>NZ_CM178746.1:0-80000 GCF_058683555.1 Vagococcus sp. QWL-13
CTGTAGAGGATTTTACCAACGGTAGTGAGCAAATGCTCTGTTAGCTTCTGCCATTTTATGAGTGTCTTCACGTTTTTTAACTGAAGCACCTGTGTTGTTGGCAGCATCCATCAATTCTTTTGCTAAACGTTGTTCCATCGTATGCTCTCCACGATTGCGTGAATAGCTGACGATCCAACGTAAAGCTAAAGTGATTTGACGTTCTGGGCGAACCTCAACCGGTACTTGATAGTTTGAGCCACCTACACGGCGAGCTTTTACTTCTAAATCAGGTTTTACGTTATCCATTGCTTGCACAAACACTTCCAACGGATCGTTTCCTGTAGATTCTTTAATGATATCAAAAGCACTATAGATGATATTTGATGCCGTACCGCGTTTTCCGTCAACCATAACTCGGTTGATTAGACGGGTCACATCTTTTGATTGATAAATAGGATCTGGTAAAACTTCACGTTTCGCAACAGGACCTTTTCGAGGCATTCAAATTCCTCCTTCCAAAAATTCTTATTCCATGTATTTTAATAGTTCAGTTAATTATTTATTTTTTTGCTTTAGGTTTTTTCGCACCATACTTAGAACGACTTTGTTGGCGATCAGTAACACCCGCCGTGTCAAGCGCTCCACGAACGATATGATAACGTACCCCCGGCAAGTCTTTCACACGTCCGCCGCGGATCAATACCACACTGTGCTCTTGAAGGTTATGCCCGATCCCAGGGATATAAGCAGTCACCTCAATATTATTTGACAAACGAACACGAGCAAATTTACGTAAAGCTGAGTTTGGTTTTTTAGGTGTCATCGTACCTACACGTGTACATACTCCGCGTTTTTGAGGAGAGTTAGTGTCTGTATGAGACTTTTTCAAACTGTTATAGCCTTTACCCAATGCTGGTGAACCAGATTTAGTCGGCTTTGATTTACGAGATTTACGAATCAATTGGTTAATTGTTGGCATCCTTTTTTCCTCCTTCCCTAGCTGTCTTTCTAGTACCACACATCCTGGTGGTTCATTTTTTACGATAAAAAAGAATGCAAGTTTTCTTGCAATGACAATTACCGTGTAAAATGCTTTTTCTGAACAGTCAGAACGTCTATTCGAAATAGAAACCTGTACATAAAGCACCTTTAAAATCTTATCACAATTAAAAAAAACTGTCAATCACCACCTCGCACTTTTTTTAAGAATATGCTTTCAACTATTTCCAGTCATTTTCTCCCAATAATTATCTCTTCCTATTTTAATAAGAAAGATAAGCTCAATCAGACAGTTTCCCTATCTTTTTTCAGCAAACAAGGATAAAATAGTAGCAGAAAGTTAAAGGAGAGAGTGGAATAAATGAACTTAAAACAATTAGTCGGCATTGAAGCTGCCAAATATATCGAGGACGGTATGATCGTCGGTTTGGGAACCGGCTCAACTGCCTATTATATGGTAGAAGAAATCGGACGCCGGGTAAACGAAGAAAACTTAAAGATTATCGGTGTGACCACATCCAAGGCCACCGAAAAGCAGGCACTTGCTTTAAATATCCCTTTGAAAAGTATTGATGAGGTCACCCATGTGGATGTTACTATCGACGGGGCAGATGAAATCAGCAAAGATTTCCAAGGCATCAAAGGCGGCGGTGCGGCACTTTTATTCGAAAAAATTGTGGCAGAAAGTTCAAAGAAAAACATCTGGATCGTCGATGAATCAAAAATGGTCGACTATCTTGGCGCCTTTCCTCTACCCGTGGAAGTCATCCCTTACGGTTCACTGCAATTATTAAATTTATTCGCAGAAAAAAATCTGCAGCCAGTACTGAGAAAAGATGACCAAGGGACTGTCGTACAAACTGACAGCCAAAACTATATTATTGATTTGCATATAGGGAAAATCGAAGACCCTCATCAGCTGGCGGACTGGCTGATCAAGCAAGCAGGTGTTGTTGAGCACGGTTTATTTCTTGATACAGTGTCCACCGTCATCGTGGGACATCCTGAAGGGGTCGAAACCATTCACGTTCGGGATTAAATTTTTTTACGGAGGTACATATAAATGAAGACGTTAGTATTTATTCGTCACGGACAAAGCCAATGGAACCTTGAGAACAAATTCACCGGTTGGACAGATGTTCCTTTAAGCAAACAGGGAATGATGGAAGCAGCAGAAGCAGGCAAAAAACTAAAAGAAGCAGGTCTTACATTTGACATCGTCTATACTTCCTTGTTAAAACGTGCCATCAAAACCGCCCACATCGTCATGGAAGAAATTGATCAGCTGTGGCTGCCTGAAGAAAAATCATGGCGTCTGAACGAAAGACACTACGGCGCTCTTCAAGGTTTGAACAAAGCAGAAACTGCTGAAAAATACGGCGATGAACAAGTGCTGATGTGGAGACGCTCCTATGACATTTTACCGCCATTGCTAGATGATGACGACAAACGTTCTTCAACAAAAGAAGCAAAGTATCAGCACCTTGATTCCCATATCATTCCAAAGGGCGAAAGCTTGAAAGTCACCTTGGAGCGGACACTGCCATACTGGGAAGACGCCATTGCCCCATCCCTGTTGGAAAACAAAAGTGTACTGGTCGTGGCTCACGGAAATTCCTTACGTTCCTTAGCGAAATATCTGGAAGATATGACAGACGAGGAAATTTTGAAGTTTGAGATACCTACCGGAAAACCTCTCGTGTATGAATTAAAGGATGACTTAAGTTTCTCAAAAAAATATTATTTGTAATCTTTGTCTAAAAAACTGCTGTGCATGGGGTCTCCTTGCACAGCAGTTTTCATAATATCTCGGAAATTTTTTATAAAATATTGCCGGAAATCAAAGCATCGTCAACTGTTTAAGCTGGCTTTCAAAATACTAAGAACGTCCGCCACACCCAGCGGAACAAATCCTTTATCAAGGGTATTATGTTCTACAGCTTTTTCCGCCATCAGCTCAAGCTTTTCTTCATTGATACCCACTTCGACCAATGACATTGGGATGCCCCACGAGAGAAAATGATTTTTCAGGCAGCGGATGCCTTCCCTTGCTAAAGCAAAACGGTCGTCTATCAGCGACAAGCCCATCACATTGACCGCAAAGGAAACAAATTTATCCACCGTCGCTTCATTTAGTACGTGCGCCATCCAGCGTGGAGTGATAATCGCCAATCCTACCCCATGAGTGATGTCATAAAAAGCACTAAGTTCGTGTTCGATAGCATGACAGGACCATGAACCGCCTTTGCCCCGTCCGGTCAACCCGTTCAGCCCTAAGGAACTGGCCCACATCAAATTTGCCCGGGCCTCGTAGTTATCCGGCGTTTGCAAAGCGACCGGCGTGTATTGCAGCACCGTGCGCATCAATCCTTCTGCTATGCGATCCTGAACTTCCGCCCCCTTCGTCTGCTTAAAGTAATTCTCAATCAAATGACTCATGATGTCCGCAGACCCAGCGGCCGTTTGATACTGAGGCACCGTAAAAGTATAAGTAGGGTCTAAAATAGAAGCTTTGGGAATGGTGAGAGTGTTCCCTAAAGATAATTTTTCATTTTTAGCCATGTCGCTTATCACTGCTCCTGAATTCATCTCCGAACCAGTCGCAGATAATGTCAACACACTGACTAATGGTAAAGCTTTCGTGATCAAACTGCTGTCGGCGGTGAAGTCCCAAGGGTCCCCGTCATAAAAAACACCCGCAGCAATTGCTTTGGCACAGTCGATGGTCGAGCCGCCACCTACTGCTAAAATCACATCTATTTTTTTCTCCCGGCAAATAGCAACACCTGCCCGCACAGTTTCGATACGGGGATTTGGCTCTACACCAGACAGCTCATAAAGGTCAAAGGCATCTTCCGACAGTGACAAAACAGCGTCATACAAACCGTTTTTCTTGATGCTCCCCCCGCCGTAAACAAGCAGCACTTTTTTGCCATACTCATTTAAAATAGCAGGCAGATTTTCTAACTGTTCTTTACCAAAAAAAATTTTCGTTGGTGCATAAAATTCAAAGTTTTCCATTACACGATACCTCCTAGATAATCCTATCAATCGCCATCACCATTATACTATGCCCAACTCTGTCTTGGCTATTATTAACAAAAAAGCATCTGGTTTTACCCAGATGCCCAGACTATTCTTCTATGATTGTTTCCAGTGCCACGATGATCATCTCATCAAATGTTTTTTGCCGTTCTTCCGCAGACGTTTCTTCACCGGTAATGATATGATCGCTCACTGTCATCAGAGCTAGTGCTTGAACATGATATTTCGCTGCCAAATAATAAATGATCGCAGCCTCCATCTCAATACCCAACACCCCGTGATCACCCAAACGAAAAACATCATCCATGTTGTCTTTATAAAAGACATCATCTGACAAAACATTCCCCACATGGATATTGAATCCTTTTTCCACTGCCTTCTCATAAGCTTTCATCAGCAATTTGAAATCAGCGATTTGAGGGAAATCATGCTTAGGGAAATCGTTGCGAATAATCGCAGAAGACGTAGCTGCCGCTTGTGCCAAAACCAAGTCGCGAACGTGGACATCCTTTTGGATTGACCCACAAGTACCCACACGAATCAATTTCTTTACGTCATATTCACGAATTAGTTCCGTCACATAAATAGCCGCCGACGGAATCCCCATCCCCGTGCCTTGAACAGAAACAGGCACTCCTTTATAGGTCCCGGTATATCCTAACATACCTCGGACTTCATTATATAATTGAGGGTCATCCAAAAAGTTTTCAGCAATATATTTTGCCCGTAATGGATCGCCCGGCAATAAAATTTTATCTGCGATGTCGCCTTTTTCTGCACCGATATGCACGCTCATAATACACTTCTCTTCCTTTCTATAATCGTTTTAACGTTTCTTTTACTAATGATTTGAAGTCCTCTTTCACTCGTTCTGTGGTTTCTACCACTTCTTCATGATTTAGATTTGCCTGCATCCCTGCAGCCAAGTTAGTGACGCAAGTGATTCCTAATACCCGCATACCGCCATGACGGGCCACGATTACTTCCGGCACCGTAGACATCCCCACAGCATCTGCTCCCATTGCCCGGGACATGCGGATTTCTGCCGGTGTTTCATACGTTGGTCCAGAGTAGCCCATGTAAACTCCTTGCTGCAAGGTGATTTTCAATTCTGCCGCAACTTCACGGGCTGTTTTGCCATAAGCTTTGTCATAAGCTTCTGACATATCCGGGAAACGCGGACCTAAGTCTTCATCATTTTCCCCAATCAATGGGTTTGTTCCAGTAAAGTTGATTTGATCAGTGATCAGCATCAAATTCCCTGGAGTGAAAGAAGTGTTGACGCCCCCCGCGGCATTGGTCACAATGATTGAATGGGCAGAGAGAGCTTTCATCACGCGTACTGGAAATGTTACTGTCGCCATACTGTGCCCCTCATAATAGTGGAAACGGCCTTGCATAGCTAAAACTTTTTTCCCTGATAAGACACCGTAAACCAGCTGACCGGCATGCCCGGTAACCGTCGATACAGGAAAATTAGGGATTTCCTCGTAGGGGATAACGATGGGTTCAGCAATTTCTTCAGCCAGCTCTCCCAAGCCGGAACCCAGTATCAAACCAAAATCGACTTCTTTAACACCTTTAGATTGAATAAAGGCAGATGTTTCGTTTAATCGTTCACTCAAATTTTTTGTCATTTGTTTTCCCCTTTCGTTAGTTCAACTCTTTCAAGAAACTGACGCCATTTTCAGTTGCAGGAACATTAAAATTCTCTGCGATGGTTGCGGAGATATCTGCAAAATAACCTTGCTGCAATGCCCCTTGTCCGTTGAATTGTTTGCTGTAAACGACCAGAGGAACATACTCTCTCGTGTGATCTGTCCCTTTGAATGTGGGGTCATTCCCATGATCAGCAGTGATAATCAGCAGATCATCTTCTGCCATCTCATCGATAATTTCAGGCAAACGGTAGTCAAAATCTTCTAAAGCTTGGGCATATCCTGCCGTGTTGCGCCGATGACCGAACAGAGCATCAAAATCCACTAGATTGGTAAAACTCAATCCTTCGAAATCTCTTTTCATCACTTCCAGCAACTTATCGACCCCGTCCATATTGGAAGAAGTGCGGACAAAGTCAGTAATGCCTTGCCCATTGAAAATATCGTTGATTTTCCCCACAGCAATGACTTCTTTGCCCCCATCTTTCAAACTATCCAAGACAGTTTTGCCAAACGGATTCAGAGCATAATCATGCCTATTGGCTGTCCGGGTAAAATTCCCAGGCTCTCCTACGTAAGGCCGGGCAATGATACGGCCAATCATGTAAGGGTCGTCTTTAGTAATTTCACGCGTGTACTCGCAAATCTGGTACAGTTCTTCCAGAGGGATGATTTCTTCATGAGCAGCAATTTGCAAAACAGGGTCAGCTGAAGTATAAATAATCAAATCCCCGGTTTTCATTTGCTCTTCGCCGAAATCATCGATTACAGCCGTACCGCTGTACGGCTTGTTAGCTTCCATGATAATGCCCCGACCTGAAAACTCAGAAATTTTATCTAACAGCTCTTGGGGAAATCCTTGCGGAAACACTCGAAAAGGTGTTTGAATATTTAAGCCCATGATTTCCCAGTGCCCTGTCATCGTGTCTTTTCCAACAGAAACTTCTTCTAATTTTGTCACATAGCCTTTGTGGTCTTCGATTGCCGCCACTCCTTTAAGGGGAGTGATCATCCCTAGGCCCAAACGTTCCAAATTAGGCAGACGCAGTCCTGCAGTCTCAGCAATATGTCCTAACGTATGACTGCCTACATCGTCGAATTTAGCCGCATCGGGCGCCTCGCCGATTCCTACTGAATCCATCACAATTAAATGTACACGTTTAAACATCTAACAGCCTTCTTTCTATTGAAAAATTTTCTTATAATAAACGTGCCATAAGCTGCCTTTCTATGATGATAAAAAAGTCGCTTGGCACGTTTAAGGATTATTTAGATTTGATATACGTTTTCCCGCCGGCTTTAGGTCCTTGGGATTTTCCGATGAACACTACCAGCACGATAATCGTCAATACATAAGGTGCTGCCTGCAGATAAACTTCCGGCAAAGCGGCAAGGAACGGAATCTGTTTGCCGATGATTGCCAGACTCTGGGAAACACCGAAGAAAATCGCTGCTCCCATGACGCCGATAGGATTCCATTTTCCGAAAATCATCGCTGCCATGGAAATAAATCCTTGTCCTGCGATTGTCGAAACAGAAAATTGACCGGATATCGCCTGAACCACAATGGCACCGCCAATCCCTCCCAATAAACCTGAAATCAATACTCCGGCATATTTCATGGCATAGACATTTACACCTAGTGTGTCTGCCGCTTGAGGGTTTTCCCCCACAGAGCGCAGCCGCAAACCAAATTTGGTTTTGAAAATGATAAAATAGGCTAAAAATGCCACGAAAATCGCCACGTAAGCAGGTGCAGATGTATTTTTAAAGAAGATATCACCCAAAATAGGAATGTCCTTTAAAATCGGAAAACTGAATTTACCAAAACGCTGACGGATGATTTCAGTCTGTCCCTTACCGTCAAACAGCTGTTTCGTTAGAAACACAGTCAATCCCGGAGCCATCAAGTTGATAACCGTTCCGCTGACGATATGATCTGCTCTTAGATTGATTGTCGCTACCGCATGGATTAATGAAAAGAGCACTCCTACTAAACCGCCGAATATCATAGCGATCCAAGGCGTTGCTGCACCGAACAGATGCACTGTGTTCAAGTTAAACACTGCTGCACTAAAAGCACCGATGGTCATAATCCCTTCCAAACCAACGTTCACTATCCCGCTTCGTTCAGAAAAGGTACCGCCCAAAGCTGTAAATATCAAAGGAGCAGAATAAACCAATGAAGAGGAGACAATCATTGCTAAAATACCAACAAGTCCTTCCATAATTATGCCTCCTCCTTCTTCGGACTAAATTTGTCCATGAGATAACGAATGGCAAAACTGATACCGATGAAGAAGATGATGGAAGCGACCACCACATCTACAATTTCATTTGGAATATCCACACTCGACATCTTCAATCCGCCCGTTTTCAACGTTCCGAATAAAATCGCTGACAAGAGGATGCCAATCGGATTGCCTCCGCCAAGCAATGATACAGCCATACCGTCAAATCCTATGGCAGGCGCCGCGTCTAAAATATACAGATTTTCAAAAGTCCCTAGACCTTCAACGACACCGCCCAAACCGGCCAATGCCCCTGAAATCATCATTGCCAAAACAATGTTTTTCTTGGCACTCATCCCTGCATACTCTGAAGCAAAAGGGTTCAGCCCCACCGAACGCATTTCAAAACCGGCTGTGGTCTTTCTCATGAAAATCCATATCACAACAATCATAATCAAGGCCAAGAACAGACCCATATTCAATCTAGAGCCCCCAGACAAAGTACGTAAAAAATCTGTCCGTAAGGAAGCATTAGCACCAATCTTAGGCGTAGCATCTTTATTATCTGTCATAACATAACGGACTAAATGGTTACTGATATATAAAATAGTATAGTTCAACATAATCGTTACAATCACTTCACTGGTGCCGAACTGCGCTTTGAAAAAGCCTGCAATACCGGCCCACAAAGCTCCGGCTAACGCACCGACCACGATACATAAAGGTACTAGAATAATTTTTGGCAAGTCAGGAAAAGTCAAGGCCAGCCAAACCGCCGAAATCCACCCGGCAAGTGCCTGTCCTGCCAGACCGATATTAAAAAAACCTGCTGTACTGGCAACTGAAAATCCTAATCCTGTCAAAATCAGCGGAGTAGCCGAACGAAAGACTTCTCCAATATTGTAAGTCCGTCCAAAAGCACCCCGCAACATTGCCTGATAGCCTTCTATTGGACTATAACCGGAAACGGCCATGATGACAGCTCCCAAAATTAATCCTGCCAGGACTGAAACCACAGGAACTGCAATCGTCTTGATTCTTGAACTATTATTCATCAACGTCAGCTCCTTCCTGTGCCACAGCCTGACTTAACTCCTGCCGTGCTTCTTCCAATGGCACACCTGCCATCAACAAGCCTAACTCTTGTTCGTTTGTTTCTTTGGGATCAACGATGCCTACGATACGCCCGTCAAACATCACTGCAATCCTATCAGAAATGTTTAAAATCTCATCTAACTCAAAACTCACACATAAAACACCTTTGCCACGGTCCCTTTGCTCAATCAGCCGCTTATGAATATACTCAATCGCGCCCACATCCAGCCCTCTGGTCGGTTGTGCTACTATCAACAAATCCGGATCCCGATCGATTTCACGGGCAATGATGGCTTTTTGCTGATTTCCTCCAGAAAGAGCACTTGCCGGTACTAATTCACTGGAAGTACGCACGTCAAATTCTTCAATCAGTTCTCTCGCATGCTGATTGATGCTCTTATAATTTAAAAAGCCGTTTTTACTGAGAGGTGCTTTATAATAAGTTTGAATTGCCATATTTTCTGACACTGTCATCGGCAAAACCAGACCATATTTTTGGCGATCCTCAGGAACGTGAGCTGTGCTGTTTTCCGTGATTTCCCTTGGTTTGTTATTGGTAGCATCTTTACCGTTGATTTCAACCGTTCCGCTTTCTACCTTCCTCATACCAGTGATAGCCTGCAGCAGTTCGCTTTGGCCGTTGCCGTCGATTCCCGCAACTCCAACAATCTCTCCCGCCCGGACTTCCAATGTCAAGCCTTTTACAGCATCCAGCCCGCGATTTTCTTTTACGACCAGATCTTTGATTTTAAGCACTGGGTGTTTAGGTGCAGCAGGACCTTTCGGTGTCTTGAAAGACACCGAACGGCCGACCATCAAATCTGCCAATTCCTGAGGAGTAACGTCTGCCACATTGACAGTATCGATACTCTTTCCCCGACGGATAACTGTGCAGCGGTCTGCTACTGCTTTGATTTCATCTAATTTATGTGTAATGACGATGATAGATTTCCCCTCAGCCACCAACCCATGCATAATCTCGATCAACTCCTCGATTTCTTGAGGTGTCAAAACTGCGGTAGGTTCGTCAAAAATCAGCAAATCAGCACCCCGGTAAAGGGTTTTGATGATTTCTACCCGTTGCTGCATACCAACGGAGATGTTGCTGATTAGCGCTGTCGGGTCGATTTTAAATCCATATCTATCTGAAACAGCGGTTATTTCTTCAAGAGCTTTTTTTTGATCGATCACTCCAGCATTTGTGGGCTCGCTTCCTAAAATAATGTTTTCAGCAATTGTGAAGTTGTCAATTAACATAAAATGCTGATGGACCATCCCAATCCCCAATTTATTCGCAATCGTCGGATTAGCGATATCCACTTCTTCTCCATGAATACGGATCGTACCGGAAGTTGGCTCCAGCAAGCCTGACAAAATATTCATCAAAGTAGACTTTCCTGCACCATTTTCACCCAGCAGTGCGTGGATTTCGCCTTTTTTAACATTCAAGTTGATGTTGTCATTAGCTTTGAAAGTTCCAAATGCTTTCGTGATATTTTCCATCTCAATCACATAATGCGATTCTTCCACTCTTTTCACTTCCTAACTATTTCGGTCATTATTTACACAAGTTTATGGTGCTTCTGGTGCATCCGGTACTACGATTGTTCCGTCGATAATATCTTTTTTAGCTTCTTCTACTAACTGTTTGATTTCCGGATTAACATCATCCAATTGTCCAGCAGTCAAATCTACACCTTCTTCAGCCAAACCATAGTTCATGATTTCGCCGCCTGGGAATTCCCCTTTAAGTGCTTTGTTGGCAATGTCTTGAACAGCTGTCCCCACACCTTTAAGTGTAGAAGTCAATGTGACGTTGCCTCCGTCAAAGGCACCTTCATCTTCTTGGTCACGGTCCACACCGATAACCCATACTGGATTCTCAGGATTTGTATTCATCAAGTCGATAGCTTCAGAGAATACCCCTTGCCCTGTGTCCCCTGATGCGTGGAAAATAACGTCTACGCCACTTTGATACATGGCAGCAGCGATTGATTTCCCTTTAGCTGCATCACCAAATGAACCTACATACTTCACGTCTACTTTAATGTCTTCGTCAACAGAAGCAACGCCAGCCTCAAAACCAGCTTGGAATCGACCGATAACTGCCCCTTCCATACCTCCGACAAAACCTACTTTGTTCGTTTTGGTTGTTTTAGCTGCAGCGATACCAGCCAGATATGATGCTTCATGGTCTTTAAATAAGACAGAAGCTACATTGTCCAATCCTTCAATTACTTCATCAACAATAACAAATTCAGTATCTGTATTGGCTTCAGCGATTTCTTTTACAGCTGGCTGCAATTTAAAACCAACACCGAAAATAATATTATAGCCGTCATCAATGGCACTGTTTAAGTTTAGTTCAAAATCCGCATCTGAGTCAGACTGAAAATAATTGTAGCCGCCCACGCCTTTTTCCCTGCCGTTTTCTTCACCCCATGCTTGAAGTCCTTCCCAAGCTGACTGGTTAAATGATTTGTCGTCTACACCACCCAAATCGGTAACAAGTGCAGCTGAAAAGTCATCTTTGCCTGCACCATCTTCTTTAGCATCGTCGGTCGACTTAGTATCTCCGCCTCCGCCGCATGCTGCAAGTGCCACGGTCAAACCTAATGTTAGCAAACTTAATCCAAACTTTTTAGATGTTTTCATCTTTTTAAAGCCCCCTAATATTTTTTTATTTAACAGCTTTTGAAAAAAGCCGATTAAATCATACTAAAATCTACTGCTATAACTGCTTTTCGGTAAACGAATACGGTAATAATTCTCCTACCGTCGTTTCCTTTATGTCCCCTTTTTTGTTGACTAAGGTGACGCCCATGGTAGGCTCAAAAAATTCCACCATTACTTGCCGACAGGCACCGCAAGGCGAAACAGGCTCATCTGTATTAGCGGCGACGACAATATGCTTAAACTTACGCTCACCCTCTGAGACTGCCTTAAAGATAGCCGTCCTTTCCGCACAGTTGGACAAACCATACGAAGCATTTTCGATATTGACACCGGTATAAATTCCCCCGTTTTCTGCCACCAAACAAGCCCCCACCGGAAAATGAGAATAAGGAACATACGCTCTCTCATAGACCTTTCGTGCTATTTCTATCCACTCAGATTTTTCACTCATCAGACTGATTCCTTTCAACTTGAATTTGACTATTCTGTGATGATGCCGCGAATCAAAACTGGTTTCACTACTTTATCACCGATAATCACGTTTTCATACAGCATTTTTTTAACGTCATCGATTTGTTCCCTGTTAGCGTAAATAGTTGCCAAAGGTTCCCCCTTTGCCACTTCTTCGCCAACCTTTTTGTGAAGAACCACTCCAACGCTGTAATCGATGGTATCTTCCTTTGTTTGACGGCCAGCTCCTAAAAGCATGGCAGCAATCCCCACATTTTCAGCGTGGATTTGATGCACATAACCTGATGTTGTTGCCGGCAAATCGATCACATATTTTACTTTGCCGAATCTGCTGTAATCATCGATTACCTCAGCATCTCCGCCTTGATTGGTTATCATCTCTTTAAACTTCCCAAGTGCCTTACCAGATGTCAACGCCTCCTCAAGCAAGCCTTTTGCTTCTTCAAGTGAAGCCGCTTTGCCTGCCAGCACGACCATCTGACTGCCCAGTACATACACCATCTCTTTCAGATCTTCAGGTCCCCGGCCTTTTAGCGTTTCAATCGCCTCAATGATTTCAAGCGTATTGCCGATAGCATTACCTAGCGGCTGTGACATATCAGAGATGACCGCCATTGTTTTTCTGCCTGCCAAGTTGCCGATTCTTACCATGGTTTGGGCCAAGCGTTTCGCATCTTCAAGATTTTTCATGAACGCCCCTTCGCCTGTGGTCACATCCAGCACAATCGCGTCTGCTCCTGAAGCAATCTTTTTACTCATGATGGAGCTGGCGATCAAAGGAATCGAATCAACCGTCGCAGTCACATCACGCAAAGCATACATTTTTTTATCTGCTGGTGCAAGATTTCCAGATTGCCCTGTGACCGCTACTTGAGTTTCATTCACCAACTCAATGAAGCGTTCGTTTGGAATCTCAACTTGAAAATTAGGGATAGCTTCCAGTTTATCGATTGTGCCGCCCGTATGCCCTAGTCCCCGTCCCGACATTTTAGCCACCGGAACACCCACACTTGCAACTAAAGGAGCTAAAACAATCGTTGTGGTATCTCCCACACCTCCCGTAGAATGCTTGTCCACTTTTATTCCGTGGATTGTAGACAAATCAATCCTGTCCCCGGAATTTGCCATCGCTAGAGTTAAATGAGTGATTTCTTCATCTGTCATATCCTGAAAACAGACACTCATCAAAAAGGCACTCATTTGATAGTCGGGAATCGTTCCTTCCGTGTAACCTTCAACGATAAACTCAATCTCCCTCTTGGATAAACTGACTCCATCTTTCTTTTTTTCAATCAGATCCACCATTCTCATTTTTCTAATCCCCCTGGGTACTCATATTATAACTAAATTGCAATAAAAGGTAAAAAAGTAAATCAGTAAAACGTTTTACCAATCACAACAATGAATTAAAACCGCTTCCATAAAAGTTTAACACGACTGGCTCAGTCCGTCAATCGTTTTACAGAATCTCTAATCAAAAGCTTAGTAGGAAAAGTTTTATTAGGAATTTTTGATGCAGGTTTTTCGATTGCACCGATGATAAACTCGCCTGCTGTATAGCCCACATCATACACTGGCTGATAGACTGTGGTCAGTGCCGGAGACATATAGCGGGTGATCTCAATGCCGTCAAAACCGATAACTGAAATGTCGGCAGGCACTTTGAAACCTGCTTCCATGATTGCCTGATACGCACCGATAGCCATCTGATCGTTAGTACATATCAAAGCTGTAAAAGGGATTTCTTTTTCAAGAAGCCGGCGAGTCCCTTGATAGCCTCCCTCAATATCTAAAGGACTGCTCTCAATTAAACGATCATCCATAATAATCCCATGATCTTCCAAACAGTTTAAAAATCCGGTGATTCTTTCTGATAACTGATAATAGTCTCCTACTTCGCGCAAAAATGCAATTTCCCGATGCCCGTTATCGATTAAATATTTTGTACCTTCATAGACCCCTTGATACTCTTCCACAAGAAGTTTCCCCTCATTACGAGGGTTTTTCCCCAGATCCATCAACAGCAAAGGAACTTTTTTACCGACTACTTTGGGATGTTTGATAATCGTATCGTTCAACATGTTCGGTGTGGCAATGATGATCCCTTCCACCGACCGGCGCAGCAACTCTTCAAAATATTTTTCTTCTAATAACTTATCATGACTGGTGTTGCACAGCAGCATCATGTAGCCGAAAGAATTCAAATAAGCCTCCACGCCTTCAATGAGCTTTGAAAAAAAGAAGTCTGTCACATCAGGAACAATCATGCCAATGGTTTTTGATTTTTTAGTGATCATATTTTGAGCAAAAAAATCTGGCTGATAGTTGAATTTTTTGACTGTCTCCATCACCTTTGCTCTTGTTTCCTCGCTAAAGCGACTGCCTTTATTATTTAAAATTTGCGACACGGTCGTTGTGGACACACCTGCCGCTTCAGCGATGTCTCGTATCGTTATTTTCAAAGCCAATCCCTCCAAAGACCGTTTTCTTAATTAGAATCATATCATATTCCCTTTTGTTTGTGTCCAGAAAATCAATTGTCAGAATTTTCTAAATAGCACTTGACTTTTTTTAGGCGGTTGGACTATACTTATAACAATTCATTTGTGCGGAGGTTTTTAAAATGATCAAAACAAAACGTTCACAACTGAATACGAAAAACTTTTACTTTAGCTTTTTTAGATAGAGTTTGTAGACATGCACTCATGGATACAAACTGACATGTATCTATGATGGCTAAAGCATTTTGTACGAGCAAAACGGCCACATGGGATGAAATAATCTAAGTGGTGGCCAACGGATTTGCTAGAAAAAATCAATCTACTTTTAGTAACCAGACAACCATTTAGAAAAATCTAAATGGTTTTTTTGTTTTTAATAAGTCAATAAGAAAATGGAGGAAAGACAAATGAACATGAAAAAAATTGCGTTAGGATTGGCGGCCTCTCTGGCTATTTTAGGTCTGGCAGCTTGTAAAAATCAGCCCGACTCATCTACCGGAGACGATACAGGAAAAGAAGCAGGAACCCCAGTTAAAATCGGTGTGCTTCAACAAGTGGAACACGGGTCTCTTGATGCGGCTTACGCCGGATTCCAAGAAGGTCTGGAAGAAGAAGGCATCACAGATGTCACATTTGATTATCAAAATGCACAAGGAGCACAAGATCAGCTGAAGACGATGAGTCAAAAGCTGGTGAAAGAAAAAGTAGACTTGCTGCTGGGAATTGCAACACCAGCTGCCCAAGCCTTATTGAATGAAACCACAGAAATCCCGATCGTCGTGACAGCGGTGACCGACTTGGTAGAAGCCCAGCTGGTGGCATCCAATGAAGCTCCCGGCGGAAATTTAACAGGAACTTCTGACATGGTCCCTATCGAAAAACAAATTGATTTGTTACTGAGTGTGATTGATAACCCGGAAAAAATCGGCATCATGTATAATGCTGGAGAACCTAATTCACTGCTTCAGGCAAATCTTGCCAAAGAGTATCTGGAAAGTAAAAATATCAAAGTAAAAGAATTGACTGCAACTAGCACTAACGATGTCCAGCAAGTTACAAACAGCTTAGCCAAAGACGTGGACGGCATCTATATCCCGACAGACAATACTTTTGCCAGTGCGATGCCTGTGGTGAAAAAGGTAACAGAAGAAACAAAAACTCCTGTAGTGGCTGGTTCCGTAGAAATGGTTCAAGACGGCGGTCTGGCAACTTTCGGTATCGATTACCATTCCCTTGGCAAGCAAACTGCTAAAATTGCTGCTAAAATCTTAAAAGGTGAAGCTAAACCAGGAGATATCCCGGTGGAAACTTCCGATGATTTGAAATTAGAAATCAATAAAGAAGTGGCAGAAGCAATCGGTATCGATCCGGACTCAATCGTGGCACCTGAATAAGTTTTAAAAACAAACAAGCAAGGATGACGAACATGATAGCAAATTTTTTTACCAATCTTTTATCCATCGCTACCTTTTCCATCGCCGAGGGACTGATGTGGTCCCTTTTGGCTGTAGGTATTTTTGTCACTTACCGGATTCTTGACGTAGCCGATTTGACTACAGAAGGCTCTTTCCCTTTAGGAGGAGCTATTACTGCTGCTTTGATTATGGCTGATCTCCCCCCGATTGTTGCCACAGTGGGGGCAATTTTCGGCGGGATGCTGGCGGGGCTGGTTTCGGGCATCATTCATACAAAACTAAAAATTCCGGCATTATTAGCCGGAATTATCACAATGACCGGCCTTTATTCCATCAATTCCCGGGTCATGGGCAAAAAACCTAATCAGGCATTGTTGGGGAAAAAAACGATTTTCAACTTTATGGATGAGTTTAACTTTACCAGCAATACCGTAGTAATCATTATCGGTGTCGTGACTGTCCTTTTGGTCATCGGAATTTTATATACTTTTTTCCGGACAGAAATCGGCCTGTCTATTATTTCTACAGGGGACAACATTGAAATGAGTCAGGCTAATGGTATCAACACTGATTTCACGAAAATTTTAGGCTATATGATTGCCAACGGGATGATTGCCTTGAGCGGCTCATTGATTGCTCAAAACAATGGTTACGCTGATATCTCCTCAGGTATCGGAACTATCGTCATCGGATTGGCAGCCATCATCATTTCTGAAGTCTTGTTTTCAAAACAGCCGTTGCTTTACCGGATGTTTTCTGTTGTGATGGGTGCTATCATTTACCGTTTTATTCTAGCCTTAATCTTGGAATTGCCAATCGAAGCCAATGACAATAAATTTTTCTCAGCAGTGATTTTAGTCGTGGCACTATCTTTTCCGCTGATTCAGAAAAAATTACAGAGCAACAGCAAACGGCAACCGAAAAAACGCAAAGGGGGCGTTTTATAATGAAGACTATTTTATCTATTAAAAATCTTCAACATTATTTCGGCAAAGGGACAGTGGATGAGAACCATGTACTGAAAGGCATCAATCTGGATATCCGCGAAGGTGATTTTATTTCGATTATCGGGGGCAACGGAGCCGGCAAGTCCACTCTACTCAATAGTGTGGCAGGCAGTTTCCCTGTTACCTCTGGCTCTATTTCCCTTAATGGACAAGATATCACTAAACAAAATGTGATAAAGCGGTCAAAAAAAATCAGCCGGGTATTTCAAGATCCACGGATGGGAACAGCCGTCAGACTGACAGTGGAAGAAAATCTTGCTATTGCCATGAAGCGGGGACAGTCCAGAGGGTTCTCCAAAGGGGTCAAGAAGCAACAGCGGAAATTTTTCAAAGAACAGCTGGCAACCCTGGGACTGGGTTTGGAAAACAGACTGCAAACTGAAATCGGTTTGCTGTCAGGGGGACAAAGACAGGCGATTACTTTGCTCATGGCAACCATCGTCCGTCCTGAACTGCTTTTGTTGGACGAGCACTCTGCTGCCTTAGACCCCAAAACATCTCTACTGGTCATGGAGCTGACTGAAAAAATCATTTCTGAACAAAATCTGACAGCGTTTATGGTCACTCATAATATGGAAGATGCCATCAGGTACGGCAACCGGCTGATCATGCTCCATCAAGGGCAAATCGTGGTTGATTTAGCTAACGAAGAAAAAAAACAGCTTACAGTTCCTGATTTGCTGGAGCTGTTCCATAAAAAGAGCGGCAGCCAAGTCAGCGACGATGCTTTACTGCTATGATTTTATAAAAAAATTTAAAAAAATCCCGTATCATTTCAACCGCGGGCGGCTTTTTATAAAGTTATCCTTGCTAAAGAATCAGATAAAGTCTTGATTGACGATTGATTTTACCAGTATATGATATTCTACCTAAAAACAAAACAAACAGCTGACATTCAAAATGTATCAGCTGTTTGTTTTATTTGTTCAAATTTTCTAAATAATTGGATTCGATTGCTGTCAATTTATTTTCAAAACTATGTTAAATTTTTCCTTTTAATCTTTTCATAAAAATAATAACCCGTGATAAATATGGCAGAGACCAACATCCCTGTGGCAATAAGCCACCAGCCCAGAATATCCCACCCCGTCGCAAAAGTTCTGGCGCCAAAAAACAATAGAACTGGTAAGAGAAATAAAATAAGGAGCACCTGATAGCTCTTTTTAAGCCATTTCCTCAACAAACGCCAAAAGAAAAAACTTCCCCAAAAGCCCACACCTATAATGACCCAAAACATAATATCCCCTCCTTTATTACATTGATTGTAACAATATTGGGGTGTATTACAAAATTTTATGACCAGTTTTTTTCGCCATTAAAATTCATTTTAGTCACAAGTCAAAGGATTTGCTATACTAGAAGCAATAAATCATGACTAAGGAAGGATCATGTAATGACCACAAAAGAAAAATTGTTGGCTATTTTTTTGAATCAAGCGGAGCAGCCCCTGTCAGGCGAATGGTTAGGAGAAAAATTAAACGTTTCCCGAACCGCCATCTGGAAAGCTGTCCAGTCTCTGAAAAAAGAAGGCCATCTTATCGAAAGCCTGCCTAATGTGGGATATGTCTATTTACCCAGCGACACACTTTTGGCTAGCGAAATCATGAAACATCTGGACAGCCACGTCCCTCAACTCACCATCCAAGTAGAAAAACAAGTTACCTCAACCAATGACTTGCTGAAAAAAGCAAGCATTGACGGTACGGACCAGCCGATTCTCCTGATTGCGGAATCTCAGACGAAGGGACGGGGACGTTTTGGACGGGACTTTGTTTCTGCTGCGGAAAAAGGAATTTATTTCAGTTTGCTGTTAAACATCCAAAAAAAATTTACCGAGCTGCCCTCCTATACAGTGCTATCTGCTGCTGCCTTAACTGCTGCCATCGAAAAAAAGACCGGAAAAAATTGTCAAATCAAATGGGTGAATGATGTCTACTATCAAAATAAGAAAATCGCAGGCATCCTTTCAGAGGCTACTACAGATTTCGAAACTCACTCCATTACTTCAATTATTATAGGTGTGGGGCTTAATTTTCTGATGCCTCCTGAAAAAATCCCGAAAGAGTTACAGGAAAAAATCGGTTCGTTGTTTACTGAAAATCCTGAAATCACACGTAATCAACTTGTTGCCGAGTTTTTAAATCAATTTTTCCATATGCTGCAAGACAAGCAGCAGCATTTTCTGACAGAATACCGTGAACGCTCTTTTGTTTTGGGGAAACAAGTCATCTTTCAACAACGGGGGAAACATTATCAGGGAGTCGCTAAAGCCATCGGTGATGGAGGAGAGTTGATCGTCACTCTAGACACCGGCGAAGAAGTTTCCCTTTCTTCCGGGGAAATCAGCCTCTCATCAATCAAATAAAAACCCGCCGAACAGTTATTTGCTGTTCAGCGGGTTTTCCATTTTATTTAGTTGTCAGTAAAATACTCAAGACTAAGCCGATGATTTGAGCCATATTGAATAGCACGAGATTTTTTATGGAAATCGAAAATGTTTCACTCTTGACTTGCTTTTTACTGAACACGCGGACATTTTTGATAATCAAAGGCAATGTGGCAAAAACAAGCAACATCGCCGGGTGATATATTCTAAACAGGACACCAATCAAAACCGTCCCATAGCAGCTATACATCAGCCACTTGAACAAAAGAACGCCTTTTTCTCTGCCTATATAAAACGGCAGTGTGTAACGGTGATTGGAAATATCTTCATCCAAATCGCATAAATTATTTGCCAGCATGATGTTGGCAATAGTAAACACCATGGGTAAGGACGCCCAGAAAACAGGAATTATTTTTGTCAAATCTCCATATAACTTGAATGTCCAGTTATCTAACGTCAAAAAGAAAAAATATTGATCAAAAGTATTCACATAAATCGTCATAAGAAAAATGCCTAAGCCCATCGTAAACCCGCTGAAAACTTCTCCTAAAGGCATCCGTGAGAGCGGTACGGGCCCGAAAGTATAAAACACTCCGATAAAACAGCAGATGCCCCCCATCAGCAATAGCAGCCAGCCTGTTTCAATCGTTAAATAGATTCCTACTGCGGCCGCAAAAGCAAGCATGGCAAAAATCAGGCTGCTGACGGTTTTATCTGACAAACCCGCCTGCCCTACGATATTTGTTTTGTATTTGTAATCATCATTTTTAGCCTTCCTGTAATCCATATAGTTGTTGATTGCCGTCGTCGTCATATCAAACACTATCATCCCTAAAAAAAAGATTACTGTATTCAGCCATTTGACCTGCCCAAAATAAAACATCGAAAACAATACGCCGATAATAAAGGGGAATAGACTAGCTAATTTGGTTTGAATCTCCACTAATTTTAAAAAAATACTGACTGTCATTGTCTTCCCCTTCTAGTTTTCCCTATCTTTTATTTCTTTTAACGTGTAGCGAGCTTCTTCATTAAGTTTAAACGACTCTTTGAGACCGCTGCTCACATATATTTCGTCATCCTTCGTGACAAAAACGGCTTCCGTTTCTTCTAACTTTTCCACAAATGCCAGCCCTTTTTCCACACCCATTGAAAACACAACGGTGGACAACCCATCTCCGTCAATTGATTTTTCAGAAATGATTGAGACACCCGCCAACTCATTTTCAAAAGGATAACCTGTATCGGCATCAAACAAATGATGATAAAGGTTGCCGTCCACTTCTAAATTTCTTTCATAGATGCCCGAAGTCACTAGAGACTGATTGGTAGCAGGCAGAGAGCCTACGACTTGGTTACGTTCTTTTTCAGGATCCTGAATCCCCACTGTCCAGTAACCATTCTCTTTTTTAGGACTCTCACCCATCACATAAATATTGCCGCCTAAATCGACGATGGCAGTGGTCACATGATTTTCTTTCAGCACTTTCACGACTTCATCAGTGATAAATCCTTTGGCAATGGCTCCTAAATCCAGCGCCATATTTTTTCCCTTTAGAAAAACTGTTTTTTCTTCTTCATTCAAGACCACTGCTTCATGATTGACCAGCTTCAACGCTTCGTCGATTTCTGACTGTTCAGGCTTTCTGGCATCATCAAAACCAATGTGCCACAACTCTGTGATCGGCCCAATAGTCAAATCAAACCCCTGCTCCGGGATATCCGAGTAATCGTAGGCTGCTTGAATCAAATTGAAAACATCCGGAGATACCTTGACGGGCTGAATGCCTGCCTGCCGGTTGATTTTTGCTATTTCCGACTCTTTTGCATCCGGTTCATTAACCGTGGTCTTGTCTGCCAGTTCTTTTACCTTGTCAAAGGCTTGCGACAAGACGTCTTCTTTTCCGTCATCAAAAATTTGGATTCTCACATAAGTCCCCATCAAATATTGCTGTTCACTGTAAGGTTCTTTGTTAACCTTTACTTTATTGTCTGTATCTTCCGTTCTTCCGCACGCTGTCAATAAAAACACTGCTGCCAGCAAGAAGAAAAAAGATAGTCTCGGGAGGGTCTTTTTCATGTTGCCCACTCCTTTCCCAGAATCGATATATTTTTCTATATCCTACCTGTTTTTCAAAAAAATGAAAAGCAATCCTGCTTAAAACAAAAACAACAAACCACACGAGGCAGTCTGTTGTCTAAGATAGCTGACTGATAAAGATTATTCAAAAACGATATTATCTACTTCAATTTTATCTGTGTTGCCATTTTCAGCAGCATTGATCAACTGTTCAGCATACATTTGGAAAGCATTGAAAGAGTGAGTCGCACCAGTCACAACATCGATTTCAGATGGAACTTGCTCTGCAACTAAGGCTTCGTTGAATTTAGGAATAAATTCTTCCGCATTCGTTCCAGCGATTTCTTTCATCTTTTCATTGTATTCTTGATCGTCGACTTTAGATTTTCCGTCTTCGTTGATATAGTCATAATTTGATTCTGTGATTTTGTTGCCTTCAACAGTGATTGAGAAAACGACACGGTAACCGTTAGAATAGTTTTTCTCTTCTAAAGTGTATGTACCGTCTTGCAGTTCGCCGCCGTTATTGATTTCGATTGTTTCAGTATTGCCAGCTTGAGCTGCTTGAACCAATTGTTGTGCATAGTTAACAAAGCTGCGTGCAGAATGAGTGGCACCAGTCACTGCATCGATATCGATTCCTCCAGCATTTTGAGCCTCAACGAATAATTCATTCAATTTAGGGATAAATTCAGCTGGTCCTGTGCCTGATTTTTCCTTCATTGTTTCATTGTACTCTTCATTGTCTTTCTTAGATTCGCCGGCTTCATTCACGTTATCAAAGTTAGACTCAGTGATTTTACCGTCTTTTACTGTAATTGAGAAAGTGGCACGGTAATCATTTGAATAATTTTTCTCTTCCAGTGTAAATGTGCCGTCTTGCAGAGGTGCACCCGCTACCTGTTTTGCTTCTTCTTGCTCTGTTGTTTCTGCCGTTTCGACGGTTGTATCTTCTGTCTTATCTTTTCCAGCATCGTCGCTTTGGCAGCCTACAAATAACATACTTGACACTGCTACTAAAGCAACGCCTGTCAAAATTTTTGTCTTCTTCATTGTGATTCCCACCTTATATTTATTAATGGTATATTGTGAAATATGATACAAAGGTATTTTACCCTATCACTAATGATTTGGCAACTTATTTAAACTTTTTTTTATTAAATTCACAGTTTTTTTTCAGATTAAATGTAAGTAATTTTAGTAGACTTTTAGAGCAAAAAAAATTATAATAGGCCTAATTGTGTAATTATTATCAAACATTATTCGCAATCTTTTTTAAAATGGAAAAGGAGAGAAACACTATGACAAAGATAAAAATAGTCGTAGTTGGAGCTGGTTACGCTGGGGTTTTTGGTACCAAGTATTTATCCAAAAAACTTAAAAAAAATCCAGATGTTGAAATCACTCTAATTGATCGTCATTCTTATCAAACAATGATGACAGAACTACACGAAGTTGCAGGAGGGCGAGTCGAGCCTGAAGCAATCCAATATGATTTACAACGTTTATTCTGCCGCAGAAAAAACGTCAAGCTTGTAACAGACACTGTGACAGCTATCGATAAAGAAAATAAAGTGGTTCACACAGAAAACGGAAGCTATGACTTCGATTATGTGATGATCGGGATGGGAGCTGAGGCTAATGACTTCGGAGTGCCAGGAGTAAGACAGCACGGCTTTTCTCTATGGTCCATGGAAGATGCGATTCTTTTGCGTGAACATATCGAACAGACTGTTGCTCTAGCTGCTTTGGAGCCAGATGAAAAGCTGCGACGGGAGATGCTGACCTTCGTCGTCTGCGGTTCTGGTTTTACCGGTATTGAAATGATCGGGGAACTTGTAGACCTTAAAGACAGTATCGCAAAGAAAAATAAAATTTCACCTGACGAGATTTCGCTAAAGGTGGTCGAAGCCCTTCCTACAATTTTAAATATGCTGGATCGTTACGATGCAGACATCGCCGAACGCTACCTTGTAAAGAAAGGCGTGGAGATTCTTAAAAGCTCCCCTGTTGTCGAAGTCAGCGAAAAAGAAGTCACTTTGCAGGACGGGACTAAAATCCCCACAAGAACCTTGATTTGGACTGCCGGCGTTCAAGCCAACAGTGACACAAAAGATTTTGGTATGGAAAAATCTCACGCTAACCGATTGACAACCAATGAATTTTTACAGGCGGAAGGTTTTGAAGACAAGGGCATCTACGTGGTAGGTGATATCGTCTATTACGAAGAATTTGAAAATACGCCGACACCGCAAATCGTACAAGCAGCCGAAGGTACGGCCCACTATGCTGCCATGAATATTTTGGCAGACATCAATCAAACCGAAAAGCAAGCTTTCAAAGGAAACTATCAAGGATATATGGTCTCCGTGGGTTCTAAATTCGGTGTGGCTAGTTTATTTGATAAAATTCATTTAAGTGGTTTTCTAGCTATTATCATGAAGCATATTATCAATATCAAGTATTTCTTTGATATCCGCTCCGGCCATTATGCTTTCCAGTATATGATGCATGAATTTTTCCGCGTTGAAAATGAAAGAAACGTCACCCGGGGACACTCCTCCCGCAACAGCAATGTTTTATGGAGTGTGCCGCTGCGTGTCTTCTACGGACTGGTCTGGCTGGTGGAAGCCGGGAAGAAAATAATCGGCAACGGAGAAGTGTTGAAGCCAAGCACATGGTTTGGCGAAGGCTCTTGGTTTGTGGGAGATTCTGTTTTCCCATGGACTTGGGAATATGCTAAGGATGCAGCAGATGCCGCAACCGGCGCTACGGAAGCTGTTGACGCTGCAACCGCTGCTACTGATGCCGTCGACGGTGCTGTCGAAGTGGCTAAATTTGGTCTGAGTTATGCTCATGGGGAACAACCGATGGCAGTCATGGAAAATTCACCTGCCTGGTTCACAAAAATCATGCAGTTTATCATGCCGAACAACGATGTCGCCATGTTCTTCCAAAAGTTTATGGTCTTTTTTGAAGTAGCTCTGGCTTTAGCATTGATTGCCGGTCTATTTACTTGGCTGAGCAGTGCTACTACTATCGTGCTCGTCATCACATTTTGTCTCTCAGGTATGTTTTATTGGGTGAACATTTGGTTTATTCCTGTGGCCTTCGCCTTGATGAACGGTTCAGGAAGAACTCTTGGATTAGATAAATGGGTACAGCCCTGGATTCAGCGCACGCTGCACAAATGGTGGTATGGTGAAGTCAAGTCCCTTTACGGACAGGAATAACTTCCCTGCCAACAGATAAAAGTTCTAGGGAATTTCCTCTAGAACTTTTATTTTTCCTTGAGCTCGTTACCAATATCAGCTAAACAGATTTAGCTTTTTAGAAGGGGTCTTCATCAATGAAAAAAAATAAAAAGCTTATTTATATCTCTCTATTGGTCGCTCAGGGGGTAATCATCGGTCTGCTGGAAAATATGATTCCTTTTCCCTTTGCTATTGCGCCGGGCGCCAAGCTCGGTCTGGCAAACTTGATCACGATCATTGCTATTTTTACTTTGACAAAGAAAGAAAGTTTTCTGCTCGTATGTCTGAGACTGCTTTTGACTACGTTGCTGGGAGGGACGGTTTCTACATTTATTTACAGTGCTGCCGGCGCTCTGCTTAGTTTTTTCGGTATGCTCCTAATCAAAAAGCTGGGGCCTGAGCGGGTCAGCATCATCGGCATCAGCTCTGTGGGCGGTTTCCTGCACAATGTCGGTCAGCTGATGGTGGCTAGTTTCATTGCACGTTCGTGGTCGGTCATGCTATACTTACCTATCCTGTCAGGCATCGGTATTTTGGCCGGGATTGCTGTGGGAATCGCTGCCAACTATCTGTTGAAAAACATCAAGCTGCTGCAACAATTCCAAGCAGATCTGGAAACTTGAATACTGCAGCCATCAATCTATTTAAAAAAATGACAGCTGTGTAAAACTAAGAAACACCGGTTCATTAAACTAAAGGAGTACACATTGTGAAGATACATCCATTATGGGAAGACTATCCATCACTCAAAACGGAATTAAAAAAAACACTTGATTTAATGGAGGCATCCATCAATCTAGCAAATAAAGATGTGGAAAATGCCATCTTGGAAATGATTCGTTCAGGCGGAAAATTGCTGAGACCAGCCTATCTTTTCCTTTTTTCCCAATTTGGCAAAAAACAGGATGCACGGAAGACCATCGCTTTGGCCGCATCGATTGAAACACTTCACACTGCCACGCTGATTCATGATGACATAGTGGATGAAGCCGCCACGCGAAGAAGCCTGCAGACGATCCAGCATACGTTTGGAAAAGATGTGGCAGTTTATGCCGGGGATTATCTGTTCATCGTGTGTTTTAAACTTTTAGCCAACCACGTCTCCTCTTTAAAGAGTATCCAGCTGAATGCAAAAAGTATGGAAAAAATTCTTGACGGGGAACTGGGGCAAATGGACAATCGGTACGATTACGATATGTCTGTGGAAAATTATATTAAAAATATCTCCGGAAAAACCGCTGAACTATTTGCTTTAAGCTGTTTTTTAGGAGCGTTTGAAAATAATACCACTGCTGAATTTGCGAATAAAGCAAGGGAAATCGGCTTAAATATCGGCATTGCTTTTCAAATTTTAGATGATATTTTAGATTACTCTCAGCATGAAACAACCCTTGGCAAGCCGGTCATGAAAGATGTCCGTCAAGGTGTTTATTCTTTACCGCTCATTTGTGCCATGGCATCTCACCGGCAAGAATTGATGCCTTATCTTGATAAAAAAATGGAGATGAGCGATGAAGATACACGTGAAATATATCATCTCGTCAAACAAGCAGACGGTGTGGCAAAAGCCCGCCTGCTGGCAGAAGAATACACACAAAGGGCATTAAACCAACTGGCTGAATTACCGGAGACTAAGGAAAATACCAAAGCAACTTTGATAAAGCTGACCACTCAGTTATTAAATCGTCAGTCCTGAATCAATGGGTAGGATAAATTTCTGAAAAAACAATGAATCACCCCCGCATTCTTGAAATAGCAAGAATACGGGGGTGATTTTTACTTATTGCGTCGAATTTTCTACAAAGTCATCATATCTGCTGAAATCAGCGAAAAGAGACCATTTTTTTCTGTCCAGTTGAAAAATAGGTTGATGATTTTCTATTCTCTGGCGGCTTTCCTGTAAAAATCCAGCTTGCCAATCAGAAAGAGCAGCAAAATCCCATTTTTTATACGCCCCAACGTAAGCAATCAATTCTCTCAAACGCAAATACAAAGGGACAAAAGACAAATCATAATCTGCAGAAAAATGCTTCCTGTAACCCCGCTGAAAATGATAACAAAATTTTTCGGCTACCCTGTCCCGGCGGCTGTCATTGTTTAGCATCCCGTACAATGTATAATACAAAGCCACCGAGAAATCTTCACACAACAAACTATACTGACTCTCGTCATAATCAATGATAATCAGCTTATTTTCTTTCAATAAAAAATTTTCATGGTGGATATCTCCATGGACCAATCCGTAATCACTGGAATGTGCTACAGCATTTTTTATTTCTTTCACCAGTAAGTCGCAACTTTCGTAAACTTTTACTTGATCTTTAGGAATATGCTGGTCGAATTCCTTCAAGTATTGATTGTCATACCAATGGCGGCGTGTACCGGTTTTTAAAACAAAACCTTTGCTGGCGGCGTGTACCTTGCCTATCTCCACACCTAGTTTATAAAATAAATCCGTCCGGTTCAGGTAAGGAGCATAACTGATATGCTGTCCTTCAATTTTATCAAATAAAACAAAAAAGTACGGAATGGCAGGGTCCTCTAAATTGATACAATAGGTATTTTTAACCGTTGCCACTGGAGTAGGGACAGCTAAATATTTTTCCAGATGGAGCAGCCACTCCACCTCTCCCAAAATATCTTTTTCCCCGCGGTTAGCCTTTGGTGTGCAGCGCATAATAAAAGCACCGGAGTTCGTGCCGACCTCATAGACAATATTTTGCCAACCTGTTTTATTTTGACGTAATGCGCTTACATTTAAGTTGTAAAAATTTTTTAAAATAGCTTGGACTGTCTCTTCCAATACGCCACTCCCCTTCCTTCATCTAAAAAAACTCCTTTAACCGATTATACTTAATATAAATGAACAGTTATTTTATTTCAATCAAAATCCATCAGAAGACATGCCCAAGGTGATTTAATATGAAAATATTCTGTTCCCGCTCTAAGGAAAACTTGACCTAATATGTATGAGAAAGATTCAAGACAGGCTTGAAGTGAAGATATTTGGTTGCATAAAATATAGAATACTCAAGCTGCTGCCCTCCTAAAACAATAGCTCCTTTAAACTTTGCAACGGAAGTGGTGAAACAGTTTTGTTTAGCTTCACTTGACAAATGAAAATGCTCCAATAAAAAGTGAACAATAGCTCTTGAAAATTGCTAGGACTTATTTCGAAAAAAGCCTGCGAAAATTTTCGCAGGCTCTACTTTTTTTCAAATTTCCTATCTTCTAAAAATCATTATCAGATAGTGACAATCTTTTTAAAACCAACCTCTTCAGCTCTTTTTTTAAGTTCAGCCATTTTTTCTCCAGTGGGACTTCGATGATTTGCTAAAATTCCTCTGACACCGTTGTTTCTGAAAGTAATCAGTTTTAATAGAGAGCTTTTAAACAAATTTACAACCCATTCTTCTCAATGATTATCTTGCGAAAGCCCCGGTTAATCGTTATAATGCACTAGAGAGAAAATTCTACAAGAAGAGGAGCTACACATGATTACAGTAACTGATGTAAGTTTGCAATTACCTGACCGCAAACTTTTTGATAATGTCAACATTAAATTCACCCCCGGCAACTGTTACGGGCTGATCGGTGCTAACGGAGCGGGAAAATCAACCTTTTTAAAAATTCTTTCCGGCGCACTGGAGCCAAGTACCGGAAATGTCTCCCTAGGACCTGAAGAACGACTGGCTACTTTGGCACAGGATCACTTTGGCTTTGAAGAGTTCACCGTTTTGGAAACAGTGATTATGGGACATGAACGACTTTATGAAGTAATGAAAGAAAAAGATGCCCTTTACATGAAAGAAGATTTTTCAGAAGAAGACGGCAATTTGGCTGCAGAGCTCGAAGGGGAGTTTGCCGAATTAAACGGATGGGAAGCTGAGCCGGAAGCTGCTACATTGCTGCAAGGTTTGAATATTCCTGAAGACCTCCACGAGAAAAAAATGAGCGAACTGCCAGAAGGACAAAAAGTCAAAGTCCTCCTTGCTCAGGCCTTATTTGGTCAACCAGATGTTTTGCTCTTGGACGAGCCGACAAACGGTTTAGATACTCAGTCAATCGAATGGCTGCAAGAGTTTCTAATCAATTTTGATAACACTGTTATCGTTGTTTCCCATGACCGCTACTTTTTAAATACGGTGTGCACACACATGGCGGATTTAGATTTCGGAAAAATAAAACTGTTTGTGGGCAACTACGATTTTTGGTTGGAGTCAAGTCAACTGGCAGCAAAATTACAAGCCGATCAAAATGCTAAAAAAGAAGAAAAAGTCAAAGAATTGCAAGAATTTATAGCAAGATTCAGTGCCAATGCTTCTAAATCCAAACAGGCAACATCGAGAAAAAAAATGTTGGAAAAAATTGAGATTGATGACATCCAACCTTCGTCTCGCCGTTATCCTTTCGTGGGTTTCTCACCTGAAAGGGAAATAGGAAACGACTTGCTCCATGTAGAAAATATTTCTAAAACGATTGACGGTAAAAAAGTTTTGGACAATGTTTCCTTTACACTGGCAAAAGATGATAAAGTCGCCTTCTTGTCAAACAATGACATTGTCTTGACCACCCTTTTCAAAATACTGATGGGGGAAATCGAACCTGATTCAGGCTCGTTCCGCTGGGGCGTTACTACTTCCCAAGCCTATCTGCCAAAAGATAATTCTTCTGAATTTTCTTCTGACACAACTATTTTGGATTGGTTGAGACAATATGCTTCTAAAGAAGAAGACGACAATACTTTCTTGAGAAGTTTCCTCGGCCGTATGTTGTTCTCTGGAGAAGATGTGATGAAACCAGTGAATGTTCTGTCCGGTGGAGAAAAAGTCCGCTGCATGTTATCCAAACTAATGCTGTCGAAAGCCAACGTCTTAGTCCTTGACGACCCGACAAATCATTTGGATTTAGAATCTATTACAGCACTCAATGATGGGCTAATTACTTTCAAAGGTTCCATATTATTTGCTTCCCACGACCATCAATTTATTCAGACTACAGCTAACAGAATCATTGCTGTTTCTGATAAAGGCATCGTAGATTATCCAAACTCAACTTATGATGACTTTTTGGAAAATCAAAGAATTCAAGAGAAAGTCAAAGAAATTTATGCCTAAAAAAAAGCTGAGAAATTAATTTCTCAGCTTTTTTGTGCTTTCTTTATTGTCGTAATGAAAAAAATGATTCTGAGACTTCCTCTTAAAATTTTTATTCAGCTGCTGCTTGTTCATTATGATAAACAAACCTTAGTTTAATCTTTTTTTAATGTTGAACTTTTGATATAATGAGAACCAATTATCCTATGTTGAAAAGGCATCAGTCTTATGCCACTAAAGGAATTTATAAAGGAGCGAAGAAATTTGCGCACATCTATTAAAAATGTTAAACGAATTGTGGTAAAAGTAGGCACCAGCTCCTTGATTTTACCCAACGGTCGAATCAATTTGAAAACTATTGATCAACTGGCCTTTACTTTGTCAGATTTAGCAACACAAGAATATGAAATCATCCTCGTATCATCAGGTGCTATCGGGGCCGGCATGGTCCATCTTAATTTAAAACACCGGCCTGAATCAATTGCGGAACAGCAAGCACTTGCAGCTATCGGTCAATTGGAATTGATGAATTTATATAATCAGCGGTTTAAAGTTTATTATCAGAAATCTGCCCAAGTCTTGTTAACGAGGGATGTCATCGATTTTCCTGAAAGCCGGAGAAATGTTTACAATACTTTTCATGAACTGCTTAAAATGGGCATCATCCCGATTGTTAATGAAAATGACAGTGTCGCCGTGGATGAATTGAATCATCAAACTGTGTTTGGTGATAACGACCAGTTATCAGCCATCGTGGCAAATCTTGTTCAGGCGGATTTACTTATCATTTTGTCAGACATTGACGGTTTCTATTCTGACAATCCCCGGACAAATAAAAAAGCAAAATTTTTCCATCATATTCCTGAAATCACAGATGATTTATTTGAATATTCAGGCGGAAAAGGAAGCGATCTGGGGACAGGTGGAATGATTACAAAATTAAAAGCAGCGGAGCTCATTTTGAAAAACAATGGCAAAGTGGTGCTGGCTAATGGGAAAAAACCAAGCATTCTTTTTGATATCTTGGATGGAAAAGAAATAGGAACTTTGTTCGGAAAATAGAAGAGGAGGAATTCTTATGGATGATTTGATACAAATGGGAAAGCATGGGAAAGAAACAGCTGTCTTTCTCAACAACTTAGACGCAAAAAATAAAAATTTAGTTCTAAAAACAATCATCGACAATTTAGAAAAAAATACTGCAAAGATTATCGAAGAAAATAATAAAGATATTGCCCAAGCTAAAAAGGCTGGAAAGACAAGTGCCATCATCGATCGACTTCTTTTAACAGAAGATCGGATCACAAACATGATTGAAAGCATTGAAACCATCATCGATTTGAAAGACCCTATCGGCAATGTGGATAAAATGTGGCAAACTGATGACAATTTACTAATCGGGAAAAAAAGAGTGCCTATCGGTGTCATCGGTATCATTTATGAAGCCCGTCCTAACGTGACTATCGAAGCCGCAACTTTGTGTTTCAAAGCAGGAAATGCGGTTATCTTAAGGGGGGGCAAAGATGCGTTCCACTCGAATAAACTGCTGGTTTCTTTGATGCAGCAAGCCTTGGAGTCTTGTGATGTCTCTAAATATGCTATTCAATATATTGAGGATGTTTCACATGAAACGGCCGTTAAATTAATGACCTTAAATGAATACCTTGATTTGCTTATTCCTAGAGGCGGAGCGAATCTTATTCAGACAGTAGTCAAAAATGCCACAGTTCCAGTAATTGAAACCGGAACAGGCAATTGTCATCTGTATATCGACAAAGATGCTGATCAAGCAAAAGCGGTCGAAATACTTGTGAATGGCAAATGTCAACGACCATCTGTTTGTAATGCGTTGGAAACTCTTATCATCCATCAAGATGTGGCAGAAGCATTGCTGCCAGTGATTGAAAAACGTTTGGCAGAATTTAATGTGGAAATAAGAGCCGACGAAATTGCCAGCCGTTACTTAAAGGAAAGTACACCTGTGACAGATGAAGATTATGCCACTGAATTTCTAGATTTTATCCTAGCCGTCAAAACTGTCAGTTCACTGGAAGAAGCTCTTGAACACATTCAAACTTACAGTTCAAAACATTCAGAAGCCATCGTCAGCGAAAACTATTCTGCTACACAAGCTTTCTTACAGCAAGTAGATGCAGCTGCCGTTTATGCCAATGCTTCCACCCGCTTCACCGATGGCAGCATGTTTGGTTTCGGCGGAGAAATCGGTATCAGCACTCAAAAACTCCATGCTAGAGGTCCGATGGGCTTGGAAGAATTGACTTCTATCAAATACATTATCTACGGTGATGGACAAATAAGAAATTAATGAAAAAAAAATGATATAATAAACTTTAGTTCACAGAAGAACGGCTTCATAATATTTTAAAAAACACCTCTCAGATAATTTTAAATTTCCTGAGAGGTGTTTTTGATTTTCAAGTGTTTTGATTGAAAATCCAGAAAAAGTTAAAAACTTTTTCTGAAAAGCTCCTTTTGTTTCGAACTTTTAATGTTTGCAACTGTCTGTTGCGTCTATGCAACAAAATGAATCTTGTTTTTTTAACATCCTTTCTTTAATATACAGATATAGGAGGTGACACAATGTTTGGTGAAAAGTTAAAAGAGTTACGAAAGGAAAAAGGAATTTCACAAGAACAATTATCAGAATTGCTAGATGTTTCCAGACAATCGATTTCGCGTTATGAAAATGGCACTGCCCAACCAGATTTTGATAAATTGATTATCTTGTCAAAATATTTTGGGTTTCCATAGATTTATTACTGGATAACTCAATGGAGGAAACATCTAGCTCAAATAAAAATATCAAAGGAAGTAATAAAATATCCATAACCAGTAAGCTCAATGGTAAGGTATCCTCTTTTTATAAGTTTATTTTATCTCCTGTGGCATGGAAAAAGGATTATCATCCAGAAATTTTGCTGATGGGTGTTGATGACCACAGTTTTTGGGGTGATAACACCGTAGCACTAGGGTGGTATAAAACAAGAGACGATGCTGAAAAAGAACTTAAACAAATTTTGAATGATATGTCACAAGGAAAAACAGTATATGATCTGCAATATCATGTAAACATTAAGAAAAAAGGGGTTTTCGATATCCAAGTAGAATAAATGAGTCTTGCTTTATCTTTTAAATAAAATAAAAATTCCCTCAGAACGTTCTTCAAAACATTCTGAGGGAATTTTATTTCACGATGGAAAACACTGCCAGTGCACCTGCTCCTGTATGACAAGCAATGGTAGGACCCATAGGATACATCTTGATAGGAAGTCCTAAATCTGATAAGGACTCCTTTAGATACTCCCCTGCTTCGATATCCCCTGCGTAAGCAATATAGATGGCAGGAGTGTCCTCTACTGACATATGTTCCTTCGTTTGCTCCACTAACTTGTCCAGCGATTTGCGGCGACCGCGCACTTTCCCTTGATTTACCAGTTTTCCTTGTTCGTCGACCACGATAATCGGCTTTATATTCATTAAGCTTCCTACTGTTGCCGTTGTTTTAGAAATCCGTCCGCCACGTTCTAAATATTTTAAATCATCCACGGTGACCCAAGACTGTACTCTTGTTTTAAGCTGATTGATTTTTAACAAAGCTTCATCCACACTGGATCCTTCATTTCTCAAATCTATTAATTCCTTCACCAACATGCCTTCCCCAAGGCATGCTTGCCTGGAATCAACCAGCACGATAGGTGCCTTTGATCCTCTTTCCTCATTCAAAAGTTCCAAGGCCGCCAAAGAATTAGAATAAGAACCGCTTAAACCTGAAGAAAATCCTAGATAGATGATAGGTGTCTGATCATTTTCCAGCATCTCTTTGAATTTTTCCAAATAAACACCGATATTGATTTGAGAAGTAGCTCCTAACTTCCCCTGCTGGATTTCTTTTATCAGCCATTCACTGCTGAAAGTTTTTCCCAAATCATCTTCATATTCTTTTCCATCCAATGTCACAACCATCGAAACAATCTGGACGTTTTCTTTTTCTAACAAATCATAAGGCAAATCACAACATGAATCCGTTAATATTCTAAAGTTCATTTTGATGCTCCTCCCTGATTGTCCATCATCCATTAACTAAAACAACCTGCTTGCAGTAACAAAACTATCTCTTAAAAACTAATGATTCCCCCACACACCTTCAAGGATATTGGTTTGAGAACGGTCTGGCCCCACTGAAAAGGTCGAAATACGCACACCGACCAGCTCAGATATAAAATGAACATATCTCCTGGCATTTTCAGGCAATTCTGCCAATGTTTTGCACTGAGTGATATCCTCGGACCAGCCTGGCAATTCTTCGTAAACAGGGATGCAGCGTGATAATTCTTTTAAACTGGCAGGATAGTGATAGATTTTTTGTCCATCCAACTCATAGGCCGTACAGATTTTTACTGTTTCTAAACCACTTAGCACATCAATCGAATTGAGAGATAAATTAGTGATACCTGACACACGTTTTGAATGGCGCATGACTACTGAATCAAACCATCCCACCCTTCTCGGTCTGCCCGTTGTGGTTCCGTACTCTCTGCCAATTTCACGGATACGCTCACCCACTTCACCAAATAACTCGGTTGGGAAAGGCCCGTCCCCGACCCTTGATGTATATGCTTTACAAACACCTACCACCTTATCGATTTTAGAAGGTCCTACACCGCTGCCAATAGTCACACCTCCGGCAACCGGGTTAGATGATGTGACAAAAGGATAGGTCCCTTGGTCGATATCCAGCATTACTCCTTGGGCACCTTCAAACAGTACTCTTTTCCCATTATCTAAGGCATCATTCAAAATCACTGAAGTGTCACAGACATATTTTTTAATTTCCTGTCCATAGCGATAATATTCTTCGAAGATTTCTGAAAAATCCATCGGGTTATCTCCATAAACTTTTTCAAACTGAAGATTCTTTTCTTGCAAATTGATTTTTAGTCTTTCTGAAAAAACTTCTTCGTCCAATAAATCGGCTATTCTGATACCCACTCTTGCAGCTTTGTCCATGTAGGCTGGTCCAATCCCTTTGATTGTGGTACCGATTTTCTGATCCCCTTTAGCCTCTTCTTGCAACTGGTCCAGTTTAATATGATAGGGCAAAACAACGTGGGCTCTGTCTGAAATTCTTAGATTTTTTGTTTCAATGCCCCGCTCTTCCAAATACTTTAATTCCTCTGTTAAGGACTTTGGATTGATGACAACGCCATTTCCGATAACACTTGTCTTGTCCTCATAAAAGATCCCTGAAGGAACAAGATGCAGCTTGTACGTCACACCGTCAAACTTAATCGTGTGTCCGGCATTATCCCCTCCTTGATAACGGGCAATGATTTCAGCATTCTCACTTAAAAAGTCAGTAATCTTTCCTTTTCCTTCGTCTCCCCACTGCGTTCCCACTACCACTATTGACGGCATATGAAGGCTCCTCTACATTTTTTTCTAATTCTTGCTTATTTTACCAAGTTACACTTATAAAATCAATAAATATCGAACATTGAAAACACATCTATTTCTTTTAACACTAATACACGAACTTTATTGTTTTATATCCGTTTAAAACAAACAAAACCGAACATTAAAACTCTGTTCGGTTCGAAATAGATGAAAATTTATTAAATTGTTTGATAAAGAGTAATTCCACCGTTCCTCTAGCACCGCTTCTATTTTTCTCGATAATCACTTCTATGATATCATTTTCTTCTCTTTCGTCTGCATCCTCATCGCTGTCCCGCTGATAGTAATCTTCACGATAAAGAAACGCTACAATATCCGCGTCTTGTTCAATGGAACCTGATTCACGTATGTCGCTTAAAACCGGCCTTTTATCTTGACGCTGCTCCACTCCCCGTGACAGCTGGGAAAGGGCGATGACTGGCACTTTTAATTCCTTAGCTAATTTTTTTAATTGTCTGGAAATATCAGAAACTTCCTGCTGACGGTTTTCTTTATTATTCCCTTCAATCAATTGTAGGTAATCAATCAGTATCAGACCAAGGTTGCCTTTCTCCTGTGCCAGTTTCCGGCATTTGGCACGAATTTCACTGATTTTTATTCCTGGCGTGTCATCAATGTAAATATCAGCCTTTGATAGACTTCCCATTGCCATAATCAAATTAGACCATTCTTCTTCAGTTAACTGACCTGTTTTCAAATGACTGGCTTCTATCGTTCCTTCCGCACAAAGCATCCGGTTAACCAATGACTCTGCACCCATTTCCAAACTGAATACAGCCACTGCCCGGTCGGTTTTCGTTCCGACATTCTGAGCGATATTCAAGGCAAAGGCTGTTTTCCCCACAGCAGGTCTGGCAGCTAAAATAATCAATTCTTCCGCCTGCAATCCGGCTGTCATTTTATCTAAAGCCAAATAACCGGTAGGCAAACCTGTGATGTCTTCCTCTAATTGGGATAGACGGTCGATTTCCGCAAAGGAAGTATTCAACACTTCTGCAATAGGCAAAAATCCAGAACGATTTCTTCGCTCAGAAACTTCTAGGATTTTCTTCTCAGCTTCATCCAAGATTGCTTCCACATTATCACTTTGCTCAAACCCTTTTGTCACAATTTCAGTGGCAGTAGCAATCAAATTTCTTAATAAAAATTTTTCTTCGACAATCCTGGCATAATGCCCCACATTGGCTGCTGTAGGCACGACTAGAGCCAGCTCTGTTAAATAATTCAAACCGCCAACATCTTCTAACAAATTTAATGATTCTAACTGATCTTTCACCGTGATAACGTCGATAGCTTCATTACGGTCATTCAAATGACTCATCATTTGAAAAATAAGCTGATGGCTTCTACGATAAAAACTTTCGCTTGTCAGATATTCCATCGCTTCGATAATAGCATCGGAATCTAAAAAAACTGAACCTAGTACGGCTTGTTCCGCTTCAATATTTTGAGGAGGAATTCTATCTTGCATCAATTCACTCATTTACTCATTCCCCTTGTACTTTAAAGTATTAATTATTCGTTCACCACATGAACTTTCAAAACAGCCGATACTCCTGAATGCAATTTAATTGGAACCTTCGTATACCCCAAAGACCGGATAGGTTGAGGCAGTTCCATTTTGCGGCGATCAACTTTAAGTTTGTGTTCTTTTTTTAAACCTTCTGCAATTTGTTTAGAAGTAATAGAACCAAACAAGCGGCCGTCTTCACCGGATTTTGCTTTTAAAAGCACTTCGAAACCTTCTGCTTCAATTGTTTTTTTCAGTTTTTCAGCCTCTGCTTTTAATTCCGCTTCTTCCCGCTCTCTGGCTTTTTTCTTGGCTTTTAATTCAGATAAACCCGCTGCTGTGGCTTCTTTCGCTAAACCTTTTTTTATAAGAAAATTTTGTGCGTAACCGCTAGAGACTTCTTTAACTTCCCCTTTTTTTCCTTGTCCTTTGACATCAGATAAAAAAATAACTTTCATATTCATTTCACACCTTTTGTATGTTTTCTCTTACCCATTCTATCACATATCACACAAGCAATAAACCTTGTTACTCACTCTAAATGTTTCACGTGAAACATTTAGAGTGAGTAACACTATACTTGCTGATTTTATTCACAGTACTTCATCAGAGAAAAAAATATTTTAAAATAAAAAAGACTTGCATTTCTGCAAATCTTAAATATTAAAAATTTTATTAGTCTTCAGCCACAAACGGCAATAAAGCCATGATTCTGGAACGTTTGATTGCTGTAGTCAATGTACGTTGATGTTTTGCACATGTTCCTGTGACACGACGAGGCAAAATTTTACCTCTTTCAGAAACAAATTTACCTTTTAATAATTCTACATTTTTATAATCTACATGATCCATGTGATTTGCACAAAAATAACATACTTTACGACGGGGTTTTCTTCCGCCTCTTCTTTGTTGCGCCATTATATTCCCTCCTCGATTTTAGAATGGTAAGTCATCATCAGAAATATCGATTTGCGAACTGGATGCGAAAGGATCTGCATCTCGGCCGAAATCTGGAGTATTAGAACTACTATTCTGTGATGGGTTTGAAGATTGGTTAAATGATTGATTAAATTGTTGGTTGCCGCTATTACCGCTGTATGACTGATTATTTAGTCTTTGTTCATTCGTCGCTTTAGACTCCAAGAAATGGAAAGCTTCACAAAGGACTTCTGTCACATAAACTCTTTGACCTTGTTGATTTTCATAATTACGTGTTTGAATTCTGCCTTCAACCCCAATCAGGGATCCTTTACGTGTGTAATTAGCTAGCGTTTCAGCACTTTTTCTCCAAATGACACATTGGATAAAGTCTGTTTCACGTTCTCCAGCCTGATTCGTAAAACGGCGATCAACTGCAAGGGTAAAAGTTGCTACGGCTAATCCGTTAGAAGTATATCTCAAATCCGGATCTCTGGTCAGTCTCCCTACAAGTACAACATTGTTAATCACATTTACAGCCCCCTTCCGTTCAAAAATGTTTCACGTGAAACATTTTTTAGTTTTCTTCTTTGACGATCATATGACGTAAGATATCATCATTAATTTTAGCAAGACGATCAAATTCATTGATCCCATTTGCATTTTCAGAAGAAACTTTGACGATCCGGTAATAACCCTCACGAAAATCATTGATTTCGTAAGCAAGACGGCGTTTTTCCCAATCTTTCGATTCTAAAACCTCAGTACCGTTATCTTTCAAAATTGCATCGAAACGTTCTACTAAAGCATTTTTAGCTTCTTCATCAATGTTTGGACGAATAATGTATGTGATTTCATAATTCGTTGCTTTACTCATTGATTCCACCTCCTTATGGTCTCTGGCTCCAATGTTTCATTAGAGCAAGGAAGAGTAGTTGTTACACTACCCACAATTAAACACTATACTACGAAAAAACAATAAAATCAAGGAAAAAAGGAATCAATAATCCGAATTATTGATTCCTTTTAATTTAATTGTTTTCAACAGTATCGCTTTCAGTTTCATCCTCTTCATCAGGCTCAACAATTGCCATAGTAGCAACTTTTGTATCGTTATCCACCCTGATCAAACGAACACCTTGTGTGGCTCTGCCTGTCTGAGAAACAGAATCGATATTAAATCTGATAATCACACCTTGATCAGTGATGACTAAAACATCTTCATCTCCGCTGACAGTTGTCAAACCGACTAAAGGACCATTTTTTTCGGTAATATTGGCAGTCTTGATTCCTTTTCCGCCTCTTCCTTTTACCGGATATTCGTCCGAAGAAGTCCGTTTACCGTAACCTTGTTCAGTAATGACAAACACTTCGCTTTCCGGTTCCAAAATGTCCATCCCAACAACAAAATCATTTTCTCTCAGGCGGACACCGCGGACACCAGTAGCAGTTCGTCCCATATCTCTTACCGTATTCTCATTAAAGGTTACAGAATAACCTAAATGAGTACCGATAATGATGTTTTTCTTGCCAGTGGTGATAGAAACATTGATTAATTCATCATTTTCTTTCAATCCGATAGCAATCAAGCCATTGCTCCTGATATTAGCAAAAGCGGAAGCATTGGTTCTCTTTACTACACCCATCCGGGTCGTAAAGAATAGATATTTATCTTCATCTGCCTCTCCTGAAACATTGATGATGGCTTGTACTTTTTCGGAAGAATCCACTCCTAATAGATTGATGATAGGAAGACCCTTGGCCGTCCTTCCGTACTCTGGTATTTCATAACCTTTCGCACGGTAAACTTTACCAGTATTGGTAAAGAAGAGCAGAGAATCATGGGTAGAACAAGATACCAATGTTTCAATAAAATCATCATCATGCATCCCCATTCCCTGAACCCCGCGGCCGCCGCGTTTTTGAGTCCGGAATTCAGAACTCGGCAAACGCTTGATATAACCGTTATGGGTCAGCGTAATCACGATATCTTCTTCTTCAATCAGATCTTCGTCTTCCAGACTTAGCACTTCCCCTACTAATAATTCAGTACGGCGGTCATCGCTGTATTTCCGGTTGATTTCATCCAGTTCTGTGGAAATGATTTCTAAAATCCGATGATGATTTTCCAAAATATCTGTCAAATCAGCAATCAATTCCAATAGTTCTTGATATTCTTTTTCGATTTTATCTCTTTCTAAACCAGTCAAACGTCGCAAACGCATATCTAAGATAGCTTGAGCTTGGCGGTCAGATAAATCAAATGTTTCTATCAAGGTGTTTTTTGCTATTTCATCAGATTGAGACCCGCGGATGATTTTAATGATTTCATCGATATGATCTAGAGCAATTCTTAATCCTTCCAAGATATGGGCACGATCTTCTGCACGCTTTTTATCAAAGAGGGTTCTTCTTCTGATTACTTCTTCCTGATGAGCTAAATAATGTTCTAAAATAGCCTTGAGGCTTAGTAGCTTAGGCTCGCCGTTGACGATGGCCAGCATATTAAAGCCGAATGAACTTTGCAGTGCTGTCAATTTATACAAATTGTTCAATACCACAGTAGCACTCATATCCCGGCGGATTTCAATGACTATCCGCATACCTTCTCTTGAAGATTCATCTCTCAAATCTGTGATTCCTTCGATACGTTTTTCTCGGTGTAAGTCCGAAATACGTTCGATTAATTTAGCTTTGTTTACCATGTAAGGCAATTCTGAAACAAGTATCCGCTCTTTTCCGTTCGGCATTTCCTCGATATCAACTTTTGCCCTTACCGTGATGGATCCTCTGCCCGTTTCATAGGCTCTGCGGATACCTGATTTGCCCATAACCAGTCCCCCGGTAGGAAAATCCGGTCCCGGCAATACTTCCATCAATTCAGTAGTGGTAACTTCAGCATTTTCCATCAACAATTTTACTGCATCAATAACCTCTCCCAAGTTATGAGGAGGGATATTAGTCGCCATCCCCACTGCAATCCCTGTTGTTCCGTTTACTAAAAGGTTGGGAAATCTTGCAGGCAAAACACTTGGTTCCTTTTCAGACTCGTCATAGTTCATCTGAAAATCAATTGTATCTTTATTGATATCCCGCAGCAGCTCCAACGCGATTTTACTCATACGCGCCTCGGTATACCGCATTGCAGCAGCACCGTCTCCGTCCACTGAACCGAAGTTTCCGTGACCATCCACCAGCATGTTGCGGTAGCTGAACGGTTGTGCCATTCTAACCATTGATTCATAGATGGCACTGTCCCCGTGAGGATGATACTTACCCATTACATCCCCAACAATTCTGGCAGATTTTTTATGAGGTTTGTCTGGTGTGATTCCCAGTTCATGCATCCCATATAAAATACGTCTATGTACTGGTTTCAATCCGTCTCTCACATCAGGCAAAGCTCGGGACACGATAACACTCATTGCATAGTCAATAAATGATGTTTCCATTTCATTGGTCAGGTTGACATCAATAATATTTTCGTTTAATTCTTCTGACATGAATGTTTTTCTCCTTACTTTTCACTTTAAATTTATACTTATACGTCCAAATTGCTAACATACCGTGCATTGACTTCAATAAATTCTCTTCTAGGTTCCACACGGTCACCCATCAATTTTTCAAAAATTTCATCTGCCCGGATAGCATCATCGACCGTCACCCGCAGCATCACACGATTATGGGGATCCATTGTGGTTTCCCACAACTGGTGATCATCCATTTCCCCCAGACCTTTGTATCGTTGAATCGAAGGTTTAGGTGTTGCCGGAAGTGCTTCGATAGTAGCAGCCAAGTTGTCATCTGCATCTTTTCCAGGCTGGATATAGGTAATGTTTTTACCTTGTTTCACACCATACAGAGGCGGTTGGGCGATATAGACAAAACCGGCTTCGACGATCGGACGCATATAACGATAAAATAAAGTCAGCAATAAGGTCCGGATATGAGCACCGTCCACGTCAGCATCGGTCATGATGACCAATTTATGGTAACGGGCCTTTGACACATCAAAATCATCCCCGAACCCGGTACCCATGGCGGTAAATAGGGAACGAATTTCTTCGTTAGCTAAAATTTTATCCATAGAAGCTTTTTCAACATTCAAAATTTTTCCGCGAATCGGCAAAATAGCCTGAAATTCCCGGTCTCTGCCCTGTTTGGCAGAGCCTCCTGCCGAGTCTCCTTCCACAATAAATAATTCACACTTTTCCGGATCTCTGCTGGAGCAGTCTGCCAGTTTCCCAGGCAAATTACTGATTTCCAATGCCCCTTTGCGGCGGGTCATTTCCCGGGCTCTTTTAGCCGCCATTCTCGCTTTAGAAGCTAAAATCCCCTTTTCCACCACTTGTTTTCCGACAGAAGGATTTTCAAGCAAAAATTTAGAAAGTGCTTCGGAGAATAATCGGTCCGTCACACTTCGGACTTCCGAATTTCCTAATTTCGTCTTGGTCTGTCCTTCAAACTGAGGGTCAGGATGCTTGATTGAAATGACTGCTGTCATCCCTTCGCGGACATCTTCCCCTGAAAGATTGTCTTCAGTTTCTTTGATAAGTCCTTTTCTTTTCCCATAATCATTGATGGCACGGGTCAATGCAGTTTTAAAGCCGACCTCATGAGTCCCGCCTTCATAGGTATGGATATTGTTCGCAAAACTCAATAGATTGGTGTGAAAACCATCTGTGTACTGCAATGCCACTTCGATGATGATTTCATCTTGTTCGCCTTCGATGTAAATCGGATGTTCAAACAAAACTGTTTTATTCGCATTCAAGTGCTCTACATAGCTTTTTATTCCGCCTTCGTAGTGATATTCGGCAGTTTTTTCTCGTCCTTCCCGTCTATCCTCGACGGTTAATTTCAATCCTCTATTTAAGAAAGCCAGCTCTCTTAAACGCGTGGCTAATTTATCAAATTCAAATTCCACTGTTTCTTTAAAAATTTCCGGATCTGGGATAAAGTGAACTGTTGTTCCCTGTCTGTCTGTTTCACCGATGATCTTTAAGTCATCAACCACATGTCCCCGTGAAAATTCCTGATAGTGGATTTTTCCGTCCTTATAGACCTTGACTTCTAATGTGGCAGACAACGCATTGACCACAGAAGAACCGACCCCGTGGAGGCCCCCAGACACTTTATAACCGCCACCGCCGAATTTTCCTCCCGCATGCAGAACAGTAAAAACTGTTTCCACTGCCGGACGGCCGGTTTTGGCCTGAATCCCTACCGGAATCCCCCGGCCATTATCGATAACAGTGATGCTTCCGTCTGTTTCGATAAAAACATTGATTTCATCACAATAGCCGGCTAAAGCCTCATCGATAGAATTATCCACGATTTCCCATACTAAATGATGCAATCCTTGCCCGCTGGTTGACCCGATATACATCCCTGGACGTTTTCTGACAGCTTCTAATCCTTCTAAAACTTGAATCTGACTAGCATCATATTCATGCTGTATGTTTTCCTTTTCTTCAGTCATTTAGTTGCTTCAAATCCTTTCTGTTCATCTGATTGATCCCATCAGTTCTGATTATTTAATCTTTCCATTCACCACATTAAAAATTTCTGGAGCAGTGGTCATTTTATGACTTAAATGGTTGAGTGTAGTGGTTGAAAGAAATGTTTGTATCTTACCGTCAATAGCTTCCAATAGATGGAGTTGACGCTCATCATCTAATTCACTCATCACATCATCTAGCAATAAAATCGGATATTCCCCTATTTCTTCCCGGACAAGCTCTAATTCAGCTAATTTCAAGCTTAGAGCTGTGGTCCGCTGCTGTCCTTGAGAGCCAAAACTTTGCACATTTTTATCATCAATAAAAAACAACAACTCATCCCGGTGGGGACCTAGATTGGTGCTTTGAGTAAGTAAATCCCGTTTAAGATTTTTTTCCATCTTTTCAATGAAATTTTCTTTGATTGCTTCCAAAGTTATCGAAGAAATGATGTCTACTGTGGGGACATAACGTATTGATAAGTTTTCATTATGTCCAGTGACCTTTTCATGAATTTTTTTCGCCCATTTTTCTAGTTTTCGTAAAAAATGATGTCTTAAATAAATAACATGACTGCCAGAAGATGCCAGCTGTTCTGTCAAGATTTCCAAATAAGTAAAATCAACTTTGTCATTTCCTGTCTTCTTTAAATAACGATTCCGTTGTTTCAGTACTTTTTGATAGACCGTCAGATAATAAAGATATAAAGGGTCGATTTGACCTAATTCCATGTCTATAAAACGTCTTCTAAGCTGGGGGGAACCTTTGATTAAAGATAAATCTTCAGGAGCAAACAGCACTACATTGAGTTGTCCCACATAATCGCTCAACTTTCTTTGTTCCAAGTGATTGATTTTGGTTTTTTTACCATTAGGAGTGATGGACATTTCTAAAATCAGCTGACTGTTCTTTTTCTCCACCTCGCCGGTGATTCTGGCAAAATCCTTTCCCCACTGGATGATTTCTTTTTCCTGATTGGTTCTGTGACTCCTTGTCATAGCAAGAACGTAAATACTCTCTAGTAAATTCGTTTTCCCTTGAGCATTTTCTCCTAGAAAAATATTAAGTGATTGAGAAAAATTCAAATCTAATTCATGGTAGTTGCGGTAATTTTCAAGAGACAATCTAGTCAGCTTCATCAGTGATTTCCTTATTAGAAAGAGGTTTTTCCGGGTTTTTAGCCATAAAAAAAATACCTCCATCAGGTAATTCTACCATCGTCCCCGGATAAAGCTTTTTGCCTCTGCGATTTTCAAGTTCTCCGTCCACAAAAACGGCATGTTCTTGTAAATACCACTTGGCCATACCGCCACTTGAAATTTGATCAATTTCTTTTAAAAACTGACCCAAGGTAATAAACTCACCCTGAATAATGAATTTTTTCTTCAAAATATCACCTTCTTCTTACTAATGACTACTCATTTATTATAGCATTTTTTCCAAGCAAAACCAAATAAACCTTAATATTATTTGATTTAAGGCTTTTTAAGTTAAAAAAGGTGTTTAATCCTAAAATGATTAATCCCCTTAAAATTAGCTTTATTTTTAGTTTTTTGATTTTCTGGTAATTTTCGTAAAAAAATCTCCTAAAAATTAGATTTAAAAATCCAACTTTTAGGAGACCGGTACATAGCCAACTTTTTTAACTTGTCCTGACAGGAGTGATCAGCTGAATAAAGGCTAGTTCACTGTCTGTTGGTTCTAAAGTGAATGGACGCAGGGCAGAAATAAATTTTATCGTGATATCGATAGCCCCAAAGGCTTTTAGAGCTGCTTTCATATAATCTGGGTTGAAAGAGATTTCCAGTGGGTCGCCGGAAACTTTTTTGAAAGTAAGTTCTTCTTGAACATTTCCGATTTCAGGTGAATTCCCGTAAATAGTGACTTCATCAGACTGAATAGAAAGACGGACCACATTGTTTCGCCCTTCATGAGACATCAGTGACGCACGGTCGATCGCCGCCATAAAGGAAGGGGCATTGAATTCGATTTCCGTATTAAAGCTCGTAGGGATCAATCTTTTCGTATCCGGATATTTTCCTTCAAGCAAACGAGAGTAAAAATTCATGTTTTCTGTACGGAACAGTACTTGGTTTTCCATGATATTGATTTCCACAAGTTCTTCCTCATCTGAAAAAGAACGGGAAAGTTCTATCAAACTTTTTCCAGGGACAACAATATCAAAGTCTTGCTCCACATCTGCGATAGGTATTTCTCTTTGAGACAGGCGGTGACTGTCCGTTGCAACTGCAAGCAAAGTCCCTGCTTCCAAAGTGAAATGGACACCAGTCAGTATCGGGCGGCTTTCATGCATGGATACGGCAAAGACTGTCTCATTAATAATTTTATTCAACACACGGGCGGAAAGTTTCAACTGATTATCTTCTTCTATGACGGGCAGATGAGGATAGCTGTCTGCACCAATCCCATTGACAACAAATTCTGCTGTTCCGGAAGTGATTTTTACCTGGAGATTGTCCAGTACTTCAAATGTAAAAAGTTCTTCTGGTAATTTTCTAACGATATCCCCAAAAAAACGCGCTTGTAAAACAATGGCACCTGTACTTTCAATCAATAATTGTGCTTTTTCATTTTCTTTCGGTAAAAATTTTTCAATAGAAATATCCCCGTTGCTTCCTGTTAAAAGCAGACCTTCCTGACTGAGTTCGATTTTGATCCCTGTCAAAATCGGGATGGTGGTTTTAGAGGAAATAGCTCGTTGGACTACATTGAATTCATTTAAAAAAAGATTGCAATTCATACTAAATTTCATGATAGAGGGATTCCTTTCGTTTATATTTATATTATATATTAAAAAGATAATAGTAGTAGTAGGGCCTGTGTATTCTGTGGAAAACCTGCTGCGGGATAAAGGCATCAAGAGTTATCCACTTGTGCAAAACTTGTGGACAACTTTCCGTTTTTTCAATACTTATTCACAGGCTAAATTAAAAGCATCCCTTTGATGTCATCCACTTCTTTTTCCAGATTACTGTCGGATGTTAGTAATTTTTCGATTTTTTCATGGGAATGTATCACCGTGGTATGGTCTTTGCCGCCAAACTCTGCACCTATTTTAGGCAGAGAGTTATCGGTTAATTCCCTAGACAAATACATGGCAATTTGCCTTGGTAGTACAATGGATTTGACTCGACGTTTGCCTTTTAAGTCTTTCAGTTCAATATGATAATATTCGCAGACTTTTTCTTGAATGGCTAAAATCGACAGCTGATTTTTTTGAATAATTGGACGCAATGTTTTCAGCGAATCAGCCGCAAGACTGGTGGTAATATCTTGACCATTCATAGTTGCGTAGGCTTGGACACGCACAAGGGCACCTTCAAGCTCCCGAATATTAGAATCGATTTGGCCGGCGATATAACTTAAGGTGTCGTCCGGAATTTCAAGACGTTCTGCATCAGCTTTTTTTCTTAAAATAGCGATCCGAGTTTCTAAATCTGGCGGAGTGATGTCTACCGACAATCCCCAGGCAAATCTGGAGACCAGACGCTCTTGTAATTTAGGAATCTCATTAGGCAGCCGATCGCTAGTCAATACAATTTGTCTACCATCATGGTAAAGAGCATTAAAGGTATGGAAAAATTCTTCTTGAGTTCCTTCTTTTTCTGCAAAAAACTGTATGTCGTCAACTAACAGCAAGTCTACATTCCGGTAAGCTTGACGGAATTCTTCAGATGTTCGATTTTGAATAGAGTTGATAAAGTCATTGGCAAATGTTTCACTGCTGACATATTTCACCTTGGCATCAGGATAATTCAGCAGCATCTGATGACCGATAGCATGCATCAGGTGAGTTTTACCTAGACCAACACCGCCGTAGAAAAATAATGGATTGTAGGTGCCCCCAGGATCTTCTGCTACCACTAAAGCAGCAGCATGTGCCATTTGGTTTCCTTTACCGATTACAAAAGTATCAAAGGTATACTTAGAATTCAAAAAAGCTTTTCTGCTGTTTTGTCTGGCCTGTTCAGACAAAATGGTGTGTTCTTCAATCTTCGGTTCTTCAGCGACCGGCTGATTATTTTGAATGATGAACACAGGGGTGATTTCTTCTCCTGTTAATTGAAAACCCGTTTCCACGATTTTGATAGACAAATTTTTTTCCCAGTATTCTTTGTGTAAGGCAGAAGGAACTTCAATGGTCAGTAAATTATCAACTAAGCTAATAGGTGAAGCTTGTTCGATCCAAGCATTGAAGCTGGGGGTAGTTAAAATTTTTCGGTAACTGTCTTCCAACTCTTTCCAAATATATTCGATATTTGGCATGTTTCATTTCCTCCTCACTCATAGAATGTCTTTCTTATTTTAGCATTAAAAAAAAAAGTTTTCCACTGGTGTCGATAATTGTGTAAAAGAAATGAACAAATTAAATCGAAGGTTTTCCACAAGAGAGTGCTGCTGTGATTATTTTCAAGAAAATTTCCCAATAATAACAAAAGGTTGTGGAAAAGAAAAGCTGATTTAACAATCTTTTTATGACTTTTACACATAGAATTCATCCCTGTGGAAAAAAATGTTAACAACCTTGAATCTGTGCGTAAACCTCTGAAAATCCTGTGGAGAGTTAAATGGCTGAAAAATAGTTTTCCACAAAAAATAAAAATTATCCACAACTTTTGTGGATAGATTGAACAGTAAAATTTAAAAGTATCAGATAAAAAGTTGACATATTTTCGATAAATTCGTATAATATTAAGGTCTGTCTAGTTAATTTAGAGAGTAGATACATAAAAAGTCAAGGAGGTGGCTCGGGATGAAAAGAACCTATCAACCAAGCAAACGTAAACATAAAAGAGTCCATGGATTCCGCAAACGCATGAGCACAAAAAATGGTCGTCGAGTGTTAGCAAGCAGACGTCGCAAGGGAAGAAAAGTATTATCTGCATAAAGTAAGACTTATTCAGTGGTATATTTTTTATCCCTTACTGAATCTAGTTGAACTAATCGGGCATTTTGAGGCGCTTTATTTCCCACTAAAATGAGTGGCAGACAGCGCAGCTGAATGCGGGATAAACCGCTGAACTTATTCAGTGGTTTTTTTATTTATATCTGCGGATTTTTAGTTTTTTTACCTGCTTTTATGCTATCATGGAAGAGTGTAAAATTTGTTACGCTGCAGATGAAAGGAAATCTGTATGAAAAAGAAATACCGGATAAAAAAAGAAACTGAATTTAGAGAAATCATGAATGAACGACGGTCTTTTGCTAATAAACATTTGGTCGTTTATATAAAAAAAAGAGAAGGCACTTTTTTTAGAGTGGGGCTGTCAGTAGGGAAAAAAGTCGGAAATGCTGTGGAAAGAAACAGGGTCAAACGCCTTTTACGTTTGGCTTTGACTGAAATGAAAAATGAAATCGATAGTGATTACGACTTGATTTTGATTGCCCGTCCAGCCATCATTTCATTATCTTATGAAGAAGTAAAAAAAAACATTCATCATGTCTTAAGTTTGGCGAGTGTCATTAAACGATAGAACGCGAGGTAGCAGAAGTGAAGAAATCAAAAAACAAGAAAAAATTATTATTGTCTTTAGGAATGGTCGGTCTGGTTGTATTTTTAACCGCTTGCGGTACGGGAGAAGTCAGTGCGCAAAGTTCAGGAATTTGGGAAAGATATATCGTTTACAATTTTGCCCGTGTCATTGATTTTCTTTCTTTTGGAGGAAATAAAGGGATCGGTATCATTTTATTTACGGTTATTGTAAGGATTATTTTACTGCCGTTGATGCATTATCAGACCCAGTCAACCAAGAAAACACAAAAAATCCAACCGGAGATTAAAAAGTTACAAGAAAAATATGCTTCGAAGGATCCGGAAACTCAACGTAAACTTCAAGAGGAACAGCAAAAACTTTATGATGAACATGGAGTCAATATGTTTGCCGGATGTTTACCTTTGCTGATTCAGATGCCAATCATGATGGCAGTCTGGCAAGCGATTTCCCGTTCGCCTGAATTGACTAGAGGTCAATTTATGTGGGTAGAGCTGGGGACTCCCGATAAGACATTGATTTTGCCGATTTTGGCTGCTATTTTCACTTTTGCCAGCACCAAGTTGACCACCATGTCTCAAGCGGAAAGCAATACTAGTATGACGATCATGAACTATTTCATGCCTCTGATGATCTTTGGGATGGGGGTATCTCTTGCAAGTGGTTTGTCTCTTTACTGGGTAGTCTCAAATGGTTTCCAAGTGATTCAGACATTGCTGATCAACAATCCTTTCAAAGCCCGCCGGGAACAGGAAGAAGAAGAGCGAAAGAAAAGAGAGCTGGCCAGAGCCTTGCAAAAAGCTAAAAATCCTAAGAAAAAACGTCTAAAAAAATAAAGTTTTTACATTGTAAAAATTAAATGATTCAAAGGAGGTCATTTTTTGTCACAATTTAAAGGAGCAACAGTAACAGAAGCCATTGAGACTGGCTTGAAATCGTTAGGTTTAACGAGAGAATCAGTTGACATTAAAATTATCGAAGAAGAAAAAAAAGGATTTCTAGGTTTTGGCAAGAGGGAAGCTTTAGTTGAATTGATACCTATAGAGGAGAAATCAGAGACAGAAGAAGTAAAGGTACAGGAAGATACAACTGTCGCTGAAAAAGCACCTGAGAAAAAGAGCGGCAAAGAGCAGAGTGTCAAAGTGCTTGAAAATCTATCCGAAGACCAGACGATTACAGAACTTGCCTTGTATTTGACTGATATAACGCGAGAACTGGGAGCACCAGCGATGGTGAAAGTTGCCAGGGAAAAAGATTTGATCGTCTTCCATCTGGAAAGTAAAAAAGCCGGGATGCTAATCGGAAAACACGGCAGAGTATTGAATGCCATGCAGTATCTGTCCCAAGTTTTTGTTCACAGAGTTTCCCGCGAACGTATGTCTGTGGTTGTCAATGTGGGAGATTACCGCGAGCGACGTCAAGCGACCATGGAAAAACTGGCAAGAAAAACTGCCCGGCGAGTGGAAGAGACAGGCAGAGCCGTTTCTTTGGAACCAATGCCAGCTTTTGAGAGAAAAATCATTCATGGAATTTTAACGGACCATCCTTATGTTAAAACCCATTCAGAAGGGGAAGAACCTTATCGATATCTGGTTGTGGAACCTCAAAAAGATGTTTTTTAATGTGAAATATGGTTGACAAGCAGGTACAAACTAGCGTATATTTTCTATGGTAATCATTCTTATCAAAGTAGAAATACGATGATAAAAGAAGAACTCTTTATCACTGGAACAGTGAGGGGTTCTTTTTTTTAGTTGCCATCGCTCTAAAAATAATGTATGATCATAATGACTTAAAGGTAATAACGTTGAATTGAGCAGTCAAAGTGCTGATTCACCCTAAAGAAAGTGTGGGGTGGAGTGGGCACTTTTTTTTGTAGAAAAATCCAACGGGAAGGGCGGAAAAACAAAGTGAATATAACCAAAGAATTTGATACCATTGCAGCGATTTCCACGCCGCCGGGAGAAGGGGCAATCAGTATTGTCCGTTTAAGCGGGCAAGAAGCTGTTGAAATTGCAGATAAAATTTTTAGCGGAAAAAGTAGTTTAAACACAGCTGCAAGTCATACGATTCATTATGGCCATATCAAGGACCCTAAAAACCAGCAAATGCTTGATGAAGTCATGGTCACTGTGTTATTGGCTCCCCGTACGTTCACCAGAGAAAATATCGTGGAAATCAATTGTCATGGGGGCATGGTGGTCACCAATCAATTATTGCAGCTGCTCCTAAGGGAAGGGGCGCGTTTGGCGGAACCGGGAGAATTTACCAAGCGGGCATTTTTGAACGGGCGTATCGATTTGTCTCAAGCGGAAGCAGTCATGGATTTGATTCGTGCGAAAACAGATAAAGCCATGCATATTGCACTGACTCAGCTGGACGGCAACTTATCACAGTTGATTAAAAATTTGAGACAGGAAATTTTAGAAACGTTAGCTCAAGTAGAAGTGAATATCGACTATCCTGAATATGATGATGTAGAGGAAATGACCTCACAGATGCTAAAAGAAAAAGCTTTGACAGTCAAAAATCAAGTAGGTCATTTATTGCACACAGCCAAGCAAGGAAAAATATTAAGAGAAGGTTTGGCAACGGCAATCATCGGACGGCCCAATGTGGGAAAATCGAGTTTACTTAATTATTTATTGAAAGAAGATAAAGCCATCGTCACTGACATTGCTGGAACCACTCGAGATGTGATTGAAGAGTATGTCAATGTGAGAGGGGTTCCTTTGAAACTGATTGATACAGCCGGTATCAGAGAAACAGAGGATATCGTGGAAAAAATCGGAGTGGAGCGCAGTCTGAAAGCTCTGAAAGAAGCAGACTTTATTTTATTATTGTTAGATCAGGGGCAGCCGTTAAGTGATGAAGATATCCAACTGCTCCAAAGCACAGAAGAACTAAAGCGCATTGTTATTTTAAACAAAATGGATTTGCTCAATCAATTAGACAAATCAGTTTTATATCAGTATGTGGCAGAAAAAGATGTGCTGGAGATTTCTGTCTTGGACAGCTCAGGGGTAGATGAATTAGAAGAACGCATTGTTACATTGTTTTTCGGCGGAAAACTTGGGGAACAGGACGGCACCTATGTGTCTAATGTCCGTCATATCGGGTTACTGGAAGAAGCCGAAGGGGCACTTGACGAAGTTGTTTTAGGTATCGAACAGGAAATGCCGGTAGATTTGGTGCAGATCGACATGACACGGGCATGGGATTTGCTCGGGGAAATTATTGGAGAAAGTGTCCAAGACGAATTGATCACCCAATTATTTAGTCAATTTTGTTTAGGTAAATAGGAAGGAAGACATGGATGGAAAGATATTTTGCAGAAGAATATGACATCATCGTTGTAGGCGCAGGACATGCCGGCTCAGAAGCGGCTCTGGCTTCAGCGAGAATGGGTCATCGGACATTATTACTGACGATTAATTTAGACATGGTTGCGTTCATGCCTTGTAATCCGTCTCTAGGCGGTCCCGCAAAAGGTGTAGTAGTCAGGGAAATCGATGCTTTAGGGGGCGAGATGGGCCGCAATATCGACAAAACTTACATTCAAATGCGGATGCTGAATACCGGAAAGGGACCTGCCGTCCGCGCTTTGAGAGCTCAAGCAGATAAGAACGATTATTCAGAAAGTATGAAACATACCTTGGAACAGCAAGAGAATTTGATGCTGCGCCAAGGGATGGTGGACGAGTTAATTGTAGAGGATGGAGTGTGCCGGGGCGTGGTCACTTCCACTGGCGCCGAATACCATGCAAAAGCTGTAATCATCACTGCAGGAACAGCTTTGCGGGGGGAAATCATTATTGGTGAATTAAAGTATTCCTCGGGACCGAATAATTCTCAGCCTTCTTTGAAACTTTCGGAAAATTTGAAATCCTTGGGATTGGACCTTGATCGTTTCAAAACGGGCACACCTCCAAGAATTCGCTCAGGTTCGATTGATTACAGTGTTACGGAGGAGCAGCCAGGAGATATGGAACCTAATCATTTTAGTTTTGCCACAGCAGATGAAGATTACAAAAAGGAACAATGGTCTTGCTGGCTGACTTATTCTAATGGTAAAACCCATGAAGTCATCCGGGAAAACCTGCACCGGGCACCGATGTTTACCGGTATCGTTGAAGGGGTTGGGGCACGTTACTGTCCGTCCATCGAGGATAAGGTTGTCCGCTTTAGTGACAAACCCCGTCATCAGATTTTTTTAGAACCTGAAGGAAAAGATACGGAAGAAATATATGTTCAAGGACTGTCTACTTCTTTGCCGGAGGACGTCCAGCACAGGATGCTTCACACTATTCCGGGATTAGAGAAGGCGGAATTGATGCGCAGCGGGTACGCAATCGAATACGATGTGGTCGTTCCCCATCAGCTTTGGCCTACATTAGAAACAAAAAAAATCGAAAATCTTTTTACTGCCGGACAAACGAATGGCACCAGCGGCTATGAAGAAGCTGCCGGACAGGGATTAATTGCAGGAATCAATGCTGTGTTGAAAATTGAAGGGAAAGAGCCCTTTGTTTTAAAACGCAGTGACGGATATATTGGTGTGATGATCGATGATTTAGTCACTAAAGGAACCAATGAACCATATCGTCTATTGACTTCGCGAGCGGAATATCGTTTGATTTTACGGCATGATAATGCTGATTTCCGTTTGACAGAAAAAGGTTACGATATTGGATTGGTTTCTGAGGAACAATATCAGAGATATATGACTAAAAAAAGTTTGGTAGAAGGGGAGCTTAAACGTATCAAAAAGACACGTTTGAAACCAACGCCGGAGCTGCAAGACTTTTTGGCAAGCAAGAACTCTGCTTTACTAAAAGACGGTATTTTGGTATCAGATTTATTAAAACGTCCCGAAATGTCTTATTTAGAAATTTTGCCGTTTTTTGAAGAAGCACCTGAGAAGCTTGATCGCCGGGTCATTGAGCAAATTGAAATACAAATCAAGTACGAAGGTTATATCAAAAAAGCCATGGATAAGGTGGATAAATTAAAACGGATGGAAGCTAAAAAGATTCCGGATAATATCGACTATAAAGCGATTGACAGTTTAGCCACGGAAGCTCGGCAGAAGCTGATAAAAATACAGCCGACGACGATCGCTCAGGCTAGCCGTATCAGCGGGGTTAATCCGGCAGACATCAGTATTTTGATGGTCTATCTGGAACAGGGAAAGTATCAGACCACAAGTGAATGAAACGTTGATATACCAGTGTTTAGAAGAGGTCAGAAATGACCTCTTTTTTGATGATGAAAAATATGTTAGTTATTTTACCGGAAGATTTTATTTTGAAAATTAATCAATTTTTTTTAAAATGAAAAAATAAGAAAATCCCCTATTTCCACTTAACTAAAATGAATTGCTAAAAAATTATGAGGTGATAAAACTTGTTATATCACAAACTAGCCAAATAAATGAAAAAAGTGTAAAATTTTCATATGAGATAAACATGGATAAGGTTAATAATTAATAAATGAAAAGAGATGAGACCAATGATACGAGTAGCAATAGTAGGTTACGGCAATTTAGGACGGGGTGTGGAGAAGGCGATTAAAAAAAATCCCGATATGTCCTTGATAGGAATTTTTACCAGAAGAAAACCGGAGACAGTCTCATCAGAAGGAAGTCCAGTGTTCCAGATGGCTGAGTTGTTGGACAAAAAAGAGGATATTGATGTTTGTATCCTTTGTGGCGGTTCTGCCACAGATTTGCCGGAACAGACACCCGAATTGACACAATGGTTCAATACAGTGGATAGTTTTGATACCCATGCTAAAATTCCAGAACATTTTGCGGCGGTGGATAAAGTTGCCAAAAAAAATCAAAAGACGTCGATTATTTCTGTTGGTTGGGACCCAGGCTTGTTTAGTTTGAATCGTTTGCTGGCAGAAAGTATTTTGCCTCAAGGAGAAACACTGACGTTTTGGGGGAAAGGTGTCAGCCAAGGACATTCAGATGCTTTGCGACGAGTTTCAGGTGTGGCAGATGGGATACAATATACCATTCCGAATGAAGAAATTATCGAACGGTTGAAAGCCGGAGAAAACTTGGAATTGACAACAAGGGATAAACATATTCGTGAATGTTTTGTGGTTCTTGAAGAAGTTGCAGATCAAGACAAAGTAAAAAATGAAATCATCACGATGCCCAATTATTTTGCTGACTATGATACCACGGTACATTTTATTTCTCAGACGGAGTTGGATTCGGAACACAAACAGGGGATGCCCCATGGCGGGAAAGTGCTGAGAGTCGGTGAAACTTCGGAAGGAATGAAGCAAGTGTATGATTTTTCATTGGATTTGCAGAGTAATCCGGAATTTACAGCCAGTGTAATCGTTGCTTATGCCAGAGCATGTGTCAGGTTGGCTGGCGAAAAAGTTTACGGTGCCCAGACGATTTTTGATGTTGCACCAAAATATTTAACAAGCTTGACTGACGATACCCTCAGAAAAGATTATTTGTAGCAGCTATTTTAAATAAATGAAAGATAAAAAGTTCTCTTCGACTAAATTTTGTTTAAAAACTTAGTCGAAGAGAACTTATTTTAATAAAGGGACTAGATATGATACATTATAGAAAATATGTGAAAAAATCATGAAAGGATGGAGAGGATAGATGTTTTATAAAGAAACTAAACAAATTCCAGAAAAACTTTCAGTCATTGGGATAGGCACTTGGAGATTTGGCGGAGTCTGGGATAACTGGGATGAAAAAGCGTTTATCAGAACAATTCACTATGCTTTAGATGCGGGTGTCAACATGATTGATACAGCCCCTTTGTATGGCAATGGTGTATCAGAAAAAATAGTTGGAAAGGCTCTTAAAGAAAAATGGGACAAAGCATTTCTTGCCACAAAAGTCGGAAGAGTATGGAATGATTCTGATGGAAAAGCTGCCTACAACTTGACGAAAGAAAGTATTTTATGGGAAGTTGATCGCAGTTTAAAGAGATTAGAAACAGACTATATCGATTTGATTCATCTTCACTGGCCGGACCCTCAAACGCCTCTTGAGGAAACGGCAGAGGCTTTGGATATCTTAAAAAAATCCGGAAAGGTGCGATACTTGGGACTTAGTAATTTTTCAGCTCAGGATGCTGAAAAAATGATGAGGTTAATTGACATCAATAGTCAGCAGTCTTTATTTAATATGCTGGAGAGAAATACTTTGGATTATCGAAATCACACCCTTGAGTATCGGACGGAAAAGGAAATTTTTCCGATAGTCAGAAAATACGGTCAAGCGTTTTTCCCTTATCTTCCATTATTTCAAGGATTATTAGCAGGCAGATTTTTTAATGAGGGCAGATATTATTCTAATAAAGATGAACGAGTAGGAAATCCGAAACTTAGTGACGATATAAAATATCATCAATACTTGGAAGCTGCTAAAAAGCTTGATAATATTGCCCGCAGTATGGGAAAACCTTTGGTACAGTTGAGCCTGAACTGGTTGAGACAACAACCGGAAGTGACGAGCATTATTGCGGGAGTATCCTCTGTTGAACAATTAGAGGAGAATCTGGGAAGTCTGAATTGGACAATTGACGAAGAAACTAACAGAAAAATTGATGACGTCATTGAACCCTTCCGTAATCTATAAAGCAGTATTTGCAGAAAATAAGTATGAAATTTAATAATGCTCACATTTACATTCTTTTTACATAAAGTTAAGCATAAGTTTACAGTCGATCGCTATAATAAAGTAAAGCACAGGTGATGTGTTCTGTTTGACAGTAAAGTGTGGTTTTCTTATGTGAGGAGTGGGTGTATTATGAAAAACTTATTGATGAATCCTTTTGTTCTCGTACTTTTCTCACAGCTTATTAATCTGTTACTGATCGGCGGTTTTTTGAAGTTTAAAAGAAGAAAAAAATATTGTTAGTCCTTTAGATGAAACAGCCAGAAGTTCTGGCTGTTTTTTTGGCTGTAACATTAAATAATTCCCTAGTTGCAGAAAAATGTGAAATAAAACCCATATTTTATTTTTTTGATTAAACATTTAATGTTTTCAAATTGATTTGTTGAAAGTTTAAGCTTTCTTTAAGACTATGAAAAACGCTTTCTTTCTTTGTTATACTATAGGAGCTAGAAGAGAAGTCGAAGAAAAAAATTATCAACTAACTAAGGGGCCGATACAATGAATAAAGCATCCAATACGCTTGAAAAATGGTTAAAAACGGGTCAATTGCCTGTGTCAGAAAAAAATTTGCCGGCACAACTTGCCGAACCTTGGTTTTGTGTTTCAGAAGCACAACTTCAACTAGAGGGATTGTGTTTTGACCGGAAAGGTGATTTGTATTTTGTAGAAGTTTTTGGCGGGAAGATTTTCAAACTGGAGCTGCCAGAGAAAAAACTCATAACGATTGCTGAGTTGCCAGGTGAGAATCCGGCAGCTATTAAGATCCACCGGGACGGGCGGTTGTTTGTTGCTTGTCTAGGGAATTTCAAAGATTCCGGCTCTGTAATCGCGCTGTCTCCTGATGGCAAAGAACAGGAAATTATTATCGGAAAGGACCAGCATTTCGTCATTGACGATTTGGTTTTTGATAAAAAAGGCGGCTTTTATTTTACTGATTTTAAAGGCTATTCCTGTGAACCCACAGGAGGTGTGTATTATGTTTCTCCTGACTATCAGAATGTGACGAAAGTCATGGGGAATTTGGCTGTCCCTAATGGGGTGGCTTTGACACCTGAGCAGGATGCTTTGTGGGTAACTGAAATGAGCAGCAATCGTCTGCATTACTGGTTGTTGGAAGAAGGAGGGGTGACGATTCCTGCTTTTGGCAGCAGTGTTCCTTACCATTTTACGGGACTGGAAGGGCCGGATTCTTGTTGTATTGATGATGCCGGCAATCTTTATGTGGCGATGTACATGCAGGGACGGGTGCTGGTTTTTAATCCATCAGGTTATCCAGTCCATCAGATTTTATTGCCGGAACGTTTGGAACATCATATGCTTCGTTCCACTCATCCGATGCTGATTCCCGGAACATCGGAAGTTTTGATTTGTTCTAATGATGGGGAAGGCGGCGGAGGTTCGTGGATTTACAAAGCCCAGGGACTAGGACGGGCGCACAAGAGCTATCAGTTTTTGTAAAAGTAATTCACAAAAAGATGATAAAAAACGGCTGACACTCTATCAGTCGTTTTTTAAATTTGACTAATGAGACAAAATAAAGCAAAAAAGAGAATTGATATTGAAAAAACAGTTCAACGAACTAAGAGTATCTATTATCATATTTTGAATAGGTTAATGAACCATAAGACAGATAGATTTCATAAAAATTTAAAATTTCACGTGAAAACGCTTGACTTATTTTAGGTTTAGCGTTAAACTAAACCCGAGAAAAGGAGGTTTAACGTTAAACTTAAAAATAAAAATAAAAATTTGAAAGGATGTTTTCCATGAAAAAAAGAATATTAAGCACTTTATTTTCCATATTTCTAATCGGAAGCCTCACTGCTTGTTCTTCTGGAAAAAATGCAGACGCAGGTGCTAAGGATGAAAAAGCAGAAAAAGGTCTAGAAATTTTAGGGGATACGGTAACATTCAATCCAAATAAGCTGGTGAATGAGGGAGAACCAATTGAAATTGAATATTGGACTTGGGTCGACAATGACGTTACAAGTAAAATGGCACAAGCATATGAAAAAATTTATCCGAATGTAAAGATAAAAACGGTGATTCAACCTTGGGATGATTTTTGGACAAAGCTTCCTTTATCTTTACAAGGAAAAAATGGTCCGGCAGTATTTAATATTCACAACTCTCAACATGATTTAATTATGCCTTATTTGGAAGCTTATGATATTTCTGTGGCAGATTTACAAGCAGATTTCGAATCAGTTGATCCTCATATTATTGACGAGAAAATTTATTATACAGATAGTGTAATTAATACCGGAAATATTTATTACAATAAGGATCTGTGGGAAGAAGCAAGTTTGACCGATAAAGATATTCCAAAGACATGGGATCAATTTAGGGAAGTTGCAAAAAAATTAACTAAAACAGAAAATGGAAAGATTACCCAAGCAGGCTTTAACTTTAATGGTGAGACTTATAGTGCACTTTATCAAGGATTAAACTATCAAAAAGGTGAGTTGTTATTTACTGAGGACGGAACAAAAGTAAACTATGATAATCAAGTGACCATTGATAATGGGCAATTCTTTGTTGACCTCTATGAAAAGGATCAAGTAGGCTCAAAAGATTTTGGTGATGATTCTACAATGAGTTTTGGCAATGGACAATCAGCAATGGTTTATAAATGGGGTTGGATGGCTGCTGAAATGGAAAACAAGTATCCTGACATCAATTACGGTGTATTTGCAACTCCTACACCAACAGAAGATGTTCCTTTTGCCTATGATCGTTTTAATGGGGAAAGTACACCAGGCATTAATAAAAATCAGACTGAAGAGCAACGTGCTGTCGCCCAAGATTTCATTCGCTACTTATTAGCAAATGATGAATACTCAATCCAAATAGGGCTGGCAATGGCATCTTTTCCAACTAAAAAATCGGTGTCCGACAGTCCTGAAATTTTAGAAGATCCTGTTTTAAGTGTTATCGCGCCTCGTGTAGAACGTTTAATTTGGCCTGGCTCGTTTCCATCTACTGTTGAAACCTCAGCAAAACAAGCAATGGAAGACATACTTTATAATGGAGTAGATTTAGAAGTTGCAGTAAAAGAGGCTCAAACTAGAATGGAAAAAGATATGAGCGATTCTGACTTCGTATCTCTCGAAAATAAATATAAATTTTTTGATGAAATGAAATAAAATAAAATATAAAAACTGACAAAATTTTTGTCAGTTTTTTATATAAAGGAGGTCTCAATAATGGACGGAAAATCATTAAAACAATCAAAGTTTTTTAGTTTGCGCAATGTCACACTCATATTTTTAGTCGTTTATTTTGGGGTATTTACCATCTATCCTATTTATAAAGCTTTTGCAGGCAGTTTACATGACTGGAATCCTTTAATCGGTCAATATGATTTTGTGGGAATTAAAAATTTTAAAAGCGTACTAACTAATAATTTATTTTGGGATTCGATTACTAATACACTTATTTTCTCTTTTTTTTCAGTAGTATTTAGGATTATTATTGGTTTAGCATTAGCAATGCTTTTGAATTCAAAATTAGCTCGTTTCAAATCATTTTTTCAAGGGTTATTTTATATGCCTACAATCACTCCTTTAGTGGCAGTTTCTTTTGTCTGGATGTGGTTGTATAATCCTCAATTTGGTTTAATTAATAAAGTTTTTAATTTAGATATTAATTGGTTGAAAGACTCCTCTTGGGCTTTGCCGGCAATTATTATCATGACAATTTGGAAAGACTTTGGATATGCAACAGTAATTTTTTTAGGCGGCTTAATGGGATTGCCGAATGAAGTTTTTGAAGCAGCTGACATTGATGGTGCTTCAAAGTGGCAACGGTTCATACATATCACTTGGCCATTATTAAAACCTACAACTTTATTCGTAACTATCACCTCATTGATTACTTATCTTCAAGCATATGTTCAAATACTTATTATGACTGAAGGCGGACCAGGGACTTCAACTTATGTCATTTCATATTTGATTTTTGATGAAGCATTTGTGAAGTATAATTTTGGGACAGCTTCAGCTATGGCTATTATCTTGTTTGTCATCATTGCTATATTGACAGCTGTTATGTTCAAAATAACTGGAAAAAGTGAGGGACTAGCATAATGAATTTACAACGAATAAAAACGATTATTTTCAATATTATTTTACTGGGGATAGCGTTCATCACTATCATTCCCTTTATTTGGATGTTAGTTTCATCTTTTGCTCCAAATAGTGAGATAGTAAAAATCGGTGGAGGTTTTTTCCCCACACCTTCTATAGTTTCTAATTATTCCAACATTCAAGAACGTTTTGGATTTCTACGCATGTTTTTCAATAGTCTATTTATTTCCGTACTTGTGACAGCATTGACAGTTTATTCCAGTGCATTAATCGGTTTTGTCTTTGCTAAATTCAAGTTTCGTGGAAGAGGTTTCCTGTTCGGTGCCGTTTTAAGTTCAATGATGCTCCCATGGGCCGTGACTATTATTCCTAGATATGAAATGATGGTAAGTTTCAATTGGTTAGATACTTATAAATCACTGATAATTCCAGCTATAGTCAGCGGGTTTGGTATATTTATGTTCCGTCAGTCAATTTCACAAATTTCAGATGAAATGATGGAAGCCGCGAGAGTAGATGGTGCTTCTGACTTCTATATATTTCATCGGATTATTTTACCTATGTCCCGTAACACCATATCTAGTCTGGCAATTTTTCAATTTCTGTGGAGCTGGGAAGATTTCTTATGGCCATTTTTGATGATTAACGATGAAAAAAAACAATTGCTCTCAGTAGGATTGCGTCTTTTCAATGGCCAATATGGAACAGACTACGGTGGTTTATTTGCGGCAACGTCTATTTCCATTATCCCAGTGATTATTGTTTATTTAGTTTTTCAAAAACAATTTATCGCAGGGATCTCAAGTGGTTCTGGAAAATAATTTTCTCAAAAACTATCTGATGTGATGGTATACTTGGGAATAGATGATTAGATAGATGGACGGAGGGATGAGGATTAATGAAAGTGACCATAAAGCAAATTGCTGATGAAGCAGGAGTAAGCCTAACCACTGTTTCAAATGTGATTAATAAAAGATTTAATAGAGTGTCTAAAGAAAAAGTTGTTTTGATAGAGAATATTATTGAAAAATATAACTATACACCCAATATGAATGCTCGTTCATTGGTGCAATCTTCTTCTCAATTAATTGGTTTACTTTACTATTCTGAAGAGCCTGATATATCTTTTTCTGATCCATTTATAACTGAAATTCTCTCAGGAATAGAGGTGGAAGCAAAAAAGAACGGGTATTTTATTCTTATACACAATATTAATTCTGCTGAAGACGTCAAAATGATTCAAAAAAATTGGCTTTTTGATGGTTTTATTGTTGTTGGAGTAAGTGCAAAAGAATTTTTAGATATTAATAAAGTATTTGATTGTCCAGTCGTTTATATTGATATCCATTTGTCGACAGCAACTTTAGAAAGCATTCAAGAGCAAGAGAATCGTATGTTTATCAACACGGATGACTATGGGACGAGTGTTTTAGCTGTAGAACATTTGATTGATTACGGGCACTCAAACATTGCTTTTCTCTCTTATAAATTTTCACCGGATGTACCAAGCGTTATTGAAGAACGTTATAAAGGTTATAGAGATACTTTAGAGAAAAACAATCTAATATTAGATAAAAGACATGTATATAATGATTACGAATTTAAAAAAATATATCAAAATCTCGCAAGTTTTTCAGCTATTGTTGTTACGGGAGACTTTCTCGCAGCAAAACTAGTCAAATTTTTGAAAAAAAGAAAATCTTTTTCAGTGGATTCCCTCTCTGTTATTAGTTTTGATGATATGCCCTTTGCTGAGTTAATGGACCCGCCATTAACTACTATTCGATTAGATCAAAGAAATAAAGGAAAACTAGCTTTCGAACAACTGATAAAACTCACTGACAATCATGAAATTAATCATAAAAAAATCCTGTTAGGAGGATGCTTGATTAGCAGAAAATCAGTTTTAAAATTAAAATAACGAATAAGAGACCCTTTTAAAGAGCCTTATTCTTTTCCAAATTATTAAATTATAAAAATAATAAAGGGTTGAATATATATATGAAAAATGTGTTTCAAGGACAAAAATACCGTATCACTGTTTTAACCAATCAATTAATTAGACTTGAGTATTCAGAAAACGGATATTTTGAAGACGGAAAAACTAAAATAGTTCAAAACCGTCAATTTGCTCCTCCAGTTTTTGAAGTAATTGAAGATGATGAGCAATTGGAAATTATTACAGATGCAGTTCATGTACATTATAAAAAAGGGGAGTTCTCTCCTAAAAATCTTTTTATTGATACACGGAACAACTTTTCTGCCTACGGTAACCGTTGGTACTATGGAGAAAAATATGAGACTTTAAAAGGAACGAGACAAACATTAGACTACATTAATGGGGCAATCGAATTAGAGGAAGGCATTATCAGCAAAAACGGGTTTGCTGTATTAGATGATTCAGAAAGCTTTTTATTGGAGAAAGGGCATCCGACTTTACGCCCAGATGAAGAAATCGACTTATACTTTTTTGGTCATGGCAGAGATTACTTTGGTGCCCTAAAGGATTTTTATCATTTGACAGGTAAAACACCACTGTTACCTCGCTACGCCTTAGGAAATTGGTGGAGCCGGTTTTGGAAATACTCGGAAAAATCCTACCTAGAATTAGTGGAGCGATTCGAAAAAGAAGGTGTTCCTTTATCCGTTAGTGTGATTGATATGGATTGGCATCTTACTGATATCCCTCCACGTTTCGGAAGTAGTTGGACAGGCTATACTTGGAATAAAAATCTTTTTCCATCACCAGAACGATTTATGAAAAAATTACATGAAAAAGGATTAAAGGTTACCTTAAATGTTCATCCCGCTGATGGAATACGGGCTTTTGAAGAAGTATATCCAAAAGTTGCAAAACGAATGGGATTAAATCAAGAACTGGAGCAACCGGCTTTGTTTGATATTTCCAATCCTGTATTTCGCGAAGCGTATTTCAAAGATGTGCACCATGAGCTGGAGAAGCAGGGTGTTGATTTTTGGTGGATTGATTGGCAGCAGGGGATTAAAGGGAAAATGTCTGAGATAGACCCTTTGTGGTTATTAAATTATTACCATTATCAAGATATTTCTAGAAAAAATGAGAATGATATTATTTTATCCCGATACGCCGGACCTGGAAGTCACCGCTATCCAGTTGGTTTCTCAGGAGATACTATTATTACTTGGGACTCCTTGGCTTTCCAACCGTATTTTACTAGTACAGCTTCAAATATCGGCTATACTTGGTGGAGTCATGATATTGGTGGACATATGAATGGGTATCATGATGAAGAGTTAGCTTTACGATGGGTTCAATTTGGTGTATTCAGCCCTATTAATCGTCTCCATAGCTCATCGAGTTTGTTTAGTGGAAAAGAACCATGGCGATATTCTAGTAAAACTTGTGATATAATGAAACGTTTTTTGCATCTACGACATGAGTTACTGCCATATTTGTATACTATGAATGTAAAAACTCACGAAGAAGGAATCCCATTAATAACACCTATGTATTATCATTATCCTATGGAAGAAAGTAGCTACCATGTATCAAATCAATATTTTTTTGGTACAGAATTAATGATTGCTCCCATTACAGAAAAAACAAACACGGTATTCAAAACAGCAAAAGTCGATGTATGGTTACCAGAAGGGACATGGTATGATTTCTTCACAAATGCAAAGTATGCAGGACAGACTCAGATTAATGTATACAGAAAAACAGAAGATATGCCTGTTTTTGTAAAAGAAGGTGGAATTTTGCCTTTGGATTCTCAGCCAAATTTAACAGGGACAGATTTACCTGAAACAATTGATTGGCATATTTTCCCTGGAGCATCAAATACTTTTGAATTAATAGAAGATGCTGAGGATAAACGGGCAAAGACTCGTATCGATTTGAATTGGGAAAAACACAAAATAAAATTGAGTATTTCAGGAGACACTGAAATTTTTCCAAAGAATCGTCAACACCGTATCTGTTTCCATCATATGAATGAAGATGATATTCTATTGGAAAATAGGGAGCAAGAAATCGCATTCAATAGGGATATGGCTGTTTCTCCACTCCATAGTGAATGGTTATTTGAATGTCTTGATAGAGCCGAAATAGAATACAATCTTAAAAATCAGTTGTGGACAGAACTAAATGAAGAAACATCATTTACTAAAAAAATGTCCATACTGAATAAATTAGAACCGGAGCTTAGTGATCGTTTATTTGAAATTATTTACTTGCAGGAGGAATACAAAGATAGTAAATAGTATTATTATAGGGACAATTATAATTTATAAAAGCTATTTTTTAACAAAAAGTCTTAAAAGAGATAGAATAGAGGTATAAGAAGAAGGAGCTGAGAATGATGGGGAGAGAAAATGACTTTAATTGGGGTTACTTGATCATCGGCATTCTATTTATCCTTGTTTCGTTGATGTCTTTTGGTAATCCGGAAGGAAGCTTGATTGCAGTAGTAGTGGTGTTTGGTGTGACCGCAATATCAAAGGGGATTTTTGAACTGATCATCAGGAACAAAATGAAGACTTACATTGGATATAAATCAAAAATTTTGATTGTCCTTGGTGTTTTGGATTTGATTATGGGGGTACTTTTATTATTCAATATTGGTGTTAGTGTCTCTTTGCTTCCTTATTTTTTTGCGGTGTGGTTCATTGCAGATTCTGTGGGAGAATTGTCTGTAGCAAAAGTTTTTAAACTAATCAGCAAACCATTTTATTGGTTTACAGTAGCTGCAAATATAATAGGAATTATTTTAGGATTTGTATTGATGTTTAATCCTTTGGTTTCCGCCTTTACTTTAGCTTTTTTAGTTGGTTTTTATTTCATGATTACTGGTATCAATTATATCGTGGCGGCATTTTGAAACTAGGCTGGCAAGTGTTTTACTAAAGAGAAAGGCACTATCTGAAACTGCATGGACTCTTTTAATGGAGAGTTTGTGCAGTTTTATTTGATTTGCTGATTTTTGTATTGCATACTTTAAAAACTAAAATTTTTCTTCCGAGAAATGCAAATAACTAACATTTTTTTAAAATTTTGTTATGATACCTATAAAATAACAATCTCACAATTTAACTGAAAATGAATGAAAGATATTCTGTCTCTACTATTGAACTTGGCGTAAGGATAAGATAAAGTTAAGACAAAATAACTAGCGAAAGAGGATTACTATGACACCTGAAGAGTTTCAAAGAAAACTGAAAGATTACGGCATTGCTTTGACTGACGAGCAAATGCGGCAATACGAACTTTATTTTGATTTGCTAGTGGATTGGAATAAAAAAATCAACCTGACGGCTATTACCGAAAAACAAGAAGTGTATTTAAAACATTTTTTTGATTCGCTGATGCTGGTTTCTGCCAAGGAGGCTTTTCATGAAAAGCTGAGTCTTTGCGATGTGGGTGCAGGAGCAGGATTTCCCAGCATTCCGTTAAAAATTGCTTTCCCCGAATTAAAGGTGACGATTGTGGACTCTTTAAATAAACGGATAAAATTTCTGGCAGAACTTGTGGAGAAACTGAATTTATCTGATGTGTTTTTATACCATGACCGCGCGGAAACTTTTGGAAAAAACAAAGAATTTCGCGAGTCTTTCGATCTGGTCACTGCCCGAGCCGTTGCCCGACTGAATGTACTGGCGGAATTATGTCTGCCTCTGGTAAAGAAAGAGGGATATTTTGTCGCTTTGAAAGCGATGAAGAGTGAAGAGGAAATCACGGAGGCACGTAAAGCCCTTAGTTTACTTGGGGGGAAATTTATCGAGGAAATCGAAGTGGTGCTTCCCGGGGCAGAAGATACACGTAATCTAGTGGTGATTCAAAAGAAAAAAGAGACACCGAAGAAGTATCCTAGAAAGCCGGGAACGCCTAACAAACAGCCCCTAGTTTAATGAAGGATTATAAAGAAATATTGAAAAACTTATGCTATAATAGGAACGTTGACGTAGAGGCGGAAAAGATAAATTAAGTGTGAGAAGAATCGGAGGAAAGACTATGGCACGGATTATCTCAGTGGCTAATCAAAAAGGTGGCGTTGGGAAAACAACAACAACAGTAAATCTGGGTGCATGTCTTGCATATTATGGTAAGAGAGTGCTGATTATAGATATAGATGCTCAAGGAAATGCAACGAGCGGGATGGGTATCAGAAAATCTGATGTCAGCAAGGATATTTACGATGTTTTGGTAAATGAAGAACCTGTTGAAAATGTCGTCCATCCGACAACTAGAGACAATCTAGATGTTGTGCCTGCAACCATCCAGTTGGCAGGAGCAGAAATTGAGCTTACTCCGATGATGGCCAGAGAATCTCGGTTAAAAACAGCCTTGAAGGATATTCGTGAAGAGTACGATTATATTTTGATAGACTGTCCACCATCTCTAGGACATTTGACGATTAATGCCTTTACTGTGAGTGATTCGATTTTGATTCCTGTCCAGTGCGAGTACTATGCCCTAGAGGGGTTAAGTCAGTTGTTGAACACGATCAGGTTAGTTCAAAAACATTTCAATCCAGACTTGCGAATCGAAGGGGTACTGCTGACAATGTATGATGCACGTACAAATTTGGGTTCAGAAGTAGTGGAAGAAGTTCGTAAATATTTTAGAGAACGAGTATATGATACTATTATCCCAAGAAATGTCAGATTATCTGAAGCTCCTAGTCATGGATTGCCTATCATCGACTATGACCTTCGTTCCCGTGGTGCTGAAACGTATCTTGCCTTAGCAAAGGAAGTGTTAGCTCATGAGTAAAAACAGTAAAGGTTTAGGTCGGGGAATAGATGCTTTATTTCAGGACTTTTCTAATTTTGAAGAAGTAGATGTGCAAAAAGAGCAGATTGTAGAAATCAAGCTTTCAGAGTTGCGCCCCAATCCTTATCAGCCTCGTAAAACCTTTGATGAAGAAGGGTTGAAGGAACTTGCCAGCTCCATTGAACAGTCAGGCGTCTTTCAGCCTATCATCGTTCGTAAGTCTGATGTGAAAGGCTACGAGATAATTGCTGGAGAGAGAAGATTCAGGGCGTCCAAAATAGCAAAGAAAGAAACGATTCCGGCGATCGTCCGTGAATTTGATGAAGCAGCGATGATGCAAATAGCTGTGTTGGAAAACTTGCAAAGAGAAGACTTAAACGCTTTGGAAGAAGCAGAAGCCTACGAGATGCTGATGACCAATTTAGATTTGACCCAGTCGGACCTGGCAGAAAAATTAGGGAAAAGTCGGCCTTACATTGCCAACTATCTTCGCTTGCTTTCCCTGCCGGAAGCCGTTAAAGAGTTATTGCAAGACGAGAAAATTTCCATGGGTATCGCCCGTACATTGTTAGGATTAAAAGATGAACGTCAAATCGTTCCGATTGCAAATAAAGTCATGGACGAGCATTTGACAGTCCGGCAATTGGAAAAACTAGTCAATGATTTAAACAGTGACGACGGTAAACCCAAGACCAAGACGGTGATTACTAGAAAAGTTATCAAGCCGTATTATATTTCCGAAAGTGAAGAACGTCTGATGGACAAGTTTGGCACATCAGTCAACATTCAGGAAAAAGGCGGCAAGGGAAAAATCGAGATTGAATACTTGTCAAAAGACGATTTGACAAGGATTTTGGATATTTTAGAAATATCCTTTGATGAATAAACGAGGGAGGAAAGCTGTATGTACGGTTTAGGGGATATCGTAGAAATGAAAAAACCTCATGCTTGTCAGACAAACAGTTGGGAAATCATCCGTATGGGCATGGATATCAAAATCCGCTGTGAAAAATGCCGGCATATAGTGATGATGCCCCGCCGTGAATTTGAAAAAAAGATGAAGCGTGTGTTAGTAAAAAAAGAAGAAAAATGATCTGTTAGATTTTTAAAAAAAATCAAGGATATCGGACCTATAAGAGGAAAGGGAGAGCCGTGACTCTCCTTTTATCTTGCCAAATTAAAGATGAAAGAGTGAAGTTTTATGTCATTAACCGCTGGAATAGTTGGTTTGCCGAACGTTGGAAAATCGACTCTTTTTAATGCGATAACAAAAGCAGGAGTGGAAGCTGCCAATTATCCTTTTGCCACAATCGATCCGAATGTGGGGATGGTGGAAGTCCCAGACGGCCGTTTAGAAGAGCTGACAAAATTAGTCAAGCCTAAAAAGACCGTTCCGGCCACGTTTGAATTTACTGATATTGCAGGAATTGTTAAAGGAGCAAGCAAGGGCGAAGGACTGGGCAATCAGTTTTTAAGTCACATCCGTCAGGTGGATGCCATTTGTCATGTGGTGCGTTGTTTCGATGATGAAAACATCACTCATGTTGATGGACAAGTTGATCCTCGATCAGATATAGAAACCATCAATTTAGAATTAGTCCTGGCCGATCTGGAATCAGTAGAGAAGCGTTACAGCCGGGTGGCAAAGGTAGCAAAAACGAAGGACAAAGAAGCTGTGGCTGAGTTGGCCGTTTTGGAAAAAATCAAACCGGCACTGGAGTCCGGCAGTCCGGTCCGCTCCCTGGAATGGACGGATGATGAAGCGCCGATTGTAAAAGGAATGTTTTTACTAACTTCCAAACCGGTTTTATATGTGGCTAATGTTGCAGAAGAAGATGTTTCCGACCCGGACAGCAATCAGCATGTGCAAGTGGTCAAAGAAATTGCAGCATCAGAAAAAGCGAAAGTGATCATCGTCTGTGCCAGCGCAGAAGAAGAAATTGCCGAGTTGGATACTGAAGACCGGGGCGAATTTTTAGAAGCCTTGGGCATTGAAGAATCTGGTCTGGATCAGCTGATTCGTGCGTCTTATGATTTGTTAGGCTATGCAACCTATTTTACCGCCGGCGAACAAGAAGTCCGGGCATGGACATTTAAAAAAGGAATGAAGGCGCCCCAGTGTGCCGGCATTATCCATACTGATTTTGAAAAAGGGTTTATCCGTGCCGAGACCGTTTCTTTCGAAGATTTAAAAAAATACGGCAATATGCTGGCAGCGAAAGAGGCTGGTCGCGTGCGTTTAGAAGGAAAAGAATACGTCGTTCAAGACGGCGATATCATGTTGTTCCGATTTAATGTATAATAGTTTTATCCGGTATGAAAATACAAGTCTGTCATTTGTGGAGGGATTTCTTTGGAGACACAAGAATTAAGAGAACTTGTGAAGCAAAATCGAGAGTTAGAAGAACAGCTGACCAAAAAAAATCAACAGTATATTTTTGATTTGAAAAAAGCACTTAATCTGGCAAATTTAACAGAAGAGAAAAAAGTTGCTGCTTTAGCTGAGATGCTGCCCTTGTTGGTAGAAGGGCAAAGAACTGGACAAACAGCAAGACAACTATTTGGAACGGTATCGGAAAGAACAGAGTATATCTTGGCGGCACCTGAACCTGCAAAAAAAATGCATTTCAAAGAATTATGGTTAGATAATTCCCTAATGTTATTAGGTTTTCTAGGGCTGATTTCAGGTGTGATGCCGTTGATCAGCAAAACGGATGGTGCTCAGCAATATGGGATAACTACATTGATTATGGGTTCCTTTTCCGGTGGAGCAGCGTTCTATTTGATCGGCAAGTATGTCTATCATTCCAATGGCACAGCAGATGCTAACGCTAAAAAACCGGGCATAATAAAATCAATGTTGCTGATGGCAGGGATTACACTGGGGTGGATGGTTGTATTTATGGGAACAGTCTTTATTCCTCTCCAACTCAACCCTATTCTTGATCCGGTCATCTACGTGATTGTCGGGGGCGGAGCGTTTCTGGTACGCTGGTACATCAGGAAAAAATTCAATATCACCGGCAGCTTGTTTAGCCGCTGATTATTTTGACACTAACTTTTGTTGAGTTGGTGTCTTTTTTTTTGAGAATGAACTAGTCATTAATCGCCGAAAGTTTGATGTTGATTTTTTTCAGGGTTAATGAACAGCCAAAAAATCTGCAGACAGGAAATGAGTTTGTTTAAAAGGTGATGAGAAAATCGTTGATTCATTGACTTATGAGGCTGGATTTGGTACTTTAATAGATAAAAAACAAGTTAGGGAGTGGCGAACAATAATGTCTAATTGGGAAACAAAGTTTGTAAAAAAGGGTTATACTTTTGATGATGTTTTATTGGTTCCTGCAGAAAGTCATGTGCTACCAAATGAAGTAGATCTTAAAATCAAATTGGCCAAAAATCTGCATCTGAATATCCCTTTTATGAGTGCCAGTATGGACACTGTGACTGAAAGTAAAATGGCCATTGCCATGGCACGTCAAGGCGGTCTGGGTGTCATTCATAAAAATATGTCGATTGATGCTCAAGCCGATGAAGTACGTAAGGTGAAGCGTTCAGAAAGCGGCGTGATCATTGATCCGTTTTTCTTAACTCCGGATCATACGGTGAAAGAGGCCGAGGAACTGATGTCCCGCTACCGTATCAGCGGAGTCCCAATAGTAGACACTTTAGATAACCGGAAGCTCGTGGGTATTTTAACTAATCGTGACTTGCGATTTATTACAGATTACAGTGTAGACATTGATGAAGTGATGACAAAAGAAAATCTAGTGACGGCACCTGTGGGAACTTCATTAAAGGATGCAGAGAAAACACTGCAAAAATATAAAATAGAAAAACTCCCGATCGTGGATGATGAGTATCGTTTAAGCGGATTGATCACAATCAAGGATATCGAGAAGGTGATTGAATTTCCTTACGCCGCAAAAGATGAACACGGCCGTCTGCTGGCAGCGGCAGCTGTAGGTGTGACAAGTGACACGTTTGAACGGGCGACAGCTCTATTAAAAGCAGGAGCAGACGCCATCGTCATCGACACTGCTCACGGACACAGTGCAGGAGTATTGCGGAAAATCAGAGAGATCCGCGATCATTTCCCTGAAGCTACATTGATTGTAGGGAATGTGGCAACTGCTGAAGGAACGAAAGCATTGTATGAAGCGGGAGCAGACGTGGTCAAGGTAGGAATCGGACCTGGTTCGATTTGTACGACCCGTGTGGTAGCTGGTGTGGGCGTGCCTCAACTGACTGCGATTTATGATGCAGCCTCAATTGCCAGAAAATATGGCAAGACCATTATTGCTGACGGCGGTATCAAATTCTCAGGAGATATCGTTAAGGCTTTAGCTGCAGGGGGTCACGTGGTTATGCTGGGCAGTATGCTGGCTGGGACGGATGAATCTCCAGGAGAATTCGAAATTTTCCAAGGGAGACGTTTCAAAGCTTATCGCGGGATGGGTTCTCTGGCTGCGATGGAAAAAGGTTCCAGCGACCGTTACTTCCAAGGAGGAACAAACGAAGCCAATAAATTGGTTCCCGAAGGTATTGAAGGCCGTGTGGCTTACAAAGGCTCTATTGCAGACATCGTCTTTCAAATGGTTGGCGGTTTAAGAGCCGGTATGGGCTATGTGGGCGCAGCCGACTTGGCGCAGCTGCGTGATAATGCGCAATTTATTCAGATGAGCGGTGCCGGATTGAGAGAATCTCACCCTCATGATATTCAAATCACTAAAGAAGCACCGAACTACTCAATCGAAAGCCAATAAAATTTTAAAAGCCCTTGAAAGCCGTTTGTCGGCTTTCAAGGGCTTTTTGATGAAAAAATGATGAGAAAAATACCCTCACAATGATAGTCATGGGACGATTTTTGTAGTATAACTATAAGGTAAGATGCTGATTTTTTTAGAAAGGAAGCAAAAAACATGAAAATAGGTGTGCCTAGAGAGATTAAAAATAACGAAGACCGGGTGGCAGTAACACCTGCCGGAGCAATGACACTGATTAAAGCAGGACATGAAGTGCTAGTTGAAAACAATGCGGGGTTGGAGTCAGGTTTTTCTGATGAGGAGTACCGTCAGGCAGGAGCAACAGTGACTGAAAACGTGCCAAGTGTTTGGGAATCCGAAATGGTAATAAAAGTCAAAGAACCAGATGTGAAAGAATACGACTATTTAAGAAAAGGTTTGATATTGTTTACTTATTTGCATTTGGCACCGGCTGTTGATTTAACTGGGGAATTGATGGCAAGGCAAGTGACCGCTGTGGCTTATGAAACCGTGCAATTAAAAAATGGCAGTCTTCCTCTTTTGACACCAATGTCAGAAGTAGCGGGACGGATGGCCACTCAAATAGGAACACAATATTTGCAAAAAACCAACGGAGGTTCAGGCATTCTTCTGGCAGGGGTCCCGGGAGTGGAACGCGGGAAAGTTGCAATCATCGGCGGGGGTGTTTCCGGATTGAACGCTGCAAAAGTCGCCATCGGTTTAGGGGCGAGAGTGACGATTTTAGATATCAATCCTGCCCGCTTGGCTGAACTGGAAAATATTTTCGGCAACAGCATTCAAACGCTGATATCTAATCCATATACGATTCAAAAAGCGGTGACAGAATCAGATTTGGTCATTGGGGCAGTTTTAGTTCCCGGACGCCGGGCACCGAGACTTGTTTCAGAAGAGATGATAAAGAGCATGCGGCCTGGGTCAGTGGTAGTCGACATTGCAGTCGACCAAGGGGGAGTTTTTGAAACGACTGACAAGATAGGTTCTCATGACCGGCCGACTTACTTGAAACACGGGGTAATCCACTATGCAGTGCCTAACATGCCGGGGGCAGTTCCTCGTACGTCAACATTGGCATTGACGAACAGCACACTGCCTTATGCTTTGGAAATTGCGAATAAAGGCGTTGTCCAGGCGGCAAAAGATAATCCTGCGATTTACAAAGGTGTGAATATGCTTGATGGGATTTTGACCATCAAGGAAGTAGCGGAGGATCAAGGCAGAAACTATACGCATTTAACTGAATTGATATAACAAAAGGTCGAGATGGATTTTTTCTTCTCGACCTTTTGTTTTCGCTTATTTAGTTATTTTAGTGACACCGCCCATATATGGGACCAGTGCTTCAGGAATCGTGATACTGCCGTCTTCATTTTGATAATTTTCTAAAATACCGACAACCGTACGGCCGACCGCAAGTCCAGAACCATTTAAAGTGTGTGCCAATTTTAAATTGCCTTCACTATCACGGTAGCGAATCTTACTGCGCCGGGCTTGAAAATCAGTACAGTTAGAGCAAGAGCTGATTTCACGATACATATTTTGGCTTGGGACCCAAACTTCCAAATCATATGTTTTGGCAGCTGAGAAGCCCATATCTCCAGTGGATAAGGCAAGGACACGGTAAGGCAGATTCAATCTTTGCAAGATTGTCTCGGCATTTTGTGTCATCTTTTCCAATTCATCATAAGAAGATTCTTGGTCAGTGAATTTCACCATCTCCACTTTGTTGAATTGATGGAGACGAATCAATCCACGGGTGTCTCTTCCGGCACTGCCTGCCTCGGAACGGTAACACGGGCTGAAAGCAGTAAAGTATTGAGGCAGAAGTTCGCCTGGGATGATTTCTCCGCGATAATAATTAGTCAAAGGGACCTCAGAAGTAGGGATTAATGTCAGGTCCTCTCCTTCAATTTGGAAAACATCTTCAGTGAATTTTGGAAATTGTCCTGTGCCGTACATTGATGCACTGTTCACTAAATTCGGCGTCAGCAATTCTGTGTATCCGTGCTCGCCGACATGGATATCGATCATAAAATTGATTAAGGCGCGCTCTAAACGGGCACCAAGGCCTTTGTAATAAAGGAAACGGCTCCCGGAAACTTTTGCCCCTCTTTCAAAATCTAAAATATCCAGATCCTCACCTAAATCCCAGTGAGCTTTGATGTCAAAATCGAATTGTTTCGGCTCGCCCCAACGGCGTACTTCCATGTTTGCATCCTCGTCTTCCCCAACAGGGACACTGTCATGGGGAAGGTTTGGCAAGCCGGAAGCAATGGCCTGGATTTTTTCATCAACTTGATGAAGAGAATCATCAAGCGTTTTGATTTCTTCTCCTACTAGTTGCATCTCTTTGATTTTTTCTTGGGCATCTTCTTTTTGTTTTTTTAGTTGTGCGATTTCTTGTGATACTTTGTTACGGTTTTTCTTTTTTTCTTCTGTTTCAACGATTAGTTGGCGCCGCTGTTTATCTAACGCCAAATAGTCATCCAGCTGTTGCGGATCGACTCCTCTGGTTTTCAGTTTTTTCTTGACTTCCTCAAAATTGTTGCGAATGTTTTTTATATCTAACATGGCTGTTCCTCCTTAAAAAATTTAAAAATAAAAAGTCCGCCCTAAGAGCCTCGGCTCTTGGGACGAACTGCAATTAATTCGCGGTACCACCCAAATTCAGTATCTTGATACTGCACTTGTCATGTTGGATAACGGCCAACGCCGAAATGAATTATTTCTTCACTTTCTTTTTAGCGAGGCGGATTCTTGCTTGTTTTCTATTAGCTTTCACCAGCCGCTAATTCTCTTGAAAAAAACAAAACAGTACTATTCTCGCAAAGAGTTCTTATTTCTGATGTTTAAAGTATAGCGAAGGCTCGGAATCTTGTCAAATCTTGTCAAAAGAGATTTTCAAAAAAATTTTGTATTGATTGCCAGACTTTGAGATACCAAGGGAGCAGTTCGATGGTACGGTCCGCGTATACTTCAGCAGTCAATGTTTGATCAGGTAAAAAAACAGTGTCTAGGGAATGACTGGGACTTTCGATCAAGAGAGTGCCGATAAGTTCGCCTTCTTCGATAGGAGCCTGTAAACTCCCATCAATGTCAGTGCTTGACGGGTCAAGTTCAAAGCGGACGGCTAATTCGTCAGGCTGGGCTTTGTTGACCCACGCAAAAATATCATTCTCTAATCTCAATGACACCGTGTCCTGTCTGCCGTTTTTGACTGGGACATCGCCAACAGAAGAAATCGGCGAATCTTTAGCATAAAGCAAACTGTATTCCCAGTCATCCAGTGCATGATCCATCAAGCGGGCGGTTTCGGTGAAACGTTTCCCGGTATCTTCTTCAAAAGTTTCCACATTAAGAATGACTGTGATTATCCGCCGGTCGTTTTTGGCAATGGTGCCGACAAAACAAGTGCCGGCCAGATCAGTGGTGCCGGTTTTCAGTCCATCGACCCCTTCTTTATGAAATTTTTGCCCTTCAAGCAGCTGGTTGGTTCCCACCAAAATGGTTTCAAATTCAGTGCCCGCCGCAAAAATGTCAGATTTTTTTGACGTATATTCTAAAACTTCTGGAAAGTCGTTTAACAAATGAAAAGCAACAATGGCTAAATCTTTAGCAGACATCAAGTTTTCCTCTCCGGGTTGACTGCCCGGGAAAATTTTACCTAAAGCATCATCGTTGTTGATACCGGAAGCGGAAATGATATAGCCGCTTTTGATACCCCAAGAGTCTAATTTTGCCCGCATCAATTCCACAAAAGCTGGTTCGCTGCCGGCTATTTTTTCTGCTAGAGCTACTGCCGCTGCATTAGCGGAAACTTTTTCAGTTGCAATGAACAAATCTCTCACAGTGTACGGGTAATTTTCAAATAAAAAAACATTGGATAAAGTAATATTATGGCTTAATTCTTCCAAGTGCTGTGAAATGACGATTTCTTCATCCCAGGATAAACTGCCGTTGTCGATGGCCTCCAAGATCAAGTACATGGTCAGCAGTTTTGTGGTCGAAGCAATGGGCAGTGCTTCATCAGCATTGTGTGCATAAAAAATATTTCCTGTGTCTGCATCGATGGCAATTGCCGCAGAAGCATCCACTGAAAACCCCGTGTCGTCTTCCGAAGCCTCAGCTGTTTGCGGGATGAAAAAAAACAAAAGAAACAATAAGCTAAAAATTAATATCGATTGGACAGAGTGCCGCTTTTTCATGAAAATCTCCTTCTGTTCAGCTATTATCGGCGGGGCTTTCAATAGGCAAATGAATAACGAATGAAGTCCAGCCATTATCTGATTTTACATAAATATAGCCGCCATGTAAAACAATAATGCTTTGTGTAATCGCTAAACCTAAACCTGTGCCTCCGGTTTCCTGGGAACGAGAAGATTCCACACGGTAAAAACGCTCAAAAACTAGATTCAGCGCTTCTTGGGGGATGGTAGAACCGTTATTTTTAACAGTGATAACCGCTTCGGAGCCTATTTTCTCAGCCATCAGAATAATTTGATCCCCATCTCGTCCATACTTAAACGCGTTTATAATCAAATTGTTGAATACCCGGACTAATTTTTCCGTATCTCCCTCCATGATGAAAGGCGTGGGAGTACAAATTACATCGATGGTCATTTCCTTCTTCTCTGCTTCTAATTCGAAGTCAATAACCAGTTGTTCCATCAACTGATGAAGATCGAAGGTAATAATATTCAGCTGGGTATTTTTCTGCCGGACTTTTGTATATTCGAATAAATCATCTACTAAAATTTTCATTTGTTTGGCTTTTGAATAAGCAGTATTAGTGTAACGAAGCAATTCGGCTTCCGACTGGTAACGTCCTTCTTCGATTAATCCTAAATAACCGATAATAGAAGTCAGAGGTGTCCGGATGTCATGGCTGATGTTAGTAATCAGTTCATCCTTTGATTTTTCGATTCTCCGCTCTTCTTCCATGGCCTTGACCGTGCTATTGACCAGGCCGTTCACGCTGGAAACCACTTTGCCAAGATCCCCTTTCAGTTTGAAAGGAATTCTGTGATCGTAATTACCGTCTGCGATATAGTGAAGCTCTGTGATGATGTGACGCAGCTGCATTTGCCGGTAACGCCGCACCAACCGCCACAACAAGACGAAGATATCAATGATGATTAAAAAAAACATTGCCACTTTTCCTAAAGAGTAGACTGCCGTATTAAGAAATTTCTCAAATAAGACTTCTTTAAACCCATAGATAATATCCGTCAAATCCTGGCTGCCGTCAATAATCAGGCGGCTGACAGCCAAAATAGCAATGTTTAGCAGGATGAGCAAAATAATTGTGACGATGGCTTCAAGGACCAGCTCGCTTTTTTCTTTTGACGTCAAACGGATTCTGGTCGCCTGCTGTCTATTAGTTTTCATTTATTTTATAGCCCACTCCCCAAACCGTTTCAATGACTTTTTCTCCGCCGGTGGCTGTTTCGATTTTGTCTCGCAGATGGCTGACATGAACCATCACCGTTTTGGCTGACACCAGACTCTCCTGCTGCCAGACCCGTTCGAAAATTTCTTCCGCACTGAAGACCCGGTTAGGGTGACTGGCTAAAAGGTGCAAAATCCCAAACTCTAAAGCAGTTAATTGGATATCGACACCGTTTTCTGTCATCACCTCATGGGAATCTTTTTTTATGATTAAGGGTCCCACTTCTAAAATATCCGGAGTATCCGTTGTGATTTGCATGTGTGTTCTTCTTAATAAAGATTTGATTCGGGCCATCACTTCAAGAGGATTAAAAGGCTTTGTGACATAATCATCCGCTCCGGCGACAAGTCCTTGGATTTTATCCATATCGGTTATTTTTGCCGTCAGCATGATGATAGGAATTTGGGACTCCTTGCGCAATTCTTTGACCACTGCCATGCCGTCCATTTTAGGCATCATAATGTCTAAAATCATTAAATCGATATCAGGATTCGTAATGACTTTTGTCATTGCTTCTTTTCCATCGTAAGCTTTGACCACATCATAGCCTTCATTTTTAATGTAAATACTCAGCAGTTCTACAATTTCTTTATCATCATCTACAACTAATATCTTCATGACTGTTTCCTCCATCTTCCTTCATCGTTGGATTTCTTCTTACCATTGTAACAAACTTTGTTGGAATATCAGATTAATTTGAAGGAATTAAACGAAAATTTTAAAATGTTTGAGTAAATCCCTTTTTTGGGTAATAATAGTATAGAGAGCGTGAAGCTTGAAAAGGAAAAGAGGGGTTAATTGTGAAAATTTATTTTGTCAGACATGGGCAGACGGAGTACAATTCTATCGGAAGAATGCAGGGCGGAAAAGTTGACTCCCCTTTGACGGAAAAAGGGATTCAACAAGCACGTATGGCGGGGAAAATGCTGAGAGACACAACTTTCGATCGTGTCTATTCCAGTGACCAGCAGCGGGCATTCAACACTGCGGAATATATTATAGAAGAAAACAAACGTAATGATTTGGTGCCTATTCCAAACAAAGGTTTCAGAGAACTGTATTTCGGGACATGGGAAGGCCGTTATGTGGCGGAAATAAAAAAAGAAAAAGAATATATTAATTTAAGGACATGTCCTCAACGATACAATCCAGTTGTGCACAGTGGAGAAACTTACCCAGAATTGATAGAACGAGCAAGCAAAGCATTATTCACTATCATAGACGACAATCAGGGAGCGGAAAATCTTTTGGTGACCTCCCACGGGATTACTATCACGAGTCTAGTCCGCTCGTTAGCCGGCTTTCCATTAGCAGACTTGCGAAAAGAAGGTTTGGTAGAAAATGCAAGTATTTCTACAATCAAAGTGCTTCAAAAGGAGATAGAAGTGCTTGAATTCAACAGACATTAAAGAAAATAAAAAATATTTATAAAAATTAAATTTAACTGTTGACTTTTCATTTCTATATGGGATATAATTCAGAAGCTGTCTAAATGAAAGACAGAACAGTCTTGCGAAAAAATTTTTAAAAAAGTTAACAAAAGTAGTTGACATACTCAACTAATGATGCTAATATTTAGAAGTTGTCGCAACAAGGCAACCGACAGCTTTTGCGGCTGTCATGTAGACCTTTGAAAACTGAACAATGAATAAGACGAACCAAATGTGTAGGGGGTTTTACTTCTAGTAAAACCATACTAAATTTAGTGAAGTCAATTCGCTAGCAAAATATTTAATGAGCTAAACATCGCAAGATGTAATCATACTTTTATTGAGAGTTTGATCCTGGCTCAGGACGAACGCTGGCGGCGTGCCTAATACATGCAAGTCGAACGCTTTTTCTTTCACCGGAGCTTGCTCCATCGAAAGAAAAAGAGTGGCGGACGGGTGAGTAACACGTGGGTAACTTGCCCATCAGAGGGGGATAACACTTGGAAACAGGTGCTAATACCGCATAATTCCAGTGACCGCATGGTCATCGGATGAAAGACGCTTTCGGGTGTCACTGATGGATAGACCCGCGCTGCATTAGCTAGTTGGTGGGGTAAGGGCTCACCAAGGCCATGATGCATAGCCGACCTGAGAGGGTGATCGGCCACACTGGGACTGAGACACGGCCCAGACTCCTACGGGAGGCAGCAGTAGGGAATCTTCGGCAATGGACGCAAGTCTGACCGAGCAACGCCGCGTGAGTGAAGAAGGTTTTCGGATCGTAAAACTCTGTTGTTAGAGAAGAATCAGCGGGAGGGTAACTATTCCCGCCCTGACGGTATCTAACCAGAAAGCCACGGCTAACTACGTGCCAGCAGCCGCGGTAATACGTAGGTGGCAAGCGTTGTCCGGATTTATTGGGCGTAAAGCGAGCGCAGGCGGTTCCTTAAGTCTGATGTGAAAGCCCCCGGCTCAACCGGGGAAGGTCATTGGAAACTGGGGAACTTGAGTGCAGAAGAGGA
>NZ_CM178746.1:85000-842500 GCF_058683555.1 Vagococcus sp. QWL-13
TAAAAAACCTCTGCAAACCATATGGTTTGCAGAGGTTTTTTTGAATTTTTTCAAATAGTTCTCCTTACCGCTTTCTGATTTACCGAGTACCATATTTTTCAATGATATAATCCATGTCTTTGTCCCCTCTTCCAGAGAGGTTGATAAGAACAGAGCCTTTGCCCATAGTCTTGGCAAGTTTCATTCCGTAGGCAACAGCATGGGAGCTTTCAATAGCCGGGATAATCCCTTCCATTCGGGAAAGCTCAAAGAAGGCGTCAATAGTTTCATCATCGGTAATCGCCTCATATTTTACTCTGCCGAGATCGTGCAAGAAGGCATGTTCAGGGCCGCTGGAAGGATAATCCAGACCGGAGGCAACTGAATATACAGGTGCAGGTTCGCCATGTTCATCTTTCAGCATAATGCTGTTGAAACCATGCATGATACCCTCTTCACCATAAGTAAGACTGGCAGCATGGTCGCCCAACTTGCTTCCTTTGCCCAGAGGTTCCACACCGTAAATATCAACGGGATCGTTCAGGAAACCGGAGAATAGACCCATGGAATTAGAGCCTCCTCCCACACAGGCAACGATGGCATCAGGAAGCTCACCCGTCATTTCAAGGAACTGTTCCCTTGCCTCGATACCTACCACACTCTGGAAGTCACGCACCATCATCGGGAAGGGATGGGGGCCGACAACTGAGCCGATACAATAAATGGCATCTTTATAGTCTTGGAGGTAAGCTGTAAAAGCAGCATCCACAGCCTCCTTTAAAGTTGCCAGTCCCTCTGTCACTTCTACAACCTTGGCACCTAAGATTTTCATTCTGGCAACGTTGGGTGCCTGTTTTTTGATGTCTACTGATCCCATATAGATGTCGCATTCCAAGCCAAAGTATGCAGCAGCAGTTGCAAGGGCTACACCGTGCTGACCAGCACCGGTTTCAGCGATGATTTTCTTCTTGCCCATATATTTAGCAAGCAATGCCTCGCCCATACAGTGATTGAGTTTGTGTGCGCCAGTATGGTTTAAATCTTCACGCTTCACATAAAGTTGAACATTTCCGAGTTTTCCGGACAATCTTTCCAAATAGGAAATAGGAGTAGGTCTTCCCTGAAACTCTTTGCGAATGCGGCGCAGTTCATTGATAAATTTTGAGGATTTACATATCGTTTGATAGGCATCATTGATTTCATCCATAGCGTTCTGCAATTCAGGCGGAATGTAGGAACCGCCGTATTTGCCAAAATAGCCGTTGGCATCGGGATAGTTTTTAAAGTAGGTGTTGAATTCAATTTCGTTAAATTTCATTTTATTTTCCTCCAATATAGATAAAGTTTAGGTTAGTGTTGATTTGATACGTTATTCTTGATGTAATTTCTTTTCTAGGCGCAGGGGCGCCACCAGCGTTTGGTAAATAACATTGCATTAACCTCCTAAAATAGAAAAACTCCTTTGACTTATATTTCATGTCAAAGGAGTTCATGTAAACAAAAAACGCCCTTGACAGAAATATCTACTCTGTCAAGGACGAATAAGTACAAATGTTGTACGATATTATTCGCGGTGCCACCTTGATTCACGGTATGTTCCGTGCGCTTAGCAGGATACTGACATATCCCTGGCAATTGACGTATGCCCACACGTTGCAGAATACTTTGGGAATTCCCATTTGACTGCACCCTCAGCGGTCCATTTGACAACGTGTTTCTTACCTGACTCTCAGCACCACAGGTTCTCTGTAAAGGCATCATTGCCGTTATCTCCGCATCAACGGTTTGATTTACTAAATTGTATGATATTTTAGCATCGAAATTCTTCCCTGTCAATAGCGTTCACTGAATAATTATCGACTCTTTGCTTTTTAACGATGACCTTCTTGTTTATTGAAAGTCCGGGAGGCAGATTTTTATATCGATATTAACTCCTGTTTTAAAGAAAGAGTTGTTGGGGACTTTTTTTTTACAATCAAACTTCTTTCCCTTTAACAGCAAGTTTTGTATAATACTAAGTAAGGTCAAATATAGTCAAAAAGCAAGGTGAATACACATGAGTCATCAAAGTATGTCGGATTTGATTGAACAGTATCTCAAATCAATTTTAAATGAAACAGAAGAAGAAATTATTGAAATCCGCCGCTCAGAAATGGCAGATTTGTTCAGTTGTGTGCCGTCTCAAATCAACTATGTGATTAATACGCGGTTTACTTTGGCTCAGGGCTATACCGTAGAAAGCAAGCGGGGCGGCGGAGGGTATATCCGCATTCAACGTGTGGAATTAAGTTCTCATGATGAAGTCTTGTCCTATTTACAAAAAAACATCGGTACACAATTAACGTATAAGGATGGCGTTGCCGTTCTACAGCAATTGTATAATTATGATATCATAAGCAAAAGAGAAGCTGAATTGCTGGTATCAATTATCAGCTATGAAGCAATCGGCAAGCAAAATCCGAGTGAAGATAATGTCAGGGCTGCTATAATAAAAGCGCTGTTGGATCGTCTTCGTTATGAAGAAAAGAGGTAAGAATATGGAGCGGACATTTACAGAAAAAGCAAAAAAAGTATTACTGATTGCTCAAGAAGAAGCAAAAAACTTTCGTCATCAGTCGGTGGGCTCTGAGCATTTATTGCTGGGGCTGGTAATCGAGCAGGATGGCGTGGCAGGTAAAATATTACGTCAATTTGACGTGCAGGAAGCAGATTTGCGTGACGAAATCGCCAATTTAACTGGGTATGGCACCATGAGAAAAAGACAGGTCATCCCTTATTTGCCGTATTCCCCTAGAACGAGACAAATCTTGGCTTTTTCCCAAGACGAAGCTAAGAGACTTCGTTCCCCCCAAGTGGGGACGGAACATATTTTATTAGGGATTTTGAGAGATGATGAAATTTTAGCCTCACGAATTTTAAGAAATTTCGGATTGGACTTGGCTAAAACCAGACAGATGGTCCTTAAAAAAATGGGATTGACTGAGGGCAAAGGAATGAAAACAGGCAACCGCAGACCTAATACACGGGAAGCAAATTCGATGGAAGACAGCAGCACCCCTGTTTTGGATTCATTGGCTCGTGATTTAACGGCCTTGGCGAAAGCTAAAAAAATGGATCCTGTGGTTGGCCGTCAAAATGAAGTGAAACGCCTGATTCAAATATTGAGCCGCAGAACTAAAAATAATCCCGTTTTGGTTGGGGAGCCCGGTGTTGGGAAAACAGCCATTGCTGAAAGTCTGGCGCAAAAAATCGTCGAAGGTTCTGTGCCGGAGGAAATGTCTGCCAAACGTCTGATGATGCTGGACATGGGCTCGGTAGTCGCCGGAACTAAATACCGAGGCGAGTTTGAAGACCGCATGAAAAAAGTTGTAGAGGAAATTTATCAAGACGGCAACGTGATTTTATTTATTGACGAGCTCCATACTTTGATTGGTGCAGGAGGCGCTGAAGGGGCGATCGACGCATCGAATATTCTGAAACCAGCCTTAGCTCGTGGTGAATTACAGACAGTCGGCGCCACAACTTTGGATGAATATCAAAAATATATTGAGAAGGATTCCGCGTTGGAGCGGCGTTTTGCAAAAGTTCAGGTGGATGAACCGTCAGCAGAGGATACTGTGGAGATTTTAAAAGGGATTCGTCCAAAATACGAAGAACATCACAAGGTGAATATTACCGATGAAGCGCTAGAAGAGGCAGTGAATTTATCCGTTCGTTACATCACTTCCCGCCAGTTGCCGGATAAAGCGATTGATTTGATTGATGAAAGTGCAGCTAAAGTAAGATTAAGTGATTCTGACAAGGTTTCTCCGAGAGTGGCTTTGATGAGCAAGCTGGAAGAACTCCAAGAAGCCAAAGAAGCGGCTATCTTGGAACAAAATTTTGAATCAGCTTCTGGTTTGAGAAAACAGGAAAAGCGTCAGCAAGAAAAACTTTTGAAATATGACCAAATGCAGGCAGAAAAAAACAGTTACGAGCGTTCGGTGACAGTCATGGATATCGAAGAAGTCGTGTCTCAATGGACAGGGATTCCTTTACAGCAGTTGGAGAAGAAAGAAAGCGAACGTTTGCTTAATTTGGAAAAAGTTTTGCACCAACGTGTGGTCGGACAAGAAGAAGCAGTGGAAGCTGTTTCCCGTGCGATTCGCCGTGCGAGAAGTGGATTGAAAGATCCGAAACGTCCTATCGGTTCCTTTATGTTCTTAGGTCCTACGGGAGTTGGGAAAACAGAATTGGCCAAAGCGTTGGCGGAAGCCATGTTTGGTTCAGAGGATGCGTTAGTCCGGGTTGATATGTCAGAATATATGGAAAAACACACCACCAGCCGCCTGATTGGTTCACCGCCAGGCTATGTGGGTTATGATGAAGGCGGTCAATTGACTGAAAAAATCCGTCAAAAACCATATTCGGTCATTCTTTTTGATGAGGTAGAAAAAGCTCATCCGGATATTTTCAACGTCTTGCTGCAAGTGCTGGATGACGGTCATTTGACTGATGCCAAAGGACGCCAAGTAGACTTTAAAAATACTATTTTAATCATGACATCCAATGTTGGGGCGACTGCTTTAAAAGAGGATATCTCGGTTGGTTTTAATGTGCTTGATATCACTCAGGACCATAAAGCAATGCAAGATAAAATCATGGAAGAACTGAAAAAAGCTTTCCGTCCGGAATTCTTGAATAGAGTGGATGAAACAATCGTTTTCCGTTCTTTGGTCAAAGAGGAATTGCGTGAAATCGTGAAAATCATGTCCCGTTCTGTGATTGAACGTTTAGCAGAGCAGGACATTGAGTTGAAAATCACATCAAAAGCATTGGATGTGATTGGTAAAGTTGGTTTCGACCCTGAGTACGGTGCACGTCCGTTGAAACGGGCTCTGCAAAAAGAGATTGAGGACAAACTCAGCGAAGAGTTGTTGTCCGGAAAGATTGCTACTGGGGATAAAGTAACTATTGGCGCTACGAAAGGCAAGATCACAGTTAGTGTGAAAACCCCTGCACCGGATAAAATTTTGCCAGTGTAGTCAGTAAAAGCACAAGTTCCAGAGAATGCGGGATAGAACTGTTATATTTAAGTGATTGTATTCTTAAATATAACAGTTTTTTGCTGGTGTCAGTAATGAAAACGTCTTGGTTTTTCATGAAACTTGTGATAGTATAGCAATGATTATTGAGGGGAGAAATTTAAGGATGAAGATTAATATTACCGCTACAGTGGCATCCCTCTCGCAGGCCGAGAAACTTTTGGAAGCTGGAGTGGACACCCTTTATTTTGGCGGCAAAACATTTGGTCTGAGATTACCATATAATTTTTCGTTGGAGGAACAGCAGGCGTTGACTGAACTTTCGCACCGGTTTGGCAAAAAAGTCACCGTAGCAGTCAATGGTTTGATGCATCCGGAAAAAATGAAGCAGCTGCCGGCGTATTTGAAATTTTTGGAAGAAATCAAAGTAGATGCTGTCGCGGTAGGGGATGCGGGAGTGGTCCACGTCATCAGACGGGACAAGTTCCGTCTGCCTTTTATATATGATGGACATACGATGGTGACAAGTGCCCGACAAATGAATTTTTGGTATCGGCGTGGGGCAATCGGCTCAGTTGTTGCCAGAGAAGTTCCCTATCTGGAGCTTAAAGAGATGAAAAATAAATTATTGGGGTTTGGGGAAATACTAGTCTATGGTGCCACTTGCATCCATCAGTCCAAGCGCCCTCTTTTAGAAAATTATTTTAATTTTGTTGAAGCAGGACCTAAGGATACGACGAGGGAAAGAGACTTGTTTTTATCTGAACCGAAAAAAACTGAGACACATTATTCCATTTATGAAGATGAACACGGCACGCATATTTTTGCGAATAATGATCTTAATCTGATGGAGCAGCTGGGTAAACTGGCGGAGTTGAATTTTCTACATTGGAAGCTGGACGGTCTTTACACACCGAGTGATAATTTTGTGGAAATCGCTAAGCAGTTTGTCAAAGCTAGAGAGGCTCTTGAGCAGGGACGATGGGATGAGAGTCTGGCTAAAGAATTAAGCAGCAATGTCTGTTCTTTACATCCTGAAAACCGGGAGCTTGACACAGGATTCTTTTTGATGGATCCGGAAGAGGTGAAATAAGCATGGAAATAGTCAAAAAGCAATTGAAGCGTCCCGAGGTATTGGCACCGGCAGGAACGCTTGAGAAATTAAAAACAGCGATTCACTACGGGGCAGATGCAGTGTATATCGGCGGAGATGCTTACGGTCTGCGCAGCCGGGCGGGCAATTTTTCTTTTGATGAAATGTCTGAAGGAGTGGCTTTTGCTAAGAAGCATCAAGCAAAGGTTTATGTGGCCGCAAATATGGTAACGCACGAACACGATGAAGAAGGGGCAGGAGAATTTTTCCGGCGGTTGAGAGATATAGGCATCAATGCGGTCATCATTTCTGACCCTGCATTGATAGAGATATGTGCGACAGATGCTCCGGGACTGCCCATCCATTTGTCCACCCAGTCTTCTGCCACTAACTTTGAAACCTTAGAGTTTTGGAAAAATGAAGGACTGGAGCGGGTGGTACTGGCCCGTGAAGTTTCCATGGACGAAATCAAAACGATTCGTGAGCATACAGATGTTGAAATAGAAGCCTTTATCCACGGAGCCATGTGTATATCCTACTCCGGGCGCTGCACATTATCTAATCATATGGCGAAAAGAGACGCAAATCGCGGGGGCTGCTGTCAGTCTTGCCGTTGGAAGTATGATTTGTATGACATGCCTTTTTCCGGTGAGAGACACTCCCTAGTGGATGATTTTGACACGACAGAACCTTTCTCTATGAGTGCCGTCGATATGTCTATGATTGAATATATCCCCCAGCTGATAGAAAACGGTGTGGATAGTTTTAAAATCGAGGGGCGGATGAAGTCTATTCATTATGTTTCCACAGTGGCCAATGTGTACAAAGCTGCTGTAAATAGTTACATGGAAGATCCGGAAAACTATACTTGTAAACAAGAGTGGATCGATGAGTTGTGGAAAGTGGCTCAGCGGGAGCTGTCTACCGGCTTTTATTTTGGAACGCCAAGTGAAAATGAGCAACTATTTGGTGCACGGCGTAAAATCCCCTCATACAGTTTTATCGGAGAAGTTCTTTCCTATGACGAAGAAACAAAAATCGCAACTATCCGGCAGCGTAATCACTTTAGCGTGGGAGATGAAATCGAGTTTTACGGCCCCGGTTTCCATCATTTTGAGCAAAAAGTTGACGTGATGTGGAACGATGAGGGAGAGGCCATCGACAGGGCACCAAATCCGATGATGGTGTTGACCATGCCCGTTGCACAACCTGTCAGCGTTGGGGATATGCTCCGCAAGAAAAAGTAGTTTTGGCAGTTGACCCTCTTAGTCAATCTGATTCTTAGAAGACACAATATTCGTTGTCTTCTTTTTTCTTTTGAAAGAAAAGATGGATATTTATGGAGATTTTAAAGATCATGGTCAGATGTATTGCAATCTGTTTATGACTTTCTGTATAATTTAAAGGAGTGTTAACGTTTATATGTTCAGAATAGAAAGGAATTTAGGATCATGGCAACCTACGATTATATAGTAATAGGCGGGGGAAGCGGCGGGATTGCATCGGCCAACCGGGCGGGGATGTATGGCGCTAAGGTTCTCCTGATTGAAGCAAATAAAATTGGCGGGACGTGTGTCAATGTGGGATGTGTCCCCAAAAAAGTTCTTTGGGAGGCGTCCACGCTTCGGGAAAACATTTTACTTGATGCGGAAAGTTACGGTTTGGATGTGGAGTTGAAAGCAACGGATTTCAAACAGCTTGTAAAAAATCGTCAAGCATACATCGAGCGTTTGCATGGGCATTATGATAAAGGATTGGCACACAATAACGTCACAGTGCTGAAGGGCTTTGCTAAATTTGTTGATGAGAAGACAATTGAAGTCAACGGTCAAACCTTTACTGCCCCTCATATTTTGTTGGCTACCGGTAATCATACCGAGTTTCCTGATATCCCGGGAGCAGAACACGGGGTTGATTCGGATGGCTTTTTTGACTGGGAAGATCTTCCTGAAAAGGTTGTGATTGCTGGAGCGGGTTATGTTTCGGTAGAGCTGGCGGGATTGCTCCATGGTTTGGGCGTTGAGGTCCATCTAGCGTTTCGTTACGACCGCCCACTACGTTCTTTCGACGAAGAAATCGTTAGAGAGATGATGGCGATTTACGAACAAGAAGGGATTCATCTGCATTCTCATTCGATACCTGAGAAAGTTGTTAAGCAAGAGGATGACAGTTTGGTCATTCGTTTTGAAAGCGGCGAAAAGATTGAGACAGACCGATTGATTTGGGCAGTGGGGCGCAAACCTAACATTGAAAACCTAGGTTTGGAAAAGACCTCTGTGGTTACCGATGAAGACGGCTTTGTGAAGGTGGATAAGTATCAGAATACCACACAAAAAGGAATTTATGCCGTAGGAGATTTGATTGGCAAAGTGGACTTGACTCCTGTAGCTATCGCAGCAGGACGGCGCTTGTCAGAACGATTGTTTAACGGGAAAGAGGAAGAGTATCTGGACTACACCAATATCCCTACCGTTATTTTTACCCATCCGCCAATTGCGACAATCGGCTTGACGGAAGAGGAAGCACTGGCAAAATATGGGAAAGATGAAATAAAAATTTATCGCAGTCAGTTCAACCCGATGTTTTATGCCTTGCAGAAAAGAAAAATCAAAGCGACAATGAAGTTGGTTTGTTTAGGCAGTGAAGAAAAAATCATTGGTTTGCATGGCATTGGAATCGGTGTTGATGAGATGCTGCAAGGGTTTGCCGTAGCGATAAAAATGGGTGCGACCAAAAAAGATTTCGACCAAACCGTAGCAATCCATCCCACAGGGGCAGAAGAATTTGTGACCATGCGATAAGAAAAATGTCTGATGAAATAAAGAAATAAAAAAGCAAGAGACTGACTCAAAAGTCCCAAAATAAAGAACCCCCCATGACATCATTTTTTCAAAATAATGATGACATGGGGGGTTAATTTTTAAAGGTCTCTATTTCAGCTATGAAACCTACTTACAGGTCATGCTCTTATCACTGCGACTAATTAAATTTTCCAATCCAGTCAACAAAACTATTGACCAACAACTGGAAGAAATCTTGTGTGCCTTGGTTAACAAGAGCATCGTTTTCGTCATACAATTTATTTGAATAGGCAATGTATGCTTCAGGTTGCTGCATTGTCGGCATATTTAGGAAGACAAGTGATTGACGTAAATGGTGGTTGGCACCGAAGCCGCTGATAGCACCTGTGGATGAGCTTACTACAAAGGCCGGCTTGCCGTCCCAAACGCTTGAACCATAAGGGCGAGAGCCTACGTCTAAGGCGTTTTTCAAAGCACCGGGCACGGAACGGTTGTATTCTGGAGTGACAAAAATAAAAGCATCAATGTTTTTCAATTTGTTACGAAAAGCTGTCCAGTTTTCTGTCGGGCGGTTTTCATCGTCCAAGTCCTGATCGTACCATTCCAAGTTGCCGATTTCGATAAACTCTGTGGTAAACTCCTCTGGAAAAAGTTCTGCCAGTGAATGAGCAATCTTTTTACTAAAGGACCCTTTTCTCAGACTTCCTACTAAGATACCAATTGTTTTCTTTTCCATACTAAACACATCCTTGCTGATAGTCTTTGTATATTTAATGGTAACATAAAATTTTAGAAAACAACTATTTTATGCTTACTTATTGTTCATAGCAGTTCTGGAGTGAATACCATAACAAGAAACGGCAAAAGATTATTGATAAAATGTAGCATTATTGCTACTTCCAATCGTTGTGATTTGAGATAAACTAAACCAATGACAAGTCCCATGGCAGCATAAGTCAGAAACACAACGAATGATTCTGGAACATGGGGCAGACTAAAGAGGGCAGCACTGACGAGCAGGCCGATAAATTGCCCGCCTTTTTGGTTAGGGTCAGCCACATCTCCAAAACTGTTAATTACACAATAGCGGAAAATAATTTCTTCGCCGATTGGGGCCAATACACACAACAGTAAAAACAAAGTCAAGGGAGAAATTTGATTGGATAGGGCATAAATCGTTTCATTATTGTCTGTTGTAGCTTGTTCCATGAAAAATTGCAGCAAAAAATTACAGGAGAAAATGGCAAGATAGCCGATAACGACTCTCCTGATATTTTTCCAGCGAAAAACTTTTTTTTGTCGTTTATTCTGGGTTTTAAAGAGATAAAAACTGACGAATGCAAAAACAATCAAAAAGATGCTCACATTGGCCAATAATTCCTGATTGAGATAAATCAAAGTGCTAGGCAAAGAGTAAATGATAAAAAGTCCAAAAGCAGTCAAAAGACCGCCGAGGATTCTTAAAGGTGATTTCACAGTATCTTCCTCCGATGGCAGCTGGGTAATGTCTTGCGGAAAAACAGATAAAATGCGCACTGTTGGCTGTTGATGGCAAAGATAACTTGCTGTCAACAGCATCGTTTTTTTCCGGATGGCAAGAGATAATTTCCACTGCTGTTCTTTTAAGTAAATGTATAAACTTGATTTATTATAAATCAAAAAATCTGAATTCTCAATTTTTAGGTGATATTGAGCTAGGGAGTAAAAAAGAGGGGTTTATCTTTTGAAAGAAATAAAAAAAGAGACGACTAGTCATCTCTTTTTTCTTCGTTTTTCTGTCTGTCATTTTTAAAAAGATTGGATTCATTAATACCGTTTCTTACAGCGAGCTTAATGATGAAGTATAAAATGACCCCAACCAAGATCCAAAACAGCGGCACTATAAGCCAAAAAAATCGTGCCAAAGCAGGCAATTGTTCCACTGTGCTCCCCCCCTTTTCATGAAGCGACAATTAGTTCAAGTGAATAGATTTATAAGAAACGAGTTAGTTCCCAAACATTTACGACTTGCTTTTTACTGATGACAATTGACTGAAAGAGCGGGTATTTCGACAAAATGATGCTTGCTAAAACATTTAAGGAGTGATAATTGAGAACCTTTCAAACATATTATATCATTATTGTTTTAAACAGAAAAATAATTGTATTGTTGCAATACTTAAAAATTGAATAAGTGAAATTTGAAATACAACATCAAATTGTAAAGTGAGACCATCAATTTTTTAAAACGTTGTTGTTATAAACATCCTAAGGCCTATTTATTTTTTAAGTCAGATTTTTTTATAAGAGTCCAACTTTTTATATTGTGGTCCATATTTGTTCCGTCAGAACTATTCAGACCATATGTTGGAATAGACTTGGCAAGGCTGTTTATGTCTAAAATTTTTATATCTTTATTTTTTATCACTCTTTGCACATAGTTGTCATCAAGCTTTATATGTTCGTTTTCTCCGTATAACTTAGCATCTGATGAAATGATAAACGTATGCTCATTGTTTGACGGAAAGAGGGTGCGGCTGCCTCTGATATCGACATAGATATTGTCTTGATCTTGATCAAAATAGTAGCCTGTCTGGATAGCAGTAAATGATTTTTTTACTTTATATTTTATCTGATAGGAAACATCTTCTGGCAAAGTTACTTTTTCTTCGGTATCTGGGTTAACAACATCGATACTGGGATTTTTTTCTATTTTTATTGAAGTTATCTCAATATCAGAAGGTTTAAGTTGGATGCTTTGTCTTGTCCAAATAGAGTATAAAGTAAAGCAAATAATCATTAGCAGAATAATGATTATCCCTGTTAATAAGTGTTTTCTTTTGATGATGGTATTTAATTTTTTTGTCATTTTTTTATCTCCCTTCAATAGTTCATCAAGGGTCAAATCAAAAAAATCACTTAATTTCAGCAGCTGCTCTAAATCGGGATAACTTTTCCCATTCTCCCATTTAGAAATCAACGGCCGGCTAACAAATAATTCGTTAGCTAGTTCTTCTTGAGTCATATTTTTAGCAGTCCTGTTTTCTTTTATTATTTTTCCGATTTCCACTTGAATCACTTCCTTGAGATAATAATAAGTTGATTGTACTTTAATTAGCCAGAAACAAAAAGGAACATCGCATAAATTTGATGTTCTAAAAGCTAACAGGCAAGTTTTGCTTACATAACAGGTGATGATATCGATTAAAAACCTTGTTTGCTATAATGTAAACAAATGTATACACTAGATAACAGCCGATGGGGCTTACAGTAGGCAGATAATTATTTTATTTCGATGTACTCTGAATTCACTAGGAGGTAACAAAATGAACTTTAGCAAACAATTAAAAAAATATCGGGAATTGAACAACTTTTCCCAAGAAGCTTTGGCGGAAAAAATATACGTTACCCGTCAAACGATTTCCAAATGGGAAAACGATAAAACCTATCCTGATCTGCAAAATTTAATTGCTCTAAGTATTCTTTTTGATATTTCCCTAGATGAATTAGTGAAAGGGGACATGGATAAAATGAAAAAGATGATTAACCACGACGATATGGATAAGGATACGAAAGGGATGCTGCTTTTTTTAGTATTGATGTTAATCATAGGAGTTCCAAGTGTTGTTATTTGGGGCAACTGGGGTTTTATTCCGCCTGTTTTTTTATGGGTGATCAGTATGTATTTTGCACTCAGAGTTGAAAAATTTAAAAAGCAACATGATATTAAAACCTATAAAGAAATCGTTGCATTTTCAGAGGGGAAATCTAACTTAGCTGAATTGAGGGAACAAAGGGATAACAGAAAATATCTGAAAGAGAAAACACTTATTGTATTGTCATTTTCTTTAGTCATGGGTATTTTGGCTTTAATTATCGGGCTAATAACAGTTTTTTTAATGAACTTCTTTTAAAGAGGTTCATTTTTTATTTTGTCCGAATTTCACACGGGGCATAGAGAAACTGTTTGCACTATCAACAGGGGATAAAAAAAGAACCATCTGCCATTCACTGTGGGTAAAGTGAATGACAGACGATTCTAGAGAGGCGGTATGACTGGATTCTTTTATGACTGAATCATAAGGGTGTCCAGCCCTTTTTTATTTGGTGCTTCGCCTTTTTTTAAAACCCCAAGTTTCTCTGGGGGGACTGCTGTTTGAAAAATTTGTGTTCTTTTTTGCGGTCCGCTGACCAGTAATCCAGCACAGCTGCAATGCAGATGCAGATGGGAGCATACTCGTCTTGAGGCACATCCAGTTCATAGAAACTGCCTTTGGCGTGGTAAGTTTTTTCCATGCTCATAATTTTTCTTTGAAGTGAATAAATATTATACTCATGCTTGGGGATGTTTCCTACGACTACCCACGACAGCTGAGGGATAAAATAAAAATCTTTTTGAAAAGAAAAGACGCGTCTGAGACTGCCGACTTTTTTAAAATGATAGTAGATGTGAAATAAGGAGCCGATACCTGTGCCCCGTGAAATTTGTTGAACATTGGCCACCAGTTCCCCGTCAAACGTATAGAGTGATAGCACATCTCCACGAGCACCCCATTTTCCAACCATCAGAAAAATTGTTTTTCCTTCTTCATTGCGCACAATGGTCGGCTGTCTAGCGGTTAAAAGGTTTTCTTGAATATAATAACGCGACATCCTGAATCACCTCAATGCGTTTTACAGATTTTCTTCAATGGCACGGCGGATGGCTTTTCCTACTCCTGCTTCTGAGTGGACATCGGTCACATATTTTGCCACATTTTTAACGTCGATTTCCGCATTTCCCATGGCAAAGCTGACACCCGCCACACCCAGCATACTGACATCGTTTAAATTATCGCCGATGGTCATGACATTTTCCATCGGAATCCCCATTTTGTCGGCAATCCGTTTGACGGCGATTCCTTTTTGGGCGTATTGGTGATTGATTTCGATGTTGTTGGGATAGGAAGATGTTACGATCAAATCGGGTAACAACTCCACATTTTTTCGGATAGGTGCCAAAACTTTGGCTTCCTCGTGTGAAAAGGCGATAAATTTTAAAATTCTGACTGTATCGTCTTCAAGCAAGGTCTGATAATTTTCGATATATTTGATTGGCAGCACATCTAATTGAGAGGTAGCCATGGACAATGCCATCTTAAACGTCAAGTGGGGCATCATGTTTGCCAGATTCATCGCCATATTTTCTATCCTTTGGGCCGGACTGTTTGAATAAACGTGACCGTCCGCACAGATTTCAAAGTAGACCTGATCATCTTCCAAGGTTCGGACGATTTCGCTGGCACTGTCTTTGTTTATCTCAATGGTGAATAATTCATTTTGCTCTTTATCAAAAGCTTGTGCGCCATTTACAGCAATGATTGGACACTCTATTCCAACATCTTCCAATGGAGGACGTGCTTCAGACAAGTTTCTTCCAGTAGCGATTATGAATTTCACTCCATGCTCCTCAGCAAAACGGATAGCGTCGACATTTTCTTGCAGCACTTCCATTTTTTTGCCTAATAGTGTGCCATCCATATCGGATGCAATTAATTGTATCATCATTGTTCCTCCTTTTGCAGTTTACTCTCTCATTTTACCATTGATTAGGAAAAAACTATACCAATGAAACCAAAAAGAATATTTGCATGTTCCTTCCATGTTTAGTATTCTGAAAATGTAGGATTTAATGGAACGAAATAAAGCTTGCCAAGAGAAGAGGGCAGCGGAAACAATCGGGAAAAAGGAAGGGACGACATGAAAACAATCATCTTTAATAGCTGGCAGGACCAGCTGGCAGAAGAATTTCAAAAAGAGTATTATCTGCATTTGAGAAATTTTTTAAAACAGGAATACGCCACACAGACCATTTATCCGCCAATGGAAAATATATTTGAAGCTTTTCAGCGGACGCCTTATGAAAAAGTCAAAGTTGTGATTTTAGGGCAGGACCCTTATCATGGACCGGGGCAGGCCCATGGATTGAGCTTTTCAGTGATGCCGGATGTGGCACTGCCGCCTTCATTAAAGAATATTTATAAAGAACTGGAAAATGATTTAGGGATTCCTGCAAGTCCCCAAGGGAATCTGGAAGCTTGGACGAATCAGGGAGTGCTGCTGCTGAACACGGTGCTGACCGTTCGAAATGGACAGGCTAATTCTCATCATGGGAAAGGGTGGGAGCAATTGACAGATGTGGCTATTCAGAAATTAAACCAAAGAACTGCTCCTCTTATTTTTGTTTTATGGGGCAGACAGGCAAGGGATAAAAAAAGAATGATAGACACTCGTCGTCATTGTGTACTAGAAGCACCTCATCCAAGTCCGCTATCTGCTCATCGAGGTTTTTTCGGTTCTAAACCTTTTTCAAAAATCAATCAGCAGTTGAGCGAGTGGGGACAGGAGCCGATTGATTGGAGAACGAATTAAAACTGTTATAGTTTTTTAAAAGAATATTATAATCATTCTGATTTTTTTAAGTGAAAACCTGTTTTTTCAAAATGAAAAGGTGTATCATAGAAATTAGTAGGCGAAAAAAATGGAGGTAAGGAATTGGATATTTTAATTGGTTTGACTGCTAAGGTAAAAGGTAATGGTGTAAGAATCGTTTTTCCTGAAAGTTCTGACATCCGTGTGCTTGGAGCAGCGATTCGTTTGAAAAAAGATGCTGTTGTAGAACCTATCATGGTAGGTGTGAAGACAGAGGTGGAAACTTTTGCTAAAGAAAACGGCTTGGATGCTTCGTCACTTACGGTAATCGATCCGGCAACCTATGAGGCATTTGATGAGATGGTGGCAGCTTTTGTCGAACGCCGCAGAGGGAAAGCGACAGAGGATCAGGCACGTACGATATTAAAAGATGCTAATTACTTTGGTACGATGCTGGTATACATGGATAAAGCTGACGGAATGGTCAGCGGTGCCATTCATTCCACAGGGGATACTGTTCGTCCGGCACTGCAAATCATCAAAACAAAACCTGGAGTCAGCAGAACCAGCGGTGCATTTTTGATGATGCGCGGAGAAGAAAGCTATATTTTTTCTGATTGTGCCATCAATATCAACCCTGACGCTCAAGCATTGGGTGAGATTGCAGTGGAAAGCGCCAAGACAGCTGAAATGTTTGACATCGAACCGCGTGTTGCCATGTTGAGTTTTTCTTCTAAAGGCTCGGCAGCTTCAGAAGAAGTGACTAAGGTGGCTGAAGCAACAAAAATTGCACAGGAATTAGCTCCTAATTATCTGATTGATGGAGAATTACAATTTGATGCTGCATTTGTGGCATCTGTCGGCGAGCAAAAAGCACCCGGCTCTAAAGTAGCTGGACATGCCACCGTTTTTGTGTTCCCTGAAATCCAGTCAGGAAACATTGGTTACAAAATCGCACAACGTCTAGGCGGATACGAGGCGGTTGGTCCGATTCTTCAAGGATTGAACAAACCGATTTCTGATTTGTCCCGCGGATGTAATGAAGAGGATGTTTACAAACTTTCCATCATTACTGCTGCCCAGTTTTTAATCGAACAATAAAATCCTAAACGTCCTGATGAAACTGCTAAAAGATAGCTATCTTTTGGCAGTTTTTTTGTCGTCAGTGAGGTAAGTTTGGTACAATAAGTCTGAGAATTAAGAGTCAGTTTATCATTCTTTACAGATGATAGAGAGTCAATGGATGACTGAAAGAGGGATCAGATGAATAAAATTTGGATAAAAAATGAAGAGAATATGCTGAGCGTGGGAGAGGAAATCGGGGGAACACTGGAGTCTGGTGCTGTGCTGGTGCTGACCGGAGAGTTGGGCACAGGGAAAACGACACTGACTAAAGGAATCGCCAGAGGTTTAGGCATCAATCAAATGATTAAAAGTCCTACTTATACCATCGTCAGAGAATACACTAAGGGGCGTTTGCCTTTATATCACATGGACGTTTACCGTCTGACATCAGGCGAAGGGGAAAGTATCGGTTTGGAGGAATATTTTGACCGGGACGGTGTGGTCGTGATGGAATGGGGCACCAATCTTTTGGATGAATTGCCAGAGGATTATGTGGAAATCCTTTTGTCATACGAAAAGAGCCAAGGGGGACGCTTCCTTGAATTGACGGGCGCAGGAGACCAGGGGCAAAAAATTGCAGTTCAGCTGTCAAAAATTATCGCCGAAAAATCTAGTCAATTTAATCAAGGAAAGTAATAACCTGTTGGGAGATGCAATATAGCTTCAACTCAAAATCAAAACATAATTAAAAAATAATCATAAATTTGGATGTGAGGAGTGTGAGGGTGTGAAAAAATGCTACAAAAGGGAAAAAATATTTTTTGCTGCAGGGGTTTGTCTGGCAGGCATCGGCGCTTACAAACTGGTCAAGAGCATTCGGCAAGCCAAACAACGGACGGTTGCGGTGAAAAAAGAGGCACTTGCTCCCACATTAATGCTTCACGGGATTCACGGGGACAAACGCACCATGCAGAGAATGATCCGCAGATGGCATTTGGCAGGACTGGCTTATAAAGCTTTGGAAATCGAAATCACCAAAGACGGCGAGATGGTCATCGATGGTAGTTGGAATCGTAAAGATGAAAAGGGTTATCCGATTATTCAGGTTTTTTTTGAAAATAATGACGCCACACCAGTGCTTCAAGTCAGCTGGCTGTTAAAAATCATGACATTTTTAAATAAAAAACTTGGCATCACTGACATCAATATGCTGGGGCATTCCATGGGCGGTGTCGCTGTTTTAGGTTATTTGACTCAAGCTTCAAAATATGAAGAGATGACGCCGAAAGTGAAAAAATTTATTGCGCTAGGTTCCCCTTTCAAGGGAGAATTGGAAGATTCCTTGCTAAGTCAGGTGTACCAGCTGGAAAAGAATGGCAAAAGAAATTTTGACCGCTATTTTGATTTTTTCATGGCGGAACGGGCGGGAATCCCCAAAGATTTAGAAGTGTTGAACATTTACGGTGACTTGAATAATGGCAGTGAGAGTGACGGCATTGTTGCAACGAAAAATGCCGCAGTGTTAAAGGAAATGCTTGAAGGTATTGTGGATTCTTACGATGAGCACGTGATTAAAGGTCTGGGAGGACAACACACACTCCTTCATGAAAATTCAGAGGTGGACCGGCTGGTTGCCGATTTTTTGTGGCAAGATGAGAGAGTGCGCCAATAGTTTAGCGAGGCAGTTTGTTCTTAGAGACTTGAAGACCTAGTTGTGCAAACAAAAAAACTCCCAGCGTTCATCACTGGGAGTAAAGGAGATTTATTTACTTTGGAGGAGTAAATAATGAAAAAGATTTGTTAGGGTTGTTTGTTGGTATGCTTATAATATACTGGAGAAATGTGAAAATCGTGTGACTTTAATTAAACAAGTTGATGAAGTTTATGTTAAGAACTGTTTAAGAAAAAAATCGTTTGTAACACTCTCCCCGAAGCAAAAATATATTTCAGAATAGACCAAAGACACGTCATTTTTTGACGTGTCTTTTTGATTTATACTCTGTCCTTGTAGGGAGATTTAGGGTTTTAACCTTGCTGTTTCATATTAGGGACTTAAAATTTCACAACTTTACCAAGTATCGTCCGGTCATCTTGCCTTCGATTAGATGGGAGAAAAGGTTTGGAAGTTCTGTCAGAGTCACGGTTTTCTTTACGAACCTATCTAAATTTTCCGGTTTCAATTCATTGCCAAGCTGTTGCCACAAATTCACTCTTTCTTCATGTGAGATTTGAACAGAATCTATCCCCAACAAATTAATGCCTCTCAGAATAAAAGGCAGTACGGAAGCTTCAAAAGTCATGCCGCCAGCGTTGCCGCACAGACTGACACTGCCCTGATAGCTGACTTGAGGCAGGATTTTTTCCAACTGTTTCCCTCCCACTGTGTCCAAGACAAAATCGAATCGTTGTGCCATGAGTGGACGTAAGTTTTCAGGTGCCAATTCTTCTGGTGTTAAAGTGTCATCAACGCCGAGGTCGTCAAAAAAATCTTTAGAAAGTATTTTCTTTCTGGAGAGGGCGGTTATGTTTTCGTAACCTAATTTTTTCAGCATACCGATTGCTAAACTGCCCACACCACCGGAAGCTCCTGTGATTAGGACATGGGCTTGCTTATTTTCTGCTAACCCGTGTTTTAAAAGAGCGTTGACGGATAGAGCGGCAGTCACTCCCGCAGTGCCAAGAATCATCCCTTCTTTTAAAGACAAAGTATCGGGAAGTTTTACAACCCAATCGGCAGGAACCCGTGCGATTTCGCTATAACCGCCGTGATGGCTGACACCAAGTCCATATCCTGTCACAACCACAGAGTCTCCTTCCTGAAATCTTTTATCGGTTGAAGAAAGGACTTCCCCGCTTAAATCAATGCCGCCAATCAGAGGATAGTGGCGGATGACACCAGATTTGCTGTTGACAGCGGCAAGGGCATCTTTGTAGTTGACACTGGAATAAGCAACACGAATAATGACTTCGCCGGCAGAAAGATTTTCCAAAGTGTTCTCTTTAATCGCAGGGGAGACTTGTCCTTTTTCATCTAATTCGTAAACTAAACTCTTGAATGTTTTCATTGCGCTCTCCTTTAAAATTAGCTGTGTCTTGTTAGGTAAAATCGTAACAAAAAAACGGCGAAAGTTTAAATGAAACGCTTGAAATTCGCTCATGAAAGTTGTATACTACATTTGTTTCTAAACTATTAGTTTAGTATTAGAAAACTTTTGTGTTTTTGAGTTTACTTACACTTAACTTCAAGGAGGAAGAGGATAAAATGGATATCGGGCAGAGAATTAAAAATCTTCGGATTCGTAAAGGGTTGACCCAAGAAGAACTGGGGGAGCGGACAGACCTGACAAAGGGCTATATCAGCCAGTTGGAAAGGAATTTGAGTTCTGCTTCGATGGAAACTTTTTTCTCTATTCTGGAAGTTTTAGGGTCTACCCCGCAGGAATTTTTCAGTGAAGAGCAGGAGGAACCAACCATTGTCTACCGTGAGAGTGAGCGCACGGTGTTTTTTGATGAAGAAAAAAAATACAAGGTGGAGTGGTTAGTATCCAACTCAAACGAAAATGACATGGAGCCGATTTTTCTCACCCTTGAAGAAAAAGGCGAGTACAAGGAATTTGGTCCCTCGCTGTCAGATACCTTTGCTTACGTGATGGAGGGGGCAGTCTGTGTGGAAATCGGTCTGCGCCGTTATTATGCCGAAGCCGGAGAAACAATTTATTACAAAGCTGCGGACAGACACCAGATAAAAAACAATTTTAAAGGGACTAGCCGGCTGCTGCTGGTAGTCACAGAGTCTTATTTATAGAAAAGAGGTCAGGGAATTGCCAAATAATATTATTCATTTCAACGAAGTCCGCAAAGAGTATGACGGAGTGGCTGTGTTGAAAGATGTCAGTTTTGAAATCGAGCAGGGGAAATTTTATACATTATTGGGACCTTCAGGGTGCGGAAAAACGACGATTTTACGGTTGATTGCCGGTTTTATCGAAGCAGATGGAGGAGATATCCGTTTGGAAGGAAAACGTGTCAATGATATCCCCGCCAACCAAAGAAAAGTAAATACGGTGTTTCAGGACTACGCATTATTTCCCCATCTGAATGTTTTTGACAACGTTGCGTTTGGTCTGTCATTGAAAAAAATGCCTAAAAATAAAATTGCAGAAAAAGTTCGAAATGTGCTTAAAATGGTTCAGCTTTCAGGATTTGAAAGCCGTGAAATCAGCGAGATGTCTGGAGGGCAGAAGCAACGGGTGGCGATTGCCCGTGCCTTAGCCAACGAGCCGGAGGTCTTGCTTCTGGATGAACCTTTATCAGCTCTGGATTTGAAATTGCGGACGGACATGCAGTATGAGCTGCGTGAATTACAAAAAAGGCTGGGGATTACTTTTATTTTTGTGACCCACGATCAGGAGGAAGCTTTAGCCATGAGTGATGAAATCTTTGTGATGAATAAGGGTGAAATCATTCAAAGCGGGACACCGGTGGATATTTATGACGAACCCATCAATCGTTTTGTGGCTGATTTTATCGGCGAGAGCAATATCGTCGACGGCATCATGCTGGAAGATAATTTGGTGGAATTTGTGGGTAAACGATTTGAGTGTGCAGACAGCGGGATGCGTAAAAATGAACCGGTGGAAGTGGTGCTGCGCCCGGAAGATATTCAGATTACTTCTGTGGAAAAAGGCAAGCTGAAAGTGACTGTGGACACACAGTTGTTTAGAGGGGTTCATTATGAAATTATTTGCTTTGATACTGACGGCAATGAATGGATGATCCATTCCACACGTAAGGCCAAAGCCGGCGAAGAAGTAGGGCTTTTCTTTGAGCCGGAAGACATCCACGTGATGCGCTTTGGCGAAACGGAAGAAGAGTTTGACGCACGGCTGGAAAGCTACGATGACGAACAGGAGGGATAACCAGTGACAAAAACTAAAACAATGTACTCTATTCCCTATGTTCTATGGCTGCTGCTTTTTGTGGTTGCACCGGTCTTACTAATTGTTTATCAATCCTTTACCGATATGAACGGGGCGTTTACGCTGGGAAATTACGGGAAATATTTCACCTCTGCAACTGCTTTGCGAATGACCTTTAATTCTTTGTTATATGCGGGGATTATTACAGTGGTGGTGCTGTTAATCAGTTATCCTACAGCCTACTTTTTAAGCCGGACAGTTCATAAACAATTGTGGCTGATGTTGATTATTTTGCCCACATGGATTAATTTATTGCTGAAAGCTTATGCTTTTATTGGTATTTTTAGTGTAAACGGGTCGATTAATAACTTTTTAGCATTTGCCGGCTTCGGACGGCAGCAGATTTTGTTTACAGACACCAGTTTTATTTTTGTGGCGTCTTACATTGAGATTCCCTTTATGGTCATCCCGATTTTTAATGCTTTGGAAGAAATGAATCCTTCTTTAATCAGCGCCAGCCGTGATTTAGGGGCGAATACTTGGCAGACTTTTCATCGGGTGGTTCTGCCATTGTCTATGAACGGCGTGCGCAGCGGTGTGCAGGCAGTATTTATCCCGTCACTAAGTTTGTTCATGCTGACCCGTTTGATTGGGGGCAACCGTGTCATCACATTGGGGACAGCTATCGAGCAGCACTTCATGGTCACTCAAAATTGGGGCATGGGCTCAACCATCGGTGTTATTCTGATTTTATCCATGGTAGTTATCATGTTGCTGACAGGAGAAAAAAAGCGTCGTAAAGGGGGCAGCCGTACATGAAGAAAAGAAAAGGCGTCCTAGCAAAGACATACTTATTTGTTGTGTTTGTGCTGCTATATCTGCCGATTTTTTATCTGATTTTCTATTCTTTTAACGCCGGGGGCAACATGAGCGGCTTTACTGGCTTCACGTTGGAGTATTATCAGGCATTGGCAGAAGATACTCGTCTGTTAGGCATTGTGGTAGATACTTTCTTACTGGCTTTTTTGTCGGCTTTGTTGGCAACGGTCATCGGGACTTTTGGTGCCATGATGATTTTTTATACCAAAAACAGGCAAAATAGAAACGTATTATTAAGTATGAATAATATTTTGATGGTTTCTCCGGACGTTATTATCGGTGCCAGCTTTTTGATTTTCTTTACGGTATTGGGCATCAGTTTAAACTTTTTATCAGTGCTGCTTTCCCATATTGCCTTTAGTATCCCGATTGTGGTCTTGATGGTTTTGCCGAGATTAAAGGAAATGAACCCTTCCCTGATTGATGCCGCCCGGGATTTAGGTGCCACAAACTGGCAAATCATTTATAAGGTGATTATTCCTTTTGTCACACCGGGTATCATTGCCGGTTACTTTATGGCATTTACTTATTCACTGGATGATTTTGCAGTGACCTTTTTCGTCACAGGAAATGGTTTTTCTACGTTGGCAGTAGAAATTTATTCCCGTGCCCGTCAAGGCATCAGTCTGGAAATTAATGCTTTAAGTACACTGCTATTTTTATTCTCGATGGTATTGGTGATTGGTTATTACTTTATCAGTCAGGGGAATATCAGTAAAAAGCAAAAATCTTTGAATCGTTCCCGACAGGAGGCGATGGATACATTATGAGAAATCTAAAAGTTCTTTTTATCGGCATTATCGCTATTATCAGTGTATTGTTTGTGGCCAGCAGACAAATGCGCAGTTCTCAAGGTCACACCGGGGATAATACGCTGACGATTTATAATTGGGGGGACTACATCGACCCTGCCTTAATTAAAAAGTTTGAACAGGAAACAGGTTACAAAGTGAGCTATGAAACCTTTGATTCCAATGAAGCCATGTTTACAAAAATTCAACAGGGCGGTACAGCCTATGATTTGACGATTCCCAGTGAATACATGATTCAAAAGATGATGGCGGAAGAGATGCTGATTCCGTTGGACTACGCGAAAATCAATGGCATAGAAAATATTGATTCCCGCTTTATGGATTTGGATTTTGATCCTGAAAACAAATATTCTATTCCTTATTTTTGGGGGACATTGGGGATTATTTATAATGATAAATTTGTTGATGAAGCTAATATCCAGCACTGGGATGACTTGTGGCGGGAAGAATTGCGTGACAATGTGATGTTGTTTGACGGAGCCAGAGAGGTAATCGGCTTGGCGCTGAATAGTGATGGAGAATCTCTGAACAGCAAGGATGACAAGCTATTAGCGCAAGCAGCCCGAAAACTGGAGAAGTTGCCGAACAATGTCAAAGCCATCGTGGCAGATGAAATCAAAATGTACATGATTAATGAAGAAGCTTCGGTGGCAGTAACTTTTTCCGGTGAAGCTTCGGAAATGTTGGACAACAACGAACATTTGCACTATGTGATTCCCAACGAAGGATCCAATGTGTGGTTTGATAATATTGTGATTCCAAAGACAGCTAGAAATATTGAAGGAGCCTATGCGTTTATCAATTTTCTTTTAGTGCCGGAAAATGCCGCTCAAAATGCAGAGTATATCGGCTATTCTACGCCTAATAAAAAGGCTATGGGTCTTCTGCCTGAAGAAATTATCGAGGATGAGCAGTTTTATCCGCCCGATGATGTGATTAATCATTTGGAAGTGTATGAGGACTTGGGGCAGGAATATATAGGGATTTACAATGATATCTTTTTAGAGTTTAAGATGTATCGGAAATAGTGGCAAAACTCAGTAAAAACGGCTTAAAATCAATAAAACAAAGTAGAAAGAAGTTGCCGTTTTTACTGCCAGTTTTCCAATTTTCTACCAAAAGCGGCAAATTTGTCGCTTTTTTCTTGTTATTTAATTTTTTCTACCAGAGTTTTCTACCAGTAGAATAGTTATTGAATTGAGATGGATCAGTCCATGATTTATCTTTGTTTCAATGCGATATACTTTTATTGACTGAAACATGGAAGTTGGGGTACGTTATTTAAAATTGGAAATCTCATGTGCTATAAAGAAAGTGATAGCAAATGAGTATAAAAAATAGAAGTCCTTCTTTTTATCTGAAACTGGTTTAAAGATAGAAAGGAGAAAACAAAAAATGAATAGAACACTGCGAACGGCAGCTACAATGTTTAGTCTAATGACGATTGTAGCTGCTTTTTTTATTGGTCCAGTTATGGCATTAGCCGCAACTGTTACGAATGATCAGGTTGCCAATTATTCATCAACTTGGAATTTGAGTAGGTTTGGCGGGTTACATTGGACGGACGATGCTGTTTACATGAAGAAAGCAGATGGTGTGCCAGCTTTTTGTATCGAGCATGGGGTTGATTTGTGGGGTGGCGCTGATTTTACTCCTTCTGAGTTGACCATTGCTGAAAAGGATCGATTATCGTTGATTTCCTATTATGGCTACCAACTTGATCCAACTGTCTTAAATTATGCAGTTACTCAAAATATTATTTGGGAAGAGTTAAACAGGCAGGAAATAGTGTGGCTCAGGAAGTGGTTTATCAAATTGCTATGAACGCATTTAATTAGAAAAGGGTTGAGTCAAATGGATATTGATGAATTGATTTATACGCTATACAAACTTGCAAAGGAAACCGATGATGAAGAATTGCAAGGATGGTTATTGGATGTCGGATTCTTAGTGAAAAAGAATGGCATTCGAGGTTTGGTGGATGATCCCAACATTGATCCTGAAGATGAGATTCATTTTGATGATTTGATTAGTAAATTACAGGCAATGTCAGATATTGCGAAAAACAAGTTGGATAAAATGAAGGTCGATGATCTTAGGAATACTTTGGTTTCGGATGGGATTGATGGTACTGTTGGATAATAATTTTAGTCTATCACTATAAAATAAAATAACGAGTATCTCTCATTTCACAATGAAATCTCTTTCTGTAGTAATTATAAACCTTTAAAGATAGCATCTATATTACAAACGAGAATAGGTTGTTGAATCAGAAATACCATGACTTAGAATAAAAATTCCATCCCCCTTTTTTAACTGCTATACTATTATTGAGGTATGAATTGATAATTTTGTAGCATATTGACTGGAGGGGAAGGGAATAATGTATTTACGAAATGTGGAACTTTTTAATTGGCGAAAATTTAAACAAGTAGACGATGTTAAACCAGGTGTCACTGTAAAGTTTCAAAAGGGTTTGAATTTATTGGTTGGAGAGAATGATTCGGGAAAGACAGCAATAATAGACGCAATCCGAGTATGTTTGGGTTCAAACACAAGGGATAGGTATTACCTATCTGAAGAAGACTTTACCATGGGTGAAACTAAACTAAAAATTGTTTGCACGTTTGAGGATTTGACAACTAAGGAACAAGCTTACTACTTTGAATGGCTTGATTTCACTAAAGAGTTCACACCATCTCTTAGAATTGTTTTTGAAGCAGAACTATATTCTGACATGAACAAACTAAATAAAATTCGAAGATCAATAACTGGTGGTGCTGAGGGTTTGGAAAATCCTTTTTTGGAAGAAGCTAGACAATTATTAGCGACCACATATTTGAAACCTCTAAGGGATGCTTCGAGTGAACTAAGTCCTGGATATCATTCTAGACTTTCTCAAATTATTCAAAGTCTGCCAACTTACTCTGATAATTCTGAGAAAACAGAAGAGATTTTAGAATCTTTTTCAAATGCTTATGAAGCGTTACGGTCTGAATTAGATGAACCTGTTCTTAATCCTATACGAAAAACTACTGATGTTTTTTTTGATGAAAATACACCTCACTCTGCTAATATTTTAAGTAAAGATGTTAAGTTTGCTGAGTTACTCAGAAAAATTGAATTGAAATTTGACGAAATTGGTTCAGGGTTAGGAAGTTCGAATTTACTATTTATAGCCCTAGAATTACTCCTATTAAATCAACCTAATACCATTGGACCAAGAATAGCCTTGGTTGAAGAGATCGAAGCTCATATACATCCGCAAGCTCAACTTCGAATTATAAAACATTTAGAGAATGATATTCAAAACTCACATTCTCAAATAATATTAACCACTCACAGTACAACCCTTTCGTCAGTTGTATCTGTTGATAAAATCATTATGATTTATAAAGACCAAACTTTTTCAATGGATACTAATGAGACAAAACTATCAGAAGACGACTACAAATTTCTTGATAGATTCTTAGATGCTACAAAAGCAAACCTATTTTTTGCTAAAGGTGTCATTTTTGTAGAAGGTGATGCTGAAAACCTACTATTACCTACAATTGCTGAAGTCGTAGGCTATCCTCTTCACCGGTACGGAATATCAATTGTAAATGTTGGGAGTCTCGCATTCAAAAGATATTCTTCTATTTTTTTAAGAAAAAAAGATCCTTTTATGCTTTTTCCGGTTGCTATTTTGACAGACTTAGATTTGAAACCACCTTGTTATTTCAGTGATGTAGGAGTTTCTTATATACGCTTAAGTGAGACTATGGTTGAAGAAATAAGTCAAGGGCTCAACTTGAATTTAGATGAATTAGAGCTAACTAACCATATCTTTATAGAGAAAAAAGAAATTATCGAGAAGATTGTGCGATTGTCTCGCAAATCAAAGAATTCTGAAAACTCAGCAGAAACCCTGACTACTATTACTAAGCAAACAGAATCTTTAGTTGATAATGTTTTGTCCAATTATTCTGAAACAACCACATGTTTCCAAGAGATGCTTGATGCAAAGCAGCTAGCTATTAAGGAAAAATTATTTGATAAAGTAGAAAACACAAAAGTAATTCTCTCAACCCCTTGGACATTAGAACACACTCTCTTAATGAGTAGCCTAAAAAATGAATTAACAGATATAATCTTAAATCAGGCATACACTCTTATAGCTCATAGAGAAAAAATGAAGAAAAAATGGGAGGAGATTGAGGATGAACTCGAATATGCAACAACCGTGTATTCTTTTTTCATAGAAAAAAAGATTTCTAAGGCTATTTGCGCTCAACTTCTATCAGACAAGCTTCTGACTGACACCAACAAGTATAAAAATTTAATAGCAAGTTGCCCAAAACTGAATTATTTAGTAGAGACAATAAAACATGCGGGAGGAATGAGTTAAATGTTATCTAATTTATCATTCTTTTCTGAATTTGAATCAAAACTGTTGTATGGTGGTTCCTTTTCGAAAGAACAGATTAGCTTTATTGATTCTTTTGAATCTTGCTACTTTGATGCATGTCCAGGCTCAGGAAAAACAACCTCATTAAGTATGAAAATCGCTTTATTGTTAAAAAAATTGTCTGATGAAGGTTCAACTGAAGGGGTTTGCGTAATAACTTACACCAATGTAGCTGTTCAAGAAATTGTAAAATCCTTAAAATCATTGGGGATAAATAGTATGCGACACCCTCATTTCATTGGAACGATAAACGAGTTTTTTAATCGATATTGTGTTGCTCCATATTTAAAGAAGAATTTCAAATGCAATACACTGAATTTCATAGAAGAGGATTCGAGTGCGAACAAGTATATGAATTCTTCCTATAGAATTTTATTATGTAATCAAAACGGCTGGCTAAGAGCAAAAGATAAAGAAGGTATTTTGTCTGCGTATGCTTCTAGAGCTTGCAACTACCCGTTTATGTTTGATAGTTCTACAAAAGAATTAGTACTACAAAACACAGATGAATGGAAAAAATTTGAAGATGCTCGAAAATGGATAGAGCCAGTTAGAATGGCAAGATTAGCTAAAGGATATTTAAGACATGCTGAAACCTTTTCTATATCTGAAGCATTTTTAGCTAGTAGTAATCACTATAGCAAAATCATTGCTCAAAGATTTAGGTATGTTTTTGTAGATGAATATCAGGACACTAATTCTTTAGGTACTAAGCTTCTTTTTGATTTATTTAACAGTAGTAACCATGTTTTTCAGTTGGTTGGTGATCCATATCAATTAATCTATGAAACAGATTTCAAAAAGCACATTTCAATTCCGACGAAACATTTATCTGAAACGAAACGTTTTTCACAAGCTATTGCTAATCCGCTAAATGTTATAGCAGGAAAAAAGACTATTAGAAGTACCAATAATTTGAGAAACTCGCACCAACCTGTTTTACTACTATATAAGGATCCTAGTAAAATCCCTGATGCATTCTCTGAAATCATTTCCACTTTTTCTGAGAATAACAATAGTTTTGTGAGCGATGTTGAGAACAGTAAAATTTTAGTTCGTCTGAAAGCTAAGACATGTGACCTTTTTCCTAGTAAGAAATACGTAGAAAAAAATAATGTAAGTAAAGGGATAAGTACTTATCAAATAAAACGAAACCTGGATGATTTACTAATTAATAAAATAATTCTTAATAACCCTGGACAGCAATACGATAAATCAATCCTTTCGGAAAAAATAGTTAATAGTGAAGACTACAGTCTCATTATTGGAGAACTGATAACTTTTTTAATTGAAAAACAAGGGAACTCAAATAGTCTTGTTCTATCAATCAATAACTTACTTGGGAAACTATCGGGAGGGAAAATAAATAAAAACAACAGATTTATTAAATATGTTTTAACATTTTTTGATATTGCTCAAGAAGAGAAATCCTCAAGTTTGACTTCTGATGATGTGTTCACAATACATTCGTCAAAGGGAGAAACACTAAAATCTGTCTTAATATATGGAAAAGGCAAAACGAAAAACTCGGACTGGGAAGATTTAGATGATGTATTAATGGAAAGCTATCTCAAAAATGGCGATACTGTTTTTAGCGAACAAGATAGAAATCATCTTTATGTAGCCCTGAGTCGTACTAAATACCTTAATGTATATGCTTTGCCCCAGGAAAAATTTAGCGATGAGCTCTATAACAAAATGAAAAATGACTGGATATTTCAGTCAATAATTTAAATCGTTCTGTCAAATAAAAAACATAAATTAGTAACTTCCATCAAGCAACAGCCGACGCGGCACCCCAGTGCTGAGCGGCGAGCTGGCAGCTTGCCTTTGTGGCGCGCTTGCGCGCCGCAAAGAAGAAACCCCCAGTATCTAACTAGGGGGGTAGTAAATACTTGTTTTACAACTGAATAATCACTAAGAACCTTGATGTATCAAGTGGTTTCTTAGAAATATCGGATGAGAAAAAATCACCTCTTTTTTCTCATCTTTTTTGTTTGGAGGGAAATGGTGAATTTTGCACAATGGCTTAGAGAAAAACGAACGGAATATCAAGTTTCTCAACAGCGATTAGCAGTTGAAAGTGGGTGTTCCAGAAGATACATCAGTATGATCGAAACGGAGAACTATCGCCCATCGGAAAAGATGCAAGCAGCTATCGTTACTGCGTTGGAACAACTCAATCCAAACAAAGGGTTGGAACTTGTTTTTGATTATGTTCGCTTGCGCTTTGATACTCATGATGTCAAACATGTGATTGAAGGTATCCTGAAGATCAAGATGAAATATATGTTGTATGAGGATTATGCCTTTTATGGCTATATCGCTAAATACGTGTATAGCCATATTCAAGTCATGATTTCACCAGAAGAAGATGAAAAAGGAACGCTGATCGAATTGAAAGGTCAAGGTTGTCGAGAATTTGAAAGCTTGTTGGTGGCTCAAGGTCGAAGTTGGTTTGATTTTTTTATGCAGTGTGAAAAAGAGAATGTTCATTATAAACGAATCGACCTTGCGATCAATGATAAGGTTGGTTTTTTGTCGATACCGTATTTAGCTGAAAAGTGTCGACGTAGAGAATTGACTTCAAAGTTTCGCTCCTTTCAAGAATTGGGTTCAGGTAAGTTTGCTGAAGAATCCGAAGAACAATTTGTTGGGACGACGCTCTATATTGGCTCGCTGAAAAGTGACATCTATTTTTGCTTCTATGAAAAAAACATCGAACAGATGATTAAAAAAGGAATGCCCTTAGAGGAAGCTGATATCAAGAATCGGTATGAGATTCGCTTAAAAAATGACCGTGCCTATCATGCGATACAGGATTTATTGATTTACCGCAATTGCGAAAAGACAGTCTTCAATATTATTCACTCGTACATCACCTTTTTAGAAGTGAACAAAGCTAAGAAGAAATCCAAATGGGCAATGGATGCTTCTTGGGCACACTTCATGGGTGAGAATCGAGAACAATTAAAACTGACTACGGCGCCTAAACCTATCGAATTGGATCAGACAATCGCTTGGGTACGAAAACAGGTGGCTCCAACGTTGAAAATGTTACTACTAATTGATCAAGGGAATCATACCCATAAGATCAATGAATTATTGAATGAAACCAATCTAAGCAAGAAACACGAAAAAATGATTGAGCAGCACACGATCATGGTAAAGGAATTGATGGTGGATGATGGAGAATGAGCCGCTTTTTAGCATCAAGGAGGAAGGGAATCGTTACCTGTTTAATATCTATTGCTATCAAGATGAATTGGTTGGAATCGAAGAAGATCCCTCGTATTTACAATTGTTTCAAATGTCTGAGTATGGTTCGCCAACAGACTATTTTGATTGGCGAGCGTCTCAAACAGGCTTTGGTTCGCTTCTTAATGTATCAGGAAATGCTTTACCAAAAGATCATCCCAACTATCGCTCCTACAGACAACAGATGCACGCTGCGGGGCGAGAATTGAAAAAAGACTTGAGAAAATGGAGGAATCGACTTCGAAAGTAAGTTGACGAAGCGTTTGAGAAAAAGTGGTTTTCTATGTGGCATAGAAACGATTGTCTATTACCGAACACTAGGAAAGTTTACCACTCTTTATGTTGAAGCAGAAAAAGATAGTTCACAGCAGAATACCGTCTATAGTTTTTATAAAATGCAATGCTTTCCAAATGGAAAAACAGCCTTCAAGGTGTATTGTGACCACGCTCCACTGGTCGTTGTCATCAAACGAGTGGAAGCTTTTGCGCTTTATCTGGAACAAAACAAAGAACAAGTAGGTCGTTGGTTTACCTAAGCAAAAAAATCAAAATTTTATGAAGGAGATCAAAACAAGTCAAACTATGAGAGAAAGGGAATGTCTATGAATTTTGGAGTAAATTTATTTAATTGGTTCACTAGTAATGCGCAATCCCTCGTATTACTAGCAATTGCCGTCATCGGTGTGTACTTGGGATTCAAACGAGAGTTTTCTAAATTGATTGGTTTCTTGATTGTCGCGGCAATCGCTGTCGGATTGGTGTTTAATACGGCCGGTGTGAAAGATGTCTTATTAAACATCTTCAACACGGTCATCGGTGGGTAAAATGACCATGAGTGTCGATGATATGCAAGTTTATATTGCCAACTTAGGAAAATACAATGAAGGAGAACTGGTTGGCGCCTGGTTCTCCTTTCCCATTGATGAAGAAGAGGTGGCTGAAAAGATTGGATTAAATGCAGAATATGAAGAATTTGCCATCCATGATTACGAAGCACCGTTTCCAATTAATGAGTACGATTCAATCGATCATTTGAACCATCTGTATGACTTGATCCAAGAAATTGAAGGAACTCCGATTTATGAGGAACTTCAAGAAATTTTGGGAACTTGGTTCAAGGATGTCGAAGAATTATTGGAACACAAAGAGGAAATCATTTGTTATGCCGATTGTGAATCCATGCGAGATGTCGCTGAACACTATATCGAGGAAACGGGCGTACTGAATGCTTTACCAGAAAATATGCGCTACTATTTCGATTATCAAGCACTAGGTCGAGATATGGAAATTGAAGGGAACTATTTGGTTACCTCACACGGTGTATTTGAATACGCCGGATAATACTACGGGCAGATCGTTCATTCGGTCTGCCTTTTTTACTAAGGAGGATATTATGTACCGCTACAAAATCAAAAATACTGAACGTTTGGAAGAAGAGATCGACAATTTGCTCTCTTTTCCCTTACTGAAAAAGCAACTCAAAAAAAGATTATTTGAGGCAGTTGTTTCCGATGCCAAAGAAAACTGCGATTATCTAACTCCTGAAAAGTTATTCGAAGAAAAAGAATATGCGGTATGGTTCCATACGGTTAATTATCCTGAATTTAAAACCGGGGTTGCTCGCTACGATACATTCATCATCTATCGTTGTCAATTGGCGGATAATCGCCAAGATATACTCATTACTTTGGAATAGGGAGGAACGGACCATGAAGAAAATACGCAGCTACACCAGTATTTGGAATGTCGAAAAAGTCATCTATGCCATCAATGATTTGAAGCTGCCGTTTCCAATCACCTTTAATCAGATGACGTGGTTTGTATTGTCTCTTTTCTTGGTAATCTTCCTTGCCAATGTGCCCCCATTGTCGTTAATCGATGGTGCCTTATTGAAATATTTGGGCATACCAGGGTTCATTGCTTGGTTTATGTCTCAAAAGTCCTTTGATGGGAAGAAGCCAATCGGATTCCTTCGTTCCATTTTTCGATATTATTCAAGCCCAAAGGCAATGTACGGCGAGAAGAAAGTCAGCGAAAATGCGGTAGTGTTGGAAGTCCGTATCACGTATGCAAGGAGTGAAGTCATTGGATTATCCAATTAAATATATGGAAGAGAACCTCGTGTTTAATCAAGAAGGAGAATGTTTTGCCTACTACGAATTAATTCCCTACAACTATTCGTTTCTAAGTCCAGAAGAGAAATTCAAAGTACATGATAATTTCCGTCAATTAATCGCCCAATATCGGGAGGGGAAGATTCATGCCTTACAATTAAGTACCGAATCTAGTATCAAGGAAGTCCAAGAACGTTCGAAAGCGACAGTCAAAGGAAAACTAAAAGAAACCGCCTTGCAACATATTGATGGACAAACCGAGGCATTGATTGATTTGATTGGTGAAAATCAAGTAGATTATCGCTTCTTTATTGGCTTTAAACTGGTATTGAATGATCAAGAGGTCAATCTAAAGAGTATTTGGAATGAGTTTGTGCTAGGCATTCAAGATTTTGTTCATGGCGTCAATACCAACCTGATGGGCGATTTTGTTCAAATGAGTGCCGCTGAAGTCGAACGTTATCAAAAGCTCGAGCGGCTATTAGAAAACAAATTGTTGCGTCGTTTTAATTTCCGACCGTTACACAAAGATGATTTCGGGTATATTTTGGAACACTTGCATGGAAATGATGGATTAACCTATGAAGACTATGAATTTCATTTACCTACAGAAGAAATAGACGGACAAAAGCTGGTTAAGAAATACGACTTGATTAAGCCGACTCGTTGTATGATTGAGCAAAAACAGCGCTATTTAAAAATCACCAATGAAGACAACGAACTATTTGTCTCGTACTTTACCATTAACTCTATTGTCGGTGAAATGGATTTTCCCCATAGCGAATTGTTTTATTACCAGCAACAACAGTTCTCTTTTCCAATTGATACGTCCATGAATATTGAGGTGGTAACGAATCGCAAAGCTTTGACAACCGTACGGAATAAAAAGAAAGAACTCAAGGATTTGGATAATCATGCTTGGGAAAGTGACAATGAAACAGCGAATAATGTAGTAGAAGCCTTGGATTCAGTTAACGAGTTAGAAGCTACTTTGGATCAAACAAAAGAATCCATGTACAAATTGAGCTATGTAATTCGTGTTTCTGCACCGACCTTAGACGAGTTAAAGAAACGCTGCAATGAAGTCAAAGATTTCTATGATGATTTTAATGTCAAATTGATTCGTCCCTTTGGCGATATGTTGGGGTTGCAGAGAGAATTTATTCCTTCTACGAAACGCTTCATGAATGACTACATTCAATATGGTGCGACTCGTTTCCCTATAAGTGCATAGGCACGAAATGGGAGAATTATCAAGAGCTAAAGATATCTGTCTTTGTCTTTATCCTGACAGGGATCATGATTTTCTCACAAATTCTCTTTATTGTCTTTGCGGTGTTTCTACCAATCAGCTTTTTACTCTCTATGATCCCGAGTTTTAATCATCTAATGAAAACCACCATTTGATTGTAGTGGCATCGTTCAATGGTGTTATGGAAAAGCAGGGATAGCTTTACCACGAACTGCTCAGATGCAATATAACGTCACACAACATCTTTCGCTAAGTGAAGCCAAACCAGGAGACTTGGTATTTTTCCATTCGACATACGCAACATCGGATTATGTGACTCATATCGGGATTTATGTAGGAAACAATCGGATGTATCATGCCGGCGATCCTATCGGTTATGCAGATTTGAATGAAGCCTATTGGCAAGCCCATTTGATTGGTGCGGGAAGAGTAAAACAGTAAGTGGAAAGGATCATGACATGAAAAAAATCAAAGTAAAAAAGATCGGATTACGAAAAAAGACAACGGGTGCTTTATGGGCACTATTGATCATTAGCGTTGCTTTTGGTATTTATAAAAATTTCACCGCCATTGACCAACATACGGTTCACGAAGAGAAAGTGATTGAAACGAAGGTACTGGATACTAACTTTGTTTCTAGTTATGTGGAAGAGTTCGTCCAAGTATTTTACTCTTGGACTCCTACAAAAGAGGCTTTGGAACAACGGACGGAAGAATTGAAACAGTATTTGCCGGATGATTTGCAGCAATTAAATCAAGAAATGATTCGCTCGGATATTCCGACAAAATCAACGGTAGAGGATATAAAACTTTGGAGTATTGAACCATTAACCAAACAGGATTACCAAGTATTGTTCTCAGTTAAACAAAAACTTGAAGAAACAACAGAAAGCCAGACAGAAGTTAAAACGGTAAAAGCTGCCTTTTCATTAACTTTACGTACAGATGGTGAATCTAGTATTTCTATCGTGTCCAATCCTGCAATGGCGGCACTTCCTAAAAAGTTGGAAGTAAAATCTGAGCCGTTACAAGATGATCTAGCAGTTACGGCAAAAGACAAAGAAGAAATCACTCAATTTCTAAATACCTTTTTTACCGCTTATCCAAAAGCAAATAAGACGGAGCTTCAATATTATTGCGATGTACCAAACATTGAAGAGATCAACAAAGAATACATCTTCTCAGGTATCCAATCCATTAATTATTTCACTTCGGAGAATGCCATCAGTGTTCACGCTGTTGTCGATTATCTGAATACTGAAACGAAAGCGACAATGACTACTGCTTATGATTTGCTTGTGGAAAAAAGAGATAGCAAGTGGATCATTGTTGATGGAATCTAGCGGTATAACACACTTTTATGCGGTAAAATAGATTATCAATAAATGAGAAGGTGAGTTTATGGTATGGCATTTCTATCTTGCGTGGATATTTCTAGGCTTGGTATCAGGATTCTTCTACAAAAGAGTTCATAAAACAAATGAATTTTTACTGGTTCCATTGTATTTTGGATTGTTCCTCGTTTTTGGGGCTTTATTTTTGATAGGTCTGGGTATAGTAATTTATGTTCATTTCTTTAATTAATCATCTAGCTATGTATAAAAAATCATGTTTCTTCAAACAAGAATAATTTCGAGAAAATCGGCATAGGAAATATACTATCTTGGAGTCACACATCAAACGATTATACAAAATAAAAAACAAGCATTCAGATGTTCATTTTGAATGCTTGTTTTACTTTGATTGAATCTTAATAAAGGAATTCCATATCGTATTTTTTTGCAGCCTCTAAATAAGCATCAGAGGGTTTACGATCAGTAACGATAAAATCTATAGAGTTGAAGGGTAATAGTTCATAAAAGAAACTTTCATCAAATTTAGTACTGTCTGCAAGCATTACGGTGAGATCAGCATAATTACTATAATATTTTTTTATCATTGCTTCCTCAATGGTAAATTCAGTGGTATTTTCAGGTGTAATCCCTCGGCATGACATGAATGCGATATTTGCTCGATGTTTAGATACATATTCACAGGCATCCGGGCCATTAATACTGTTTCTTTTTTTGTATATTTTCCCACAAGTAACACTCACGTTATTATTGCTTTCTTCCGAAAGATAATGGGCTGTTTCAATGCCGTTTGTAAGAACGTTTATGTCACTGAACTCGGCCACCTTTTTAGCAAAATGGAGACAAGTACTGCTTGAATCAATGAAGATATTTTCCCGACCCTTTAAAAAATCCCGTGCTATGTCAGCAATATAAGATTTCTGGGTATTATTCTTAGCGTTCCTCATAGTGAAAGGCCATTCTACTAAGCTAGAAACAATCGCTTCAGCTCCGCCAACCGTCCTTCGAAGAAAACCATCTTCTTCTAAGACCAACAAATCTCTTCGAATGGTTGGTTTGCTGGCAAATAATAGTTTGGATAAATCATCGACTGATAAAAACTTTTTTTCATCTAGAAGATTTAAAATTTCCTGTCTGCGTTCTTCGGGGGTCAATGCAACTTTTGCCTCCTTTTAGGTAAAATAATGCGATTTAAGTAACGAATCAGCTGATGATCGGTAAAGAGATGCTAAGTAGAAAACTATCGAAACCTGAATATTAATAGTTTTTAGTTTCCACCATGGTATTCACTTTGTGCAGAATAGATGTGTATTTTTCATAATCACTTAGCAGAATACCAGTATAGAGCATATCGACTAAGGAAAGAAGTGACATCCTTGAGATCATTGTTTCACTGTAAAAAGTTGTCTCATGATCACCAGTCAACAAATTAATATCCGAATACTTAGCGATGTGAGAAGCCTTATAATTAGTCAGGGCGATAGTCTTAGCACCGGCTTCTTTAGCAATTCTCAGTGTATCAACTGCATCAATGGTGCTGCCGGAATGTGATATAGCAATAGCAACATCATTCTCATCAAGGGATAAACAGCTCAACTGTTCCAAATGGTTGTCTGAGAAAAAGCGGGCATCCATTCCTATCCGAATTAACTTACTAACAAAATCCAACGCAATACTTCCGGAGGTTCCTACGCCAAATATGTCAATTCGATTTGCTCCGATAATCGTCTTAATCGCCTGATCATAGGCAGCGTAATCAAATATTTTCATCGTATCTTCCAGCCCTTTGATAGAGGCGTTAACCACCTTTTGTGGTAGATCCTCAATGTTGTCATCAGGTGAAATGTTCAAGTCCACAAATTTTTGGATCTGGCTGCTATTGGTAGAAGATTCTCTTCCCCAATCACGTAAAATTTGTGATTTGAAGTCGCTGTAACCACTAAAACCGATAGCTTTTGTAAATCTGACAACTGACGGATCGCTGGCACTTGTACGTTCAGCCAATTCTGAAAGGGTCAGGGTGGATACTTCATACTCTTTGGATAAAACATAATCAGCAATTCGCCGTTCTGATTTGCTCAAAGAAGAATAATTCTTCTTGATTGCTTCTGTATAGGTTTGATTCTCTAACAATGTCCTCATCCTTTTTTTGTAGTATAGCTACATTGTACATATGTTTTTTGGATTAGTCAATTTTTCTAGTAAATCTCTAAGTGTCAAAAACACTGTTATATAGGCAAAATAAGCATTAATGTATTTTTACTACTTTTTGCTATTTACAAAGCAGTGAAAATGTTCTATACTAAAAATGTAGCAAAAATACAAAACATTAAAACGTTTAGGAGGTATGCTACTAAGAAGAAAGCATCAGAGATGACGATTGAAGAATTAGGTAAGTATATTGATCAATCGGTTTTAAAACCAGATTTTACTGAAGCTGAAATTCGCAAGTATATTCAAGAAGGGATTGATTACCACTGTGCCACTATTTGTATCAATCCATCGTCTTTAGATATTGCGGTAGAAATGCTGGAGGGTTCAAAAACTAAAATCTGTGTTGTTTGTGATTTTCCTTTTGGAACCAGCACGACAAAATCAAAAGCAATGCAAGCCGACGAGTATTGCAAACGCGGCGATATTTACGAACTGGATATTGTAGCGAACTATGGCTGGATTCGCACCGGGAAATATGACGATGTCACAACAGACATTAAAGCGGTAGTTGATGCGTGTCATAAATATGGAACCGCTGTAAAGGTAATTTTTGAAACAGATACCTTGAATGAAGAACAAATTCGCCAGACCTGCGAATGTGCGATTGGTGCAGGAGCTGATTTTGTTAAAACAAGTACGGGATTTGTTACTGGCTATGAGTCCAATGGAGCCACCAAGGAAGTGATTAAAATCATGATGGATCAATGTAAAGGTCGAATTAAAATCAAAGGTAGCGGCAGCATTCGTACCCGTGAACACTTTTTGGAATTGATTGATATGGGCATCGATCGTATGGGAGTTGGCTACAAATCAACACCAGTTGTTTTGGGTTTAGATAACACCGTTAGTGCTGACACATATTAAGGAAGGGAGGTAAATATCGTATGAAATTCTTTTTAGACACAGCCAATGTTGCGGAAATTAAGCGAATCACTGAGTTAGGTTTGGTAGATGGGGTCACAACCAATCCTACAATTATTGCTAAAGAAGGTCGAGATTTTGAGGAAGTGATCAAAGAAATTTGTTCAATCGTTGACGGTCCAGTAAGCGCAGAAGTAACTGGTTCTAAGTCCGACGAAATGATTAAAGAGGCGAAAGTTTTAGCTGGGTGGGCACCCAATGTTGTAGTTAAAATCCCTATGACTGAAGAAGGTTTAAGAGCAGTCAATCAACTAACGAAAAAGGGCATCAAAACCAACGTAACTTTGGTTTTCACGGTAGCACAAGGATTAATGGCGGCGAAAGCTGGAGCGACTTATGTGAGTCCTTTCTTAGGACGTTTGGATGATATCGGAACAGACAGTGCAACGTTAATCAAAAACTTAAGAACGGTCTTAGATAATTTCAGCTTTGAAACAGAAATTATTTCAGCTAGTGTTCGTGGACTAGAGCATGTGGAGAAGGTCGCGGAATTAGGAGCCGATATTGCGACTATTCCAGGGAACCTGTTCCCTAAACTATGGAGTCATCCTTTAACAGATAAGGGTATCGAACAATTCGAGAAAGACTGGGCGGCATTCTCCAATCAATAAATCAAAACGAAGAGGTTAGTTTTGCAGCTGTTTTACGACCTCCAGCAAATAGAAAAATGGAGATGATTTTAATGGAAAATCAAAAGAAACCAATTGTCATAATGAACTGGTCCATGCGGCAAAATCGCAAGAAAGAAGCCATTGAGTTTGCGACCAAAATCAGTGAGAACAAAAGTGCCGGAAAAGATATTGATGTCGTTATTTTACCTTCAATGGGAACTATTTCTCCCGTTTCAGAAATTCTAAAAAACACTTCCGTTCAATTAGGAGCGCAAAATATTGCCCCAATTGAGCAGGGAGAATTAAGCGGAGAGTTTTCAATTGAGTCGTTGATTGATATGGAAGGAACTTTTGTAGAGTTAGGGCATTGGGAACGAAGAAAGTTGTTTAACGAAACCGATCAAATCATTAATCAGAAGGTTAAATTAGCTTTGAAGCATAACATTCGTCCAATTTTATGTATTGGTGAACTGGAAAAGAAAGATGCAGACAATGTTATTGATAAAGTCAAATACCCGAACTATGAACAAGAATTGGAGCAGGAACTGTTTCTACATATTTTTAATGGACTGTATGGAGTGGAGCAGGAAGACTTAGATAAGATTGTGCTTGCCTATACACCAGCTTGGGCAGTAGGCACTGCTAAGGCAGCTGGTGCACCTCATATTAAAATGGTTGTTTCATTTATACGTAGAGCCATTGTTAAAATCTTCGGGAAAGATGCTGATAAGAAAATTCGCCTTGTTTATGGTGGTTCTGTCAGTCCAGAAAATAGTAGTACGATGATTAAAATGGCTAAGCTTAACGGTGTATTAATGGGAAGGTTTGGCAGCGACTATAACAGACTGCAGCAAATTATTGAAGTGACTAAGAATTTGAAGGCTTAACTAGAAAAGTAAAAGAAATGCTGGTGAGTAAGTCTCTGATTTTTTCACCAGTCTCTTTGAAAAAAATAGTAGGAGGAAAAAGTATTGATATTCGATCATGTCGATCAATTAGGGGTTAATACCATCCGTACTTTGGGGATTGATGCCATTCAAAAGGCGAACTCAGGGCACCCTGGTATCGTCATGGGGGCAGCCCCAATGGCTTATGTTTTATGGACGAAGCATTTGCAGGTCAACCCGGCAACTTCACTCAAGTGGCCGAATCGGGACCGCTTCATTCTGTCCGCCGGCCATGGCTCTGCCATGCTGTATAGCCTGTTGCATCTAGCGGGTTATCAGGTAACAATGGATGACCTAAAAAACTTTCGGCAATGGGGCAGCAAAACCCCCGGGCATCCGGAATTTGGCCATACCGATGGGATAGAAGCGACCTCGGGTCCTTTAGGTCAAGGAATTGCGATGGCTGTAGGAATGGCAATGGCTGAAGCACATTTAGGGCAAACTTATAATCGTGAAGATTATCAAGTAATGGATCACTATACCTATACCATTTGTGGGGATGGAGATTTGATGGAGGGCGTTTCTCAAGAGGCAAGCTCTCTAGCAGGCCACTTAAAATTAGGGAAACTAATTGTCTTGTATGATTCCAACGATATTTCTTTAGATGGCCCGACATCGAAAGCTTTTACTGAAGATGTTGGTGCCCGCTTTCAAGCTTATGGCTGGCAGCATCTTTTAGTCGAAGACGGCAATGATTTGGAAGCCATCAATCAAGCCATTGAAGAAGCTAAAGCAGAAACAGCGAAGCCAACCCTAATTGAGGTTAAAACGGTAATTGGCTTTGGTGCTCCCAAAGAAGGAACTTCTGCGGTCCATGGAGCACCGATTGGCAAGGATGGAATTGAAACAGCCAAAGAAGCTTATGGCTGGGACTATCCTGAATTTACTGTGCCCAAAGAGGTAGCCGAACGATTCAAAGAAGCGCTGATACAAAAAGGTGCGGCAAAGGAAACAGCTTGGAACGCGTTATTTAAAAACTATCAAGTTGCTTATCCAGATCTGGCAAAACAATTTGAGACGGCCTTTTCTGGCGACCTACCAGCTGATTGGGACACACAGCTACCGGTCTATGAAGAAGGTTCGAGTCAGGCAAGTCGTGTATCAAGTAAAGAAATGATTCAAGCAATCTCTCAAGCTGTACCGAGCTTTTGGGGAGGATCAGCAGATTTGTCTAGTTCAAATAATACGACAGTAGCTGCATAAAAGGACAACAAAACGGATACAATCCGCCAGTTGTCTTTTTTTATGCCTAAAAGGTGCTTATACCGAGGCTTTCACGATAAGACTAAATAAACGAAAGGGTGCAAAACGGCCTGATTTTCCACTATTCGAGCGTTTTCTTACACCCTTTCATTCGCAGGTGAAACCTTCTACACGAAAGTCAGAGTTTCGTGTCGCTTGTTTAGTTTCGTGTGGATAGTCCACTCGAAAGAGAAAGTTTCGTGTCGCTTGTTCAAAATGAGAAAAATCCCCAGAGAAACAGGGGATGTGATGAAGGAGTTGTATATTAGGAAAGCAAGATTTCTTTTGAAATGCCGCTTCTTAAATGAAAAATTAATTTTTTCTCATCACCTTCAGGGACGCTGACGTAATCAACGAGACTACACCATAACTCCTCGCTGAACTTAATATCGGTGATTTCATCGAGCCTGTCGGCAAATTGGAGTGCATTAAAGCGTCTTTTATCCTTGTCGGCGATTATTTCTTTTAGCTCTGCAAGGCTTTGAGTTTTCTTTTCGTAGGCTGCCAGAGCCTTATTATAGGATTCGTTTTTCTCGTCCTCTGATTTTCCGATGATCCTGAGTTGCTGACCAAGCTCAATGTAATCCTGATCCAGCTCGATTTCAAGTTGCTTGACCTTTTCCTTATCGTCATCTGTATCCAGAACCTGTGCTAGGGTTTCTCTGCAAAGCTTAATGATGCTCTCTCTTTGTAGCATTATTTTCTTTGCCATATCTTCAAAGCCGGCAATGATCTCCTCTTCGGTGAGATGAGGAGTGGAGCAAGGTTCGCTCCCGGCGTATTTCTTGCCGCACTGCCAGATGTAACGGCGATATTTCGTGGTCGAGTGCCATACTTTCCTGGTATAAGCTTCTCCGCAACACTCGCAGATGATCCGTCCGGAAAAGAAGTTCTTTGAAGAACCGCTAATCTTCATTTCCTCTCGGCGTTTTATCTCGTGTTGCGCCATCTCAAAAATCTCATCACTGACGATGCCTTCATGGCTGTTTTCAACATAGTACTGAGGAATTTCTCCCTCATTCACTTTCTGTTTCTTTGTAAGAAAGTCCACCGTGAAGCGTTTTTGTAATAAGGCATCACCTTTATATTTCTCGTTTTGCAGAATGCTTTTTATGGTTGTTGATCTCCAGATATCCTTGCCTCTGGGAGACTTGATTTTATCCGCCATTAGACTTTTAGCAATGCCGTTATAGGTCATACCGAGCAAGAACTCTCTATAGATTCTTTTGATGATTTCCGCTTCATCGGGCACGACTTCCGGTCTTCCGTCTGCCCCTTTCTTGTAGCCTAAAAAACTACCGTAGGGCATAGAAACTTTGCCGTCTGCAAATCGCTTTCTTTGCCCCCAGGTGACGTTTTCGGAAATTGACCGGCTTTCTTCTTGGGCAAGCGAACTCATGATGGTGATGAGGAGTTCTCCCTTGGAATCGAAGGTGTAGATATTTTCCTTCTCAAAGTAAACCTCAACACCCTTGTCCTTTAATAAGCGTACATGGGTTAATGTATCAACGGTGTTTCTCGCAAAGCGGGAGACTGATTTAGTCAGGATCAAGTCGATTTTACCTGCTAAGGCATCGGCAATCATCTCCTGAAAACCCTCACGCTTTTTCGTCATCAGCCCTGAGATGCCCTCATCGGTATAGACTTTCACAAACTCCCATTTCGGATTTTCTTGAATATGCTTTGTGTAATAGCTGATTTGTGCTTCGTAGCTGTTAAGTTGTTCGTCCACATCCGTTGAAACACGGGCATAGGCTGCGACTTTGCGTTTTCGTGTTTTCAGGTCGGAAACCAGACTATCTTGTGCTCTTTTTCTCGCCGGAATGACGGTTATCTTTTTATTCATGCCTTGCTCGCTTCCTGTTTTGTTCAGCGACCTTCTCACGCATTTCTTTTGTCCAAGATTCCGAGCGGGAGCGATCATTCCATGTTCTCTTGACCTCTGTCCCGTCCTTCATAAAAAAGACGATCTCATTTGGCTGTGTAATCGTCATTTCTTTTATCTTGGCTGTGATGTTCTCATGGCTCAGGTCATTTGTTCCCAAAAGCTCACAAAGCATATCTTCTAACACCTGTTCAGGGATGCCCTTCATATCGCATTTTCCGTCCCTCATGCCGAGGTTGCGGGCACATCGCCAAAATACTCTTACAGGCGTCTTTTTTCGATTAAATGGAGCACCGCAGGCTCCACAGAAGAGCAATCCGGTGAAAGGCTTGCCGTGATGCGGCAGGGCTTTCTTGATCGGAGCCCGTCGTCTCATCTCTTCTTTTACAGCTTCAAACAGCTCCCATGAAATAATGCCCTCATGGGAATTTTGAACGAAATATTGAGGTCTTTCTCCGTAGTTATATTTTGTCTCTTTGGTTAGCGGATCAATGGTGTATCGCTTGTTAAGAAGAGCGTTGCCGGTATGCTTTTCATTCTTCAGTAAGCTTCTGATGTCACTTGCTTTCCATTTGCCGCCTTGTTTGCGGGGCTCTCCCATTTCGTTGAGTTTTTTAGCAATATTTCCGCTCTGTAATCCTGACAGATAGTCTTCATAAACCATTCGGACGATTTGAGCCTCGTGTTCGTTGATGACGAGGTTTCCATCGATTACGTCATAGCCATAAAGGTGTGACATGCCTACCAACTCTCCGTTTTCAAATTGCTTCTTGATGCTCCAGCTTTTATTTTTACTGGCCGATATGGCTTCTTCTTGAGCAAAAGAGGCGAGGAGAGTAAGAAGAAGTTCACCTTCAGCGGTCAGGGTATTGATCCGTTCACGCTCGAAGTAGACGGCGATACCTTGTTCTTTCAGGTCTCGCACGATGTTTAACAGGTCGAGTGTGTTCCTGGCAAAACGAGAAATGGATTTCGTAAGAATCAGGTCGATTTTTCCTGCATCGCAGGTGCTTAACAGTTCTTCTAATCCCGGACGTTTGCTCTTGGTGCCCGTTATGCCGTCATCGATAAATACGCCGGCAAATTTCCACTCCGGATGAGAGAGGATGAGTTTTTTATAATAATCAATTTGGCTGCCGAGAGAATGAAGCTGTGCTTCGCTTGCTGTCGATACTCTCGTATAGGCAGCGACCTTTTTCCGCTTGAAAGCTGATGGCTTTTTTGCGGGTATTTTCTTTACTTTCATAGGCCCTCCTTTCCATCACATATTTGCTCTAAAACCCTGTATTATCAAGCTTTTTCGGTTCTTTTAGACCTGAAATCGGCGGCTTAATTTCCTGCCCGATTATGGCCAGACAGCTATCTGTTTCAGAGGCTGTTAGCAATCCTTTTTTGGCCCAGTTTTTCAGGATTGCCTTTGCCAACTGATACTCCGCTTCTTTTTTCCAAGCCTCATACATCATTTACACCACGAAAACGAAAGGCTATGTAGCAAGAATGGGAGCAGTATTTACGATTCTTTCTTGCTTTGAATGTCTTGCCGCAGTTTGGGCAAATATGCTCTGTTCGGTATTGCTTTTGCCGAGTATTCCAATACGCCTGCCGACAAACGTCGGAACAGAAGCGTCTGGGGCGACCGCTTTGATAGTCCGGCAACTCACCATTGCAATAGAGGCAACGAGCTTTTTCTGCCTCTTGAATGGTTATTTTTTGGCGCTGGCAAAAAGATTTCACCGTATTAACATTCAAGTTCAGGTCTTTAGCGATGCTGGAGATGGGGTCACCGTTTCTTCGCCTGGATATGATGATGTTTCGTTCTCGTTCAGTCATCGTTCACACCCCAATTCTCCAGCCACTCGGCCGCACAGGATTTGCAATAGACACAGGTTGTATGAAGATCGGTATCTTCTTCTTTCAAAACGTCACTTAGGTTTACCTGGATTTCTTTTCCGCATTTAGGGCAAATGGAGTAGACGTTTTTATCAGATAGACGGGTAATAACCTTACTGTTTTCTGAAAGCGTCAATTTGGTATAAAACATGATCTGTCCTCCGTTTTTTGTGATAGGGAAAACTCCCTTCACTTCCCCCTTGGACAGATCAGGCGTTTTTGGGCAATTAATCTTTCTGATAAAAAGAACAAGTGAAGCCGTCCGCATCAAGCTTTAGGCCTTTAGCCCATTTTGGTGTCCTGCTCATCTGCTCACATACAGCCTGTACCGACATGCGGGGATCAGCTTCGATGACGATCTCATCGTGGATATGCATGACAATGTCAGAGTATTTAAAGGTCATAAGGGTACTGCATAGGATGTCTCTGGAAATAGCCTGCACGATGTTTTCGACAAGCTTCGCTCCGTAGGTTTCGATCCGCTCCCAGCGTTTTCCCGTTCCTACACCTTCATAAGTGATGGACTCACCGCCGAAGCGGTTTTCTTCAATGCGGGGTTTGGCATAGAAAAGCTCTCTGCCGGACGAAAGGGTGATAATGAGCATGCCGGACTCATAGCGAAAGCGAATATTTTTAACTTCCTTTTTCCTGGAACGCTCTCTTACGGTAGATATAGCCGCCCGGTCAACGTCCTGCCAAAGCGTGACAATATTAGGGTTCGTCGCACGCCATGCATTTACCAAGTTTGGAAGCTCCTCTTCCAAAAGCCCCATCTCAAGGGCACCCATTGCTTTTAAGGCTCCGACCGAGCCGCCATAGCCGCAGGCCAATTCCGCTATCTTTCCTTTTTGCCTGAGATGTGCATTCACACCGTGCTTTTCTACAGGAACGCCGAACATCTCACTTGCCGACCTGCAGTAGATGTCGCCACCTTCAGAGAAAAGTGCCATCCGCCATGTTTCTTCCGCCAGCCAGGCGAGGACTCTTGCTTCAATGGCGGAGTAATCAGCAACAAGAAAGATGCGTCCTTTTTTCGGAATAAAGGCGGTGCGGATCAGTTCCGATAAGACTTGCGGAATAGAATCAAAGAGCAGGTCTAAGGATTCAAGGTCACCATCTTTGACCAGCTTTCTTGCAAGCTCCAAATCTTCCATCTTGTTTCTTGGGAGATTTTGAACTTGAATGAGCCTTCCTGAAAAGCGACCGGTGCGGTTGGCCCCATAGAATTGCAAAAGCCCCCTGGCACGGCCGTCGCGACAGACACAGTCTCTCATCGCTTCATATTTCTTAACGCTGGATTTGGCAAGCTCCTGCCTGGTTTCAAGAACCTCTTTGACATCGCCGGAAGAGTTTTCAAGAAGTGCTTTTACTGCCTTTTTATCAAGAGATTCAGTTGCGATTCCCCTTGATAAAAGCCACTCTTTTAGCTGCAGGACAGAATTGGGATTTTCAAGCCCGGTGATTCGTTTGAGTTTTTTTATGCTTTCTTCACGGACGGCTTCATTTATCCGGATGGCATTTTTAGCGAGGTCTTTGTCCAGCAAAATGCCGAGGTCATTTATTTCCTGATCTCTGTGGTAAATTTCCCATTCCTTATCCGGCATAGGAAAACGGGAAAGCTTGTCATGAATGAGAAGTTCCGTTTCCACATCTCGTTTGTTATAGGATTTGTAAAGTTCCCACTTTTCCGGATCGTGTGAGGGCAGGTTTCTTGTTCTGCCGCCATTTGCCTGAGTCGCCTTACAGGGAAGAGAAAAATAGCGGATGAGATCTTTTCCGGTCTTTAGTTTTTGTTTATCCAGTCCTAAAACCTCACCGACCCCTTCCAAAGATAAGGGAAGCCCCAGATAGGCGGACCAGGCCATATCGCAGTACCAGGACTTTGGATCAAGGTAGTGCAGATATTCAGGATCGTGTCCAAAGGGTAGCGGTTTTTCTAATACATAGCCTTGTCTTTTCAGCCATTCCGAGATGCAAACCCGCTCAAACTGAGCGTTAAAAGCCCATTTGATGACATCACCCGAAAGAAAGGCATGAATGATTTTCTCCGGCACCTTTTCACCCTGAGCGAGGTCAATCGTCTTTATCTCTCCTCCGTCGATGGCATAAGAAAGAAGCAGGATTTCAAAATCCGCCTCCTCAACATAGCGATAAACACCTGTTTTTCTTAAATCGGCAGAGGAATAAGTTTCAATGTCTAAGCATATTGTTTTCATTTACTCCCTCCATAGAGAGAAAGGGCGGAGCCTTTGACCCCGCCCTCCCGTCATCAGTTTTTCCTTTGCTTTTTTGCCTGACTCCATACTGCTTTACAGAATCTGTAGACAAGGTAGAAAGGTAAGAAGGCTAATGTTCCTGCAAGAAGCGTTGCTGTGAAAAGCTGATAGAGCTGAGAAAAGTATTCACAAAACATGAGATAGTCTCCTTAGCTCAAAAAGTCATCGTCTTCAACAAAATCAGCAAAGTCGTCTTCTGCGCTGGTACGGCTTCCCAAGGGTTCTCCGTCACGGATTTTCTGCAGGTTATTTAAGCCGCAGGCGATTCCGCGATTGCCGTTGGAGTTGAAGGCATAGAAATTAATCGATGCTCTGCCGTAGACTCCGCTGTAGACTTCCGAGCGGGTCAGAATTGGCTGCACATTGGCATCGACAATGCCTGGCTGAGTGGTTGAGTTGGCGTTGAGAAAGAAGCTGTTTGCATAGGCTTCGTCATCCGGACGCTCCGTATCACCGTCACGAAGCGGTGTCTTGATGGATTCAAGCGGAGGGACAGAACGGCTGTTGCCTTTCAGCTTCGCTTCGCCTTCCTTGTAGGCGGCTTGAATCGCCTTCTTGATGGCTTCAATGGTTTTCTTGTCGCTTTTCGGAATGATGAGAGATACCGAGAACTTCGGCACTCCGCCATTAATGGATTTTGGATCCCACACATTGGCGTAGGACCAGCGAGTGTCTTTACCTGTAATTACTTTCATTGGATTCTTAGTCATGGATCGTTTCCTCCTTAAAATCATCAAATATGTTTGTCATTTCCGGTCTTTTATCGCTTTCCGGTACAAGCGTCGGTTTGCCCTGAGGCTTAATCACGAGATCTCCTAAGAGATCGCTGAACTGTTTCCTGCCGAGAAGCTGAGTCATGGCAGTGATGCCTAAGACCTTCTTTTCATAAGGGTCAAAGCCTGCCTGCTTAACCGTCTCGGCGACTTTTTTTTCATCGCTGTACTTACGGTTTGACCTGCCCTCGACGAGCTTAAATCCCGCCCATTTCTTGCCGGATTTGGCAGCTGTCAAGGCGTAGTCCTTGATATCCTTGGCCCATGCGGAAAGCTCGTCAAGTTTGTCTAGGACAGACTCGATTTCCTCATCTGTCAGGAGCGGTGGTCTTTTAAAGTCATACTTAGCCAGTTCAAGATTGGCACTTGCTCGTTCTGCACAGGTCGCTTTTACCTTGCAGAACTGACACCAGCTTCCGGCTGAGAAATCACCCTTGCCTTCAAAGGCCAGTGTGGCAATGGGCTTTACAGTTTCTTTGGCCCAGCCGTAGAGTTCTTCTTTTGGCAAAGTAAAGCTTGAGATATTGTCTCTTCTTGGCTGAAAGATAGTCATTTTGACTTCGTCAAAATCGTAGATGCTGTCAAAGAGTAAGCTTGCCGCCAGGCCGTAGAGCATAAGCTGAGGATTTTGCTCCGCTTCGACCAGCACCCCTGTTCCGTACTTAAAATCCCAGAGATAGAGCGTATCGTCAGCGATGATGATGCAGTCCGCTGTGCCAAAGCCCTCCGGCACGATGTCGGAGAAGTCGAGCCTTTGCTCAATCAGGACAATCGGGTCAGCGGTGGATTGCTTAATCCCTTCCAAACACTCCATGATATGGTCGGCATAGAAGGCTGCCGCATCGTCCATCTCTTTTGAGTAGTAGGAGAGGTTTTCCGTCGGGTCATCCGCTTTCATGCTGAGGGCGGATTTCAGCTTGTATTCCGCAAGCTCGTGTGCCGCTGAACCTTCCAAGGCATAGGGCGATGCTTCGTCTCTGACCTTTGCGTTCAGCCTTGCCGAGGGTGGGCAGTGTAGCCACCTGTAGGAAGAAGAAGCGGATAACATGGCATGTGCCGTCATTTCTTTAATCCCTCCACTTCCTTTAGCAAGGCTTCGTAGTGCATGGGTTCTACCGCTGAGAGTTTCTCCGCACCGTACTTTTCAATCAGCGCCTTTATCTCCTTGGTAAAACCTGCCTGCGATTTCTTGGCGAGAACGGCTCTGACATCGGACAGGCTGAGTTCGGGTTTTGCAGGCTTCTCCGGAACCACAGGCTTGTCGCTCTCGAGTGCTGATGCCAATGTGCCAAGGCTATCCGCCAAAGCGTGCATATCATCAACAATGTCTTTTAGTAACTTGATTCTGCTCATGAGACACCTCCTTCGAGAAGAAGACGGAATGTCTCACGACCTTTTGGCGTAATCAGCGTCTGGTAGCCCTTCCAGTCGGTTTTCTCGTTGAAACACTCCTTGATTTCAAAAAGACCGTCATTTTTCTCGGCGTAAGGAAAGAGCGTGCCTTTCGCATCCCTGTAGATGTAGCCGTGGCTCAGGAGATAGTCGATAAACTCCTTTTGCTTAACACCGAGCGCCTTTGCCGTATTGCGGAAATTAGAGAGTAGGTTTCTGTCCACCAGCTCATCAAAGTAATCCGCCTTAGGCTGCATGACTGTGTTTTGAACGGTGAGCTGCGAATTCCGGATGGAAAGGGCATCACGTTCTTCTCTTGCTTTTTTGAGTTCCGTTGCCAGCTGAATTAAGGTGTCCGGATTAAGAAGTACTTCTTCTAGCTTCGCAGGAGTCAAGTAGGCTCCGTGTTTGCGGATGTCCGGCAGCACCTCGTGCGTGATCCAGCGTTTGAAGATTTTCGCTTCAGGTTTTCGGCTGGCTAGGATCAAGTTATATAAGCCGTACTCATTGATGCAGTTGGTCATTCCCTGACGACCTAGATTGAATCTAGACCGTTCGTCATCATCCAGGCGCTTAACAGCGTCAGTTGTGTTTTTGATATCCAGTGCATCGCAAATATCCGTTGCGACAAACCAGATATCTCCGTCTTTTGTCAGTGTTCGGATTTTTCCGAACTGTTCGTGTTCATAGATTTGCATTTGCTCCATACTTGGCCTCCTTTCTCTTACTCATGAGTTCTTGTGCTAATCTTTTTGACATGATGCTGATGGTGATAAGTAGTCCGATCAGCTGTTTGTCATCCGGGTCTCTTGCTCGTTTCATTGGCGTTCCTCCTATCCGAAGGGCAGGTATCGTTTGTCCCTTCACCCTCCCCTTGGACAAGAGGAGGGATTTTGGGCAAACGAAATTGAAAAAAGTTTTTGATGGCCTAAAACCAGTCACTTAATTTCTCCAGCAGGGTTTTGAAAATGACCGATTTTCTGTAGTTCACGGTTTTTCTTGGACAGTCGATTTTAGATGCGATAGCTCGTTCGCTAAGACCGTCCATGAAGAGACGGGTTATTTCCCGGTCACGGGGAGACAAGCTTTGAATTGCAGCGTGGATAGCTTCTTTGAATGCTTTTTCTTCCAGCTCTTCAGATAAATCTGATTCATCTGCGATCAGGTCGATAAGCGTGCTGAAGACCCTGTTTTCATCTGCGACTTGCACATCCAGCGAAAGGAATTCTCCTTTTTTGTGATAAGGGCAGACATCACAGTCAGCCGCACACTTCCAAAAGAGGTGTTTGGGGCAAAAGCAGCGACATGCCCGCTGTTCCTGCTTTCGGATTCGATTGATGCTTTGATTTAGTTCCTGATAGATTTCTTCACTGACCGGGATAAGGTCGACGCTATAGGGGTCGTCCGGTCTTCTTAACGGGTAGTAGCGTTGTTTCTTGGATTGACTTTGTTTGTCTAAATTTTTCATCTTTTGTCCTTTCCGCCGTCTGGAGGAAAGGGCAAAGGAATAAAGAAAAGGTCCCGTGCGATTCAGTACACGAGACCTTTAGAGCCGAAAAATGGGCACAGAAAAGAAAGGTACTGAAATCGCCATGAACTGCTTGGTGCAGTGTTTTGACGTTTTCTGTATCCTCTGCCTTTCCGTGCACAGATCGGCTTTAGATAATTTTTAGGTTGGTTACGACTTTGGCAATCCAGGCTGTCCAGTTAAGGGCTGTCTCTGTACTGCCGGGTAAATTACTTGCGCTTAGGCTTGGTTTGCGATAAAGCGCTGCCTGCCACAGACTTTGAATTTTTGCTGTAGCGTCCGTCTCGCAAAATGCGAGAAGCTTTACGAGCAACTTTTCTTGAAGTTTGCTTTGAGTTTCGCTTGGCCATACTTGTCACCTCCTTTTTAGAGATTTGCGATTACTAATCAAAGAAAATTTGGTGTTCGCCAAGCTGTAGTTGTAAAATCAGACAAAAGGCGATATAATTTACACACTATTCTTCGATTACTCCTATTGTACTTAGGGGGTTATCCTGGAATTAGATGTTTTGAGATGACGTGAGATACTTTGGATACTTTGCTAAGGAGGTCGCAGGGATGTTGTTTCATGAACTAGTCCATGCTGTACATCCGTACCTTATGAAAGATGCGGATATTCCGGAATTTATGCGCACCTTGATTCAGATGCTCTGTGATATTCCTGAAGAGGATTGGACAACAAAAAAAGACCCTTCGTCAGAACAGGTCAATAAGGATGCATCCTTACGGAAGTTCTATACGAAAGGGCCTACTAAAAAGTTGGCAAAAGCAATGCTGGGGCGACTTACAAAAGATAATTTTGTTGAATCTATAAATTATGACAGGACAGATGTTGTAAAAGGGTCGCTTGCTGAAAGCATAAGACCTTTTCACGAAAGTGTTGATAAAGATAATGTAGGCGAGGTTCTTTTCGAGCTATTTAAAAAATCCCTGGAATTTATCATAAATCCAAAATTGGAAAATGAGCGCAGATTAACTCTCGCAAAAAACACCTCAAGCCAAGCTAAAACATCCTTTGGTTCCTCTCTGTTGGCGGATTCTGAGCATATATGCTCTATGCCGGGCTGCAGTAAAAGTTTGCAAGTTGAAGACATCGATAATAACGCTGTTGAAGACTATGAAGCAGCTCGCATAGACAACAGTAAAAGTGTTACATATAGATCTTTTATAGCTCTATGCCATGACTGTTTTCAGAAATACGCCTTTAAACATACTAAAGCTGAAGAAACAGCGTTGCAAGCCATTAAAAAAGTGCAGATGCAAACCCGTGATTCAAAAAATGTGCTTGACACAATAGGTATTGAAAAGGGTATCGGCCAGGTTGTTTCCAATCTCTCAAGAGCAAAACCTAAAGATTTTATTGAAATTAGTTATGAGGCTCTGAGTGTATCCGAGAAAATTGATGAAGGAAGTCACAGCATATTACTTAACCAGGTTACGAGCGATGTAACTAAATATTTCTTGTTTGTTGAGAAATCAATGCAAGACGCGGCGAGGAAGAAATTGTTCAATGATCTTTTGCTGAGGGCGCAAATAAAAGCCGCATATGAAAAGCTTGCGGATAAGAAGTATAGTCCCGAGCAAATTTATACTGCTATATCAGAAAAATTGCATGCCATTACCAAGCAAGATATCTTTTATTGTTACATCGTGATTGCATATTTTATACAGTCGTGTGAGGTGTTTGATGCTTTTACCAAATAAACTGTTTTCATATAGTGAAACAGCACTCTCAAAGATTTCTTATGTACTAGAAGTGCTGGATGAACCTCTTTCTCCATACGAGATATTGCACAGCATTGATGGAGTACTGAGCGGTCCTTTGGAATTAATAGATGCACTAGACATTCTCTATGCACTGGGTGAAATACGATTAATAGAGAATGAGGGGAGGATCGCCAGATGCTCAAAAAAATAAGCTGTGAACTTTTTAAAGTGAATGGGCAAAAAAGGGAGCCTATTCGATTTCATAAGGGCTTGAATATTATCCTGGGCGGAGGGACAGGTGTAAACTCCATCGGGAAATCAACTATGCTCCTCATCATCGATTTTGTATTTGGTGGAAATACGTACCTTTCAAGTGATGCTGTAAAACAACTCGGAAATCATAACATTGAATTTGTTTTTGAGTTTGACGGCATCGATTATCGATTTGTTCGTAGTACTGCACAGGCGAATAGTATTTTTAGGGTTGATGAGAACGACAATATTCTGAATGAGATTGACCTGCAGGATTTTACTGATTGGTTATGTAAAAAATACAAGATGGATTTGCCAGGTCTTAAATTCAGAAATACAATCAGCCGTTTTTTCAGGATTTATGGGAAAAAGAATTATGACGAATTTCGCCCGCTACAGGATACCGGGCAATCAGAGAATCAAGAAAAAGCGATCCGTGTCCTTGTTGCTCTTTATAATCAATATGCTGAGATTGAAGCTTTCGAACAGCAACTAAAAACAGCTGAGGCTAGAATAGATGCTTTTCGTAAAGCACGAAGATATCAGTTTATTCCGTCTGCTGTTGATGGAATGAAAAAATATGAGGAAAACATCCAGATAATTTCTGAACTGAAAAGGAAAAAGTCAGAATTAGAGTTGAGCGGCGATCAATCTTTCAGTGAAGAAGAAGTCAAGAAGGCTGAACAAACTAATGAATTGCGGATGGCAATTCAGGATGCCAGGCGGAAACTTCGACACAAAGAAAATGATCTACATTTAATAAGTCTTAATCTTACTCAAGGAGTATATCCGACAGAGGCGGATTTAAAGAATCTGCAGGAGTTTTTTCCGGAAGCAAACCTGGCTAAAATTTTGGATGTTGAGCGTTTCCATAACAAGATTCAGGCCATTTTGCACGATGAGCTGGAAGCTGAACAAGAAAAAAGTAAAGAGGAAATTCAGCCGCTTAAAGGAGTAATTGAAAGTCTGCAGAAGGCATTAGAGAACATCCAACCGTCAATGGCTTTTAGCCAGGAGTTTTTAAACACTTACACAGAACTCGACCGCAGGATCCATAAATTAGAAGATGAAAACGAAGCTTTTGAAACAAGAAACAGATTACAAAATGAGAAAAAACAAGCGAGTGACCGCCTTAAGTCCCAGACAGGAATGGTGCTTAACGAGATTAATTCTAAAGTCAATAGCAGTATGGCAGGGATTAGTGATGTTGTCTCCCAAGGATTGGATAACCCTCCAGTACTCAATATTAAGGAGTACAACAGCTACTCTTTTGAAACACCCAAGGATACCGGTACGGGAACTAATTTTAAGGGGATGTTGATTTACGACTTGGCTACGCTGAGAAATACCGTTCTGCCGGCTATGGCACATGACTCATTGCTCTTTGCAAATATTTCTTATGAGACGGTGGAGCGAATTTTACAGCTATATGCAAGCGAGACAGACAAACAGATATTTATCGCCTTTGATCGAGCTGATAGCTATGACAGAGAGGCACAGGACATTGTCAAAAAGAACACCGTTTTGAAACTTGATAATGATGAGGAGGCATTGTTCGGATGGAAATGGAGCAGGAAAGAAACACCATGAGAATTCAATACAACAAGCTGTGGAAACTTTTGATTGATAAAAACATGAAGAAAGTAGACCTAAAAAATGCGGCAAAGATTAGTTCTAACTCAATTGCAAAACTGAGTAAGAATGAGCCGGTACGTATGGATGTTCTCATGAAGATTGCCATCGCTTTGGATTGCAAGGTGGAAGACTTGTTTGAGACAGTGATTACTTGAGAGTAAAGCCTAGTTACTCGTTGTTTTTGCAAAAAAGGGTTTCTAAAGGAGGACTCAATATGGTATAATAAGTAAGATTATAGCTATTGTAGAGGGTCATGTGTGGTCTGCCTGCTATCCTGAGCCTCCCTCTTCTGTGCTTAATTATGAAAGAGATTGAGGGAATTGGGTTATCTCTTTTCTTTCATCGTATGAGCACATTATGTTATCAGATGATACAATAATTTTACTTAGGAGGTGGCAACAGTTATGGTAAAACGATCAAAAACTAAACTCGCCTTTTCTTGGCTCATTGCTTTTGTCTTAATATTTAGTCCTTTGGTTTCGACCTTTATGCCTATCGCTGCAGCAGAAACATCTGGAGATTTTGAAGTTTCGGTCAGTTATGATGCAAATGGCGGTAGTGGAGAAATGAAGCCGCTTACCGTGGCATGTATGGAATACATTACATTGCCTGAAAACGGATTCATAGCCCCTGAAGGGTGCACTTTTAAAACCTGGGATATAGGTGGAACGGAATATGCTCCCAATGAAGAAGTGCAAATTCGTTCTGATACTGTAGTTAAAGCCGTCTGGAAGGATGTGTCAGAAGTTTCAGAGGAGAGCGATGTAGGTCCTAGTGCTGAGGCTGAGCCAGCTGGGTCGGTGGATGTAGAGCTGCCCCAGACGGAGCTTCCAGAAGAGGGTGTTGGTAATTCTGCTGAAGGGGCTGATGGCTCGCATGCGGTTATCGGTGATACGGCAACAGGCTTTGAGGTAACGAATACAAAGACACCGGAAGTTGTTGACGTAAGCGGAACCAAGACCTGGGAAGACAACAACGACCAGGACGGCATGAGACCGGACAGCATCACCATCCGTCTGTTAAAGAACGGTACGGAGATTGCTTCCAAGACCGTGACGGAAGCGGACGGCTGGGCTTGGAGCTTTACCGACCTGCCGAAGTATGAAGCGGGCGAGCTCATCACCTACACCATCACCGAAGATACGGTTTCTGAGTACAGCAGTGCAGTCTCCGGTTACAACGTGACCAACACACACACACCGGGCAAGACCAGCGTACAGGTAACGAAGGCCTGGGCGGACGGAAACAACCAGTACGGCGTGAGACCTAAATTGGTCACCATCAAGCTCTTAGCTGACGGGGTCGATACAGGCAAGACCTTGGTACTGGTAGCAACCAACAACTGGACGGATACCTTCACGGATCTTGATGAATACAAGGCCGGTACGAAGATTGTTTACACGATTGAAGAATTGACCTTGGGAAGCGGCTACACCAGTGTCATCACGGGTGATGCGGCAACAGGCTTTGAGGTAACGAATACAAAGACACCGGAAGTTGTTGACGTAAGCGGAACCAAGACCTGGGAAGACAACAACGACCAGGACGGCATGAGACCGGAGTCCATCACTATTCGTCTATTAAAGAACGGCACGGAGATTGCTTCCAAGACCGTGACGGAAGCGGACGGCTGGGCTTGGAGCTTTACCGACCTGCCGAAGTATGAAGCGGGCGAGCTCATCACCTACACCATCACCGAAGATACGGTTTCTGAGTACAGCAGTGCAGTCTCCGGTTACAACGTGACCAACACACACACACCGGGCAAGACCAGCGTACAGGTAACGAAGGCCTGGGCGGACGGAAACAACCAGTACGGCGTGAGACCTAAATTGGTCACCATCAAGCTCTTAGCTGACGGGGTCGATACAGGCAAGACCTTGGTACTGGTAGCAACCAACAACTGGACGGATACCTTCACGGATCTTGATGAATACAAGGCCGGTACGAAGATTGTTTACACGATTGAAGAATTGACCTTGGGAAGCGGCTACACCAGTGTCATTACGGGTGATGCGGCAACAGGCTTTGAGGTCACGAATACGCATACACCGGAAGTCGTTGACGTAAGCGGAACCAAGACCTGGGAAGACAACAACGACCAGGACGGCATGAGACCGGACAGCATCACCATCCGTCTGTTAAAGAACGGTACGGAGATTGCTTCCAAGACCGTGACGGAAGCGGACGGCTGGGCTTGGAGCTTTACCGACCTGCCGAAGTATGAAGCGGGCGAGCTCATCACCTACACCATCACCGAAGATACGGTTTCTGAGTACAGCAGTGCAGTCTCCGGTTACAACGTGACCAACACACACACACCGGGCAAGACCAGCGTACAGGTAACGAAGGCCTGGGCGGACGGAAACAACCAGTACGGCGTGAGACCTAAATTGGTCACCATCAAGCTCTTAGCTGACGGGGTCGATACAGGCAAGACCTTGGTACTGGTAGCAACCAACAACTGGACGGATACCTTCACGGATCTTGATGAATACAAGGCCGGTACGAAGATTGTTTACACGATTGAAGAATTGACCTTGGGAAGCGGCTACACCAGTGTCATCACGGGTGATGCGGCAACAGGCTTTGAGGTAACGAATACAAAGACACCGGAAGTTGTTGACGTAAGCGGAACCAAGACCTGGGAAGACAACAACGACCAGGACGGCATGAGACCGGAGTCCATCACTATTCGTCTATTAAAGAACGGCACGGAGATTGATTCCAAGACCGTTACGGAAGCGGACGGCTGGGCGTGGAGCTTTACCGACCTGCCGAAGTATGAAGCGGGCGAGCTCGTCACCTACACCATCACCGAAGATGCGGTTTCCGAGTACAGCTCAGAAGTTTCCGGTTACAACGTGACCAACACACACACACCGGGCAAGACCAGCGTACAGGTGACGAAGGCCTGGGCGGACGGAAACAACCAGTACGGCGTGAGACCTAAATTGGTCACCATTAAGCTCTTAGCTGACGGCGAAGACACCGGCAAGACCCTGGTTCTGACAGCAACCAACAACTGGACGGATACCTTCACAGATCTTGACGAATACAAGGCCGGCCAGAAGATTGTTTACACAATTGAAGAAGTAGCCGTTGGGAACGGCTACACGAGCGCTGTTACCGGTAATGCGGAAACGGGCTTTACTGTAACCAATAGCTATACACCTCCAACAGAACCGACAGAACCAACGACTCCAACAGAACCGACAGAACCAACGACTCCGACAGAGCCGACAAAACCCACAACTCCAACAGAGCCGACGAAGCCGACAACTCCAACAGAGCCGACGAAGCCGACAGGTCCTACAGAACTTCCGAAAACAGGAGAGGATAGTGGCCCTTATTTGTGGCTTAGTTTGATGTGTATGTCAGTGGGAGCGTTGTTGCTTTTATTCAGGAGAAAAACAAAAATACAAAATGATTAAAAGATGGTCGTGAAGTAGGGACCAAATCAGAGGGAGCCGGATATATTTTCTGGCTCCTTTTTTCTTGATGTGTATTTTATCTTGCTCATTGCCCAAAACCGCATAACTTGTCCAAGGGGATAGTGAGAGGATCATTATCCCTTTTGTTTTGCTCCTCTCGAAAATTATCGAAAGGAGTTTTTTTATATGAACAAACTCATTTATGTCTGCTCCCCTTATCGGGGAGACATCAAGACGAACACGGAACAGGCCAAGGGATACTGCCGAATAATTGTTCAGGAAGGCGATATCCCCATCGCTCCTCATCTTCTCTTTCCGCAGTTTATGGATGACAGCAAAGCCGCCGAGCGAGAGCGAGCAATGGAGATGAACCTTGAAATTATGCGCCACTGCGATGAGGTTCATGTCTTTGGCCATCAGATTAGCTTCGGGATGTTTGAGGAAATGCAGGCGGCAAAGAAGCTGGGCATCCCTGTGGTGCAGGAGGAAGTCGAATGAAACTAACCATTTACACAGCAGATACCTGCGGACAAGAATCCAATGTCTACTATCCGAACAGGCTTGATGTAACGGACGAAGCGGCTTTCAAGGATGCGGTCTCCTTTGACCATGTGGCGGCAAAGTATCAAAACAAGTATCGCAGCAATGCAAATTTTATCGAATCCGATCATATCAGCATGGACTGTGATAACGAAAAAAGCGATGATCCTGAGACTTGGATTCTACCTGAGGATATCCTAAGTCTCTTTGACGGTGTCTCTCTCGCTATCGCTACCAGTAGAAATCACATGAAGGAAAAAGGCATGAGATCCGCAAGGCCGAGATTTCATGTCTACTTTCCCATCCCTGAAACAAGAGATAGCGAAGGCTATGCAGACCTCAAAGAAGAACTGGCCGATCTCTTTTCCTTCTTCGATGCCGGAGCTTTGGGAAGTGCCCGTTTCATGTACGGAAACCCCGATACGGAGGTCATTTGGCGTGAAGGAGATCAGCTTATCACGGACTTTATCCGAGATGATTTTGCAAAGTGGGATGAAGCACAAAGCGAGATTCCGGAAGGCGCAAGAAATAAGACACTCTCGCACTATGCCGGTCGCATCATCATAAGGCTTGGCGCAACGGAGGAAGCCCATGAGATGTTTCTTAAAAAGGCTGACCTCTGTAATCCTCCGCTTTCGGATCATGAACTTCAAACCATCTGGCAAAGTGCGATGCGCTTCGGAAAGAAAGTATCTGCACAGGAAGGCTATATCCCTCCGGAAGAATACGGCAAGGACTTCTCACTTATGCCGCCCGATTTTTCAGATATCGGTCAGGCTAAGGTCTTGACCCGAGAAAAAGGCGAGATCCTCGTCTACACCGATGCGACAGACTACATGACCTATAACGGGACGCATTGGGAGGAATCAAGGCAAAGAGCGGTCGGTGTCTGTCAGGACTTTCTGGACAAACAGCTGGAAGAAGCAAAGGCTGTGCTTGGAAAAGCGACAAAGCTTCTCACGGAATCAGGGGTAACCCAAGAACTCATTCAGGCAGGCGGCAGGACGCTGGAGAAAGCTATCGAGCCGGAACAAAAGAAAACATTTGATTTATATCGAGTCGCCCTTGCCTATAAAAATTTTGTCATGAAAAGGCGTGACATGAAGTATGTCACTTCCGCACTTCAGGCGGCAAAGCCCATGCTCCTTAAAATGATTCAGGATTTTGACAGTCAGGATTTTATGCTGAATACGCCTACTGCTGCCTATGATCTGACAAAAGGCCTTCAAGGAGCGGTGCCACATAAGCCTGAAGATTATATGACGAAAATCACTCTGGTCTCGCCCGATACGAAAAATGAGAAACTCTGGCTTGATGCGGTCTCGGGCTTTTTCTTAAGTGATCAGGAACTCATCGAATATGTCCAGCAGATTGTAGGGCTTTCCGCTATCGGCAAGGTCTATATGGAAGCCCTGATTATTTCCTATGGAGAAGGTTCGAACGGCAAGTCGACCTTTTGGAACTCCATTGCTAAGGTGCTGGGAAACTACAGCGGTACAATCTCGGCAGATGCTTTGACGGTCGGATGCAGAAGAAATGTAAAGCCTGAGATTGCTGAGCTGAAAGGAAAACGGCTGGTCATTGCGGCAGAGCTAGAAGAAGGCATGCGGCTTAATACTTCCGTCATCAAACAGCTTTGTTCTACAGACCTTGTCTCCGGAGAAAAGAAATATAAAGACCCTTTCAAATTTACCCCGACTCATACCCTTGTCCTTTATACGAACCATCTCCCCAAAGTTGGGGCCAATGATGACGGCACTTGGCGAAGGCTCATCGTCATTCCCTTTCAGGCCAAGATTAAAGGCAAGGCGGATATCAAAAACTATGCGGACTATCTGGTGGAACATGCGGGCGGAGCGATTCTTTCCTGGATTATTGAGGGCGCGAGAAAAGCCATCGATAAAGACTTCAAAATCCCCATTCCGAAATGTGTGGCTGATGCCATTCATAGATACCGGGAGAATAACGACTGGCTCTCAGGCTTTCTCGAGGAATGCTGTGAGATTGATCCATCATACACGCAAAAGTCGGGTGAGTTTTACCAGGATTACCGGGCCTATTGCCAGAGAACAGGCGAATGGACGAGAAGCACGGCGGACTTTTATACAGCCCTTGAAATTGAAGGCTATGAACGCAAGAAAACGAAAGCCGGAATGGTGGTTTTAGGGCTTCGTTTAAAGTCTGAATTTATGGACTAAAAGTCAAAAGGTGCAGGTCGGTGCAGGTCTTTGTATAAAACCCCTTTAGGGCGAAAATTTTAGGTCAAAAATTCTATATAGAGAAGTTTATTAGATGACTTGCACCGACCTGCACCCTCTCGGAGAAAAGCCTGAAATATCAACGTTTGACGGAGGAAATAAAAATGCTTGAAAAACAGATAGAACATAAATTATTGACGGAAACCAGGGAAAGATCCGGGCTTTGTTTAAAGTTTGTCTCTCCCGGATTAAACGGTGTGCCGGATAGACTCATCCTTCTTCCTGGAGGAAGGATGGGATTTGTGGAAGTAAAGAAACCCGGCAAAAGTCCCGGAGCCTTGCAGCTTCAAAGGCATAAACAAATCAGGAGCTTGGGCTTTCAGGTTTTTGTCTTGGACGATCCGGGAGATATCGGAGGGATTCTTAATGCAATACAAGGCTCATGATTATCAGGAATATGCCAAAGAGGAAATCATCAAGAAAAAAGCCTGCGGCCTTTTCTTAGAGCCCGGACTTGGGAAGACAGTGATCACACTTTCCGCCATCTGGGAATTGATGTTTGACTACTTTGAAATTTCAAAAGTTCTCGTCATCGCTCCGCTTCGTGTAGCGGAGAATACTTGGACAGAAGAGCTTGAAAAATGGGATCATCTGACCTTTCTTCGAATCTCCAAGGTTTTGGGCAGTGAAAAGGAAAGAATCGATGCTCTTAAAACACCTGCCGATATCTATGTGATTAACAGGGAGAATGTCGCCTGGCTTTGTGATCTATATGACTGGGATTTTGACATGCTGGTGATTGATGAGCTTTCGAGCTTTAAAAATCCGTCCAGTAAACGCTTCAAGGCACTTCGGAAAAAGCGTCCCGGCATTGACCGTGTTGTAGGCCTTACGGGAACGCCCTCGACCAACGGGCTGATGGATTTATGGTCAGAGATTTATCTTTTAGATCAGGGTAAGCGTCTCGGGAAAACAATCGGAAGCTACCGGGCGGATTTCTTTGTTCCTGACCGAATGAACGGCTATATCGTCTATTCCTATAAGCCCCGTTCCGGTGCAGAGAAGTTTATTTACGGTCTTTTATCCGGTCTATGTGTTTCTATGAAAAGTTGCGACTTTCTCAAGATGCCGGAAAGACTGGAGCGAGATGTGAAGGTCAAACTTTCGGATACAGCAAAGAACATCTATATGGAGATGGAGCGGGAGATGGTGGCGGAGTTAATGGACAAAACCATTGATGCTGTAAATGCTGCCGTCCTTACTAATAAACTCATCCAGATGGCATCGGGTTCTGTCTATGACGACCAAGGAAGCATCGCAGAGCTTCATTCATCCAAGCTTGATGCCCTGGAAGACCTAATCGAAGCGGCAAACGGAAAGCCCGTTCTTATCTACTACAACTATCGCCATGAACGAAGCCGGATAAAAGAGCGTTTCAAGGAAGCAGTGGAAATTAATACACCTGAGGACTTTAAGGCCTGGAACAAAGGCGAGATCTCAATCGCTATGGCTCACCCCGCATCAATGGGACATGGTTTGAATCTCCAACACGGCGGTTCTACCGTGATCTGGTTTTCCCTTCCCTGGTCACTGGAGCTTTACAGTCAGGCCAATGCCAGACTCTGGCGGCAAGGACAAAAGGATACGGTTGTCATCTTCAGGCTTCTTGCCGAAGGGACGATTGACCGGGATGTAGCACGTGCTTTGGAGAAAAAGGACGTCACGCAGGAAGCTTTAATGCAGGCGGTGAAAGCGAGGGTGACGGATGGATAGCGTAAAGAAAGTCAAAGAAATGCTTAAATGTTACCCCGAGAACGCCAAAAGGATGAAAGAGCTGGAACAGGAAATGGCACAGTTTATTCCCATTACGGCAAGCGAGGTTTTGGAGATGCTGACCTTTCCCGGAAAGACCGGCGATGAGGTCAGAGTACAAAAGCAGCGTTCCAATAACCGCATTTTTTACATTGCCACTTCTTATCGCAGGCTTGCCTGGCTCATCAATCACAAGGCGGAAAGAGAGATGACGGAGGAATACGAAAAGGCGGCCAAGGAAGTGGAATTTATCCGCTATGCCATTCGTGCCCTGCCGAGCTTTTACCGAGACCTGATGACCTATGACATTTTGGAAGGCAGACGCTGGGGTGAGGTCTGTGAACGCTTTTCTTTAAGCGGCGTAGAGTTTTTAAGAAAGAAAGAGAAAGCCACCCTGCGAATGGCTAAGACACTGGAAAGACAATATCAATACTTCGGTTTTCGGAAGGAGGAATTTTACGATGAGAATTAACGAGCTTTTAAGTAACTACGAAAATTATCATAACGAACTTGAGGCAGACCTATGCCTCTTACAGGGTATGCTTCAACAGGACATGCCGGAACCCGGCGGTTCTCTGCCGGAGCTTAGCTTTATGTTGAAACAACTCGGCTGTTGTGCGGAATTTACCAACAATGCCGTTGTTGACCTACGCCTACAGCATGCGAAGCTTCGTATGCGTCAATTGTCCATTGCAGAGTGGGCAATCAACAGCCGGCCTGAAAGACAGAGATTGATTTTACAAGGTTTGTATCTTGAAGGTAAAAGCTGGCAGGAGTTACAGCTGGAGCTTCATATCAGCCAGACAACGATTGCCAGAGAACGCAATAAGGCTTTGAAAGACATTCAAAAGGAACTGGATACTTGGCCTGAAATCAGAAACTTAATGTTAGAAAGTTGCAAGTAAATGTGAGTGCTTTGTAACTAGTAACCCTGATACTATTAAGCTAGGAAAAAACTCAGAAGACCTGCGGCGATGCTGCAGGTTTTTTTATGCGGGAGGTGCTTGATGCCAAGAAAACCGAAGCGCCCCTGTTCTTATCCCGGCTGCCCCGAGCTTGTTGAGGGAAGATTTTGTAAGAAGCATGAGCAGGAGGAAGCAAGACGATACGAAAAATACCAAAGGGATCCTGAGACAAGAAGACGCTACGGCAGAGCGTGGAAGCGCATCCGTGACCGCTACATCAAGGCTCACCCTTTGTGTGAGGAGTGCAAACGAAACGGGAAGCTCACTCCCTCAGAAGAAGTTCATCACATCATTCCTTTGTCCGAAGGCGGAACAAATAAAGAGCAAAACCTAATGGCTCTTTGCAAGTCCTGTCACTCGAGAATCCATGCCGAGCGTGGCGACAGGTGGAGCTGACCCGGTAGGGGGGTCTCAATCTCTACGGAAGATTTTCCGAGCAACGGGCGGTGGGTGCCGTGCAAAAAAAGTTCAATTCAAACGGGGGATTAACCCCCTTTTTTATTTTCAGGAAAGGAGGTGCCTTGTGGCAAGAGACGGAACATATCGAGGCGGCAGACGTGTCAAGGCCGGCAGTAAGCCGGAACCCTTAGTCGATAAGATTGCCGCCGGAAAAGAAGCAAATGTATTAGAAACACACGATTTTGACCCGGAGGCCCTGTTTGCTCCGGATGAGCCGGAAGGCATCTCGGATTTATACGGTGAGGATATGCCTGAGCCGTCAGACTATCTATCCGCACGGCAAAAAGACGGCAAGCCCTTAGGCGCAGATGAAATTTACGAGGAAACCTGGCACTGGCTAAAGGAAAGACGCTGTGAGAAGCTCGTCAATCCGAGACTTATTGAATCCTATGCGCAGGCCTTTGCCCGCTTCATTCAGTGTGAGGAAGCGGTCAGCACCTATGGCCTCTTAGGAAAGCATCCGACAACAGGTGGAGCCATCGCCAGCCCCTTTGTTTCCATGAGCCAGAACTTCCAAAAGCAGGCCAACCTCATCTGGTACGAGATATTTGACATTGTAAAGCAAAACACGACGACCGCTTTTATCTCCACACCACAGGACGACATGATGGAGCGTCTCCTTCGAAAGAAAAAGGAGCGTGACTAAGATGCGGACGATGATTGATCTTTTTTCAGGCATCGGAGGTTTCCGCTTGGGCTTTGAAAGAGCAGGCTTTCGCTGTATTGGAAGCTGTGAGAACGATAAATTTGCCCTTGAATCTTACAAGGCAATGTTTGACACGAAGGGAGAATGGTTTTGTGAAGACATACGAAGCATTAAATCAAAAGATATCCCCTTTGCCGACTGCTGGACCTTCGGCTTTCCTTGCCAGGATATCTCAGTTGCCGGCTTTCAAAGAGGAGTCACTGCAAAAAGAAGCGGCCTATATTTTACAGTCCTTGACCTCGTCAAGGGCAAAGAAGAAAAAGATAAGCCCCGATGGCTTGTCGCTGAAAACGTTAAAAACCTGCTATCCATTCATGACGGATGGGACTTTGCCCGTGTTCTCCTTGAAATGGACGAAGCAGGGTACGACGTCTTCTAGCAGGTGCTCAATTCCAAAGACTACGGCGTGCCCCAATCAAGAGAGCGTGTCTTCCTTATTGGACATCTTAGAACAAGAGGTCGATTTGAAATACTACCTTTCGAGGGAGAAAACGATGCGCATCTTAGAAGGCTTGTAGGCGGGTCTCAAGGCTACCGGGTCTACGATCCCGGAGGTGTCGCATGCACAATCCAATCTTCAGCAGGAGGGCTCGGTGCGAAAACCGGGCTCTATTTAATTTCACAGGAAGGAATGACGGTTAGCAAAGGCAAGGTAAAAACGAGGGATCAATCGACCTGCATCGTTGCGACCTACGGACACGGCCTTGATAACAAAGGCATGCGGACGGGAGTTCTTGAAGCAAGAAGTGTATCTACACCTTTTCGCACATCGCCAAGATCCAAGACAGCAAGGCGTGTGAAAGAAGACGGCGAGCCGTCCTTTACCCTAACCGGGCAAGACCGACACGGTGTGCTTTTAAGCGACGGCAATCACTATGCCATCAGAAGGCTTACGCCGAAAGAGTGCTTCAGGCTTCAGGGCTTTCCGGATCATCTCTATGAAAAAGCAACCGCTGTCTGCTCGGAATCTCAGCTTACAAACAGGCAGGCAATGCCGTGACGGTTCCTGTTGCGGAAGCGGTGGCAAGAAGAATCATTGAAGCGGAGGAAAAACAAGATGAAACATTATAAATCAGCCGAGTCCGTGACGAAGGGTCACCCGGATAAGCTCTGTGACTATATAGCTGACAGCATTCTGGACGGCTATCTGAAAGGTGACGAAAGTTCCAGAGTTGCCGTAGAAGTGATGGCGACAAAGGGGCTTATTTTAGTTGCGGGAGAAGTGACGAGCAAAGCGGCTCTCGATGTAGAAGATATTGTGCGAGAGGTGCTTTTTGATGTGGGCTATGAACCTCAAAACTTCGAGATCGAAGTAAGACTTCACGCACAAAGTCCCGATATCGCACAAGGTGTTGACCGGGCGGAAAACCTGCTCGGTGCGGGCGATCAGGGAATCGTCTACGGCTACGCAACGGATGAAACCCCTGAACACCTTCCGCTTCCTCAAGTCTTGGCAAGAAGGCTTACGATGAGACTTGAAGAAGTGCGAGAGAAAAACATCATCCCTGAACTTATGCCTGACGGCAAGTGCCTTGTGACCGTGGAATATGAAAACAGTGAAGCGACAAGGATTCACTCGGTCGTATTATCCAGCCAGCATGAGGAGAGTATCTCCAATGCGGATCTCAGGAAGGCGATTCACACTCATGTGATTCGTCCTGCCTTAGAGGGCGTGCTTCCCTTTGAGGAAGAAGATATCCATATCAATCCGACGGGCAGGTTTGTCTTTGGGGGTCCTGAAGCCGACACCGGCTTAACCGGCAGAAAGCTTGCTGTTGATACTTATGGCGGACTTTCAAGACACGGCGGCGGTGCTTTTTCCGGCAAGGATCCGACCAAGGTCGACCGGACGGGAGCCTATATGGCACGGCTCATTGCACGAAGCGTTGTCTCGGCCGGCTTTGCCAAAGAGTGCGAGGTGACAATCGCTTATGCCATTGGAAGGCCGGAGCCGCTTTACTTTGATATTGACTGCTTTGGCACGGAGACAAAGGACATAGAAACGATTAAGGAAGAGTGCGAGACACTCTTTCCCTTGTCGGTTTTGCCCATGATTCACTACTTAAAGCTCAGGCAGGATTCCTATGCTCCTCTTGCCATCAAGGGGCACTTCGGTGACAGTGAACTTCCCTGGGAAAACGACCTGGCAGGACTTTTGTTTCATGCGGGGGTGAGCCTATGAAAATGACGGAGCATCTTGAGAAAGTACCCATTGATAAACTCGTTCCCTACGCCAGAAATGCTAGGACGCACAGCAAAGAACAAATTCTTCAGCTTCGATCTTCCATCAGGGAGTTTGGCTTCATCAATCCCTGCCTGGTTGACAAGGACTACAACATCATCGCAGGGCACGGCAGAATTATTGCGGCCAAGGAAGAAGGATTAACGGAAGTCCCTTGCGTATTTGTGGAGCATTTAACCGAAGCACAAAAGAGAGCCTATATTTTGGCGGATAATCGTCTCGCACTGAATGCCGGCTGGGATGAAGAAATGCTGTCGATAGAGCTTTCGGAACTGGAAGGAGCGGACTTTGACCTCGACCTTTTAGGCTTTACCGACGCTGAACTTCATAAACTTTTAGGCGAGATTGAGACCGAGGAAGACGACTTTGACCTAACTTCTGCCCTGGAAGAAGCAAGCTTTGTAGAGCCGGGCGATGTCTGGACAGTAGGAAGACATCGTCTTATTTGCGGAGACGCGACCAATCTTTCGGATGTGGAAACGCTCATGGACAAAAAGAAAGCAAACCTGATTTTAACCGATCCGCCCTATGCGGTAAGTTACGAGAGCGCATCGGGTCTTTCCATCAAAAACGATAACCTGAAAGCGGAGGAATTTTACGATTTTCTCTTAAATTCTTTTAAGAACATGATCGAGGTTTCCGAAGCCGGAGCTTCCGCCTATGTCTTTCATGCGGATACGGAAGGACTCACCTTCAGAAAGGCTTTTGAAGATGCGGGCTTTCACTTATCCGGTGTCTGCATCTGGGCAAAAGACTCGCTGGTGCTGGGAAGATCTCCCTACCAGTGGTCGCACGAACCGATTCTCTTCGGCTGGAACAAAAGGGGCAAGCATGAATGGCATGCGGGCCGTGCGGAAAAAACAGTCTGGCAGTTTAATAAGCCTAAGAAGAACGAGAACCATCCGACCTCAAAACCGATAGACCTACTTTCCTACCCGATTCAAAACTCAAGCCGAGCAAACAGCATCGTATTGGATCTTTTCGGCGGCAGCGGCTCTACTCTTATCGCCTGTGAGCAAACAGACCGCATCTGCTATATGGCAGAGATTGATGATAAGTACGCATCGGTCATTTTAAGGCGGTATGTGGAATTTAAGTCAGGCGACAGTTCGGACGTTTTTGCATTACGAGGCGGCAAGAAAATCCCTTATAAAAAGCTTGTCAAAACTGTCGGTTTATAACAAAAATACGGGTGTAAAATTGTCCGGTAAATAGCCTGAAAACCCTGCAAATAAAGGCTTTTATGACTTGGCTTATCCTCCTTTTAGAGCGAACATGTACATACAAAAACGAAGGAGGAAAAAGCCATGAAAAAAGATTTAGAAAAGAAACTGGAAGCTATCGTCAAGGAACGCTATCCCGACATTGAAACGCTTGAGAGCAGAAACAGCGACTCGCTCGATTTTCACGAAATCAGCGTCTGGGGACTTAGAGAACTTCTGGAAAAAGCCTATGAGCTTGGACGCTCGGAAGCGGGGAGGTAGTTATGGAAACAAGATTCTTACTCGAAGGATACAAAAGAAAAGACCTCGCCAAAGCCTTGGCGGGCATTCTTGAAACGGAAGTGAACTACCTAGGTATGCCGTCCATGAGCTATCGCATCGGAAACTCTTTTTTAGAAAAAGACGGCACCTTCATCTGGGGCGTAAACTTCTTAAAAGAGGATGTGGAGAGGATTGAAAAAGAACTTGAAGCTCAGGGCTTTAAGACCTCAAAAGACAGCTTTACCATCTCACTTCCCACAGAGTATTTTTCAACGGAAACCATGCAAAAGCTTGATCGGATTTTAGAGTCCAAAGGTGCTCTTATCAAAAAGGCGTTAAACGCTGACAGAACGGTTGCACTTAGAGAAATTGAAACCGTGGATTTTCCTTGGTTTGACCGAGTTCTTGATGCCGATGAAGCAAGGATTTATACGGAATTTGTGTCAAAACTCTGCTGGATGGCCAAAGAACAAAAAAGAGTTCTGGAGCGAGAAACCGTGACGGACAACGAAAAGTACAGCTTCCGCTGTTTTCTCTTAAGGCTCGGCTACATCGGAGACGAGTACAAGGAAGCAAGAAAGATGCTCTTGCAGCACTTAAGCGGTTCTTCTTCTCATCGATATTCCAAGGAGGAAGCCCATGAGAACGCTTAATAAATATGCCCTTGAGGGTTTAAGAAAAGCCTATCCGAAGGGAGCCAGAGTAGAACTTTTAAAGATGGATGACCCGCAGGCACCTCCTGTCGGAACAAAAGGCACAGTCATTGCCGTGGATGATATCGGCAGCATTTTAGTCAGCTGGGATAACGGCTCGGGACTGAATGTCGTCTACGGTGAAGACTTGGTAAGGAGGATTGACCGATGAGCTTAAAAGAACAGATTATAGCCGTCCGTGACAGCGGAAAGACCAATATGCTGGATAGCCGCACGGTGCAGTACATCGCTAGTGAAATGAATTTTTTCGAGCTTGTGATTTTCATCGAAGAACACCGAGACAGGTATTCAAAGTTTATCTTCACGGGTGATGAGAAATACTTGTCGGTCAGCGACAAATAAAGAAGTGTATCTTTGTGCAGAATATCCCTAAAAACCTCGCAAATAAAGGGTTTTATGACTTGGCTTATTCTTCTTTTAGAGCGAATATGTACGTACAAAAACGAAGGAGGAAAAGCCCATGACAAACAAGGAACTGAAGAGACAGACCTTTTTAGAAGCAACGAGACGAAGAAACGAAAAGAAGCGTTTAGAAAGAGAAAAGGATCCTGCAAAAGCAGACTATGAAGACGGCAAAATCAGCTGGAATGAGTACCTTAAAAGGAGTCTGAAGAAATGAGAGAGTTTACAACGATTGAAAAACAGGCCATGAAGATCAGCCCCTGCTACGGTGCCATACTGCAATGGAAAGAGCGGGTTTTTGTAACAGACATGAACCGATTCGGCAAATATACCGCTAAGATTTACGAAATGGTGGATTTGGAAGATGCTCCGAGCAGGATAGAAGCAAGGCTTTCGCTGATCAAAGAAGCCGATGAGAGTTTTCCTGACAGCGGTCATGCCATCAAGTGGTGCTTTAAGCAGGATTAACTAAAAGAAAAAATAGAAAGCATCAGCCCTTAGGGGCTTTTGCTCGTGGTACGGCCTTAGGGGTCGTTTTTTTTATGCGTAAAGGAGGCTTGGATGCGAAAACTAGAACACTACAAACCGACAAAATTTAAGCTTCCCTCCTCCCGTTACGACAAAGATGCGACAGACCGCGCCGTTACCTTTATCAGCCTTTTGAAACATACCAAAGGCGAATGGTACGGCAGACCTTTCGAGCTGATTGACTGGCAGGAACAGATTGTAAGAGACCTCTTCGGCATTTTGAAACCGAACGGCTATCGGCAGTTTAATACGGCCTATATTGAGATTCCAAAGAAGCAAGGCAAGTCTGAACTTGCGGCAGCCATTGCCCTTTACCTTACCTGCGGAGACTTCGAGCACGGCGGTGAGATTTACGGCTGTGCGGCCGACCGCCAGCAGGCATCCATTGTCTTTGATGTGGCGGTGCAGATGGTGGAACAAAACCCTGCGCTGAAAGCCCGCATCAAGCCCTTGATCTCACAAAAGCGGCTCATCTATAAGCCTTTAAACAGCTTCTATCAGGTCTTATCCTCAGAAGCCTATACCAAGCACGGGCTTAACGTTCACGGGGTGGTCTTTGACGAACTTCACGCTCAGCCGAACCGTCAGCTCTACGATGTTATGACCAAAGGCTCTGGTGATGCCAGAAAACAGCCGCTCTACTTTCTGATTACAACAGCTGGAACGGACAGGCACTCCATTTGCTGGGAAGTCCATCAAAAGGCGGAGGATATCCTTGCAGGAAGAAAAAGGGATCCGAGCTTTTATCCTGTCATCTTCGGAGCGGACGAGGAGGAAGACTGGATGGATGAAGAAGTATGGAAAAAGGCTAATCCTTCTCTTGGCATAACCGTCGATATTGAAAAATTAAGGATCGCCTGCAACAGTGCAAGGCAGAACCCGGCGGAAGAAAATATCTTCCGTCAATTAAGGCTTAATCAATGGGTGAAGCAATCAGTCCGCTGGATGCCGATGGAAAAGTGGGATGCCTGTAGCATAGCAGTTGATGAGACAAAACTTGAAGGCCGCGTCTGTTATGGCGGGCTTGACCTCTCAAGCACCACAGACCTGACGGCCTTTGTCCTGGTTTTTCCTCCGGAAACGGAAAACGAGCCATACTATGTTCTTCCCTTTTTCTGGATACCGGACGAAAATATCTCGCTTCGGGTCAGCCGAGACCATGTGCCCTATGACGTCTGGGAAAAAGAAGGTTTTCTTCTTACGACCGAAGGAAATGTCGTGCATTACGGCTTTATCGAACAGTTTATTGAAGACCTCGGTACGAAGTACAACATCAAAGAGATCGCCTTTGACCGCTGGGGTGCGGTGCAGATGAGCCAGAACCTCATGGATATGGGCTTTACCGTCGTTCCCTTCGGCCAGGGCTATAAGGATATGAGCCCTCCGACCAAGGAGCTGATGAAGCTGGTCTTGGAAGAAAAACTTGCTCACGGAGGACATCCCGTCCTTCGCTGGTGCGTGGATAATATTTTCGTAAGAACTGATCCTGCCGGAAACATCAAGCCGGACAAGGAAAAATCGACCGAGCGGATTGACGGTGCGGTGGCACTCATCATGGCGCTTGACCGGGCGATCCGAAATCAGGGAAGCGACCTCGGCTCTGTATACGACGAGCGGGGCTTGCTGCTCTTTTAGAAACGATAAGGAGGTGATGTCCTCTGGGACTTTTAAAGAACCTATTCAAAAGCAGGGACAAGCCGGAGCTGACCAAACCGTCGGTGTTCCGGTTTTTCTTTGCCCCGTCTTCTTCCGGAAAACAGGTGACGGAGAAAAATGCCATGCAATCGGCGGCGGTTTATGCCTGTGTCAGAGTGATTGCTGAGACTGTTGCGAGTCTACCCTTACACCTTTACCGACATGTCGAGGAAGGAAAAAGACGGGATACACTCCATCCTTTGTATTTCCTCCTGCACGACAGCCCAAATCCTGAAATGACATCCTTCATCTTCCGGGAAACCCTGATGACCCATCTTCTTTTATGGGGCAATGCCTATGCACAGATTGTAAGAAACGGGCACGGTGAAATCATCGGGCTTTATCCTTTGATGCCGGACAAGATGCAGGTCAGCCGGGCGGAGACGGATGAACTCATCTATCTTTACCAAAGCGGGATGAGCAGCATTGCCTTTCGAAGAGAAGAAATTCTCCATATCCCCGGGCTTGGCTTTGACGGACTGGTGGGCTACTCACCGATTGCGATGGCACGAAACGCCATCGGCATGTCGATGGCAACCGAGGAGTTCGGTGCGAGCTTCTTTCAAAACGGGGCCGCTCCTGGCGGTATTTTAGAGCATCCTGGCACGCTTAAAGACCCGTCCAAGGTCAGAGAAAGCTGGAATGAGCTTTTTAAGGGTTCGGGAAACGCCAACAAAGTCGCTGTCTTGGAAGAAGGCATGACCTATAAGCAAATTGGGATTCCGCCGAATGAAGCACAGTTTCTTGAGACAAGAAAGTATCAGACGGAAGAAATCTGCCGTATCTACCGAGTGCCGCCACACCTGGTGGCAGACCTCGACAAGGCGACCTTTTCCAATATCGAACACCAGTCCATCAGCTTTGTCGTTCACACGATAAGACCCTGGCTGGTACGGCTCGAGCAGGCCATGAACAAGGCTCTTTTATATCCCGCTGAAAGACAGCGTTATTTCATTGAGTTCAATGTCGACGGGCTTTTAAGGGGCGACTATGAAAGCCGAATGAGGGGTTATGCAACGGCAAGGCAAAACGGCTGGATGAGCGCCAACGACATCAGGCGGCTTGAAAACATGAATCTCATACCAAAAGAAGAAGGAGGCGATCTGTACTTGATCAACGGCAACATGACGAAACTTGAAGATGCCGGCATCTTTTCCGGCAAGGAGGCGAAAAGAGATGGAGAAACGTAAATTCTGGGTCTTTCAAAGAGGAGATCCAAAGGAAGAAACCGTCCTGAGACTGGACGGTCCGATTGCAAAAGAGAGCTGGTTTGGCGATGAAGTCACACCGGCTCTTTTCTTATCGGAACTGGAAAGTCATCCGGGAGATATGACGGTGTGGATTAATTCACCCGGCGGCGATGTCTTTGCGGCATCGCAGATCTACACCATGCTCATGGATCACAAAGGCAAAATCACGGTGAAAATCGAGGGCATTGCCGCTTCTGCCGCTTCTGTCATTGCGATGGCGGGCGGCGAGGTGCTCATGAGTCCTTCTTCCATGATGATGATTCACAATCCCGAAACTTCCGCCTACGGCTGGAAAGACGAGATGGAAAAGGCACTGGACATCTTGGACGAAGTCAAAGAATCCATCATTAACGCCTATGAACTTAAAACCGGACTTTCCAGGCATAAAATCTCTCGCCTGATGGATGACGAGACTTGGATGAATGCGAAGAAGGCAAAGGAACTCGGCTTTTGTGACCGCCTTCTTTTCACCGGCGACGACGAAGAGGAGGAAGCGGAGGAAGAAGCTCAGGAAGGTATGGCTTTTGCCGCAAGAAAGATGATGAGCACGGTCTTAAACAAGATCAGTGCCGATGCGGTTTTAGCAAAGAAAGAGGAAGAAGCGGGGTCCGATGAAGAAGCGGACAACTTGGAAGAAACAGGCACGAAATACAAAGAGCTTACAAAACGGCTCGAACTTTTACGTCATTAAGGAGGACGAAGAAATGAACAAAATTCAGGAACTGAGAAACAAGCGCCTTGAAACCTGGGAAAAGGCCAAGACCTTTTTAGAGGACAAGCGAGACGAGAAAGGCATCGTCTCAGCAGAAGACACGGCGGCTTACGAAAAGATGGAAGAGGAAGTTGTAGACCTCGGAAAAGAAATCGACAGGCTCGAACGCCAAAGAGACATGGACATGAAGCTTGCTGAAGCAATCAGCCGTCCGGTGGTGGGAAATCCCGTGCAGGGAAAGGAAGACAAGACCGGCAGAGGAAGTGACGCTTATCAAAGGGACTTCTGGAACCTTATGCGAAAGAAAAATGCCCCTGTTACCAATGCCCTGCAGGTCGGCACCGACTCCGAGGGCGGTTATCTGGCCCCGGATGAATTTGAAAGGACTCTGGTAGAAGCTCTGGAAGAAGAAAACATCTTCAGACAGCTTGCTCATGTCATCCAGACTTCTTCCGGCGACCGAAAAATCCCTGTCGTTGCGACGAAAGGTACAGCCAGCTGGGTGGATGAGGAAGCGGCTATCCCGGAATCCGATCCCGCCTTCGGTCAGGTCTCCATCGGTGCCTATAAGCTGGCAACCATGCTGAAAGTCTCCGAAGAACTCTTAAACGACTCGGTCTTTGACCTTGAAAGCTACATTGCGAAAGAGTTCGGAAGACGCATGGGCTCTAAAGAAGAGGAGGCCTTCCTCATCGGTGACGGTGTGGGCAAGCCTGTAGGCGTTTTCCAAACTACGGGCGGAGGTGAAGTGGGCGTTACAGCCACTTCGGACAAGGCAGTAACGGCCGATGAGCTGATTGACCTCTTCTATTCGCTTCGTGCACCGTACAGGAAAAATGCCGTCTTCATCATGAACGATGCGACGGTGAAGCTCATTCGAAAGCTGAAAGACACGACCGGGCAGTATCTCTGGCAGCCGGCCTTGACAGCAGGTACACCGGATACCATCCTCAATCGTCCGGTCTATACGTCAAGCTTTGCGCCCTTAGCGGAAGCGGGAGCTCTTGCGATTGCTTTCGGCGACTTCTCCTATTACTGGATTGCCGATCGTCAGGGCAGGTCTTTCCAAAGATTAAACGAGCTTTTTGCCGCAACGGGTCAAGTCGGCTTTAAGGCGACACAGCGGGTGGACGGAAAACTCATCCTGCCTGAGAGCGTGAAGCTTTTACAGATGAAAGCCGGCGTATAAGGAGGATATAGATGAACGCAGAGGATCTTCTTTATCCGTTAAAAGAAAATCTGGTGGTGGAGCATGATGCGGACGATCCCCTCATGCTCCGCTGCCTCTCCTCTGCGATTTCCTATGCAGAGGGATACCAGAAAAAAGGGCCGGATTATTATCTTACACACCCAATGACGGAGAGTACCAAGCAGGCTGTGATCGTCCTTGCAAGTTTCTTCTATGAATCAAGAGACGGTTCAACGGCCGGCTTCTTTTCCGATTCTCCTGAAGCCGCACGGCAGGTCTGGGAGACGGTTAAAACTCTTCTTCAGGGCGATAAGGATGTGATCCTATGAGCATTAAACTAAATCACTTTATTGAGCTTTTTCGTGTGGAGCAGGAAACGGATCCGGACGGCTTTCCGGTGGAGCGAGACGTCTTTCTTGCAAGTGTCAGAGCTTACCGGGAAGACCGCTACGGGAGTGAGACCTGGAAGAATCGAAGTCTTTTTTCGACAGCAACGACGCTTTTTAGAATCAGGCGAATTCCCGGTATCACACTCGATACCCGATGCGTCGTGGTGACGGAAGACGGCAGGCACAACATTCTCTCCGTGGAAGACATCCGAAGAAAAGGGCTCTATTGGGAGATTTTGGCTGAAAGAGTCGATACGGAAGGGGTGGTAAAGGATGGCTAAATGCGAAATGAAAATGCCGAATGAGTTCTTGGATAAGCTCTCAAAACTCGGTGACCGTTTTGATAAAGCCGCTCCTAAGATTTTACAAAGCGGCGGCAAGGTCGTGCTCTCGGCGATGAAAGCAAACCTTGAAGGCCGGATCGGAAAAGATACCAAGTACCCTTCCCGCTCCAAGGGCGATCTTTTAAGAAGCCTTGGCATCACCCCGGCTTTGCAGGATCGAAACGGCGAGTGGAATATCCGGGTAGGTGTCGGAGACTCTATTGACCGGGAAGGCGTGCCGAATGCACTGAAAGCTCAGGTCTTGGAGTACGGAAAATCCGGTCAGAAAGCAAAGCCCTGGATGAAGCCGGCACGAAGAAAAGCGAGAAAGCCTGCCGTTCAAGCGATGGAAGAAACATTAAAAAAGGAGCTTGATCTATGAGTGCATTGGCAGAACTAAAACAAATAGCGGAAGGCTTAAGGATTCCTTCGGGAGCCGTGACCTTTGAAAAGAAGGCTCCTGAAACCTATCTGGTCTTTACACCGCTTTATGACGATTTACTCTTCTATGCCGACAACAAACCGCTGGTGGAGACGGAAGAAATCCGCATCTCTCTCTTTTGCAAGGAAAACTATCTTCTTTGGAAAAGGAAGCTGACGGACGCTTTGCTTGAGCAGGATTTTATCATCACGGAGCGGAGGTTTTTAGACCTTGAAGAAGACACGGGATACTACCATTACAGCCTGGACGTGGCGAAAGAATACGTCCGATAAGGAGAAATCATTATGGCAACAATAGGCCTGGATAAATTGTACTATGCAAAAATTACGGAGGATGCTTCCGGCATGGAAACCTACGACACGCCCGTACAGCTGGCAAAAGCCATCACGGCGGAGCTGTCGGTGGAACTTGCGGAAGCGATCCTTTACGCCGATGACGGTGCATCGGAGATTGTAAAAGAGTTTAAAACAGGGACGCTCTCCCTCGGTGTGGACGATATTGGAAGTCAGGCGGCATCCGATCTTACGGGAGCTGTTATCGACACAAACAAAGTCCTGATTTCCTCGTCTGAAGACGGGGGACTTCCTGTCGCTATCGGTTTTCGTGCAAAGAAATCAAACGGCAATTATCGTTATTTCTGGCTTTACCGAGTGAAGTTCGGCATACCCGCTACAAACCTTGAAACGAAGGGAGACTCGATAACCTTTTCCACACCGACCATTGAAGGCACGATCATGCGAAGAAACAAGGCGGACGCTGAAGGAAGACACCCCTGGAAGGCGGAAGTGACGGAAGGAGATGAGGGGGTAGCCCCCGAAGTCATCACAGGCTGGTACACATCCGTCTATGAGCCGGTCTTTACGCCGATTGCCCCATAAGGAGGATGGTTTTATGTATCAGGAATATATGACAAAGATTAAAGTCGGTGAAAAAGAGTATGAACTTCTTCTTACGACCAGGGCGACCAAAGAAATCGCAGGACGCTACGGCGGTCTTGAAAACTTAGGCGACAAGCTCATGAAGGCGGAGAACTTCGAGATGGCTTTGGGAGAGATCATCTGGCTGATTACGCTGCTTGCCAATCAGCCGATCTTAATCCATAACCTGAAAAACAAGAACGACACAAAAGAACTTCTCACCGAGGAGGAAGTGGAGCTTTTGACCTCTCCTTTGGATCTTGCGGAATACAAGGATGCCATTACGGACGCTCTTTTAAAGGCGACCAAGCGAAATATTGAAAGCGAGACGGACTCAAAAAACCCGGAAGCCGGGTAAAGGGTGAAGCCTTATTTACCCGGCTTTTGTATTTCGGGCTGAGCCGGCTTTATCTTTCGCAGGATGAAGTCTGGCTCATGCCCTTTTCTTTGCTCTTAGACCTTATTGAATGTGACAGACAGTATCGCGGGCTTTCCAAACCGAAGCAGGAACTTTTGATTGATGACGTGATCCCCTATGGAATTTGATAGAAAGGAGGCAGCTCATGGCAGATAATTTCGGCTTAAAGATTGGCCTTGAGGGTGAAAGAGAATTTAAAAAGGCCCTTGCCGACATTAACCGATCCTTTAAGGTTTTAGGCTCGGAGATGAAGCTTATCACCTCCGAGTTTTCTAAAAACGACAAATCCGTGCAGGCTCTTTCCGCACGAAACAGCGTCCTTAATAAAGAGATTGAAGCACAAAAACAAAAGATTGAAACCTTGAAGGCGGCTCTTGATAATGCCGCTGCTTCCTTTGGTGAAAACGACAGAAGGACGCAGAACTGGCAAATCCAGCTGAACAATGCCAAGGCGGCATTGAACGGCATGGAGCAGGAGCTAAATGACAATAACGAAGCTCTAAGAGAAGCCGGTAAAAACTACGATGATGCGGAAAAATCCCTCTCCGACATGGATAAAGAAATGGATGATGTCACGGAAAGCGCTGATGACATGGGAGAGAAAATAGAAGATGCGGGCGATGCTGCCGATAAATCCGAAGGAAAATTCAGAAAGCTCGGCTCGGTCTTAAAAGGGATAGGTGCGGCGATGGGAGCCGTGGTTGTCGCTGCTGGAGCTGCCGCCGTTAAGCTTGGCAAAGAAGTCATTTCTTCTTTTGCCGACTATGAACAGTTGGTTGGCGGTGTCGATACTCTCTTTAAGGAATCGTCCGGGAAACTCCAGGACTATGCGGCAAACGCCTATAAAACGGCGGGGCTTTCTGCGAACGAGTACATGGAGACGGTGACGGGCTTTTCCGCAAGCCTGATCCAATCACTTGGCGGAGATACGGAAAAAGCGGTGAAATATGCCGATATGGCCATCACCGATATGTCGGATAACGCCAATAAGATGGGCACGGATATGACCAGTATCCAAAACGCCTATCAGGGCTTTGCCAAGCAAAACTACACCATGCTCGATAACTTGAAACTGGGCTATGGCGGCACGAAATCCGAGATGGAACGGCTGCTGGCCGATGCCGAGAAGATTTCAGGGCTTGAGTTTAATATCGACTCCTACGCTGATGTAGTACAGGCGATTCATGTCATCCAGGATAATTTGGGGATTACAGGCACGACGGCCTTGGAAGCGGAAGAGACCATCACCGGCTCCATCAATGCCCTGCAAAGTGCCTTTGGAAATCTCCTTGTAGGCTTCGGACGGGCGGATGCCGATATTCAAATGCTGACAGGGAATGTGGTCGATGCTTTTAAGACCGTCGTTACCAACATTACGCCCGTCATCGAGAACATGATTCAGGCGCTTCCTGCCGTGACAGGGGCACTCCTTGAAGCGATTTCGGAGCTTTTGCCTTCGCTTCTTACCATGATCACCGATCTATTCACACAGGTTTTGGAAACGTTGATGAGTCTTCTTCCAAGTCTTATCCCGGTGGCGGTGGAAGCGATCCTGACGATTATAAATGCCATTATTGAAAACCTGCCCCTTTTGATTGAAGCGGCGGTTTTACTGATAGCAACACTGGTGCAAGGTTTGGGAGAAGCCATGCCAAATCTCATCCCGGCAGCCGTTTCAGCGATTGTGACGATTGTTCAGGGCTTAATTGAGAATCTGCCGCTCCTCATTGAAGCGGCTTTGCAGCTGATCATGGGGCTTGCGGAAGGTCTGATTGCGGCGATTCCAATCCTGATTGAAGCGCTCCCTCAGATTATTGAAGCGATTATCACTTTTTTACTGGAAGCGATTCCTCAGATCATTGAAACGGGCATAACACTTCTGACAGCGCTGATTGAGGCTTTGCCCGACATTATCACGCAGATTGTGACGGCGATTCCGCAGATTATAGATGCCCTGATTACGGCAATCTTAGGCTCTATCCCGCAGATCATCGAAGCCGGGATTGATCTTTTGGTTGCACTTATTCAGGCCCTTCCTCAGATTATTACAACAATTGTGCAGGCCATCCCGGAAATTATAGCCGCCATTGTGAACGCCTTTGCCGGAAACATCGACAAGATCATCATGGCAGGGGTAGAGCTTTTTGTTGCCCTTATCGAGAATCTTCCGACCATCATCGTCGAGATTGTAAAGGCGGTGCCGCAGATTATTGAGGGCATTGTCAGTGCCTTTGGCTCTCTTATGTACAAGATCGTGGAAGTCGGCGGCAATATCGTCAAAGGTCTCTGGGAAGGCATCAAGGGACTGGCAGGCTGGATCTGGGACAAGGTATCCGGATGGGCATCCGATCTTTGGAGTGGCATCAAGAGTTTCTTTGGTATCAGCTCTCCGTCAAAAGAAATGGCCTGGATCGGTGAAATGCTGGTAGAAGGACTTGCAGGTGCCATTGAACGCTCAGGCGGCGACGCGGTCAGAGCCAGCGAGGGCTTGGCAGAAGACATCAATAATGTGATGGGTCAGCTCGGAAAAGATATGAGCGTGGCGCTGCCGACTGATTTTCAGGTTCAGGCGGAAACGGCGGTAAGCGGTGCTTTGAGAGGAGTTGCTCCGATAGGAGCTGCTCCACAGATCACAATCGAGCAGATGTTTGTTCGAAGCGAAGACGATATCCGAAAAGTTTCGCAGGAGCTCTATAACCTGATTGAAGCAGGTTCCAGAGCACAGGGCCGCTTCTCGCCGGCGTAAAAGGAAGGAGTGATGCAGGGTGGGATTTATCTATAACGACATTTCATCAAAAGACATGGATGTAAAAGCACGGCTCACTTCCTGGCAGGTGTCCGGCATGCTGAGAAACTACTCGGCTTCCATTCCCGGAAAATACGGCGTGGCGGACTTTGGCGCAGATATGGATGCCAGAGAAATCTCGGTGTCCTGTTCCATCTTCCCCAAACTTCGCTTTTCCGATCTGGTAGAAACCTTAGACCGGATTGCGCTCTGGCTTTCCCCGGTCGACGGCTTAAAACAGCTGATTTTTGACGATGTGCCGGACCGTTATTTTATGGCAAGGCTAAAGGACAAGGTGGACTGCGAAAGAGTCATCCGTGCGGCCGGAGTATTTGACCTTTCCTTCTATTGCCCCGATCCCTTTGCCTATGCTTTGGAAGATGAGGTCTTTACGATAACGAAAGCGGGAGAAACACTCATCACACGAAGCCTTGGAAATATCGCATCAAGGCCTGTTTATTTCCTCAAAGGAAGTCTTACGAAGTCTCCGGAAAACTTTATCTCTATCTCTGTGAACGGCGTGGAGATGAAACTTATCAATGCGGAGCTTTCCTTGGGAGAGATCCTTGTAATTGACACGGAGAAGATGACGGCTTATGTGGAAGATGGAAGCGGACTTGTGCTGAGAAACGCACTCCCTTATCTCAAGGAGCTGAACTTTCCTGAGCTTAGAATCGGCGAAAACAGCGTTCTTATTCAGGCTGTTAACGGAACTTTTTCAGAACTGAAAATCAATGCGCGAAGTCGCTGGAGGTGATGACATGGCGCTTAAATTAACGATTCAATCACAGGAAGATTTTACGGGCGAGTTTCCGGCTGCCCTTGCTAAATCCGGTCTTTGGCGTTTCAACGAGGACAGCTTCGATGACCTGGGGTTTCTTATGGATTCCTCCGGCAATCATCGCAAGATGGAAGTCATAAACCGAAGCGGCACAACGGCAGGGATTAGCTCAGGCGTGATGGGAAACTATATCCAGTTAAACCTCCATGATCCGGGAACGGAACAGTCCTATTTAAAGCTTACCAATGACGGCAGCATTTTTCAGAATATCGGCGATACGATTTTAGTCGGTGGCTGGATCAAACCGACGATTTACTCTATCGGGAATACCTACTGCCCGCTTTTTAATACCAGATCAGGTCCGGGGCAGCCGATCTTTTATCTTTCCTTCTTTCAGGGAAGACCGCGCGTCATGCTCTATAACGAAGCAGGCTCGCTTATCTTAGACAGGACGACCTCTCCTTCCTTTACTTTTAAGAACGGCGGGATTTATTTTATTGCCTGTATCATTCGGCCGAATGCCAAAACGGCACAGTATGTCATAGGCGACAGGTCGGATGGCAAGTGCTGGGTATCGGAAGTCTATTCTTTTACAGGTGAACTGAACCGCTTATGTACAGCCGATATCATCATGGGCATGCATGCCGGAAGCTACTGGTATGCAGGCGGCTTTGACGACTGGTTTTTGGATACAGATTCAGAACTTACCATGCAGGATCTGGAAGAGTACTTTCGCTCCTCTTATTTTGCAAGCGGCGGTGACAGCGCTTCATCGGTGGATGCATTAACTGAAACCGGCAAAGTGCTCTTAAAGAAAGCAGACGGCATCTATCCTTTAACCGGAGAGCTTTTAACAACGGCAAAACCGCTGTCTCTTTCCGGTACAGGAAGGATCGCCATTACTAAGGAATATGAAGCGGGCGTAACGGATATTTCAGCGGTGGAATTTGGCCTAAGCTCCGACCTCAGTACATGGGGTGAATGGACTGCTCTTCCGGAAGACGGAAAAATCAAGGCTACAGCCGACTACATCCGCTTTCGCATTACACTTACGACAAATGATACAAAGAAAACGCCAAAGCTTCTTGATATCAGAATCTACGATATCCCTAAAGCCCCTTATGAAAAGATGGGCTTTGCAAGGCCCGTACTTTTGACAAAAGAGGGTGCTTGGGAAGCGGTTCTGGAAAACGCCTACGACATCATTGTCACAAGTGAGGTCAACGGCGAAGATACGCTTCACTTCAAGCTTCCTTTCAGAGATGAGAAGCGGAGCTATTTAGAAAACGAGAAGAAAATTCAAATCGTTGATGATATTTATAAAGTTAGAACCATCAACGATATCAAGGACGCTTCGGGAAACACCGTGACGGAAGTCTATGCCGAAGCGGAGTTTTATGATCTGACCTTCAGCGTCCGCAAAGAAGAAAAAAGCTTTGATGCAGAGACGGCGGAAACGGCGATGGCTTACGCTCTTGAGGGCACAGAGTGGCATGTCGGCACGGTCAATGTTAAGACAAAACGCACCTGGGTATCGCAAGAGAAGAATGCTCTTTCCATCCTTCGTGCTGTCGCAAGCCTTCACGGCGGAGACCTGGTCTTTGACTCGTCCAACAGGCTCGTTCATCTCTATACGGTGAGCGGCAGGGATTCAGGCGCTCTTTTTGCCTACAGAAAGAATATGAAAAGCATTGAGCGGGTCATAGATACGAGAAATCTTGTGACACGCTTGTATGCACTGGGAGCCGACGGGATGACCTTTTCCGATATCAATGGCGGCAAGCCCTATCTGGAAGATTTCGCCTATTCAAATGATGTGCGCATCTCCACACTTGACTGTTCTTCCTTTACCAATCCCTACCAGATGAAGGAGTTCACGGCAATGCGGTTGGCGCAATACGCCAAACCGAAAATCTCCTATGTCCTTCATGCGATGGACTTATCCGTCCTTACGGGCTTTTCTCATGAAGCCTGGTCGCTGGGAGACTATGTCCTTGTGGAAGACAAGGAGCTGGGGATTTCCGTTACGACAAGGATTGTGCGAAGAGAATATAACCTGCAGGAGCCTTGGAATACGGTGCTGGAACTGTCGACGACCTTAAAAAATCTCGGATCTTCCGTGGAAAGGCTGGAGACCATCGCAGATACCCTGGAAGGGGCAGGAGCTTTTGGCGGCGGCAACATCTCCGATATGGTGCCTTTTAACCATCTGAAAAACTCTCGGGCGGATGACGGGATGGCCTACTGGCTGAATTCCGGCTTTGAAGCCGTGAGCGAGACGGGCGGTACGGGAACGGCCGCTTTTAAGGCGGAAGGTGCGGCAGGACTTACAAAGTCTATGGCACAGACCGTCTATCCTTCCAATCGTAAAAGCTATACCCTGTCTCTGGCCATCGCTTCGGAAAACTTGGAGAAACTTTCGGATACTTCTCAGGTCGGCGTGGAAGTGGAAATCGAGTACGAAGACGGAAGCGTTGAGACGAGATTTATCGACCTTTATTAGGGGGGTGAGCGGATGGCCTATTTTAGAAAAGTAAAAGATAGCATTGCGCCTAAGGGCTATATGTCAGGGCTAAAATCCGTCACGGTGCGTATCTTTATTTCAGACTGCACCGGACAAATCTTCGTGACGGACATCCTCCTTCAGGGCGGCTCTCTTGCGACCGGCTGGGTGCCGCACCCTTCCGAGATTCGCTTTACGCTGGACGGGTGATGCTATGAAGAAGTTTTACAGGCTCTCTGAGACCATAAATAAAAAGCAGGACAAACGAGTCGTGTCCGTGACAATAAAGCCGCTTTTAACCGACATGGCAGGTGTTGTTTGGCTAACCGATCTCATGCTTCAGGAAGGAGACCGGGTGACGGGCTTTTATCCGCACACGGAGATCATGCTTCAAAAAGAAAGTGAAGGCGGCGTGGCTAAGGATCCTGTCTGGTATAACGGCATCGTCCGAGGACAGGAAACCCTGATTCTTTTTAATCTCGGGAAGACTTCGACAGGTCTTGATATAAAGCTGTACCCCAAATCGGATATGGAAGGTGTGACGTTCTCGCAAGCGGCAGGCGGACAAAGAGCCTTTTTCCCCGGGATTTTGCAAAGAGACGATGAACTGATCTTTTCCGCATCGGAAAGAAAGACAACAAGTAATGGGCAGCCCTTTCAAAAAGAAGGCTTTTATTCATACAGTGCCGCTTGGGATTCCAAGCACAAGATCGAGCTTCCTGAAGGAAAATCCGCGAGAGTGCTCTTTACCTTGCAGCAAATGGAGGAAGGAGGTGAGCCGTTTTGATTGACCCCTTAAAAAATAGAGAAATCATGGTCTGGACCTTTATGGGAAATGCCAGAATGTATGAAGCCTTGGAAAAGTACGGAGACCGCATCAATCAGATCGGTCTTTTTTCTTTTAAGGTACGGGCGACAGGTGAAATCTATGAAACGGGAGTTACTATCTCGGACATGATGCCTTATATAAGGAAATGGCCGCATATTCGCTGGCTTTTAACTGTCGCTAACGACGGCTACAATTCCATCTTCAGAGCCATACGGGAAAACACAAACGGTGCTCAGGATATATTTTTATCCGAGCTTATCCGCATCATGGAAAAGTATCCCTGGTGTGATGGTGTGGATATTGACCTGGAAGGCGGAGGAGATTACTCCACAGCGGCTAAGTCCACAGCGATGTTTCAGAATATCTATCAGGCCGTTAAAAGCTATGACGGAAGAAAACGCATCAACATCTGCCTTCCCGGTATGACAAGCGTGAAAGGCTCGGTCGGCGGTGAAAACTGGTGTGTCTACGGCGACCTTGCACCTTACTGTGATACGGCATCCATTATGAGCTATGGCATGGCCTGGGCGGGTTCTGCTCCGGGCCTGTTTCTCCAAGAGACTGGCTGGAAGGTATCTATGACTATGCCGTATCCGTGATGCCGCCTGAAAAGATTTATTTCGGCATGCCGGCTTACGGCTGGAACTGGCAGATTTATGACACGCCGGAAAACTTAGGCGACACCTACCGGGGCGTATCGCATACCTATTACGGAGCAAAGAACTGGATGACGGGCTACTATCAATTTAAGGAAACAGTGCCCGCATCTCCTCAAATCCCTATCGTTGCTTACTGGGATGATTATAACAAGGGACCCTTTGCCCTTCCGCATGTCTATGACTACATGGAAGGACGGGATGCTGAACATTACAGTTACCCCTTGATGGGTGAAGTCTATAAACGAAGGCGGTATCTCACCTCCTACGGAAAGACGCAAAAGACAAACTTTGACGGTGTCGTTGTTGACAGAAATGCAGAGCCTGATTCCTATTCCGGCATTGTTTCCATCTCGGACGGAATGATTACGCTCGGTGATAACGGAGAAGCCGTCTATGAATTTAGTGTGCCGGCTGCCGGAAGCTACGATTTGGCCGTTAAGCTCGGCTTTCCACTGTGGGATAAAAACAGTGTCCGGCTTTCGCTTGACGGCACAAGCGTTCTTGTCGAGGAGCCCAGGCTCTGGTGGCCCTACTGGCGGACGACCTTTTGGAAAGGGGTATGGAAGGCGGTCTCCCTATCTGCCGGAACACATACGCTTACCGTATCGGTTGCCGCTAAGGGCGTGCAGTTTTACGGCTTTAAGGTCTGCAGCTCTTTCAGTGAAGAAACATCCGTCAGTGAAGCGAGCTACCTTTTGTCTCCGAGAGAGTTTAAAGACATACACGGCGTGATGGTGGCTCCAAGAGAAGGCTTTAAACTTACTTTCGAGATGCTTCGGAGGAAAGCGGACTCCGCCCTCATCTGGTATGAGGATTTTAGAGACCGGCCACCGCTTCCTGAAAGCTACTGGAGTGTCCTTTCCGGTGAGTGGCAGGTCTGGCAGGAGGATGAGTTCGGGAAAAACCGTCCTTACTCACAGCTGGAAGGCTACGGAGAGCTTGCCTTAAATTACGGCGGCTTTCACGACCTTCACCTGCGGGCACAGCTCATCTTCCCTCAAAGCTTTACCGGAAGAGCGGGTGTTTTCTTAGGCGATCTGTTCTGCTGCCTGAACTACGAAGCACAGGCGGTGGAGCTTTATCAGGGAGATATCTTGCTGGGAAGTTATGCGACCTCCTTTGAAAAGACAGCTGATGCCAAGATACGAGATGCCCCAAATCTTTATACGATTGAAATGAGAAAAAGAGGCACGAATGTCAGGGTGTATTCCGGAGCGTCAAGCAGTCTGCGTTTTCAAAGAACGGTAACAAACACATCAGGCTTTGCAGGCATACGCTCAGACAGCAAAGTACACTGCCAGCTTTTTCGTGTGGGAGACAGCTTCACCTATGAACCCTACGAGTGCTTTGATGTCGTGCTGCCTGATGGAAGCCGGACGAGTTTTGGCAGGATTCCAAGAACGGGCGTCACCTGGGATGAGGAGTTTCAGGTTTTTACCGTCACCTCCGATATCGAGGAACATGAGACGAGAACGGAAAGCATCTCTCTTGATTATGAGTTTTTCCATTCGAATCTTCTGTCTCTGGTCTGCGGAAACGACTATCAGGTGAAGGTCATTCCAAGAGACATCAATGTCTGGATTTCACGGCTTTTCTTAGGCGATTCCGACGGCTTTTCCATCCTCTATTACCAGGATGTGGACTCGCTCATCTACTGGGCAAACGAAGCCGCTTATCGCTGGAAAGTCAGGGGTATGTGCATGTGGTCACTCGGCCAGGAGGATTTAAGGCTCTGGGAGTGGCTGCCAAAGCAAATATAGCTTTCATCAATCACATCATTTTGTACAAGGAAGTGTCTGCCATAGTGCAGGCATTTTTTATTTGGAAGGAGGATTTTTAACATGAAACAAATCTGGTCTGTCGTACAGACGGCATTTACGGCTGTAGGAGGTTTCCTGGGCTGGTATCTGGGAGGGCTTGACGGCTTTCTCTATGCCCTCATCGTCTTTGTTGTCGCTGACTATATCACAGGCGTTCTTTGTGCCGTCTACGACAAAAAGCTCTCAAGCGAAGTCGGCTTTAAGGGCATCGCCAAGAAGGTGCTCATCTTTGTGCTGGTAGGCATCGGCAACATCATCGATGTCTCCATCTTGAAAGAAGGCGGCGCCATAAGGACTGCCGTCATCTTTTTCTATCTCTCGAATGAAGGCATTTCCATCTTGGAAAATTCGGCACACTTGGGGCTTCCCATTCCGAAAGCCCTGAAAAACGTGCTGGAAACATTATCGAAGGAGGATGAGGAAAGTGAATCTAAATAAACTGATTTTTACAGAAAACGCCTGCTACAAGGCAGGCAGGAAGATTAAGGTCAAAGGCATCATGGTGCATTCGACCGGAGCAAATAATCCGTATCTGAAGCGCTATGTCGGTCCGGATGACGGAAAGCTTGGGAAAAACAGATACAACAATCACTGGAATCAGCCGATGGATCGACAGGTCTGTGTACATGGCTTTATCGGGAAGCTGCAAGACGGCACGATTGCTACTTACCAGACGCTTCCCTGGGATCACAGGGGCTGGCATGCAGGAGGAGCGGCTAACAACACGCATACGAGTTTTGAAATCTGCGAGGATGGGCTTAGCGACCGCTCGTATTTTGAGAAAGTCTACAAGGAAGCGACGGAGCTTTGTGCTTATCTTTGCGGGCTCTATAATCTTAATCCTTTAGAAGACGGGGTCATCATCGGCCACTACGAAGGTCATAAAAGAGGGATCGCTTCCAATCACGGGGATCCGAGACACTGGTTTTCAAAATTCGGAAAGAGTATGGACACCTTTCGTCAGGATGTAAAAAGGTTGGTGGGTGGAAGTACGGTCACTCCGAAACCGCCTAAATCTGAAGGTGTTTTATATCGAGTCCGAAAGTCCTGGCAGAATAAGAAGAGCCAGATTGGAGCCTATAAGGTGCTTGCCAATGCCAAGAGAAAGGCGGATGAAAACAGCGGCTACTTCGTATTTGATGAGAGCGGGAATGCTGTCTATCCGGAAAAATCTGCCGCTGAATACAGCACCTATACTGTAGTTAGTGGCGACAGCCTTTGGCGGATTGCTGCAAGGCTCTTAGGCGACGGAAGAAGATATCCGGAAATCAAAAAACTTAACGGGCTGACCTCCGACATCATCCATGCCGGACAAAAACTCAAGATTCCGAAAGCAGCTGCGTCTTCTGCTCTAAAGGTCGGAGACATGGTGAAAGTGACGGCTTCCCGCTATGCGACGGGAGAAACCGTGCCTGGATGGGTGAAGGAAAGAACACACAAGGTGTCGCAGATAGAAAAAGATAAAGTCCTCCTCGGCTGGCCGGACGGCATTGCGTCATGGCTTCCGATTGACGGCGTGAAGAAAATCTAAACACTGCAGTCTAAGGCTCCGATTTGGAGCTTTAAGTGCAAGACCTTCTTGTTTCGTCTAAGCTGTGAGCAATCAATCTTAATGAACAGAGGGCAAGGCAAAATGAAGACTATAACAATCAGAGTCACGGATGACGAGTACGCTCACCTTCAAGACATGGTAGGAAATGACCTCCAACAGGATCAGACAATGGAAGAGTTTGTGCTGGAAGTGTTAGCAGACAGTTTGCCGTATCTTCGGGCAAATCACTGGCCAAAATACAGGCTGCAAGACTGACGACAAATCCATCACGACATTAATTTTCCCCACGGTCTATTTTGAACATAGGTCGTGGGGATTTTTTTTATTTCCTTCAAATAATTAGCTCTCGACGTAGGTGCACCCAAGGGTTCACCTGCACCCGAATTTCAATTTTGCACCCAAATGCACCCAAGGCAAACTTTCAAGTGGATTGTATTCGTTTTGTTGTAGGATGCCAGAAAAAGAATTCCAATCAGACTCCTATGAGGGCCGGAACATTTGGTTTGGGGTGCGGGAATTTGCGATGGCCGCTGCCATGAACGGAATTCATTTGCATGGAGGCACTCGCGTGTACGGAGGGACTTTCTTCGTCTTCACTGATTACCTGCGACCAGCTATTCGCATGTCGGCTCTTCAGAATCTGCCTGTTATTTATGTATTAACACATGATTCTGTTGCAGTGGGAGAAGATGGTCCGACTCATGAACCGATTGAGCAATTAGCTAGTGTTCGCAGCATGCCGAATGTTCAGGTCATTCGCCCCGCCGATGGGAATGAGACATCAGCTGCTTGGCAGGTGGCCTTAAAAACTACTGATAAACCAACTTTGTTGGTTTTAAGTCGTCAAAATCTGCCTGTCCTACCTGGAAGCAAAGAAATGGCCAAAGTAGGGGTGGCAAAAGGTGGATATCTCTTGTCGAAGGCCAAGTCATCGGTTCCTGAGGGTATTTTGATTGCGACTGGATCTGAAGTGAATTTGGCAATAGAAGCTCAAAAAAGGCTGAAGGCTCAAGGGAAGGATGTCTCGGTAGTCTCCTTGCCAAGCTTCGATTTGTTTGAAGCTCAAGATGATCAGTATAAAGAATCCGTTCTGCCTAAAGTAGTTACGAAAAGGTTAGCAGTAGAGGCGGCCTCTTCATTTGGTTGGCATAAGTATTTAGGTGACCATGGGAAAATGATCAGCATTGATCATTTTGGAGCTTCTGCACCAGGCGATTTTGTCCTGCAGCATTACGGTTTTACCGTTGACAATGTAGTAAATATGTACAATCAACTTTAAACTAGTTTTTTGCTTATTCAGCCGTCCTTCAATGAGACTGAATAAGCCTTAGATTGTGTATTAATTTTTGTAGTAAAAAAAATAATAGGTCTGATATTGGGGGAAAATTTCTTTTTTTGAACAAAACTACAAAACGGGTTGACTTATATGGTAAAAATAATTTATCCATGTGCCTGTATCAAAGCAAGAGGAACGGAACAAATTTTTCAAAGAAAAATTGATTCATAAATAAGAAAAGTGAGGGAAAACAGATGAAACCAGAGAAAAAAGCAAAAGACATGAGTGTAGCGGAGTTAGCGAGTTATATTGACCAGTCAGTATTAAAACCGGAATTTACTTTAGAGGAAACCAAGAAGTATATTCAAGAAGGAATTGACTACGGCTGTAAAACAGTCTGTGTGAATCCTTGGGCGGTATCGTTGGCTGCAGAAATGTGTGAAGGAACAAATACGATGGTTTGTCCGGTATGTGATTTCCCGTTTGGTCAAAGCTCAACTGAATCTAAGGTAGCACAAGCGGAGATCATTTTGACAGATTATGCAAACGCTATTTCTGAATTGGATATTGTGGCAAATTATGGCTGGATAAAAAGCGGCATGTTCGACGAGGTAACTGCTGACTTGAAAGCGGTGACGGATGTTTGTCATAAATATGGGGTAGAGGTCAAAGTTATATTAGAAACAGATGCATTAACGGTGGAAGAAGTCAAAAAAGGTTGTGATTGTGTTGTTGCTGCAGGGGGGGACTTCGTTAAAACCAGTACTGGGTTCTTAACTGGTCATGAAGGAAATGGTGCGACGCCGCAAATTATTCGGATCATGATGGATCAAGTTGCTGGTAAAGCTAAGGTCAAAGGTAGTGGTGCGATTCGCACGCGGGAGCACTTCTTGCAATTGATTGATATGGGTATCGACCGCATGGGTATTGGCTATCGTTCGACACCAACTGTTCTAGGCGTAGATGACCAAGTGAGCACAGACAACTATTAAGAGAGTAGGAGAAAGGTATGAAACGGTCAACCCCAGCAAACGTGAATCCCAATATTCCTGGAATTTTGATTATGAGTCACGGACCGCTGGCAGTTGGAATTTTAGAAACTGCCAGAATGATGTTCGCGGATGCAGAAAACTTAGCTGCCTTTTCACTGGAGGAAGGCGATGATCCTGATGATTTTCGTCAAGCGTTTGTCGAAACCTATGAAGCCTTTCCAGAAGGTAGCGTGATGATGGTGGATATCTTTGGAGGATCCCCTTGTAATCAGGCCCTACGCTATGCCCAGGAAAAAGGAAAAACCTTCGAACTAATTACCGGATTAAATTTACCAATGGTGTTGGATGCAGTGGCCAGCCGAGAAGCAATCAAAGGGAAAGATTTTTCTGAAAATGTGGTAAAAAATGCAAAATCGGGGATCACTCGAGTTGATATTGAGGCTTTTCTGACTATCGAAGATGAGGATGAAGACTAAAGCCTGCAATTAAAACATTAAGGAGATGAATCAAACAGATGGCAAAAAAAATGATGGTCCGAGTCGATGATCGGCTGATACACGGACAAGTACTCACACAATGGGTAAGTACAATTAACGCTGAAAAAATTGTGGTGATTGATGATGAAATCGCAAAAGATACGATGCGAAAAAATGTCTTAAAGTTTGCTGCACCCGAAGAATTGAAGATCAGTATTCTTTCTGCTGAACGGGCGGTAAAGATTTGGAACAAAAATAAATTTGGTAAATACAATGTGTTTGTTTTATTTAAAGATGTAAAAATGATTCGAAAATGTAAAGACCTAGGCTTAACTTTCCCCGAGATTTCTTTGGGTCAAATGGCTGTTACCGCTGAAAGACTAGCAGTCTATCGCTCACTAGGACTGACAGAAGAAGAAGGGGAAATCCTGTGTGACTTGGAAAAAGAAGGTGTCAATCTATATTTCCAAATGACACCAACGGATAAAAAAGAATCCCTGGATTGTGTCAGAAAGGTCTTCCCAGCTTTAGTGGGCTAAATCGGCAACATGCAACTAAAAATCAGTTCATCATCTTATTTTGGAGGGATTATATGAATCAACGAATCAAACAATTAAAGGAACACATTCAAGAACTAAATGAGGGAGTCAGAGCTAAAAAACTCACTGAATACGTGGGGGAATCACTTAAACAAACCGTAGGTGAACCAACGCAGCTTCGACGGGCTAAGGCGTTTCAGCATGTATTGCGGCGAACGAAGCAGGTGGTTCATCCATATGAGCTAGTAACCGGAACGATGCTGGGACAGCTGCCCTTAGTAGAGGACCTACCTTCAAAAGAAGAACAAATCCGAATGGGGGAAACCATCATTGACCAGTATTTGAAGGACAAAAAGCAAAACAAGACAACTGGCGAAATTATTTTTGATGAAGATCATGTCAAAAGCTTTGAAGAAAGCTTTGGCAGCAAGAAAAGCCGCTGGTCGTTAATGTCCAGAGTCTTGCATGATTCATTAATCACTTATGATGAATTCCAAGAGCTGATCCAGCTAATGAAGGGAAAATACAGCACAGAAGAGATCGAGCCGTTTGAAATTGGACGGGAATTGGAACGGTCCTTTAAAATTGAATACGATGCTGAATCAAAAGAACTATTTGACAGCTTGCCGTATTTTATCGGCAATCATATTTCCTTGAATTATGAACGAATTATCAATGTTGGTATGGGCCCTACACGAGATTTAGTGCAAAAGTTATATCTGGAAACCGAAGATCCGCAGAAAAAAGAATACTATCAAGCGGCGTTTATTGCGGCTGAAGCCACCATCACCTTCATCAAACGTTATGCCAAAACAGTGGAGGATCTGAGTCTGGAGTCAACCGTATCAGAAGAGCGGTCGCAGGAATTAAAACGAATGGCCCAAATTCTTTTCCATATTTCAGAAAACCCAGCTTCGAATTTTTACGAAGCCATCCAGCTAATGTGGATGTTGCACATCATTGCAAATATTCAAGGTGGTTCAGCTTTGTCGCTGGCTCGGATTGACCAATATTTGTATCCCTTCTACAAAAAGGACTTGGAGGAAGGGACTATTACTGAGGAGTTTGCGAAGGACTTGCTGGCCTGTGTTTGGCTGAAGGTAAACGAGCCGCGCATGCGAACGGTTCAAAGTGCGACTTTGGGAGGAATTGATCGGGAAGGCAATGATGCCGCCAATGATCTGACGCGTATGTGTCTACAGGTTGCGGCCGATGTCTGTATGCCTTATCCCAATATTGGCCTACGAATCAACAAAAAGAATCCTGATTGGCTGTATGATGAGTCGATTCTTACCACCGCCTCTGGAACCGGTCAGCCAATGCTGTTAAGTGACGAGGTGTGGATTCAAAGTCTGATCAATCTTGGTTTTTCTCAAGAAGATGCTAACGATTATTACAACATGGGTTGTGTAGAGTTGGAAGTACCAGGCAAGCAACCAAGCTATGGAGTTTGTGAGTCAATCGCCTTTCCAGTCTTAATTGAAGAGGTCATGCGAAAATACAAGGCAGGAATTTACACGATTGAAACCTATGACGATTACTTCGAGGCTTACAAAAAAGAATTAGACCTGGCGATCGAAGCCGATTATGAAGAAGCGGTAGAAAAACGAGCAGCCATGAAAGACCGCTGTTATGACCCCTATTCTTCCTTGTTAATCGACGGCTGTATCGAAAATGGTAGAGACATGCTGCAAGAAGGAAGTGAGCTTCCGATGGAATGGTCGGTTTATGCTTACGGCATTGGAACTGCTGCGGATTCGTTATATGCAGTGAAGAAAGTAATTTTCGAAGATAAGGCGATGACCTTGGATCACTTAGATGAGGCGCTGAACGCCGACTTTGCAGGGTTTGAGCATGAGCAACGACTGTTGTCCGAATGCGGGCAGCATTACGGTAATGATCAGCAAGAAGTCGATAGTATTGCTAACGATGTCTTGAATCATTTTACTGATCAAGTTTCTTCGCTCAATCAACGGGACGGCCTAAATGATGTATTTGTTTCTACCTTGTTCGGTTATTTCTTCCATATTTACCATGGGGAAATTGCCAATGCCACTCCTAATGGTCGCCGTAAAGGGGAACCCTTCAGCGACAGCATGGGACCAAGTCAAGGCAAGGATGTAAATGGGCCCACTCGTCTGTTGAATTCTGTTTTAGCCTTAGACGCTGAGAAAATCAGCGGAGCTTTTGCCTTAAGCTTTAAGGTCAACCCTTCTTTCTTCAAAGAGGAAGCTGGCCGTGAAGCGATTAAGCAGCTTTTGAAAACTTATATCGAACAGGGCGGCCCGCAAATTCAGCTGTATACTACCAATGCAGAAGATTTGGAAGATGCGATGGTTCACCCTGAAAAACACAAAGATTTAATCGTTCGGGTAGGCGGGTATTGCGAGTACTTTGTGAATTTGGATCGAACACTGCAAAAAGAAATCCTCGCACGAACGATTTACGGAGAATAGCTATGGAAAAAGGATTAGTCTTTGGTATTCAGCATTTTTCGATCCACGATGGGCCAGGGATCAGGAGTACGGTTTTTCTAAAAGGATGCCCGCTGCGCTGTTTGTGGTGTCACAATCCTGAAGGCTTATCATGCAGTATGGATTTAGAGTATTTTGCAAAAGATTGTACCAATTGTGGCGCCTGTGGGTTCATTTTTAAAGACATGAAAAAGGCAAAGCGCCTCAGCGATCAGGAAAAAGAAGCACTTGTCAAAACCTGCCCCTCCAATGCTTTGCGTACGGTGGGCAGGTTGATGAGTCCAGACGAGATACTAACGGAAGTAATGAAGGACAGCCATTACTTCCAATCCTCGGGTGGAGGATTGACTATTTCAGGTGGTGAGCCGATGATGCAGGCTGCTTTTGCGACAGAATTGGCCAAAGCAGCTAAAGAACAAGGCATCTCAACGGTTTTGGAAACAAGCGGTTTTTCATCACTGGAGAATTTCAAAAAAATTATGCCTTATATCGATTTGTTTTTATGGGACTACAAAGCCAGTGATGAAGCCACACACAAACAAATCGTTGGTGCTTCGGATCAGGGAATTTTAGAAAATTTATCTTACCTCTATGATCAGGGGGCGGAGATTCTTTTACGCTGTCCTTTGATTCCTGGAATCAATGATTCGCAGGAGCATTTGCGAGGAATTGCTGAAATGTACAAAACCTATCCCAAGTTAATGGGAATTGAGCTGATGCCTTATCATCAGTTAGGAGTCGGTAAAGCGAAGCGAATCGGCTTCGATCAGGAACAGTATCAAGTTCCTGATAAGGAATTAAAGGAGCAATGGAAAGGAAAAATTGAAAAATACGGTGTGAAATTAAAGGAGAAATGAGATGAATATAACATTAGCTCAAGCAATCCTATTAGGGTTGACTTGTGGTATTTGGAAGTCCTGTATCTTTTATTCAATCGGCGGATTCAATATCAATACGGTAATCTTTAATGCCGTTTTTGTCGGTCTTATTATGGGTGATATGGCCAATGCGATGATTATCGGGGCATCTATACAGTTGATTTATTTGGGGACCGTAGCAGCTGGGGGGAACCAGCCTACAGATCCGTGTTTAGCTTCTTACGTGGCAATTCCAATTGCCTTGGCCTCTGGACTGGACACCAATGCAGCAGTTGCTTTGGCCGTTCCTGTAGGTCTGTTAGGGTCACAGTTGACCAATCTGGTGTACCTAATTAACGGAATTTTCGCTGAACGGGCAGATGTATCTGCCAAAAATGGTGATGGTGGAGGCGTAAGTATTTGGGGAATTTATATTCCAATGTTTGTTCGGGTGATGCTGGTAGCGCTTCTAGTATCGATAACCGTTTACTTTGGCAGCGGCGCTTTAGCTGGTATCATGAACGATATTCCACAATGGTTAACCAATGGCTTGTCAGCAATGGGTGCATGTCTGCCAGCGGTTGGGTTTGCGATTATTGCTAATCTGATTGCCAAACCTAAGTTTTTGATCTTCTTTTTTGTTGGCTTCTTTCTAGTACAGTACACAGGAATTGCGACGATGCCTTTGCTATTGATGGGTGTTTTCATTACTTGGTTGTACATCACTTGCACTAAAAATGATGTACAGGCAGCTAATAAAGATGATGATGAAGAAGACGAAGAAGACGAAGAGGAATCGGTCATTCCATTGGTGGAAGATCGGATGTTGTCCCGCAAAGATATTCTAGGTGCTTGGACCAACTGGTGGGTTTGGAGTGAAGTGGGGCATAGCTTTGTTCGAATGATGGCACCTGCTTTCTGTAAAGCGGTTATTCCGGCATTGAACAAATTTTATCCGGAAAAAGCCAATGATTTCCGTTACAAGGAAGCAATGGAACGTAACATGAACTTCTTCAACAGTGAGGCCCATTTTGGCGGTGGCTCGATTTTAGGGATCACATTAGCGATGGAAGAAGCAAAATCAAAAGATTACGATTCAATGCCTGGTGAAGTAATTATCAACATCAAAACCAGTTTGATGGGCCCTTTATCAGGAATTGGCGACACAATTACCTGGTCTACCTTGATGTACCTGTTGATCGGTTTGTTTTTGCCAGTTGCTCAAGCAGGCAGTGCTATGGGAGGGATTGGGCCTGTTGTCTGCTTCACGATTATCTGTTTTGCGATTGGTTTTATCTTAACAGATCGCTGCTACAAGTTTGGTTATTCCTTCGCAGAAGATATGCTGAAATCAGGCGTGATCAATATTGTTATTACTGCCGCAAGTGTCCTAGGGTTATTCATGATGGGCGGCTTGGCAGCGACTTATGTAACCGTGACTACTCCAATTCAATGGAATGTTGGAGGTCAAATTACTGAGCTGCAAGGTATTTTCGACAGCATTTTGCCAGGTATACTGCCGTTAGTAGTTGTATTGCTAGTTTGGAAATATTTGCGCAAAAACAGAAACTATTTCATGGCAGCTATTTTAGTCACGATCTTCTCACTGCTTTTAGGCAGCCTAGGATTGATTATTTAGTTACGTTGAAGGAAGAGAGTGCTAAGCGCTACTCTTCCTTTTTTCATGATTAAAACCGGCAATCTGGATGCTAAAACAGGAAAATATGATCCGACCTTTTGAGCGTTGCTCATCTTTTGCGCCAGCTATTTTATTTTTGCTAAAGTCGATTAAACTATAAGTAAGCAAACAATCAAACGTTTTCAAAAAAAAACGAAATGGGAGAGATGAGTTATGACTTTAGTAAACACAACCGAAATGCTGCAGAAGGCCAGAGCAGAAAAATATGCCGTAGGAGCCTTCAATATTGTCAATTTGGATATGGTGCGGGGCATTATTGCTGCAGCGGAAAAAGAGAATTCACCAGTAATCATTCAATTTGCCGAAGTTCACGAAGAGTTTGTTCCTTTAGAAGTTATTGCACCAATCATGGTACGAGAAGCCCAGCGTGCTTCGGTTCCAGTTGCGGTTCATTTAGACCACGGAAACACCTATGACTACATTGTCAAAGCGATGCATCTTGGCTTTACTTCAGTGATGATCGATGGTGCTGCATTACCAATCGAAGAAAATATCGAAGTGACTAAGGAAATCGTCAAGGTGGCTCACGCGTTAAATATTTCGGTGGAATCAGAATTAGGAGCCATGCTGAATTCAGACACCTCAACTGAAAAGACGGATGAGGTGATTGATCCCGACCAAATCTTTACCGATCCTACCATGGCTAAGGACTTTGTGGAAGCAACCGATACCGATATTTTGGCCATTTCCTTTGGCACCGTACACGGGATTCCACTAGCCGAACCGAATTTAGATTTCGAGCGATTGGAAGCCATCGCAGCTAGTACGCCGGTTCCCCTAGTGATGCATGGCGGATCTGGCTTGGCTGTCCATGAATACAAAAATGCGGTGAAACGCGGCGTCAGCAAAATTAACTACTACTCAGATATGGCCTATAAAACCAGTATCAAGATTAATGACCGGATGAATGAAATGATCAAAGCTGGCGGTAAGCCGTTCTTGAATGATTTGTTGGATTGGACGTTGGAATACGTGGAAGAAGAAGTCAGCACGCGGATGAAGGACTTCGGCAGCAGCGGCAAGGCGTAATTTTTGGGGGAAAGAACATGGAAAATTTTGTGTTTCAATGCAAAACGGAAATCATTTTTGGTAAGAACACGGTTGAGGCCTTAAACGAGAAGGTAAAAACCTATGGTAAGAAAGTGCTGTTTCATCACTATGGCGACGGCGTGATTGAGAAAATTGGTCTACATGAAAAGGTCATGGAGATTTTGAACAAGAATGGCTGTGAAATTTTTGAGTTAACCGGTGTGCGGCCCAATCCACGCTTAGGTCTTGCTCAAAAGGGGATTGACCTGTGTAAAGCAGAAAAGATCGATTGGATTCTGGCGGTTGGCGGCGGCAGTGTAATTGATTCGGCGAAAACCATTTCTATCGGTAGCAAGTATGCAGGCAATGTTTGGGATTTCTACGAAGGCAAAGCGGAGCCTACAGATTATCTGCCATTAGGAGTAATTTTGACGATCCCGGCTACCGGCAGTGAATCCAGTGACGGTGCGGTGATTACTAATGAAGACGGCATGTACAAACGCCCGATGCACAGTCAGCTGATTCGACCGGAATTCTCGATTCTTGATCCGGAAATTACCTACTCACTGCCTAAATTCCAAACTGCAGCAGGGGGCATCGATATTATGAGTCACGTGATTGAGCGCTATTTTACCCCGACTAAAAATGTCGAGTTCACCGATCGTCTCTGCGAAGCAACCATGAAGACGGTCATCATCAGTCTTGACAAGGTTATGCAGAACCCAAGAGATTACGATGCACGGGCAGACTTGATGTGGGCCGGCTCGATTGCTCATAACGATCTATTAGGAACGGGTCGAACCGAAGACTGGGCTTCTCATATGATTGGTCATGAAATCGGCGCCATGTTTGACTTGGCTCACGGAGCAACCTTGTCCGTCGTTTTTCCGGCTTGGATGAAGTATGTTTACAAGACGGATGTTCCGCGCTTCGCCCAATTTGCGGTACGAGTATGGAACCTGGATCTGGATTATCAACATCCAGAAAAAACTGCTTTGCTGGGAATTGAACGCATGACGGAGTATTTTAAAGCAGTTGGTCTGCCGACGAGCTTTCAAGCGGCTAATATCGATGCAACTAGAATTGAAGAATTAGCTGAAAAATGTACCAAAGACGGCAATGTTGGCGGCTTGCAAAGCTTAGAAAAGCAGGATGTTATCAATATTTTAAAATTGGCTGAATAAATCCTAGGAGGTATAACAAAATGATTCCAGATAAATTCAAGTATGGTGTACTTGTTAAAAAGGGCGTAGCTGAGGTTCACGAGGAGCCGTTACGAGCAATTACAGACGATGAGGTGCTAGTAAAACAAGAGGCTTGCAACATCTGTACGACGGACTATACTCAGTGGCTGGGTTTACGGGAACATCAGGGATACCCGATGGCTGGTGGGCACGAAGGAAGCGGAATTGTTATTCAAAAGGGAAAAAATGTGGTGGAGTTCGAAGTCGGTGATCGAGTAGCAGCGATTTACAACCATTGCGGCAAATGCGAATATTGTAAAAAAGGCGAAATTAACCTCTGTACCGAAGCGAAAAAGTTAATGGCCTTTAAAGGTGGGACAGCATTTTTCGGTTTTGCCGACTATGCCGTTCGCCACACGATGGAATTGGTGAAGTTAAGCAAGAAGTTAGACCCTTCTGCTGGTGGCTTCGTTGAACCGTTGGCAACTGTTGTCTGCGCCCAAAAGAAACTGAAGCATCAATTGGGTGATATCGTCGTCGTCATTGGTGCTGGTACGATGGGTATTCTGAATGCTATGGTGGCTCGTCTACATGGTTCAAAGGTTTATATTTCCGAGTTATTAGACAAAAAGATTGCTAAGGCGCGCGAGTTGGGGTTTGAGGTGATTGATGCCAAGGTAACCGACCCAATTGAGTTTATTGAAAAAGTAACCGATGGTAAAAAAGCCGATACGATCATCATGGCTGTGGGTGCTACTGGTGCCAATGCACAAGCTTTGGAAATGATCAAAGGTCGCGACGGACAGATTCTCTACTTTTCAGCTGGTTATCCAAAACCAGAACTATCTATCGATTCCAATGACCTGCATTATCGCCGGTTGGATTTAATCGGGGCCTATGCTGCTGAGATGGAAGACTTCTATCTGTCAGCTAAGTTATTGAATACCGGACTGATTGATCCTTCGCCGCTAATCGAAGTGAAATATCCGCAAAAAGATATTCAACAAGCCTTTGAGCATGCGGCTAAAGAAGGAATGTACCGCGTATCTTTACTGACCAATGATGAATAATTGAACTCTTCAAAGGAGGTATCCCCTAGGATGGTCTCCTTGATTTTGATAATTAATGGAAGCGGTTAAGAGAAATGACTAACGCTAAAGCGAACATGTCCGTTGACATTCAGCCATTCTGGTAAGGGGGTATCAAAGGTGTACAATCAGTGTTTAGATTCACGGATACAAAATATCGACCGTAAGATTAAGAAGATGCAACAGGGTGATGTGATCGTTGTGAAGGAATTATCTTCCTTAGGATCAACTGTAGAGGAAGTGCTGGATAAAATTGAATTTTTGTTAAGCAAAAATTGTCTCATAAAGATTTTGAATTTTGGTGTAATTGAAAGAAATGCTGTTGGTTTGGAAAACTTTGAACGTCTGGAAAAGCTGCTGAAGGTAAGGGGATTAGACTTCAGCCCTTCACCAGCCAGTGCAGCTGAGGCAGAAAGCCAACAGGAGAAAAGAACGTTTAACAAGCTGATTGGTCAAATTTATAATTGTTAGCTGAGTTTTAAAGCTGGATCTAGACATAAAAACAGGAAAACATCCAAAAATTTTCGAAAGGGAGAAAAAAATGTTTAAAGCACTATTTGGAAGAGATCAGGATATTTACGCCCCAGTAAAGGGACGGTGTATCGATATTACTAAGGTACCCGATGCTATGTTTTCTGGCAAAATGCTAAGCGACGGTGTAGCGGTTATGCCAACAGAAGAAGTGATTTGTTCACCGATGGACGGCACTTTGGTAATGATTGCAGAAACCAACCATGCGTTTGGGATCGAAAGCAAAGAAAGAGAACTCTTGATTCATATTGGAATTGATACCGTTGAGCTAAAGGGATTAGGGTTTGAAGCATTAAAAGAAATAGGCAGCAAGATCAAGCATGGCGAGCCAATTATCCGATTGAACAAAAAAGTGATTCCTGATACAGTTGATTTAACGACGATGGTGATTGTCACTAAGGGGAATCTCAGCGCAAAAGCGAAACCCAGCTTAGACAAGGAGGTCACCACAAACGACGTAATCCTGGGCTGATTAAAGGAGAAATGCACCATGCAAATCATTAAGAAGATCAATAACAACGTGGCCATTGGCTTAGATACAACAGGAAAGCAGGTCATCGTTTTTGGTCCCGGAGTGGGCTTTCCTAAAATCCCTTATCAGTTAAGCGATCAGACAAAGATTGAGAAGCTTTTTTATGACGTTGACCCGCAGTATCTCAATCTAATTGACAGTATCCCCGAGGAAATTCTGCAGATTGCTTCTAAGATCACAGAATTGTCCAGCAGCAGAATCAACAAGTATTTGAATCCCAATTTAGTGATGACTTTAGCCGACCACTTAACCTTTGCGATTCATCGCTACGAAAATAATATGCAGCTGGATAATCCTCTCATGTCTGAAGTGATACGACTTTATGAAGAAGAGGTAAGAATTGGTGAAATCGGGTTGAAAATGGTACAACGACAGCTGCAGCTTGAATTGCCCTACAGTGAAGCCATCAGCATTGCTCTGCATATTGTGAATGCTGAAGCCTCTGCTTTTGATATGCAAAATACCTTGAAGGGTACGAAGATTTTAGCGACGACCATTAAGATCATCGAACAGGATTATCAGATTGACTTTTCTACCAACGAGGGCGCCTTTACTCGTTTGAAGACGCATCTGCTGCTGTTAAGAGCTTCTCCCAATGACAAAAGAGCAACGGCGTTATCCAATGAAAACCGGGCCATTTCTCAGCTTTTCAAAAAAGAATTCCCCCAGGTTTGCCAGACTGTTCGTAAGATTGCCTTTCTATTTCAGCGGGAAAGAGATTGGGTGTTGAGTGAGGATGAACAGCTTTACTTAATGCTGCACATTCACCGAATCATTCAGAGTGTCAAGGGTGAGGAGTCTTAATGAGATGATGATCGCGGTTTTTGATCATTGCGCAAATTTGGCGCCAACTATTTTAATCAGCACCAAGAAGACGTAAAATAAGAGTATAGAAAAAGCGGTTACAATATGTTGGGTAAACGAGCATGGATCAGTTTTACAGGTAGTCACCTGTTGAATAGCTGGTACGTGGTAAATAATTGAATTGAATATTGACTAAGGATTGTTACTCTTCGAGGCATCACCTGGTCTTATATGAACTCATATAGGATAGGTGTGTCTGGAAGTTTTTTTATTAGTTGAAGAAGGACAAAAGTGGAGGGATGCTCTGGGGAATTGCTAAGACATGCGTATTACAAAAAAGGAAGGTGAGTTTGTTCATTAAAGCTAGTTTGGGGTAAAAAGAATTTAATCAATCAAACAAAAACAGCAAGGAGATGAAAAGAATGAATTACGCAGAAAAAGCAGCATTAATTATCAATTATTTGGGTGGCAAGGAAAATATTACTCGTTCATGGAATTGTGTGACTAGACTGCGGTTTAATTTGAACAATGATCAATTGGCCGATTTAGAGAAAATCAATGGGATTGAAGGAGTCGTCGGTACCAATGTTCAAGGGGATCAAATCCAGGTAATTATTGGCGGCGAGGTGGATAATTACTTTGCTGAAATCGAAAAAATTGTCGGCGGCGGTTCGGAACAGAGTCTAAACACAGCACCAAAACAGAAGCAAAAATTAAGTGTCAAATATATCTTCAATTTAATGATCGATACGATTTCCGGTTGTTTTACTCCGATTCTGCCAGCTATTATTGGCGCCGGGATGCTTAAAGGAATTATTGCTATTCTATTACTTTTGAATGTGGTATCAACTGGTTCTGAAACACTGGAAGTCTTGAATTTAATTGCCGATGCACCGTTTTATTTCCTGCCGTTCCTAGTGGCGGTATCTTCAGCGAATAAGTTCAAGGTCAACACCTATCTAGCTTTGTGGTTGTCAGGGTGTATGCTTTACCCAACGATTGTTAACGCCTTTGAGGCGGGGGCCATGAACTCGATTTCCTTCTTCGGATTGCCAGTTTTGATCGTGAACTATACGTCTTCGGTAATTCCGATTATTTTAGGAACTTACTGTTTAAGTCATATCTACCGCTTCTTTGACAAACGAATTCCAGGAATGCTGACGATGATTGTGGTTCCGATGGTTACCCTGTTAATCGTGGCTCCGCTTCAGTTGGTTGTTTTAGGACCGATCGCCACTTATGCCAGTGTTTATTTGGAAGCAGGAATTTCTTGGTTGTTTGGGACGAATGGCATTATCGCAGGTGGGGTCTTTGGGTTTGCTTTGGCACCGATTGTTATCACCGGGATGCACTATGCCTTTTATCCAAGTGTACTGCAAAGTATCGCAGGATCCGGCTTTGACTATTTCTTCATGCCAGTAGGAGTGGTTTCGAATTTGGCTCAAGGCGCGGCAACCTTAGCCATTATGCTGAAAACCAAGGACAAAGATTTGAAGATTCTAGCTGCATCTACCGGGATCACCGCACTATTTGGTGTTACTGAACCAGCGATGTATGGGGTTACCTTGAAAAACAAGAAGGCCTTTTACTTCTCGTTGATTGGCGCAGCCTGTGGAGGAGCATATGTCATCGGAACAGGCGTCGTTGGTTTCGCCTTTGCTACACCAGGCGTTGCGGCCTTGCCATTGTTTATTGATCCGTCGAATTCTATGAACTTAATCAATGTATTAATCGGTTGTGCCATCAGCATGGGAATTGCCTTTACTCTAACTTACTTTTTTGCTTTAAAGGGAGAAAAGACGGACAAGAAAGTAGAACTGGAGCCAAACAGAGTTTAACTTTAGTTACATCATTTAGTCGTTAGCCTGTGATATTTTTTGTCACGGGCTTATTTTTTTTCCAGTTGAATACTCTTTTTATAAAGTGAACCCGAGTACCACAAGTATTATTTGAATTACAAATAGAAGTTGATCTGTGATAAACTCGTAGTAGCTTTGATGGAGGGAGCAAGAATATGGTCACAATTAGATTTATCGCCCAAGAGGCCGGCGTCTCAAAGAGTACCGTCTCACGGTATCTAAATCAAGGATATGTCAGTCCAGCAGCCGCTAAAAAAATCGAAGACGCCATCGCAAAGCATAATTATACGCCGAATGACTTTGCCAGAAATTTGAAAAGCGGCGACAGCAGCTTTATCGGTGTGATCATTCCGCGATTCGATTCGGCTGCTACCATCGGAATTTTGGACGGGATTGATGAGTACAACTTCTCAAAAAAATATCAAAAACTGATTGTCAATTCCAAGCAAACTGCTGAAAATGAAATTGATGCGATTTATAGTCTGGAAAAGAATAAGGTTGCAGGCATCATTTTAATTGCGACGGAAATTACCGATGCACATATTGAGGCCATTCAATCAGTCGGTGTCCCTGTTTTGATTGTGGGACAATATGATGAGAGTCTGTACTGTGTAACCCATAATGATTATGAGGCAGCTTATCGTTTAGCGGAGTCTTTAATCAAGGATACCGTGTATACAGGAATTGTTTACGTAGGGGTCTCAGAAAAAGATGTATCTGTCGGCAAGGAACGAAAATTCGGTATACAGGATGCCTTAAAAAAATACCAGGCTGCCAATATTTCGTTTTATGAAACAACCTTTGACATTGATGATGCGTATCAGTTGGGACATTCTGTGTTAAAAAAACATGCAAATTGTTTGATTATCTGTGCCACTGACAATATCGCAGTGGGCTTCATGAAGGTAGCTCGTGAACTGGAAATAGCGATTCCCGATGAGGTATCCCTTGCCGGTTTTGGCGGCTACAGCATAGGTGAGCAGGTATCGCCAACATTAACAACAGTAGATTATCATTTTTCCGAAGTTGGTATTGCAGCAGCTCAGCGAATAGAAGCCTTGATTAACCAAAGCGCAATCCCTCGAAAAACACTGATTGAGACAACCATTATCAAAAGAGAAAGCACAAAATAGAAAAAAAGACTTGAAACCCCTTTCTATATGAGCTATACCTAAAGAAATTAAATGAGGGACCGCTACCGCAAGAAGCTCTAAATAGTATAGGTATGAGTGACCGGCCAATTGGGATTTTTGTTCAGTTATCATTCCTTTATTTGTGAAACGTGGCACAATAAGAGGTTTAGTGAAGAATTGTTATTCTGAGGAGGAAAAAAGGAATGGAAAATAAACGGATTGCAACTGAAATTATCACAGCTGTTGGAGGATCGGGCAATATTTCTTCAGTGGCACATTGCGCAACGAGATTGCGGTTGATTGTAAAAAACGAAGAAAAGATTGATAAGGACACAGTAGAGGATATCGACAAAGTTAAAGGAGCCTTCTTCAATTCCGGTTAGTATCAAATTATTCTCGGAACGGGAACTGTAAACAAGGTCTTTAGTGAAGTGAATCAGCAGCTGGGTTTGGCGGAGAGTAACACGACGGAAGATGAGGCGACGCAAGAGGATCACCAGAATCCAATCAAAAAAGTGATTCGGGTGTTCGGGGATGTCTTTGTTCCAATTATTCCGGTATTAGTAGCCACAGGTTTATTCATGGGACTGCGTGGCTTGGTTACTCAACCGCAAATTTTAGCTATTTTTGGTATGACACCTGATTCAATCAGCGAAAACTTTTTGATGTATACTCAGATTCTGACCGACACAGCTTTTGCCTTTTTACCAGCATTAATTGCTTGGTCCACCTTTAGAGTATTTGGCGGGTCGCCGGTGATCGGGATTGTTCTAGGATTGATGTTGGTTAATCCGGTATTACCAAATGCCTATAGTGTGGCTGCGGGGGATGCTACACCGCTTATATTTTTCAACTTCATTCCGATTGTTGGCTATCAGGGAACCGTTCTGCCAGCCTTCATCAGCGGCATTATCGGCGCCAATTTAGAAAAGAAATTGCGTAAAATAGTTCCTGATACTTTTGATTTATTAGTTACACCGTTTGTGACGCTGCTAATCATGAGTGTCATTTCATTGATGGTTATTGGACCGATCTTCCATTCCTTGGAAACAATTGTACTAAATGGAACCGAAGCGATTCTGGGCTTGCCGTTTGGTTTAGCTGGCTTGATTCTAGGGTTTTTAAATCAATTGATTGTAGTAACAGGTGTGCATCATATCTTCAATTTCCTGGAGGTCCAGCTATTAGCCAACACAGGAAGCGATGCCTTTAACGCGATCATTACTTGCTCGATTGCCGCTCAAGGCGGAGCAGCCATTGCCGTAGGAGTGAAAACGAAGTCTGCTAAGCTAAAAGCGTTAGCCTTTCCATCTGCACTGTCTGCCTTATTAGGAATCACAGAACCAGCGATCTTCGGGGTGAACTTGCGCTACATCAAGCCGTTTATTATGGGACTGATTGGTGGAGCTGTTGGTGGTTTTGTGGCTAGCCTGATGGGACTTGCCGGTACGGGAATGGCGATCACCGTAATTCCTGGGACCTTGCTTTATTTAAATGGTCAGCTATTCCAGTATTTGCTGGTAAATGTCATTTCAATTGCAGTAGCCTTTGTTCTGACTTACATGTTTGGCTATAGCGACAAGATGCTGAAGCAAAGATAGGAGAAAAACAACATGCAGCAAATGAATCCAGATTATTTAGGCTATCATATTTCACCAGAATACGGACTGCTGAATGACCCTGTTGGTCTGATTAACTACCAAGGAATTTATCATGTTTTTTATCAGGTGAATCCTAAAGGCTTTACCCATGCCAACAAAAGCTGGGGCCATGTCTATTCGGAGGACATGGTTCATTGGAAACGGGCAGAAATAGCGCTGGAGCCGGATTCTTGGTTTGATAAGAATGGCGTTTATTCAGGAAGTGCTATTGAGCATGAAGGGAAATTATACCTGTTTTACACGGGCAATGTCATCAATGATGGGGTCAATGAAAGCTATCAGTGCGCTGCTATATCAGTGCGCTGCTATATCAGAGGACGGTTTTTCCTTTAAAAAAATAGGGCCGATCATTGATCATCCAACAGGATATACTCGTCATGTTCGTGATCCAAAAATCATGAAAAGTCCTTTCCGCGAATCAGAATGGTACCTGTTCTTAGGAGCGCAAACGGTTGACTTAAAGGGAGATATCCTGGTTTATCGCTCAAGCGACTTAATCAACTGGCATCCGGTCTCTCATCTTAGAGAAAACAATCAGCAGGATTTTGGCTACATGCTGGAATGTCCTGATCTGATTGAGATCGATGGACAATTTGTTTTGATCTGCTCACCGTAGGGACTGGAGAAAGAAGTGTATCGTTTCCAGAATCGCCATCAATCAGGCTACTTCTTGTGCGACTTCAATGAAGCTGGCGACATTCTGCTGCACACGGAGTTTCAAGAGCTGGATAGCGGGTTTGAGTTTTATGCACCGCAAACCTTCCATTGTAAAGGGAGAAACATTCTCTACGCTTGGATGGGTGTTATGGAGGATGATAAAGAAGCGAATATTCCGACCATCAAGTCAGCGGAATGGGTGCACAATTTAAGTATCCCTCGGAAACTTGAATTGGTAGGCAATACGTTAGTGCAGCAGCCAGTTGATGAATTGACTAGGCTTCGATTGATGGATCGAATTGTAGACGAAGCGTTTGATCACAACGTGACTCAAGAGCTATCTTCCCTGCAGGTGGAAATAGTAATTGATTTTCCCGATGGTTGCGACCAAGTGGCCCTTGAGGTAGAAAAAGGTTTTGATTTCTCTTTTTCTAAAGAAGAAGGCTTGTTGACTTTGAAACGGGAAAGTTGGACAACGGGAACTACCGACGTACGACAGATCCGTTTTGACGAGGGAATTAGTAAACTGCAGCTGTTTCTGGATCGTTCAGTAATGGAAATTTTTGTGAATGATGGAGTGAATGTTTTTTCTTCTCGTTTCTTCTCCAATGCAAGCAGACATTGTTTGAAAATAAATGCGAATCATGCGAAAGGAAGACTGCAAGTATTTAATTTGAAAACTGTTGAGATGGGCAGTTCCAGCTGTCCTCTAAGAAAAGGAGCCGTTCATGGGAATTTTTGATCGATTCAAAAAGAGTGCACCTACATATTCCGTTGTTTCACCAGTAAATGGAACAGCAATGACGATTACCGAAGTAGCGGATCCAGTCTTTTCTTCGCTTGCTATGGGTAATGGAGTTGGGGTTAAGCCAGAGGATATTCAGCTTTATTCACCAATAGAAGGGAAGGTTGTGTCAATTTTCCCCACAAAACATGCGATTGGACTAGAGTGCTCAGCCGGAGAGGTAGAGGTATTGGTGCATATCGGGATTGAAACAGTGAATCTGAATGGGGAAGGTTTTGATCTGTCTGTTTCTCAAGGACAGAAGGTAAAACAAGGAGAGCCGATTGGAATGGTTGACTTCGCCACGCTTGAGGCTAAAGGATATGACACAACAGTCATGGTTGTCGTACTGAACTCACCTAGCTTCAAAGAGTTTGACTACAGTGTGGGTCGCAAAAATGCTGGCGATACAATAATGACCTTCCAAGAGAAATAAAAAGAATTAAAACAATTTATGGAAAAGCTGGGCGCAGCAAATTTGTGTGTGCAGTAGGTGATGAATAGCTGTGGAAGAAGACTCTCCATATTCCTAATTTGGAGGGATGCTTAGTTTCTTCAGACTTGGAAGACAATGCTTCTACTTTCGGTTGGTTGTTTAGCACTTGCCAAAGGCATAACAGACTAGAACTTATTTTAAAACAAAACAAACGCTTGACTGTATTAATAGAGTCAAGCGTTCTTTGTATTATAAAAGGCTGCTTAGGTCATTAAGCAATCAAACAGTCAATGCCAAAATCCTTTACGATTTCCGCATAAGGAATCAGATCCTTACTGGTCAATTGAGGCACGCCTTCAAATTCATAGGTTCGATTCAAGTAGCGGTATTTACTCTTGCCAAATTGATGAAAGGGCAGCAGTTCCACTGTTTTTACCTGATGCAGCTTAAGCAGCTCGCCAAAGGCCTGGGCATCTGCAAGGGAATCGTTAAATGTTGGAATAATGGGAATTCTTAGAAGCAATTCTTTGTCTGCCGCAATCGCTTGATCCAAGTTAGTCAGAATCCTTTCTAAATATACCGCTGTCTTTTGTTTGTGAGATTGACTATTATGGTGTTTGATATCCATAATCAGCAGGTCAACCTGATCCATCAATTCTCGGAAATCTTTCTCAGAAGAATAAGCCGAAGTTTCACAAGCGGTATGGATGTTTTCCGCCCGACAGCGTTTCAACAGGGCCAAGACGAATTCCTTTTGTGCTAAAACCTCACCGCCAGTAACCGTGACACCACCACTGGATTCTTCGTAATAGTCACGATCTTTCCGGATGATTTCCATTACCTGATCCACCGTGTAATATTCCCCAGTGATAATTTCCTGTTTTTTCACATTATCCCAAATAGGCTCTGGGGACCGGCGCTGTGATTCTGGGTTAGAGCACCAAGTACATCTTAAAGGACAGCCTTTAAAGAATACCGTGGTTCGAATCCCTGGTCCATCATGAATACTAAACCGTTGAATGTTAAAAATACATCCTTGTGCCTCCGCCATGTTCCTTCCTCCTCGTTGTATCTTAGCCTCATTATACTAGAAAACAGTTCGTAAATAAATACTAAATGACTTATTTTGACCTAAAATGACTAAAAAAGACCAAAAAAGACTTGATAAAACATTTGTGAGCTGTTAAACTAAGTGTACAAAGTAATTGATGCGAAATATCAGTAAACGTTTTCGGCTAGTGGTCGTATCGTTGGGTCAATGTGACCTGAAATGATTCAATTGGATGTATAAGGATGAAAAATCTTCTCCGAGTTAGTATAATAGAAAGAAAACCCAAAGGAGAGTTTTTCATGTTAGCAAAAGAACGTCAGCTTTATATATTGTCTCGTTTAAAATCACAACCAATGATCAGCATCAATAGTCTTTGTAAGGAAATGAATGTGTCCAAATCAACCGTTCAAAGAGATCTGAAATATTTAGAAGATCAGGGAAAGGTTGACCGTGAACGAGGAGGAGTCGTCCAGGTTGGTCTGGAAGAAACCATCAGTGATTTAACTGAAGGACCCGTCTTCGAAAAGGAAAGTGTCAATTTAGAAGCGAAGAAGCGAATTGCTGAACTGGCAGCCGAAGAAATTAACGATGGCGATCTGATCTTCTTGGATTCTGGTACGACACCGATTCAAATGATTCCCTATTTACACAACAAAAAAATCAAGATTGTCACCAACAGCTATTTTCTCTTAGCCCGGCTGAATCAGCTGGATGTCGAGGTGTATATGCTAGGTGGAAAATACAGCAAAAAACACGAAATTTGCTACGGGCCATCTACGATTGAACAGCTAAAGGAATTTCGCTTTGATAAAGCCTTTATTGGTGCAAATGGTGCGGATATTGAGCTGGGAGAAATATACACTAGCGAGCTGGAGATCGGCAGCATAAAGAAAGCCGTCTTGAACCGCAGCAAACACTCTTATCTATTAGTAGACGATTCGAAATTTAAATTAACGGCGTTAAGCACCTTCGGGTATTTTGATCAATTTGAAACGATCATTACCAATAAAGTTCCCGACGGTGGCAAAAAATATAAAAATATAGTTGCTACAGACTAAAGGAGAATGAGAAATGAAAACAAATGATCCAAAAAAACGTGCCTTGCTGGACTCTTTAGCCAATGGCTTGATTGTCTCTTGTCAAACCCAAAAGGATGAGCCGATTTACACGGAAGATATGGTAGTAAAAATGGCTGAATGTGCGAAATGGGGCGGAGCAGTTGCCCTTAGAGCAAACATGCCGGAGCAAATCAAAAAAATCAAAGACAACGTGGACATGCCAGTGATCGGCTTATGGAAAATTTGGCATGAGGATACAGATGTTTTCATTACTCCAACCTTGGAAGCTTGTCAGGCAGTTTGGGATGCTGGAGCAGAAATCATTGCGCTAGATTGTACCACTCAAATCAATCATGAAGGAAAAGTTGCGCGGGATTTATTACCTATTCTGAAAAAAGAAATTCCAGAAGCGATTATCTTTGCCGATGTAACTAACTATGATGAAGCACGTTGGGCAATTGACCACGGAGCAGATATCGTGGCACCAACATTATATGGTTATACTCAGGAAACGAAAAACATTGAAGGTCCTGATTACCGTGAATTTGCCCGCATGTGTCGCGACTTCAAGGATGAAGCGTATGTCATGATGGAGGGCCACATTTACACACCAGAAGACGCTATGAAGGTATTATACTTAGGGGCTCATTCGGTTGTTGTCGGCAGTGCCATTACTAGACCTCATTATATTACGAAACGATTCACTGATTTATTGTCTGGCTACCAAAACAACTGGCGTGAAGCCGAAAGGGGTAAACACTAAAATGAAAAAGGCAAGTATTGCTGGTGCTCAGAATGTTGAAGTCAGTATCAAATTGCCAAGTGAAAAAACTCCGCTGGAACAATTAGAAATCATGGAAGCTTATACGAAGGCCCACCGAGAATCAAGTGGGCTTTCCAAAGAAGCTCGAGAAATCAAATGTTTGCAGGTCATCTACCCAACCTTATTTCGAAGTATTGAGACAACTGACTTAATCGCTGGCCGGCTGGATTTCCTACCGATTGGTTTTGGCTGCGTGACTTCTCTTGGCGGTGTAGGACACTATTGTGTGTTTGATAAGCTGACCAAGTTCAAAGACGAATTAGACTCAGAAGAAGAAAAGGCTCGAGTTGATGCGCTGTATAATTATTGGGAAGACCATGATGTGAAAGCCCTTTACTGCGGAGATGTACTGCAGGAGAATATTATCAGCCGATTCATCGACGGAACAGCGCCGTTAATGGCTACTGCCCGCTTGAGTGGTATGATGCTGGACTATCCAAAACTTTTGGATAATGGAATTGAAGGACTAAAGGAAATCATCCTGAAGCAGCAGAAGGAATTAGGCAATAATGAATTCTTGAAGGCTTCGATTGATTCCTTGAATCTTTACCAAACAGTTTGCGATCATTTAAGAGAACTAGCCGTTGAAGCGAAAAACAAAGCAACCTCTGACAAACGGATTCAGCAGTTGGAGTTGATGGAGAATGACTTAAAGGTCATCACCTATGACACGCCGAAGACCTTCCATCAAGCCCTGCAAATGATCTGGGTCTATGCTCTCTTAGCTGGCTGTATCAACTATGGTCGATTGGATGATTATTTAGGGTCTTACTTAAAGAATGATTTGGAAAAGGGCACGATTACCGAAGAGGATGCCTATGACTACTTGAAATCATTGTGGGCCTTGATTGAAAACCGTCGGACAACAGTAAATGGCCGTATTATCGTTGGCGGGTATGGACGTAAGAACCCGGAAGCCGCTGATATTTTCGCTAAAATTGCGATCAAGGTAACGAAGGACTGCAAGTATGTAGAACCACAATTTACCTTGCGTTTTAACAAGAACACGCCAGAAGAAATCATGGATCTGGCCTATGACTGTATCGGAGCAGGGGCAACCTATCCAACCCTTTATAACGATGAAGTCAATGTGCCTTCCGTTATGTACGGAATGCGGGTAGATCAAAAAACTGCGGAGCAATATGTGCCATTTGGTTGTGGGGAGTTTGTTATTCAAGGTCAAAGTGTGGGAACACCCAACACCTTGTTGAATCTTTTGAAATTACTGAATATGACCTTGAATGAAGGGGTCGATCCGATGGATGGGATCAAGAAATCGGGACCGGTAAGTATTAAAAAGACAGAAGATTTTGAATCTTTTGAAGATTTTTACAATTCATACAAGGAACTATTGGATTACTACTTTGACTTGTCGACTGAAGCACAATATTACAGCTATGAATTAATGAATCGAGAAGTATCCTTTATGTTTGCTTCGATTTTGATGGATGATTGTATTGCCCGGGGCAAAGCCATTTTAGATGGCGGCATTCGATACCTTGGCGGAACCAATGAAACCTATGGCAACATCAATTCCAGTGATGCTTTGTATGCTATCAAGAAGCTGGTTTTCGATGAAAAGAAATATACCTTAAAAGAGTTGAATGCTGCAGCTGTTAATGACTTCGCAGGCCAAGAAGCGCTTCGGGAAGAGCTGTGGAGCCAAGGAAAATACGGCAATGATATTCAAGAGGTGGACGAATTAGCCAATGATCTCTATGAATATGTCGCAAAAGGGATTAGAGACCGCGGGATTGAAAAAGGCATGCAGTATTATTTGATTGTTATTTCGAATAATCAGACCAATACTGAATGGGGCAGAGAAACCTCCGCTTCCTTAGACGGCCGACATGCTGAACAATTCATGAATCCAGCGAACAACCCGCAAGGCGGCGCAGCTCAAAGCGGACCAACGGCAGTTTTGAACTCGCTAGCAACCTTTGATGCCAAATACCACGGTGGAGCGGTTCAAAATATTAAGTTCACACCTAATATGTTTAACAAAAACCGGACGAAGATCAAATATCTTTTCAATACCTATTTCAAAAAGGGCGGCTGTCATTTGATGGTCACCATTGTAGATCATGGTATTTTAGAGGATGCCCAAAAACATCCTGAGAAATACCCGAATCTAATTGTTCGTGTCAGCGGATTTAGTGCTATCTTTGTGAATTTAGACAAGGATGTTCAAGACGAGCTGTTAAGCCGAACACTTTACGACGAGTAAACCGTATGAGAGGTGGCTCACCAATGAGGCATCTCTTATATATAGCATTCACTTGTGAACCTTAATTCAAGCTAATAACTTGACAAGTGAATGTGATAATAAATAAAAGCGCTCACAGAGCGAAAGGGAGAATGGATATGTTTATTAGAATTGATGACAGACTGGTACACGGACAAGTAGTAACTGCATGGATCAAGCAGTTGGGCGCAAAACGGATTGTGGTAATTGATGATGCTGCCGCAAATAATTCGATTGTATCCAAGGCATTAATCATGGCAACACCGAAGCATGTGGAATTAGTAATTAAATGTGTAGAGGATGCGATGCAGTGCTGCGGTGATTTTGATGAAAATGAAACCCTATTCATTACGAAAGAACCAATCAATGCCAAAAAAGTTATCGATGCCAATGAAGGTCGTGAATGGAAATTGAATGTGGGCAATGTTGGTATGGCTCCAGGACGCAAAAAATATGCCCAAACCGTTCATTTAGATGATGACAATTATCAAGCAATCCAAGAATTAAACAGCAATGGTGCAGTCGAAGTGTTTATGCAAACAGTTCCTGGCCAAGCAGTAAATAAATTCTAAAGGAGAAACACTATGAGCTTAATGCAAGCAATTTTAGTCGCACTATTCACCTATTTAGCTTGGATCGCCACACCTTGGCTAGGTGGACAGGGAATCTCGTACCACGTATTTGGCAAACCGTTAGTCGCTGGGTTGATTGTCGGAATTATCATGGGGAACGTCACCAATGGAGTAATTATTGGGGCTACTATTAATGCCCTTTATATCGGTGCAGTTACGCCAGGTGGCGCAATGGCTTCTGATATAACCATCGCCGGCTATGTCGGAACCGCTTTGGCTCTTTCAACTGGAGTTACTGCTGAAATGGCGGTATCAATTGCTGTTCCGCTAGGCTTGATTGGTACCTTTGTATGGCAATTGTTCGCTACCATCAACTCATTCTTAGTTCATAAAACAGATGAGTACGCGGCGAACGGAGACGTTGCGAAGTTAACCTTTATGACTATTGGGCTTCCACAAATTATCGCTTTTGTTATGCGTTTTGTCCCAGCATTTTTAGTTCTTTATTTTGGTGCCTCTGCTGCTCAGGACATCGTAGCAGTCATTCCAGATTGGTTAACAGATATTATTACAGTTATTGGCGGCATGCTCCCAGCATTAGGGATGGCCGTTTTACTAAAAATGTTATTAACGAAGCCGAGCTTGATGGGATACTTTATTGTAGGATTTATTTGTGTCACTGCCTTAGCTCTTCCAATCTTCACGGTTGCTTTGATCGGAATTGCCTTAGCAATGATTAGTTTCTTAAATAAAGAAGACAATGGAGGATACGAGAATGCCTAGTACAGAGGTAACGAAAAAAGACATTTATAAGGTTGGCGTTCGTTGGATTATGTCGAATACATCCGCCTGGAACTGGGAACGGATGCAAAATGTAGCGTTTGCCTGGAGTATTGTTCCAGTATTGAAGAAACTAACCAATGGAGACAAAGGAGAGATGGGGAGAGCCCTATCTCGTCACATGACCTTTTTCAATACGGAACCAACGATTGGCCTGCCGTTAATTGGTGCTGTTTGTGCGATGGAGGTTTCAAAAGCACAAGGGGAAGATATTCCCGATGATGTGTTTAATGCCATTAAATCCGGTTTAATGGGACCAATGGCTGCCTTGGGAGATTCACTCTTTGCCAGTACAGGGAACGCACTGCTGTTAAGCTTTGGTATGGGACTAGCCCTAGACGGCAACATCTTAGGGCCAATCATCTTCATGGTAGGCTGGACGGCGATTACTTTAGGCTTTGGTCTTTGGGGCATTCAGTTTGGCTTTAGAGAAGGCATGAAGATTATGGATTCAGAAATCTTCTTACCAGCTATGATTGAAAAGGTGACGGGTTTCTTATCTATCTTAGGATTGACCGTTGTCGGTGGACTGTCTGCCCAGTTTGTATCCCTGTCTACCTCTATCAATTGGGGCAGTGGTGGAGCGAAAACCAATCTGCAGGATATCGTGGATGGCTTAATGCCGGGACTATTGCCGTTTGTCTTGGTGATGGTGGTTTGGTATCTGCACGATAAGAAAAATGTTTCAGTAATTAAATTGTTATTGATCCTGATAGCTGTGGGTACAATTGGCTCATTGCTGCATGTATTCTAATAAATAAAATAAAGGAGAAGCACAATGGAAACCAATATGAGTAATGTTATAGTAATGACCCACGGCGAATTCGCAACGGGAATCAAAAAATCAGCCGAAATGATTATTGGACCCCAAGAGAATTTTGAAACCTTAGTTTTTACTCCAGAAATGTCATTGGATTCTTTGGTGGCAGCCTTAAAGGAAAAAATTAAAAGCTTCAATAACGAATACCCAACGATTGTTTTCGTGGATTTATTTGGCGGGTCCCCTTCAAATGCGGTTGCTTTACTTTTAGCCGAGGGGTACGCGATTCAAGCAATCTCTGGTGTTAATCTGCCGATGCTATTAGAGGTGCTGGGAGGAAGAATGATTTTCCCAATCGAAAAACTAGTGTCAACTGGGGTTACGGCCGGCAGCGAAGGAGTCATTGACATCGTAAAAAAATTTACAGAAGATTAATAACAGGATAAATCCGAAAAGAATCAGAAGCCTATTCGGGTTCTTTTTGGTTTAGAAGAGAGGGAATCAAAATGACGAAATTATATTTTGTTCGCCATAGTGTCACAGCCAATAATCAAAAACGATTGTTTAACGGAGGAAGTGTCGACTCTGAATTACTGCAGGAGGGCGTTGAACAAGCTAGAAAATTAGGGAGCTATCTAGCTGGAACTTCTTTTGATCAAGTCACATCGAGTCCGCAAAAAAGAGCCAAAGAAACCGCCAAACATATTTTAACGGGAATGGGTCAGGACACAGGTAAAATAACCCTCAACGACAACTTGAAAGAGATTCACTTTGGCGAATGGGACGGTACTTTAATTGCTGAAAAAGAAGGACACCCGCAGTTAGCTAACTTAGTATCTAAACCAGCTGAATATGATCCCGGTTCTTTTGGTGGCGAAAACTATGAAGACCTGGTTAACCGCGGACTTTCCTTTGTTTCGCAGCTAGACTATTCAAAAGAGAATTATTTGATCGTCGGTCACGGGGTTATGCTGACTAGTTTATTGATTATTCTTAGTGGGAAGAAGATCAGTCAGATTCGGGACAATGGGTTATTGGATAATACAAGTTTGACTGTATTTCGAAGTGATGATGGTGTGGAGTTTGAACAGCTACTTTGGAATTATAGAAAGTACTAAGAAAATGCATACTCGTAAGTGCCAAACCAGTCAGTAACTACAATCGATGTGTTAGATAGGATACTTCAAGACACAGTTATTTAACCCCAAAAGAGACTAAATCAATAGTTGTGAGTTTTCCAATTTTCTACCAAAACAAAAAAGGACGTTGTTATATCAACGTTTTCCTTGGTTATTTCCAGTCTAAGATGCATAGGAGATAGTGTGGAAAATCTAGATAGGACTTGATGTTTGTAAAATTAATACAGCCTAAATATATTTTTCTATATTAGTCAAACTTTTTCAAAGAAGATGAGAAATCTATAAGCCGTTTGCTAGGCACTCGTTAATTTCTTGGATGAGAAAAAATCTGAGTGCATTGCAAATGTTTTTTTTTGCTTGAAAAAACAACAGAAAGCTGACTTCACCAATTTTAGGGGGCCATTTTCACCTATTTTTTCATGTTCAACCCAAAATATGTTATCATACTTATAAATTTGAATGATTAAGGATGAAGAAGATGGAGATCATGGAAAAAGCTCCTGCTAAAATCAATCTGGGCCTGGACGTTTTAAAAAAACGTGAAGAGGACGGTTATCATGAGTTAGAGATGGTGATGGCCAGCGTTGATTTGGCAGATAAACTGCTGATTAAAGAAATTCCGCAAAATAAAATCATCGTGCGGACAAACGCCACCTTTCTTCCAGTGGATGAAAAAAACAATGTCTATCAAGCTCTCTCGTTGGTAAAAGAAAAACTGGGGATTACCAAAGGAGTGTTCGTAGACATCAAGAAGAACATCCCCGTTGCCGCAGGACTTGGAGGCGGCAGCAGTGATGCAGCCGCTGCTCTGCGGGGAATCAACCGCCTGTGGGACTTGGGGTTGAGCAAAAAAGACCTGTGTGAGATTGGATTTGAAGTAGGAACGGATGTCCCCTACTGTGTCCACGGAACGACAGCTTTTGTTGCCGGAAGAGGCGAATTTGTAGAAAAATTGCCTCCCATGCCCCAGTGCTGGGTGGTCTTGGTGAAACCCCAGTTCAGCGTTTCTACAAAGAAAATTTTCGCCAGTTTGAAAATGGAAGGAATGGAGCACCCAGACATCGGCAAACTGAAAGAAGCAATCATTGAGCAGGATTATGAAAAGATGGTTGCCTATGTGGGCAATGCGATGGAAAAAGCAACGATGGAAAGACGTCCGGTGGTGAGGGATATCAAAGACCGGATGATAAAATACGGAGCTGATGCAGCTTTGATGAGCGGCAGCGGCCCCACAGTCTTTGGTCTATGTCAGAATTATTCCCGGGCAAAACGGATTTATAATGGATTGAGAGGGTTCTGCAAAGAGGTTCATATCGTCCGTACGATTAAGTAAATAAGAAACTATCAAGTTAACATTACTTAAAGGGAAAAGGTTGGTAGTTTTCAACAGATATCGTATAATAGACCAATAAAGAACTTTCAAAAACGGAGGAACACTTATGTTTAAAAGGTTTAAAAAAAATAAAAAATCTTCGGTCTTTCACGCTGTGGCGTCTGGAACATTGCTGCCAATCAACGCTGTAGAAGACGGTGTGTTTTCTGAAAAACTGCTGGGTGACGGTTATGCAGTCCAGCCTGCCGATGGAGACGTCTATTCCCCGGTGGAAGGTAAAATTTTAAGTATTTTCCCGACAAAGCACGCCATTACGATCGAAACCACTGCCGGGTTTGAGATTTTGCTTCATATGGGATTAGATACGGTGGAACTAAAAGGGGCACCTTTTGAGATTTTTGTCACAGAAGGGCAAAAAGTAACAGCAGAAACGAAATTAGCCGTGATGGATTTGGAACAACTGGCAGAAACAAACACATCTTCCACAATCGTGGTAGTTATTACCAACATGGACAAAGTAAAAGATATGCCGAAAATAAGTGAAAAAGCAGTCAACGCTTCAGAAGATATTTTTTCTTTAGATGTGGGATAAAGCGGAAAATTCGAAAAGTTCTCTTTTCGAATTTTTTTAATATAGTCGGGTAACGTTCTAGCCAAGCCGCTTGCAAGCTGGTTACCGTAAGCATGATTTATAATTTTATCGTGTATCTTCCGATAGTTTAGCACCGTGTCCGCTAAAATTCGGTCAGTTTGTTGCGCTTATCGGTTAAAGTAGCGAAAGTGTTTGGGATATAAAACTTCTTTTGCTCCTTTTCTTTTCATTAGGTTTGATTATTGATAAAATAGAGCTATTGGATAATTAGAGAAGAGGAAGCGTAAATGCGCATTTTATTTATTGGAGATGTTGTCGGGTCACTTGGTCGTCAGACACTCAGCGAGTATTTGCCCCGTTTGAAACACAAGATCAAACCACAGGTAACGATTGTGAATGGGGAAAACGCAGCTGCCGGACGGGGAATCACAGAGAAAATTTATAAGAAAATATTGCAGGACGGGGCTGATGTAGTCACATTAGGCAATCATGCCTGGGACAATCCGGCTATTTTTGAGTTTATTGAGGGGGCGCCTAAGCTGGTCCGTCCTGCCAACTTTCCTGAAGGGACCACACCGGGACGGGGGATAGTCTATGTGAAGGTTAACCATTCGGAATTAGCAGTAATCAATTTACAAGGGCGTGCTTTTATGGTGGATTTAGACGACCCTTTTAAAAAAATTGATGAACTTATCAATGAAGCGTCAAAACGCACACCGTTTATATTTTTGGATTTTCATGCAGAGACGACCAGTGAAAAACAAGCCATGGGCTGGTACTTAGACGGACATGTCTCTGCGATTGTGGGGACACACACCCATGTGCAGACCAATGACGGGAGGATTTTGCCGCAAGGAACGGCCTACTTGACAGATGTGGGGATGACCGGACCTTATGACGGAATACTGGGTATGCAGAAAGAAGCAGTCATCAATAAGTTCATGACAGCACTTCCTCACCGCTTTGAGGTAGTGGAACAAGGACGGAGTATCTTGTCTTATTGTACGATTGAATTAAATGACAAAACCGGTAAAGCTGAAAGAATCGAGCATGGGGTAATCAACGAAGATCATCCGTGGCATGAGTAGGGAAAACTAGGACATACAACCAATAAGGGAGAGGCACGAAACGAATGACAGCTTCAGAAGAAAAATTTCAAATGGAACCTGCAATTGAAGAAGCTCTGGATGGGGTGTTGGACTTGCTTCGCAGAAGCGAAGTCATTCAGGGATATCAAAAGATTGAGCAGCAGGCAAAAAGTCATCCCCATCTTCAAGAACTGATTGAAGCAATAAAAGCAGAACAGAAAAATGCAGTGGCATTTTCTCACTATGATAAACCTGTAGCGGAACAGTCAGCAATAAAAAAAGCCGATGAGCTCACACAGGCATTTGATACACATCCTTTAGTGGTCGCCTACCGCGAGAAACTGATACTGGCCGATGATCTGCTGCAGCACATGACACGCCTTCTGGAAAATGATCTCAATCATTCTCTGGAACAGCGTTATCAGAAAGAATTGAAGAAGTGACATGAAAGAGAATGAGGAAGTGAAGGGTTTGTCGAAAAAAACAAAACTAACTCCGATGATGGAACAATATTTAGGAATCAAGGCACAGTATCCTGATGCCTTTCTCTTTTATCGACTCGGAGATTTTTATGAAATGTTTTACGAAGATGCAGTCAATGCATCACAAATACTGGAAATTACCTTGACTAGCCGGAACCGCAATGCGGAAGATCCTGTGCCGATGGCCGGGATACCTTATCATTCGGCACAAGGTTACATTGATACTTTGATTGAGCAAGGTTATAAAGTTGCAATATGCGAGCAAGTGGAAGATCCGAAAACAACTAAAGGGATGGTTAAACGGGAAGTTGTCCGTCTGGTCACCCCAGGAACAGTGATGGAATCAAAAGGACTTGACTCAAAGGATAATAATTATCTGACGGCCGTCGTCTTTGATGAGAGTGCCCGTTTATTCGGTTTTGCCTACGCCGACTTGAGCACAGGAGAACTGAAAGTCAGTACACTGGCGGATGAAGACAGTGTGCTGAACGAGTGCAGCAGCCTGCAGACGAAGGAAATGGTTTTAGGGAGCGATATCCCCGAGAGTTTGCAGAAAAAACTCACGGACCGTTTGAATATTTTGTTTTCTGAACAAAAAGACAGTGAAGAGAACACAGAAATTAACTTTTTGGCAGAACATGTGACAGACAATCTCCAAAAAATAGTTCTCGGGCGTTTATTGGCTTATTTAAGTGTGACTCAAAAGAGAAGTCTGGGACACCTACAAAAAGCTGAAAGTTATGAGCCGGCACATTTTTTAAAGCTGGATCACTATTCCAAGTTCAATTTGGAATTGACCCAGTCGATTCGTTCAGGAAAAAAGCATGGGACATTGCTGTGGCTGTTGGATGAAACCAAAACAGCCATGGGCGGACGGCTGCTGAAAAACTGGCTGGACCGGCCCTTGATTCAATTGTCGCAAATCAAAGAGCGGCAAAATATCGTTGATTCACTGATGAAGGCTTATTTTGAACGAAGCGATCTGCAAGAATGCTTAAAAAATGTTTATGATTTGGAACGCCTGGCGGGGCGGATTGCTTTTGGGACAGTAAACGGCCGGGATTTACTTCAGTTGAAACTGTCATTGCAGCAAGTGCCCCACATTCGTCAGTTAATCGAGGGCATCAATCAAGGGGAGTGGCAGAAGCTGCTGCTGGATTTAGACCCTGTCAGCGATGTGGTCGATTTAATCGAGTCAGCCATTGATGAAGAAGCTCCTGTGACGATTACTGAAGGCAATGTGATTAAAGAAGGTTTTGATTCTCAACTGGATGAGTACCGCGATGCCATGAGAAACGGCAAACGCTGGTTGGCTGAGATGGAAAGACAGGAGCGGGAAGAAACAGGAATCAAGAAGCTCAAAATAGGTTTTAATCGAGTGTTTGGTTATTATATTGAAGTGACAAGAAGTTATTTAGATCAAATTCCTGAAAACCGCTACGAGCGCAAGCAGACATTGGCCAATGCGGAACGTTTTATTACACCGGAATTGAAAGAGAAAGAACGTCTAATTTTGGAAGCAGAGGAAAAATCTCAGGATTTGGAATATTTGCTTTTCCAAAAAGTAAGAGAGGACATCAAACAGGCCATTGTCCGTCTGCAAAAGTTAGCCAAAGCCCTTTCGGCTATTGATGTACTGCAAAGTTTTGCGGCTGTCAGCGAGAAATACCAGTATGTGCGTCCGGAAATGATGCCTCAAGGGAAAGAATTAGTGTTGATTGAGGGACGTCACCCGGTGGTGGAAAAGGTGTTGGGGCATCAGCAGTACGTGCCGAATTCTGTAACGATGAAAAAAGACACTACGATTTTGCTGATTACCGGTCCTAATATGTCAGGAAAGAGTACTTATATGCGGCAATTGGCGCTGACTGTGATTATGGCACAAATCGGTTGCTTTGTGCCGGCCCAATCTGCTAAAATGCCTATATTTGATCAGATTTTTACAAGAATCGGTGCTTCGGATGATTTGATTTCAGGGCAAAGCACGTTTATGGTGGAGATGATGGAAGCAAATGAAGCCTTGCGCCATGCCACTCCCCAAAGTCTGATTCTCTTTGATGAAATCGGCAGAGGCACAGCTACTTACGACGGTATGGCTCTGGCGGAAGCCATCATCGAGTTTATTCACCGCAAAGTAAAAGCTAAAACATTATTTTCCACTCATTATCACGAACTGACACAACTGGAAGAAACTCTGGAAGGTCTCCGGAACGTCCATGTAGGTGCGGTGGAAAAAGATGGAGAAGTCGTCTTCCTGCATAAAATGATGGAGGGACCGGCGGATAAAAGTTATGGTATCCATGTGGCTAAATTAGCCGGCTTGCCCTTAGAATTACTGGAAAGAGCCAGTACGATTTTAGCCGCCCTCGAAGCAGCTGAGCCGGCAGCTGTCTCGAAAAATAAAGCGGAAAAACAGGAGCAGGACAAGTCAGAGGCAGAAGGGCAACTGTCCTTGTTTTCAGAAGTCTCTACGGAAGAATTGTCCGTAATTGATTCACTGAAAAAGGTCAATTTATTAGAGATGACACCTTTGGAAGCATTGAATTTGCTCCACAGTTTGCAAAAAAGGATTTAGATTAAAATATTAATAACTATTATGTACAAGGAGGTGTCCGAATGGGAAAAATTCAGGAATTATCAGAACAATTGGCGAACCAGATAGCCGCCGGAGAAGTGGTGGAACGTCCAGCTTCAGTGGTAAAGGAACTGGTTGAAAATGCCCTTGATGCCGGCAGTACACAAATTGATATCATTCTGGAAGAATCAGGGATGAAAAAGATTCAAGTCATTGATAACGGCGAAGGAATCGCCAGCAGCGAAGTTTTGAATGCTTTTAAGCGTCATGCCACAAGTAAAATCCATTCACAAGATGATTTATTCCGGATTCGGACATTGGGATTTCGCGGAGAGGCTTTGCCAAGTATCGCTTCGGTGTCGAAACTGACATTGGAGACTTCAACCGGAACAGATGAAGGAAGTTTTATTTATCTGGAAGGGGGAAAAGTTCAAGAACATCGGCCCGACTCTTTGCGCAAAGGGTCTAATCTAACCGTCTCAGAACTGTTTTACAATACCCCTGCCCGTTTGAAATATGTGAAATCTCTTCAAACTGAATTATCGAATATTGCGGATATCATCAACCGTCTGGCTATGAGCCATCCCAGTGTTGCTTTTCGCTTAGTCCATGATGGTCATCAAATGATGAGCACCACCGGAAACGGTGAGCTGAAACAGGCTATCGCCGGTATTTACGGTTTGGCCACGGCTAAAAAAATGCTGTCGGTCAGCAAGGAAGATTTAGATTTCCGGCTATCAGGTTATGTTTCTTTGCCGGAGCTGACGAGAGCCAGCCGGAATTATTTGTCAGTAATCATCAATGGACGTTACATTCGCAACTATTCATTAAATAAAGCAATTGTCGCCGGCTACGGTTCGAAACTGATGGTAGGAAGATTCCCGATTGCCGTGCTGCAAATCGAAATGGATCCTTTGCTGGTCGATGTGAATGTCCATCCGACAAAGCAGGAAGTCCGTTTGAGCAAAGAAAAAGAACTGACTTTGTTGATTCAACAAGGAATCAGTCAAGTGTTTCAAGAGCAGCGTTTAGTGCCGGAAGTGGACACGAGTCAATTTTTCAAGAAAAAAAAGGCGCAAGAACCTTTGTCACCACAACTGAAACTGACCGAGGAGAAGGATCCGCCTTCTGCTTCCCCAAGTTTTGAAAAGAGCCAGCCGGGAGTTAAACTTTCTCAAACAGGTTTGGCCTATGATGCCAAGGAAGGTAAGTTTTATGTGGAGCAAGTTTCTGAAACCGCCGCTGTTTTGGAAGATAAAGTATTGGTTGAAAAAACAGCCTTTAAGTCTGAATGGACGGAGGTAGAAGAAACAGGGACTAAAATTGTGGATTTGGCTCAAGTTTCTCTTGATAAATTAGGCAATCCGTTTGATGAAGCGACACCGACAGCATTGGATTTAGCGGAAGAATTACAGGAAACTACGGCAAAAAGTTTTCCTGAACTGGAATATTTCGGTCAGATGCACGGGACCTATTTATTTGCACAAAATGAAGAAGGACTGTTCATTGTAGATCAGCATGCGGCCCAGGAGCGGATCAAGTATGAATATTACCGAAAAAAAATCGGAGATGTGGGCGAGGAATTGCAAGAGCTGCTGCTGCCTATCGTACTGGAATACCCCCAAAGCGATGTAATCAAGCTTAAAGAGCAGAGACATTTACTAGAAGAAGTCGGCATCCATTTGGAGGAGTTTGGTTCGAATAGCTTCATTGTGAGAGCCCATCCCACATGGTATCCTCTAGGGGAAGAGGAGCAGACTATTCATGAAATGGTCGACATCGTTCTTCAGACAGGCAAAATCGATGTGGCGACTTTTAGAGAAGATACCGCCATCATGATGAGCTGCAAACGTTCAATCAAGGCTAATCATCATCTGTCGGCTATTGAAGCCAGACAGCTACTGGCGGATTTGTCGCGGTGTGAGAATCCTTATAACTGTCCCCATGGCCGGCCGGTACTGATTCATTTTACGACTATGGAAATGGAAAAGATGTTTAAAAGAATTCAAGACCCACACTAGAAAGAAGGATGAAAAATGACTGTGATTTTAGCTTCCCAGTCTCCCCGCCGACAGGAATTATTAAGAAAAATCGTAACCGAGTTTCAAGTGATTCCGGCAGATATTGATGAAACAGTGTCAGAAGGATTGACACCCTCCGGCTATGTACAGCAAATGGCGTACGAAAAAGCAAAATCAGTTCTTGAAAGTAATCCTGAAGCAACAGTGATTGGCTGCGATACTGTGGTGGTTTTAGGTGATAAAATTTTGGGGAAGCCTAAAAATCACGAAGATGCCAAGCAGATGCTCATGTCATATAGTAATCGGACCCACCAAGTGCTGACCGGTTTGGCGATACTGTCGCAAGAAAAAGAAGTGGTACGGCTTTCTTCAGCAGAAGTTACTTTTTATCCTTTAGATGAACAGCAAGTGGCGGATTATGTTGCCTCAGATGAACCTATGGATAAATCAGGGTCCTATGGGATTCAAGGAGGAGCCTCGATTTTTGTGAAAGAAATCAAGGGAGATTTTTATGCCATCGTGGGTTTTCCGGTAGGCTTGGTCAACCAGTTATTGCGAGAGTTTTAAGAAGGGGAGTGTATACTATGAAAAAATCTGAAAAAGAATTAAGGAAAATATTGACACCGTTACAATATCAAGTCACCCAAGAAAGTGGAACGGAAAGACCTTATTCCAGCGAGTATGACCAATTTGATGAAGAAGGTATCTATGTGGATATCGTGGGCGGTGAACCTTTGTTCAGCTCTTTGGATAAGTATGATGCGGGCTGTGGTTGGCCGTCTTTTACTAAGCCGATTGCTACGTTGAAAGAATTAGACGATTTTACTTTGAATCGTGCCCGCGTAGAGGTTAGAAGTGCCAAGGCCGACTCCCATTTGGGCCATGTGTTTCCTGACGGACCTGTGGATGCTGGCGGTTTGCGTTATTGTATCAATGGGGCGGCATTGAGGTTTATTCCTGTGGCAGACTTGGATAAAGAAGGGTACGGGGAATATAAAGTATTGTTTGAAAAGTAATCCAGCGAAATAACTCCCACTGAAATTATTTTTGATTTCAGTGGGGGTTATTTTTTTAAACTCAATACTTTATCAAATCGGCAAGTATCAGTTTCTCGTTTAATTTTTCCAGCATTTCTTGTGTCATGGTTTCCAGATCATAGAAAGGTGTGAAGGACCATTCTTTTCGTGCCGCTTGGCAATCCAGTTGGTCCGGCCATGATTCAGCAATCTCTTGAAGCTTTTTATCTATTTGGTAATCCATAGTAAACTCAGGCAGAAATTTTTGAATGGCATGTTTGATTGCTTCAGGGTCAACGGCCATACTGGAAATATTAAAGGCATTGCGGTGAACCAGTTTTTTAGGATCAGCTTCCATTAGTTGAATGATGGCCTGAATGGCATCAGGCATATACATCATATCCATGTAGGTACCAGCCTTGATGGGACAGATATAGTGTCCGTATTTAATGGCTTCGTAGAAAATTTCTACTGCATAGTCTGTGGTGCCGCCTCCGGGTGGCGTTTCGTAAGAAATCAACCCCGGGAATCTCACCCCGCGGGTATCCACAGCATATTTCGAATAATAATAATCACACAACAATTCCCCCGCTACTTTTGTGATACCATACATCGTGGTGGGACGCTGCAACGTGTCTTGGGGTGTATTTTCTTTAGGAGTGTTAGGACCAAAAGCGCCAATGGAACTGGGAGTGAAAAAGCTCACGGCAGTTTTGCGGGAAACTTCCAGTGCGTTAATCAACCCCTCCATGTTGATTTTCCAAGCATCTAGGGGGCGGTCTTCTGCAACAGAAGACAACAGCGAGGCCAGATGAATGATAGTATCTGCCTGAAAACCACGGACCAGTCTGCCCATTTTTTCCTCATCTAAGACATCTAACGGTGCAAAATACCCTTCCGTACAAACAGCATTGCCCCTGTCTTCTCTAATATCGGTGGCCAGTACATTCTCTACCCCGTAAAGCTGGCGTAATTGAATGATTAATTCTGAACCGATTTGCCCAAGACTGCCGGTAACAAAAATTTTTTTCATAGGCTTCTTCCTTCCGCTTCTTAAATCAAATCAGATTCATTTCTTTGCCGACTTTTTTGTATATCTGTATCGCTTCATCCAACATCTCTTTCGTATGTGCGGCTGTCGGCATATTGCGGACGCGCCCGGCACCTAAAGGGACCGTTGGGAAGACAATGGGTTTGACGTACACGCCATGTGTAATCAAGTTTGCGGCAAATGATTGAGTTAATTTTTCATCGCCAAGAATCACAGGAGTAATCGGTGTTTCAGACTGGCCGATATCAAAACCGATACGCTGGAGTTCTTTTTTGAAGTAACGGGCATTTTCCCACAATTTATCTACATAACTGGTGTCTTGTTCCATCAAATCAATGGCTTTGATTACAGCACCGGCAGCTCCGGGTGTCAGTGACGTGGAAAATAAAAATGGACGGGCCTGTGATTTCAGCCAAGTAATCAATTTTTGCGAACCTGCGACATAACCGCCTACGACTCCGATAGCTTTGGATAACGTCCCCATCTGGAAATCAATCTTGTCTGACAATCCAAAGGACTTAACGGTTCCGGCACCGCCTCCCAGAATTCCTGAACCATGGGCATCATCAACGTATAAAATCAAATCATATTTCTCTGCTATTTTAACGATGTCATTCAATTTGGCAATATCTCCATCCATGGAAAAAACCCCGTCTGTGATGAACATGATTTTTTCGAAAAGTCCGCTCTCACGTGCTTCTTGTGCGTGTTCTTCCAAGTCCCGCATGTCTGAATGTTTGACGCGGATGATTCTGGCACCGGAGAGCCGACAGCCGTCGATGATGGACGCATGATTTAACTCATCGGATAAAATCGCATCATTTTTATTCATAACAGCTGAAATGGCCCCCATATTACAATTAAAACCGGACTGGAAAGCGATAGCGGCTTCTGTTCCTTTGAATTTGGCCAGTCTATCTTCTAACTCTTGATGGATTTTCATAGTACCGTTGATGGTTCTGACCGCTCCCGCTCCCACCCCGTATTTTTCAGTTGCCTTTTCGCTGGCTTCTATCAACTGGGGATGGGTGGCAAAGCCCAAATAGTTATTGGAGGCTAAATTGATTTTCTTTTGTCCGTTGATTGAAATTATAGGACCGTTGGCTTGGTCAAGAACGTCAATATCAGAGAACAGTCCCTTGGCTTTCAAATCGCTTAGTGATTGATCTAAAAATGTTTCCAGACTGGAGTTTACATGCGGCTGTGTCATAATTATGTCCCCCTTCTTTTGCTGAATCATTTTAAGTATACAACGATAAGTATACGCTTACAAAAACGGCGGAAGTTTATTAAGGAAATCTAATAATGTTCAGATGTTTTTGTAATGAAGCAGCAAAAGGTGTAAGCAGGTTTGTGCAGAGTGAAAGTTATTTCAGGGCATAAGATTTTTTTACGGTATATAGTATAGTGATTATATTTTTTTCCCTTCACATTCATCAAAAACTCCCGCAGCATCGCAAGATTAAAACGATGCCGCGGGAGTTTTAAATTGTCAGTTAAAAGTATTTACTGTATCTAAACGTTTAAATGATTCAGTGCTAAAAGTTAACTTTGAAAGTTGTTGTTGATGTGAAAGTGTTCTCTGGTCGCAGGACGATGTCTCCAAAGTTTTCGAACTCCACAGCACCCGGCAGTTCTTGAGTTTCTAATGTAATCCCAGTGAAGTTTTTAACTTTTTTTACACCTGATACTTCCGGTCCGAAATTCCCGGAGAAGATGACCACAGCAGGTTCAGTCGTTGTCATTTCCACGCTGATTTTTTCATCAGGACTGATTAATTTTGCTTGCACAGCTGCCTCTTTATTTAATACGAAAGGATGATCTAAACCGCCGACTACAGTGTTTTGAGAATAGTCTGACTCATAGATTTGAGCTAAGGGCTGAATTTCCCTAAAATCAAAAGGTGTCCCTGCCACTGCCCGCAGTTCTCCTGTCACGGTGACATCATCATTGATGACCGCAAAGCTGTCAGAAGCCAGCTGCATCTTATGCTGATGCAGGGTTTGTTCGTGATCATCAGTCAGATTAAAGTAAACGTGATTCGTCGGATTGAATAACGTTGCTTTATCTGTGGTAGCCTTGTAATCAATCCGCCATTCGTTCGCATTATTTAATGTGTATGTGACAGTGATATCCATGTTGCCCGGGAAACCATTTTCGCCATCAGGACTTCGATAGTTGAAAATCACTTGGGCATAATCACTGCCTACAACAGTTTCAGCTTGCCACAATTTTGTTTCAAAACTGTCAGGACCGCCATGCAGAGTGTTGTCATTTTGGGCAGGTTGTGTAGTTACTTGGTACTTTGTTTCATTGATTTCAAATTTTCCCTTTGTGATTCGTCCGGCTACACGTCCGATAGTGGAACCCAGATAAGTATCAATAGTTTGATAGTCTTCGCCCTTATCAAAACCAAGAACGATGTTTACAGTTTTTTCCGTCTGGGGAACGAGCCATTTTACGATTCTGGCTCCCAGATCAGTAGCCATCAACTTGACGTTATGATCATTTTCCAGCGTATACAATGTTGCGTTTGCTTCAAACTCTTTTTTTGAAATTTTCATTAATATCACCTCGCTATCATTTTGTCATTATTTGAATTAAATTACAAGGCACAAAAAGGGATGTTTCTAGCCGACAAAACAGAGGTTTGACAATTAACTGTCTGTTGTTGGATTTTCACAATTCATAAGGCTACTTTAACTGAGTATACTGAACCATTGGTGAGATGTTTCGCAGATATGTTTATAATCCGCAAAAACCTGTTTTCACATTACAACGGGAGTCAAGTCCTGTCGGCGTTTTAGCATGATGTTGCAGAATGATGAAACCTCCATATAGAAGGGGACAAATCATCTATATGGAGGCAATTTTCGCTGGTTAACTTTAAATGTTATCAGATGAAAAATAATAGTTTAAACGTTGAGTTATATAAATTACTTGATTACCACATATTCCAAGCCGACTAATTTTGCCCATGAAATAATCTGGTCGGTGGTTAAGTTCAGGGAAACGACGGTATGATGACCGCCGCCAGCTTGAATCCATGCATGGACTCCCTCTTGGAAATTAGGTTTGACTTCCCACAGCACTCTTGCCACTGGAAGTTTTGGTGCTGGTACAGTCGGTTCAAAGGCCGTGACCTCGTTGATCAAAAGCTTATAGTGTGTACCGAAGTCAGCCATGGAAACGACTACTCCTTCACCGGCTTTCCCGTCAAAAACTAAGCGGGCAGGGTCTTCCCGATCTCCCATGGAAAGCGGAGCAACAACGATTTTTGGCTTGTTTACAGCAAGGGTAGGGTCTACTTCCAACATGTGGGATTGCAGAATAGCCTCTTTGCCGGCTGCCAGTTCATAAGTATAATCTTCCATAAATCCGGTATTTTGATTATGGGCCATGACTTTCATCAAACGATCCAGAGCGGCTGTTTTCCAATCTCCTTCTCCGGCAAATCCGATACCTTGGGCCATTAAACGTTGGACAGCTAATCCTGGCAGCTGTTGCATGCCGTACAAGTCTTCAAAGTTTGTCGTAAAGGCATTATAACCGCCGGCATCAAGGAAACGTTTGAGACCGATTTCTTGTTTTGCTTGGACTTTTACATGATTTTCCCAAAGAGCTTGGTCGTAGTCCCCGTAATCAAAATCATAAAGTTCCTTATATTCTACAAATAATTTTTCCACATCTTCATCGGACACAGCGTCGATATATTGGACAAGATCGCCGATGCCGAAGTAATCCACTGTCCAGCCGAATTGGATTTGAGCTTCGACTTTATCTCCTTCAGTGACACCTACATTACGCATGTTATCTCCGAAACGGGCGACTTTGATGTTGAAACTTTCATTGAAAGCAACTGCCACATCCATCCATTCTGCAATTTGTTCTTGTACTTCAGGACGTTTCCAGTAGCCGACAACGATTTTGTTTTGTTTGTTCAGGCGGGCATTGATAAAGCCATATTCACGGTCGCCATGAGCTGCTTGATTCAGATTCATGAAGTCCATATCGATGGTTTCCCAAGGGATATTTTCATTGTATTGTGTGGCTAAGTGCAACAAAGGTTTTTGAAGCAACTTTGTTCCACGAATCCACATTTTGGCAGGAGAGAAAGTGTGCATCCAAGTGATAACTCCGGCGACTTTGTCTTGATAGTTTATTTCTTTCATAATGCTTGTAATTGCATCCGCTGAAACAGCCAGTTCCTGAAGGACGACCGGGTAAGGCAGTTTTCCGGAGTTGTTCAATTCAGCAGTCATTTCTTCCGCATGCTTTTTAACTTCGTTTAACGCTTCTTCACCGTACAAATGCTGGGAACCTACCACAAACCAAAATTCTTTTTTTTCTGTTAACATGTTCTACCACTCCTAATTAGTTTTATTTTTGACCGTAATAAGCATCTTTTCCGTGTTTGCGCAAATAATGTTTGTCCAAGATATATTGAGGTAGCTCTTCCGCATAGGAATTAAGCTGTCTAGTATAAAAGTTCATTTTACAAATTTCGTCCAAGACAACGGCATTCATCACCGCTTCATCAGCTGATTTTCCCCAAGTGAATGGGGCGTGTCCGTGCAAGAGAACACCTGGGACTTCTAGGGGATCAAGTCTGCGTTCAGAGAATGTTTTGACGATCACATGTCCAGTTTCTTTTTCATATCCCTGTTCAACTTCTTCCGGTGTCAAAAATCTGGCACAAGGAACGGCACCATAGAATGTATCAGCATGGGTAGTGCCCATGGCAGAAACGTCTAATCCAGCCTGTGCCCAAGCAGTTGCCCATTGGGAATGAGTATGGACGATACCGCCGATGTCCTCGAAATGTTTGTAGAGGACCGCATGGGTAGGGGTATCTGAGGAGGGGTTCAACTTCCCTTCAACCACATTTCCCTCAAAATCACACACGACCATGTCTTCGGCAGTCATTGTTTCGTAGCTGACACCGCTGGGCTTGATGACAAATAATTGTTGTGCCCTGTCTACAGCACTGACATTTCCCCATGTGTATTTGATTAGGCTTTGTTTGGGCAGCTCTAAGTTGGCGAGGAAAACTTCTTCCTTCAGCTTTTCTAACACACTATCCACTCCTTTGAATTTTTTGAAATTATCATTAAATCAAATGCTCTACGGCAGCTCTTTCGATAGGCAGGCCTTTTTTATACCGGTTGATAAAGGCTTCGAAACCTGCGATATCTTCTGAGTCCGGGGCTAGACTTTTGGCAAGATTGTCCGCAAAAACTTGTTTGCTCAAAAATTCGGGCAATTCTTGGTCAGAGACTTTTTGTATCATGTAAGCAGCCAATAGAGCCATTCCCCATGCGCCGCCTTCACCAGCAGTTTCCATCACAGAGACAGTTGTGTTCATAGCAGCAGCCATCATTCTTTGTCCAACTTCTTCTGTTTTAAAGAAGCCGCCGTGACCGAGGATTTCATCTACGTGCACGTCTTCTTCATTAACTAAAATGTCCATACCAATTTTCAGTGCACCAAGAGCAGACATTAAGTGGGTTCTCATAAAATTAGCGAGATTAAAGTTGTCATCTGGTCCATGGACGAATAGAGGCCGACCTTCTGCAAACTCGGTAATGTTTTCTCCAGAGTAGTATCCATAGGAAAGCAATCCTCCGCCATCCGCTTCCCCTTCCAGAGCTTTTTTAAACAACGTTTCGAATAGGGTGCCAGTATCAACAGGCATACCAAGACTCTCAAGTAATTCAGCAAATAGCTTTACCCAGCTGTTGATATCTGATGAACAATTATTTGCATGGACCATGGCGACTAATTTGCCGTCAGGTGTGGTGACTAGATCAATTTCCGGATGGACTTTCTCTAGCTCTTTTTCCAAAACAATCATGGCGAAAACAGAAGTACCAGCCGAGACGTTTCCTGTCCGTTTAGCTACGCTATTTGTGGCGGTCATACCGGTCCCCGCATCACCTTCTGGCGGACAAAGTGGGATACCAGCTTGGAGATGACCACTCACATCTAGTAATTTTGCACCAGCTTCAGAAAGCTTTCCAGCCTGTTCACCTGCCAGTTTGATTTCAGGGAGGATATTTTCTAGCTTCCAGTCAAAACCAACAGGGGCTGTCAGCTCATTGAATTGCTGAATCATTTTTGCGTCGTAAGCGGCAGTATTTGGATCAATAGGGAACATCCCAGAAGCTTCCCCCACACCTAGCACTTTTTCACCAGTTAGTTGCCAGTGCAGATAACCTGCTAAAGTTGTAAAGAAATTAACGTCTTTCACATGGGGTTCATTATCTAAAATTGCCTGATACAAATGGGCAATACTCCAACGTTGAGGAATATTATAGTCAAAAAGCTTTGTTAGTTTTTCAGCTGATTTACCGGTATTGGAATTACGCCAAGTTCTAAAAGGAACCAGCAGCTGATCGTGGGAGTCAAAAGCCAAATAACCATGCATCATGGCACTGAATCCAATGGAGCCGACCTGACGGAGAGGTTCCCCCGTAAGTGCTTGAACATTTTTATTCAGGTCAGCGTAGCAATTTTGTAACCCTTTCCAAATATCTTCAATAGAGTAGGTCCAAAAACCATCTACCAGTTTATTTTCCCAGTCGTGATTGCCGGAGACGATGGGGGCATACTGGGAGTCGATCAATACTGCTTTGATTCTCGTGGAACCTAGCTCAATGCCTAGAAACGTTTTGCCATGGTTGATTTCGTCAATAGTTGTTTGTTTGATTGTCACTGAAATAATCTCCTTTCCATATTTCCTTATATACAAAAAAACTTCTCATAGTCCATAAAAATGGGTTCTATAAGAAGAATTATAAAATATATGTCCGTACATGTCAATTTTTTATATGTTTTTGTTCAGACTAATTTACGGGTGGAGTCTCGTACAATAATCTTTGGGGAATACGTTTTATTTTCCAAAGGTTTTTGCTGTTCGATTTTTTTAATCATAGCTTGTGCAGCTTCAGCCCCCAATTGTTCTTTTGGATGGGAAACAGTCGTCAGGGCGATTTCTCCGGCTGTGCTCAAGAAGGAGTCGTCATTTCCAGTCAGAGAAAAATCTTTAGGAATAGTAAATCCGCTCCGAATCAGCTGTTGGCTCAGCTGATTCGCAATTTCGTCATTGTAACAAACGATACCTGTGACCGAGATGCACTGTCTATTTAAATCTGCCAAGATGGTTTCTATCACTTGCTGTTTCGTCTCTGTTGTATAGGTGTAAATGCAATTTGATTCAAATAACTGGTTTGCCTCTGTGTGGGCATTGATAAATCCTTTCATCCGTAGCTTACCTTGCAGATCATCGATTTTTGTAATCATAGCCAGCTTTTTGTGCCCCTGATCAATCAAATGTTTAGTAGCCAAATAACCAGAAGCCACATCATCTACTACGAGAAAAGGAAAATCCAGTTCTTCATAATAAGCATTAATCATCAGTACTGGAATCTCTCTTTCTTTTAGTGATACATAGTAAGAAAGGTTAGGATTGTATTCATTGCTTTTAGTCGGCTCAACAATCAGTCCTGACACACCTTGATGCATCATCATCTCCAGACATCTTCTTTCTGTGGACAAATCATTGTTTGTACTTGCCAACAAAAGACCATAATTATTTTCCCTTAGTTCTTGCTCAATCCCACGAATGATGGAGGGGAAAATATAATCTGACAGGTAGGTGGTAATGACACCGATTTTTTTTTGTGCGCCGTTTAAGGTCTGGAGGGCAGGCATTTGGACGTAGGTCCCTGAGCCTTTCTCTGCTTTCAGATGTCCTTCATTTACCAACAGGGCAATCGCCTGTCTGACGGTATGGCGGCTGACGTTGAAATCTTTTTGAAGTTGTGTTTCCGGCGGGATAACATCGCCGACATTATATTCTTTTGCTAATATTTTTGAACGAATTTCATCCGCAATCAATTGGTATTTGGCTTTTGCCATGATAATTCACCTTTATTCTGTATGTTTACAGAAAATTATAGATTAAATGTCCGTACAAGTCAAAAAGATATCAGATGAAGTCGTGTGAGCTATCAATATCTAAAATTAGAATCAGAAATTATGGCGAATAACACTGACATAAAATCATATCGGCAGGATAGAAAAAACTATCTATTCCTTTCCAGAACAGATAGTTTTTCTTTTTACATAAACAATCCCCAGTAACCAATCAAAATAGCACCTAAGATAATCCGATACCAGCCGAAAGGTTTGAAATCGTTGGTTTTGATAAAATTCATCAAAAACTTGATAGCTATGATGGAAACAATAAAGGCTACGAAAGAACCTACCAACAAGAAGGTCAGTTCTCCTTCTATGAAATTTCCTCCTGCCTTAAAAAACTTGAGAAGCTTGTAACCGCTAGCTCCGAACATCACGGGAATACTGAGGAAGAATGAAAATTCCGCTGCTACATAACGGGAGGTTCCAATAAGCAGTGCTCCGATGATGGTGGCTCCCGAGCGGGAAGTTCCGGGCATTAATGACAACACCTGGAACAATCCGATGATAATAGCGGTCTGATAAGTAAATGTTTTAAAGCTGGTGATTTTTGGTTCACGATTTTTATTGAAGTTTTCCACAATGATGAATAAGACACCGTATAAAATCAACATGATGGCAATCGGTAAAAATTTGTGGAAATGTTCATCAAACCAGTCATCAAAAAGCAGTCCCAAAACACCGGCAGGGATACACCCGACAATAACTTTAAACCATAAATCCCATGTGTCTTTTTTTTCTGCAGTTGTTTTTTTAGGAGAAAAAGGGTTCAACTTGTGGAAATATAGAATAACTACCGCGAGAATCGCTCCCAACTGGACCACCACATTAAACATTTCGATAAATTCGGGCCGGGCATCCAGTTGCATAAATTCCTGCACTAAAATCAAATGTCCGGTACTGCTGATAGGCAGCCATTCGGTCACCCCTTCGACTACACCTAAAATAATTGCTTTAATTAGTTCATACCAATTCATATTAAGATCCTTTCAGTTACTGACATTAAAAAACTTTCTGCCCATTAGTATACCTATTTTTTCAAAAAAAACAATTTGAATTTGAGATTTTAACTAGAACTTAAAATTCAATAAAAAGTGAAAATCAAGTAATTTTATGAAGTTATCCACATAAAATTGTTAACAACTTTATGATTTTGTTAATAACTCTTAGAAACAAAGGGATAAAGCTAAAAAAAAGTGGACAACTTTCCACAAAGTTATCCACATTGTCCACAAGATGGGTATAAGTATCAATGTTGTTCTAAAATCCGTTTTAAAAATTCTTTTGTCCGTAATTCTTTAGGATGGTTAAAAATGTTCTCCGGCGTATTTTCTTCTGCAATCACGCCTTGGTCCATAAAAACAACCCGGTCGGAGACATCTTTGGCAAATCCCATTTCGTGAGTGACGACGACCATCGTCAGACCTTCTGCTGCCAACTCGCGAATAGTTTTCAAAACTTCACCTACCATTTCAGGGTCTAAGGCAGAAGTGGGTTCATCAAAAAGCAGGCAGTCCGGATTCATCGAGAGTGCTCGTGCGATAGCGACCCGCTGTTTTTGTCCGCCTGACAGTTGTTTAGGGCTGGCGTTTTGGAATTCTCCCATGCCTACTTTACGAAGATTTTCCATTGCGATTTTTTCTGCTTCTTTTTGCGATCGTTTCAAGACTTGGACTTGCCCAATCACACAATTTTGCAAAGCATTTTTATTTTCGAACAAATTAAACTGTTGAAAAACCATCCCCAGATGTGTGCGTAATTGAGAAAGTGAGCAGTCTTCCGACATAACACTTTCTCCTTTAAATAAAATATCACCGCTGGTAGGTTCTTCCAACATATTGATACAGCGTAGAAGTGTGGACTTGCCCGAGCCCGATGAGCCGATGACTGTCACAACTTCTCCTTTATGAATGGTTAAATTGACACCTTTTAAAATATGGTTTTCACCAAAATTTTTATGCAGATCTTTTATCTCAATCATTTTCTCCATCAAAAATCCCTCCTAGTCAGTGGTTTTTGGCTTTTGAACTTGCATCTGATTTCCATAGGGTTCGTAATGACCGGGACCGTCCAGCTTTTTCTCAATACGACGCAAGATTTGGGTCACAGCGAAGGTCATGACAAAATATATGACACAAACGACAGAGAAAGTTTCGAAAAATCTAAAGTTTGCCCCAGAAACGGTTTTTGCCTGGAAAAACAATTCTGAAACGGCAATCACGTTCAAAACAGAAGTATCTTTGATGTTGATGACAAATTCATTGCCTGTCGCCGGTAAAATATTACGGATGACTTGGGGAACAACAATGTGCCGCATCGTTTGAAAGTGGGTCATCCCGATGGCTTGTGCCGCTTCAAACTGCCCCTTATCCACAGCAAAAATTCCGCCGCGGACGATTTCAGTCATATAAGCGCCCGTATTGATTGACACGATAAAAATTGCAGCAATTGTACGATTGATATTGATACCGAATGCTTGTGCCACACCATAGTAGATGACCATTGACTGTACGATCATCGGTGTTCCGCGGAAGATTTCGATATACACAGAGAATAAAGCATTCAGAAAGTTGAATATCCCTCTTTTACCAGCTTTTTTAGGGGTTGGAATCGTTCTGAACATCCCGATAGCCATCCCAATCGCTGTGCCTAAAATCGTTCCGATTAGTGAGATAAGCAAAGTCATTCCGGCTCCCCGTACGAACATCACGCCGTTTTCTTCCACGATTTTTTTGACCCAAAAGAAAAACCCTCCGGTAGCCTCGTCCTCGGCTCCGGGTTGTTGCCCAATTGCAGTAGCCATGATTTCTTCCCGTTGTTCTCTGGAAATATTTCCCAAAATCTCATTAATCGGTTCAGTCAGCGGGCTTCCTTTTCTTAATCCTATGGCAACAGTCGAATCGGCTTCCGACAGTTCGAAACCTTTCCCTTCAGCAAATTGCACCATGACGAAATTTGGATTGATTTTTTTCGCGGTGATTCCTTCAACATTTTCAGACACGTAACCATCAATGACTCCAGACTCCAGTGCTACGCGCATGGCCGGAAAATCATCCATGGCTAATTCTTTTTGCACACCGGGAATTTGGTCGATGGCATCGTAATGGAGAGTCCCCAGCTGACCGGTGATTTTGGCACCTTCAAAGTCGGCTAGTGATCTGGCTTCTTCAAAGGGAGAGCCTTTTTTTACCATCATCACAAGTTCTGCATGGTGATAGGCTTCTGAAAAATCAATGGCTTTCTTCCGTTCGGCAGTCGGGGACATCCCCGCAACAATAGCATCAATTTTCCCTGAAGTCAGTGCAGGAGCCAAGCCGTCCCAAGATATTTTCACGATGACCAGTTCTTTTCCTAAACCATCGGCGACTTTTTTTGCGATTTCAACGTCATATCCACCCGCATACTCTTTTTGTCCGTCAATGGGTACAGCATTATTTTTATCTGTTTGCTGGGTCCAGTTAAACGGGGGGTATCCGGCTTCCATTCCTACTCTAAACACAGCTTCATCGCTATTTTCTGCTGACGCACTGCTGGTGCTCCAAGTCACAGCAGAAAAAATCAGCAGGAAAGCACACAACCATTTCATTCTTTTTTTCATTTGTTTCCTCCTATGGATAATATTGATAAAAAAAGACCTCGTGAATTTCACGAGGTCTCGGATTGCACAAATTTTCCTCCGCTTGACGAAAATAGCGCAACTTAGTCTTCACAGACTAAGACAGTCCAGCAGTTGTTCGCTGCTGTCCCAACACTTACCAGAGAGGCTGGTAAGCATTTCGGCGACTTTCCCTCTACTTAGTGTCTTCGTTCCCTCAAACTCGACCAAGCTTCTTGATTATCGCGACCTCTACCTCATCATGAGGCAATTTAATTGTTTCTATAATAGCCTAGAAAATTGACTGCGTCAAGTCCAGCTGGAAACAATGGAAGGGATTATCGGATGCGTTTAAAAACGGAATGATTTGTGAAATTCGCAAATGATTAACATGTGGATGAAATATGTGATAAAACTTAGATAAAAACAAAAACCCTGCCAGCAAACTTCCGGCAGGGTTGATTTTATGAGTGTGCTACTTGTGGTTTTTTGACTCGACCCAAGATGGCTTGAATCACTGACAGGCCTCCGTTGGCAATCATCAGTGCCCGGATAGCAGAACTGTATAATGTGATATCGAAATCCCAAGTTTTATAAACGACTAGAATAATTGCTAGAAAAACAATTACCAGAAGATTAAAGAAGGCAAAAGCCCACAGGTTACCATTTTCTTTTCTTGCAAGGTAAAACAATGAGAATCCGATACTAAGGATGACCCAAGCAAGACTGACAAAAATGCTGAACCAATAAATTAAAAATGCCACCATTTTTCTCGCTCCCTTTCATTTTTATCTTGGACAATCATACCATTTTAACGTGAAAAAGTCATGCAATATTTGTTATTTTGACTTGGGTAGAAAAAAACCGAGGCAGAGTCTGCCTCGGTTTGAATCTTGCTTAAGTTTATCTTTCCTGCTGGAGTGCTTTTAATCCAGCCATGTTTAACAGGTTCCAAGGTGTATCAAATTCAGGTTGGAAGAAGAAATCCGCATAAGCCAGTTCTTCAATGGTGAATTTCGTTTGTATAGCAATAGAAATCGCATTGATATTCGCAGTCAAATCCTGTTTGGATAAAATTTGTGCCCCTAGAATTTCCAATGTCTGAGGATCGTAAACTAATTTGAACATGACCCGTTCCTTCATTTTTTCTGGAATAAAGTCCATTAAAGTATCTTGATCCAACAGAACTGATTTGATGTCAATGTTTAATTTTTCTGCCATTTGGTCATTTAACCCAGTTGAAGCAAATTTATAATCAAAAACTCTTAAAGCAGACGATCCCTGAACTCCAGGAAATGGTGCGACAGGTTCGATCAGGTTTTTGACAGCATAGCGGCCTTGGCGTCTGGCGTTTGTGGCAAGAGAAATATTGACCTCGGTCTTGCCGGGATTGTACTGGATTAGCGTGGCATCTCCAATCGCAAAGACATCCGGCTGGCTGGTCTGCATATAGCGGTCTGTTTTGATCATTCCGTTAGGATGCAAATCAACAGCATCTTTCAGCCATCGAGTATTAGGACGGACACCAGCAGACATGACGACTAAATCGGCAGGATATTCTCCTTTGTCAGTAATGACCGACGCAACTTTTCCTTCACCGGTAAAGCTTGTCACAGATTCTCTCATTGCTAAATGAACGCCGTTTTCTTCCATTTCTTTTTCAAGAACATCGGTAAAGTCTTTATCCAGATAGACACCAAGCGGACGGGGAATGATATCGATTACCGTCACATGTTTGCCTGCCAAAGCGAAAGCCTCAGCAGCCTCGATACCGATATACCCGGCACCGATTACGACCACATTTTTGATTTCCGGATCAACGGAGAGCAATCTTAAATCAATGGTATCCTGACGGCCGCGCATAGTTTTGATGTTGCCTAAATCATTTCCCGGAACAGGAAGAATAAATGGATCAGCCCCCGGACTTAAAATGATTTTATCATAAGACTCTACTCGCTCTTCGCCAGTCAAATGATCAAGCACCCGTACTTGATGTTTGTCAGCTTCCAGTTTAGTGATTTCTTGGTTTACGAAAACGTGGACCCCACGTTTTTCCATCTCTTCGGCAGTCATGTAACGTATTGAATTAACGTCAGTGACTACTCCTTCGAGATACATTTGAGTCCCTCAACCCATAAATGAGATGAAGTCGCCTTTTTCATACCACTGAATTTCAGCATCTGGATGAGTCAGCAATAATTCTTCAACTGCTTCATAGCCGCCGTGGGAAGAACCTAAAACGATGACTTTCATGAAAATTACCTCCTATAATTATTTTTATACATCTCCATTATAACGAATAACCTTTGAAATAAGCAAAGATTAGCCTGTGTCTTTGCTTTAAAAAAAGGAGGCTGGGAAGTAAAACGTCATTGACGATTATAAAAAATTACGGTACTTTATGTAAGGACGATAATTGAAAGGTTGGGGATGTTTATGTGGTTTATACCTGCGATGATCTCAGTTTTGGCTTGGGGGACCGCCGATCTGTTTTATAAAAAAGGAAATCACCCTTCGGAAAAATACAGCGCTTTGCGAACTGTAGTCATGGTAGGCGGAGTCATGGGGCTTCACGCAATCGGCTACATGATTTTTAAAGGTGTGGCATTTGATTGGATGAATTTGATTAAGTACCTGCCTGTGTCGTTTATGTATATCCTATCAATGACAATCGGCTATGTGGGCCTGCGCTATATCGAGTTATCGATAGCCTCGCCTATCAGCAATTCATCAGGGGCGGTTTCAGCACTGCTGTCATTTTTTCTGTTGGGCAGTTCCATGAAGAAAATTCAGTTTCTTGCAGTAGCGATGATTTCAGTCGGGATTTTCTTGCTGTCTTATTTTGAAAAACAAGAAGCAGACCGTCAATTAGCCAGAGAAGGAGCAATCATAGATAAAAAATACCGGAAAAGTGCAGTGGCGATTATTTTTCCGATTTTATATTGTGTCATCGACGGCCTAGGGACTTTTTTAGATGGTTATTATTTGGAGACAAAGAAAATCATGTCTGAAGATCAGGCACTAATCGCCTATGAATTGACTTTTTTAATTGTAGGAGTAGCTTGCTGGCTCTATGTTCGGATGATAGGCAAGGAAGCCATTGCTTTACGTCAGGAAAAAAATCGTCTGCTTGCTGCAGGTTTTGAAACTTTGGGACAATTTTTTTATGTGGGAGCGATTGCCAGCAATGCTATTGTGGTGGCACCGCTGATATCTTCTTACAGTATCGTGTCAGTCATCTGGTCACGGATTTTTTTGAAAGAAAAATTAACGGTGAAACAGTACCTAGTAATTGCGCTGATTATGGCGGCCATTGCTATCCTTGGATTTTACGACGGCTAAGGGACCAGAGGCAGGTGTTCTTGTGATATACTGTCCTTGGGTGATAAAAATGGAAAAAGAAATGAAAAAAGGATTACAGTTGATTGCAGACAGTGAGCAGCTTGTTTTTATGACAGGGGCCGGAGTATCTGTTCCGTCAGGGATTCCAGACTATCGTTCTTTAGGCGGTGTTTACAGCGGCATCGACCATCCGGAATATCTCCTGAGTCATACCTGTTTGGATAAAGAGCCAGATAAATTTTATGAATTTACAAAACTGCTGTACCATCCGCAAGCTGAACCCAATGTGATTCACCGCAAGATGGCAGAACTGGAAAAAGTAAAAAAAGACTGTACTGTAATCACGCAAAATATCGACCAGCTCCATGACAAAGCCGGCAGTAAAAATGTCCTGCATTTCCACGGCAGTTTATATGATGTGTATTGCCGTAAATGTCGTCAGCCGGTGCCGGTGGAAGAATATTTAAATTCTGATAAACATGAGGGTTGTGGCGGACAATTGCGGCCAAATGTTGTTTTGTATGAAGAACTGTTGAATGAAGGCATCATCAAGCAGTCTGTCGAAAAAATCATGGCGGCAGACACGATTGTCATCGTGGGAACAAGTCTTAAGGTTTACCCGTTTGCGGGCATGATTCAGTATAAAAATTCTGACAGCCGTGTGATTTTGGTCAATAAAGAATCAGTGCTGATGAGTGACAACGATGTCCAAGTGTTGGGAGATGCAGCAGATTTTTTTGAAAAAGTACTTATTGAGTAGGAGTCGGGAAAATGGAAAAATTAGAAGTGCAAAGAAAGAAAATTGATGATATTGATCGGGAAATCGTTCATTTATTAGAAGAACGATTAAAAGTGGTGGAAGAAGTTGCCCGGATAAAAAAAGAGCAGAATATAGCAGTGCTGGATACTGCCCGTGAGCAGAAGGTTCTGGAGAAAGTTGCCCAGTACGTTGAGGATGCTAAGTATCAGAAAATCATTCAGGAAACCTATCAATCTTTGATGGATATTTCTAAAGACTATCAAAAAATGAAATTAGAGGATAAAACTTAGAACACCCCATCATGAAAATATTAGGAAAAGCTCCCCCATGTAACTACGTTGGTAGTTATCATGGGGATTTTTTTAAAAGATAGAAGTATTGGTTCCTAAACCTGACAACTTTGTAAGATTGTTGTCAGATAAATCCATGGCATCCGTCTTTAAAACACTTTATACTGAAGAGTAAGGTTGCGAAGTTGGGGCAGTCCCGCTATTTTCGGCGCAACTTGCTTTATTCACAGTAAGCAGAGGTTGTTCCTGACGTTCAGGACAAAAGGGGTGTTGACGGTGGCTGTGAGGGAAATGTTGTTGGTGATTTTTACGATTGTTTTTTCCAGTATTCTGATTTATGGAATTGAGCGGTTGTTTTCCATTTTTGTAAAGTCGCGGGACAAACGTGATTGGAAAGAAGATAAACATTAAAAAAATTTGAGACAACTTTTCGTTTATTGAAAAGTTGTTTTTGATTTCAGCGCGAATCACTGCCCAACTGTTAGAAAAAGCTGTTCTTGTAGGGGCAAGACTTAAATGATACACTAAAACATACTACATTAGAGGAGGCGGTTTAGATGAGCGAAGAAAAAGAGCCGGTGTTGGAACTGATTTTAGCAGAACACTTGTATATGGAGACGGACCGTTTACTATTACGTCCTATCAGCTTGGAAGATGCGGAAGATATGTACCGCTACGCCTCTGATGAAGAGGTATCAAAATTTATTTTCGAGACCCACCGATCCCTTCAAGAGACAAGAGAAACGATCGCCAGTTATTTTCTTCCGAAACCTTTAGGGAATTATGGAATCATTTGTAAGGAGACTGGCCGACTGATTGGTGCGGCTGGCATCAATAATTTAGATAAAAACAATAAAAAAGCCGAAATTGGCTATGCGCTGGCACAAGATTTTTGGGGGCAAGGCATCATGCCGGAAGCGGCTTCGAAAATTTTATGGCTGATTTTTGAGAAATTAAATCTGAATGTTGTCTATGCTATCCATGATTTGGACAATCCTAAATCAGGACGTGTCATGGAAAAAATCGGCATGAAAAAGATAGGGATTTTCCCTCAATATGTGATGATTAAGGGCAAGCCCAGCGACGCCGTCTTTTATGCCATTACAAAAGAAGAATATTTTAAAAATCAAGAGAACTGATCGTGTCAAGGACCATAAAAAACCAGTGCAGCGTTGAAACGCTGCACTGGTTTTAAACTTTTAGAAATTTTAGTCTATCAGAATGTTGGAATCGCTGCTGGTCTTTTCTTCTTTTGGAAGTTTTATCGTCAATTCTCCGTTTTTGTATTTTGCAGTAATCTCATTTTGTTTGACGTTAGGCAGACGGAAACTTCTATTAAAGGAGCCATAGTGTCTTTCGCTGCGAATAACACTGCCCTTTTCGTCTTTTTCCTCCGTAGAAACTTCACGTTTACCTTTAACAAACAGGGTGTCATCCTTGAAATCTATTTTTATGTCTTTTTTGTTCAAGCCAGGCATATCGATGTTTACAGTATACTCATCATCTGTTTCAGAAATATCTGTTTTCATCACTGAGTCGCCTGCGAAGGATCTAAAAAAATTTTTCCCAAAGTTGCCAAAAAAATCGTCCGGAATGAAGTCATCAAAGTCACGTTTCATTAAGTTGTGTACCATAATAAATCATCTCTCCTTGAATTTTTTTCCTTCAATATAATTGTAGTACCTAAAAGCATTCTTTTCAAATAATAACCCTTATCTGTCAATGTTTGCGACAGAGATTGCTTTATCCGTTTCTGAAAGTACTGGTTGAACAGAAGACAAAAAAATCTCTTCCAATCCCAGATTGGAAGAGAAAAGGAGATTTTATTTACTTTGGAGGAGTAAATAATGAAAAGTTTTGTTAGGGTTGTTTATTGGTATGTCTATAATATAAACGCTAAATGTGAACAAACTATGAAGAAGCTAACATATAATAGTGAAATTTTCTTTAATGAATGGTAAAGAAATAATCACTGACTTAAAAATGCTGTCTCATTTCACAACAATTAAAATTTTGTCATGTTACAAATATGTGTCAATTTTATCTAACCAGTCCTCTTCTGTTGCTACAACAAACCCATTCAACTTGACAAGACCAATCGTATAGAGATTGGCGTAGGGAAATTGTGATTCAGCCACGTCTTTCAAGGCTTCCAGCTTTTCTTGGTTATCTGCGCCCTGCTGACGGCTGTCAGAGAACAACCCGATGATGGGAATACCGGCTTGATAGGCAATGCCAATTTCAGAAGCGACTCCCACATCGATGACGGGACCGTCTAAAACAGCTGCCATCAGTTTTGAAGACAGCAAGGCGTTGGTGTCATAAAGGGCGATTTGTTTTGAATCAGCGTATAAGCTTTTATCGTTGATATCACCTTGTTCTTGCGGAACATAAAAGGTTTCAGCGGGGAATCTATCTCTTAACTTGGTAACCAGATAGTTATTGTATTGTTTTTCCATATTTGAGAATAAGGGTGCGGCATAATAAATTTGAGTTGACATTTTATCTTACTCCTTTAAAATTAATGCTATGTGCTTTTAAGATTACACCATTTCGTAATATAATGTAAAGAATTTGTCATACACTTGGGGCTTTAAATGAGTATAATAATATGAGTGAAAGTATCGGTAAAACGAGAAAGGTGTTGTAAACAGTTGGGAGTCAAGAAGAAAGTATTACTATTTTCAGCCTTTGTTCTACTGCTGGGGATTTTTCCGATTTCGGCTGCGGCTGATTCTGTGTCGGAATTGAAATCAAAAGAATCCGCGGCAAAAGAAAGTGCAGAACAAATCGAGTCTGAAATTAATACAGTAGTTGCTGAAATCAACGGCAAGTATGAAGATCTTGCTAAATTGGAGGAAGAACTGAATACTTCCAAGACAACGATACAAGCAACAGAAAAAGAGATCGAACAAATTAAAATAAGTATTGGCAAACGTAAAGAATTGGCTGCCGAGAGATTACAGGAGCTGCAGCTGAACAGCTCGGCGACAGGGTCACTTCAAGCAGTTTTAGAGTCGGAAAATATTTCGGATTTTATCACACGGATGTTCGCCATGAGAGTGTTGCAAAATGCAGGGAATTCAAAAATCGAAAGTCTTTATGAAGATCAAGAAAGACTGGAAGTTTTGGAACAAAGTCTCGTAAGCACTCAAAAAGAGCTGGAAGAACAGCAGGCGGCTGTCTCCTTGGAAAAAGAAAGCTTAGATGCACAGGTAGCAGGCTTAAAAGAAAAATATGACGCCAACGCGGCATCATTGCAGCAATTGGTTGCTGAGCGGGTCCAAAAAGAGGAAGCGCAGCGTGCACAAAAAGAAAAAGAGAAGGCACAGATGCAGCAAGTGGCTGTGAATAAAAATCCGCAAAATACTGTTGTGCCTCCTTCATCTTCAACTACCGGGTCTGGAACTCCGAATTCTGATCAAGCGTCAGGCGGCGACTCCGTAATAGCACCACCGGCTCCTGAGCAAAATGCACCTCAAGAAAATACAGGCGGCAATACGCTTGGACAGGCAACAGCCTATATTGCTACAGGGAACAACACAGCTACCGGAACAGTGCCTACGCCTTTTAGAACGATTGCGGTTGATCCGGGTGTGATTCCATTAGGCTCTTTGGTAAGGATTGATGTGCCAAGCATGCCTCAATACAGCGGTGTTTACCGGGCAGAAGATACTGGCGGTGCAGTCCGGGGGAATATCATTGATATTTTCATGGGCAGTAAAGAAGAAGCCACTCAGTTTGGCCGACGTACAATTTATTTTTCAATCTTATAAACTCTTAAAAGAACTAGTTTGCTAGTTCTTTTTTTTGATGTTAAACTGGTAAATTGTAAGGAGTGTTAAATAAATGATCAGACGTGCTGAAAAAAAGGATATAGAAAGTGTTTTGCCGCTGCTTTTGGTAATTTTAAAAGATATGGAATTAGATTTCTTGCTTAAATATGGTGAGGAAACAACGCTGGAAGTTTTGCGACAAGGCTATCTTTCAGAAGGCTTTCGCTATTATTACAAGAGAGCCATTGTGGCGGTGGTAAATGAAGAAGTAGTTGGTGCGGCTTTCGGTTATTTGAACACGGAAGAAAGCGTGATTGATGCACCTTTAAAAAATATTTTTGCTCGTATGGGCATTGATTCCGATGAGAAAATGTTTGTCGATAAGGAAGCAGGGGAAAATCAGTGGTATCTGGACAGTATCGCTGTCAGAGCGGATCAGCGGGGCAACGGTATCGGCGGGAAGCTCTTGGCAGCTTTGCCGACATTTATTGATACATCAGAAAATATTGGTTTGAATGTAGACAAAGCCAATCCAAAGGCGAAAAAATTATACCAGAGATTTGGTTTTGTGAAGGCAGGGGAAATGATGATCAGCGGACACAGCTATGACCATATGCTGAGAGAGCTGGATTAAAGTTATTAAAGTAAAACAAAGCGGGGCTTGTTAAAAAGCCCGCTGTGTTTCTTTTTTGCAGTATGATTTCTGTTGACAGAATGCTCAATAAGAAATAATCATGTCATCTTCATCTGCCGAGACACCTTTTACTTCAATCATCAGGCGGTGAGGCAGACAAATGCTGACCTGCCCGGGTTTTTCAATCCAGCTGGTTTTGACCGCAATCTGGTCGGGACTGTTGTCTTCCTTCACCCGGATTTTTGTTCCCTTGACTTCGATGATGTTGTACTTATCATCTCCGGGATAATACGTTTTCTCTTTATGAGCTGTTTTTTTAGACAGAATGAATTGATCCACTTCTTTGCCGTCAATCGTGACGATAGCTAAAGTTTCGTTGCGTTTGAAGGTTTGGCTGTTATTGGATACGGCAAACACAGCATAGGGTGCAAAGGAAAGCACGACCAAGGCAACAATCAGTATGCCGTCCATATATTTAAATTGTTTTTTTAATTCGTTGATGAGCTTCCAAGACATGACAGACACTCCTTCGATGAAATAACAAGTGTTATTATACTATCATTTTGTTCAGATTAACAGTTGGATGCATTTGGCGAATTATTTGTGTCCTAGGCATTTGATTTTCGGAAAGGATTGTCAGTTGGCAGAAAAACGTGAGAGGACGAATGGTCTGAGTAGAGATAAATCTATAGAACTGGTTGAATTTGTCCTGCGTATGAGGAGACGATTGGCCGAGAAAGCGAGAAGAAAATATAAAAGGTTGACCCTAAAGTCTCAAAATAGAGAAAATCCCGTGACATCCCTTTTCTAACACAGTGATGTCATGGGATTTTTAATTGAAATTTTTTTCTATTTCAGATTAGAAAATTATTTATGAGTCTGCTTCTTTTTGCTCATTACCTTTCTAAATGAAATGATTTCAATCCAACGGGGTTCTTTTTTTAACTTGAAGTAAGCATAAAGTGAAAACAGAAATGCCCCCAAAGCATTGGTAAACAGATCTCCCATGGTATCCATCAGTGCCTGACTTCCTTTAAAGTTGATGCCGGTGCTGGTTGCGAAGCGCTGCATATTCATGCCAAGAAGTCTGTCAAAACTAAACTCGTAAAATTCCCAGAAGACACCCATCGCCAAAGCAAAACAAAAACCAAATAGCACGATAAATAAAGGAGACATGGTGATCATTGCTTCTTTTTTGAAAAAGAGGCTGAGTAGTGCCAGTCCTAGCGCGACCAATAATGCTGCACTCCAGCAATGGAGAAATTTATCCCAAAGCTTGATTTTATCATAATAGTGAAAGCCGGTCCCAATAAAGACCGCAAAGTAAATGAACGCCCAATAAAGAATTTTTAAGGGATTAGGTATCGTGTAGCCGATGAATTTAGCTAAAAGTTCAGGAAGCAACAACAGGCCGACGCCTAAAAGCATTTCGAAAGCCAAGAATAGTCTGGCAGATTGTTTAACTCCCGTTAATTGAAAACTTTGAAAGAGAAAGAGCAGTGTGATAGCCAAGCCTATGATGACAAGCGACGTCAGCAAATAATTTTTTTTCATTTAAAAACCCCTTTAATAATGTTTCATTCTTCTATTTTATCATAAAACGACCTTTATTTGTCGTTTGCCCCCTCTCTCTGACAAAAAATAAAAAATCTGAAAAGTTGACTTTTTCATAAACTATGCGTAAAATTATTTGTCATGAATAACACTAGGAGGAGTTTCGTGGGAAATAAAAAAGAATGGCAGGCAGAGCAGGCGTACTTGACTTTTGTTTACGACAAACTACTGGAAACCCAAAAGCAAGTGACTGCTGAAGCCGAAGATACGAATGAAAGCTCCAAACAATTTGTTCAAGAGTTATCAAGTGATTTGCGCATGAGTTCCGACTCTGTCTCAGATAGTTTTGAATCACTAATCGAAGTGGAACAAAAGAATCAGGAACTGGCTCAAATCAACTACAAAAGAGAGTGGTTGGAAAAACAAAAACACAACTTATCCCAATTGTTGAGCACTCCTTACTTTGCTAAAATTGATGTTTTGTATCCGGATGAAGCAGAAATAGAAAAATTTTATATCGGAGTGGCGGGCTTCAGTGACGAAAAACATCATCAGTATATCTACGATTGGCGCTCTCCTATTGCCAACCTTTATTATGAAAATAATCTAGGACAGACAAGCTACGAAGCACCTATGGGCAATATCCCGGTAGATTTAAAAAACCGCCGGCAGTTGAAAGTTGAAAAAGATCAGCTGATTGATTTTTTTGATACTTCCACAGCAATCGAAGATCCGATGCTGCTGCAAGTATTAAATGAGGAGTCAAGCGCCAAGCTTCAAGACATCACTAGCACGATTCAGCGGGAGCAAAATGAAATTATCCGCGACACCCAAAGTCCTGTTCTGTTAATCGAAGGGATTGCCGGCAGTGGTAAAACCTCGACGATTTTACAAAGGATTGCTTTTTTGCTGTACAGATTTAGGGAGAACTTGCTGCCGGAGCAAGTGCTGCTGCTTTCGCCGAACCCTATGTTCAGCAAGTATATCGAGGAAGTCCTCCCTAGTCTGGGAGAAAAAAATCCTAGACAAATGACTTACCGGGATTTGATAAAAAATCAGGGGCGCATGTTGCCAGTAGATTCGTTGGAAGATCAGCTGAAAAGAAAAGGTTACACCAGCAGCTTGGCGAAGATGAAAGACATCGAAAAACATGTGGCACAGCTTAAAGTGGAAGGGTTGATTTTGCGGGATATTACCCATGATGGAAAGGTGCTTATTTCTAAACAGTGGATTTTTGATGAATTGTCTATGCTGCCTCAAGGAACAGAAGTGTACCGTCAACTGGAGTTTATCCGTGAGAAGATGACAGACCGTCTGCAGGCATATATCACCAATGAAAGCCGTAAAGATTACTGGCGTGACGAAGTACAAAGTTTGTCCAATGAAGAGTATCAACAACTTTTCCCACGAGGCATGAAGGGGAAAGAAGAAGTGAACATCGAAAAAATTGCCTACCGGATATTAACGAGACGGCATCAGAAAACCCGCAGCCGAATCAACCGCTTTGACTGGCTGGATATGGAAGGGCACTATGAACAGGCGACAGGACAAAAATTACAGCCGCCTTTATCCTTGGACCAAGGGACAGAATTTGCTTATTTGAATTATCTGATGTTGCGTAAACGAGATGAACGCCGTGTAAAATATATGATTATTGATGAAGTGCAGGACTACAGCGACACACAATTGTACTTTCTGGCTCAGATTTTTCATCAGGCTCACTTTACACTGGTAGGGGACGGCTTCCAGTCGATTTTTGAGCAGGGGACAACTTTTGAGAAAGTGAAAAATATTTTTGAAACTGTAGGACTTGAAGTTACTTTCCGGGAATTAAAAAAATCCTATCGCTCCAGCGGTCCTATCAGCCAGTTTATGAAAAATTTGGCAGGAGGAGAAAAAAGCGGTATTGAAGTGGTCAATCGTCCCGGAAAAGAAGTAGAGACGCAAAAATTTGCAGATGAAGAAAGTTATCTGCATCACTTGAATCAGCTTATTGCAGAACGGCCCGCCTCTTACCGCCAGGCGATTTTGACGAAAGACAGCGAAACAGCGGTAAGTTTATTTAAAAAGCTGGATCGGGTCAACGAGAGCCGTCTCGTAGCTGACGGCGGCAGTATGAGTTTTTCCATGAAAACATTAATCATGCCGGTGTATTTGGCCAAAGGACTGGAGTTTGACCGGGTGATAGTGCACAATGTATCTGAAATGAGCTATCAGACTCCCTTGGACTTGAATATTTTGTATACTGCAAGTTCCCGGGCCATGCACGAACTATACTTGCCCTATATAGGCAAACCTTCTTTGTTTCTCAGTAGCTTATAACAGGGCTGTCCGTTTGGGAACTCCCAGACGGACAGCTGTTTTTTGCAAAAAATAAAAAAGTGAATGGCGCCATTTAATGGAAAGGTTTTATATTTTGCTGAAATAGGGTATAATAACTTAGACGTCCTTTGATATGAGGAGGAAACTATCATGAAAAAGATTTTAGTTGTAGACGATGAAAAACCGATTTCCGATATTGTGAAATTTAATCTATCCAAAGAAGGATATGAGGTCTTTACAGCCTACGATGGTGAAGAAGCAATTGCAAAAGTTGAAGAAGTAGAACCTGATTTGGTTTTACTGGATTTGATGCTGCCTAAGATTGATGGACTGGAAGTATGTCGTGAAGTTAGAAAAAAATACGACATGCCGATTATTATGGTAACTGCAAAGGACTCGGAAATTGATAAAGTTTTAGGATTGGAATTAGGTGCAGACGACTATGTGACTAAGCCGTTTTCCAATCGGGAATTAGTGGCAAGAGTGAAGGCTAATTTGAGACGTCAAGGAACAGCAAGTACAAAAGTACAAGAAGAAGAAACCAATGAGCTGGAAGTTGGGGATTTGACGATCCATCCTGATGCCTACATCGTGTCAAAACGCGGTGAAAAGATTGAGTTGACCCACCGTGAGTTTGAACTGCTGCATTATTTAGCGAAACATTTGGGTCAGGTAATGACTCGGGAACATTTGCTTCAGACGGTTTGGGGTTACGATTATTTTGGCGATGTACGTACAGTAGATGTGACAGTGCGCCGTCTGCGTGAAAAAATCGAAGACAGCCCGAGCCACCCGGCATGGCTGATCACTCGCCGCGGGGTAGGATATTATTTAAGAAACCCTGAGCAAGATTAGGAGAAGGGAACAATGAGGAAAAGAATAAAATTTTTCCAATCTGTTCATTTTAAAATAGCCATGGTGTTTGCTCTGCTGCTGCTTGTTTCAGTAGAGATCATCGGGGCTATTTTTATTCGTGAACTGGAAAGCTCCACAATCAGTACCTTTAAAGAGAATGTGGACAGTCAGGTAGAGCAGTTGGCATCTAATTTGAGCAATGAGTTGTCTGCCAGCAAAGACGAGCAGGACGACAGTAATTTAAAACGTCTAGTCAATGAGTTTTCCCGGAACGACATTCTGGAAGTGCGTGTCGTCGATGATAAAGGTATCGTGCGTGCCACTAGCGAAGTCGCCAAGCAAAACGATATCGGCAAGAAAAATGAGTTCGGCAGTCTGAATGATTTTGAGGCCAAGGGAGAAGAACGCAAAGACCCGGAGACCGGCAAGCGCGTGTATCAGAAAAATCAGCAGATTTATTCAGCAGCAGGCACTTCGGTGATTGGTGCAATCTATGTGACCAGCAATTTGGAAAGCCAGTATCAGCAAGTCAGCGAGATTGCGTTCATATTTTTTTCAGCCTCGATGATTGCTATGGGAATTTCTCTGGTTATTGCCCTGCTTGTGGCGCGGACGATTACCAAACCGATTGGCGAAATGCAGCAGCAGGCGATGAAAATAGCCCAAGGAGTCTACTCCGGAAAAGTAGAGGTTTATGGACAGGATGAGTTAGGGCAGCTTGGGGAAACGTTTAACGAGCTCTCCGACCGTGTGGAAGAAGCCCGGGAGACTCTTGAAGCGGAACGCCACAGGCTGGACAGCGTGCTGTCCCATATGACCGATGGTGTGGTGGCGACAGACCGCCGCGGAAAAGTAGTTATTATCAACGAGATGGCACAATTGCTGTTGGAAAAAACGAACGAAGAAGCTATCGGTTTATCGATTTTAGAATTGTTGAACATCAAAGAAGATTATTCTTTGCGTCAATTGTTGGAAGAACACAACGAGAAATTGATTGATGTGATGAATGATCAAAATGAACTGACCATCTTGAAAGTGGACTTTGCGATGATCCGCCGGGAATCGGGTTTCATCAGCGGACTGGTTTGTGTGCTGCACGACGTGACGGAGCAGGAGAAAAATGAACAGGAACGACGGGAATTTGTTTCCAATGTATCCCACGAACTCCGGACACCACTGACAAGCATGCGCAGTTATTTAGAAGCTTTAGCCGATGGTGCCTGGGAAAATCCGGAAGTCGCACCGAAGTTTATCAATGTGAGCTTGGAAGAAACGGACCGGATGATCCGAATGATTTCAGATTTGCTCGAACTATCCCGTATGGACAGCAAGAGCCAGCCTCTCCAAAAGGAGCTGGTCAACTTGAACGAAATGTTCAATTTTGTCATCGAGCGTTTTGAGATGTTGATTACAAGCAACAATATGAACTATAAAATCCGTAAAGAGTTTACGCGCCGGACGATTTGGGTGGAAGTAGATTCTGATAAGATGATACAAGTGCTGGACAATATCATGAATAATGCCATTAAATATTCTCCTGACGGCGGCGAAATTATTTGCAGCCTGCTGGAAACCCATAACAATGTGATCATCAGTATTGCTGATCAGGGGATGGGAATTCCGAAACGGGATTTGAAACGTGTCTTTGACCGTTTCTTCCGTGTGGACAAGGCTCGCTCCCGTTCGCTGGGCGGATCGGGGCTGGGGTTGGCGATTTCTCGTGATGTGATACAAAACCATGGAGGAAGCATTTGGGTAGAAAGTGAAGAGTCAAAAGGTTCGGTCTTCTATATCTCTCTTCCATATGTACCGGTAGAGGAGGATCTTTGGGAATGAAGCTAAAAGATAAAGTTGTCAGATTGTTGCTGGTTGCTATGATTCTGCTGAGTTTAATTTTATCTTTGCGGATCTGGACTCATTCAAGTGATGAACAAGCGAGGACGGCGGAAACAGAAGGCATCGACAGGTTACAAGTCCTGCCGGCCAACCGGGTGTTTGTCCCTTTGAATCTGGTGTATCATACGAAAAGTGGAGAGATACTTTCTACTAATCGCGAAAGTGTTATTCAGGGTGTGACAGAAGAGTGTTTAAAATTGAACGTGGATAATGTGGCAGAGCTGCCCATATCCTCAAGAGATGCCTATTTGGAGTATTTGCAGCAAACAGAGACTGTAGAGCTGGTTTTTTCTAATACTATCCCACTCGATTATTATTTGGCGATTAATGACAGCCATATCGGCGGAGAATTTGATGACAGCGTGATGGTAAACCGAATTTTAATCAATTACGGGCGAAAAAAAATGTCCTTTTTGGACGATAGACAGGAAAAAATCTATGCAGCAGACTTTAAAGGCAACACTGCCGAATTGGAAAAACTTGTGAAGGACAAAGATAATCGTTACACTGCGGCAGAATTGGAAGAACAAGCCGACCCGATTTTTTATAGTTATTTAGGAGAAGTGAAACTAAAGAAATATAGTTATATTTTGGAAATTCAGTCTTATACGATGTTTTCAAAAATGTTTTTCAGCAGTACGGAAGATGTTTTTTCTTCAGACAACGCCAATAAGGATGTACGCCTGATTACTAATTCAGGGCAAAAGCTGACGGTTTCTTACGCCACTGGGGAAATTCTTTTCACCGATCCGCAAGTTGTGTCTCAAGAACTTGCAGTCAAAGAAAATAATAATTTCCATGAGCAGACTTTCCGTTATATCGAAAAAATGGGAAAGACAGCAGACGGGGTCCGGTATTTTGATAAGACCGGTGCAAAGATAACTTATCGAAGGTTTGTAGAGGGTTACCCGATTTTCAGCGATTACTACCGGGGAAGGATAGAAATAACTGCCAATCAAAGCGGGGTCAAGCTTTTGACAAATCAAAACATCGTACAAGTACCGATTCCTTCAGATGAAGAAGTTTCCTTGCCCCCAACGAAGGAAATAATCCGGCAATTAAGGGAAGCAGGCATGAAAAACGAAGACATCCAAAACATTCAAGTGGGTTATTCTTGGAAAATCAATCCAGACAACAAACAAATCGTCGACCTGGAGCCTGAATGGTATGTAAAATACCATGATGAGTGGCACAAAGTATCCGATACTTTGGAGCTTTTGGAAAAGCAAGGAGGACAGCTGTAATGGATTTTAAACGAATCGAGCTGATTTTTTTATGCACGTTTTTAACCTTGAACATTTTCCTGCTGTATACTTTTTTTCAAGGGAAAACCGAGTCTGTCGCCTCTAATGGGATAAATAGTATGCAAAACATCGAGGCCCGGTTGTCAGAGGAAAAAATAAAATACGATCATACGTTTTCCAAGGAAATCCGGGAAGCTTACTACTTGAGTGCCACTCCGACGGATTTTTACGCATTGGATTCTCCTCTTACTTCCGGGGCTAAAATCATTGACCGCAACGTAATCAGTAAAGATATCAGTGCACGGCAAACGGTTATTTTTGATGAGGAGAATGCAGCAGCAGAAGCAGAACACTTTATCCATAAGGGCAATCAAGTTGCTTTTGGTGAGGATTATGAGTATCATGGAAATCTAGTGACAGATAAAAATAGTTTTTATTTTTCCCAAGAATACAAAGGCATTCCTTTTTATGATGAGACTAGCGCCTTGATTTTGAATGTGGAGACAGAAGAGGGCGGGAATTACCAACTGCTGGACTATACTCAGACCCATGTTTCCAATGTGGAAGAATTACGGGAAAAACAGTCGGTCATTACGGAACGGGATGCCATCGTTACCCTGTACTTGAGTAATAAAATACCGAGCGGTGCATCCATCGAAAAGTCGGCGTTGGTCTACACGCGTATCTATGCAGTCAAAGGGAAGCATGTCTATGTGCCTGCCTGGTATGTGTGGGTGAATACGAACGGCAGCAACACAGGCCAGCTGGAGAAAGTCAATGCTTTTTCCAACACGATTATCACAACAACGGTTTCGGATTTGAAAAAAGAGTAGTATAATAGCAATGACAATAGAGGAAGCGGTGTACGAAAGTGAGTAAAGAAGCAGCTTTTCATGTGAGTGTACTGGCCAGCGGCAGTACAGGGAACTCTTTATACATTGAAACAGAGCAGAAAAAAATCTTGGTGGATGCAGGCTTGAGCGGGAAAAAAATCACCAGTCTGATGGCTGAAGTTGATCGGTTGCCCCAAGACCTTGATGCCATATTAGTGACCCATGAACATACAGATCATATCAAAGGTGTGGGTGTGTTGTCGCGGAAATATGGTATTGACGTTTATGCCAATGAACCTACATGGACGGCTATGTCTAAAAATGTGGGGAAAATTGCTGAGGAACACCGCCATATTTTTTCTATGGGCTCCGTGCTGACTTTGGGAGATGTGTCCATCGAAAGCTTCGGGGTGTCGCATGATGCCGTTGCGCCGCAATTTTATCAGTTTCATAAAAATAATAAATCCTTTGCGATTTTAACTGATACAGGTTATTGCAACGACCGTATCCGGGGCACGATAAGAAATGCTGACGGTTATGTGATTGAAAGCAATCACGATTTGGAAATGCTGCGGATGGGCAGCTACCCATGGAGTTTGAAGCAGAGAATTTTAGGTGATACCGGGCACTTGTCAAATGAAGACGGGGCCTTGGTAATGACTGACTTGATTGGAAATAAGACCAGAAAAGTTTTTCTGGGACATTTAAGCCGTGAAAATAATATCAAAGAGCTGGCTCATATGACAATGCAGCATGTGTTGAATCAGCATGATATCGACACAATCAACGGGGTATGTTTATACGATACAGACCCGGATTATGCGACAGAATTGTTTGCCATCGGCTGATCAACTAACAAAAACGACCTGAAAAAGACAGGTCGTTTTTTTGAACCGGAAAAAGTAATCCGGGATTTATTTTTTGAAAATGGCTCTATCCGTTGATACAACAAGATGACAGGAAACTTAGCAAAGAAATTTCCCTGAAAATAGTAGATGACAGTTATCTCATCTAGTATGCTGAGGTAGGTTCCTATAAGATGACAAGTGAAAGGAAGATAGCAATGGAATTTGGTGAAAGATTGAAACAAGCTCGGATGACTTTGGGGGTGACACAGGAAAGGGTGGCAGCAGATTTACACGTTTCCCGCCAAACGATTTCAAGTTGGGAAAACGAACGGAGTTATCCTGATATACACGCTTTGATTCAACTAAGCGATTACTATCGACTTTCGTTAGATATCTTATTAAAGGAGGATAACGGTATGGTAGAAGAAATCAAAAGGAAAGAAGAATTGGCAAAGGTCAACAGAATTTGGATACTTTCATATGCTATCAATCTTGTGCTGACGGGACTGATACTTATGAGTTCATTTATCAAATCAGAAAATTTCAGTATGGGTACAGGGATACAAGTCATTTTGGTTTTAGTAATGGTGTTGAACATGACACTCCTGCTGATGGTGACTTTTGAGAAAAACAAATTACAAACGTCAGATAAAAATATTTTGGAAACAAAATCTAAAATAGTCAAAGGACTGCTCTTCTTGGCAGCGCTGATTTCAGTCGCTGGAATTGTTTTGATCAAGTCAAATTCTCATCAAGGTTATCACGTTTTTGGACTCGGAATGGGAATGCTGGCAGGTGGTTTGCTTTTTATGGGGATAAAAAGATTTTTAATCAGCCGCAATAATTAATTGACACTTGATGTTTTAGAAAATGGGAAATATCACAGAAACAGCTTGCCTCTGCACAAGAGAGGGAGCTGTTTTTTCTTACACCAGTATTTATTGCTAAAAGCAGAAGAATTGTTTTTTTGTCGATTGACATGTAAACTGATGGTAGAAATATGTGAAAGGGCTGATTGATGTGAAGGTTTCCCGTTTAGGTATTGTTGTCTGGCTGAGATTATTGCGATTTGTAAACCGCAGCAACAGCCTGTCTAATGAATACTTAGCGCAATATAATTTATCTATTGCCAAGTTTGATGTCTTGAATCAAATCTATGCCGCAGGTGCATTGACACAAAGAGAACTGGCGGAAAAGTTAATGATTACTCAAGGGGGGATTTCCCGCATGCTGGCCCGTTTAGAAAAAGAAGGGTACATTCAACGGCAAGTCGACTGGAAAACAAAAACAATCACATTGACTGAAGCTGGGGAGGATTTGATGAAGATTGTCCTGCCAAAACAAGAAGCATTTTTATCTTCAATGTTTGAAGAGGCGCTAACCAAGGAAGAGTTAAAAGAATTCAGCCGGATGCTAAACAAAGTTTATGAGGTGAGTCTCAAAAGGAAAGTTAGAGAGGAGAAGTATTAACGATGAAAATTTTGGGACACCATCATGTTTCGATACACACAAAAGATATCAAAAAAATTGATGATTTTTATCGTGATATTTTAGGGTTTCGCAGGGTGAAAAAAACTGTTAATCAGGAAGATATCAGTATGTATCATCTTTTTTATGGGGACAAGGTGGGAACTGCCGGGACAGAGATGACTTTTTTCGATATTCCTCAATTAGGAACCACCTATCGCGGAACGAATGCTATCAGCCATGTAGGCTTGCTGGTTCCCGCCGATGACAGTCTCAAGTTTTGGAAAAAGCGGTTCGAAAAACGTGAGGTGTTTCACCATCAGCTGACTACTATTCATGGGCGCAAGGCTTTATATTTTGAAGACCCGGACCGTCTGCAAATTTATTTGTATAGTAATGAGGGATACGATACTAATCCGGCTTGGAATTGGGATTTTCCGTCAGATATCCCGGTTGAGCACCGTCTGCTTGGTTTAGGGCCGATTATCCTGTCTGTCAGAGATTTGGAAAAAAGCCGGGAAATATTATTAAACGTGCTAGGTTTTCAGGAAATCGCTGTTGGTGAAAATGAAACCGTCTTTCGAACGTCTCCAAACGCAGCTTATGGTGAAATTGTTTTGCGGGAATTGCCGGGGGAGCGGGAAAAGTCTGGTCGGGGTGCTGTTCATCACGTGGCACTCAATGTAAAAGATAAAAAAGATCTGGAAACTTACGCAGAACTTTTGCGGGCAAAAGGCATCCGTCACAGCGGCATTGTAGATCGATTTTATTTTTCCAGTTTGTATTTTAGGGATCCAAACAGCATTTTGTATGAACTAGCAACGGAAGGTCCTGGTTTCACGATAGACTCTTCGGTTGAGACTTTAGGACAGAAGCTGGATCTTCCCCCATTTTTAGCAGACAAACGAAATGACATTGAAAATAAATTAAGGCCGATTCCTTAAAGCGGGTTGACTTGATATTTATCTAAGATTTTTTAAAGAAATAGTATTTGTTGTCTGCCTGAGTATTTTGCGTTAAAATAACAGTGCTGTACCAGAAAAAACACTGCCATGCAGTTGAGTAGTAAGGCAGGAGTGTTTACTCTAATAAATCAGGAAGAGGCGAAAATATGAAAGTGATTGATGAGAAGGCTCGTGTCGCATTCGTGGATGATGAAGGAAAATTGATTGGAGAAATCACCTTTCAGCTGCAAGGAGCAGACACATTGGTTCTGGATCATACGGGAGTTGAGCCGCAATACCGGGGGCAAGGGATTGCAGGGCAATTGATGGATTTAGCGGTAGAAAAAGCTCGCAGAGAGGGCAAGGAAATATTGCCGCTGTGTTCTTACGCGGTGAAAGCATTTGAAAAGAACCCTGATTATGGGGATGTTTTGAAGGAATCTTAATAGTATTTTAAAAAATCTCAAAGGTGACCGGAAATTCGAAATCCGGTCACCTTTGAGGTTTTATTTTTTTATGTGATGGTAGTGTTGCGCTTTGTTTGGGATTTTTTTATTTAAAGCACCCTTTCGTGACAAATATAGTATATAGAGAAGCAGATAATATTAAAAAAAGTGGATGAATAAGCCACGTATTTTTAACTATGATGAATGGCTAATGGCGTGCCCTGTTATATAAAGTGGCTAAAAAGTTTATTTCTACACCTAAATCGAATATTTCGAGTGAGATTGAATGATTGCATGGTATAATGTAGGTAAGTTAAATTCAAAATTTTAAAACTTATTTTCAAGGAGGGGGTTGAATGGAGACAAAAAAAGTATCTCTATTTTCACTGCTTATTTTTTTAATGGCTGTCATTTGCTCTTTTCCTCTTTTTTACTTTATGTCACCTTCTCACACGCTGCAATCAGAAACTGTGACTAAATACTTTAGTTTTGTTCGTTTGCTTTTAATAGGCGGGAATTTTTTGTCCCTCTTTTTATCCATTTCTTTATTTAGGAGAGTTAGAAATAAAATAGTTTTGATTCCTCTTATATTTTCTTCGGCCATCTTACTTTATTTTGGCGGGCTCTTGCTACTGGGCTGGTTGATATTCGGACATGGCCCTTAACAAACTATCAGCAGATAAAAATAGACATAAAAAAGTTCTCCATCAAATAATATTGATGAAGAACTTTTTTATATGTGTCGCAATGGCAACGTAATCGTAAAACGGGTTCCTCTCCCAAGGCGGCTTTGTACGGTGATATCCCCGTGGTGAGCTGTCACGATGCTTTTGACGATGTAAAGGCCGATGCCTTGCCCGCCCGAGTGGCGCGACCGTGACGCATCGCTTCGATACAGGCGTTCGAAAATCCGCGGCAAATCATTTTCAGAAATACCCAAGCCGTCATCTTCGAAAATAATGACCAAATTGTCTTTTTTTACTTGCCATTGACAACTGATTTTCCCGTTATTATTTGAAAAATTTAGACTGTTTGCCATTAGATTCGTCAACACCTGCTGGAGTTTGTCGTAGTCTCCTTCGATTTGGACATCAGGTCCTTCTATCTGACAATCAATCTTTTTTTCGTTAAATTTATGAGAAAAAGTAGTTGTCACTTTTGACACCAGCTCTTTAAAGTTGAATGTTTGAATCATCAACGTGTCAGTATTTTTTTCCAGTTCCCCCATGTTGTCGATATCCCGGACCAGCCGAGTCAGACGGGTTACTTCTTCGCGGCAGAGATGGAGCCGCTCAGGAGTCACTTCCCAGACGCCGTCAGCCATAGCTTCCAGATTTCCTTGGAGCGTGGTGAGCGGTGTGCGGATTTCATGGGCGATATCTGTGGACATTTGTTTTCGATACTGTTCTTGCTGGCTGAGGACGGCACTCAATTTATTTAAAGCGTCTGTTAATTCGTTCAATTCTGTGACGTGAGTTTTGTAATCCAGCCGTTCATCATAATTGCCCTCTGCTATTTTTTTTGTCAAAACAGTGGTTTGGGTGATAGGACGGCTCAGATGCTTCGCAAGAAAAACAGCAAATAAAAAGGCAGCCGGCAGGGATAAAATAAAGATGACCACTAAACTTTTCTTGATGTCTTCAGCAAACTTTTGGTCTTGTTCATTGTACAAGCTTTCTTCATAATAGTGGAAAAGCACAGAGCCGATAGGAGTACTTTGTGCATAAAGACTTACTTGCTGTTCCGTAAAATTATCAGCTGTTTCGTCTAATCGGGCTCTTCCGTGATTGTTCTCTCTGCCATGTCCTTGGTTGTGTTGCCCAGCCCCGTTCATATGACCGTACCCCTTGTTAGCTGCGGAGTCCCAGACGACAGCATCGTCAGTATCATAAACAATGAATTGTAAACCTTCTTTATTTGTTTGCTGGGTTAGGGCGGACAAAATATCTTCAGACCAAGCTGATGTTTCAGTATCGAAAGCAAGCTCAATTTCCGTTGCATAGTCCGTCAATTTATCCTGATGTTTTTCTGCCACATAGTCGTCAAAGTGTTTGTCAGATAGGTAAAAGGTGACTGCGCCCAAAGAACCAATCAACAGTATCAAAATAGCGAGAAAAGATAATGAGATATAGGTTTTTAAATTTATTTTCATACAGATTCTCCAAATCGGTAGCCAACACCGTGGACAGTTGCGATGAAATGGGGAGATTTAGGAGTATCCCCCAGTTTATGTCTGAGATTTTTGATATGGGAGTCGATGGCCCGTTCGTAGCCTTCGAAATCAGGTCCAAAAACCTGCTCAATCAACTGTTCCCGTGAAAAAACTAATGTGGGATGTGCCGCCAGAGTGAGCAGCAAGTCAAATTCTGTTGCAGTCAAAGAGATTGGGATACCTTGCAGGGTGACTTGACGGGAGTTTTGATCAATCGTCAATCCGCTTTTTGGGAAATCGAGTGTACCGTTCATCTCAGGATAACAGCGTTTAAGCACTGTTTTGATTCTTGCCACTAATTCTTTGGGACTGAAAGGTTTGGTCAAATAATCATCTGCTCCCATATCCAGTCCAAGCAAGATATCCTCTTCAGCAGATTTTGCGGTCAGCATGATGATTGGCACGTTGGATTGTTGTCTAATTTTTTTTGCCACACTTATTCCGTCTAATTTAGGCAGCATTAAATCCAGCACAATCAAATGAGGCGCATTTTGTTTAAATTGTTCCAATGCTTCCATACCGTCTTTGGCAGTCACGAGTTCAAAATTTTGTTTTTTTAAATAGGCAACAATGATGTCAAGAATATTTTGTTCATCTTCTACAATCAAAATCTTCATGGTAAAGCTCCTTGCACGTTATTTTGAATCAATTTTTCTGATAAATTCTGCCGTCAGATTCCCCACAGCATTTTTTCAGCTAAAATTATCTTGTCGAACTCTTGATAAGGGATATTTTACATCTTATGGGATATGTCTTTTAGTTAAAAAAAGTCATCAACACTATCATACCGATAACCAGTAAGATTAACCAGAGAAAACCGCTCCCTCTTGCGGATTGAAGTAGGTTGCGATTGTATCTGATTACCGGCTAAGTAATGAGCCATTTTTGTTACATCCTTTTGGCTATAAAATAATTATAAGGAAAAATTATGGAGAGATTATGTAGATTTGTTGGATTTGAAATAAATTCAACAAATCTACATAATCTCCTCTTTGATAAATCTCCCAACTGCTTACTTCTTTGAAAAATCTTTTCTTACTGGCTGTCATTAGAAAATAAAAAATATGCGAAGCTATTTTCAAGAGTATGTTAATCATCAATTTTGTTCAATCAAAAAACAAGTCAAAAAACCGGGACCTGCATACGGATAAACATGTTCCGTGAGAGCTGATTGGAATGAGGGATTTCATAAACCACTTCGCAAATATAATCTCCGGCGACTTGCAGATTTCTTTCCTCTAGCTTTTTCTTCAAGACTAAGATCTCCGCTGCTTCCTCCTCGAAAGCATCACAATAATGGATAGCATATTGCTGCCGCGGCAGTGTGGTGAAATTTTCCAAGCGGCTGAACTGTCTATCACAAAAGATAAACATCATTCTAGAGTCAAGATTCTCGTGCCGGAAATTGTCTTGGGACATGATAGACCCCACACGATTAAATTGATACACCGGGATACGATGGGCTACGAGGCTCTGTTTGAATTGGCGCAGGTGCAGCTCATATTCCAAGAGAGTCATTTCATAAATATTTTTTGAAATAGGGAATGTTAGGATATCTCTTTTAGGCAAGGTAGCGACTTCGAAGGATTTTTGTTCGCTTTTTTGCTGGTAGATATGATTTGTTTCTTTGAAAGATTGAATCAGTCTCATTTTTTCTTCTATCGCCTTTTTTTCAGCGGACAGCTCAAGATATTTTTGTTCAACTTTTTCATTTAGTGTATCCACAGTATTTCTTTTATCTAAAATATTTTTTATTTCTTCCAGTGAAAAATTAAAACTTTTCAAAAACTGTATACTGTCAACGATGGTCGACTGCATGACGTCGTAATAGCGATAGTTCGTCAGCTTATCCACTTTGACTGGCTGGAGCAGCTGGATGCTTTCATAGTAACGCAATGTTTGGATGGAAATATTATTCAACTTTGCAAAGTCCCCTATTTTAATCAATGTATCCATTTTCATAACTCTCCTTGACTCTATAGTTACTATAGACATTATACTTTAATTGTGAATATATTAACAATTAAAAACCTGAGGAGGCATTCACATGGAAAAAGTAAGACTGATTCAGTATGGTTGCGGGAAAATGTCAGAAGTCCTATTTCGTTATTATCACAAACACGGTGTGGAAATTGTCGGAGCTATTGATAACAACCCAGAGATTGTAGGTCAAGATGTCGGAGATTTCGCAAACTTGGGTATAAAAACGGGTGTGAAAATTTCTGACAATGCAGAAGAAGTTTTTGAAAATTGCGATGCTGATATTGCCGTAGTGACGATTCTTAGTTATATGCCTGAAATGTATTCTTTTTTTGAATTAGCATTAAAACATGGGGTAAATGTTCTGACTACTTGTGAAGAAGCAATCTATCCATGGAATACGTCCCCGGTGGAAACAAACAAACTTGACAAATTAGCCAAGCAAAATAATGTGACAATTACAGGCAGCGGCATGCAGGATATTTACTGGATTAACATGCCTTGTTTGATGATGGCAGGAATGAATGATATTAAAAAAGTCAAAGGGGCAGTCAGCTATAACGTAGAGGACTATGGTTTGGCTTTGGCCGAAGCTCACGGTGCCGGGTATACAATGGATAAATTTGAGAAAGAAATCGCTCAGGCCGAAAGCTTCCCATCTTACATGTGGAATGCTGCAGAAGGGATTTGTTCTAAGATGAACTGGACGATTGCTTCCATCTCTCAAAAGAGCGTACCGTTTACTTTGGCTGAAGATGTTTATTCTGAAACTTTAGGACGTACTATTCCAGCAGGTGAAGCGACAGGAATGTCCGCAGTCACTACGATTAAAACCCATCAAGGTATTGAGCTTGAAGTGGAATGTATCGGTAAAGTATATCGTGAAGATGATGGAGATATGTGTGATTGGGAAATTATCGGTGAGCCAGGAATGAAGTTCTCAGTTGAGAAGCCTGACACCGTTTCCCATACATGTGCGACAATTGTTAATCGCATTCCATCTGTCCTCTACGCGCCAAGCGGTTTTGTAACAGCAGAAAAATTGGATAATCCGGAATATTTGACCTATCCGATTCATCTAAGCTTGTGATATTAAAAGGGCTGCCCTATAAATAGTTTAAAATTCAAAAGTAAAGAAATTTATAAATTAAAAATCCACGAAATCGTTTCTCAGATCCTTGATTTCGTGGTTTTTTTCTAGCTGTTTTATTGTTCATGTTTTTGAAGCTGGCTTTGATAATCAGTGGTCAAGGAACATGACTCTAACCTTAAATCATCTGTTGGCTAAATAAACTGTACAGTTTTTAATTTCTTTTTATCTTCAGGTCGAGGAATTGAAGAATATGCTATAATTCAGGTGTGTCGATTGTTTAATTGATGCTTTGATATTTAAGGCAAGACAAATTATTGGATACGTTTGAAATATAGACATAAAAACGGATGGGGGTCAGGGCGGATGACGGAAAACAAAGCAATGGTTTATCCTGAGGTTTTTAGTTCTGGGCGGGGAAGATATGGTGCCAATCAAGGAGAACTGCTGCGCAAATGGGAGACTAAACAATCTGCTGAACAGGAAAAAATCCGTCAGTTGATAGCAGGTGTGTTAGGGAAAAAACTAACAGATAAAGAAATTTTTTGCTATTTGAAGCGATTGAATTTTCAAGGCTGCGGTTTTGCGGCGGCAACGAATATCATTTTAGAAAAATATGCCGGAAAAGCAGCAGAATTTAGATGGCGTTACGGTATAAATTATTTTGATGAACAAGGACGAGTGAATTTTAATGAATTGCTGCTTGCCTTTTATCATGCCGAGAATAATTGGCGTCATATCCCGTTGACATCTATTCAATTCAAATTTCTCTATCCCGGAGTGAGAGCAGGAGATTTGCGGATAAACATTCAAAATTTCTCAAAGCGGCACGGCAAAGAAATTTCCGGGCGCTGGTTGTGGAGCGGCAGTGATGTGCAGACAAGGCAGGAGCTGGCTTCAGGTAGATTGGTCACATTGACATGTTATCTTAACTCCATGCACCTGATTGCACCGGAGAATGCAGGCTATAAAACTGTTGACAGCAGGTTTCATACGGTGACGCTGACCGGTTATGATGAAGATAAAGAGGCCTTTGTGGCAAGTTCTTGGGGCAACAAATATTTTTTAAAGACGTTGCCTCCGGTAGTGAGTCTTTTTGCCTACTAAAAAGATGGTGCCGGCTATGACAAGAAACAAATTGACAGCTGGAAGAGGGGCTGATTTTTTACAGATTGTCTCGGATTGTACTCTTAGCTAAAAAACCTTTATAATAATAAAAGAAAAAAACAGGAGGATAAGGATGATTTTAAACAAACCGCTTTTTATTGAACCCGTATTGCAAGAAAAAATTTGGGGCGGGACCAAATTACGGGATATTTATCATTACGATATTCCAAGCGAAAAAACAGGGGAGTGCTGGGCGATTAGTGCCCATGAAAATGGCATGGGCCATGTACTGTCACCTGAAGAATTTCAAGGGACATCTCTGGCAGATTTATTCAGCACACAGCCGGAACTTTTTGGAAATCCCGGAGTCAAAGAGTTCCCTTTATTGACGAAAATTATTGATGCAGCTGATGATCTTTCCGTTCAAGTCCACCCGGATGATGATTACGGACGGACCCACGAGGGAGAGTTGGGAAAAACAGAATGCTGGTATGTGATTGCTGCTGATCCAGGAGCTGAAATCGTGTTTGGACATACAGCACAAACCAAGGAAGAATTTATCGACAGAATAGACAAAGGCGAATGGAACCAGCTGCTTCAATCGGTGAAAGTCAAAGCCGGGGATTTTTTCTTTGTGCCAAGCGGGACGATTCATGCCATCGGTGCCGGCGTCATGATTTTGGAGACACAGCAGAGCAGTGATACCACCTATCGTGTGTATGACTATGACCGTAAAGACGATCAGGGAAATGTTCGAGAATTGCACATTCAGCAGGCGATTGACGTGACGACGATTCCCCATCATGTGCCACCATTGGCAGAAAAAACTGAAAGAATAGGCGACAGTGAGCTCAAAACATTAATTGAAAGCGACTATTTTAATGTGGCCCATTGGCTGATACGGGGCGATGTCACCCTTCATCAGAAAAATAAATATACTTTGGTCAGTGTGTTAGAAGGTCAAGGAACTATTATTATTGACGGGAAAGAGTGGGAGTTGACAAAGGGACAGCACTTTATTCTGCCGGCAACGGTAAAAGAATGGAAGCTTTCTGGTAATCTTGACATCATCAGCTCAACACCGGGGACAAAAAATAATTAATAAAAACAGCGGATTCTCTTTTCAAAAGGAGAAGACCGCTGTTTTTTTAAACCATTTTAACGAATTGTTTTAATTGCTGTGAGCCAAATCTTTTTTCTTGCTCCAAGACGATGGAAGCACAGGCAACACTATCTTCCAGTGCGTCATGGTGATTGTCTAGCCGGATTCCCAGATTAGCACAAACGGTGTTTAACCGATGATTGTCAAATTGAGGAAACAGCTTGCGACTGCTTCTGACAGTACACAAAGAAAGAAAATGGGCGGGCTCAAGATCGTAATAGTCAAGGCAGCCTTTCAGCACACCATTATCAAAGGGTGCATTGTGAGCTGCAATTAGATGATTGCTTTGAAAAAAGTCCTTGATTTCCGGCCAGATATCAGCAAATGTGGGAGCCTCTTTTACCATTTCCGGACGAATGCCGTGAACTTGGATGTTGCGCCAGTGAAAATCAGTTTGGGGATTGATGAGAGAATAATATTTCCCGATGATTTTGCTGTCTTGAACGATGGCCAAAGCAACGGAACAGGCACTGTGTCTTTTGGCGTTGGCAGTTTCAAAATCCAATGCGATAAAATTCATTTTTTCCACCTCTTATTTGTTTGGTTCTTTCCGCTTTATCTTCTTACAAGTGTATGATTTTAAATGCTTAACGTTTCTTTCTTCTTCTGACGAAGTGATGTTCTCTTAGTTTTTCCGATGCTGATGTGCTAGAAAAGCTAGACTGCCGCCGCCTAAAAGGATGATAACTATAAACAGAATTGGCGGAGCAAGAGATTTTTTTGACTTTTCGTCAGTCTTTTTTATTTCGCTATCGGAAGTGGAGTCTGTTTTAGTTTTTGTTGACGAGAACAGGGTGCTTTCTCCAGCAGGCTCAAGAATCGTCTGATTGATTAAGTCGTACGTCAGTGAGAACGAGCGGTTTGTCAGATAATCAAAAATCATCAGTTTGATGGTTTTTGATTGTTCGTCTATGGGTATCGCAAAATGTCCTTGTGCGTCTGCAACGATTTCTCCCACAACATTTTCTATTGAGATGTTGGCATTAGGAGTAGTTGTACCTTGAAGCACTGCGTTTTCCGCATCATAAAATAAATCTTGAACAGTTATTTCTTCCGTTACCTCATCCGCAAGAAAAGGAGTGGGAAACATCCACAGGCTCATAATCAACAGCAAAATAATTAGTTTAAGGTTGGTTGTGTTCAATCAATCACCAGCTCAACGGGACAATGATCACTTCCCATGATATCTGTGTGGATGGCAGCGGAATTCAACCGGGGATTCAGCCTTTCTGAAGCAACAAAGTAATCAATCCGCCATCCTGCATTATTTTTTCTGGCATTAAAGCGGTAGCTCCACCAGGAATAAACACCCTCAAGGTCGGGATAAAAATAACGGAAAGTATCGGTAAAGCCAGCATCCAGCAGTTGGGAAAATTTTTCTCTTTCTTCATCCGTAAAGCCGGCATTTTTCCGGTTCGTCTTCCAATTTTTCAAATCAATGTTCTGATGGGCAACGTTTAAATCACCGCAGAGGATGACAGGCTTTTTTTGATCCAAAGCTGTGAGATAGTAACGGAAATCATCTTCCCACTGTATCCGGTAATCCAGCCGCTTTAGTTCAGATTGGGAGTTTGGCGTGTAACAGTTGACCAGATAAAAATCCGGGTATTCTAATGTCAAGACCCGTCCTTCCTGGTCGTGTTCAGGTATATCCATTCCGTAGGTGACACTGAGAGCTTTTTCTTTCGCAAAAACTGCAACTCCGGAATAGCCTTTCCTTTCAGCATAGTTCCAATACTGATGGTAGCCGGGCAATACTATGTCCACTTGGTTTTCCTGTAACTTTATTTCCTGTAAAGCAAAAAAATCCGCATCCAGCTGCTGGAAAATTTGCATAAAATCTTTTTTTAAGATGGCACGAAGTCCATTGACATTCCATGAGATAAATTTCATACGACGCCTCCTTTTATGGTTTGTTCTAATTGTATCTAAAAACGTGATAAATACCAACCCTAAACAATCCAGCAAAAAAAATGAGAAGAATAATAAATAACAATTGTTGTTGAAAGTTTTTTTTGAAAGGAAAAACTGGTAGAATAGGTAAAGATGAACATAAACATAAAGGAATAAAAATATCTGATTTGAGAAATAAAAAAGTTAAACTAAAGAGGGGAATCTAATGACTAATAAAAAAGTGAGACTGTGGCTGGCAGCACTCTTGTTGAGTTTAGGTCTGTTCAGCGGCTGCACTGGAAAAGAACAGGAAACAGAGATTCAAAAAGCCACAGGAGAAACTGATGAGCTTCTCACAGAAAATCAGAAGCAAACAAAGGTCAAGTGGCCATACTATGAGATAGTCAAGGACGGACAGGTGAAGGGGCATCTGATTGGGACAATCCATATTGGCAAGCAAAGCATGTACCCATTCCCAGAGCGGATATTGATGGATTTGAAAAAAAGCGACAACTTTATCACAGAAATAAAAATGTCAGAGTTTGAAAACCCGGAAACCGGGAAAAAAGCGCAGGAGGCAATGGCCGCAGAGACACCTTTGACGACAGACATGACCAGCGATGCAAGGACAAAGTATCAAGAAATTTTAAAAGACTACGGTTATCAGGAGAAAGATGTTGCTAAGATGAATCGTTTTGGTGTTACTCAAATGCTTCAGGCGAAAGTAATGACTCCAGTCGCCGCTACCTATGGCGTAGATATGCAGTTGAGTGCCCATGCTAAAAAAAATAAAAAGCAAAAAAATATCGGCTTAGAAACGGTTGCTTTTCAGTATCAGGTGCTGCCGAAACTATACGAAGAACCTGAAGATATTAATGCTTGGATTGAGACTCTTGAAACTAAAGAAAATTTTAAGAAAGCAATGGATGATTTGCTGCAAACGTACATAGACGGTAAAATTAATGAAATGTATGAAAATCCGGAAGCTTCAGGGATGTCAGCGGAGCAAAATGACTTACTGCTGGTTGAGCGGAATTTGGCTTGGATGGAGCAGCTGCCTGACTATCTGCAGCAGGAAAATCAAAGTTTTGTTGCTGTGGGGGCGGGACATTTACCGGGAGAAAAAGGTTTATTGAAGTTGTTGTCCGAGGCAGACTACGAAACATCTCTTGTGACATTTGAGTAAAATGAGAAACAAAAGCAGAGACTATTGTTTTTATAAAAACTCGTGGTAGAATGTAGAAAATAGATTTAGAGGAGAAAGACGCGTGGATAAGAACCAAATTCAGCAAGATTTACATGGGATTCAGCTAAAATTTGACGCACCGTTGTCAGAGTATACATACACAAAAACTGGCGGCCCGGCTGACGTACTGTTATTTCCCAAAACTCAGGAAGAAGTGCGCCAGATTGTGGCTTATTGTTCTGCCAACCACTATCCTTGGATGGTGCTGGGCAATGCCAGCAATTTAATTGTGCGGGACGGCGGCATTGAAGGTTTTGTTTTAATGCTGACAGAAATGAATGCTATTCAAATAGAAGGTACTAAAATAATTGTCGAGGGCGGTGCTTCCCTGATAGAAACAACGAAGCAGGCATTGGGAGCTTCGTTGACAGGATTAGAATTTGCCAGCGGGATACCGGGAAGTATCGGTGGTGCTGTTTATATGAACGCAGGAGCTTACGGCGGAGAAATCACCGACGTTTTCGAGTCCTGCACAGTGGTATGGGAGGACGGGCAAGTAGAAACTGTCTTTCATGATCAAATGGCTTTTAGCTATCGCCACAGTTGTTTGCAGGAGAGAAAAGGGACAGTCTTATCAGTCACCTTCGCCCTGAAACCGGGAGATGCCGAGGAGATAAAAGCGAGAATGGATGAGTTGACTTGTTTGCGTGAAAGTAAACAACCTTTGGAATTCCCGTCTTGCGGCAGTGTTTTTAAACGTCCGGAAGGCTACTATACGGGAAAACTTATTCAAGAGGCTGGACTGCAAGGGTTTATGGTGGGCGGTGCCCAAGTCTCTACCAAACATGCCGGCTTTATCGTCAATACGAATAATGCAACGGCAACGGACTATGTGGAGCTGATCCGCCACATTCAAAAAGTCATCTTTGAAAAGAACAATGTAAAACTTGAAACAGAAGTCAGAATCATCGGTAGAGAATAGCAGACCTGTCGCGTTTGTGAATATAAAAATGGCCGCTTCCATCATTGGTGAGCGGCAGTTTTTTGTTTTCTAGAGAAATATTTCTATAAGATTCCCAGTGTCACAGGATTTTAGATATCAGCGGACAGATTTTGGTGCCTGACCGCTGCAGAAGTCAATGTATCGATCAGCCTGACTGATTCTAAAGTTTCCGGGATTTGTTCATGTTTTTGTTCAATGATCCCCTTCAATAGAAAAAGCTGGTCCAGATAATAGAGGATATGTTTTTTTTGCGCCCAGGTGATTCCTTGTTCGACAGCTTTTTCGGCTAAGTTATATAGATGGTGGCTGATAAATGCTGTCCCCACGTGATACATGGCACGCACAAGTTCTATATTAGTTCTTTTTGCCGGGTTACAGCTGAAATAGTTAAGACTTTTTTTCATAAAGGCAAGTCCGACATTTGTCTCTCCCCGACTCAAGTACAGGCGCCCCAACTCACTTAAAAGAATGATTTCCATATCGGAAGCGTTGTTCTGCTCAATGCTGTACGTGCAATCTAGGCTCTCCTGAAGCAATTTCGGCACATCGTTTGAATGTGGAGCTAAAGAAGACAACGCACACGCTTTATAATAATGGTAAAGTTGCAGTTCTTTCTTGGTCCAGTAAGCGGGCAGAGAATGCTGTTGTGAAATCAGCAGGCTCAATCGCGTGTATTGATGGGTTTGATGTAAGTATTGCATTTTTTCAAGGAAGTCCCGTGATTCTTGTGTGCTGGAAGAAGACTCACCGTCCATTATTTCTTCAACAGAAATATTTAAGCGGTTGCAAATTTCTTTCATGATCAGCGCATTTGGAATCACTTCATTATTCTCTATACGGCTAAGCATTGCTTGAGAACAAATATCTTTTGCTAATTGTTTTTGCGACAACTTCATTTTTTTACGAACTTTTTTTAAATTAGTTCCATAGGTGTGGTCGTTCATTCATTTAGCTCCTTTCGAAAATAAGGCCTCAAAAAAAGTTTAACTAACTATCGGAAATTAAGCAACTTTTTCGACTATTTATGTTTTTTATTTATGTTTTAACATATGTTATATAAACATATAGGAGTATATTGAGTGTTTTTTAAATAGCGGCTGTTTTGCTGGAGCAGCAGGAAGCATTTATGACTTGGCAGGAAGTAAAGAAAAATTTTGAAAAACCAGATCAATCAAAAGAATTTTTAAGCTTTATTAGAAAAATTTTAATTTTATAACAGAAATCCTTTGCCGAACGGGTAGTGTTGTGGTAGAATGAATTTAGTGATTTTTTGTAACGGAGCTACAGGTGAGTTGTTTTAAACTTTTTCCTTAAACTTCCATTCAAGAACTACACAAATATTTTGGGAAAAGGAGGAGTTTAGAATGACTGAAGGAACAGTAAAGTGGTTTAACGCTGAAAAAGGTTTCGGATTCATCACTGTTGAAGGTGGCGACGATGTGTTTGTACATTTCTCAGCTATCCAAGGCGACGGATTCAAAACTTTAGAAGAAGGTCAAGCAGTTACTTTTGACGTAGAGTCAGGAGACCGTGGACCTCAAGCAGTAAACGTAAACAAATTATAATCATTACGTAAATACTGATAATTAAAACACTCACTAATTTTAGTGAGTGTTTTTTTCTGTCTGTGCTACAGGAAAGCGGAGCACGGTTTTTAATTTTTCAGTAGCGGTCTTTCTTGGGTCGGATAAATAAATTTCTTTATGTTGATGACCGATACGCCGATAACCCTGGTTTTTACAAAAGTCAGTCATCCGGGTGAAACTCTCTGCCTCATGGTCAAAGCTGCCTTCGTGAAGCAGTTGTACAGCCAACCCTTCTTCTAAAGTTAAAAAGAATAGTTTTTTTCTGAATTCTGCCGGTACTTTCTTTAGTGTTAAGGGATGTATCAGTGAAAGCATCTCTTCAGCAAAGAAATCCGGCTGGCGGATCATTAAAGTGTAAACGAGCTGGTTTTTGTCTAAAGGTTTGTCTTTTGTGACCGGTGTTTTAGCATCCCAAATGCCTTCTAAGGGGAAGACAGTGTAGTCATAAAAACCCGGCAAATCAATTCCTTTGCGCCACGACATTTTGATAGCATAAGAATAAGCATACAAGGCCGCAACTTTGTGTGAAAACTCTTCTTCGTTTGGGTCCCCCTCTCCAGTGATGGCCAAATAATTCATTTTTGGCACCATGATTACTTCCGGAGACTTTTTCGGCAAATACAAAGCCTTGTCCCGCTTGCGCCATTCGTATTTCATTTCATCCCTCCAGCATTGTCATAATATCCCAATCATATCACCTGACGCAGGGTCAGAGTCTATAAAGTTAAGAATAAATTAAGAGTTATCCTAGTATTTTTTTCAGAATCATTTTTTATAATGGTTTTATGGAACGGGAAAAAATTGTGGGAGGCCAGTTAAAATGAGTGTGAATCTAAAATCTGTTCTTTTTATTTTTAGCGGAGAAAATGCTGCTGTCTTTTTTGAGTCCGGCACTGTATAGTTCAGTATGAGCAAACTTTTGATTGTTTTTTTGATATGGTGGATTTGATTTTAATTGTTTTTGGCACTGCGGCGGATTCAGCCGTTCCAGATTTTTCTAACTGAAAAGAGAGCCAAAACATATCAAATCCGCTCAGCAGTGAGATTATAGCAATTAGAGTCAAGCAGGACTTTAAAAATAGCTTCAACGTATCCACCCAGCTTAACAAGTTTAAAAAAGAAACTAGTTTGCGGATACCTACGGCGCAATTAGATTGGAAAATAAGAGCAGAAACAGTGACGGTTAGGAGAGAGAAAATGGAAAAAGTAATTTTGGTAGTAGATGATGATAAGGAAATACGCGAAGGGGTCCGTATTTATCTGGAACAAGAAAATTATCAAGTTTTGGAAGCGGAGAACGGAGTGGAGGCTTTGGAGATTTTATCCCACAAAGAAGTTCATTTAGTGATTTTGGATATTATGATGCCGAAGCTGGACGGGACACTCACTGCTTATAATATCAGGAAAGAAAACAATGTCCCCATACTTATGTTGAGTGCAAAAAATGAGGAAGTGGATAAAATCACAGGTTTACAAATCGGTGCAGATGATTATCTGACGAAACCGTTTAGTCCTATGGAATTATTGGCGAGAGTGAAGTCTCTTTTACGCCGCTATATGAGTTTAGGTAACTACCAGCAGGAAGAAAAGCCTGCACATATTCTCGAAGTTAGCGGACTGACATTGGATAGATTGAAGAAAAAGGTTTTCGTGGAGGGACGTGAAGTGAAGTTGACTCCTACAGAATTCAAAATCACGGAGTTGCTGATGCAGTCTCCCGGCAGAGTCTTTTCCATTGACGATATCTACGAGTCAGTCTGGAAAGAACCCAGTTTTAACTCTGACAATACTGTGTCTGTTCATATCCGGAAAATCCGCGAAAAAATCGAGGTATTTCCCAAAGAACCAAAATATCTGAAGGTGGTGTGGGGTGTTGGCTATAAAATTGAAAAATAATTATCTGTTATGGCTGTCGGCTTTTCTCATATCGGCAAGTTTGATTGTTTTTGGGCTATTGTTTTTCCGGTTAAACAGTTTAGCACAAGAAAAAGGAGCACAGTGGGACTTGTATTTACCTGTCTCATATATTTCTATGGCAGATAAATTGGCAGAAGATGAGGAATCACTCCTTTTGCCGGAAAATGTTTCCGAGGACTATGTTCAGCTTTACCGTGATTATTATGGGTCTTTAGACACACAGCTGGGAGATATTTCCCGTCAATATACTTCCAAAATAAAAAAAGCCGAAGATGAGCAGGAAGTAAAAAAAATGAAGAAAGAACGGGATGCCAAATTTCAGGCGATTATTGATAATTTTAGTGATGATAAAATCGTCCGAGAAAAAATTATTGACATTAATAAGCAGTGGCTGAAAAAACATGGTGATGAGACCGAAAAAACTTTGGCAGAAAGTGTCAAAGAAATCAATCGCGATTATTATTACTATATTACAAAAAATGATGGACGTGTCCTGATGAACACTCCCTCCCTAAAACGAGAGAAAAATCAGCAAAAGGTCGAAGATTTCTTTGAGAAGAAAAGCGGGTACCCGGTCTATCAGCAAAAGATGTACACTTCTTTTCCGTGGTATGAACTAGGTATCAATCAAGAGGAGTTGACCGATTATCAGTTTTTGGATTTCGGTGAAGAAGTAAGTGTCACTATGGGAATGAAAAAAAATAGTCCTGCCATGATACAGATGAAAGAAGTAGAAAAAAGGGAGCAGGCGATTAAAATATGCATGTTTTTATGTGTGATTTTCTTGCTGATCGGCTTTTTTGCTGCTTATCATTATTTGAAATATACACAAAAAGAACGACTGAAATATCTGGCTATTCTAAAAAAAGTCCCTCTAGATGTAGGCATCATTCTTTCATTGGGGGCAGGTCTCCTAATGGCATATACTCTTAGCAGGATAGGATTTAATAGAACTTTGTTATCACTGGGAGAAATATTCCTACTGTGGGCAGTGCTGATGCTGTGGGTGACTATCTTAATTGCGGCAATCAAAGAATTGTCAGCAGTCTTTCGCAAGGAAAAATGGTTGGGAGTAAAACGGCTGTTCAGAGAAACATTGATTGCGAAAACGTGGAGAATTATTTGTGTGTATTATCAGCGGTTGCCTTTTCTTGTAGTGCTGATTTTAATCTTACCGGGTATTTTTGCAACACTCTATATTTTTGAAAACTATTTTTACCGTGACTTTTCTTCCCTGCCTTTCAGATTTTTATTAATGTGCCTATCTATTGTAAGTGTGAAACTGCTCTATCGGCATCAAAAATTTTATAAACAGACAATTTATTTGACGGAACAATCCCAGAAATTATTGACAACTCATGGGGCAGAAGTCTCTCCATTAGGAAATCTAAGGGGATTGGAGGAAAATGTTGAGAGATTAGGTTTGATTATTGAACAACAAGAAAAATCCAATCAGCAAAACGAAGGATTGAAGCATGAATTGTTGACCAATGTCAGCCATGATTTGCGAACGCCATTGACTTCGCTGATTACTTATAGTGAACTTTTGCAAAAAGCAGAAAACACTCCGGAAGAGCAGGAAAAATACCGGAAAATCATCAGTGATAAATCTCTGCGAATGAAGCGGCTAATCGATGATTTATTTGAGGTCACCAAAATGAGCAATGGGGAAGTCTTATTAAATAAATCAACAATCAATTTAAAACAATTGTTGGAGCAGGCTATTGCAGAATATGAAGAGATTTTTAAAAAGAAAGACCTTAAATTGATGTATTATAAACCTCATGAGAGTATTAAAGCGATGGCTGATGGAGATAAAATTTGGCGGGTGATGGATAACTTGTTTGGTAATGCGGCAAAGTACACAATGCCCGGCACAAGGATTCATCTGAAACTCCAACAGAAAGATGATGAGATTTTGCTTGAGATGAAAAATATTGCCAATTATGAATTGAATCAGGAAGCTAGCGGTCTGGTAGAACGTTTTAGACGGGCGGACAATTCAAGAAATACTGAAGGGTTCGGTTTGGGACTGGCTATTGCCAATTCTATTATTGAACTGCATCAAGGGACGCTTCAAATCATCGTAGACGGAGACATGTTCAAAATTTTGATTTCTTTGCCGGCTTAGTCAAAAAAACTCCCAAATTTTTTGGGAGTTTTTTTAAATTTGGGTTTGACTATTTGCTTTGATAGGTATAGAATTTAAGGGTACTTGTTTTTGGGCTGTTAGCTCAGTTGGTAGAGCAACGGACTCTTAATCCGTGGGTCGTGGGTTCGATCCCCCCACAGCCCATTGGGTGCCAAACCCACGAGAATGGTGTCATGTCGGCGTCTTAGGACGTTTCGAAGACGTGATACGCATTCTCTTTTTTTATGGTTTTTAATTTATGGGCAACTTTATGGGCAACCCTAGTTCAAAATATATAGATTGTTCGTGATTTAGTATTGATGGACTAACATCATTTAAACTATGAAATTAATTGATAGGGATGATTTTTCTGTCGATTTTTTATGCATGTTGAAAAATATAGATAAGTAGCTGTTTGTCAAATACTCCTAAAGCATGGGAGCGGAGCATCAAGCGTGAAGGCTCACTTGACGAGCGATCAAGCTAGGGAATTAGCTGAGTGTGTAATTAAATTTTATTACGCTAACGGGGAAGAACTAGCTAACAAATAGTAGGAGAAAATTTGAAAATACAATAGTATAAAGGTATAATGATGAAGTAAAAAAATTAAAATAAATCATACAAATATTACTGGAGAGGAAATTAGATAATTATGTTAAAAATGGCCAAAAAATTTTGGGGTATACTTTTTTTATGTTTTTTTATAAACGCAAACGAGGTCGAGGCTTCTGAAGTTGTGCAGAGTCCTATGAGTGTTTTACCTGGGGAGTCTTATCATCTGACTATACCTCCGTTCGTTTATCCTAGAGAAGAAAAAATAGATCCGGAACAGGAACTTGTTAAATTCAATTCAATACATTTTGGCATAAATGGTGGAGATGGATGGCATGGGACACTAATTGAAGGAATACGGCTACCGCCTATGTCATTAATATTTGAAGAGTTGTCAACTGCTGATGATGTAGCTTATATCAGAGTTGAGATTGGGCCAAATGGGTCGGGAGTGGCACCGTTTACGAAAGAGGTAACTTACGAAGAATTTTTGAAACAAGGTATGACAATTACTTTAGAGGATCTTAGCAACACTCAATCTAATTATTCCTATGTTTATCTAGATATAATACCTTTAGATAGTCAAAAAATTAGGTTTTCAGAAAATGTTTTTTCCGAGATAAAGTTACTGGACAATCTCGAATTTGATGTAGTTGCAGCTAAAGACTACACTCTAAATACTGCAATAAGTATTTTTACATTTCTACGTGGGACAGACCTTTATGGTTATCCTGGATTGGTAAATCAAACGAAGCATTATACTAGTTATCATGAGGATGCAAAAGATATTAACTTGACAATTTCTCCGCTTAAGGACCAATATCAAACAGGGGATGAACTTAACTTAACAGTAGAACCAAACCATCTATATGAGGGATATCCAGTTAATTTAGGGTTGCAACGTTTTATCTTTAACGACACAGACTACATACATACTGAATATGAGTACGAGCCATGGGATATTGATAATTATATGAATCATTTAGAAAGACTTAGGCAACATGAAATCTTTGAAAATATGACTGATAATGAGTTTATAGATGAAGTAAACAAATCTTATGTTTGGAATGAAAGAAATAACTCGCTGCCAGTTTTTATGATTGGGAAAAGTATAGGGGACGATGCAATCTCGTTTGGATTGAAAAAAAGTGTATCTATTAAAATACCCGAGGATTATACGGAACGTGAAATTAGTCTCGTATCAAGTTTACTTGTGCCTAACACAAATAAAGGGTATACAAATGAAGGGCGCCATTATGTAGAAGATAGAGATTATTCAGAGCATTACCATGAAAAAGTTTTAAGCCTAAGATTAAAACGATCAAAAGTAACTACATTGTATCTAGATGAGCAAGGACAACAATTAACTGATTCAATTGTGCAGGAAGGAAATGTAGGGACAGGCTATCATACTGAAAAGAAGCATTTCGAAAATTATACATTGATAGAGGAACCAAAGAATTCATCCGGTGTTTTCCTAGATGATAATCAAGAAGTGATATATAACTATCGGGAAAAAACAGAGGAAAGCAGTACAGAAACGATTGACTCGTCAGAAAGCCCTGACAAAAAGAATGATAAGGTAAATCAATTTATAAGTGACAAAAAGGAAAAAGAAAAAATATTACCGCGTACTGGATCAAGAAAAAGTACTTCGGCAATTATTTTAGGAATTCTTCTTCTTACGATAAGTTTGATTGTCCTATTGAGAAAAAATTATAAAAAAACGAATGTTTCTTAAAACAACCTTTCATTAAGCAGAGTAGTAAAAATTCAACATGATTGTTTCTATCTGACTAAAAATATAATGAAGAGGCTGACCCCCTATATCTCTCAATTTGTGTAAACTTACCATCTCGATGCCCTTTTTTTGACTCCGAGAATGACCTCGGAGACGATATAATAAAATGTATTTGATTGAAATTGTTTTATTGGTTTTGCAATGAAAAGATACTGATTTTATCACGTTAAAACTGATTAAAAGTCGTTATATATACCCCCACAGCCCATTGGGTGCCAAACCCACGAGAATGGTGTCATGTCGGCGTCTTAGGACGTTTCGAAGACGTGATACGCATTCTCTTTTTTTTGTTTTTATTTTTTGTGGCTGGGTTGTGTGCTGAGAAATTAATCTATTAAGGCCTATTTCTTAGAATAGTTGGAAGCAAGCAGAGCTTGAATGTTAAAAGTAACGTCGCTTCATTGTACTTTTGGTTGCGATGCTTTAATTCCTTGATAGACCATGTTTTGTAATTTTCCTTAAAGATACAGTTTTTAACAGAGTAAACATTCTTGTTCTCTACTCTTCATGTTATAATGCGAATATAATATAATTTTAATCGAATTTGGCATGGAGTAAATAAGTGGAAACCACTAAGGTAGGTTTAATATTGTTATGAGCAGCTAAATCCTTCACCAGCACGTCAGAGTGATAAAAGTATTTGGGATTCCATGAATCCCAATGCGTCTGGAAAGCAGTTGTTAGTATGTTTAAAGAAAGAGAGATAATAAATTTTAGTCATTCAATGTTTTAAGCATTGAATGGTTTTTTAAAATTATTTATAAAAATTATGAAAAGAAGAGCTAAAGTATCATTGGTCATATTAAATTTGTATACCGTATTACTATTAGGAATATTTATAAATTTAAAAAGCAATAATACCCTACTTTTTTTATTATTTCTTTGATATTAATTAATACATCTGTTTTTATTGTGACTATTTTGTCTAATAAAAGAGAAATAAGAATACACTTTATTGTTGGGAAACCGCACAAAAGGGAAATCCTTGAAAATACGATTTTGGATGGTCTTTCTCTAATCACAGGTATTATGGTCTTTAAAATACTTTTTTTACTTTTTTACAAAAACCTGAATCTCAAGAGTATTTTAATACTGCTCTTGGTAAGTTTTTTTTACTAATCATAAAACAAATCTGCTTATATTTAATATTGGAGAAGATTATATGAAAAAAATAAATTTGATTATGTTTAGAAAAAAGTTCTTTTTGTTTGTTTTACTCTGTATCAGTATTTTTCTAATGAATTTGTTTCTTTGGAATGAAACAAGTCAATTAGTAAGAAGTATTCCTTTATTGACAGCGTTAAAAGATAGAGCGTCAGATGATTTCTACGAATTTCGATATAGACCGAATGTAAACGGGAGCGGAATGGTAAAGGAATACACAGAAGATGAAAAAAATAATATATATGAATTTCTATTAGAAACCTTTTACGAATCTGACGGGACTTCTAATTTGTTTATAGGGAAAAATGATTATATTCTCAACTCTAATGAGAAGTGGGAGTTACAGGATATGACCCCTGTTACTACAGATATCCTTGAAGAACAAATCGGAGCAAAGCATTTAAGTCCTACTTTTTTTAACGATATTTTAGTTAGTAACATTGATACTATGTCAATAAAAGAAATAGAACGGTCAGCCGAAGACTTAAACTTTCACATTCGTCTATACTCATTTGAACAAAGTTTTCAAGAAACCTATGACTATTATTTTGGTAATTTTATGTTTGGTTTAGTTTTCTCGTTGGTTTTTCTATCATTCAGCCTTTTAATTGTCTATTTAGTTATTTCCTCTAGTTTTAAACTTCTTAAAGATGAAATAAAAATGTTACGAGTGATAGGCTTGTCAAATAAAAAACTTGTTTTCAATTTTAGTTTGTTATTTATGCTTCCAGTCATAATGGCGACTATTTTATTTACAGTAATTGTCTACTCAGCACGTTTTAATTTAATTTTGGCAGATATTATGTATTTGTTCTTAATAAACATGAGTGTGATTCTTTTTATCATTTTAATTGTTTGGAAAAAAATGAGAGGTATTTTAAATGTTGGAACTTAAAAAAATAACGAAGTATTACAATAGAAAAGCTGTTTTTGTTGATGCTGACTTTACAGCTGATTCAGGTGAAGTTGTTTTACTTACAGGCGATTCCGGCATTGGTAAAACAACGCTTCTTGATATAATATCGGGGATTAGAACTTTTGATTCCGGAGAATATTACTACAACAAAAAAATAATATTTCCAGAAAATGATAAAGAAATGAGTGCCTTTCGAAATGAAAACATAGGCTATATTTTGCAGGACTTTACTTTGCTTGAAGATTATTCAGTGATGGAAAATATTATTTTACCTTCTATGTATCATTTCAAGATAAGCGAAACTGAAGCGAAACAGCGGGCAGAAGCATTAGCTGTTCGCTTTAATATATTTGACTTATTGAATAAAAAAGTAAAACAAATTTCAGGAGGACAAAAACAAAGGGTAGCGATTATTAGGAGTTTTATATTAAACCCTAAAATTATTTTAGCGGATGAACCAACAACAAATTTAGATTCAGCAAATTTTGAACTTGTAGTAGAAAGTTTTAAAGAATTGATGCAAAACGATAAAATTATTATTATTTCAACACATGATGAACGGTTATTCACTATTGCTGATAAAATTTATAACATAGAAAATTACAAACTTGTGGAAGTTGAAAAAACAGCGTTAGTATGAGATGGAGCGGTATCTAGAGAAGCAAAAAATGGAGGCTACTAAAGATTTTATTTGAAATATTCAAAGCATGATTATTGTTCCGAGGTGAGCAGTTAAAAGTCCTTGGAATGACAAATAAAAACGGAACAGATTTCTCCACTCCGATGAAATTTAATTTTTAAAAATTTAGAACCAAAAGGGAGCCATTGTTGCATCCAGCATGACGCCTTCATAAATTAAAGCTATAAAAGAATAAGCTTATTTTATGAACGAGCAAATTAACTTTCCAACAAAGAGAACAAGGAAATGCTGATAACTATAACTAATCAGAACTAACACGTTTATATTTATATGGAGCGGATGTCCCTCTGGCGTTCGGATCGTTGGTGGATATATAGTGACGTAATATGTTCTGGTCGTCAAAATAAAAATTAAGTTGAGCCTCATTATCAGTCGTTAGAAGAAATAAAGACTTATCGGACAGTTCGGAAAACAACAATGTTTCTTTACTTTTGGGAAGTTCTTCAATGGAACTAGCTTTAGAATAGATCAATTCTTTTTTATTATCTATCTCAAGTGAAATGTACTCAATCGGGACATCAGGTTCATCAATTTCCCAAATACCAGTGAATAATGCGGTGATGTCTGTCATTTCTTTTCCTGTCATAGCAGAAGGGGATGAAACAGATTCTTTTGAACAACCCGTTAAAAACAACAAAATAATAAAGGGAAATAGTAGGATAATACGCTTCATAATGAACTCCTTTTAGAATTATTATAACGATTTATGAGAAATAAATAAAGTATTCATTAGAACCACTATTTTAAATTTTCAGAGAGATAGTTGAAATAGAGAAAATGCCGAGTATGTAACGTAATAGTAACGGGAGGGAAAAAGGAATTCTTAGAACAAATAAGGGAAAATCAGATGCGAAAGACATAATCACTCTTTCATTTAAAAAGAGTGATTATCCATAAACTATTTTTTGTTTTTTTCTTTTCTGTCAACTGCAAAGAATTTTACTTCTTTAGTTTCAGGGTCAACTGAAGCGCGTAGTTCCAGATCCCCAAACGCTTTAAAAATGCTATCTTCAACAGGATATAGTCTAACAAGTTTACCTTCACGAGTTCGAACATTATACAATTGTTCTTTTTTCATAAGTTCATCACCTCCAGCCATAATATTACAAGGTAATGAACCAGGCAACACAAAACGAACCTATAAGTTCGAAACTATAAAATAAAATGGTATTTTATAGGCTAATTCAAATGTTTTTTTAATAATATAGAAAAAAGTGAGTGTTTACGGTAATCAGCAGAAAGGGAGAAATACAAATGAAAATAAATCCAATCAAAGGTTATTTGGTAGTTTGTGATGATGACAGCTATGCATTTTGCAAAAGAAACAGTCGATATGGCATCATTCAAAAATTGGTAAAATTCGAAGATGACGTTGACGCATATCAGATGTGCCGTGATTTTTATGGATATAGCGAGACTGGCAAATTAGCGATTTTAAAAGTTCTAGCTGACAGGTATCCAATTATTAAGACTGAAGCAGCTGTTGATTACTACTAATAATTGGTAGAAAAATCAAGGTTATAAATTCGAAACTGCTGATAATACAGAGTAATCAAAAATATTAAAAAGACTCCCGTACGCTGGGAGTCTTTAAATTTATTTGTCTTTGTCTAGTTTGTGTTTCACATCGTCTAATTTATCCTTGGCTTTGTCCACAAGTTCTTCGGTACTTTCTTTGATATCAGAGGTCACTTTTTTTGCCTTCCCAACAGCCTGATCAACCAAACCTTCAGCTTTTGTTGACTTGTCGCCTGTGATTTCTCCAGCGACTTCTTTTGCCTTGCCTTTCACTCTGTCTTTAAAACCTTTGTCAGTCATAAAGAAACCCTCCTAATATTTTGTACACAATAATTGTATCAAAAATATAAAAAGTTGAAAAATCTTTTGATTTGCTGAATGAGCAAGCGGTATGGGCGACTGGTATGCTGAAACACCGGACGGTTTAGTGCTCGTTCAACAACAACACCCTGAAGGCAGACCGGGATATGATTATTATTCGATTCACGAAATTGGCGGTGTGATTTTTTACTATTCCGTTTTTGGAACGGTTGGAAGAACGGATGAAGTGAACCGGCAAAACGGGACAACAGCAGCCGGCTATTCTTTTGTGGCAGATAGAAATAGACCTATCGTTAAGTATATGCTGTGTGACAATGGGGTTGTTTATGAGATGGAGAGTACCGGTGCGTACTCTGATGGTTTCAAAGTGATGGACGATGACGGAAGACCAATGGCTTGGCCAGAGGGAGGAAATAGTTTTGAAATCTCACAAGATATAGATGCACAGCAGGAATGGCGCCGTATTTTGTCAAATTATCAATGAAAATATGTCGAGCTGATATTTAATTTTTTGTCATCAGGGTCATTTGAATACTGCTAGAGGAAATATCTATAAAATATTTATTTTTTCGTGCAATTATTTGATACAATAAGATACCACAGAAAAAGGGGTGAGTCTGATTAAAAAATTTATAATTTACTTCAACAGCAGTGCTGGAAACAACGAGAATGACGAAATAGCCGAACGAGTTCAAAAGAAGATGTCAAAGCATGGCCATGTGACAGAAACATTGACCAGACCGACAGTCGAAGAAGCACTAGATGCTTTGAAACTGCAGATTCCTCGCTACGACGGTATTATAGCTATCGGTGGGGACGGCACGCTAAATGTTGTTGCCACAGCTTTTATTCAAGCTGGACAGAGCATCCCTCTAGGTATCGTTCCAGGGGGGACCATCAATAATTTTGCCAGGCGCTGGAAGATTCCTTTGGATGTGGACAAAGCGATAAAAATAATCTTAGAGGGTCAAACGAAAAAGGTCGGTATCGGCGCATGCAATAACGAAAAGGCTGTTGTCAGTTCCTTTACGATCGGGGTATTGGCGGATATTTCCAATGATGTGCGACAACAAGAGAAGAAAAAATTTGGTCTCATTGTTTATCCGTTGACAGCATTCAGGAAAATCGGCGTTAATAAATCTCATTCTGTGGTTTTGGAATCAGAACGGGGCAAAGAAAAGATGAAAGTCTGGGTTGCACTGATTACTACCACAGATTCGGTGGGAGGCATCAAGTATTTGCCCGAGGACACCAATGCTTTTCACGTCAGTATTCTTCATGATATGGGATTTAAAAAAATGGCCTCTTTCTTACGCTACGCCTTCACTGGAAGTTTAAAAAAGGTTAAAAGTGTGACCTATTTTGATTCAGAACATTTAAAAATTTCACCAACCAATGACAATGAAAAAATTTATTCCCGAATAGACGGAGATGCCAGCCTAGCATTGCCATTGGATTTAGAATGGAAGAAAGACTTTCTTACTCTCTTTGTTCCTAAATAAAAAACGATTGATGCTCCAGTGGATTTGAATGGATCGGGGAATTATGAGCCACATAGGTAAAAATAGATAATATTCTAAGGAATTGCAGGATGTTAAAAAATCGCAACAAGAGTAAGATGGGGGATTTTAACGTCCATTCAGAATGTCATTCTAATCACTTGTTTCCACGTGTTTCTGATATACTTTTAACAAAGCAGATTGCTGTAAGATGCCATGGGAATTTTTTATTTAAGCATACAATTGACTTAGCTTAACAGTTTTCAACACCATTAATTTATATTCTCAACATAACTGCTATATAATATAATTTAATTTATTATCGGTTGACAGGAAAACGTGAGTTAATTTTTTGTTAACAACTTGGAAATATTTCTTCTTTATCATAATGATTAGAAGAAAGGAATGATAAAAATGAAAAAATCTATGGTACTTACATTAACGCTGATTAGTTTAGGGAGCATGATATTATTTCTTGGCGGTATCTTTGGCACTCGCTATTTGTCGCAACGGGTGCTTGCCGATACTGATAGTATGGGCAGTATTGAAGCTGCTTTCTCTCAGCCGCAATTATTGAGTGAGGAAAAAGTAAGCGACTTTTATGACATTTGGCTGGATAGTCCGATTTTAGCAAGAAATGAAGAAAAGAAAGCGGGAGAGGTCGTTTTGAATCAGGCGGGAGAATATGCCTATTCTTTAGAAACTTTATCATCGGATACTGCGGCTCTATCGAGCGAAATCGATTCAGAAACTCCGATCATTGAAATATGTCAGAAATATAGTGTTGATCCTGAAGGAAAGATTAAAGACCTTCCCGATGAGGCGATAGAAGAAATTGAAAATGTCTTGGTTGCCTTATCTACACACGGAGAAGAATGAGGTTTTTTTATGAGTAATATTTTAATTGTTGAAGATGACCGAGGGATCAATCAGTTGGTTAACTCAGGGTTAAAAATAGCCGGATTTCACTGCTTCCAAGCCTATTACGGCATGGAAGCTCTTCGTATTTATGAAAAGGAAAAGATAGATTTGATTTTGCTGGATATCAACTTGCCAGATAGTGATGGCTTTTCTTTATTTGGAAGTTTTAAGAACACACCTATTATTTATTTGACTGCCCGGGATGGGCTAGATGATAGAGTAAAGGGATTAAATTTAGGGGCGGAAGATTACATAGTGAAACCTTTTGCTTTGCCGGAATTAATCGCACGTGTACAAGTCGTTTTACGGCGGTTCAATCGTGAAGACAATCTTTTTATTCTGGATGGATTAAGCGTGGATTTAGAAAAACGCAAAATATCTCGTGGCGGCTCTCCAGTGAGTCTGACCTATCAAGAATATGAGCTGCTAACTGTGCTGATACGGCATAAAAATCTTGCGCTGACACGCAGTCAATTATTAGATTTGGCGTGGGGCTTTGATTATACAGGAGATGAGCGAACCGTTGATGTTCATATCCAGCGCTTGCGTAAAAAATTAAAGTTGGATTCGCTGAAGACGGTTTATAAATTAGGCTATCGATTGGAAGTGTAAAGATGCAATTATGGAAAAAAAACTTTTTATTAGCCTTCATTCTTTCTCAGCTCTTGATTTTTAGCGGTATTTTATTTTTTAACGGTTTCTTTTTCCATCAGATGTTGAAGGAACAACATGCTCATTTTTATCAAAATCAAAAGAACAGCTTGTCACAGATCGACCTTATCTTAGCTGAAGACACACCGGATTCGTTAAAAGAATATATAAAAAAAATAAATAGACAGCAAGATTTTTATTATCTTATCAATAAAGAGAATCAGATTATTTTTGACAGCATCTCTGAGATTAAACATTCATACTCACAAGAAGATCATGCCGCGGTTATGCCAAAAAATCAAGACGAGCGTGTTTTATCGCAAAAAATTGATTATGGCTCAGGCGTTAATGTGGAATATTTTCAGGATATTTCTTCTTTGTACAGACAGCAAAACAAGCAGGTACTATTTAGTTTGGTTTTCGGTTGTTTCTTGTCAACGGTTATTGGCATTTTTTTATATTGGCAGATGAAGAGGATTTACCGCCCGATTCAAAATATTTCCCATGAGTTGCGGACACCTTTGACGCTGATTGCAGGGTACTCAGAGCTTTTATTCCGGACTAAGACAACAGAACAGGAAAAAATCGAAATGAGTCAATTGATTTATAGTGAAACTGAACAATTGATGGTGCTTATTTCTCAACTGCTGATTATGGGGGACCTGAAAGAGGGAGAAATAAAAAGGGAACGTTTATATTTTTCAGAAAGAGTCAAGTATTTGCAAGAAAGATACCCGCTCCTCCAATTGGAAATCAGTGAAGAACAAGCTTTTTATGGGAATAAAACACTGATAGACCGGCTATTAGTCAATTTGCTGGACAATGCCTCTCGTGAAAGTACTAAGGTGAAAGTAAAGATTGATGGTTCAAAAATGATGATTGAAAATGACGGCCCCCATATTGAGCCGACCGTATTAAAAAAAATGAACAGCGGGAAAGAATTGTCTCCGGGTGAGTACCACGGTTCAGGTAAAGGTTTTCAGCTTTGCCGTGAAATTATTTTTCTCCATGAAGGGGAAATCGTTCTTCATTCTCAGCCGAATCGTACTCAAGTGTTTATATCTTTGAAATAAACCTGCTGAAAATAATTGTTATGGCGGTATTTTTTGCGAAGAATTGTGAGAGAATTGTTCGCTTGGTTGTTTTTCTCTGATTTTATAAAAAATGCACCTTTGCCTTAAATGCTTGGAAAATTTGAATATTCATCAAGATATGGCTATAATTTTGTCAGACAACCGTAAATTAAACGGTCTTTCAAGCAAAAACGGTAAATCAGATTTTAAATTCAATAGAACCTATATACAGGGTGAAAAGTTCTGACTGGTTAGAAGCTTGTGATAAGAGTCTCAATCAATCTAGTACTTTAAAGTTGCTCTTAAAAGGGATTCAACATGACTCAGCTTTTCCCATTGCTTATGATTATTTTTGAAAGAGATCGGAGGACGGAAATGACAATTCTGCTGGTGGAAGATGAAGAAAGTATCTCTAATTTGGTGGCAGTCTATTTAAAAAATGAAAATTATCCGGTAAACGTATGCCAAACCGGGAAAGAGGCGTTGAAGAAAATCAATGAAGAAGAAATTTCTCTCGCTATTTTGGATGTCATGCTGCCTGATATCAGCGGCTTTGAAATATGCCGGTATATTCGCGAAAAAGGGTTCACCTACCCAATCATCATGTTGACAGCTAAGGGAGAAGAATTAGATAAAATCACAGGATTGACGCTGGGGGCAGATGATTATGTAACCAAACCGTTCAAACCGCTGGAGTTAGTGGCAAGAGTAAAAGCACAGCTGCGCAGGGTGCATGCGTATAATCTTCAACCTGAGACGAAGCTGCTGACGGTGAAAGGGTTAGAAGTTGACACTGTGAAGCGAACGGTGACTCTGAATGGACAGCCGGTGAATTTAACGCCGAAGGAATATGATATTTTAGTTTTGCTTTTAGAAAATCGCGGTCACGTTGTCACAACAGAGACATTGTTTCAAGAAGTTTGGCGGGAAAAATACTTTGAGACTTCCAGCAATACCGTGATGGTCCACATTCGTCATTTGAGAGAAAAGTTGGAAGACACATCAGAACAGCGAGCCTATATTCAGACGGTTTGGGGAGTGGGGTATAAAATTGACGAATAAACTTTATAAGAAGATGCTCTACACCTTGTTGTTGATTACAGGTGGTTTTATAGCACTGATGATTCTAGTCAATCAAACATTCATCGGCAAGGCTCTCGGAAAATTGATGGATGAAATGCTTGTAAGCTATTCCTATGATGAGGCTGCCGGTATCGGCATGAGCGAGGTAGACTGGCCGCGTTTTAAAATGTTTTTTGTCGTGGTGACTATCCTCCTGCTTTTGCTTATCAGCGGGGCAACATTTTTGGTTATCCGCAATATGTTGAAAAAAGAACTGGGAGAGCTTGGTAAAGCGGTGCCCAAATTCATGAAAAATGAAGATGCAGATTTATTGGAAGATTATCCGGAACTAGGTTATCCCTTGGCAGAAGTCAGGAATGACTATCAACAGGCGGAGGAATTATACCGTAAAGAATCCCAGCGGACGAAAGACATGATTACCTATTTGGCCCATGACTTAAAAACACCTTTGGCATCTATGATCGGCTACTTGAACCTTCTGTGTGATATCCAAGATCTGCCGTTGGAAAAACGGGAAAAATATCTGACAATTGCTTTAGAAAAAGGGGATCGCCTGGAAGAATTGATTAACGAAATGTTTGATGTGGTTCGCTTTGACTTAGACAGCATGGGGCTTCACTTGGCAGAAATTCCTGTTCATTTTTTACTCAATCAGATGGCAGAGGAATTTTATCCGATGCTGCAAGAAAAACAGCAGAGAATCACTTTAGAAGTGGCAGAAGATTTAACGATGACCGCCGACCCCGAAAAAATTGCCCGAGTGATTAATAATCTTTTGAAAAATGCAGTCTATTACGGGAAAGCCGGCAGTGAAATCACAATAAGAGCTGAGCGATCTGATGACAATCGATTGACCATAAAGGTAAGTAACGAAGGAAAGACCATCCCGGCAAAAGAGCTGGAGATGATTTTTGAAAAATTTTATCGTTTGGACAAGTCCCGCAGTACTAAAAACGGCGGCGGCGGACTAGGTTTGGCCATCGCTAAAGAAATCATCCATGCCCATCAGGGGACCATTGTTGCTGAAAGTCAAAAGGGTTTGACAACATTTACCATTGAACTGCCATTTCTTAAGGAAACTTAAGAGTAATATAAGATTAATTTCACACATCGCCTGCTCTTTCTTGGTTAACTGGTAATTAAGAAGAGGAGGTTGTTTTTTATGAAAAAATTGATCGTCAGCCTTATTGTTTTGCTGGGGATGGCAAGTCTGCTGCTTGCTTTTCATAATCAATCAAAAAATGCAGTCTCATTGAGAGGGTTGACAAGTGAATCTGTCATTTTGACAGACTTTGAAACCGGAGAAGTTCTCGTGGAAAAAAAGTCTGACAAGAAAATTCAAATAGCTTCATTGACAAAGCTGATGACTGCTGTCTGTGTCATCGAATCCACGGAAAACTTCAACGATACAGTGATACTTTCTGAAGAAAATTTGAATCGACTGGCAATGGAAGGGATGGCTGTCTCAGGATTTTCTGCCAATGATGCAGTGACTGTCAACGATTTATTGTACGGCATGCTATTGCCGTCGGGGGCAGATGCAGCCGAAGCGTTGGCTTATTATGTGTCGGGCAGTATGGATGACTTTGTGGAGTTGATGAATAATAAAGCACAGGAGCTGGGGCTGAAGCGGACTCACTTTTCCAATGTGATAGGATATGACGACAAAGGAAATTACTCTACTGTGCAGGATATCGCAAGTTTATTGACATATGCACTGCAATACCCGCTGTTTAAAGAGATTTTTATGACCCAGCAAAAAATCTCCCAGCCGACTGTTTTTTCTCCAGAGGGTGTGCTTTTAGAAAGTACCATGATAAAGTCAGGAGAATATTTAGGGTTTGAGGGGGGAACAATCCTTGGCGGCAAAACAGGCTATACTCGCAAGGCCGGTTTATGCTTGGCGAGTATTGCAGACATTCATGGGCGATTATATCTTTTAGTCAATTGCCATGCAGATGGAAGTCCAAATACAGAGCCGGCTCACTTGATTGAAGCAAAAGAGATTTATCAAAGGCTTGCAATGAATGAACGAGAGTGATTTTTATAGATGCAATAACTAACTAATTTTAAAGAAAAGTGATGGGAGAATTAAAATTTTAGAGATTATTACATAAGCGAGTGTGCTTCCTTTGATATTTTAAATGCTCAATTTTTGTTTGCGGATAGACGTGGTGATAAATAAGCTCATTATAAATTTAAATTCATTTTAGTAGTGTCAAAGTTTCTTGACATTGCTATAATATAGGCTAATGTCAAGGAATCTTGATGGAAATTTAAGTGCAACTTTTATAAATTTATGAGTGAGGAGACAACAATGACTATCGGTGAAAAAATTAAACAGCAACGACAAAAACGAAAATTTACTCAGGAGGATGTAGCTGAAAAAATTCATGTTTCAAGGCAAACAATTTCCAGTTGGGAAAACTCCAAAAGTTTGCCTGATGTCACCAGTTTGATTTTATTAAGTGATATTTATGGTGTCTCTTTAGATGAATTAATAAAAGGAGATAGCATTATGATTGATAACATTAAGAAAAATGAACAGTTGGCCAGAGAAAGTATAGAGTTGAAAAGGAACAGGTTAGTCACGGGGATTTCTATAACGGGAGCCGTTGTAGCATATGTGGCAGAAAGTTTAACTTCAATAAATACTTACTCATTGGTTCCGATACTGTTGCTGATAGGATTATTAGCCAGTAGCATCCCAACACATCTTTTAACTGAACAAACTAAGGAAAACAAATTACGAATAAAATCTCTACTGATAAAAAAGGGAGTACTTATTTCTCTGGGGATTATTACCGGATTTATAGTCGCATTTATTTTCTCTAAGTGGTTTATATCGATTTAAACTAATCAAAGACACCCAACAAGGGATAGTTTACAGTCTATCCTTTGTTGGGTGTTATGATTTAGAATAAATTTTTTTCATTTAAAAACTAGGCGCAAAAAATATTTGCTCTTTTGTAGCAAAGAATGGAGCAAATAAGCGGGTGACGAGAATCGAACTCGCGACGACAGCTTGGGAAGCTGCAGTTTTACCACTAAACTACACCCGCATATAATAATGATTATAAAACTAAAAATATGATTTTTCAAGGAGATAATTTTATGTAAAATACTATATAATGTTTCACTGCACTCTTAGTGTTCAAACCTATATACTTTCTTGTAGAACTCAGCCACTCATCATGGAGGTATCAGGACTGCTCCGATCAATCGATTGGCTGACACGCTGTTAGGAAAGATACGAATAATCTTTTCTCTTCTGCGTACTTTTTGATTCAGTTGTTCAAGAAGGTTGGTACTTTTCAGTCGATGGTGTCCATTGCCGATATCTGCGTATTGAAATGCATCTTCAATGCCATCATCCAAGGTTTCACAAGCTTTTGTATGTTTCGTTTAATCGCTATAGCTGGCAACGATTCGATTTTTAGCGTCTCGCGCTGAGTTGATATTTGTCATCTTAAAGATGGCTTTAACCGCTTCTCGAAAAGGTTTTGAGTTTTTCTTTGGAATGGTCGTAAGGATATTCCTTAAGAAGTGTACTTGGGATCTCTGCCAACTTGAGTTAGTAAATGACTTACGAATCGCAGAGACGAATCCTTTATCCAGCGCATAAATAGTTGTTATTGTATTGATATTTTTTTAAGGCTACTATTATCTGGAGATTAATATTATAATAGACAATGTCAACATATAAAACAGTGGAGATGGCTGTTTTTTTGAGGTAATGAAAAAGGAGGAATAATCATGTCGCAGAAAGCGAAAATTTTAAGAAAATTGAGAGAAAATTATTTGTTTGCGGTGGTCAGAGGTCAGACCGAGGAAGATGGTTACAAGATTTCAGAAAGTTGTATTGCTGGTGGAATAAAAAATATCGAAGTCACTTACACAACTCCAGGAGCAAGTAAGGTTATCCAAAGGCTGTCAGAGACAGTTGAAGATCCGGCAGCGGTTATCGGGGCAGGAACGGTGTTAGATCCAGCGACAGCAAATGAAGCAATACTTTGCGGTGCAAAATTTGTGGTCAGTCCTCATTTTGACAGCAGTATAGCTAAAGTGTGTCATCGTTATGCAGTGCCTTATTTACCAGGATGCGGTTCGGTGACGGAAATCATCTCTGCTATGGAATCAGGTGTGGATGTTGTTAAATTATTCCCAGGCGGATTATTGGGCGCGAGCTTTATTAAAGATGTTCATGGTCCGTTGCCTTATGCGGCAATGATGCCTTCTGGGGGTGTTTCCTTGGATAATTTAGACCAGTGGATTAAAGCAGGTGCATGGGCGGTTGGCGTTGGCAGTGCTTTGACGACTGACTTGGAACAACTTGGTTTTGACAGTGTACTCGAAAAAGCAGCTGCATTTAGTGAAAAAGTCAAAAAGATCAGGCTTGAAATTAGCGATTTGTGACCGAGAGAATAATAATTGACATTGAGCGTTAAAGCAGCTCAAACAAGATATTTTAGCAAATAATATTTTAATTACAAGATAAGACAATCGTAAGTTGTTGAATAGTTTAAACTTTCAACTCCTTGCGATTGCTTTTTTCTAATAATGACTTATCAGTCTTTTTTAGTGATTAGAGGGAAAATGAATAATAACATACCTCCTTCTAACACTTGCTCTTTTCGGATATTTCCACTTGATATTTGTCCCTAAAACTCAGAAGTGTTAGAATTTAGAAAAGAGAGAGACCTTGAAAGGAGAGAGAATCTTGAGTAAAAGCCGTTTTTTAGAAATACCTAAGTTGGACAGCAGATTTCCTTTCCGGTGTTTTTCAGATCTGGGAGAGGTATTTGTCTACCCTCATTGGCATAAAGAAGTGGAAATCATCTATGTTGTTCGGGGACTGATAAAAATCGGTGTGGAAGACGAGTTGATTGAGTTGAAAGAAGGGGAAATCTATTATTTTGACAGCGGAGTTCCTCATTATTTTCTGGCTTCCCCTGAAAGCAAGCGCTTGGTTTACCAATTTGATTTAAGTGTATTCAGTAAAATTTTTTTAGACGGGCAATATGGGGAGACTGTACAGGAAGTATTTTTTAGACGGGAAAACTGGAGCAAAAACTGGCCACAAGAAACGGTGGAAAAGATGCGGTCAGTGTTAGAAGATCTTTACAATCAGTTTCAATTGCTGGACTCGGGAGGATTGTATCTGTTTTACTTTTATCTCCATCAGCTTCTGCTTTATTTCTACGGGGAGCTTCCAAAAAAAAGCAAACAGACCCGACAAGTAGTTTCCAATGAATCGTTGAGAAGCCAAGAGGTCATTCAAAAAATGGATGTAATTTTTTCGTATCTGGAAACTAATTATCAGGAAAAAATTACTTTGGAAAGTGTGGCACAAGAAGTGGGATTCAATCCCCAATACTTTTCCCGCTTTTTTAAAAAAAACACCGGCATTACTTTTATGGCATTTTTAACGGAATATCGTATCAATATTGCAAAATCGATTTTGAGTTCCGAAGATTTGCCGATGATCGATGTGGCGGAAAAAGCCGGGTTTAACAGTGTCAAGACCTTCCATCATGTCTTTAAAGAACACGTGGGTGTTTCACCGAAAAAATATCAGAAGTCAATATCCGGGAATTAGTGCCTAATCTTTGGGAAGAAATCCTTTTCATTTTTTTGTATAGTGGAGGTATCAGAACACATACGAAAGAATGGGGGATTTTTTTATGACGTTAAAAGTAGGAATCATTGGCTGCGGAGGCATCGCCAATGGGAAACATTTGCCGAGCTTGGCACAAGTGGCGGAAGTGGAACTTGTTGCTTTCTGCGATATTGTGTTGGAGCGGGCGGAAAAGGCTAAAAAAGAGTATGGCGGGAAAGAAGCCAAAGTTTATAAAAATTATCAGGAGTTATTAGAAGACGACACTATCGAAATCATTCATGTGTGTACGCCAAACTGTTCCCACGCAGAAATATCTATTGCCGCCATGGAAGCCGGCAAACATGTCATGTGTGAAAAACCGATGGCAAAAACAGCAGCAGAAGGGCGTGCGATGCTTGAAGCGTCGAAAAAAACCGGTAAGAAGCTGACCATAGGGTATCAAAACAGATTCCGGGGCGATTCGAAATATTTGCATGAAGTTTGTGCTGACGGGGAATTGGGGGATATTTATTTAGGCAAAGCAAAAGCAATCCGGAGACGAGCGGTGCCCACATGGGGAGTTTTTCTGGATGAAGAAGCCCAAGGGGGAGGTCCTTTGATTGACATTGGCACCCACGCACTGGATCTAACTCTGTGGATGATGGATAATTATAAACCAAAATATGTGGTAGGGAATACTTACCATAAGCTGTCCCAATCAGAAAATGCTGCTAATGCATGGGGACCTTGGGATCCTGAAAAATTCACAGTGGAAGATTCCGCTTTTGGTTTTATCACGATGGAGAACGGCGCAACGATTATTTTGGAATCAAGCTGGGCCATTAATATGAGAAAAGCCGGTGAAGCTCAGACCACCTTGTGCGGAACAAAAGGCGGTGCGGATATGGACGATGGTTTATACATCAACGGAGAAGACCGGGGACTGTTGTATGACAGAAAAGTTGAGCTGGAAACAGGCGGTGTGGATTTTTATGATGGGACAGACTCTGCTCCTGAACTATTAGAAGCACAGTCTTGGATTGATGCGGTGAAAAATGACACTGAGCCAGTGGTCAAACCGGAGGAAGCGTTAGTAGTGACGGAAATTCTGGAAGCAATCTACCGCTCAGCTGAAACTGGGAAACCTGTTTTCTTTGATTAAACCTTTCAGTAAATGCACCGGGACTATTTTTATAAGAAGAAAATCTAATCTGTTTTTTTAAAAAAGTATAGAAAGTAGGAATAAGAATGAAATTAGGTGTTTTCACGCCATTGTTTAATGAGTTATCTTTTGAAGAAATGATTGATGTTGTCTCAGCTGCTGGGTTGCAGACAGTGGAAATCGGTGTGGGCGGAAATCCAGGCAATGCCCATTGCGATATGGAGAAATTGCTGAATAGCGAAGCAGCCCGGGAAGACTATCTAGCTAAGTTGGCCGAGAAAGGTTTGTCTATCAGTGCGTTCAGCTGTCATAATAATCCGATTGCACCAAACCCAGTTGAAGCAGCCGAAGCGGACAAAATATTGCGAAATGCTATCAAGTTGGCTTCATTGATGAATGTGCCTGTGGTCAATACATTTTCAGGTGTGTCAGGAGGCAATGACACGGATACGCAAGTGAACTGGCCGGTGCTGCCATGGCCGACAGAGTACAGCGACAATTACAGCTACCAGTGGGAGAATAAATTAATTCCTTACTGGAAAGAAATCAACCAAGTGGCAACAGATGCCGGTGTGAAAATAGGAATCGAACTTCACGGAGGATTCTTATGCCACACACCTTACACTATGTTGAAGTTGCGAGAAGCTACGGGACCAGCAATTGGTTGTAATCTTGACCCAAGCCATTTGTGGTGGCAAGGTATCGATCCTGTAGCAGCAATTAAAATATTAGGGAAAGCTGGGGCGATTCATCATTTCCATGCCAAGGACACCTATCTAGACCAAGACAATATCAATATGTACGGATTGACGGACATGCAACCTTACAGCAATGTGCAGACACGTGCTTGGACATTCCGTTCGGTAGGTTGCGGTCACAGCATGGGCGAATGGTCTGATATCATTAGTGCCTTGAGAACTTACGGCTATGATTACGTGTTAAGTATCGAGCATGAAGATCCTTTAATGTCAATTGACGAAGGATTCCAGCGGGCAGTCACAAATTTACAGTCAATCACGATTAAAGACGAATCATCAGACATGTGGTGGGCATAGAGTTAGGAGAATAGAGTCAATGAAGAAATTAAACTTTGTCATTATTGGCTTCGGCGGTATGGGAAGCTACCATGCACGGGATTTGATTGGAAAAAATGATTTCGTGACAACTTATGGCGTTTACGATATTGCCGAAGACAAGCAAAATAGTGCTGCAGAAGAAAAGTTTAAAACCTACCGTAGTTATGAAGACGTTTTGGCAGATGAGGCAGTGGATGTAGTGCTGATTGCTACGCCCAATGACAGTCACAAAAGTTTAGCGGTTCGGGCATTGGAAGCCGGCAAGCATGTGGTTTGCGAAAAGCCTGTAACGATGGACGTAAAAGAATTTGATGACATCATGGAGGTAGCGGAAGCAACTGAAAAAGTGTTTATGGTGCACCAGAACCGTCGTTGGGACGAAGATTTTTTGATTATCCGCGAATTGTACCGCAATCGCCAGATAGGCGAACTTTTCCAAATTGAATCCCGCGTCCACGGTGCTAATGGTATCCCGGGTGATTGGCGTCATCTGAAAAAATACGGAGGGGGCATGGTATTGGATTGGGGCGTTCATTTGCTTGATCAAATGCTGTTTATGGTGGGCAGTCCAGTGGCCTCTGTCTATGCGGAATTGAGTTATGTGCTTGGAGATGAAGTTGATGACGGGTTTGTCGCTCATCTTACCTTTGCCAACGGGGTGAAAGCACAGGTCGAAGTAGGAACCAGCAATTTTATCAAACTTCCCCGCTGGTATGTCAAAGGCCTCAAAGGCACAGGCATTGTTTATGATTGGGACTTATCGGGAGAATTGGTGATGCAAAAAGAAGCCACTGAAAAGGTGGCACCTACGCCTATCCGGGCCGGACAAGGGTTGACTAAAACGATGGCTCCTCCATCTGAAGAGATGATTGTAAGGGACACATTGCCGGCAGGAAAAGCCGACTTTCCAGAGTTTTACGAAAACTTTTATCATGTGGTTGCCGGGGAGCAAGAACCCGTAGTGAAAAATGAAGAAGTGCGTGACGTGCTGGTGCTGATCGAAAAGATTTTTGAATCGGCAGAAAAGAACCAAGTGTATCATTTTGAAGGATAGCCTTTAAACTTTTATTTTATACGAAAATATCCCTCCTGAATTTTCAGGCGGGATATTTTTTTGATAAAGACACGCTGCTATACGGATAGGCCCAAAACGAAAAGTTTTGAAAGTTTTCTTTAGCAGGGGAAGGTTATCCATCACGATTTTGCTTTGCTGGTGCCTCGCAAAGCGACAATCACTGCTAAGATCAGAAAAATGAGAGAGACCATCCAGTTTTCCCCAACTAGAAATGATCTGGCTGCATTGAAAATAAAAATAACAGCTACAATCCAATTGACATACTTAGTGATAAATTTCATTTTAAATTCCTCCTTTAAATGAAGTTTATAGTATAATTATAAAAGTGGCATTAAACGAACTTATAAGTTCTTAGGAGGGCGAAAGATGAATTTCGGCGGAACTTTTAAAAAATTCCGATTAAATAAAGGGTTATCACTAGTTGATGCGGCCAAAGAGATTGTTTCTCCTCAGTTTTTAGGCCGTTTTGAAAAAGGGCAAAGCGATATGACTATCAGCAATCTTTATTTGTTGCTGCAAAACCTTAACGTTAGTTTAGAAGAATTTTTCTATGATTATGAAAAAAATACAGAGGCGTTTTCTTTGGAAAAATTTGAAGAGCAGTTGGATATTATCTACCATACGAACGACAAACTACTTTGGAATGAATTATATAGAAAAAATTTGGTGAAACTTACAGAGGAAAAAAATCAATCCTATCACATTGATCAATGTTTGAGGAAATGGTCAAATCATGTGTTTAAAACCGGCTATGTTCTTGATGTCCAAACTATCACCGACTACTTGGAGTCCATCGAAACTTGGGGCCAATATGAATATTTCTTAGCCAGTCTTTTTATTGTACATGTTCCGGCTGAGCGGTTAAGTTTGCTTTTTCAAAAAGTTTTCCATAAAAAAATCAAACAACTGCCTTTAAAAATACGGATTTTTGATTTTTATTTTAGTGTTTGTATCTATCTTATCTTGGAAAAAGAATTTGAACTAGCCGCCAAAGTGGTCAATTATTATGAGAAAATCGAAAGTCCTGAAGAAGTCCTGTTAAATATGCCGATACTGGCTTGCCAAAAAGTATTAAAGGCTATTTTGCTGCTTGAAAAAGACCCGCAGCAAGGTCTGTTGAAGTGCCGACAGGCCATTGAGCTTTTCGAGATGTTAGGATTTTCTCTTTATGCTGAGCGTATAAAAAAACTCGTTTTTCAGATAGCAGGAGAAAAAATATAGGCCAATCAAATATCCGGCAGTTTCCCTTTTCTCGGAAGGAACATACCAAGGTTAGTTCAGTCATAGGAAAAACGAATAAAAAATATCCCCTAAATTTTGAAGCAACCCCCAAACGTTAGACCAAAAATCTAACTTTTGGAGGTCTCTATTTTTATGGCAAAGTATAATTTTGAATACGAATTACTATTTCGATGTAATAAGAGGAATCAGAGCTAATGCAAAAGTTAATAGTCGGATACCGTGATGAGCCCAATTTATATCGCCTTGCTTGGAGCCATTATAAATTGCGCTATCTATGATAAGTATGATACCGATAATTATGTGCCACCACTTAATTTCATATGTTTTAAGTCCTAAATATATTCCAAATAGAATCAGAAGTGAGCCGATAATCATTACCCATGGACCTACATGACCAATTTTTATATTTAAACCAGCTGTTAATAAATGAATGAGTGCAAGTATTATCAAAAGGGTATATTTCATAAAGTAAACGTCTCCTCATTTTCTAGATAGCTTAATTTCGTTAGTATTTTATTGATGTTCATTTCAGCTTTCTCAATATCTTCTTTTTGTTTTATCAGTTTTTCTAATTTCTCTTCAAAAAATTGTTTGTAGGCTGCTACTTTTTCTTTCTTAACTTGGCTTCCATCCAATAAATCTTCACTGGCGTGAAAAATATAGTGTATGTCATTAATAGAAAAATCCAAATTCCGCAAAAATAAAATATGTTTAACTAAGAGTATTTGATCCTCAGCAAAATCCCAATATCTGTTTTTATGGGAGTATTTTAGTAATTTTCTTTTTGCATAAAAACGAAGGGTATCCACACTAACTCCTGTCTTTTTTGATAGTTCACCAATTTTCATCAAATATCACCTCACTATGATTCTACTCTATGGAGTGCACTTCATGTCAAGCATTGAAATAGATTGTGTAGGTGGCAAAAAAACAGATGTTGCCAGAGAACCTTAACGTTCTCTGACAGCATCTGTTTTTGATAAAGAATGTGTAGTGTCTTTGGGACAATGTTAACCGATAATCAATCCCACAATCAATCCGCCAGTGATAACGGAAGTAATCGTAATCGTGGAAAATCCAGCTGTAACCATGATTGGCAAGATATTTTGCTCGATGACGGCAATTTCTTCTTTGGTTTCGCCCACGACCGCGGCGGCTTCTTTTGATAACACCATGGTTCCCGGGAAGCCGAAGAAAGTGGTCATACCGACAGCGATGGAAAGAGCCCCGGAGTAACCAAGTTTCCGTCCGATAAAGTAAGCGGCAATAAAGACCATCAAGACTCCTGTGACCAAGTAGAAAACAATCGGCCACACAAGTGATAACAACTCAGCTGGTACCACATCAGCTAAAGGCGCAAAAGCGATAACCATGATTGAAATCATCAGCAAACCAAAAGAGTCAGTAGAAGATAGAGCGCTCGGCTTTAAAATTTTAAAGTGGCGTAAAACAATCCCCATCAACAAGGCAATAACAAATGTATTGACTCTTCCTGCAGTTAACTGGCTCAAAAGACTGGATATATAGACAGTCGCCCCTAGTAAAAATAGTTTGGCATAAGGTGTCAGCAAGAAATCCGGCAAGATGCTGGTGCTATTGTCAGTAGGGTCTGCGACAGCTGCTTCCTCGACATACTCCAATTTACCATCACGGTAATCCTGTTTAACTTGGAGTGCCTCCTTTTTCAAAATGTTAGCAGTGACCAGAAAGCCGACAAGGTTTTTCAAGTTTAAAATCAGCAACGGGAAAACGGCTAACAAGTATCCTGACAAAGCGCCAAGATCTCCACCGGCTTTCATAATGTCGGCAGCTCTGTCTTGTACCATCAAGACGTTGACTGTTCCTCCAGTGATAGCAGCTGTTCCTGCAACGGCGATGTTTCGGTCGAAAATCAGATTGCCTACAAAAAACAGGGCAATGGTCATGATGACGACTGTTAGTGAACCGATAACGAAAGTCCTCCACTGGGCTTTTAAATCCTTAAAACTCATGGTTGTACCCAGATGGACGATAATGACGCCGATGACGGCATTTCCGATGCCCAGCAATCCGGATTTTTCAATAAGGTCGTAAGGCAAAAAATCTGCCGCAAAACCTACTAGAAATATCATGGAAGCAACAAGCATCATAGAGACAAGTGCTTTGGTCTTTTTTGAAATAAATTCTCCGATTGTCCAAATCAACATCACAACACTAAAAGCTAAAATAGGTTCCATTTCTTTTTCTCCTTCTATTGAATTGGGTGATAAGTAAAGCCTAACCCGCTCACTTCTGCCACATTATAAGTAATGATAAAAGCGTTGGGGTCGATTGTTTGAATGATTTCTTTTGTCTTAGGGTAATTTTTATCGGAAACTACCAGCAAAATCATTTCCTGATTTGTGGGCGTTTCGCATGAGCGGACATCAAAAAGAGTTAAGTCCGCCGGGAGCACCGTTTGTAATTTTCCTCTGAATTTTTCCGTTGCGATATTGCTGACAAACATGACAGCTTTCTTTCGATTTGTTCCTGTTTCTATATACATCATGACCATAGAGGTGATAGTAATCGACATGATAGCAAAAAGAAATTCTTCCATACCAAAAACATATAGACTGAAGCAAACAATCAGAGCGTCTGAAAAGAGCAAACCCAAAGAAGTGTTCAAATGAAAATATTTTTCAAAAATCAATGGCGGAATGGTGGTCCCACCGCTGGATGCTTGGATTTTGTAGAGGATAGCTACCCCGATACCGAAGATGATGCTGCCAAAAATCATTGATAGCATTCGGTCTGCTGCTACCATGATTTCGGGGACGATGGCCAGTGCCACAGGAAACATCAGGCTGCCATAGAAAATGTTCATAAAAACTTTTCGCCCCAGAAAAATTGCAGCAAGGATCAGCATGACCACATTAAGGACAAAAACAACCACTGCCCTGTCGATATCTAATACGATTTCCAGCAAAATGCCAAGACCGCTCACACCACCTGCTGCGATATGATGGGGGCCGAGAAACATATTGATACTGACCCCCAAGATCAAAACAGCAACGGCTATTTTGACCAATTGTAAACCTTGTTCTTTGAGTCTGCTCATTCTTACCTCCTTTTGGCGGGAGTTCGTTTAGCTAATTCAATCACTAAGGCTACTGCTTTTTCCATCTCAGAGATGCTGACACTTTCTTCAGTGGTATGCATATCTGCGTATCCAATGGATAGGTTTGGCGTACTTTTTCCTTGAGCATTAAATATATTCGCATCACTTCCGCCTCCGCTGATTTCAGAGACTACATCAAATCCTAAGTGAGTCGCAGATTCTTTTAGCAGGGCCATGATCGGCTGGTCGTCTGTAATCCGGAAACCTGTGGCCATTTGGTTGGCAGAAATTTCTACTTTTCCGCCAAATTTATCGGCAGCCTGCTTAAAAGCTGTTTCCATCTGCTGTACTAATTGTTGCGCTCTTTTTTCAGAAATAGCTCTTACTTCCCCTTTAAGCTGCAACTCGTCCATAACGATATTGGATGCTTCTCCCCCTTGGATAAAGCCGATATTCGCTGTGGTTTCCGCATCCAATCGGCCGGTTTCGATATGAGGGAGGGCATCTGCTAGAATCGAAACAGCAGAAATACCTTTCTCAGGTTCCATACCAGCATGGGCTGCCCGTCCTGTAATTTTTACGTCATACATGAACAGGAAGGGACTGGCAATGGTCACATGACCCACTGGCCCGGCACTGTCAAGCACGAAACCATAATTTGATGTGAGTAAACTCATATCTAAGGCTGCTGCACCAATCAGACCGATTTCCTCACCCGGGGATAATACAAATTCCAATAAACCGGTAGGAATTTTTTCTTCTTGAATCCGGCGGATGGCTTCAATCATGATGGCAATTCCGGCTTTATTGTCTGCTGCCAAAATCGTGTCCCCTTTGGAATACAACACACCGTCTTTTTCAATAACTTCAATGTCTTTTCCGGGGGAGACGGTATCGGTATGGGATGAAAAGAACAAAGGTTCAACTTCTTCCTTGCCCTCCAACTTGGCGATCAAGTTGTTCGCCCCTAGACCTGTTTGTGCCATGCTGTCATCTTCAATGACTTTTAAATTCAAAGAAGTGAACACATCTTTTAGGTACTCGTGAACTTTTTTTTCATCTTTTGATTCAGAGTCGATGGACACCAAATCGATGAATGTTTGGACTAATCTGTTTTTTGTTTCCATGTTTTTTCCTCCTAATAATTTTTTCAGACGTGGACTACAATCAACTGTGGTCTATTTTGAAGGAATATAATAGGAATAAATGGTCAATTAAATTTTTATTTTCTTTTTTTTTGACTACTTGTTATATTTATAGTTGAAAAAAAGTGATAAAAGAATCATAATACAGGTGAAAAGAAACCTTTGGAGGAAGGTGTTTTTATGTTTTTGAATCTGCTTTCGCGCTCGGAGCAAAAAAAATTGAGCATGATTGAATTGCTGCTGCACAGGAAAGATTTGGACAGCAGAAACGTTGCTGACAAATTGGGCATTAATCAGTTGCTTGTCGAAAAATATTTAAGCGAATTGATGGAGGAAGCAGACTTTTTGATTATCGACTATTTTTCGACGCCGGATATTTCCCTGTCATTGGCGCCCTCATACGGGATTGATGAACTTTACAGCTTTTTTTTGGAACGTTCATCCGCCTTTCAGCTGTTAGAAGTACTTTTTTATTCTGATTACGGCAGCTATGAACTTTTAGGTGTAGAATTGAATTTAAGCAAATCATCTGTAATCCGTTTAATCCAGCAAATCAATGCAGAAATCAAAAAGTACGATTTTTACATTGCGAAGAAACCGCTCAGGATTATTGGCAACGAAGTGGCTGTGTCGCAATTTTTCTCGATTCTTTTTGTTGAAAAATATCAAAATAAACAGTTTCCCGAAAATCAGAATTTAGAAAAAGAGTTAAAGCTGGCGGCTTTGGAATTACAGCGTCATTTTCCGGTGGAACCATATTTTTCTGATATTCAAAAACTGATTATCATGATTTATGTCCACAGGATTAGGGAAAGAAACGGTTATTTTCTACTGATGGATGGAGATGAGGAAGCTCCTGCAGATTTTTTAAACAAGGAGAAAAAAAGTCGTTTATCTCTAGGGCGGATTCAGTATTATTTGACCCGCCATGTCTTCAATGACGTGGAAAACAAGGAGGAAATCGGACAGGCACTAAGGGAGATTTTCGCCGCAGTATTCGACACGTATAATTATGAGCCGGAAGATTTTGAAACGGTGTTCCCTAAAATTCTTTTTCAATATTTGATTGGAGTCAACCTTCAAGTACCTTATTGTATCCTGAATAACTACCTGCACCGCTTTGTGATGTTTCAACGGCGAATAATGACAAAAAAAATCTACAAAACGATAGAACTGGCGTTTGAAAAGTCAATGCTGACAGATAAACATCAGGAAAATATGGAACATCTCTGCTATCTTTTCAGTAATTTTTTCCCGAATTACGAGGAAAAAATCTCCCGTAATCAAAAAGTGTTCCGGCTGGGGTTGTTTTTTGACACCAATTCAGAGCATACGGAATATTTGAAATACCAAATAGAAAAATTGTTACCCTATGAAATTATCATCACGATCATCAATCCCTTAGATATTTTTTCCATCCCCTCCTCGGGCGATACTTTCGATTTGATTCTTAGCAATATTTCTATCCCTCAGAGTACTTTTTCGCTGAGATATAAAGACTATCATTTTATAGACAGCACATTGGTCCCGCAAGATATCGACTTTATTACCGAAAAAGTTGAAAAATATATTTCCCAGTCAGCAGGAGAACCGGGTTTCCAGGAATACAAAAGTTTCTGAAGCGGCTTACCAAAAGAGATGCTGATATCTATACAATGCTGACATTTTAGTGCCTTTTCTTTCATAATGGATTTCAGGTCGAAAAAATGTTTGATAAATGGTATCATTATGATTGAAATTTAAAGAAGACAGTTCATAGCATGTTGTAATTACCGCTAAAAATAATCATTATAAATTCGCCGGAAGTCCGGGAAATACATCGCAGAAATTTTATGATAAAGGTGGAGGTGGCACATTTTGATAGTTATCGTTCAAACTTTAGGACTATCTTTTGCTTTTGGTCTCATTATCACTACTTTGCTGCACGTTTTAAAAAAATCTCGTGAACACAAAGGTTTATCCCCGTGGCATTTTTTTATTGGCACGCTGAGTTTGACTACTTTGGGTTACGTCATCATCGTATTGATCAATTTGATTCTTTTGTTAAAAGACAGAAATTTTATTTGAGAAAAAATTATATGGATGATGGGACTGATGAATCGAAAGTTGATTCATCAGTCTCTTTTTTATTCCAATGGGACGATTATATGGAGTTTTTTTATCAGTGGAAGAAAAGTATTGGTCTTTGAATGAGACTGGACATTGTTTTGATTGTTGTTATTTTATATTGGTTGTTAGTCATCTTGTTTATTTAAAATCAAGCGAAAAGTTTGATTTTTAATTGATAAATAAAGGTTTGTATAACTGTTCGAAACAAACGAATAAAATGATTGAGAGATTTTATTTGTTTTTTTAAAACAAAAAAACTACAATGGGAGCGTGAACATAAATTTGGCAAGGAGGGAAAAAGTTTGGGGAAATTTATGGATGATGCAGAAAAGCTGTTGAAGGCAATCGGAGGTTCAGAAAACATTTCGGCTGTTTCTCACTGTGTGACCCGGATGCGTTTTGTGTTAGAAAATCCGGAAGCGGCAAATGTGAAAGAAATTGAAGAAATTCCGTCAGTTAAAGGAACATTTACTCAATCAGGACAGTTTCAAGTAATTATTGGCAACGATGTTGGAGAATTTTATAATGATTTTCGGGCGATTTCCGGCAAAGAAGGCGTATCGAAAGAGGATGCTAAAACTGCAGCCAAAAAAAATATGACACTTATTCAACGTGTGATGGCGGCCTTGGCAGAAATTTTCACCCCTTTGATTCCTGCTTTAGTTGTGGGGGGATTGATTTTAGGATTCCGTAATGTTTTAGAAGGTATCCCATTTGAGGCCCTCGGCAATCAGACAATTGTTGACGTTTCTCAATTTTGGTCAGGAATCAATGCACTATTATGGCTTCCCGGGGAAGCAATTTTTCATTTTCTACCAGTAGGTATCACGTGGAGTATTTCTCGTAAAATGGGAACAACCCAAATTTTAGGTATCGTCTTAGGGATTACGTTGGTTTCCCCTCAACTGCTGAATGCTTTTGCCGTCGGCGGTGCCGCAGAAATACCTCAATGGGATTTCGGTTTTTTCCAAATAGACATGATTGGTTATCAGGCCCAAGTGGTTCCGGCAATGCTTGCAGGATTTTTGCTGGCATATTTAGAAATTGGATTGCGCAAGGTTATTCCTAATGCTATCTCAATGATATTTGTTCCATTTTTTTCATTATTGCCTACGATTTTAGCTGCCCACGTTATTCTGGGCCCTATCGGTTGGAAAATCGGCAGTTTTATTTCAACTATTGTAAATGCTGGATTGACCAGCAGTGTAAATTGGCTGTTCGGTTCGCTGTTTGGTTTCTTGTATGCCCCCCTTGTAGTCACAGGTCTGCACCACATGAGCAACGCCATAGATTTAGAGCTGATTAACGAATTTGGCGGAACAAACTTATGGCCGATGATTGCTTTGTCTAATATCGCTCAAGGCTCCGCAGTTTTAGGAGTGATTTTATTGCATCGCGGGAATAAAGAGGAAGAACAAGTGTCTATCCCCGCCATGATTTCCTGCTATTTAGGTGTAACCGAGCCGGCCATGTTTGGTATCAACTTGAAATATTTGTATCCATTTATCGCCGCATTAATCGGTTCCGCCCTTGCAGGGACAGTTGCCATGCTGTCTGAGGTGACCGCTTATTCCATCGGTGTCGGAGGGATTCCGGGCATATTAGTCATTCAGAGTCAATCATGGGTATGGTTTTTAATCTGTATGGCAATCGCAATAGTCGTTCCGGTATTTTTAACAGTCCTGTTCCAAAAAAATAAACTATTTCATAAAGTGGAAGCGTCGTTAGAAAATTGAAAAGGAAAAAAGAATGAAAACTTTTAAAGAAATGACTGTTTATCAAATTTATCCTAAATCATTTTATGATAGTGACGGAGACGGTATCGGAGATTTACAGGGAATCATAAAAAAAATCCCTTATATAAAAAAATTAGGTGTGGATATGGTTTGGTTGAATCCGATTTTTCCGTCACCTCAAAAGGATAATGGTTATGATGTATCAAATTATCAGGCAATCGATCCTCTTTATGGTACGATGGAGGAATTTGAATCCTTAGTTTCATTGTTGGATCAAGAAGGTATCGGTGTCATGCTGGATATGGTATTTAATCACACTTCTACAGAACATCCCTGGTTTCAGAAGGCGTTGAAGGGGGATGAAAAATACCGAGAGTATTATTTGCTGCGTAAACTAAAAGAAGATGGTTCGCTGCCGACTAATTGGCAGTCCAAATTTTCCGGTCCGACTTGGGCGAAATTCGGCGACACAGATTATTACTATTTGCATCTTTTTGATGTGACCCAAGCGGATTTAAATTGGCGGAACCCGAAAGTTCGCCAAGAACTCCGACAAGTATTGTCTTTTTGGCTGTCCAAGGGAGTTAAAGGATTTCGCCTTGATGTGATTAATTTGATAGGCAAAGATGTTCAGTTAGTCGATGCAAAACCAGAGGAAGAAGATAAATTGTTATATACTGACCGCCCGATTGTCCATGAGTTTTTGCAGGAGATGAACGAAAAAGCATTTGGCCCGGATGCCAATGTTGTGACAGTGGGTGAATTGTCTTCCACAACAGTAGAAAAAGCTCAGCAATATTCAAATCCGGCGAATCGCGAGCTGGATATGGTGTTTAATTTCCACCATCTGAAAGTTGATTATAAAGACGGACAAAAGTGGACGCGGATGCCATACGACTTTATGGAATTGAAAAAAATATTAAATGAATGGCAAACAGGGATGGCAGAAGGGGACGGCTGGAGTGCCCTATTTTGGAACAATCACGATCAGCCGAGAGCCTTGAACCGTTTTGGACACACCGGTATTTACCGCGAAAAGTCGGCCAAAATGTTAGCTGCTGCCATACACTTGCTTCGGGGAACGCCTTATATTTATCAAGGGGAAGAGATAGGGATGATTAACCCCGATTATACTCGCTTGGAAGATTATAGAGACGTGGAATCTTACAATGCCTATGAGGAAATGCTGAAGAAGGGATTGACAAAGACTCAGGCCTTGGAAATACTTCAGGAAAAGTCAAGGGATAATGCCCGTTCGCCTATGCAATGGAATCACAGCAGCCATGCCGGATTTACCGAAGGAAGTCCCTGGATTAAAGCAAGTGAAAGTTACAAAACTATCAATGCGGAATCTGAAATGAATAAAAAAGAAGGGATTTTTCAATTTTATCAACAGTTGATAGCCTTGCGTAAGGAGCAGTCAGTCATCTCGAGGGGAAATTATCAACCATTTCTAGCAGAGCACCCGTCTGTTTTTGCTTATAAACGGGAAGATGAAACTCATGAATTATTAGTCTTGAATAATTTTTATGAGGAAGAAGTCGCCATAAACTTGCCAGATGAATTTGTGAATGAGAAAAGTTTCATCTTGATTAGTAATGAAAAAAGTGCCAAAATCACCAAAAAATATCGGCTGTCCCCTTTTGAAAGCACAGCTATTTTGAGACCAAAAGCCTAGAGATATTATGAAGCGACCCCCAAAAGTTAGACCAAAAATCTAACTTTTGGAGGTCGCTATTTTTATGGCAAAGTATAGTTTTGAATTCAAATTAAAAGTTGTTGGAAAGTATCTTAATGGAGCAAGTGGATATGCTTATCTTGCAGACAAATATGGAGTTGCAAAAAGCAGCCAAATATTTTTGTGATTTTATGAGTGGTTGTGAATCAGTTTAGCGAAATACTGGGGTCTAGCAATTTGTTTCTGAAATAATAAGGCGAAACAAAACTTTGACAACGATTTATGAAACCAGTTTTGATTGTGATGTTATGCAAATCCGATAGTAACACGATCAACCGTTTAACATTTTTGTTGGTTAGTCTTTCTGTAACTTCTATAGTAAAATAAATCATGAAACGTTCACTAAATAAATTTTGTGTGTTTGGTTTTCATTTTATTGAGGGGTCGTTTTTTACTGCCCGATCCCCTGTTTAATAACAGCTTTTTAATCAAGGTGAGCAATGGAATCTAAACAGATGGCTGGCAAATGAATCCCGGAGTTTTTAGCTGATATATATAATTAATGCACTAAATTTAACTGTTATTATCATGCGCAAGGGATACTTGCTTTATTATTATGGGGGTTAAACGTATCTTTAAGAGGAGGATGAAATGGAATTTAACGAACTAATAAAACAAAGACGATTAGAATTAGGCTTGACTCAAGAAGAAGTGGCGAAGCAATTATTTGTTTCCAGGCAGGCTGTTTCTAATTGGGAGACAGGGAAAAATATGCCTGATTTTTCCTCCTTAGTTTTAATTACTAAGTTATATAATGTTTCACTTGTGAAGTTGATTGATCAAAAATACCAACATTTACTACACGATAAAGATGTTATTCTTTGGAAAAGATATAACTATTTAATGTTGGGACTTACATTGGTCATTGCCTTATTTATGATACTTGCTCTAAATTTTGATGATAATGATATATTTTTTTATTTAGCGATTATCAGTTGGGTAGCTCTGATGTTTGTTTGTTGGCTAGCAGAAATACTAAAAAAGCGGCAAAATATTTCTACTTACAAGGAAGCACGTAAATTTCTCAAAACCTCACAAAAAAATAAAAAGGAGGTATAATGTTTATGAGTCAAGAGAAAAAAACAGTTGTCAATCAGACTACAATCCTATTGTTTGCAATCGTTGGTGGTTCGGTTCTCAGTGATTTGTTAAAACTTTTGATCCCGATTTTCGATTCTAATATGTTGCTAAAAAGTTTGGTTGATATTGTTTTCATTTTCGCGGCTTTTATTTCTTTGACGTACAATCAATCAGAAAATAAAAGCATAAAGTCTTCTCATACACTACCAGTGATTATTTCGGTAATTTTAGGAGTGTCCCTTTTTGACACTCTACTTCTGCAATACTTATCCGAAATTTTGCCAATTGTGGTGGAATCACAAATAGTTTATATGGTCTATATGAGTATCGGCATCCTGTTAGTTTATAAAATCATCTCGACCATCAGCGGCAAAATGAATAATTAGCACTTAAAAAAAGATTTATTTTATTGAGAAAAATTAATAAAACCTTCCATTATCAAAAACCCATCTAAAGGACAATTAGATGGGTTTTTTGTCTGGAAAAAAGGACTGGTGATGCACCCTTGATCCGTCAGTCATGTAATTTATGGCGCTTGAAATTTAGATAGTATTATTTTCTAAGTCTAACGAAATTATTTTTTTCAGCCTGTACTTAACCACTGGAATTAACAGAAACCATGAAGACCCTTTGACCGAGTATGTTAAAATAGAAGGTGCTGATAGTACAAAGCTATTATTTCAGATGAAGAAACAGGAGAAAGAGGTCGTTGAATGACTGAAAGATTATTAACGAAGCGAAATTGGCTGGCTATTTTGATATTCGGTTTATTTGGTCAATTTGCGTGGACTATTGAGAATATGTATTTCAATGTGTTTATGTATAATACCATCACAACCGACAGTCGAATGCTGGCCAATATGATTTTTGCCAGTGCAGCGGTGGCGACTGTCACTACGCTGTTAATGGGGGTTTTAACAGACAAACTGGGCCGTCGGAAAGGTTTTATCGTACTCGGATACATATTATGGGGAATTTCTACCCTATCATTTGCATTTATTTCTGTAAATAATGTGGCACTGTTGTTTCCGGCAGCCAATGCGGTGACAATGGCTGCTGTTTTGGTTATTGTGATGGATTGTATCATGACTTTTTTTGGAAGCACCGCCAATGACGCTGCCTTTAATGCATGGATCAATGATATTACCCCCGCCAGACAAAGAGGACGGGTGGAAACAGTGTTGGCAGTGATGCCTCTAGCAGCGATGCTGATTATTTTTGGTGGATTTGACTGGCTGACGCAAGCAGGCCGCTGGCAATTGTTTTTTCTGGTTTTCGGGGTGATGATTATAATTGGGGGCCTCATAGGCATGTTTGTGATAGACGAACGTCCGCCGCAAGTCAGTCCCGATACTACCTATCTTGCTAACATTGTTTATGGTTTTAAATGGAAAATAGTAAAAGAAAACCGTGTGTTATATGCTGCTTTGGGTATGCTGGCCGTGTTAGGTATCAGTACTCAAGTGTTCATGCCTTATCTGATTATTTATATGCAAAAGTATTTGGGATGGAGTAATTATGCTTTGCCTCTTGGTGTGATTTTAGTACTGAGCAGTATTGTGAGTGTTTTAAGCGGCAAGTGGATCGATCATTTCGGTAAGCTGACATTTTTATCTTACGCCCTTGTGCTTGAGATTATCGGTCTGTTGGGATTATATGTTTTCCGCAGCATTTTTCCGATTATTTTTGTCGGAGTGTTGACAGTTGGCAGTAATATGATTGCCACGGCGTGTATCAACGGTATCGTTCGTGACTTTACACCGAAGGACCGCTCAGGGCATTTTCAAGGGGTGCGAATGTTTTTCAATGTCTTGATTCCCATGGCTTTTGGTCCTTATATCGGTTCTTTCGTTATCAAAGGCAGCGGCGAAACATATCGGGAGCTGGGAGAAATCAAGGAAGTACCCGTGCCGACAATTTTTTTTGCCTCAGCTGTCGTTTTGATATTTTTACTTGTAGCCCGCTGGCTGATGAATAGTTTTTGGAAGGAAGGGAAAATTAAATGACGGAATCAATAGATTTATATACACCATGGGGGGAGAAAACGAAAACGGAACAAATACCTCTAGACGATTATCCCCGGCCCCAATTAGTCAGGAGTAATTGGCAAAATTTGAATGGTATTTGGGAATACAGTATCTCACAAGCAGAAAGACAGCCGGAAAAATTTGATGGAAATATCCTAGTGCCTTTTTCCCCGGAATCTTTGTTGTCAGGAGTTCAGCGGTCGGTAACTCCAGAGGACATTCTCTGGTATCGTCGCAAGTTTACAGTTGAAAAAGAATCCAGTGAGAAAGTCATCCTGCATTTTGGTGCGGTAGACCAGCTGTGTGAAGTCTTTGTCAACCAAAAATTAGCGGGAAGACATGAAGGCGGCTACTGGCCATTTTCATTTGATGTGACAGAAATGCTGGAAGAAGAAAATGAGTTGCTGGTGAAAGTGATTGATTTGAGTGACAATCCAACATATGCTTTCGGGAAGCAAAAACAGGAACATGGAGAAATTTGGTACACGCCTCAAAGCGGTATTTGGCAAACCGTTTGGCTGGAGACAGTACCGGAAAATTACATAGAAGATTTGCGATTGACGCCGAATTTTGACGGCGCACAAATTGGGATAAAAGTCAAAACCAGTCAGCCTTTTGAAACGGGCCGCGTCATTATCAAATCAGAATCAGAGATTGTTTACGAAGGTTCTCTTTCAAACGATGAGAGTTGGATTTATTTGCCTGATTTTATTCCTTGGTCACCTGATGCACCGCATTTATACGATTTAGAAATAAACGTTGATGAGGATTCAGTCAAAAGTTATTTTGGCATGCGCAAATTTTCTGTGGGAAGAAATCAAAAAAGCCAGCCGGTCCCTATGCTGAATAACCAGCCGGTTTTTTTCAACGGTTTATTGGATCAAGGATATTGGAGCGACGGTTTATATACGCCTCCCAGTGACGATGCCATGGTTTGGGATATTCAAAAAATGAAAAATCTGGGTTTTAATATGCTGCGCAAGCATATCAAAATCGAACCCTTGCGCTGGTATTATCATTGCGACAGGTTGGGGATGCTGGTGTGGCAGGATTTTGTCAGCGGCGGCGGTCCAGAGTACAACAATTGGCTGATCAAGTATCTACCTTTTGTCAATATTCATGTGAAAGACCATCGCTATCAGTGGTTTGGACGTGAATCAGCCACAAGTCGCAGTCAATTTGAAAAAGAGCTGGAAGCTACGGTAGATTTATTGAAAAATACTGTTTCATTGGTTGTTTGGGTGCCTTTTAATGAAGGATGGGGGCAATTTGACAGTACACGAATTGGGGATAAAGTCCGTGAGCTGGACAAAACCCGTCTAATTGATTACGTCAGCGGTTACCACGACCAAGGGGACGGAGATTTTAAAAGTCCCCATATTTACTATAAAAAATATCGGCTGAAGACTGATCCTCACGATCGAATTCAGATTTTAAGCGAGTTCGGAGGTTACAGTTGCCCTACGGAAGGACACATGGGGTCGGACCGATTGTTCGGCTATAAAATGTATGACACGAAAGAAAAATTTACGTCTGCCTATGTTAAGTTATTTGAGGAAGAAATTCTTCCTGCCATTTCAAAAGGATTAGCGGGGACAGTATATACCCAACTTAGTGACGTGGAGGAAGAAATCAATGGTCTAGTGACTTATGATCGCCAAGTGGTAAAAGTGGTTGAAGGGACTGTCCGTACCCTAAATCAGAAAATATTTGAGGAATTTAAGAAAAATTTGAATAGTCAATGAGATATCTTTGCGTGAGAAATATTAAGGGAAAAGTTTATTAAACATCAAAGTAATATATTTACTAAATAAAAAGTAAAAATTTATTAATTGTCTTGTTATCTTCTTAAAATTGTTTTATGATAAAGGAAGAAATTATCCTTTAAAATATAGGAGGAGTTTATCTATGACAATTGCAGTGCTTGGCGGTGCAGGCTATATTGGTTCCCATGCGGTGGATCAGTTGATTAAAAAAGGGTATGACGTTGTCGTCATCGATAATTTATTGACTGGCCATAAGGAAGCAATTCATGAGGAAGCACGTTTTTATGAGGGAGATATTCGGGATAAGGAGTTCATGCAGTCGGTGTTTTCAAAAGAGCAGATTGAAGGTGTTGTGCACTTTGCTGCAAGCTCTTTGGTAGGTGAATCTGTGGAGCACCCCTTAAAATATTTCAACAATAATGTTTATGGCACTCAAATTACATTAGAAGTCATGAAAGAGTTTGACGTGAGATACATCGTCTTTTCATCGACTGCGGCAACTTATGGGGAACCGGAAGAGATTCCAATATTAGAAACAGCTAAAACCCTTCCGAAGAGTCCTTACGGCGAGAGCAAGCTGATGATGGAGAAAATGCTTTACTGGTGTGATGTCGCTTATAGTATCAAATCGGTTGCTTTGAGATATTTCAATGTGGCCGGGGCACAACTGGAAGCAAAAATCGGTGAAGACCATACGCCTGAAAGTCATTTGGTACCAATCATTTTACAGACAGCTTTAGGACAGAGAGAAGAAATCACTGTCTTTGGCGATGATTACGACACGCCCGATGGCACATGTATCCGGGATTACGTTCATGTGGTGGATTTGTGCGATGCACATATTCTTGCTTTGGAATATTTAAAGGAACACGACGAAAGCAATGTCTTCAACCTTGGAAGCAGTGAAGGTTTTTCAGTCAAAGAAATGATAGATGTTGCCCGAGAAGTTACAGGAAAAGAGATTCCTGAAAAAATCGGGAAACGCCGTGCTGGGGACCCAGCAATATTAGTGGCTTCTTCGGAAAAAGCACAAAAAGTTTTAGGCTGGCAGCCGCAACATACGAATGTCAAGACAATCATGGAAACTGCATGGAGATGGCACAACACTCATCCAAAAGGATATGGCAGCAAATAAAATAAAGGTAAAGACCGACCTTCAAAAGCAGTATTTTGGAGGTCGGTTTATGTTTTGCAGGTAGGCTTGATTTTCTGCTGCGTAAATTTAAAAATCTATCAAGTGATTTAGAAAAATTCTCTCATTGAAGTATGCGGAGAGAAATTAAGTTTAAAAGACACAAGTGATTAAAACGTACGACAGATCATTCTATATTATAGTTTTTGAAAGTGACAGAAGTTTTTCTTGTCTATAAGCTATTTTTTTTATATGATTGAAGGGATGGTTTAAGAGCTAAATTTATGAATGAGGGGTAATTTCTTGTGAAAAAAATCGGTTTTGATCCACAAACGTATATCGAGGAACAATCAAAGTATATTTTAGAACGTGTGAACCATTATGATAAGCTGTACCTTGAATTTGGCGGAAAGCTGATTGGGGACATGCATGCCAAACGAGTATTGCCGGGCTTTGATCAAGATGCTAAAATCAAACTTTTGCATAGACTGAAGGAACAAATTGAAATCATTATCTGTGTTTTTGCCGGAGACATCGAACGTAATAAAATCCGCGGAGACTATGGCATCACCTATGATATGGACATCATGCGTCTGATTGACGAATTGAGCGATTATGAACTTGAAGTCAACAGTGTGGTCATTACCCGATACAGCGGACAGCCTACAACAAAAATTTTTATTAATAAATTGAAACAACGGGGAATCAAAGTTTATACACACGAGGAAATTGACGGATATCCGGTAAATGTCGATAAAATCGTCAGCGATGAAGGCTTTGGGAAAAATCCATATATCCCAACAACAAAACCTATTGTTGTAGTCACAGGTCCCGGCGCCGGTAGTGGCAAGTTGGCCACCTGCCTGAACCAGCTGTATCATGAAAGTCGTCATGGCAATGCAGGAGGATACTCCAAATTTGAAACTTTTCCAGTTTGGAATGTGCCTTTAAGACATCCTCTCAATATTGCTTATGAAGCGGCGACTGTAGATTTGAAAGACGTGAACATGATTGATTCTTTTCACTTTGACTATTACGGAGAAATCGCTGTGAACTATAATCGGGACATTGAAACTTTCCCAATCATCAAGCGAATCATTGAAAGAATTACCGGGCGAGAATCTGAATTTCATTCTCCCACCGACATGGGAGTCAATCGGGTGGGATTTGGTATCATTGATGATGAGGTGGTACAAGAAGCATCCAAACAGGAAATCATCCGCCGTTATTTTGCGACGGAATGCGATTTTAAAAAAGGGTTGCTGGATTTGGAAACACTGAACCGCATTCAAATCTTGATGGAAGAGTTAGAACTGCGACCAGAGAACCGTCACTGCGTTTCTCCTGCAAGAGAATATTCTGAACGTTTAAAACATCGAGCGGACTGGGATCAAGAATTTACGCCGGCAGTGATGTCCATCGAGTTGATGGATGGACAAATCGTGTCAGGCAGAGGATCAGAATTGATGGATGCCAGCGCCTCGGCCATCTTGAATGCTATTAAAGTTTTGGCGAATATTGGAGATGAAATTTTACTGCTGTCGCCGAATATTTTAGAGCCGATCCAAAAACTGAAGGCTAACGAGTTGTCAGGACGGATCACATCTTTGAATACAGCGGAGATTTTAATTGCCCTTTCAATCAGTGCTGTAACGAACCCGACCGCACAGCTTGCTTATGACAAGTTGAAAAAATTGAAAGGGACGCAGGCACACTCAACGGTAATGTTGAATAAGGACGATCAGCAAGTCATACGAAATCTAGGTATAGAGTTCACGTGTGACCCGATATTTTCTTCAAAGAATTTGTTTTATGTGTAAAAAATATTAGATTGACTAGCGTTTTAACTAAACATTTTTTGAATGAGACTAAAAAACCTTTCCGGTCTGTGTATGCAGTCGGAAAGGTTTTTATCATTTGACAAAAACTATTTAGTTAGATTTGCGAAAAAACCTTAAAAAGAATCTGTATGTTGGTTAGTTTCTTGAAGAAGCGAATCAAAGGCTTATAACCTTCAAATGCCTCTTTTTGAATATATTTATCTACCGATTCAATTGCATATTGTGCTATACTAAAGTTAGATAATAGGATGGTTTTTTGTCTATTGTAAAATAAAACAAACTATTTCAGCTTATTTAAGAGAATAAAAGGTATATGCTTTCCAGTTTGAGAACAGTCCATTTTAATATTTTATTGAAAACAATAAGTCATAAATTTTTTTAACACTGACTTGCTTGAATGATTAATTTTAGATACAAATCATCTTCAGTTGTTCAAAAATCACAGAAGTCCTTAAGTTTAAAATTTCCCACATAAAGTTTCTTCTTCCTTTTGGTTGCTTCAAACTTCCCTTCAGCTTTTCATAATAGTAGTCAGATGTATAATTTTGTATCGATTCCGAATTGACTTCTCCTAGTAACCCCAGCAATGAAATCGTCTATGTTGAATATTCAGAATATTCAGAATGTTTCCCGAAATAGTATTGTCATGTGCATAGTAAAGGTATTTGAAAGATTGTTTACTGTAACTAATGACTATTGGTGCCGCTCTAGCCAAGAAAAACAAAGGAGACATTAACATGAAAGGGAAAAAAGTACTCAAGATATTATTTGAAATTATTGCTTGTTTTGTTTTGATAGGTGTTGGATTGAGTAATTTATTTGTTCCCGAGACAACAGTAGTCGCTGCTACAGATATATCCGACCGAATCGTTAAAGAAAAGCATGATTTCCATATTCTCAGGGGCACAGAGGTCATTCCGGTTATCGTGAACGGCGTGGCCCAAGATCCGCTACCGGATTTCAACGTTGGAGATAGAGTAAAATTTGTTTATCGTTTCAGAATAGATGATTTGTCCGGTGTGGGAGACGGTGATTTTTTCAACATTGATTTACCTAATCAAGACTATATTCGTATCCCTAATTCTCTGAATGACCTGAATCTTATGAGCAGCTCAGGAGAACAGATGGGTGTGTGGAGAGTAAAAGACGGAAGAATTTCTGTTGAGATTAATGATTTGGTAGCCTCAAGTGACTGGGCAGAAAATGGTTTTTTTGAAGTCGAAGGGAGATTGATAAAAGAAGGAAAAGGTATAGAAATTGAAAGAGAAGGAGACTTGACGATTATTATCGACATAGGACCTGACCCAGGAGAAGAGCCCGGCGAACCGGGAGGGCATAAAGATATTCCTGAATTGCCGGAACGGTTTGATGATTTCTATAAGGAAGGAACTCAATGGTCTGGTCAAAATGTCATTCATTGGAACACATCGTTCAATTTGGATCAGCTCAGAAATATGTTTAATGGTGTCCAAGTGGTCCAAAAGAAACAAATGATGTTCATTGATAAACTGGCACCTCAAACATCGCTACTAAATCAGCCTTCTATTAACGTCCCTGTATTTCTATCAACCAAAGACGGAAAATTAGGGGATTACGCTATTGCAACAGTTGATTTAGTGAAGGGAAAATTAGCAGAAGAAATGATTCCGCAAACAGGGGAGACTTATGATGAATTTTATACTCGTCTGCAAGAAAACGGAAAAGTTGCCTATGGCGTTCATGATAATACTTTATTAGTCAGTTTGGGAGATGTTCCTGGAAACGGGATTACATATTATGATTTATTTGGCGGGAAAGAAGCTTTTGAAAGCTATCTTGACGGACTTGTAGCTAGTGATGTGATTCTCCAAGAACAAGCTGAAAGAATGAAATTTATTTACGGAACTGAGGGGCCTTCACAAGGAAACATTGTTGGTCTAGGTATTTCTTTTGATGTGGCAGTGGAGGGTGAGACTGGCGATTATAAAAATCAAGCACTGTTGAAGTGGATAGAAGATGGAGATGAAACCGATGAAATTGTCGTCGAATTCACACAGGCGACGGGCGGTTTGGATGTTGTCAAAGCTGGTTCGGTTTTAATCACAAAAATAGATGGAGACACAGGAGTCAAAATCCCTGACGTAGTTTTCCGATTATTGAAGTGGAATGAGACCGAAGAAAAACATGAAGAATATACACCGCGAGACAACGGGCCCATCCAGAGAAAGACGGATGAGGACGGAAAAGTTACGTTTGCTAAATTAGATGATGGAAACTATAAAATCGATGAAGTCCAAGGAGTGGAAGGCTATTCAGATGAGATAATAATCACTCCTGATAATGGAGAATTCACTATTAATAATTCTTCGAACGTTAAAGGATTTTCTTTTAAAGCTGAAAATTTTGTCAAGCCTGCTTTAATAGAAAAAACGGTAAAAAAAGTTTGGGAAGACAGGGATAATCAGGACGGCCTTCGTCCAAAAAATATCCGGGTCCAATTGTATGGCGATGATCAAGCTGTCGGAGCAGAGATTACACTAGACGAGACGAACAACTGGAGTCACACGTGGAAAGATTTGCCGGAGAAAGAAAATGGCAACGCCATCACGTATACAGTGAAGGAAACAGGAGTGCCTACGGGTTATAAGAGCACCAGTGAAGTGGTAGATGGAGTCATTGTTTTAACCAACCGCCATACACCGGCTGTAACCACCATCCGTACACAAAAAGTTTGGGAAGACGGAGATAATCAGGACGGCTTTCGTCCAAAAAATATCCGGGTCCAATTGTATGGCGATGATAAAGCCGTTGGAGCAGAGATTACGCTAGACGAGACGAACCATTGGAGCCACACGTGGAAAGATTTGCCGGAGAAAGAAAATGGCAAAGCCATCACATATACAGTGAAGGAAACCGGAGTGCCTACGGGTTACAAGAGCACCAGTGAAGTGGTGGACGGGGTGATTGTTTTAACCAACCGTCATACACCTGAAATGATAACGATCCGAGGAGAAAAAATTTGGGAGGATAACGAAGACAAGGCTAAAGACCGACCTGAAAGTATTACGGTTAATCTGCTGGCAGATGGTAAAGTAATTCTCAATCAAAAAGTCACTGCGAAGACAGGATGGGCGTATCAATTTACCAATTTGCCGAAATATGTTAAAGGAAAGGAAGTTGCCTACACAATTACAGAAGAAGCTGTTGCAGGTTATACCACAAAAATTGCAGGTTATAATCTCATCAACAGTTACATTCCGGACAAAATTAATATCAGTGTGACCAAGTATTGGGAAGATCAAAACGATCGTGCTGGACTTCGCCCTGAGAGCGTTAAAGTTCAATTGTTGGCCAATGGGGAGAGAATTGGCAAGGAAGTAGTCCTTAATGACGCTAACGATTGGAAATATACTTGGGAAGAATTAGATGGCAAAAACGAAAAAGGCGAGAAAATCGAATACACAGTCGCTGAAGTCGATGTCCCTGCTGGCTACAAAGAAAGTATCACAGATGATAGTACAGGAAATATCGCCGTGACCAACACTCTCAAGTCTGCTAAACCGTCTATTAAGAAAGACTGGATCTTACCGAAAACTGGAGAAGAAAAAGCGCGGTTTGGAATACTGATTGGAGTCGCGATAGTTGCTTTAAGTTTGCTGATATATTTCAGCAGAAGAAAAAATATGAATAAATAAAGATATCAGCTTTGATTCCAAAAAAACAGTTATAAAAGTGCTCATCAGATGTTGTTAAATATCTTCGGCAAAGTATGAACAAGTTTAACCTCATAGGGGATTGTCAGTCGCTGACATAAAAGGATAAAACAGAAGTGTTGAAAAAGTTCAAATAAAAATCTGCCCATCTAAATATATCGGCCTCGCAAAAGTTAGTTTTGGTCTAACTTTTGCGAGGCCGATTCTTATGGAAATATGATTTCGAATTAATAATGACCGCATAAAATATTTTCAGAGCAGATTTCACTACTCCAAAAAATTTAATTTTTCAGGCATCTTCCCAAGATACCACGTCTATTCTTCATTTTCTAAAGAGCGCTGTTTTTCCTTTTCCCGGTAAATTTCCATTTTACGACTGAACAACTCACCATTACTTGGCGGTGTGTAAGTGATGGCATTGGCCCCTGCTTGGATAGTTTCCATGATTGACTCGTCCGTAGGTCCGCCGGTAGCGATAATGGGAAATTTTGGGAATTCTTTTCGAATATTTCTAACGACTTCCGCTGTATCTTTCCCTCCGCTGACATTTAAAATTTTAGCCCCCGCTTCAATTTTTTCCGCCACATTTGAATAGACAGACGTGACAGTGGCCACAATAGGGATGTCAACTGTTTTATAAATATCATTGATAGTTTCTTTAGGTGTGGGGGAATTAACGACGACCCCTATGGCTCCTTGAGCTTCGGCAAAAATACTCATTTGAACAGAACGTTTGCCTTGAGTTGTCCCGCCGCCTACACCGCAAAACACAGGAATATCCGCGGCTTCTGTAATACTTTTGGTAATAGTAGGATGGGGACTGAAGGGATAGACAGCAATCGCAGCATCAGCATCGATATTACGAATGATTGCAATATCTGTCGTATAGACGATAGATTTAATCCTTCTGCCGAAAATACGTATGCCGCTGCAATATCTGATGACGGGGGGCACTTTAATAAGGTCAAGTCTTAAGGCTGTCATTATTTCTGGTATTTCGATTGGATAATCACGCATAGCTATCACCTCTAAAATATAAATTTTCTTTCGCCTCAATCATACCCTAAGGAAGAAAAATAAAATAGTTCTTTTTGCGAATTCTAATGATGAAGAGAGGTGATCTTGTTGAAAAAAGGGAAGATGTGGCTGGATTATTTGAATTTCAAGACCTTTCTGTTGATTTTTTTAAGTGTTTTTCTGCTGGTGATTTTGTTTAGAAGTTTAAATTCTCGTGAAAAAGAAATAGAAGCTGAGAATCAGACACTTTTTTCGACAGAACAGATTGCTCAGGAAGAAACCAAAACCAGTCAATCAATGGAAATAAAATACATAGACGTTAAAGGGGCCGTTAATCATCCTGGCATGTATGAGTTTTCTTCTAATATGAGAGTTCAAGATGCGATTTCATTTGCCGGCGGCTTCACTGATACTGCCGATCAGAATCAAGTTAATCTGGCACAACTGTTAACAGATCAAATGGTGGTCTATGTGCCTGAAAAGGGAGAAGAACAAAGGACAGCTTTTTCTCAGTCATCATTCACAGCAGCTGGTTCGGAAAAGAAAGACAAAGTCAATATCAATCGTTCAGATGCGGCGGAGTTGCAGACTTTGAACGGTATCGGAGAGAAAAAAGCAGAAGCAATCATTCAATACAGAGAAGCACATGGTTCGTTTCAAACATTGGAGGATTTAAAAAAAGTGAAAGGAATCGGTGAAAAAACCTTTGACAGTTTACGGGAATCGATTACAATTGATTAGAGAATGACTAATCAGGAGGGAAAGCAGTGAGCTTTGAAAGAATCCCATGGGACCAATATTTTATGGCTCAAAGTGTGTTGTTGTCTTTGAGGAGTACTTGCAGCAGATTAGCTGTGGGGGCGACGATAGTTCGTGATAAACGCATCATTGCCGGCGGGTATAACGGCTCTGTCAGCGGAGATGTCCATTGTATTGATGAAGGGTGTTATGTGGTGGACGGTCACTGCGTGAGGACGATTCACGCTGAGATGAATGCCATTTTACAGTGTGCTAAATTTGGTGTGCCTACTGAAGGTGCCGAAATCTATGTGACACATTTTCCTTGTCTTCAGTGTACTAAGATGATTTTACAGGCGGGCATTCGTAAAATCCATTATTTAACAAACTACCGTAACGATGATTATGTTATGGGGTTGTTGAAGCAAACCAAGGTGGAGATTCATCAGGTCCAGTTGTCAAAAAAATATTTTGCCGAATTAAATTTTGGAAATGAAAAATTTCAGCAAGAGTCCGGCGGAGAGCTATTTACAGAAGAGTAATCAAATCAAGAGTCTGCAGAATTATTGGGTCTTTCCAGCACTCAGTCTTTTAAGTATTTATGCGGTTTTTTTCTACCGTAATTTTCCCAGTGTTTTATTTTGTTTATTTGTATGCCTGCGATTGATTTTTACCAGACAGAGAGTAATGATAGGTTACTCTCTTTTTGTTGTGCTGTTTGGTGCCGCTTTTTTTATTTGGCAGGGAAGACAGATGCCTTTTCCGGTAGCACAAAGCCCCGCCAGCTATCAACAGACAGTAGAAGTCGATTTCAATGATTGTCAAATCAATGGGAACTTTCTCAGGTTTACCGGTACGGAGCAGAAAACTTCTGAGCCAAAGCTTTTTGAATATGTTTTGACAAATCAAGAGGAAAAAAATTGGTGGCAGTACCAAAGTACCCCTGTTGTTTTAACTGTTACAGGAACGGAAGGATTGCCGGACACGGTACGCAATCTGAATGGCTTTGATCAGCGCAAGTATTTAGCAGGGAAAAATATTAATAAAATAGTAACGGTGGAAGACGTAAAGGTCATCGAAGAAAGTATCCCTAAACATCCCGTCAAAATGATAGAGTTTATTCGACGGAAGTTGTCCTTGCAGATCGACCAGACTTTCCCAAAATTTACCGCATCCTATCTGAAAAGTTTGTTCCTTGGTATCAAGGATACAGGATTTCAGCAAGAAAAAGAGGTGTTTGAAGGGCTGGGAGTGTTGTATTTTTTTAGTATCTCAGGGATGCACATTTCTTCATTTATTTCTATTTTTCGTTATGTGTTCAGAAGGTTGGATATAACTTTAGAAACTATTTTTTGGCTGGAACTGCTGCTTCTGTTTTTTGTTTATGTTTTAGCGGGGCAAACTATCAGTGTGTTAAGGGCGGTTTTGCTTCTTGTGATTCAGAGTAGCAATCTGCGCTTCCGATGGCACCTGTCTGCTCTTGACTCTTGGAGTTTGACCTTGTTGGCCAGTTTGCTGTTTTCACCTTCTGCTGTTTTCAGTATAGGCGGGCAGTTTTCTTTCGGCATGTCTTTATGTATCCTTTATCTCCAGCCGTACCTTAAGTTATTTACTGTTTTATGGCAGCGGCAGCTGATGTTTTCTCTTTTACTGACGTTATGTTCTTTGCCGTTAACAAGTTTTTATTTTTTTGAATGGAACCTGTTGAGCTTAGCTTTATCCTTTGTTCTTTTACCTTTCTTTCAATGGTTCCTGTTGCCAGCCTTGATGTGTTGTATTTTTTTAGGGGTCCTGTTCCCTGATATATTTTTGCTTCACTGGTTTGAAGGGCTATTGCAGAAGTTCCATCAAGCTCTGTTGTTTCTGGGGGAGTGGCGCTTCACTCAAATAACAACTGGGACTTATTCATGGCTTTTGTGCTGTGTATTATTATTTTTATTGGGAACGGCGCTGCATTACTTTCCAGAAAGCAGTAAAAAAAGCTGGCGGTTTCTGTTTCTTTTGATATTGCTTTTGGGCGGACAGAAATTTTTGAAGTTTGATGGCATTGTTGCTTTTGTGGATGTGGGGCAAGGAGACAGCATTGTCATACAGGAACCATTCCATGGGAAAGTAGTTGTAATCGACACAGGGGGAAGATTAAACTTTTCCGTTGAGAAATGGCAGGAAAAAGAAATAAGTCGTGCAGGGGCATCTTATACAGTCATTCCTTTTTTAAAAAGTCGGGGAATCTCTCAGATTGATTTATTTTTTGCCAGTCATGGCGACGAAGACCATATTGGAGATTTAGCTGAACTGGCGGAAGAAATCCCCATCCTTCATCTCGTTTTTGGCAAGGGACTTGAAAAAAGTCAAAGTTTTCTGACGGAAGTGAAAAATTTAAAAAGAACTACGAAGCTGGTACCCGCTCTGGGACCCCGGCAACTGAAAATTGGAGATTTGACCTTTGACCTGCTTTACCCGCAAAAATCAGGAGAGGGCGACAATAATCACTCTTTAGTGTTGCGGACGGTCATTAAAGGTACGAGCTTTTTATTTACTGGAGACCTAGAAGCAGAGGGGGAACGGGAGCTGATTCAAACTTTCCCTGACTTACAGACCGATGTTTTAAAAGTAGGCCATCATGGCAGCCGCACGTCATCCACAGCGGAGTTTGTCCGCACTTTGAGTCCTCAAACAGCAATTATTTCCTGCGGACGGGAAAATCGTTTTGGACATCCCCATGAAGAAGTCCTTGAACTACTACAAGAAAATAAAGTTGAAACCTTCAGGACCGATGACTCCGGCATGGTGTACTATCAGTGGCGTCTTTGGGGGCAATCATTAAGCAAAATCAGAAAAATCAATCCTGAGTCTGGTTTATAGAATAAAGTACTAAGGTTCTTCCTTTTTAAGCTTTTTTCACAAAAAAATGCTAAAATTGACAAAGAGAGAACAGAACGGAAGGATATGGACATGACTTTACAAAATGAATTAGCCAAAATTCGTAAGGGAAATATTTCATCAGTTTATCTAGTGACAGGAACTGAGCAATACTTGAGCGATATGTTTAAAAAGACTTTAAGGGAACAGGTGTTGGAAGATCAAGACGATGAAATGAATGCCATTCGCTTTGATATGGAGACTACCCCGCTGGCTCTAGCCTTGGATGAAGCTCGCACGCTGCCTTTTTTTGGAGAGAGACGGCTGGTCCAGATTGACAATCCTTATTTCTTAACGGGAGAACGGGGCAAAGGCGGTGTGGTACACGATGTGGAGGAGCTGATTGAATATTTGCAGCACCCTTTGGAAACCACTGTTTTGGTAATCTATGCGCCTTATGATAAGTTGGATAACAGGAAGAAAATAGTGAAAGAGTTGAAAAACAAAGCTGTTTCGATTGCTGCACATACCATGAAGGAAAAAGAAACGCGGCAGTATATTAGCCACGCTATCCGTGACATGGATTACAGCATAACCCCGGAGGCGCTGGAAGCCTTGTTCCAATTGTCAAACATGGACTTATCAAAAATCATGGGTGAACTGGAAAAGTTATTTTTATATACGTCAGATGATAAAAAAATAACGAAACCGATAGTGGAGAGTCTGGTGCCCAAATCTCTGGAACAAAACGTCTTTGAACTGGTGGAGTTTGTGATGAATAAAAGACCGAACAAAGCTTTGACCCTCTACCGGGAATTATTACTATCCGGCGAAGACAGCATCAAATTAAATGCTATTTTAATGCAGCATTTCCGTTTACTGATCCAAGTAAAAATAATGTTGACCATGGGTTACCAGCAGAGCAATATGGTCGATGTGCTGAAAATCCACCCTTATCGTATCAAGCTGGCTACAGGACAAGTCCGCAGATATCAACTCAAGGAGCTGGGCAGTATTTTTGATGAACTTGTGGAAAATGATTTAAAATTTAAAACAGGACAGATGGATAAAGAATTATTATTTGAATTATTTTTGTTGAAACATGGTGCTAAAGTCTGATTGTTCGTGTGGCGATGTTTATCTTGTAAAATCTAATCATCTATATTTAAAGCATATCATCTTTGGTAAAAGGGACATTCTAAAGCCAACTGACGGTCAGGATGATAGGAAACTCTGATGACAGAAATCATATTTTTGGTTGTCGGCGGGAATTATGGTACAATATGACTGTAAAAAAATTAAATAGAACTTACCATCACAAAGGGGTGCCGTAAAAAGCTGAGATTATACCCTCTAACCTGACTAAGTTAAGACTTGCGTAGGGATTGTGATAGAGTTGCAACTATCATCTTATTGACTTGCTACTCCTCCTTTCGTTGTATGGTTAATTTCTATACTAAATGAAGGAGGATTTTTTTATGAACAATCAAGTGAGTCACACAAGAAATTTGAGTGTCTGGTTGGAAGGGACAATCATCGCTGCCATGGGGATGGTTTTGACGTTAGTTCCGGCTAATATCGGATTTTTTGATTTATCTTTGGGTTTGGTGCCGCTGGTGCTGTATTCATTTCGCAGAGGACTCGCACCAGGAATGACTTCCGGTTTTCTTTGGGGATTGCTGGCAATCGTTTCAGGGGGAGCGATGAAATATTTCCTGAGTGTGCCTCAAATCATTTTTGAATATCCGTTCGCATTTGCTTTCGGCGGTCTTGGGGGCATTGTTGCGAAGAAATTGCAAGCTGGAATCATGTCCGATAATGATAAGACTGTCCACACAATGATCATTCTTGGCGGTGCTTCAGCTGCCTTGGCAAGATTTTTTTGGCATTTCTGTGCCGGGGTTGCCGTTTGGGGAAGTTATGCGCCAAAAAACATGAGCCCCTATGTGTATTCTTTGCTCATCAATGGGACCAGCGGTGTGGCAAATGCAGTTTACGTTGTCGTTGTGCTTCTCGTTGTCTATAAAATCAGACCCCAATTGTTTGTGCCGACTCCTCGCCGGGCCTGATTTAGGGATATTTTATCTGTTTTGACACGTTAAAAAAGCCCGTCTCTGTATGAAAACTAGTATCTCCCTTAAATTTATTAAAAAAATTTTGGCATGTCTAAAAAAATTGTTGGATTTCGTGAGATGTGTTACTATTTATATGAGAGGACAATATTTAGACGGGAGGCTAGTGTAGTGATAGATTGGTTTATAGGTCTGCTGCCATGGCAGCAAGCGCTGTTAGGCACATTGTTTACATATGGTATGACTGCTTTAGGAGCAGGCCTTGTATTTTTCTTTAAAGACATCAAAAAAGATATTTTAAATCTGATGCTGGGATTTGCTTCTGGTGTGATGATTGCTGCAAGTTTTTGGTCGTTGTTAGATCCGGCAATCGCACAAGCAAGAGAAAATGGTGATATCCCTTGGTTAGTAGCCGGGATCGGCTTTGCGGCGGGCGGTTTGTTTTTGTATATCGCTGACAAGTTAATTCCCCATATGCATTTTGGTCCCAATCACCAACGAGAAGGAATGCCGAGTCATCTGAAGAGGACGGTCTTATTGGTTTTCTCAATCACTTTGCATAATATTCCTGAAGGACTGGCAGTAGGAGTGGCTTTTGGTGCGGCAACACAGGCTTCTAATCCTGTACAGGCAGTCATGGGAGCGTTGGCTGTTGCTATCGGAATTGGTATTCAGAATTTTCCGGAAGGGGCCGCAGTCTCCATTCCTCTGAGACAGGAAGGACTCAGCCGTTGGAAATCATTTGTTTACGGTCAAGCTTCAGGATTGGTGGAACCGATTGCAGGGGTTTTAGGGGCGATTTTAGTTACTAGAATGACCTTTATTTTACCCTATGCATTGGCTTTTGCAGCAGGAGCGATGATTTATGTGGTGGTGGAGGAATTGATACCTGAGGCACAGCAGACTACGACGAAAGGTGCCCACTACGGTGTTTTTGGTGTGATGGTGGGATTTATTATTATGATGGTGTTGGATGTGGCTTTAGGCTAAAAGCAAAAAAGCAGTTGAGCCGTCACAGCTTAACTGCTTTTTGTATTGTTCAAAATGATAGTTTCTTAGTTTAATTTGTGAAAAAGGGGAGTCCCCCTTTCGCATCGGTTTATTTGTTCCAGTCCCTTGACGAAACAATGGTTATTGATAAACTGCAAAAAATCAGGAAGCCTATCAATATTTATAACGATTATTTTTATCAGGATTTGAGATGAAACGTACCAAAAAGACGATGATTGCAACAGGAATCAGGATTTTGATTGCAAAGGCCAAGATTCCGCTCAGCAAGGACAAACCAATGGCCGCAATAACGATGAATCCGACGATGGCAAATAAATTATGTACAGAAGATTGATTTCTCATTTTTTAGACCTCCATTAAACTTTCTTTATACATTAAGTTTAGCAAAAGAAATTAATTTTGTAGTGGTCCTAAAGCCTGATTTTTTTCTAATCAATTGGTAGGAAAGAAACTGATGATAATTATGAGATAAAATTAATTTATCGTAGGTTTATGACAAATGCTGAAAAATATTTTTTGGTATCTAGTGTTGGTCTAAGTCAATCCGTGCTAAGTCCTCATCTGATCATCATACGTACTTTTTATTCTGACACAAAAAGAGAGCAGTAGAGACGATGAAACTCTACTACTCCATACATAGGGGAAAACTTTTGTAAATAAAATCAAAGTATAGAACGAAAAAATCCTCATCTATATTTAATTTTATTAATTATAATCTCATAAATATGCAGGGAAAGCAAGAGTTTTTTGCATTTTAGCCTAGTTGACAGTGATTGTGGGGATTATTTATACTGAATATTATACGTGGAATAAATTTTTCCGGTGCATTTTATTCTCTAGGAGGAATCAATGAGTGATACGAAATAATTTTGAAAAAATAAAATCTTTCGGGTTTGTGACAATAGGTGCACTTATTTTGGCCTTGTCCATGCATGCATTTATGGAACCCAACAATATAGTTGCCGGAGGCGCTACGGGGATCAGTATTATCGTAAGTTATATGTTTAAAATCCCTTCATTTGTTGTGTTGTACGCCATAAATCTGCCCCTTCTGATTCTTTGTTTTTGGCTGTTAGGAAGGGAAGTGGGAATGAAAACAATTTACGGCAGTCTTATTTTCCCTTTTTTTGCTTGGCTAGTTCAGGATGTGCCTGTGTTGACTTCTAATTTGTTGCTTGCCGCTGTTTTTGGCGGTGTCATGACGGGCATAGGGTTAGGTCTGGTTTTTAAAGGAAATGCTTCTACTGGCGGAACAGCAATCCTTTCACAAATAGTAAATGTTTATTTTAAAATCCCATTGGGTTTGAGTGTGTCTATCGTTGATGGCATAGTCATTCTCTTAGCACTGTTAGCCTTTGATGTAGAACAAGTGATGTATTCTTTGATAACATTATTTATTATCGGACGGGTGGTGGACTTGGTTCAAATGAGTTTCAACCGTTCCAAAAATGTGATGATCATCTCCCAATATCCAAAAGAAATCACTGAGATGATTGTAAATAAAATGGATCGCGGTCTGACCAAGTTCCAAGTAGAAGGCGGATTTGACCAAAATAAAAAAACGATGTTGATGTGTGTGTTGCCGGAAAAAGAGTTCCACACATTAAAAGAAGAAGTTCTTGCCCTAGACTCTCACGCATTTGTTGTGGTCATGCCGGCAAGTGAAGTTATGGGGCGCGGGTTCAGCTTGAGTAAATTATAGGAAAGAGTCTGAATTAAAAGTCTTTCAATAAAGAAACTCCCATGAAATCAATGATTTAAAAAATTGATTTCATGGGAGTTTTAATTTACACATTTTTCTCTTTCGGATTTAAAATCATTTACTGCTCAACCTGATTTTTTATTCATTAGACTTGAGAGCCGACTGGTCGATGGACAATTCTGTCTCAACAGTTTTTTTCTCGCTGCCTCTGTAAAATGTGATGCTTATTTTGTCGCCTACTTGTTTTTTGTAGAGGATGGATTGTAAATCTGAGGAAGACTCAATAGCTTCCCCGTCCATTTCTACGATGACATCATATTTTTCCAGTCCGGCTTTTTCTGCGGGTGTGGCAGGAGTGACACCAAGTATGACTACACCGCTAGTCACATCTTTTTTCAAGTTCAAAATTTTCTCGCGCTGGTCTGAACTGATGGTTGCCAAATCGTACATGCTGATTCCCAACGCCGGACGAGTAACTTTGCCGTCTTTTTCCAGTTGGTTGATGATATCCACGACATCGTTGCTTGGAATCGCAAAGCCCATACCTTCCGCGGAAATCCCGTTGCCGGATGAGGCGATTTTGACGGAGTTGATGCCGATGACCTGACCGGCAGCATTCACTAAAGCCCCACCGGAGTTGCCGGGGTTGATTGCGGCATCCGTTTGAATCGCATTGATGCTGATGAGCTCTCCTTCGTTTTTGTTTGTGATAGACCTGTCCTTGGCAGAGATAATTCCTTGAGTGACTGAGCTGGCATATTCTGTCCCTAAAGGTGAGCCGATAGCGATGGCAGGCTCTCCCACGTTGATATTATCGGAGTTGCCAAACTCTGCTACGGTTGTCACTTTGTCACTGCTGATTTTAAGAACTGCCAAGTCGGTAAAAGTATCGCTCCCTATCAGCTCGGCTTCCACCGTGGTACCGTCTTTGAATAAAACTTCCAGTGCATCTGAACCTGATACGACGTGATTATTTGTGACGATAAAAGCATAATTTCCTTCTTTTTTATAAATCACACCGCTGCCCTCGCTATTAGTCTCAAGCTCTCCAGAATTTTCTCCGTCTGAACCTGCTTCAGAATCATTTGTTCCAAAAAGACCACCGAAAGGATTCACTTGATCTTGTTTTTTTCTCAAATTAATCACTGATACAACAGCATCCTGTGCTTTTTCTACAGCTTTCGTTGTGTCGCTTTTTACATTGTAAGTAATATTGCTTACCTTAGTAGTTGTGTTTTGTGCAGAGTCTGTCGTGGAAGAAGTAGTATCGGGATTATTTTGCTCTAAAATCACATAGGCGCCGCCGAAAGTTAACATTCCTCCTATAACGCCTCCGATAAGGCCTGTACCGAATCTTTTCATAAAAGACTGATTATTACGTGTATTTTTTTTTATCATGCCAGTGGTGTAAACACCAATCCTCCCTTACCATTCGTTATCTTCAGTATAACTTACATTACAAATATAAGTCTAACCATATAGTTTGAATTTTTTATGAAAATCTCTAGATAAAATAGGCATGAACTATTGAATAAGATGGGATAAGTCATCCACAGTATCCACAGAAGTTATCCACAGAACGTCTGTTTTGTGAATTGTGGATAAATTTTTCCCCTAAAAAAGATAAAATCAAGGATGTGACAAGATGTTTTTTATGTAAATGTGTATAAAGCTGTGGATAAGTGTGGATAACTTGTTTTTGCTGTGCTAAACTGAATCATGTAAAATTTCGTGAGAGGATTTTAAAATTGAAGGTTACTATTATTGCAGTGGGAAAATTAAAAGAGAAGTATTTAAAACAAGGGATATCAGAGTATGCTAAGCGTCTAGGGAAGTATACAAATTTCAACATCATTGAGGTGGCTGATGAGCAGGCTCCGGAAAATTTGAGCAGTAATGAGATGATTGCTGTGAAAGAGAAAGAAGGAGCCAGAATTTTAAGTAAGATTAAAGAAACAGATTATGTGTATAGTTTGGTTATTCAGGGGAAAAAAATTTCTTCTGAAGAGATTGCTCAAAGTATGTCACAAGCGATGTTGCACGGTAAAAGCAGTCTGGTGTTTGTTATAGGGGGGTCTTTGGGGCTATCAGATGAGGTAATCCGGCGCAGCAATGAACAGTTGTCCTTTGGCAATATCACCTTACCCCATCAGCTGATCCGTTTAGTATTAAGTGAACAAATCTATCGAGGATTTAGGATTATGAAAGGAGAACCGTATCATAAATGATGCGGTTTTTTTGTTTTTGATGATCCTTTAACATTAACGATTTAATCGTTAGGCATTGTATATCTGACATAACGCTACCCTAGATATTTATCTTCGCTAGGTAGTCGTTATGGAGGGGCGTAACGATATAGTGGGTTGGTAAAGAAGTAGGAAATGGTTATTTCAAGAATTATGTGTAAATGGAAAGTCCATCCCGAATGATTAATTTAGAACATTGATTCCAAAGTATCTTGAATTTCTTCGCACTCTCCGTGATCACGACCTAAAAAGGCCTGGTTATAATTATTAAATTAAGATATCAAGAATCTCTCAAGAGATTCTTCATTGTATATTTTTTCAGCTGTTTATTAAAGCTTTCAATCAGATTAGTCGAATAGATGGTTCGTCTGATGGAGGGAAATTTAAAAATGTTAATATGGCAGGATTCAGGAGTATCTTGACCACTCTTGGATACTGCTTTTTCCATTTTTCACTCATTAAATGTATTTGATTGATCGCTTCTTCTTTTGAATCGGCTTGATAAACTCGTTTAAAATCGTCACATGTTTCTTTTCTATCGCTTACCCTTACCTTAAGAGCAATGTTTCTAGCAACATGAACACAACATTGTTGAAATTGGGCATGAGAAAGTCCTCCTAGGTATGTTTTTGTGGTTAAAAACATTGTATCGTAAAAGGGCTGTTGCATGGCCTTTTATCTTTTACACAATTATATTGACTTTATCGATTATCATTTTAGGAAAATAAACTTAATTAAAATACAGATATACCCTGTTAAATTTCTCCGCTTTCTACAATAAACGACCCTTATTCATAGCGCAGAAAAATTTTACATTTTTTCTGATTAGTGCTAGTATGAAAATGAGATGGTGGGTCACTTCTGATTTTTTGGGTGTTGGAAAATAGTCAGAAAAGGTGAAAAATCATGATTAAATTATTGATTGCAGATGACGAAACTTTGATCAGAATGGATTTGAGAAGTGCGTTCAAAGGAACTTGCTTTCAGGTAGTAGGAGAAGCCCGAGATGGTTTTTCGGCGATCAAATTATTTAAGCGTTTTCAACCCGAAGTCGTTTTGATGGACGTAAAAATGCCGGTGATGAATGGCTTGGATGCCAGCAAAGTTATTTTAAAAATGAATCCTTCCGTCAGCATCATTTTGTTGACGGCTTACTGCAATGAGGATTTAATGATGGAGGCTAGGAAGATTGGCCTTTCCGGTTATATTATGAAGCCGATCAATAGTTCAAATATCGTACCAACAATAGAAATGATGCATCGTAATTTTAGAAAATATCATGCTGCTCAGTGTGAGCTGGAAAAAACACAACGACGTTTGGATAATCGTATTGTCATTGATAGAGCAAAGGGTATTATAATGAGACAAAAACAATGTTCCGAAGAAGAAGCTTATCAGGAAATTAAAAATATCAGTAAAGAAAGAAATTTTGCCATGTCAAAGGTTGCTCAGTTGATTATCAACAACGATCAGGTGAAAGTGACATGAGTGAGATGGATGAAAAAAAGATTTCCTCCCTTTGCCGGAACCGGACAGGACTTTCTGAGGACGATATTCGAGAAATTGTTGCGGTGGCTTCTACGATTCAGCACATTGCTGATTTAACTAATGCAGATGTGTGTGTGGACTGCTTGACTAGAAAAATCGATACTGCAGTAGTTGTGGCCCATGCCAAACCGACAGCGGCACCGTCGATTTATCATAAAGAAATTGTCGGCGAACTGGCACATCGGAAAAAAGAGCCGGGAACACTGAGAACCCTTGAACTAGGACTTGCCTCCAAAGGGTTGAGGGCAATGACACAAGAAGGGGTATGGGTGCAGCAAAATGCAGTCCCGATTATCAATAACCACCATCAAAGTATCGGGGCAATCGTGATTGAGACACCCACAAGAGAAGATAGAGTCGAACCAAAAGTGTCTTTCTCAGAACCAACAGTTGCAGATTTTATGAATGCTAAACAAAATTTAGGGCAATACTTAAATGACGCAGTGATTATTTTTGCCGAGGATCAAAAAATAAACTATGTGAATCAAGCGGCGCAGGAACTCTATGAGGCATTAGGCTATAAAGAAAAGTTAACCTCTTTGACCTTTACTAATATCAGTTTAGGTAATTATTCATTTTCAGCGTTGGAGAGACTTTCTCAAAAAAGGAAATCTTCAGACCAAAAAAATCCGCTGGTAGTGGAGGAAGTCGAAATATCCGACAGAGTCCTGTTATTGCGTTATTTTTATTTCAGCGGATCTTTACTCATGTTTATCGTGGATAAAACCGAACTGAAAACTAAAGAAAAAGAATTGAACGAAAAAACAGTGGCTCTCAAAGAAGTCAATCATCGTATCAAAAATAATATGCAGATTATTGCCAGCTACCTTAACATACAGGCAAGAAAGATAAGTGACACAACAGCAAAAATTATTTTTATGGAGGCAGTCGATCAGATTTTATCTATGGCATCGACCTATGATTTTTTGTCAGTCAATAATTTTGAAGAAGTAAATATTACAGCTTTTCTTCAGCACCTTTTCAAAAAAATGCAGTATGATTCCATTCATGATGTGAGACTGCAGATAGAAGGGGATTCTGTGATGATGTCCTCAGAGAAAGTTTCGATTATTGGGATGGCGGTCAATGAATTGGTTACAAATTCACTTAAGTATGCTTTTCAAGAAAGGGTTGAATCTTCTGGATGCAACAACACTATCTTGATTCAAGTGTTTCAGAAACAGCATGCTCATATTGCAGTGACTGACAATGGCGGCGGCTTTGATTATCAGCGGGATGATGAGAGTCTATCTGGTCTGGAATTGACACGACGTCTGGTAGAGGATAATTTGGAAGGGGTCCTGGAAATCGCTTCTGATTCAAGAGGAACCAGAGCGATCATCATAATATAACTACTAAAATAAAAGGAATAAATAAAAACGCCGACGATAGGCGGAAAATTTGTGCGATGGAGTGCAAATAAACAGAACAGCATCTTTAAATGATGTTTCTGTTTGTTTGCGCTTTTTTAATGTTACCTTAACTGAAAGGAGGGCAGTGTCGTCGTTTACTGTTGCTTTAGAAAAATAAAGGAGGATTTTTGCATGAGCAAAAAATTTGTACATCCATACATACCCAATGGTGCTCCTGAATTAATGGAGCAAATGCTTAAGGAATTGAACATTTCCAGCTCAGAAGACATTTTCAAGGAAATCCCTGAGCATTTACGTTTTAAAGGTCGAATGAACATTCCGAAACCTAAATTATCTGAATATGAACTCAAAAGACATGTGGAAGGTATTTTGAAAAAGAATCAGACAACTTCGGACAATCTAAGCTTTCTTGGCGGCGGCACTTGGGACCATTACGTCCCGGCTGTGTGTGACACGATTGGACAAAGGGATGAATTTTTGTCAGCCTATGTGGGTGATGCTTATTCTGATCACGGAAAGTATCAAGCCCTATTTGAATCTTGTTCAATGATTGGTGATTTACTGAAAATGGAGGCGGTAAGTACGCCGACCTATGACTGGGCTAATGCTATCGGGATAGCTGCACGAATGGCGTCTCGTGTCAATGGCAGAAAAGAAGTATTGGTAGCGGGCAATATGAGTCCTTCACGTTTTTCAGTAATAGATAACTATTTGAAACCAGAAATCAGTCTCATAAAAATCGACTTCGATCAGACAACAGGTCTGATGGATCTGGATGATTTAAAGCGAAAGTTATCAGACAAAACGTCTTCTGTTTACTTTGAAAATCCGACTTATTTTGGACCAGTGGAACATCAGGGGGAAGAAATTGCAGAGATGGCTCACGCAGTCGGAGCAGAAGTGATTGCCGGTGTAGATCCGTCATCTCTGGGAGTGATTAAAGCTCCTAGCGACTATGGGGTTGACATTTGTGTGGGAGATTTGCAGCCTTTAGGTATCCATATGCAGTACGGAGGAGGTTTATCAGGATATATCGCTTCTAGAGATGAGGAAAAATATGTGGCAGAATATCCGACCTTGCTTTTTGGAGTCACTTCCACACTGCAAGAAGGGGAATATGGTTTTGGTCATGTGTTTTATGAACGGACCTCGTACGCCAACCGTGAGAAAGGAAAAGATTTTATCGGAACGACCACATCACTGTTTGGGATTATCGCAGGCGTGTATCTGGCTTTGATGGGACCCCAGGGAATGCGTGAACTAGGTGAAGGTATCATGCAGCGGGTAGCCTATGCGGTGGAACAAATCAATGATATTCCTAATGTGAAGGTGCTCTACAAGGATAACTTCTTTAAAGAGTTTGTCATTGATTTCAATCAAACAGGAAAAACAGTGGAGACCATCCATAAAGCGTTGAAAACTATGGGGATTTTTGGCGGTATTGATTTGTCCTGTTCCCGTCAGTTCCCGGAGATGGGTGAAGCAGCTATATATGCAATCACTGAAAAGATGACAAAAGAAGATATCGACCGTTTAGTCACAGCGCTGAGAAAAGTGTGCTAGATGTCAAATTAGAAAGGAGACTTGAAAAATATGCCTAAAGGAAAAGCACGTAATAAATTCCAGCAAGCGAGATGGGAAGAGCCTATCATTCATGAATTGTCTAATAAAGGAGTAAGAGGTCTTATCCCGCCAAGAGTGGAAACTGAGATTCAGGCAACGACTGAAAAGGTACTGGATAATTTGAAAACGATGAGACGGGAAGACACACCTGAATTGCCGGAGGTTTCGCAAAAGACAGTATTGTCTCACTGGTTGAGACTATCGCAAGAAACGATGGGATCAAATATCGGAAATGATATCAGTGAGGGAACGTGTACCATGAAGTACAATCCTCGAATCAATGAAGAATTTGCCAGCAATCCGTTATTTACTGACTTACATCCGATGCAGGATGAGGATACTGTCCAAGGGATGCTGGAAATCTACTATAAGTTTCAAAATTTCATGAAAGAAGTCTCAGGTTTAGATCATTGTTCCTTGCAGCCGGGCGGAGGGAACCATGCTGTATACACTGCCGCATCCATGGTTAGACAATATTGGTCCGACAAGGGAGAACTGGACACACGGGATGAAATCATCACCACCATCTTTTCACACCCGTCCGATGCGGCGACACCGGCAACTGCCGGATTTAAAATCATCACGATTTATCCGGACGAAAATGGTATTCCGGACATTGAGGCTATCCGAGCAGCAGCGTCTGAACGCACTGCAGCGATCTTTATGACCAACCCGGAAGATATCGGTATCTATAATCCAAGAGTGGATGAAGTAGTCAAAATCATCCATGATGTGGGCGGGCTATGTTTCTATGACCAAGCCAATGCTAATGCTTTCTTAGGAGTGGCAAGAGCCAGAGAAGCTGGTTTTGACATGTGTCACTTTAACGTCCATAAGACTTTCGGAACTCCTCACGGCTGTTCGGGTCCCGGAACAGGAGCATTCTGTTGTTTGGATCGAATGTTCCCGTATATGCCGGTGCCGGTAGTTGGTTTTGATAACGAAAAATACTTTCTTAATTACGATATTCCAAAAACGATCGGCCACGTCCGCGATTATGCCGGTGTTTCAGGAGTGGTATTAAAGGCTTATGCTTGGGTGATGAGTATGGGACATGATTATATGCGCCAGGCGGCAGATATTTCAGTTATCAATAACAACTATTTGGAAAAACAAATTTTGCAAATCAAAGGCATCACTAGCGCATTTCAAGATAATGGTATCACCAGACAGGAACAAGTCCGCTACAGCTTTGAAAAATTAAAAGAAGACACTGGCATTGGAACAGACGACGTGAATGCGAGGATCGTCGACTTTGGATTGCCGTCTTATTGGACTTCTCACCATCCATGGGTGATTCCAGAGCCGATGACGCTGGAACCTTGCGAAACCTATTCTCTGGATGACTTGAACGAATACGCAGATGTTTTACGGAAAGTGGTCGATGAAGCCTACAGCGACCCTGAGTTATTGAAAACAGCTCCTCATGCCTCGTCTTCTCATCGGAGGAACAAGCCGGAAGAATTGGATGATCCTGATAAATGGGCCCTGACTTGGCGGGCGTATCAAAGAAAACACTTGAATGGTTAATAAACAGCAGAGAGAGGGATGAGATATCCGCTCTCCTGCTGCAGTATCTTTGATAAGGGGGAAATCAGATGATTCGGAAAATCGGCTTAATTATCAATCCCGTCGCCGGTATTGGCGGCTCAGTAGGACTAAAAGGCAGTGACGGAGAGGAGATACAACAAAAAGCAATTGCTTTGGGAGCAGTTAAAAAAGCAAACATCAGAGCAGAAACGGCATTGAAAGAACTGATACCATTTAAAGATGAGATTGAATTATTCGCCTATCCGGGAGAGATGGGCGAGAGTGTTTGTCGTAAGTTAGGCTTTAAAGTCAATGTTTTAGGAGATTCGGCAAGAGAGAGGACAACTGCCGAGGACACAAAACTTGCTGCTGCTGATATGAAAAATCGGGCAGTGGATATTATTTTATTTGCCGGCGGAGATGGTACGGCGCGGGACATCTACACAGCAGTAGGAGATAACACTTTGGTTCTGGGGATACCGGCAGGGGTGAAAATCCACTCAGGTGTGTACGCGTTGAATCCACAGAGTGCAGGGAAGTTGATTGCTTTAATGATTCAGAACGACAACTTCGAAACCCAGGAAGCGGAAGTTATGGACATCGATGAAGAGGCGTTTCGTCAGGGAATCGTGACTGCTAAGCTGTACGGGTATTTGAAAGTGCCCTATGCCAAACATTATGTGCAAAATATGAAATCAGGTGGAGTCGCGGGAGAGAAGCTGACGTTGGAAAGAATCACACACTATATTATAAAAACAATGCTCAATGATGTTTTGTATATTGTAGGTCCCGGGACTACCACAAGAGGGATTGCAGAAGAATTGGGTTATGACAATACTTTGCTGGGAGTAGATTTGATTTACAATAAAAAAGTAATTAAAAACGATGCCAATGAAAAAGATATTTTGCAGACTTTAGAAGAACACCCTCAAGCAAAGATTATCGTGACGGTCATAGGGGGACAAAACTATATTTTCGGTCGAGGGAATCAGCAAATAAGTGCAGAAGTCATAAAAAAAGTGGGGAAAGAAAATATTATCATCATCTCAACACAGGACAAGTTGAATATAAATTTTAATGTGCCGTTGATTGTGGATACAGGAAGCCCTGAGGTAGACGACTATTTGAAAGGCTACTATAGAATTATTGTGGGTTATGAAGAGATGATCATGTATAAAGTAGGAGATTATGATTACTGATAAGGAGAAAATCATGAAAAAACTAGCTGGGAAAGTTGCATTGGTAACAGGCGGAGCAATGGGAAATGGCTTAGGTATCGCCAAAGTATTAGCGCAACATGGTGCTAAAGTCGCGATTGCTGATATTTCTCCAGAGCTGACTAAAACCATTGAAAAACTCAAGGAAGCGGATTATGATGTTTTTGGTGTTGAAATGGACGTAAGCGATACGGCAAGTGTGAAAAAAGGAGTAGAAGAAATTGTCGCCCACTATGGCACCATAGACGTTTTGATGAATAACGCAGGTGTCATTCGTTTAGGTTCGCTTCTGGATACAACAGATGAAGAGCGTGATTTTCAATTTGGTGTGAATATCAATGGGGTTTGGAATGTGACAAAAGCAGTTTTGCCGTTGATGATTGAAAAGCGGAAAGGACGTATCTGTAATATGTCCAGTGTGACCGGGATAATGGTTGCCGACCCGGGGGAGTGTGCGTATGCAACGACTAAAGCCGCTGTCTTGGGTTTTACTAAAGGGTTAGCTAGAGAAGTTGCAGAATACGGCATCACAGTCAATGCTATTTTGCCGGGCTATGTACAGACACCCATGGCGGAGCAAATTGCAAAAGAATCAACGCCTGAAAATCCTGATTTGACTACTCAGGGGATTATTGACGGTGTACCGTTGGGTCGTATGGGATGCATTGAAGAAGTTGGCGATTTAGCCGCATTTTTATTGAGTGATGAGTCCTCATATATCACTGGAACATCAGTAGTTATCGATGGGGGCAGCACTTTGCCTGAAACGATTTCTGTAGGGAAATAGTAACATGTAAATAAAAGTTGTTTCTACTGGAAAATCAAAAAAAGTAAAACAAAAAAGACATTGTCATAAGTATCGTACACCCTGAAAATCAGATTTTTAGTCTTACTTTGGGGGGTCAATACAAAGACAATGTCTTTTTTATTTATGTCAAAAGTAGCTTATTGTTAATCAATTAATCCAGTTAAGTTGCCAGTTTCACAGTGAGTGTGTCTAAGCTGTCCACTGTTTTCTCTATGGCAATCAGACGCAAGGGTTCGTTTTCATTTTCTATTTCTAATGCCCGTTTGCTAGGCTTCCATTGCGGAGGGGCAGGAATATAAGCATACCCTATAGTACGGCTTTCTTCAGCTATGGTTGTCCAGTCTTTTAAGTTGAAAATTTCCAGTGCAACAGGGATTAGAATGTTTTCTTCTTTGTGAATCATAGTATCTATTTTTTCTTTTAAAAACAGCCATTTTTCCAGCAACTCTTCGCAATTGATTTTTTCTCGGTCAAAATAATTGGTCAACTCCGTGATTGCTTCGAGAATTGTTTTGTCTGACTGTATCATTTTTTTGAAGGGAGTATCAACACCATACTTTTCCAGTATGGGAATGATTGAGGTTTCTTTCCTCGTGTAATGTTTTTTGATTTGTGCCAAGTCGGCAACGGCATTTTCTAAACTGTCTCTCTGTGAGCAATCGTCTTTTTTTATTCTTTCCAGCAGTCCGTCGATTTCATCTGTCAGCAGCGACTCCAGGACTTGGTTTTCTAATCTAAAAACATTCACCGGATGTCCCAGTTGTTCATGTTCGTAGTTGGACACGTGTATGTCACTGACAGAGCCATTGAAAACAGCAGCATGTATATTGCATAATTTTTGGATTTCACTTGGCTGCAGTCCCTGTTGGATCAAACTTTTTTCAGCTGCAGCGATATCGCTCACATCCACACCATCGAATTCCTCACGAAACATTTTTTTGGCCTCTTCAAAAGTGCCGCCTTCATTTAGTAAGGCGAGAATCTCCAAAATACGCTGTTGACGTTGTTCAAATTTATTCCCCATTAGATGTGACTCCTTTAACAATAAATTTTTGCGCGTGCCAGCACAGTTCCCGGCACTGCATTATAGATGTGTAATTTCCCCATAATGATTGTCGGTCGGTAGATGCCGGCTTATTCCTCCTTCTGTTCTTTTAGCTGCACGGACGGAAAACGTTAACAATCTACTCTATTATAGCGTGAATGAGCGGCTATTTCTATGTGATTTAATCATTTTTTCATGATAGATCGAAACGGGCAAATGAAAAGGTGTATTTGAGTGTTTAACTGGAAGAAGGTATCAGAAAAATAAGTTATTCGAAGTGATAACAGAGAATGAACGGGCGTAAATTCAGTTTTTTTAAAATACAAAAAGCTTTACATCAAAGGAGTTTCACAAAGGACATCAAGGGGACAGCCTTGATGAATTTGTAAAAAACACTTAACACTCAATGAACGGATTAGAATTCTTTAGTGGCGATGATGTAAAGCTATGAGATGATTATATCGTATTTTTGAGTTTATTAAAAGGGGGATTTGTGAATTGGAGGAAGGATGTTGGGAGGATAAAGTATGAGTGACAAAAATAAGCAGGTGTTATGTTAACTGGTGAATAGAAAACAACCGCGGCTTTGAGAGGCTGATTAAAAGAAATTTCGATTTATTAGAGAAAAATTTGTTAAAATAAAGTTAAGAGTGACATTGATAGATTAATCATGAAAAAAGGGGAAAATTGTGGGAGAGTGAAATTAAAATGAGGCACAAGATAGGATTACTAAGTGATATTCATGGTAATGTGACTGCTTTGGAGGCAGTGATTGAAGATTCTATACGAGAAGGGGTTACAGAGTACTGGTTGCTGGGGGATTTAGTGATGCCAGGTCCCGGCGCATCAGAGTTGTTCCAGTTGATTGAAGGACTGCCTTTGTCTGTTTTTGTCAAAGGGAATTGGGAGGATTGTTTTTTGGCAGGCTTGGCGGGGGACATCAACTGGGACGACCCTACCGATATTTATATAGGAAGACTGTCAAAGTATCTGTGGGAAAACATTTCTGCCAAGGAATTGGATAAAATCAAAGAATTACCTTTATATGATCAGCGCACAATCAATCAGTTGAATTTTGGTATTTCTCACAACTTGCCTGCGAAAAATTATGGCGGGTTTTTAGCAACAATAAAAAGTCAAGAGAACTTTGATGAGCTGTTTCCTTCAGGAGAAATCGATATTGCGGTTTATGGACACATTCATCATCAGATGTTGAGATATGGCAGTGCCGGACAGATGATCATCAACCCGGGAGCTGTGGGACAGCCTTTTTCATTTCGCGAGAAATTGCGTAAAGATTTAAGAGCCTATTATGCAATTTTAGAAATCGATGATGAGGGTCTTGCCCAAGTAGATTTTAAAAAAGTGTATTATGATGTGGGAAGAGAAATAGCTAGAGCAAAGCAAGCCCGACTGCCTTACGTAGATTTGTATCAAACTTTATTGACAACGGGACGGACTCAGACTCGAAATCGGGAACTGCTTGCTGAGATCAATGAGCAGCTGGGGTATAAAGAAGAGTTGGAGAGTTTTTTTAAAAGTCTTGGTTCTAGCAATAAAGACGGAAAAATCTCAAAATGAACGGGAGATTTAAACAAATCAGTCTGGAAATGTCTGCGCTGTGCACATTTCCAGACTGATATTAATTCTTTTTCCGATACTGATCTATTTTTGCCAGTTCTTCTTCAATTCGTGAGCGGTGAGGTTCAAGGAAATCCGGAAGATAAAGCGGCAGTTCGTCGACTGTGACCGTCTCTTCAACAACAGGGACAGGTCTGGTTTTAGTCGCCACTTCAAAAAGCAAGCCGTTAGGTTCTCTGAAATAAGTAGCATCAAAGAATTCCCTTGGTAATATACCGGAAGTGACCATGTTTTTATCTTCAATTTTTTCCTGAATTTCCAGCAAATCTCCGTATGTTTTCACATAGAAAGCTAAGTGGTGGATACCGCCGATGCCTTGATCTTCCAACGGGTTTATGGTGTCCTCTATGAGATGAACTTCGTGTTGGAAAATACTGTTTTTATTAGTCAAAACCGTCACCGGAAAACGGGCATCATCGATTTTTTGAGTGCAAGTGAAATCTAACCACTGTTCCAAAATTTTTTGGGTTGCTTTGGGATAGCGAATTCTCAGATGGACGGAATGAATACCCAGAATAGCATAATCAGCAGGAATATTGCTAGACGTGTTTGGCAGAAATTCTTGCTCCGGTTGTCGCAGTACTGAAAAACCTAACTTCAAACCATCCGGGTCCTCAAAACGCAGGATGAGATTCTCGCCATACTGCTCGATTCCCCAGTGTTCGATTTGATGGTCGTCCAGACGCTTTTCCCAGTAGTCAAGAGCTTCCTTGCTGGAAACGCCGAAGATAGTTCTTTCAATAGAATTAGTCCCAAACTTATTCTGTTTAAATGTATTGATTTGAAAAACGGTGAATTCTGTTCCCGGACGTCCTTCCATATCGGAGAAAAACAGATGGTACATGGAAGTGTCGTCTTGGTTAACAGTTTTCATTAAAAGTTTCAATCCCAGTATGTTATGATAAAAGTCGTAGGATACATGACTATCAGATACTAGGGAAGAAACATGGTGCAGACCTAAACTTTTCATAATATCAAATCCTTTATTCTAGATTGGAGGAAGCTGATGAATTATTTTATATCAGAAAAAAATCATGACGAATTATTTGTGTTGTTCCACGGCACAGGGGGCAACGAATACAGCCTGTTGTTTTTAACAGGAGAACTCAATCCTCACGCCAGTATTATAAGTTTTCTAGGAAAGAATGGAAAGGGAAAAGATCGGCGCTTCTTTGCACCCTTAAATAACCAGAAATTAGATGAAGGGGACTTCGAACAGGAAGTTTCTGATTTTTTACGGGAATGGGACCAACTCTCTTTGACCTCTGTGTATACTAAAATCATTTTTATAGGTTATTCTAACGGTGCCAATTTTATTCAAGGTATTTTGCAGGAGCGGCCCGATATTGCTGACAGGACACTATTACTCCATCCTCAAGAGTTTGAACTGGCATTTTCTAAGAAAAGCGAAAAAAATCAACTCTTGATAACGACCGGGGCAAACGATACGCTCAGTGTTCCCGGGAACATCCTGCAATTAAAGAAGCGCTTGAGCGATTCTTTTCCAGTAGTTGAATTGATTATCACAGACAGCGGTCATGAAATTTTCGATGAAGAAGTGTCCCAAGTCAAGACGTGGTGTCAAAAAAAAGCGTAAGCAGAGCCTTACGCTTTATTTACGCCATACGTCAGCATATTCCTCTTTTGTTTCAAACTCTTTTTTGGCAAACGGGCACAAAGGAATAATTTTTTTCCCTTCTTTTCTAGCTTTGGTGACAACTTTTGCTACCAGTTGTTCAGCCAAACCTTGGCCGCGATACTCATCTTCAACGAATGTGTGGTCAAGTATCAGCAGCTCATCCCCAGCAATAGAAAATGTCACTTCACCAATCTCAACCTCATTATCATTCAATAGTTGAAAACGTCGAGTTTCTTCTAAAATTTTCACTTGATTACTCCTTTACGATATATTTCAGTGCACCGCTGGGACATTTGTCGATCAGTGCAGTCAAATCTTCTTTTTTTGCGTTATCAGCCAAAATCCATGGCTTTCTGTCTAAATTAAAAACTTCAGGATTTCCTTTGACACAGACACCTGAGTGGGCACAGATTTTACTGTTGAAAAAAACATCCACTTCTTTTCCGGTATATTTTCGGTAACCCTGTGCTAATAGTTCTTGTTCATTCAAACTAATCATCCTCTCTGTTGGCAAGTCGTTCGTTAATAGCTCAATACTTATTTTAATCCATAAGAAAAATAAAGTCTAATATATTTCCTCGCGCCGGTACTTGATGAATGTTTGACAGGGGTGATGATAATTATCGTGATTTTAAAAGTTGGGAATAACAGGTAGACAAGATAAAAATCGGACTTTGAAGTTTTTATTGTGTTTCAGTGAGTATCTTCTTCATAAAGGGGAGATTTGCTCTCACTCCTTCATTAAAATTTTTCTGTGGTCATGCTGTGTTTTGTTGTTGAGAGCAGTAGAAAAGGTTTCCGTAAAAATAGTCTTTTTCATTTATCCATGATATTGCATCCTCGGATAATTCATGTATAATGTATAGTGAAATCTATCCATAAGGGAGTAACTTGCGGACATACGATACCGTGGCAACATCACCATCATGAAAGAAATTTCTGGTGTTGTCTTAAAAAGTGAGACTTATGTATGAACAAGGTTATTGCTCATACATAAGTCTTTTTTAGTTCTAAGTGGGCAGAAGGGCAAAATCTAGGAGGGAAAAAATGTCGGAAACAAGGAAGAAACAACTAGTTGAACCTTTTTATACTCAAACTGAAGATGAAGTATTGAAAAAGTTCAACGTCACCCGCGAAGGATTGAGTGAAGCGGAGGCTGGCAAACGTCTGGCAGACTATGGAGAAAATCAGCTGGATGAAGGAAAGAAAAAAACGCTGCTTTCCAAATTTCTCGATCAGTTCAAAGATCTGATGATCGTCATCCTGCTGGTCGCTGCGCTGGTTTCTGGAGTTATGGGAGATGTGGCTGAAGCGGGCATGATCGTGGCGGTCGTTATTTTGATGGCAATCTTTGGGGTGGTTCAAGAAGCTAAAGCTGAACAGGCTATCGAAGCTTTGAGAGATATGTCAACGCCAAATGCCAATATTTTACGAGACGGCAATACCAAAGTCGTAAAAAGTACGGAAATCGTCCCGGGCGACATCGTTCTTTTAGAAGCTGGTGATGTGATGCCGGCAGATGTACGGTTGATCGAAGCCAATTCTTTAAAAATTGAAGAGGCAGCTTTGACAGGTGAATCAGTACCGGTAGAAAAAAGTTTGGCTGTCTTGTCTGATGAAGAAACAGGCATCGGCGACCGTTTGAATATGGGTTATATGAATACCAATGTCACCTATGGACGGGGTGTCGGCGTAGTCGTTGGGACAGGTATGAACACAGAGGTTGGGAAAATCGCCAGTATGCTGGCTCAAGCAGATGAAACCAACACTCCATTAAAGGAAAACTTAAATCAGCTCGGCAAGTGGCTGACTTTTGCAATTTTAGGAATTTGTGTCATCATGTTTGCTGTAGGTATGGCTAATCTAGGTGCTGGAAAAACTTGGGTTGATATGTTGTTGACTGCTGTTTCTTTGGCGGTTGCAGCGATCCCTGAAGGCTTGCCTGCGATTGTAACTATTGTTTTGGCTCTGGGAACACAAATCATGGCTAGAAGAAATGCTTTAGTACGTAAATTACCCGCAGTGGAAACACTAGGGAGCACAGATATTATTTGTTCCGATAAAACAGGAACTTTGACCATTAATCAAATGACTGTGGAACAAATCTTCACAAATAATGAAGTTCAGGCATCAGCAAGTGACATCTCTCATGAGGATATGACTTTGAAAGTCATGAATTACTGTAATGATACGAAGTTTTCTTCAGAGGGTGCTTTGATTGGAGATCCTACGGAAACAGCCTTGGTGCAGTACGGGCTGGATAAATCATTTGATTTGCGTCAAGCGTTGGAAAAAGAACCGAGAATCGCAGAAGTTCCTTTTGATTCTGAACGTAAATTGATGACAACTATTCATAAATTATCAGACGGACGCTATTTTGTAGCGACAAAAGGGGCGCCGGATGAATTGTTGAAACGCACGGTCTCCTTTGATTTGAATGGTGACGTTCGGCCGATGGATAAAATGCAAGAAGAATTGATTTTGACGACGAATACTAAGTTGGCAAAACAGGCACTGCGTGTTTTGGCAATGGCTTATAAATATGTAGATGAAGTACCGGAAAACATGGTTTCGGAAGAAGTCGAGAAAGATTTGACTTTTGCCGGTTTAGTGGGAATGATCGACCCAGAGCGGGAAGAAGCGGCAGAGGCTGTTCATGTTGCTAAAGGCGCAGGCATTCGACCTGTGATGATTACAGGCGACCATCGGGATACGGCAGAAGCAATTGCTGAACGCTTGGGTATCCTTGAGAAAGGTCAGCATGACGCAGTCATTACCGGTGCAGAACTGAATGAAATGTCAGATGAAACATTTGCTGAACGTGTGGATCACTATTCAGTCTATGCCCGTGTGTCTCCTGAACATAAAGTGCGAATCGTAAAAGCATGGCAATCCAAAGGAAAAGTTGTTGCTATGACCGGTGACGGAGTAAACGATGCACCAGCACTGAAAACAGCGGACATTGGTATCGGTATGGGAATCACCGGTACAGAAGTTTCAAAGGGAGCCAGTGACATGGTACTGGCAGACGATGACTTCTCTACGATTATTGTGGCGGTCGAAGAAGGACGTAAAGTCTTTTCAAATATTCAAAAGACGATTCAGTATTTGCTGTCTGCAAACTTGGGAGAAGTTCTGACGTTGTTTATTGCTACGCTGCTTGGTTGGGATACGTTACTTCCAGTACACCTTTTGTGGATTAATGTGGTGACAGACACTTTCCCTGCGATTGCTTTAGGGTTGGAACCGGCGGAACGGGACGTGATGGAGCAGATGCCACGTGGGCGGGACTCCAGCTTTTTCTCAGGGGGAATTTTGAGCAGTATCGTGTATCAGGGGATTTTGGAAGCGGGTATCACTCTTGGTGTTTACTTGTATGCCATCGAATTCCCGGTACATCATGGAAATGAAGTAGCGATTCATGCGGATGCTTTGACGATGTCCTTTGCTACTTTGGGATTAATCCAACTGTTCCATGCCTTTAATGTGAAGTCGGTCCATGGCTCCTTGTTTAAGGTTGGACCGTTTAGAAACAAAGCATTTAATTATGCTGTGCTGCTTTCTTTCGTTTTATTGGCTGCGACAATCGTCGTTCCCGGATTAAACGATTTGTTCCAAGTAGCTCACCTTGATGTCCATCAATGGGCCGTCGTGGCAGGGGCATCACTTTCTATTTTGCCGATTGTGGAAATTGTGAAGTTTTTCCAGCGCAAGCTCCTCTATTAACATAAAAACTAAAAGAGCAGTATTTTTTACTGCTTCTTTTTTTTATGGTCAAAAAAAGGTACAATAGGGCAATGGAATACTATTGTAGAAGAAAGGATACGAAATGAAAAAAAATAATCTCACTTATTATATTCAAAAAATAAATCAGGTGGTCGAAGAAACGGAAAAAACAGGAGAAACTATGCACCCTTCTTTTGAAATTATCCGCTCCGCCATCGACGAAGACAAGGCAGGTGAATTGACCCCGGAACAAATCATTGAGATCAGAGGTTCGTTTGCCGATGGAGTTTTGAAGTATCAGGAGCTGGTGGAAGTTATTAAATCACTGAAAGCTCCAGCAAGAGTGATCGGAATTCACAAAAAACTCGAACGTTCTTATGGTTTGTATGTGGAGGGGTGTCAAGCGATGGTTGAATCCTTATCAGAGGACGGATCGGGTGTGGCCATAGATGATTTCAATGACGCCGAACAAAAGCAAGACGAAGTGACAGACAAAATAGCCTTCTGTATCCAACGTATGACAAGCATATTATTAAAATAAGAATATTTAGGATTTGTAGAATCTTTTTTGTGGACAAAATACATAAACCGTAGTATCATGGGTCCATAACCAACAACAACCTTTTTATTTTTCATTTTACTCCTCCAGAGTAAAATAACTCCTTTTTTCCACTACGGCATCCAGCCGTGGTGGTTTTTTGTTTGTGAAATAAAAATTAGTTGCTTTCATTCAGTAAGCGTTCTTTTATGAGCCGTTTTTTAAAATCTGTCAGGCATGATAGAATAAGTAGAAGAGAAGTGTTTGACACGGGCTCTTAAAATGAGCCTGTTGTTTAGAATTTTTTTTGCTGTCGGCAACAGCTAAGTGAAGATGATAGGGGAAAGAAAATGAATCACGCACTCAAAGAAAAAATCATTGTTGAAAGTAAAAAGATCGGTATCGATAAAATCGGCTTTACTGATGCGGCTCCGTTCAGCCATTTGGAAAAAAGTTTGCGGGAGCAAAAAGATGCCGGGCACACCACCGGCTTTGAGCATCCTAATATCGACGAGCGGATATATCCTCAGAAAATTTTTGACCATCCCCGTTCCATTATAGCTATCGCACTGGCCTATCCCACAAAAATATTAGGCAAAGCCGACATTGTCCGGGGGGAACGGCGGGGCAGCTTTGCCCGGGCTTCTTGGGGGACAGACTATCATCAGATTTTGCGGGAAAAAATGGCCCGCCTAATTTCATTTATTGAACAGGAGGTCTCCAATGAACTGGGGCCTAGGTTTAAACCCATGGTGGATACGGGGGAACTAATCGATGTGGCAGTTGCCCAGCGAGCTGGATTAGGATTTATTGGAAAAAATGGTTTGCTAATCACGGAAGAATTCGGCTCCTATGTATATTTGGGAGAAATCATCACCAATATTCCTTTTGAGAAAGATATGCCAATGGAAAGTCAATGCGGCAAGTGTACCAAGTGTGTGGATTTATGTCCCACGAGTGCTCTTCTTGGAGATGGCAGGATGAATGCTCAGCGTTGTTTATCTTATCAAACCCAAACGCGTGGCATGATGCCGGAAGAATACCGTGAAAAAATCCGCACAGTTATTTACGGCTGCGATATTTGCCAACAGGTTTGTCCTTTTAATCAGGGCAGAGATGCCCATCACCATAAAGAAATGGAGCCGGACCCGGAAATCGTGACACCTTTGTTGAAACCTCTTTTGACGATTTCCAACAAAGAGTTCAAGCAGAAATTCGGTCATCTGGCAGGAGCGTGGCGGGGGAAAAAACCAATCCAGCGCAATGCGATAATAGCTTTAGGTAATGCCCGTCAACGTAATGCTTTACCTGATTTGTTGACAGTGGCTGAAAATGATCCGCGACCTGATATCAGAGCCACGGCAATCTGGTCAATCGGAAAAATTACTGGACGCAGGCTGGATGAAAGTGTTAAAGCATCTTTAGTCAGACTTTCTGCTCAAGAGAAAGATGAAATTGTGCTTTTGGAAATCAAAAAAATCTTGTCGCCGTCCTCTGAGACGGAATAAAACAATTGATTCTTGCCAAAAGATAGTCTACTATTAGGAAGAGTAAATGATGAAAGAGGTAGTCTAATGGCGGATAGAAAAAGCCCCGTGTTGATTGGTGTCACAGGAGGTTCCGGCAGCGGAAAAACAAGTGTCAGCCGGGCGATTTTGAAAAAATTTACTACAGAGCATTCGATCGTTCTCTTTGAGCAAGATTCTTATTATAAGAATCAAAGTCATCTCACGTTTGAGGAACGTCTGAAAACCAATTACGATCACCCGTTAGCGTTTGATACTGACTTGCTGATTAATCATTTGACAGCTTTGTTGAATTATCAGGCGATAGAAAAACCGGTGTATGATTATGATGCTCACACACGCAGTGAGAAGGTTGAACATCAGGAACCTAAAGAAGTCATTATCATCGAAGGCATTTTGATTTTAGAAGATAAACGTCTACGCGATTTGATGGACATCAAAGTTTATGTGGATACAGAAGATGATATCCGCCTGATTCGCAGAATCAAACGGGACATGGTGGAAAGGGGCCGTACCTTAGAGTCGGTAATCCATCAATACTTGACGGTGGTCAAACCGATGTACCATCAGTTTATTGAGCCTACCAAAAAATACGCGGACATCATTGTTCCTCAAGGCGGAGAAAATCAAGTTGCGATTGATTTACTGACAACTAAAATTTCATCTATCGTTGAAAAACATTGATATCATAATTCTGACAGGTCTGTAGGGGGGTTGTTCTCCTTAAGACCTGTTTTTTTATCCTTTAAGTCTGGAAAAACTAGCCATTGGATTGCGACGAGAGTTTAAAATAGGTAAAATAAAGTAAAGTGAACGGTTTTTGAACAAAAGTATTAAAAAAGAGTTGCAGGGTCGTTTAAAGAAAAATTATGGATGGTAAGTTAACTTATAACATTAGTGTGGAAATATTTTTTGCATATTTCCGTCTGTCTGGTCTGTCGGAAATGACTTTATATCAGGAGGTAAAAACATGTCTAAACCATTTTTTTATGAAAGGATTACTCCCACCGACAATTATCCTTATAAGATTTTTACGTTTCAAACGAAATCGCCAGACCGTTTTATTTCCCCTCATTGGCATGAGAGTGCAGAGCTGCTATTTTGTTTGTCAGGTGAGTTGGAAGTCAGCTTTCATAATAATAAGTATTTGTTAAAAGGAAATGAGAGCCTCTTTATCAATTCGAATCATGTTCATTCCTCTAGAAGTCCCATTCCAGCCGAGTGTCTGGCACTTCAATTTCCTTTGGACTTTTTACAAGAAATCACCATCGGAAAATATTATAAAAACATATTGTTTGATTTGAATCCTGAAAATACTGACCCGGGGATAACTGAAATACTAAACTCGATTGCCCAGTTTTTTTCTACGCCCTCAGTGAGCAATCATCTTCTTGTGAAATCACGTATTTATGAAATGTTTGCAATTCTTTACGAAAAGCATACGTACCCAATGCCGGAAGTGAAAGAAGTGAAGTCAGCAAAGCATCTCGAAAAAATGAGGCAAATCAATCAATACATTTTAGACAACTATACGAGAGATCTATCAATTGAAGAGGTCGCTTCCGAGTTTAATTACAATTCCTCCTATTTTTCCAGGTTTTATAAAAAATTTATGGGCATCACTTTCACTGAGTATTTAAATTCTGTTCGTTTAGAAACAGCCTACAAAGAATTGCGGGACAGTGACCGGACGATTTTAGAAATCAGTTTAAACAGTGGTTTTGCTAACATTCGGTCATTTTATAATGTTTTTCATAAAAATTTCGGTCTTTCACCACAATATTACCGGAAAAAATATTTTAAATAAAAGTCATTAAATTTCCGATTTATCGTCAAAAAGAGCCAAGAGTTGAAAGCGTTATTATCCTATAATAGAGATAATAAAGAAGTAGGAGGAATAACAATGAAAGATAAGATTATAGGTTTTTTTGACAGGCTCTCTCCTTGGTTTGACAAAATGGGAACAAATCCTTATTTGCAAGCAATATCGGGAGCAATGATGTCCACGTTAGGACCCGCTTTTATCGGTTCTATCTCGGTTCTTTTTATCGTTTTGATGAACATGGTCCCGTCTCTCGGCAAGTTAACCAATGTTGTGAGTCTGTTGGCAAAAGTAAATACAGTGACTTTAGGAGCTCTGGCAGTTTATATTGCTGTATTGATGGCTTATCACTTAGTAAGGAGATTGGATGAGAACGAAGATCCGATTTCAGCAGCAATTATTTCATTACTTAGTTTTTTAATTATTACACCTTTAGGACAAATGGCAGATGAATCTATGGGGATTCCAACAACGTGGCTGGGAGCACAAGGTGTTTTTTCAGCTATGATTGTTGGTTTGGTCAGTGCCCGCCTTTACTTAGCCATTAAACACCGCGGCTGGACAATAAAAATGCCTGCTGGCGTACCGCCTATGGTCACAAGAATGTTTGAAGCACTGATACCGACGATTTTACTAGGAACAGCATTTGTACTTATTGATTTTTTTTTCAGTATGACAGCTTTTGGCAGTATGCACCAATTTGTCTATACAGTTATTCAAGTTCCACTAAAAGGTATCGGTGGTTCCATTGGCGCCATGATCCTGTTGAGTCTGATTCAGCAAGTGCTGTGGTTTTTCGGTATCCATGGCACCAACGTCATTTTGCCGTTGGTCACACCACTATGGATGGCCATGGATGTGGAGAATTTGGAAGCTGTTCAGGCAGGTTTAGCACCGCCAAATATTGTGGGACTTGCATTCTTTAATATTATTACTTGGGGCGGTCTCGCTTTAGGGCTTGTCTTATTGATGTTGCGGGCAAAAAGTAAACAATATCGAGAAGTCGGAAAGATATCACTTATCCCTGCATTGTTTGGGATTACTGAACCGGTAATTTTCGGAACGCCGTTAGTCTTGAATTTTAATTTGGCAGTACCCTTTATCACAAACAATACCATTTCCTTGATTTTGGCCTATGTCTTGACGAAAGTGGGCATAGTAGCACGATTCAAAGGAGTCCAAGCAATTTTTGGTCTGCCTTTAGGTTTTCACGGTGCGGTACAAGGAAGCATTTCGATTATTCTCTTACAATTATTTATACAGCTGATTCTTTCCACACTTCTATGGTATCCATGGTTCAAGAGGATGGATAATCGTACATATCAACAGGAGCAGGAAGCAGAAAAGGTGGCGGATTAATATGCAAGAATCCAAACTTCTTGAATTATTACATTCATTATCATGGGCAGAAAAAGTCGGGCAACTCGTCCAATTATCAGGTGATTTCTTTCATGATGAAGAATTATCAACCGGTCCAAAACAAAAGTTAGGGATTACTGAAGAAACCGTAAGATTGTCGGGTTCTGTGTTGAATGTGACAGGTGCAGAAACTACTAAAAGGGTTCAGGAACAATATTTAGCAAACAGCCGACACAAAATCCCATTATTATTCATGGCGGATATTATTTATGGTTACCGGACCGTGTTTCCGATTCCCCTTGGCTTGGGGGCAACATGGAATCCCGAGTTGATACGCCAGGCCTTTGAAGTGTCTGCTGAAGAATCTCGTTCTGCTGGAGCTCACGTTACTTTCGCTCCAATGATTGATTTAGTTCGGGATGCCAGATGGGGACGTTGTCTGGAATCGACTGGTGAAGACCCTCTTTTAAATGCTGACTTTGCAGCAGCGATGGTCAAGGGGATTCAGAAAGAACAAAATGGTGTACTGGAAGGCATTGCTTCATGTGTAAAACATTTTGCCGCTTATGGGGCTGCCGAAGGGGGACGCGAGTATAACACGGTGGACATGAGTGAACGACGTTTGAGACAAGATTATTTAAGCGGCTATAAGGCTGCTGTTGATGCGGGATGTAAACTTGTGATGACTTCTTTTAATACATATGATGGTGTTCCTGTCACAGGAAATGAATTTTTGTTAAAGCGTTTATTGAGAGAAGAATGGGGCTTTGACGGTGTTATCATTTCGGATTATGCTGCAGTACAAGAGTTGATCGCTCACGGAATAGCGAAAGATGAAAAAGACGCTACGCTGCTTGCTATGCGGGCAACCAATGATATTGATATGAAAACTGGATGCTATGCCAATCAGTTGGAACCGTTACTCAAAGAAGGAAAGATTGATCCTGAACTAATCAATGAAGCGGTATGGCGTGTACTGAAATTAAAAAACGATTTAGGTTTGTTTGAGGATCCTTACCGGGGCGCGACCGCTGAACTTGAGGAACAGACACTGTTAACGCCAGAAAATAGATTACTGGCCCGTCAAGTGGCATCAGAAGCCGTAGTTTTATTAAAAAACAAAAAGGATGTTCTTCCGCTAGTGCCGGACAGAGAAAAAATCTTATTAGTAGGTCCATACGGTGATAAACAAGATATCATAGGACTGTGGGCGGTTCATGGCAAATCCTCTGATGTTATTTCTATAAAGGCAGCAATGGAAAGAAAATTATCCCCGGATAGATTTACATTTGAAAAAGGCTGTGATTTGCTGGATGACTATCAATTCCTTGGTGAATTTGGAGCAACGAAGGAACAGATTGCCTCTGTTGGGATGTCGCCAGAACAGCGAATCGATGCTTTAAACGATGCTCTGTCTGCCGGGAAAGAAGCAGATGTCATTATTTTTGCAATGGGAGAGCATACCATGCAAAGCGGTGAAGCGGGAAGTCGGACAGATATCACATTGCCAGAGATTCAAAAAGAATTTATCAAACAGATGATAGCCTTGAACAAAAAGAATATCTTGCTTTCATTTAGCGGTAGACCCTTGGTTTACACAGAAGAAATGCAGCAGATGGATGCTATTTTACAGGTATGGTTCCCGGGACTGGAAGGTGGCAATGCTATTGCGGATATTTTATTTGGAGAGACGAATCCTTCGGGACGTTTAAGCATGTCTTTCCCCTATTCTGTGGGACAAATGCCGCTGTATTATAATGAATTTAAAACTGGCCGACCTTTAGACAGCACCACCCACAAAGGAAGATTTGTTACAAAATACCTTGATAGCCCGAATGAAGCTCTCTTCCCGTTTGGCTATGGTTTGAGCTACAGTGATGTTAAGTACAGCGATTTAGTGTTGAGTGATAAGGAAATGACCAATCAGCTGACTATCAGTGTGGATATAAAAAATGAATCGGATTGGGCTTGTTTGGAGACCGTTCAACTGTACATTCAAGATGTGACTGGTTCCGTTGTACGTCCAGTCAAAGAATTGAAGAAGTATAAAAAAATCCGCTTAAAAGCAAAAGAGAAAAAGACAATTCATTTTGACTTACGAAGAGAGGACTTGCATTATTATCAGCAAGATATGAGCTTTGGCGTAGAACCGGGAGAATTTATCGTGTTTGTCGGGAAAAACTCGCGGGATACTCTTGATGACCGTTTCGAGCTGCTCTAGCAAATTGATAATTAGGTAAACTTGGGTATAAAATAAATCAATGGTAAAAAAACATTGTTACTTGTAAATATTTTCCAAGTCGAAAGAGACTGACCGATAAGTTGTCTTCATATCTAATGCAGAAAAATTTAAAAATTAAAAACCCCTTGAAATCATTTTTTTAGAAAACTGGTTTCAGGGGATTTTTTTATTTTGTGACTTTCGGTTCAGCCTCTTCCAATTTTTTGTTTAATTATTTAACTTCTTTTCTTGATTTTCTGAAAATCGCTGGGTTAAGGAAAATTTGATTTTAGCAGGTGTAAAACAATTAACTATGGTAAGAGACCCGCCATAATGCTTTGTTTTCAGTAGTTTTTTCGAAAAAGTGTCAGTAAAGATTGTAATAATTCGTAATAAACAGACTGAAAAACAGTGTTCTCACTTGGAAAAAACAGTTGAACTAAAAAATAAAATGAATTTTTTGCAGGATGTTCTCGGTAAATTGTTATTCTTCTTTTTCTAAAAATGCACTTTAAATTTTTCGCTAATTTTAAAAACGTGATGCATAAAGCGTTGATATAGCAATGCTAACTAATAATAAGTGTTTTTTATGCTCATTTTTTAACAAGAAATTATTATTTTATTTTTTGGTTATCTATTACAAATCGTCATATTTAAAGCGGAACTGTTATAGTTTAAATAAATTTGTGTAATATTGCTATGGTTTAATAGGTGACGTGCTAAAGAGATGGCACGGAATAAACTTTAGGAATCAAAGGAGAAATATTTTATGAAATTAACAAAGTTACTTGTAGGACTGAGCATTGCCGGAGTAGCAACATTATTACTCGGAGCTAAATCAGCAAGTGCAGCAGAAGTTTCCCATACTGTTCAAAGTGGTGAGACTTTATCCAGTATCTCAGAAAAGTATTATGGAGATGCTTCTCATTACGTGACAATCGCCAACGAAAATAATCTTTCAGATGTTAACTATATCGTGACTGGACAAGTCTTGACATTCGATACAGACAATAAAGAAGTAGATACTGTGCTTCAAAATACATCTGTGAATCAGGCACCAGCAGTACAACAGGCTGCACCAGCAGCTCCGGCACCGGCAGCCAACTATACTGGTGATGCTTCTTCCGCGAAAGAATGGATTGCCATGAAAGAATCTGGCGGCAGCTATTCCGCTACGAATGGTCGTTACATTGGTCGTTACCAGTTAGATAGTTCTTATCTAAACGGAGATTATTCTCCAAGCAACCAGGAAAGAGTGGCAGACAGCTATGTTGCTGGCCGCTATGGCTCATGGGAAAATGCCCAACAATTTTGGTTGGCTAACGGCTGGTACTAAAATTTTTAAATAAACAAAAGAAATGAATGAAAAACATCCCCAAACCTGACGCTCAGTGTTTGGGGATGTTTTCTTTATCGCTTAGATTTTTATCTGGGGACTGCTTTTGGAGATAAACTTCCTTTTGCGGACGTGTGAGTTGTTTAAATGCATATTCAGCTTTGGTTGCCTTGCTCCTTGTGTCGAAACTTTCCAGATGAATCATCTTTGCGGGGCGTCTTTTGGGCGGATGAGTATACTTGGCCCCTGTACCGCTATTATGTTCCTTCAGTCTGCGTGCCGGTTCGGTCGTGTAGCCGGCATAAAAAGTATTGTCGGCACACTGAAGCACGTAAAAATAATGTTTCGGTTTATTTTCCATAAAGCATCTCTGCGACTTCCGGCAAATATTGGTTGTCATCATCATAGACATACAAAGGAGGCAAAATTTTAAGGCCGCCGGATTTTCCGTTGCGGATACCTTCGATCAGCAAAACATTGGCTTCTTTATGTTTTTTAGGATAAACTAACTGCATCCGTTTGGGAGTCAGCAAGTGTTTTTCCATAAGCTGTAAAATTTCCACTAGTCTTTCCGGACGGTGAACCATACTGAATTTACCGTTCATTTTTAAAAGTCCCGCTGACATGGCGATTACTTCTTCTAAATTTGTGTGAAGTTCATGTCTGGCTATGGCTAAATGTGGATTAGGGTTTTTGGTGTTTGTCGGCAATTCCTTAAAATATGGCGGGTTGCAAACCACCGAATCTACGCTGTCTTTTGGGATAAAGCGGGTTGTCTCTTTTAAATCAATGGTCAAAATTTCCATTTGATTGTTCAAGTCGTTTAGCAGGATACTTCTTTTTGCCATATCTGCCAATCGTTCCTGAAGCTCTACGCCGATGATTTTTCCGTTTGTCCGCTGGCTGATGAATAATCCTACGGCCCCGTTTCCGGCACACAAATCCACAATGGTTCCCTTTTTCGGAACTTTGGCAAAATTAGCCAGCAGCACCGCATCAAGAGAAAAAGAAAATACCTCAGGGCTTTGGATAATCTGTACCCCTTCGGCTATTAATTGGTCGATACGTTCATTAGAATAAATGATAGGTTTCATTGTTTACTCTCCCTAGTCATGATCGTGTTACATTATAGCATGAAAGCTGTTAATTTTTTAAAAGATTATTCGAAAAAATAGATAACTATGGTAAAATCTAAAGAGACTTCTATATAAGAACGAAAGAGTGGATAAAAAATGTTTTTTAGATTTATGCGTCAAGTGGCGAAAATCATTGTCTTCCTAGTCAATGGGCGCGCCTCTTATGAACAAAAAGAAAAATTGCCTGAGGGTAACTATATATTGGTTGGTCCTCACCGCACGTGGTGGGACCCAATTTATTTCGCATTAGCCGCTTCTCCGAAAGAATTTTGCTTTATGGCAAAGTCGGAATTATTTAAAAATCCTGTTCTTCGCTGGATTTTGGTCCATGCCCATGCTTTTCCTGTGGATCGGGATAATCCGGGACCTAGTGTGATTAAAACGCCTGTAAAAAATTTGCGGGGAAGTGAGCTGAGTTTGATCATGTTTCCTAGCGGGACACGCCATTCTGAAGAACTGAAAGGCGGTGCGGCCTTGATTGCTAAAATGGCAAAAGTGCCAATCGTTCCGGCAGTCTATCAAGGACCATTGACTCTTGGCGGTTTGTTTAAGAGAAAGAAAGTTACCATCCGCTTTGGTGACCCTATTGATATCTCTGATATTGGCAAATTAGACCAAGCTGCGATTGAAGTAGTGGAAGAAAGAATGCGTGCTGCATTTAATCAAATCGATAAAGAAATCGACCCTGATTTTAAATACGAAATCAAATCTTAAGGCGTGTTGAAGTGTTGCAGAGTCAGTCTGCATTGAATCGAAAAAATTAAAACTATCCTTCTTGGCAGTGTTGCTGTCAGGAAGGATAGTTTGTGTGGTTCAGTTCATCGATGATTTCTGCGGCGTCCAGCAAATTTTTTGCTATATAGGTGGGGTGCATCCGTGCATGATACAGTTGTTCAATAGTAAAATCTTTGCTTACACCTGTTGTGACCAACAGGCTGTCTATCCCTACATGATGGGCACAAGCAATGTCTGTCTCAAGGGAGTCGCCGATCATGAGACATTTTTCGGGAATCAACTGGTATTTTTTTCTGGCTTGCTCGAATAAACCGGTTTTCGGCTTATGGCATCGACAATCTGCCAGTTTGTGATGGGGACAGATAAAGACATCGGTCATCCCTAATGTATAAAGCTCATTCACGAAATCTGCCTGATTGATTTCAGGCGTGTAAAATTTAGGCTGATTTGTTAAGACAATAATATCTAGAGACATTTCTCGCAGCATGGAAATGGCACTCACTACTTCTGGATAATAGACAAATTTGTTTCCGGTATAGGTTTTAATTGTTTCTCCTAACGTGCCATCACGGCTGATTAAGATGGTTTCTATCATAAGGCCCCCCAAGGTTGCGACGTCTATTTTATTGTATCAGTGAACCATCAGGAAAGAAAGAGACAGAGATGGTTTGTTTTTTGATGCAGTTATGACACCCATTATAATTTCCTAAAATTGATATCTTAAAGATTTAAAGTGAATTTATCTATAAATTTATTAATAGCCCATAAAAAAATGATTGCTCCTATAGTTTTTGTGGCTAGTTTTCCGAGAAAAATAGCTACAAACAACTCTCCAAAATAACCAGCAGCTTCAATATTATAAATGAGATTTTGTGGCATGAAATATAGATATACTACAAAGATAATGGTAACTATTAGTTTTATGATCTCTTTAATCATGAAACTCACCTCCTCTTAGACATTAAAAAGTTAATCTGCTCTCAATATGCGATATTTATTGTGTTCATAGGCATTCTTTATTGCAAAAATAACAGCCGCACTTGTATCCATATATTTATATCAGTACTATTTTTCGTCGGTGCTTTTATATAATAGCTAGTTTTAATCTTCTAAGTATACTCATATTTTACCACTAAATTGTTTAAACATACCCTAGTATTCTCAAATCATATTAATTTCTCTAAATCCACCAGCTTCAGGTGTTTCCCAATAAACTCTCATTATTGGTTATATTTGCTAGTTACAGTATATTGTTGAGAGAATGTTTTTTATGGAAGTGATTCGGGGACTATAAAAAAATCCGAAAAGAGGATCCTCTTTTCGGATGTTCAGTCTGTACTGAAATTAAAATGTTATTGAGAAATTCTGTTTAAAAGAAATGGATGATAAGAAAACCAATCAAATTATCCCAGTAATCCCGCCAGCAGATTTCCGCCATGGACCAGTGCCATACTGTACATGAAGATGGAAAGGGGTTTGCCTAGCAAAATAATCATGGTAAATTTTTTTAAAGAAATGCTGGTCAAGCCAGCCATCAAACACAGAGCATCATCTGGAGCCATCGGCAGGAAAATTGCCAGTGAAAATAATTTGTCAAATCGGCCTTGATTGTCCAGCCAACTCAAATATTTATTGTAAGTTTTGTCGCTAATCAAACTCAGGACAAAAGGTTTTCCATAAGCTCGGCCTAGCAGGAAAATGATAACCGATCCGATGGCGATTCCTACATAGTTATAGATAAAACCCATCAGCGGTCCGAAAATCAATACGCCGGCAGCAGTGCTGATCCCACCGGGAATAATGGGGATTACTACTTGGATGATTTGGATAAGGATAAAAATCAGCGGTCCGATAATACTAGAAGTGCCCACAAGACTCTGGAGAGCATTCATGTCTTTGAACACACCTAACTGGAAAAAATAGATAGTCAAAAGAATGGAAACGATCAGTCCGCCCATTGAGATGTAATTAATTATTTTTCTTGAAGTTGCAACGTTCATGACATTCAGCTCCTCCGCAATATTACTTAGACAAGAAAAGTTTAATTTTTGTTTCTATACTGAATATAACGTAAATCAAAAACTTTTGCATCATACTATAGGCCTATTTTTTAAAAAAGGGAAAACTTTAAAAAATTTTAATGAGACAAGGTGTTCTCTAATGATAAATGACGTAATTTTCGACGAAATCTCCAAAGGAAATACCATCCAAACCTGGAGGAACAGTGATTCTTTTAAGAGCATAGAGACTGTCAGAAGCCCGCGCTAATCCCGTTTCCATTGTAACTGCCAAAGCGTATCCTGCTTCTTGGGCAGCTTCAATGGAGTCGGCATTGTATTTGCCGTTTGGATAGCTGAGAAGCATGATTTCCTGACCCAGTGTTTGGTCCAGCGATTTTTTTGACTGGGACAACTCTTTCAACTGGTCAGCAAAAGTCATGGCATCCAAGTCGAAATGACGGACAGTATGACTGCCGATGCTAATACAATTGCTGTTGATCATTTCTTTCAAATCATGCTCATTGCAGTAAGTATTGGCATTGAGTTTGCCTTGAATGACATTGATAGTTCCGTGCAGCTCCAATGCTTTTAAAATGGGAAAAGCTTCTTGGTAATTATTTAATAAGCCGCCGTCAAGAGTAACCCAAATGATTTTTTCGGCAGGCTTTATATTGCGAGTCAGCACGATATTTGCCTCTTTGGGACTGAGCGTGTGATACCCCTGTTCTTTCAGCCAGTTCATGTGTGCTTCGAACTCCGCTGGCGATACATTTGAAAGGGAATCGTCACTTTCAGCGATGCTGTGATACCTTAAAATCGGGAAAGCAATCTCTGTGTCAGAAGAAAGCCAGTGAGAGGTGTCTATCTGTGCCTGTTTTTTATCTTTTGCAGCTTGCTTTTCATCTTCTTTGCTATTGCCCGTTGTTTTACCTGTTGACTCTGCAGGCGGTTCGACCAATGTGGCCTTCTTTTCATCTGAACGAATCAAAACGACCGCAAGAATCATAAGTTCTATCAATAAAACGGCAAGCAGTGCCAGAAGTATTTTTCTTTTGATAAAAAAATCCCTCCTTTTTTAACCCGTACTTGCATAATATCATGGAAAGAAGAAATTCACAATCAGTCATGTTAACGTTTTCTTGGGATGGGGAATTGTATCAAGAAGAGTGCGGAGATTTGGAAGCACTAAAAAGTTCAGAAGCGGTTAAGGAGATGGAATCATAAAGAATCTGCATCTTATGGAGATGACTAATTTCATTAGTGAGAATGAAAGATTAAAAAAAGCAAAAAAAAAAAGAGAAGTCGTCCTTCTCTTACTCATGACTATTCAGCTTTCATCATTTTCGCATGCAAACGTGATTTGTCGCGGGCAGCTTTATTTTTATGGATCAAACCTTTTGATTCAGCCATATCAATAGCTCTGTTTGCTATTTTTTGTAAATCAGCCACATTGTCAGCACCTGCTTCGATAGCTTTTTCAAAGTTTTTGATAGCAGTACGCATTGAAGCTTTTTGGCTTGAGTTCAAAGTATTCGTTTTTTCAGTTGTACGAACGCGTTTGATAGCAGATTCAATATTTGGCATATATGTCACCTCCATTAATGTGGGCTTTGAATGTATGATACCAGATACAATTCAACATTCTTCATTATACATAATGGGATTTTAATTTGCAATAATTTTGTGAGCAAAAACCATTTCAGAGCTAAAATACTTTTTAGGATTATTCGCACATAAAAGCGTTTTCTTGCCATAAATAAATGGATACCAATACTGATATTTATGATATGATAGAAAAGAAGTAATTAATTTGATATGGGTGGGTGGATTGATTGGAAAGTATCGATTTTTCGGCTGGGACATTCAACCTGGCATTGATTGTCACGATAATTCTTGTTGTCGGCGTCATATTTGTCAATGGTTGGACAGACGCTCCCAACGCAATTGCGACGGCTATCTCAACTAGGGTGTTGAGTCCGAAAACAGCAATCAGACTAGCAGTCGTGATGAATTTTTTAGGCGCCTTGGTGATGACAGCATTCAACGCGGAAGTAGCCGAAACGATTAGTAATATAGTGTCATTTGGTGATGATCATACAAAAGCACAAGTTGCTTTGGCAGCCTCGCTTTTTGCCATTGTTACGTGGGCGACTGCAGCCTGGTATTTTGGGATACCGACCAGCGAGAGTCATGCACTGATTGCCGGATTGACGGGTGCAGCGATGGCATTGACCGGTTTGAACGCTGTAAATATGAATGAATGGTCGAAAGTGCTTGTTGGTTTGGTGTTTTCAACGCTGGCAGGTTTTTTTGGCGGGTACTTGGTAGTCAAGCTGCTGGCGATAATTTTCAGGTGTGCAGACCGCAGAAAGGCAAATAGTTTTTTTGCCGGCGGACAAGCTTTTGGTGCAGCAGCCAACGCTTTTTTACATGGGGCACAGGACGGACAAAAGTTTATGGGTGTGTTCATGTTAGGGCTTTCATATAACGGGTTTGTAGAAAGCAGCGGCGGGGGATTTGTCATTCCCATCGAAGTTATGGCATTGTGTTCTTTAATCATGGGATTCGGAACATCTGTGGGGGGAATGCGAATCATTAAATCTGTGGGGATGGATATGGCTAAATTGGAGAAGCATCAAGGGTTCGCTGCTGACTTGAGCACGGCGATTGTTTTACTTGTTTGTTCCCTTGGGGGTATCCCAGTTTCAACGACTCACACGAAAACAACTGCTATTATGGGAGTGGGTGCTGCCAGAAGGTTATCCAGTGTGAATTGGACCATAGTAAAAGAAATGGTGTTAGCTTGGGTATTGACGTTCCCGGGATGTGGTTTGATTGCCTATTTGATGGCAAAATTTTTCTTGACGATTTTTTAATTAAGGCAACTATTTAGGAGGATTTCAATGGCTAGAAAAAAAGAATTTGACTATTTTGCAGCATTGACGCAACTGGCACAAAAAGGCGAGGCTGCGGGTAAAGTTTTGTTTGAGATGGTGGAAAATTATGATATCGAAACAGTTCCTGAAAAGGTAGAAAAAATCCATCAGTTAGAAAATGAAGGAGACGATATCGCCCATCAGATTTTGGATGAATTGAACCGCTCATTCATCACCCCTATCGACCGTGAGGATATCGTTTCTGCTACGGAAACACTGGACGACGTGCTGGATGGGATTAATTCTTTAGTATATTTGTTCGATACATACGTCATCGAAGAGATACGTCCGAAAACTGAAAAAATCGCCGGCTATATCGTTGAGGCGACTGAAGGTGTGACTGTGGCAACAAAAGAGTTTGCCAAATTTAAAAACTCCAAAACTTTGGGAAGCATGATTAGTCAGATTAATCATATCGAAGAGAAAACAGATGATTTATATCGGGCATTGTTAAAAGAATTATTTCTCAATGAAGACGACATGCGTTTAGTCATTAAATGGAAAGCTATCTATGAAGGCTTTGAAGCTGTGATCAACTCAGCGGAAATCGCTGCAGATAATTTGCTGGGCTTGGTGATCAAAAATACCTAGTGTGGGTTGTTTTTCTGTTGAGATAGTGCGGTTGAAAACAGAGAAGTCTACTCTTAAAAAGGCGATTAGCACACCATTATGAAAAAACAATGAAAAAACTCATTGACTTCTCATTATTTGTAAGGTAAGATTAGACCATTAAAAGGAGGAATGATGATATGTACCAGTCAACAATAACAGAATCACTCAAACAGACGATCATTCCCCAATCTGCGGATGTCTTATTTATTATTATCTAGTAAGGGATTCTATGACCTAGAGTCCTATTTTGCTTGAAATAAATGGGACGTCAAATAAAGCAAAGTAATCTTTATAACGTCCTTTGACAACAGTCAGGGCGTTTTTTTGTTAACAAAATTTAAGAAAAGAGGATGCAGCATGGAGCAGAAAAAACAGTTGGTCGATTTAGATTGGAAGAATTTAGGTTTCTCTTACATTAAAACAGACTATCGCTACATTTCTTATTGGAAAGACGGAGCATGGGATGAAGGGGAGTTGACAGAGGATAATCAAGTGCATATTAGTGAAGGATCGACCGCTCTTCACTACGGGCAAACTTGTTTTGAAGGACTGAAGGCTTACCGCACAAAATCAGGAGACATACAGCTTTTCCGTCCAGATAGAAACGCCAAAAGGCTGCAGGAAAGTTGCGAGCGTCTGTTGATGCCGGTTGTTTCAGAAGAGAAATTCATTGAAGCCGTGAAACGAGTGGTGAAAGCAAATGAACATTGGATACCGCCGTATGGGACAGAGGGCACGTTGTATATCCGCCCTTATGTGATCGGTGTTGGAGATAATATCGGTGTGCAGCCGGCCAGAGAATATATTTTTTCAGTTTTTGTGATGCCGGTGGGAGCTTATTTTAAAGGCGGCTTAACGCCTACTAATTTTATCGTATCGGAGTATGACCGGGCAGCCAGTCAGGGCACAGGTGCTGTTAAAGTGGGCGGCAATTATGGCAGCAGCTTTTTGCCGTGGGATAAAGCAACGAAACGTCAATTCAGCGATTGTATTTATCTAGACCCTGCCACCCATACTAAGATTGAAGAAGTAGGTTCAGCAAACTTTTTTGCTGTCACCAAGGATGGAACATTTGTCACCCCTGCTTCGCCGTCAATTTTGCCAAGTATCACCAAATATTCTCTTCTTTATTTAGCGGAACATTACCTGAAAATGCCTGTGGTCGAAGGGGATGTTTTCATCGACAAACTGGATGAATATACAGAAGCCGGGGCTTGCGGCACCGCTGCAGTCATCACACCTATCGGCGGGATACAATATAAGGATGATTTCCATGTCTTTTACTCAGAAACGGCAGTCGGTCCGGTAACAACTGAGCTATATGATTTGTTGACAGGGATTCAATTTGGAGATGTGGAAGGACCTGAAGGCTGGATCGTAAAAGTTTAATTTTTTATGAGCTGTCAGATATTTCAGAGCAGGTCTTAGCAAACGGGCATGAAGGTTACTTTTGAACAAAAAATATGTTACTCTTTAGTCGAAGACGCAAGGGCTAGCTACTTAAAAATTTAAAACAGAATTTTGTTTTAAATGAAGTGACCGTGCGACACACTAAAAGGAGTGATTAAATGGGTTATCAAGAAGTGTTAACGTTTTGGTTTGAAGAGTCTCAACCTGAAGACTGGTTTACCAAAAATTTAGATTATGATGAGCAGATTCGTCAGAGATTCAGTTTGCTGCATCAGCAGGCCGCAGCAGGGGAGTTGTGGGAGTGGCGGGAAACGATTCAAGGGCGTTTAGCAGAAATCATCTTGCTGGATCAGTTTTCTCGCAATATGTTCCGCGGGGAGCCACGCTCATTTGCCTATGACAACATGGCTCTTGCGCTCGCACAAGAAGCTTTAAAAGATCCGTCGCTGGATCAGCTTCCTGTTCAGCAGAAAGCCTTTCTGTATATGCCGTTTATGCATTCTGAATCTTTGCGCATCCATGACATCGCCATGAAGCTTTTTTCTGAGGAAGGATTGGAGCACAATTTGACATTTGAAATCAGACATCGTGAAATCATTGAGCGTTTTGGGCGCTATCCTCACAGAAATGAGCTTTTGGGCAGAACATCCACACCGGAAGAATTGACATTTTTGACGGAGCCGGGTTCTTCTTTTTGATAAATTATAAAAAAATCCGGGAGATGGAGACGAACCTGTCTTTTCCCGGAGTTTTTCGCTGCTTAATTTTTATACTACTTTTGTTTTAGAGTATTGAGATAGATACCTTTTGGTTGGTACAGTATCTTTTTAGTGCTGATTTGCCTCCCTTTTATTTCCAGTTTCCATGTATCCGACTATATACAGAGTGAAATATCCAACTTTGGTTGGATATTTTTTATTTGGAAAGAGTGTATGATTAATGTAGTTGGAAATCAAGTGTATGCGGGTTTGAAAAATAAAGGGGAAATTATTATGAAAATAGGGATTTTTTCAGATACGTATTTCCCGCAAGTGAGCGGGGTATCGACATCGATTAAAACATTAAAAGAAGGTTTGGAAACAGCGGGCCATCAAGTGTATATTTTTACTACTTCAGATCCGGCGGCAGAAGCCAGTGAAGAAGGAATCGTGCGTTTGCCGAGTATTCCGTTCTGGTCATTTAAAGATCGCCGCATTGCCGTTTTAGGCAAGAAAAAAGCATTGAAGACGGCTAGAGAATATCAATTGGATGTTGTTCACACGCAAACAGAATTCAGTTTAGGTTTTGTTGGAAAATATGTGGCCGAAAAAATGAACATCCCTCATTTGCATACTTATCATACAATGTATGAAGATTATCTTCATTACATTGCCGGCGGGAAAATGTTGCGTCCGCAACATGTGGCATACTTGTCTCGCTATTTCTGTAATAGTGCTGACGGTATCATCGCACCCAGCAGCAAAGTTGAAAAGCAGCTGCTTCAGTACGGTGTTACAAAACAAATAAAAATTATTCCTACAGGTGTAAATCTGAAAAAGTTCAGTCGGCAATCTGAGGGAAGAGATATCCGGAGGGAATTGGGAATCGCAGATTATCAGCCGCTGATTTTATCTTTGAGCCGTTTATCTAAAGAAAAAAATATTGAAGCCATACTAAAGAGTATGCCTAAAATTTTGAAAAGCCAACCTAATGCGATGTTTGTAGTCGTAGGAGATGGTCCCCAAAAAGAAGAGCTGGAAATACTTGCGGAAGATCTGGGAATTACTGCTTCAGTAATCTTCACCGGTGAGAAAAAAAGTGAAGAAGTCAAAGATTACTACGCTGCTGCAGACGTTTTTGTCAGTGCGTCATCCTCTGAATCTCAAGGATTGACTTATATTGAGGCAATATCCAGTGGCACGTCAATCGTGGCAAAATTAAACAACTACACTCAGAGTTTAGTTGGTCCTAAAGGTGAGCTGGGCAGTCTTTTTGTCAGAGATGAGTCGTTGGCAGAAGTTATTTTAAATCAATTATCAAAAAATGTCTCTGGCGAGGAACAGAAAAAATTTAAAAAGATATTGCTGAATGAAATTTCCAGCGATACTTTTAGTCGGAGAGTCCAGTTCTTTTATGAGGAAGCGGGAGAAACCGCCAAAGAAGCGCCACTCATGCAAATAGTAAATATTTCTTAAAAAGTCGGATAGCAATATCTGGCTTTTTTTTGCTGTGGGGATCCAAACTTATCTCATCTGGCGAAAGTATGTTAAAATTTACTAAATAGTGAGAACATAAGTGTTATGCAAATTATTATGGTAAAGAGGGATAATGTGAAATCAGAAATTATTGCAGTAGGCACAGAGCTCCTGATGGGACAGGTGATAAATACGAATGCGGCTTTTTTGTCGGAAGAGCTGGTGGGATTGGGGTACGATGTGTATCATCATTCCGTTGTTGGAGATAATTTTGTAAGATTGCGTGAAATAATCGAGTTGGCCAGCCAGCGCAGTGAATTGATTATCTTATGCGGCGGTATAGGACCGACAGAAGATGATATTACCCGTGATGTGTTGGCAGATTATCTCGGGGAGACTTTAGTTTTAGATGAGGAGGGAGACAAAAAAATCAAGGCTTACATGGAAGCCCTCGGCAGAAGTGTGACTAAAAACAATCAGCGTCAGGCGTTGATAATAAAAAATGGTCTGGGAATTCAAAATCCGACCGGCTTGGCTGTGGGGACATTCTATCAACGGGAGAATAAAACTTATTTAATCTTACCGGGACCTCCCAGCGAATTGAAGCCGATGTTCTTTGATAAGGTGGTGCCTTTATTGAAGCAAATGTTGCCTCAAAAAGAATTTCTAACTTCAAGAGTGCTGCGCTTCTTTGGCATTGGCGAGTCTCAACTAGTGGCAGAGCTGTCAGAGTTGATTGCCAAGCAAAATAATCCGACGATTGCACCTTATGCTTCCCCTAATGAAGTTCGTTTGCGGTTGACTGTGAAAACTAAAACAGGTTCTGAAGCAATGAAGCTGCTCGACCGAAAAGAAAAGCTGATTATGGATAAGGTCGGAGAGTATTTTTACGGTTATGGGGAAAAAAATAGTTTAGCACATGAGACCATCGCACTACTAAAAAATCGGCAGCAGTCGATTGCTGTGGCGGAGAGTTTGACTGCTGGACTGGTTCAAAGTACCTTAGGGGCCATCCCGGGTGCGTCAGCAGTTTTTTTAGGGGGATTTGTCACCTACACCAATGAAATGAAAGCCAAACTGCTGGGCGTTTCGGAAACGCTTTTGGCGGAACATGGGGCAGTCAGCAGAGAGTGCGCCTTGGCGATGGCGGTACAAACGCAAAAGAAAACAGGTGCAGATTATGCCCTAGCTCTTACGGGAGTTGCCGGCCCGACGGAAGCAGAAGGTAAAAAGGTCGGGACCGTTTGGGTGGCTTTATCAACCAAGACAGGCGAAACCTTGGCAAAAGAATTTCATTTTCAGAGAGACCGCCAGTACATCCAGCATAGTGCTATGATGAATGGTTTAAACATGGTCCGGAAACATATTTTGACAGAAAAGAACAATTAATCGAATGTTTGTTCGCTTTTTATCTTGCTTTTTCAAATAGAAAAAAGTATGATAGACATAGACTTAAATTAGCCGGAAAATGGTGTTTCGCTTTGAAATCATAGGTTTGCAGATGGGAAATCAGCAAGTTGGCAGTCAACCAAAGGAAACATCCTATTAAATAGAAAGAGGAGGATAATAAATTGTCAAATGATCGCAAAGTAGCTTTAGATGCTGCGTTAAAGAAAATAGAAAAAAACTTTGGTAAAGGTTCTGTCATGAAACTGGGAGAGAAAATCGACACACAAATTTCTACTGTTTCCAGCGGTTCAATTGCCTTAGATGTGGCTTTGGGTGTTGGCGGGTATCCGCGGGGGCGTATCGTTGAAGTGTACGGCCCGGAGAGTTCGGGTAAAACAACGGTGGCACTACACGCCATTGCCGAAGTTCAAAAAGCAGGAGGGACCGCTGCTTTTATCGATGCTGAACACGCATTGGACCCAGCCTATGCAGCAAAATTGGGAGTAGATATCAACGAGCTGCTCTTATCCCAGCCAGACACAGGAGAGCAAGGTTTGGAAATTGCCGACGCTCTAGTATCCAGTGGCGCCATTGACATGGTCGTCATTGACTCGGTAGCAGCATTAGTACCTCGGGCTGAAATTGACGGGGAAATGGGCGACAGTCACATGGGATTGCAGGCACGTCTGATGTCGCAAGCCTTGCGTAAATTATCCGGTTCCATCAATAAAACAAAAACGATTGCTATCTTTATTAATCAGATACGTGAAAAAATAGGTGTCATGTTCGGAAATCCCGAGACGACCCCTGGAGGAAGGGCCTTAAAATTTTACTCTTCCGTCCGGTTGGAAGTCCGACGTGCTGAACAAATCAAAAACGGGACCGAAGTAGTAGGGAATCGTACGCGAATCAAAGTTGTAAAAAATAAAGTGGCTCCTCCGTTCAAACAAGTGGAAGTGGATATCATGTATGGTTTGGGGATATCTAAAGTAGGAGAGCTTCTCGATATGGCTGTTGAAAAAGACATCATAGATAAAAGCGGCGCCTGGTACTCATACAAAGAAGAGCGTATGGGACAGGGACGGGAAAACTCCAAGCAGTTTTTGCTTGATAATCCGGAAATCATGGACGAAGTTTATCGCCTGGTACGAGACGAGTACGGCATCGGAGACGGTTCGACAATCGTGGAAGAAGACTTGTCTCTGGAGTTAGATGAGGAGTAATCTGGGGAAATATTTTTAGTTTTTCCTTGTCAAAATAAAATAGGTTGGTATTAAAAAAGCTGTCAAAGATTTTTTGGCGGCTTTTTTCTTTTGATTAAGAGAAGATATCTTTGTTTGCTGGAGAATTATCTTCAAAATTACTTTTATCGTGTTAAAATGAAATGGATGGCAAAAGTATCGAATGGGGGATGGTTATTTGCTTGAAGCTTATTTGAATATTTTAGTTATTTTTTTGATTATTTTGGTGGGCTACATTTTATCGTGGAAGCAGTGGTTCGATAATCATGTGGCAGACGTTTTTTCAAAAGTTGTCCTGAATCTGGCTTTGCCATTAAATATGTTTTTAAATATGACGCAAAAATTTTCTAAAGAAGAATTTCTTTCTCTTTTTAAAGGCTTGGTTTTGCCTGCAACGTCGATTATCCTTACTTTTGGCATCAGCTGGCTGTATGCAAAAGTAACGCGGGTTCCCGATACGCGCAAAGGAACTTTTCAAACCATGTTTACTGCGGCCAATACGATTTTTATGGGATTGCCCGTAACAGTTGCAGTTTTTGGCGAAAAAGCGATTCCTTATGCTTTGCTCTATTATATGTGCAACACCACATTTTTTTTTACTTTAGGTTTGATGCTAATGTCCAGCGACCATCCTGAACGGAAATTTCAACATCAATCCGTCAATTTTTTGGTTTTGCTGAAAAAATTATTCTCGCCGGCCTTGATGGGATTTATCGTCGGATTGTTGTGGCTTTTATTAGAACTACCTTTATTTAAACCTTTACTGGATTTTAGCCGTCATCTAGGGAATTTGACAACGCCGCTATCGCTTTTTGTTATCGGAATTATTGTTTATCAAACGGGCGTCAAACATTTGAGAATTGATAAAGATGTTTTTGGGGTGCTAGTGGGGCGTTATGTGATTTCTCCTCTAGTAGTTTACGGTCTATCTTTTATTTTTCCTGTTCCCAGTTTGATGCTGAAAGTCTTCATTATCCAGTCTGCCATGCCGGTTCAAAATTCGATTCCGATTTTAGCGAGAGGGTATCAAGTGGATGAAAAGTTTGCCACATCCGGTTTGATTTTCTCCGTTTTATCTTATTTGTTTGTTATTATTGTTTATTTATTTTTATTGATCGGCTTACCGTGAAACGGAAATTGAAAAAAAGTCCGATTGGCAGTGAAAAGTTGTTGGGAGGCATGTCATGATTTTGTTAGGGACGATAGTAAACTGCGGAGCGATTATTTTAGGCAGCTTGGCGGGCGCATTTTTGCGGAATATGAAGAAAGAGACACAGGAAACTGTGACGATAGGAATCGGTTTGGGGGTCATCGCTTTAGGCATCCAAATGGCGATAAAAAATGAATCCTTTATTTTGATTTTGATTAGTTTGTGTTTGGGTGCAATGGTGGGGGAGTTCTTGGGGATAGAAAATCAGATGAAACGTTTAGGTCTGTTTTTGGAAAAACGTTTTGCAAAACCCGGCAGCAATTTTGCTGAAGGTTTCGTGACTGCAACCTTGATCTTTTTGATTGGCTCCATGGCAATCATCGGTGCAATCGAGAGCGGGGTTTCCAACAATCATCAAATCTTACTGACAAAATCAGTTATGGACGGTTTTATGGCAATCATGCTCACGGCATCTCTAGGTGTGGGTGTGTTGTTTTCAGCGGTGCCGGTTTTGATTTATCAAGGGCTGATAACGATTTTTTCCAGCTTTTTGATGAGTTATATCCCAACTGAATTACTAGAAATATTAATGACTGAAATCAGTGCCATTGGGGGACTGATGATTTTAGCGATCGGCCTCAATATTTTGGGGCTAGTCAAAATACGTGTCTCGAACTACTTGCCGGGACTATTATTTTTAATCCTGTTTGTCAGTTTGGGCTATTATTATTTTTGATATTAAATTGTGTTGATGGCAATATGTTTTGCTTCCTCTTTTAACAGAGGGGGCAGTGGAAAACTATACTGTAATGAAAGCAGGGATGACGAAATGATAAAAAGGAGTAAGACGATGAAAATAGCTTTAATTGCACACGACCGCAAAAAAGAGTTGATGATGAAATTAACTGGGGCTTACAAACACATTTTTGAAAAACATGAATTATTTGCCACGGGTACGACCGGTTCATTGATTCATAAAAATACCGGACTGGACGTTCATTGTTTCAAATCCGGTCCGCTGGGCGGCGACCAGCAAATCGGTGCTATGATTTCTGATGATAAGATGGATTTAGTTATTTTTCTAAGAGATCCCTTAGCGGCGCAACCCCATGAGCCTGACGTGACTGCGCTTATTCGTTTATGTGATGTGTATGAGATTCCCTTAGCCACGAATATCGGTACAGCTGAAGTTTTAGTGAGAGGACTAGAAAGTGGTTTGCTGGATTTTCGGGAAGTAGTCCATGAAAATGAAAATACACCTCTAGGCTATTCAACTAAATAAAAAGCAGAAAAAACAGCCTCATTCATTTTGGAACGAGGCTGTTTTATTTTTATGAATGTGGAGAATGCTGTTCATCGTGACAGCATTGTCCTTTTCCATGTCCATGCCCATCGTGACTATGATTTTTACATTGGTGCTCTTTTTGCGATTTATCTCTTTCTTTGCAGCATTTGTGATGGTCTGTACCGTGCTCTTGTGTCATTCGCTGAAATTTGTGAAATCTTTTGTTTGCCATGTGTTTTCTGCCATGTCCTTTTTTTCCGTGTGGGTGTGATTTTGAACAATTCGTTGTCATGCTTTCTTCCATCGTTAAGATAACACGGTCTAAATAATCATTGAAAAAAGTTTGCTCTTCATCGGAAAGAGAGGCAAAAATTTTAGGGGTCTCATCAGACGGCGGTTTTTCTTCTGACTTTCCTTTTTCAGTCAGCTTGATCAGCATGACACGTTTATCTTGCTCCGAAGGCTCACGATAAAGATAACCGCCCTTTTCAAGTTTTGCCAGCAGTTCATTCAATGATGATACTCTGATACCTAGCAGATAAGATAATTCTTTTGTACTGATGCCATCTTTGATTTTTAAAAATGCTAAAATCCTTCCTTGTCCGCTGGAAGTATCAGCCATGGGTCCTTCACCGTGATGAGCTGCCCTACGCTGTTGTTTATGAAGAAGCCAGTATAAATAGGAAATTTTTTCAATAAGATTTTTTTCTTGTGACATATGTTTTCCTCCTTTTAATGGTACCTGTTAGAAATTATTCTACAGGTACCTGTAGCTGTTGTCAACAATTTAATGTGAAACTATTCAAGTTTTACTTTAGCTAGAAATAATAAAGGCTGATAAATTTTTCCCATGGATATCTGTAAAAACAAGATATATGTAACGAAGTAATGAAAACATGCAACAGAGTCATATTTCGTTGCTTATTTTTTACTAGGCAATTATGATGATTTTAGAAGGAGGATGCAATGATTATTAAAACTATTTGGGAAAATGATATACCGTTAAATGAATTGCACATCCATGCAAACTTGAAAAATAAAAAAGAAGTGGAGAATATCATATCGAAAGTTGAGCAGAAAACATGTCTAGCATTGATTAATCCGCTGAACAATAGGGTTGTCAAAGTGGAAATCGGCAGGATTTCTTCCATCCAATCTTTCACACAATCGTCTATCGTGACATTATCAAGTGGAAAGCAAGAATACTTTATCCAAAAAAGACTAAAAGAACTCGACTTTCTTAATCGATATGGTTTGTTTAGAGTGAGCAATTCAGTCATGGTCAATCTTGCGAATGTTCAATCATTTCAGGTCGTAGAAAATGCCAGATTAGAAGTATCCACATCTGATAATCGGTCATATATCGTCAGTAGACATTACGCAAAAAAATTTAAGGAGGAACTTTCATGGTTAAACATTTAAAAAACAATTTTACTCAGGCATTTGGCGGAACACTTGTATGGCTCATCATACTGATAACTGTATTCATTAAACAGCAAAGCATAACTTTAAGTTTTTTGTGGCGTTTAGTAGGAATAGCAATCATTTTATCAGTCATCTTTGGAGTCGTCTACACGTATTTGTGGGAGTATTCAACATTTAAAGCAACGACTAATATCGTCATTTCAACGGTTATCAATACATTAGGCGGGTTTGGCAGTGTTTACTTATTTTCATCAGAACTGTTTTCAAAAATCATAGTTTATGTACCATATATTCTTATGGTGACATTGATTGGCCATATTGTCGGCTTCTACCTGTACTCAAAAATCACTAACAAAAAACTTGCCAAGGAAATCAATATGACTCTTGAGATGAAAAAGTAGAGAAACAAACGTACACTTGAATTTATCAGCTTACTAAGGGTTTTTCATAGGTGAGCCGAAATAATAAAGTAAAAAAGCATCCTGTTTCAATGCAGGATGCTTTTCAGTGACAATAATTATTGAGAATCCGAGGAATGACTCTTGATCGGGCAGTCACTTTCGCTGCAGCCGCAACCGCTGCTTTTTTTAGTGACTCTGCGGTAGATAATCACTCCGATATAGCTGAAAATCAGTAAGGAAATGGCAATGGTCGCCCACATTTTTCTAACCCCTCTCTACAAAATCTGAATGGCAGCCGGTTCTTGTTTGTGTTTCTTTGATGGCTTGCGCATAAAGAAGTATATGACTACCATAATCAGTGCAATAGCTAATGCAGTGCTGAAACTGAATTGCTGCTCGCCTAGAAGCACACTGCCTAATTGATAAGTAATAAAGCTGACCCCGTAGGCTAAGGAACATTGATAAGCAATGGCAAAGGCCGTCCATCTCAAATCAGCCATTTCTCGTTTGATAGCGCCGATAGCAGCGAAGCAAGGGGCACAAAGCAAGTTGAACAGCAAGAAAGAAAAACCGGCAATCGGTGCCATGGAAGCCCGCAAAGCTCCCCAGATTTCTGTTCCATTTTCAGAAATCCCATCGGCATGGGCAAACAATACACCAAAAGTCGCCACGACATTTTCCTTAGCAATCAGCCCTGTGATGGTTGCCACCACTGCACGCCAATTACCAAAACCTAATGGTACAAAAATAAATGCTCCTAAATTTCCTAAAGCAGCTAAAATACTTTCGTCCGTTGCTACCATCTGTCCTTTAAAGTTAAAGGACGCCAAAAACCAGAGTAACACACACGTGGTGAAAATGACAGTTCCTGCGCCAATTACAAAGGATTTGCCCCGCTCGTATGTTTGGAAGAAAACATTTTTTAAATGGGGAAAATGGTAGGCCGGCAACTCCATAATAAAGGGTGAAGCTTTACCAGAAAAAATCTTTGTTTTCTTTAAGGCAATCCCTGATAAAATGATTGCACCGATTCCGACAAAATAGGCTGAGGGAGCTACCCAACTGCTATGGGGGAAGAAAGCTCCGGCAATTAAGGCAATCACGGGCATTTTGGCTGAACACGGCATGAAAGTCGTCGTCATTATAGTCATTTTTCGTTCTTTTTCATTTTCAATGGTACGGCACGCCATGACACCAGGGACACCGCAGCCAGTAGAAATCAGCATGGGAATAAAAGATTTTCCGGACAAACCGAATCTTCTAAACAATCTATCCATCACAAAAGCGATACGGGCCATATACCCGCAATCTTCCAAAATAGCCAAGCACAGGAATAAAACGATCATTTGAGGCAAAAAGCCCAGGACAGAGCCTACACCCGCAACAATTCCTTCCAGCACCAACCCTTCGAGCCAAGGTGCCACATTGGCGGCGGTCAGCCATCCTTGGACTGTCCCGGGAATGATTTCACCGAAAAGGACTTCGTTGACCCAATCAGTGGCCATAGTGCCCACAGTTTGGATGGACAAATAATATACCGCCCACATCACCAAAGCGAAAATTGGCAAGGCCCAAACTCTATGGGTAACTATATGGTCGATTTTATCACTGAGAGACAGTTCAAAGTTGGATTTGTTGGTCACTGCTTTCCCAACAAGCCGGGTAATAAATTCGTAGCGTTCGTTGATCATAATCGACGTGCTGTCAGTTTGAAAAATTTTCTCGGTGATAGCGATAATATCGTTGATTTCTATTTGTTGTTCTTTAGTCAAATGCAATTCATTTTTGATTTCTTCGTCACGTTCAAATAATTTGATACTGTACCAGCGCCGTCTGTTTTCTGGGGTGTTGGTTTCGATGACATCAGCGATCTCCTCTAACGCCACTTCCAGTCGTTTGTCGTATCTGATATGAGGCTGTCCGTCGCTTGTGTCATGAGTACGCAGACTGCGTTTCATCAACTCATCAATGTTTTTTTTCTTGGTGACACTTAATCCAACCACTGGTGCACACAGCATTTCAGACAGCAGTTTTGTGTCAATGGTTTGTTTATTTTTTTCAACTACATCCATCATGTTGATACCGATGATTACCGGAACTCCTAAATCCAGCAATTGTGTAGTTAGGTAGAGATTTCGTTCGATATTTGTCCCGTCGATTAAATTGAGCAGCAAGTCAGGCGCATCATCAATAAGATAGTTTCTTGCGACTAATTCTTCTGGCGAGTAAGGAGACAAAGAATAGATTCCTGGTAAATCTTGCACTTCCACATGGGGATATTTGATCAACTTACCAGATTTTTTTTCAATCGTCACTCCCGGCCAGTTCCCTACCCGTTGATTGGTTCCCGTAATTTCATTGAATAAACTTGTTTTTCCGCTATTTGGGTTTCCTGCCAATGCGATTTGTAGTGTTGTTGTCATCGTTCTAACCTCTCTCAATAAAAATCAGTTCGGCTTCGGCTTTCCTTAAAGACAATTGATACCCTCGGATTTTTAATTCAATGGGGTCTCCTAGTGGTGCCACTTTGATTAATTTGACCGGGGTCCCTTTTGTCATACCCATGTCCATTAACCGGCGTCTGATTGCATTTTGGCCGATAATATTTTTTATAATTCCGGTTTCGCCGGCACACAATTGATTTAATGTCATCAGTTCCTGGGTTCCAGCAGATTCTTTTTCTTCGATCATGATGCCTTTTGCGATATTATGATCGATTCCCAAACGGTTATTCTGGTAACAGATAACCATCTGAGCGCCTTCAATAGCTGACATGATTCTAATCGATGTACCATAAACTAGGCCAAGATCGGCTAAATATTTTTCATTAGAGGATTCGTTTGAAAAGCCAACAAAAACATATTCTTTATTTACTTCTCCATCAATAAGCGCTTTCACTTGCGACACTCCTTTTTTCAAACAATTGAAGATTATGAGTTTTCCTGTTGGTACATTTATTCAAGCTCATAACTTCACAAAAAACGACCGCTCGGTGCAATTGATAATCATTATCACTAGTATATACTCTGTCAAAAGGTTAGTCAATCTAAAATTAAAAAAAATTGAAGGAGAACAAATTATTTTTTTGTAAGAGAGTTTATCTCAAGAAGAAAGACTGGGTCATATTTTTCAAGTGTGGTGTATGATATTATAGGGATAAAATACCTTAGGCCACACTATAGGAGGATTTTAGGATGGATAGCCAAAAAGAAACTAGAACTCAAAAAATAATGGAGCAATTGGATAGCATGACGACGACAAAAATCAAAGATGGCCAATCGATTGTGTTAAATGATGGTGCAACAGCCAGTGATATTGGGGAACAGCTTGGGATTGCCAGAAATATTATCAGTCAGGAATTGAATAAGCTATGCGATGAAGGCAAAGCGCTGAAAATCAAATCCCGGCCGGTATTATTTTATTCGAAAGAAGTCATCAAAAAAGGTGTTTCTTACGACATCAGGAAAAATGTTTGGGCTTCAAAAGAAGAGCTGGCTGATTTTCTAAACACGGTCGTCAGAAAAAACAAACAGATTAAAGAAGACGTGTTCAGCCGGCTGATAGGTTTTGAAGGCAGCTTAAAGACCTGTATTAAAAAGGCAAAATCAGCTGTCGTCTATCCGCCCAATGGGTTGAATCTTATGCTTTCCGGAGAGTCAGGTGTTGGGAAAACATTGTTCGCAGAGTTGCTTCATGATTATTTTGAGAAAAAAAAGAATCAGAAGGTGCCGTTTGTTTATTTTAACTGTTCAGAGTATTTTAATAATCCTGAATTACTCACCTCTCATTTGTTTGGACATAAACAGGGAAGTTTTACCGGGGCGATGTCAGATAAAGAAGGCCTGATTGATCGGGCGGACGGTGGTTTTCTATTCTTAGATGAAGTTCACCGCCTTCCTCATGAGGGACAGGAAAAATTGTTTACGCTTTTAGATAAAGGGTATTTCACTCCTCTTGGGGGCGGAGAACTCAAAAAAGCTTCAATCAGGTTTATTTTTGCAACGACAGAATGCTTGAAAGCGACCTTTTTAAAAACATTTTTGAGAAGAATTCCTGTGACGATAAATATGCCTCCTTTAGATGAAAGACCTATTGAAGAAAAAATCCAACTGGTAAAAATGTTTTTTTCACAGGAAAGCCAACGAGTGGAGAAAGATATCCACATTTCTCAAAACGTTATCAAACAACTGGTTTTTAGGAACTATGAAGCTAACGTTGGAGAATTGAAATCAGATATCCAGTTTCTTTGCGCCCAGTCTTATTTGGAAAGTTCTGATTCGATGGACAAAGTGTTAACGATTAATAAGCGTGTGTCTTTTTCTGATGAAAAAACATTAGAGACAAAAGTAAAAGACCAGCTTATCTTCAATGAGTGGGTGGGCAGGGACGGAGTGTACATTTCATGTGAGTACGATCAGGGGATGAGTGGACGGAGACGAGGTGACACTCAGCTTGAAAAGCGTGATATATTTTATAACTTTATTATTGACGAGTTTTCTAATGTGAAAGACCTGCAATTGTCAATGAGAGATAAAGAATCTATTTTACAAGCAAAGATTGATTTGCTGTTTGATATGCAGCTTTTTCAGGAAGAAAATTTGGACGCAGCTTCATTTAGCTATGAGAAAGAATTTTTAACCAAAATAGACGAGTTAGTTCAATTTATTGAATCAGAATTTTCTTTATCCGTTTCAGATACTATGAGATATAACTTGACGCATCATTTGTACATCATGATGTTAATGGAGAATGAGGATGATTTCTTTGACTACATCAGCAGTTTTTTACTTGGTAAAATTGAAAACTTCACCTCAGCGAAAAAAATTGCTGATTATGCCCAAGAATTATTTCAATTGACACTCCCTTCCACTGAAGTGATTTACTTTGATTTATTTTTACGCTTCCTTAACCAAAAAGAGATAGATGATAAAACTTGCGGCATCGTTGTGATTGCCCATGGAGAAACCACAGCAACCAGCATGGTTGAATATACGAACTTGTTGTTTTCCAATGATTTAATGGAAGCTGTGGATATGCCAATCAATCAATCTGTTGAAGAAACTTTGGATAAATTGCGCAAGTTGATTAAGCGGAAGCAATATCAAAAGTTGATTTTAATGGTAGACATAGGTTCTTTAGTTTATTTTGGTAATGTCATCAGTGAAGAGTTTGGGATTGAGGTATTACTAATCAGTAATATAAATTTGCTGACACTGTTAGAAGTTGCCAGAGAAGTCATTTATGAGTCAACGAATTTTGACTATTTACTGCCTGTCATTTCTAATAAAAAGTATAAAGTAAGTTTATGTAAAAAAGGGCAATTTTATGATTCTAAAGTTTTGATTATCTCTTGTTTGACCGGGGTTGGAACGGCATTAAAAGTTGAGCGTTTTATAGTTGATACATTTCCAAAAGAAATTTTATCAAATATAAGAATCATTACTTTGGAAAAGAAAGAGATGATAAATATTGAAAAAATACACGAGCATATTTTTCCAGATGAAAAAATAATAGGAGTTATCGGTACTTTCAAATTTGAGATTCCTGATATTCCTTATGTTGGCTTGGAAGATTTGTTTTCTGATAGAGGGGTAGAAATCTTGCTAACATTATTTGGCTATGACTTGCAAAAAGACAGTACTAAAAAATTATTAAAAGACATATCTAAAAATTATATTCATACCCTTTCCATGGAAGCGATTGTGAATCATCTGACTATTCTTAATCCTCAGCGTATAACGATAGAACTAGGGAAAATTTTTAAGGAAATATGTGTTCAGTTAAGTCTTGTGGAAGATGAAAAGAAGATGTTAAGATTTATTATTCATTGCGCTTGTGTACTTGAAAAGTTGATTCTCAATTCAGAAAATCAAACATTTGGTTATAATCTGTCATATTCAGATCTCCCGAGAGAGGCATCTGTCATAAAAATGTCCTTCAGACCCTTGGAAGTGTCATATAATGTGCAATTATCTCCCTTGGAAATAAAATATATTTATGAATTATTGTTTGATTAGTGCAGAAAAAGGCTTGATTCGCTTGGAATTGTGGATCAAGTTTTTTTGTTGACAAAAGTTGGAACGATAATTGCTTTTATATTGTTAAGCTGATGATCAAGAAGTGCTACTGGAACAATCTTGTATCTGCGGCTAAGAATGAATTAGAAGATAAAATAGTAAAAATATTTAAATCTTCAGAAGAAAGGGGAGTTGGGAGTGGCAAAAGACCAGCCGATAGTAATGTTGACCCACGGTGGTTGGGGGAAGTATTTACTTAGCAGTGTGGAAATGATTATGGGGAAATGTGAAGGAATTTATGAGGTTCCACTAAATCCAGAAGATAATTTGCAAGACTATACTGCTAAGGTGGAAAAAAAATTGAAGGAGTTGACTTGGGAAGGCAGTCTATTAATTTTAACAGATATCAAAGGAGGGACTACTAGTAACGTTGGGTTACGTCTTTCAAAAGATTATAAATTACTTGTTGTATCTGGGCTTTCGACAGCCATGCTTTTGGAAGCAGCTATGAAGAGAAAAGCGCCTTTTGATAAAGAAGTTGTTCAAGAGATTATTGCTTCAACCATTGACAACTGCCAATTACTGCAGGTTCAAGGAATAAAGGAGAGATTATCATGAGAGAAATCGTATTGACAAGAGTAGACAGTCGTCTAATCCACGGACAGGTTGTGACAAAGTGGCTGCAGCAGTCAGGAGCAGAAGAAATTTTTGTTGTAAGTGATGAGTTGGAGCAAGATGAATTTTTAAAAAGTATTTATCTGATGGCAGCACCTCCGGGAGTCAATGTGGTTACTGCGGGAGTAGAAAGTGCTAAAGAAATATGGCCTTCTTCTGATTCCACTAAAAAAGTATTGTTTTTAGTTCCGGATTTAACCACATTAAAAGAGATGGTGGACGCAGGGATTGTAGACAATGATATTCAGATTGGCGGCTTAGGCGGCGGTCCTAACCGGGTAAATGTGATGAAAAATATCAATTTATCTAAAGAAGATGTGGAGATTTTGGAATATCTACTTAATCAACAGAAAAAAATCTATTTCCAAGCCATTCCGGAGGAGAATCCTGTGGCGATTGATAAATTGATTGAAAAATTTAAAACATTATAAGAAATACGAAAGGAGAATAATGTCATGGGCGTATTAGGTATTTCAATTATTATGGGGCTTTATTATTGGTTTTCACGTTTAAGATTCGGTTATACTTTTTCAGGTATGTTATCTCAACCCCTAAGTGCAGCTTTGATTGCAGGTATAGCAACAGGCAAATTATCAGAAGCAATGATTATTGGTGCAGGTATTCAATTAGTTTATTTGGGGGTAACTTCCACACCGGGAGGAAATGTACCAAGTGATCCGGCTCTGGCTTCAGCGATTGCGATTCCTATCGCGTTGGGGGTGGGCATGAATGCAGAAGCAGCGATTGCTTTGGCTGTGCCTTTTGGGGTACTAGGGGTTTTTATGGATCAGTTGCGCAGAACCATTAATGCAACTTGGGTACATATGGCTGACAGATATGCTGAAGAATTAAATTACAAGGGTATTTATCGAGCAGCGTTCATTTATCCCGCTTTGGCAGGCTTTGTGATTAGATTTCCGCTAGTTTTTGCAGCAAATTATTTTGGGCAATCAGTAGTCAATAAAATTTTGGAAGTTATTCCAGAGTGGCTGATGCATGGCTTTGAAGTCATGGGTGGTATTTTGCCTGCACTTGGTTTTGCTTTGACAATCATGGTTATAGGGAAAAAGAACCTTATCCCGTATTTCTTATTAGGATTTGTGGCAGTTATTTACTTTGAAGCAGAGATAATGGCAATTGCAATTATTGGTGTGTGTATCGCTTTCTTACTGAGAAATAAAGGCATAGAGAAGGAGGCAGCATAATGGCTGAGACAAAGAAATTAACGAAAAAAGAAATCAAAGCATCCTATTGGATTTATCAATTAGGTTGTGAAATGTCCAACTCTTATGAGAGATTACAAAGTTTAATTTTCTGTGCATCAATGATTCCCGCAATAAAAAAATTATATGCAGATGATGAAGAAAAACAGAAGGAAGCCTTGAGAAGGCACTTAAACTTTTTCAACACTGAAGGAACAATCGGCTCGTCTATTCAAGGGATTGTGTTGGCAATGGAAGAAGAGAAGGCAAATGGAGCTGATATAGGCGACTCTGCAATCACATCAATTAAAACAGGACTGATGGGACCGCTGGCAGGAATAGGAGATTCAATCATTTGGGCAGCACTAATGCCGATTTTGATTTCCATTTTTATACCTGTAGCTTCTGAAGGTAATGCTCTTGGAGGTATTGCACCACTTGTACTGTATACAGCGATTACTTTGTATGTCAGTTGGGTATTAATTAACAAATCTTATATTTTAGGAAGAAACTCAATTTTATCCATGATGCAAGATGGAAAACTAAAGCAAGTTATCTATGGTGCTAATGTTTTAGGGATGATGATGATGGGGGCTTTATCAGCCAGTTACGTTAAGATTTCAAGCCCTCTAGAAGTGACAGTCCCAGGGGGGGCCACAATCATTGTACAAGAAATTTTGGATCAAATTATGAGAGGCTTGTTACCTTTAGCAGCAGTGTTCTTGATTTACCGGTACATGGATAAAAAAGGTCCGAGATACAGTGTTATCATCACAACAATTGTCATTATTAGTATCATTGGCTCCTTTATTGGTATTTTTTAAAAAGTTAAGCAAAAGAATGTGACTCGGTTACATTCTTTTGTTTTTTGAAAGAATGAATTACAATTGATCATCGAAAAAATAAAAGCAATAGTGATGGGGGATAAATAATGAAAAAGACACCAAATTTTTACCAAGAGCAAGTTTGTTTAAATGTGTTGGCACATTCAGTGGAAAATGCTAAAGATTGCTATGAAGCGGCTGAAGGTCATGTCGTTTTAGGTGTGTTATCTAAAGCGTATGACACGGACGAGGCAGCAATCGAAGACATGAAGCTTTATCAGGAAGCGACAGACAATGCTTTATCTGTTGGACTTGGAGCTGGCGACCCAAATCAAAGCAATATGGTCACTCGTTTGTCAGAAGTTCTTCAACCTCAACACGTCAACCAAGTTTTCACTGGCGTAGGAGGCTCAAGAGCTGTTTTGAAACAAGATGAGACATTCGTTAATGGTTTAGTTTCTCCCACAGGCAAAGTAGGTTATGTGTCCATCACAACAGGACCACTGTCTTCTCAAATCACGCCTGCGGAAGTAACAATCGAAGCAGCGATTGCATTATTAAAAGATATGGGTGGTTCTTCAGTCAAGTATTTCCCAATGAAAGGCCTGGCTCACGTAGAAGAATACAAAGCCGTGGCAGAAGCTTGTGCAGCTCATGATTTTGCTTTGGAACCTACAGGCGGCATCGACTTGGAAAACTATGAAGAAATTTTACAAATTGCAGTAGACGCAGGAGTTAAGAAAATCATTCCTCATATCTACAGCTCAATTATTGATAAAGAAACAGGCAACACGCGTCCAGAAGATGTGAAAACGTTACTTGAAATGACTAAAAAAGTATTAAATAACAAATAAAAAATCTCCCGTCTGAATTACAGCAAATCCAGACGGGAGATTTTTTATAATGAGTCGCGTTCAACAAAAGTTGTACTGACCTCAATCTTCATAGGCGCAGGCTCCTGTTCAAATGCCAAGGAGTGTATTGTGTCCACTGCCTGCCGCCCCATCCACTCGGTGTGAACTTTTATTGTTGATAAAGGGGGGCTGACATATTTGGCTGTACTGATATCGTTGAAACCAAGAATGCCAATTTCCTCAGGAACCTTAATATTTTTTTCATGTAAAGCTTTTAAAGCGCCAATGGCAATAGCGTCACTAGAAGCAAAGAAAACTTCGGGCCAATTTTTCTTGTCTTGATTCAAGAAATTTAACATGGTGTGATAACCATCTGCAACGGTAAATGCCGACTCCAAATGCCATTGTTTATTGTAAAGACTATTTTCTTCAAGTGCAGCTTTTAAAAGTGCCAACCTGATATCAGGTAAAAACTGTTTTTCTGTTTTAGTGAACTCTTTACCGGAAATGATGCCGATTTTCTGATAGCCTTTATGATTTAAGCTCTCCATCACCTGTGTTATCGCTTGGCCGAAATCAATAATGATAGAGGTGTAACCAAAATGAGTTCCGTTAAAATCAACAAAGATGATTTTTTCATTGTGTTCTGACAACAATTTAATTTCACTTGCGTCAAATTTTCCAAGGGCAATGATGCCGTGAGCACGTTCTGCAGAAAGTGTCTCGAGATTTTCTCTAATGATTTGAATCCCCAGTTCCTCCGCCCGTTTTTCAATTCCTAAACGAATGGACAAATAATATAAATCCTCAAGTTCTTCTTGATCGTTGTACCACTGAACTAACTTAAAAGTTGTTTTCTTTTGAGGTTGTTTTTTTTGATGTTTAGTGTAGTTTAAACTTTCCGCAACTTCAAAAATCCTTCTCTTAGTATCCTCTCCAACTGACAAGTCTGAATCATAATTTAATACCCGGGAAACGGTAGCAGGCGAAACACCTGCTTGTGTTGCAATATCTTTGATTGTTGCCATAGCGTCTTCCTTTCTAAAATTTGAGTTTTTAGGAGAGAGTTTTTATAAATTTTTTAAACCCTTCCTGTCCATCTGGATTTCGCTTAAAGACTCCAGCATCCTCTAAAACTCGCAGAAAAACTTTTCCGACAGATTTTTGCACAACTCGGGTTACAGTTTCCTCGCTGATTTTTTCATTTTCTTTGATAGTCATTGCCCACTCAAGATGATAATCTGCAATTTTATTAGGCTGGTCCAGTAAGAATTTTTCCACTTCCGCCAACTCTTCTTTTAGACGGGGCGGAAGGACAGCCAAGCCCATCACTTCGATCAAACCGATATTTTCTTTTTTGATGTGATGAACATCTTGGTGAGGATGAAAGATGCCATCTGGGAATTCTTCCGAAACATTATTATCCCTTAATACTATATCCAGTTCATAAAAATCGCCATTTTTTCTTGCGATTGGTGTGACTGTATGATGGGGAGTGCCGTCAGCTGAGTGTGCTTTAATGCTCAGAGGTTCATCAGAATACTGTTTCCATGCTTCTGAAATAAAAGCTGCACTGTTGACCAATGAAGAAATATTTTTTCCTTGCAGGCGAATCACAGACATCGGCCATTTGACGATTCCGGCTTTCACGTCGGGAAATCCTGCCAAGTCAAAAGGGTATTCGATAGGAGCTTTGCCCATCGGAAATTCATGACGCCCACCTTGATAATGATCGTGACTTAAAATCGATCCTCCTACAATAGGCAAATCAGCATTGGAACCCACAAAATAATGGGGAAAAACTTCAATGATTTTGAGCAATTTTTCGAAAGTATTCTTAGTGATTTTCATTGGATGGTGTTCTTCTGCCAAGAAAATAGCATGTTCATTATAGTAGGCGTAAGGGGAGTATTGGAAACCCCAGCTTTCCCCGTCTAGATTCATACGGATGATACGGTGATTACTCCTTGCAGGATAGTTGATTCTGCCAAGGTACCCCTCATTTTCCATACACAACATACATTTAGGATAATCGACTTTTTTCGCCGTCAATTCCGCTGCGATTTGCTTTGGATCTTTTTCGGGCTTCGATAAGTTGATGGTGACTTCCAAATTTCCGTAGTCAGTCGCCGAATGAAACACGATATTTTTTGCGATGGCCCGGGTTTTTATGTAATCATTTTTTTTGGATAAAGAATAAAAATAATCTGTCGCCTTTTTGGGGCTGCTGTCATAACGCTGGGCAAATAAAGCATTGATGACAGACGGCGGCGGTGTCATCAAGTCCATCAGTTGTCCTTCTAAAATTTCCCGAATAACGTCGGTATTATTTTTGATGGCTTGGTCTATCAGTTGGTCAACTAATTCCAATGGAGAGAGGGAGACAGAAGCAGTTGCCTTTTCATCTTCAAGCCCGTCCTCGCCTATCAAAGCCAATACACGATTTTCCAAATAGATTCGGTCCATTTTTGTCCATCCGCCATTTTCAATGGCAATCGCTACAAATTGCTTAATTAATTCGCTAATAGTCATTTTTTTCTCCTAATCAAATAATCAGATTATAGTTTTTTTGCACCGTCATCAATATTAGCTTTGTAGAAATCTGCCGGGTAGCCGATGGTTTTCTGGTACGCCTCTCCTACATGCTGAATGACTTGATCTAGTTCTTTTTCATTGACGAGTGCGATTGCACAACCGCCAAAACCTGCTCCGGTCATACGTGCACCCAAAACACCTGGCTGTTTTTGGGCCTCATGAACCAATGTGTCAAGCTCGATTCCAGTGACTTCGTAATCGTGCTGCAAAGAGGCATGAGAGGCATTCAGCAGTTGACCGAATTCTTCAAGATTTCCTTTTTCCAAGGCTGCTTTCGCTTTTAATGTTCGCTGATTTTCACTTACTGCATGCCGTGCCCTTTTCTCCAAGACGGGATCATCTATCAAGCCCTTATTTGCCTCGAAAGTGGCTTCGTCCAAGTCTCCCAAGGATTGGATAGGAAGTTCTTTTTGTAATCTTTTTAAAGTTTCTTCACATTCAGAACGGCGCTCATTGTATTTTGAATCGGCTAGTTCGCGGCGTTTATTCGTGTTCATGATAACGATGACGTTATCACCGAAAACTGCTGGAACCAATTCGTAATCCAAAGTGTTAGTGTCCAGTAAAATAGCCATATCTTTTTTACCCATACCGATAGCAAATTGATCCATGATTCCTGAGTTGACACCGATATATTCGTTTTCTGTCTTCTTTCCATATTTTATCAGATCAAGCATAGGGATATTTAGTGAAAACAAATCATTGATGATAACGCCTGTCAATAATTCAATGGAGGCAGAAGATGACAGTCCGGCACCGTTAGGAATTGTTCCATAAAAATAAATATCAGCTCCTGTGTCAATGACGTAACCGTCCTCTTTAATGAATTTAAACATTGCTTTAGGATAGTTAGTCCAATTATCTTCGGTTTTGTAGTCAAGATTTTCCAAACTAAGTTCAAAAATTCCTAGTTCTGGAAAATTTTCGGAATAGAACCGCAACTTTTTATCTGTTCTTTTTTTTGCTAAGCCATAGGTGCCAAGAGTGATAGATGCAGGGAAAACGTGTCCGCCGTTATAATCCGTATGTTCACCAATCAAGTTGATTCTCCCTGGTGCAAAAAAGACTCCGTCGCATTCAGCATCAAACATTTTTTTGAATCCTGCCTTTAATTCTTTTAATACTGTCATGTCATGCCCTCCTAAATATTTACTAAATATAGTATAAAATATTTACTAAATGATTTCAATGAAAAAAAGCTATATTAGTAATTATTAATATAATTATTTTATTGTGAAGAGGTTTGCTAAAAATGAAAGGATTAAAATGAAGTTGTTATAAAAGGATTGAATTGAGTGAAAAACTTCCACAAAAATGCCGTTTGCAACGGATTTTTTGTGGAAGTTTAGTTAGGTGGCAAAAGTCAATCAATAAATTTTAAATTTTGAATATTTAAAAAGTTTTGAGCTGATTTTGTGACCGCCCCCAGAAGTGTGGCATTTGACTGCAGAGGGCTATTTTTTACGATTACATCCCTAGTAAAATGGTTGATTAATTTTTCGTTCAATAGTGAGATTAGTTCAGGAATCTTCTGATAAACTGAGCTATTAATGATTACTATTTCGGGATCGTAGAGGGAAGATAAATTATTGATACCAATGCTAAGATAGTCAACATTCTCAAATAAAATTTTTTTAATGGCTTCATTTTCTTCATCATAATATTCTTTAATGCGATCAGAGTTGATGTTTTGAACACCTAATGCAGTTTCAATTTCCTTGTAAAGGACCCTATGAGATGCGTATTGTTCTAAGCATCCTTTATTGCCGCAAGGGCATTGTCTCCCGTTAGGAAATAAAATACTGTGACCGATTTCTCCTGCTTTCCCATGTTTTCCACTTCTAAGCATGCCATTTTCTACAATCCCGGCACCAATTCCCCCATGAATGCTAATGCTCGCAAGACTATTGAATTTTGACGAAAAAGCATATTCACCAAGTGCGGCTAAATTAGCTTCATTTTCAAGAAAAACTGGGAAATCATAAATATCTTCTAATTCTTGAAATAAATTTATTTCATCCAATGGGTAGTTAGGAGTATATAAAATTTGATTATTAAGAACGATGCCATGGATAGCAACCGTCATCCCAACAATTCCGTGTTTTGATTCAGGAAGATAATCAAAAAGTTCAGTAACAACTTGATGAATGATTTCTAAAATGGTAACAGCAGTAATTTGTATTTTTCTTTTTTTAATCTTTTGAATGAATGTTCCATCTATGTAAGCAAGAACACCTTCAATGTAATCAGTACCGATATCTAGGGCGATTGTTAAGGAAGAGCGTTTGTTGAATGTTAAAAGGATAGGCTTTCTGCCGCCCAGATTACTTGAGTTGCCGATTCTTGTCTTGCTAACCAATTCTTCATCCATCAGTTTTTTTATGATAGAAGATACAGAAGCTTTATTTAAATTCGTTAAAGTGGCCAAAGAAGCCCGTGAGGTTTCCTTTTCATCGATAATTTTTTTTAAAATAAAAGCTTCATTTCGCTCGCGGATAGTATATTTGTTTGTTATCACAACTGATTCTCCTTAAAATTTAGTTTGACAAAATGATTAAGAACTTAGAAGTTCATTTAATAACAGTTATTTAATTTCAACGTAAAAATAAACAAAAATTTTACGGGTTATGTCAATTCTATTTGAAAACGTTATTTTTATCAACGTAAAAATTGTTAAAGATGGATTTCAAAACTTTAAGTCACGTTTTTAAAAAAGGGTTATTTTCTTGCTATTTTCATTAAAAAACAATGTAAGCGCTTGACAATTATCTTTGCAGATGTTATTTTATTCTTGTAAATTAGTTTATCGTACAAACAAAAGAAAATCAAGAATGGAGGTCTTAATATGAGTTATTTTCCAAATGTAGACAAAATTAAGTATGAGGGGACGAAAACTGCCAATCCATTTGCTTTTCATCATTTCAATCCTGAAGAGGTGGTTCTAGGCAAGACCATGCGGGAACACCTGCCCTTTGCGTTGGCTTATTGGCACACAATGACACAAGACGGCACGGACCCATTTGGCGACCCTGTCAATATTCGTACTTGGGAGACTGCGGATCCAATGGAAACGGCTAAGAACCGTGTGGATGCTTTTTTTGAAATCCTTGAAAAATTAGGTGTAGAATATTTCTGTTTCCATGACATTGATATCGCCCCTGCTGGTAATTCCTTGGAAGAGTTTTTTGCTAATTTAGATGAGATCACCGACTTGATTAAAGAAAAAATGGCTGCGACCGGGATAAAATTGTTGTGGAACACGGCCAATATGTTTTCTCATCCTCGTTTTAATAATGGGGCTGCCTCAACTAACAATGCAGAAGTGTATGCATATGCCGCAGCGCAGGTTAAAAAAGGTTTGGACTTGAGTAAAAAGCTTGATGGAAAAAACTATGTTTTCTGGGGCGGTCGTGAAGGGTATGAGTCTCTTCTGAATACGGACATGAAATTCGAGCAGGACAATATTGCCCGCTTGTTTAAAATGGCGATTGCTTATGGTGAAAAAATTGGTCACAAACCGCAGTTTTTATTGGAACCAAAACCAAAAGAGCCCTCAAAACATCAGTATGACTTCGATGCGGCTACAACGTTAGCCTTTATTCAAAAATATGGGCTAGAAGGAGACTTCAAGCTGAATTTAGAGGCGAACCATGCCACTCTGGCAGGGCATACCTTTGAGCATGAACTACATGTGGCCCGTATCAATGATGCGTTAGGCTCGATTGACGCCAACCAAGGGGATATGCTGCTTGGCTGGGACACAGATGAGTTTCCAACTAACCTTTATGATGCCACTTTGGCGATGTATGAAATTTTAGAAAATGGCGGGATTGCTCCAGGTGGTATCAATTTTGATTCTAAAGTCCGCCGTTCGTCATTTGAAATGGACGATTTGTTGTTGGCGCACATTGCGGGGATGGATACCTTTGCCCGCGGTTTGAAAGCAGCGGCAAAATTAAAAGAAGAGCGTTTCTTTGATGATTTGAAAGACAAACGTTATGCCAGCTTTAAAGAGGGAATCGGAGCTAAGATATTAGCGGATTCTGAAGATTTAGAAAGTTTGACTGCGTATGCGTTGAAACATGATGATCCGAAATTGGAGTCCAGTCATTTGGAGTATGTGAAGTCTTTGTTGAATGATTATTTAGTTTGAATAGGAGGAGGTAGTCTATGATAACAAATCCGATACTGACAGGATTCCATCCTGACCCAAGTATCTGCAGAGTGGAAGATGACTATTATATTGCCACATCTACATTTGAATGGTTTCCCGGTGTGATGATCTATCATTCGAAAGATTTAAAAAATTGGCATTTGGTTAGTACACCTGTTAACAGGGTGTCGCAATTGAATATGCTGGGAAATCCGGACTCAGGTGGAGTCTGGGCGCCAGCGCTAAGTCATCATGATGGACAGTTTTGGCTTATTTATTCGGATGTTAAGGAGGTGCAAGGAAACAACTGGAAAGATGTCAATAATTATTTGATTACTTGTTCTTCAATAGATGGGGAGTGGTCAGAGCCAATATATTTAAATAGCTCTGGTTTTGATCCCTCACTTTTTCATGACGAAGATGGTAAAAAATATCTTGTTAATATGTTGTGGGACTACAGACCGTACAAACATAGTTTTTATGGCATTGTCTTACAGGAATATTGTCATGATAGGGGTCGGTTAATTGGAGAAGCAAAAATCATTTTCAAAGGAACAGAAAGAAAACTAACTGAAGCACCGCATTTGTATAAATGGAATGATTATTACTATTTATTAACTGCTGAAGGCGGGACTAAATACGAGCATGCATCAACCATGGCTAGATCAAAAAAAATTGATGGTCCCTATGAGATTCATCCGCAAAAACATATTATTAGCTCATGGGGGCATCCAGAGATTAAATTACAAAAAGCTGGACATGGTTCCATTGTACATACGCATACTAATGAGTGGTATTTTGTTCATTTGACTGGACGTCCATTAAAAAGACCGGAAACACCAATATTAGAAAATAGGGGCTATTGTCCATTAGGTCGAGAAACGGCCATTCAAAAAATTTACTGGCAAGACGACTGGCCATATATTGTCGGTGGAGATTTTCCGCAGGATACGGTGGAAGCACCTAAGATGGAGGAACATCCATGGACTAAAGAAAACAGTAAAGTAGATTTTGATGAAACGACACTTCCTTTAAATTACCAAACTTTGAGGGTGCCGTTCACAGAAGAACTGGGGAGTTTGACTGATCGTCCCGGATATTTGAGATTGTATGGACGGGAATCCTTTAATTCCTTATTCCATAAGGCGTTAGTGGCAAGAAGATGGCAGCACTTTAAATTTGAAGCTAAAACAAAGGTGGAATTTTTTCCGGACTCATTTTTGCAATTAGCAGGTATGACAAATTACTACAACACAAAAAATTGGTCCAGCATTCATATCACATACAATGAAGAAAAGGGCAGAGTCATTGATGTGTTGGATAGCGATAATGGGAAGTTATTAGCACCTTTACAAGGAAAAGAAATTAAGATTCCAGAAGATGTTCAGTCAGTCTATTTTAAAACCATTGTTAACTACAACTTTTATCATTATGAGTATTCTTTCGACGGCAAGAATTGGAAGCGTATAAATTATGATTTGGATAGTCTTAAATTGTCAGATGATTATGTTGTTGAAACACAGGAAGGTTTTTTTACTGGTGCTTTTGTAGGGATGTTTGCGATTGATACCACAGGTAATAGGCGGGCAGCGGATTTTGATTGGTTTGACTATAAATAATGTAGAGGGGAGTATATTGTCATGAAAAAAATCAAAAGAATGTTTTCAGCGTTAGGGATTGCTCTGTTGGGTTCGTTGGTCTTGAGTGCGTGCGGTTCACAAGAAAAAGAAGAAGGAGGAAGTTCAAAAGGGAATAAAGAACTTGTTGTTTGGACATTTACTGACGAATTATCAAAAATGATCAATGACTATTATTTGAAAAACAATGAGCTAGATTATAAAGTAAAAATTGTTGAAATTCCCTCAGATCAATTTGAAACAAAATTGGATCCAGTATTAGGAACGAAAGACGCTCCAGATGTTATAGCTTTAGAATCAGCTTTTGTTAAAAAATATGTAGAATCTGGATTAATGGCAGACTTAGGTCCTCTAGGTTTGGAGGAAGCAGCAGCTGACACTTTCCAGTATGTCAAAGATGTGGGAACTAGCAGAGAAGGTGTTCTTCATGCGTTAGCATGGCAAGCGGCACCGGGAGGATTTTACTATCGTGCTTCTTTAGCAGAAGAATTATTAGGAGTGACAGAAGTAGAAGCTGCACAAGAAGCTTTATCGGATTACGATAAATTTTACGAAGCGGCAAAAACTATAAAAGAAGAAAGTGGAGATGCCGTTTACATGCTTTCGAGTGTACATGATCTGGCTAAACCTTTTTATGGACAACGGGAACATGGCTGGGTAGAAGATAATAAGTTGATAATAGACGACAAATTGATTGAGCTGTTGGAGATTTCTAGAAAATTTGTCGATGAGAGTTTGACACAGGATACAGAAGGTCAATCAGAAGCATGGTTTGCCGGAATGAATGGTGATAGTATTTTCGGTTACAGCCTGCCAACGTGGGGATTGCACTATTGGTTAAAACCTAATGCAGTTGCTGCTGACGGGTCAAAATCAACAGAAGGAGATTGGCGGATGATTCAAGGGCCGTCTTCCTGGTTCTGGGGTGGTACTTGGATAGGAGCAACGGAGACATCAAAGATGAAAGAAGAAGCGGCAGACCTAATCAAATACTTGACAACAAATCCTGATTTTCTCAGACAATGGGCGGAAGATACCGGAGATTTTGTTTCCAATGAAAAAGTGGTTGAAGAAATCAAAGGGGATTTCAGTGAAGAGTTTTTGGGCGGACAAAACCATTATGAAAAATTCGCTCAAATGGTCCAAGATATAAATGCTAAAATATTGACTGAATACGATCAGACCGTTGAAACTTTGTTTACAGATAATTGTTTAACACCGTATTCCAAGGGAGAAGTAGACATGGAGACAGCCATTCAAGATTTTAAAGATGCTGTTGCGAATGCTTATCCTGATGTTGAGGTGGATTGATTAGAGTAAAGTAAAGTGAGAGGAAGGGGTGGCTGGTAAAGTCAGCTCTTCCTTTTTAGAAAGGATAATGACTATGCGGAAAAACAGGGGGAATTTTGAAAAATTTAACAGATATGGCTATCTGTTTTTGACACCTTTTTTTATGGCATTTTTAATTTTTCAGCTTTATCCGATTATATATACGATATTTTTAAGTTTCACTGATTTAAAAGGCTGGAACCCTACCTTTGATTTAGTGGGTTTGGATAATTATTTAAATATTTTTAAGAATGCAATGTTTTTGAAATCCATAAAGAACACTTTTATTTTGTGGACAGTTAATTTTATACCGCAAATAGGCTTAGCCTTATTACTTGCTGCATGGTTTACTAATTTAAAACTAAGATTGAAGCATACGGGCTTCTTCAAAGTTATTTTTTATCTACCTAACATCATTACTGCAGCTTCGGTCGCTGTATTATTTTATGCTTTGTTCAGTTACCCTGTCGGACCGATGAATCTTGTGTTAGTAAAACTGGGCGTTTTGGAAAAGCCTTTTGAGTTTTTCAGAAGCGTGGGTGGCACTAGATTGATTGTTTCTTTTATTCAATTCTGGATGTGGTATGGACAAACGACTATTGTTTTAGTTTCAGGGATACTGAGTATTGACAATTCACTTTTTGAATCGGCCATGGTTGATGGGGCAAATGATGGACAAATTTTCAAAAGAATCACATTGCCGCTTTTGAAACCCATTTTACTGTATACATTAGTGACCTCTTTGATTGGGGGATTACAAATGTTTGATATTCCATTTTTATTAACAGATGGAAATCCGAATAACAGCGTATTGACGATAACAATGTTCATATACAAACAAGCTTTCACCGGAAGTAGAAATTTCAATGTCGCTGCCACTGCGTCTGTAATACTTCTTCTTATTTCAATAGCATTGAGTTCCTTATTGTTCAGGTTTTTCAAAGAAAAAAGCAGGGTAGGTGATAAATAATGGAAACGACATATAAAGTGAAAAGAATATTGATATATGTGTTTCTTATTCTATTAACTGTCTTGAGTATTCTCCCTTTTTGGGTCGTTTTAGTAAATTCCACTCGTTCAGCTGAACAGATCCAGCAAGGATTATCCCTTTTACCATCAGGCAATTTAAAATATAACTGGGCTGTCCTGATGAATAAAGGTTTTAATGTCTTCAGCGGTTTTAAGAATAGTTTTATTATTTCCGTCTGCTCTACAGTTTTGAACGTATATTTTTCTTCGCTTGCTGCTTATGGGGTGATTGCCTATAAGTTCAAAGGACGTCGAGCGTTGTTTGCAATTATTTTAGCCCTAATAATGATTCCTCAGCAGATTAGTATGATTGGATTCTATCAATTTATGAGCAAATTAGGGCTTTTGAATAGTTTCGTTCCGCTTATTTTGCCGGCTATTGCCTCTCCAACCACTGTTTTTTTCTTGAAACAGTATCTTGAAACCATTTATCACCCGGATTTGGCGGACTCGGCAAGATTAGACGGTGCCGGGGAAATAAAAATTTTTCACCAAATCATGCTGCCTCTGATGAAACCGGGACTGGCAACTATGGCTATTTTCTCCTTTGTGACTTCCTGGAATAATTTTCTGATGCCGTTGATTCTAATCAATGATACTGATAAATTTACACTTCCAATGCTGATTCAATTGCTTAAAACTGATGTTTACAGAACAGAATTCGGCAGTATGTATTTAGGAATATCGCTAAGTATTATTCCATTGTTGCTAATATACCTATTTTTATCAAAATATATCGTAGGAGGAGTTACTGCAGGTGGAATTAAAGAATAAAGAGGTGATAATATGTCATATGTTTTAGGAATAGATTTAGGTACGAGCTCTTTAAAAGGCATGTTAGTCAACCAACAAGGAGAATTGGTGGCTACTGCTTCCAGCAGTTATCCTTTGATCCATGAACAAACAGGCTACAGCGAACAGGCACCGGAAGAGTGGTTAAAGGCTTGTGAGAAAGTATTGCTTCAGTTGAAAAATGATGTGGCAGATTTCAATACAGGACTTCAAGGCATCAGTTTCTCCGGACAGATGCACAGTTTGGTGGTATTGGATGAAAACAAGAAGGTACTCCGCAACGCAATCCTTTGGAATGATGTAAGAACCACAGATGAATGTGTGTTAATCATGGAGGAATTTGGCGATGAACTTCTGGCAATTACAAAAAACATCGCCCTAGAAGGGTTCACTCTGCCTAAAATCCTTTGGCTTCAAAAACATGAGCCGGACGTTTGGCAGAAGGTCAAGCATATCCTGTTGCCGAAAGATTATTTAGGTTTTTGGATGACCGGAACGATCCACATGGACTATTCCGATGCTGCAGGGACACTGCTGCTGGATGTTGAAAAAAGAAGCTGGTCAGATGAAGTCTTAGAGAAATTCAACATTCCCAAAAAATATCTGCCTGAATTAATCAATTCTTCCGGTATGATTGGTGTGCTTCAACCCTCTTTGGCTGAAAAATTAGGCATCGCCCATGAAGTGCAAGTCTTTGCCGGCGGTGCGGACAACGCTTGTGCGGCGGTTGGTGCGGGCATTTTGGATGAAAATCTTGGTATGGCAAGTATTGGGACGTCAGGTGTGTTTCTTTCTTATGAGGGGCAGAGAACAGAAGGCTATCAAGGCAAGCTTCATCTGTTCAATCACGCCATGGCCGATAATTACTACGCTATGGGGGTTACCTTGGCAGCGGGGCACAGTTTAAACTGGTTTAAAGATACCTTTGCTTCCGGGCAAACCTTTGAAGAGTTGCTTGAAGGCATCAGTGAAATTCCAGCAGGGTCTGCGGGCTTGTTGTTTTCGCCATACATTGTGGGAGAGCGAACGCCCCATGTGGACAGTCAGATTCGCGGCAGTTTCATCGGCATTGATACTAACCACACGTTAAAGCATTTTGCCCGGGCAGTGCTTGAAGGGATTACGTTTTCTTTGAAAGATTCTCAAACATTGATGGAGCAGGTTTCAGGTAAAAAGTTTGAAAAAATAGTGTCTGTTGGCGGCGGGGCCCAAAACCCTGATTGGCTTCAGATGCAGGCAGATATTTTTGACTCTGAAATCATCTGTTTAGAAACAGAACAAGGTCCCGGGATGGGAGCGGCGATGCTTGCGGCTGTCGGTCTAGGATGGTTTAAAACCATTCAAAATTGTGCGGCAACATTTGTGACTTATCAGGGTTCGGTCAAACCGATTAATGCCAATGTGGCGGACTATCAGGAGTTGTATCAAATCTATCGAAAAATTTATCCTAGTACAAAAGAAATTTGCAAAGGATTAAGCAGTCTGCAGGGATAATTTTAAATATTTTTGAGAAAGCAATAAAGACCTCAGAGAGAATGAAATGTTAAAAAGTTTTAAAGCAGAGAAAATCCCGCGAAATCATTTTTCTAAATCGATGATTTCGCGGGATTTCGAATTTATGAATTTTTCTATCTCAAGCTTAAAAAATACTTTTGAGCTAATCAGATATAATTTACATTTGCCTAATCAAATAATCAAAAGCTCCCAGTGCTGCTGTCGCACCAGACCCCATGGAGATGACGATTTGTTTATAAGCACTGTTGGTGCAATCGCCAGCTGCAAAAACGCCAGCAATATTTGTTGCCCCATGAGCATCTACGATGATTTCGCCCCGTTCTGTCAGCGCGACGTCATCTTTCAGCCATTCTGTATTGGGGACTAAACCGATCAGGATGAACGCGCCATTGACGTCAATGGTGTGCTCTTTCCCTGTGTCGTTTTCCACATAGGATAGTCCTTCCACATGGGCGTTTCCGTATATTTCTTTGGTGGCAACATTTGTCAAAACAGTCACGTTATCTAGCGAATGCAGCCTTTTTTGTAAAACTTCATCAGCTTTCAGTTCAGGCATAAATTCTAGGACGGTCACATGTTTTGCGATGCCGGCTAAATCAATAGCTGCTTCGATTCCTGAGTTTCCTCCGCCAACGACAGCTACAGGCTTATCCTTGAACAACGGGCCGTCACAGTGAGGGCAGTAGGCCACGCCTTTGTTTTTAAACTCCTGTTCGCCAGGGATGTTCAAGTTTCTCCAGCGCGCTCCAGTGGATAAAATGACACTTTTACTTTTTAATACGGCGCCGTTAGCCAAGGTCACTTCAACTAAATCATTTTTCTCGATATGTGTTGCACGTTGATTTTTCATGATAGTGACATCATAATCTAAGACGTGGCGTTCCAAATTACCGATAAGTTTTGTACCTTCAATAGCTGAAACGGAAGGGAAATTGCTGATTTCAGCCGTCTCAAGCACTTGACCGCCAAAAGTTTCTGCGATGATACCGGTTTTGATTCCTTTTCTGGCGGAATAGATAGCAGAAGTTGCCCCTGCAACACCGCCCCCAACGACAAGAACATCATAAGGCTCATTATCATCTAAAAACGGCTGATTCTCATTTAGTCCTAGCTTTTCTAGGATTTCTTCCAAGGATGTTCTGCCGCTGTGGAATTCTTCCCCATTCAGGTAGACGGTAGGAACTGCAAAAATATTTTTTTCTTCCACTTCTGCACTGAAAATTTTTCCGTCAATCATCGTATGGCTGACCAACGGGTTTAAAACGCTCATGATATTAAGCGTTTGGACCACGTCAGGACAATTGTGGCACGTCAAACTGACATAAGTTTCAAACCTCAGCGGTGTATTAATTTTTTTGATTTGCTCGATTAAATCGTCATCTATTTTAGGTTTTCTGCCGCCGACTTGAAGCAGTGCCAAGACAAATGAAGTGAATTCGTGACCAAGAGGAACACCGGCAAAAGTAATGCCGCTGTCTTCAGTCACATTATTGATGCTGAAGCTTGGTGTTCTTTCCAATGTCGCTCTATCAACCGTTATTTTGGGTGATAGCTGAGCGACTTCTTCTACAAAGTCAAGCATCTCCTTTGATGATGGCTGCTCGTCCGCGCTTAATCGGATGACAATGTCATTTTCAAGCAGCTCTAAGTATTGTTTTAATTGTTGTACTAAATTAGCGTCTAACAAGTGGTATCCTCCTTAGATTTTTCCAACTAAATCTATTGTTGTGGAAAGAGTTTCTTCTCCTTCTTTCCATTTAGCCGGGCAGACTTCACCTGGATGTTTTCTGACGTATTGTGCTGCTTTAATTTTGTCAATCAAGATAGTTGCATCCCGCCCGATACCATCAGCATTGATTTCTACACTTTGAACCACGCCGTCAGGGTCAATGATGAACGTTCCTCGTTGTGCAAGTCCAGTTTCTTCGTCAAGTACACCGAAGATTCGGGAAATAGTATGAGAGGTATCTCCCAGCATAGCGTATTCGATTGTATTGATGGCATCGGAATGATCGTGCCACGCTTTATGGGTGAAGTGTGAGTCTGTTGAACAAGAATAAACTTCTACACCTAATGATTTTAATTCAGGATACTGCTCCTGTAAATCTGCTAATTCAGTCGGACATACAAAAGTAAAATCTGCCGGATAGAAGCATAAAATACTCCACTGATTTTTAAAATCCTCTGAACTTACCGTAATGAATTCTCCGTTTTGATAAGCTTCTGTTGAAAATTCTTCAATTTCTTTTCCAATGAGTGACATAATACCCATCCTCCTAAATTATAATTATTTTAATCTAATATTCAGTATAGTATACCCGATGAAAAATGTAAAATTATTTAGAACAAGTTTTTATTATCGGGAGAATTGAATGGATTTTCAAATTTACGATTTAAAATAATGGTATAATGATGGTTATCAATTAAATATGCTATGAAATAATACAGATAAAGGAGAAAATAAATTGGGGTTTTTGGTTGGACCGATGTCTTTAATTTTATGTATGGTTATGGGGTTTGTTATGAAAAGGGCAGGGATGTTTGGCCCGGACGCTTATCAGGTGATTATGAAAATTTTCACCACACTGTCTTTGCCCATCGTTATTTTATATCAGTATCAAAATTTTGAACGGGATCATTCGCTGTTATCGATTATACTGATCGGTTTTTTGGGAAGTTTTATTTCTTTGTTTGTGGGTTATTTTGCAGCATTCAAAAAAAATCCGCAGGACAGAGCTTTTTACATGTTCCATACTTCCGGTTACAATATCGGCGGTTTTACCCTGCCGGTAGTTTTGGCATTATTGGGACCGCAATCGGCGATGGCAGTTATATTTTTTGATTTGGGTAACGCGCTGATGCTGACGGGAGGGTCTTACGCGATAACGACCCAGCTCCTGTCTTTAGAGGGCGATGAAGCACCGACGATAGTCAATACATTGAAGAAGTTTTTATATTCTGCGCCTTTCATGATGTATATAGTGGTTCTCGGCATGTATGGTTTGGCAATCGAGCTGCCGTCATTTGTTTATGAACTGATTCAGCCGATTGCTCAGGCGAACGCCTTTATAGCAACTTTTATGCTAGGGCTGATGTTTAAGCTGCCGCAAACGAAAGACGGAAAAAATAATGTAGCAGGTGTGCTGGTGCTGCGTTTTATTTGTGCCGTTGTTTTTTCGCTGGTGACATACTATCTTCTCCCTTTAAGTCCTGAAATGAAAAAAACAGTGATTATTCTGTTGTTCTCTCCCATCGGTGCCATGGCTTCAAGTTATACATTGAAGATTAAAGGGGACCCGGCCCTGTCAAGTTTTAGTATTTCATTGTCAATTCTTGTCAGCCTGATAATCATGGTTATTTTATATGCTTTTTTATAAGGGAAACCGCAATTTTTTTGTTGGCAGTATATCACTGCTCTCTTCAGTGTAGTTGAAAATAGTTGAAATTTTTAGTGTTTGTTTCGGTTGATTTATTAGAAGATTCTGTCAATTTGACTTGAAAGACTTTTTTAACAATGTTAAAATTTTCTTTAAAATGTTATGCAAAGGTGCTGAAAAAAATGGAGAATAAATATATCAAGGCGTTTAAAGCGGCTTTTCCTAAAACAATTCCGATATTTGCAGGCTTTACCTTTTTAGGGATTTCATACGGCATGTTTGCAAACAGTCAAGGGTTCAATGTGTGGTATTCTCTTTTGATGAGCAGTCTGATTTTTGCCGGCTCAGTAGAATTTTTAACGATTGGTTTCTTGCTGGGGACCTTTCAGCCGCTAACCGTTCTTCTGATGACTCTAGTTGTCAACTTCCGTCATTTTTTCTACGGTATTTCCATGCTGGAAAAATTTAAGGGAACAGGATTAAAAAAATACTATTTGATATTCGGTATGTGTGACGAAACTTTTTCAATCAACTACACGGCAAAAATCCCTGAAGATGTGGATAAGGGCTGGTTTCTTTTTTTTGTGACCATATTAAATCAGTTTTACTGGGTGACGGGAGCTGTTGTGGGAAGTTTGCTCGGGGCGTCCATGAACGCAGATTTTGCGGGGATGGAATTTGTGATGACGGCTTTGTTCATCGTTTTATTTCTGGAGAGTTTTCTCAATGAGAAAGAGCATTTCAGTTCTTATTTGGGATTGAGTGTATCCCTGTTGTGTCTTTTTTTCTTTGGGGCGGAGAATTTTTTGCTTCCGGCCTTATTGAGTATCGCCGGCATTATTTTGTTAAGGGAGAACTTATCGCGGAAGGAAGGTGTCTCTAGATGACTTTGACAGAACAGATGGTAACCATCGGAATGGTGATTTTGGGGACAATGATGACACGTTTCTTACCGTTTATTTTATTTCCTGATAATCGTCCCACGCCAAAAATCGTTCAACAGATAGGCAGGCTGCTTCCCAGTGCTATTCTTGGCATGCTAGTGATATATTGTTATCGTCAAGTAGACGTGATTAGTAACCATGCTGGCTTTTTTGATATTATCGCCGGCATAGCAGTAGTGATAGTTCATCTGAAATGGCGTAACATGCTGCTATCTATTGCCTTTGGGACAATATTTTATATTTTATTGCTGCAATTGTAAAAAAGCGGGCTGCTTAAAGGGTCATTTTTAAAAAAGTCTATGCTGGTCTACAAAAAATCCTGCTCCATACAGTTTTAAGTATGTGAGGCAGGATTTTTTCGTCTGACTATGTATACAATTTTTTTAATGATAAGCTTCAACGACTACTTGCTGATACACTTCATTTATTTTATCAATGGAGGCTAAATCTTTTGAAAACGCAGTGGCACTGCCGCAGGCAACACCAAGTTTGAAGGCTTCCACAACATCACCACTTTTTAACAATGCATGGGTGAACCCTGCAATCATGGAGTCGCCGGCACCGACAGAGTTGACCAGTTTTTCTTCAGGGACATTTGAGCGGTATACTTTTTCACCGGTAAACAGCAACGCACCTTTTCCGCCTATGGAAACAAGGGCATGTAGGGCACCGAGAGACAGCAATTTTTTTCCATAGGGCAAAATATCGTCGCTGGATGAAAAAGTTGTTTGAAATATTTCCGCCAACTCGTCGTTGTTTGGCTTGACCAGCAGGGGGCGAAAAGCTAGAGCCTTTAACAGGTCTTTCCCCGAAGTATCAATGATGAAATTGGCTTTTCGCTGCTGAATCAGAGGAATCAGTTTGAGATAAAAATCTTCCCCTAAACATTTTGGGATGCTGCCGGATAAGATAACTAAATCGTCTTGGGTCAGCTGCTGGAATTTATTTTTTAGTCCATCAATTTCCCTTTCAGAGATGGTTGGACCAGCTCCGTTGATTTCGGTTTCCTCTTTTGCGCTTTTCATCTTCAAATTGATACGGGTCATCCCTTCGATAACAGTAAAATCATGACGTACCCCTTCTTTTTCTAATTCATTTTGAATAAACTCTCCTGTGAAACTTCCTAAAAAACCCCAGTTGACAGCAGTAGTCCCCAAGCGGTGGAGGACGCGGGACACATTGATTCCCTTTCCACCGGGCAAGGCGTATTCGTGGTGGGAGTGATTGAGTGCGCCAAGTTGCACGTTGTCAGCAGTGAAGACATAATCAATGGAAGGGTTTAGGGTCAGCGTGTAAATCATTTAAATACCTCCGTTAATGTCGTGATGTTTGGATAGACTTATTGCTCATCGAAAAAAAGTGTCTCTTTGATGAGTTTCCGATTCTTTTAACAGGAGTTTAACATACAGAATACTTCTCAGCAATCGGCAACTGCAAAACAATCTTTAACAGATTCTATTAAAAGAGGCTGACCCATAAGTCTCAAAAATAGTAAAAAGGGAACCAAAATCAATAAAAAGATTTTGGTTCCCTTATTTTTTTGTTTATTTAAGAGGTTCTTCCGCTGATAGGCAGTTAACTTTCTCAGATTAACCGCCATAAATGCAAAACCTAATTCGTTTCTCACCTTATCTTTACCTCTTACTGAAAATCGAGTGAAGCCTAAATTAGCCTTCAGATTTCCGAAGGCTGGTTCTACGTCTATTTTTCTTTGACCATATAATTTGCCTGTTCGTTCGTCTTTCAGAAGTGTCTGAACGTAAGCTTTAAAATAGTCCCAATTGCCGTTTTTTTGAATCATTCTATTACGACCCGACTTCGCTTTGGTACATTGAGAACGAACTGGGCAGTTTTCACAAGAAAGACATTCGTATATTTTTAATTGTCGTTGGTAGCCATAGTTATCTATACGATTGGCATAACGTTTAAACGGGACCTCACGGTCAATGGGACATAAATAGGTATCTCTTAACTCATCATACCGCCAATTCAAAGGATTAAAACGATTCTTTTTAAAACTTCTCTTTTTCTCTTTGCGGTACATCCCATAGGTTATCAAAGGTGTTTTTTCAAAGCCATCCACAATAGTTTCATAGTTTTCTTCACTACCATAACCGGCATCTGCCACAATATAGTCGGGTAAATCAAAATAGGTATTTTCTATGGTCCGTAAAAAAGGAACTAAAGTTCTCGTATCCGTAGGATTCGGAAAGATGTCATAAGCTAGGACATATTGTTGATTGGTCGCAATTTGGACATTGTAACCTGCTTTTAGTTGCCCATTGCGCATATGATCCTCTTTCATTCTCATAAAAGTGGCATCGTGATCTGTTTTGGAGTAACTATTTCTCTCACCTAAAATAGCTTTTTGACGGACATACCGTGACTGACGTTCTTTAAAATCAGAGAATTGCTTCAAGGCTTGTTTAGGTGCCTTTCGTTGAGAGCGTAGTTGTTTTCGTTTTTTAGCGCAGTCAGAGGTCTCAATTTCTTGAGTCAAATTTTCTACACTTGTTTCTAATGCCGTGATGATTTTTGAAAACTCTTTGTCTGAAAGGTCTTTGTCTTCATCACAAATAGAAGGAATGATGGTTTCCTTCACGAGTTGTTGATAAATCTCTTTTGATTTCTCTGTCAACTTAGCTTCATACTTTTCAATGCTTTTTTTCCAGACAAATGTGTATTTATTGGCATTGGCTTCTAACTTAGTACCGTCAATAAAGATGGCATCTGTTTCGATAAGATTCTGGGAAACCAAAAGGTTTCGGAATTGAATAAAGCATTCTTCTAATAACACTTGCATCTGAGGATGTACACGAAACCGATTAATCGTTCTAAAATTGGGTTGCTGGGATTGTGTCAGCCAGCGAGCGCGAATACTGTCTTTAGCTAGCGCTTCAATTCTTCTGCCAGAAAAAACAGACTGCGTGTAACCGCACAAAATCAACTTCAACATCATTTTAGGATGATAAGAGGTTGCACCCATCTGATGGTCAAAAACCGAGAAGGCTTTTTCTGGCATGCTTTCTACAAGTTCATTGATTGCAAAAGCGATGTCACCCTTTTCCAAATAAATTTCTAAATCTAGTGATAAAGTGACTTGATTCATGTTATAATCTTTGTACATAGATAGCACTCCCTTTTGGTTATGGTTGGTACTTTAATTATACAAGGAAGTGCTATTTTTATCGCTAAAAAAAGGAACAAAATCATAAAAAGATTTCGTTCCTTTTTGCATTGAATGAGGACTTATGGGTCAACCTCTGGGATGTAAATTTTTTCATGTGATTACCATGCGCCTTGCCTTGATTGCAGACGCAAGGAATTCTTATAATAAGTAATCAGTTTCTTGATAAACGGAGTAGTTTAGCCAGTTAAGATAAAACAAACTGGCGTCACTTGCCCAGCGGTTGATAATCGGCAGGTGTTTTTGGTCATTTTGATAGTAATTTTTAGGAAGCTTGACATTGTCTAAAAGCAAATCCCTTAAATATTCTTTTTCGAGTGTGTCAGCATCATACTCCGGGTGTCCCGCCATAAAAATAAATTTATCATCTTTGCTGCTTATTAAGTGATTGCCGGCTTCGGGTGATGTAGCCAGTACCCTTAAATCAGGGTGATTCAATATAGCTTCGGTGTCGCTGGCAGTATTTCTGGAATGGGGCACCCAAAAGGTATCTCCCATGCCTTGAAATAGACGATGATGGGTTTCGTTTTTCTGATGCTCAAAAATACCAAACAATTTCTTTTCTAACGGCTTCTTACCAATCCCATAATAGTAATAAAGAGCCGCCTGGCTTGCCCAGCAAATAAATAAAGTTGTAAAGATATTCGTTTGGCACCAATCCAAAATCATCGTTAATTCCTGCCAGTAATCTACCTCTTCGAAGGCTAAATGCTCGATAGGGGCACCGGTGATAATCATGGCATCGTATTTGTTGTGGCGAATGTCGGAAAACCGTTGATAAAAATTTTCCAGATGTCTTTTATCTGTATTTTTAGCCTGATAGGTTTCTGTTGTCAGCAGTGTGATATCCACCTGAATAATGCTGTTGCTTAATTTTCTCAGAAGCTGGGTTTCTGTGGTAATCTTATCAGGCATCAAATTTAAAATACAAATTTTTAACGGGCGGATATCTTGAGTTTTAGCTCGCAATTCTTTCATGATAATAATATTTTCGTCTTGAAGGATACCAGCAGCTGGCAAATCTTCTGGAACGATAATCGGCACAGTGTTTACCTCCTAATCGCTTGGTCCAAGTCCTGAATGATATCGTCAATGTTTTCCAAACCAACAGAGATTCGGATGAAATTATCTGTAATTCCTGCTGCAGCCAGTTCTTTTGCAGAAGACTGCCTGTGAGTCGTGCTGGCAGGATGGGAAACAATCGTACGGACATCCCCTACATTTACAGCATTGATACAGAGTTCTAAATGATTGATAAAGTTTTTGCACTTTTCTAAATCTCCCTTTAATTGAAGGGACAAGATACCGCCAGCACCATTTTTAAAGTATTCAACGGCTCGAGGATAATCTTTATGGCTTTCAAGTAGTGGGTAGGAGACAGAAGCAACATCTTCATGTGCCTCTAGCCATTTTGCCAGCTTCAAAGCATTTTCGGAAACGTATTTCAACCGCAGACTGAGTGTCTGAATGCCATTCAAAACAAGGTAACTGTTGAAAGGACTTGCGGTCAAACCAGTGTCTCGCAGCACTTGTGTCCGTACTTTATAAATAAATGCGGCATTGCCGAAAGTTTCTGCATAAACCAGTCCATGGTAGGCTGGATCAGGTGTGGTAAAGGCAGGGAATTTTCCATTAGCCCAGTCAAATGTACCGCAATCTACTATCACACCTGAGAGTGCATTGCCGTGTCCTCCCAGATATTTTGTTGCAGCATGGACAATGATGTCTGCTCCATGTTCCTTCGCTTGAAAAATGCCAGGAGGAGAAAATGTGTTATCAACTACAAAGGGAATTTGAGCTTTCTTTGCCAGTTGTGAGAATTTTTCACAATCCAATACGTTGATATTAGGGTTGCCGATGACTTCAGCAAAAATCAGCTTTGTATTCGGCTGAATCAGCACTTCAAGTTCTTCTATACTAGCATCTTGATCGACAAAAGTTGTTTCGATACCTAAACGGTGGAGAGTATTGGAAAGTAGAGCCAAAGTCCCGCCGTATAATTCTTTCGTTGCTAAAATATGGTCGCCTGTGTTGCAGATGGCTAAAATTGTTGCAGTCACAGCACTGGCTCCTGAAGAAACTGTCAGTCCGCCCACACCGCCTTCCAGATCGTTGACCACATTGCCCAGATCATCGTTTGTCGGATTGGTGAGCCGTGTATAAATATTTCCCGCAACTTTTAAATCGAAAAGATCGGCGCCATGGTCAGCATCATCAAAAATGAACGCTGTGGAAGGATAGATGCCTCTGGCTACAGAATTTTTGTCGTCCCCTCTAAAATTTTGATGAACGGCAATCGTGTCTAAATGATATTTTTTTTCACTCATGTTTTTTCCTCCTTAAGAATGTATGTTTTTATGTTATAAGTTGTCAATCGCTTGTGCTAACTCTCCGACTAATCTGACTTTAGCCCACTGTTCCTCTTCCGTTAAATGGTTTCCTTCTTCTGTCGATGCAAAGCCGCATTGAGGGGAAACACAAATTTGTTCCAGCGGGACGAATTGTGCCGCTTCTTTGACCCGTGCAATCAAATCGTCCAGATTTTCCAGCTCAGGTGTTTTAGAAGTAATCAACCCTAGAACGATTTTTTGTTTTTTCAAATCTTTAAGTGCCTTGAAATCACCAGCACGGTCGGAATCATATTCCAAGAAAAAACCGTCAAAGTGTTCGATGTCAAATAACCGTTTGGCAATCAAATCATAGTCCCCTTCATACAACCAGGAAGATTGGAAATTTCCCCGACAAGTATGGAACGTGATGGCCATATCTTCCGGCTTATTTGCAATGGCCTGTTCTGTAATATCGCCAAATTTTTGCAGTAATTTTTTCGGGTCGTGACCCAGAGAGAGGATCAGCTCATCGTATTTTTGGTCGGGCAGAGAATTCCATGCTGTGTCGTCAATTTGCAAGTAGCGGCAACCCGCATCATAGAAAGCCTGAATTGCATCTTGATAAGTTTTAATCAAATCATTTTCTAAATCTTCCAAGTTGTCATAGACAGGGTGTTCAGCGTACTGTTTAGAAATAATCGCTCCTGAAAAATAAATCAGACAGGGACCGGGAATGGTTTGTTTTGCGATAGCATCGCCTGCGTGAGCTTTCACAAACTTAAAATGCTCTAAAAAAGGATGATCGGGGTTGAAACTCAACTTATCGCTGACATAATAACTTTCCACGTCCTTTGCTTTGACCCCTTGAAACATGGTAATGTCTCCAAGAGATACTTTGGTGATGCCGTTCAGTCCAACAATAAAGTCCAAGTGCCACCATCTGCGGCGAAATTCTCCATCAGTTACCGCATGCAGCCCGTTTTCTTTTTGTTTTTCGATTAACTGGATGATTGCCTCGTCTTCAACTTTCCGAAGTTCTTCTCGGCTGATATTGCCTTTCTTGAATGCTTCTCTAGCTTTTTTTAATTCGGCGGGGCGTAAAAAACTTCCCACGATGTCGTTTCTAAAAGGTGCCTTAGTCATTTGTTTGTCCTCCTGTTTTTTTAAAATAAAAAACACCTTCTCTGCATTAAATGCAAAGAAGGTGTTGAATCTACACGTTACCACTTCTTTTCGTCTATCATTCACATGATAAACCTCTTCAGGTACGCTTTTAAATAAAAGAAATACCTTATTCCGCTATCGGGGAAATCCGTCTCAGCCTTAGTGTCAAACTTCGGTGAGCATCACTCGGGAGCCATTTTCATAGACTGTCTTCATTTTATCCCTCTCAGCAAATAGGATATTTTCTGTGATAAAGCTTCATCTATTACTTTTTCCGTCATCGTGCTTTTTCATGTTTTCACTATCTTAACTTGTTAAATGATAAAAGTCAACTCGATTTTTAATTTTTCTTTAATCTACCTGATTGCCTTAAATTTTAAAATTGGGGAATAAGTATTGCAAGAGGGAAGTCTCTCTTAAAACTTATTCTCGTTTAGAAACAGCAGCATTTTTAAACGAATATTTTTTTGAATCAATGCTTTTTTAGAAATTTTCAACAGTATTTTCGGAAGACACAGTCTATTGTTTGCTTATCATTACCAAAGGATTCAGAGAAATCGTGATAAAATCATTTCAATATCCCCATAAAGTAACTGTCTTTATACTTGCCGTTAGCAAAAAATTGTTCTTTCAATGTGCCTTCGATTTTAAACCCTAATTTTTGGTAAATATATATAGCAGCTTTGTCTGTAATGTCCACATAAAGATAGACTTTATGTAGATTCAACGTTTGAAAAGCATAATCCAATCCTCTTTTCATTGCTTCCTGAGCCAATCCCTGACCGCTGAATTCTTCCATAATGACGATTTGTATTTCGCAATTTCTGTGGATATAGTCGATGGCCATCAATTCCACGATGCCGGCAAATTCGCCATCAACATCAATAACAAATCTTCTTTCACTGTTGTCGTGGATGTGTTTGTCATACAGACTAGTTAGTTCGCTTAAAGACTCATAGGGTTCTTCAAACCACAAGCGCATGAATTCTTTCTGATTGTTGATCGTGTGGACATTGATTAAATCTGTTCTTTCTAAAGCTCTGATTTCCATGACTATTCCTCCTTGGCATCATTGTATGACACAACATGCAGCCAGTCAAAGAAAATAGTGAAAAATCGTTATTTAAAAAGGGGGCGCTGTATAAGTTTTTTGCAGGCGATCAGCCATTTTTTTGCCGGTAACTTGTAGGGGAAAGACCTGTTTTTTTCTTGAAGAGATAACTGAAATAATTTGAGTCGTTGTAGCCGATATCCAGTGCAATATCCGTCAGCTTCAAGTTGGTTTCCTTTAATAGATGTTTGGCGTGATTAATTCTTTGTTCAGTCAAATAATCAATGAACGTTTTCCCCATGGACTGGGAAAAGATGGTGCTGAAATGTGCAGAGCTTAGATTCAATTCTTCTGCGACCATACTTAGGGACATGTCCTGATCAGTGTAGTGTTCATGGATGTAATTTAATGCGTGATTGATCACACTTTGATATTTCAGCATGGAAGGGTGGACTTTGGCCCGTATCAAATGACTGATGATTTCTTCGATTATTTGGGAATAGGCGGTTTCATCTGAAGCAATGTCGATTAAATCCCCAGGCTCCTCAGAAATTTTGAATACCTCCTCAATGGCAATCTGCTTTTTTTTCAGCAAATTCCCCAACTCAACTAAAATAAAAAACCGGTACATTCTGGTTCTTTCCCAACTGCCCTGGGCTTCATTCAACTGGGAGATTAACTTGTTTTTATTGTCCTGAGTCAGAGAAGAAATTTCTTTTGCCAAGTCCATTTTAAAAGGATGGGTAGGTGAAAGTTCCCCTTCTTTCATATCGTCTTCATAGCTGATGATTTTTTCTACCCTTACTTGACCATAACTGCTGAGCATTTGTTGTGCGATTTCAAAGGCATGAGGAATTTCAGTAAGCCGTTTAACCACAGGCCCGATAGCGACAGCGATATCATCTTGATAGTTTTGTTCCAACTCATGAATCAGGGTATGAGCAATTTGGTAACTTTTTTCCAGCACTTGAGTTTTGGAAGAATGAAAAATAAAAAATTTTATAAACTGGGAAGAAACGCCGGAAAAGATGATTTCCTTGTCATCACCAAATAAAAAGTTTAAATAACCAGTAAAATGAGTGTAATCATCGAAGCTGCTTTTGAATTTGTTCGTCACTAACAAAACAGTATATTTTTTCCCAACGATAGAAAGACTGAATTTTTCTTCTTGAGTGATAACCTCATTGATTGATAATTTTCCTTTGAATAAGCTGTTTAGAAAATGATTTTTTTTGATTTCATCAACAAGAGTTTCTGAGTCGGAAGCAGCTTCAGTCGTCGACTTTTTTTTCTGCAGCTGAGTCACCGCTTTTTCCATGGCATTTTCAAGCTCTTCTAATTTGACGGGTTTCAAAAGATATTCATCTGCTTGGACTTGTATTGCCCCTTTCATGTATTCGAAGTCATCAAATCCGCTGATGAAGATAATCCGCGCCCAAGGAAGGGTCTTACGTGCTTCTTTTGCAAAAGACAAGCCGTCCATAAAGGGCATTTTAATATCTGTCAAAATAATATCCGGCTGCAAATCGATAATTGAGGCAAGGGCCATTTCTCCGTCGCCTGCTTCTCCAACATAATTGATAGGGAATTTATGACTGAGACTCATCACCTGCTGTCTCAGAGTGTTTCTGATGAGATACTCATCTTCAACGATAAAAACATCATACATGTGATTGTTCCTCCTGTCTCTTTGGGACGGTAAGAGTGACTGTTGTCCCAACATTGTAGCTGCTTTCGAGCTGAATGCCAGCACTGCGCCCATAGTAGAGCAACAGTCGTTTGTTGACATTGTATAAACCGTATCCAGTAGTAAACTCCGAATCAAGTCCATTTTTCAGTTCTTCTTGGATTTCAGCCAATCGTTCAGGTAAAATACCGATACCATTATCTTTGATTTTAAAAATAAGGGAGTCTTGTTGCTCACGGACTGAAACGTGGATGAAGCCTTGTCTGCGAGTATGTTTAGTGCCATGGTAAATGGCGTTTTCAATCAAGGGTTGTAAAACCATTTTTAAAATTTTATATTCTTGAATGTCGCATGAAGCATCAATTTGATAGTCCAGCATTTCTCCATAACGAATTTTTAAGATGATAAGATAATCTTCGATATGTTTGAGTTCAGTATTGACAGTGATCCAGTCGTTCCCTTTACTTAATGAAATTCTGAAAAAATCAGAAAGTGCATAAGTGGTTTCTTTGGCTTTTTCATAATCATGCTGTTCAATCAACGATAAAATAGCATCCAGACTGTTATAAATAAAATGAGGCGTAATTTGCGCCTGGAGGACACGGACTTCACTTTGAGCAAGATGATATTGTTTCAGAGCATTCTCTTCCAGGAGAGTGGTCAAATCATCAGCCATGGCATTGAGTCTTTCTGTGAGTGAACGCAGTTCTACCGTATCAGGCAATGCCATCCGGTAAGATAAATTCCCCTTGGACAGCTCATCAGCCATGTGAATCAGCCTATTTAGAGGCTGATGGATTTTATGAATCTGAAATTTATCATTTTTATAAACGAAGTAGACAATAGCTGCAACGATAAATATTTCAGCACTGGCAATAGCAATCAGGGAATGAAAAAGCTCTTCATTCTTTTTGCTGGCCAATCCGATTTCTACTTGTACGAAAGTTTGCAAAATATCAGAGAGCAGTTGCGTCACAGAATCAACTTGAATCATGATTTCCTCATTTTTATCAATGGAATGTCCTGTTTCGAGGTTTTCAATGATTTGATCCTGATAATTTTCCAAAGTATCCAGAGTACGGGTGGCCACATCTAATGTGCTTTTTTCTTGAAAAGTCGTGGTGTTTTGCTTGATATCGTTTATCTCCATACGTAAGTGATTAAGCATATTTTGCTGGGAGTAATCATGGACGGAGACTTGACCAAAAACAAGATCCCACATATTTTCTAAAACTACATCTCCTGAATTTTCCTCAATGATGTTGGCTTCTTGGATATTGGCGACTATTTTTTGATACATGTAAATTTGTCTAGTGTAGAGGAAAGCACTTATAAGCAACGGGATAATTGCTAAACCAAGCATCAGTTTGTTGGTGCGGGAAAAAATTTGCTTGATGCTGGGCGTATTAATTTTCATGATATTCCTCCTAGTAGTTTCTCGTTGGGATGTTGTCTAAGTTGCCTTGATCAGAAAAAACTGTTTCCGGCATGTAGATTTCCCGGGCGATGTTATTTTTTTTTCCGGAAAAAAGCCGTTCAACAGTGTTGGCAACAAACCATCCGGCATTCGGATTGCATTCAACCACACAATTCACGGTACCGTTTCTAAGCAATTCTATCATTTCAGCTTGTCCGTCGATAGTGACGATGATAAGATCTTTTCCGGGAACGATATCTATGCTTTTCAATGCATCGATAGCCCCAAGGGTCATTTCATCGCTATGGCTGTAAAGTACATCAATATTTGCCAAACCCTGTTCTTCGATAAAATTCAGCATAGCTTCTTCACCTTTTTTCCTGATAAAATCACCTTTGATTGTAGCAGTGATTTCCATCTTCAAGTCAGGATTTTCCGGATCATCCCAATTGATGGCTTCCAAAAAACCTTCTGAGCGCAAGGTAGTGGGAGAGGTATCTGACAATCCCTTGAGCTCTAAAATATTTACTTCCTTTATTCCTTTTTTATCGAAATGGTTTCTCACGTAAAGACCAGCTCTATTTCCTTCGGCTTTAAAGCTTGGCCCAATATGGGTCAGGAAAAGACTCTCGTCTGTTACTTCGAAGTGGCGGTCGACGACGATGACCTCAATATTTGCTTTTTGTGCTTCTTTTAAGACAGGTTCCCATCCGGTTTCCTTGAGCGGAGTAAAAACAATCACATCCACTTTGTGGGCGATAAACGTCCGTAAGTCTTGAATTTGTCTTTCTTGATTCATAAAGCCGTTTCGATATAATACTTGATAGTCGCGTTTTTCCAGTTCTTCGCGTATGGACTGAGTATGTTTTTTCCGCCAATTGCTTTCAGTTCCGGACTGAGAAAACCCGACAACAATACTTTTTTCTTTAGCTTCATCTTCTGTATTTGCTTTTTGACATCCCACTAAAATAAAAGCAAACAAAAAAATAATCATTTTTCTTTTCAATGTTAACTTCCCCCTGAGATCGTTTTCTCTATTCATAGTTTAACAAAAAAAACGTATTAAGGAGAGCTTTGTTCAACTGAAAGAAAAAATTTCAAGGAAAACTAAAAAAAATCAAGATAGGATTATAAAAGGCTAACGAATACGAATGGGAATCAAAAAAAAATGAATGAAACTTTTTTTTGAAAGGGTATACTTAAATCATAAAATAACAAACACGGAGGGATTTTAATGAAACTTGGTTTAAAAAGACTTATGGCATTGGGACTGCTTTTGTGTGCCGGATTGTCCTTAGCAGCTTGCGGCGGAGATAAAAAAGCTTCCGGCGGCGGGGGCGGAGATGTGGGCTATGTAGGGATTGCAATGCCGACGAAATCAGCAGAACGCTGGATTTCAGATGGAAATAATATGGTTAAGGAACTGGAAAAACTTGGTTACAAGACTGATTTGCAATATGGGGAAGATAAGGTAGAAAACCAAGTAGCGCAAATCGAAAACATGATTACCAAAGGGGTAGATACTCTTGTCATTGCTTCAATCGATGGTTCAGCACTGACAGACGTATTGGAAAAAGCACATAAAGAAGATATCAAAGTTATCGCTTATGATCGCTTGCTGATGAACTCAGAGTACGTGGACTATTATGCAACATTTGATAACTTTGCAGTGGGAGTTTTACAGGCATCCTACATTGAAGAACAGCTTGGTCTGAAAGATGGTGAAGGACCATTTAATATTGAATTGTTTGGCGGTTCCCCGGATGATAACAATGCTTTGATTAATTTCAATGGGGTGATGTCAGTATTTCAACCTTATATTGACAGCAAGCAATTAGTTGTACCGTCTGGACAAACTAGTTTTAGTCAGATAGCTACTTTACGCTGGGACGGGTCAACAGCTCAAGCCCGGATGGATAACTTGCTAAGTGCCAACTATACCGATAAGCAGCTGGATGCAGTGTTGTCACCTTACGACCCGATTAGTCTGGGGATTATTTCATCACTTAAAGGTGTTGGCTACGGTGCTTCTGATAAAGCACTGCCGGTAATCACTGGACAAGATGCGACGATTTCTGGATTGAAATCCATTATCGCAGGAGAGCAGACACAAACTGTCTTTAAAGACACCCGGACATTAGCTAAAAACACAATTGAAATGATTGAAGCTATCAACAAAGGAAAAGAAGTGCCGGTGAACGATACTGAAACCTATGATAATGGCGTGAAAGTAGTGCCGACATATCTGGCAACACCAGTTTCTGTTAACAAGGAAAATTACAAAGCAGAATTAATCGATACAGAATATTATACGGAAGCAGATTTAGAAGAATAGGTCAAAACACACAAAGGACCGAAGCTGTTTCGGTCCTTTCCTGATTACAGGGACAGCAGAAATATTCTTGCAAACAACTTCCTTTTTAAAAATTTAAAAGCGGGAAAGGATGTATAAGATGGCAGACACTATTTTGGAAATGAAAAATATTATAAAAGAATTCTCTGGTGTTCGTGCGTTGGATAATGTGAACCTTAAAATCACTCAAGGGGAAATTCATGCCCTGTGCGGTGAAAATGGTGCAGGGAAATCCACCTTGATGAATGTTCTCAGCGGTCTGTATCCTTACGGCAGTTACGATGGAGAAGTTATTTACGAAGGGGAGCTATGCGAATTTAAAAACTTAAGGGATAGCGAAGATAAAGGAATCGTAATCATCCATCAGGAATTGGCATTGATTCCCTATTTATCAATCAAAGAGAATATTTTTTTAGGAAACGAGCAGACTTCCCATGGCATTATTGATTGGAATTTGACTGAAAAGAAAACAGAAAATTTATTAAAAACGGTAGGGTTAAGGCTCAACCCTAATATGCTGGTTTCTCAAATCGGTGTGGGTCAGCAGCAACTGGTTGAAATCGCTAAAGCTTTTGCCAAATCAGTCAAACTACTGATATTAGATGAACCTACAGCTGCGTTGAATGAAGAAGAAAGTATGAACTTATTGGAGTTAATCAAGGAGTTTAAGGTTCAGGGGATCACATCAATTATCATTTCACATAAATTAAATGAAATCGTGAATGTGGCGGATCGGATTACTATATTAAGAGACGGGCAGACGATTGAGACGTTAGAGCACGACCAGATCAATGAAAATAGAATTATACGAGGGATGGTGGGACGGGATTTAACGAATCGGTATCCGGAACGCCGCCCAAATATCGGCGAAGTCTATTTTCAGGTTAAAGATTGGAGTGTCCATCATCCAATTGACGGGGAACGTTTAATCAATAAGAATATCAATTTGAATATTAAGCGAGGCGAGATTATCGGCATTGCAGGTTTGATGGGTGCCGGCAGAACGGAATTTGCCATGAGTGTTTTTGGTCATTCCTACGGCAGTAATATTTCGGGACAAGTGTTTATTGATGGGAAAGAAATTTCCGTTCAAAATGTTCCGTTAGCTATCGAAAATGGTTTGGCATATGTTTCAGAAGACCGTAAAGCACTGGGATTAAATCTGTTGATGGATATTCGTGAAAATACAACGATCGCCAGTTTGGATAAAATCAGCCGTACAGGCGTGATAGACAAAGAAAAAGAAATTTTAGCTTCGGAAAACTATAGAAAAAAGCTAAAAACAAAAGCGAGTTCGGTTTTTCAAAACGTGGGAAGTCTCAGTGGAGGCAACCAGCAAAAAGTTGTGTTGTCAAAATGGCTGATGACTGAACCCGAAGTTTTCTTTCTGGATGAACCTACCCGAGGCATTGATGTAGGGGCGAAATTTGAAATATACACGATTATTGAAGAGATGGCTTCCCAAGGGAAATGTATTTGTATCATTTCTTCAGAGCTGCCTGAGCTTTTAGGCATGTGTGACCGCATCTATACCATGAATGAAGGGGAATTCACCGGAGAAGTGATGCGTGAAGATGCGGATCAGGAAGTTTTAATGGATTTAATGACTATGGAGAAGAAGGTGTAGAATGGTATGGAAACGCTAAAAAAAGTAGACGAAAGAAAAAAATCTTTCGATGTGAAAGATAAACTGATGGATATTTTTAGCCGATACAGTATGGTAATCATCTTAGTCGCTTTGCTGATTGCCTTTCAAGTGATGACTGATGGTATTTTCTGGCGTCCGCTGAATATAACCAACCTAGTATTGCAAAACAGTCACATTTTAGTTCTGGCGGCGGGAATGCTATTAGTTGTATTGCTAGGACATGTGGATTTATCTGTCGGTTCCGTAATGGCATTTGTGGGTGCAGTGGCAGGCATGATGATGGTCAACAGAGGAATGAGTCCAATGTTAGCAGTGCCGCTTTGTCTTTTGATTGGAGCAGCAATCGGAGCATGGCAAGGATTTTGGGTGGCCTATGTAGGGATTCCGGCATTTATTGTTACACTGGCTGGATTGTTGATGTTTCGCGGGCTGACACAGGTGGTTTTGGGTGGACAATCACTGGCTCCGTTTCCTAGCAGTTTTCAAAAAATTTCAACAGGTTATCTGCCTAATATCGGCGGTGGGGAACTTCACCTGTTATCGATGATAATCGGTGCTATCATTACATTGGTATTAGTTTACTTTCAGTGGCGGGCAAGAGAACGCCGCAAGAAAAACTTGTTTGAAGTGCCGTCTTTTAATATGTTCCTTTTAAAAGCTGTATTTACCGGCTTGATTACTATGGGTATCACTTATGTTTTTGCTTCTTACCAAGGGTATCCCGTAATTCTAATCCTGTTAGGCATCATCGTCGCAGCCTATGGTTTTTTGACAAATCAAACGGTTGCCGGACGCCAAATTTATGCAACAGGAGGCAACAAAAAATCTGCAGAACTATCAGGAATTAAAACTAAGAAAATCACCTTTTTCGTTTTTGTTAACATGGGCATGATGGCTGCTTTGGCCGGCTTGATTTTGGCGGCGAGATTGAATGCAGCAACTCCGCAGGCGGGAACTTCTATGGAGCTGGATGCTATGGCGGCGGTGTATTTTGGCGGTGCTTCCACTTCCGGGGGAATCGGCACGATCATGGGGGCGATTGTTGGAGGCTTGGTGATGGGAGTCCTGAACAACGGAATGTCAATCTTAGGTATCGGTGTCGACTGGCAGCAGGCGATTAAAGGTTTGATATTACTGTTGGCAGTAGTATTAGATATTTACAATAAAAAGAAGAAAATTTCTTGATGAGGTGAAAAAATGACAGACTCTAAAAAAACGATTCTTTTGATTTGTACCGCCGGGATTACCACAGGACTTTTAGTCAAAAATGTTCAGCAGGCGGCAAACGAAAGAAATTTAGACGTTCATGTTTATTCAGCACCAGCTATCATTGCGGAACAAATCATTCAGAATCAGTCAGTAGACGCTTTATTGATCGGTCCTCAATCAAAGTATGAAGTGGAAAGATTGAAAGATTTTTTAGCGTACAAAGCCGTTCCGTATAAATTAATTTCAAAAGAAGATTATGAAACACTGGACGGGGAAGCCGTCCTGAACGATAGTTTGTCTTTATTAAAGTAAAAAATTAAAAAGTCTCTCTCAAAAAAGATATGTTTCCTTTAAAGCAAGCGTTCCTTTTGACTAACTGCTTAACGGGATTCAATTCAAAAATTGAGATAGGCTTTTTTATTTTCCCCAAACAACTCCAGATTTCTTCTATTAAAGAAAAAATGTTATAATACATGAATGATGGAAGGAGCAGGTGCAAACAATGAATTTTAATAATATAAATTGGCGTCGGTTAAAAAATGAATCATGGGTTACGATGTTGTTCTTAGGGGCGCAAGTAATTATATTTATTTTAATGACCTTGACTGGGCTGGCAAGAGGGCATGGTCTTTCCGGGACATACAGCGGAGAGATATTACATAAGTTTGGTGCAATCATGGTTCGTGATATTGTCATTTACCGTGAATACTGGCGTTTTTTAACACCTGTATTTGTTCATATCGGCTGGACTCACTTATTGTTTAATTCGATTTTCTTATATTTTGCCGGAAAAGATTTGGAAGAAGTGATGGGACACGTAAGATTTTTCTTTTTCTATTTATTGTGTGCCGTGGGGGGCAATATTTTCAGTTTTGCACTGACAAGTCCCGGGACAAATTCTATTTCAGCAGGTGCCAGTACCGCTCTCTTTGGGTTGTTCGGCGGCTTCATCGCCTTGGGACGTATTTTCCCTTACAATCCTAAAATCCAGTATATGGCACGGAACATGCTGACCCTAGCAGTTTTGAATATTCTTTTGAACTTGTTTAGTCCCGGCATTGATATGCTAGGGCACATCGGCGGCTTGCTGTCAGGACTTTTACTGGGCTTTGCTTTTTCTGCACCGAACTTAAAAGGAAACCGGTATGATTTTGTGGAAGATAACGTCCATCGGAGGATTGCTTGCGGTTTGGGTTATGTGATCGGTATTGCAGCGTTATTATTTTATGCTGCACAAGTTTACGGTGTGTATTATTGATTTTATTGAAAAAGTGAGTGAAATAATACTTTTTTATAGGTATAATAGAGGATGTATGTAAAATGCGGACACTTTATGATGTACAGCAATTGCTGAAAAGATTTGGCGTGTTTGTCTATGCAGGCAAACGTTTGTATGATATCGAATTAATGGAGCTGGAACTGCTTGATTTGAATGAGACAGGGTTGCTTGATGAATCCGATTTTAAAAAAGCCCGTCAAGTATTGGCAGCAGAATATCAAAATGAATTAAAATTACTGAGTGAGGAAAAGGAGGAGTTAGTGGTGAGTCGTAAATTAATCGGGATTGATTTAGGCGGAACGACCGTCAAGTTTGGGATTTTGAGTGCAGAAGGGGACATCCAGCAAAAATGGAGCATCCAAACTAATATCAATGACGGCGGTACTCATATCGTGCCGGATATCATTGAATCTATCCGTCACCGGATGGATTTATACCATATGACTAAAGAAGATTTTATCGGCATAGGTATGGGGACACCGGGGGCGGTGGATATCGTCAACGGCACGGTCATCGGAGCCTATAATTTAAATTGGGACACCCTTCAGCTGATTAGAGAGCAAATCGAAGGAGCCTTGGACATCCCATTTGTTTTGGATAATGACGCCAATGTGGCTGCTTTGGGAGAACGCTGGCGGGGAGCCGGGAACAATCATACCGATGTAACATTTATTACTCTAGGTACAGGCGTTGGCGGCGGCATCATCGCTGAAGGTCGTTTACTCCACGGAGCAGCAGGAGCTGCCGGAGAAATCGGGCACATCACTGTTGACCCTGATGGTTTTCAGTGCACATGCGGGAAAAAAGGTTGTCTGGAAACAGTTGCCAGTGCCACTGGTGTTGTGAGAGTTGCCAGAACACTGTCTGAAGAATACGCCGGCGATTCTCAACTGAAATGGATGATTGACGACGGACAAGATATTTCCAGCAAACTTGTCTTTGATTTGGCAAAAGATGGGGATGTTTTTGCTGATATGGTAGTGGAAAAAGTGTGCTTTTACCTTGGCTTGGCGTGCAGCCATATCGGGAATATGTTGAACCCGTCAGACATCGTTATCGGCGGCGGCGTTTCGGCAGCAGGAGATTTTCTGCTTGAGAGAATCAGAAAATATTTTGATCAATTTACTTTCAAGCAAGTGACTGAAAGTACAGATGTAAAGCTGGCAATCCTTGGTAACGATGCCGGGATTATCGGTGCAGCGTCTTTGGCATTGAAATTTAAAGAAACAGATTTAGAAAAGAGGAACTAGAGTGTTAAAACCTTTATGGATTTTTAATTACATACTGATTGCGATTTTGGTTTTTATCGGTTTGCGTGAGCTGTATTTACAAATAATGGCGAGAAAATCTGCCAAGATGATTGAGCAGGAGGAATTCCGCGAAAAAATGCGGACAGGGCAGACCATTGATCTGCGTGAGAAAGACAGTTATCAGGCAGGACATATTTTGGGCGCCCGTAACCTGGCTTATTCTACGTTTAAACAAACCTACATGGGTCTGCGCAAGGACACACCAGTGTTGTTGTACGATCAAAAGAAATCTTTGAGTATCAGGACAGCTAACTTTTTGAGAAAGAAAGGCTACAATGAAATTTATATTTTAAAAGGCGGTTTCAACGATTGGACGGGCAAAACCAAAAAGAAATAGCCGGACAAATTTTAAAAGGTGCTGGAAGAAAATACTTTCTGCACCTTTTTTTGTGCATGTTTTTAAAAAAGGTATCAAAATGTACTAAGGAGTGAGCAGCATGAAAAGTAGCGTCACAAGTATTTATTTTAGTCCCAGCGGTTCGACGGCGGCGATTGCCAAAATGATGGCAGGCGCAACGTTTGAAAAGGTGAACAAAAAAGATGTGTTGCGTAAACCATTGACCAAAGAAGTTGACCTTGAGTCCGATGATTTTTTATTGGTGACTGTTCCAGTATTTGTGGGACGAGTGCCGGCTGTATGTTTGGATTCTCTAAAATATTTAAAGGGCAATCAGACACCGGCAGTCGCAACGGTTGTCTACGGCAATCGGGCCTACGATGATGCTCTTTTGGAGTTGACGGATTTGCTGAGGCAAAACGGCTTTGCAGTTGTAGGAAGTGCAGCTGTGATTGCCCGTCATTCGATTTTCCCTAAAATAGCCAGCGACCGGCCAGATGTTGCCGATAGAGTATCCATGGAGCATTTTGTCAGGAAATGTGTAGAAATGGCGAGGAAAAGAAATTTCGGCGAATGCAGAGTCCCCGGCAAACGTCCTTACAAAGAGGGAAACAAATTGACACTTTACCCAACCGGCAATGAAAAATGTACTGTTTGCGGAAAATGTGCCGCCATTTGTCCAGTTGGAGCGATTCCCGTCGAACAGCCCCGTTTGACGGAACGTGACCTATGCATCAACTGTACGGCATGCATCACCGTTTGTCCTGAAAAAGCTAGAGGGTATGAGATGAAAGAGTACCCTGAGATGGAAAAAATGTTTCTTGACAATTACAGCCGCAGGTTAGAACCGGAATTTTATTATTCCAGTTGATTTTTCAGCAAATTTCGAAGCCAAATTAGAACACTTTGTCAGGATGGCAGGTGTTCTGATTTTGTTTTTCAGCATCAAAAAGAGATAAAACGCTTACTTTTTTAGGAAGCGTAGAAAAAGCTAGTTTTTTGCAGACAGCTTATGTATACTAATATCAATTATTAAAAAAAAATGAGAAAAGTTGACAGGGGGAAAATTATTTTGAAACAACGATTAAATATCGCCGTTTTAGGATTGGGCACAGTGGGTGGAGGCGTGCCGGCTTTGCTGGAAGAACATCGCGAAAAAATCTCCCAAGTGACTGGAATGGAAGTTGTCCTTACTAGGGCTCTAGTAAAGGACATGACGGAGGAAAAACCAGTTAAATTAGCGGAAGATTTCGGTTTTGAATTAACAGAAAACTTTGAAGATATTGTCAATGATAAAGAGATTCAAATCGTGGCGGAATTAATCGGCGGTATTGAGCCGGCGCGGACATTTATTAGACGTTCGCTGGAAAGCGGCAAGCATGTAATTACAGCCAATAAAGATCTTATCGCCCAGTTCGGACCGGAACTAGTTGAGATTGCCAAGGAAAAAAAATGCGATCTTTATTATGAAGCGAGTGTGGCCGGGGGAATTCCTATTTTGCGCACAATCAGCAACAGTCTGGTCGCGGACAGTATCGAAAAGATTTACGGTATCGTGAACGGGACGACAAATTTTATGCTGACAAAGATGCTCTTGGAGAAATGTTCTTACGAAGAAGCTCTGAGTGAAGCGCAGGCTCTTGGTTTTGCTGAAGCTGATCCTACCAATGATGTGGACGGCATCGATGCTGCGTATAAAATGGTGATTTTGACTCAATTTTCTTTTGGCATGAACATTTCAGTGGCAGATATGGATAAAGTTGGTATCAGAGGTCTGAAAGCAGAGGATATCGTAGTTGCTCAACAGTTAGGCTACGTCATTAAGCTATTGGGATCAGCAGAGATGACAAACGGCAGTGTGTCAGCTGAAGTCGGTCCCGTGCTGGTGCCGAAACATCATCCGCTGGCTTCAGTTCAGAATGAAATGAACGGTGTTTTTGTCAATAGTTCAGGTGTGGGAGAGTCCATGTATTATGGACCTGGTGCAGGAGAAAAACCGACTGCCACAAGTGTGATGAGCGACTTAATCACTATCGCAAAAAATATTCGTATGGAAACAACAGGACATCAGTTCAATCTATTTAATCAGGAGACCAAGCTGACACCGCCGGAAGAAGTTTTTTCAAAATATTATGTGGCAGTGGAAGTGCCTGATCAGCAAGGAATGCTTTTAAAAATTACCAGCTTGATGACAGAAGTAGGCGTCAGCTTTGACCAGATTTTACAGCAGCAATCTGACGGAAAAAATGCCCGGGTAGTTATCATCACCCACGAACTCAGCAAAGCACAAATGACACAAGTGAAAAAATCTTTTGAAGTCTCGCCGGATATCAAATTAAAATCAAGTTATCGAGTCTTGTAGGAGTGAAATCAAGTAATGAAAATACGCGTACCAGCTACCACAGCAAATTTAGGCCCAGGCTTTGATTCTTGCGGCTTGGCGTTAAATTTATATTTGACTTTAGAAATCGGGGAACCATCAAACGAATGGTCGATAGAACATGAAGTCCCTGGTATTCCCAAAGACGAGTCAAATTTGATTATCAAAACAGCATTGTCACTTGCCCCAAATATTCAGCCCCATCGTTTAGTGATGACAACGGAAGTCCCTTCTGCCCGCGGGCTGGGAAGCAGTTCATCAGCAGTTGTGGCGGGAATTGAATTGGCCAATATTTTGGGAGATTTGGGACTGAATGTTTACGACAAGCTGAAGATTGCCGCGAAAATCGAAGGGCACCCGGACAATGTGGCGCCGGCTATTTTAGGAGGCCTAGTGATCGCCAGCTTTGTAGACGGGGAGATCCACTACGAAGCAGCAGATTTTCCCGAAGCAGACTTGCTGGTCTATATACCTAAACATGAATTGCTGACAACAGAGAGCCGAGATGTTTTGCCCGAAACTCTTTCATATAAAGAAGCGGTTGAAGCGAGTGCTATTTCCAATATGCTGGTGGCGAGTTTGCTGAAAGGTAATTTGCCTCTTGCAGGGGAAATCATGATGAAAGACAAGTGGCATGAAAAATATCGTGAAGCATTGGTTCCTCATCTGACAGAAATCAAAAAATTGCAGACAGATTTTGGATTTTATGGGGCTGTTCTAAGCGGCGCCGGTCCGACGGTATTGATTTTATGTCCAAAAGATGGTTCTGCACAACTGCAGCAATTTCTAACCGATACTTATCAGGAACAAGCAGTAACGTTGAAATTGGATGTGGATAAGAACGGCGTCAGAATTGAGGATTAAGGAATAAGAAAAAATGGGGTTGAAAAAAATGAAAGTTGTGAAGTTCGGAGGGAGTTCTTTGGCTTCCTCAGTCCAGTTGTTAAAAACATTGCAGATTATCAAAGAGGACCCAAGCCGGAAATTTGTTGTGGTCTCCGCTCCGGGAAAACGTCATGAGTCGGATGTGAAAGTGACAGACCTGTTGATCGAGTATGCCCATGCTTTTATGGAAAAGCAGCCGATGGAAGAAATACAAAACAAAATCATTCAACGGTTCACTCAGATAACAGATGAGTTGGGGATTCAAGATGTTCAAGAAATCATTTCAGAAAACATTTTAAGTTTGGCTGAGATGAAAGAAGAGGATCCCGCAAGGATTATGGACGCCTTCAAGGCAAGCGGGGAAAATAACAATGCGATTTTGTATGCCAGCTTTTTAAGGAAAAACGGCTTGCCTGCGTCTTATGTGAACCCTAAAGAAGCAGGGATTATCGTAACAAACGAGCCCGGAAATGCAATGATTTTACCAGAAGCTTATGACGAGATTATTAAACTTCGGGACCGGGAAGGTATCTTAGTTATCCCGGGATTTTTCGGTTACACGAAGGACGGAAAAATTTGTACGTTCTCGCGGGGCGGATCTGATATCACCGGCTCTATTGTTGCAGCAGGTGTGAAAGCAGATCTGTACGAAAACTTTACAGATGTGGATGCGATTTTCTCCGCTCACCCGGGCATTGTCCGTCAGCCCCATGAAGTGGAAGAATTAACATTTAGAGAAATGCGTGAGTTAAGTTATGCAGGTTTTGGTGTTTTCCACGATGAAGCTTTGTTCCCGGTTTTTCGTGCAGACATTCCAGTAGTGATTAAAAATACTAATAATCCAGCGGCTCCAGGTACTAAAATCAGCACTACCAGAAAAGTCAATGGGTTGCCGGTGGTGGGTATTGCAGGGGATAGAGGATTTTGCAGTTTGTATTTAAGTAAGTATTTGATGAACAGAGAGGTCGGCTTCGGACGCCGAGTGTTGAATATTTTAGAGGATTTTGATATTAATTTTGAGCACATGCCTTCAGGAATCGATGATATTTCTGTTATTTTCAGAGAAAACCAGCTGGCACCTGAAGATGAAGACAAGTTGTTGACTCGACTGAAGGAAGAATTAGCTCTGGATGAGATTACCATCAAGCATGACTTAGCCATGCTGGCAATCGTAGGCGAAGGCATGAAAAGTGCCATCGGTGTGGCAGCTCGTGCCACCCAGTCCTTTGCTGACGCGGATATCAACCTTGAAATGATCAGCCAGGGGAATTCTGAAGTCACTATGCTGTTTTGTATCGAAGAGCGCTATTTGAATCGCGGCATCCGTGCGATTTATGATGCTTATTTTAAATAAAAAATAAAAACAGGATGAGAACATTTTGAGTTCTCATCCTGTTTTCTATTTAGCGAATGTCTAAAATATTTTCCACTGTTTGTTGCATATCCTCAGTTTTTATAGATGTATGATGCAGGACAGGTGCTTGACGAACATCTAAGACCGGTTCAGGTACTGCAATGTTTGAAAGTTCAGCCAAGTTATCTACCAAGTCATCTTCCACATCGGTCAGTTTTTCTGGTGCGATAGCACGGACCACTGCTTCTGGAAATTTGAATGGACTGGCGGTAGAAACAATCACTGTTTTTAAAGTGTCAGCAGTTTCTGCTTGATAGGTGTCAGCAGCTTTAACAGCAACAGCAGTATGGGGATCAATCACATAGGAAGATGCTTCATACACTTGTTTAATTGCCGCAGAAACTTCTTCTTCCTCGGCATAATCCCCATAAAAATCAACAAACTTTTGCCTCATGTCCGGGGACAGCTCATACTTCCCTTTTTGTTCAAGGGCAGACATTAATCGGGCCGTCTCTTGTGACGAATGATTTGTCAGGTAGTACACCAAACGTTCCAAGTTGCTGGAGATTAAGATATCCATCGAAGGACTGTTTGTGACAAAGAACGGACGGTTCTTATCGTAAAACCCTTTTTTGAAAAAGTCAGTCAAGACATTATTTTTATTTGAAGCACAAATGAGCCGCGAGATAGGGACGCCGATTCCTTTGGCATAGTAAGCTGCTAAAATGTTACCAAAATTACCAGTAGGAACTGAGAAATTGATTTCCTCGCCGATTGCGATTTCTTTCGCAGCCACCAGCTGGGCGTATGCATAAACATAATAAACGATTTGCGGGACCAATCTGCCCACGTTGATAGAATTGGCAGAAGAAAAAGCCATACCGTGGGAAGTTAGTGCATCTTTTAAAGTTAGATTGTTAAACATTTTTTTGACATTTCCCTGAGCATCGTCAAAGTTGCCGTCAATACTCACCACATAAGTATTGTCTCCCTTTTGGGTCAGCATTTGCTGCTCTTGAAATTTACTTACGCCATCTTTAGGGTAAAACACGATGATTTTGGTTCCCGGAACATCTGCAAAACCGGCCATTGCCGCCTTACCTGTGTCTCCTGATGTTGCCGTCAAAATAACGATATCTTTGTCCATTTGATTTTTAGCGGCTGCAGTGGTCAGCAAATAAGGCAGGATAGAAAGTGCCATATCTTTGAAAGCTAAAGTTTGTCCATGGAACAGCTCCAAGAAATAACGGTCGCCGTGTTTTACTAAAGGAGCGATTTTTTCGTTGGAAAACTTCTCGTCGTACGCAGAGTTGATACACCGCTGCAATTCCTCTTCGGAAAAATCCGTCAAAAATTCTTTCAAAATCTTATAGGCGACTTCTTGATAGGTCATAGCCGCCAATTCTTCAAAATCCAAGGTCATCTCAGGTAATCTTTCTGGGATAAACAGTCCGCCTTCATCTGACAATCCTTTTAGGATGGCTTGAGAGGCTGTTACTTTTTTATTTTTATCACGGGTGCTATTGTACATTATATTCATGCTGTTAACCTCCAACAAAACTTTTTCTCAACATTACCAGTCATTATATCATTTTTTCACTGAAAATGAATTTCTTTTTCTCATTTTATTTTAATAAAATTTATCGCCGTCTTTCTGGTGCCCCAACTGCGATTTTTTTGGCTGCCCGCTAGTGTGGCGGCTATCAGATAAATTTGTTTTCACTTTGGCAGAAAGGTTGATTTTACAAGGTTGAGCAGGAGCGCACGTATTAAGTGCTTGAAAGAAACGGCTGAAAGAGGGATAGTAAAAGTAGAAAAAAGTTTTTGAGGAGTGAGAAGATGCTGATTTCAAAAAATATCGTCAGATTTAGGAAAGAAAATAATTTAACGCAAAATGATTTGGCCGATGAACTAAACATTTCTCGGCAATCAGTATCAAAATGGGAAAACGGTGAGACAGTGCCAAGCATTGATAATTTGGTTCGGTTGAGCGGTATTTTGAATATTTCTTTAGATGAGTTGATTACAGGAGAGTCTTATTTGTCCTTTCCATTTGATTTTGGCCGGCCAAAAAACAAAGGACCTTTTCTGCTAATGACGTGCGGTGTCCTTATATCCGGTTTTTGGTCAGGGTATTTTAACCCGTGGGCGGGTGTTTTGATGGGGATTATTATCTATTTGTTTATTACCACGTTGTCTTTCTATGATTTTAAACGCTACTACAATTACTGGACTTTGGATAAAAAGAAACTCATTTATCCGGTAGGCCAAAAATTTCCTCTGTTAGATGATATATTTTTGCCGATTAAAGGATTTTTAGGATTTAGAAAAGTGAAAGAATTAGCTTATGCCGATATAAAATCGGTGGAATTGGTTTTGGTTAAATACCGATTCAATCCTAACAAAAGTGCTGTTGCCGGCTCGCTTTTCAGATATTATCTGCCCCGTCAGATGAGAGTTGCCAATGAACCGTTTTACTTAAAAATCACCAGTGTTGATAATGAGGTCGTTCATTTAGATGCGAGTTTCTATTATTTGTATTATACAAGGACATCAAGAGAACGTGTCTATTTGGCTCCAGTTCTATTGTTTTTAAAAAGAAAGCCTCTCAAGTTTATTGATAAGGATAATCTTTTGCCGATTATTGAAAAGAAGAAAAGTGTTTTTGATTATAAAGATTACTATGACCGGCGTTATGATACCACTGAAAGTCAGTAAAAAAATTAGCTCTTAAAAAAATCTTTGACAATTTATTTTTCTATTCTATGATGGTAAAAGGTGTGTTTTTTGTTTTTGAAAGGCAGACTAAATGTTTGGGCAGAAGATGCCTTGTTTTTATCAGCTGATTGCGGATAAGCAATGGAGAACAAGACGCTTTTTATCAACTATTATACTGATGGGAGAAATGTAATGTTAGAAACTAAAAGTTTGGCACTGACGAGAGAACAAAGAAAAGGGAGATGGTGGACGCCTGTCTTATGGACATTTGGACTGATGATTGCAGAAAGTCTGTTGTTTGTGATAGGTGTTTTTGTTTTCGGTCTGATATTTGTTACATTAGGGGGCAGTATTCCAAATCCAGCAGATTTTTTATCCTCAGACAGCGCTACGATGTTTAATCTTTTTTCTTTTTCGATTTTAGCTGCATTGACAATTCTATTAAGCAAAAAAATAGAAAAGCGGACGGTTCAATCCTTAGGTTTCTTTAAAGAGAAATTTATTTTTAATTATACGGTAGGATTAGGTGTTGGACTGCTGGAGATCATGCTGGTGGTTTTTGGCTGCCTGATGCTGGGGAGTTTATCTATAAAACTGAATGACTCTGTCGACTGGGGAGTAATTTTCATATTTTTCTTAGGATTTGCTGTTCAGGGATGGACCGAGGAGGTTCTTTTCCGGGGCTTTCTGATGAATGCCATTGCCAGTCAAAAAGGTGTTTGGTTTGGTATCATTGCCAATTCTTTGATATTTTCTTTTTTTCACGGCATGAATCCGGGGATTACCGTCTTGGCACTGGTAAATCTTTTTATCTTTGGTGTCATGTTTTCTTTGCTGTTTTATTTAAGTGATAATATCTGGCTTGTGGGGGCAGCTCACAGCATTTGGAATTTCATGCTCGGTCCAGTATTGGGAATCGAAGTGAGCGGGCAAAAAGTTCACACATCGGTTTTTGTCACCACACTGGATAAAGGGAAAATGCTGTTCAATGGCGGGAGCTTTGGTCTGGAAGGCGGTTTGGTTTGCACTTTGGCAGGCTTAAGTATTTGCGGAGTGCTTTATTATCTGATTAGGAGAAAAGACAACAGCAGCGGTGAGACAGGCGTCTCGTATCAGAGCTGACTTTCATTGCTGTCTGCGCTGTCTGCGAATATTTCCATCAGCTTTAATATAGAGAAACAGTAAAAGCAGAGAAAACACAGTATCCGTGACTATTTGAAAGAAGGGAAGACTCTTGAAAGGGAGCTTCCCTTCTTTACTTTTAAGTAAATCTTTGTTTAAATTAAAAGAATGGAGGAGGAGAGTTGTTTTGTTGAAACGTTTTTTCAGTTACTATAAACCGTATAAAAAATTATTTATTTTAGATTTTACTTGTGCTATTATTGCCGCCGGCCTTGAGCTGGCTTTTCCGATTGTCGTCAATGGTGTGATTGACGAGATTCTTCCTCAGGAGAACTGGCGTCTGATCGTTGTGGCGTGCCTTTCTTTATTGTTTTTGTATGTAGTGAATACCTTGCTTCAATATGTAGTAGTTTATTTTGGACATATGCTGGGGGTAAACATCGAGACAGACATGCGCCGGGAATTATTTGCTCATTTGGAAAGACAATCTTTTGAATATTTTGATGAGAGCAAAACAGGCAAACTAATCAGCCGTTTAACGACAGATTTATTTGAAATTTCTGAAGTTGCCCACCATGGACCGGAAGATGTGTTTATTACGATCATGACTGTGATTGGTTCTTTTATTCTCATGATGAGGATTCATGTCCAGCTGGCTTTGGCGACATTTATCATGGTGCCCTTTATCACATTGGCATTGGTTTTCTTCAACAAGAAGATGACAAGAATCAATACAGAAATTTATCATCGGCTGGGAGAATTTAATGCCGGTATTGAGGCTTCTGTCAGCGGGATTCGTGTAGTCCAGGCGTTTGCCAACGAAACTTTTGAAGAAAAACGCTTTGAAAGACTTAACCAAGGATATCGGAAAATTAAACTGGCTTTTTATAAAATGATGGCGGTCAGTTCTTCTTATAACTATTTGCTGATTCGCTTTATCAGTTTGTTTGCTTTGATTTTTGGCTCTTACTACGTCTTAAAAGGGGACATCACCACCGGGCAGTTCGTAGGATTTATTTTACTGTCTAATGTTTTCGTCCGACCTATTGAAAAAGTCAACACAATGATCGAGAGCTATCCTAAAGGAATCGCAGGTTTTAAACGTCTGACAGAAGAACTGGACCGGAAACCGTCCATCAAAGATCGTGCTGATGCTGTAGCGTTGCCTCCTGTCCGCGGTGACATCGAGTATCAAGGGGTTTCGTTTGCTTATGCTGACGGAACAAAAGTTTTAGATAATATTTCGCTGAAGATCAAAGCAGGGGAAACCGTTGCTTTCGTAGGTCCCAGCGGTGCCGGTAAAACCACGCTGACCAACTTGGTCCCAAGGTTTTATGAAATCACTGACGGAAGGTTGACGATTGATGGTCAGGATATCCGGGATGTGACTCTGCATTCTCTGCGCAGTCAAATCGGCATGGTCCAGCAAGACGTGTTTTTGTTTCCCGGAACGATCAAAGAGAACGTCGCCTACGGGAGATTGGCTGCAACAGATGAAGAAATCGAGGAAGCAGTTCGTTTGGCACATTTGGAAAAAGTCATTGACCAGATGCCGGACGGGATTGAAACAATGATTGGTGAACGGGGAGTGAAGTTGTCAGGGGGGCAGAAACAGCGGGTCGCCATTGCGCGGATGTTCCTAAAAAATCCGCCGATTCTGATTTTAGACGAAGCCACATCGGCTTTGGATACAGAAACAGAACAGGTGATTCAGGAATCGTTGTTCTCCTTGTCGGAAGGACGAACCACATTGATTATCGCCCACCGTTTGGCGACCATCAAATATGCGACACGGATTGTTGTTATCGGCGAAGACGGTATTGAGGAAGAGGGAACCCATGAAGAGCTGATGGCTTTAAATGGTGCTTACAAAAATTTATACGATGCACAATTTTCATAAGGATTTTTTGCCTAAAAGAAGCCTGGAGGTCAGTTTTGATTGAGAAACTGATCTCCAGGCTTAATATTTAATTGACAGAGAGATTTGTTTTTATCTGATGTTTTGTTCGGTCGGTTTGTTTTATCGGACGGATTGCCTTACATGGGTTTCCGGCAGCGATGACATTTGGAGGGATATCTTTAGTCACCACGCTCCCCGCACCAATGATGCTGTTTTTACCGATGGTAACCCCTTGCAGGACGCTGGTGCCGCCGCCCAGCCAGACTTTATCACCGATGTGGATAGGTTTGGAATAAACAATATTAAGTTCCGTCCGCTCTATGGGGTCTTCAGCATGGTTCGCTCCGTACAAACCTACTTTCGGACCGATATAGACATTATCCCCGATAGTTACTTCATTGCAATCCAGAATCACCATATCATGGTTGATATAGACGTGGTTTCCGATGGAGATATTAAAACCAAACTCACAGAAAAAATTTGGTTCGATATAAACATCTGTCCCAATTTCTTTCAATATTTTTTCTAAAATAGCCATGTCATACCGGTTTTCCGAATTCACCAGAAAATTATATCTCCGGCATTCCCGGATGGCGTTATTTCGTAGTCTTGCCACTTCTTCGCCTGCATCATCGTAAGGCGCACCGCTGTTTATCAGCGCTTTTATTTCCTCAATCGTCATAACAGCAACTCCTTAAAATTATTGAAAATCTCCCATTGACCTTATGGCGGGAAACTTGAGGGCTCCAGCTGATATTACAGGACACGTTCGAAAGGATCTAAACTAATTCCCTGTGCTAAGATGAGCTTTGCGTATTCTTGTGCGCCAAATAAGGAATGATCTTTATAATTTCCGCACTCTTTCGCAGTCACCGCAGGAATCGTTGTTGCTGTGACGACTTTTTCCAAAACTATTTTCAAAGCATCACGGATGTCTTTGATATCTTGTTCGCCCCACATGATCATGTAAAAGCCAGTCCGACAGCCCATGGGTGAAATATCAATGATGCCCGTTAATTCGTCACGCATCCAAGTGGCTAATAAATGTTCAAATGTATGGAGAGCGCCTGTGGGAAGGGCATCAGTATTGGGTTGAAGGAAACGCAAGTCGTATTTTTGAATCTTCACACCTTCTTGAGTTTCGGTGCCGGCTAAACGGACATAAGGTGCGTTAACTTTATGATGGTCTAATAAAAAACTTTCTACTTGTGCCATTTGTTTATTGTCCTTCTTTCTAGTTTTTAAGATGTGTTCACTATAGCAAGTCTGAAAAATGCTGTCAATGCAGGAATTTGAGACAAAAATTTATCCGGTTGGAAAGACAAGCTATTTTTACAAGAGTGTGTTAAAATGTAATAGATAAATTTTAGGACTGGCAATGAAAGATTTGGAAAGAAAGATGAAGGCTTCAATGAATGGGTAAAAAGCTTTTGCGAAAAATAATTTCATTCGATAGAAATTATTTTTTAAAAAATTGCTTTTTCTTTCGTTATTTTAACGTTTTTTTCTTATGCATATTAAAGTTTATTAATATTTGAAGAGGTGAAGAATTTGAGTTCAATAAAAATTATCCCCTTTGGCGGCGTACGTGAAAATGGGAAAAATATGTACGTGGTCGAAGTGGAGGAAGAAATTTACATTCTGGACTGCGGTTTGCAGTACCCGGAAAATGATTTATTAGGTATTGACGCGGTCATACCGGATTTTTCCTATTTATTAGAAAATAAAGACCGGATCGTGGGAATTTTTCTGACCCATGGACATGCAGACGGGGTCGGTGCACTGCCGTACTTGTTGGAAGCAGTCAGCTTGCCGGTTTTTGGTACAGAGCTGACCATCGAGCTGGCTAAACTTTACACAGCCGATTACCCGGCATCGAAACATTTCAATGATTTTCATGTGATTGATGAATTTACTGAGATTGATTTTACTAAAAGCACTGTCAGCTTTTTCCGCACAACTCATATTATTCCGGATTCTGTCGGAATCGTATTGAGCAGCAAGGAAGGCAACATTGTCTACACGGGAGATTTTAAATTTGATCATAGCGCTATCCCTATGTACCGCACTGATTTTTCCCGGTTGGCTGAAATTGGTAAAGAGGGAGTCTTTGCTTTGTTAAGCGATTCTTCCAGTGCCGAGAAGCCTGCACCTATCGCATCGGAGAAGAAAATCGCTGAAGAGGTCTTTGACACGCTGCGTTACTGGGAAGGCAGGATTATTGTGGCGGCTGTCGCCAGCAACATTCAAAGGATTCAGCAGATTCTAGATGCGGCACATCGTTCCAACCGGAAAGTATTGCTGACGGGTCGTGATTTGAATGAAATCATCGATGTGGCTATTCGGGTGAATAAATTAAAGCTGCCCAGCAAAGATTTGATAATTAAATACCATGACGTGAAAAAATATGCTCCAGAAGAATTGTTGATCTTAGAAACCGGCCGGATGGGGGAACCGATTAAATCTCTGCAAAGAATGGCTTCCGGTCGTGGACGGGGGTTGACGATTGGAGAAGGGGACTTAATCTACATTACCACGACGCCATCCACAGCCATGGAGACAGAAATGGCAAAAACAGAGGACATGATTTACCGGGCAGGGGGAACTGTGCGGACGATTTCCGACAACATTAAAGTTTCTGGCCATGCCAGTCCTGACGATTTGCAGTTGATGCTAAATCTTATGAAACCAAAATATTTTATCCCTATTCAAGGGGAATACCGGACCTTGGCTGCCCATGCTGACTTGGCTCATGAAGTGGGCATTCCTTATAAAAATATTTTCCTTACCGGCCGCGGCGATGTGTTAGAGTTTGACGGAAAACGAATGCACATGGCGGGAACGGTTGAGGCTCAAAATATTATGGTGGACGGTATCGGCGTGGGAGACATCGGCAACATTGTTCTGCGTGACCGCCGCGTATTATCAGAAGATGGTGTGTTTATCGCTGTCGCTACAATCAATCGAAAAACCAGAAAAATCGTTTCAAAACCGCAAATAACTTCGCGCGGGTTTGTCTATGTTCGCGAGAGTCGTGAATTGTTGTCAGAGAGTGCTAAAATTGTCGAAAAAATTGTCGAGGAAAATTTAGTAGACAATGATTTTGAATGGAGCAAACTGAAACAGAGCATACGAGACGAATTGAGCCGCTATTTGTTTGAACAAACGAAACGCCGGCCAGTGATTTTACCCGTCATCATGGAATCAAGCCAGAGAAGACGCGGATAAAAATCTAAGAGGCAGACTTTTCAGCCGTTTTAAATTTGAAATAACAGTAAATATCAAGAAAGCCACGAAATCATTGCTTTAGCTAAATGATTCCGTGGTTTTTTCTATTTATAGACTTTGGGCTTCGTCTTTATTTATTTATTTTTAATAAACTGTTGTGGTACACTAAGGTGAAAACTGTTATACTTTTTATCATTAGAGGAAAGAGACTGTTAAGAACTTCGAGACATGAACGGAAATAATTTAAGGGAGAAAAAGGAGGAAGTCTATGAGTACGAAGCACGATCAAATTTTAGCTTATGTTGAAAGCCTGCCTGTTGGGGAACGGATATCGGTTCGCGGCATTGCTAAAAATTTGGGTGTCAGTGAGGGGACGGCTTACCGAGCGATTAAGGCAGCAGAAAATGAAGGACTGGTTTCTACAATCGAGCGGGTGGGTACGATCCGGATTGAACAAAAGACCCAGGGGACGATTGAAAAACTGACGTTTAATGAGCTGGTTAAAATCATTGAAGGTACGGTTTTAGGAGGAAGTGAAGGGCTGGATAAACCTTTGGTGAAATTTATCATCGGAGCCATGACACCAGAAGCGATGGAGCCGTACATTTCATCAGGCTCACTGATGATTGTGGGGAACAGGAAAGAAGTTCAGGAGCTAGCACTGAAAAGAGATGCCGCTGTGTTGGTGACTGGGGGCTTCTCAATTTCAGAAGAAACGAAAAAATTGGCAGATGAAGTGAAAATGCCCGTGCTAGGGACTTCTTATGATACTTTTACCGTAGCTAGTTTGATTAATCGGGCTATCAGCGATCAAATGATCCGCAAAGAAATTTTGCTGGTAGGAGACATTTATACAAAGTTAAGTTTGACGGATTATTTATACCATACTGATACAGTTGCAGATTACGAAAAAAAATCTCTTGAGACCGGACATTCCCGTTTTCCTGTGGTAAATAAAAATATGCGGGTTTTAGGTGTGGTCACTTCAAAAGATGTGATCGGACGGCAGGCAAAACAAGGCATCGAAAAAGTCATGACGAAGGAAACCACTAATGTTAAACTTCACATGAGCGTTGCCAGCGTGGGGCATTTGATGATTTGGGACGGACTGGAAATGATGCCTGTAGTGGAAGATGATTTAACATTGATTGGTATTATCTCTCGAAGAGATGTGATGAGGGCCATGCAGATGGCACAGCGTCAGCCGCAAGTAGCCAATACCATGCCGGATCAAATTTCTGAAGCAATCACTGAGGTTGATACGGAAGATAAAAACAATTTTATTTTGAGTGTTGTTATTTCACCTCAGATGGTGGATAATATTGGGACATTATCTTATGGGGTCTTGAGTGAAATCATCACCAGTTCAGTCAGACGGGTGATGCATAAACAAGAAAAAAGAAATATCGTTATCGAACAAGTTTCGCTGTACTATTTTAAAGTCATTCAAATCGAAAGCCAAATCGAAATTGTCCCTAAAATTTTAGAGATTGGCCGCAGATCAGCGAAACTAGATGTAGAAGTCAAACTGGACAACACGATTGTTGCGAAAGCCATCGTTGTTTGTCAATTGATGGGTAAATCATAGAAAGTGGGCAGGAAAATGAGTCAGCAGAGGGAAATTTTGGGAGAAATAAAAGCATATAAAAAAATTATCATTCACCGTCATGAACGCCCTGATCCGGATGCCTTGGGTTCCCAGTTGGGATTGGCGGCCATACTGCGTGCTTCTTTCCCGGGAAAAACAATTTATTGTGTCGGCGATGAAGAAAGATCCTTGAGTTATATGGGGCGTATGGATATTATTGCTGATGAGATTTATCAGGGAGCGCTAGTCATTGTGACAGACACGGCAAATGCACCAAGAATCTCAGATAAGCGTTATGGTTTAGGTGATAAGCTGATAAAAATCGACCATCATCCAAATGACGAACCTTATGGTGATATCATGTGGATTTCGACTGAAGCGAGTAGCTGCAGCGAAATCATTTATGACTTTTATAGTTCTTTTTCTGATGAACTGGTAATGACAGAGGACGCTGCCAGACTGCTTTATGCCGGAATCGTTGGAGATACGGGAAGGTTTTTATATCCTTCGACTACCAGCCATACATTTCAGGTAGCCTCTGAGTTAAGAAAATATCCCTTTGATGCTGCTTTAATCAACCGGCAAATTTCGGAAATCCCGTGGAAAGTAGCCAGACTAATGGGATATATGCTGGAAAATATCGAGTGCGATGACAACGGTGTAGCACGGGTCATACTTCCCTACGAGCTGTTGAAAAAATATCATGTGGCTGACGGGGATACAGCAGGTTTGATTCCGATTCCCGGAAATATTGACAAGGTTGTGATGTGGGCATTGTTCGTGGAACAAGAAAAAGGATTTTACCGCGTAAGGATGCGCTCGAAAGGACCGACCATCAATGGACTTGCCAGAGAACATCACGGCGGAGGACATCCGCTGGCAAGCGGTGCTTCGGCAAGAGATTTGGCAGAGGTAGATGTGATTTATCAAAAGATGCAGGAATTGGTTGCTAAAAGCAAACAATCCATGGATTGATTAGTTATCAAAAAACGGCAGAATGCGTTGCGCATTCTGCCGTTTTTTTTTAAGTTGCTTTTTCCAGTTTCGTACTGCTTTCTTCCCACTCTTCCATGACTTTCAGCTGTTCTTCTTCCAGTGCATCAACTTCTTTTTGAAGATTGGCTAACTCGATATGGTTGGTGAGAATCTGAGGCAGTGTCATCCGTTCATGAATCTCTTCAATTTCTTTTTCAATTTTTTCCAGCTGTTCTTCGGCACTGCGGACTTGCCGTTCCAGTTTTCTGATTTCTTTTTGTATTTCTTTGGAGCGGTAATATTCTTTTTGGTTTGTTGTTTGCGTATGTGTTTCTGACACTCCCTGTGTAGCATAGGCTTCCTCGGCTTTCATCCGTGCCAATTCTTCCAGCTCTGCCTTTTTTGCCACATAATAATCATAATCACCTAAAAATTCCTGAGACCCTTTTTCAGATAATTCTACGACTTTAGTGGCGATGCGATTGATAAAATAGCGGTCATGGGAAACGAACAGAATTGTTCCCTCAAATTCAATCAAAGCATTTTCCAAAACTTCTTTGCTGTCGATATCCAGATGGTTCGTGGGCTCGTCAAGTATCAGAAAATTATGCTTTTTCATGGATAATTTAGCCAATGCCAGCCGTGCTTTTTCTCCGCCGCTGAGAAAAGGAACGGTTTTGCTGACATCATCCCCGGAAAAAAGGAAACTGCCGAGAATGGAACGGATATCTTTTTCTGGAGTGGTAGGATGTTCGTCCCATAACTCTTGAAGTACTGTTTTATTAGAGCGCAAATTACTTTGCTCCTGATCGTAGTATCCAATCATGACATTAGTTCCAGTGGCAATCTGCCCTTCAATCAGAGGATGCTCTTTTATGATGGATTTTAGCAAGGTTGATTTGCCGATACCATTAGGGCCTACCAAAGCAACAGCTTCTTGCCGGCGGATGTCTAACTCGATTGGCTTGGCCAGCACTTGTCCATCGTAACCGATAGCCGCTTTTTCGACTTGCAGGACCACATTGCCTGATTTTTTTTCAATGGAAAAGTTAAAATGTGCCGATTTTTCATCTCCCACCGGTTTTTCCAGCCTGTCCATTTTTTCCAGTTGTTTGCGTCTGCTTTGAGCCCGTTTCGTGGTGCTTGCCCTAACGATGTTTCTTGCCACAAAATCTTCTAATTTATGGATTTCTTCTTGCTGTTTTTCATAAGCTTTCCACTCTGATGTCAAACGTTGTTCCTTGATGTCAAGATAAGTCGTATAGTTTCCTTTGTAATAAGTAATCTGGCTGCGGCTCAACTCATAAACTTCTGTGACGATTTTATCTAAAAAATAGCGGTCATGAGAGACGATGAGCAAGGCTCCCCGATAATTTTGCAAATAGTTTTCCAACCAGGAAAGAGTGTCGATATCCAAGTGGTTGGTAGGCTCGTCAAGAATCAGCAGTTGGGGCCGTTCCAGCAATAATTTTGCCAATGCTAGACGGGTTTTTTGTCCGCCTGACAGACTGTTGACCTTACGTCCGTAGTAGCTTTCATCAAATTGAAAACCATTCAATACGGTCTTGATTTCTGTTTCATACATGTACCCATTTTGCTGCTGAAAATCATGCTGCAGCTGGTCATAATCTTTTAATTTTTTTTGAAACTCAGCCGAGTCTTGGCCGGAAGTATGGCGGCTGATATCCAGTTCTAATTGTCTGATTTTTTCTTCCATCTGTATAAGATGAGTGAAAGAGTCCCGCATCGCTTCCCAGATGGTCTTTTCAGAAGTGAATCCGGTATTTTGTGCCAGATATCCTAGAGTCAGTCCTCGTATTTTCGTCACTTGACCTTCATCCGGGGATTCAATGTCTGCTAAAATTTTCAATAAGGTGGATTTGCCGGCACCATTTCTTCCGACTAAACCAATCCGGCTGTTGTCTTTGATTTCGATGTGAATGTGTTGAAATAAAATATCTGCTCCGAAAAAACGAGCAATATTGTTTCCTTGTAATAAAATCATAACGGTTTTCTCCTAAAAAACATGATAAATTAAGTTTATCATATCATAAAGGGAAGAGAGAAATGAAAAAAGCTTTGAAATATCGGTTTTCAAACAGAAAAATTGCACAAAGTAAACTTTTATTGATATGATGTTAATGTGAGTAATAGAACAAGCTAATGTTAGAAAGGAATAAATGCAGTATGAAGAATAAACCGATTCCAAGGGCGACGGCGAAAAGGTTGCCTTTATATTATCGTTATTTGAAAGTTTTGTTTGATTCCGGAAAAACAAAAATTTCTTCAACAGAACTTAGTGAAGCAGTGAAGGTGGACAGTGCCACCATTCGCCGTGATTTTTCCTACTTTGGAGAATTAGGCAAACGGGGATATGGCTACGATGTGGAAAGTCTGCTTGAATTTTTTGGACGCATGTTGACAGAGGACCGTCTGACTAATGTGGCATTAATCGGGGTCGGGAATCTGGGGAGTGCTTTGCTTAAATATGGTTTTCATCAAAACAATAATATCCGGATCAGTGCCGCCTTTGATGTGAAGGAAGATTTGGTGGGACGGATTGTGGACGGTATTCCTGTTTATCCGATGGAAGACATGGCAGAGCAAATCCGGCAGCAGCAGATTGAAGTGGCGATTTTAACGATTCCTTCAGAAAATGCTCAAGATGTTGCAAATAAATTATACGAGGCAGGGATTCGCGGTATCATGAATTTTACCCGTGTCCGATTGAATACACCTAGCAATGTTCACGTTCAAAGTATCGACTTGACGAATGAACTGCAAACGTTGATTTATTTTTTGAATCATTACACGGATTAAAAAATGAGCGAGAGCTTGATAACACTTGATTTGGAACTTCTCCTATCTCAGGAGGAGTTTTTTTCTTTGTGTATTTTTTGTTGAAACTTAGGATAATACTTGCAAAAATCTTCAAGAATGAGTATCATAATAAATGTGAGTTAGCACTTGAAGTTCAAGAGTGCTAAAAAAGAAAATTGATGGAGGGATTTAAGTTGTTAAAACCATTAGGAGATCGTGTCATTATTGATGTAGCTCAAGAGGAAGAAGTGACTGCAGGAGGTTTGGTCTTAACTTCAGCAGCTAAAGAAAAACCACAAGTCGGGAAAGTGCTGGCTGTTGGTGACGGTCGTACGTTAGACAATGGAGAAAAATTACCGATGTCAGTTAAAGTCGGCGATCAAGTTGTTTTTGAAAAATATTCAGGTTCAGAGATTACTCACGCAGGTGAAGAATACCTGATCGTTCATGAAAAAGATATTATCGCTATCGTAGAATAAAACTTGAAAGGAAGCATAAAAAGACATGGCAAAAGATATTAAATTCAGCAGAGATGCACGGGAAGCAATGGTAAGAGGGATTGACTCTCTTGCAGATGTAGTAAAAGTAACATTAGGGCCAAAAGGTCGTAATGTGGTTTTAGAAAAATCTTTTGGTTCACCATTGATTACAAATGACGGTGTGACAATCGCTAAAGAAATCGAATTGGAAGACCATTTTGAAAATATGGGAGCACAATTAGTTTCAGAAGTGGCTTCTAAAACAAATGATATTGCAGGAGATGGAACAACAACAGCAACTGTGTTGACAAGTGCTATCGTCCGTGAAGGCTTGAAAAACGTTACAGCCGGGGCTAACCCTGTAGGTATCCGCCGCGGAATCGAGTTGGCAACTAAAGCAGCTGTTGAAGGTCTGTACGAAATTTCCAAACAAGTAGAAACAAAAGAATCTATCGCACAAGTGGCGGCAGTATCTTCCGGTTCTGAAACAATCGGTGAGTACGTTTCCGATGCGATGGAAAAAGTTGGCAATGACGGTGTCATCACGATTGAAGAATCTAAAGGAATCGAAACAGAGCTTGATGTCGTGGAAGGGATGCAGTTTGACCGCGGTTATCTGTCTCAATACATGGTGACTGACAACGATAAAATGGAAGCAGTCCTAGAAGATCCTTACATTTTGATCACAGACAAAAAAATCTCTAACATTCAAGATATTTTGCCGTTGTTAGAGCAAATTTTGCAAGAAGGCAAACCGTTATTGATTATCGCTGACGATGTGGACGGCGAAGCATTGCCGACACTCGTTCTAAATAAAATCCGCGGTACATTTAATGTGGCTGCAGTTAAAGCTCCAGGATTCGGCGACCGCCGCAAAGCAATGTTGGAAGATATTGCTATCTTAACAGGCGGTACAGTGATTACTGAAGATTTAGGACTGGAATTGAAAGACACTAAGATTGAGTCACTGGGAACAGCGAAAAAAGTTGTGGTGGACAAAGACAATACAACTATCGTAGAAGGCGGCGGCACGACTGACGCAATCGCTGAGCGTGTGGCATTGATCCGTTCACAAGTAGCAGATACTACTTCTGATTTCGACCGTGAAAAACTGCAAGAACGGTTGGCAAAACTTTCAGGCGGTGTAGCTGTTATCAAAGTGGGTGCAGCAACTGAAACTGAATTGAAAGAATTAAAACTGCGTATTGAAGATGCTTTGAATGCGACTCGTGCGGCAGTGGAAGAAGGAATTGTTTCCGGCGGGGGTACTGCTTTAATCAATGTGCTTGATAAGGTGGCAGCTGTCGATGCTGAAGGCGATGAACTGACAGGTGTGAACATCGTGTTGCGTGCTTTGGAAGAGCCTGTTCGTCAAATTGCTGACAATGCAGGAGTAGAAGGTTCTGTAGTTGTTGATAAGATGAAAAATGCTGAACCGGGCACAGGGTTTAACGCTGCTACCGGCGAATGGGTCAACATGATTGACGCAGGAATCGTAGACCCTACAAAAGTGACACGCTCAGCCCTTCAAAATGCGGCAAGCGTTGCTTCACTGATTTTGACAACTGAAGCTGTGATTGCTGACAAGCCGGCACCTGAAGCACCAGCTGGCGGAGCACCAGGCATGGACCCTAATATGATGGGTATGATGTAAGAAGCAGTCAACTATAAAATATAAACTAAGACTTACAAAAAAATTGTAAGTTAAGAGACACAGGAAAAAAAGGCAACTACTAAAAAAGTAGTTGTCTTTTTTTATTTTGGTGAACAAATTTTGAAATCAGAGTAATTTGTTTCTTAATCCTCAGGCGGTAAGTTTTCTTGTCTTCTTTATGATATAAATAATATTGAATTATTGTGACTGTTCTTGGTGATGGGAACACACGGACCTTGTCGTTGTCTATTGATTTTCTTCCATGCCATCGGACAGTGAATGCTCTTTTATTTTCTCCAACGATTCAAATGAAAGTGATAAAGGTTTGAAATGTATTTTTTACTCATTTCAGGAGAGCTTTTTTATGACTTTTCATTCACCGATTGCGGAGAGAGAGAAAACAAGATACACTCTTCTTAACAAGTAATGTCTGATAGAAGACTAATTGAGGAGTTAGCAGAGATGGAAGCAAGCAAAATCATTGAGGATTTACGAGCATTGGGTATCAGAGAGGACGATACGATCGTCGTTCACTCTTCTTATAATGCTTTGAAAGGAAGGGAAACAATCGAAGGGGGACCGGCAGCAGTCATTGCAGCTCTGAAAGAGACTGTGAAAAACGGTACGCTGCTGCTGCCTGCGCTGAGCTATGAAAATGTCAGCCTTGAGAACCGAAAGTTTGATCTGGAACAAACGCCGTCCTGTATCGGTATTCTGCCCGAGTTTATGAGAAAGTCAGAAGGAGTTTTCCGCAGTGTCCACCCTACCCATAGTGTGACAGCTTGGGGAAAAGATGCTGAAGAAATCACAAAACATCACTACAAGGATTTTTCTCCTGTGGGCCCTAATTCCCCGTTTAGAGAAGTTTACCGCCGGGGAGGTAAAATAGTGATGCTGGGTGCTCCGCTGGAAAGGAATACTAGCCTTCATGGTGTGGAGGAAATGGTTCTCCCGGATTATTTATTTCGCGGTAATTTCGACTATGAAATCACCTTGCCGGGAAACAAAACTATGATTATGAATGTTTTGCGCCATGATTTTTCCGGTTTTGAGCAACGCTACGACCGGGTACTAAATGTTTTATCACCGTCAGATTATCAGTGCGGAAAAGTTCTTCAGGCGAATTGCTGCGTGATGGACGCTGTGGCTGTTTGGGAAAAAGCTTTGGCAAAGTATAAAGAGGACAGTCATTATTTTGTAGATAAAGTGTAAAATTCATAGACGAAAGAGGAAGAAAAATGTATATCGGTTTTGATATCGGCGGTACGACAATTAAATATGGTGTTTTGACAGAGGATGGGGAAATCGTTGAAAAATCCATGGTGGACACCAATCGCGAAAAAGAATCATTGCTTCAGGATATAGCTAGTATCACAAAAAACTATCAGCAGAAATATCCCGACATCAAGGGCGTTGGTGTGAGTGCGCCGGGGATTATTCAAAAAGATGGTTTCATGACGACAGCAGGAGCAATACGCTCGTTGTATGAAACAAATTTGAAAGAGGAAATAGAAAAAAGAACAGAATTGCCGACTGAGGTGGAAAATGATGCCAATGCTGCGGCAATCGCTGAAAAATGGTTAGGTGCAGCACAAGATATCGACAATTATTTGTGTATCGTGCTAGGGACCGGAGTCGGCGGCGGGATTGTTATCAACGGAGAAGTCTACCGCGGGGCGCACGGGATGGCGGGGGAATTTGGTTATATGACGATCAAAGAACTGCCTGCGACCGGCAATATAGAAAAATCTTCCCTTAATCTGCGGGGAGCAGTAGTGGGCGGACTCAGTCGTTTGTATAATGCTGCCAGAAAAAGTGAGTCTCCGGAAATTGAAGAAACATTGGGAGCTAAGGAGATTTTTCAACGTGCTGAAAATGGAGAAGCATTGGCTAAACGAATTTTGGCACGATATTATGAAGAGCTGGCTTCTGGTTTGTTAAGTCTGCTTAGTGCGTTTGACCCCGAAGTGATTTTAATCGGCGGTGGGATTAGTGCCAACGAAGAATTTATGACCGGGTTGCAGGAAAAAACGTTGGAGTTGGCCAAGCGTCATGGCAGTATATCCTTTTTGCTTGACAAAACAATCGGAGAAATCAAACCGGCAAAACTGAAAAATGATGCGGGGATGATTGGGGCTGTTTATTTGGTGAAGCAGCAGCTTGCTCAGGGATAATAATTTTTTGAAGAATTTACCCGTTCTTTTTCTATTTACTGATGGCTGATATTAGTCAGAAAAATAAAAAAGTCTGTTATGGTATAATATAATGTACGTGCTATTTGAAGAGACAAATGTGAGTCTATAAGTGTTTATCAATTTTAAATCAGGCGGTTATTGCCGTTGACGTATAATTCTTGCTGCAACCATAAATTCATCATTTTGTATTCAGAACGAGTGGTTTTCATCGCTATATTATTAAGAAGGAGATTTATCAATGAATAAATTCAAAGAAATCTATGCTGATTTGGAAAAGAAAATTCTAAGTGGTGAATATCCGTCCAATACGTTACTTCCTAGCGAAAAGCAGTTGGCAGAAATGTACAGTGTTTCCAGAGAGACAATAAGGAAAGCTTTAAACCTTTTAATTAACACTGGATTGATTCAAAAAAAACAAGGAAAGGGATCAATCGTTTTAGATTTGCATCGCTTTGATTTTCCGATTTCTGGTTTGACCAGTTTTAAAGAACTGAAAGAGAGTCAAAAAATTGACAGTCAGACAAAAGTTATTGAAATAAAAAAGGTGGCTGTGTCCCCATTTTTAAGTGAAAAAACAGGCTGGCCGGTTGCGTCAGAAGCCTGGAAACTAGTCAGAACTAGAACCATCAATGGAGAACCTTCGATTATCGATATTGACTATTTGGATGCAAGTATTATTCCGGTTTTACCTGAAAAAAAAGTCTCCGAATCATTGTATGATTTTTTGGAAATTGACTTGGGACTGGAAATATCCTATGCGCAAAAAGAAATCACGGTAGAAAAAGCATCAAAGGAAGTGCGGGATTTGCTTGAACTGACGCTGGATGACAACCATGTGGTCACGGTGAAAAGTTTGGTTTATCTTTCTGACACAAGGTGCTTTGAGTATACAGAGTCGATTCATAAATTGGATAAATTCCGTTTCGTCGATTTTGCCCGGAGAAGAAAAATATAAGAGCGTTGGAGAAATTTCTCCAACGCTCTTTTTTAGTTATTTAAAATTTTGCAGACCGATTTTGCTGGATTTCTAATAGTTCATCAATGTTGAGTTCGCAAAAACTATTGACAGAAATATCTGCTCCCATCAGCGGACTATCGACTTCTATGCCCACTGCGTACATGCCGCAAGCTTTGATACCATCAATACCGGCTTGTGCGTCTTCGAATCCGATGCCTTCAGTTGGCTTGATTCCGATTAATTGAGCAGCACGTTCAAAAATCTCAGGGTCCGGTTTTCCTTTTGCTAAAGATGCCGGATCAACAATTGCTTCAAAATAGTCGCTAACCCCTAATTTTTTCAAAATAAGAGGAGCATTTTTTGAAGCAGAAGCAATCACACAAGGGATGTTTCTTTTTTTTGCTTCTATCAAGAATTCTTTTACTCCGGGCAATATATCATCAGGACCCAGCTCTTGCAAAAGTTCGAGATAATAGGTATTTTTTTCAGCAGCCATTTGTTTCTTTTCGATAGGAGAATATTCAGTTTCCTTGTTTCCCAATGCTAAAATCAGATTTAAAGAGTCCATCCGGCTGATGCCTTTTAACTGTTCATTAAACTTTTCATCGATGACAATATTTATTTGCTCCCCAAGCTGTTTCCATGCTTGGTAATGATATTTTGCGGTATCCGTTATGACACCGTCTAAATCAAAAATAAATCCTTTCAAATTTTTTCCCTCCTAATAGGCGATCCTTTTTTCTTTTCCTTGCTCAAGATTGATTTTTTTATCATTCACTTCTATTATTGCCCCATCTTCTGCCGTAATAGCAATTTCTTCATGGGTGACTTTTATTTTGTACTTAACAGATCTGATTTTGATAAAAAATTCAATCGATTTCCAATGTTTCGGCAAGTCAGGTGCAAAGCTTACAATATCTTTTCGAATATCTAAACCGGCAAAAGTAGTCAGCGGAATAAATAAGGTGGCTGCCATTACTCCTGCGTGAATACCTTCTGCCGTTGTGCCTCCTTGGATATCACGATAATCGGAATACAAGGCTTCTTTGTATAAATTCCACGCCATTTCTTTTTCATCGATCATTGCCGCAAGTTGTGCGTGTACGATGCGCGACAAAGTGGAGCCATGAGAAGTTCTTGCCAAATAGTAATCAAGATTTCTCTTAACATAATCCTCGGGTAAATTGTAGTTCAAATCCTCTAGAATTGTGTCCACTTGTTTTTTCGAAAGATTATAGAAAATCATCAGGCTGTCAGCTTGTTTAGCAACCTGATAATCATCTGCATTTTTTCCTTCGGCATTCAAAATTCTGTCCATTCGGTAAATATTGCCATATTTCTTTTTGTAGTAATCAAAGTCGATTTCTTTTAATTTGAAATAATCTTGATACTGGGCAATGACTCCGGCATTATCTATTTCCAACCCTAACAGATGTTGGATGTCCTCCATCCTTTCAAAAGTAGCTGGGTCTATTTTAACCTTTGCCTGAACTTCTGAAAAAATCTGTTCACTTATTTCTTGCCGTATTTTTGAGATTTCCTCAAATAACCAAATAACCATCATGTTTGTGTAGGCATTATTTTTGAATCCGCCTTTTTCAGACCATGGGTAACTTTCGTGGAATTCATCCGGTCCCATGACACCTTCAATGAAGTAGCGCTGTTCAGATTCATCCCATTTAGCCAGACCCTCCCAAAAATGGGCGATTTCTAACAGCAGCTCCAATCCGTATTGACTCAAAAATTCAATATCTTTTGTGTTGTTCCAATATAGCCAAACGTTGTAGGCGATTGCCAAAGAAACATGTCTTTGCAAGCGACTGTGATCTTCTTTCCACTCACCGCTGATGGGGTTCAAATGAAGCACTTGTGATTGCTCGCTGCCGTCTAAACCAGATTGCCAAGGGAACATCGCCCCTTTATGACCTTCCTTTTCCGCCGCCCTTTTTGCCGACCCAAGTCTGCGGTATCTGTAAAGCAATAATTCTTTCGCAGTCTCTGGAAAGTGGATGATATAAAAGGGGAGAATGAACAGCTCGTCCCAAAAAATATGTCCCCGATATGCTTCCCCGTGCAAACCCCTTGCGGTCACTGAAACATCACTATCCTTATTGCCATTAGGAGAAGCAGAAACCAATAGATGATAGGTGTGCAAATTGAGCAATTTTTGCGACATGAAGTCGCCTTCGACTTTAATTGCTGATTCATTCCACAGTTTATCCCATTCTTCCGCGGATTGAGCAAAACTAGTTTTAAAACTTTTAAAAGTCACATCTTCCAGCGTTTTGTCAGGGACTTCCTCTTCTTTGCGAAACTGTTCAACGTTTACGACACGTTCAATTTGATAAGTTGTTCCTTGAATCACATTAAGAGAAACGATTTGTTTCACATTTTTTGGATTTCTCTCAATTGCAAGATTCGACAAGTCGATTGTATCGCTGTCGATTATGGAACTCTGACGAATCATAATTTTCGACTGCTTTGTCTTACATGACAAGATGACTTTTTTATCATTCACTAAATAATTGATTTCATCCAAATGTCGGTTCGTAAGTTTTCTATATCTTTCGACATTATAATTGTAGACATCACCATCTGAACAAATAACTAATTCTATTTCGCCTGAAAAATTGACCGGTGTAAACGAGTAGCTCAAATTATATTGGCTTCTATCATACATACTCACAAATTTTTCAAATTCAAATTTAATTCTTTTCCCAAGATTTGTTTCCAATTCATACCATGCTTGAAACAATCCATGTTTTAAATTTAAATTCCGTTTGAAATAGAGGATAGAGCATTTGGCAAAATCAACCTTCTCACCATCAACCACCAGATACATTTTTTGCATATTTGGAGCATTCACAAAATCTTCATTGTAAATGTCCCTGCCATTAACATTCGAGACGGCAGTATTGTACAAACCGGCGAGATAAGTAGCCGGATAAGTCTCGTTTGATATCTCCATTTCAGGTGTTGTTCCCCTAAGACCGATAAAACCGTTCCCTACAGTAAGAAGAGACTCATGAGAATATTCGTTTTTTCCTGGTTCAAACCCGTGGTAAGCAATAGCCCATTTTTTCGTTTCAACATTTTGTTTGTACGCATCCAGAGTGCCGTAAACAAATGGAATATTTAGTTCTTCAGTCAACCAATCAGACAACTCATACAGACTGCTGTCATCTGAAATAATTATTTCACCATCACTAGAAATAATTCCACCGGTTAACTCATATTCTGACAGCTTTTTTTTCAAAGCTAATAGATCGTCTAAGCAATCCATTTTGTCAATAGAAAACTTGCTATGATTCACGGTGAGTTTATATTCATTTTCTGTTACGTGTATTTCCAAAAACATTTCTACTCCTCCAGTCTTGTATATACATGGTAAATTATAAACTATCTCATGAATAACTACAAGGACTAAATATAATCTATGATTAGTACTTGAAAATGAAATATAAATAAATTTTTGTAAAAAAACAACTTAATATTTTTAATTTTTTAATAAAACCGTTTGCAATCTGTTTGTTTTTATTGTATCATTGCAATATCTCGAACATATATATACAAGTTGAAGGAGGTTTTTTTATGGGCAAGTTCCAAAAAGATGCTGAGAAACTGTTGGAAAATATTGGTGGAAAGGAAAATGTGGCCGCTGTGACACATTGTGCCACAAGAATGCGTTTTGTTTTAAATGATCCGGATAAAGCTAATGAAAAGGAAATCGAAAATATTTCCAGTGTTAAGGGCATGTTTACTAATGCCGGTCAATTTCAGATTATCATCGGGAATGAAGTTTCTGTTTTTTACAATGACTTTGTAGCGGTATCGGGCATTGAAGGTGTTTCAAAGGAACAAAGCAAATCGATTGCAAAGCAAAATCAAAATCCAGTCCAGCGGGTTGTAGGAGTGCTGGCAGAAATTTTCACCCCAATCCTGCCTGCGATTATTATCGGGGGGCTTATCCTCGGGTTCAGAAATATTTTAGAAGCTGTAGATTTTGGTGGGGGCACGATTGCTGCAAATTCAGTTTTTTGGAACGGCGTCAATGAATTTCTTTGGTTGCCTGGCGAAGCGATTTTCCATTTTCTTCCTGTAGGTATCACATGGAGTATCACAAGAAGAATGAAGACCACGCAAATTTTAGGGATTGTTTTAGGGATTACTTTAGTTTCACCGCAATTATTAAATGCTTATTCTGTCGGTTCTACTGCAGCGGCTGATATTCCTTTCTGGGATTTTGGTTTTATGCAAATTGATAAGATTGGCTATCAGGCCCAAGTGATTCCAGCTATGCTGGCTGGTTTTATGTTGGTATATCTTGAAAAATTCTTTAGAAAACGAATTCCAGAAGCTGTTTCCATGATTTTTGTTCCATTGTTTTCATTGATTCCAACTATTATTGCTGCCCACGTTCTACTAGGACCTATTGGCTGGACGATTGGCGGCTGGATTTCAAATATCGTTAACTTTGGTTTGTCCTCTTCTGTCAACTGGCTGTTCAGCTTTATCTTTGGTGCACTCTATGCGCCTTTGGTTATTACCGGATTACATCACACCACACTTGCAATTGACTACCAGCTAATTGCAGATTTTGGTACGACGAGTTGGTGGCCGATGGTATTCATTTCAAATATTGCCCAAGGTTCAGCTGTTTTAGCTATTTATTTCTTACACCGAGGTAATAAAAAAGAAGAGCAAATTTCTATTCCTGCTACGATTTCTGCGTATTTGGGTGTTACTGAACCGGCGATGTTTGGGATTAACTTGAAATATGTTTATCCTTTTGTCGCAGCTATGATTGGTTCAGCATGTGGTTCCATGTTTATTACTGTCACCAACACGCAAGCGCTTAGTGTGGGTGTTGGCGGACTTCCAGGGTTTTTATCATTTCCATTCCAAAAATGGCCGACGGTATTTATTGCAATGGCGATTTCAATATCAGTGACCTTTATATTGACCTTTGTCCTGAGGAAAGTGTCTTTCTTGAATAAAGTTGAGCCTTTAGAAGCACGGGTTGATGATGCAATAAGTGTGGAAGCAACAAAAGAAAACAGCAATACTATCAATCAAGAAATCTCAAAAACATTAAATTTTTATTCTCCGGCAAAAGGAGAGCTTATCCCCATTGAGAAAGTTGATGACCCTGTATTTGCTCAGAAAATGATGGGAGACGGATTCGCTGTGATACCGGCTGCCCCGACGATTTACTCTCCAATTGACGGAACCATTGTCAGTATTTTCCAAACAAAACACGCCATCGGGTTACAGGCGGATAATGGTGTAGAGGTGCTGGTTCATATGGGACTGGACACAGTTGCTCTAGAAGGAAAACCATTTGATGTTTTGATAAAAGAAGGGGATAAAGTACTTGCAGGTACACCGATTGCCACGATGGATATACAAAAAGTGATTGAGCTTGGTAAAAAAACAGATGTTGTGGTTGCAATCACAAACTCTGAAATCGTTCAGGAATTTGATTTTTCTTCAACAAATCTTGTAGATTCAAAACAGCCTGTTGGCACCATCATTCTGAAATAGTATAAAAAATCTCTTTTGTCTCTACTTTGAGACAAAGAGATTTTTAAAATACAAAGGGAATGATTGTGTCGTCAAATAGAAAATCAATTTGTGGGAAATAGCAGCCATCTGTGTGGAAATATATCAAAAATTTCAAGATGCTAGTAACGATAGAATTAGTAATCATCAGAGAAAACTAATTTCTATAATTATTTCAAAATCCTCACCAAGTAGGATAAACTTAGAGTAGGAGTAAATAGTCATTAAATCCAAATCAAGGGGGGTTAACAGTTCCCCTGATTTACATAAATATTGATATAGAATGGAGAGGTTGTAATGAGTGCTAATCCACACAATATTAAGTTGGTTGCAGTAGATGTGGATGGAACCTTTGCCCGCAGTGATTATACCTATGACATTGAAAGATTTAAGTCTGTTTTGTCTAGGATGCAAAAGGCGGGGTGTCAATTTGTCGTTGCCAGTGGCAATCAGTATTACCAACTGCGTTCTCTTTTTCCTGATTACTACAATGAGCTGAGTTTTGTAGCTGAAAACGGTGCTTTCGTGAAGGATAAGGAAGAGCTCGTTTTTACAGCGGATATTCCTCAGCAGACGGTTTTATCCGTTTTAGAGTTGTGCAAAAGATATCCTCAAGTAAAAAATGTTATGTGCGGGCTGAATAGTGCCTATTGTGAACGGGGGACCGTGAGCGAGGATTTTTTTAAGATGACAAACATCTACTATCACAAATTAAAATGGGTGGATGATTTTTCACGAGTCGAAGACCAGATTTTGAAATTTGCTCCCACAGTTCCAGTGGAAGAAACAGAGTATTACTGCGATGTGTTTCGCGATGAATTAAACGGGTTGCTAGTTCCTACCAGCAGTGGACATGGCTCAGTTGATTTGATTATCCCCGGTTGCCATAAAGCATCAGGCTTGAAAAGATTAATTCAGCGTTGGGGAATTACTCCTGAACAATGTGTGGCTTTCGGTGATGGGGGAAATGATTTGGAGATGTTGGGATACTGCGGTATCGGCTACGCTATGGCTAACGCGCCAGATAATGTTAAGACGGTTGCGGATTATGTTTGTCCGTCAAATGATGATGACGGAGTCCTGGTAATGTTAGATCAGTTATTTCCGCTGAAATAAACAACAGATTTTTTTAAATGCACATTTAAATGGAAAAAATGTGTTGATATCAAAAAATTCTCAATAAATGCATGCGCAAAAACTGTTGAAGCATCAGATGTTTAAAGGGATGTTTTTTGTGATGTGCAAGGAAATATTTATTACAAGCTAATTTGACAAATCATATTTTTAAAAAGTGACCGGTCAAACACAGAGATTCATTTTTCCGTGTTTACCCGGTCATTATTTTTGACTCAACTTCAAAGAACAAGGCCACGGATTGAAAATATTAAACTAAATTAATATCAAAATAAATAGACTTATTTTTTTAAAATTATTTTTTAGTTGTTTTATTTTGTGAAAAATAGGGTATAATGGCAAGAAATAGTCAAAATAAGTAATACTAAAAATTCCTGAAGTTTTAGCTCTTAAAGGATACGACATAAAATCTCTTATTCGATACATTAACCTGCTTGTCAGGCAGAATAATCAAAGAAAAAAAGGTAGTTAGATTTTCTGGGGGATTGGAGGAGCGATCATTTACCGTTTCTTAAATAAACGGGAGATGCTTTTTGATTTTCAAGGAGAAGTTTTGCTTATTTTCGAACGTACAAATGGAGGTATGTTATGGTGTTAAATGTGGAAAAATTCATGGAAAACTTGGTTGAAAAAAATCCTTATGAGGTAGAGTTCCATCAGTCGGTGCGTGAAGTGTTGTATTCGATCGCCCCATTTATTGAAAAAAATCCAAGATATGCGGAAAATAGTTTGCTGGAAAGATTAGTGGAACCTGAAAGAACAATTATGTTCCGTGTGCCTTGGGTAGACGACCAAGGTGTGGTCCAAGTGAACCGGGGATGGCGAGTGGAATTCAACAGTGCCATCGGGCCTTACAAAGGCGGCATACGTTTTGCGCCTGACGTGACTTTAGGAACCGTTAAATTTTTAGGTTTCGAAATGATTTTCAAAAACGGTTTAACCACACTTCCATTGGGAGCAGGAAAAGGCGGTGCCGATTTTGATTGTGTAGGTAAATCTGATGGAGAGGTTATGCGTTTTTGCCAATCTTATATGAGTGAATTATTCCGCCATATCGGTCCGAACACAGATATTCCAGCGGGTGATATAGGTGTGGGTCACCGCGAGATAGGTTATATGTTTGGCCAATATAAACGTTTGACTAACGAATTTACAGGAGTGCTGACCGGTAAAAAATTCTCCATGGGAGGCAGCTTGATTCGTCCAGAGGCGACGGGGTATGGTGTCACATATTTCGCAGAAGAAATGCTGAATACAATCGGCAATTCTTTGGAAGGTAAAACAGTAGCAATTTCAGGTTACGGTAATGTTGGTGCATTTACCGCAGAAAAAGTCGCTGAAATGGGTGGAAAAGTTGTCACAGCTTCCGACCAATATGGTTATATTTACGACCCGGAAGGTATCGTTGGAGAAAAATTGGCATTCTTGAAAGACTTATGGGTAGTTCACCGCCGTCCAATTAAAGATTATGCTGATAAATTCGGTTGCCAATACATTGAAAACAAACGTCCGTGGGAAGTTCCTGTGGATATCGCAATCCCTACGTCTAGACAAAATGAGTTGGACGAAACAGATGCGGCAAAATTATTGAAAAATGGCGTGATTTGTGTGGTGGAAGCTGCCAATATGCCTTGTACAGAAAAAGCGATCAACTTATTCCATGAGGCGGATATTTTGTTTGCACCGGGGAAAGCAGCAAATGCTGGCGGTGTGGCAGTATCTGGTTTAGAGATGGCGCAAAACAGCATGCACTACAGCTGGTCAGCTGAGGAAGTGGATCAAAAATTGCGGGAAATCATGGGCTTGATTCATGACACTTGTATCGAATTTGGCAAAACAGATCAAGGAGTCAACTATGTCAATGGCGCAAACATTGGCGGTTTCGTTAAAGTGGCAGATGCCATGATAGATTTAGGCGTTATTTAAGAAAATCGGAACAAAATCATAAAAAGTAAAACCGCATGAAATCTGGTGTTGCGAACACTGGATTTTTGCGGTTTTTTACTATCTTTTTATCTTGAGTCGTGATTGAAATAACTAATGTTTTTATTGCAGCATACTTTGACGACATGTTATGCTCAAGTTGACAAAAATGCCATAGTATTGTTATCAAGAGGAATGGCGGAGAGCTGTAACGTGGTAATTTTTTTGAAATTAAAAGGGAGAGGAAAAGATGACGATTAAACAATTAGTTATTAGAGAAGCATTGCCTGAAGATGCACCGATGATTTTGAGCTTTTTAAAAACCGTTACAGCTGAAACAAGTAACACCCGATGATATTTTAAATATGAGTCTTTATGATGAAGAAAAGATATTGAAAAAATCACTGGAAAGTCCCAGTGATATAATTTTAGTTGCTATCAAAGATAAAGAGGTGATAGCAACTGCAAACCTGCAATCTTTTTCCAGAACAAGAATTCAGCATAGAGCTACTTTTGGAATGGCAGTTTTTGAAAAATACTGGGGAAAAGGGATAGGACGTCAATTATTGAACGAGATAATCAGGCATGCCCAGTCTAATCATTTAGAAATATTGGAATTAGAAGTGCGGACCGATAATCTTTCAGCCATTCATCTCTACAAGAAATCTGGATTTAAAGAATACGGTTTGTATAAAAATTTTATGTTGGTAGATGGTCAATATTATGATGGCGTTTTGATGAGTTTAAATTTAAAGGATGAATCTGAAAATATTTATTAGTTGAATTTTTCCAGTAGATATAAACGCAGCTCCGTTTATCCCCGAATAAAAATAAAGTCGGCAATCAGCAATAGTCCCATAATCAACAGTGCACTAAAAAAAGAGAGAGTGGTTTTTTTCCTTCTATCCATCAATTCTTGATCAGAAGTTCCCATGTTGAGGGGATAGTTTCTTCTGCCAATCAAATACAGCAGAAGCCCGCTGCCGTTTTGTCCGCCTGACGAAAAAACAGCCCAAAATCTTGGATGTTTTAATCCTCTATTTTTTGCATCTAATTCAATCATTTTATACATTTGATACCAAAGTGAAATGACAGTTCCTAAAATCAAGACTATCAGAACGATTTCATACCATGTCATGGGTATTCCTCCTTAGATTTTTTTAATCAGTTGATAAAATACAGCTCCTGAGTTCAAAAAAATAATGGTGAAACAAATAAAAAGTAATGTTTTATTTTCAGAAATAGGACTGTTGAAGATGATAAACAATAGGATCATCAAAACGTTTAAAACAAGGGCTGTCAGCAATTTTTTGTTGCTTTTGATGATATTGGTACTTTCATCTAGATGTTTCATCATTTTATCATCTCCTTTCAATAAAACATCCAAACTGACACCATAGAGATCACTGAGAAAAATGACACTCATGATATCAGGAAGATTCTTTTCATTTTCCCAATTTGAGATAGTTTGTCTTGATACCCCGATTTTTTCTGCCACTTCTTCTTGTGTCATGCCTGAATGCGAACGGGCAGTTTTTAATTTTTTTCCAATGTCCATGATAACCTCCTCTTGGTGTCTAATTTCAGTGTAGCATGTTAGAAGGGCATGTCTATCGAAAAAGTTTTGCAACTGCGTGAAATAGCCTGTCAAACTTTTTTGACAGCAGTAAAATGTCCGACTGTAAGAGAAACAAGAAAGATAAGCAAAAAAAATAAATTTTTTGTTTATTTTTTTTGGTCTTGTTCTATAATAGAATGAGATGAAAGAAGGGGTTTTGTGGAAAAATTAAAACAAATTTTACCGGGATTTATTAGTTGTCTTTTGATTGCTGTCGTTGCACAATTTGTCGGTCAATTCATTCCTCAGCTGGGGAGTGCGTTCATCGCAATTATTTTGGGCATTGTTTTAGGGAATACGGTGCTGGTCCATCCTAACTTGGGCACAGGCGTGAAATTCTCGGAAAGCAAGCTGCTGGAAATATCCATTGCTTTAACCGGACTGACACTAAATTTGCAAGACGTGATGTCTATCGGTTGGCAGGGGATTTTATTTATCGCAGCACAAATGACGCTGACGATTTTATTCGTTTACCAACTGGGAAAGATGCTTCAATTTGACAAATCTTTTTCACTGTTGATGTGTGCCGGAAATGCCGTGTGCGGGTCTTCCGCCATCGGGACTGTGGCACCAATCATTGAAGCAGATGAAAAAGATAAGGGAATTTCCATCACGACGGTAAATTTGACCGGCACGGTGTTGATGATGGTACTGCCTATTTTAACCGGCTGGGTCTATCACCATCAGTTATTGCCCACAGGAGCTATGATCGGGGGGACTTTGCAATCCATCGGACAGGTCGTGGCTGCAGGGAAACTGGTAAACGATGATGTGACTCAGGTGGCGACTATCTTCAAAATTTTGCGTGTCGTCTTTTTAGTGGCGGTGGCATTTGCCTTTTCAAGGATGAATTTGGCAGAAGGACAGGCATTATTTGAAAAAAATACTCAACAAAAACATATGACTAAACAGGCGGGGATACCTTGGTTTATCATTGTTTTCTTTGTCTGCAGTCTTTTTGTTACCTTTATCGTGTTGCCGACAGTGATTCCACACACAGCTAAAGCTATCAGCAACCAGTTGGAAGTAATTGCTTTGGCGGGAATCGGTATGCGGGTGAAGTTTTCTGATTTGATTAAAGAAGGACCCAAATCCATGCTGTATGGTTTGCTGACCGGTACAGGACAAGTTCTTCTTGCAGTTGTGCTGATACGGTTATTGCTGCTCTGACGGCAATGTTTGTTGCATTAGACGTGAAAACGTGGTAGAGTGGCATGAGTAGAGCAACACATTGACAATCAAATAAAAAAAATCGTTATGTATAGGTGGGTGGGCGCAATGCTACCCGTCTGTACTTTTTTTGTGTTCGGGGCAGAAAGGAGACAGAAAATGTTGAACCAATGGAAACACGTAGATTTAAAAAAGGAAATAATCGGAGGGGTGACATCATTTTTTGCGATTTCTTATGTGATCGTGGTCAACTCTCTCATCTTGGCCGAAGCAGGCATCCCGCCGGAATACAGTGTCTTTGGAACTATCTTTATCTCTGTGATTGGGTGTCTGGCCATCGGTTTGATTGGGAATGCTCCTATTGTCATCACCACAGGGATGGGAGTGAATTCGTTTTTTACCTATACGCTGGTAGTCAGTTTGAAGCTGACATGGCAACAGGCTTTGGCAGTCAGTTTTACTGCCAGCTTAATTTGTTTGCTGATCACATTGACGCCCATCGTCGATAAAATGAATGATGCCATTCCGGATAGTTTGAAACACGGCATTACTTCAGGTATCGGTATTTTTCTTGTGCTGGTAGGCTTGGAAAAAGGAGAAATCATTGTCCGCGGCGAACAAACATTTATGACCTTGAATAATTTCAGTTCGCCGGGGTTGTTGTTGACCTTGGGGGCGCTGACCGTCACATTGTTTTTATTTTTAAATAAGATTCAAGGAAGTTTTTTTATTGGAATCATACTAGCAACAGTGGTTGCTAATCTGCTTCAACTCGTGGATCCGAAACAAAGCAATTTCAGCTTGTCAGTCATCAATGATTATGGTTCTATTGTGGGCAAACTGGACTTTTCAGCATTTTTTTCCATCGAATTTTTTCTAGGCGTTTTTTCTTTAGCTATGATTTTGATTTTTGAATCGATTGGTTTGTTTAACGGTTTGCTGCCCGGTTTGACGAAGCAGCAGTTCAGGAAAATGTTTGTGGTCAACAGTGTGGTGATGATGTTGTCCAGTGTTTTGGGTACCAGTCCGACAATTCCGGCTGCTGAAAGTTCTACCGGGATTCAAGAGGGCGGGAAAACTGGCATCATGGCTGTCACGGCCGGTCTGCTTTTTTTTGCTGCCACATTTATGATCCCGCTCCTTGGTTTTATTCCTTATTCAGCGTTGGCCCCTGCCATCATCATCACCGGGTGTCTGATGATGGGGAATATCGGACTGATTGATTTGACAGACTTTACAGAATGGTTCCCGTCATTTTTAATGATCGTGATGATGGCTTTTTCCATGAGCATTTCCGACGGACTGGCTTTCGGGTTTGTTGCCTATCCAATCGTAAAGTTGTTTGGCGGAAAACGCAAAGAAGTGTCCGCCATTGTTTGGGTCATCTCTCTTTTATTTGCTTTTTATTTGCTGGCAAAAGTTTGGATATCTTAATGGCAATCAGAGAGATTTGTGTTTAGTACCTATTATTTATTCAATGAAGTTAAGCGACCCAATAAAAGGGGAAAATAAAATATTCCCCTCATTAATTTTTTCCGATTTCTCACTACCAGAGAAGTGCTTGATAGTTTCGAGCACTTCTCTTTTTTTATCGAACTTTGTTTTAAAAAGGGGATGAGTTTTATGCTGGTAGGAAAATCTGCTGACGGGAGAGTCGTCAACTTGTTAAACCACACTAAGGATGAGGCAGAGCTATTGCGGATTCAGAATTTCTATTGTCCCAGTTGCGGCTCGCTGTTAATTTTAAAAAATGGGGCGGTCATGCGGCCCCACTTTGCCCACAAACATTCGATGGATTGTTCAAGTTTTAGTGAAGGGGAAACGGAGGAACATTTGCGGGGGAAAAGCTTGATTGCTGAATGGTGTGAGGGTTGGGCGATTGACTATGAATTAGAAGCTTATTTGCCAAACTTGCAGCAGCGTTCGGATGTTTTGCTTGAAGGGAGACGTGCCATAGAATTTCAATGCAGTCCTTTACCGCTGGCACGGATGCAGGAACGAACAGAGAATTACCAGCGGCATGGGTATCAAGTTTTTTGGCTGCTGGGCAGCCGATTTTTTCTAAAAAATAAAATGACCGGTTTTCAACGTTTATTTTTAAATAGAAATACCAAACTGGGGTTATTCCTTTGGGAGTTAGATGTGGCACAGTCCAGTCTGAGATTGTCCTATCACATTGAACAGCTGTCTTTTCTCCCAGAAGTGTATCATAGTCAAAAAAGCTGGAGAAAAAACAACGGCTCTTTGTTAGAAATTCTCTCCTATCCAGAAAAAGCAAAACTATTTCTCCAGCGGCATTATGAGTTGCTACCCCTTTACGAAAAACAAAAGAGTATTATTCAAAAAAATTTGATTGCTAAAAATCCTTTATTTATGAAAACACAGGAACAACTCTATATGCTTGGGACCAATTTTTCTTTGCTGCATCCGATTTTTTTCCTGCCTCCTGTAAGTTTTGGTCTAGAGAACGGGGGTGTGTTGTATTGGCGAGTCAAGTGCTGGCTTTGTCTGTCAGACTGCCAAACAATCAACTATAAAAAACTCGTCAGTCAGCTTTTAGCAGAAAAAAATAGCATGTATGGAGTAGATCATCAAATAGTGCAAGAAGAATGGGAAGAGATGATTTATACTTGGCTGAAAGTGTTGGCGGCGTTCAACTATATTTCAATAAAAAATGGTTGCATCCGCTGTTTGAAAATGTTGGACATCAATAGCGATGAAGAATCACAGAGTACTTTTATTGAAAAAATGATGAGAAATAAGACTTACATCAGCCGTCTGCCTAAACAAATATGATATCATGAATATGTATCAAAATGGAGAGGGGTTTTATACAATATGAGTACACCAAAACAATTACCAAAGCGTGAAGAATTACCCGAAGCCTTCACATGGGACTTGACTAAAATTTTTGAAAATGACGAGGTCTTCGAAGAAAAAGTTGCTCGTTTTGAAAATGACATCCCAAAGGTCAAAGAATTTCAAGGAACCCTCGCTGAAGGACCGGAAAAATTTTTACAAGCAATCGAAGGTATGCTGGCTTTGATGCGTGAGCTGGAAACGATGTATGTGTACGCCCATTTAAAAAACGATCAAGACACAGCAAATACAAAATATCAGGGCATGTATGGCAAGATGAGCAGTCTGGCAGCAAAAGCTTCAGAGGCGGTATCTTGGTTTGAACCGGAGTTGCTGCAGTTGTCAGATGAAGCCGTTTGGTCCTATTTCGACCAGGAACCTAAACTGGAAGTTTATCGTCAAATGATACGTTCTGTCTTGGAGGAACGTCCTCACGTGTTATCAGAAAAAGAAGAAGCTTTGCTCGCTGGAGCAGGAGAAATTTTCGGTGCTGCAGGAGATATCTTTTCAATTTTAAATAATGCTGATCTGAAATTCCCGGTAATCGAAGGAGAAGACGGTGAGCCGGTTCAACTGTCCCACGGTGTTTATGGCAAGCTGATGGAAAGTGTCCAGCCAAAAGTCCGTGAAGAAGCCTTTAAAGGTCTTTACAGTGTGTACGAACAATTTCAGCACACCATGGCAAGCACTTTGTCCAGTGATGTGAAGGTTCATAATTTTCGGGCGTCTGTCCGTAATTATCCGTCTGCCCGGGCTGCTGCACTGGCGGGCAATCGTATCCCTGAAGCAGTTTACGACACATTGATTGAAGTAGTGCGTAAACATTTGCCTTTGCTTCACCGGTATGTGGCACTGCGCAAAAAAATTCTTGGTGTAGAAAAATTACATATGTATGATATGTATACGCCGATTTTGGGTGAAGCACCTATCCGCTATTCTTACGAGGAAGCAGTGGAGAAAGCAAAAGTTGCATTGAAGCCGATGGGAGAAGAATATGGTGCCATCGTAAAGGAAGCTTTTGAAAACCGCTGGATTGATGTGATTGAAAATCAGGGGAAACGAAGCGGTGCTTATTCTTCAGGAGCTTATGACACTGCGCCTTACATTTTAATGAACTGGCACGACAGTCTGGATCAGCTCTATACATTGGTGCATGAGATGGGACATAGTGTTCACAGCTATTTTACCCGCAACAATCAGCCTTATGTCTACGGTGATTATTCCATCTTTTTGGCAGAAATCGCATCCACGACCAATGAAAATATTTTGACAGAACATCTCTTGGCAACAGAAACGGAACCAGAAGTGCGCGCTTTTATTTTAAACCGCTATTTGGACGGCTTTAAAGGAACGATTTTCCGCCAAACTCAATTTGCCGAGTTTGAACATTTTATGCATGTGGAAGATGCTAAAGGCACACCGTTGACAAGCGACTTTTTGAATGAGAATTATGCTAACCTGAATGCTGAGTACTACGGTTCAGAGGTAGAAAAAGATCCGGAAATCGCACTTGAATGGTCGCGCATCCCGCACTTCTACCTGAATTACTATGTATTTCAATATGCCACAGGTTTTGCTGCCGCTTCAGCCTTGGCAGATAAAATCTTAAAGCAAGAAGAAGGGGCATTGACCGCCTATTTAACGTATTTGAAAGCTGGGCGCAGCGATTATCCAATCGATATCATGAAAAAAGCAGGCGTGGATATGACCAAGCCGGATTATTTAGAAGATGCCATGAGCGTGTTTGAAGCACGTTTGGATGAATTCGAACAATTGATTGATACATTGAACTCATCAGAAAAATAGTCGCAAAAATTGAAAATTTTAAGCAAACTAAAAAGAGTCAACCGTGATTAAGAGGTTGACTCTTTTATGTTACCCGAAAACAGTTATGACGGTGCATACGTTTGACGACCATTCCTGTGTTTTTCTTATAATTTCTGTTAAGTGTTTTTACAGCTTAAACCAGAGTTGTTTTCGCGCAGGCCACTCTTCTAAGAATCAAATAAGTCATTGTAAAAAATATCAGAAGTCACTTGATGCAGATACTGATTTAAGTTGTCAAGATTATGGAACAGTTTTTCCACCGAGTTGCTGGATGGATTTACCACTAATACGCCAAAATCTTCATCGTTGCCATAATTGAATGTTACGATAGAAGGACGTTCCACCACACCCATTTCGAGAGCCAAGTGCTGCTCTCGTAAAAATATATTTTTGACTTGTTCGGAAGAGCGGTCAGAATAAAACATGTCAACATTTGCCTCTACTTTGTTTAAAGATTCCAAAACCATTTCTTTTGAATATGGTTGTTTGTCTAGTAAAATAGCTTCCTGTAAATTTAAAAGAAAATCCATTCCTTTTTTCTTTCCTTGAAGCTGAACGGCTTTATAGTCCATTGCTGTAGAGTAATTGATGCTAAAAAGATCGTTCCTTGCAGCCAAATTGGAAGGAAGCTGGGTCAACTGGATAAATCGCCTGAAACTTTTTAAGTTTAGTAAAGGGATAAAACTTAAAGTGATACGTCGTTCATGTTGATGGATTAGTTCCATGATTTTTTTTTCTACTTCTAAACAGTTGAGGCAGAGAGGATGCATAAAAAAATAAATTTCGATCATGTGCTCACTCCTGTGCTCTATACATTTCATTTTGCTGTGTTTTTACAGCACGAAAAATTTTATTTTCTGTTTTACGCATAGGTATTTGATGTTGCTTTAAAAAATCAATAAAAAATCGTTTTCCTTCGGTATAATCACTAACTTCAAGTTCAAGTTCGAAGTCATGTTGTCCGTGGTACCAATTTTCGTCTAAAACAAGAAGGATGCCTTTTGTCAATTGTTTTTCGGCTCTTCGAGTCTTGAGAGAGGCAATCAGCTGCAACTGATTTTCAGAGAACTTCAATTTAGGGATTTTTGAAAAAATACGACTGGATTGCGGGAATTTCTTATCAGATTTAAAAGCATCGGCCTGTTGAAGAGACAGCGGTTCGTTGGTTTCTAAAAGCCCTTCTTGCAAGGGCGTCTTTAAGGTGATCTCATTTGCATTTGGTTTGAGGCGGATTCTCAAGGCAGCATCCATTGTTTGGATTTTTCGATCAGAGGTATCAAAGTAATAATTTTCTTGAGTAAAAAAAAGCTCATCGGAGACATTGTAGTATGCTTGCAACTTTAAAAATTCAGTTTCAGTCAGGAGGTTTTTAAATTCGACCTCGATAGTTTCTTCCATAGATTCCCCCTTCCCCCGTCCATCTTTATTTTCGCTTATTTTGTCTAATTAGTCAACGAATTGCCTTGTGAATACATTACAGCTATGCGACTAACTTTTTTGAGGCAAATATGCTAAAATGTAGGTTGTATGATTGCTAGACGGGAATGAGGGATTGTAATGACACAAAACTGGGACGACTTTTTAATACCTTATGAGCAAGCTGTTTCTGAGCTGAAAATCAAGCTGAAGGGGATTCGAAAACAATTTCGCGATCAGGGGGAAGCTTCTCCGATTGAATTTGTGACAGGCAGGGTCAAACCTAAGCAGAGTATCATCACAAAGTCTAAAATAAGAGGCATCAATCAGGAAAATATCGAGCGTGAGATGCAAGATATTGCCGGCTTGAGAATCATGTGCCAGTTTGTTGATGATATTTATACAGTGGTGAAGCTGATCAGCCAAAGAAACGATATGCGGGTAATCCAGGAACGGGACTACATTGCTAATAAGAAGGAAAGCGGCTATCGTTCATATCATTTGATTATTGAGTACCCCGTACAATCGGTTTCAGGCGAAAAGAAAATTTTAGCAGAAATTCAAATCCGGACACTGGCGATGAATTTCTGGGCGACGATCGAACATTCGCTGAATTATAAATATCAGGGAGATTTTCCTGATGAAATCAAACAGAGGTTAAAAAACGCCTCTGAGGCGGCTCACTCCCTGGACGAAGAAATGTCGCTGATCCGTGAGGAAATAAAAGAAGCCCAGCATCTTTTTTCCCATGGCAAAGGACAGGAGATAGACGAGTATTATCAGCAGTTTGTCAAGGAGGAGCCTTAATAGATAGACAGAGAGGGAGAACACATGTGTATTTCTATCATTTCGAATAGAACAGGACATTCACAGAAAAAAAAGCGGGAGCTGGAAGATCTGATCAGAAAAAAAGGTCTGACTCTCAGTGAAAAAAATCCCAAAATCGTTATCAGTATCGGCGGCGACGGGACGCTGCTAGGGGCCTTTCACCGCTATGTCCATCAACTGAATCAAATTCGTTTTATTGGTATTCACACAGGACACTTAGGTTTCTACACTGACTGGCGGGATTATGAGTTAGAAGAGCTGGTGGACAGTTTAGTTGCTGACGTGGATAATTCAAATTCAAGTGTCAGCTATCCTTTGCTGGATGTGCAAGTGAATTATACGGACCAGCGGGAGTCAAAACACTTTCTTGCGCTGAATGAATGTACGATTCGCCGGGTGACCGGCACGATGGTAGGCAATGTTTATATCAAAGGGGAATTATTTGAAAATTTTCGCGGCGATGGTTTATCTGTTTCTACACCGACAGGTTCTACCGCCTATAATAAAAGTATCGGCGGGGCAGTGATTCATCCGCAAATCAATGCATTGCAGCTGGCAGAGATTGCGTCGATCAACAACCGGGTCTACCGGACACTGGGATCCCCCCTGATTATTGCCAGCAACGAATGGATCTCCATTCAGCTGGAGAGTCATAATGATCATATACTGTCAGTGGATCAATTGATATTGTCAGAAGAAAATATCAAACAAATCGACTATAGAATCGCAGACGAACGGATTCATTTTGCTTCCCACCGGCACACGAATTTTTGGAGTCGTGTGAAAGATGGTTTTATTGAAAGTACAGAGTTGAAGGATGACATGATGTAATGGAATTTAGTTGGATATACTCAGCAGGAGAGCCGGAATTGCTGCGGACTTTTTTGCGTGGCAAAGGAATCTCTAGAGGACTGCTGGCCAAAATCAAATTTCAAGGAGGATGCCTCCGAGTCAACGGCAACGTTGAAAATGTTTTATTTACGTTGACTGCGGATGATGTGGTCAGCGTCAAGATTCCTGACGAAACAGGCCATGAGACTTTGGCAGGGGAGTTTGCGCCGTTGTCTATTGTTTTTGAAGATGAGCACCTTCTGGTCGTGAACAAACCCAGCGGTGTTCCTTCCATACCGGCACAATATCACCCCGCAGGAACGATGGCCAATCGGGTGAAAGGTTACTATCAGAAAAAAAATTACGCTGATCAAGTGGTTCATATCGTCACTCGCTTGGACAAAGACACCACAGGCTTAATGTTGTTTGCCAAGCATGGCTACGCCCATGCACTGATGGACAAACAGCTGAGAAATCGGACCTTGATTAAAAAATATCAAGCACTGATTAGCGGACAGCCAGAAGTTTTGAAAGCGCATGACACCATCGAATTGCCGATTTTACGAGACACCGCTTCCCTTATTAAACGTAAAACCGGACCGGAGGGTGTGGAGGCGGTGACGGAATATTGGCTGTCAGCAGTTTTTAAAGAGTATGCTTTGGCGACTGTTCAGCTGCATACAGGCAGGACCCATCAAATCCGGGTCCATTTTGCTGCATTAGGGTGTCCGCTGGTAGGTGATGATCTGTACGGCGGAGATATGACTTTGGGTATTTCCCGTCAGGCACTCCATTGTTCTGAACTGGAATTCACCCATCCTTTTACTAATGAAAGATTACATTTGAAACAAGGACTGCCCCCCGATCTGAATCAATTTGTGATGTTAGGAGAGCTGTAGATGGACGAGGAAATGTTGGTGAGCTTTGCCCCTTTATTGGACTGTTTAAAAAAAGACCAGCTAAGCGAATTCAGGAAAATCTTTTTTGATTTACATATTTATGAGCAAGGACAGTTTTACTTATCTTTAGATGCTGAAAATCGGCAAAAGTTATATACGTATCTTTCCCCTCAAGAAATGGCGAATATGTTTGATGTCATTGAGGAAAATCAAGAAGATGTGGATCAGCTGCTGAAAGAAATGGATCCGAGTTATGCCGCAGACATGCTGACGTTCATGTTTACTGACAATGCTGTCGATACGCTGAATCAGCTCGATAAAAAAGATGTGGCCATGTATTTGAGTATCATGGAACCGGAAAGCGCCAAAGAAATCAAAAATCTTCTGCATTATGAAGACGATACAGCCGGTTCAATCATGACCACGGAATATGTGGCGGTAAAAGCAGAGCAGACAGTTCAATCTGCATTGCTTTACTTAAAAAAAGTCGGACGGGAAGCTGAAATCATTTATTATATTTTTGTAATAGATGAAGATGGTTTTTTGGTGGGGGTCATTTCCCTGAGAGACTTGATCGTGAGCGACGAAGAAAAATTGATTAAAGAAGTCATGAGCGAAAGGGTAGTTTCTGTAAAAGTCGGGGACGATCAGGAAGATGTGGCCCGGATGATTCGGGACTACGATTTCCTTGCCATGCCCGTGACAGATTACCGGAATCGTTTGCTTGGGATTATTACAGTTGATGACATTATTGATGTTATTGATGAAGAAGCAGCTAGTGATTATTCTGGACTTGCCGGGGTCGACGTAGAAGAAGTGGCAGATAATCCGTTTCAATCGGCAGCTAAACGTTTGCCGTGGCTGGTGACTCTGCTGGTTTTAAGTATGTCCACGGCAACATTAATCGGACATTATGAAGCACTTGTCAGCAAGGCCAGCATTCTTGCAGTGTTTATTTCTTTGATTACCGGAACCGCCGGCAACGCAGGAACACAGTCGCTGGCCGTTGCGGTTAGAAGATTGGCATTGCAGGCAAATGACCGCAGTTTTTTCAGATTGATTATGGCGGAGATTTTGACGGGGTTAATCACAGGGTTAATCACAGGATTTACGATTTTCGTGATCGTAGGCGTATGGAAACAAAATTTCACCCTAGGTTTTGTGATTGGCTTTGCAATGATGTGTGCCATTACAGTGGCCAATTTAGCCGGCAGTTTGATTCCTATGGTCATGGACAGGTTGGGCTTTGATCCGGCAGTTGCCAGCGGTCCTTTTATCACTACTTTGAGTGACTTGACCAGTGTTTTGATTTATTTTAATATTGCCGGCATGTTCATGCAGTTTTTTATTAAATGACGATTGCCGGATTTTTACATCAAACTGCTCTTTGAAGAATAAATCAAAGGGCAGTTTGTTGTATGCTCATAAAAAAGACCGTCAGAGTTTTCTGCCAGCCGTTAAAATAAATGGAGAATATGCTTTACGAAACGTTAATTCATATCTCAAAACTTGATAGATGAAAGAAAATATCGTGAAGAAGTGTCTGTAATTCTTTGATGTTTTTTCCCGCATACAGAGAATCCCAGTTATGTTTCCTTAGACTTTAAACAATCTTGGTACCGTGGGCCTCCAAAACACCTAATGCATCAGCGACTTCTTGCAGATTCTCCTTGGTGATGCCTCCTCCCGGTAAAATAATGAGGCGATTGCCGGCGTAAGCGATTAATTCTTTTAAGTGGGCAAAGTTTTCATTAATCAGAGTGCCCTTGGCTCCTCCGTGGGTCAGAATCCTGTCCACACCATTTTCCGCCAGCCAGTCAATGGCTTTGAACTGTTCTTCGTTAGATAAATCATCAAAAGCCATGTGGAAGGTGATTTGCAATCCTTCTGCTTTATCGATGAGACGCTCAAGAGCATCGGTATCTAAGGTTTTACCGTCCTCAGTCAAACAGCCGAACACCACACCATCGGCACCGATTTTTTTTGCTTCTAACAAATCTATTTCCATCATTTTTAATTCGGTATCATTGTAGTAGAAATCTCCGCCCCGCGGACGGATCATGGCCATGACGGAAACATTTTTTTCGTGGCAGTAATCAACGGTTTCCGCCATCACTCCTGTGCTGACAGAAGTCCCACCAACATGGAGATTGTCACAAAGTTCGATTCTTTTTGCTCCATTTTCAACTGCTTGAGGAATATCAGTAAAGTTTTCCGCACAAAATTCTTTAATCACAGTAAAACCTCCCATAGTTTTCTCCAGTGTAACATAATATTTTAGAAACCGTCACCCGGCGAAAAAAATTATAAATTGTGCTATGATAAAAAAGAAATAAAGGTCTTTCTCTTATATTGAAGACAGAGCCGACAAAACATCACTGTCCGCCAATATTAGCTGATGGGATAAGGCTCTGGATTCAACGATGCTAGGCTTGTTTTTTATTTATTTTCAACAAGCAATATCAGAGCATAGGCGAAGTTGAGAATGGGATCTTTGAAAAAATGGGTTAGGGAAAGAACTAAGGGGGAACTAAGGAGGAACTAAATGTTACAAAAGAAAATCGACCGGTCAGCTGGTTTTATTCAAAAACAGGGGCAGCTGCTTCGTTGCCCGAAATGTCACGATGAATCGGTTGAATTAAAGGGATATAGCATTGTTTGCAATCAGGGACATGTCTATGATTTATCAAAAAAAGGGACGCTGTATTTACTGGATAAAAAAATTGATACAGAGTATAATCGGCAAATGCTGATTCATCGTCAGAAAATGATTAGTACGGGGATGTATCACCCAATACTGGAAAAAATTGCAAGCTTTCTGAAAAGTGATCACAGTCAGTATTTACTGGATGCAGGATGTGGCGAGGGCAGTTTTTTGAGTCAGTTGGATGCTTTGGGGGTGCCGGGGGTGAAAATAGGTTGCGATATTTCAAAGGATGGTATCGAATTGGCAACTAACCATGAAATGTCAGCACTTTGGCTAGTGTCTGATTTAACCAATCTGCCGATTGCCGACCATCGTCTTACCCATGTGCTGAATATTTTTTCGCCCAGTCATTACGGCGAGTTTGAGAGAGTGCTTCAAAAGAATGGCAAGGTAATCAAAGTGATTCCGGAATCAGGTTATTTAAAAGAGCTTAGGGAATTGTTTTTAGGAGAGACAAACAAAACTGCCTATTCTAATCAGAAAGTTTATGAACATTTCCAAGAGGCCATGACAACCGTTCATGAGGAACGGATTACTTACAATTTCCGTATTCCGGAAGAACACTATGAAGACTTTTTAAGTATGTCTCCTTTAAGCTGGCAGGCAACAGAAGAAGCGAAAAAGAGAGCATTGATAGACCCGATCAATGAGGTGACCGTGGACGTGCTGCTTTTATCAGGTGTTTTCAGAAATTCGTACAATAATTACCGAAAATGCTCTTGCAAAAAACTAGACGTTCTGATATAGTATGTTTAGTTGTTTTCATTGGTTTTTATCAGATTCCTGTTCTGATAAAAGTTAGTGAAAAGGCATCACTAACGTAACGGACTCGCCGTGAATAAACACCGAGCCGATACGTTTTTTTTTATTTTTACTGATAATCGGAGGTCAGTGCCATGACAAATCATATCGTATTGTTTGAACCGCAAATTCCTGCGAATACAGGGAATATCGCCAGAACCTGTGCGGCGACAAATGCCCCGCTCCATTTGATTGAGCCTTTGGGATTTTTGACAGATGACAAACACTTGAAACGGGCGGGCTTGGATTACTGGCACGACGTAGCCATTTTCTATCATGAGTCGCTGCCTGCTTTTCTCAAAACGGTCCAAGGAGGACAGCTTCACTTAGTCACGAAATTTGCCAGAAAAACTTATGCAGATGTCCAGTATGCAGACGGACGAGACCATTACTTTATTTTCGGAAAAGAAACGACCGGTTTGCCGGAGTCATTCATGAGAGAATATGAAAACCAATGTCTGCGGATACCTATGAATGATGAGCATGTCCGCTCTTTAAACCTTTCCAACGCAGTTGCTCTGGTTTTGTACGAGGCACTGCGCCAGCAGGATTTTCCCCAGCTGGAACTGACTCACGTTTATGAAAATGATAAACTGTCTTTAGAAGAAAAATAGATTTTTTTTGATGAGATGATTTAAGAGAAAAAGCTTTGATTGGTGAAATTTTTATCAATTTTCTTGATGTGTAGTATAATGAACAAAGACGGGTGGAGATAGGGCAATGTTTGGTCTAAGTGAAGAAATTATTCGTTACCTGATTGTGGGGGTGTTGACGACCCTCGTCAATTTCTTCGTTCATTTTATTTGCCGCAGGGCACTTAAAATCAACATGAATCTTTCAATGATTATAGCTTGGTTCTTTTCAGTGTTGTTTGCCTTTGTGACGAACAAATTTATCGTCTTTCAAAATTACAACACAGCGTGGCAGAGTTTGCTGAAAGAAACCCTTCTTTTCTTTGGTGCCAGAGTGGCTTCATTAGGCGTAGAAGTGGTGATGATGAATCTGCTGGTGGGAAAAATGAAAGCAAAAGAAAGTTACGCCAAGGTTGCGACGCAATTCTTTATCGTCGTCATCAATTATGTTTTTAGTAAAGTGATTATTTTTAAAAAGTAAGACAATTATAGCGAGAAGGAAAGAGAGATGAAGGAAGTGGCAAAGCTGTTTGCTGATGATAGTACTACGCTGCACACTGATTTATACGAGATCAATATGATGAAAACTTACTGGGAATTGGGCAGACATAACCGCCGAGCAGTTTTCGAATGCTATTTTAGAGAGATGCCTTTTAAAAATGGCTATGCTGTTTTTGCCGGCTTGGAACGGTTGATAAATTATTTAAAATCCTTAAAATTCAGCGAGTCTGATATTGAATATTTGCGTGAAGTGGAAGGCTATCCGGAGGACTTTTTGGATTATTTGAAAGAGTTCCGCTTTAGTTGTACTGTCCGCTCTGTAGTAGAGGGAGAACTGGTTTTTAATAATGAACCGCTTATTCAAATCGAAGGCCCTCTGGCGGACTGTCAACTGGTGGAAACTGCTTTATTGAATATTGTGAACTACCAGACCCTGATTGCTACGAAAGCTTCCCGTATCAGATCAGTTATCGGAGACGATCTGTTTATGGAGTTTGGTACTCGCCGGGCGCAAGAGATGGATGCGGCTATTTGGGGCACGCGGGCGGCATATATTGGTGGTTGTGATGCTACCAGCAACGTGCGGGCAGGAAAAATTTTCGGCATCCCGACTAGCGGAACTCACGCACATTCGCTGGTGCAATCTTATTTAGATGATTACGAAGCATTTAAAGCCTACGCTCAAACACACCGAGACTGCGTCTTTTTAGTAGATACTTATGACACATTAAAATCTGGTGTGCCAAATGCTATCAAAGTGGCCAATGAGTTTGGGGATAAAATCAATTTTCTTGGAGTACGGATTGACAGCGGGGACATGGCATATATTTCTAAAAAAGTCCGCAAACAATTAGACGAGGCAGGCTATCCTGACGCTAAAATCTATGCTTCTAATGATTTAGATGAAACTATGATTATGAACTTGAAAATGCAAAAAGCCAAAATTGATGTTTGGGGCGTGGGAACTAAATTGATTACGGCTTTCGACCAGCCGGCTTTGGGGGCTGTCTTTAAACTGGTGGCGATCGAAAATGACCAAGGAGAGCTGGTGGATACGATCAAACTTTCAAGTAATGTGGAAAAAGTCTCAACTCCTGGAAAGAAACAAGTTTGGCGCATCACTAGAAAATCCAATCAGAAATCTGAAGGGGATTATGTGGCACTGTGGGATGAACGTCCTGACTTGCAGGACGAAGTCTTTATGTTCCATCCGGTCCACACGTTTATCAATAAAACAGTCAGAGATTTTATCGCTCGTCCGCTGCTGCAGGAAATTTTTGTAGATGGAGAATTAGTTTATGACCAGCCTACGCTGACTGAAATCAAGGCCTCTGCTACCAGAAATCATGATTCGCTGTGGGAGGAATACAAACGCGATCTTAATCCGCAGATTTATCCCGTCGATTTGTCTCAAGCTGCTTATGACAATAAATTAGCTATTGTTGAGAAAGTAAGAGAAGAAATGAAAGAGTTGGTAGTTGATCAGGGAGAAAAAAAATAAAATAATTGACTCCGTGAGTTGGGAAGGTCTTCTCAACTTGCGGAGTGTTTGTCTTGCCTGTTTGAACAAAGTTGCCGACTGAAAATCATCACCATTACTTTTGGGCGAGTATGAAGTTTTATAAGTTAGAAATTTTCTGGCGGAAACAAAGAAAATTATTGAAAAGTTTAGTCACAAACGCTACTGCTTAATAAGCAGATCATTATAATGGAGGGAAAATCATGGGATCGCTACAAAAAGAAATCATTCAAAAACTTGGTGCTAAAGCATCAATAGACCCGGAAACAGAAATTTGCAAGCGGGTGGATTTTCTGAAAAATTATTTGTCAGCCCATCCATTTTTAGACACTTATGTTTTGGGAATCAGCGGTGGACAGGATTCTACTCTTGCTGGACGTTTGGCACAAATGGCTGTCACAGAACTGCGGGAGGAAACTGGCAGAAAAGCGTATCGTTTTATTGCCATTCGCCTTCCTTACGGCACACAGGCAGATGAAACAGACAGTCAGCAGGCCTTAGAATTTATCCGTCCCGATGAACGATTGACGGTCAATATAAAAACCTCTGTTGACAGTTTAGTGGCGGAGTTTGCCGCACAAGGGGTTGCCATCGGAGATTTTAATAAAGGAAATATCAAAGCACGCCAGCGGATGATCGTTCAGTACGCGGTAGCAGGAGAAAGAAAAGGCGCAGTTATCGGCACAGACCATGCGGCCGAATCTATCACTGGTTTTTATACAAAATTTGGTGACGGTGCTGCAGATTTATTGCCTCTTTCAGGATTGAATAAAAGACAGGGAAAGGAGCTGCTGATGCATTTAGCTGCTCCGTCAAGCTTATACGAAAAAATCCCCACAGCAGATTTGGAAGATGATAAACCTCTTGTGGCTGATGAAGATGCATTGGGTGTCAGTTATGAAGCCATTGACGATTATCTGGAAGGAAAAGAGATTGCAAAAGAGGCAAGGGGCAGAATCGAACAGCTATATCAGCAAAGCGAACACAAGCGTCATTTACCTGTCACTCTTTGGGACAATTTTTGGAAAAAGTAATACTGAAAACGAAAAAAGCTGTCCGTGAGCCCTTTGGATAAGACACAGCTGAGTTTAAACACAAAAACCTGGGAGCGTAAGGAAGTTTCCGTGCTCTCAGGTTTTATTTATTCAAAAGCCGTGTATTGAGCCATATATGCTATTTCTTTATTGGAAGTCAATAAAATAATGGTTAACTGCTCTTCAGCGGCGATTTTTTCAAGGGCTGGGAAAAGATCCAGCCAAAATTGCTTAATGATGATTTGTTTGGAGTCTTCAAAGGCGATTACCTTTTTTTTCTGAGCGACCGAGTGAATAAAATTGATTAGCAGCAGCTGTTCCGGACTTAATTCTTCCGGCGTCTCTTCCAAAAAATCTTTATCCAACCGGAAATATGTCCACCATTTTTTTAAAATGGTTGAATATTCTTTCCGTCGTCTGAAAGAAATGCTTGAAAATAATTGCTGTTTGATAGATAAATAGGGCAACAGTGTGCCGTTATCGCGGATAATATGCCCTTTTTTTCGGACCTGTATAGAGGTGGGGGAATCCTTTTGGCATAGAAGAACATAGAATCCCTTATCAAGTCCATCTATACCTTGTGCTTTTATTCCTGTCTTGTCCCCGTTTTTGTTTGAGTTCAGGACTTTCAATGCTAATCCCCCTTTCTATTTAAAAATTGTCAGTATTGATGGTATAAAAGTCGTAATAATCAAGTTTCTGTCAATGTTTTTTTGCGGAAAAGATGGTGTAGGGAAGCGTAACTGCCAGTATGGTGCTCAAAAGAGCCAGTGTCAAAAAGAAATATTTCTTAATCAGCACAGTAATGAAATACCTTACAGTTAACTGACGGTTGTTTGGGCGTATACCAAATCCCCTTTCTGGATGCAGGGAAAACATCAGCTTTTCTTCTTCTTTTTCAGTGTCGGGAAGTTGGAAGTTTTTTTCCTGTTTTTCCAAATTGACGATGAGTGTGTCGTCAAAGACTGTTTGACTTTGGTCATAAACTTTTAAGAGAATCGAATTGAAAAAAATAAAGCACAGAACAACCGTTAAAATAAAACTGATAAACAGTGTTGCAGACCATGTGAAAAATGATTGGGCGATGATTGTTCTTTTAGGAAAGCCGAGATTAAAGGACGCAGTGATTTCTTTTTTTTGTAAAAAGGTGATGGCGGCAACTAGTATCACCAGCAAGCACAAAATTATTATCCAGATTATTATGTTTAGGCGGGTGTACTGATTTTGAATGTCTTGGTAGCTTGTATTTATCAGTTTAATGACAGGATGGCGTGGGTCAGTGATTCCCACACTTTCCCATGATTCTAATTTGTTTTGCCGATTCCAGCGATTGACGGCGGATAGCAGACTAACATAGCCTAAAGCAATAACACTGAACATAAAAAAAACAGTTAGTGCAAAAGCCATTTTCTTATGGTATTTAATTTTTTTAAAAATCAAGGTCAGCTTACCCATATTATCCCACCCTTTGTCTGTAAGTGTACCCTTTAATTGTGAATAAAATGTGATAAAATCATTGAAATTGAGCGAAATAAAAAGACTGGAGATTTCTCTCCAGTCTATGTGCTGTTCAAGCAAATTTTAATCGTTATCTTCTTCGCTGACTGCTTCAGGATGAAGTTCATGATAAGATTTCACTTCATACAAATCAACAGTGGACTTATTGCCGTTCTTAGAATAAAGGCTGGTAGACTTATCGCCTTTTTCTTTTTCTATTTTCAGCATTTGTTGCATTTGATTTTTATAGTTGATATCATCGACAGCTAACTCTTTCAATCCGCTGTTTGTGTAGTAGCGCAGCAAATCACCGTTGGTCAGAGCGTCTGAGATATCCAGCTGTAAGGAAGCTTTTTCCCGCAGGCTGTCTATTTTCAGCTGTTCTTCTTCAGTAGTTTCAAAAATCAATGATTCGGTATCGTTGCGGTAAACATTTTCACCTATAACAGTATAATCTGGTGTCATAAAGTTTCCATTACGGAAAACTACGATTTGCTCATTTTCTTTAGAAAACAAATCTTGCCCCAGCATCATGTATTTAGAATTATCGATTCCTAGCAGATGCAGTAAGGTCGGCAACACATCGACTTGACCGCCAAAGGTATGGTCTACTGTTCCGCCAGACTGGCCAGGGATATGGAACATCAGCGGTACACGCTGCATTTGTGCATCATCATAGCTGTCCCAAGTTTCTTTTGATTTACCTTCAAGCAAATCTGCCAAATCAGGGTTACGGGAATCGGAAATTCCGTAATGGTCCCCGTAAAGTATGATTAATGAGTTTTCATACAGACCGGAAGCCTTTAGATAGTTGAAAAATTGTTCAACTGCCTGATCCAAATAATTGGCAGTGGCAAAATAACCATTGATGGTAGTATCTTTTGTATTCGCTAGAGGGAACCCGCCTTCTTCCCCTTCCATTTCAGAGTAAGGGTAGTGGTTGGATACAGCAATCATCTTAGTATAAAACGGCTGTTGTAAATGCTCTAGGTACTGAACGGACTGCTGGAAAAATGGTTTGTCATGAAGTCCGTACTGGAATGAATTGTCTTCATTGACATCATAGTAGCTAGCATCAAAGAAGTAGTTATATCCAAGATTTTTGTACGTCTCATTACGATTCCAGAATGTTCCGCCATTTCCATGGAAGACCGCTGAAGTGTAGCCGGCTTCCTGTGCCAAAATATTCGGTGCTGCTTGGAACGTATTTTTGTTCCCTAATTGAGTGAACAAAGGTCCTTGATCCAAACCGAAAAACGAATTTTCCAATAAGGTTTCAGAGTCGCTGGTTTTTCCCGAGGCGACTTGGTGGAACGAATTATCAAAACTGTAAGTTTGTTTGTCATGGAATAAACTGTTTAGGAAAGGTGTGACTTCATGTTCAACGCCTTCTTCATCGAGCAGTTTATAATCAATGATGAACTGCTGCAGGCTTTCCAAGTGCACATAGATTACATTTCGGTCTTTAGCAATCCCAAACATCGTTTCATTTGCCGGCACAGCATGTTCTTTGACGTAATTTTCTACATCTACTAAGTCGTTCTCACTAGCTTGAGCACGGATTTGGTTTGTTTGATAAGTTTGTACGCCGTCATAAGCGGTAAAGACATTCAGTCCTAAATACTTGACGATATAGTCTTTGGAAAAAGTCCGTTTCAACAATTCCGGACGGTCTGCTTCTGCTAACGTCAGGTTGATGGAAAAAATCAAGAGCGATAGGGAGGTGACCGCAAAAGCATATCTGCTACGGACATAACGTTCTTCCATTTTGATTTTTTTAAAACCTAACAGACAGCTTACGATGACGATGTCGGCAATATAAAGCAAATCATAAGGTCTGAAAAGTCGTACGGCACTTTCACCTAAGCCAGAGGCAACTTTTCCGGCTCCCAGCATAGTATTGATGGTGATAAAATCTGTAAACTCACGATAATAGACGACATTTGAAAACAACAGTAGAGAAATTAAGCCATACAAAATCATCGTCGTCCAGTACGCCCGCTTCTTACTTTTTATATAAAGAGCGATGGACAGAATGAAAATAGTAGTCGCTAAAGGGTTGATAAACAAAATAAAGTACTGTTGCGGGCTCTCAATGCCCAAATTAAAGTCGAATAAATAAGCAAATATTGTTTTAGCCCAAAATAAAACCGTAAGCAAACAGAAAAATCCCATTCTCTTATTGACCCAGCTCGGAGTATAAGATTTTTTCATTTGGTAACATCCTTTCTGATGGCTCAACTTAACTCAAAATGTTAAGCCACATTAAGCTATCGTTAGTATTTTACAGCGAACCCATAATAAAGTCAATTTATTGTAGGATAAATCATACTTTAGCAGTAGGATATTTTCCAATAAAAACATTCAAGGGAGGGAAAGTGTGCTAGAATATTCTCATGAAAGACTAAGAAAGGTAAATGAGTGATGGAAAAAATAAAAATTTGTTCCAAAAGTGCAGAAAAACTTCGCAAAGGCTATCCGCTGATTGCAGCAAAAGATTTGATGGATACCCGTGATCAGGAAAAAACAAAACAATGGGTATCATTTGTGACACAAAATAATATGTATATAGGCACTGGTTATATAGGAAAGCAAAATAAAGGCATCGGCTGGATTCTCAGCAGAGATAAAGAAACAGCTTTGAACAATCGTTTTTTTAAAACCATTTTCGAAAAGGCCAAAAGTAAACGGTCCACCTTTTTTCAAGATGATGAAACCACAGCTTTTCGCTTGTTTAACGGTGAAGGGGACGGGATTGGCGGCATCACGATAGATGCCTACGGTGATTTTGTGTTAATCACATGGTACAACGAAAGTATTTATTTCTTCAAAGAATTAATAATGGAAAGCTTTTTAGCAGTTTTCCCTGCATGTCGGGGGATATACGAAAAAAACCGCTTTGAAAATAAACATCTGCCTGAGAGCCGGCACATTTACGGAGAAACTGCACCAGAGCCGTTATTGGTCAAAGAGAACGGTGCAATATTTGCCACCTACTTGAATGAAGGCATGATGACCGGAATTTTTTTAGATCAAAAAGAAGTTCGGGGGCAGCTGATTAACGGCATGGCTAAGGGACTGGATGTGCTGAATACCTTCAGCTATACGGGTGCTTTTTCTGTTGCTGCAGCCCTTGGCGGTGCCAAGAGTACTGTCAGTGTAGATTTGGCAAAACGAAGCCGGCCAAAAACGGAGGAAATGTTCGAAGTAAATCAATTATCCCTGGCTGATCATCACATCATCGTCATGGATACTTTCGATTATTTTCGATACGCTAAAAGGAAAAAAATGTCCTTTGATTTAGTGATTTTGGATCCTCCAGGATTTGCCAGAAATAAAAAAAGAACTTTTTCCGTGAGCCAAAATTACGGAGAGCTGGTAGAAGATGCTGCCGGGGTGATTAGAAAAAATGGTTCTTTGCTGGCCTCTACGAATGTGGCTAATCTGGATTATGGCAAGTTTGTCAGCATGGTCGAAAAAGGATTGACAGCTGCCGGACGAACCTTTGAAATGGTAGAAAGGTATCGTTTGCCGGCGGACTTCAGCGTATCGAATGATTTTCCAGAAGGGAATTATTTAAAAGTTTTGATATATCGTTTGACAAATTAGAGAAGATGGAGGGGTCGTGAATGAGAAAATTATTGGGGTTGGAAAAAAGCGGATTAGAAGGTAAACCATTGATATGTGTTCCCTTAACAGGAAGAACTCAAGAAGAGATTGAAGAACAGGCACGCACTGCGGCTGGGACAAGTGCGGATATAATAGAATGGCGGGCAGATTTTTTTGATGGTCCGTTGACCCGTGAAGTTTTGACTGCTGTGTTGGAAAAAATTCGGGAAGTCATTAAAAACAAGCCTCTGTTGTTCACTTTTAGAACCGCAGAGGAAGGCGGAGACAAAAAGTTATCTCTCGGTGACTACGAAAATCTCTACTATATTATTATGGATACGGAACTGGCAGATATTCTAGATATTCAACTGCAAAAAGTGGCAGATCGTTCTGCTTTGATTCAGACAGCCCATGAAAAAGATTACTTGGTGTTAATTTCTTATCATGATTTTCAGCAGACACCGGAAGCTTCCGAATTAATGGCGTTACTAGCCCGCATGGCAGAGGCTCAGGGAGACATCTTTAAATTTGCTGTCATGCCAAAGGATAATTTAGATGTCTTGAAAGTGTTGACAGTATCCGAACAGGCACAACAACTCTACTCTAAACCGCTGGTGTGTATCTCCATGGGCGCTGTGGGAAAAGTCAGCCGGATTGTCGGGCATAAATTTGGTTCAGCCATGACGTTTGCCAGCCTATCAGAAGCATCAGCACCAGGGCAAATCCCTGTGGAAGAACTGGCACATTTAATCGCGGCCATTGGTTAGGATTGAGAAATATGGCAAAGAAAAAAGTCGTGAAGACTAATGCATTACGTTTATTAGAACAGAGAAAAATCAATCATCAAGAACAAAGTTTTGAAATTGACGACACCCAGCACTTATCTGCCGCAGAAGTTGCCGAGCGCTTAGGTGTCCCGGCAAAAAATATTTTTAAAACATTAGTGGCCCAAGGGAATAAAACGGGCTATCTGGTGGCTGTAATTCCAAGCAATCAAGTGTTGGATTTAAAAAAACTTGCCAAAGCAAGCGGCAATAAAAAAGTTGAGATGCTTCCTCTTAAAGAGCTGGAGTCAGTGACCGGATACATCCGCGGTGGCTGTTCGCCGATAGGTATGAAGAAACAATTTCCCACCTATCTTCACCAATCTGCTGAAACACTGGCAATCATTTATGTATCTGCTGGAAAAAGAGGCTTGCAAATGTCGGTAAACCCCCAGGACTTAAACCAAGTTATTGGCGGATATTTTGCAGATATTATTCAGGATTAAAGATAGTAAAGAACTTTTTGACTCTGCTGAGAGAAAAAATGTTTTGCATAACATACCCTTAGATAAGTGCTCCTGCTCAGGAGTTTTTTATCTAAGGGTATTTATTAAGGCTTAAAAAAGAATTATCAGACTCTCTTGGTTTCAAGGATTGTCGATTGGGGAAAGAATATCAATAAATTTTTGTTTGTCCAGTCCAGTAAAGTCATCATTAATCAGAAATACGGGAAGCGGACTGTTTGGTATGGGTTGATTAGAGACGATTAAATCAAAATTTGAAAAATTATATTGTGATAACAGAGCAGTGTATGTTGGAATAACCCGGATGTTTATTTTTTGGAATGACAGGCCATTAGAAATATAGGTAGCTAAAATCTCTGCATGTTGAAGGCCTAAGTCGCTGACAGCCAGTATTTTTTTGGAAGAAAAATACTGACCAAATTCAGGTTTTCCAGTTAAAAACCAGTAGACATAGATAGAAAGATGATACTTTAAGTCTGTTCCGAGCACATCTGAAAAAAATTCCAAATCATTTTGAAGGAGAGAAAATAAATTCCCATCATTATATTTTATTTGTTGTGCAAAAATAGAAATTCTGTGAGTCAATTTAGATGTGTGAAAAGGAAAGGATTTATTAAATAAATATATGGTAGAAATAAGATTGCAAAGAAACTTACTGTGTTCCCTATCGAAATTTAAAAAAGTAAAAAAATGACTTTTTCTTATATTTTTTTCAATTAAATTTTTCACACGGATCTGCTCTGATTTAGAAGACCATTGCAGCAAATCTTTCTGAAAAAAAGTGATAATATTGTTGTACATTCCATGAGTGAGACCAGTCATCCTCCTTTTGAAATAACTCCACCCCGAATTTTGCGTCGAAGGTGTGTTTTTTTTGTATCGAGAAAGCTCATGTCCTTGAATTTCTCTTATTAGATGAACAGTAAAAAGCATGACGAAAAAAACATGTTCGAAAGTATTTTCTTCATTGAGCCAGTTCAACTTACAGTTATTTTTTTTAAGTATATTTTTTACTTTATTTGGTTCGAGTGAAAAGGGAAGAGCATTGTGTCCGTAGAACTCTAAGAAAAAATATGTAACAAAAACTCGCAATTCCTTTTCATTTTCCCCGAAAAGCTGATAGCCTTTGTTAACAGAGAGATGAATATTGTAGGGCTCAAGGATTTGGTTGCATTGTTTAAGTTTACGTGAAAACGATGAACTACTGATATTAAGGGTCTCACAGTAGTCTTCAATGTTTTTTCCGGGATAGATGATGATTTCGTGAAGCAATCGGCTAACAGTGGAGCCGTTGGTCATATCTTTTATGATGTGTATATAATCGGAAATGTTAAAACTTTTGATTCGATACCCCATCTTTTTTGATGTTTCGATCTTCAGAGAGTCTCCCCAAAGTGATTTGATTTCCTTCATGTATCTGATAAATGTTGATTCAGAACAGCCAGCATACTCAGCTAGCTGTTTTTTTGTTTTCCAATCATCAGAAAAATAAAGCATCTTAATAATTTTTATCATTTTTTGATAATTTCCTTCAAACCATTCAATCATAAAGAACCCCCCCTTAAAAAGAATGTCTTTTTAATATGAGGATACATCAATAAATGAAAACAAAATCATCACAATTGAAACTATATGGTCTCGTTGTTGGTGTTATAACGATAATGCAAGCTCGTATAATGATATTAAGATGGGCATACTATTTATGGAAGGATTAAAACACCTACTACAGTTCATTTATAACATGTTTAATGAAAAATAGTAGTTGATTATATTTGCTCATTGAGAAGGAGGAGAAATATGAATAGGCAAATGTGGCGTAGGGTCAATGCAGTTTTCGCGGTACTAATTCTAATTATATCTTATGCTTTGCCGGTTGCAGCAGCTGCTGAAACCATTTCCGCTGCAAACACTGATAAACTGACTTTATTATCAGCCCAAACGAAGCTTGATGATTCGGGAGGCCGATACCTTGAATTAAAGGCGAAAGTGTCTAATCAAAGTCAAGAATCAGCTGTTCAGGATATCACAGTAGCGGGCAACCAGTTAGCGGAAGTGCCAGCTCCATTAGAGAAGGAAGGCGTCTCGTGGGCAGTCGGTAATGGTACTATCTCACTGACTATCCCACCAACGACTCAAAAAGAAGTAGAGTTGCATTTCTCTGTGGACGGCACGCAGTGGGTTGAGGGGCAAGGTATGAAACTGATTGCTGGTGATCAGGAACTGATTGTCGATGAGACACAAACAATTGACAGCACCGGACCGATACCAGAAAGTGGAACTGGCACAACGGAAGCTGAAGCAACCGCAGAGACAGAAACACAGGATGAAATAAAGGACGAAGAAACAGAAGACACTGAGGAAGATGGGACTTACAACCCATTTATAGAACCAAGATTTTTTAACAGCAGAACTGCCAGACAGGAACACACGCTGATTAAGCCGGGATATACGACAGATGAAACAGGCAAATACCCAACGGCCAGTTGGCAGCCTACTGGTCAGGAAAATGTCATCAACCATCAAGGAAATATAAATGGCAGCAATCAGTGGGACGGCGTCACGAAATGGGACGGTGAACCAACTAATCGGACCAACTCATATATTGAGTATGGCGGAACTGGTGACAAGGCAGATTTCGCTATCCGTAAATATGCAAGACAAACAACCACGCCCGGTTTATTTGATGTGTACCTAAATGTCAAGGGAAACTATCAGAAAGCTGTTAAACCTATGGATATTGTCTTGGTAGTGGACTGGTCAGGCAGTATGAATGGGGACCGCATCAAAGAAGTAAAAAAAGGAGTCAATAGTTTTGTTGACACTCTATCTGCAAGTGGGGAAAATATTACAGATAATATAAGACTGGGATACATCGGGTATTCTTATGATGATGGGAGCAATGACAGCATCCAACTTAGTAATTTTAATCAGGGATTGGCTAAAAGAATCAAGGGCTTTACTCCTGAAACAGTACAGGGTGGAACATTTACTCAAAAAGCGCTAAGGGATGCCGGCAACATGTTGAGTGGTTCTGGAGACAGAGAAAAAATCATCGTCTTGTTGACAGATGGCGTGCCAACATTTTCTTATCATGTAAGCGAAGCCGGTGTGATAGCACGAGAAGGTGAAACCCTACAAGGAAGTGAATATTATGCTAATGCATATGAATACAGAAGGATAGATAAAGGTTATGATACTTCAAGATTAGATGGAGGAAATGTTGGATCTTGGTTGTTCCCGGTATACAGAACAGATGAATATAGAGTTAATAAGACAGGAGGCGGCGATCAGGCTTTAATAAAAGACACATTTCCTGCCACAATTGGTGAAGCAATCAAATTGAAAAATAACAACGTGCAGATTCATGGCTTGGGAATTCAACTATCAGCGGATTATGTTGATAAAAGTTTGTATCTAACTAAAGCTCAGGTAGAAGCACGAATGAAACAAATTGTGACAAAAGACATTGATGGCCACCACTATTATGAATCCGCTGAGGAAGCGGCTGATATAGCAGATTATTTAACCAAAAAAGCAATTGGCTTTTCCGGAACAGTTGCTGACGGAAGTATCACTGACCCAATTGCAGAGCCATTTTCTCTTGCTTCACCTGTGACACCTAAACCTTTCGGAAACGGGACTATTTTACCAACAGTTACTGAAGAAAACGGTACAATCAAGGTAACCAATATCAATCTAGTAAAAGGTCAAGAAATCCAGCTTCACTATCAAGTACGTTTGAAAACAGAGGGCGCTGATTTTCGTCCGGATTATTGGTATCAGATGAATGGTCTGACGACGTTTCAGCCGAAACCTTCGGAGCCGAAGTATGAGTTTGGTGTTCCATCAGGGAAAGCACCTGGTGTGAAACTGAATCTGAAAAAAGTCTGGGATGAGTTTGATGGAGACCGAAGCGGTCGTCCAGATCAAGTGACCTTCGAAGTAGGGAGAGAACACACAACAGACGACAATTCGTGGAAGAGCGGTTACGTTCGTATCGACAAACCGGCTAATGACACAACAGATAATTGGGAGCGGACGGGAATTGAAAAACTGTCAGCAGATGGTGTTAACTACGATGAAACACTATATCTGCCAAAGTATAATAATAACGGTGTTGATTTCAACTATAAAGTAGTCAATGAAGTCGAAGTTGACGGCTACACATCTGAAATAACAAGCACTGTCGTCACAAATACTAAAAAATTCAAACCGTACGGCTTGACAATCAAGAAAAAATCATCCGCTAGTAATGGCTGGTTGAAAGGTGCAGTCTTTAAGCTGACTGGCGACGGACTGGATGTCACACTAACCGATAACGGTGATGGTACATATACATTGCCGGCTGATGTGACTTTAGATAAAGGACAAACGTACACACTGACGGAAACGCAAGCACCAGACGGTCATGAGTTGTCAGGAACAACAACATGGACAATCGTTGTTGCTAAAAATGGTAAAGTGACGATTGATGATAAACCAGCAACGATCGCTAACCAGCAAATCGAACTGACGATTACGAACGCGTTCAAAAAAGTACCGGTTGCTGTTTGGAAATATCGACTTGATACAGGAGATAAGCAAACTCCTTTAGCAGGTGCGACTTTCGAACTGCAAAAGAAAAATGCCAAAGGAACCTACGAGAAAGTTTCTGAGGGAACATCTAAAGCAGATGGCCTTGTTACTTTCGATTCTATTGAACCGGGAGACTATCAAGTAATCGAAACAAAAGGTCCTAAAGGTTACGATACACGTTCGGACAATTATGAGTTCATCGTGGATGCTTACGGAAAGATTACTTATGGCGGAACGAATGTAAAAGCTGATGAAGAGGTCTGGACATTCACTCACGCGAACAAATTAAAACCTTTTGATTTGACTGTCAATAAGCTGGATGATGATAAGAAAGCGCTGAAAGGTGCGAAATTCAAGCTGACAGGTCCAGGACTAGGGGAAGGTGTAGAGCTTCCAGCTGATGGAGCTGAGTTGGACACATTCCACTTCAAAGATTTACAACCGGGAACGTATGAGTTGACGGAGATATTCACACCAGAAGGCTATCGCGGACTGGAAAAACCTGTTTCTATCACTATTCACGAAGACGGATCAGTCACCATCGATGATAAGAAATCTGACGATTTTCTAGTTGAGGGAGCTGGCAACAACCAAGTTGAGCTGGATGTCACAAACTATGCCAAGATAAAACTGCCTGACACAGGCGGCAATGGACGTTTGTTGATTTATCTCTCAGGGGCAACTACATTAATTGTTGCGGCAGGGTACCTGCTTTTTCGCTTCTCACGCCAAAAGGAGGTGGGCTAAATGACTAAAAAAGTAACGGTCTTTGCATTATTGGTGATGCTCATGTCATTTATCACAGTGCCAAGTAAGGCGAGCGCACAGGGAACATCGCCGGATAATGTTCAATTAGTCCTCCATAAATTATTGTTTGATGAAGAGAAAATGCCTGAAGAAGTTCTTAATGACGGAAACGAAGGAACGCTTCTGACTGATTACGAGGGGCTGAACGGGGTAACGTTCGAAGCCTACGATGTCACGGAGTCATTTTATGAGCTGCGTGATGAAGGCAAAACAGTAGAGGAAGCTCAAAGCCAACTTGCTGTCGACGGAGTCACTGGATCGACCAATGTTGCCACTCAGGTGACAGCTACAAGAGGGTCAGAAGATGGCGTGGCAGTATTCAATTTGCCGGCTAAAGATAGTGAGCAACGTGATAGAGTTTATCTGTTTGTTGAATCGGATGCTCCGGAATTTGTAAAAGAGCGTTCGAAAAACCTAGTAGTTGTTCTTCCAATCATAGGCAAAAATGGACAGGCGTTGACTACTATTCATCTCTACCCTAAAAATGAAACCAGTTATGTGGAACCGCCATTTGAAAAAACAGTGCAGGACCACCCAGCTGGAGTTGCGATAGGTGAACGTATCACTTATCAACTGGAGATAGAATTACCTGAGAGCTTTGTGTCATACAAAAAATTTGTCATTCAAGACACAACAAACGAGCAATTGAAATTTGATGAGAGCAGTCTGGAGATTTTTGTAGAGGACGTACAGTTGACTAGCGGTTTCCGACTTGCACCTAAGACTAATGGCTTTGTGCTGACGTTTGATCTGCCTGCCTTGAAAAAGCACGCCGGAAAAACGTTGACAGTGACTTACCAGATGATTTTATCTCCTTCTGCTATACCGGATGAGCCTATTACGAACCAAGCGATTTTGGACCTTGGACACGACCCAATCATCAGTACGGAACAAGTTCGTACAGGTGGGAAACGTTTTGTTAAGGTTGACAGCAGTAATAAAGGGAAATCCTTAGCTGATGCAGTCTTTGCAGTGAGGAACGAGCGTAACGAATATTTGAGTTACAAGGGTGACAGCTACTTCTGGGAAAAGACCCCATCAGACGGGTTAGTAAAATTGGTGTCAGATAAGAACGGTCAATTTGAAATTACCGGCCTGAAAGATGGCGAGTATCAGCTGGAGGAATTACAAGCACCAAAAGGTTACGTTCTGACGAAATCGCTGATACCATTTAAAATCGAAAAGGGTTCTTACCAAGAACAGGGAACACCTACGGCAGCCTTGCATGTGATTAACAAAAAGAAGGCAGACCCTCCTAAGAAGAAACCAATTTTACCGCAAACAGGTGAAGCAGCCGGTCCAGGATTGGCGATTATTGGAATAGTTTTGCTTGGTGTTGTTTGGTTTATTATGAGAAAACGGAAAGAAGGAGTAAGAAAATGAAACAGTTAAAAAAGGTTGGAGTGTTTATAGGTATCTTGATTTTATCCTTGCCTATGTTTTTAAATATAGGCCTTGCGAAACCGGTAATAGCGGCAGAAGGAAAAGCAAATGTTACAATCCATAAGAAAAAGATGACGACATTGCCTAATGACCCCATTCAAAATACTGGTAATGTGATGACAGAGTTCGACCAGTATCAAGGGTTGGCAGATGTTGAATTCAAGGCATACGATGTGACAGCTGAGTTTTATGAAAAAAGAGAAGCTGGTATGACCGTCGATAAAGCGAAAGAGGAAGTAATAGGCTTGACCCCAGGTAGCGCTGTAGCCACAGGTACGACTGACAGCAATGGCAATTTGACACTGGAGCTCCCTAAAAAGAGCGGCGGCAAAGATGCAGTGTACACTATTGTGGAGACAGCTAAAGATGGAGTGACAGCTGGTGTAAATATGGTTATCGCATTTCCAGTTTATGAGATTCTTGAAAACGGAAGCTACGGCGATGTTGAGCTGAACGATATTCATCTGTATCCGAAAAATGAAGTAACAACCGCCGGCTCTTTGACAGTCACGAAAATAGGAACTGGCGCCAACGAATTATTAGATGGTGCAGTATTTGCTATTTTGAAAGAGGAAGGCGGCGTCACTAAGTATATTTCTGGTGCCAAAGATGGCTTGTATACTTGGTCAGAGGACAAAACTAAGGCATTTAAGTTCATCACAAGAAATAATTACAGCCCAAGTGATGCTACAATTGCAGGAGCACCTGGTTCAGAAGGTATTTTAAATGTTTCTGGTTTAGAAGTTGGAAGCTATATCCTTGAAGAGACTAAGGCACCAGCTAATGCAGCGATGATTGATAAAGAAACTAAAAAAACTTTTGAAATCACTAAAAACCAAACAGCAGTTGAGGTTACGGTTAAAAACGACACGTCAAAAGTTGAAAAAACGACACCAAATTACAACGGCAAGGACTATGCCATCGGTGAAGAAATTGACTTTGAAATCTCTGTCAATATTCCGTTAGGGATTGCTGACAAAGTTGGAACAGATAATAAATACACTCAGTTTGATTTGATTGATAGTCATAGCGAAGCGTTGACATTTGTTAATGACACGACGAAATATGGTTTGTTTGACGGCGATACAGTAATCAATGTTGCAAACTATACGGTGACAGAAACAACGAACGGCTTTACGGTGGCAGTCAACCCAGCTTATATTCCTTCATTATCACCGGGCGGCACATTGAGATTCGAGTACAAAATGTATTTGAATGACAAAGCGGATCCGACTCAAGGTTATAAAAACAAAGCTCAAGTTGAAAACGGACATACGGATGATAAAACACCACCTGAAGTAGAAGTAAGAACAGGGGGTAAACGATTTATCAAGATTGATGGCGACGTCACCAAGGAAGACACACCGTTAGCAGGTGCAAAGTTTGTCATCCGCAATGCAGATGAAGATACTGCTAAATATCTGAAAATCGACACTGACAAGAAAATTTCATGGGTCGATGCACTAACAGATGCCACTGAATTTACAACAGGTGCAGACGGTCTATTGGACATCACCGGATTGAAATACGGTACTTACTTCTTAGAAGAAACAGAAGCACCAAACGACTATGTGAAGTTGACAAAACGAATCGGGTTTACCGTGGATAAGAATTCTTACGGCGATACGCAAGCATTATTCGATCCACAAAAAGTGCCGAACAAGCACAAAGGAACCTTGCCTTCCACAGGCGGCATGGGCATTTATTTCTTTATCGGCGGCGGATTGCTTCTAGTTGCAGTCGGTGCAGTATACTTCAGTAAACGCAGAAAAGAACTTCAAGCATAAGAACACAACCTATTTGGAATAAAAAGAAATCTCCTCGAGGTTTCTTTTTATTCTTTTGATGAAAGATGAGGTCAGATCATGGTTCGAAAGAAAAAACGTATGCTCGCGGACATTTTAATGTTTGTGTTGCTTCTGGTCGGAATTAGTGCTCTGGCCTATCCGTTTGTCAGTGATGCTTTGAATAATTTTTTAGATCAGCAGATTATCTCAAGCTATCAAAAACAGGCCAGCAAAGAAAATCAGCGGATAATGGAAAAGCAGCGCCAAGAAATGGCTGAAAAAAACAAAGAACTGGCAGACAAAGACGGCAATCCGGGAGCGGACCCCTTTGATGAAAAACCCAAAAAGAAAAAAAAGGTGGAAAAAAATTATTATCAGAAACACACAATCGGTGTGATTACGATCCCGAAAATCAAAGTTCAGTTACCTATCTTTGACAGCACGACAGCTGTTCTATTAGAGAAAGGGAGCTCCCTGTTATCGGGAACGTCATTTCCTACGGGAGGAGAAAATACCCATGCGGTAATCACGGGACATCGGGGGCTTCCTCAAGCCAAGTTATTTACTGATTTACCCAAGCTTGACATCGGGGATGTTTTTTACATTGAAATCAATGATGAAACTCTAGCGTATGAGGTGGATCAGACGAAGGTTATCGAACCGACTGACACGAAAGATCTGTTTATCGAAGACGGAAAAGATTTGGTAACGTTGCTGACTTGCACGCCGTATATGGTCAATAGCCACCGTTTATTGGTCCGAGGGCATCGTGTCCCCTATCAGGCGGAAAAAATGGCTAAAGACTTGTCATCCGTGCGGAAGTGGCAGCAACTATTCTTGTGGTCGCTGTTGGCACTGGCACTGGCAATTATTTGTTTTTTGGTGTGGTTGGCTCACCGTTTGTGGTCTATGAATCAAATCAGTCGCCGGACGTATCAGTTGAAAGTACAATTTATTAATCCTGCGGCACAGCCGCAATCGGATAAAGTCTTTGGCGTGTACACGAGCAACGGCAAATATCCTGTGATGCAGGACCAAAAACCTGTAACTGGAGTGACAGATGAAGCGGGCAGGTTGGTTATTCCAGACTTGAGCGGAGGAAAATATGTTTTGAAAAGTGACGATGGTTCGACTAAGTTGAAGATTTTTATCAAACGCCGTAAAGATACCTGTTTTTCGCTGAAAAAAGGCAAGAAAAAATCTGTCGTTGTAAGAAATAAAGGAAGTGCTGGCGGGAAAGTAACACTGCTTTAAAAAGAGTTATCAGGGAAGCTAGAGTTGCCATTTGTTTTAGTTAAGAACTTTTTTTAAAATGTAAGAGATGGTAAAAACGGGATAGAAATGAACCAATCGGCGGAGAATTTTTCTCTGCCGGTTTTTTTATGCTCAAAAGGAATCTCGGGGCTAGATAAAAGATTTCTGTTAATAAATTTTAAATTAGTGATTTTCCAGTGTGTTGATTCATGAGACACATCCCTATAAATAGTATACTATATACCAAGCTTGTAATTAAGACTTGCAATAAAAAATCACAGAAATTCATCTGCCAATCAATGCTATAATAATTTCAACTATAAAAACGGGAGGGACACAGATGTTTGAACACGAAATCGTAGACGTGACGGAGGATGATCTTCCTTTTAAGGTAATTCTTCATAAGAGTACTACCGCATTCATCCGCAGACATTGGCACCGGTCTTTTGAGATAAGCTACACGATGAAAGGTGAAACTAAAGAATTTATTGTCAACGGACATCACTACAATCCCCAGGCAGGGACTATCATCCTTGTCAATCCAAACGAGATTCATTCTGTCCTTGGCGTGACAAAACCCCATGAGGAAAATCTGGTGCTGTCTATTCTGCTTCCTTATGATTTTATGGAAGAATGGATTCCTGATTTCGCCTACCGTTATTATCAGATTCCAGACGACCGTCAAATGACAGAACAGCAGCTGAGAGATCATCGCCAGTTACAGTTTTTATTTACGGAGATGTTTCATTCTGCTGATAAAGAGAAGTCGCTTGAAAATCTTTATATCATGGCTCTGATGTATGAGGCTCTTTATTTGCTGACACGTTCATTTTCCACCATGCAGACGACGAAAAATAATTTATACACTTCGGCTGCAGAGTTTGATTGGATAGACAAGGTGTTAGTCTATATCAGGCAAGAATTAGCCAGTTCTCTTTCAGTTTCTGAACTTGCAGCGAAATTTCATCTGAATGAGAGTTATTTTTCACGGAAATTTAAAAAATATATGGATATGCCTGTGATGGATTATGTGGCAAAACTTCGTCTGCAGGAAGCCTATCAGCTTCTCACCAATACCGACATCTCAGTACAGGCGATTGCTGATCAATGCGGGTTCCCGAATCATAAGTCGCTGACCACGAGATTTAAGCAGAGATATGGTCTGACACCACGTAATTATCGGAAAAAAATAAACGAAAGTCATAAAATGACGAAATAATAGTCATAATTTCGCCTTTTCATGTAACCGCTTGCCGATACAATAGGCGCATGAGAAAGGTAGGTTTGATAAAATGAAAACAAAAGAACAATCTGCAATGTTTAAAATTTCCCTCTTGTCGATTTCGGTTTTATTGATGACAGCACCTGTAATTTCCGCCGCGTTGCCTTTGATGTTCGCAGAATTTACAGATCAATCCCAATCCGCTGTGGAAACGTTATTGACGGTTCCTAACTTTGGTATAATCTTGGCTCTGTTAATCAGCCCCCTTTGTATTCGTGTAATCGGTAAAAAGAAAACAGTGATGTTGGGGCTGTTTATTGCATTGCTCAGCGGGTTGATTCCGATAGTTATTTCCAGTTACCCTGTGGTATTTGCAGCGAGATTTGCTTACGGTGCCGGTATCGGTTTATTCAATTCACTCGCGGTCAGTTTGCTGGCAGAATTTTTCCACGGTGATGAGCTTTCCACCATGATGGGCTATCAGTCAATGGCAGGATCATTGGGGAGTGCCACGCTGTCTTTTGTCATCAGTTATTTGGTTACGCTAGGATGGCGTCAAACATTTCTTGCTTATCTAGTGATAGTACCAGTAATTATCCTATTCGGTTTATTTGTAAAAGTTGACGACCGGAAAAGCGGAGGAACAGATGAAGTCGCCGCACCGGAAAGGATCACGGTCAATGGCCCTGTAATCGGTTTGTCACTGTTGATTTTCTTCCTCTTTGCCTTTTTTATGACACTGGTAATCAAGTTGCCGGAATATATCGTGTCAAGCGGTATCGGCACCGCCAGCAGTGTTTCTATTGTTACTGGTCTGAGTACGCTAGTCGGCATTCCAATCGGTATTTTTTACGGGAAAATTCATAAAATTTTAAAGCAAGCAGTCTTGCCAATCGGTTTGTTCATTGTTACTGCCGGCTTTTTTATCATCGGTCTCGCCCAGTCGATGCCGGTGTTAGTGATTGGTGTGGTTTTGGTTGGCTCCGGGTTTGGTCTTTCCATGCCATTCCTTTATACTTGGACTGCTATAGTGGCACCAAAAAACGCGATAAACTTTTCATACACTTGTCTGATTATTGCCACCAATATCGGCGTTTTCTGTTCGCCGATAATATTGAATACATTTGGCAATTTATTTGGAAATAATAGTGCAGGATTCAGTATGATGGTTGCCTCTGGCGGATTTTTAGCCATGACCATTGTGATGGCGGCAATATTAACACTAACAGGAAAGACAGAAAAAATTGCCGAAAAAGAGAGTTTAAGAGATGGAGGAAGGTAAAATGATGGAAATAGATGTGGCTGCGATGCGGGAACAATTCAGCAAAGGAGATGCCAAGCGTGATGCAGGATTGAAAGAGTCGGAGACAATAGTGAAAATCAAAAATCTTTCCTATGGTCCCCATGGAGAAGAGAATAAGTTTGATATTTACTATCCAAAAAACACATCAAGGCCTTTACCCACAATTGTCAACATTCACGGCGGGGGATTTTTTTACGGGGATAAGGAACTGTATCGTTTTTACACGATGTTTTTGGCAACACAAGGATTTACTGTTATTAATTTTAATTACCGTCTAGCACCTGACAGCAGCTATCCGGCACCGTTAGAGGACACTAATGCTTTGATGCACTGGTTGATAAAAAATGGACATGATTACTTTGTGGATTTGGACAACCTGTTTCTTACCGGGGATAGTGCAGGCGCTCAGCTGGTAGAGCAGTACGGGGCAATTATCAGCAATCCGAACTATGGGGCAACTTTTAACTTTGATGTTGCACCAGTGAAGGTGAAAGCTATTGCCGTGAGTTGCGGTGCGTTCTTTATCGGTCAGAATAATCCGATAAATCATGACTTTCCATTTTATTTTGGAGAAACGGTACCTGAGAGCACCAAGGCACAATTCCCGGTGGAAAATTATATCACAGGAGAATTTCCTCCAGCATCTATTGTCACATCAACCCATGATTTTCTGAAAAACGAAGCAAAATTATTTGCAGACTTGCTGCAATCAAAAGGTGTCTTGACTGATTATAAATTGTACAGCAATCCGGATGGGTCGGAATTAGGTCATGTGTTCAACATTGATCAGAAAAGCGAGATTGCCAAAGAGTGCAATCTGGCACAATTGGATTTTTTTAAACAATTCATTTGAGACTGTGGTGAAGGAGCAGAAACTATGAATTATTTAAGCATCGATGTGGGAGGTACATTTACAAAATACGGTTTGATTGACCACTCCGGTAATTTCATTGAAACTTGGAAAGAACCCACAGCCAAGACTTTAGAGGGATTCAAAGAAATGATTGGACAACAGATATGCACACAGAAAAACTCCGTTAAGGGGATTGCTATGAGTTGTCCTGGCAGAATTGATCCTGATAAAGGTTACATTCATACGGGCGGAGCATTGTTGTTTCTCTATGACTTCGCCATTAGAGAATGGATTGCGACACTGACGAAGCTTCCTTTTATTGTTGTTAATGATGGAAAAGCGGCAGCGTTGGCGGAATGGTGGATCGGTAATTTGAAAGGAATCAAAAATGGCGCCGTCGTCGTTTTAGGAACGGGAATCGGGGGCGGTCTGATTTTAGATAATCGCTTGTATCAAGGGCCGCATTTTCAAGCAGGTGAATTGAGCTTTTTATCATACCGTACGGATAACAAAAAAGAACCACAAGTCTATGGGCATCATGGGTCCGCAGTTCGCTTTATTAAAAAGGCTGCCGACTTGCTAGAAAAGCCTCCCGATGACTATCAGAGCGTTTTTGATGCTTTAGCGGAGGACACATCTGCTGAATTGACTGAACATTTTAATAACTATTGTCGGGATATTGCTCTTTTAATAACGGATATGCAAGTACTTTTAGATTTAGAAAAAATCGTGATAGGCGGCGGCATTAGTGAGCAAGCCCTGCTGATTGACACGATCAAAAAACACTATCAGTTACTTAGAGAAGCAAGTCCTTTTTTACAACAAACTTTTGCTCCTATTGAAATTGACGCGTGTGCTTTTCGTAATTCTTCTAATCTGCTGGGCGCACTTTATCAAATGTTGCTGATGCTTGACGAAAATATCCCACGCACATAATCAGTTGATTTTTATGGAAAGACAATATTTCGTCAAGCACTGATAGTAAAAACTAAATTAAGTGAAAAACGTCAAAAGTCTACCTAGGCAGACTTTTTAAATTATTAATCAATAATTTAAAAAATGACCAGAGTTTCGTTAATAGGGACTTTGGTCATTTTTAAGTAGTTGGAAATCAATGATACTTTTACAAAATAGTGAGTGCCCTCACTTGCTAGTTATTTTGTAATCACGGGACAGCTTTCAGCACGTTTAAGCCAGAAAGTGTAAAACTGCTGGCAAGTGTCAAAAAACAATCCCAGCCATATCATCGAAGTGTGCCTCTGCTTACCAGTTCGGGGCAGAGGTTGTTTGGTTTGTAAATGTTATTTTAATGTTATATTTTTGAAGACATCTTTTCTAAAGCTGTTGTGATTTTTGTAACCGAGGGCGATACCTTGCTCTTGAAAATATAAAAATTGTGCAGGTTTGATTTGATGCATTGCAGATAAAAAGAGCCAATAACTTAACAAGAGGTTTCAAGTCTTGATAGTTACTGGCTCTGCGTCTTAGCGTCCGGCTCTTTCATAACAGTCATTTTTAATTTTTTCAGGCAGATCAGGTTCTCCTGCTTGCACTTTGGACAGTAAAGCGGAAAATTTATCAGCTCTGTATCTAGCCGGATTTTATTGCGCGTTTTATTGTGACAAACCGGACAATATAACCAAGTCATAAATTCACTCACAAGTATCATTCTCCTCATTAAAAATCCACAAAAACAGCAGTCATCAGGATTTTATGCTCTTAATCAAAGTGTTTTAATTGGGAGCCGACGAAGCAGGCGCCTAAAAGACTCAATCCACCCAACACGGCAACTTTCTTATAAGGTGTTACCATGCCTACTGCCAGACATGCCACCCCCGTGGTCACATTTAAAACTTGCGTGTGCTTTAGATGGCGTTTGCTGGGTCTAGGAAATTTGATAGAAACACCCAGTGTGTCATTTGCCTTTTCGCAAGCAAAGTCCATCACATCAAACATTCGTAAAATCATTTTTTTCTTCCTCTCTTTCATTCAAAATCAATAATAGATTAGTATTTTTAGAAATTGGAACACAAAGTCATAGGCAACTTTAGAAAATCAGGTAGCTGACAATACTGGTGGATACTGCACCAACAACTAAAAGTCCAGCGATAATAAAACAAGCAGAATACATCGTTTTTTTCGTCGGATGATTTTTAAGCAGCCACAGTCCCACTAAAAATAAAATACAGCCTAGGATAATATTGGTCGCAATGGAGACAGGTGCGGTTTTTTTCAACATATCTATGATGATAAAAAATAAATTTTTCATTTGTTTCCCTCCTTTTTAAATAAAAATGTCATTTATCAGATGATAAACCATAAATTGAAAGGCACTTTTGAAGTCGCAAGATTTGGACAGCATGTCTTTGGATGACACCGTGGATAACAAGATACTAAAAACAGAAAACGCAATTTCTTCAGAACATTTAAGTTTCAAGTTTGCATGTGCAATGGCTTGCCGAAAATAATCACTGTTATCATTTTCCAGCTGTGCTTTGTCCTTGTCTGAAAGCTTGTTATAAAATGCCAGAAAATCCACCGTCTTACTGTCGTATAAAAAAGGTTTGCTTTCATATTCGTAATATAAATTTTCAATAGCTTCCACAAAACCATTTTTCGAAGGTGAGTGCTTCACATCCTCGATAAATTGTTCGTTGACAATAGTCTGGACTTCTTTTAATGTTTCGAGAAACAAATCTTCTTTGGAACCGTAAAGATTGTAAAAAGTACCAGTAGAAATATTAGCGCTTTTGCAAAACTCGCTGATACTTGTTTCTTTGTAGCCTCGTTCGACCCAAAATGCACAGCATATCCCACGTAATTTTTCTTTTAATTTCTTTTTATCTTCCGATGAAAAATTTTTACGACCGCTGGACAAAATCAACCCTCCTTCCGATGAGAAATATTTTTTATGAATATTCGTATTAAATATTCATAAACTTATCTTACAATGATATCTCTGTATTGTCAACAGAGATCAAGACAATTTAAATATCTCGGATGTGTAATTTGGCTTAAACCTGTAATTATTTAGTACCCTAATGGTAATTTCTTTTTAAAGGTATTGAAAATAAATTTATATGATTGGCAGTTTAGTCTTGAGTGTTTTCTAGTCGTAATTTACAAGTTGAATTTATCACAAGTGTTTTATTTGTTTTGCAAATTTATTTTTAAATTAGAATATTTAAACCCCTGTACCTTTTTAATACTGATGCTATGCTTTTATTTGGAACATTGGCACGGAAAAGAGGTTGTGAAATAGCTAATTATCTAGTACAATTTTTATATAAGATGAAATGTCACTATAATAAAATGGGGGTTGGGTTGAGATGAGTAAAAAGTATTTGAACTATGTTGGCAACATCGTCATTGATTCTGAATACCATGCGTTGGGAGAACCAAAAGATTATATTGAAGTTCACGTGGACGTGGATCTTCCGTTTAGACTTTACTGCAGCAGTCATAAAGAGGACTGGGAAGAGGTATCGGAAGAAGAACGGTCGGAGTTGATCGCTCAGCTGAAGGATAAAAAAATCAAATATTCCAAGAGCGATTACCGTTATTACATCATTGATTTTCATTTGGCAAGCTTGGGAGCTTTATAATCAGGCATCATTATTATCGGAAGCATTTTTTGTTCAAAGAATTAATTATCTGAACGGAAAGTTCAAAAGAATGAAAAAACAACCGTTTAAGACTTTTCGCGAAAAATGTCTTAAACGGTTGTTTTTTGTTGCGTATTATTTTTATTTAAAGAGCTGCTCTCAAAATTTTTCGGCTGTATACTAGCGGTTTTGGAGATAGTTTAAAACCTCTGGTGCCCTTTGTGTAGCAGAGTCATCTCCTTGTCTGCCCTCAAGCATGGAAACCAGCAGATAGCTGCTGTTATCAGGGTCAAAAGCGAATAAAAAGCTATTTTCTTTCCCTTTTTCATCTTGTGCGGTTTTGAGTTCCGCTGTTCCGGTTTTAGCAGCAATGGCAAACCCCAAAGTGTTTAGCGAGTGAGCCGTTCCATTTTCATTTGTTACGACTTCTTTCATATTTTCTTTTATCAGAGTAGCTGATTCCGTACTGATGACGTCGTTTTTAGTTTTAGTTTCAGCTGTCATTAATAATTTAGGATAAACTAAAGTGCCGTTGTTTGCAAAAACTGAATAGAGAGCGGCTTGCTGGATGGGATTGATTAACAGCTGCCCTTGTCCATATCCGGTGTCCGCCAAGAGGATTTCAGAATTAAACTGTTCCTCATTGGAAATTTGTGCTGGACTCATAGCAATCGGCAAATCTAGTTTTTCACCAAAAATAAATTTGTTGAGTCCCTTACGGAAAGTTTCCTCACCCATTTTTAGTGTTGCCTGAGCCATATAGATGTTGTCGGAAAAGATAAGAGCCTTCTTTAAATCAACCGGTGTCACATCTGCTACCCGTGTGACTTGATAATCTCCCCATGAAGAATTTTTTTGCCATTTCAGTCCGCTGATAGCTATTTCTTCATTTGGATCGATTGTGCCGGCATCCAAACCGATAGCGGCAGTGACCGTTTTAAAAGTAGAGCCGGGAGCGTAGCCAGTAGCAAAGCGGCTGATAAAAGGCTTTGCTTCATTTTTTTCATAAGCATCGTAGTCTTTTTGAGAGATGCCATGGGTCATCTTATTAGGATCATAACTTGGCGAACTGACAGTTGCGAGCAATTCTCCTGTCGTCGGCTCCGTGATTACAGTAGCACCTGGGTTGTTTTCAAGGGCGTTGAAAGCGAGCGACTGTGCTTCTGAGTCAATGGTCAGCTGGATGTTTTCACCATCTTTCTTTTTCTTTTCCAGCAGGACGGATGTTTCGTGGCCATTTTCATCTGTGATACTGATTTTTCCTCCGTCTGTGCCTCGGAGTTTTTGATCGAAGGCTGCTTCCAACCCTCCGCGTCCGATATTTCCTGTACTACTTAATTCAGGATTTTTTTCTATATCTTCTGCAGTGATAGTCCCCACATATCCGGTCAGCTGGGCTGCTGCTTCGCCTAGGGGGTACACACGCCCTGTGGTGTTTTGAAGGGCAGCACCGGCAGGCATTTCCGCAGGCGCGGGGTCAGTTAATATTTTTAAAGGTACAAAATGGTCCGGCTGAACCCAAGCTTGGTCCAAGGCTTGCAAAATATTTTTTTCTTCAAGACCAAACTGTTCTGCAATCGTTCGGACATTATCTTCCTTGACCGCTCCTTCACCAAGCGCGTTGGGGACGACTCCCAGTTGTTGAATGTCTCCTTCACCCGCTAAAAGATTTTCATTTCGGTCCAGCAAACTTCCACGGACGGCCGAATCTGTCGTGATGTTGACTTTGTCTCTTCCTGACATTTTTGGAAAAATCAGATTGGGCTGCCAGTGTATCCCCATGGTTTCTTCTCCATCATCAATGGTTCCGTGGTAAGACAAATCTTTTATTTTTCCCAGAGAAGTCGTCAACGAAAGATTGTATGAAAAGGATAGTTTCTGGTCTTCTTCTGTCACTTGGAGAGATTTAAAATCGAGATTTTCTGCACCGATACCAGTGAAAATATTTTGATATTTCTCAACGATTTCTTCGTCAGAAAAGCCGCTTTTTTCTTCTGTTTTTTCGGAAAGCAGTGGAGTTAATTCGTTAAATTCTTTGTTTTTCAACACATCGGTAAAATTTTGCACTAATTTCTTTGCCTCTGTCAAACGCTGATGTTTTTGGTAGGCTCTAAAACCGAAAAAACCGCCGACGAGTATGATTAAAATAAGTGCACTCAAAATCAGAGGGAAAGCTTTCTTTTTATTCATCATTGCACCACTTTCTTAAATGTTAGGTTACAGTAATTATACTTGAAAAAAACAGAAAAACCAGCGTTAGTAAATAAGAAGTGCCATCGGACTATAAGATTGATTTTTCAAGTATTATAAATTGATAAGATAGATTAGGCTTCCCGTTTGCCATTGACAAGTCTTGTACACAAAAAAGAGCCAGCTGTTTTGACATAGCTGTCTCTTGAATCGTCTATTCTGCTTCCAACACCATCGGTAAAATCATCGGGTACCGCTCGGTTTTTTCAACAAGAAAAGGTTGCAATGTTGAGATGATTGTTTCTTTGAGTGCCGCTTCGTCACAATCCTTTTCCTTTAGTCTGCGGCTGATGGCCCGATCCAACAACTTTTGACATTGGTTGATCAGGTCGCCGGATTCACGCATGTAAATAAAGCCTCTTGATAAAATATCCGGTCCAGCCATGATGATTTTCTTTTTAAAGTTCACTGTTGCAACCGCAAGGACCAAACCTTCCTCAGAAAGTATTTTACGATCACGCAGGACGATATTGCCGATGTCGCCAATACCGCTGCCATCCACATAAATATCGCCGGCCGGGAATTTCCCAGCTCTTCTGGCACTGTCATTGGTTAGTGCCAGCATATCGCCATTATCTAAAATAAAACAATTTTCAGGTTTGACACCAGTATCTTGGGCGAGTTGCGTATGGATTTTAAGCATCCGGTATTCCCCGTGAACAGGCATAAAGAATTTTGGTTTCATCAAACTTAACATCAGTTTCTGTTCTTGCTGACCTCCGTGTCCGGAGGTGTGGATGTTGTTGACTTTTCCGTGGATCACTTCAGCACCGGCTTCCGACAACAGGTTGATTACCCGATTGACAGACAGAGTGTTCCCAGGAATCGGAGAACTGGAAAAGACGACGGTATCTCCTGGCTGAATACTGATTTGTCGGTGGGTTCCGTTTGCAATCCGGCTTAAAGCTGCCATAGGTTCACCTTGGGAGCCAGTGCATAGGATTAATATTTCATTTGCCGGGTATTGATTGATTGAACGGGCATCAATAAAAGTATCTTTGGGTACTTCGATGTAGCCTAGTGCTTGCCCGTTGACGATGGCATTTTCCATACTACGGCCGAAGACAGCAATTTTCCTGCCGGTTTCCACTGCGGCCATTGCCGTTTGTTGTAATCTAAAAATATTTGAAGCAAATGTGGCAAATATGATCCGTCCTTCGATTTTTTCAAAAATTCTCTGGATGGATTCGCCGATAAATTTTTCTGACTTAGTAAAATCTGGTATTTCAGCGTTGGTACTGTCTGACAGAAGACAAAGGACGCCTTCTTCGCCGATTTTCGCCATTTTTTGAAGGTTAGGCGGTTCTCCCACGGGAGTGAAATCAAATTTGAAATCTCCAGTACAAACGATATTGCCCGAAGGAGTCTTGACGACGACCCCAAGTGCATCTGGGATACTGTGAGTCGTTCTGAAAAAAGAAATAGTTGTTTTCCGGAATTTGATCACAGTGTCCTCAGCGATTTGGTGAAGTTCGGCATCACGCAGCAGACCATGCTCGTCTAATTTGTTTTTTATCAGCGCCAATGCCAAAGGTCCCGCATAGACCGGGATATTCGCTTCCTTCAGCAAGTAAGGGATTCCTCCGATATGGTCCTCATGTCCATGGGTGATAATCAATGCCTTGACTTTATTTAGGTTTTGAAGAATGTAACTGTAATCCGGAATCACATAATCAATGCCAAGCAAATCATCTTCCGGAAATTTGATTCCTGCATCTACAATGATGATTTCGTCTTGGAATTGAATCCCATAAGTATTTTTTCCAATTTCACCAAGTCCGCCAATACTAAAAACGCCGGTTTCATTGTTTTTTAAATTTACTTTCATGCTACTTAAACTCCGTCAATGAAAAATCCGCATGCTCTTTTTCATAAGCCAGATGCTTCTCATCTAAAAATTGCAGAAATTCCAGATTATAAGAAGTATTGGTCTCAAACAAACGGCGTGCTTCCACTTCATTGTCTGCCTCTAGATAGAGGGATTTTGTTTGTTCCCTTTTGGGGTTTTGATGTTTTGTTTCTTGGTAATATGCTTTAAATATCATATATACGCTCCTTTTGTTGTAATTTTTTTCATACTAAAAACAGGTGGTCTCCACCTTTAAATTTGTCTATAACACCACGCTGAAATCATGCTGATTTTTTGTGGAATGAAACCTCGTCTTCGTTTCATCGGCTTTATGTTTCGTTAGTATTTTCAGTGATGCTTTGTTCAATCATAGTACCTGTTCATAAAAGACAAGACAATTCTACCATAATTCCAAGAATAAGTATAGAAAGTGCTTCGATTTCAGGAGTGCCAAGCAAGAGAATTCTTGTCATTTGCCTTAATTTTATGGTATATTGAAAGAATCATTAAATGGTAGGGGGAGAGGATGATAAGATGAAATTGATGTGGCATTATACCGTCAAACACAAGAAATTACTGCTCTTAAATTTCTTAAGTGTTTTTGGGTTTATTATCATCGAACTAGGATTGCCAACACTTTTGGCTAGGATGATTGATCAAGGTGTGGCTCGGCAAGATTTTGACTATGTGAAAAAAATGGGCTTCGTCATGTTAGGTGTGACGATTGTAGGAAGTATTTTGAACTTATTCTTGGCTTATATCGGTGCGAAACTGACGATGAAAATTATCGTGGATGTCAGAGACGATATGTATCGCAACATCCAAACTTTTTCCCATAGCGAATATGAAAAAATTGGTGTTTCTTCCTTGATTACACGTATTACAAATGATGCCTATCAAGTGATGCTTTTTTTGGGTCAAGTTTTACGGACCGGATTTATGACACCTATGATGTTTATCGGCAGTTTAGCAATGATCGTTTTTCAAAATGCTTCACTAGCTAAATATGTTCTTTACAGCATCCCGATTTTGTTGGTGGGGATTTATTTGATTGCAAAATATTCGGAACCAATGTCTCAGAGACAGCAAAAAAGTTTAGACAAAATCAATCGTATCGTACGGGAAAACCTTTCAGGTTTACGCGTGATTCGTGCCTTTGTCAATGAAAGATTTCAAGAAAAACGATTTGGAGAAGTCAACGAAGTCTATGCTAAAAATTCCATCAATTTATTCACATTGATGTCCAGTGCCCAGCCAGTCTTTTTTATTTTTTTCAATTTTGTTATTGTGCTGGTGGTATGGGTTGGTGCAAAACAGATCGAAGTAGGCACTTTGCGTGTAGGTGAGTTAGTGGCGTTTATCGAATATATTTTCCATGCCTTGTTCTCTTTCATGATGTTTGCGGGAATTTTTATCATGTATCCAAGAGCCGCTGTTTCAGCTGACAGAATTCAGGAAGTGCTGGATACAGAAACGACAATCCTTCCAAATGAAGAGGGAACGACGGAAACTGAAACCCAAGGATATGTTGAGTTTAAAGATGTAAGTTTTGCTTATGATGACACGGAAAGTCCTGTGTTGCGCAACATCAGCTTTTCGGCTAAACCGGGACAAATCGTTGCATTTATCGGAAGTACCGGCAGCGGCAAATCAACGCTGATTCAATTGCTGCCGAGATTTTATGATGTGACGAAAGGGCAGGTGTTGATCGACGGGGTAGATGTGAGAGATTACAATATCGACAGCTTGCGCAAGAAAATCGGTTATATTCCGCAAAAAGCACTTTTGTTCAGCGGGACAATCCGGGATAATTTGTTGTTCGGAAACCCTGAAGCTGCTGCTGAAGATTTTGATTATGCCTTAGATATCGCTCAGGCCGCAGAGTTTGTTTCCCAAAAAGAAAAGGGATTGGATGAGCCGGTTTCAGAAGGCGGCTCAAACTTTTCTGGTGGACAAAAACAGCGCTTGGCAATTGCCCGTGCGCTGATTCGCCGTCCGTCTATCTATGTTTTTGATGATAGTTTTTCGGCTCTGGACTATGCAACAGACGCCAGACTGCGGAAGCGCCTAGGCGAGGAAATAACAGATGCGACTGTATTTATCGTGGCACAACGGGTCAGTACCATCATGAATGCAGATCAAATCATTGTGCTGAATGAAGGAGAAATCGTCGGTCAAGGCACACATCAGGAATTGTTGAAGTCTAATCAAATTTATTACGACATCGCTTCGTCTCAATTGTCAGAGGAGGAGTTGGCCTATGAATAATTCAGTGAGATCTTTAAGAAGGTTGTGGCGGTATTTGAAAGGGTACAATGTCACTTTTTTCCTGGCGGTGTTTTTTGAAATAGTAGCCACGTTGACAAATGCGACATTTCCTGTGGTCATGGGGCTGCCCACCACCAGGATTAAGGAAAATATTGAAACAGGACAGCCAATCGATTTTGATTATATTTTTAAAATCATTATTATCTTGATCATTATGTCTCTCATTTGTAATGCCGGATTTTTCGGGTCGAGTGCTTTGATGTCTCGGGTCGTGCAACGTGCCATGCGGGATTTGCGTACAGATATTTCTGAAAAAATCAACCGTTTGCCCGTGTCATATTTTGACACTCATCAGCGGGGGGATGTTTTATCGCGGATGACTAATGACGTGGATGCTTTGACAAATGCTTTGCAGCAAAGTCTGCTTCGCATCATATCAGCTTCTATCGGGATAATTTCTGCTATTATCATGATGTTTAGAATCAATGTGATTTTGGCGGTGGCTTCTATGCTGATGATTCCAGCTTCATTGATTATTTCTAAATCTATTGTGGCTGTCTCTCAGAAATATTTCAGACAGCAGCAAAAAGCTTTGGGAAATCTGAATGGCTATGTTCAAGAAAACATGACCGGATTTTCTGTTCTGAAATTGTTCAGCCGTGAAAAAGAAAATTATGGCGAGTTTGAACGATTGGTTCATGAGCTGGGGAATTTCGGTTTCAAATCAGGTTTTATTTCCGGATTGATGATGCCTTTAGTTCAATTGACCGCCTATCTGACCTATATCGTCGTAGCAGTAGCAGGCAGTTACTTTGTTATCGCGCGGACGATGACGATTGGTAACTTGCAAGCCTTTATTCAATACGTTTGGCAGGTGAATCAGCCGATGGGACAGGTGACACAGCTGTCGGCAGTCATTCAAAGTGCCTCGGCTTCAACCCAGCGTATTTTTGAAGTGCTGGATGAACAAGAAGAACAGGAAAATGCTGCAGATATTTCTCTGCAAGGACCTGTGGAAGGACAGGTCACATTTGAAAATGTGTCTTTCAGTTATTCACCGGATAAACCTTTGATAGAAAATTTGAATTTTGAAGTTTTGCCCGGACAAACGGTGGCTATCGTTGGACCAACAGGAGCCGGAAAGACCACGCTTATCAATTTGCTGATGCGTTTTTATGATGTGACTGAGGGCGCCATAAAAATTGATGGCGTGGACACCAAAGCTATGAACCGAAAAGAAGTGCGTTCATTGTTTGGAATGGTCCTTCAAGATGCGTGGCTGTATCATGACACCATCATGGAAAACATCCGATTCGGCCAATTGGAAGCTACCGATTATGAAGTGGTGGATGCTGCCAAGATGGCTAACGTGGATCACTTTATCCGAACCATGCCGGAAGGGTACAAGATGATTATTGACGAAGAGGCAGAAAATGTTTCGTTGGGACAAAAACAGCTGCTTACCATCGCAAGAGCTATTTTATCCAATCCTAAAATATTGATTTTGGATGAAGCAACCAGCTCAGTCGACACGCGACTGGAGATGCTGATTCAAAAAGCGATGCAGAGTGTGATGAAAGGGCGGACAAGTTTTGTTATTGCCCACCGTTTGTCGACGATTCGCGATGCTGATCTTATTCTCGTGATGGATCAGGGCTCAATCATCGAACAGGGGACCCACGAAGAATTGTTGTCCCAAGGCGGTTTTTATGAAAAGTTGTACAATAGCCAGTTTGCGGAAGAATAACTGGTTTAAAAAACAGAAAAAGCAAGGGAGACATTCCTTTGCTTTTTTGGTTCACGTGAGCAGGCTGTCCTTAGGCAATTCAAGTAGTTTCCAACATTTTGTGCAGAGTCGAAGGGACAAGGAAACACTGAAAATCATTAGAAAGAAATTGCTTCTTTTCTGAAAAAATTGTTTTATCAAAGAATATTAGTATATAATTATTACTATTAGTTGTTATAAAAAATAAGGGGGATATTTATGAAAAGAAAAAATATCTGGCTTGCAGCAGTAATCATAGTCATATCATTTTTTTCAATGAAGCTGGAGTCGTCAACCCACGCAGCAGAAAAAACATACGATATCGGAACGGATTTAACATTTGCACCATTTGAATTTCAGGATACTGAGGGTGAATATATCGGAATCGATATTGATTTGCTGCACGCGATTGCAGAAGATCAAGGCTTTGCCTTTCGTTTGAAGCCTTTGGGGTTTGACAGTGCCATTCAAGCAGTACAGTCTAATCAAATCGATGCCATGATTGCCGGGATGAGTATTACAGAAGAACGAAAAAAATCTTTTGATTTTTCTGATGCGTATTTTGACAGCGGCATACAGATGGCTGTGAAAAAAGGCAACAAGGAAATCAAAGCGTATGATGATTTAAAGGGAAAAACAGTTGCGGCGAAAGTCGGCACAGAGAGTGCGGAGTTTTTAGAAAAAAATAAATCAACCTATGGCTTCGACATTCGAAATTTTGATGATGCCACAGGATTGTATCAGTCTTTGGGAAATGGCAGTGTGGCTGCTATCGTAGATGATTATCCCGTTTTAGGCTACGCTGTGACAAATAATCAGAATCTGCAGTTTGTGGGGGAAAAAATCACAGGCAGCTCCTATGGTTTTGCGGTTAAAAAGGGAGAGAATCCTGAACTGATTGAAAAATTCAATGCAGGGCTGAAAAAACTAAAGGCCGATGGTACTTATGATAAAATTCTTGCCAAATATATTTCTAGCGGCAATGAGTCAGAAGATTCTTCGGAGATGGTCAAGGTGACCCCGAAGAAAGACAAATATATTATTGCTAGCGATTCTACGTTTGCCCCGTTTGAGTTTCAAAATGCTGATGGGGAATATGTAGGGATTGATGTAGATTTGTTGAAAAAAATTGCTGAGATGCAAGGGTTCAATCTTGAATGGCAGTTTATTGGTTTCAGCTCAGCGGTTCAGTCAGTAGAATCCGGACAGGCTGATGCCATCATTGCCGGAATGACTATCACAGAAGAACGTGAAAAATCCTTTGATTTCTCTGACTCTTATTTTCAGAGTGGGATTCAAATCGCGGTGAAAAAAGGCAACACGTCCATTCAATCTTATGAAGACTTGAAAGGTAAAACTGTCGGGGCAAAGATAGGAACAGAGAGTGCAGACTTTCTTGAAAAAAACAAAGAAAAGTATGGGTTTAAAATCAAATATTTAGACACCACAGATACGTTGTACAGTTCCTTGAAAATTGATGAAATTGCAGCGATGATGGATGATTATCCAGTCATTGGCTATGGTGTAGCACAAGGGCAAGAAATTGAAACGCCGATTCCCCGTGAAGAAGGCGGCTCCTACGGTTTTGCAGTCAAAAAAGGCAAAAATAGCGAATTGATTGACATGTTTAATGCAGGTCTTGCTGAATTGAAACGAACTGGAGAATACGATGAGGTCGTCGGAACTTATATCAAAGAAAGCAAGACAGAAAGTACGGTTGACGAAACAACTTTTGCAGGAGTAATAAAAAACAACTGGCAGAGATTGTTGAACGGCTTGGGATTGACTTTATTAAATACGGGAATTTCTTTTGCTTTAGCGTTGATTATCGGTGTGGTTTTAGGACTATTTAGTGTTTCGCCTAGTCGTTTTCTCCGCCTGCTGTCGACTATCTATGTTGACATCATTCGGGGTATTCCGTTGATGGTACTGGCCTTTTTCATTTATTTTGGTTTGCCAAATGTCTTAGGCTTCAACATCCCTGTTTTTGCTGCCGGGGTGATTACATTGACATTAAATGCCAGTGCCTATATTTCAGAAATCGTCCGCGGAGGAATCAATGCGGTTCCTAAAGGGCAAATGGAGGCTTCAAGAAGTTTAGGACTGTCTTATGGAAAAACTATGCGTCGTATCATTTTGCCCCAAGCTTTTAAAATCATGATTCCTTCCTTTATCAATCAATTTGTTATTTCCTTGAAAGACACAACGATTCTTTCTGCCATTGGGATGATTGAATTATTGCAAGTAGGTAAAATAATCGTTGCGAGAAATCTTCAAAGTACTCTAGTGTACTTTATGATCGCTGTCATGTATTTGATTGTTATCACGGCATTGACTAAGCTGGCAAAAGTAATAGAAAAGAGGGTGAACTAGTTGAGCGAAAAAATTCTTGTGGAAAATTTAACTAAAAAGTTTAACGAGCAGGAAGTTCTGCATGGTCTGAATCTTTCTATCAAAGAGGGAGAAGTGGTTTGCATCATCGGGCCCTCTGGTTCCGGAAAGAGCACCTTTCTTCGCTGTATGAACAAGCTGGAAGAAATTTCCGGCGGTCATGTGTTGATTGACGGCGTGGATATATCAGATAAAGCCACTGATATCAACACGGTACGTCAGCACATCGGCATGGTGTTCCAGCATTTTAACTTATTTCCCCATTTATCCGTCATGGAAAACATTACTTTAGCACCAGTGGATTTGAATAAAATGAGCAGACAGGAAGCTGAAAAAAAAGCCGAAGAACTTTTGGCTCAAGTCGGTCTGGCTGAGAAAAAAGATGTATTTCCCAAGTCTTTATCGGGAGGACAAAAGCAGCGGGTAGCGATTGCACGTGCGTTGGCAATGAATCCCAGTATCATGCTTTTTGATGAACCTACGTCTGCCCTTGATCCGGAGATGGTAGGAGACGTGTTAAATGTCATGAAAAAACTTGCTGAAGAGGGCATGACTATGGTGATTGTGACCCATGAGATGGGATTTGCCAGAGAAGTTGCCGACCGTGTTGTTTTTATTGACAGCGGCAATATATTGGAAATCGGTACGCCTGATGAAATTTTTAATCAACCTAAACATGAACGGACCAGAAATTTTCTGGATAAAATATTATAAAATTTTATTCTCAGCTCACCAGATAAAACCATTGTCTGGTGAGCTTTTTGCGTTCATCATGGGAGGATGATAACTTAAAAAATTTGAAATCTGTCGTTTGATACCAACTCTAAGTCAGTTGAATTGCGGACAATCTTGACGTATACTGGCAAAGAGGAGTTTTGTCCTATTAGAGTGGGTTTGTTGACCTATTTAAAAGACAACGTGTAGAAAGGAACTGTTCACTGATGGTTGAAACATTATCGATTATAGTGCCCTGTTTTAATGAAGAAGAATCGATTCCGCTCTTTTATCAGGAAGTGGAAAAAATCAGAAAAGGATTATCTTACAGATTTGAATATATTTTTGTTAATGACGGTTCAAAAGATAATACGTTAAAAGTTATCAAAGAATTATATCAGACAGACCCAAATGTTCGCTATATATCTTTTTCAAGAAATTTTGGCAAAGAGGCAGCGATTTATGCAGGATTGCAGCACTCCACAGGCGAGTTGGTCACATTGATGGACGTGGATCTACAAGACCCGCCAGAATTGCTTCCCGAAATGATTGCTTTGCTGACTGCCAAAAATATTGATTGTGTCGGGACGAGGCGGGCGGACAGAAAGGGCGAACCAAAAATCAGAAGTTTTTTCGCCAGACAATTTTATAAACTAATCAACAAGGTCAGTGATACAAAAATGGTAGACGGTGCCAGAGACTTTAGACTAATGACCCGGCAAATGGTGGATGCCGTATTAGAGCTCACAGAATACAATCGCTTTTCTAAAGGGATTTTCAGTTGGGTAGGCTTCGAGACCGAATATATTTCTTTTGAAAATCGGGAAAGACAGGCAGGCGAAACCTCATGGCCGTTCTGGAAATTATTTGATTATTCAATTAATGGCATTATCAATTTTTCTGAAGTTCCATTGAATATTGCTTCATTGGTCGGCGGTTTTTCCTGTCTTTTTTCCGGTATTGCCTTAGTTTTTATTGTTGTTAGAGCACTGATTTATGGAGATCCCACTTCCGGTTGGCCGTCCATGGTTTCGATTTTTCTATTTGTGGGTGGTTTACAATTATTAAGTTTGGGAATCATTGGGAAATACCTTGGGAAAATATTTTTGGAAACCAAAAAAAGACCGATTTATCTTGTAAAGGAAACAGAAAAAGATAACGAACTCTTCAATGGATTAAAGGAATAAAAAATCCAATAAAAAAGAGGTTTATGTCTGTATTATCTCCTTTCTTCTACCATCATAGCAAGACCAAAGACACTGAAGTGTTGAAATAAAGTTATACATGACAACACAGACGGAGTTTTTTCTAAAAATTCTTCGTCAGTGTTGTTTTTGTTTGCCCAATTAATAGTACCACGGAAATTTTAAGATTTTAAAATTTCTTCGCTGGGAGGGAACAGTATTAATCGTTTCTGTTCAACAGACAGTGTCATCGGTGCTGATTATTTTACATTGTATAATTTTCTCGAGAGACCACAGCACATGATAAAAAAGACGCTAGACTTCTATCATATCACTCATCATTTTCTCTTCAAGCATTTAAGTTGATTAGTCAAGTGACAAAAGGTATTATACTTACATAAAGTAAGATTCAGAAGAGAGGAAGAGATAATAATGACAGTAAATTTTGATGTATTAGGATTGCACCATGTGACAGCGATGACAAGTGATGCAGAGAGAAATTATAAATTTTTTACAGAAATTTTAGGTATGCGTCTGGTAAAGAAAACAGTAAATCAGGATGATATTTATACTTACCATACTTATTTTGCAGACGATATGGGTTCTTCTGGTACAGTAATGACCTTTTTCGATTTTCCTAATAATCCTAAGGGTGTGCAAGGAAACAACTCAATCACACGGACAAGTTTCCGTGTGCCTAATGATGAAGCTTTGTCTTATTATGCCGATCGTTTTAATCAGTTTGATGTTTTCCATGAAGAAATCAAAACAGAATTTGGCAAAAAAGTTTTGAAGTTCACTGATTTTGACGATCAACGTTATCAATTGATTTCTGACGAAAATAATGAAGGAATCAAATCAGGCATCCCTTGGAAAAAAGGTCCTGTGCCGGCAGAATTTGCTATCACTGGGTTAGGTCCGGTAGAAATGACTGTCAATTATCCGGAGCAAATGCAAGTGTGGCTGAGAGATATTTTAGGCTTCAAGGAAACAGCTGTTGAAGGTGCAGCGGCACTTTATGAAGCAGGAGAAGGCGGTAATGGTGCTTCAGTGATTGTAGTGACTGATAATGAGACTGCGGTTGCCCGCCAAGGATTCGGTGAAGTTCACCACGTGGCAGTAATGGTTAAAGACATGGCATCCATCAATTATTGGGCCCAAAGAATGAATGATTTGGGTTTGCCTAATTCAGGACATGTGGAACGCTATTACTTCGATTCCCTTTATGTTAGGATTGGTTATATCTTGTTTGAATTTGCCACTGACGGTCCGGGTTTCATGGGCGATGAACCTTATGAAACAATGGGAGAGATTCTATCACTTGCACCGTTCTTGGAGCCGAAAAGAGCTGAAATAGAAGCAGCAATTCGACCTTTTGATACTAAATGGGAGGGATAAACATTGGAACATATTTTTATAAAAAAATCTCCAAATCACCCCGTCTTGGTCCTATTGCATGGCACAGGCGGCGATGAACATTCGCTAGTATCGATAGCTGAACATTTGCTGCCGGAAGCATCGATTCTTTCATTAAGAGGCCGGGTCAGCGAAAATGGAATGAATCGTTTTTTTAAACGGCATGCAGAAGGGATGTTCGACTTAGTCAGCTTAGAAGAAGAGACAGATTACTTGCACGATGAAATCAAGAAGCTGGCACAAACTTATTCTTTAGAGTTGTCCAGGATGGTTTTAATCGGTTATTCTAATGGGGCTAATATCGGAGCCCATCTATTGCTGACAAGGGAAACACCTTTGAGATTTGGTATGTTTTTCCATGTTATGTCTCTACGAGAGCTGGAAAAGGTTCAAGCAACGGCGTACCAGCAAGTCTGGCTTTCCCACGGAACGATGGATCCATTGGTAACACAGGAAAATTATTCTCGTCTGCTGTATGATTTCAAAAAAGGCGGCACCCAAGTAACGAATTTTTCACTTCCTGTTGGACATGGACTTCATTCGGAAGAAATCGAAAATGCTGAAAAATGGCTGAACAGTTTGGAGTGGTGAGGATGCATGTCTATCGTAGTGAAGATTTAAGCAAAGCAGAGCAGTATAAATTTCTTTCCGGGAGTATCGTCCCCCGTCCGATTGCTTGGATATTGACGAAAAATCCGCAAACAGAAAATTTGAATTTAGCTCCTTTTAGTTTTTTTTCTGGTGTCAGTAACGAAGAACCTCTGCTGTCTCTTGCGATTTTGAGAGTTCAAGGAGAGATGAAAGATACTGCCCGCAACTTGCTTCATCAAAAAGAAGGGGTCATCCACCTAGTGGAAGAGCATTTGCTGGAGAAAATGAACAGGACTTCCCAGTCCTTGAGTCCGGAAGAAAGCGAAATATCTCTGGTTGATGTCTCATTGGTCCCAAGCGAAACCATCAGCTTGCCTGCTGTTTCAGAAGCAAACTTACGTTTAGAAACACGTCTCCATGACTATGTGCCAATTAAAGGGGAGTCGGGAGCTGTGGTAACAGATTTGTTCATTTTGAAAGTGACGGCATTTCAGTTTGCTCCAGAAATTTTTGATCAAGAAGAAAAACGTTTAAAATTGGATAAACTAAAAGCAGTGGGACGGTTGTCTGGTCCAAATTACGCTGTTTCATTCGATAAATTGATAGAACTGGAACGACCCAAATAATAAAACAAGATCGTAGAGGAAAATTTTTCTGAAGCGGTCTTTTTTATATTTAGGAATGACTGACTTTCCATACCTACGCTTAAAACTGATGCCGATTTTGTCTGCCATTCATCTCAACAGCATCATCTATTTCATTTTAGAATGTGCTGTCTGTTTTCTTTCGGTCACGCCATACAAGAAATTTCCTACTTAGTGTATAATAAAATATGAAATGAGGTGGGGGAAAATCGTTTATTATCATCGTGTAGAGCTTGCGACGTTTATTGAACGTCCCAATCGTTTTGTGGCAAAGTGTTTGCTTCACAGCACTAATGAGCTGGTCACTGTCCATGTGAAAAATACAGGACGTTGTAAAGAGTTGTTATTAAAAAATGTTCAAGTGGGGTTATCCTATCAACCTGGTCCCCAGCGAAAGACCGATTATGACTTGATTAGTGTAAAAAAGGGTGACAAATGGGTTAACATTGACAGTCAGGTACCCAATGAGCTGGCAGAAATCGGCTTATCCACGGGCTTAATCCAACTACCCGGACTTTTTGGCAACATCACTCTGCTGCAACGGGAAAAAACATTTGCTTCTTCCCGATTTGATGTTTATCTTGAAACCGATGCAGCTGAAAAAGCTATTATTGAAGTGAAAGGGTTGACACTTGAGCAAAATAACATCGGAGCATTTCCTGATGCGCCGTCCCAACGTGCCAGCAAACACGTGGCTCATCTGCGTCAACTGATGACAGAAGGCTACCGTAATTACTTGTTGTTCATTATTCAAATGGAAAATGTTGCAAAATTTACGATTGCTGATCATATCGACCGGAAATTTTATGAAGAAGTTTCGGCCGGGGTGGAAGAAGGGCTCCAAGTCATCGGATACGATTGCCGGGTAGGCGAAGATTTTATTCAGCTGAATCAGCCTGTTTCTTTTGAATTAAATCAAACATTTGGTTAAAATGAAAAAGGCTTTATCTTTTGAAGCTGCTCAAGGAAAAGAATCAACCATAGAACGGATATTATGAAATAGAAGATAATAATTTACATGGCAGAGATGAGACAGTCAATGAAAGAAGAGGAGTGATTTATGTGTTAAATTTAGGGATAATCGGTACGAACTGGATCACACATCAATTTGTCGAGGCAGCATTGGAAATAAAAGAGTTTGAGCTTCACAGTGTTTATTCTCGTAAAGAGAGTACGGCATTAGAATTTGGAAAACCCTATCAAGTAACAAATGTTTTTACTGACTTGGAGCAGTTTTTCGCTGATCCCGCATTAGAAGTAGTCTACATTGCTTCCCCTAACAGCTTGCACTATGAACAGGCAAAGGCCGCTATTCTTAACAAAAAGCATGTGATAGTGGAGAAACCAGCCGTTTCGACATACCGAGAGCTGGAGGAATTGCTGACTTTGGCTGCAGAACAGGAAGTTTTATATTTTGAAGCTGCCCGCAATATCCATGAAGCCAACTTTAAAAAGGTTGCTGAATTATTACCGGCTAAAGAAGAATTAGTTGCAGCGAATTTTACCTTCATGAAATATTCTTCCAGATATGATGCAGTGTTGGACGGGGAGGAGCCGAACATCTTTTCACCGCGCTTTTCAGGCGGAGCGTTGATGGACTTGGGTATCTACTTGGTGTATGCTGCGGTAGCCTGGTTCGGGGTGCCTGAAAAAGTCCATTATTTTGCCAGAAAACTTTCTACTGGTGTTGACGGGACAGGGCAAATCATTTTTCGTTACGAAAATTTTGATGTGGTGATGATGACTGGAAAAACAAGTACGAGCTTCATGCCGGCAGAAATTATCAGTTATCATGAAACGATTTTATTGGACGCTGTTAACAGCATTTCAGAAATCAAAATTTACCATCAACAGACGGATGAGACAGAAATAGTGCCAATCACCAAAGAAGAAAATCCCATGGTAGAAGAAGCAGCTGTGTTTGCTGAGATGATCAATCACCCTCAAGAAAATCAAAAAGAGTATGGGCAATTGTTAGCATTGACTAAAAAAGTTCATAAAATTATGGAAGAACTGCGTCACCAAGAAAATATCGTGTTTCCAGCCGATAAAAAAACTAATTAAAGGAAGTTTTAAATGGATGTAAATAAATTTTCAGCCGAGTGGCAATCCCAATGGGAAAAATCAGGTTATACATCTCCCACGGCAATCCAGCAGCATTTATATGAGCCGATAAAATCCGGGCAGACGATTTTAGGAGTTTCTCCCACGGGAACGGGAAAAACTTTGGCCTATCTGTTACCGTTATTTGAAAGACTGGAGGCAGGTGCCGGCAATCAACTATTGGTTCTGCTGCCCACTCAAGAACTGGCGATGCAGGTCACAGAGGTCGCCAGAATTTGGCTGAAACTGATTGGCTTGCAAGTGCAGCCGGTCATCGGACAGGCAAATGTCAACCGGCAAATCGAACGGTTAAAAGAGAAACCGGAAGTTTTGGTCGGTACGCCGGGACGGGTGTATGAACTAATCCAGCAAAAAAAAATAAAGGCGCATTTATTAAAAATAGTCGTCTTAGATGAAGTGGATCAATTGCTGGAACATTCAGAATTGAATGCTGCCCGAAATATTTTAAGAAGATTACAACAAGAAACCCAGCTTATCGGGATATCTGCGACTGGAAAAAATATCGAAACAACTTTCACTGAATTAATCGGTAAAAAGGTTTTTCTGATTGATGTAACAAAAGAACTTTCTGATAATCAGCAGGTGATCCACGGCTATCTTCGACTGCCTTTAAGAAAAAGAAGTGCTGCGCTGAGAAGTTTAGCTCACGTTAAAGAGATGAGAGCCATCGTCTTTTTCAATGAAGTGCAGGAGTTAGGGACGGTTTCTGAAAAGCTTTCCTATGACGGCATACCAAACGTGACCCTTGCGTCAGATCAATCAAAGTTCGAACGTCAAGGAGCCATTCAAATGTTTCAGGAAAAGAAAGTACCATTTTTATTGACCACCGATTTGGGTGCCCGGGGGCTGGACTTTAAGGATGTCAGCTGTGTGATTCATTATGATATCCCTTACGGGCAGGAACAGTATCTGCACCGGAGCGGACGGACAGGGAGAATGAATCAGCCCGGTACGGTTTTGACATTTTTAAGCGACCATCAGGAGAAAGATTTGAAAAAAGTCAGCAGTTATGTGAAAGATGGACTGCAAGAAATGTTTTTGTTTGGGGGAGAACTGCTGTCCGAGAAACCAAAGCCGATAAAATCTAAAGCCGGCAAGAAAAAATCAAAACAAAAAAAGCAGCAGAAGAAGAAACGCTGAAGGGGATAAAAACAGCAAAAGTAATCAAAGAAAGTTAGGGGTTAAGATGACCAACCGCCAAGAACAAATATTTACGTATTTAAAGCAGCAGGCAAATGGAATGACTGCCAGTGAAATAGCTGAGGGGATGTCTTTAGACCGCAGCAATGTCAGCCGTTACTTAAACGAACTTGCGAAAGAGGGGCTTGTCAGCCGCATTCAAGGACGTCCCGTCATCTTTAAAGTTGTTGATGCATTGCCTGAAGGGGAGAATTCGGAACAGTTTGAAATTTCCTTTGACGATTTGGTAGGTGCTTATGATTCGTTGAAGGTGAGTATTCAACAGGCAAAAGCAGCTATTTTGTATCCTCCTAAAGGTTTGCACACCATTATTTTTGGAGAAACAGGGACAGGGAAATCCCTCTTCGCCGAATGTATGTATCGTTTTGCAGTAAGTTCAACCAATTTAAAAAAAGATGCACCTTTCATCTCCTTCAACTGTGCGGATTATGCCCAGAATCCGCAATTGTTGTTTGCCCATATTTTCGGAGTTAAAAAAGGGGCGTACACAGGGGCGGACGAGGACCGGGAAGGGTTGCTGGCAAAAGCAGACGGCGGTATTTTATTTTTGGATGAAATCCACCGTTTACCCCCAGAAGGGCAAGAAATGTTATTTACATTTATTGATAAGGGTGTTTACCGTCCTTTGGGAGAAAGCTCCCGGGTCTATGAGGCCTCGGTTCAAATCATCGGGGCCACCACAGAAAGCTCGGAAGTCTTTTTAACCACTTTCAATCGGCGCATTCCTATGTCGATTACTTTGCCGCCCCTTAGAAACCGTTCCATAGATGAGCGTTACGATATCGTTACTTTATTTATTAAACAAGAGGCGGATCGTTTAAGGCAAAAAATCGTGGTGGAAAGAGACGTGGTCTTGGCTTTCATGCTTTATCAAGCCGAGGGCAATATCGGTCAAGTCAAGAGAGATTTGAAACTGGTGTGTGCCAAATCCTACTTATATTACCGTACCCATGAAGAAGAATACTTGAAAATCAAGCAGAAGGACTTGCCTTTGCAGGTTCAAAAAGGTCTTCTAAAAATCAAAGAGATGCCTGACCGGGTGGATCGTTTTATTGATAAAAACAGTCATTACCTGACTTTTGAACCGGGCTCTCAAGACGTGGTTTGGCAGCAGGACCCTGCCAGAGATATGGACGTTTATGAAGCCATCGAGAAAAAAGTGACCAGTTTATCAAAAGAAGAACTGGACGAAGTAGACTTGGAGAAAATCATCGCCTCGGATGTTAGCCAGTTTTTCGAAGCCTATGTTGGCGAACTGGCTAGAAATGACATTCATCGGGATTTGATATCAGACGAGTTATGGTCTTTAACAGATCGTCTCTATGACATTGCAGAAGAAAAATTAGGCCGGACGTATAATGAAAAAGCGCGGTTTACTTTTGCTTTACATCTTCAGGGAACGTTGGAAAGAATCAGAGACAACCGGATTATCGTCCATCCAAATCTAAATGATGTGCGTATCAATTACCGGGAAGAGTTTCAAGTGGCGCTAGATCTTTCCGCTATTATCGAGGCAGAATTCAATATTGAGATTCCTTTTGATGAGATTGGTTTTATTACCATGTTCTTGTCTATGGACTTGACCGAACCGACGAAAAAAGTCAGTAACGAAGTCGCTGTACTGCTTTTGATGCATGGAAAGTCGACCGCATCAAGTATGCTTGAAGCGGTTCAAGAGCTGCTGGGGACTGAAAACGGAATTGCGTTCAATATGCCTTTGGATATGGAAGTACAAACGATGTATGAAAAAGTGAGAGACTACGTCATTGAACATAAAAAAGACATGCACAGCGGGATGCTGCTGCTGACCGATATGGGTTCTTTGAACACTTTTGGCAATATGATTTTTGAAGAAACAGGTGTCAAAACCAAGGCGATTTCCATGGTCAGTACAATGATTGTTTTGGAAGCCGTAAGGATGGCAAGGATGGGTCGGACGTTGGAGGACATTTATCAGAATATCCAAGGGTCGTTTGAAGGCATCATCCGCGACCAGTTCAGACCTAAGAAAAAGCTCAAAAAAGCGGTAGTAGTAACTTGTTTTACAGGAGAAGGTGTGGCTGCAAAACTTTATGAACGTGTCTATCCTGTTGTCAATACAGAGGAGGTTCAAATTTTTCAGCTTCAATTTTTAGAAAAGGAATCCTTTAGGGAGAGAATCGATAATTTGATCGAGGAATACGACGTCAAGGCCATTGTGGGAACTGTGGATATTGAATACCAGAATATTCCTTTCTTTTCGGCTTTTGATATTTTTAATGGAGAAAAATTAAATGATTTTAAACGTATCGTGGCAGAAGAAATTCCCATTGAACAAATGATTGCATCTTTGGAAGGATCGTTGAAATCCATTCCCTCTGTTCCCGAATTGATCCGCCTGCTGCAAAAACTGGTGACAGAAATTCAGACAGATGCCAAAATTTTGGTGGAGCCCGGTGTTGATGCGGCGATTTTAATCCATTTAGCATTTATGGTAGATAAGCTGAAAAAAGGCGAAGAGGCCCGCCGGTTTGAAGAGTTGGAGGGGTTCAAGAGAAATCATCGTATCGAGTTCAACATAGTAAAAACTAAGTTGATGCAAATCGAAAAAAAATATCATCTGTTGTTCCCGGAAGATGAAATCGGCTTAGTAGCTCAGATGTTTGTAGAAAATCAAGTTAAAGGTCCTTATTGAAGATTTTGCAGATTAGAAAAGGTTACACACTATTTCGTTAGTGTGTAACCTTTATTTTGTTTTGTGTAGTATAATAGAAGAGTAGGTACTGTCAGTATGAGCTTTAGCAAAAATTATATTGGCATACTTATTGCATATAAGTAAGATATAAAAGTTTAGGAGGAAAAAAAATGTCAAAAAAAACAATTATGTTAGTATGTTCAGCAGGAATGAGTACAAGCTTGCTTGTAACTAAAATGCAAAAAGCAGCAGATGAAAGAGGTTTAGATGCAGATATCTTTGCAGTTTCAGCTTCGGAAGCAGATCAAAATATAGAAGCTAAAGATGTGAACGTTTTGTTGTTAGGCCCTCAAGTAAGATTTATGAAAGCTCAATTCGAAGGGAAATTGGCACCAAAGGGAATTCCTCTAGATGTCATCGATATGAAAGATTACGGTATGATGAATGGTGAGAATGTCCTTAATCAAGCACTAAAATTAATTGGAGAATAGTAAATTTTTGATTTACAGTTATTGAATGTATGGAGGAAGATAAATGGAACAGGAAAATTTAGAAGCCGTAATGGGCCTGATTATTAATGCAGGAAATGCTAAAAGTGATGCTATGGAAGCAATACAAGCCGCTAAGGCAGGAAATTTTGAAGAAGCAGAGGAAAAAATAAAAGCTGCTGAAGAATCTCTTGTTCAAGCACACCACTCACAGACTGGACTGCTGACTAAAGAAGCACAAGGTGAAACAATGTCAATTACTTTATTGACGGTTCACAGTCAGGACCACTTGATGACTGCGATTGCTTTTACAGACTTGGCGAAAGAAATCATCGACTTATACAAAAAAATCGGCTAAACAACGGACAGGTTGGTTAGTTGGTTAGTTGGTTAGTTAGATACTTTTTGGTGTTAAAAGGGTAATCCTTTTTTCATAAAATGACTTTAGGAGGACACTCAATGAACGGATTAGTACGTTGGATGGAAAAGTATATTTTACCTGTTGCTGCAAAAATAGGGGGAGAGAAACATTTAGTTGCTTTGCGTGATGCTTTTATCAGCATGATGCCGGCAACGATGGCAGGAGCTTTGGCAACGCTTTTAAATGCCTTTATGCGTGATTTTCCAAATGAATACATAAAGAGCGGAAGCTTTTTCTTGGAAAATGACCCTGATGGTTTTACGAATGTTATTACCAGGTTTTTCTCGCCGGTTATTTCGATCAATGGTTTAGTTTGGACAGGAACTTTAGCAATTATGGCGGTTATTTTTTCAGCATCTCTAGGCTATCACATTGCGAAAGCTTATGAGGTAGACAGATTGTCAGGGGCAGTCGTTTCGCTGGTTGCATTTTTTATTGGTATTCCGCAATCTGCAAAGGCTACCTTGACACTGGCAGGCGAATTAGGGAAAGATGCTGCAACAATGATTACTGATGCCGGCGGTGCACTGAGCACAGCTGATGGTGTTACAACTCTTGAATTAGGCGCTTGGGGGTATTTTCCATTTAGTAAGTACATGGGAGGTACAGGACTGTTTACAGCAATGATTTTTGGTTTTATTTCAGTTATTATTTTTGCCAAGTTGATTAAGAAAAATGTAATCATTAAAATGCCGGAATCTGTACCGCCTGCAGTTTCTAAGGCTTTTGCGGCGATTATTCCAGGAGTGGTAGGCTTATACACTGTCGGTTTGATTTATTACTTGTTTGAAAAAATCGTTGGCATGCCTATTATTGATGCGATATCAGAATTTATCCAAGCACCGCTGCTGAACTTGTCACAGGGGTATGGTGCTGTCTTTATTATTGTTCTATTAGTGCACGTGTTGTGGTTCTTCGGGCTTCACGGAACGAACATCATGGCACCGGTATTACAGTCTATTTATGGCGTGGCGATGGTGGAAAACAGCAATGCCTATCAGCGTCAAGCAGAAGTCCCATACAAGTGGGTTGCAGGTTCTTTTGAAGCGTTTGTTTGGCCGGGGGGCGCAGGTGTTACTCTAGTTTTATTAATTGGTATATTAGTTTTTTCAAAACGTGCTGACTATAATACAATCGGAAAACTGGGCATTGGACCGGGAATCTTTAACATCAATGAACCGGTTATGTTTGGTCTGCCCGTAGTTTTAAATCCATTGTTCGGTATACCATTTATTTTGGCGCCGTTAGCAACAGCAAGTATTGCTTATGCTGCCACAATGTTGGGCTTGGTGAAACCGGTAGTGGTAAATGTGATTTGGGTCATGCCGACTATTTTAAGCGGATTTTTGGCAACTGGTGGCGACTGGAGAGCTATCATTTTGACTATCGTCAACTTGGCAGTTGCATTTGCGATTTGGGCTCCGTTTATCATAGCGGCAAATAAAGTTGATATCGAAGCTTAGGTTATAAAAAAGATAAAAATGACTCCTGAACAGTCGATCACATTGACTGTTCAGGTCTGAAAAAAGAAAGGTTGAGAGATATGATTGCAGTAAACTCTGCTATGCAACAAGATGCAATTATTGAATTGTTGAATGGGTTTGACAAAGAGGGCGTCACATTTGAGTTCAAGGAAAAATCTGGCATCAAATTGTTGTTTGAAACGAACGAAGGAGATTTAGAGAAGGCTGCCAAATTGGCAAAGGCTGAAATTAAAGCACAACCTTGGGGCGGCGTTTTATATTTTCAAGTAACTCCTGCATAAAATTTAAGATAGGACTTGGTATCTATTGATTAAAAATGGACTATTTCTAATGAGTGTCGGCTTGTTGATTTTTGTGCTGACTTCAAATGCAAAGTTAGGTACTTACGATGTGTTGAGTATTGTCACCGCTTGCTCATTTTTAGCTTTAGGACTATTCTTCTTTATAAAAGGAAAAAATGACGAAAAGCAAAAGAAATAACATTGGGGTGAGAATATGGAAATTGTTAAACGATTAAAGGTACCAGCATCATATTTTTTTACCAAAGCCGTTGAATCCATCGTGATGGATATCAAACAATCAACAGGTGAGAGCTTGGCACTGGAAGAGTTAGAAGGATATGAGTATGTGAAGAAACATTCAAATGGTCAACAGGTCAAGATAAAAATTCTTGAATTGGTCAACGGGGAAAAATATACTTTTCAAAGTTCTAATGTCAGAAATGTATTTGTTTCAACGTATGAGATTAAAAAGATTGATGAGAACAGCTGTGAAATCCATTATTCAGAGACAGTGGAATCTCATGGCACTTTCAATAAAATGAATGATGCTTTGATGGGCTTTTTATTCGGCTTCTTTAAAAAAAAGCAGTTTAAAAAGATGTTGGAACAGGTCGAAGCATCGTATTAAAACTCACTATACCTTGAGTAAAAATGTATTTAGCCAAGTAATCATGATTATTGATTATGCTCGCTCGTGTTGTGACGCAATTATCCTAAATATTTTCGAATAATAAGTGATATAAAAGTCGTAAAGACTATTATATAAAAAAATTCAGGAGGAAAGAAAATGGACAGATTTATTAGCTTTATGGAAAGAAGGTTCGTTCCTGTCGCATCAAAAATTGGTGCACAACGTCATCTAGTTGCTATCAGAGATGCTTTTATGGTCAGTATGCCAATGATGATCTTGGGTGCTTTGGCAGTGGCGATCAACAACTTACCAATCCCTGCGTTCCAAAATGTGATGAACTCAATTTTTGGTGAGGGAAAGTGGCAAGCTTTTGGAGGCAGTGTTTGGAACGGAACTTTCGCAATTTTATCAGTTTTTATCGCATTTTTAGTTGCTTATAATTTGGCAAAATCTTACGGGAAAGAAGGAACTTCAGCAGGAGCCGTTTCCTTAGGCTCATTCTTCGCATTGGGCGGTGCAAACGGTATGTCATCAACAGGATTATTCGTTGCACTTATTACAGGTATTGTTTCAGCAGAGTTGTTTGTCCGCCTAATTGGTAATGATAAATTGGTTGTTAAAATGCCAGAAGGAGTGCCACCGGCAGTTGCAAAATCTTTTGCGGCCTTATTTCCAGCTATGATTGTTATCAGTTTATTCGGTTTATTTGCCGCTATTTTGGCAGGGATTGGTATTCCAGACATTATTACTTCATTTTATGAAGCGGTACAACAACCATTTATGGGATTAGCAAACACTTATCCTTCAGCATTGCTGATTGCCTTTATCACACCATTCCTATGGTTCTTTGGATTGCATGGGGCCAACATGATCGACCCGTTCATGCAGACAATCAATGTGGATGCGATTGAAAAAAATATTGCGGCGATTGCAGCAGGAGATCCAGCACCGTACATCGTTAACAAACCATTTATCGATAGTTTCGTTAACTTGGGTGGAACTGGAGCTACCATTGGTTTGATTATAGCTATCTACCTTGTTGGTCGTAAAAGTAAAGCCTATATGGTAGTTAACAACTTGAGTGCTGGACCGGGATTGTTTAACATCAATGAACCGATGTTGTTTGGTTTGCCTATCGTGTTAAACCCAATCATGTTTTTCCCATTCATTTTAGTTCCGATGGTGTTAGTGACTGTGGCTTATTTCGCAACGAAATCCGGCATCGTACCACCAGCAACATTTATTGCACCGTGGACCACACCGCCGATCATCGGAGGATTTTTAACGACTCAAAGTGTTGCCGGTGGAATACTAGCAGCAGTCAATGTGTTAATTTCAACGGCAATTTACATGCCTTTTGTTAAAGTAAGTACCCTTCAACAAATCAAACGTGAAGAAGAGGCTGCAGTTGAAGCTGAAGCCGAAGCAGTATAAAGCTATAAAAAGTGAGTAGATTAAAAGAATTGCGCAGGGAATATTTTTCCTGTGCAATTCTTTTTAAATTTTAAGATTAGTCTAGACAATCAACGGGATTAATGAGAAAATATATAAAGTTTGATATGTATTGTAGTGTTTTCAGTTGAAACAGGGGTGTAGAATTTGCCCGCTGTGCAAGCATAAGAAACTAAAAACATAAACAATCAATCTATGCCCCCGTAGTTAAATGGATATAACGGACCCCTCCTAAGGGTCAATTATCAGTTCGATTCTGGTCGGGGGTGTCATTGGGAATTGTCGAAAACCTTGATGATTAAGGCTTTCGGCTTTTTATTTTCCAGACATTTAATGGTTCAAAATCAATTTATTCTCTTAGTGACAATAGATGATAATTTATTTACATAAAAACCACATCAAGCTTCTGTGTGTTATTCCTTCTGTTTTCATCTCCTTCCATAGAAAAATAAAAAAGCAACAAGCTGCTAATCAGCTCATCGCTTTAAACCAAATCTATAATTTAAATAAGAAATCTTCGTAATCTTTTACATAGTATTTAATGTTTTTCCGCCCTTTTGTAATGATAGTATGACCTTCAGCTTCTAGTTTCGCTTTTTGAGATTCGATTCCACCGGGGTATTTGGGGTTTAGTTCGCCATTTGCTTTAAGAGTTCGCCAATAGGGCGTTTTGTTTTCTGAACGTTGGTGGCTTGCCCAAGCAGCAATTGAAACGAATATCCCAGCTGTCATTGGGTCAGTAAAATCAGCATTATTTTTGTTTGCTAGGTATTCTCTAATTGCACCAACTGTAATGATTTTTCCATGGGGGATTTTCTTCATAAGCTCATCATAAGTAAGAGGATGGGCAAAATACATTTTTTCCCCGCCATATTTTTTGATTGAGGCTTCATCAGTAATAATCTGGACTTTCGGCATACCGTTGTCTTTATGCAACATAGCATTGAAATCTTTTTTGTCTTCATTAGCCATATCGGCACCTCCTGCCTTAATTAAATACTATCTACATAAGCAATGCAATGAGGCTGTTTATTTTTTTACTTTTTTCTGATAATTAATTGGTTAAAGGGGTTAAGAAATACGTCTTTCATTTATTGTTTTAGACGGAGAGAGACCGAAACGTATTTTCTGGCCAGTTATGGAATATCGAAGATGCCAGTGTGGTCATTGATGGCGAAGTCCAGTCGTTTGATAATACGTTCTGTTTCGATATAAATCTTAAAGAAGTCATACCAGCTTATGAGCGAATCAATCAAAAAAGGTGTGACGTTTGCCTAAGCATTATCACACCTTGTCAAAAGCTCTTTAAAAAATATCGATTATTGGGCAAAGATACAACGGGTCATCTTAATTTTTTTGATTGTTCAGATACTCTAATAAATTTGGTGATTGATTGTATTTAACACTGGCACGTTGGTCTTTCGCTAATAAGGTTTGTTCAAGGTCAATATCATTAATCGTTGCTATTGCCACAGCATAATGGATAACATCTGCAAGTTCATCAGCTAAAGAACTCAATCCATCGTCCTTTTTTCTTCCATCATTTTTATTAATTGCCTCTGCAACTTCACCAATTTCTTCAACCAATTTCATGAATAATGAATTAGTGAATTCCTTTTTGTTGTATTTTGTTCTCATGTAAGACTGTAATTGATTGATTGTAATTTTTGGCATATATATCTCCTTATCATGCGATCAAGTTGCTAACTTGTTGATTCGTGATCGATTATTTCTTTTCTTTTTTCAATGCTGTTCAATTTTATTTTATTGGTCCTTTTCTCTATTCCCATCAAGAAGATATGTGATAGAGTTTGTGCGAAGATTTCTCAACGGTGTTAGTCATCCAACTTGTCCCCAGGTAGAAATAGTTAAACAAAATGACTTAGCTAGAAGAGTGATTTTTCCTTTGAAGAATTTTTATTACTGCTAAGAATGCGGGAAATAAAATTCCGCCGGTTACCAAGACAATCCAACTAAATTTCCAGTTATTTGTTATAAAGCTATAACCTAGAAATATTGCTACAATAATGAGCCAGTATGCCCATCCGGACAGTTCAATGACGTAAGCTGTCTTTTTCTTTTCAATGGTATAGTTGCCAACTTGAAGAAGTTTTTCATAACTTGCCCATACTATACCCACACGAATAAAAAGATATACACCGATTCCGGAAATAACCAGCAATAAACTCAGCATGATAATGATAAGCATGGAACTGTCTTCGTTTATCATTATTCCAATGAATAGAGGGACAATTGATATGATGCAAAGAATGATTGCAACAATATTTGATTTATTGTAAGTAGACTGAAACTTTTTTTGTTTTTCTTTTATAATTCCCTCTACACCGTAACCAGTTTCAATCGTTTCTTTGTTTAAATATTCATATTGCGAGGTTTTGGCGCCGCTGATGACAAATAGAACAACTGCAATTAATGCAAAAAGTATCACGACAATCATTCCAATTCCTAAGGCCATGACTTCAGAAATATTGTATTGTTCCATTTCACTCATAGCACCTAATATTAGCAAACAAATGGGAGATAAAATACAAAGGAATGTTGCCAATGCGATTATCTTTGAAGTTTCTTCTTTAACCAAGAGGAAGGAAGTTGCTTCCTCAACTGAGACGTATTGCACTTTATCGGTGTCCTCTGACATACTTATCTCACTAAATTCTTCAATTTCATCTTTCAGTAAAAAATCCGTACTGACTCCAAACAACTCTGATAATTTTATTATTTTTTCTAAATCAGGAATCGATTGAGCACCTTCCCACTTAGAAACAGCTTGTCTGCTCACGTTCATTAATTCTGCCAAGTCTTCCTGAGACCAACCGCTTTTTTTCCTAAGTTTAATTAGTTTGTCTGCAAAGATCATAACAGTTCCTCCTCAAGAGAATTTTCATTGTTTCTATAATCAAATTATAAGAAAAAAAGTAGTTGCCTGCTACCAACCAATGGACAACAATTCTGCAACTGGCGGTTGCATGACATATTTTTAATCATCTGTGTCTCTAAAAAAACAGCATTTATACAGTCGAATTTTTATTTTGAGTGTTAAGTATTATACGATGAATAAAGTATAGCATAGCTATTTTGTGTTATAAAGATGCTTTCAATTTCCATCTTTGTTATGTTTCTAGTCTTGCTTGTTGTTCTCTTGTTGATTATTCAATTAATATTATCCGCTTTGATGTGCCTGCCCAGTTCTCAGAAAGCTACTGTTGCGACTGTATCTACTACTGGTTTCACTAACTAAATTTTCGCATTATAGTCACAATCTTTTCTCTAGCTTTTGCAGGAATACTAACTTGAATCATGTGACTTTTATCTCTGGAATTCAAGGCATTGGTGGCGCGTTCCTTGATTACTTTGTTCATGACCTTACTCATTGCCAATTTTTATCTCATGACGCAATGTTTTTTTGTTTTCGAGAACAACTCTTTCTACTGTAGTGTATGGATTAACAAGCTACATGAATTTCCCTTTTCTTTTTTTGATAAATTACTCTGTTGTTATTATCAGAAAGTAAAGGGAGTGAATTGAAAGCAAAATTTTCATCTTATTTTTTACTTGAGCTGGAGTTGGGGATATAAAAAGGGTACTGATGAGTATCATTAAGACCATCAATGCCTCAAGTATTTGGTTAAACCATTTTTTTAGGTTTCCGAATAGTGTCATTTTGCTTGTTTAGATATAAAAAAGACGCTTCTATTCATAGAAACGTCTGAGGACATATTTAATTAGGTAAACTTATAGTTTGTAAGAATCATAAATCGTTAAGTTTTGATTTCATATTCCACAAGCCCTGCATGCATGTACGCTTTTACAAAACCTGGACATCCTGCTTCCAAAGATCGAACTTTACCCATAGTTTGATAGTAATCATCATATGGTACAGTGTTTACACCGCCATTATATATTTCATAATTTTTTAGAGCACCGAACCATTGCTCTTTTTCTTCATTAGATAATTGAAGATACATGGTTGGGATAAACCCAACTAAATCTTCTAGGTTTTCACCATATAACAGATCGATATCTATACCTTCTTTTCTAAGCTGACGTACTGCTTCTAGAGTACCTTTATATGTGAAATAATGACGATCATGTAATGTGCCGATGTGGTGCGTGATTACAAGATCTGCCCCTTCACTTTTAAAATAATTCTTTAAAACGTCTATAAATTCTGGCATGGTTGGCATTTGGCTCGAAATATAATTCATTTTGTATACATCACAATTTAAATCTTTTGCAACAGCATCTATTTGTCTATTTAAATTTGAAAGATATTCCGCATTTTCTTCTTTTGTCGCATTTTTTCTTTCCAGTCTCCCTGTTGTGACGTGAACTAATGTACATTTTGCTCCAAGTGTATGTTGTCGGATACATAATGGACCTCCCATTAATTCGGCATCTAGTGGGTGACCACCAATACTTATAACTCTTTTATATGCTTTCATGCTATATTTCCTTTCTACTTGTTTTATATGTTCTGTAAATTTGCATCCCATGACGTTTGTAGAAACGAATAGCATCTCCAGAGGTCCAGAGAAAATAAGCTCCAGGAATACCTCTTTTTTTCATATCTAACATCATGCAATCAAATAACACTCCTCCAAGACCTCTTGAGCGAAGTTTTTGTGATACACCAATTGGTCCAAATCTGGCATCATTTCCATCAATTTTTCTCATGCAATAACCTAAGACTTCGTTACTTTTATTTAAACAAAGCAAAATAGTGTTTTCAGCCTCTCCCTTTTGCAGAGCAATAATGACATTTCTTTTCCATCCCGGTTCAAATTCCTCTAAAAAAATCATTAGGTTCGAATAATGCTCGTCTTTATAAGAGACAATTCGAATTCCCTCTTCTTTTAAAGCTTTCATTTTTTGTTTTGTTTCTTCGGGCATTTCAAAATCCCAAAGAGTGCGCTGCATACTAACGGAATCCCCACTAAAAGGATAATTTTTTTTCTTGAAAAAATTTAGTCCTTTGGTATAGCGAATATCTATGCCAGGATTCAAATAATTAGGACTATAAGCACAAAGTGTAATTTCTTTAGCTCCTAAAGCAATAAGTTTTTTTTCTACCTGATCATATAGCTTTGTTCCCAGGCCACGATTTTGAAATTTTTCTTCTACGAATAGATAATTAATCCAACCGCGACTAGGTTCTAAACCTTTAGTATAATATGATACTTTACGCTTGAAACCTATGCAGCAGCCAATTACTTTGTTTTTATAAAGTGCAATTTTAAACAGTGATTCGTCAAAATTTTCATCAAATATTATTAAATTTTGAAACCTGTCTTTATTTATAGGATCGTAGATAAGTACTTCGTTCCAGCACTCTAATAATGAATCTAAATACTGCTGATTATATTGAACGATTTGAATGTCATTCATTAGATGCAACCTCCAAATTTCCCCTTATTTGCGCCTCTAACTCTAACTCTTTCTCTTTTTCTATTTCTTGTCGTTCCATTATTCTGAAGAATGGAAGAAACATAAAGTAAACTAGTATATAAGAGATAATGCTCAATATTGGTGCAATTATTTTGAAGCCAGATCCAATCCAAGCGGCTAGCGGTGCTGGCATCGTCCAAACTACCATTGAAATTATTGGCGGGGTTACACCAAACACACCAAGAACAGCGAAGAGAATGAAAATGACTGCAAATCCTAATACCCAAGGAATAAACATGATTGGATTCAGAACAATTGGTAAGCCGTACATCAACGGTTCTGCAATATTAAATATTGAACCAGGTAATGATAATTTTCCTAAAACATTAAACCGTTTAACTTGACTTCTCCAGCACAATACAGCAATTGGTAAGACAGAAACCCGAACATAAAAATTAATCCATTGATTGGTAAACATATACGGAATAGGATTATTTTGAGAGAATGCTGCAATATTGTCTGTAATGGTTTGAGTCCAAATAGGCGTCATAACAGATCCAACGATGTTAGAGCCATGTAATCCAACAAACCAAAGTAACCTATCGAGGACGAAGCCAATAAATTGTGGGACGGGTCCACTACCTGAAACGACAAGTACGGAGAATATCGAATTTACTAGGGTTAGAAAATCGAAACCTTCAAAAGCTTGTCCAGCAATAGATGCAATAATTACTACAACAGTAACAGGCACCAAACTAACAAAAGCAGCAGCCACCATTGGGGGTACACCGTCTGGCATACTGATTGTTATGTTTTTTTGTACCAAAAAACGATATAGTTCAACTGCTGCAATTGAAATGATGATTGCTCCAAACATACTTGGAGAGCCTAATATATAACTTGGCCAATCAAAATTTTCGCTTAGTTTAGTGAAATCGATAAAACATAAAAATGCAATCATTGCTAAAATCCCAGAAGTAATCGCAGAAATCCTATTGTCTTTTGTACTGTAATGTTTGCCTAGATAATACCCATTTAAAATAGCTGTTAAGAACCCTAATAAATTGATGCTGATGAATACAAGCTGCAATAACCAAGGTGTATGAGGTGCTAAAAAAATATTGATTTGTTCCGCAACCTGAGGCATATTCAACCCTGTTCCTTCTGCGAACAATCCACCTAAGTTTATAACCAATGTTGCTGTAGCACCAATAATCAGATAAGGCATCAATACCATGAAAGTACTTTGTAAGCATACGAGATACCTGATTTGGGAAATTCGAATTAACGGGGGTGCTAGTTTATTCTCGACAAATTCCGTCAGCTTTTCTACTAATGACATAATATTCTCTCCTCCTTGTTTGTAAACGCTTCATAAGCTCATTGTAACAACTTTTTTTGCGATGTCAACACTTTTTCCCAAAACATCTGGGAAAATTACCTAAAAAGGGATTCATGCAGTCCGATGGATTGTGGTGTATAATGAACAGAGTGGGGGTGAGAGAATGGACCCGGTTCAACTTATGCGTATCAATCGAACCAATTTTACAAAATTAGAACTAAAAATTATGAAATATGCGATAGAAAATTTAGAAGAAATTACTTCATCATCGCTTATTGAATTTTCAAAAGCGACTGGTTCCTCAAAATCTGCTGTACTTCGTTTTTGCCAGAAAATTGGCTATACCGGTTATTCACAATTTAAATATGCTATTAGGCATTATCTGAGCACTAGCACACCGAATCTTACAGACGAGCACAAAGGATTGACTGTTGCAAGTATTTATTCAGATACAATTAGGGAGATGGATGACTTTTTAGATTATGATGCTGTTTTGCATTTTAAAGAAATGCTTCCAAGGGGCAGAAAAATTAAGATTTTTGGACATGCAGAAACAGGTTTAACTGCAGAATTTTTTGGTATGAGGTTGATTGCAAATGGTATTGATTGTGAAGTCATCAGAGATCTAAATTTATTGATACCCAAAGTTCAGCTTTCCTCTAGAGATGATCTCCTTATTTTTTTATCTTTATCTGCTAATACTCTAGTTATTAAGGAGGCTATAGATTTTGCAACGGAATCCCGTTTACCTACAGTTCTTATAACACAAAACTTCATGACTCCTTTGAAAGAAACGGTAGATTGTTTTATACTTTTGCCATTTTTCAAAGATAATCCTGATACGTTAGTCCTTGATTCACAAGTGATATTACATACATTTTGTATGACTTTTTTAAACATTTTATTCGAAGATAACTAAAGGTTCATAGTAGAAGTTTTAGTTGTCTGATTTACTTTAGTCAGTAGAGCAAGAAGTCGTACTCTATATGCTTAATTCTGATAAAAAGATTCTTTCAACAGACTAGTTAGCGGGTACCAACCGCTATAGGTGAACTTGGCAGGAGTAGTTTTATAGCTCTTTGTCAAATTAGGATGATGAAGATTAAATTAAAGACATTTGTCCGGAACCAAATTTTTAATCAATATCTACATCATTTCTAGAATAACGAAAAAAAACTGTCATCCATATTGAATGACAGTTTTCTGTGTACCCTAAAATTAAATTTTAAAAATCTTTGTTATGCCCGATTTATATTGCGATGAATTGTATTTGTACTCAGAGTAGAAATCATTTTTCTCTGACAGCAATCCAAATCTCACTATATTTTTCTGTTGAATCATTTTCAAATCTTGTAAATGATATTTCAGGTGCTTCAACTAGTTCATAATTTGACGCCGGCAGCCATTCTGAAAAAATACTTGCCCAAGTTTCTTGTAAAACTTTTGGAAATTCACCTTCAACCGGGAAAATTGCCCATAAGTGACTGTCAACATTAACCTGAGTTAAATCTGTACGCTCACTATTTTTTGTAGTCAAGAACCCGATTAAGTGTTGTAAAAAACCTTTTTCGTTTATTCTTTGGTCGTCAAAATCATAAGAAGCATTTACCACTTGATTGGGGTATAAGTTTCCCAATCTGTGCATTTCTTTTCTTTGTTCTTCTGAAATCGACTGGGCGAGTGTGATTATTTCTTCATTTTCTCCTTCGAATTTAATAGGGATTCTTTTTGAGACTCCGATAACATTGAAGGGTTCTTTTTTTTCGATTCTGAATTCCATTGTAACTCCTCCTTTCATTTTGAATGAAAATTCAAGTTTGGGAAAAAACTTTTGTCTTCTGGTTTTTGGGATATCAGATGGTCTGAATCCACTCCACTCTTGAAATGCTTTCGAAAATCCATCTGCTGATTGATAACGATATTTCAATGCCACATCGATGACTTTTTCTCCCTTAAGCAAGTCTTGATTTGCCATGGTCAGTCTTCTGTTGCGGATATATTCACCCAGAGACATACCGGTGAGAAAAGAAAACATCCTTCTAAAATGGTAGTCAGATGTACCAACGATGCGCTCAATATCTTCTTTAGAGATGTCATCCAGCAAATGATTATCGATGTAATCAATGACTTGGTTGAATTCATCGATCATGTTTTTCCCTCCCTTGTGAGTAAAGTATACAATCATTAATATAAAACAATCCGATATTATCTAGACGGAATATATCGGATTGTGTGAGTTTATGATATAAAAACTAGGATTCATCACGCTCTCTATATGTATGTTGTATTTTATGAATCTTGGATTGAGGTTTTATAGTCTTCCTTTTGCTAATTTTTATATCACGGTTGCATACAAAATTAAGAGATTATTCCAGTTTATATTTTAAATATGGAGACTGCTACCGGCGGATAAATAATGGAGTTGATCTTTCAATTCCAGTTTCATCTCGTCATAGGCTGACTTGCCAGTGCAATGACAGGTATAAAATATTGAATCGTAGGACAGCAAAGCCTTGGTCAAACCATGAATCAAATCTTTCTTTTCTTTTTTCCTGCTGACGGGATTATAGAGATGAAATCCTCCGATGACCGTATCAAAGTCGTGATTAATAACTGTCTTTCCTTTTTCGATAATATTGACAATACCCATGTGGGAACAGCCGGAAATCAGAATGTTTTTTCCCCCATCTTTTACAATCAGATTCTGTTCATGAGAGAAGTCGTCTAACATATCAGCCCCATTAACTTTTTTGAATAATTTATTATTTGATTCAGGATAAAATTTTCTTTCTGTAACGTTAGAAAATAAAATCACTTCGTCATTAATATATTGAAGATCTTTGGTAAAAATAATTTGCGGATTGGTTTTTAGTTTTTCATTTAAGCCAACATCGATTTTTAGACCAAGAATTTTAGTGAAATGTTTGTCAAAAGCTTCTTCACGGATATATATTTTTGCGGTTGGATTGATTTTTAAGAATTCCGCTAAACCTCCACCGTGGTCTACATGACCGTGAGAGATTATCAAATCGTCAATTTCTGAAAGGGGGACATTCATTTTTTCAGCATTTTTGATGAATAGATTATTAGGACCTGTATCGAAAAGGATTTTTCTGCCGTTTGTCTCAATATAAAATGAAATCCCGTGCTTGCTTTTAATGCCTTGTCCAGAAGTTGTATTTTCAACTAATGTTTTAAGTATCATTGATAAACCTCCTATCTTTAAAATAGTATAGCAGATTTTTGTTGGTTGAATGCCTAGGATTCTTTTTTGAATCTTATTTTGAAGAGCTTTCTTTGGTTCTTATTGATGATTCCAGTCCAAAACTCCTTCAAGAGGGGGAGCTTGTTTTATTTTTCAATGATTTCGTCTGTTTAAAAAGAGAAAAGGCCCATCTTTTAATGGGGCAGATGGTCCTTTGATAAAGAGTGTTTTCTATTTTTATTTGCATCTCTCCCATTAGTTTATCATTCCTGATACAAGGTTAATGATGTGATTACTAAAAAGGATAACAGGATAGATAATATTAAAACTGTTTACTGTACAGCAGGCAAGTTAAAGGGATATTCTTCTCTCCTAAATTCATGGTGATGGTTGTTTCCTGTGAACGTTCAAACCCTTTGCGCTCATAAAATTGGTAGGTGCAGTTATCATCAGTATATAGATAGATCAACTTGTTTTTTTCACGTTTGCTGAGTTCTTCCAATAATAATGTGCCAATTCCTTTTCCGTGGATTGCAGGATCGGTAGCAAGAAAACAAATTTCTCCATCTGGGTCAGCATTTTCCAAATATTTCGCTAACATGATCTTATTCGCTTGGTCATAACTATCAGTTTCGCCTTTAACTGCAATAGCCATGATCCCTTCGAATACTTTTATATAAAATTTTCTCCAAAAAGATGAATACTGCTTTGGTTCGCCCCTCATATCCGCCATGAGAATACCTGCCAAATTATCGCCCACATAAGCTGCAAGCACTTGTGTGGCACGCTCTAACTCTAAATACAGGAAGTATCTGCCGTATAAATGGAGTGCAAGTTTATTTTTGACGTATCTGTTAAAATTCATTCCTTGAATAGCAAAGTCGATTACTTTACCGAAATCTTTTTGTTTTAGCTTTTTGATTGTGACCGTCATATTTACACCTCGTGATTGTTTTCTTTTGCAACATTGATTTTTGGGTAACCCGTTGATTTTGTCATATCTACAAGATAGTTGCTCACATTTATAGCTGGAAATACAGTCTTATCACCAATTTAAAAAGCACGGAGCAAATTTTTTCTAGACCTAATAAATAAAATATGGTTCCTTTCACTTTATAAAATCTTTTTTACTGTTTTTGGCTTGTAAAAAATGAGAGTTGTTTGGATGTTTGAAATCTTAGATCCAATCATAAGATGGTTTCCTCACCATGAAAGTTGCCGAATTTGCCGAATCACTTTTTTTCTGTCTTTATAAATGAGCTTTTGCATGCTGTCGTCATAAATCTTATCGAATGTTTGTAAGGCCTCAAGGATTGTCTCGATTAATTCAGGTTTATTTTGAGCAATGATAAACGAATCTTTGATACACTGTCTAGAGGTAATGGGTTTGTCATCTTCAATATGTTTCAAGTAGTCCTCAATAAGGAGATTGACTTTATTGTCACTGTCCCATTTGGAATTAGCAGCAATCAAACGCAAACCTCTCGTTCTGATATAAGAATTGTGGTTTCCCATCATGTCGGCAAAGGTATCGAAATAGGCATAGACTTGATTCGTCTGTTCACTTAATGCCAGCAAATTTTTTAAAGCTTGATACGCAATTTTGTCATCTGAATTGGTTAGTAAGGATATTTTTTCTTCAAGCATTGTTCAGCCGCCTCCGAGTAATTATTAAATACCATAGGATTAATCGGTCCCTGTTTTTATTTTTATCGAGAAGGGATTAAAAATTTTATCTGCCAGTTTTGAGAGGTTATGTTCTTAAGCGTTTTATATCTTTAAAATGATTTTTTTGTTATTTTTATCAGTCTGATTCTGCCTTTATTATATCTGATAAGTCTATAATATTGATGATAGTATATCAAAAATATTATTTTCAGTAAAATATTTATTGTTATATTTTTTGTTCGTACTGAGAATTTTATAGTATTTTTTTGTACATGATCAATAAATTTATTTTTGTGATTGGATAACCTGTTGCGATAGTAACCCAGGTGGGCTTTTCAGTCCGGCATTGACACCAGAGTTCTTTTTTATTTTACTGTCCGTCATGTTTTTTGGTTATGTGGCAATCTTGAAAATTTCAATAGGGCAAAAATTTTACTGTCTTTACTTAATTCAATATAGTTTCATTGTTTTCTGCCGAAAATGTGACAAAACAAACTCTGTGAACAAAGTAGTTTTTGAATCCCCCATCCTCACTCTATCCACAATAATACCGTAGGGTTCCGTCAATTTATCCACACCAAAATCAATTGTTTCCAGTTCACCGGCATGAAGGGACTCGGAGATAAGTTCTTTGGGAAGCAATGCGACACCTTGATGCCGCAAAGCTGCTTCTTTCAGCAAGTCGTTGGTGACACTCTCCCATTTTGGTGTGAGTAATACTTTCTTTTGCCGACAAAAAGCCTCAAACTGCATTCTATATGAGCTGCCTATTTCCCTTACTAAAAAGGAAAAATTTTCTATATTTCCGTCAGTAAGACTCAGATATTTAGGCGTTGCCACAAATTCCAATTCAAAGACACCCAGATGATGAAACATATACTTTGTTGAGTCGGCTGTTCCTTCGATAAACGCCACGTCTATGATACTATTATCCATCATCTCATAAATATTCCCAATATTATTTACATATAATTTTAATTTTGTAGGAATATTTGCTTCAAAGGTTTCCACCACATCCAGAAATAGATGGGCCGCAACGGTCATGGAACTGCCAATACTCAATGAAAAATCTGGATTTTTAAACAGATGGAGGGCAGAATCATGCAGCTCCACCAACTGCTGGGCGTAAGGAAGAAAGCGATAGCCATTTTTAGTTAATACCAGCTGTCTTCCTTTCCGCTCAAAAAGTGCCGTACCCATCATGTTTTCCAATTCTTGCAGCCCTTGGCTTACCGCAGGTTGTGTGACATGTAAAAACTTTGCTGCCTTTGACACACCTTTTTCTGTGACGACAGCTAAAAACATTCTTATTTTTTCTATCATTCTATAATCACCTCTTATCTATTATATAATATTTTATAATTTTTGTTTATGGATAAGGTTGCTTATAATGAATGAGGAGGGAAAATGAATGACAAAAAATTATACATTGTTAAAATTATTTTGGCTGGCAAGCTCGTTCACTTTTTCTGGCGGATTAGCCATGCTGCCCATGCTTCATGAAACACTTGTCACAAAAAATCAATACATGACTGCAAAAGAGTTTTATCATTATGTGTCCATTGCGCAATCAGTACCGGGAGTGACTGTGGTCACCACTGCTTGCTTATTAGGCAATAAAGTCAATGGAAGAAACGGAAAAATTTTTGCTTGCATCGGTGCAGTCACGCCGGTCTTGATAATCATGACATTCTTGACGGTCTTATATCAGCTGATGCCGCAAGAAGGAGCACTTTTTTATGCTTTGAGTGCTGTGCGAGCCACGGCAGGTGTGTTTATCTTGGAAGCCGTCTTCGACATGGCACCTCACTTGTTGAAAAAGAATCAGCTGTCGAAAATGATTGCAGTCCTTGTTGCTCTCGGATTGATAATTTTTAAACTGCCTGTGTTGTCTATCCTGTTTTTCTGTTTAATCGGTTCAATAATTCACGTTAAAAAGGAGCAGACCGTCTGATGATTAATTTGGTTTTCCGATTTTTGCGAATAGGATTTCTAGGCTTTGGTGGAGGTTACGCTATGTTGTCGCTGATATACAACGAGTCGGTGCACTTAGGCATCACCTCTCAGCAGTTCGCCGATTTGAATGCATTAGATTTGCTTGCTCCCGGGCCTATTGCAGTTAATTCTGCCACTTATGTAGGATATATTACTTATGGAGTGTTAGGTGCTGTTCTTGCCACATTAGCAGTTTCAGTCTCCTCTGTTTTTTTCTCCAGTGTTTTGATTAAGTACGAAGATGCCTTTTATCAAAATAAATATATCTTCAAGTTTTTAGAATACACAAAAATCGCAGCTGTAGGAATGATTGCTTCTGTCGCTATCACTTTGCTCTATGAATCATTGGCCTCAGAGGGCACGCAGATCGTTTCGCTTCTAGCTGTGGGATTGGCTGCCATCCTACGTTTTAAATATAAGTTGAATACAATTTTAGTCTTGGCAATGGTAGGTATTTCCGGCTGGCTGCTGTATTTTGTTATGACATAATGAAAAGTGAAAAAATCAATATTTTTGAATGGAAAATATCCATTCAGTGGAAATAAAAAAAAGTGCTTAAAAAAGATTCGAGTATCACTTTAAGGTGATCCCCGAATCTTTTTATTTAGGCGAATCTTGCAGCAATATAAATTGTTATTCAATATTTTTTTCAATGATGATTGGCGTAGGATACAATATCCCTCTTTCTGAAAAGCTGATATACTGTATTTAAATAAGAAAGGAGAGCCATGGTTATGAATATTAAAAATGAATTGACGGTATCGTTCCAGTCTTTGGAAGATTTTGCTTTGAATGATGTGAAAGTATCTCCGGAAACTATCAAGACAATCATGATTAATGAAGTCGTCCCGCATAATTCAGCAGATGATTTTTATGGAGGGGATGACTCAGCTTACTTATCAACGGTACGTTCACTCTTCAAAAGTGCCGGAGTAGATGTGACATCGGCGCAGGATATCCTTGAACTTGGCATTTACATGACAAATGCAGTTAAAAAACCTAAAACAGGTTATGATATTTCTATGGAAGCAATCAGCGATTGCTTGCCGATTTTGGAAAAAGAATTATTGCTCTTCCCAAATGTTAAGGTCATCATGTTGATGGGAGACGTTGCAAAAAAAGCATTCAATAGGATAGCAAAAAAGGAAATCGGAAGAAATCCAATTCCGTCCACAGCGACATATAAGTTGAGGGATAGGGAGTTCTATTATGAAAACATCAGGATTTTCCCTTCCTATATCATGACAGGGAAAAATATACTGATTGAAAAGTCAAAGTTTGAGATGGTTACAGAAGATATTGAGAAAATGATGAGGCTGATTAAATAAACATAGCATAAGATAAATCTGTTTGAGGAATTGGCTTTATGAGTCAATTCTTTTTAAATGATATTTTTATGAGAGGTATTACGGTTTTGAAATGACTGGTGTTTTCATTTCATTAAATAATTAAAGAACTAGTAGTTGGGAAAGGAACACTTTGTTTTCTGGAATTCTCCTTATGACATCTGTGATGATTATGTATTCAAATAACGAGTATTTATAGACTGTTATAGTTTTTATATGCAAATATATCGTTATTTTATATTTTTAATGTAAATAAAAACATTTCGTGTTAAAATAACATAAGTAAAGGGGTGCTAACAGAATGAAAGTAATTTCCGAGAGTATTCTCAATGAAACTATCACGAAGAGACCGCCTCATTCACACAAAGGAAATTATGGGAGGGTGTGTTTAATCGGGGGCAACTCACAGTATGGGGGAGCGATTATTTTAGCGAGTCAGGCTGCGGTTCATTCGGGTGCCGGACTAGTCACCACGATTACGGCCCTTAAAAATCATGGTGCTCTTCATGCCAGACTGCCGGAAGCAATGGTTATTGATTGGGAAAGCAGACAAGAAATTCGTGAAAGTGTTGAAGGAGCCACAGTAATCTTAATTGGACCAGGATTGGGTTTGGAAGAAGAAAGTTTATTGAGACTGAAATTTGTCCTAAGTCTTCTTAAAAAAAATCAAGTATGTATTATTGACGGCTCAGCGATTACATTGATTGCTCAACACAAGGTGGTTTTACCCAGCGGCCCTGCATATATTTTTACACCCCATGAAAAAGAATGGGAACGTTTAAGCGGGTTACCAGTGGGAAAACAGCTGTTGGCAGAAAATAAACGCTCAAAAAGTAAAATCGATGGTGTTGTCGTGCTCAAGAAGCATCGGACAGAAGTTTATTTTGAGGATGAAGTTTGGCAAAATCCAATAGGAACACCGGCGATGGCTACTGGCGGGATGGGAGACACCTTGGCAGGAATGATTGCCGGCTTTTCAGCACAATTTCAATCGCTGTCTCAAGCGATTTTAGCAGCTGTCTATTTGCACAGCTACATTGGAGAAAAATTAGGGGAAAGGCAATATGTTGTCTTGCCGTCAAGAATTATTGATGAAATAAGCCTGACCATGAAACAATTTGAGGCAGTAAACGGTTCTGAGAACACTTAAAAAAATAAAGAAAGCTTAAAAATAAAAACAGGCAACGGCTCTATGCGTTGCCTGCTTCGGTTATATGCAGATTAAGCCCATTCACCATTGCGGAAAACAGGAACTCTTTCGCCATTTTTGCGGATGCCGTCAATATTCATTTTAGCAGAACCAATCATGAAATCCACATGAGTAGTACTTCTGTTGAGACCAGCGGCAGCCAATTCTTCTTGACTCATTTCTGTACCGCCTTCTAAGCTGAAGGCATAGGCAGAACCAAGGGCGAGATGGTTAGAGGCATTTTCGTCGAACAAGGTGTTGTAGAAAACCAGTCCCGATTGAGAGATTGGTGATTGGTCTGGCACTAAAGCAACTTCGCCAAGACTTTTTGCGCCTTCGTCAGTTTCAAGAAGCTTTTTCAAGACCTCTTCGCCTTGTTTGGCAGAAACATCTGTCACACGACCATTTTCGAAGGTGAAGACCATGTCTGAAATCGTCGTGCCGCCATAACTTAATGGTTTAGTACTGGAAACAACACCATCTATACGGCGGTTATCTGGTGCAGTGAAGACTTCTTCAGTCGGCATATTCGCCATAAATTGCTCACCGCGGGCATTCTGGCTGCCGGCACCTTCCCAACGATGATTTTCTGGCAGTCCCACAGTCAAATCTGTTCCGGGGGCAGTAAAATGAAGGGCATGGAATTGTTCTTCATTCAATTTGTCAGCTTTAGACCAAAGTGTTTTGTCGTGTTTTTCCCAAGCTGAGATGGGGTCTTCTTCATAGATGCGTGTGGTTTTAAAAATTTGATCCCACAAGGCATTGATTTGTTTTTCTTCGGATTCTAGTTCCGGAAAGACTTTCGCTGCCCATTTTTTACCGGCAGCAGCTACCACCGTCCAGCTCACTTTGTTTGCTTGCGTGGCTTCTCGGAGCTTAAATAATGCTTTACCGCTAGCTTGCTGGTAAGCTGCCACTCTTTCGGCAGGAACACCGGCGTATGCATCCGGGTCTTGGGAAACGACACTGATGCGGCTGGCTCCCTTTTCTACCCAACTATTAGTTTCGTCAATCCGGAATTGTGGAATGTTGGTCAGATTTTCCTCTGCAGTGTTCGCTAAAAATTCTTTGGAAACGACACTGTCAGACCACTGGACACTGACATTGCTGGCTCCCAGTTTATAAGCTTCCTTTACGATTAAACGGGCAAGGGCAACTTGCTCAACTTCGATTTGCAACACAACCAGATGGCCGGGCTTTACGTTGACGCCAGTTTTAACAATCAGTTCTGCATATTTTTGCAGATTTTTTTGAAAATCTTTCATTAGTTGGTTCACTCCTTATTTGTAGTAATTCTATTATTTATAATAGCATAAGGGGAATAAATCTACAATTTGAAGCAACCGCTTAATTTAACCATCATTAAATAGAAAATAATGAGCTCAGGCCCTTTTTTTATCGGGCGTTTTATGTTACAATCTCGTTATATAACAAGCTTATGCCTTTATTGTACAAAAATGCAATGAGGGTCGAACAGAGAGGATGTAGAAGTATGGCGCGAAGAAAAACGATCACGAAGGAACAAATTTTGAATGCAGCCTATGCTTTAGTTGCTTCAGAAGGGTTTTCTAAATTCACGGCCAGAAATGTCGCTTATAAGATGAAATGTTCCACTCAGCCAATATATCTCGAATTTGAAAATATGGATGACTTAAGAGAACAAGTTTTAGATAGAATCAAAAAGCACTTGATAGAAGAGGTATTCGCAAAGGAAATCACCGGTAATCTTTTGATGGATTTAGTTTTGAATTATGTGCAGTTTGCTAGAGAAGAAGGCATTTTGTATCGTACATTATACCTTGAAGAGTACATCAACGCCCAAGAACTGAGTCGGTTTAATCACGATATGTTTATGGCTCGGTTGAACAAAGACCCTGAATTTGAAAAATTGCCTTCATGGAAAAAAGAGAATTTATTTATGGGGACATGGGTCGTTGCCACAGGTATTGCTACCTTAAACGCTTCAGGATTGTTCCAGCCTTCTGAAGAGGAAATCCAAAAGATGATGGGACATGTCAATCAAAATCTTTTAGCATTCGATGGTGTCCTTTACTCAGGGACAAATTAATTTTTGAAGCGATAGGAAAAACGTATGAAACAGACCTAGTGACATAGTTTGTTTCATACGTTTTTTAGTATTATTTATTTGATTTTTTCAGCTAATTTTTTTGCAAAGTCTTCCAGTTTCACGATATCCTCTTCTTCTGCAGCCAGATCTACCTTGACTGATTCCGCACCTTTAGCAGCCCCTGTTTGCGAAAAAACTTTTTCAAAATCATCTACACAAGAGCAAAAATTTGGATAAAATGTGTCTCCGGAACCGATGACACCGTATACTTTTCCACTCAAATCCAACTCTTTCAAGTCTTCATAAAAGTCTACTATATCGTCAGGAAGCGAGCCCTCATCGTAGGTGTATGTTCCTACCACGCAGATATCGGCATCTAAAAATTCCTCTGCATCCACTTGAGTGCATTCGTTTATTTCCACGTCAAGACCCTCATTTTCTAGGGCTTCGGCGACAATATCAGAGATTTCTTCAGTGTTTCCTGTTAAACTAGCATAGACGATTTTTGCAACTGCCATTTCAAACATCCTTTCATGTATAGGTTACTTTCATATTATAGCAGAAAAAAAATATATGGGAATGGGAAGGAAGATGGCGGCAGGCGTTTGGACAAAAATAAACATTGTGATAAAATAAGAATGTTATAATTCAAAACATTCAGACTTTATTTTTCCTGTACTTTGATTTTAAAGTTGCCATGAATGGATTAAAAATCAAGTGGCTGGTCGGACAATAAAGTTGCGGAACATATCGATCATGTGATATGAATTGAATAAAATTGTAGAGGATAAAATGAGGAGCGATAAAATGATCTCACTTAAATCACCGAGAGAAATCGATACTATGGAAAAATCAGGGCAGTTGTTGGCTAAGGTACATGAGGCCTTGAGAGAGTTTATCAAACCAGGTATCACTAGTTGGGAAATAGAAGAATTCGTCCATAAATTCATTGTGGATCATGGAGGGATTCCTGCACAAATAGGTTTTGAAAATTATGAGTATGCGACTTGCTGCAGTATCAATGATGAAATTTGTCACGGGTTTCCGCGTAAGAAAGCTTTAAAAAACGGTGACTTGATCAAAGTCGATATGTGTATTGACTTAAATGGAGCGATGTCTGATTCTTGCTGGTCTTACGTGGTAGGGCAGTCGACAGATGAAATTGATCATTTGATGGAAGTGACAAAAAAAGCTTTATACTTGGGAATTGAGCAAGCACAAGTCGGCAACCGGATCGGGGATATTGGTCACGCGATTCAAACTTATGTAGAAGGGGAAAATCTGAGTGTGGTCAGAGATTTCATCGGGCACGGTATCGGGCCGACGATCCACGAACCTCCTGCAGTTCCACATTATGGGGAAGCCGGTAAAGGATTGCGGTTAAAAGAGGGGATGGTCATCACCATCGAGCCAATGGTCAACACTGGTACGTGGAAAATGAAAATGGATAATAACGGCTGGACAGCCAGAACTCAAGATGGCGGGTTAAGCTGCCAATACGAGCATACAATCGCTATTACGAAAGAAGGGCCAAGAATTTTAACCCAACAGGAAGGAGAATAACTGTCCGTTGGGATGAGAAAGGTAGAAAGACTATGTTAGGGCAGATAAAAAGGAACCAGGATTTTCGGCGCTTAATACAGACAGTCCGTGAGCGGGTCACTGATGCTGAGATAGGTATCTCCTCTTCAGCGATTGCTTATTATTTATTATTGTCTATTTTTCCGCTGATTATTGCGATTGGGAATATCTTGCCCTTTTTAAATATTGATATCGAGACATTGTTGAATTACATAGGAATGATTATTCCGGCTGATGTTTTTACGATGCTGGAAGGGACAATCCGTTCCCTGCTGAAAAACTCTTACGGCAGTTTGCTGTCTTTGTCTGCCCTAGCGACTTTGTGGGCTGCCAGCAGGAGTATCAATGCTTTGCAGCGCTCATTGAATAAAGTTTATGGTGTTGGGGGAAGCCGCAATATGATTGTGACACGGATGATATCATTCATTGTCATTTTCCTTTTTTTGTTCAGCGTTGTTTTGTTGACCACATTATTTACGGTGGGGCAATCTATTTTTGATTTTTTAATGCCGAATTTTCCTTTTTTAAAAGGGCTTGCTGAAACTTTTTCTGCTGTGAGATGGCCGGCGATTTTGTTCGGTATTTTTGCGACGATGTTTATTATTTATTATTTCTTACCTAACGCAAAAATTCATGTACGCTATATTTTACCGGGCACTTTGTTGACTACTTTCGGCTGGATGGTTTTAACCCAAGTTTTTGGTTATTATGCCAAGTATTTTGCCGGCAGTTTCTCAAGTTATGGAATCATTGGAAGTTTTATTATTGTCATGTTGTGGTTTAATTTTGCCGCAACATTGATTATCGTTGGCGGTATCGTTAATGCGGCAACGGAAGAATATTTCTGCGGAACGATTGTCGAAAGGAACTTGTCTTTCGATTATATTCGGGGCAAGTGGAAAGAGAAGTCAGAAAAAAATTGAAATTTTGAGAGAATCAACGGAAACGTTGGTTCTTTTTGCCGGGAAATTTTTATTTTTGAGAAGTACATGTTGTGAGATTCTTTAATTTCAGCCATTATTGTGTTATAGTATGATTCAAATACATGAATGAAAGGCAGATTTATATGTTTTTTTCAAGTGTTATTTTTTCTTTTTTGTACTTCTTTCTATTGTATAAAGATTTTGATAAAAAGAAACTTTTAGTACTTATTAGTACGGTATTTTTAAATTCAGTTAGTTCTTTAAAGATTTATAATATACTCGTCAGGTATTTAAGCTTTAGTGAGTGGCATAAGATTTTTTTTCTTCCTGATTCTCAGATGGTAATTATCACCTTGTTATCAGGTTTGTCACTTTATTTGTTGGTATTTATCATACGTTATTTTAAGGATAAAGAATTTGTATTTTATCGCTTTGAAGTGGTTAATGATGACAAGAGGAAACAGGTTTCCCGAGTATTCATGAAGGCACTGTCATTATTGTTAGTTTTTGTGGGATTTCTTTTCTTTTTCTCCTGCGGCTGGATCATAGATTATTTTGGCGAGGTGGATATAGAGCAGGTTTTGTTTACATTGACGCAATCGGTGACAGAATCAGGGTCGCAACAAATTGAGAGTTTTGTTTTCAATCCATTGTTGAATAGCTTGATTGCAGGTTTTTCTGTATGGTTTGCTCTTAACTTTCTTATTGATTACGATTTTTCTTTTACAAAAAAATTGAAAATTGTTAAACTTGGTTTTTGGAAGTATGTTTCACTCCCCTTATCTGTCGCATTACTTACTGTCAATATTTATTTTGGTATTTCTCTCTTTGGTTTTGATGAAGTGAAAGCAGCTTTATTCGTTCAAGGGAAAATCTATGAAACTTGCTACATCTCAGGGAAAGACGTTGCGATTGAATTTCCTGAGAACAAACGCAATCTAATTTATATTTTTGCTGAATCTATGGAGTCGACCTATGCTTCAAAAGAATTAGGTGGAGCATTGGATGACAACTTGCTGCCTCATTTATCGACACTGGCGCAAGAAAATATCAGTTTCTCTAATAATGAACTTCTTGGTGGGGCACTTTCAGTTCCTGGAACTAATTTTACGGTGGCTGCTATGACAGCACAAACTTCAGGAACGCCGATTAAAGCCAGTGGAGAAAAAAACCAACTAAAAACTACCGAAGGAAATGAAGGCAATGCTTATGGACATGAGGTCAACGATTTCCTGCCGGGAGCTTACTCTCTAGGTGAAATTTTAAATGACCATGGCTATCAGCAGGAATTGCTGATTGGCTCACGAGCTTCTTTTGGTGGGCGTGATAAGTATTTTAAGCAACATGGAGACTATAAAATTTCCGATTATCAAACTGCTCTTGATGAAGGCTGGATCCCTGAAGGTTATAAAATCTGGTGGGGTTATGAGGATGAGCGGCTTTTTGAAATTGCTAAATCCAGACTAGATGACTTATCGAGTTCCGGTCAGCCATTTAATTTGACTTTGTTGACAGCAGATACTCATTTTGAAGATGGATTGATGACAGAGAATACACCGGTTATTTTTGAAGATCAGTATTCTAATGTGATTCATTGGTCGGACCAGATGATCTATGATTTTGTGGAATATGTGAAAACACAGCCCTACTATGAAAATACGACAATTATAATCAGCGGAGACCATTTAAGTATGGACCAGGATTTTTTTGAAGGGCTACCAGTGGATTATGATAGAACGGTTTTCAATGTTATCATCAATAGTCCAATCTCATCACAAAGAACAAACAACCGTCTGTTTTCAACCTTGGATTTTTTTCCAACGACACTTGCTGCTTTGGGGGCGACTATCGAGGGGGAACGTTTGGGATTAGGTACCAATCTGTTTTCAGATAAAGAAACATTGATGGAAGAGCTTGGTTATGAGACGTTTTATGAAGAACTTCAAAAAAAATCTGAGTACTACACTGATGTTATCTTAAGCAGTCACTCACTGGCTACAAGCAGTTCCACTGAATAATTATAATAAAGAGACCGGCGGACAAATACCGGTCTCTTTTAAATGTTTCATCGTCAACGTTGAAACAAGACTGGGGACGATGATACACATAATAAGTGATTGATAAAATAATACGAATTGAAAATAGGGCAACTATAAAATGATTTTCGTTTAATCACTAACCTGACAGGTCAAAGGGCTGCAAATTAAAAAGAGTGTCAACCTTCTTTAAAGGCAGACACTTTTTTTAATCCTCTTTTTTCTTGCGTTTTTTTTCGCGATAGGATTTGTTGCCGAGATATTTTAAAATTTTTATTAAAGGTTGTCTCTCTGGTCCCACCAGTCCGATTAGTTCAACGAAAAGTTCAAGACAAATGGCTAGAAAAATCGTCAGCAGGATGATTCCGAGAGCATTGGCATATGAAAAAATAATGCCGGTCAGGGAGAAAACAGCAGCAAGGCCATAAATAGTGATGACCGCTCCTCGGTGACTAAAACCAAGATCAATCAGCCGATGGTGCAAGTGCATTTTATCAGCCTCTGAGATAGGTTTTTTATTGACGACTCTCCGTATGATAGCATAGATAGTGTCAGCGATTGGAACGCCTAAAATAATAACCGGAGTAATCACTGAAATCAAAGTAATATTTTTTAAACCTTGCAAAGAAATGACTGAGATCATAAAACCTAAAAATAAAGCTCCCGTGTCTCCAAGAAAAATCTTGGCAGGTTGGAAATTATACGGGAAAAAGCCGACAATACTGGCAATCAGTGAAAAAATTGTGATTGTGATATAGAAATTGGAACTGTGAATGAAAAAATAAGCAATAATTCCCATGGTCGATAAAGAAATAATCGAAACACCTGAAGCCAAGCCGTCCAGTCCATCAATTAGGTTGATGGCATTTGTGATGGCAGTAATCCAGATGATCGTCATGGGAAAGCTCAATAAGCCCAAAGAGACATTGCCGATAAACGGCAGTGAAAAGGACGACATTCTGATTTCGGCAAAAAAGTAAATGACAGAAGCCGCTGCAATGATTCCAGCTAGTTTGGCTTTTGGCGACAGTTCAGACACATCATCAATGATGCCTGTGATGATAATGATCCCGGCTCCGAGAATTATCGGTAAAATATAGGAGAAGGGAATAAAGTCGTTAAAAATAATCATAGATGAGATAGAAAAAGAAAGAAAAATAGCTAAGCCGCCTAAAGTAGGCATTACGGTCGTGTTGACCCTGCGCTCCCCGGGTTTATCAACGGCACCGATAGCAAATGCAAATTTACGGACCAATGGTGTAATACAAAGAGACACCAAAATTGTTAATAATAACTTTAAAATAATTTTAATCATCGGAGTCATTCAAAACAACTCGCTTTCCAATTGATAGTCTTAATCATTATACAAATAGAAGCGCTAAAACACAAATAATATTTTGAGTTTAGGTAAGTAATGGCAGCTAAAAAAGGAACACATGTAGTTACTGCTCGGTGTATACTAGTTTTTTTTCGCTTTTTGTAGTAAAATAAAATAAAACTTTTCAAGGTGAATGAAAAATGAGAGGACTTTAAACATTGAATGCAAGAAAAAGAGGGCATAAAAAAAATATTCCCATGGGTACACGAAGCGAAAGACATTTGAAGTCTAAGAAAAAGAGCCTATTAAAAAGAACGTTGCAAATCTTGACTATTTTTTTGCTTCTTGCTGCTTTAGCAGGCGTTGCTTATGGCGGGAAGCTATATTTTGATGCAGAAAATCTTATGGATAAAGCATATAAGCCAAGAAAAAACGCTGTTGATATGAATGAAACGATTGTGGCAGATGTGGATCCTTTTTCTATTCTTGTTATGGGGGTAGATGATAATGAAGAAAGACAACTGGGGACGGCTAGAACCGATACACTTCTTTTAGTCACTGTAAATCCTAAAACCGAAACAGTCAATACCCTTAGTGTCCCTCGAGACACCTTTACATACATTGAAACAGAGAATTTTACCGGCTATTCTAAAATAAATGCCGCTTATACTTATAATCAGGAAGACGGTGCCATAGATGCCGTTGAGAATCTGCTTTCTATCCCTGTCAACTTTTATGTGACTCTTGACTTTCAGGCATTTGAAAAGATTGTTGATGCCCTTGGTGGAGTGGATGTGGATGTCCCAGTGGCAATTAGTGAAGCCAATGCCGATGTGACAAAAATGATTGAGCTAGAACCTGGCTTGCAAACTCTTAATGGGGAGGAAGCTTTGGCATTTGCCCGTACAAGAAAAATAGACAATGATATCAAACGGGGCGAACGTCAACAGCTCGTTATTCAAGCTGTGATTAAGAAAGCTTTGAGTTTGGGGTCGGTTACGAGTTATCCAGAGGTAATTAATTCCTTGAACAATCATCTTTGGACAGATATGAATAGTTCAACGATGATGACATTGGCGAAATCAAGTTTGTCAAAAAATTATGAGTTTAACAGCTTCACGTTTGCTTGGATGAGCTTTAATTATTCATACACAGGAGAGAGCATGGTGGGGATATATGAAGACAGTTTAGAATATATTTCCCATAAATTAAAAGTATCTCTTGGATTAGAGGCTGAAGATGATAGGGATGCTCCCGGATATGAATTCCAGTCTGATGGGGTTACGGTCAGTGATAAAACCTATCCTTTGTACGGGGATGGTGTCCAGTCTGACGATTTCAGCAATGAACAAATTTATGACTCGGTTTATTGGTAATTATGATACAATTATGAGGATAGTGAGCTGAAATATAGTTTTTTTATATTGAATGCGAGCTATTCTCTTGTTTTTTTAAAACGATAATTATTTTTAGTTGCTAATTCATAATTGATAATTGAAAGGAAAGAATAATTGAGACGTATTAGATTTCGGAAAATAGGGGTATTTTTTTTGGTAGCGTCATTGATTTTGAGTCCAGTGGTATATGCAAATGAACTTTCTAGTGATGGTCAAAATGGAATTGAGGAAGCCGACCCAGGATTAGAGGCAGTAGATGTTGACTCAACTTCGGAAGTAGTTAACGAAATAACAATTGTCAATCAGCAAACAGTCAACACCCAGCTGGAATTTTTGGGCAACGAGTACAACTTGTATGACAATCCAGGCAGTTTGCGTGGGGCCAATGAATTGTTGCTTGGCAGTGATTATAAAGGGACTGTGGTTACCGGCGAGGCATTGTACACGACTTCAGACGGAGAACAGCATTATAATTTTAGGTTAGGGCATCGTTACTATTGGGCCAATAGCAAGGCGTTCCAACAATCAATCACGATCACCAAAATGGAAGGGGTCCGAGTGCAGCTGGAATTTTTGGGCAATGAGTACAACTTGTATGACAATCCAGGCAGTTTGCGTGGGGCCAATGAATTGTTGCTTGGCAGTGATTATAAAGGGACTGTGGTTACCGGCGAGGCATTGTACACGACTTCAGACGGAGAACAGCATTATAATTTTAGGTTAGGGCATCGTTACTATTGGGCCAACAGCAAGGCGTTCCAACAACCAATCACGATCACCAAAATGGAAGGGGTCCGAGTGCAGCTGGAATTTTTGGGCAATGAGTACAACTTGTATGACAATCCAGGCAGTTTGCGTGGGGCCAATGAATTGTTGCTTGGCAGTGATTATAAAGGGACTGTGGTTACCGGCGAGGCATTGTACACGACTTCAGACGGAGAACAGCATTATAATTTTAGGTTAGGGCATCGTTACTATTGGGCCAATAGCAAGGCGTTCCAACAATCAATCACGATCACCAAAATGGAAGGGGTCCGAGTGCAGCTGGAATTTTTGGGCAATGAGTACAACTTGTATGACAATCCAGGCAGTTTGCGTGGGGCCAATGAATTGTTGCTTGGCAGTGATTATAAAGGGACTGTGGTTACCGGCGAGGCATTGTACACGACTTCAGACGGAGAACAGCATTATAATTTTAGGTTAGGGCATCGTTACTATTGGGCCAACAGCAAGGCGTTCCAACAACCAATCACGATCACCAAAATGGAAGGGGTCCGAGTGCAGCTGGAATTTTTGGGCAACGAGTACAACTTGTATGACAATCCAGGCAGTTTGCGTGGGGCCAATGAATTGTTGCTTGGCAGTGATTATAAAGGGACTGTGGTTACCGGCGAGGCATTGTACACGACTTCAGACGGAGAACAGCATTATAATTTTAGGTTAGGGCATCGTTACTATTGGGCCAATAGCAAGGCGTTCCAACAATCAATCACGATCACCAAAATGGAAGGGGTCCGAGTGCAGCTGGAATTTTTGGGCAATGAGTACAACTTGTATGACAATCCAGGCAGTTTGCGTGGGGCCAATGAATTGTTGCTTGGCAGTGATTATAAAGGGACTGTGGTTACCGGCGAGGCATTGTACACGACTTCAGACGGAGAACAGCATTATAATTTTAGGTTAGGGCATCGTTATTACTGGATGAACAGTAAGGGTTTGAAAAGAATAATCACAATAGTCAAACAAGAGGCAGTGAATGTGGCGTTACAGATAGTTAATGGAAGCTATGACATGTATAATACACCTCAAAATCTTAAAAATGCAACGAAGTTGAAATTATCTTCTAATCATTTAAATGATAGAATCAGAGGAAGTGCTCTCTACACTCTTTCTGACGGAAGCAGACACTATAATTTTAAATTAGGAGAAAGTTACTACTGGATTGATGAGAGGGCTGTAATAAAGTCGCCGTACAGCAGACGTTCTGCCAAAGCTGATTTTATAGATGTGTCTAACCACCAAGGAGATTTAAGTCAGAGTTTTTATAGTGGGTTAAGTGCTCAAGGAATTCAAGGGGTAGTTTTGAAAGTCAGTGAAGGAACAGGATTCTTTGACCAATATGCAAAAAATAATTATCAAAGAGCACGGAATGCTGGTCTGGTGACAGGGGCGTACCACTTTGCGCGTTACCAGTCAGCTAATGGAGCGATTGCCGAAGCAAATTATTTTGATTCCAAATTGAAGGAAATCAATTTTGATAAAGGAAGCAATGGTTATGTTGTTCTTGATGTTGAACATGGGATTGCGGCTAATGCAACAAATCAGACAATTATGGCGAATGCTTTTATAAATAGATTAAGACAGTTGGGATATAGAAATGTGGACGTGTATGTTGGAGATTATTATTTGAAGAGTAACCTTCATGCGAATGGACTTGCGGTAAGTAATCCTTGGATTGCAGGCTATCCGGGAACAGCGGACCAATCAGTCTCTTCCATCACTCATGTAGGAGGGATGGGAGCATGGCAGTTTACTGATAGATATCCAGTGGGAAGCTATCATTTGGATGCAAGTGTTGATTACAGCGGGAAATATACAGGAGTCAGCTCTGGGAATTATTTAACTGGAATAAAAATGGATGATTTTAAAATGATCCTAAAAGCCGGACCGATATATTCTCGTCCAGGAGCATTTGCCCACAGCACAATAGTGGGTAATTTAAGTACATATTTGAATAAAAATATTCAGATAGTTTCTAAGATTATAACAAGCGGTGGTGTGTACTATGAATTAGTGCATGGAAGCAGCTCGATTGGTTATGTAATGGAGACAGACCTTTAAAGCAATTATGACAGCTAATAGCTTGAATCAATTGATTGTTGGCTATCAATGTTATTGATTTTATGATATAATGCTAGTTGATTTTGGAGTAATTGAGTGGAGACTGGGTATGAAAATATTGATAGTAAGTCAGAGTTTTTATCCTGACAATTTTAAAATAAATGAATTGATAAAGGATTTTGCTAAGGAAGGCAACGAAATAACTGTCCTCAGCGGCCTAGGAGATTATACGACTGGGAAAATCCATGAAAAGTATCGTTTTTTTAAAAATAGGACAGAAGTTTATAATGGATGCACGATCAAGAGGGTAAGAACTTTTTCCAGAAGAAAAGGACCGATTTTCCGGTCCCTCAATTATTTATCGTTTGCTTTTTTCGGCTCTTTATGGGGATGGTTCACAAAACAAACTTTTGACATCGTTTATGTATATCAACCTTCGCCTGCAACGATGATTTTTCCGGGAATCATCGTTGCCAAGCGCAATAAAATCCCATTATTAGTCTATTGTTTAGATATCTGGCCTGAGGCACTGAAAGCGATGAATATACAAGAACACAGCATTGTTTTCAAAATCGTGCACAGGATGAGCAGGTATATGTATAATCAAGCTGATCATATCCTAGTAAGTTCCCATTCGTTTATGGAATATCTCCACCAAGAAAACCAAGTGTCTTATGAAAAAATGGACTATCTTCCGCAACATGCCGAGGATAATCGCCACCAGACAATGGGGGAACCAGCTATGGATATTCCAACAGCAGAAGTTAATTTTGTATACACCGGAAACATTGGCTATGTTCAAGATGTTGAAACAATCATTCGTGCAGTGGATGAGATTAACATAAACCAATCTTTTCTTTTTCATATCGTCGGCGGGGGTTCTAATTTTGAAAATTGTGTCAAACTTTCAAAAGAATTGGCTGTTGAAGATCGTATTGTTTTTTACGGCAACCAACCAGCAGACAGGATGCCTGTTTTTAACGAACTTGCCGATGCTTTTTTGTTGACCTTAGAATTTGAAAATAAAATCGGTTTGACTATCCCTGCCAAATTGCAAGGATACATGGCTGCGGGCAAGCCTGTCATCGCCGCAATTGATGGAGATGCTAAAATTGTTATATCCGAAGCACAGTGTGGTCTATGTGTTTCCTCGTCAGATGCGGTATCTTTGGCGAGAGCTGTTGAAAAGTTTGTTCAGCTGCCAATAGAAGAAAAAAAAATACTGGGAGAAAATTCTTTAGCTTACTACAAAGAGCATTTTAACAAAGATAAGTTTGTGAATGTGACTTTGGATAAGATGGCAGAAATGGTAAATAAAGAGGAAGAAGGAATATGAAAATGACCGACACTATGTTTGAAAACAAAGTATTGATGATTACTGGAGGGACTGGTTCTTTCGGCAATGCTGTTATGGAGAGATTTTTGAACACGAAAATCAGAGAAATCCGTATTTTTTCTAGAGATGAAAAAAAACAAGACGATATGCGCAAGCAGTATAAAAATGATAAGTTGAAATTTTATATTGGTGACGTACGGGATTATCAGAGTATCCGAAATGCGATTCATGGTGTAGATTACGTTTTCCATGCCGCTGCATTAAAGCAGGTCCCTTCATGTGAATTTTTCCCGTTAGAGGCTGTAAAGACGAATGTCTTAGGTACTGAAAATGTTCTGCAGGCGGCAATTGATGAGGGAGTGAAAAAAGTCATTTGTTTATCTACGGATAAAGCTGCGTACCCGATCAATGCTATGGGGATTTCCAAGGCAATGATGGAGAAAGTTTTTGTAGCAAAATCGCGTACGGTACCAGAAGATAAAACATTGATTTGCGGCACAAGATATGGGAATGTCATGGCTTCTAGAGGCTCGGTGATCCCATTGTTTATAGAACAAATAAAAACAAATCAGCCGTTGACTGTAACTAATCCGGAAATGACAAGATATTTAATGAGTCTGGAAGAAGCCGTTGAACTGGTGATTTTTGCGTTTAAAAATGCTAAATCCGGCGATATAATGGTGCAAAAATCGCCCGCATCCACCATTGAGGATTTGGCACAGGCGGTTAAAGAGTTATTTAATTATAAAGAAGAAGTAAAAATTATTGGGACTCGTCATGGGGAAAAGCTTTATGAGACGCTATTGACGAAAGAGGAGTATTCAAAAGCAGAAGATGCAGGAGATTTCTACCGTATTCCTGCAGATAACAGAGATTTGAACTATGATAAATATTTCGGTAACGGTTTAGAAGAATTAAGTGGTGAACAAGAGTATAATTCTCACAACACAACGAGACTTTCTGTAGAGGAAGTAAAAGCCAAATTGCTGACTTTAGACTATGTAAACAGCGAACTAGAGAGTTGGGAAAGCTGATGAATATCTTAATTACAGGAGCAAATGGGTTCATTGGAAGAAATTTAGCAAGTGAGTTGAACAACAGAGGCTATCACGAATTGTTTTTGGCGGACAAGGAAACTTCTGCAGCTGAACTTGAGATGTTTTGTCAAAAAGCGGAATTTGTATTCCACCTTGCGGGAGTGAATCGACCAAAAAAGGAGGAAGAGTTTCAAGAGGGAAATACTGGCTTTACAAATACGTTGCTGAATTTACTGGAAAAACATAAAAATAAAGCACCGATCATGATTTCCTCTTCTACTCAGGCAGATTTAGACAATCCTTATGGGAAGAGTAAAAATGATAGTGAGCATCTTATCAAGGAATATGGTGAAAAAAATCATATTCAAACATTTATTTACAGATTTCCTAATGTGTTTGGCAAGTGGAGCCGTCCAAACTACAATAGTGCTATTGCCACATTTTGTTATAATATTGCTCATGGTCTTGAAATCACTGTGAATGATCCCAAAGTAGTGCTGACTCTGGTCTATATAGATGATTTAGTAAATGAGTTGATCGAAGCACTGAAAGGAAAAGAGTCACGGGATGGTGATTTTTGCTTTGTTCCGGTGGTTTATAAGCAGACATTGGGCTGGATTGCAGAAACGATACAGTCCTTTAAGGAAAGCAGAAAGAATCTGCAGGTTCCTGATATGGGAAATGAATTGACTAAAAAATTATACAGTACTTACTTGAGTTTTCTGCCAGAAGATGATTTTTCTTATGAGTTGAAAATGAATGTTGACGATCGCGGTTCCTTTACTGAGTTTTTGCGTACGGAAAATGCGGGTCAAGTATCCATCAACATCTCGAAACCGGGAATCGTGAAAGGAAATCACTGGCATCATACAAAAAACGAAAAATTTCTTGTGGTTAAGGGCAATGGGGTCATTCGTTTTAGACAACCTGATTCAGATGCAATCATCAGTTACTTTGTGGGTGATGACAAATTAGAAGTAGTGGATATCCCCGTGGGTTACACGCATAATATAGAAAATTTGGGGAGCGAAGATATGGTGACGGTCATGTGGGTCAATGAACCCTTTGATCCTAGTGCTCCCGATACGTTCTTTTTGGAGGTATAGTGTGAAAAAATTAAAAGTGATGACAGTGGTAGGCACAAGGCCTGAAATCATCCGCCTTGCTGCCGTAATCGATAAATTGGAAAAAAGTGAAGCAATTCATCATATTATTGTCCACACAGGACAAAACTATGATTATGAATTAAATGAAGTTTTTTTCAAGGACTTCAATTTGAGGAAGCCAGATTATTTTCTGGATTCAGCAGTTGGGACAGCTATTGAGACTATCGGTAATATTTTAATCAACATTGAAAAAGTTTTAGATAAAGAAAATCCAGAAGCTTTATTAGTTCTCGGAGATACTAACAGTTGTTTGAGTGCCATCGCTGCGAAAAGAAGAAAAATTCCGATTTTCCATATGGAGGCTGGCAACCGCTGTTTTGACCAACGAGTACCAGAAGAAACAAATAGAAAAATCGTGGATCATACGGCAGATATTAATCTAACGTATAGTGATATTGCTAGAGAGTATTTGTTAAGAGAAGGACTTCCCGCTGACAGAGTAATCAAGACTGGCAGCCCTATGTTTGAAGTATTGATGTCGAAAAAGAAGGATATTGAAAACTCTGATATCTTGGAAAAGCTGCAATTGAAAAAAGACGATTATTTCGTTGTTTCTGCACACCGGGAAGAGAATATCAATTCTGAGAAAAACTTCTTCAATTTGATTAATAGCTTGAACAAAGTTGCTGAGGAGTATGAGTTGCCGATACTTGTCAGTACTCATCCGCGAACCAGAAAGATGATTGAGGAAAAGAAGGTTACATTGAATCCTCTGATTATCTTATCAAAACCTCTAGGATTTATTGACTATAATCATCTTCAAATCAATGCTAAAGCAGTTTTGAGTGATAGCGGGACGATCAGCGAGGAATCTTCCATACTTGGTTTTAAGGCTTTAAATATCCGTGAAGCTCATGAAAGACCGGAAGCCATGGAGGAAGCCAGTGTGATGATGGTGGGCCTCAGTGAGGAAAGAATTATGCAAGGTCTAACAGTTCTGGAAACGCAAGAAAAAAGCACATTGCGACAGGTGTTTGATTATTCTATGCCTAATGTCTCAGAGAAGGTATTAAGAATTATTTTATCTTACACAGATTATGTTAATCGCATTGTATGGAGAGAATAAAAAATGAAATATTTAGTTTACAACGTAGCAGCTGATGGAGGTGGAGCCCTATCCATTCTCCAAATGTACTATGAAAAATTTTCCAAAGATACAGAAAACGACTATGTTTTTTTAATAAGCACTCCCGAGTTGACATCAACTGAAAATGTTACAGTTATTAATAAAAGGTGGATAAAAAAAAGTTGGTTTCATCGTTTATTCTTTGAATATTTTTGCGTGAGAAAAATCATTAGAGAATATGGTGTTGACAAAATTATTTCATTACAAAATATTCTGGTTCCCAATGTCAGTCAACCGCAAACTCTATTGGTGCAGAATGCCATGCCGTTTACTACTGTCAATTTTTCGATACGTCATGATATGAAACTTTGGGTTTATAAACATTTGATTTCAAAAAAAATCATCAAGTCAATCCGCCAGGCGGACGAGGTGATTGTTCAGACCGAGTGGATGGCTGATGAAGTAAAAAAAACAAAAAAAAACTGTCACGCTGTTAAAGTTGAAAAACCATATTATGAAATAGAAATCCCTGAGCTATTAGCTCGAGAAACAATAGATAGAGCTGTATTCTTTTATCCTGCTAGTGGGGAAAGTTATAAAAATCATCAAGTCATAGTTGAAGCTGCAAAGGGGCTTGTGACACAAAATAGGCAATTTAAAGTGATCTTCACTCTAAAAGGAGATGAAAATTCATTTGTAGAGAAATTATTCAATGAAGCTCAGAAATACCGGTTACCTATTCAGTTTGCTGGTAAAATGAGTCAGGAACAAGTATTTGGCTATTATTGTAAAACGATTTTGATTTTTCCTTCATTGTTGGAAACAGTTGGATTGCCGTTAATGGAGGCAAAAAAAGCAGGGGCATCAATTATTGCTGCTGATTTGCCGTATGCGAGGGAAGTGCTGGCAGGATATGAGACAAAGACGTTTTTCGCTAATCCTTTAGATAGTGCAGATTTTCAAAAAAAAATGAGTCAACTAATACCAGATAAAAAGTGAAGACAGATAAAAGAAACGTATGCTTAAAGAAATAGAACAACTAAAATTTTGACTCCTCCAACAAATTATATGATAGGTTTGCCCTAAATGATAAAAACAGGCAGTATTATGGGGGAGGGGAAGAATCATTTCAGTTAGGACAGACTTTCAATTTGGGACTTAGCTTGGCATAAATGACTAAGGTGTTTTGATGACGGGCGTTTTCTTGAGAAACTTTTGAAATAATTAAATGAGAGTCTACAATTTTTAGCATTTTTTTGATATGATGAGACAAAGCATATCATCCTTTCTTGTGGTTATTTGACGTGATTTAATGGCTCTTGGTCAAATAGGACTGATGAGTAAAAATGGCTCTTAGTCAAATGATGTGGATGGCTAGAATTTAACCGAAATTAAATAACAAACTTAGACAACTTCGCGTAGATAAGCGGAGTTGTCTTTTGGGTTTGTCAGTTTAAAACTGACAAGAATACGATGCTTAAAGTGTTAAAAGGTACGATAGCCATAAGCAGTCCATTTAATGGCCTTGATTTTATTGATAAGCCCTTCCAGAGGACCATTAGAATAAGGATACTTGAAGGTGTTTTCAATTCTCTTTAGATGTTTATTAAGTGTTTTGACCGAGGTTTTCATATAGAGTGGCACCTCTGGTTTTACTGATGCCAGATTCTGTTTGAACCTTTTAAAATCATTTTTGAGCCTAATAAAGCAGCTTTTGATACAGCTGATAGGTTGCTTTTAAAGTGGGGTCAAGAGCAAGAAGGTAAGCCACAATTTCTGTTTCAGCATCGGCTTTTAATTAAACGCTGATACGAATAGTCTTGGTAATTAAGATGAGTGGCCGATTTTAACATCAATCGCCAGTAACGCTTCAATTTTCAATAATCTTTCATTTTTTCGTGTTCAGTACCAAACAACTTCTCCATAAAAGCTACCCGTGTTTGATTAAGAGCACGTGACATAAGTTGAACGACATGAAAAAGATCGATAATAATTTTAGCATTCGGAAAGAGTTCTGTAATGACGGAAAAATAATCGGCATTCATATCAATCACAATCTTTTTAACTTGGGTAAGTGCTTTGAAGGAATACCTGGAAAAATAATCACGTAAGGTTTTCTGTAACCTATTGGGGAAGATATCAATGATCTTGCGTGTGGAAGCATCACAAAAAATAAAGCTCATTTTCTTTGTGATATGTTTGAGCGACTTAAATTCGTGTGGTCGTAGTAGGAGAGACACCGTGACGACGGGCTAAAACCTTCATCGAAAGTTCAATGGCAATGGATTGTTTGACTCTATTGGCACACCCTGCGTCAACTTCAGGGTAGGCAGCAACAAAAGTCGTTTGACATTCACGACAAAAAAGTGTTGTTTTTTCAATTGAATGAATTTCTTCATCCACACCAAAAATTATACAACCCAAAATCCTGATTCTAATGTTACGAAATGATTTAAAGTCGTAGGGAACTCGCTTCAGTGTTTTAATATGGGGGTATTCTGGCTTCCAATTAGCCATTGGAATAAGGGGAAATAAGGGCATTGGCAATACCAACTTCATACTTTAATAGCTTTTGTACTTTTTGTTTGAACTCTTCATCAAGATGTTCTGGCAAATCTTTTAAGTGTTTGAAAAACAATATCCTTGTTGCTAAAGGTAAATAATTTTTTATTCCGCATACTTATGGGGAGTATTTTCGTTACTATTTTTTCTAATTTTCTAAATAGCAAAATAAATAAGGAATAATTAAATTTTTTGCAATAATAGAAGAAAAATATAAATTCATGTATAATGTGAATGGAGCAATTAGCAGGGCCTCTGCATGATAAAAATTTTTTAAAAAATGTCTTGTGAGTGCGTCTTGTTTAGTCACAAATATGTTGGAAAATAGTATGATTGGGAACTATAAAAATCTGGCAGAAAGCACCATTGATTTTGAGTACTTTTATTTTAAAATTTGTGATGACAGAAGTTGTTTTGGCTAACGTCTTGCTTCTTATTTTTATGACTTGGAAAAACAATGTGGTATATTGCTTGCAGGCGATCAATATTTTGAATGAGACAATTCATATTTTTTGTTATTTATAGGTCTGGAGAATTTTTTAAAAATAGCCATCTGACCTATGGTAGTGAAATTACTCAGTGTTGTATTAATTTTGTCATAGTCTCAAAAGAAGACTTCAGCCTATACACGCTGATGCTAACCCCACCACAATTTTTCAGGAAACCTACCATATGATCCTACCTGAAAAAAATTTTATAGAATCAGCCAGCTCAAATTAAAATTAAATGGTCACATTTTACCATCCCTTCAACTTTTTATTTTTCAAGTTGCAAGATAAGTTTGCGTGATTTTAAATAAGGCAATGTTGGGTTAGCCTGCTAATGACGAAGAGATGTTTTTTGGAAGTGCGGATAAATTGGGAAATTATCTTATCCGTTGTCACAGCCCCTGAGTATGCTAAAATTGCCGAGAATATCCTATGCTTTTCTAAAGTAAATTTAAAGCAAGAGAATAAATATATATAAATTATCTAATGCTGACAGTTATTTGCCTGCTTTTCTATGTTGTTTTAGGGGGAATAGATATCAATCAAATGATTGTATGAAGGTGTATGGAGATATGTAGTAGTCGGGTTTAACATGTTTGTGCTGGTGTTTTCGATTGGGAATATCAAGGTTCATCAATGAAAACACTATTGATTCAGTTTGATGTCGAAGACTTTACAGTTATTTCTTTGAAAAGAGGAGATTAACAAGAAGATATCGACAAAGGCTTTCAGAAGTACCGGAATTAAAATCAGCAGATAAGTTAGAAATTATGATGCAGCAAATTTTCTCGAAAGAAGGGTTGAGATGTTGACAATAGTGATTGTTTTTTATGGCATTGATTTAGAAGAGTCAATAACTTTAAGCACTTTACTGGAAAACTTAAAAAAAGTCCCTTCTGCTTTAGGAATCCGTGTCATTTTATATGATAACAATAAAGAAAATTCTCAGGAGATTTTTAGCGTTCTAGCATCAAAAACTGAATTCAATCTGTGTTATAAGCATAATCCTGATAATCCCGGAATTGCAGTGGCTTACAACTTTGCTTTAAAAAAAGCGGAAATTTTAGGTTCTGAATGGCTGATGCTGCTGGACCAAGACACACATCTTACACTTGAGTATCTGACAGAAGTGCTTAGTGAAATTAAAAAGGGCAATTTGACAGAAGTTGCGATGGTTCCTCAAATTAAAGACCCGCTAAAGCATAATTTGCTTAGTCCAGTTCTGAAAGAATCCGCAGATGCTGTCTTACCAGGAACTTACACCAATTTAATGGCAATAAACTCAGGAATGATTGCCCAGGTTAAATTTTTAGAAGAAATTCACGGGTTTAATTTGGAGTATCCTCTAGACTATTTGGATTATTGGTTTTTCCAGATAATAAAAGAAAAAAGCCGATCTGTGAAGATTTTAAGAAGTGAAATTGTTCATGATCTGTCAGTTAAAAATTTAAGACAAGTCAGTGCCCAGCGCTATGAAAATATTTTGTTTTATGAAAAAAAATTTATAACAGAATTTCAACCAGAGAAGCTGAAAAATTATTATGTGCATAGTGTGTTGAGATTGCTGAAGTGTTTAGTGATTTCTCCCTCTAAGATAAAAATTATTCTGAAGATTATGTTGAAAGATGTTACTGGAATGTAACTATCGACAGGAGGTGAACGTTTTGCAAAAGAAAATAATGCTCAACCCTTTCTCGATTTTTTTTATTATTATTTTAGGCTTATTAATTATATATTCGTTAAATTGGTCAAAACTAAACGAAGCGTTAACTTTCCCCTTGATGCTGTTTCTTGTTTTTGTACTCATAAGCTTGCTGTTATTTTCAAAAATATACAATAGGATATTTCCAGAGGGAACTTTCTCGAAGAAATCTTTTAGAATTAACCTTATTCCATGGACACTGTTGGCATTATTATCTATGGGTGCAGAGTTTGCTTATGAAAAAGCAATTCCGATTGTTGAAATTTTGATTTTCAAAAGTGGATATGATTATTCCGGTTTTGGGGGGATACCAGGATTTCATGTGTTTGCTGTAACGTTTATTTCTTTTATGGGGTTATACACCTGGCAATTATTTTTAGAAGAAAAGAAATGGTATCTAATAACCCTATCTGTTTTATTTGCTTCTTTTCCAATGATGCTTTTTAATCGTGGGGGGTTCATTATGAATCTTTCTTCAATGTTTTTTATTTTTTTTCTACACAAGAAAACAATGATTATCAAATTAAAATATTTATTTGTTTTTGCGGTAGTGCTAATATTTTTTTTGTATGGCTTTGGGATTTTTGGGAATTTACGCTCTGATCCAGAAAATGCAGCTAAAAATATCACAGATAGTTCCTTTATTTTAAGAGTGGGACAAGCAACAGATGAATTCAAACATTCTCCTGTTCCCGATCCTTTTTTCTGGGCATATTTATATGCAAGTACTCCAATTGCTAACCTACAATACATGATAGAGAAAATTGAACCAAGCAATGACAATACTCTTTTTATAACGCAAACAGTATTTCCTGATTTTGTAGGAAAAAGAGTGGAAGAAAAAATTGGTAGAACGGTCCAACAAGACCAAAGACGTTCGCCTGTATTTAATGTTTCAACTATGTTTATTTCTTCTTTTAAAACATTAGGCTTTTTTGGCATGATATTGACTTATTTTTATCTTGTTTTTTTTATTTTCTTTTATTCATACATGATGAAGTATATGCATACTACGAAAACAATTGGTTTTGCCATCCTATGTACTATTGCAATTTTCAATATGTTTGACAATATGTTAGTGTTTTCTGGATTGAGTTTTCAGCTAGTTTATCCAGTAATATTTTGGATTTATAAAAAATTATAGAGGGTGTAAAAATGTCTTTTAAACTGGAAATGAAAAATATTGGAAAGTTTCTTTATCGCAGAAAATGGTTGATTTTACTTTTAGTCTTGGTTGCATTAATTGGCGGTATTTTATATAATATGACAGTAAAAAGTCCCAACGACACCATAGAACAAGAGGAATCACAGGAAGTTTTTATTTCGGAATTTGCCTTGTCAATAGAAAACAATCAAGGTCAAGCTTTTGCAAGTGTTGCCCAACTCAAAACTATGTTGATAAACGAGGATCAGATAGAAAAATTATCTGATGCAGGTGTTCAAATTGAAAGAGAGGAATTAGATCAAAGTGTTAACACCTTTGTAAGAACCTCCAAAGGTGAGGTTATTTTTATCCGTGTGGTGCATGAGGACAAAGAATATGTAAATAAGATTTCTAATTTTCTTTATAGCCAGATGTTCTCAAGTGATTTTGATTATGTAAAAAACAAGGTGGTTTTATCTGTGATGAAACCAACACAAGCAACCTCTGAAATTCCTATATATTATGATATTTTTTCTACAACTGATGAATCTATGTTACCTGTGGACGTGAGTGCAACAGTAAAAGGAAGCAGTAAGGTGTCATTAATCGTCTTTATTCTGATAGGATTGATTTTCGGTATCATGATATCACTAGCAGTTGATATCTTCAACAAAAAGATATATTCTATTGGCTACATTGAAGAAGTTGTTAATCAAGACGTCAAAATCATTGATGGAAGCTTTGACAGCCCTTCGACAATTTTGAATAAAATAAATATTATTAGTATGATTGATGAACGAAATAAATTTTTGGCACTACTGCAGGAAGGATCCAATTCAAAACTGTTTGAAGATTTGCAAGGTAGCGAAGGGATTGTTGTTTCTACAAAAATGACCGTGAAAGATTTAAAAGAATCAAAAAAAATATTGTTGTTTGTAGAGAAATCCTATACAACTATTCAGTGGTTGACTGCCCAGGTCTCTTTATTGGAGGAAATCGATAAAAAAATTATCGTATTTTTCTTTGATGCTTACCATTAGGATCACGTATTGGAAGTTTAAAGAGTTTCAAGGGTTCTCTGCCTATGTTATACTGGTGGAAAACTAAAAGTATTGATAAATGAGGAAAGTGGTACAGTTGAAGATGCAAAAAGTTGTCATTAGTATTGTAACGTATAATAGTCAGTATATTTTTGAGGTTTTGGACAATTTAATAAAACATTTTGCAGATGCTTCAAATGTTAGGATAAAGGTTTTCGATAATAATTCCTCAGCTGACTATAAAAAACAATTAAATGAATATTCGAGGGATGTCGAGATTGTTTTTCACGATGAAAATTTGGGCTTTGGCAGTGCCCATAACTTAAATCTTAAAGATCTTGATGAACCATTGTTTCTGATCTTAAATCCAGATGCTATTATTGATAAAGAGGGCTTAGATGAATTAATCGAGACAATTTTTTTAGAGGAGGATACGGGGTTAGTTGTGCCCAAAATTTTAAATCCAGATGGGACTACTCAATATTTGATCAGAGAAAATGTGTCAGTATTTGATTATGTTCTGAGATATCTTCGTTCGGGGATCATCAAAAAATTGTTTGATAAAAGACTGGCGAAATATGAATGTCGAGATTTATCTGATAATGAAATTGCGCCTGTCAGAATTGGTTCGGGCTGTTGCATGCTGTTAAAGAAAGATGTTTTTAACGCCATAAACGGATTTGATGAACGGTATTTTATGTACTTTGAAGATTATGACCTGTGTTTAAAGCTTGAAAAAACAGGGTATAAAATTTTGTATAATCCTTTTGTAAAGTTTGTGCACTATTATGGGAAAGAGGCTCATAAGAATCAAAAACTCTTTAAAATCTTTATTATTTCAATGATAAGATTTTTCAATAAGTGGGGATGGAAAATATTCTAAGCATGATGATAAAAGAGGGGGGAGAATATGCTTTCGATTTGCATGGCTACGTATAACGGATCAGCTTTCGTTCTTCGCCAACTGGAATCAATTCTTCGTCAACTAAGTGCTAATGATGAAATAATAATAGTCGATGATTGTTCGACTGATCAGACGGGAGTCCTTATTAAAGGCTTGCATGATAATAGAATTCGTTTTTATGTGAATGAAAAAAATATTGGTCCGATAAAAAGCTTTGAGCGAGCGCTATCTTTAGCAAATGGAGAGATTATTTTTTTATCAGATCAGGATGATATTTGGTTGGACAATAAAGTTGACACTGTGTTGAGGAAAATGCAATCAACTGTTAGTGATGTGATTGTTCACGATTCGAAAGTTGTCGATGGAGATTTAAAAAAAATCACTGATTCTTGGAATCAGCTCAACACTAATAATTTGCAACCAACAATCATAAATACAATTATTAAAAATGGTTTTTCTGGATGTATGATGGCTTTTACTTCTGAGGTTGCACAAGAGTCCCTTCCTTTTCCGAAGACAATTGAAATGCATGACCAGTGGCTCGCCTTGAGTGCCTTAATGAATAAAAAAAAGGTAACGATGATTGATGATGTGCTCATGTTATTCATTCGCCATGGCGGAAATGTGACATCCATCCGAAAGAGAAGTTTTTTTGAACGTTTAAAAGGCAGAGTGGGAACTTTAAATGCGGTCATAAAGTATAAGTTAGGTGTTTAAAAAAATCGTAAAAAAATTAGATTATGACTGTTATTATATCTATCTTAAATGGGATGCATTTTTTAAAGTAGCTGAATTTTTGACTAGATTACTCGATGATGGAGTGGAGCACGTATATTGAAATATCAACATTCGATCGATAGTATTCAATATGCTATCGTTTTTTTGTTCTTAGTCAAATGATGTGAACGAGCAGAATCAAGTCCAATGAAGTTATGAAGGCGGCCCATGATCACGTCACAAATATAAGCGGTATCAAGTCTATAACAATTTTTACCTTAAATGCAGTCTTGAAGAGAATAATGAAAAAAATAGCGGCATAAAATCTGCTCTCGTCTTTTGGACAAGGGTTATGTTCTAGTTTGTAGAAGCATCTCAAAAAAATAAAGCTTATTTTTTCGTTACATGATTGATTCCTTAAACTAACCAAAACAAAGAATTTCAGGTGAAACATAGGCAACCTTCTTTCTGAAGGGAAAGCAGCGATAGTCACTCTAATCTGAGAGTTTATATGTTTTTATTTATATAACAAGGTTGGGGGAATGAATAGCTTCATTCCCATGAGAAATTATGATAAGCTATATAGAATAAAGTTGGAAATCATGCTAAAATCATCAAGGGTAATCGCTATGTGCTGAGTAATTACTCTCGTAAATAATATAATAATTATTTAATCTGGCTACTATAAAATTATAATATTAGAATCTTCAAAATTATTTTTTGAGTTGAAAAGTTTGTTAAGAATTGATAAAAATAGATAGTAAGCCTAGTTTATTAAGGTCAATAAGCTTAAAATTAATTAAATTGCTATGTAAGAGCATGACTCTCGTTTAAATTGCTTAAGGTAAAAATAGTATCTAATTTGGTGCCTTTTGCTAGCGGCGAAATATTTAATCCTATTTTCCCCTTTGGTTGGCATGCTTTATTTTGTTGAAGGGAGGAATAATAGCCTCGGGACTGAACAGTTTTTATTCAATCGGGAATGTAATATTTTAAGTGGTTCTAATGATAGCTTTTTGGTATCCATTACACTTGAGTTTGTTGATATTGGCAATGAGTGTTTATGTTATGATGTTACAAATATGTTTGTGCTAGCTTATGTTGCAGGAGAAGCATCTCTAGGATACTTCAATATTATGAATACATTGGATTTGAGTATGTATCAGAGAGCTCACCAGACTCTTCTGTCCAAAGGTGGCATAGTTAGCAGAGCGAGTTGTAGTGAAGCTGGCTCATAGAGTTTGCGTAGGAGGCATCATACTTTTTACACAAGAGTCCTTGATTCTTTTAGCAATTGTCCGATTTCAAGTTTATTTTTCAGGACCATTTTTAATACTTAGCACGACTGGTGCAAAGCATATCGTGTTTACTACCCACGATTTTCTGGAGCAGCATTTATGGTATGATGGTCGTGACTACTTTTGGGTACAAAAAAGAATTATCTACAACCTGTATGTTTTCAGACCAAGTTGTCATCCTGACTCAAACATTTTCTTATGAAAAGACAGCAGTCAATGTGTTGTTATTAGAAAGTTTAGTAACAGTTTTAATGTTTATATTTTATAAAAGGCGTTCCATATTTCTAAGGAGAAGTATCATAAAAAGTAGTTGTTTTTGGTTGGCGTAAAAATATGGTATACATAACTCAAACATATTAGAAAATAAATTTCTAGATAGGCTATCGTGATCAGTATTTTTTTGAACAAAGGGATTATAGGTCTGTAAGTTGTTGAAAATTTGTAGGAGGTATAAGGTTTGATCCAAAGCGAACTATTATTTATTCCAAGTTTGATCGGTGCGATTTTATACTTGGTATTCAGCCAAAAGAAAAGTTTTTCAAGCACTTTTTATTATTATACGTTTTTGTTTTTAGTGAGTAATGCATTGACTTTCTTAGGGATAGGCTCCTTAGTTTTATCACTCCAAATTAGAGGAATTAAATCAGCGGTCTTTTTTTTAAATCAATATTATTTATATTTAGCTGTCCCTACTTGTCTGTTGCTTTTTTTTATGACAACTATTAAAAAAATTAGAGTCGAGAAAGAACTTCCTAATGGTGGTGTATTCAGACGGGTATTGAAAGTAGTAGGCATCTTTTTGTTACTATTTTTAGGGTGCTTAGCTTTATTGGGAAGTCTATGGGTCACTCATACATTTGGAGAGGTCAGTCCAGATCAAATATTGTTTCATTTGTTGGTGCCTATGGAAGGGACGAACACTGATTTTGTGTGGTCGTTTGTCATTGAGGTCATCTTATATAGTACATTAGCTTCTATAGCAATGGCCTTTTTTGTTGCCAATCCAGGTAATTTTAAATTTGTGACCAGTGGACAGGAACACAAAGATAATTCTCTGATGATTATTGGTTTGGTAGACAAATTCAAGCTCTTGCTAATCATCGCATACTCATTTGCCAGTATAGCTTTAGGACTAAAAATCATCGGTGTTAAAGGTTTTTATGAAGCTGCGACCAGAGAAACACCTTTTATAGAAGAACAATATGTTGATCCTCAAAGCGTCGCCCTCAATTTTCCTGAAGAAAAACGTAATCTAATTTTTATTTTTGTGGAGTCTTTGGAAACTACTTTTGTCAGTGAAGCCTTAGGAGGCTCAATGCCGGAAAATTATATTGAACCGTTGACAATTTTAGCTAAAGATGGTGTTTCCTTCACACAAGAGGAAAAACCTTTTGTAGGGGCAGATACAACCACAGGAACTGGATGGACGATAGCGGGTATGTTCGCTCAAACATCTGGTCTACCTCTTAAAGTTGACGTGCAAGGGAATGAATACGGTCAGGATGGTACTCCGTTTGCTCCCGGTGCGACGAGTATCGGAGATGTTTTGAAAGAAGTTGGTTATAATCAAATGATTATGGTAGGTTCTGATTTGACCTTTGGCGGCAGGAGAGCTTATTTTACCCAACATGGGGAATATGAAGTGTTTGACTATCTTACTGCCAAGGAACGTGAATTAATTCCAGAAGATTATAACGAATGGTGGGGTTTCGAAGACAGTAAATTATTCGAGTTCGCAAAACAAGGAATTTCAGAATTAGCCGAGAAAGAGGCACCATTTAATTTTACGATGTTGACCGCCAACACACATCATATAGATGGCTATTTAGAACAAGAGGCGGAAAAAAAATTCGACGAACAGTATTCGAATGTTTATGCTCATTCTGCTGAACAAGTATACGAATTCGTTAATTGGATTATGCAACAGGAATTTTATGAGAATACATCCGTTGTCATCACTGGGGATCATCAAAGTATGGATGGTGCTTATTTTGAGCGGCTTGAAATTCCTGGTGAACAAAGAAAAGTTTTTAATCTTTTTCTTAACTCTCCTGCGTTTCCAGAAACCAAACAAAGAAATTTTACTACTTTAGATATTTTCCCAACGACCTTAGCGGCTCTAGGTGTGGATATTGAGGGTGATCGCTTAGGCTTAGGAACCAACTTGTTTGGTACAAGACAAACGTTATCTGAAGAGTTCGGAATTGATAAGTTAAATGAGGAGTTGGGAGTTGCATCACCATTCTACACTTCTTATATATTAAATGAATAAAGCAAAGCGCGTCTGACTTGTGCCATCGTTTTATTCAAAACATATTGAACATAAAATAGGAGCTGAAAAAATGAAGGGAATTATTTTAGCGGGGGGAAGCGGAACAAGACTGTATCCCCTGACAAAAGCTGTTTCAAAGCAATTGATGCCGGTGTACGACAAACCGATGATTTATTATCCTTTGTCCATATTGATGCTGGCAGGAATCAAGGAAGTGCTGGTGATTTCTACACCAACTGATACTCCAAGATTTCGAGAACTACTGGGAGACGGTAAAGATATCGGTTTGTCTATTGAGTATGCCGTGCAGGAGAGTCCAGACGGGCTTGCCCAAGCATTTATTATCGGTGAAGAGTTTATCGGTACGGATTCTGTTTGCTTGATTTTAGGAGACAATATTTATTACGGCAGCGGCTTGTCAACATTATTGCAACGCTCCGCCGCAAATGAAAAAGGAGCCACTGTTTTCGGCTATCATGTAAGCGACCCGGAGCGCTTTGGCGTGGTCGAGTTTAACGAGGAGATGAAAGCTGTCTCCATTGAAGAAAAACCTGAAAAACCAAAATCCAATTATGCGGTCACCGGTCTTTATTTTTATGATAACCGTGTAGTGGAGATTGCTAAAAATATCGAGCCTTCCGAGCGAGGAGAGCTGGAAATCACCGATGTCAACAAGAAATACCTTGAGCTGGGAGAATTAAACGTAGAAGTTATGGGACGAGGCTTTGCCTGGTTAGATACGGGGACTCATGAATCATTATTGGAAGCTTCAACTTTTATTGAAACCATAGAAAAACGCCAAAATCTGAAAGTGGCTTGTTTGGAAGAAATTGCTTACCGCATGGGCTACATCTCAAAAGAACAGCTCATCGAACTAGCACAGCCCTTGAAAAAAAATCAATACGGGCAATATATGCTGAACTTGGCAAAAGAGGGATAGAAATGGGAAAAATCAGAGTAACAGAAACTAATCTAACAGATGTAAAAATTATTGAGCCAAGTGTTTTTGGAGATCACCGCGGTTTTTTTACGGAGAGTTATTCCGAAAAAGATTTTAAGGACGCAGGCATTCACTATGATTTTATTCAGGACAATCATTCATTGTCAGCTGAAGCAGGAGTGATTCGCGGCCTTCATTTCCAGAGTGGGGCATCGGCTCAGACGAAACTAATCAGAGTCGTATCCGGTGTTGTGCTGGATGTGATTGTGGACATACGCAAAGGCAGTCCTACTTATGGTAAATGGGAAGGCTACATTCTGTCGGAATATAATCATCGACAGCTGCTGGTTCCTAGAGGGTACGCCCATGGATTTATGACCTTGACACCGAATGTCAACTTCCTATACAAGTGCGACAACTACTATGATGCTGCAGCAGACGCAGGGATTGTTTTTGATGATCCAGAACTGGCAATAGATTGGCCGATGGCGGTCGACAAGGCGATTTTGTCTGAAAAAGATCGTCAACATCCGACATTAAAAGAATTTGAGTCTGTTAATTCATTTGTCTATGGTGAGATTTAAGAAAGAGGGAGTTCACATGAAGAAAATTATTGTTACTGGTGGAGCGGGATTTATCGGTTCTAACTTTGTTCACTATGTGGCGGAAAACCATCCGGAAATTGAAATCACAGTACTGGATAAGTTGACTTATGCAGGAAATGAAGCAAATCTAGCCGGCTTTCCGGAAGACCGAGTGAAGTTGGTAGTTGGAGATGTGGCGGATGCCGAGCTGGTCGATTCACTGGTCAAAGATACAGATGCGATCGTTCACTATGCGGCAGAATCCCACAATGACAACTCTCTGACAGATCCGTTTCCTTTTGTTCAAACGAATTTGATAGGGACTTACACATTACTAGAAGCTTGTCGCAAATATAACGTGCGTTATCACCACGTTTCTACAGATGAAGTTTATGGTGATTTGCCTTTAAGAGAAAATTTGCCTGGTCACGGAGAAGGAGAAGGTGAAAAATTCACCGCTGAAACACCTTATAACCCTTCGAGTCCTTACTCGGCAACAAAAGCAGGTTCGGATTTACTAGTTAGAGCGTGGGTTCGTTCCTTCGGCTTGCAGGCAACTATTTCAAATTGTTCAAACAACTATGGACCTTACCAGCATATTGAAAAACTTATTCCCCGACAAATCACCAATATTTTGTGCGGAATTCGTCCGAAGCTTTACGGTGATGGAAAAAACGTTCGAGACTGGATTCATACTAACGACCATTCTTCCGCAGTGTGGCTGATTTTGACCAAGGGACAAATAGGAGAGACCTATTTGATTGGTGCCGATGGTGAAGAAGATAACAAAACAGTCATTGAGATGATTTTAGAATTGATGGGGCAACCTAAAGATGCTTATGATCACGTGGCGGATCGCCCAGGTCATGATTTGCGCTATGCCATTGATTCAACCAGATTGCGGGAAGAGCTGGGTTGGCGTCCGGAATTCACCAACTTTCGTGACGGCTTAGCTGATACAATCGAATGGTATAAAAACCATGAAGAATGGTGGAAAGCTGAAAAAGAAGCAGTAGAAGCAAAATATGCTGAACAAGGACAATAATATAAGCAAGAGAGATTCTAGTGTCTTGGAAGGAAGAATGCAATGATTTTATTGACTGGAGGTAATGGACAGCTTGGAACAGAGCTTCGACATTACCTAGATGAAAAAAAAGTTTCCTATCATTCGACAGACGCTCAAGAGATGGATATTACAGACAGGGCCGCGACTATGGCATTGGTGAAAAAAATCCAGCCAGATGTTATCTATCATTGTGCTGCCTATACTGCAGTGGATAATGCAGAGGATGAAGGAAAACAACTGAATGAGAAAGTTAATGTGGGCGGCACCAAAAATGTGGCATTAGCTGCCAAATCAGTGGGAGCTAGACTTGTTTATCTCAGCACCGATTATGTGTTTGACGGGGCAAAAGAATCCGGCGAATATTCCGAAGAGGATCCTCTTAATCCGCAAAATGAGTATGGACGGACGAAGCTTCTTGGGGAACAATCCATAAAAGAAATATTAGATGACTACTATATCATTAGAACTTCTTGGGTTTACGGTGAATACGGCAATAACTTTGTCTATACGATGCAGCGTTTGGCTAAAGAAAGAGAATTTTTAACGGTAGTGGCAGACCAATTCGGACGTCCGACTTGGACCAGAAGCTTGGTCGAGTTTATGGTGTATCTGGTAGACAGCCGGCAACCTTACGGGACGTATCAATTTTCCAACGATGGCAGCTGCTCATGGTATGAGTTTGCCAAGGAGATACTGAAAGAGACATCTACCGAAGTCCGGTCGGTAACTTCAGATGAATTTCCGCAAAAGGCAACACGGCCTAAATACTCAATCATGAGTTTGTCAAAAGCCAAATCAACAGGATTTGTTATTGACTCGTGGCAGACGGCCCTGGAAAAATTTAAAAAATCTATAAATTAAGTCCTGTTTCCAAAGAAACAAGAAAAACTATCCAGTTTCTCTTGTTTTTCTTTTTTTGTTGTCCTACAATGGGAATAATTGTAAAAGGGTTTGAATGTAATAGAAACTAAAATGAATAATAAAAAATGGGAGAGAGCTATGTCAAGAGTTGAAAGACACCGTAAAGTAAAGAAAAAAATGTCTACAGGTAAAAAAGTCGGAGTGACAATTGCCAGCATTCTCTTGCTTTTGATTGTGGCAGGAGCAGGTTATGCAGTCAAAGTCTATTTTGACGTTAAAGGGACTGCCAATGAAATGTATGAAAAACCGACAAGAGAAAAATCGGAATTGCGTGATGCACCGGTACAAATCAATAAGAAAGAGCCGATTTCGGTTTTGCTGCTGGGGATTGATACGGGAGATCTCGACCGTGACGAGCAGGGCCGTTCGGACACGATGATGGTTGCTACCTTAAATCCGAAAGATGGGAAAACCACTTTGATCAGCATACCGCGGGATACCTATACGGAAATTGTAGGCATGGGCCAAAATGATAAATTAAATCATGCCTATGCGTTTGGCGGTGCAGATATGTCAATCGCCTCAATGGAAAATTTACTTCAGATTCCTATTGACTATTACGTCAGTGTCAACATGGGTGGATTAAAAGAGGTCGTAGACGCCGTCGGGGGAGTTGATGTAGACAATACCCTTGATTTTTCTCAGGACGGGAACAATTTTCCTACGGGCAATATACATTTGAATGGCGAGCAGGCTTTGTCTTTTGTCAGGATGCGTTATGAAGATCCGGAAGGTGATTACGGCAGACAGGAGCGCCAAAGAAAAGTAGTCATGGGAATCATGAAAAAGGCTATGAGTCCGTCTATTTTGACTCAATACACAGAAATTTTAAGCACGTTGAAGGACAATGTCAGAACGGATCTGAATTGGGACCAGCTGTTGACATTGCAAAAAAAATATAGCGAGGCCTTCACGGTTATTGAAATGGACCAAATGAAAGGTGCCGGCATAATGCTAGATGGCATTTCTTATCAGGAAATTTCATCAGAAGAATTAACGAGAGTTCAAACGTTACTACAAGAGCAACTAGAACTTAAATAAAAATAAATTTCTAATGGGGCTTTATAAATTTGAATGGATGAAAACAACAAATAGCATGGGAAAAGAATACATTGATTTTTCGAAGAGAATAGTTTGAGGCGAATATGGAAATTATTTTTGGTATGATTGAAATTTAGAATGTTTCTAAAAATAAGATCATTGACTCAAGGGTATACGCTTAAAAGTATAAGATTTTTTTAGATTCTATAAACTATACAGTGTTAATTTTACTATGATTAAGAAACATAGCTTCATTTTTTTAATAATATAGCGGCTTTTATTTTGTAAAAAATATAAATTTGAAAGACTTTTAATCATTAAAAGTCATGGTTCTAAAGATTAATGGAAACAGGATGCATATGTTACGTTCACCTGTAGCTGAGTTTTATCTAAAAGGAATTTTATAAAATAAGAGTACTAGGCGTATTGCAACTTAACAAGTAGTGCAATTGTAAAATCAATAGAGCTGGAAAACCATATAGTTATTGAAAAATTTGATGGAAAATTTAATCAAACGTATTTCAGGTAGAAAAAACTGTGATTGAATCAGAAATAGATTAGAAATAGATAAGAAATAGGTTAAATATTTTAAAGTCGCAAATTAGCTTCCTATTTTGAAGAAATTTTGCTAGATTGTCAAAATTTCTATTTTTTTGTAAATATAACGATCTAATGAATTAGTAAAATTGATTGTAAATCGTAAAGTAGTCTACTTAAAATAAGAAAGGAAAAAGGTATGACGAACGCATCTTTTATAAAAAAGTATGAAACTATAATTTTTCTATTAATTTTTTTGATACTAGTAACCCCGACTGTTTTACAGCCGGTAAAATTAGTATTCATATTAATTTGTTTTTTACTCTTATTTTTAAACAGAAAAGAAATTCAGTATAAAGTGAGTCGCTCAGTAATAGGGTGGTTTGCATTGTACACGTTTATTAACACAATGTCCATATTAAAGGGGACGTTAGATAACACTAGTGTTTTATTCCAATTGTTACCAAGCTACGTTATCTGGCCTTTATTATATTTAATCCTTTTTGTAATTCCAAAAGTAAGTATTAATCTCGAAAAAGTAACAACGCTAGCACTTTTTGTCATATTAGGATTATTTATATATACTTTTGCATCACACTTTATAAATTTACCACTAACTGGATTTATATCCATTTTTTTTCCATTTGTAATTGAGGAGACATTTGATTTTTTATCCTATTTTACCCCATCAATCTCTTCGTTGATTTTTTTGGTTCCGTTTTTGTTAACAATAGTATATTTTAGTGATGCTCTGGATAAAAAGGCAACCATAAAAAAATATGTCCTATTATTATTGTCGCTATTTATTGTTTTTTTAACTGGGAGACGTGCGTTGATCGGTACAATAATGATTGCAATATTTCTTTGTATCGTAATTGATGGCATCTGGATTAAAAAAAGGAATATGTTAAAAATAATTATTGGCATAGGAATAGCTGTATTATCAGCTTTTGGTTTATTATTAATATTTTTCCCCAATAGTCGAATTCTAAATATTGATGCCAGCCTCATCGTCCAAGGTGATGAATTAAGGAGCTTGCAATTCGACGCTCTTATTGACGGTTGGAAACAGAAACCATTTTTTGGACATGGATATGGAGTAAATACAGAAACAATCGTAAGATCACAAGATGTTCCCGGAATGTATGAATTAACATATATTGCATTGCTTTTTCAGACGGGATTAGTAGGTTTTCTTAGTTTGCTGTTTTTATATGGTTGGTTGATTTATAAGTTATTCAGACTTAGTATTTTAGAAAGAAATTTTATTAACTTAGCTTTTACCATAGGCCTTACTAGTGTTATGATTGCAAATGCAACTAATCCATATATCCAATCTTTTGATGGGATGTGGTTTCTTTTCTATGGGTTGATGCTGGTGGATAGATATAATTTGAATGAAAAGGATAAGGAATAAAAATGAAGAAACATGTTGAAATACTTATGGCAACATATAATGGTGAGAAGTATCTTTCCGCACAAATTGATAGTATTATAAAACAAACATATACTAACTGGACTTTGCTTATTAGAGATGATGGTTCAAATGATAATTCTATCAATATACTACGCCAATTTTCTGAAAAAGATGATCGCATAAAGTTAGTCAAGGATAACAAAGGAAATCTGGGGCAATGTCTAAATTTCAGGGAGCTTATTTCTTACGTATCTACAGATAGTTACGTGATGTTTGCTGATCAGGATGATGTTTGGTTTGAAGATAAAATCGAGGTATCCTTGGATTACCTAATGGCATTTGAAAATAAACAAAATGATAAAATATTATTGTATACAAACTATTTTAATTATCAGGAATCAACAGGTCAAAAATCAATTGCATATGAAAATACCATGAAGTTTCGTAACGTACCGGAAAATATAATAGTACAAAATTGGTTAATGGGATGTACGATGTTATTAACTCCTCTTATGGTTAGCATTGGAAAAGATATACCCATTGAGGCTGACAACCACGACAATTGGTATGCCATAATTGCCAGCTTGTGTGGGCATATAGTCTATTTTCATACTCCTACCATGCTACACAGAGTACATTCGAATAATGTTACTTACCGCGAGGAAACAAAAAAAATTAAGAATAGAGTTCAACGAACTATTAAAAGTTTTCATAATAAAGAAGCGTATATAAAAAATAAAAAAGCCCTCTCTCTTGAAATTGAAAAGGTAATCAACAAGCATGGGAAGAGTGAAGGAAAAGCTCTCTTCAAAACTTATAAAGAAATAATTTTTAAAAAAGGAATTAAGAGTATTTTTGAGGCAAAAAGAAATAATTTTAAAGCTTTTAACCGGATTCAAACATTAATTTTTTATGCATCACTATATTAATTTTTAAATGACATGCCAGAGATTTCAAAAAGCAGCCGTTGCCATTAGGCAAACTCTCTGCTCATAGGGCTTGAGGGAAAACTATGATTTAATAAGGAGTTTCGACAATCTACAGTTTTCTGATTATCAAAGATTCATTGAACATTATAATTCATACTTCCAAAACATGAATACAGTATTGTGTGTGATATTTGAACTTAATAAACTAGAAATATTAACATCATAACTCTACTAAAGAAGACATTTGTGATTTAGGTGAGCAGGAAATATTTTTGTACGAGAAGAAATTGAATGAAAACATTTTAAATGCTAGCGGCATTCATTGAGTAAAGAGCCGCTCGATGTGAGGTGCTCTTTTGAAAAAATTTAGGACTCTTTTTTTTAATATCATGTATACAGTCGGTTCAAATCTGCTGACACTTTTAGTATCAACTATCGTTACTCTCTTTTTACCAAAGTTGCTAGGAATAGAATCATATGGCTATTTTCAATTGTATTTATTTTATGTTTCATATGTTGGCTTTCTTCATTTAGGCTGGTGCGATGGGATTTATCTGAAATATGGAGGTGAAGATTATGAGAAACTTGATAAGTCAAAATTTAGTGGGCAATTTTATGCACTGCTGATTTCACAATCAATCATTACGATTTTATTCATTACAGGTATTCTACTGTTTTCCAAGAGTAGTGCTGAGAAAGAATTTGTTTTACTTGCAACAACAATAAATATTGTGGTTCTAAATATGCGAACATTTTCAACGTTTATTCTTCAGGCAACTAATCGTATGAAAGATTTTTCTGTTGTCACAATTTTAGACAGACTAATATACATTATTATAGTGCTAGGTCTGCTTATCATGAGAGTTGATAAATTTGAGTACTATATTCTCTCTGATCTAGTGGGAAAGTTTTTTTCATTGTTGATTTCACTATTGAAAATTAAGAGTATTGTTTTTCCGAAAAGATCTCGTATATTGTGGGATAATTCTGAATCTATAGATAATATCCGCGTGGGGATTAATCTGATGTTTGCTAACATTGCTAGTACGCTGATACTTGGCATTGTTCGATTTGGAATTCAAACTCAGTGGAGTGTGGCAATATTCGGAAAAATATCTTTAACCCTGAGTATTTCTAATATGCTGATGGTTTTTGTCAATGCCGTCAGTCTTGCGATTTTCCCGTTGTTAAAACGGGTGAATGAACGTGAGTACGCCAAAATATATCCTATTGTCCGAAGCATTATTATGCCGCTGGTACTGGTGGCATTGCTCTGTTATTATCCCCTAAATATTATTTTGGTTAACTGGCTGCCTGATTACGCTGATTCCCTCAAATATATGGCTATTGTTTTTCCAATCGTTATTTTCGAAAGTAAAGTTAGTTTACTAACGAATACATATCTTAAGGCACTGAGAAAAGAAAGACAGATTTTTCAAGTTAATTTACTTAGTGCTATTCTGAGTCTGATAAGCACTCTGTTGTTCGTGTTTGCATTAAAAGATTTGTTTCTTTCAATGTTAAGTATTGTGCTTTTACTGGCATTCAGAAGCTCATATGCTGAAATCATCTTAGCACGGTATATCAAGATAACTATTTATCAAGACATGTTGCTGGAATTTCTGTTAGTTGGGATTTTTATTATCACAAGTTGGAATTTAGGCATGGCAGTAGGTGGGATTATCTACAGTATATCATTAGGGTGCTATCTTATTTTGAAGAAGGATAGTTTCGAAGAGATAAGAGAATTGGTTAAGAGGCAAAGGTAGTGAAAAATGCCGCGTATTCTTATGGCTGCTCTCTCTTAGCTAGGAGTGATGGAGCGATTTTAAAAGTTTTAGTGAAAAAATGGAATTATTAGCAAAAAAATGCTTTTTTAAGTAATTTTATAAGGAGAGGGTCACATGTATGACACGATTGTAAAAAGAATAATTGACTTTATACTCTCTTTGATTGGACTAATATTGCTGAGTCCATTTTTTTTAATTATAGCATTTTGTATTAAAATAGATTCTCCTGGACCTGCTTTATTTAAGCAACAAAGAGTTGGGAGAAATAAAAAAAAATTTGAAATTTATAAGTTTAGAACTATGAGAATTGATACTCCGGCGGAGACCCCTACGCATTTGTTTGAGAAGTCGAATAATTTTATTACACGGTTTGGAAAAATTTTAAGAAAGTCTAGTTTAGATGAGCTACCCCAACTAATCAATATAATAAAAGGAGACATGGCCTTAATTGGTCCTCGCCCTGCTTTATGGAATCAATATGACTTAATTGAATATAGAGATAAGTATGGTGCTAATGATATTCGACCAGGTTTGACGGGATGGGCACAAATCAATGGTCGAGACAAATTGAAAAATGATGTGAAAGCTGAACTAGATGGCTATTACGTAAAAAATGAAAGCTTATGTTTCGATATCAAGTGTTTTTTTGGTACTATAGCGACAATTATCAAATCAGATGGGGTAATTGATGGGAATAAAGAGGTTACTACGAAAAAGGACTGAGGACAAATAAAAATGACACTTGCATACGGTTTGGTATAGCAACACTTTTTTTGACAAAAATTATAAGGTGTTATTCCTTTTGTCATATCACCCAATTGACCTTGTCAACAAGCCTCCCCGTTTGCATGCAAATACTGACAGGTGTCTGGTGGTATCCAAGTGCGTCATGCAGACACTAGTAGTTCCACCAATTGACATAATCAAATAACCCTTACTTTAAACTTTCAAGCGTTTCAAAATGATTGGATACCAAATTCCATCTTGAATGATTTATAGGTCGAATTTGACGCTGCGTTATCATAAGGACAACCTTTTTGATTAAGAGAGCGGGCAATACCAAAGATTTTCAGAAACTCTGAGATCAGTGCGTTATTGAATACCTTCCCTTGGTCTGTATGAAAAATGGAGACATTTGCTAATGAACAGCGAATGGACTGCAGTACACGTTTGATAAGCTGGGCATCTTTACGAGGAACATAGCTGTCACCAATGATTTCGCGGTTAAACAAATCGGTCACAAAATAAACATAATGCCATGCTAGTCCTACTTTGACATAAGTCAAATCCGTCACGATTTCTTCCAAAGGTCTGTTGGGTTTAAACTTCCACGTCAATAGATTTGGTAAATCTGTTCCTTTGACAAGTAATCTATGCGGTCTAAACTGTGCTTTCGTATAAATAGAAATCAGCTTTTGATAGAGCTGATACGTTGCTTTTAAAGTAGGGTAAAGAGCAAGCTGTTAATCTAGGTTGTTCATCAAATGATGTGGATGGCTAGAATTTAGTCGACTTTAAATAACAAACTTAGACAACTTCACTTAGACAAGTGGAGTTGCCTTTTTGGTTTGTCAGTTTAAAACTGACAAGAATACGATGCTTAAAGTGCCAAAAGCTACGATAGCCATAAGTAGTTCGTTAGTGGGCTTGATTTTATTATTGAGTCCTTCTGTTACACCATTGGAGTAGTTTAAAGTGAAGGCAAGTGTGATACCTTTTACGTATTTCTGTAGAAATAATAGCATCTTTCTAAACCATTGCGGCAGTCTTTTATCCAAATGATTAAGATCTCATTTATCAAATTAAGCTAGACAGATTGTCTTTATCTACATAGCTTATAAATACCTTCAACGGTGTTTGATAGTTTAATGATTTCCTTGGAATATAATTTCTTTCTGAAGCAACAGATTGAATAAACACTTCTGTGACGTCATTAAAATCCGTGGTTTTAGACAAGCCATCTCTACGTAGTAGTCCGTTAGAATTTTCATTTAATCTACGCTGTGAAGGGCTACCAGGATCGACAAGGTAACTAGCAATATCATTGACATTACTGATAGTTTTCCAACTAGAAAATTCTTTGGCACAATCAAAAATAATGGATTTAAATAAATGTTTAGGAACCGATTCGAACCACTGATTTAATCCATTTTCAATATCTATGGCTTGTCTCCCTTGTGGTTTCAGTGTAATGATCACTTTAGACAGGCATTCAACAAGTGTGATGGCGGCACTTTTGTGTTTTACACCAACAATCGTATCCCTTTCAAGGTGACCAAATTCTTTTGAATAGTTAGTGTGCTCGCTTTTTCGTTGATGGATCGAACATCGAAAGGTTTGTTTGCCACGCTTTTCCCGATGCCCATTGGGCTTACGCTTTCCTTTTAAAGGCAAGTCAAGCACATTGAATACACCTTTTTCAAACATACGATAAAGTGTGCGTACAGAGCAATCAATCGAACATTCCGCTCGCCCAATAATGACATCAGGCGACCAGTCATGAGCAGCCATTTTTTGGACATAGCTTGCTTGTTCTTTAGGCAATACCATTGATTTCCTCCCACGGCGGGGCTTATTTTGTTTGTATTGTTGGTAGTATTCCAACACTGTTTTTCCTTGTTTAAAACATTGATAGACTTTATGGATGGTTTGTCTTGAACGTTTTAATTGACGCACAGTGCTAGCAACGGATTCACTTATGTTGAAATTCTATCATTACGAGTTCATCTGGTGTAAGATGGGTGTAGGTCATTTGTATGCACTTCTTATAATTCTTTCGTCGGAACTATTTTGAGTGTAGCACAAATGACTTTTTTTAGTTGTCTAGCTTAATTTTACAATTGGTGGTCTAGCTAGATAAATTCATATCATTATTTATATTTTTCAACCCACTCTATTCTCTCGTTTTTGTTTTTTAATATCTATTTTCTGAACTGAGATGAAATATATCTAAATGTATTTTTTTGCTAGATATCATTGATATTAATGCTAAAAATGAATATAAAGATGATTAATCTGTGATAAAATGTTAGAATATTAATTGTGTATATAATTATGGTGACTGTTATATTATAAAAAGAAATAAACTAGCAAAGTATTTTGAAAGTGTTTGGTGTATTTCTCTAAAAAAGTTATTCAACATCATTTTATGCTTATGGTTAAAGCATAAAACATATCAGGTATTTGTAATCTAGAGATAAATTTATTGGGGGAAAAAAATGGAAGAGACAATTAATTTACAAGAATTATTTCAGATCGTTAAAAGAAGGTTAGTTTTAGTCTTAACTTGTTTTTTTCTAAGTCTAGGGGTTACGAGTTTGATTACATTCTACATCATTCAACCTGCATACAGTTCGGAAGTTCAGATGATTGCAAAAATAAGTGCGGGTCCAGAGAACAACTTAAATGTAAACGACATCAATTTTAATTTGCAGATGATTAATACATACAAAGACTTTATCCGCTCTGACTCCGTTTTGGATAATACAGTACAAATCTTGAAAGAAGCAAATAATTATGAAGTGACCAGCCAAGAATTAAAAGAGATGATTTCAGTTGAACAGGCTGCAAATTCGCAGTTGTTTACCATCAAAGCTGTTTCCCATGATCCAAACGTATCTCAAGCTGTCGCTGGTGCTTTAGGACAAGTCTTTCAAGAACAGGTTGTGTCAGTCTTAAATATCGACAAAGTGACCATACTATCCGATGCTGCCTTTAATGAATCCCCGGTCGCTCCTAATGTGAAAATGAATTTGCTGATGGGAAGTGTACTGGGAATAATGTTAGGGATAGGTTTGGCATTTTTACTCGAAGTGATGGATAAAACGGTGAAAAATGAAAAAGAAATCGCTGATATTTTTGGGCTGCCAATTATGGGAGTAATTCCTTATGTGTCTCAAAAAAATAAAAACATGATGACACAAATGGAGATTTTACAAAAACAACGTAAGACAAGTCAAAACTATCAACGTTCAACAGAATCTTATTCAAATTTGAAAGCGTCTGGAGAGCGAGGCGCTAGACGACGAGAAAGAAGAAGAATTTAAGGAAGGAGAGGTAGAATGTCAAGAAAAAAACATACATTGGATTCTAATGGAGTGAATCTGACGACTGTCACAAATAGCAGTTCACCTGTTGCGGAACAATATCGGGTTATTAGAACAAACATCCAATTTTCTATGGTGGACCGTGAAATCAAAAGTCTCACCGTGACATCAGCAGATGGATCAGAAGGGAAATCTACATCGGCTGCTAATCTTGCAGTGGTTTTTGCTGATGCAGGTCAAAAAGTGCTGTTGGTAGATGCTGATCTTAGAAAACCCACCGCTGCTAAAACATTTATGCTGGGAAACTATCAGGGTTTGAGTACTATGCTGTATAAAAACGATATGGAGTTGTCCCGTTATGTCCAGCCTTCTGGTGTAGCAAACTTACATATTTTGACTAGCGGTCCTATACCCCCTAATCCATCAGAAATGTTAGGGTCGGTCAGGATGAAACAGCTTTTAGAGCATATGGAACAGCACTACGACTTGATTATCTTTGATGTACCGCCAGTGGTGCCGGTGACAGATGCACAGATAGTTTCTTCAATGGTGGACGGCACTTTGATTGTTGTCAGAGAGAAGCAGACACGTAAAACGATGTTGCAGAGTGCTTTGCAGCTTTTGTCTAACGTCAATGCACGGGTGTTGGGTGTAGTATACAATGATGCGGCTAAAAATAAGGAGTATGGCTACTATGGTAGGGGCGAGGAGTGAGGGAAGAAAATGATCGATGTACACTGCCATATCTTGCCTGGAAGAGATGATGGTGTTCAGAGGATGGAAGAGGCATTGGAAATGGCACAGGCGGCTGTCGCTTCAAGCATCACTCATATTTTGTGTACGCCTCATCATAACAATGGTCATTTTAATAATAAAAGTTTAGATGTGATCACTGCAGTGGCACAGTTGCAAGAACAGCTAAATATTGCCGGCATCCCCTTAACACTTTTTGAAGGACAGGAAATAAGACTTAGCGAAGACATGGTATCTTTGTATCGTCAAGGGCAGCTGCTAGGCGAGGTTGACCCATAAGTCCTCATTCAATGCAAAAAGGAACGAAATCTTTTTATGATTTTGTTCCTTTTTTTAGCGATAAAAATAGCACTTCCTTGTATAATTAAAGTACCAACCATAACCAAAAGGGAGTGCTATCTATGTACAAAGATTATAACATGAATCAAGTCACTTTATCACTAGATTTAGAAATTTATTTGGAAAAGGGTGACATCGCTTTTGCAATCAATGAACTTGTAGAAAGCATGCCAGAAAAAGCCTTCTCGGTTTTTGACCATCAGATGGGTGCAACCTCTTATCATCCTAAAATGATGTTGAAGTTGATTTTGTGCGGTTACACGCAGTCTGTTTTTTCTGGCAGAAGAATTGAAGCGCTAGCTAAAGACAGTATTCGCGCTCGCTGGCTGACACAATCCCAGCAACCCAATTTTAGAACGATTAATCGGTTTCGTGTACATCCTCAGATGCAAGTGTTATTAGAAGAATGCTTTATTCAATTCCGAAACCTTTTGGTTTCCCAGAATCTTATCGAAACAGATGCCATCTTTATTGACGGTACTAAGTTAGAAGCCAATGCCAATAAATACACATTTGTCTGGAAAAAAAGCATTGAAAAGTATGAAGCTAAGTTGACAGAGAAATCAAAAGAGATTTATCAACAACTCGTGAAGGAAACCATCATTCCTTCTATTTGTGATGAAGACAAAGACCTTTCAGACAAAGAGTTTTCAAAAATCATCACGGCATTAGAAACAAGTGTAGAAAATTTGACTCAAGAAATTGAGACCTCTGACTGCGCTAAAAAACGAAAACAACTACGCTCTCAACGAAAGGCACCTAAACAAGCCTTGAAGCAATTCTCTGATTTTAAAGAACGTCAGTCACGGTATGTCCGTCAAAAAGCTATTTTAGGTGAGAGAAATAGTTACTCCAAAACAGATCACGATGCCACTTTTATGAGAATGAAAGAGGATCATATGCGCAATGGGCAACTAAAAGCAGGTTACAATGTCCAAATTGCGACCAATCAACAATATGTCCTAGCTTATGACATCTTTCCGAATCCTACGGATACGAGAACTTTAGTTCCTTTTTTACGGACCATAGAAAATACCTATTTTGATTTACCCGACTATATTGTGGCAGATGCCGGTTATGGTAGTGAAGAAAACTATGAAACTATTGTGGATGGCTTTGAAAAAACACCTTTGATAACCTATGGGATGTACCGCAAAGAGAAAAAGAGAAGTTTTAAAAAGAATCGTTTTAATCCTTTGAATTGGCGGTATGATGAGTTAAGAGATACCTATTTATGTCCCATTGACCGTGAGGTCCCGTTTAAACGTTATGCCAATCGTATAGATAACTATGGCTACCAACGACAATTAAAAATATACGAATGTCTTTCTTGTGAAAACTGCCCAGTTCGTTCTCAATGTACCAAAGCGAAGTCGGGTCGTAATAGAATGATTCAAAAAAACGGCAATTGGGACTATTTTAAAGCTTACGTTCAGACACTTCTGAAAGACGAACGAACAGGCAAATTATATGGTCAAAGAAAAATAGACGTAGAACCAGCCTTCGGAAATCTGAAGGCTAATTTAGGCTTCACTCGATTTTCAGTAAGAGGTAAAGATAAGGTGAGAAACGAATTAGGTTTTGCATTTATGGCGGTTAATCTGAGAAAGTTAACTGCCTATCAGCGGAAGAACCTCTTAAATAAACAAAAAAATAAGGGAACCAAAATCTTTTTATTGATTTTGGTTCCCTTTTTACTATTTTTGAGACTTATGGGTCAGCCTCATATGCTAGTAGAATTACCGTATGATACTATCCCAAATTATACCTCCAGAGTTTTTAAGGAGTTGTTTGAGAGCGGTATTACACCAGTGCTCGTGCATCCTGAACGACATGATTTTTTTATCAAAGATCCTAATCTGCTGCTGCCTTTTCTACGGATGGGTGTTTTGACCCAAATGACTGCACCGAGTTATATGGGATGGTTTGGCAAAAGAATAGAAAAGGCAGCCACGCTTATGCTGGAGCATGGCATGATTCATATGGTGTCTTCCGATGCTCATAACATCACAGCTAGGCCTTTTTTATTGAAAGAAGCCTATGAAAAATTAGAGAAGAATTTTAGTGTGGAAAGAGTCAACAAATTTAAGCGGACAGCTAAAGCAATTGTTAATGGGGATCAGGTGATTCCCGGCCGGTTTCGCCCGATTCATAAAGGTTTTTTCGGTTTATTTTAAAGTCTGATTTCAGCAAAAAAGTTTGGGTTCGGTTTAAAATAAAAAAGGAATGGATTTCTCCATTCCTAAAAAATCTGACTTTTCCTGCGTGCTGCATCTCCAACTGTTTTTCCTACTTAAACAACTCTGTCACGATAGTTTCCACGTAAGCGGCACTTTGAGGAGACTCATAGTGGAAGACCCCATCTTTGCTGATTAGTTTCAACGCGGCAACACCATCCATAAATCCTTTGACCGTCTCGCCTGTTAGTTCCTGATGGCAATTTGACTGATTAAAGGTGACTTTTTTTCCTTGGGCATTTAAAAACACCATTCTCAATTTTTTCATTTTTCATTCCTGCTTTCTATGATTGATTATACGTGAATCCGACTTTTGCTGACGATGACTGTGGAGATATATTTGTTAGTCTCCGGTGTGATTTGGTCTAACAACAGACCAAAAGCTTTGATGTCTTCTTCTGTAGGCGCCTCAATGACATTGCTGATTGTTTGCTTCTTTGCTTTTTCTTCACCGTCTACCCCAAAATAATACTCCAAACCAGTTGATTCCCAAAGTTTCATTTTTTTCATCCTTTCCGTTTAACATAAGTTTGGTAAGTCTCGCGAGTGCTTACATTTATAAAGACGTTTCAGCTTGTCAAAGTGTTACCCTTTATTAAAAAATTTAAGCAAAACACTATTTAAAAATATATTTTGCTGCCTTTAATGAGAGTGAATTGCGCCATTTGTAAACTGTTTTTCGGGAAGTACGATACTTTCTAGCAATCGCAGTAATATTGTTTTCCTCAAAGTAGGTTTCTCTGAAAAAAATCCGCTCGTTTTCTGTTAAATAAGGCCAAAGTTCTTCCATCAGGAGTTTGATTGAAATTGCATCTGCCATGGTTTCTTTGGCCGGTGCTTCTTCATTATTTTTTTCAGCGTTTTCCGTGTAAGATTCTTTTGATTTCTTGCGGTTTTGTTTTCTCAGTTCATCCAAAATCCGCCAGCCGACATGATTGTATAGATACCCGCGAAATTTTTCTTCTTCAAGTTTTGGTGGAAAGGGTTGTCGGGTCAAAAGTTCCCAAAGTGTGAGACGGCCGATTTGCAGTAAATCTTCATAGTTAGGAAAAAACGGGTGGATGGATAACTTTGCAAGAACGCCATAAACAATTTCTTCATACTTTTCATAATATTTTTCTTTGTCATCAAACATGAGGTTTACATCCCTTATTTTTGTATTCCAACCGGTTGTTAAAGAGACTATAAAATACTGCTTGCCCTTTTGACAAAAATAGAAAAAATGAAATAACAGTCAATATTCAGTCTTTAGCGTGAAATCGCTTCCTAGAGACGTTAAGATATGCTAAAATGTTTAAAAATCGACTATTTTAAATAATAGATGACAAATTGTTTGAAAATTCTCTAATTTTAAAAAAATAAGGTGTGTAGGGGCTCTAAAAGAAATTTAAGCAAGGAGTGTTTATATGTCAGAAATTGAAAAAGCGCCTAGAAGGCAGGTTTTTGCGGAAAATAAGGGAGAAGAAAAACTGAATGATTTTGAAGTGGTGGCCTCGATGGAAATCACTAAAGAAACTCTCTTTGCAAAAGAAGTTGAAATGGATGGGAGAAAGTGTACAATTTTGTACAATAAAAACCAATCCCCTAAGCTTGTCTTTGAAAGTTCCGCCAATTTAATCAAGCGACTGGACTATGGACGTCTTCACTCTAATCAAGTGCTGGTAGATGTGTTTTCTGATATTCTGAAAATGAAAGGTTACTGCAATCCCTACTTGAGCCACAAAGGTTTATTTGCTCCCAGTGGTGCGCCGTCAAAGGGAGGATGCAGCTGGTTTGATGTGATGAAAATCGTCAGGATAGACACGTTTAAAGATTCCGTCTATTCAGAAAGTAAAACCCTTTGTACATTTTGCGATGGTCTTCAGGTTGTTTTTTCCAAGTCTAAAAATGATTTCAAGAAAAAGCTGATGAAAGATTTGCATCTATATCTTGCTTATTATCTTTATGAAAGGACGATTCATAAGTTTGAAGGGACTATTTTTAATGATCGTACCGATGAGATACGTGAGCTTTATCTTAAATTAACCGGCAGGACCAGTACCGAATTTTTGATATTGAATATTGAGCAAGTAACGGCGTATTTGAATAAGGCTTCCTACTTATTAAAATACGCGAACAAACCTGGAGGATACACAAAAAAAGAAATTCTTAAAATTGCCGAGAGTATAGAGAAAGATTATTGGCAGTAATAAGAAAACCCAAGGCTTCAACTGACTCTTAACTAAAAGATGCCGCAGATGCCCTTCCCCTCTGAATAAACTCAGAGGTTTTTTAATGTCATTAAGGATTGGGGTTAAAAAGGTGAACATCAAAAAAATTTTCCCACGACAGATATTCCTGCTAAGCGACGGCAGTATTTTGTCAGCTCATTTGATTTTATATTTTTCGAGAACATGATAGTATGATAGATGGACTTGAAAAATAGAAATGAAGTGACAGGATGGAAAAAATAATCAGTGTAACCAAAAATAAAGGAGCCGGCTATTTGATACAGCTGGCATCGGGGGAAGCTGTTGAAGTTTCAGAAGATATTTTGGTGCGGCATCGTCTGCTGAAAGGGCAAGAAGTTTCTGCAGAATTTTTACATCAGATAAAAAAAGAGAGTCAACAGGATTTAGGCTATCAATTGAGTCTGAATTATTTGAGCTATCAGTTGCGCACTGAAAAAGAAATCAAAGATTATTTGCTGACTAAAAAAATCGACAGTGAGGATATCCCTGCTGTCATTGAACGGCTGAAAAGCATGAAGCTGGTAGATGATTTAGTCTACGGGGAGAGTTACGTGAGGACTCAACTCAGGCTGAGTGATAAAGGTCCGTCGGTCTTGCAGCAACAGTTATTCAGAAAAGGACTAAAACAGGAAACCGTAGAAAAATCGTTAAGATTATACACCATTGAACTGCAATTGGAGTTGGCATTAAAAGCGGCGAAGAAATCAGCGAAAAAAAATCGTCAGAAAACATTTCAGATCCAAAAGCAAAAAATTCAGCAGACATTGATGACTAAAGGTTTTTCAGCGGACATTATCAAAGAAACTATGGCTGTGCTGGCACTGGAAAAAGATGAGGCTCAGGAAAGTGAATTGGTAATGATTGACGGGGAAAAAATCTGGCAAAAAAATAAACGCTATGATTTTTCGGAACGTAAGCAAAAAACCATTCAAGGTCTAATCAGAAAAGGGTTTGATTATGACTTAATCCAAGAGTTTATCAGCGGAAAAGAGTGTGACAATGGCTAAAGAACAACAATCTGAAATGTTTGAAATGAAGCAGCTGGTGGACGGATGGGATGATGAAAAGGTCCGTCAGTTTCAGGAAGTTTTTTTATCATGGTACGACGATGAAAAACGCTGGCTCCCTTGGCGCGTCAGCAAAGAGCCTTACAGTATTTGGGTTTCAGAAATCATGCTGCAGCAAACGCAGGTGAACACGGTAATCCCTTATTATGAAAGATTTATGACATGGTTTCCCACAGTAGCTGATTTAGCGGCTGCCCCTGAAGAAAAACTGCTGAAAGCTTGGGAAGGTCTGGGTTATTATTCCCGTGTGAGAAATATGCAGTTTGCCGCAAAACAGATCATCACTGAGTTTGACGGCGTTTTTCCTCGAACAGTGAAGGAACTGAAAACGTTGAAAGGTATTGGACCTTACACAGCCGGAGCTATTGCCAGTATCTCTTTTAATCTGCCTGAGCCGGCTGTCGACGGCAACGTCATGAGAGTTTTTAGCCGTTTGTTCGGCATTAAAAAAGATATCGCCAAAGCAGGCAATCTGAAATATTTTGATTTTGTAGTGAGGCACGTGATTCCTCATGAAGCACCGGGGGATATGAATCAAGCGACGATGGATCTGGGAGCCAGTCTGTGTACTCCCACGTCTCCCCAATGCCAGCTCTGTCCTTTAAAAGACTATTGTTTGGCAAATATGGAGGGACAGCAGGAAAGCTATCCGGTCAAATCGAAAAAAATCAAAGCGAAACCGATGTATTACGTGGGAATCGCTAAAGAAAACCATCAAGGACAATATGCGTTTGTTCAACGTCCGAATTCGGGTTTGCTTGCCAATATGTGGACTTTCCCTTTAATAGAAGTAACGAAGAAAGAGTACGAAGCTTTCCGGCAAGATTGGCAGGTATTTTTAAACGGACAAGAAGGGCAAGGTTCTCTTGATTTAGTCGCAGAAGAAGACTGGGGCTTATCTGATTGGCTGAATGATCAAGATTCAGCAACAGTGTGGCAGAAAATGCCGGTCGGCGAAATCACACATATTTTCAGCCATTTAAAATGGCATGTGCTGGTTGTTTACGGCCGCAGTAAAACTTCTGCCTTGAATGGAAAAGAAATTTCTAGGCAAGGTCAGGGGAAGCACTGGCTGTCTCTTGATGATTTTGAAAATCGTCCATTGCCTAAACCGCAAGAGAAAATGAACCAGCTTTTGCTGCAGCAAGGCTATTTTGATAAAATGATTTCGGCAGATAAATAATTCTCGCCAGTGAAATAGTTTATGCTATAATGTCTATGATGTCTATGTCTTATAGATTCTGGCGAGAGCCTGAACGTGTTAGAAGAAAGTAGGGTTTCGATGCGTGTTCCTAAAGAAGGGGAATTCATCACTATACAAAGCTATAAACACGACGGTAAATTACATAGAATTTGGCGCGATACCATGGTATTAAAAACCAGCGAACATTCGCTGATCGGGGTGAACGATCATACTTTAGTCATTGAGTCGGACGGCAGACGCTGGGTCACTCGTGAGCCGGCCATCGTTTATTTTCATAATAAGTTTTGGTTTAATGTGATTGCAATGATCAGAGACAACGGCGTTTCTTATTACTGTAATCTTGCTTCTCCGTTTTTGATCGACAAAGAGGCGCTGAAGTATATCGATTATGACTTGGATATTAAAGTTTTTCCTGACGGCGAAAAGCGTTTGTTAGATGTTGATGAATACGAAGACCATCGCAGAAAAATGAATTACCCCCCTGAGATAGATTTTATCTTGAAAGAAAATGTCAAGATCTTGGTCGACTGGATCAATCAAGGCAAGGGGCCTTTTTCACAAGAATACATCGAGCTATGGTATGAACGCTATCGTCAGCTGTCGCGTAAATAGTTGTCTGCCTCTTTTTTGGCGGATGAAAGGTTGAATTCTGTTTAACTTAAAACCACTTCTCAAAAGGGAAGTGGTTTTTCTTAACGAATAAGGAAAAATAAAATTTAAGACAGAGGAAATGTTGAAATATCACTATTTTCTCTGTTTTTATTTTTCTTCTTCCCAATGTTGTAAGTGGTTTTCTTCACTCCCGCAGCCAAGGGTGTGACTATGGTTACGTCTTTCTGAAATTGTTTGCTTTTAAAATGCCTAATCTTGGTTCGCTCTCGTTTCTATCAGACTGATTTTTGCCTTAAAATATCAGAATTGAAAAGCCTTGTAACAGAATCTCCGAAAAAAAAGTTGATGTATTAATTCCAACTATCGCAAGAAATGAATATTTACTTTCACTTTTTAGAGAAAAAATTAATTAATTAAAACTCATGAAGAAGGAACTGAAAAGATAATAGCTATTTTGATTAGAGGGATTCTTTTTCAGTTATGATAAAAGGGAAAGAACGCAATAACGGAAGGAGTTTTGACATGAATGATTTGGAACAATTAGGAAAAGTGAGAAATGGACTTTTTGGAGCCGGAGTAGGATTTGGTATTATTGCAGCGATAATACTGGATATGAAAACTTATGCTCTTGTACTATCTTTAATGTGCGTGGGATGCTTGGCTGCAGGTTTTGTCCTTTGGGGAATGATTGCCAAGAAGAGCAAAAAGAATAAGTAAAATGTTGGAAGGAATAGGACAGGCTTCATTTAGTCCTATTCCTTTTGTTATTACCTAAAGGACTCTTTCCATAGATTAAACTGAGCAGATGATGAAGAGCGCTAGCGTAATCGACTTGCTTCAGGGTTGATTGGAAAAAATCAATTATGTTATCACAAGTTTCTTTTCCGGAAGTCTCTCCTTTCTGGATGTCAAGCAGACCTTGAAGAAATAATGCGTAAATATTTAAAATCAGGTACTGATGCTTGTAAATAGAAGCAAATCTGTCGTTAAACTTTGTCAACAAATACTCAGCTGACGTGAGCTCGTTTCTGTTAATCAAACTGAGGCAAGTGTGGAGATAAAAATCAATCGCATAAATAGCCGTAGAATCGCTTGTTAATTGAGTGGGTAACGCCCGTTCCGCAAAAATCATCAAGCTGTCGTTGCTGAAAATAGAACAAATATGTGCTGCAATGAAGGACTCATATTTCCCCCATGTCTCACAATCAAATAAGTACTCTTCCAATTCTTCGATATCCGCTTGGGCTTCAGTCAGAAAAATTTGGGCATAAATAGCCTCTGTAATCAAATAAAAGTGATACTCCCGTATATTACCCGTTTTTTGATAAGAATCGTGCAAAGAGTCAGCAAAATTTTTAAATTTAATGGAATTTCGTTCATTCATAAAGTTGTCTAATATTTGTTCTGTTTGGCTGATTTCTTTATCCACGTTTTTTTCTTCATATTCAAACATAAATTCTTCAAAACTCACGTTGATTCGATTCAATAAATCGTAAAAATTTGTCAGGTTAATATCGCTATCACCTTTTTCAAACAAGCGTAGAAATTGAACGGAGACAATACCTTCTGCCGTATATTTTGCGGTGAATCCCTTTCTTTTACGAAAATCGGCAAACAATGGCCCAAAGTTTTTCTTTTTCAAAAAAATCAACTCCTATTGTGATAAACAACACAAGTATAGAATAAATGACCTGTCCCCATATTACAACAGAAGAAATCGTAATAAAAGAAGCATATGCCGCTCAACAAATATCTGTAACTCAAGTCAGTGGCTTTTTTGAAGTGTTCTAGACGGACTTGTCTTGAATGTTTATATAGAGTTGAGACCCGCTATTTTTAAAGATGAATATTACAGGTCTTTCTCCATCTGACGGTGGGGAATACCCGCATCGTCAAACTCTTCACTGCAGACGCGGTAGCTCAAAGATTCATAGAAACCGATAGAGGACACTTGGGCTCCTAAGGTAATGCTTGATATCTGTGCTTCTTTCGCAATAGTTTCGACATGTCGGATGAGGTGCCGGCCGAGATGGCGGTTTCGCATATTTTTTTTGACAGCTACTCTCTGAAGCTTCCATTGCTTGTCAGATAAAGGATAGACCCGGCAAGTAGCTGCCGCTGTTCCGTCTTCACAGTAGAGGACAAAATGCCGGCAGTCCTTTTCCAGCTCATCAATTTCCAGTTCCTCGGGGACATTTTGTTCCTGAATAAATATTTCCTTGCGAAGCATTAATGCATCCTGATATATTTTAGTTTGCAAGTCGGTGGTTTGCTTGATTTCCATAGGCATGCTCCTTTAAAATAATTTATTAAAATGGTGAAATAGTTTTGACAAATCCATTAAAAAACTGGATACTATTCTCATAATGACTGTTTCTAATGCTGCTATCGAATAAGAATCTGTTTAAAGTATACTACAAAAAGAATTGAAAAAAATATTGTTTTTTAAAAGGGAGCTTTCAAATGTTTGAAAAAATAAAAAACTCAAAATTGATGTTCTGGTCATTAGAACTGCTGATTTTGGCCACATTAGTTTTGGTATCAACAAAAATCGATTTTGTCTTTTCTCCCATCGTCACATTTTTCAGTACGTTGTTCGCTCCCATCCTGATTGCCGGTTTTTTGTATTACATGGTGAATCCTTTGGTGAGTTTTCTGGAGAAAAAGTTTGAATTGAAGCGGACGTTATCGGTGGTCATAGTGTTTTTATTACTGATCGGACTGCTGGTTTTTGCTGTGAGTACGATTATCCCAGCACTGGTCACCCAGGTGACAGAGCTGATTTCCAGCTTGCCTCAGTTTATTTCTGCGATAGAGCAGTGGAGCAGGGAAATGATGGATCACCCTTGGGTCCAGCAGGTAGATTTAGAAGCTGCATTGGGAAAACTTGATTTGAATATCGGAACAATCATCAAGAATTTCATCAACGGTTTGTCATCTAGTTTGGGTTCGATCATGGGGACGGTCATCAATGTGGCACTGACTTTACTGACAGTTCCTTTCATTTTGTTTTACATGTTGAAAGATGGTCATCGCTTGATTCCGACCATAAATAAATTTTTACCGGACAGTTATGCAGATGAAGTCATCCATTTACTGCAAAAGATGGGGCAGACAATTTCAAAATACATCAGCGGGCAAGTTATAGAATGTACGTTTGTGGGAATCGCTACGGCTATTGGTTATTATCTAATTGGTGTGGAATACGCCTTTTTATTTGGTACTATCGCCGGTATCACTAATATGATTCCTTATATCGGTCCTTATCTAGGCTTAGCTCCGGCCGTTCTTGTGACCCTTTTCAGCAATCAGGAAAACGTGCTTCTTAAAGTGTTTTTGGCCTGTGTCGTGGTACTAGTTGTACAGCAGATCGACGGGAACTTTATTTTTCCCAATGTTATCGGAAAAAGTCTGGATATCCATCCCTTGACGATTATTTTGATTTTATTGGTCGCCGGCAACATTGCAGGTCTGTTGGGGATGATTTTAGGGGTGCCTTTTTACGCCGTATGCCGTACGATTGTTTCTCATGTGTATGATATTATTCAAGTCAGAAAAGGGCGGATGCTCAGAGAAAGTTTTGCAATCACTCAAGATGAGAAAAAGCCCGGGATAAAGAAAAAATAGATTGGCACGTGTATATTGATGTTTTAAGGTATTTGTGATACAGTTATTTTGGAAAAAATTAAAGTAAAATAGGAATATCATGAGAGCAGTTGGCAACTGCCGTCATGATTGGCGCGAAGTTTTTATTTTCAGATCAGTGAACATCTGGCAGAAAAGACTTCCGGCGTTGAAGAAGAAATAAGGAGAGAATGGCTTATGAATGCTGACCCCGAGAGTCAGTCGATAATTGTGTTGATTTTGATTTTAGCCGTGTTAACGTTACTGAATGCTTTTTTTGCAGCGGCGGAGATTGCGGTAGTTTCATTAAATAAGAACAGAATTCAGCAAAAAGCTGAAAGTGGCGACAAAGCTGCTCAGCGATTAGCCAAGTTATTAAAAAATACAGGAAATTTCTTGTCTACGATCCAAGTGGGAATCACACTTGTCAATATTTTATCAGGGGCCTCTTTGGCGGACAGTTTTGCAAAAAAACTGGCGCCTTTATTTGGCGGAGCGCCTTGGGCAACAAAACTTGCCAATGTTTTAGTACTGATTATGCTGACGTATATTTCTATCGTTTTTGGAGAGTTGTATCCTAAGCGGATTGCACTGAGCAAATCAGAGACGGTTGCAAAATTTGCCGTAGGACCGATTCAAGCGATCGGTGTCATCACACGTCCTTTCGTGTGGTTGTTATCCGTGTCTACTGACTTTTTAGGACGGATTACACCGATGAAGTTTGATGATGAGGACAATAAAATGACTCGTGATGAGATGCGCTACCTGCTTGAAGCAGAGGGCGTGCTGGAGCACGATGAATTAGAGATGGTGCAGGGAGTTTTCTCATTGGATACCACTGTGGCCCGTGAGGTCATGGTGCCACGTACAGATGCATTCATGATTGATTTGCTGGACCCTATCGAAGAGAACCTGGAAAAAATTATGTCGCAAAATTTTTCGCGGATTCCCGTTTATGAAGACGATAAAGACCGGGTAATCGGTGTTTTGCATGTGAAGAGTTTGTTGAAAGCCGCCCATAAGCGAGGGTTTGAAGATTTGGATTTGATGGACATCATCACTGAACCGCTGTTTGTTCCTGAAACGATTTTTACCGATGATCTGCTGCTGGAATTCAAACGTACCCAAAATCAGATGGGGATTCTTTTGGATGAGTACGGCGGGATGGTGGGAATCGTGACGTTGGAAGACTTGTTAGAAGAAATCGTTGGGGAAATCGATGACGAATCAGATGAAGTGGAAAATCTTTACACAAAAATTTCTGATACAGAATATTTGATTCAAGGGCGTATGCCGATCGATGAGTTCAATGAGGCCTTCAACACAGATCTGGATATGAAAGACGTGGACTCCATGGCGGGTTATTTAATTACTGCCTTGGGAACCATTCCTGATGAAGGAGAAAATTTGTCTTATCATGTGGATGGTGTAACGTTGATTTCTGAACAGATGGAAGGTTCACGGGTCTTGACTCTAAGAGTGCTTTTTGATGAAGACCCTGAGAATTTTAAGCACAAAGGCTTTTCAGTGGATGAGGAAGATGACGATTAAAAGCTTCCCGAAACATTGATTGTCTGATAGTCGATGAATATTATCTGACCATATTTGAAGAGGTGTGTTGTACTTTACACATACCTCTTTTTTTGTTTGCGGGAGCAAAAAAGTAAAATCATCAGGTGATTTTTACCTTTTCACAGAAGAGCTTTAATGCAATACTATCAAAAGGGAAAAATTTCTGACTAAATGGAGAAGACTTTATTTTCCTGTGACAATCAGATTTTTAAAACCAGTTGTTCATGATATAATAGAGAGGTAGAACTAGAAAAAATGACTGGAGTTGAGGAAATGGACTGGGGAGAGACGTATAATTTATGGTTGGAGTTTCCAAATTTACTGCCGGAACTAAAATTGGAACTGGACGAAATGGCAAATGATGAAGCAAAGGTAAAAGATGCTTTTTATGCACCATTAGAGTTTGGGACTGCGGGAATGCGCGGCATCATCGGTGCTGGAATCAATCGAATGAATATCTATACTATTCGACAAGCAACGGCTGGATTGGCACAGTTGATTGTGGATAAGGGAGAGGAAGCAAAAAAACGGGGCGTAGTGATTGCCTACGATTCGCGTCATAAATCTCCAGAATTTGCCATGGAATCAGCAAAAGTTCTGGCTCACTATGGGATCAAGGCCTATGTTTTTGAAAGCCTTCGTCCTACACCTGAGCTGTCTTTTGCAGTGAGAGAATTAAATGGTATTGCAGGCATCATGATTACCGCCAGTCACAATCCCAAGGAGTATAACGGATATAAAGTTTATGGCGAAGATGGCGGGCAAATGCCTCCTGCAGATGCAAACACGGTTATTTCTTATATCAGAAAAATCGACAATCCGCTGACTGTTCCTCACGGAGAAGAAGGTCATGAGCTGATTGAAATGATTGGAGAAAAAATCGATGCTCTTTATTTGGATGAAATGAAAGCAGTGACCGTCGATCCTGAATTGATCGAGCGGGCAGGCAAAGATTTAAAATTAGTGTATACTCCGCTGCACGGTACAGGAAGAATGCTGGCTGAAAAAGCATTGACCCAAGCGGGATTTGAAGAATTTTCTATCGTGCCTGAACAAGCTGAACCGGACCCGGATTTTTCTACGGTGGTTTCGCCTAACCCGGAGGAATATTCAGCCTTTGAGTATGCTATCAAATTATCCGAAAAAATCGGTGCAGATGTACTGATGGCGACTGACCCCGATGCAGACCGTTTAGGCGCCGCAGTTCAATTAGCCGACGGGGAATATAAAATCTTATCAGGGAATCAATTAGGCGTGCTGATGATTGATTATCTGCTGAATGCCAAAAAAGAAAAAGGGATTTTGCCGGAAAATGGTGTGGTATTAAAGTCAATCGTGTCCACAGAGATGGCGCGGGCGATTTGTGAATCTTACGGTATTAAACTAGTAGACGTTTTGACAGGCTTTAAGTTTATTGCTGAAAAAATCGAAGAATATACAGTCAAACAATCTCAAACCTTTTTATTCGGCTTTGAAGAAAGCTATGGTTATTTGGTCAAGCCTTTTGCCAGGGATAAAGATGCGATTCAGGCGTTGGTTTTACTTGCGGAAGTTGCCGCATATTATAAGGAAAAAGGTTTATCCTTGTATGATGGTCTGATTTCCCTGTACAAAACTTACGGCTACTACGATGAAGAAACCATTTCAGTTACAATGCCGGGAATCGAAGGACTGGAAAAAATCAAAACCTTGATGGAAAACACCCGCAAACTAGGTATGGAAGGCTTTGGCGGTATTAAAGTATCTGTCACGGAAGATTATTTGACGGGCACTCGAACACATCTTGACGGAAAAATAGAAACCATCGACCAGCCTAGCTCTGATGTATTGAAATATTATTTAGCTGACGGCAGTTGGGTCGCTATCCGCCCATCCGGTACGGAGCCTAAAATCAAATTTTATATTGCAGCCAAGGGATCTACCCATGAAGATGTGGCTGAAAAAATCGATAAAATCAAAGAAACAATTGAGGAATTGCAGAAATAATTTTTCTCTACCGGGACAGATGATAATATGAATAGACGATTAACTACGAATGCAGAGGATGTGAGAAAATGCCGGCGGACGAAATAGAGCTGCACCCTACACCGCAATTAATCGAGGCAGTTAGTAAATTGTATAAAGCGTTAGGTGACCCTACACGTTTGAAAATTTTGACGGCTTTGACCGAATCGGAATTAAATGTAAGTACGATTAGCGAGAGGATTGGTTTAGAACAATCAGCAGTTTCTCACCAGTTAAAAGTTTTGCGAACCAATCATCTCGTTGCTTCCCGCAAAGAAGGGAAAACAGTCTATTATTTTCTGGATGATCACCATGTAATGGAAATTTTAGCTCAAACATTCAAGCATGTTGAACATAGCAGGAAACAGTCAGACTAAAAACCAATATTGATTCTTTATCAATCACAAAAACACGGGGGAGTTTTTCATGTTCCACGTGTTTTTTGTTGTCTGGAAATCTTTCCTCCGGTTCTTCTTCGTGATATACTAGCTTAGGTGAATTTTTTACGTTCATAGGCTATGGGGAAAGATATGGTGAGAGATTTGTTCCAGTCTATCGGGGTGGAAGATAATTTCAAAGAATTTTTAGCTGACTCTTATCAATCCAACTTCCTCATGAGTAGAAGAAATATTTAATGAATAGATGCAAGAATAAATATCGGTGTGAAATTAAAGGAGACAACATGAAAACACATTTAAAGGAAGATGTAAATATTAGACGCACATTTGCGATCATCTCTCACCCTGACGCAGGGAAGACGACCATTACTGAAAAATTGCTGCTTTTTGGCGGTGCGATTCGTAATGCCGGGACAGTCAAGGGGAAAAAATCAGGCCAGTTTGCCAAATCGGACTGGATGGAAATCGAAAAACAAAGAGGTATCTCTGTCACGAGTTCGGTGATGCAGTTTGATTATGAAGGGAAACGGGTGAATATTCTGGATACGCCGGGACACGAGGATTTCTCTGAAGATACTTATCGGACGCTGATGGCAGTGGATGCCGCAGTAATGGTAATCGATACAGCGAAAGGAATCGAAGCTCAAACGAAGAAATTGTTTCAGGTGTGTCGGATGCGGGGAATCCCGATTTTTACGTTTATGAATAAGTTGGACCGGGATGGTCGGGAGCCTTTGGATTTGCTGGAAGAGCTGGAAGAAGTTTTGGAAATAGATTCCTATCCGATGAACTGGCCGATTGGTATGGGAAAAGGTCTGGAAGGGATTTACGATATTTTCCATCACCGGATTGAATTGTACCATCCGGAAAAATATGACGGGGAGCGTTTCGTTTCATTAAATGCTGGGGGAGAAATCGAAGGAGACCACGCCTTGGCACAAGACAGTATTTACCGTCAAGTTTTGGAAGAAGTAGAGCTGGTCAAAGAAGCCGGCAACCAGTTTGATGAAGAGTTGGTGGCAGCTGGCGAATTGACCCCAGTGTTCTTCGGCTCAGCATTAACAAATTTTGGTGTTCAGACATTTCTGGAAACTTTTTTGACATTTGCTCCGCAACCTTCTGATCATGAGACGCAAGATGGACAAAAAATCAGTCCTTATGAGGAAGATTTTTCAGGTTTTGTTTTTAAAATTCAAGCCAACATGAATCCTGCTCACCGTGACAGAATCGCTTTCGTTCGTATTTGTTCGGGAGAATTCACCCGGGGGATGGATGTGATTTTGCAGCGTACCGGCAAGAAATTCAAGTTGGCCAATGTGACTCAGTTCATGGCAGACACACGTGAAAATGTTGAAAATGCTGTGGCGGGGGATATCATCGGTTTGTACGATACCGGTAATTATCAGATCGGTGATACGCTTTATACTGGCAAGCTGAATATCTCTTATCAGGAATTGCCGCAGTTTACGCCAGAATTGTTCATGAAAGTGACCGCTAAAAACGTATTGAAACAAAAATCATTCCACAAGGGGATGGCCCAACTGGTTCAGGAAGGTGCTATCCAGCTGTACCGCACGTTCCATACGGGGGATTATATCATTGGTGCTGTGGGGCAGCTGCAGTTCGAAGTGTTTCAGCATAGAATGCTGAATGAGTATCACACAGAGGTCATCATGACGCCTATGGGCAATAAAACTGCCCGCTGGATCGACCCTGAGGATCTGGATGAAAAAATGAGTTCCAGCAGGAATATTTTAGTGAAAGACCGTTTCGACCAGCCGCTGTTCCTATTTGAAAATCAGTTTGCCATGCGTTGGTTCGCAGACAAGTATCCGGATGTGGAATTGAAGAGTTTGTTGTAAAATGATTGATGTATCAGCGTTTATGACGGGTAGTTAGTAGTTGGATAATTATAGATGCGTTGGTTTGCATGAAGTCCTTTTTTATCAAAAAATGATAAGAAGGGGCTTTTTTATATGAAATGGGATGAAATTATTTTGGAATTTTGCTTAGATATTACGATAAAGAGATTTCGAAATTAAACAAATGTTTGTAGGTGCCAAAAAATATCCATATAAGTATATTGTAATGCGCAATGTCGTGATTTTGATGTTGATGATTGAGTGTGGTCTTTGGGTTAGTGAAGTCTGTGAAATCAACGATGAAGATATTATAACTAATCAAATTCTTATTAAAAATTCTAAAAACAATAAAGACAGAGCAGTCGTTATTAGTCCAATTATAAAAAAAGAAATATGGGTTGGTTGTAGGAAATCGATTAATTATAAGTGATCTAGCTTCCAGACTAAATGGAAAATCAATTTGGCAAATAATGCAAGAAATAAAGAAAAAATGATATCCGAGGATGCGTTAGATTTTCAGGTCATGCAATAAGTAATTTTACAGGTAGGATAATTGTCTCCTCTAAAATAATATGTATTTTTTTGAGGAGGCTATAAGGGTATTTATTGATTGTTCTAGCTTTACTATAGAAAGAGAATGAAAATCACCGAATCAATGCGCATTTTTTATTTTATGTCATAGGAGTTGTCGCCTATTTTATTTTGAATTCAATGGCTAAGCTTTTTGTCTTTAATGTTCATTTTCTAGGTAGTATCGTATAATAGGATTAGTTCATCTGTAATTATTTAAAAATAGTATTATACGAGATATACTGAAACAAGGTTTAGGATTCAGTGAGGAGGGGTGATATGGAAATCACTTATACATTAGAAGGACGAGTGACAGGCAACAAAAAATTAAAAAGAGAAATTTGGGGTTTGTTCAAAGAGAATCTTTCATTGGGAAAAGATAAGTCTGAAGAATTATATGATGAGTTATCTACGATTGGCGTGTGGGATAGTGGTTATGTAAATAGTTTATTGTTTCTTTATTTGAAGTATAAAAATATTGACCAAGAATTATCGATTCAAGAGGAGCGATTTGTAAAATATTATATTTTGACAGAGAATGGCTGTGTGTGGGTAGAAGACAAGCCATATTTAGCTGAATATGTGAATTTCAAGGAAAAAGAATTGGAATCTATGTTTGAACCTGCGGAATCTGACAACGAGCAAAATAGAAGCTACACGATCAGGAAAGGTAAGAATTATCTTAAGTATAAAGAAAAAGCTGATGAGGCACTAACTAAAATGGGTTCTCTACACTCAGTTAGCTTAGATGAAATGTATGAGAATTTTCAAAATAATATGGGTCATAAGATATCTGTGTATTTTGATGTGAAAATAGATTGGTCTGAAGATATTAAGCAAGATTTATTGGCTGAGGACTTATCAGATGTTTTTGAAATGATACAAGAACTTTATAAAAAAAATCCTGAAAATGATAATACATTTGTGTCAGAAGTCATGAAAAATTGTGATAATAAAGAGTTTGTTAAAAATAATATTGAAAGAATTTTAGAGAGTGTCGACTACGGCATTGATGATATTTTTTACCGAATAATGACGACTTATGCATTAAACATCTTATTTAAGAATTCTTTTGGAAAATTGTTGCTCTTAACTTATTTTAAAAATATGAATCGTAATTATAATCATTGGCACATCTTAGAGAAAAAAAAGATGCACAATGAAATAAAAAAATTCATCACATTATTGAAAAAAAGTTTAATTGATAGTTCCAACGATAGGGAAATAAAAAACTATTATAAAAAATACCATCTTGGTTGGTGGGATTGAGGAGAAAATAAGAATCTCGCAAATATTTAGACCAAGACCATGTATATCAAGCTTTGTTGAATATATCAGAATAAAGCAAAAAAAACACCTCAGAAATGAAAGTTAGTGGATAATTCATCACAAATTTTTCTTCGTGTCATTTTTGAGGTGTTTTTTTAAAATCAGGGTTTGAAAACGTTGATTTAAAAACAATCTGTCTTTTTTGTCAACAAGGAGAAAAACCTTGATTTTACAGACTTTTTCAAGGGCCGATTTTTAAGTGTGTTTTGACGAAAATTTTGAGATAATAATTTATGACTTTTCAAAACACAAAAAAATTTTATTGAGTAACAAAAAATCTACGATAATTTGTTTAACTCCCTTTCAACCAGTTCAGTGCTGATTGAATAACTTGGTGTTAGACTACGATAAGGCATACCGGCAAGAAGTTTCATTGCTTTAAGTTGTAAAATAGTATTAAAATCAATATTTTTAGGAGAATATTGAAGTTGTCTAATTATATTATTATTGATGCTAATGAGGGAGCGATTATAGTCGGATGAAAGTTCCATTCTGCCAGCTTTTAGGAAATATTTTTTTATTTGAACTGAAGGAACACGACTGAAGCTAAAGACCTCTTCAATGCCTAACTTGATATAATCAGGTAGGTATTTTTTGTTTTTCACATTAATATCTGCCAAAACTATAGGGGAATAGGTTAAATCATTGACTAGTACTAAAATCTTTTTCCTGTTTAAATTGAAATAGTTTGCGTGCCAAGAATAGAAAGAACGATTGTCATCCAGTTTATGATGTTGCGAGTCGGGAAATGAAGTAAATAGTGGCAGTGACTTTTTAGTTGGGATAATAAGCATAGTATCCTCCTGAGCGGTTTTCTTTTATTATAGCAAGTTAAACGTAAATACAACTATTTATTTATCTTTTTTAGAAACAATAGATTCTAAAAATTTTCAAATTAAAGATAAAAATTTTTAAAAATTGAATGAACAAATTTGGAGATGAATAATTTAGACACTAATTTTTATTTTTTTAGGCGTATCTTTAATTTAAAAGATATTTTATCTGTGAAATTCCTTCAAAATAGTTAGTATTTTATTGGAAATATTCGTATAATCAGACTGTAGGTTTTTCAATTTGAGGATGTGAAGAATGTGGTGAAAAGCAGAAAAATTTCTGGAAAGGAGAAGAAAGTTACCAAGCAACAGAAGAAAATAAGGGAGGCATTTAATTCAGAAAGAATAGTAGAAGTAATTCCTGCAACAATCAGTGAACCTCAATTTCAAAAGAAAAGAGTAGCAGCATATTGTCGAGTTAGTACCTATGCTGAATCACAGTCTGGTAGCTTTGAGTTACAAATTCAAACATATCGGGAGAAAATAATTAACAATCCCGAATGGCAATTGGTCGATATTTATGCTGATAGAGGGGCATCGGGAACGACTATCAAAAAAAGAGATAATTTTAATCGAATGTTGAAAGATTGCCGATTAAACAAGATTGATTTAATCATTGTCAAAAGCATTAGTAGATTTTCAAGAAACACGTTAGACTTCATATCAATTCACAGAGAATTGAAAGCGTTATCAAATCCGGTAGGTGTCTTTATTGAAGATTTAAATATGAACACATTAGATGCAACAAGCGAAACACACTTGTTAATGCTCAGTATTGTAGCCCAAGCAGAAAGTGAACAAAAAAGCGAAGCAATCACTTGGTCAATTATTGAAAGATTTAAAAAGGGACTGCCGATTATTCCTACCCATAATCTTTTAGGATATACAAAAGATAAGTTTGGAACCATAATCATTGAAGAATCTGAAGCTGAAATTGTTCGTTTAATTTATCATAGTTTCTTAAATGGAATTAGAGCAATTGATATTGCTAATATGTTAAATGAAAATCATATTCCAACAGTAATGGGCAATAAATGGAAGTCATCATCAGTTTATAGGATATTAAGGAATGAAAAATATTTTGGGCATGTTATCATGCAAAAAACATTTACAGTTGATTGTTTTACTCACAAGAAAAGAATCAATCGAGGAGAAAAACCACAATATCTTTTAAAAAATGGTGTACCAGCTATTGTTTCTGAAGCAGACTGGCTGTTAGTTCAAGAACTTTTATTAAACCCTAACAAAGGAATAAGAAAGAAAGTATCTAAAGCAATTGAAAAACCTAAAATGTTTGTTTCTACTATTAAATCTGGTGCATTCAAGGGGTTTATCGTGATCGATGTAAAATGGACAAAGGAACAGATTAATGAAATATTACTGAAAGGAGAAAAAAACTAAATGACAAAGTTAACTTTTGATGAATATAATTTTGAAGTAATTAATGTCGAAAATTCGGGAAATAATTTATTGACAATAAATAAAAATTCAGTGACTTTTGATAAGTCAATTGCGGAAAGTTTAGGTTATTCAAGTCATGTTAAACCATTAGTGGATAGGGAACAAAGAGTTTTTGCAATTCAAGCATGTAAAGCTAGTTCACTGAAAGGAATACCATTTTCTAAGCCAGCAAGTCAACAAAAAGGTAGTGTCAAGCTACAATATAGTGCGATTAGAAATGTATTGAGGGCATTAATGGAAGATGAATGGAAAGATGAAATGAGATATCAATTTAAAGGGACGTTTATACCGGAACACAAAGCTATGGTATTTGACTTAAATAATTATGAAGAATTACCTCCTTTTAAACCTAGAAATTTGAAATAAAATTAATTATATTGAATAATGGTTTATTATCTTTAACTAAAAGACGAGTAGTTGTAATAGTTCTACTTGTCTTTTTTTATTTCCCATGACTTATAGAATGCTGATTAATATAATGGAAAAGATAAGATTAAAATTAGGAGTTGACAAATGGATACTCGGTTGATGAAACAAATTAAAGACATTTTAAAAGAGTTCCCTCAATATTGGGATGGAGAAGAATTGCAAAGACCTGTAGTTATTGAGGACTTGAAGAGTTATGATGCACTATTAATTTCTGCATTACTACTTGGCTAATTTAGAGAAATCCATGAATGCAGTGAACTTAATTACTGCAAATGATGAAACAGTTCGTGTCTTGTCAACCAGACTTAAAAATGCTTTTAAGAAGAGTAGTGTATATAAACAAGGAAATTTATTTTTGAATGAAAGTCGTAAAACGACACCAGAAGACTATAACTCTTTAGATAAGTTTACGATTCCTAAAGAATGGGTGGTGGAGTATATTGGCTCTACACTAGAAGTCAAATTTCAAGAAAAACAAACTCAAGAACAGATTGAAAGACATGAACAACCTTTGATTGTAGATAGAAGATTTTTTAAAAAAGGATTGCAACGAAATTCTTTTTATCGATTTTCTAATCTAAAAAAATATTTACCCATGTTGCAATCAGTGGAAGAACTTCTAACTAGTGAGCAGTATTTTAAAGGTGTCTCTATTTTTGTTTCTTTACCAAAAGAGCAATCAGTTTCTGATTTAAATGCACATGAGAAGTTAGAAATTATTGATAGATTTTTAGCGTTTTGTGAGGACAAAATAAGACGGAACTACAAGAAAGAGATTGGATTGAAAGTGTTCAAACCAATGGCTGTTCGAGAGGTTCTAAAGGATTATGAAGTAGTTGTGCCAAAATTTGAAACAGGTCTGCTTGTTACCCAACGAATCGAAGAGCACGACACGAAGGGGAAAGATTGGTTCGTTTACACTAACGCTATTGTGAATGATATGGAGTTTGATTTAGTAAAGTTGATGGGAAGTTTTATTGACGAGCTAGAGGCGAAGTACTCAACTGTGTATTTAATACGTAATGATGAAAAAGCAACTCGATTCAAATTAACTGAGTTTGACGGTCCGAGGGGGTTCATGCCAGACTTTATTCTTTATTTAGAAGATAATGAATTTATTTATCAAGTTTATATTGAACCAAAAGGTGAGCATCTAGAATCTAATGATGCTTGGAAACAAGAAATGCTATTGGCCATCAATGGGGACGATATAGAAATTATCAATGAAAATGATACTGTCAGATTGATAGGAGTTAAGTTCTACAATTACAAAAACCATAGAGCGTTCGTCAATGATTTATCTGAAAAAATTAATGATGGCAACTCTTTAGATGGAAAAATAGAGTTACTACTGGATAATTAACAGTAAGGAGTAGTGTATGAAAAAAAATCCATTTACAATACAAACTTTTTTCCCAACTGGTGATACTAGAAGTTTTCAAATCAGTCATATTCCTACCAGAACGATTCAGTCTATTTTGATTCCTCGTGATGAGCTGAATCAGGCAATAAAAGACCGAAATGAGTTGAATTACAACGGGTTATATTTCTTGTTTGAAGAAGATGGGTACCTTCAAGCTAATGCAGAAACGATGGTTTATATTGGTGAAAGTGAAGATGTTGCTGAACGCTTAAAAAGTCATGCTGTTAAAAAAGAGAATTGGACAGTTGCGATTGTTTTTACGACCAACAGCAGTGTGAATCAGTTAAATAAAGCTGATATTAAATATTTAGAAAACTATTGCTATCAAAAAGCATTAGAAGCTGATAGATATAAATTACAGCAGAATATTCCAAAAAAATCTTTCGTAACTGAATCAAGAGAAGCCGATTTGATAGATATATTTAAGTCTGTCTCTACACTTTTGTCTTTTGCAGGGTATCCATTATTCACTCCTGTTGTGAACGAACAGGATTCAATGACTAATCAAGAGCTGTTTTATCTAAAAGCTCGTAAATCAGATGCAACAGCTATATTTTCTAAAGATGGCATGACTGTTTTGAAAAATTCACAGGTTTCGCCGTCAGCAGAAACAAAAGGATTTAGGAGACAGAAGTTATTGAAACAGTTGACTAATTCTGGAGTGATTAGCGAAAAGGGTGTATTTTTGAAAGATTATACATTTACTGCTCCATCAACTGCTGCTGATATTGTAGCAAAAGCCTCATACAATGGTTGGACGAGCTGGAAGAATAAGAATAATCAAACACTTGATGAAGTCACAAATAGAAATAATGAATCATAGGAGCATTGTTATCGCAAATTTATCAGGGAAAATTCTAATTGATTTATTTAGCGACAATTCGATGCAAATTGAATAACAAATTTCTAAACAGAATTTCAGTTGCTTTACTTAAAAAAGTAGTTCTTTTTGCTGAATGTAAGGAGTGGGGCAGCTGATAAATGGAAGTGAAATAAGGTCAAACATCGGGAGGGTTTGTAGGGAAAAAGCCATTGATATTTAAAGATAATTATTGTATGATATGGACCAATAAAAAAGGACTTCTAATCTTTTAACAATTCTAAATTTATATCATTAATTATCTGGAAATATTAATACATCAACCTTTTACGCCCGGAGGACTTAGATGAAAAGATGAGTTCCAGTCGGAATGTTTTATTGAAAGGTAGAATTTTATAAGAAAAGAGTATGGTAAAGTGGACCATACTCTTTTCTCTATTTTTTCAAAACGGCCACCAAATACCGTATACCTGTCACTATAAAAACAATGATACCTGCAAATAAAAAGGCAAATCCAATGGGAAGCAAATAAAAATTCTCATGCAGGACTCCAGCCGAATCAATATATTCAACGGAATTTGCTTTTATGAATAATAATAAAAAACCTAGAAATAACAAAAAGGTTCCTATGATGGTAGATATGAGGTTAAGTTTTGCTCGTCTTGTCTCACTGCCATCCTTAATAAGTTTTTCTGTCATGTTGTTCACCTGTGTTCCTCCTAAAATTAATTCATCAAGTGAAAGGTGAAAAATTTTAGCAATCATTATCAACATTTCTAAATCAGGGAGATTTCTGTTGTTCTCCCAGTTTGAAACGGCTTGTCGAGTGACATTTAATTTATTGGCGAATTGTTCTTGTGTCAGTTGATGCTTTTTACGAATTTCTTTTATTTGTTCTCCAAATTCCATTTTTCATTTCCTTTCGTTGATGTGTTTTTATCATAGAAAAAACAGCTATGTTTTTCAAGGAAGCACGGCTTGCATACCAATAAAACAAGGGACAGCACCTCTTGCTTTTTTATGTTTTTTCATTACAGTGCCGGAAAATAAATATTAACATATAAAATTTGGAATGGTAAGGCAAGACAATCTAAATAATGAAAAGTTATAGTTTTTTTATTGAACGCAATTTGATTTTAAAAAATTTTGTCAAAAGTCGTTTGAAAGGCTTCTTTAAAAATCTAGTAAACTCATAGCTGGTCTATACAGAATGTTCACTTTTTCTGTTTTGCGGCACAGCTATATCCTATATCTTAATGAATTTTAGCCATCCTTTCTTTCAAATCAAAAACACTCTCGAATTAGTTTTCGCGAGTGTTTATACCCAGTTTTTATTCAGAAACAGCTTCCTGATCGCTGTCCTCAATCTGATCTGTGTCTTCTTGTGTGATAATAAAGTTGATGACCTCGGACTGGTCGGGATTGAGAAAAATCGTTTGGAGCTTGATATCAGGATAAAGTCCTTTCATACTATCGATGACTGGTTTCATTGCTTTGACCATGACCGGTCTCAATGCCTCGGTATCAACAGCCATCTCTTGATTTTGAGCGTAAGTATAGGTATAAATAATAGTATTGTTTTCTCCTTCAGAAATGCTGAGATCAGAATACATATCTCCCATTTGATTCATCATGCTGGGGATTTGTGATTGAGCAGCTTCAATCATTATTTTAAAACTATTTGTGCTGTCTAAATTTAATTCAGACGTTGCTTCTGTCTCCTCAGATGACTCCGCCTTAGAGACATTTTCTATTTTCTCTGCCTTTTCAGGAGCGCCTTTACTTGAACAGGCAGTCAAGTTGAAGACAGAAAAAGCAAGTAATAATGCGGTAATACCCTTCTTTTTCATGGATAACCTCGTTTCTTTTTTTATTAGTACAATGTTTGGGAAATCCCAAGACTTATTATACATTAACGCCCGTTGTTAATACTAGGGTTTAATGAAAAAATAATCTCAGAAAATCATCAGCCTACCCGGCCGTTTTTGTTTAAATGACATTTTACGGTTCACTTAGCTTTTTCATAAATCAGTTTGACTTCTTTTTTTTTAGATGATATAGTTTGAACGTAATGGCGAATAATTTTGCCGTGCTTTTCGGATTAGTAAAGGACCGCTTAAAGATTACAGAAAAGAAATCATTGCTGAGAGATTTCGTCTAGGAGCCCTTGAACCTGCCGAAGTATTATACAGGTCTGATACCTCTATCATCATTTAAGTCGTAAAGTCAACATACTTTGAAACAAGGTGGTACCGCCGCATCAGGTCCTTGTACAAAGTATGTTTTATTTTTTTATAAAGGAGATTGGAAAATGTCGAAGCAAGAATTTGTCAAAGAAATCACAAAACGGGACGATGATTTTGCCCAGTGGTATACGGATATCGTATTAAAAGCAGAACTGGCTGCCTACTCCAGCGTTAAAGGAAGCATGGTATTGCGTCCTACTGGTACAGCTTTATGGGAAAATATTAAACAGGTCATCGATACACGGTTGAAAGAACTGGATCATGAAAATGTGATGATGCCTCTTTTGATACCGGAACATTTGCTATTGAGAGAAGCCGAGCACGTGGAGGGATTTGCCCCCGAAGTGGCTTGGGTGACTCATGGAGGGGAAAGCGAACTTGCGGAACGTTTGGCAATCAGACCCACGTCAGAAGTTTTATTTGCGGAACATTTTAGAGACATCATTCATTCCTATCGGGATTTGCCGAAACTTTATAATCAATGGGCCAATGTCGTCCGCTGGGAAAAAACAACGCGTCCATTTTTGCGGACCACAGAGTTTTTCTGGCAGGAGGGGCATACATGCCACGAAACCTTTGAAGAAGCCGATAAGGAAGCCCGTCAAATTTTAGAAGTCTACCGTGAAGTGTGCGAAGAATATCTGGCAATTCCAGTGATTCAAGGGAATAAAACCCAAAGCGAAAAATTTGCCGGAGCGGTAGAAACTTACACCAATGAAACGTTGATGTATGACGGGAAAGCTTTGCAGATTGCCACATCTCATCATCTAGGAGATAATTTTTCCCAAGCTTATGGAATCTCCTATTTGGATAAAGAAGGCAAAGAGCAATTCGTCCAGCAAACATCATGGGGAATCACCACCCGCTCTATCGGCGGCATGATTATGGTCCACGGAGACGACAGAGGACTAGTGATGCCGCCTAGAATCGCACCGACACAAGTGATGATTATCCCGATTGCCCAACACAAGGCAGGTGTGCTGGACAAAGCTTACGAGCTACTGGCGGGATTAAAAGAAAACTTTAGAGCGAAGATCGACGACAGCGACAAAAAACCAGGCTGGAAATTCAACGAATGTGAGATGAGGGGGATTCCAGTCCGGATCGAAATCGGTCCGCGGGATATTGAAAATCAGCAAGTCACCGTGGCTCGCCGTGACACATTGGAGAAAGTAACATTCCCTCTGGATGAAACATTAAACGACAATATTCAAAGTCTAATGGATGATATTCATCACACAATGTTTGAAACAGCTAAAAAGCGTCAGGACGAAAAAACTCATCGTGCGGAAACAAAAGAAGAGTTTATCAAACATATTAAAGCAGGGGGTTTTGTTATTGCCCCTTGGTCTGGTGAAGAAAAGGTTGAGGAAGAAATCAAAGAAGAAACGGGAGCGACCCCCCGCGTGATTCGTTTTGAAGATCAATCGTTAGATTTAAGCGGGATGAAAGATATTTGGAATGGCGCGCCTGCCAAATATATGGTTCACTGGGCAAGAGCGTACTAAAATCCAATTTTTTAAGACAGTTAATCAACGAGCTCCGGCAGGGTGTTTGCTTGCGGGGGCTTTGTTCTTTTATATGCGGATTCTTTCTCTTGGCAACTGTTATCAGAAGATTTCTGTCTAAACAACATCGTTGGTAGTCTTTGTTGTTCTTTGGAGTGTTTTCATCTCTTCTTCAAAAAAAAGCCAAACAAACTTCCTGTGTTTTTATTATTTTTCAGTTATAATAGGGACAAAACTATGAGATGGGATGACAAAATGAAAAATTTGTTAGCGTCTTTAAAAAAATACGTGTTGCTTCAAGGACTTTTTTATCTGCTTTTTGGGATTATTATCATGCTGGAGCCCGGGGCTACAATGAATATTTTTATCAAAATTATCGCAGGTTATTTTTTAGTGACAGGTCTGATCAGTATCGTCCGCGGGATAAAATATAAGGAAGAGGTCCTATATTCGCGGATGTCGCTCATGGGCGGCGTGTTGTACTTGCTTATTGCCGGTGTGGCTGTACTTTTTATGAGAACTTTAATCGGACTGCTGCCGATATTGCTGGGGATTTTTATTATTGTGAACAGTATCAACAAATGGGTCTATCTTAATCAATTTCAAATGGCAGAAAAACGTTCTTATGTCTATATTGGCGTCATGATCGCTTTAGGGATTATTTTGCTTTTCAATCCTTTCGGTGCGGTGTTAGTTGCCTTTCGAATATTTGGGGCTATTTTGATTGCCATGGGGATTGCTGAGTTGTGGAATTATTTTACCTATCGCTAACTGATAAGACAAAAAAATATTGCCCTTCCTGATACTAGACAGTTTGTCTGGTTGGAGGAAGGGCATTTTTCTTTTAAGCTGTTCCTGTTTTTTTATTGCTTCATTAATATCCTTTGTTTTGATACGTTGCTGAATATGTTGCTTTCAATCAGTGTTTTCTTGTGATTGCAGCATTAGGCTTTCAAGGTCAACTTTGCGACCACTTCTGCCCGCGCAGTTTGAGGGAACATATCCACAGATTGCAGATACTCTACTTGATATCTCTGAGTCAATCTCACTAAATCCCGGGCTAAGGTAGACGGATTGCATGAAATATAGACAAGTTTTTGGCTGGGGAATTTGAGCAGGGTGTCAATCAGTTTATTATCCAGTCCTGTGCGAGGGGGATCCACAACGATGCCGTCAGGTTTGAAACCATCTTTCAACCAAATCGGGATAAGAGTTTCAGCTGTTCCCACTTCGTATAAAGTGTTGGATACACCCAAATTCAAAGCATTTTTTCTGGCATCTTTAATGGCAGCGGGGATTGTGTCCATACCCCGGACTTCTTTTACTTTCTTTGCAAGACTCAAACCGATGGTGCCCACACCGCAATACGCATCGATGATCCGGTCGTCAGCCTGGGCGTCAAGAGCTTTTCTGGCTTCTTGATATAGCACTGCCGTCTGGTCAGGATTCAACTGGAAAAAAGCCCTTGCCGACAAGTCGAAATGGATATCGCCCAATGTTTCAGCCACACTTTCTTTGCCCCAGAGATGAATCGTTTCTTCACCCATCACGATGGAACTTTTAGTTGGCTGGATGTTTTGCATAATGGAGACGAGTTCGGGACACTGTCTGCAAAGCTCCGCAATCAGAATGTTTTTCTTAGGCAATTTTTTACTGTGGGTGATAAACACCAGTTGTGTTTCCCCCGTGTTGATTCCTGTGCGGATCACCAGGGTTTTCACGATCCCGCTGTTGCTGCGTTCATTGTAAATCGGTACTTGAAATTTATTTAATAAATCTACTGCGATTTTGAGGACGTTCATAGTCGCCGGCTGCTGCACCAGACAATCAGAAATTTCTACCAAGTGATGGGAGTTAGGCTGATACAAACCGGCAATCACCCGTCCTTCCTTTTCGCCTAACTGGAACTGAAGTTTGTTGCGGTAGTTCCACGGGGCGGTCATCCCTATGGCGGGCAGGAGCTTAAATTTTTGATAGCCTTGTGGTTTATATTTGGCTAAGGACTGTCTGACGATATCAACTTTAAATGAAAGCTGTCCAGAATAGGAAAGATGTTGCAGCTGGCAGCCGCCGCACTGTTCGTAAATAGGGCAAGGGGGAACGACCCGCTCTGGTGATTGTTTATGAACTTCGATTAATTTGGCCTCGACAAATTTTGGGGCAGATTTTGTGATTTCAGCAGATACAGTTTCATTAGGCAAAGCTCCCGGCACAAACACCACTGTCTTTTGATAGTAACCGATGCCTTCTCCATTGATGCCTAGTCTTTTGATGGGCAAGGTGATTTTTTGTTTTATTTTTAAAGAATGTTGAGGTTTCATCGTTCTCTTCCTTTTTATGTTTGTTCTTACCCACGATTTTAACACAGGGAAAATTAAAATAAAATCAAAGGAACGTCTTCTCGTAATTTTAATGTTGGTTGAAATCATTGAGAAATTTAGCTGAAAGGCCGAAAAAGTTTCTGCAAAATTATTTTAGAGGTTGACAATGGTATTTTAACTTTATATAATGAGTTTCAAATAAGATATCTATGAGAATACCGTGAGAAGGTAAGTACATTATTCAAGAAGATTTTGACAGAGAGCCTCAGGAGCTGAAAAGAGGTAAAATCAAAGAGATGGAAAATGGCCTTTTAGTATTTATTTTTCGAGTCGATCAGATGATTAGAAAAATACAGGAGTGCCTGTTACAGCACTAAGACATATGCATAAGTGCCGTGTCTGACGAGCGGGCGATGAACAGTCGCCAAAAAAGGTGGTACCACGAGAAGAGTTATTCACGTCCTTTATCCGTTATATTCGGATGAAGGGCGTTTTTTATATTATAAGGAGGGATCAGTAATGAAGAAAAAATTGTTAACAAGTATTATTTTCGCCAGTGTGGCATTATTGTTAGGGGCATGCGGCGGAGGTTCCGGAACAGGAACTACAGATATATCAAAAGAAGAGGATGCTAAACAGGGAGCCAAGGCTTCCGAGCAAATAATTGAGATTGGGGTTCCGACAGAAATCGTGACCGTGGACACAATCCAAGCCACAGACAAGAATACTTTTACAGTGCTTCATCAAATTTATGAAGGACTCTATCGTTTGGATCATGACAGCCAGCCAGTACCGGCAATCGCTAAAGATGTGGCTATCAGTGATGACGGAAAAGAATATGTGTTCACTTTGAGAGAAGATGCGAAGTGGAGCAATGGGGAACAAATCACTGCAGCAGATTTCGAGTACTCCTGGAAAAAATTAGTTGATCCGGATACAGGGGCACCTAATGCCTATCTGCTTGATAATGTAGAAAATGGGTTGGCTGTGCGTACCGGAGAACAGCCGGTAGATGACCTAGGCGTGTCAGCGCCCGAGCCTGACCAGTTCAAAGTCGTTTTGGAACAGCCCCAAGCTTCATTTTTAACTCTGTTATCCATTGTTTGGCTGGCACCGCAAAATCAATCCTATGTGGAGGAACAAGATAAAGATTTCGGCAGCGACAGCGAACACGTGCTGTACAACGGTCCGTTTATTTTGACCGATTGGGAACAGGGGAGCGATACTTGGACATTGAAGAAAAATCCTGAGTATTATGACGCTGACCGGGTCAGCTTGTCCGAAGTCAGAGGCGAAACCATGAAAGAAGAAAATACAGGCATCAACTTGTATCAGTCAGGTGATATAGATTTGACGAAAATCAGCGGGCAGTATGTGGCGGAATTACAAGATGACCCGGGATTTGTCAGTCATTCGGATATTGCCAACAACTTTATCGATTTTAATCAGAAAGAGGGCACTCCGCTGGCCAATGTTCATCTGCGTAAAGCCATCAGCTTGGCGATCGACAAGGAAGCACTGGCTGAAAATGTTTTGAACGACGGAGCTAAACCCTTGAATGGTTTGATTCCACATGATTTGTTTACCAATCCTGATACCAATGAAGATTTCCGTGCATACAGCGGGGAGTATGCGTTGTATGATGTGAAAAAAGCACAAAAAGAGTGGAGCGAAGCACAGAAAGAACTTGGAAAAGAAGTGACTCTGCCTTTACTGGTCTCTGATGATGACAGCGGGCGCAAGGTATCTGAGTACGTGCAAAATCAACTTGAAGAAAACCTTGACGGGTTGAGTATCGAGATTCAGCAACAACCAAAAACAAACGTCAACCAGTCGCGCCGGGAAAAAAATTATGAATTGTCGATTTCTGGCTGGCTTGCCGGGGACAATAGCTTGGATATTTATTTCAACTTATATGTGACAGACTCTGCTTATAACTACGGAGAATACTCCAATCAAACCTATGATAAGTTGACAAAAGCGGCAAAAACAGTGGATGCCAATGATGTGACAAAATTATTTGAAGATTATAAAGAAGCCGAAAAGATTTTGCTGGAAGAAGATGCCGCACAAGTACCATTGTACCAAAGTGCTTCAAACTACTTGATCAATCCTAAAATCAAACAAATCGGCTACCCGTCTTACGGTTGCTATTTCTATTTAGGGGATGCCTACGTGGAAGAATAAATTGCCAATCAAAGTACTCACTCGGTGGGGGAGGACGGCTCTACAATATTTTTTATGGAAAATCCCTACACCCAATTTTTTACGGGATGAGAAAATTTTGACAGACAATTTGAATTTATCTCCTTGGCAGCAGTTGGAGATATAATTATCGAAATAATTTGTGAACACAGCAAGAAATAGTAAAAAATAGTATAAAACAACCGCCCTTGGCATGATTAACCATGTCTTGGGCTTTTTTTTGCTAGAGAGATAATTTATAATAAAGTGTCTATATATAACAGTCATTTGAAGATAATCAAACATTTTTTTGGCAACACTAACTTTTTTTATGTAACCGTTTTTCACTTGTTGCTATTTTATAAAATTAAGAGATAATAGAAGTATCCGATTTTTATAACTTGTATATGGTCAAAATAAGGTTGACTGTCTCTACCCGGCACCGTAAATGCTGGACTATAAGTAAAAAAGAGCTGACGCTCCCTTTTTTGCTTTAAAAAAGGGTTTTTTTTATTTGTGACCGTTGATTGAAATTGGAGTAGACTGAAATGAGGAAAGGGAGAAATACATGAAAGAACTTGTAAACAGAATAGAGAAAGATGGTCGAATTCTAGGTGAAAATGTTTTAAAAGTTGACAGCTTTTTAACACATCAAGTCGACCCTTTATTGATAAAACAGGTAGGATATTGTTTTGCGGCTCATTTTGCTGAAGCGAAGGTCACAAAAATCGTCACGCTGGAAACATCGGGCATTGCTCCGGCAGTGTTTGCGGCAGAAAAATTAGAGGTACCTTTGATCATTGCGAGAAAATCCAAGAGTTTGACGATGAAAGAAGAATTGTTGACGTCATCTGTCTATTCTTTTACTAAACAGGAAACCAATCAGATTTCTATTTCCAGCAAATTTTTATCAAAAGAAGATCACGTACTGATTATTGATGACTTTTTGGCCAATGGTCAGGCGGCGAAAGGTTTGATAGAACTTTGCTCCCAAGCTGGAGCCACAGTGGAAGCGGTGGGAATCGTGATAGAAAAATCTTTCCAAGAAGGAAGACAATTGATTAAAGATATGGGTATCAATGTTATTTCTCTGGCAAGAATTGCTTCATTGGGTGATGGAACTATCAGCTTTCTGGAAGGAGATGCCTAGTCATGACAGAAAATAAAAATCCAGCCTTAGTTAAAACATCTGATGATGTCACAACTGCTCAAGCAGCAGTTTTAGGAATCCAACATTTATTGGCTATGTATGCCGGTGCAGTGGCTGTGCCGTTATTGATTGGTCAGGCGTTGAATTTTACGCCGGAACAAATGACTTATTTAATTTCTATTGATATTTTTATGTGCGGGGTTGCCACACTTTTACAGCTAGTTGTCACTAAATATTTCGGTATCGGCTTGCCGGTCGTGCTAGGGTGTGCGATTCAAGCAGTTGCTCCGCTAATCATGATTGGCAGCAACAAAGGCATCGGAGCTATTTATGGTTCGATTATCGCAGCAGGTGTAGTCATCGTACTGATTGCCGGAACGTTTTCAAAAGTAAAAAAATTATTTCCTCCGATAGTGACTGGGACAGTCATTACAACCATTGGATTGACTTTAATTCCTGTGGCCATCGAAAAAATGGGCGGCGGCTCAGCAGCAAGTAAAGACTTTGGCAGTTTGGAGAATTTAGGATTGGCTTTCTTCACCATTATTTTAATTTTGCTGACACAGATTTTAGGCAAAGGATTTGTTCAATCGATTTCTGTCTTAGTTGGCTTAGTAGGCGGGACGCTTTTAGCTGTTGCTATGGGGTTGGTTTCCTTTGATATCATCAATGAGGCGCAATGGGTTCATGTGCCTCAACCGTTTTATTTCGGCAAGCCGATTTTCGATATCTCCTCAATTATTTTGATGGTCATTATTTCCATTGTAAGTATGGTGGAATCTACTGGAGTTTATTTTGCTTTAGGAGATATCACAGGAAAACATATTGGCGAAGAAGAGTTGAAACGTGGGTACCGGGCAGAAGGACTGGCTGTCATTCTTGGCGGGATATTCAATACTTTCCCATATACTGGTTTTTCTCAAAATGTGGGATTAGTGCAGTTGTCAGGAATCAAAACCCGCAAACCGGTATTTTTCTCTGCAGGATTCCTAATTATTTTGGGTTTGCTGCCAAAAATCGGGGCGATGGCTCAGATGATTCCAGAGCCTGTATTAGGTGGCGGTATGCTGGTAATGTTCGGCATGGTAGCAGTACAAGGGATGCGTATGCTGGCAAAAGTTGATTTTAACAACGATAAAAATTTATTAATCGTGGCAGTTTCTATCGGCTTTGGTTTAGGTTTTGCCATCATGCCTGAGCTGTTTCAAAAAATGCCTGAAACCATCAGCATGTTTGCTGGAAACGGTATTGTGATGAGCAGTTTGATTGCTATTGTTTTGAATGTTAGTCTAAATGGTTTGTCTTCAGACGAAGAAATCAAAGAAGTAGCATAGAAAAAAACAAATTTAAAGAACGTCATCTTAGGATGGCGTTTTTTTGTATTTTCTAAAAAAGTGCGTGAAGAGCATCTTTTTCCGCTGTATCAAAACTTATAAGATTGTTCGGCTGTTTCCCCGGCAACTCTTTGGTAAAATAGAAGTAAAGAAAGTGGAGATGATCTCTTGGACAAAGATGCTTTTATTTCCCTGTTGACAGCCGACCGGGATATTGTAAGGATATTGGAAATTATCGAAACATTGGAATTACCTCAAGCTTGCCTTTGTGCGGGCACGATTCGTACCCATGTTTGGAATACTTTATCGGGAAATGCCAGCAGTTATTCAGGAGATGTGGATGTGGTATTTTTCGATTCTGAAATCAGTCTTGAAGCAACAACAGCCATAGAAAACCATTTGAAGAAACATTATCCGAAATTTGATTGGGAAGTGAAAAACCAAGCTCATATGCATTTATTTAACGGCGCCTCACAACCCTATCTTAACGTAGCTGATGCGTTGGGGAAATTTCCGGAAATATGTACAGCTGTGGGGATTCGAAAAATTAAAAATGATTTCGAGCTGATTGCTCCTCATGGTATAGAGGACCTTTTAAAGTTTATTGTGAGACTCACCCCGTATTTTTTGGCATCTCCGTAGCGAATGGAGCAGTATCGTCACAGACAAACAAATAAACAGTGGGAAAGATACTGGAAAAGGATACAGTATCGATGAAAATTACTTGTTCAGTTTTCGTAGGCACTGTACGCAGGTTAAGAGTATACTAAAGAAAATGACAAAGGAGGTTTTTCCTATGATGAGTGTAAAAAAACAAAAAGAATATTATCAGGCTTTTTTGAACCGCGACAGTTCCTATGAAGGCGTATTTTTTGTGGGAATCAAAACAACGGGCATCTTTTGTCATGCAACGTGTTCCGCACGAAAACCGAAATTTGAGAACTGTGATTTTTTCAAAGATGCTGAGTCTGCATTGATTGCAGGGTACCGTCCATGCAAAAAGTGTCACCCTTTGTCTTTTCCGGGAGAGATGCCTGAGGAAGTCCGTTTAATGGTGGAAGCGGTGGAAGAACATCCGGAAAAACGTTGGCAAGAAAAAGACTTTGAAGCTTTAGGGATACACTCAGCAACTGCAAGAAGAAAATTTAAACAATTTTACGGCATGACTTTTGTTCAGTATGCACGTTCCCGGCGTATGGGTTTGGCGTTTGCAGCTATCAGAAAGGGGCAGAAGGTCATTGATGAACAATTAGACAGCGGGTATGAATCTTCCAGCGGGTTCCATGATGCGTTTACTAAAATCATGGGGGATGTGCCCAGCAAATCCAAGGACTTGCGGGTGCTGTTTGCTGATTGGTTCGACACGCCTTTAGGTCCAATGGTCAGTGTGTCAGACGAAAACTTTTTATATTTATTGGAATTTGCTGACAGGAGAGCACTGGAACGGGAAATAGAAAAATTGCGAAAGAAGATGAATGTACGCATCCTTCCGGGAAAAACAAATATCAGCCGGCAGATTTCTGAAGAAATGGCACAGTACTTTAAGGGAGAGTTGCGAAAGTTCACAACGCCGCTGTATTTATCAGGGACACCTTTCCAACGAAAAGTTTGGCAGGGATTGATGAACATTCCTTATGGAGAGACGAAAAGTTATAAGGACTTAGCTCAAGCCGTAGGGGTTCCTTCAGGTTATCGTGCCATCGGTAATGCTAATGGTGCCAATCAGCTGGCTGTCATCATCCCCTGTCACCGGGTAGTAAAATCAAATGGGGAGTTGGGGGGCTACGGCGGAAAACCTTACCGGAAAGAATGGTTGTTAAATTTTGAAAAGGGTGAAGCAGATGGAAAAGATTAGATGTGATTGGGCCAATCAAAGCACAATTGAAAGAGAATACCATGACACACAGTGGGGGAAACCTATTCATGATGATGGCTATTTATTTGAAATGCTGGTGCTTGAGTCTATGCAGGCAGGCTTGAGCTGGAAGACCATTCTGGATAAAAGGGATGCTTTCCGAGAAGCATTTGACGGTTTCGACGTTGAAAAAGTCAGTCGTTATGATGAAGAGAAAATCGCAGAATTATTAAGCAATCCCAAAATTATCCGCAACCGGCTGAAAATACAGGCAGCGGTCAACAATGCTGAAATATTTTTAAAAATACAAAAGGAGTACGGTTCTTTTGACCGATTCATTTGGTCTTATGTCGATCATCAGCCCATTGTTAATACTTTTAAAAACATTTCGGAAGTGCCTGCTTCAACAGAACTGGCGGAAACTATCAGTAAAGACTTGAAAAAAGCCGGTTTTAAATTTATCGGACCCACAATCATTTACGCTTACATGCAAAGTATCGGGATGGTCAATGATCATTTGCTTGCCTGCGAGTTTAGACACTGTTGAGATTGTTAAAAAGGGAGGCGGTGAAGAATGGACATTATTGATATTTCACAACCATTGAACAAGGAGACGCCCATTTATCCGGGAGATGAACCTTTCATTTTGTATGAACAGCGGACAGTGAGAGAAGATGGGTACAGTGCCTTCTTTCTGTCTTCTAATCTGCACGCCGGCACCCATCTTGATGTTCCCATGCACTTGATCGAAGATGAACGGAAAACGGCAGACTTTCCATTGGAGCAATTTTTGGGACGAGGGGTGCTGCTGGATGTGAGAGGGTCACAAATCATTGACTATCAGAATGACTATGATAAGCTGATTCAACCGGGAGATATTGTTTTGCTTTATACGGGACATGATGCTTTTTATCGTCAATCAGTCTATTTTAGCGATCATCCTCAAGTGAGCAGAGAACTGGCAGATTTTTTTGTACGAAAGAAGATTAAAATGTTGGGGATGGATATGCCTTCACCGGATTTTCATCCTTATGAGATTCATCAACGATTGTTTCAGGCAGATATCCCCTTGTTGGAAAATTTAACTAATCTGAAAAAATTGCAGGGAGTTACAGGATTTCAGGTAGCAGCATTCCCGCTTAAAATCGAAGCAGAGGCAAGTTTTGTCCGCGCTGTCTGCTTAATATAGAAAACAGGAAAAACATGCAGCCGCTGGTTCGCATGTTTTTTCATATCTTTCTGAAAAAATTGCCAAAAATAAAAAAGCATTGTTTATTATACTCTAATCTGAACCTCAAACTATTAAGATAAAGGAAGTGATAAACGTGACATGGTATCAATACACCGTGAACAGGATTCTGGAAATGCTAAGCAGCGATTTGTCGGGATTAAGTGAGCACGAGAGAGCTTTGCGTATAAAGAAATATGGAATGAATACATTGGCTGAAAAAGAAGAGCAAAAACTTTGGCGGAAAATCGGCAAGCATTTTGTGGACTTGCTGATGATTATCTTGATTGTTGCCGGTATTTTAAAAGGAATTACGGGAAGCTATGTTGAAATGTTTATCATTCTTGCTGTAGTTTTGATCAATGGGCTGATCGGTTATTATCAGGAGAGAAAAGCTGAAGAGTCATTGAATAGTTTGAAACAGATGATGGGTCAGGAGTCAGTTGTTTTATCTGACGGTGTCAGACAGGCAATGGCAAGCGAAGTCTTGGTTCCCGGGGATGTGGTCATATTACAGCCCGGTGACATTGTACCGGCAGATTTACGTTTGTTTGAAGTTCATGACTTATTAATCGAGGAGTCAGTTTTGACAGGAGAGTCACTTCCGGTAGAAAAAAGTCCGACGAATTTAGATGAGGAGACGCCCCTAGGCGATAGAATCAATATGGCTTTCTCCGGCACTCTGGTTCAGTCAGGGACAGGAAAAGGGATAGTCGTTGAAACAGGAGATGCCACTGAAATCGGACAAATCAATCAGGCGCTTCAAACGGTTGAAAAGCAGACAACTCCTTTGATTTTAAAAATCAATCAGCTGAATAAGCAAATATTCAAGGGATTGATGGGCTTAATTGTTTTCTTGCTGTTTTTTACTACTTTCCGTTACGGTATGGACATGAGTATGTTGCTGTCCACAGTGATTGCCTTGATTGTTGCAGTTATTCCTGAGGGCTTGCCGGCAGTGCTGACCATGATTTTATCCATGGGAGTCAATGAGATGGCAGAAAAACAAGCTATTGTTAAAAGTATGCCGGCAGTTGAAACTTTAGGAGCCATGACTGTTATCTGCTCCGATAAAACAGGCACACTAACAAAAAATGAGATGTCTGTGACAGAAGTCATTGCTGCTGATGGTCCAAAGCAGTTCTGCGACATCAGCGACGTTTCAGAGGATAGTGTATTAACGATTATGAACAACTGTCAGGAATTAAAATTGACTGTTGAGCAAAAGATTGAAGATTTATCCGGCAACCCTACAGAGCTGGCATTGTTAAAGTTTGCGGCATGCTACGATGTACCGTTTTTGCCGCTGCTTGATAAAATTCCTTTTAGTTCAGAGTATAAGTATATGGCGACTTTGCATCAGATGACGAGTGGTGAGCAAATTTTATTTGTAAAAGGAGCTCCGGAAGTATTATTGTCCAAAAGCTCCCTGTCTCCAGAGCAAGCCAAGTTTTGGCAGAGAGAAGGGGCAGCCTTGGCAAAAAAAGGACAGAGAGTCTTAGGGTTCGCCAAGAAATCTTTTTCGCAAGGAGCAGTGTTGTCCCATGATACGGTGGCCGACTTGGAGCTGGTGGCTTTAGCGGGAATTATGGACCCGCCCAAAGAGTCAGCCATCCAGGCCATCAAAGAATCACGTGAAGCAGGCATATCAGTCAAGATGATTACAGGGGACCATAAAGATACGGCGCAAGCAATCGGTAAACAAATCGGATTGGCTCATGTGTGTAACGTCATCGAAGGAAAAGACCTTGATCAGATGAATGAGAAGCAATTGCGCCAACGGGTAAAAGAAGTGGATATTTTTGCCCGGACAACTCCTGAGCATAAGTTGCGTATCGTCAGTGCGTTACAGAAAAACGGAGAGATAGTGGGCATGACTGGTGATGGGGTAAATGATGCTCCAGCACTGAAAAAGGCGGATATCGGTATCGCCATGGGAATCAAGGGCAGTGAAGTCAGCAAACAAGCCGCTGACATGGTGCTGGCAGACGATAATTTTGCCACGATTGCCGCTGCCGTCAAAGAGGGACGTCGGATTTATGACAATTTGAAGAATACGATTAAATTCTTTCTTCCCACGGCTTTAGCTCAAGGATTGATTGTCATCTTCGCTTTATTGACTAATCAGCCTCTGCCGTTAACACCGGTCCAGATTTTGTGGGTGAATATGGCGACTACAATCACGTTGTCCTATGCTCTCGGGTTTGAAGCGGGAAATAAGGCCATCATGAAGCGTCAGCCGCGACATCCGCAGGAGCCCATACTTTCAGGTTACAGTATCTTCAGGATAGTTTATGTCTCACTGCTAATCACCATCCCGTCATATTTGATGTCGATGCAAGCAGAAACCATTGCAGTCCAGCAAACATTACTGTTGCAAAGTATCGTGTTGGCTCAAGCTTTTTATATGATCAATTGCCGGGAGCTGAAAGATCCCGCCATCAACCGGGGATTATTTAAAAACCGGGCGTTGTTCATCTCTTTAGGGGCGCTTGTAGTTTTACAAGGTACAGTCTTAATGTTGCCGGCGGCTCAGAGTATCATCGGGACAACTGATTTGACATGGTATCAACATGTTTCAGCAGGTTTAATCGGTTTAGGGATCTTCACGATAGTAGAGGTAGAGAAGATGCTTACTAAACGATGGACGGGCAGACAAAAAGAACTGACAGCCTAAAATAACTATCGCATTTAAAACAACCAGAGAGTTGACCACTTTGGGCAACTCTCCGGTTGTTTTTAAAAATACATTTGATTGATGTTTTCTTTAATCATTTGAAGTTCTTTCCTGCTGGGGACAAGGGAAATATAAAAAATTTCTTGGGAAAATGAACTCTCAACAGGATAATTTGAAATAATGATATCTTCTTCCCCAAGTTCCCATTCTTGCAGTTGGGAAAGACTGGCATCAATCAATTGAACGCGGGAGCCAAGCAAATCGGTCAGTTCCTTTAGTAAAAAACTTTTCCAGGCCGGCTCTCCTTGAAAAATAAAATAGGCATTGATTTTGGGCGGATTTACTTTCATGATAGCTTCTTGTATCAGCAGTGTTGCAGTGTTGACGATATAAATTGATTGAGGCATGTTCGTTAATAATTCACTGTTCTTGATTTCTTCGAAAACATAATTGTAAAGATTCAAAAAGCGATTGTAGCCGAAAGCTAAGATGTCTTGGGACTCAGAAAAAATATCGGAAAGTTGTTTTGACTCATGATACTTTAAAAAAAATAAAAATAAATTGTCGTTTAAATTGGAAGTATATAATTTTGGCTGTCCAATAGCCTCTCCGATGCGGTAAACGGCTCTTTTACAGCGCTCATTCATATCATGATAGTCTTCGTCGAACATCAAAGAAAGCTTTTCCGGCCAGTGATTATTGTAATTCCAACTTTCAAGAAAACAGAAAAAACTGAAAAATTCTTCTTCTTTTTTTAAAATAATTCCTTCCATGGCATACAAGGAAGCTAATTCTTCCCGGTACAAATTAAAAAGAGGGTCTTCGTCATTAAACACAAACTGATTGATACTGCAGCCTGCTTTGATACGGATTGCGTTGATGAAAAACCAGCAGGTACCAAATATTTCTTCTGTCATCACATGGATTTTCTTCTTGTTCAGCCGATTGATAAAATGAATATAATTTACTTGATGAACGGGATAGTTTTCAAAAAAGAAATTATTATGTGTGAATGGGACCAGCAGACGCTGGTAAAAAACTCTGATATTGATTTCTTCCCCTGACCATTGTACCGTGCTGTGATTCAATTGAATCGCTAAATCGTACGGCTCTAACTGCTTATTTAGTTTGATGACGTGCCTTCTGAGTGTCTCATAGGAGGTGCCAAATTCCGTCACAAACTGATGGGTGTGGATTTTTTTTCTGTATAGCAGAGTTTTTGCCAATTGTATGCCCAGAGACATCTTCATAAAATGTTCCCACACTTTAGAAATCGGCTGATGATTGTCAGAGTGCAGAATCAATCCGGTGTTTCCTTCAGATTCGATGCGCCATCCTTCTGGCAGCAGCAAGCGGATTGAATGGATATCGTTAAAAACGGTTCTTTCTGAGGAACCAATCTCATGGGAGATTTCTTTAGCCGTTGATTGTTGCTGATCCATCAATAACTCTAATATCCTGATTTGCCTTCGTAAATCTTTTTCAGTGATCAGCTCTTTCGCAAGTGAATACATATTTACTCCTTTCCGAAAATATAGTGATTTTAGATTATTGCTCAAAAATTTTTAATCTGTTGATTTTAACAATGGGGCGTGTCTTTCCTTTAGCGTAGCAGCTGATGTTATCATTCATTTAAAAACAATAATTACCGGACGATAAATAACGTGATAACATTATATCATGTTCATCTGGATAGTTGAAAAATAATAGATGAAATTATTATAAAAAACATATTACTTTTAAAAATATATTTAAAAGTGTTTGATTTACGCGTTGTTGTAGATTTTTTGCATGATACATTTTTTTATGAAGCTGATTTTTATTTGGTTGAAAGCTGTAAATTTTATTTTTATTCGATAAATATAACGATTATAAAGTGAAATTAACGAGGTAAAAAAACAAAGTGTTCAAGAGAGAAATAATCATCCGCAATAAAATGTTTTCTCTAATTACTTTTAAACAAAAATTTGTTTAGGAAAAGATTAATTTTAAAACTTCAGACTTAAATGAATGGCAGATAGTAGAGATTTTTTAAAAACTTTGATAAGCTATAAGACATCAGTATTTGAAAGAATATCCTTTGTTATAATTTAACTTGTGTGACAGGGAAGAGCTGTCAAAGCGTTCAGGGGTTCACCGTTTGAAAAGAATTGCGGAATCTTAGCCAAAGGTTTTGTAATCGAATGCCTGTGGTCCTGTTAAAGTATTTATTCGAAGCAACAGGAGAAACCTTCTCCGTTAATATAATAAAAAATAGCAGTCTTTACTCATCACGTGTGACAATATCAGGGGAAATGAATGTCCAATTAGGATTGTTGTATCGGTTGAGATGCCCGTGAGCCTAGCAGTGGAAAGGGAAGATAACATGCTCCAATTAAAAAATATTAGAAAAGTTTATGAAACCGGCAATACAGAAGTAGAAGCTTTAAAAGAAATTGATTTATCTTTTAGGAAAAGTGAATTTGTGTCTATTTTAGGTCCTTCCGGCTGCGGTAAAACCACCATGCTGAACATCATCGGAGGTTTGGATCGCTATACCAGCGGTGATTTAATCATCGACGGGGTATCAACGAAAGAATACAAAGATGCCGACTGGGATATTTACCGCAACAACTCCATCGGTTTTGTTTTCCAAAGTTATAACTTGATTCCTCACCAAACAGTTTTGTCTAATGTAGAACTTGCGTTGACTTTGGCTGGTGTGTCAAGGGAAGAGAGAAGAAAAAGAGCAGTCGAAGCCTTGGAAAAGGTTGGTTTATCCGATCAGCTAAATAAAAAACCCAATCAGATGTCCGGGGGACAAATGCAGCGGGTGGCAATTGCCAGAGCACTGGTCAACAACCCGGAAATTTTGTTGGCAGATGAACCTACTGGTGCCTTGGATTCTGAAACCAGTGTCCAGATTATGGAATTGTTGAAAGAAATCGCCAAGGATCGCTTGATCATCATGGTCACTCACAATGCTGACTTGGCAGAAGAATATTCCACCAGAATTGTCCGCCTGCTTGACGGTTCCATCGTAAGCGACAGCGACTCCTATAAAATAGACGAATCAGAATCCCAATTAAAAGATAAAAAAAAGAAAGTCTCCATGTCATTTATGACAGCCTTGTCTTTAAGTCTTAAAAACTTGCTGACAAAAAAGACGCGGACATTGTTGACGGCTTTCGCAGGCAGTATCGGAATCATCGGGATTGCCCTGATTTTATCTTTATCCAGCGGTATGCAATCCTATATTTCCAGTATGGAGGAGGACACCTTATCCAATTACCCTATTGATATCCAAAGTCAGTCGGTCGATATCGCCAGTATGATGGGGTCCATGATGGAAGCTAATAATAAAAGCGGTGTGGATCATAAGCTGGACAAAATTTATTCCAATAACATCACCACCAATATGGTCAACGCGATGTCTGAGCAGTTGTCCAATAATGATTTAAAACAATTCAAAGCACACATCGAAGATTCTAAAGATTTCAAAGAGTTGACGAATTCAATCAAATACGGTTACGATGTCCAGCCGCAAATTTTCCAAGCTGATACAGATGAGAAGATTTTGCAAGTCAATCCCAGCGACATTTATGAAAAATTGGGATTCAACAGTCCTATGACAGGAAGCGGCGAGGCTAACATGACTGGGGGCGTGGCAGTGCCGGGCAGCCAAACTTGGGAAGAGTTGATAGACAATCCCCAACTGCTGGAGTCTCAGTACGATGTTTTAAAGGGGAGCTGGCCCAAAGAGTTTAACGAAGTCGTGTTGGTGATTGATAAAAATAATGAAGTCAGTGATTCAGTTTTATATTCTCTTGGATTGATGGACAGCACTGAGTTGGAAGAAACAGTCAAAGAAATCAAAGAAGGAAAAGAAGATATTAAAACTAAATCGGAAGTTGTCTCTTTAAGTTATGATGAGATATTGCAGACCCGTTTTAAAATGGTTCTGAATACGGATTATTATGTGGAAGAAGAAGGCAGGTGGCTCGATAAAAAAGAGGACATCGACTATATGAAAGAGCTGATTGCCCAAGGAACCGAAATCAAAATCGTGGGAATTATTCGTCAGAAAGAGGAAGTAACCTCTACTTCGATCAGCGGTTCGGTGGGGTATCTGACAGAATTGACAAACTTTGTCATTGAGAACAACCGGGCCAGTGCAGTTGCCCAAGCCCAGTTGGCGGATCAGGAAACAAATGTTTTCACTGGCAAATCTTTTGACAAAGAAACATACACTAAAGAGCTGACCATGGAAGATGTGCAGCAATATGTAGCAACTTTGCCTCAGAGAGAACAAGAACAAGCACAGACGATGATGCAGATGATGCCGGAAGAAGAAGTTATCGCCATGATGACAGAACAGCTGGCCAGCAATTTTGATGAAGAAGTGACTTATGATACGAACATCAGCACATTGGGACTCGTTGATTTGGATAATCCCAGCAGCATCAAGCTCTATCCGAAAGATTTCGAATCAAAAGAAGAACTCCAGGATTTGATTAAAGCCTACAATGACAAACAAGAAAAAGCCGGACACGACGAGTATGTCATCAATTACACTGATATTGTCGGAGTGATGATTGCTTCGATGACCTCGGTGATTGATATCATTTCTTATGTTTTGATTGCTTTTGTGGCGATTTCTCTGGTGGTGTCTTCAATCATGATTGGTATCATCACGTATATCTCCGTTCTCGAAAGAACGAAGGAAATCGGTATTTTAAGAAGTATCGGGGCTTCCAAAAAGGATATTTCGCGAGTGTTCAACGCTGAAACAGTGATTGAAGGATTTGCTGCGGGCATCATCGGAATTTTAATGACCCTTGCCTTGAACATCCCAATCAACATGGTCATCAAATCTTTAGTAGGGGTTTCTGATATTTCTGCCTTACCGTTATACGGAGGGGTAGGTTTGATTGTCATCAGTATTATTTTGACAGTGGTCGCCGGCTTTATCCCGGCCAAAGTGGCAGCTAAAAAAGATCCGGTGGAAGCATTGCGGACAGAATAAAATAGAAAACATCTTCGAAAAGATAAAACTGTTATAGACAGCACAAATAAACTCACTTGAAAACATGGGATGTCCCCTACTTTCAAGTGAGTTTTTGACTATCTATTCATTTTTTTCCTCGTCTTCATCTAGCAACTGAAGGTCATGGTTAAAATAATTTTTGTAAGCATGGTATCCTGCAATAATCGAGCCTAGACTGGTGGTCGACAAAAGCATAAAAGTGACCATGATTTGATATTTGATGGCATGGAGAGGGTCCACACCGGCAAACATAAGACCTGACATCATACCGGGAAGACTGACAAGCCCCACCGTTTTTGCAGAGTCAATGGTGGGCTGCATGCCGGTTTTGATGCTCTCTCTTAAAATCGGCAGAGAAGCCAATTTGATTGTAGCACCAAGGGCCAGCTTTTCCAGCACTTGCTGGCGCTGGTCGCGGAACTGTTTGTTCAAACTGCGATAGCATAAACCTATTGCCACCATGGAATTACTGGCAATCATACCGCTGATAGGGACGATTTGGGAAGGGATAAACCGTATAGCTCCCGATAAAACTAAAATACCTAATGTGACATAGGTACTGATAAAGATGGCTGAAAAAGAATGCCAGTAATTTTTTTTGGTACTGGGATTTCTTTTATAGGCATTCCATGCGGCGTTGATTACGATGAACAAACTCATGGCTGAGGTAAGAATAAGATTGTTCAGCTGAAAAATATAAGTCAGCACATAGCCGATAATCGAAAGTTGAATGACTGCCCGGAAAATACTGTAAAAAATATCTTTTGAAAGGCCTAGTTTTTCCTTGCTGCTTACAAAAACAGACATTAACACTAGGGCGAATGCCAACACAAGGGAAAGATTATTTACTGCCAGCTGATTCATCAAAAATCTCTCCTTCCTTGATAGTGATAAGGTGCTGGGCGTTCTGGATTTCAGTTTCATCATGGGTCACTCGGAGAATAGTGATGCCCTTTTCATGAATGATACGGATAAGCTCCAGAACGATGTCTTTACTTTTTTCATCCAATCCTGCGGTCACCTCATCCAGTAAAAGTATTTTTGGCAAAAATAAGATGTTGCGGATCAAAGCAACCCGCTGTTTCTCTCCGCCGGAAATCTCCGTGATTTTTTTATCCAAAAAACTCGTAGACAAGTTGACCAGTTCCAGATGTTCTTCTACCTTTTCCAGATCAAATGCTTTATCTCTGACTAAAAAAGGGAAGGCCAGATTGTCCTTGACGGTAGTGTCGAAAAGGGCCGGCTGTTGAAAACAGTAGGACACTTGTTGGCGATAGTCGGTCAGCTGGAACGAAGATTGAAGCTGACCGTTAAATAAAATCTTGCCGCTGGTCGGTGTGATAAGGGAAGCTATGAGTTTTAGCAACGTACTTTTTCCGCTGCCGGAAGGACCAGTCAAGGTCAAAAAGGCTCCCTCGTCTACAGACAGATTGATTTGTTTTAATATTTTTTGCTGTTTTACTTCAAATGATACATCTTCAAGGCTTAAAATAGGCATTTGTTTGTTCCTTTCCTGAGTGTGACAGAGTTTATTATAGCCGCTGTCAGATAAAACAATCAATGGATGTTAGGCAAGGCTTGGGGGCAGAAAAAGGTGTAGCGATTTAAACCTTCCTTTCCAAAACTTTGTCAATAAATTGAAGAGTTTTCGCAAAGCTGTCTTTTGCTTCTTGGGTAGTGAAATCAAATTGGTAGTCATGTTTCACTGGTTTTCTATAATCTTCGAAGAAAAGCGAAGTCACAGGCACATTTAATTTTTCAAGGGTCTGTGCAAACGCCATACCCTGTTCGCTGAAAGAAAAAGTATTGCCGTCCGTCACGTAAGAAGGCGGGAAATCTTTTGTAAGTTTGTCTAATAGAGAAGCTTCGAAAAGCTCCGGTTTCTGCTGCCATTTTTTCGTGCCTAATAATGCCCATGCCACAGTGTCGGCTAAAAATTTTTGAATGAATGAAACGCCGTGTCTTTCTGTCAGTTGTTTTAATTCGTAAGGACCACAACACAAAATGGCTCCTTTTATGGCTTGAGCGGGAATCACTTGGGGAATTCCGGTTTGATTGCCATAGGGAAGATTAGTCTGGGTAATGAGGAATTGAGCTGCGATTTGGGCGCCGGCAGAATCTCCCCCAAACAGCAGGCGTGAAAAGTCAAGCATTGGAAATTTCTCCTGCTGCTGATAAAAACAATCGACCATCTCTTTTGTCTGCTTCAGCTGTCCGGGATAAGCAGAGCTGGGAGCCAACTCGTAGCCCATAGCCACGACGGCTATTTTTCCTGAATTAGCCAAATACACAGAAAATTCTTCCACATCTTCTTTTTTACCGGAAACAAACCCGCCGCCGTGAATCCAAAACAATACCGGAAAGGGGCCTTCTCCCTCAGGATAATAAATGTCGGCCCGGTGGTTATTGAATTGGGAAGTATACGGAACATCAGAAATTTTGTTGACTTTTTTCTGTTCAAGCTGGAATCTTTCCGGGCAGCTGATTTTTTTGGTCAGCCGGAAGAAAAAGTCAAGAACCCTCACCGACAATGTCAATGAAGAAGTCACACTCAACACAATGATTGCTGTCAGCAAAAAAACGCTGGAAGTAAAAAGAATCAAATTAGGCATAATAAAAACTCCTGAAATAATATGATGGGTGCTGTGTTAGATTAGGAAGAATGTTTATCATTGTAAACCCGTTTTGCTAAAATTTCTAAGATATAAGTCACAGGCAGCTGGGAAGTGATATTTGTGTCCTGAAACATTTCTGTGCCGGTATAATATGGGATATTCACATCTGACATATTTGAAATTGTTGAATTAGCGCTGTTGGTGATGGAAATGATTTTTGCCTGATGGATTTTTAACTGATTGATATAATCGATAAGATCTCTATTTTCTCCCGATACAGAAAGAGAAACTAAACAAATCCGCTTGTTCATCTCACGTGAAATATTGGTCAGCGGTGTGTTGAGAGGATCAGCAATAGGCAAAGCCAGCGTAAACATCGAAGAAAACAGCATCGCGCCATACGCCGCAATTGTTCCCGAAGCTCCTATACCTACGAAAAGCACCAAGTCGGCTCCAAGCAAAACCTGTGCTGCTTCAGCAATTTTTTGCTGGAAGCTGTCATTGGTGGTTCGCCTTAAAAAATCGATATAAGGCATTTCGTCCACTCTTTGAATGTCCCGGTGTTTTTCTGCTTGTTCTTGTACGTATTGCTGTAATTTCAACTTGAAATCTGTGAAGCCTTCACATTCGAATTTTTTGCAAAAACGCAAAATGGTGGTGGTACTGACATGTGTTGCACTAGCCAAGTCTCTGATACGCATATAGATGACTTTATCAATGTTGGCTGCAATGTAGTTATAAATCTCGATTTCCACATTTCTCAGTTCCACTTTATGAGGCAGAAACAGCAAAGTTCTCCCTCCTTTCGTCAGTATTTTTATAAATTTTGAAGGGTCTTTCTCTCTTCTGATTATAAAAAAACAGAGTGAGTCAGTCAAGTTTGAATGTAACGTCTTGTTTTATTTATGTGAATTTTCACTTTAAATGTAACACACTCCGTTTTTCCCTCAAAGTATTTACAGTTAACGCTATGAAAGATATAGTGAAGGAAAGTAAACTTTTAGATGAAAGAGGGATGCAGGGATGGCAAAAAAATTAAAAGTGGTCACAATCGGCGGCGGCTCAAGTTATACACCAGAACTTGTGGAAGGGTTTATTCAACGCTATGATGAATTCCCCATTTCAGAGTTATGGCTGGTAGATATCGAAGAAGGAAAGGAAAAGCTGTCTATCGTCGGAGAAATGGCTAAACGGATGGTTAAAGCTGCGGGAATCCCCTGCGACGTTCATTTGACATTGGACCGGCGGGAAGCATTAAAAGATGCAGATTTTGTTACCACACAATTGAGAGTGGGCTTGCTTGATGCTCGTATTTTAGATGAAAGAATTCCATTGAGTCATGGGATGATCGGACAAGAAACCAATGGAGCAGGCGGGATTTTTAAGGCTTTACGGACGATTCCAGTGATTTTGTCCATCGTCGAAGACATGAAAGAACTTTGTCCTGACGCTTGGCTGATCAACTTTACTAATCCGGCTGGAATGGTGACCGAAGCGGTCTTGCGTTACGGTCAATGGGACAAAGTTATCGGACTATGCAACATTCCTGTGAATGCTGTCGTAGAAGAAACAGAACTCTTGGGAGAAAATCCTGGAGATGTCTTTTTCCATTTTGCCGGTATCAACCATTTGCACTGGCATACAGCGGTGGACAAAAAAGGAAATAATCGCACAGATGAATTAATCCGCCTGATGTACGGGAAAGAAAATAATCCGTCCATTGTGGCCAATATAAAAGATAACAGGTTGATTTATGAGCAAGTGGCCAATCTGCACATGGTTCCTTGCCCTTATCACAATTACTATTACTACACAGACAAAATGTTGGCAGAAGAATTGGAAGACTTTAAAGCAAATGGCACACGGGCAGAAAAAGTCAAGAAAATCGAAGCAGAATTGTTTGAATTATACCAAGATCCTAAGTTGGACTATAAGCCTAAACAGTTGGCAGAGCGGGGCGGTGCCCGATACAGCGACGCCGCTTGCGAAGTGATTAGTTCCATCTACAACGACAAGCAGAAAATCATGACCGTCAGCACGTTGAACAACGGGACAATCACTGATTTGCCTGATGACTGTGCGGTGGAGGTCACTTCTCTCATCACAGGCAGAGGCGCAGTACCGTTTAACTTTGGCAGTTTTGAACCAAAACAGCGGGGGTTGCTGCAAGTCATGAAAGCGATGGAGCAGTTGACAATCGAAGCGGCTGTCACGGGGGACAGAGGCACATTGCTTCAGGCGTTCATGATGAATCCTTTGATTACCAGCGGGGACATTGCTCTGGAAGTTATGGAAGAGCTGCTGGAAGCGCACAAAAAATATTTGCCTGTTTTCTTTGGTGAGTAAGCCCAAGAACTGGTGAATCAGTGTTGAGAAAACAGAAAATCCAGCCGAAAAGATTTGATTGAATAGGGAAAAGTTGAAAATTTTCTACCAACACCAAATATTATAGAGCCATACTAAAACAGCCGGGTACCCGGCTGTTTTTTTCGAAAATCAAAAAAATATTCAGAAAGTTTGGAACTTTTTAACGGTAAAATACTTAGCACTGGCTTGCGTTAATTCTCTCTAATGTTTTCTAGACTATTATCGCCCACAAATTAATGGTAAAATGAAAATCAGATGAGAAAATTTGAAGAGGGTGATTAAATGTTTGAATTTAAGGGAGTTTCTTTTGCGAGAGGCAATGAGCTCATTTTAAAAGACATCGATTGGCAGATGAAAAAAGGAGAGCATTGGGCAATTTTGGGTCTTAATGGTTCAGGCAAGACGACACTGTTAAAAATGCTAAACGGGTATTTGTGGCCCTCTGAGGGAGAACTGACTGTTTTAAATCATAAATTTGGTCAAACTTCCATCCCGGAACTGCGAAAAAATATCGGCTGGATTAGTTCTGATTTACAGGAACAGCTGCGGTCTCAAGATTTGGCTGAAGAAATCGTATTGAGCGGCAAGTTTGCCAGCATCGGTGTATGGGTTCCCACCACTAAGGAAGAAAAAGATTTGGCGAAACAGACTCTTAGTCAGTGTGGGGGAGCACACTTAATCGGCAAAAAATACGGCATTCTTTCGCAGGGGGAGCAGCAGCTGGTTTTGATTGCACGGGCATTGATGGCAAATCCTGCCTTGCTTGTTTTTGACGAGCCGTGCAATGGTTTGGATTTATTTGCCCGTGATGCGCTTCTGAAAAGGATTGACCGTATTGGCCAAAATCAATCTGATATCGGTTTGATTTTCGTGACTCACTACATCGAAGAAATTCCGGAAGTTTTTGAAAATATATTATTGCTAAAAGAAGGGGAGATTTTCGCCAAGGGCAAACGGAAAAAAATGTTCCAGCCGGAGCTGTTAAGTAAATTTTACGACGAAAAGGTGAACGTTGTAGAAATTGCCCCTAATAGGTTGACGATTTCACTGGAATAGTACCGTTTGAAAAGAACAGGGTTAGTTGTAAAATAAAGTTAGCTGTCCTAAAACAAATAAAAAACCGTGGTAAAATGCATAGATTATTGAAGTATTTACTCAGCAATGCAGAGGGTTTTTATCATGGTGGGAACTAAAAATCGCAGGGATATTTTACCTAAGCGGCTAACTTAATATTGAAATTCAGGGAGAAGAAGTGCTCCAGAAAATCTTGAAACTAAAAAATCACGAAATATTACTTGTTTTTTTAAAACGCCCGATCATGAAATAACATGATGATTAATAAGTGTATCAATGTTATATGGACTATTGACAATAACAAAAAAAGAGTGTACGCTTTCTCTAATTGAAAATTATGCAGGGGGACGCGAAGCGTTGAGAAGGTAAAACCTGACCCTTTGAACCTGTTGGTTAAGACCAGCGTAGGGAGCATGTCAAAAATACGCATTTTTTCAGGTTATTTTAGGCATTTTCTCTATTTGGAGAAAATGTCTTTTTTTATTTTATTTTTAAGAAAAGAGGGAGAAAAATGGAAGCAAGTATTGCCATTCAAGTGTTACCAAAAGTAGAAGGAGAAAAAGAAGTTGTCCGAGTTGTAGATGAAGTGATTAATTATATAGCCGGCACTGGTTTGACCTATCAGGTTGGTGCGTTTGAAACCAGTATTGAGGGCAGTTATGATGAGTTGATGGAAGTTGTTAAAAATTGTCAATTAATCGCTATTGAAGCTGGTGCTCCCGGTGTATCTGCTTATGTAAAAATTGTTTACAAACCTGAAGGAGATGTGCTAGGGATTGAAGAAAAAACGAAGAAACACGAACATTAATATTTATTCTGGTGTTTCAGTTCTCGTTCTGTTGCTGCTATGGCAAGGTGTCAGTTCACTAGGGTTGATTCCGCTATTCATGCTGCCATCCCCTTTACAAGTAGGGGAGGCATTCATTAATGACTTTGATTTGTTAATGTTTCACTCTAGAATCACTTTGATAGAAGCATTATTAGGATTATTATTTGGAATGTCATTGGGGATTGCAGTTGCAATCTTTATGGATAACTTTGAAAAAATAAAAAAAATAGTTTATCCTCTGCTAGTTTTAACTCAAACAGTTCCAACAGTCGCTATTGCACCTCTACTGACAATTTGGTTTGGTTTTGGTATTATGCCAAAAATTGTTTTGATTGTCATTACCGTATTCTTTCCAGTGTCGGTGGCGATGTTAAATGGTTTTTCATCTGTTGATCCTGACGAACTTCGCCTGCTATATTCAATGGGAGCAAATCGCAGACAGATTTTCTGGCACATCAAGATTCCAGCGAGCTTAGGTGATTTCTTTTCTGCTTTAAAAATTGCGGTGACTTATGCAGTGATTGGTGCAGTAATCTCAGAGTGGCTGGGGGGCTTTGAGGGATTAGGAGTATACATGACACGAGTACGGAAATCTTATGATTTCGATAAGATGTTTGCGGTGATTTTTTTGATATCATTAATAAGTTTGCTATTAATGGCATTGATTAACTTAACAGAAAAGTTGACTATGCCGTGGAAAGAAGAAATTTAGGAGGAGAAAAATGAAATTGAAATGGAAAGTATTAGTTGTATTAAGCAGTTTATTTGTTTTAACAGCATGCAATAATGAAAAAAACGAGGCAGAAAGTGAGAAGTTAGAAAAAATCACTTTTGTTTTGGATTGGACGCCTAATACCAACCATACGGGATTATATGTTGCACAACAGGAAGGGTATTTTAAAGAAGAAGGTTTAGATGTTGAGATTGTCCAGCCCTCTGATGGAGATGCCTCAACAATTGTGGCAAGTGGAAAAGCTCAATTTGGCATCACTGCTCAAGACTCTTTAGCCCCTAATTATGCTTCTGACAATCCCTTGCCTGTCACTGCAGTAGCAACTATTTTGCAGCATAATACGTCTGGAATTATATCTCGTAAAGGTGAGGGAATCGATAGACCTAAAGGGTTGGAAGGTAAGACTTATGCTACATGGGATTCACCAGTTGAACAAGCAACCATTGCTAACGTAATGGAAAAAGATGGTGGAAAATTTGAAAAAGTCAATTTGATACCGAATAATATTGTAGATGAACCGCTGGCTTTGAAGGAAAAACAGGCTGATGCAATCTGGGTTTTCTATGGTTGGGGCGGTGTTTCCGCTGAAAGCGAAAATGTTCCAACTGATTACTTCTATTTTAAAGATTTAAATCCAGTTTTTGACTATTATACCCCTGTAATTATTTCAAATAATTCTTTCTTGGAAGAAAAGAAAGATGTGGCAAAGAAATTCTTGAAAGCTGCTGCAAAAGGTTATAAATTTGCGGTCGATTCTCCAGAAAAAGCAGCGTCTATTTTAACAGGAGAAGTACCGGAATTAAATGAAGATTTGGTTTTAGCAAGTCAAAAATGGTTGTCTAAACAATATCTTGCAGATGAAAAACAGTGGGGGTACATCAATCCGCAACGCTGGAACGCTTTTTACAATTGGCTAGGTGACAATCAATTAATAGAAAAAGAAATTCCTGAAAATACGGGCTTTACGAATGATTATTTGCCGGAGTGAGCAGAATGGTTAAATTGGAAGTCATAAATGTATCGCAAGCATTTTCAGGAAAAAATGTTTTGCACCATCTAAATCTTCATGTTAATAAGCATGAGATTGTAAGTATTATTGGTCCAAGCGGCGTGGGAAAAACAACGCTTTTTAATATTATTGCCGGCTTACTGACTCCAAGCAGTGGTGATGTGCTGCTTGACGGTGAATCAATAGTCAATCGGCCAGGAAAAGTTTCTTACATGTTGCAAAAAGATTTACTGCTTGCTTATAAAACGATTGAAGAAAATATAGCCTTGCCGCTGATTTTACAAGGAGTTAAGAAGAAAGAAGCACTTCAAGAAGCAAATCAACTTCTTATGGAATTCGATTTACTCAGTGTCAACAAGGCTTCCCCAATTGAACTTTCTGGAGGAATGCGGCAAAGAATCGCACTATTGCGGACTTATCTGTTTTCATCCAATCTTATTTTATTGGATGAGCCTTTTAGTGCTTTGGATACTTTTACTAAAAATGAAATTCACGAATGGTATCTCAATATACACAGAAAACTTGCATTAACAACTCTTTTTATCACCCATGATATTGACGAAGCGATTAAATTATCAGATCGAATCTATATATTAAATGGGACTCAAAAAGAAAATATTGAATCATTAGATATTGATTCAAATAGTAAAAATAATGTCAACTTCCTTGTAACTACTGATTTTCTAAAATATAAAAAACATTTGTTGGAAAAATTAAAGTAAAGAGAGTGAGTTGGAAAGTCAAGTTAGCCACTCTAAATAAACAAAAAACGCTAAGGTAAAATTCATCTATCATTGTAATATCTGGTCAGCAATGAGAGAAATTTTTATCATAGTTCTTGCTAGAATAATACCCACAGATAAAACTATGACTATCGCACCTTTGAAGAAAACTGATTTATTGAACTCTGCATTAGGACGGTATATTCAATAGTGAAACGGGCAAACGATTGGGCACTATCATCAAACCACCACTGACGAATTAAAACATGGTGCAAAAACGTAAAATAAAAAACACTGCCACAGTGTTTTTTATTTTACGCTCAATTAGGATAGAATGATGTGAAAATGGTCAAGGCGGATTTCCTATTTTAATTACAATAAATTAAAGATTTTAACAAAAAGATTAAGCTTTGATAAAACAATTGCCAATTTTGATGAAAATTGTTGCGTAATCACATCAAATAGTATATTTTATAAAAGTCAACAAAAATTGTTATTTAATTTCGATAAATATTATTATTAAATGTAAAAAATTAAGACGGCAACATGAGCTTTATTGGAAAGTAAATATCGTGGATAGAAAAATTACATATTTATTTTTATTCGTTTGTTTTATTTTTATATGATAGTTTAAACAACTAATGACAGGGATATGTTTGGTTTTAATCCATTGTCTTTTGGCGAGAAACATTTTTTGAGAAGGTTTTTTTAGAAAAAACACAAAGGTTATTTCAGAAAATGTACGATCAGTTTGCTGAAGTCTAAAAAATATGCTCTGTGATAGTGATTAATTCAAAATGATGTATAGTTGTTATTTTAATTTTATTTAACGTAGAAAATGATTAATGGATTTCTATGTTTTCATAATAAGAAAAGCTTTGCTGCAAGGGAGAACACGAAAACACCTGACGATTAAAACTGATGGTCAAACGGGATAGTTTTCAATACAGTGGCCAGCTTTTCGAGTGAATTTGACAAACAAGAAAGATTTTGGCTATTTTTCAAAATAAAGGGGCAGTTGTATCATTGTCGACTCCCCTCAACACTTCTGATACACACTGCCATGTGATGTCCCCAAAATAACATTACATGACTTCATGACATTCCCAACAAATATCAGAGTCCTTTATTTTGAATTGAAGATAGATAACGGAGGTGAGGCTAAAGCAGACAGGCAGATCAAAATGATAATTATGTATTTTTTTTAACTGGGGGATGCATCCGTGGCGCAAGGCGGGATGCATTCTTTTTTTGTGCTTATTAGAAAAATAAAAATAACTGCTTAAAAAAAGAAAAGTTATCAAGTTTCATTAATATCCCTCTCTAAATCACTAAAAGTATTAGCCTATGTCAAGGATAATGGTATAATAAAATAAAGCGTTATCAGACTTTTGGGAATCATTTTAAATTTATTGTCGGACTTTTTTTATAAAAGATAGCAATCGTAAATGATTATGTGTTTTTAAGGAGCCTAAGTTGAATCGCCGGAAAAATAAAAGACAAAGAGGTAGAGATTAGATGAGCAGAATTGAACGAGACAGTGTTGGAGAGTTAGCAGTTCCTAAGAATAGTTATTACGGGGTACATTCATTAAGGGCAAAGACAAATTTTGATATTACAGGTCAGCCGTTTTCCCCTGATTTTATCCAGAGTTTGGCCCAAGTAAAAAAAGCGGCAGCTCTTGCCAATTACCGGTTAGGTTTGTTGGGTGAGGAAAAAATGACTGCAATCACAAAAGCGGCCGATGAAATCATTGAAGGACAATTTCACGATCAGTTTATTGTGGACCCTATCCAGGGGGGAGCGGGTACTAGCAGCAATATGAATATCAATGAAATGATTGCCAATCGGGGAATCGAACTTTTGGGCGGAGAAAAGGGAGACTTCTCAATTCTCAATCCTATTGATGATGTGAACATGGGGCAATCAACAAACGACGTTTTTCCCACTGCCGGCAAGCTGACGATTTTGAAGCAGATTCCCTTGTTACTGGAACAGTTGGAAGAGTTGAGCCGCAGCTTTAAAAATAAATCAGAAGAGTTCAAGGATATCCTGAAACTAGGACGTACACAGTTGAGTGATGCGGTACCTTTGACTTTAGGACAGGAATTCCATGCTTATCATTCGGTGACAAAAAGAGGGATCAAACGCTTGAAAGCCGCTGTCTATGAGATGGAGAGTATCAATCTGGGGGGAACGGCAATCGGTACTGGAATCACGGCAGATCCTTTATTATCTGAAACTGTTGTACCGATTTTAAATGACATTACTGGTGAGAAGTTGACTATTGCAGAAGATTTGGTAGACGGGACACAAAACATCGATTGTTTTCTTGTTATCTCAAGTGTGCTGAAAACCATTGCTTTAAGTTTATCAAAGGTAGCCAATGACATCCGGCTGCTTTCTTCAGGACCGCGGGCGGGAATCGGAGAAATCATCATTCCTTCTAGACAAAATGGTTCTTCTATTATGCCGGGAAAAATCAATCCGGTCATTCCGGAAGTTTTGACACAATGTGCTTTTGTGGTGGCTGGAAATGATACGACAATCAGCATGGCAGTGGAGGCAGGACAGCTGGAGCTGAATGCTTTCGAACCGGTGATTTTTTATAAATTGTTAGAATCATTTCAACTGCTGACCAATGGCATCCATACTTTCACGGTGAATTGTGTGGACGGTATTCAGGCAGATAAGACCCGTTGTCATGAAAATTTGGAACGCAGCACCTACTTGGCTACCGTTCTCTCTGAAACGATTGGTTACACAGAGGCGGCAGACATTGCACAAGAAAGTTTGGAAACAGGGATGAGTATTAGAGAAGCGGCACGTAAACGGGGAGTCAAAGAAGAAATACTTGATCGTCTTTCTTATGAATAAAGGGAAAGGAAGAAATTATGACAACTATTGAGAAAGCTTTAAAAATGCATGAGGAACACCAAGGGAAAATCAGCGTGGAAAGCAAAGTAGCGGTCACAAACAGGGAGGAGCTAGCGTTAGCGTACACACCGGGAGTGGCAGAGCCGTGCAGACGTATTGAAAAAAATCCCGAGGACAGCTATCGTTACACAAGCCGCGGGAATTTAGTGGGAGTGGTGACGGACGGCAGTGCGGTACTGGGGTTGGGAAATATCGGACCTTTGGCTTCCATGCCGGTGATGGAAGGCAAATCATTATTATTCAAACAGTTTGGGAAAATCGATGCCTTTCCTGTAGCTTTAGCGGAGCAAGATCCTGACAAATTAGTTGAGATCATCACGTCTCTTGCGCCAACCTTTGGGGGGATCAATCTGGAAGATATTTCTGCACCGAAATGTTTCGAAATTGAAAAAAGATTGCAGGAAACTTTAGATATTCCCGTGTTTCATGATGACCAACATGGAACAGCCATAGTTGTGGCAGCGGCCCTAATCAATAGTTTAAAGTTAGTGGACAAAAAAATTGACGAGATTAAAGTCGTCCTGAATGGTCCGGGAGCGGCAGGGACAGCGATTATTTATTTATTATTGCATCTGGGAGTTACTGACATCATCGCCTGCGACAGTAAGGGTTTGATTTATGAAGGCAGGGAAGGTTTAGCGGGAACGTATAAAGAAGACTTGGCCCGAAAAACCAATCAAAAGAAAATCAAAGGGAATCTGTCTGATGCTATAAAAGAGGCAGATGTGTTTGTGGGTGTCTCTATTGCAGGGGCCTTGACGACAGAAATGATTAAGACGATGAAAAAAGATCCAATCGTGTTTGCCATGGCTAACCCTGTTCCTGAAATCATGCCTGATGAAGCAGCTCAAGCAGGTGTGAAAGTCATGGGTACAGGACGTTCTGATTTTCCAAATCAAATCAATAATGTTTTGGCTTTTCCGGGGATTTTTAGAGGAGCATTTGATGCTGGGGCTAAGAAAATCAATGCAGAAATGAAAGAGGCAGCCGTTTATGCCATTGCCGGCTTAATCGGCGAGGATGAGCTTGCTCCAGAATACGTGATTCCTGACGTGTTTGACCAACGGATTTGTCTGACTGTTGCTGAAAAAGTTGCAGAAGCCGCCCGTAAAAGCGGTGCTGTTTATTAATCAATCGGAGATAAATTCAGCTTTTCGTTTTCGGATTAAAATGTGTTGACTATCATAAAAATATAAAAAGGAGTATCAAACATGGCCTATCGGATAGAACGGGACTCACTTGGCGAAGTAAAAGTTGACGCTTCAAAATTTTGGGGTGCACAAACGGAGCGCAGTAAATTTTATTTTGATATTGGTGCAGACAAAATGCCCATAGAGGTGATTTATGCGCTCGTGCAAATAAAAAAAGCCGCAGCGTATGTGAATTGTCAGATGGGCAAGTTGTCAGAAGACGCCAAAACTGGGATCGTGTCCGTCTGCGATGAAATATTGAGGGGAGAATGGGACGAGCAGTTTCCGCTCAAAGTCTATCAGACCGGCAGCGGCACTCAAAGCAACATGAATACTAATGAAGTCATTGCCAACTTAGCCAATCAAAGAGGCACCGATATCCACCCCAACGACCATGTCAACATGTCGCAAAGTTCCAATGATACTTTCCCCACTGCCATGCATATCGCTGCTTATAAAGCGGTGAGACTTGAATTGATACCTGAACTGAAAAAGTGGATAGCCTTGTTTAAGGAGATGGAGAAAAAATATAAAAAAACTATCAAAATCGGACGCACTCATCTGCAAGATGCTACACCTTTGACTTTTGGACAGGAAGTCAGTGGTTGGCGTGCAATGATTGAAAAATCTTTGACGTTCATCGATGAAAGCAGCCAAAGTTTGCGTTATTTAACTATCGGAGGGACCGCAGTGGGGACCGGGTTAAATGCACCTGAAAATTTTGACTCGGCCATGGTGGACCAACTTAGTAAGCTGACAGGATTAAATTTTATTGTTGAAAAAAATAAATATTACGGACTGACTAGTCATTCGGCCTTGTCCTACACCCATGGGGCATTGAGGGCACTCGCGGGGGATGCGATGAAAATTGCCAACGATGTCCGCTGGCTTGCAAGCGGCCCAAGAGCTGGGCTGGAAGAAATCAGCCTGCCTGAAAATGAACCCGGCAGTTCTATCATGCCGGGAAAAATCAATCCGACCCAGGCGGAGGCTTTGACGATGGTGGCCGTCCAAGTCATGGGAAACGACACAACAATACAAGTAGCCGGCAGTCAAGGGAATTTTGAATTGAATGTGTTTAAACCAGTGATTATTCACAACTTTTTGCAGTCCGCCAAGTTATTGACGGAAGCCATGGAGTCTTTTAGAACTCACTGTCTGGCAGGGGTAAAAGTCAATCGTGCCATCATGGCTGAAGGTGTCAAAAAATCATTGATGCTGGTAACAGCGTTGAGTCCCCACATTGGATACGACAAAAGTGCCAAAGTGGCAAAATTTGCCTATGAAAATAATTTGACATTAAAAGAAGGGGTGCTGCGCTTGGGTTATGCTACAGAGGAAGAATATGATCAGTGGGTCATCCCTGAAAAAATGGTGTAAGCAATAGAAAATGATGCTCTTGAATTTTCTGTATTATAGAAGCTACCGAGTATTCTTTCTCAAATAATGCTTCGGTCAGTTTTAGAAGGAGTGATAATAAATGGGTGATAGGGAAAGGCAAAGAAAATTTAATGAAAGTTCAAATATCAGAAAAAGCGAATTTGACAGACATAATACGAACATGACAAGACAAACTAATCCTATCGGCAAAGGACAAAATTTTTTACCCACCAACCCCAAAACGAAAAAGACAAGGTCAGGGGAATTGCTGTTCCAAGTGCTTAGTGGTATTTTAGGCATTGCTTGCTTTCTGCTTGTAAATTATTTTGCGGAAAAGCTTCTGCCATTTCAATTTTATTCCAGTTTAGTTTTTCTTTTTATTAATCTGAGTGTATCTTCTGCCATTGCCTACGCTTGTTTTAAGTTTTTCAAAAAAAAGTTTAAGCTATAAAAACAATCAGCTAATATCATTTGCAGGTACTTTTATGATTCTTTCAACAGAATGATAATAAGTATCTGCAGATGATTTTTTATTTACTGACTTATAATATTTTTGAAAATTATCACTGCATATTTTTGTTTAAAGATGAATGTAACTTTAAATTTTCTTGACAAGTGTTATATACTGTTATACACTGTTTGTGAAGGAGGGGAGAGATGAAAATTATTATTAATAATTCGCTGATGATCCCTATCTATGAACAAGTTGTTGAACAAATAAAAAATGAAATCATCGAAGGTCGTATCAGTGAAGGGGAAGCTCTTCCTTCGGTTAGAAGTTTAGCAAAAGAATTACGTATCAGTGCTTTGACGGTCAAAAAAGCCTATGATTTCTTGGAACAGGAAGGGTTTATTTCGACCGTTCACGGCAAAGGCAGCTACGTTAATCAGTTAAATGTCACTGTTCTTGAAGAAGAGCAAAAAAAAGAAATCGAAGAAGCGTTGGATATTTTGATCAAGCGTGCCAGACTTGCAGGATTGTCTGATGAGGAACTGGAAGTATTATTTAAGATGTTATTGGAGGGATGAACATGATAGGGATGAAGCAAGCTAAAAAAAGATACGGCGATTTTCAATTAAATTGCAGCCTTGACGTGCCGGCGGGTTATATTACCGGGATAATCGGCAGCAACGGATCTGGGAAAAGTACCACATTCAAATTACTTCTAGGTTTGATTTCTGCTGAAGGCGGTGAAATAAATATTTTTGGAAAAAAACCCAGCGAATTAGGTATCAAGGATAGAGAAAAAATAGGGGTAGTCATGACAGATACTGGTTTCAGCGATTATCTATGTGTCAAAGAGATCCGGCAGATTTTAAAATCATTGTATCCTGACTTTGATGAAGCCCTGTTTGACTCGCTATGTCTCAAGCTTGACCTTCCTGAACAGAAAAAAATTTTAGAATTTTCCTCTGGGATGAAAGCTAAGTTAAAAACGATCGTGGCAGTCACCCATAATGCGAAACTGCTGATACTTGACGAGGTGACCACAGGGTTGGATGTAATCGTAAGAAATGAAATTTTAGATTTGTTGAGAGAATACATGGAAAAAGATGAAAAACGCAGTATTTTAATTAGCTCTCATATCTCATCAGACTTGGAAAGTTTATGTGACGATATTTACATGATTAAAGATGGGGAAATAGTTTTCCATGAAGAAGTGGATAAACTACTGGGGCAATATGCAGTGTTGAAGTTAAGCGAGGAACAGTATGCTCAGCTAGATAAAAGCTACATCGTATTTCGTAAAAAAGAGTCTTATGGATACTTGTGTCTCACTGATCAAAAGCAATATTATCTGGATAACTATCCGGAAATTGTCATCGAAAAATCGACAATTGATGAACTTATGATTGTTGTCAATCGGGGGGAAGAATCATGACAGGTTTATTGAAAAAAGATTTGTTTGTTTTAAAATCACAAAGAGTTTCCGTCACCATCGGCCTTTTTATGGTGCTTTCTCTGGTGATGGGAAATGAAGAACCTATTTTGGGAGTTTTTGCAATAGCTTTCTTAGCCTCGACATTAGGAGTTTCCACGATTGCTTATGATGAGTTCAATAACAGTAACACGTTTTTATTTACTCTGCCCATCACTCGTACATTATATACGGTGGAGAAATACGCATTCAGCTTTTTATTTTGTTCTGCTATGACTCTTCTCGCCAGTGTCCTGCTGTTTTTGCTGTATGGGCAAAGGATTTTAGCTTCCGGCTTGTCCTCGTGGCTGCTGATGATTATCGCTGCCATATTTATCTCATTGGTTGTTCCGGCGTTGCTGATTCCCATCAATTTGAAGTTCGGCAGCGAGAGAGGACGGATGGTGATGATCATATTATTTGTCCTTATCGGTGTGTTGTCCCCTAATTTCGCAAAACTAATATCACGAGAACAAATGATTGCATTAATCGATTTTTTTGAGCGATTGGCACCGGTGCAGCTCCTGCTGTTGATAATAGGGCTTGTTTTAGGCTTGACGACGATTTCCGCTTTGATCAGCAAAAGAATCGTAGCCAAAAAGGAATTTTAAAAAGAAATGTTGGCAGGTTATGAGAAAATTCAAAAATCTGGTTGGGGGATTGTTTGTTACCTTTTGATAAAACCCAAAATTATTTTATATTTTTGCGTCTTTTTGTCGGACGGAGACTGAGTTTTTTATGAAATATATGGTAACTAGGGAATGAATGTCTCCCGCAGTTTTCACTGAAACCGCAATTTTGTTAATGACTTCCATCACTTTTTTAGTGTGTAGAAGTCATTATTTTTTTCAAATAAGTATGAATTATTCAGGAGTGTATGATTATGGAAAATTTACAAACAGGGAATCGTTCGTATGATTGCAGCAGACTTTCTTGGGATTGACAAAGTATTTTTTCTAGTGTAGTATATTCACGTGAAGGGAATGAAGTTCTCCCTTGGTTAAGACCTAAACCGCTGACAAGGCTGATGACTTCTGCGAAAATATCGCAGGCGCATTGGCTTTTTTTATTGCTTGCGAAAAAGGAGAGAATGATATGTTGTTTTCATTTGCACTGATATTTTTGATTGGGATGATATTTGGAGAGGTTTTTGATTTCCTTAAACTGCCTAAGTTACTTGGAATGCTTCTTGCGGGTATTCTTTTGGGCCCGCATATGCTGAATGTGATTGACTCGACTGTTTTAAATATTTCTACAGATTTAAGACAGGTTGCTTTGATTATTATACTTGTCAGGGCAGGATTGAATCTCGATATAAATGATTTGAAAAAAATAGGGAGGCCTGCGATACTGATGTGCTTTGTTCCTGCCTGTTTTGAAATTTTCGGCATGTTGATTTTGGGGCCTGCTTTTTTGGGTCTCAGTTTGCTGGAGGCTGCTATCATGGGGACAGTTGTTGCGGCGGTTTCCCCTGCAGTCATCGTCCCTCAGATGCTTAAACTTTTAGAAGAAGGTTATGGCACGGAAAAAGGAATTCCGCAAATGATTATGGCTGGAGCTTCCGTAGATGATGTTTTTGTGATTGTTCTTTTTACCGCATTTACAGGATTGGCACAACGGGGAAGTATGACCTTGACAGATTTTTTAGTGATTCCTACTGCGATTATTTTTGGTCTGTCAGGTGGCGCCCTTGCAGGATGGCTGCTGTCATTTTTATTTTCTAAATATCAGATTAGCAACATGGGGAAAATAATTATTATCTTGTCGTGTTCATTTTTATTTATCACATTGGAGCAGTCGGTACCAAGTATGATTGGTTTTTCGGGATTGCTGGCTGTCATGGCACTTGGTGTATTAATCCGCCGAAAACAATATCATTTATCCCGACATCTTTCAAAACAATTTTCTGACTTATGGCAGGGGGCGGAAATACTCCTTTTTGTTTTGGTTGGTGCATCTGTCAGTATTAATTATCTGGCAGACGGAGGTATTTTATCAGTACTGCTGATAGCAGGTGTCATGTTATTCCGACTGGTGGGCGTGTTTGTAAGTCTGCTCAAAACAAAGTTGAATGCCAAAGAACGGGTATTTTCAGCTTTTGCCTATATGCCAAAAGCAACAGTTCAAGCTGCCATCGGCGGACTTCCTTTGGCCATGGGCCTGACTGCGGGAGAAAGCATTTTAACAATAGCTGTTTTATCTATTATCATCACTGCTCCTATTGGTGCTTTGCTAATGGAGCATTTTCATAAAAAATTACTTGTGAAAGAAGAAAAGGTTGATGATTTTTTAACAGAGAGTCAATTGGAAAAAGTTTAAGTGAGTAATATTAGACCGCAGTATGATGAGAATCTCTGAATTTCTAATATTATAGGGAATAATATGACATCGGAGGTTTGGGGATATGAGGGATCAGAGAGCGGCACCAAACTCAGTCAGGCAGTTAATTTCTAAAATCTTATTTTTCCTCTCTTTGAAAGTCCTGCGTATTTTAAACTCTGCTACATCGAAATAACTTCTAAAGAACTGTCATTTGGAAAGACAGAAAAGCATGACCGAATTTTTCGGTCATGCTAATTTTTATGAGAAATATATTTTGAGACGAACAAGGTTACAGTAAAAACACTTTGTCTTTGCACGCCTTCAGTGTTTCATCGTCCCACAGAGAAACCTGTACTTCACCAATATGTGCTTTTCCTAACAGCAGCATACACATCCGGCTTTGACCGATTCCGCCACCGATTGTCAGTGGCAAGACATTGTTTGCCACTTGCTGGTGAAAATCAAACTTCATCCGGTCTTCCGCCCCCGCTTTTTTCAGTTGTTCTAAAAGGGAGGTGTCATCAACCCTGATGCCCATACTGGACAGTTCCATCGCACATTGGAGCGTATCGTGCCAGAAGAGCAAGTCTCCATTCAATGCCCAGTCATCATAGTCGGGCGCTCTGTGGTCATGGGGCTGTCCACTTTTAAGTTTATCGCCGATTTGCAAAATAAATGTGGTGGGATGCTCTTTTACATAGGCATGCTCCCGCTCTTTAGGCGTTAACTCAGGGTACAAATCTTCCAGTTCCTGACTGGTAATAAAAGAAACGCTCGTATCAATAGAGACATTGACGTTTGGATATTTTGTCCTCAAGCGGCTGGCAGTTTCAGCAATGGCATTCACCAGACTTTGCACAACTTTTTTCAAATAATCCATCGTCCGTTGTTCTTTTAAAATCACCCGTTCCCAGTCCCACTGGTCCACATAAATCGAATGGAGATTGTCGGGGACTTCATCTCTGCGGATAGCATTCATGTCCGCGTATAATCCATTTCCTGGATGAAAATCGTATTGTTTCAGTGCGACCCGTTTCCATTTTGCCAGCGAGTGCACGACTTCTCCGTCATCATTAAGCGACGGCACATCAAATCGGACGGGGCGTTCCACACCGCTCAAATTATCGTTTAAACCTGACTGCCCATTTACAAAAAGCGGGGCAGAGACTCTTTTAAGTTTCAAACTGCCAGTCATGGCTTCCTCAAAACAACGTTTAATAAAGCCGATAGCTGTTTGTGTTTCATAGACATTTAAAATAGATTGATAGTTTTTTGGGATTATCGTCTTGCTGATACGTCATACACCTCATTCTAATCATTTTCTAATTTAGTGTACCACAAAATTGAAAATAAACTAGCCTATTTTTGATTTTATTGTGGAAATTTTCTGCAAAATAAGATGAATTTTTGACTGGGCTTTTTACAGATTGAACTGGGAAAAAAGCGGGGAATTATTTATAATATTTTTATTACTTCAAATTAGCATAGAAAGGAAGTTTGTCGTTGACTTTTACAAAAAAAGATAACCAGCGATTCTATAATCCGTTGCGTAGAGCAGTTTTGAATTACGGAATGATCGCTCCGAATGATAAAATCGCTGTGGGTATGTCGGGGGGAAAAGACAGTACGATGCTGTTTTATTTGCTGGATACAATAAAAAAACAGCGACGATGGGGATTTGACTTTGAATTGCATCCTATTTTTCTTGATATGGGCATGGGGGTGGATGTTCAGCCTCTGGTCGATTTTTGCCGTTCCCTTTCTTATGAACTGGATGTGGTCCCTACCAATATTGCTTCAATAGTCTTTGATATTCGTCAGGAGAACAATCCCTGTTCTTTGTGTGCTAATTTACGCAGAGGTTATTTATATGAAAGAGCAAGGGCTGTTGGCTGTCAAAAAGTGGCATTAGGCCATCATCTTGATGATGCGATTGAAACCTACTTTATGAATTTTCTTTTCCACGGGAAATTGTCCAGCTTCGAACCTATGACTTATTTGGACCGGGCCAAAGTCACGGTTATTCGTCCTCTCCTTTACATGGAAGAAAAAGATATCTTGTCGCTAGTCAAACGTGAAAATCTGCCAGTGATTTTTAATCCCTGTCCGGCAGACAAACAGACAAAAAGAGAAGAAATGAAACAGCTCGTTAACCAGCTTGGAAAAGAATATAAAGACATTCGTCAAAAGTTTGTTAAAGGCATGGAGAACGGTATGGAAAAAGATTTTTGGAAAGTGAAGAAGGCAGAATGCTAAGACGTTCAAGACACCTTTTTAAAGAAATGATTGTTACTGAGTTTTACTGCCGCTAAAATTAAAGAAATTATTATAGGAATCTTCAACAAGAATTCTTGAAAACTCACTGATGGGAACTAATCGAACATATTGAGGTTAATTTGAAATTTTCAACGATACCAAAGAGCTGATCGTTGGATTTTGTTTACTTTTTTGAATATGCGGAAATTTAAAACCAGATGAAAGCTAACCAGGTTTATAGAGCTTTACCCTTGAATAAATTTGTGTATGGGCAGGGAAAAGTAAAGCAAAGGACATTATATAACCGAACATCATCCAAAAAAATCGATTATTCGTGAAGATTAAAAAATCAAGAAGTGTCAACATAGTTCATACAGTATAGAATTGTAAAAGAACAAACAATATTGTATGTAAATATTATCTGCGTACGCATTTGTTTGCTGACTAAATTAAAGGATATCAAACAAAATATTACTAAAATGGATGTTAAAATCCACTTGTTTTTTGATTTCAATCCATTATCTTCGTGAGCTGCAGTTTGCGAATGAACATTATTTCTTGCTTTATTTTAAATTGCACAATAAAATGAGACAACTTATGTTTTTAATTTGAGAATATTACAGTTTGTGAAAAAAAATGATTTAATAACTAGTATAAAGGTGGAAAACTAAGAAATCATTGGTATAGCGGATTTCAAATAACATATAGAATTGAAAGATTTTTTTCATAGTTTATAAAAAAGGGATTGACTTTTGCAAAAACATTTTATACAATGAAACCACTATCATTCATGTGACTAGTTAGACTAGGCATGGAAATAAGTTTATGCAGAGAGCATATTCTATTTCCGTGCCTAGTTTTATATTTTGGGGAGAATTTATTAAATGAGGATAATAAAAGTTTTTAATCAAAATGCTGTCTTGGTCAAGGATCAAGGAGAAGATAAAATTGTGACCGGCAAAGGAATTGGTTTTTCAAGAAAGAAAAATGAGATTGTGCCAGCACATATGGTGGAACGGATATACGTTCAAAACGAAAATAAAGAAAAGATGCATCATTTGCTTGAGTATATACAGCCAGAATATTTTATTGCGTCTGAGGAGATTATTTCAGAAGCAGAATTGGTGCTGAAAACTCAGTTCAATGATCATATCCACTTGCTTTTGGCTGACCACATTGCGTTTGCTGTGGAACGTTTGAGAGATGGGATCGTGATGAAAAATAAATTGCTGACGGAAATTCAAGTGATGTATCCAAAAGAATTTTCAATAGCTGAATGGTCAATTAATTTTTTGAGAGAAAAATTTCATCTTGATTTTCCACTAGATGAAGCAGGATATATCGCGATTCACTTTCATAGTGCCAATCTTGGAAAAACTTCGAGAGATAAAAGCCTGCGAGAAATCACCATTGTGTCCAGAATGGTAGAGTTGATCAGTCAAGGCCTAGACATCGATTTTTCCCAGATGCAGAACAGCTTGGATTACTCTCGGCTGGTTTTGCACTTACGTTATGTTGTGGAGCGGGTTTATGAAAGTAAACTTCACACGATGGACGAAGAGGTTTTAGAAATTCTTAAAATCAAATACAAGAACAGCTTTGAGCTTGCTAAGGAAGTAATTAGTCAAGTGGCAAAGGATTATTATCTGGTGATACCTGAGCAGGAAGTAGGTTATATCACCTTACATATCGAACGTTTGAGTTCTCAAGTGAGAAAACGAATGGAAAAGTGAGTCTTCTGCGTAAAAATTTTGGTGTCGTAATTTATCCGGAAAGTTGCGGCTGAAATTTGGAGGCATTGACTATATATTATTTTATATGATAAAGGAGGTAAGTAGCTTATGAAAGTTTACTTACAAAGAATGGGTAAATCTTTGATGCTACCAGTGGCAACTTTACCAGTTGCCGCATTATTTATGGGGATTGGATATTGGATTGACCCAAGTGGTTGGGGCGGCAATAATTTATTAGCAGCTTTTTTAATCAAAGCTGGGAGTTCTATTTTAGATAATTTAGGTATTTTATTTGCAGTTGGTTTAGCTATAGGGATGTCAAAAGATAAAGATGGCGCATCTGCTTTAAGCGGATTGGTAGCTTTTCTAGTGCCGATGACATTATTGAATATAGATGCTGTTGCGATGTTTTTAAAGATTCCAGCAGAAGAAGTTAACGTGGCTTTTGGCGCAATCAACAACAAGAACGTCTTTATTGGGATTTTGGCTGGATTGATTGCAGCTGAAATGTACAATCGTTTTAGTCATGTAACGTTACCGACGGCATTGGCTTTTTTCAGCGGGAAACGTTTAGTACCAATTGTGACTGCAGCAATGATGTTGGTCCTTTCTGCAGGTCTGATGTTTGTCTGGCCGCCAGTTTATTCAGCACTAGTATCATTTGGTGAATTGATTTCTAGTATGGGAGCAGTTGGAGCAGGTTTGTATGGTTTCTTCAACCGTTTGTTGATTCCGACAGGATTGCATCACGCATTGAACAATGTATTCTGGTTTAACTTGGTTGGTATTGACGATATTGGTAAATTTTGGGCAAGTGAAGGTGTGAAAGGTGTCACTGGAATGTATCAAGCTGGCTTCTTCCCAGTGATGATGTTTGGTTTGCCAGCAGGAGCTCTTGCGATTTATCAGAAAGCTCGACCTGAAAAGAAAAAAACAACAGCTTCATTGATGATTGCAGCCGCTGTCGCTTCTTTCTTCACAGGAGTAACTGAACCTTTAGAATTTGCATTTATGTTTGTTGCATGGCCTTTATATGTTCTCCACGCAGTTTTAACTGGTGTGTCAATGTTAGTTGCGTCTTTATTCCATTGGACAGCTGGATTTAACTTTAGTGCAGGTCTGATCGACTTTATTTTAAGCTTACGTGTGCCAATTGCTAACCAACCTTATATGCTATTGTTGTTTGGCTTAGTAATGGCAGCGGTATATTATTTGTCTTTCACATTTGCAATCGAAAAATTCAACTTGATGACACCTGGTCGCGAAGAAGATACGCTGGAGGACATCGTGGAAGAAGTATCGGCAAGCGGTAATCATTTTGAAGTGATGGCAGCTAAAATTTTCGAAGGTTTAGGTGGAGTTGAAAACATCGAATCAATTGATAATTGTACCACACGTTTACGCTTGGTATTGAAAGATACGAATCTAGTTAATGCAGGTAAAATTAAATCAGCAAATGTTCCTGGTGTGAAAAAAATCGATGGACAAAACTATCAAGTAATTGTTGGAACTGAAGTTCAGTTTGTTGCAGATGAATTGAAAAAGTTGAATAAATAAAAATTTCTTCTTGATAGTTTTTAACTGTGTCGTTTAAAGACGAAAGACCGTTACAATGGAGGGTGTTGCATGTTTAAAAAAAACAGAAAAAAGAAAGAAGTATCAATTTTTCATACAGTAGCTCAAGGAAAATTAATGCCAATTGACGCTGTAGGGGATGGTGTTTTTTCAGAAAAGTTACTAGGTGATGGTTACGCAGTAAAACCGGAAAATGGCGATGTTTTTGCGCCAATTGGAGGGAAGGTAGTAAGTGTTTTTCCAACAAAGCATGCGATTACGCTTGAAACATCGGCGGGGTTGGAAGTCTTGATCCATATGGGAATCGACACGGTAGCTTTAAAGGGGAAACCTTTTGAGATATTTGTTTCAGAAGGGGAAGAGATAACATTCGAAACGAAAATGGCAACGATGGATTTAGCTAAACTGGAAGAAACTGACACAGTTTCAACTATCATAGTTGTGATTACAAATATGGATAAAGTTGCGGAGATCTCGAAAGTTCCAACAAAATCGGTGAGTGCTAGAGAAGAAGCTTGTTCTGTAAAGATTGCCTAAAGCAGCTAAGAGTGAAATTATTGTATAAGTGATTGTTTGTCACTCACCTTATTGTGTAGCAAAGCGTTTGAAAGTAAGGCTAAAAAAGATAATTAATCTGTTAGACAAGACTGGGATAATCTGAAAAATTATGATGTGTCACCACAAAAGAAAGTTTTGAAATGGAAAAACAGATGGATGATTTGTCTTTTAAGTCAAGTACATAGGAATAATTTTGATATGTAAATAGCTGATGAAACCGAAACATGTAAAGAAAAAATGTATAGGTGTTTCACCAGCTATTTCTTTCTGGATATCCGCAATGCAGTCTTTGGGAACAAAGGTAGGTTGTTATTGAGAGACATCAAGACTACTATGTCTCCAGTTTAGTAATTGTTGACCGAAAAAAGTTCGAGAAAGGTAATGAATATGAAGATATTAAAGGGAATGTTAGAAGTTGTCATGTTATTGAGTATTTTCGTGGGAATAGTGGACTATGTGTCAGCCAGTGAAAATGATGATGTGTTTTTTGGGAAAAAGGTAGAATTTTCTGGTGTAGAAGGTGGAAAAAATTCGGACGGAACTTGGAAATACCCACAATTTGTTGGAGACAAAGTTGTAGATGGTAATTCTGAGACTAGATGGTCTGCTGCAAAAACAGACAGTCAGTGGCTGACTATTGAATTAGAGGAAGAAACAGTAGTAGAAGAAATAGTGGTAGACTTTCATGCAGAAAGTCCAGACTATAGTTTTTTAATTTCAAATGATGGTGAAAATTTTGAGTCTATTTTTTCTACCACCGAGGGTTTAAATGGGCAACCAAATCAAAAAGTTGTTTATTTAAATAATAAACCATTTAAATTTTTTAAATATCAGCAAAATAAAATGTGGAAACATTCTAGTAATGGCCAATATTATGGGTCTAGTATTAAATCAATTCAAGCTTATAAAAAATCTAGACTACCAGAAAAAATTGAGTTCTCTGAAAGTGAAATCACTTTGTCTGAAAAAAAGAATTATAAAATCAATTATCAATTCCAACCTGAAGGAGTTGATATTTCTTCGCTGGAATTGGAATGGACATCGTCTAATCCCGAAGTTGCTGCAGTTGCACAAGGTGTAGTGACAGCACTCAAAAAAGGTGAAGTAACGATAGAAGTTAAAATCAAAGATACTGAAATAAAGGCGACAATGAAAGTAAATGTTATAGTATCCGACCCCGAGTTCGAATTAATGCGAAAACGATGGGTAGAAAGATTATTAGGAGATCAAGACAATTTAAACAACCAAGTTCTAAGGGACTATGGCACATTAATTAATGAAGAAGCTGAAACTCTATGGAGTACTTTAAATAAAGAGCCGAATAGAAAAACACTATGGGAAAAAGTTGCCTCAGATACTGTTGCGGCTGACTATACCACACAATTTACTAAAATTAAAAAGCTGACTTTAGGGTATTATAGTCAATCAAGCAGTCTGTTCAATAATCCAGAAGTAAAAAAAGAAATTATCTCTGCTATTTCCTTTATGGAAAATGAAAAGAAGTATAATGGTACTTACTGGACAGGAAATTGGTGGGATTGGCAAATAGGTTCTGCACAACCATTAACGGATACATTGATGTTATTGCATGACGACCTATTGAAAGAAGATTATAATAAATTAGTTGAACTCGTGACACCATTGACTAAATATGCATCCAATCCTAATGTTCAATGGCCAAATTACAGAGCGACAGGGGCCAATCTGACGGATATCAGCATAACTGTTTTAGGTACATCCTTGTTGCTAGAAAACAAAACTTCGATGCAATTGGTTGTTGATAGTGTGCCAAGTGTTTTGAATATTGTAAAGTCAAGGGATGGTCTTTATCAAGATGGTTCCTTGATTCAGCATAATTTTTTTCCTTATAATGGTAGCTATGGGAATGAATTGTTAAAAGGTGTCGGAAGGATTCAATCGATATTAGTCGGCACTAATTGGGAAATGCATGATGAAAGAATGGCTAATTTATACAATGTAGTAGAAAAAGGATATTTGGAAATAATGGTTGACGGAAAAATGCCATCAATGGTATCTGGAAGAAGTATCTCTCGAGCGCCTGGAACCAATCCTTTCACTACAGAATTCGAATCCGGTAAAGAAACAATAGCCAATCTACTTTTGATTGCTAAGTTCTCACCAGAAAATTTAAGCGAGAGAATTCGTGCAACAGTGAAAGAATGGGTCACTAAAACGGATAACACATTTGATTTTTATCATAATCCAAGAGATTTTGAATCCCTTCAGCAGTTAGTTGAAGTTGTCAATAATCAAGACATTGTCCAGTATGAAAACAAAAACACATTGAATATTTATGCTTCAATGGATCGGGTGTTTAAAAAGACAAGTGATTATGCGGTGGGAATCAGTATGTATTCTAATCGGATAGCTAATTATGAGTTTGGTAACACTGAGAATAAAAAAGGCTGGCATACAGCAGATGGTATGTTCTACTTATATAATGAAGACTATGCACAATTTGATGAGGGGTATTGGGCGACCATTGATCCATATCGTCTACCGGGAACAACCGTTGATACGAAACAGTTGGCAGATGGTGCTATGACAAGTAAAAGAAGCCTACAAAAGTGGGTAGGGGGCTCCTCATCAGGACAAAATGCAAGTGTTGGAATGTATCTTGATAAAACAAATGAAGGCATGAATTTACTGGCAAAAAAATCATGGTTCCTATTAGATGGTATGATTATAAATTTGGGGGCAGCCATTAACGGTAAAAGTGAGGCAACCATTGAAACAATCATTGAGAATCGTCTAATCCAAAACAATACAAAAATCTCCTTTAGCAATCAAGAGCAGAAGGCAGAACAGTTCAATATTAATGGATGGGTTAATTTAAATGATGCTAATCAGAACAATAACATTGGTTATATTATTCCTGAATCTATGAAAAATGTTTCCAGCTATGTTGAAACCCGAGAAGGTAAGTACAAGGATATCAATGATTATTTTGTTAATGATCATGTTTACTCGAATCAGTACTTTGTCTTGAATCAAGTTTACGGGAATGAAATCACTGATGGGACCTATGAATATGTGGTTGTCCCCGGCAAAAATGATAATGAGATCGAAGCGATCAGCAATAACCTGCCGTATGCCGTTTTGAGTAATACTTCTGAACTGCAGTCAATAAAAACTGAAAAACTATTATTGGCAAACGCCTGGGGGAAAACAGATGCTCTTTCAAAAGAAGGACTCATCATTAATCAGCCGATGTCATTGATTGTTAATGAAATGGACGATGGCAGCACTAAGATTAGTTTGTCCAACCCTCTGCAGAACAACGAAGTGATTTCGTTAAATTTATTGTCAAACGATTATCAAATAATAGAGCAAGATGCTGAAATCAGTGTTGAAGGCAACAGCATTTTATTAAATTCTAATAATTTGCAAGGTGCTACAAGATCAGTAACTATCAAAGTAAAAAAAGCAGATAAAACAGAATTGGAAGCGTTGTTGACGGAAGCAAATGCCAAAACAGCTTCAGACTACACAGAAGCCAGCTGGGAAGCTTTTGAAACAGCACGGAAAGCAGCCCAAATAGTTTATGATGATGAGAATGCCACTCAAGAGGCAGTAACGGAAGCCGTTACCTCATTGAACGAAGCAATCACACAATTAGAAGAAAAAATTGTGAATCCAGAAACCGTCGACAAAACAGAACTGGAAATGTTGTTAAAAGAAGCGAATGGCAAAACAGCTGAAGACTACACAGAAGCCAGCTGGGAAGTATTTGAAGCAGCTTTGAAAGCTGCTCAAGCAGTTTATGATGATGAGAAAGCCACTCAAGAGGCAGTAACGGAAGCTGTTACCTCACTAAACGAAGCGATGACGCAATTAGAAGAAAAAGTTGTTGACCCAGAAACTGTTGACAAAACAGAACTGGAAGCTTTGTTAAATGAAGTCAAGGAGAAAAAAGCTTCTGACTACACAGAAGCTAGTTGGGAAGCATTTGAAACAGCACGGAAAGCAGCCCAGGTAGTTTATGATGATGAGAAAGCCACTCAAGAAGTAGTAACGGAAGCTGTTACCTCATTGAACGAAGCAATCACACAACTAGAAGAAAAAGTTGTTGACCCAGAAACCGTCGACAAAACAGAACTGGAAATGTTGTTAAAAGAAGCGAATGGCAAAACAGCTGAAGACTACACAGAAGCCAGCTGGGAAGTATTTGAAGCAGCTTTGAAAGCTGCTCAAGCAGTTTATGATGATGAGAAAGCCACTCAAGAGGCAGTAACGGAAGCTGTTACCTCACTAAACGAAGCGATGACGCAATTAGAAGAAAAAGTTGTTGACCCAGAAACCGTTGACAAAACAGAACTGGAAATGTTGTTAAAAGAAGCGAATGGCAAAACAGCTGAAGACTACACAGAAGCCAGTTGGGAAGTATTTGAAGCAGCCTTGAAAGCAGCTCAAGCAGTTTATGATGATGAGAAAGCCACTCAAGAGGCAGTAACGGAAGCTGTTATCTCATTGAACGAAGCAATCACACAATTAGAAGAAAAAGTTGTGGAACCGGAAACTGTCGACAAAACAGAACTGGAAATGTTGTTAAAAGAAGCGAATGGCAAAACAGCTGAAGACTACACAGAAGCCAGTTGGGAAGCATTTGAAACAGCTTTGAAAGCTGCTCAAGCAGTTTATGATGATGAGAAAGCCACTCAAGAAGTAGTGACAGAGGCAATCGTCTTACTAAATAAAGCGATGGATCAATTAAAAAAATCAGAAAAGGCTAGTACGGTAGAATCTAAAGAAAAAACTGGAAAAAAACAAGATGGAAAGAAAAATTCATTATATTTACCAATTACTGGAGAAAAGTCCAACTATGTATACATAATAGGAATGATAATTTTAATCCTATTGTTCGTATATGTGATTAAGCGTAAAAGAGCATAGTTATTTATTCATATGAGATAAAAATGAGCTCTCGTTCAAATTAATTGATCAAGTTACCGATATGCATCGAAGATAGTTTTTAACTATCTTTGATGTTTTTGTTATCCATTTTTTTGAATTTAAAAATTTATGACGAGAATAAAGAATTAAACTAACAGCTTGGTTAAATCATACAATGTTAACGTGATTTTACAGCCATCTTTTGGTAAAATTGAATTATCAGGTAATTTATGTCTATTATGAAAAAATAAACCATCTGATGAACGGGGATATTTTTCAAAAAATCAGCTCCAAAGAATGCGACGTAATGATAACGCTTTCTTTTGCGTTTCCAGTTGTTTTATTAAATTTTCATTGCTCGGAACAACGATTGGTTTATTAAAGTATTTAAAAATGTATGGAAACAATAAGAATTTGCTTTATAAATACTATTTAAGACAAGGGAGGAGGGAAACTATGGGGTTGTTCAGGCGTTTATTTCAAAAAAAAGAACATTCTTCAGAGAATTTTACAGAGGAAAAAAGCAAAGAGAGACAAAAAAATGAGGCACAGTCTAGGAAAGAAATAAATTCTGAGTGGCGGACTGTACCTAATTACATAGAAGCGGATGAAAAAGATTACCAGCTGGTTTCTTTAATTGCTGCAGCCATAGCAGCAGGAGAGAAGCCAGACAGTGAGTTTAAAATAAAAAAAATCATGAAAGTAAACCCTGAAGTGGCATTTGTTTCGGCGATTGCCTCTGCTGTAGCAGCAGAAAATAATTCAGAGAACAAATTTATCGTAAAGTCAGTAAAAAAGAAAAATGACAGGAGGACGGATGATGTTAAGAAAATTTAAGATCAAAATTGATGGGAAAGAATATCTAGTGGAAATGGAGGAAATTGGCGGAGGGCAGTCTCGTCCTGTTCCTACACCACCACTACAAACAACGCCGGCCCCGCCTGTCAGCCCGGCACCAGCAGTTGAAGAAACAGCTGAGCCAATAGGTTCTGTGACTCCTGCGGATGCATTCTTATCAGGAGAAGATGCCATGAAAGCACCAATGCCCGGGACTATATTAAGAGTCCTAGTCAATTACGGGGATGCAGTAAAAGAGAATCAGCCGCTGATGATTTTGGAAGCCATGAAAATGGAGAATGAAATCGTCGCAGAAAAAGCAGGAGAAGTAATCGGAGTCCATGTTACACAAGGACAAATCGTTAATGCTGGAGAGGCATTAATCACTATTAGATAATGAAAAGGGGCTGACGGAGTGGAGACACTGATTCAAGGAATCACATCAATCACAGGAGGACAGATTGCCATGATGGTAATCGGCGCTGTATTGATGTTTTTAGGCATTAAGAAAAAATACGAACCTACATTATTGGTACCCATGGGCTTAGGCACATTACTGGTCAATTTTCCCGGCTCGGGCGTACTGACTCAAACCTTTGGGGGAGTGGAACAAAAAGGTGTTTTTGAAATATTGTTTGAAGCGGGGATAGGCACAGAACTCTTCCCCTTGTTGATTTTTATTGGTATCGGAGCCATGATTGATTTTGGTCCTTTGCTACAAAACCCGTTTATGCTGTTATTTGGTGCTGCGGCTCAGTTTGGTATTTTCTTTACAGTTATTGTCGCAATTTTATTTGGTTTTAATATTCAAGAAGCAGCTTCAATCGGAATTATCGGCGCTGCTGACGGGCCGACAGCTATATTTGTGGCGAACACTTTAGCAGAAAATCTGCTCGGACCAATCACAGTGGCGGCCTATTCTTATATGGCTTTGGTGCCGATCATTCAGCCGATAGCCATCAAGGCGGTGACGACAAAAAAAGAACGTCAAATCAGGATGACGTACAAAGCGGAAGAAGTGTCTAAAATGACTAAGATTTTGTTTCCTATCATCATCACAATCGTGGCAGGATTTATTGCGCCTATCTCATTGCCGCTTGTGGGATTTTTGATGTTTGGGAATCTGCTGCGTGAATGCGGTGTGCTGGATCGTTTATCCTTAACCGCCCAGAATGAATTAGTTAACATTGTCAGCATATTACTGGGATTGACGATTTCATATAAAATGCAAGCAGAAGAATTTCTTAATGTGCAGACATTGATGATCATAGCTTTTGGTTTAGTAGCTTTTGTGATGGACTCCATTGGCGGTGTTTTGTTCGCCAAGTTATTGAACGTGTTTAGAAAAGAAAAAATCAATCCGATGATCGGTGCAGCAGGTATTTCAGCGTTTCCGATGTCGAGTCGCGTCATCCAAAAGATGGCAACGGAGGAGGACCCGCAAAATTTCGTGCTGATGTACGCAGTCGGAGCAAATGTTTCCGGCCAAATCGCTTCGGTCATTGCTGGCGGTTTGTTGCTGGCGTTCTTTGCTTAGATTCTTTTAGATATTTGGAAGGGAGAACAGGATGAATACAGAAACGTTAAAAATAGGATTTGAGTTGATGTTTTTTGGGATGGGTGGCGTTTTTTTAGTTCTTTTTTTGCTTTACTTAGTTTCGATTGCCTTATTAAAATTATTCCCGGCAAAATCAAAATTAAAATAATATGATGGTACCGAAATGTCAAAAATAACAGGAATAATATCAAGGTATTAGTATTAAAAGAATAAATCATCATAGTTGAGGAAAGGAGAAGTGTATGAGGGGAAAAGTACTGTTGACAGAAACTGTTCTTCGAGATGGACAGCAAAGTCAAATCGCCACTCGAATGCCGTTAGAAGATATGCTGCCGATTTTGGAAACCATGGATGCTGCCGGATATCATGCGTTAGAAGTGTGGGGCGGGGCTACATTTGATGCATGTTTGAGATTTCTCAATGAAGATCCGTGGGAAAGATTGCGAAAAATCAGAGCGGTTGTTAAAAACACAAAATTACAGATGTTGTTGAGAGGACAAAATCTGCTGGGATATAAAAATTACCCTGACGATGTGGTCGAAAGTTTTATCCAAAAGTCAATAGAAAATGGCATTGACATCATTAGAGTTTTTGATGCTTTGAACGATACACGAAATTTAATGACATCAATCGAAGCGACTCGAAAATATGGGGGACATTGTCAGCCGGCGATTTCATATACTACCAGCAATTTTCACACTATCGAGTATTATACAGGTTTGGCTAAAGAGCTTGAAAATATGGGGGCAGATTCCATTTGCATCAAAGACATGGCGGGGATTTTGACTCCACAGGCCGCCTATCAGCTTGTCTCAGCAATCAAAGCTGAAATCAAAGTCCCGCTGGAAGTGCATACCCATGCCACTAGCGGAATCTCAGAGATGACTTATTTGAAGTCAGTGGAGGCAGGTGCAGAAATTATAGACACAGCTATCTCCTCTTTTTCTGGCGGAACAAGTCAGCCGGCCACAGAGTCTTTGGCGATTGCTTTAGAGACTTTAGGCTATGAGATAGAAGTGAATATGGAAAAAGTTGCTGAGATTGCTAACTACTTTAATCCAATCAGAGACCGCTATCGCAAAGAAGGCTTGCTGAATCCCAAGGTAAAGGATACGGAGCCTAAAGCTCTGATTTACCAAGTGCCCGGGGGGATGTTGTCGAATTTATTAAGCCAGTTGGAAGAACAAGGATTGAGCGATAAGTATGTGGCTGTTTTGGAGGAAGTCCCAAAGGTACGCTCTGAGTTGGGTTACCCTCCGCTAGTAACACCTCTATCCCAGATGGTGGGCACTCAGGCAGTGATGAATATCGTCAGCGGAGAACGTTACAAGATGGTGCCAAATGAAATTCGAGATTATGTGAAAGGTTTGTATGGCAAGCCGCCAGTCCCGATTTCAGAAGAGATTGTTAAATTAATTGCCGGAGATGAAGAGATTATTACAGCACGTCCGGCAGATTTATTAGCTCCAGCGATGGGCACCTATAAAGAAGAAATCAAAGAATATGCGCACACAACAGAAGATGTGCTTCTCTACGCATTATTTCCAAAACAGGGCCGGGATTTTCTGGGGCGGCGGGAAGACAGATTCTATGACGTGCCGGTGCAGCATATAGAGGTCAGTATTGAGAGCTAGTGTTGGGTAGATTTATTAACTAGGGAAAAAAGAAGGGATTATCTGAAGTAAGATTCTAAAGAGTATAGAAGTATCATGTCCATGCGCTATTAGCAAAGGGAGAAACTTTAGCTAATAGCGTTTTTATTTTGTCGTAAATAATGATTGGTATATTAATAATATCAATTTTTGATAAAAACTAGGCTAAAACCCAGTTTTAAGACGGAAAAGGATTACACAAACCAGATTAATATTATATTTTTATCTGAGGAACCATCCGTTTCAAAATACATTTGAACCAAGTGGTTCTTCTTATACGAATAGTTATAAATTATACTTAGGTTAACCCGGGGTGATAAAAATGAATGAGAGCTCAAAACAAATTTTAAAATTGTTAGTTTCTATGGAAGATTATATAACTATCAATGAAATATCCGAACGTACAGGATTGTCAGACAGGTCTATAAGATATGCAGTAGAAGAGTTGAGTGAATGGTTGATTCGTAATCGTTTACCTGATGTTTTGATGGATAGAAATCATGGCTTGATAATTAGGTTCACTGATAGCACTCGTTCAACAGCTTTAGAAATATTGAAACAGGAAGAACAGCTGGACAGTTATGTAAGCAGTAGCAAACGGTTTATTCAGATTATACTTCTATTGTTAACAACGGACGATAAGGTTTCTATAAAGTATCTAAGGGCTTATTTTTCTGTTTCTAAAACAACGATTCAAAGAGATATAAGGAAAGTCAAAGCTCTTTTACATGAGAATAATCTAACATTAATGTATGAGCCGAAAACGGGTTACTTCATTAAAGGAAAAGAGATCAACAAAAGGACTTTATTTCTAGAGTTCTGTTTTCAATATGTTAATTTATCAGATTTATTTTTGGAAAATGAGGAAATGTTTCATTCGGGAACTGCAAAGTTGGTAATTGAATACTTAGGACACGAAAATTTATTACAAACCAAGTACTTGCTAGCTGCTATAAACAACAAGCATTCGTGTTTTTTAAATGAGTTTGCTTTGTCGCAGCTGGTAGTCTGTATTGTTATGCAAAATAAAAGAGTGGCTTCTGGGAAGTGCATTGTTAACAAAAGTAACATTGTTTTGTCATCAGACTTCAAAGTAACTCCCCTAATCGAAGATATTATTGATGAAATATTACCGTCTATAAGGGACTTTACAAATGAAAAATATTACTTATTCCAAATACTTTCAACAATTAATATATTGAAAAAAGAAAAAAATGTCAGAACCGATTACTGGTTGGAAACGCAATTTTACATGTTGGAAATGCTTTCTTTTATGGAAGAACATCTTGGCATGCAATTCAGTTTTGATAAAGAAATAATTGAGTCGCTCTATCAACATTTGAACGCAATGCTTATACGTGTTGCAAGTGATACAGCCGTTTATAATCCTTTGACCACTGTTATTAAAAAAAGATATGAGAATATTTTTTGCTTGATAAAAGAGTCAGTAAAAATGATTGAAAAAAAATATAAAAAAACAATCTCTGATAATGAAATCGCTTTTCTCGTATTATATTTTCAAACCCTAATTGATAAGCAGGATAAAAAAAATGATAAATTAAGAGTTGCCATTGTTTGCGGGCAAGGACTAGTTACAGGGAAGTTGCTTGAATCTAGTTTGCTAGACTTTTTTGATTTTAATGTGGTAGCGGTCTTGGGCTCAAATGAGCTTGACTTACTGAACAAGATCCCTCTTGATTTAGCTATTACCACAACAAAATTAGCAGGGATCACTGTTCCGCAGGTTCGGGTTTCCCCTTTGCTGACAACAGCAGACACCAATAAAATAAAAGAATTTTTAGTTCACTTTAAACCTGAAACTAGAAGTCGTAAAAGTAGTCAAACGGATTTTTTTAAAAATATTGTCGTATTAGCACAAAGCCGTTCTATTGGGATAGATATAGAAGCATTCACCAAGGAACTGGAAAGTTTGTTTCGACAGGAAGGGATACAAATTGAGAGGAGACTGTTTCAGCCTATGCTAAAGGATATTGTAACTGAAGATTACATTCAATTAAATATGGAGGTGAAGGATTGGAGAGATGCCATTTATATTGCGGCGCAGCCTTTGTTTAAGAAAGGTGACATAGAAGAAAAATATATTCAATCGATGATTGCCAGTGTAGATGCGTTGGGACCTTATATTGTAATTGATGAGCATATTGCACTTGCACATGCAAGACCGGAAGATGGAGCTAAGGAGATTGGTATTAGTTTTATGACTATTCCAAAGGGAGTGGCATTTGATTCAGAGTATGATCCAGTGAAATTATTGATTTGTTTATCGGCAATTGACAATGTTTCCCATCTTAACTTGCTTTCGAACTTAGCTGAGGCAATTTCAGACAAGGAATTAGTGGAAAAGATGATTGGTACTAAGGACAAAAAAGAGTTTATATCATTGCTATTTGATTTTGAAAATAATTTGGAGGTATAACAATGATTAATGGGATATTGGAATTTTTTAAACAGTTGTTGTTGGAACCAACAATCATTATTGGTTTATTAGTTGGGATCGGGTATGCATTAGATAAAAAAGGCCCAGTTAAAGTTATTACAGGTACAGTGAGTGCCATGGTTGGGTTGATGTTGGTACTTTTTGGCGGATCAATGTTTTCAGACACATTTAAACCCATCGTATCAGCGGTCAGTGAACATTATGGGATTACAGGGTATTTAATGGATCCTTACGCAATGAGAGCAGCGACCCAAGAGGGCTTAGGAAGTAACTTTGGCTTTGTCGGATATGTTTTCCTAATTGCTTTTGTGGTAAATCTTCTACTGGTGTTTTTCGGGAAATACACCGGTGCAAAAGGGATATTTCTAACAGGAAACACTGGATTTGCTCATGCTCAAGCAGTTTTATGGCTAGTCAGTTATTGGCTAGGTTTTAACTGGGTAGTTACCATCGCTATTTCAGGTGTTTTATTGGGTATTTACTGGGCTGTCGGGACTACGTTGCCGATAAAAGCTATCAACAAAATAACAGATGATGGCGGGTTTACGATTGGACACAATCAAATGTTTGGGATTTGGTTTTTCTCAAAATTCGCCCATCTTTTCGGTAATCCTGAAAAAGAGGATGCTGAAAGGCTTAGATTACCAGGATGGTTAGGTATTTTCAATCATAATGTTACAGCAATCGCTCTTGTGATGACACTATTTACCGGCGGTTTCCTTTTAACGATTGGGCCGTCAAATGTACAGACTCTGGCTGAAAATCAACATTGGATTATTTATATTATTAATCTTGGATTGAAGTTCTCTATGTATATGGTCATTCTGCTACAAGGTGTACGTATGATGGTAGGTGAAATTAACCAATCATTTAAAGGGATACAAGAGAAACTTATTCCCAATGCTGTTCCAGCAGTCGACGTGGCCGCTCTTTTACCATTTTCTGCTAATGCGGCAACGTTAGGTTTTATTTTTACAACCTTCGGGACAATTTTTTCTATCTTTTTACTGGTAATTTTTAAGAGTCCAATCATGGTTTTGCCAGGATTCGTACCATTGTTTTTTGCAGGTGGACCTATAGGAGTTGTAGCGAATAAGTATGGTGGATACAAGTCCGTTATTGTTTGTACATTTTTATTAGGAATCATTCAAACGTTTGGTTCGATATGGGCAATAAAACTATCCGGACTGCCAGATGGAATTGGATGGACAGGAATGTTTGACTGGTCAACAGTCGTTCCGGTGTTTACGGAAGCTCTCAAATGGATTGCCAAATTATTTAACTTAGGTATTTTTGCATAAATCAAAAATTAATCGGAGGAATTTGAAAATGAAAAAAGAATCAATCAATGTATTGTTTGTCTGTGGTTATGGTGTGGGAAGCAGTGCGATGTCAGCCGGAATTGTCAATCGGGCTTTGAATAAAAGAAATGTCAGAAATGTTGTAGATCACACAGCGGCAGGTGAAGCAGCCGGATTTGCTAATTGGGTCGATATTGTGGCTGTGTCGAAAAAGTTAATAGACATTGTTAATATTGATCAATTTCCTGGGAAAGATGTCATTGAAGTTCAAAATATTATGGATGGCGAAACGATTGCTGATCAAATTTTAGAAATCGTCAAAGTCAAGTATCCTGATGCAATAAAATCAGAATAGGGTGATTCAGATGAAAGCGATAGTGTTACTTTTTGATAGTTTAAATAAGCATTACTTGCCTATGTTTGGAGGAGAAGACGTCTACGCACCAAACTTTGAGAGACTGGCAGAGAAAACTGTCACATTTGAAAATAGTTATGTAGCAAGTATGCCTTGTATTCCTGCTAGGAGAGAACTGCATACCGGAAGAAAGAATTTTTTGCACAGAGAATGGGGTCCCTTAGAACCCTACGATAACTCTATGCCAGAAATATTGAAAAAAGCTGGGATATACTCACATTTAATTAGCGACCATATCCATTATTGGGAAGAGGGAGGAGCTAATTATCACACCAAATATTCCAGTTGGGAAATTGTCAGAGGACAAGAAGGAGATCACTGGAAAGGAAGTGTAGGAGATCCCTCTATTCCTGAGGTCGCGTCAGTTCCATTGAATCAAAAAGGAACAGCTGTTTCTAGTATGTGGCGCAATGATTGGGTAAACCGGGAATATATTCAAACGGAAGAGCAACAACCTATGACACAAGTAGTTAATCTTGGCAGCGAATTTATCAAGAAGAACTTCGATCAAGATAATTGGCTACTACAAATAGAAACATTTGACCCGCATGAACCTTTCTATGTCATGGATCATTATTTGGCTCGTTATGAAAAAGATTATAAGGGCAAACACTTTGACTGGCCGAGAGGACCCGTAAAAGAAACAGAGGAAGAGATAGACCATGTTAAAAATCAGTACAAGGCACTCGTCTCTATGTGTGACGAACAACTAGGAAAAATATTAGACTTGATGGATCGTTTAGATTTGTGGAAAGACACAATGCTCATTGTTGGAACGGATCACGGATTCATGTTAAGTGAACATGACTATTGGGGAAAAAATCAGGTTCCTTATTTTAATGAAGTAGCCCAAACACCCCTATTTATCTACGATCCTCGTGTAAAAAAACAAAATGAATCAAGGCAGTCGTTAGTACAAATGATTGACTGGGCACCAACACTCCTAGATTATTTTGAATTAGATATCCCGGTAGAAATGGAGGGCAAACCTTTAAGGCAGACTTTAGAAGATGATACCCCAGTGAGAGACGAAGCCCTATTTGGTGTTTTTAGTGGTCATGTGAATGTAACCGATGGCGATTATGTATATATGAGGGCAGCTGAAAAAGATAAAATTGATGAAATCTACAATTACACATTGATGCCTGTTCATATGCACGAAGCTTACTCAGTGAAAAATCTTCTTCAAGCAGAATTGGTTGAGGGATTTGACTTCACCAAAGGGTTAAAATTATTAAAAGTTCCTGGCAAAGATAAATATGGTGTAAATAAATTCGGATCAATGCTATTCGATCTAAATAATGACTCTCGGCAATTATCACCAATAAAAAATGAAGAAATAGAGCAAAGAATGAAGACTAAAATGGTGAAATTGATGAAGGAAAATGATGCGCCGGTAGAACAGTATCGACGGTATGGTTTGGAGAGGGACTAAAATAAAAGAGAATGATGATGACGAAAGTCAATGATATTACAAGAGAAAGCTGGATTTTATCCACCTTCCCTGAATGGGGGACCTATTTAAACGAGGAAATTTCGCAAGCAGAAGTTGTGGAAGGGACCGTTGCTATGTGGTGGCTTGGATGTACGGGAATATGGTTGAAAAGTCATGAAAATACTAATATTTTATGTGATCTTTGGTGTGGCACAGGTAAACGCGCTCATGGAGAGGGATTGATGAAAGAGGGGCATCAAATGATGCGTATGAGCGGAGTCAAAAAAATGCAGCCTAATTTAAGAACACAACCCTTTGTTATAGACCCTTTTGCAGTAGAAAATGTGGATGCTTTAGTTGTTACTCATATCCATTCAGATCATTTGGATATCAACACTGCTGCTGCCGTTCACAAAAACTGTCCAGAAGCAAAATTTGTCGGTCCAAAAGAAGTTGTTAATATTTGGATTAAATGGGGAATCCCTGAGGAAAAAACGGTAATCGTGAAGCCGGGAGACAAAGTAGCAGTGAAAGATGTTGAGGTAGTTGCTTTGGAATCATTTGATCGGACGGCACTTATCACGTGTGATGATTCTGAAAGAATATTAAAAGGGAAAATGCCGCAAGAGATGGACGATATCGCAGTAAACTATTTATTCGAAACGTCAGGAGGTAATATTTATCATGCTGGTGATTCCCATTATTGCAATATGTTTGCAAAACATGGGAATGAAAATAAAATAGATGTCTGTCTGGGTGCTTATGGAGAAAATCCAAGAGGAATTACTGATAAAGTAACTTCTGTTGATATGTTAAGGATGGCAGAATCGTTGAATGCCAAAGTTGTTATTCCGGTTCATTATGATATTTGGTCAAATTTCATGGCTGATCCAAAAGAAATCATGGAAATTTGGAAGTTGAAAAAGGATCGCTTGAAATATGGATTTAAGCCTTTTATTTGGCAAGTAGGCGGTAAATTTACATATCCGACAGATAAAGATAATATGGAATTTAATTTTTATCGAGGTTTTGATGATGTGTTTGTGAAAGAAAATGATACACCTTTCCCTTCATTCTTGTAAGGGCCCCAAAAATAAAGTAGTAGAAGAGCAGTGAGCTGCTTGTGTGTTGTGAGATAGTATGTAAAGTAAATATTAGGAAGTGATCAGTATTATCTATAAGCTACTGATTAGAACATAGTATTATGATGAGGAAACATTATGACTGTAAAGTATAAATGGGTAGCGTCAAGAATTATGTGTAAATGGAAAGTCCATCCCGAATGATTAATTTAGAACATTGATTCCAAAGTATCTTGAATTTCTTTGAAACCTTTGTGGACACGACCTAAAAATGTTTGATTATAATTATTAAATTGAGAAACCAAGAATCTTTCTAAAGATTCTTCATTAGGAAATTGTTCTTTTCTCTTTGTATATTTTTTCAGTTGTTTATTAAAGCCTTCAATCAGATTAGTCGAATAGATGGTTCGTCTGATGGAGGGAGGAAAATTGAAAAATGTTAGTATAGCAGGATTCAGGAGTAGTTTGACCACTCTTGGATACTGCTTCTTCCATTTTTCACTCATCAAATGTGTTTGATTGATCGCTTCTTCTTTTGAATCAGCTTGATAAACTTGTTTAAAATCATCACATATTTCTTTTCTATCGCTTACCCGTACTTTATGGGCAATATTTCTCGCAACATGAACACAACATTGTTGAAATTGTGCCTTGGGATAAACACTGTGAATACTATCGCTGATACCACTTAGACCATCGGTCACCACTAATAAAACCTCTTCTAACCCACGGGCTTTTAAATCTTGAAGGATCTCTTTCCAAACAAAAGCAGACTCTGTTGGGGCAATCGTAAATCCTAACACTTCTTTGGTCCCGTCTAATCTGATGCCAATCACAATGTAAACTGCCTCTTTAGAAACCGTTTGTCGCTTTAAGGGAATGTGGGTCGCATCCATAAAAATGACGGAGTAACGTGAGTCTAGTTTCCTATCTTTGAACGCGGAGACATCTTCAGAAATGATTTTACTCATATTAGAAATGGTTTGCGGTGTGTAGTGATGGCCGTACATTTTTTCAATTAAATCAGCTATTTCAGACATTGTAATACCTTTTTGGAATAGCTGAATAATGGTTGTCTCTAAAGAATCATTGGTTCTTTTATAGGCTGGTAATGTCTGTTGAGAAAACTCGCCATTTCTATCTCTTGGAACGACTAAGTTTAATTCTCCATATTCTGTTTTGAATGAGCGTGAATAATTCCCATTACGGGAATTACCAGAGTTAAAGCCAGAACGATCATACTTTTCATAATCTAAGAAAGCCGTTAACTCAGCCTGTAGCAAAGAATTGACAGCAGACTCCAAATGTTTACGAAATAATTCGTCTAAATCACCTTTATTGATTAGTGTTTCCATAATTTCTGTAGTAAAATTGGGCATGTGAAAGTCCTCCTATAAAATTTCTGTGTCGCAATTTTAATTTTACAGAATGGACTTTCTTTTTTACTACCCTAAATTTCTATTTACACAAAATATTTTACGCTATCTATAAATTATCTCTGGTTTATAATCGCCAATTGTAAAATTAAGCTAGACAACTAAAAAAGTCATTTGTGCTACACTCAAAATAGTTCCGATGAAAGAATTATAAGGAGTGCATACAAATGACCTACACCCATCTTACACCAGATGAACTCGTAATGATAGAAGCTTATTTCAAAGTAAATGAATCTGTCGCTAATGTCGCACGTCAATTAAATCGCTCAAGACAAACCATACACAAGGTTTATCAATGTTTCAAACAAGGTAAAACAGCATTAGATTACTATCAACAATACAAACTAAACAAATCCCGCTGCGGGAGACGTTCGATTATTCTGCCTAAAGAACAAAAAGACTATGTTCAAAAAATGGCTGCTCAAGATTGGCCGCCCGATGTCATTATTGGCCGTTCAGAATGTCCAATGGATTGTTCTGTGCGTACACTTTATCGTATGTTTGAAAAAGGCGTATTCGATGTGCTTGACCTGCCACTGAAAGGAAAGCGTAAGCCCAATGGGCATCGAGAAAAACGCGGAAAACAAGCGTTTCGTCGGTCAATTCATCAACGAAAAACCGATCATACTAATTACTTAGAAGAATTTGGTCACCTTGAAGGAGATACAATCGTAGGTGCCAAACACAAAAGTGCCGTCATTACACTTGTTGAACGCCTGTCTAAAGTAATCATTACCCTGAAACCTCAAGGAAGACAAGCGATAGATATCGAAAACAGATTGAATCAATGGTTTGACACTGTGCCTAAACATTTATTCAAATCAATTACTTTTGATTGTGGCAAAGAATTTTCCAATTGGAAGACTATCAGTAATACCAATGATATTGACATTTACTTTGCGGATCCCGGCACACCTTCACAACGTGGCCTAAATGAAAATTCTAACGGATTGTTACGCAGAGACGGTTTATCTAAAAGCATGGATTTTAATGAAGTGACAGAATCCTTTATTCAATCTGTTGCTTCAAAAAGAAATCATATTCCAAGAAAGTCATTAAATTATCGAACGCCACTGGAAGTATTTATGAGCCATGTAGATGAAGATGATTTGTCTAACTTAATTTGACAAACGAAAAATTTAAAAACATCTAAATATTTAATGTTAATTAAAAGCGAAAATGTAGGGTGATTATCCCGACATTTTCGCTTTTTTGGGGGGAATTAATTCAGCTCACTGGCTTGTTTTAAGGAAACACGTTCACTTATTTTAAGGAATGGCAGATAGATGGCAACACCTAGTGCGATCAGCAGAACTTGCAGTACGGGGGCGCGCCAGTCACCGCCGGTAGCAATCCATCCGCTGATGATTGGAGGGGTAATCCAAGGCACCAGAACGACGGTTTTACTTACCAGTCCAACTGCGGTTGCAGCATAAGCAATGAGCGTCTGCAAGGCGGGAAGTAGAACAAAAGGAATCATCATCGGCAAGTTGAAGACTATAGGTAATCCAAAAATTACAGGTTCGTTAATTTCAAATAATCCAGGGGCTACGGCAAGTTTTGCAATTTCTCTATAAGGACGGAATTTTGAAAATAAGAATATGGCAACTAGTAACGAGATAGTTGCACCGGTTCCACCCATTTGAGCGAATGCAGTTTGAAACGATACAGTCAGGATATGAGGCGGTTCTGTACCATTGGCAAATGCCAACATATTGTCCGTGATGTTTTGTGTCATAAACGGTTCAGTAAAAGAGCCGTTTATGACAGATTGATGAATACCAAAGGTGAAAAGTAAATTTCCGAGGCTGTACAAGAATAAGTAGCCTAAAAGACTTGTTCCTATACCTCGTAGTGGCTCTTGAATGATTGTCACAATCAAAGTAATCAAATCTTTGCCTAAAGTAACATCTAAAATCAATGCTAAAGCTGAAAAGAGTGAAATACTAATTAATGAAGGGATGAGTACGTTAAAAGATTTTTCAACAGCAGGAGGCACACCTTCACCAAGATTGATTTTTAAACCTTTTCTTTGTGATAAAAAAAGCAAGAGTTCTGTTTCAACTAGCCCAATAATAATACCTGCAAACATAGAAGAGGTACCCAAGTTGCTGAAAGTAATAACTCCGCTTGTTGCGATTTCAATATCACCAGAAAGAGAAGTGACAGAGACACTTAAAGGCATCATGACAATCAATGTGGCTAGTGCCATGAGAGCAGCAGAAATCGGGTTTTCAAATGAACGATTTTTTGCCAAGAAGTAGGCAGTAGCGGGACAAAGTAACAATCCAGCTATATTCAATGTTCCATTGGTGATACTGTTTCCGAATTGCTGCATGACAGCCAGCATCTCTCCCTCAACCAACCAAGGGAATAAAACATTGTTAACAAGGACCCCAAGCCCTGCCAAAATAAACAACGGCATGATTGTAGCAAAGGCATCCCGCAGTGAACGTAAATGTATTTGTCCGCCAAGTTTTGAAGCAATCTCTACGAATTTATCCATTTTGCTATTTGTATTTGTTTCCATTTCATTTACCTCCTTTTAATTTCTTACATATTTTCTCCATTAGATTGAATGACTTTCTGTAACCATTTATAACTTTTCTTAGGAACGCGTTTTAAATCTTTCAAATCGTGATTCTCTCGGTTGACATAAACCACACCATATCGTTTACGCATATCTCCTTGAGAACTTAGAATATCTATCAATCCCCAACCTAGATACCCTAAAATTCCTACGCCATCTAGGTTAGTTGCATCTTTCATCGCCTGAATATGTTTACGGTGATAATCAATCCTATAATCATCATCAATAGGGTTTTGGCCGTCCCATTCTTCAATTACACCAATGCCGTTTTCTATCGGAAAAACCGGGAGATGGTAACGGTGATAGATTTTATTGAGAATGTCTCTGAAACCTGTGGAGTCAATCTGCCAGTTCCATTCAGTGGTATCAAGATAAGGGTTATCTTGTTTGCCTTCGTATAAATAATAATTTGGTGCGGTTCCTTCAGGTACGTTTTTATGGTTAACCGTTGTGCTGGCGTAGTAGCTAAAGGTTAGGTAATCACTGTAAAGTTTTGCAAGTTCTTCGAGTTCGCCATCCATTATTTTCAGGTCAATCCCATGATTTTTGACGAATGTAAGATAATAATCTGGATACTGTCCTCTAGTGAAAACTTCAAGTAAGGAATGATTGACAAAATCGTCAAATTCTCTAGCAAGCCTAACATCTTCAGGGGTACAGGTTGCAGGATAGACTTCTTGGTAGGCCAACATCCCGCTGATTTGACAATCTGTATGTTCATGAATGTAGTTTGTAACATAGGCATGTGCTAACATTGTATTGTGTTGGATTTGATACATTTCCTCCAGAGTTTTTTCTCCATTCAGATAGCCAGCCGCTCTGAAGCCTTCTGGTAAGTAGAAACAATTTTGTTCGTTGAAGGTCAACCAGTGCTTGACTTTGTGCCCAAATCTTTTTACCATCTCAATGCCATAGCGCTTAAAAGCTTTTACGACTTCTTTTCCTAGGAAGCCATTATATTTTTCTGCCAAGTGAAGGGGCATGTCAAAGTGATAGAGACAGATCATAGGCTCAATCCCTCTAGCTATTAATTCATCGATAAATGTGTCATAAAACTTGATGCCTTCTTCGTTCCATTCGCCATCTCCAGTAGGATTAACCCGGCTCCAAGAGATTTGAAAACGATACATATTCATTCCCAAGTCAGCCATGTAATCAAAATCTTCAAGATAGCGATGATAACTATCAGTGGCTACTTTCCAATCTGACGCATTTTCACTAGCTTCTCGAATGTCATAAACGGATAAACCTTTTCCACCCTCGTTCCAAGCACCTTCAGTTTGCATACTGGAAACTGAATTTCCCCAATAAAAATTTTTATTCAGCAAAATAATTCCTCCATTTCTAATAGTTATCTTCATCATAACTTATTTATGAAGCGCTTTCGTTCCGTAATTTAACAACATTTTCATAATACTTAATTTGTTTCATAAAATGAAACGCTTTATGGTATAATCATTTTGAAAAATATGTCATGTAAATGAAAGGGGACATTGCTGATGAAGTATGATTTATTACTCCGATTACAGCGTTTCAACAGTCATTATCAAGATCAAGATGATATAGACACTCGGATTTTGAAATTTTTGATGGATCATATGAGCTTGCCAGCGATTACTTTAGGCCAGATTGCCGAGGCATGTTATACTTCCAAAGCTAGTGTGCACCGTTTTATCAAAAAACTTGGTTATACCAGCTTTTCAGAATTTCAGGTGAGTTACTATAATATTCCCACGACTCGGCGCGAAGCAAAAATTGATGCTCAAATCACCAAAAAAGGAAATGGGTATCGTGATAATGAATTTGTTTATCGTCAATTTGATTTGATTTTAGCTGATCTTAATTCTTACCGTGAAGAAATCAATTTTTCTCAGGTTGACTATCTAGCTGATTTGATTTTTCAACGTAAATATGTGCATATTTATTCAACTATGACACCGGGAAATTTGGCAGAGATATTACAGTTTCAACTGCTGGCTGCCGAAAAACATATTGAATATTTCCCGCTTCTTGGTGATCAATTGGAAATGGCAGAAACATTGAACGAAAACAGCTTAGCAATCTTTATTTCGCTTGAAGGAAGCTATATCAGCAACAAAGAGCTGACGCTAAAAGTGGTTTCTTCCGACGCACATACGGTTCTAATCACCCAGAATCCAAACATGAAATTCTCTGGACTTTTTAACACGGTGGTCCCGTTAGGTTCCCATCACCATGAAATATCTGGGAAGTACAAACTTTTGATATTTCTGGAATTTTTGATCCATAAGTATCATTTAAAGTATGGCAACCTCTAGGTAAAGTTGGAGGGGTAATGGTTTCAGGTATGATTTCAGATTTTGTAATTAGTCAGCCCTTAACTGACCAATGAATCAGGTGTTTTTAATCGTTTGAAATGATTGCCTCCTCGAATATTGGGGCAATTTTTATGGTACTGCCGTAATAGTTTTTCAATTTTATAAAAAGGTATCTGTGAAAAAATAGAAAATTGTTTTTGGAAGGGGTAATCTATGACGCTTTTAGCACAAATTTTTTTGTTTATCGTACTGGTAATGTTATCGAATTTACTTAATCATTATATCAATGCTGTTCCGCTTGCACTTATTCAGATAAGTTTGGGACTTTTGACAGCTTTTTTATTCGACTTTGAATTGCTGATTCCCTCAGATTTATTCTTGCTTTTTTTTGTAGCACCACTGCTCTTTAATGCCGGCCGCCGCTTTCCGATTAAACAAATGAAGCACTTAACTTGGCCGACCATTGGATTTTCTACACTTCTTGTTTTTGTAACAGCTTTTTTTGGCGGAGCAGCCATTCAAGCCTTGATTCCTGCACTGCCCCTTGCCGGCGGAATTGCCCTAATGAGTATTTTAGCGCCGATCGATCATGTCATGGTAGATGAAAATATTAAATTAGTTCCTCTACCGCAAAAAATCCTTCGTTTAGTTGAAGGAGAGTCCCTTATCAATGAGGTGAGCGGCTTGACAGCTTTCAAATTTGCGATTTTAGCCATCACCACTGGGCATTTTTCAATACAGGAAGCCGCTGCTAATTTTTTCTACAGTTTGGCGGCTGGATTTATTATCGGCTATTTTCTAATCAATCTAATCAATATTTTTGAAAGCTGGGTCATTGAAGAGGGGATTAACGATACTATTTTTATGACTCTTATACAGCTAGTCACACCTTTTTTTATTTATTATGTTGCAGAGCATTTGCTTCACGCTTCGGGAGGAATTGCCGTTGTCACTGCGGGTGTTTTATCGCAAAACACGCCTTTGAAAATCAGAAATCTTATCCCTGATTTGCTCATAACTAGAGAGCATGTTTGGCAATTAGCGGTTTATTTATTAACCGGAGTGATTTTTATTATATTGGGAATGGAATTTGTGATAGCTTTTCAGCATGTTTCTTTTCCGACGGTAGGGTTTTTGGCAACGGTCATCCTTTGTGTCATCTTATCTTATTTCATTTTGTCTTTAATCCGCTTTTTGTGGACATGGGGCTACATCAAGCTGGAGCAAAGAAAACCCTATCTCTATGATCAGCCATGGCTGACGGCACTGACTGCCACTTTGATAGGCAGCCGAGGAGCTATCAATATGGCTTCGGTTTTGTCGATTCCTTTGTTAGTCGATACGGGGCAGCCTTTTCCTCATCGTGATTTCATCATCATTGTTTCTGCCGGAGTTATCGGCTTGAGTATCATTGTCCCTCCGTTGTTCGTTCCTTTTTTGTCCAAACGGTTGGCGGGTTCACAAACTATGTGGGTCACTTCTTCTCATCAAAGAGGATTGTCTTTGGAAAATCTGGAAGAATATGAAGCACGTAAAATGATTGTTTCGCGCGCTATCGAATATTTAGAGAAGGTGAATGAAAAAGAAGACCAGCTTGCTATTCTCGATTTGCTGAGTGAGTATCAGATCCTATCAAGAAAAATAGACCGGGAGATTATGCTGTTGCAAATAGAGAGCAGAGACGGTTTTGAAGACGAAGAAGAGAATGCTGTCAACTTCGCCTTGAATAGTGAAGTCAGGTATTTAAACCAGCTGTTGATAGAAAAGGAAATAGATCAGACCCTTTACCGGTTTTTTAAAAGCAATATTGTCCGGAAAAAACAGCAGTTTAAGACTAAAAAGATGACTTTCGATACACGTATCAAACAAATGGTTGTCTTGCAATTTAAGCTGGATCAACTTGTAAAACACTTCATCAAGAGAAAATCGGAGTTTATCAACGAAGAAAAAATATACCAGGTAGAATTGGAGTGCTCCCTCAAGGCGATTGAAGCTATCGAAAAGGAGATTTCAGCTCAGACGGATAAAAAGAATCACTATGTTGTTACGTTAGACTATTTGATTAAGGAATATCAAAATAATATAGAGCGAATCCATCTTTATGGGGCGGATAAAATGGAGGATTACTTGTTTGAATTATACGAGTTGCATATCCAAACATTGACCGTCGAGCGGACATTTATTCAGCAGTTGTACGAGGAAGGCTGTATTTCTAGAACTTTGGCTGCCAAGTTGCGTCAGTTTGTTAATTATTCGGAGATTTCCATGATGGCAATTATTCACAGTGATGAGTCTTTTTAATTTTTTCGTTTGTCAAATTAAGTTGGACAAATCATCATTATCTACATGGCTCAAAAATACTTCCAGTGGCGTTTGATAATTTAATGACAGGAAGTGTTTCAGTGGCATAGCAATTATTAGTCAGAGTTTTAATTCTGGCTTTTTTATTTGTTCTGAGTACTGTATAATTGATGTTATCAACCTGTTGGAGGGGAATATGTTGAAGAAACTTAAAGGGTTGGTTTTGTTGTCTACCTTACTATTTTTATTAGTAGCTTGCAGTGGAAAACCAGAAGAAAAATCAGATGAAAAAGATAAAACTGGAGTTGCCATTGAAAAAGTATCGGAAGAAATAGAAGAGAACACGTTAAAGGTAGTGAAAGATAAGGATTTTTCTCGACAGGTAGAAACAGGAGAAGGTACTTTTGATCTTGCAAGTGAAGGAGGCAGTACTGCTGATGGATTAATTCCTGTGGTATTTTATGATCCAGAAACCTTTCCAACAGCTATTAGCATTGATGTGGATGGCTTTGATGGAAGTAAATTGACCTTTGTCTACTTGGATGGAGTACTGTTAACTAAAGAGCAAGATAGCATGACACAGGCAGAGTTACACTTGCAAGAAGTAAAATCAGGAATTACAGAAGGGCAGCATGCAGTTCAACTAGTTCAGTATGAAGGTGATGATGAGAGTGGTGAGATACTTACTTTCAAAACACAGTCTTATGAAATTAAATATAAATAACACTTTAAGGCAGAGTCATTCTCTGTCTTTTTTGCTGTTCTGAACAGTCATTCTCACAGCTTATACTGTTTTATAGAGCAGTATACCTGAAACAGAATCACCTTGTAAAATCCACTGTTTAACAAACAGAAAAAGAGGACAAACAGCAATACTTACTGCTCATCCTGTCTTTGCTCCCATCAGTACCCTACTTGTGATAAACCTGTCAAATGCCTCCTCATCTGTTATAGCAACTTTTCCAGAGACTAGTTGTAGTTCATCTTCATCCAACTGATATTTTCTTCTTTTTTCTGTCATATCCCATGCTCCCACCTTTTTATTAAACTAGTGTTACCCACTAGCCTCAGCCAAAAAATAGACTAGAAAAAAAGAGCTGCAGAAACTATCTGCAAACTCTGTTTAACTACTGATATGACAGCATTTTAACTGCTTTTTATGCGGCCGAGAAGACTCGAACTTCCACGGTATTGCTACCACTAGCGCCTGAAGCTAGCGCGTCTGCCAATTCCGCCACGACCGCATAAATACATAATAATACTATTTTTCTGGTAATTCAAGTTTTTTTAATATCCTAAGACTACTTGCTAGTTGTTTATGTTATTGATGGTTCGCTATCTAAAAAATTCATTTAACTTTTGACATGCTGAAGTGAGATCAACAGACTATTTTTCCAAGTTTGAATTTTCAACACGGAAGATACAAATTGCTGTCCATTTCCCTTTATAGCAGACACTTGAAAATCACGGCATGATAAACAAGAGAAGAAATAAAAAATCCATTTCCATTCCTTGTAGAGGAGTTGAAATGAATTTTTTTACCATATAAAGTTAATCGTATAGTCGTTTTTCTGTTTTTTTATTGTCTACATCAATCAACAACTGAAATCCTTGCTTGTTTTCATCTTGATCCCATATTTCTATAAACTTTGGAACAATCTCGATCAAGATTTCTGATTCTTTATGGGGATAAGCATTGTAGCTGTTTTTCCAATGCTTTTCATATAAATCTTCGAAAAATTTATTCTCTTCTAAAACAACTAATCCATGATTTATGGCTATTCCCTCAATTTGGACTCCCCAGTAGCAAATTGCAACGTTTGGATTTTGAAGCAACTGCTTAGTTTTAGGGAAGTTTTTATCAGTTTTAAAATATATTTTTCTTTCATGAATGATACAGCTGACATTTCTGACAGTGACTTTATCGTTAAGGGAAGAGCCGAGAGCCATAATTTTTTTGTCCCCTAATTTATTAAAGCATTGATCCATTGCCAAGCTAAACGCCATGAGTTTCTCTCCTTCTATTAAAAATCACTGATAATTTTTTGAAAAGAACAACGACTATTCCCGCATTGACTCCCAACTTGATTAAGTTGAAAGGAATGATGCCCAACATTACGAGTCTAGGGACGCTATTGACATAAGGGTTAACTGCTTGTGTCATTTTAATAACAGCTTCCATGGATAATCCGTACAGGCGACTATAAAAAGGAATAATGAAATAAATATTAGACAAACAAGCGATAAAAGTCGTAAAAAATACACCTGTCACAATGCCTAAAGTGAGAGAAGAATTTGTTTGTTTTTTCCGATAGACGAACCACACCGGTAAAACAAAGCTGCTGCTGAGAATAAAATTTTGAATTTCCCCTGTGAACATGGAACTTGAACCGACAGTCGCAATTTTTATCAGCAGTTTTATTGTTACCACGCTGATACCTGACAGTGGGCCGTACAAAAGAGTTGCCAAGAGTTCGGGAATCGCTGCAAGGTCAAAGTCCATAAATGGCGGCATAAACGGGAGCGGAAATTTCAGCATCATAAGCAAATACGCAATAGCCCCCAAGAAAGCAACCGTCACCATTTTTTGTGTTTTTTCATTTCGCATGAATCGTCATCTTCCTTTCCAAATTAAAAAGCTCTGCAAATAATTCTGCAGAGCTTGCTGATATCAAAAGTATTTCGCCAAAAAAAACTTAGCATACTATTTGTTCCTTCTTTCATCCAGACTTTACTGTCGGTTTCAGAATTTCACTGAATCAACCTTTTAAGGTTCGCGGACTTTTACCGCCGGTCGGGAATTTCACCCTGCCCTGAAGAACTATTCTATTGTGAATATTTTCTCATGGTTATGAAGATTTGTCAATGCTATTATTTTTGACGATAATTAGGGTTGCTGAATTAGCTTGTAAGAGGGAATAGGTTAAAATCTTTCTTTTTTGATTTTTCTTTTAAAATCTCCAACATTGAACTAGAATAGGTGTTGAAAAACTAAAAAAGTATTGGAGGTTGAGAGGATGAATGCCATTATTCAGAGCCTGTTTAACCGGAAATCGATACGGGTTTATTTGGAAAAAGTGATTTCTGTGGAAGATAAAGAGTTGATACTGGCATCGGCGATTCAAGCACCAAGTGCAGGGAATCAATTGATGTATACCATCTTAGACATTACAGACAGAGAATTGTTAGAAAAGTTATCCGTTAGTTGTGATAATCAAGCATTCATTGCTGACGCGGCGATGGCCCTGATTTTTTGTGCCGACTATCAGAAGTGGATAGATACTTTTTCATTAGTCGAGGAGAGTCCGAGAAAACCGGATGTTGGGGAACTTTTACTGGCATGTAATGATGCACTTATCGCAGCTCAAAATAGCGTGATGGCTGCTGAAAGTCTGGGAATCGGCTCATGTTATATCGGCGATATTATGGAAAAATTCGAGTACCATAAAGAATTGCTGAATCTTCCGCAGTATGTTTTTCCGGTCACCATGCTAGTATTTGGTTACCCGATTGAAAAACAAAAAAGACGTCCAAAACCAAACCGTTTTGATAAAAAATACATTGTTCATGAAAACACATATCATCGTTTAGATGGGGATTCACTGCGTGCCATGTTTGAGGAAAGAGCCGCATTATCACCAAAAAGCGAATTTGATTTTGAAAAATGGGTCCGGGCTTTTTATCGTCGGAAATTTGACTCTGACTTCTCAAGAGAGATGACTCGTTCTGTTGGTTTGTATATTGACGAGTTTAGGAAAGATCGAAAGTAAAAAAATAGACTCTGAGATAAGAAACAGTTTGATTTTGAAAAGTGAAAGCCTCAGAGAATAATGAATGAAATTTTTTCAACTTGTTTATTTAGAAAAAAATCTGTATAGGATGTTCAAAAAAATAAGTTATAAAAAAGAAGCGGGGTTAATTTTAACCGCGCCTCTTTAATTACCACTTGATCTTAGACAAATAGCTGTGTCGTTTCTTAAAAATATAGCTTATTGTAAGGAGTAAATATTTTTAGATGTTTTTTAAGCAAACTTAGGAGTAAACCATTGCTAACAAACACCGTAAAAACAGTGGCTTCATTCATTGATGACTTTTAAAAACATCACTCTAAAAGTAGAGTAGAACAACTTTTTTGTCAATTTGTCTTTAGTTTGATTGGTAGACAATATTCAGACTATTTGATTAAAATTGATAATATCATAAAAGACTTACTAAACAGTTTCCTGAGAAAGTTCTTCTTCCAGTTGTTTCCGTTCAAACATTTTGAAAAACGGGTAATAAATTAAAAGTGATGTGAAGAAACACATAATAACCATCGCGAAAGCGAACCAATTCCAATTAGAAGTAATGAGTGCACCTAGAGGAGCGGGAATTGAAAAAGGTGGTTTCACCATCATTTTAGGCATAAAATTAAGTGTTGTAACAATGTATACCAAAATCGTATTAACAATAGGTGTCAATATAAACGGAATAGATAATATCGGGTTCATTACGATTGGAGCTCCAAAAACTATGGGCTCATTTATATTAAATATTCCAGGAAGAAGCGAAAGACGCCCTAATTGTTTTAAATAACGTGATTTAGAGAATAAAAACAGAAATACTAAAGCAAGTGTTGCACCGGTTCCACCCATTTGCGCATACCACTGAAAAAATTGTTCAGTAAAAACATTTGGAAGTTGAAATTCACTCACACCAGATTGAAAAAGTTCAGCGTTTTCCAAAATAGCTTGATCCCAAAATGGTCGTATAATAGGTCCTAAGACGGCATGACCATGGATACCAAAAATCCAGAAGATACATATTAGTAATTGAGTGAAAATACCTCCCAATAAATTATTTCCCGTTAGGAATCCCTTCAGGGGAGAAATCAAGATACTCAATAGGGCATTTAAATCAAATCCAAAAAAGTGACGTGGAATCCAGAATACTAGAATGATTACTAACGTTGGCAATAATGCTGCAAATGATTGCCCAACAACGGGTGGGACGCCTGGAGGCATCTGAATTTCTAATTTGTGTTTTCGTGTAAAATGGTAGATCTCAACTGAAATAATTGCACCTAGAATAGCACCAAATAAACCCTGGGAACTTAATGGCGTGATAGGAATATAACGTCCCCCAGCCACTTCATTTCCTAGGACGTCTATTCCTGATTGGATGTTGGTCGGGACAGTCATTAATAATGTTGCCAACATTGATAAGAACCCACTTGTGATGTTATCAAGTTTGTATGTTTTTCCTAAATATGAGCCAATGGTAAATGACGCATACAATGACATTAGCCCCACAGTATATCTAAAAGGGACGTCTATTATGTGAATGTACGGCTGAATAAACTCTGCGTAACCAGGAATTGGTAAATTAAGTAAAATTGTAAAAAAAGACCCAACTATTGTTAATGGCAGCATTGAAATCAGCCCATTTCGAATGGCTTGAAGATGTCTTTGTTTCCCAATTTTATCAGCTATTGGCATCAATTTCAGTGATATATTTTCAAAAATTGCATTCATATTAACTTCCTCCTTTTATAAATTAAACCCATTATTCTGAATTACATTTTTAAACCAAAGTCCAGATTTTTTAACTGTTTTTTCTCCACTATTTAAATCTAAACGGTAAAAGCCATAACGATTTTTGTACGTATTAATCCATGACCAACAATCCACAAATGTCCACATGTGATATCCCAAGCAATTACTTCCTTCACCCATGGCTTTATTTAACCAAAGCAAGTGTTCCTTCAAAAAGTTTATTCGATACTCATCTTGGACCATACCGTCCTTAATAAAGGCATCCTCTCCCTCAATCCCTATACCGTTTTCTGAAACAAACCAATCAATATTGCCATACTCATGCTGTATTTTTTTGGCAATATCGTAAATCCCTTTTGGATAAATCTCTATCCCGCGTGAGTAATTCATTCGACGTCCCGGCATTTCATAGTTATCAAAATAATATTCAGGTTTAAAAACACCTTTAGGATTTGGGGAAGATTCACGAGCTTTTACCCGTCGAGGCCGGTAATAGTTAATGCCTAACAAATCAATTTTTGTGTTAGCTATTAATTCTTTTTCTTCTTTACTGATGTTTATATTAATTTGATGTTTTTTTAGGATGTCTTTAATTTCAATAGGGTAAGCTCCCTTTAGAATGGCATCATTTATACTTTTGGTATAAAATAAATCGGCCATCTCTGCTGCCTTCAAATCGGCTGGATTTTCACTTCTAGGATATACTGGTATTACGTCCATAATAATCCCTATTTTTCCACTCAGATTTAGTTCCCGAAAACTAGAAACTGCTTCACAATGTGCAATGACAATGTTATTAAGAACGTTGGCAGCCCTTTCAAAATCAACTATATAAGGATAGTGTCTATCATTTAAATAACCAGCTTCAGCTGGAATCATTGGCTCATTAAAAGTAAACCAATACTTTACTCGGTCTCCAAACAGTTCAAAACATGTCTCTGCATATTTTTTATATGCTAGAATGTTATCTTTGTTTTCAAATCCTCCTTTTTTCTGCAAAGCCATTGGCATGTCAAAATGATATAAATTTATAAAAGGTTCTATACCCTTATTTATCATCTCATTAATGACATTATTATAAAATTCAACAGCTTCATGATTAATTGCCCCCGTACCTTCTGGAATTAAGCGTGACCAAGATATTGATGTTCGAAGCGAATTAAATGATAAATCGGCCATGCGTTCCACATCAGCTAGATAGTCCGTATAAAACCTTGAAGTGTCCTCAGTGGTTATTCCCTCATAAAATCTATGATTAAAATGTTTGCTAGCGTAATCCCAAATATCTTCCCCTTTCTTATCTCCTACTACTCTTCCTTCCGATTGAGGTGCGCTAGTCGAAGCACCCCAAAAAAAACAATCTGGAAATTGACAATCCACTTTATCCTCTCCTCGCTTATATTTGATTTTAGTATAGCATCTTACTTAAGAAAACATTATAATGTTTATTGAAAACGTTTCTTTTATCACGTTTTGATATTTTTAACAAAGTTGACACACAGCGTATCAGAAAAGGAGAGGTAATTTATGTTGTTTTTAAACTATGTTCCTAATCTAAGTCCACTAGAATTTGATATTTATCATTTTATCGTCAAGCATCTAGATCAAGTTGTTTATATGCGGATCCGCGAACTTGCCAAAGCCACCCACACTAGCACAGCAAGTATTCAACGATTTTGCCATAAGTTTGATTGCCAAGGTTTTACTGAGTTTAAAATAAAGTTGGGAATGTACCAAAAAGAATTGAATGAAACAATAGAGCCTGATGATAACAATGAACCCCTTAAACATTTTCTTCATAGATTTAACGAAGACTTTTTACAAAATAAGGTAAATGAAGCAGCTGAAATATTATCAAAGAAACAGCTTATCATTTTTATCGGATCTGGATCTTCTGAAGCAATAGGTTATTATGGTACTTTATTATTTGCTAATTATTCTATCAGTGCTTTGCGTATCGAAGACCCGTCCAATTATCCCGTTGATAGTTTTTCTGATTCTCTTATTCACCAAATTGGAATCATTGTTCTATCTGTCTCCGGTGAGACACAAGAGCTTATTTATTCTTTACAAAATAGTAAGTTGGGACAAAGCACAATAATCTCTATTACTGATTCCGAAAAATCAACGATTGCAAAACTTTCGCATTTGAATATTCCATATCAGATTGGGAGAAAAACTTTACGTAAAACTTATACCGATAACGAAAAAAGGGTTGAAGTTACTTCGCAACTTCCGGCTGTTTTTTTAATAGAACAGATTGCAAAAAAAATATTTTATATAAAAAACAAAAGCTAACAAAGTCATCCTCCAAATACTTAAATGTGCCCATCTTTAAGATTTATGATAATATAAGTGAAAAAGCACGTCTGAGAAGAATGCGGCCACGGGAGAAAATAATGATAACGATTAGACAAATTGCTCAAGAAGCAGGTGTTTCAAAAAGCACGGTCTCTAGATATTTAAATAATGGATATGTTAGCGAGGAAACTGCAAAAAAAATAAAAGAAATTATCCAAAAACATAACTATGTTCCCAATCAATTTGCTAGAAATTTGAAATCAGAGAAAAGTAAATTTATTGGTGTGGTGATACCTAGAATAGATTCTCCTTCAATCATGAGTATGCTAGATGGTGTCGAGAGAATAAGTCGGGCCAAAGGGTATCAATTACTTATATTTAACACTGATTTAGATGTGAAAAGAGAGATTGATGGGTTGTATAGTTTGGTTCACAACAAAGTTGCTGGGATTATTTTGTTTGCAACCGAAATCACAGAGGAACATCTGAGCGCACAAAAAAAAATCAGAGTCCCTATTATTTTTGTCGGTCAAAATCATAAAGATATTTATACTATTAATCATGACAACCATGCAGCAGGGATGTTATTGGCGGAAAAAATGTTGACCTATGGACACCGGAAAGTGACATATTTAGGGGTAACGGAAAGTGACTACTCAGTTGGTGTAGAGCGGAAACGTGGAGTAATCGAGACTTTCTTAAAAAAAGGTATTTCTGTGTCAACTGTTGAGTCCACCTTTAGAACGAAGGATAATTATTATTTAGCACAGGATTTATTTAAAGCACAAGATTCCACATTATATATCACAGCTACAGATAACATGGCCATGGGACTATACCGTGCGGCATACGAACTGAATTTAATAGTAGGTAAAGATATTTCAATTGCTGGCTTCGGCGGATATTCTTTTAGTGGATTTTTAACACCGCCCCTAACTACTATTGATTTTCATCATGAATTAGTCGGAGAAACTGCTGCTAATAATTTGTTAATGAAAATTGATGGACAAGTAATTGAACGTGTTGTCAATATTAAATTTTCTTATATGGAAAGGAAAAGTGTTAGAAAATTAGGTTGACATCGCATACATTAGATGTTATCTTGTATGTGAGAGCGTGAGGGACCGGTCCCTCACGAAAACTTTGCCCTTTTAAGGGACCGGTCCCTTAAAAGGTGAGGAGGAAAGATAATGGAAAACAGAGAAATAGCTCAGGAAGTAATCGAGGCGGTAGGTGGAGAAAATAATATCCGTAGTGTAGCCCATTGCGCGACTAGGTTAAGAGTGATGGTTCAGGATGAAGCGATGATCGACAAGGAAAGAGTCGAGAATATAGCTAAAGTAAAGGGGGCTTTCTTCAATTCTGGTCAATACCAAATTATTTTTGGTACGGGAACGGTCAATAAGATTTACGAAGAAGTGTTGCATTTAGGAGTTGGTGAACAGTCAAAAGCAGAACAAAATGTCATTCCTAAAGATGGAAATATTTTTAAACGAATGATTCGAACTTTTGGGGATGTTTTTGTACCGATTATTCCAGTGTTGGTTGCGACGGGATTATTTATGGGGTTGAGAGGATTATTGACACAACCTGAAATTTTGGGGATTGTTGGGCTGTCACCAGAGACAATCAATGAAAATTTTTTGCTCTATACGCAAGTGTTAACAGATACCGCGTTTGCTTTCCTACCAGCGTTAGTCGCTTGGTCAACCTTTAGAGTATTCGGTGGCAGTCCCATTATAGGTATAGTACTCGGTTTAATGCTAGTTAGTCCTTCCCTGCCCAACGCTTACGAAGTTGCTTCTGGTAATGTAAATGCTATTATGTTGTTTGATTTTATTCCAATTGTAGGGTATCAGGGGACAGTTTTGCCGGCATTTATTTCGGGCATTATTGGAGCAAATCTTGAGAAAAAATTGCGAAAAATTGTTCCAGAAACTTTTGATTTATTAGTGACACCTTTTGTTACCTTGCTGATTATGAGCGTTCTTTCATTGATGCTTATCGGTCCAGTGTTCCATTCTTTTGAAACTATTGTTCTGAATGCGACTACGTGGATTTTAGCGCTACCTTTTGGCTTGGCAGGCTTGCTTATAGGAGCTTTAAATCAGGTTATCGTGGTTACAGGAGTGCACCATATTTTCAATTTTCTTGAAGTGCAGCTATTGACAAATACTGGTAGTAATCCGTTTAATGCGATTATCACCTGCGGTATGGCAGCTCAAGGTGGGGCGACTTTGGCGGTAGGATTAAAAACTAAATCTAAAAAACTTAAAGCTTTAGCTTTTCCATCTGCTTTGTCAGCACTTTTAGGTATTACAGAGCCGGCTATTTTCGGTGTGAATTTGAGGTATGTGCGCCCATTCTTTATGGGACTGATTGGCGGGGGTGTTGGCGGTTTTATTTCCAATATTCTTGGTTTATCAGGAACAGGAATGTCTATTACTGTTATCCCGGGCATCTTGCTGTACTTGAATAACCAGTTAATCCCTTATATTTTGGTCAATGTAGTTGCTATAAGTGTTGGTTTTATTCTGACTTACTTTTTTGGCTTTAAAGATGAACAATTAGAAGAAATATAGGAGAAAATCATGTTAGACGGTAAAGTCGCACAATCAAAATACCCGATGAAATATCATGTTACACCCACTAAAGGGCTGCTCAATGATCCTAACGGGTTGATTCAATTTGGAGGGAAATATCATGTGTTTTATCAGTGGAACCCTGATGGGACGACCCATGAGAAAAAAGTATGGGGACATGTGGTTTCTAAAGACATGATTCATTGGCAAAGACGTCCTGCGGCACTAATCCCGTCTGAAGAATATGACAAAGATGGAATTTACTCCGGCTCAGCAGTCATAAAAGACGAAAAACTATATGTCTTTTATACTGGGAATGTGATAGAAAAAGATGGCACACGAAAAAGTTATCAGTGTTTAGCCATATCTGAGGATGGTGAAACTTTTAAAAAACAAGGACCGATTTTTTCTCATCCTGATGGCTATACCCGGCATGTAAGGGACCCTAAAGTGTGGTTTGATGACGAAAAAAAGCAATGGTATTTACTTATAGGGGCTCAAAGGAGTGATGGTACAGGGACGGCTTTGCTTTACACTTCAAAAAGATTACTGGACTGGCAGCTGCTAGGAGAATTTTTTTCAGAAGAAGAGCGTTCAAAACTTTCTCAACAAGGTTTTATGTGGGAATGCCCTGATTTCTTTACCCTTGATGAATATAATTTTTTCTTGTATTCACCTCAAGGAATCGAAGCGGAGGAGGATAGCTATCAAAACATCTATCAATCAGTCTATCTGGTAGTGTCCCCATCTCCAAAAGGTTTTTTAATCAAAGATAGCCACATGTGTGAGCTGGATTGGGGCTTTGAATTTTATGCTCCTCAAACTTTTCTAACAGAAGATGGAAGAAGGATTTTATACGGCTGGATGGGGGTAATGACACCGAAGTACGAACAAGCTGTCCCGACTGTAGAGGAAGGCTGGCTTCATCACTTAACAATCCCTCGTCAATTAGGGACGCGATCTGGAGCATTAACACAATATCCAGTAGAGGAGTTAGAGCAACTTAGAGCTGAGCAAACTAATTTTGACTTAAAAGAAAACTGGTGTTACGAATCTGCCGACTCCGCAGTGGAGTTACTATTGTATTTTGATGTTGCAGACGATTTCACACTCACGTTGAAAAATTCTACTTCGCTGACTTACTATCACGATAAAAAACAGTTAGTCTTATCAAGAAAGAGTTGGGCAGAGCAACGATACGAATCAAGAAAAACAACCTTAAATCAAATGTTAACAGAACTCAGAATATTCATAGACGGTTCAAGTTTGGAGATTTTTGTCAACCAAGGAGAATCTGTTGCTTCCGCCCGTTTTTTTGAAGAAGGAGAATTTTTGCTGTCCTATAATGGGGACAACAGAGGAAAAGCAGTAGTTTATCAATTAGAACTAATGGATGAAGAACCAGTTTAGGAGTTTTGACAATTTGGCTTTAAAAGATTCACTATTTTAATACTGCAACTCTTGTTTCGCAACTGCAACCTTCTGTTTCACACACATTGCTTTAATTAATCTACATATAAATAAACCGAGGCTGACCCATAAGTCCTCATTCAATGCAAAAAGGAACAAAATCTTTATATGATTTTGTTCCTTTTTTTAGCGATAAAAATAGCACTTCCTTGTATAATTAAAGTACCAACCATAACCAAAAGGGAGTGCTATCTATGTACAAAGATTATAACATGAATCAAGTCACTTTATCACTAGATTTAGAAATTTATTTGGAAAAGGGTGACATCGCTTTTGCAATCAATGAACTTGTAGAAAGCATGCCAGAAAAAGCCTTCTCGGTTTTTGACCATCAGATGGGTGCAACCTCTTATCATCCTAAAATGATGTTGAAGTTGATTTTGTGCGGTTACACGCAGTCTGTTTTTTCTGGCAGAAGAATTGAAGCGCTAGCTAAAGACAGTATTCGCGCTCGCTGGCTGACACAATCCCAGCAACCCAATTTTAGAACGATTAATCGGTTTCGTGTACATCCTCAGATGCAAGTGTTATTAGAAGAATGCTTTATTCAATTCCGAAACCTTTTGGTTTCCCAGAATCTTATCGAAACAGATGCCATCTTTATTGACGGTACTAAGTTAGAAGCCAATGCCAATAAATACACATTTGTCTGGAAAAAAAGCATTGAAAAGTATGAAGCTAAGTTGACAGAGAAATCAAAAGAGATTTATCAACAACTCGTGAAGGAAACCATCATTCCTTCTATTTGTGATGAAGACAAAGACCTTTCAGACAAAGAGTTTTCAAAAATCATCACGGCATTAGAAACAAGTGTAGAAAATTTGACTCAAGAAATTGAGACCTCTGACTGCGCTAAAAAACGAAAACAACTACGCTCTCAACGAAAGGCACCTAAACAAGCCTTGAAGCAATTCTCTGATTTTAAAGAACGTCAGTCACGGTATGTCCGTCAAAAAGCTATTTTAGGTGAGAGAAATAGTTACTCCAAAACAGATCACGATGCCACTTTTATGAGAATGAAAGAGGATCATATGCGCAATGGGCAACTAAAAGCAGGTTACAATGTCCAAATTGCGACCAATCAACAATATGTCCTAGCTTATGACATCTTTCCGAATCCTACGGATACGAGAACTTTAGTTCCTTTTTTACGGACCATAGAAAATACCTATTTTGATTTACCCGACTATATTGTGGCAGATGCTGGTTATGGTAGTGAAGAAAACTATGAAACGATTATGGATGACTTTGAAAAGATACCTTTGATTACATATGGCATGTACCGCAAAGAGAAAAAAAGAAGCTTTAAAAAGAATCGTTTTAATCCTTTGAATTGGCAGTATGATGAGTTAAGAGATACCTATTTATGTCCCATTGACCGTGAGGTCCCGTTTAAACGTTATGCCACTCGTACAGATAACTATGGCTACCAACGACAATTAAAAATATACGAATGTCTTTCTTGTGAAAACTGCCCAGTTCGTTCTCAATGTACCAAAGCGAAGTCAGGTCGTAATAGAATTATTCAAAAAAACGGCAATTGGGACTATTTTAAAGCTTACGTTCAGACGCTTCTGAAAGACGAACGAACAGGCAAATTATATGGTCAAAGAAAAATAGACGTAGAACCAGCCTTCGGAAATCTGAAGGCTAATTTAGGCTTCACTCGATTTTCAGTAAGAGGTAAAGATAAGGTGAAAAACGAATTAGGTTTCGCATTTATGGCAGTTAATCTGAGAAAGTTAATTGTCTATCAGCAGACAAACCTCTTAAATAGACAAAAAAATAAGGAAACCAAAATCTTTTTATCGATTTTGGTTTCCTTTTTACTATTTTTGAGACTTATGGGTCAGCCTCGGCTTATTTGTGTCCAACCTAACTAAAAAACTTTATCGAAATAATTTAAACGAATCTTTGACACCAGCCAGTGTCTCGCTTTATTTTGATTCACAAACTACTATTATTTTTTCTTCTATCTAAGAAGTTATCTCAAGTAATTTTAAAAAAGTTATCATACCACAGCGTTTATGTTACACACTGGCTATTAATTCTCCCAATGATTTATCAGCAGTCTCCCCACTATCAATCATCAGCGCTTTTTCAGAAATAATAAACGATCCGCCGACTGCTAAAACAGCAGGGCATTCAAGAAACTCGTTAACATTGTCTCTATTGATGCCGCCTGTAGGGACAAATTTTATGTCAGCAAAAGGTCCGTTCAAAGCGTTGATAGCCTTGATACCGCCATAAATATCTGCCGGGAAAAATTTGAGAACGTTTAAACCCAAAGAATTTGCCCGCATAATCTCCGTAGGCGTAACAGCACCGGGAATGACCGGGATATTTTCCTCAAGACAAAAGTTTACGATTTCTTCATCTAATCCTGGTGTCACGATAAATTTGGCCCCGTTAGCCACGGCTTCTTTGGCTGTCGCAATATTGCGCACCGTTCCGGCACCAACAATCAATTCGCCAGACTCGGATAAATCATGAATTACTTGGGAGGCCAACTCGCTGCGGTAAGTGACTTCGATAAAATGCAAATTATGCTTCAACAACACTCTCTTTGCGGTCTCCACATATTCCAAAGACGTGGCGGTGTAAAGGGGCAAAAATTTCTCTTCTTCTAATTGTTTTAATAATGCAGTCGTTTCCATATTGATTCCTCCAATTTTATTATTACCATATATGATTACAGAATATAGTCGCTGTCGGTTTTCGAGACAGTCAGGACTGAACGGATGCGTTTCATAGATTTTTGTCCTTGAGTCTCATCATGGAGCATCAAATTCACATAGATAATGTCCATGATTGTCAGATAAAGGATTCGAGAGGCTAAAGATTCAGTACGATATTTTGATTCTTCCGAATAAATCGTGAGATCTTCATCAGCCAGATGTGCCATTTCAGAATGGGGGTTTCCCGTCAAAACAATCAGCTTGGCCTCAGTTTTAGCGACGGCTTTGGCAAGATTTAAGGTTTCTACCGATTGACCGGAATGGGAAAACAGAAAAACCACGTCATCAGATGTAAGTTTTGTGGTATACATCAACTGTAAATGAAAATCCATAATATAGTTGCAACGAAAATTTGTCCGCACGAATTTCTGATAGCTGTCAAAAGCTACAACCGATGAACCGCCAATCCCAAAAAAATGAATGATTTCACTTTCGTAGAGCATTTCCAATATATGATCAAGTTTTTTCGGATTGATTTGGGGAACTAGTTTTTGCATTGCTGCAAGATTTGAATTAATGACTTTCATGGCAATTTCATAGCTGCTGTCATCGGTGGTGATATCGTTATAGGCGATCAATGACGGATCAGAAATAGTTGACGACGAATTTGCGGCAACGCTGATTTTAAAATCTTGAAAGCCATCAAATCCCATTTTTTTAACAAGCTTGAAGATAGTTGCCTGTGAGACGCCCGTTTCATCTGATAAGTTGGCAATGGTTTTTGTGACAAGATTATTTTGTATTTCTAACAAATAATCGGCAACTTTTTTTTCTGTGTCGCTTAGGAACCGATAATTGCGTCCAATCATATTTTCTAAATAATTATTGACCATTTTAACGACCTCCTTAACTATAAATATATTTTACCACTAATTACACAAAAAATAAAATTTATTTATTGAAGCCTTTACAAATAAATAAAATTTATATATAATAGCATTAACAAAAAGGAGAGGTGATTTCCATGAAAGTCGGACTGGTTGGTCTGGGGAAAATGGGACTTAATTTGGCGCTGAATGCAAAAGACGACGGATGGTCAATGATTGGGTTTGATATTAATGAACAAATACGTGAAAGTGCAGAAAAAGAAGGAATTGATGTTGTTCCATCACTAGACAGCCTAGTTGCAAGGTTGGATAAAAAGAAAGTAGTCATGATAAGTGTCCCGGCAGGAAGAATTACGAATGATTTAATCCTTGATCTTGCTTCAAAGTTAGACAAGGGAGATGTTATTATTGATGCAGGGAATGCCAACTACTGTGACAGTAAAAAAAATTATGAATTCCTTGCAGAAAAAGGGATTAATTTTCTGGATTGCGGGACTTCCGGCGGGATGGAGGGTGCCCGATACGGTGCTTGTCTGATGGTTGGCGGGGACCAGGAAGTTTTTGACGATCTTGAACCGTTGTTCAAATCTATTGCCTGCGAAGATGGTTACCTGTACACAGGAAAACCGGGTTCAGGACACTATTTAAAGATGGTTCACAACGGCATCGAATACGGCATGATGCAAGCGATTGGTGAAGGTTTTGATATTTTGCAAGCAACGCCTGAATATGATTTTGATAATGAAGCTGTCGCTAAAGTATGGAACCACGGCTCAGTAATTCGCTCATGGCTGATGGAACTTCTGGAAGAAGGGTTCGAATCAGATCCTAACCTTGAAGAAATCAGAGGGAAAATTAACGCCAGCGGAGAAGCAAAATGGACCTTGGAAGAAGCATTGAAGTTGAATATTCCCACACCTGTGATTGCTTGTTCGTTATTCGTCCGCAATGCCAGTCAAATCGAAGATAGTTTTTCTAACAAAGTAGTCGCAACACTCCGACATGGTTTTGGGGGACATGCGGTTTATCAAAAGGAGACTGAGAGTTAATGAAGAAATTGAAGATTGCCATTGTCAACTCAAGCAGTTTTGGAAAAGTTTTTCCCGGTCATCTTGATCGTTTGTTGAAGCTGGGTGAAGTAGAATACTTTACTTTTGACAGCGAAATCAATGGCAAAGAATTAGCGGAAAAACTGCATGGTTTCAATGTCATCATTGCCAGTGTCACCCCGTTTTTTGAAAAAGAATTTTTTGACAACAAAGATGAATTGTATTTAATTACGCGCCATGGCATCGGTTATAATAATGTTGACTTAAAAGAAGCGGAGAAACATGACACGATTGTTTCAATTGTACCGGCATTAGTAGAAAGAGATGCAGTAGCAGAAAATAATATCACCAATCTGCTAAATGTGATGCGGATGACTTCTCAGGCCCAACAAAGTGTCAAAGATGATTCTTGGGAAGAAAGAGCGACATTTGTGGGGCATACACTATACGGGAAAACAGTGGGAGTGATTGGTGTAGGAAACACCGGCAGCGGTGTAGCAGAAACGCTGCGTCTTGGATTCCGCTGCGAAGTCCTCGGCTGCGATCCTAACAAATCAGCGCTGGATCTTTCCCAATTTGGAGTGAAAAAAGTTTCTCTGGATGAGCTATTAGAAAGAGCAGACGTGATTTGCCTATGTGCCAGTTTGAATGAGACGAGTTTCCACATGATTGGAGCATCTGAAATCAAAAAAATGAAAGATAAAGTGTATTTGTCAAATAGTGCCCGAGGAGCTTTGGTTGAAGAGTCAGCCATTATTGACGGGTTGAAATCTGGCAAGATTGCCGGATTCGCTACAGACGTACTTGAAGTTGAGCCGGGAAGAGCCACACATCCTTACTTGGCATTTAAAAATGTCTTGGTGACACCTCATACTTCAGCTTACACAATGGAATGTTTGGAAGAGATGGGGAATAAATGTGTGACAGATTGCGAGCAATTTGTTCAAGGAATATTACCCCAGCGTTCCGTTCAGATAAAAAGTAAATACCTTGTTGAAAAGAAAGTTTAATGGCAGATGTGATAGCTACTAGAAAATGAAAGGAGAGAAAAAATGTTAAATGATTTGAAAGTGAAAGTCGGTCCACAATTTTATCACTATGCCAAAGGTGCGATTGATACATTTGTCCCGCAATTGCTAGATGAGTTTCAAGCCAAGAATATATTGATTGTTCATGGGGAAATCTCATGGAAAAAGGCAAAACCATACTTGACTTTTTTAGACGATGACAAGTATCACTTTTCCTATCATCAGTATACGGGTGAGTGTAGTTACTATGGTACCGATTTAATCAAAGAAAAAGCAGAAGCAGAAAACATTGATTTCATTGTCGGGGTAGGCGGGGGGAAACTAGCCGATTTGATCGAATATGCCGGACATGTCAGCAATATTCCCTGCGGCATCATCCCTACCATGGCAAGCAACTGTGCCCCTTGGACGCCATTATCCGTGATGTATAAGGAATCCGGTGAATCCGAAGGCAAAACAGAACACTATTTGAGACAGGCGGCATTCTTTATTACCGATCCTTATTTGGTAATCGATTCTCCTGTGGAGTATTTTGTTGCTGGTTTGGCCGATACCATCGCCAAGTGGTATGAATCTGATTTGATTTTAAGTCAGGAGGGAATGACCGAGTATCCATTTTTGAAATTAGCAAAAGAAACTTCGGTTCTGTGTAAGGAAGCAATTTTAAATCAAAGCAAACAAGCAATCGAAGACATGAAGAATCAAAAAGTCACTGACGAATTTATCAATTTATCTGAAATTGTTTTTGCGGTCGCTGGTTTGGTCGGAGGTTTAGGCGATAAATATGCGCGAAATGCAGCAGCTCATGCCATGCATGACGCCATTGCAAAATACCTGCCCCGCAGCCATGACTATCTCCATGGGGAAAAGGTCGCCTATGGTATTCTTTATCAGCTGGCTCTTGAAAACAGATGGGAGCTCATCGATGAGGTACTGCCGTTTTACCATGAGTTGAATTTACCTTGTTCTTTGGCACAAATGAATTTAACACCGCTTTCAAAAGAGGATAAAGAAAAAATCGTGGCATTTATCAATAGTAAAGAAAAGGTTCACTTGATTCCCGTTGAAGTCAATCCAATGACACTTGAAAAAGCAATAGATGATTTGGAAAGCTATAAAAAAAATAAATAAAGGTCAGGAGGAATTATTTTGGAAACATTATCAGTGGTTCAAAGCTTACTAATTGCACTATGGGTAGCTGCTGTCATGTCACGGTGGCTAGGCGGAGGGGCAACCTTGACACTTCGTTTTTCACCGATGATGACAGGGCTCATCTGCGGAATCGTCATGGGAGATGTGAAACAAGCCATGATGGTCACTGCAGCGATTCAACTAATTTATATGGGGGTATTTTCACCGGGTGGTTCAATGCCGTCAGAACCTGCCGTGGCAGCAGCAGTTGCTGTTCCTGTGGCATTGCTCGGCAGTTTGAAACCAGAAGCAGCGATTTCCGTTGCTGTTCCAGTAGGATTATTAGGCAGCTATTTATATCAATTCAGATTCTTTATAAACACATTCCTAGGGAAATATACGGATGCTGCAGTTGAAAAAATGGATGACGGTGCCATCAGGCGATCCATCATTCTCTTGCCGACATTGGCCTCATTTATTTTATTCGTTCCGTTGATTTTTATTGCACTGTATTGGGGAGCACCGGTGATTGCCGATGTTATCGCAGCTTTAGAAGGCACAGTGATACTCCACGTGCTGGAAGTTGTGGGCGGCGGTTTGGCTGCAATCGGTATTGCTACGACGATTTATGTCATTGGTCGTAAAGATTATCTGGTTTTCTTTTTCCTGGCATATTTCCTAAGTGTTATCTTTAAACCTTTAGAAATTACGATGGTTACTTATGCCATCTTGGGTACTTTAATTGCAGCTATGTTTGTTTTGGCAAAAGGTCAAGGTCAAAAAGCAGCGGCATCAGCGACAGGTAATGGTGGTTTCGATGATGACGATGATGATGATTTTTAATCAATGGATGGAGGATAAAATAAATGGCTGAAAATAATAATAATGTGATAAATTCTGGTGCACCAGAACCTATTACACAAAAAGACGTTCGCAAATCTTATTTAAAGTGGCATTTTGCTAATGAAATCCCGCACTCGTTTGAGCGTTATATCGCGCCATCATTGCTGTATGCAATGATGCCGATTCTAAGAAAACTGTATAAAGATCCCGAAAAGTTGAAAGCAGCGTACAAACGTCAACTATTGTTCTTCAATACCCAGCTGACATGGGGCGGAGGAATTATTACCGGGTTGATGGCCTCGATGGAGCAAGAGCGGGCACGTCAGGAAAATGAGAACGAAGAAATCACCATGACCGATGATTTGATGTACAATACCAAAGCCGGGCTGATGGGGGCTTTGGCTGGTATCGGAGATGCAATCGACTCAGGAACGATTCAGTATATCTTTATCGCAATTGCTGTTCCTTGGGCGCAGCAAGGCAGTGCTATGGGAGCATTATTCCCGTTTATCGGCTTTGCGTTGTATCAATTTGCCGTCGGATTGTTTTTTGCCCGTCAAGGCTTTGCTATGGGGCGTAATGCCACTAGCCTGATGGAAAGTGCGGGAATCAAGACCATGATTGACTTGTTATCCATCCTGGGATTGTTTATGATGGGGGTACTGGCAGGAAATTATGTCACAGTTAGTTCTTCGCTGAAGTTTGCGATTTCCGGACGAGAATTTGTTTTGCAGGAACTTTTGGATAAAATCGTTCCGGGAATTTTACCCCTTGCCACAGTTATGGGTGTTTACTTATACTTCAGCAGGAAAGGGCTAAAAGTCACACAAGCATTATTATGGCTGACTGGGATATTGATTCTCTTGGCTGCGATTGGAATACTATAATTGAGTTGGAAAGGATGAACGAAGATGGGTGTTGTAAATTTAGCTAGAGTTGATGAAAGATTGATTCACGGACAGGTGATGTTAACACTATCCCAACGTGCAGGTGTCAACTCGATTTTTGTTGTGGACGATGTGGTTGCAAAGGATAAATTTATGAAGGATTTATACAAGAGTGCAGGAAGCCGTACCGGCCAAAAGACGATTGTAATGACTACTGAAAAATGTAAATATTATTGGGATGAATTCAAATTTAAAGAGTACAGCTGTATTTTAGTCACGAAAACCATAGATGTTATCTATGAGCTGGTAAAGTATGGTGTACCAATGGAAGAAGTAAATGTGGGCGGAATCGCGCAAAAAGACCCGGCAAAAGATCTTCTGGTGACTAAGTCCGTTTACATGAATAAAGAGGATGCTTTAAAATTAAAAGAACTTAGGGATAACTATGGAGTGAAAGATATTTATTTCCAGGCAACTCCAGCTGCATCGAAGACATCCTTAGACGATGTGCTGGCGAAATTCAAATAAAGAAGACAGCCAAATGATTGAGAGGAAGCAGAAATGATAGAGTCAGAGCAGTTTGAAGATTGGAGAATTCGTTACGATCATGTCTATAAAAAAAGATACACTAAAGGTCAAAAACAGCGTTTCTTACGGAGTTTTACCCATGACTTGATGCTGATCCGCAAAGACGTCTCTTTGCGGAAAGACAAGCAAGATAAAAATAGTTTCCATATAGTGGTTGGAGATTTGAAAAAAGCTAAGACGGTGGTTGCTACTTATTATGATACGCCGGCTATCCATACAGGGGATTACTTTTTCTTCGACTATGAGAAACAAAAAAATGCTACAACGATTCCAATTATTGTCAATGCCGCAATTATGCTGCTGGCAGGGATACTTTTGACTTATTTTTTCAGCATTCCTCTCCTTGAAGGGGACGGATTTTCTTGGCGGACACTGCTGCTGTTTCTGGCATATTTTGTTTTCTTCTTTATTTTTGGGCGGGTGACTCAGGGGTGGCCGACTAGGAATACGACCATCCGCAATAATTCTTCATTACTATTTTTGCTGAATGATATTAGTAATCGCCCGGAGTCTGAGTTTGCTTATGTTTTTTATGATAATGGCGTGCAGGGCAGCAACAGTATTCAAAAAATTGTCAATAAACTAGATGTGACCAATCAGCAGTTGATTTTACTGGATAGTATTGGGGCAAAAGGTTTTATGACAAAAGCCACTCCCAAAAGGCAGGAAGCTAAATTAGCAAAGTCTCAAGAGGTAGTTCTAGCAGATTTACCAAAAAACACTCAAATATTTTTAGTTGCCAGCAATGAAGCGGAAAAAGCGGAAGAGCTGTATCTTAGAAAATCTGATTTAAAAACAAACGACTTGAATGAAGAAAATTATCAAGTCTTGACTAAGTATTTTTCTAATATAGAAAGAGGGAGAAATAAATGATAGGTATTGTCATCGCAACCCATGGAGGTTTAAGCGACGGTTTTAAAGATGCAGCCGAAGTGGTAGCGGGTGGAACCCAAAATATTATTACTGTTAATTTGAACGCAGGAGATGACGTGGATAATTTAGGTGTGGAAATCGGACAAGCTATTCATGAGGTCAATGATGGCGATGGCGTGATTGTTTTGACAGACCTTTTGAGCGCAAGTCCTTATAATCAAGCAATGATTGCAATAAATAAGCTGGCTTCGGATTTGCAGAATAAATTGTACATCATCTCAGGCGTTAATTTTCCGATGCTCTTGGAAGCAATCAACGCCCAGTTGATTGGTACTGACATCAGTGAAGCGGTAAAGATGGTCGTAGAGCAAGGAAAAGAAGGAATCATCAGCTGGCATGTATCAGATAATACAGTTGACGATGAGGACGATGACGATTTTTAATTTCTGCTTAATCGTTGCTGAAGAAGCCGTTCGTTTTTTATGCGGTTGTGAGAAGGGAGAGCGTGTATGAAAGAGATTCAAGCCGTTATTTTTGATATGGATGGTTTGATTTTGGATACGGAACGGGCTTACAGTGAAGGCTGGAAAAGAGGGGCTGAAAAATACCGTGTGCAGCTTTCCCAAAGTTTCATTGTGAATGCCGCCGGTCGTAGTGTGGATGACAACATTCAAGCGTTACGGGAAATAGGCATGGAAGATGAATTGATTTTTAGTATCCGCAGGGAACGGGAAGCGTATTTTTTTCAACAGCTCCACAATGGTCGAATCGAAATCAAACCCAATTTTCTTCAACTGATTAAAAAATTAAACGATAGACAAATTAAAACTGGAGTGGCAACGTCATCTTACCGCGACAGAGTGGAAAAGATTTTTTCACATTACCAGTTCGGTCATCTATTCGATACTGTCGTGACTGGTGATGAAGTTAAGAAGGTTAAACCTGCACCTGATGTGTATGATCGGGTCATTGAAAATCTATTAGTTGATAAAAAAAGAACCATTGCCCTTGAGGATTCCCTTACTGGTGCCCGGGCAGCGTCTAATTCTGGTATTCCAGTAATTATTGTGCCGGATCGAAGTAATCATTCCAATAGTTTTACTCCAGTAGATTTGCCCCATTTGATTGGGGTAAAAGATAGTCTAAGCCATGTAGAGGACTGGCTTTATTTACATGGATTGTTGTGATTGTAAAAAATATCAGTCGTCATTAAAAAAACACCCCCTGAATGTTACTGCTCAGTCGCAGACATTCAGGGGTGTTTTATTTAAAATAAGATTTAATTTCTGACCGCACTAATGATTACTTTTCGACGTAGGCATTTTTGTAGTCTCTTTTTGTTAAAGTGGCTGATTTTAATAGAGTATTACGTTATAATATCTTTTATAAACTTAAGTCACACGATAGCATGCCGATTGATAAAAATCGATGTTTTATTTTTTAGTCATTTTTGTATCTCAGTTTTTGACAGCGGTTTCTTTTTAGATGTAAATCAAATGTTTATGAAAAATTTAATGGGGTGAACTAATTGTACAGTATAGGGTTAGATATTGGAATTGCAAGTATTGGATGGTCAGTTATTGATGATTCAACTGGTAGGATTGAAGATTTAGGGGTAAGGATATTTAGTGCTCAAAATAGCGAAAATAATTTGGCAAGGCGAAATCAAAGAGGCGGAAGGCGCTTGACACGCCGACGTAAGACAAGAATAAATGATGCAAAAAAAATTCTAAAGTCGATCCAAATTATAGAAGATAGGAGTTTAAAAAATTCGAGTCCTTATGAGCTCAGGGTAAAAGGACTTGAAAAAAAGCTTTCAAAGGGAGAAATTTACAAAGTTGTTGTACATATTCTAAAAAAGCGGGGAATCAGTTATTTAGATGAAGATAACATTGATGGTTCGGAAGATATTGAAAACTATAAAACACAAGTTCAAAAAAATAAGGATTTGGAACGTGAGTTGACACCTGGACAAATTCAATTTTCTCGCCTTAAAGAAAATAAGAGAATCAAAACAGGACTTAATGCACATGGAGAATACCAACTCAATGTATTTACTGTAGGTGCCTACGCCCGAGAGCTGGAATTGATTTTAAGGAAACAGCAATCTTTCTATCCGGATATCAATGAAGAGGTGATTCAAAAGTTCGTTGGCGACGGATCTGCTGAAAATGCAGGGCTGATTTATCGCAAAAGACCTTACTACCATGGTCCGGGAAATGCGGCTAATCCTAGTCCGTATGGTCGCTGGAAAGATTATAAAATTAATGGCAAACCAGCAGAAAATATTTTTGACCAGTTGATAGGAACAGACTTACAGGGAGAACTTCGCGCCAGCAACATCAGCTTGACTGCTCAAAAATATAATCTTTTGAATGATTTGAATAATCTAGTATTACCAAGAGAAAATGAAAAAATAACCACACAGGAAAAAGAAGGAATTTTGATCGCTTTAATGGAAAATGATATCAAGGTTTTTGGTGCAACGCAGTTAGCAAAAATGATCGGTTTCAAAAAGGAGGAAATCAAAGGTTGGAGAGTGGACAGGAAAGGAAAACCAGAAATTCATTCCTTAAAATCTTATAGAGAATGGCGTAAAGTTTTCAGAGCCAACGGACTGGAGTTGAACGAAATCCCAGTGGAAGTTGTTGACAAGTTAGCAACGATCGTGACACTTAATACTGACCGTGAAGGCATTGAGAACACTTTGACAGTCGAGTTGCCTGACTTATCTGAGGAAATCAAAACAATTGTCATAGAAAATTTTAGTGTGTTAGGTAAAGCAAACAGCAATAAAGCTTGGCACAGTTTCTCAATCAAAACGCTGAATCTACTAATTCCTGAATTACTGCATACCTCAGATGAACAAAATACTATATTGGAAAGATTGCAGTTGAAAAAAAATATTCGAAATAAATATGCAGAATATCAAAGATTGCCTTTTATGGAAGTTTTGGAAGAAATTTATAATCCTACAGTTAAAACTTCTGTGAGGCAGGCGTTTAGAGTCATGAACGATCTGTTGAAAAAATATGGGAAAGACGAAATCAGCTATGTCACGGTGGAAATGCCACGAGACAAAAATGAAGATGACCAGAAGAAAACCATTAGGAATATTCAAGCTGCTAATGAACAAAGGAAAAAAGAAAGCGAGAAATATTTTTTAGAAAATTCAGGTTGGAGTCCGGCTCAATTGGAATTTGAGTTGCGCCGAAAAGGATTCGCGGCAAAATTAGGTTATTATTATGAACAGAAAGGAAGATGTGCTTACAGCGGAAAAAAAATTAGTCCAGAAGATTTGAAAACAGCCGCGACCGAAATTGACCATGTGATTCCTTTGTCTATCAGTTTAGATGATTCAATTAACAATAAGGTTCTTGTCAAGGCCAGTTCCAATCAGGAAAAAGGACAACGATCACCGTATCAAGCGTTCATGGATGGTGCTGAGTTTGGTCAGACATGGGCAGATTATCAATCTTGGGTCAATCAAACAATAAAAAAACCCCATAAAAGAAAAATATTGCTTGAGACTCGCGATGTATTTGATCCTGAGGTTCGCGAAGGGTTTATTGCCCGAAATCTAAATGATACGCGTTACTCCAGCAAGGTCATTTTAAACATACTTCAGAGCTTTTTCTATCAAAATGATACAAAGGTTAAAGTGGTCACAGGGAGCTTTACGCATACCCTTAGGAAAAAATGGGGAGATGCTTTAGAAAAAAGTAGAGAGACCCATCATCATCATGCTGTTGATGCTACCTTGTGTGCAGTGGCTCCTTTTGTAGAAATTAGTCGTTTTAAATATCATTATAGTGATGATGGAAAAAAATTCATGATCGATACAATCACCGGAGAAAAAATACCTTATCAAGAATTTAAGAAAATGAAGCCGGATGAGAGAAGAACATATATTCCGAAATGGGAGGATTTTATTAGCCAATTAGTACCATTGAATTTGCATGATAAAATAAAATTTTCGCATCAAGTAGATAAAAAGTGGAATCGAAAAATAAGTGACGCAACTCTTTATTCAACTCGTGAGGTTGAAAAAGTAGAAATCAAGCGGAACAAAGAGGTTAAAACCAATGAAACATTTATTATCGGGAAAATAGATAACATTTATACAGTACAAGGATGGAAGGATTTTAAAAAGAAAAAAGAAAAACTGTTGATGAAAGACATTGATAAAAAGACTTACAATCAGTTGTTAAACATTGCTTCGAACTATCCAGATTTTGAGGAGATAGAGGAAGTAAACGGGAAAATAAAAAAAGTGGAGCGTTCGCCATTTGAAAGATATTGCCACGAGAACAATGTTTCTGGAATACAAAAATTTTCTAGAAAAGGTAACGGACCTTTAATCAGAAGTTTGAAATATTACGAAAAAAGACTTGGAAATCACATCAACATTACTAGAGATGAGAAAGGGAAAAGAGTAGAAAAGAATAAACATAACAGAAAAACAGTTTTGCTTTCGCTCAATCCTTGGCGGACAGATGTTTACTTTAATCCAGATACTAAGCAGTATGAACTGCTTGGTCTAAAGTATAATCATCTTCAGTTTGTGAAAAATCGATATGGTATCCTGAGGAGTACTTATGAAAAACTAAAAAAAGAAGAAAGAATAGGAGAAAACAGCAAATTTTGTTTTAGTTTGTATCGGAAAGACGGGATAAAAATTGAATACGAGGAAGAAGTTTTTGAAGGACTTTTTCATTCTAGAACAACGTCCAATCGCAACTATTTTGAAGCTAAACCCGTTGATAAAAATAAATGGGATGATAAAGAAGAATTGACTATTTTTGGAAAAGTGTCGCCTTCTGGTCAATTTGTTAAGGGATTAAAAACTGGTATGAATTTAGTGAAATTCAATACTGACTGCTTGGGGAGGAGATATTACGTAACCCATGAACAGTTGAGAGACGTTATAGAAGATAAATAGAATTTTCTATTGCTAGAATGATAGGAATAAGTAGGTCTGGAGGGCTGTTTATAATTATAAAAATTATTTTGAAAAAGGTCTTTTCAACGGAGTTGTTTTATGATAATCTAAAGATGTAGTCGACGGACTGCCGTGTTCGACGGAACACGAATCTGATAATAATTTACTGATAGGAAATTATTATAGGATCTACAAAAATAAGGCTTTATGCCGAATTTATCACCCACCATCAGGTTGGGTGATTTTTTTGTAAAAATATTTTTAGAAATGAAGAGAGGTGAAACATGGGGTTTCGGACAGTATTTGTAAAAAATGGTGATTCGTTGCGATTAAAATTGGATAACCTAGAGATATATAAAAAGGGGGAAACCTTTAGTATTCCATTGCCTGATATTGAAAGCGTTATCCTTGAAGGCGGTGATACGGTTATAACAAACAGAATTTTGGCAAGATTAGCTCAGTATCATATTGATGTAATTGTTTGTGATAATAAATATATGCCAGCCGGGGTTTATTTAGGCATGGGTCAATATCATCGGAGTGCCAAACGAGCTCTTTGGCAAAGTAGCTGGGATGAAAATTTGAAAAAAGAAGCTTGGACCAGAATTGTAAGTCAAAAAATAATGAATCAGATTATGTTTGCCAGTTATCAGGGAATTGAAGACGAACGTTTGATTAATTTAAAAGATTTATGTGAAGGAATACTTCCCGGAGACGAATCCAATCGTGAAGGACATGTAGCAAAAGTTTATTTCAATTCTTTGTATGGTTTTGGGTTTACGAGGGAAGAAGATTGTTTTCCAAATGCGTGTATGGATTACGGTTATGCGATTATTCGTGCACAAATGGCTAGATGTGTTGTTTCACTTGGATTACTGCCCATGTTGGGTGTTTTTCATAAAAATGAGTATAATGCATTTAACTTGATTGATGATCTGATGGAACCATTTAGACCATTAATGGATTACTATATCCACGAGACTGTTTTGAAAGAAAAAGAACAGTATTTGACATACGAAAAGCGATTAACTTTAATTGATTTTTTAAATCAAAAAATAAAAGTCAAAAATAAAAAAATATATATCAATCAGGCAATGACGGAGTTTGTATCATCTTTTATAAAAGCAATGGAAATGAAAAACTTTGATCATTTACACGAAATATCATTCAGTGGTTTTTTGGAGTGTGATAGAAAGTGAGTTATGAAAGAGTGAGATTAATATGTATGTTTGATTTGCCGAGCGAGACAAAACGGGAGCAGAGGGAATATCGAATTTTTCGGAAACATTTAATAGAAAATGGTTTTGTCATGTTGCAATATTCTATTTATTACCGAAGTTTGCCTAACCGCAGTGCACTTAAAAAATATGAAACGATCCTAAAAGCCAAGATACCAAAAGTTGGAAATATCAGATTGCTATACGTTTCGGAAACCCAGTTTGAAGATATGATTTTGCTTGCTGGCAACCGAAGTCGTCAAGAAGAAATAGTTGGAATTAAAAGACTGGTGGTAATTTGATGGCAGAATTGAGGGTTGAATATGAAAATGGAAAATTTATTACTCTTGATCTTCAAGACTATTTATTTTTTTATGGTGGTCAAAATGCATGGAAACGGAAAATTATTCGAACGCTTAAACGTTTTTCCCATATAAAATCTCTAAATGAATTAGAAGAGATGGTTTATGGCGAAAATGGAATTGAAATTTATTATGATGGTAAGTTGCTAGATGCAAAGAATATAGCTCTTTATTTTCTTGAGGATAATACCAGTATATTTAATCAGTTGACATGTTTAAAAAATACTCTGATGTACGAAGAGTTAGAAAATTTGCAAAGTAATTTTGAGGTAGCAAAGCAAATGGAGCAGATTAATGAGGATATTCTTTGCCTTGAAACGATTATCAGTAAGCGTATTGGCTGCTATTCCAATAATATTACCAGCACTTTAAGTCCGCTTAATTTTTCGGATTTATTAAAAAGGCATCTGACATTGAAGTATATGGATGATAACATGGATTATCCTTTATCAATGATGAATTCGAGTGAATTACTTGATGAGTTCATATATTTGGTTAGAGAAAAAATTAGAAGGGAGGAGCGCACTATTTGGGTCGTGTTGGCAAATCCGGAAAGCTTTTTGGAACGAAAGGATATTTGCTATCTATTTTGTCAATTTCACGATATAGCCACTGAAACTAAACAGCTTCAATTTTTTGTTTTCAGTAATTCTAGCTTGGCGCTTGAATATACAACTGAAGATATCCATAAAACAGTTTTATTATTTGAAGAATATCAACAATTACCAAACTTTGACATTTTCAGAGAAAGTATTGAAAGAAATTATCCCGATAAATTTTCTTTAGATGATTGGCAATTGGTTTCCTCATTTTATCGAGTTTGTAATTTCATTGGTGAGTCTAGAAGCGATATTTACATTAGTTCCAAGGATATGGTACTATTACGTGTGATGAAAGAATTGTTGCAGGATGAAAGTAGGATTGAGACGTCATTCCAGCCTCTCACCCAGTTAGAGAAACAATTCTTAAAAGATTGGTAAAACCAGTGTAAGTTAAATTTGAGTTTTTGTACCCTATATAATTTCCTATCAGTAAAACCTAGTGTCTTCCTTTTGTTTCAATCTACTTGTTTTTGTACCCTATATAATTTCCTATCAGTAAAACAACATTGTGTTAGAGGGAGCTGGCATACAGGTTTTTGTACCCTATATAATTTCCTATCAGTAAAACTAACATACTTACTGCTACCATCAAACCGAAGTTTTTGTACCCTATATAATTTCCTATCAGTAAAACTAACCATGAAACAATGAAATCACCATCAAAGTTTTTGTACCCTATATAATTTCCTATCAGTAAAACCAGTGCCGTTGAAAAAGTTTTACGTGAAGCGTTTTTGTACCCTATATAATTTCCTATCAGTAAAACCTTGATGCCCGCTATCCGTAGAGTAAGCGGTTTTTGTACCCTATATAATTTCCTATCAGTAAAACAGAATGAGATTGAACAATTCAAGCTAGCTTGTTTTTGTACCCTATATAATTTCCTATCAGTAAAACGCCGATCAATTTATCTGAATTTATTCACAGTTTTTGTACCCTATATAATTTCCTATCAGTAAAACACGAATTAATAAGACTTGGGATCACCGATGTTTTTGTACCCTATATAATTTCCTATCAGTAAAACTGTCGTGCGGTTTACTTTAAAAGTCGGCGAGTTTTTGTACCCTATATAATTTCCTATCAGTAAAACTCTGGAGAGTAATATTTTAACGCAGGCATAGTTTTTGTACCCTATATAATTTCCTATCAGTAAAACTTCTGTGAAACATTTTGAGTGTTCCACGTGGTTTTTGTACCCTATATAATTTCCTATCAGTAAAACCAAACCTCAGACCAAAGGGACTCGGTCTAGTTTTTGTACCCTATATAATTTCCTATCAGTAAAACATTCAATCAACTATGTTAAAATTAACTTACGTTTTTGTACCCTATATAATTTCCTATCAGTAAAACATGTATCAGGTAGATGCAGGTTAGTCGAGGGTTTTTGTACCCTATATAATTTCCTATCAGTAAAACGGAGGATAGATGTAACGTTCTTTGACAACTGTTTTTGTACCCTATATAATTTCCTATCAGTAAAACTGCTCTGTTGATTGAGTGGTGCTTTATTGAGTTTTTGTACCCTATATAATTTCCTATCAGTAAAACCGATTTGATAAAATTGTCGACTATCACGGCTACGCTAATGGCCTTCATGAATTTTATTTTAAAATCTTTATGGAGAGCCCTTTGGCTGAAATCTAAAAAATGCGTGCGGATGTGAGATCCGCACGCATTTTTCTGTTTTCTTACTTCGCTGTCAGCTTCAGGAAAAACATTTGTATTTGTTGCCGGATAGAATGCAGTTTAAAGCAATTAGTCATATATAAATAGTTAAGTTAATAAATGTTGACTGACACATAAACCGCAAGCAGCAACTGCACCGTTTGTTACATGATATTTTTTCAGTTTAAGCTGTTGTTTTTTCTCTTTAGCCAGCAAGGTAACTTGTTTATCCATATGTTCTTTTAATAAAGCCAGCAATTGTGGTTCATTGAAGAGCCGGCCATGGATGAGCATTTTATTGGAATCAATCATCATTGAAACATTGTTGATGGTAATCGACAAATATTTGATTGCATTATGGAGAATATTGATGACTCCTTCATCTCCAAGTTGGTAGGCTTTGAGTATTTTTTCTATGGAAACATCTTCTCTGGATGAGCTCAACTGCCGTAAATAGGTTGACTCAGAATTGTCAAACAGTATTTGTGATTTTTTGATAATCCATGCTTCGCTGGCATAAGTTTGCAGACACCCTCTTCTGCCGCATTCGCATAATTCCCCCTCAGGATGTACGATAATATGTCCGATTTCACCCACAAGGATATTTTCTGTTCCGTACAGCTGTCCCTGATAAATACTGGAGCAAAACATTCCCCGGGAAACATGGAGAAAAGTAAAATTTTCATCGTGGGAATTTTCCCCAAATAATCTTTCGGTTATCGCCATACATTCCACATTGTTTTCAAAATAAATAGGTATTTCAAATGCTTCTATCATTTTTTTAAAATGAAATTTTTTCCAAAATGGATTATTGGTTTGAATGCTCTGATTTCCCTCATCAAAGTGACCAGGCAATGCAATGCCGATTGCGCTAGGTTGATAAGCGCGGCACTCCTGCAAAAAAGTTTGAGTTTCTTTATACAAATTTTCTTCATTTACCACATCAGGGAATGATTTTGTCTGAAATTCATTTTTCTCATATATTTTTCCTAGATTATCGCAAAGAACAAGAGACAGAAATTTTTCTGATAATTCGATGCCTATGTAAAAACTATGCCCTCCAGAAATGTCCAGAAGTATTTTTTTTCTTCCAGATCTTACTTCCTTTGGATTTTCTTCCCCAAGTTCATAAATTAGTTTTTCTTCAATCATATCGGCAGTGATATCACTGACAGTTGCTGGTGTAATACCCGTTTGTTGAGAAATATCAATTCTCGAAAGAGGTCCTTTGGCGTATATTTTATCCAATACTTTTATTCTTCTGTCATGCTGAATTTTGGTTATTTTCATCTTTTTCCCTCGCTTGTCTTCATCATAGACATTATAACATATTGGTTATTTTATATAAACAACTATTTAATTAAAATGATTTGTATGTGTTGACAAATTATAAAAAATTATTTATTATGTAATTAATAACTAAATAGAATTAAATAATAAAAAACAAACGTTTTATTCTTTTATTTAATTATTAAATATAAACAAAAGGAGAGAGGCAGATGGTTAAAAGATTAATTAGTGCAAATGCTTCTGATATTTTGCAAATGACAGCTGCTGAGTTAAAACAAAGTATCAAAGCCAGTGAAGGTCGTGTGATTGCATCTGAAAATGTGGTGCCGCGGGAGTCTTTTATTGGAGATGTAACCAATGCCGAGATTGCAAGAGCATTTGGTGCGGACTTGATACTATTGAATGGTTTGGATATTTTGAAACCGGTTATTTTTGGTCTTCCCGAAACCGAGCACTCTTTTGTTGATGAGTTGCACAGACTTGTCGGCCGTCCAATCGGTGTCAACTTAGAACCTGTGGATGAAGAGACCGAAATGGCAGAAGATCGCTTGGAAATTGCTGAGGGGCGAAAAGCAAACGAAAAAACGATTAAAGAACTGGAAAAATTAAACTTCGATTTTGTTTGTCTGACAGGAAATCCGGGAACTGGGGTAAGTAATCAACAAATTATAAAAACTATTGGCATCGTCAAGGAGTTTTTCTCGGGTTTAATCATTGCCGGGAAAATGCATGGTGCTGGAGCTTCTGAAAAAATAATAGACCTCGAAACAGTGGAAGCATTTATTGAGGCTGGAGCAGATGTGATTTTAGTGCCAGCGGTTGGAACGGTTCCAGGATTTGATGAAGAAGATTTAAAAGCAGTCGTTAAAAAAGCACATGAAAAAGACACGTTAGTAATGACTGCAATCGGCACAAGTCAGGAAAGTTCTGATCAAGACACTATCAAACAGTTGGGGATTCGGAACAAAATTTGTGGAGTAGACATACAGCATATTGGTGATGCCGGTTATGGCGGTTTAGCACCAGTGGAAAATATTTTTGCTTTAAGCAAAGCGTTGAGAGGTATGAGACACACGGTTTCCATGATGGCAAGGTCAATCAACAGATAGCTGACAGACTCAAAAGAATAATTTAGGAGGTAGGAAAATGAATAAAATCAATAAGTTTTTAGAACAAAAAATGCTGCCGGTTGCAGCAAAACTGGGTGCTAATAAGTTCTTAGTTGCTATTCGTGATGGTATCACGCTAGCTATGCCGTTGATTATCATCGGTTCATTATTTATGGTGATTGCCAGTTTCCCGGCACCAGGCTGGGAAGGTTGGTTGGGAGATGTTGGGATTTCTCAGTATCTATGGAAAGGTGTTGACAGTAGTTTCGGATTAATTGGTTTGGTTGCTAGTTTTGGAATCGCTCATAGCTTGGCCAACCAATTTAAAGTGGATGGTATCGGTTCAGGTATTATTTCTTTATCTGCTTTTATCACAGTGACACCGTTTATTTCATCTGATGCTGGTGCTGGCATGCCTACCGGTTACATGGCAGCAAAAGGATTATTTATTGCAATTGTTTTAGGTTTATTGAACGGCTATATTTACCAGTGGTTTGTGAATCGTAATATTATTATTAAATTACCGGACACTGTTCCGCCAGCAGTTTCAAAAAGTTTTAGTGCGATTATTCCGGGTGCAGTCATCATTACCTCCTGGTTAGTTATTTTTGCTCTGTTGGATAAATTCTCTTTGCCTAATCTTCATGAAATTGCCGCAGTCGTACTTGGGAAACCTTTAGGCTTGTTAGGTAATAATATTTTTGGAACGATGATTGTGGTAGGTTTGAATAGTTTGTTCTGGTTTGTAGGGATTCACGGAGGAAATGTTGTTAACTCAGTGATGCAGCCGATTTGGCTAGCTAATATCGATGCTAACCGGGAGGCATATCAAGCGGGAGAAGCTCTTCCTCATATTTTCACCGTATCTTTTATGGATAATCTAGTCTATATCGGTGGAGGCGGTGCAACGCTAGGTCTGGTTTTGGTATTAGGCTATCTTGCCCGCAAGAAAAAAACCAGTCAACAGACAAAAGTTTTAGCACCACTGACAGTTGTTCCCGGTTTGTTTAATATCAATGAACCTACTATGTTTGGTTTGCCTGTCGTATTGAATGTGATGCTGATTATTCCGTTTGTTTTGGCACCAATGATTAATGTTGTGGTGGCATACTTATCAATGGCATCAGGACTGGTTCCGCTGACTAAGACAGTGGCTACTTGGACTATGCCTCCCATCATCAGCGGTTTTCTGATTACAGGAAGTATTAGGGGCTCGATTTTACAAGTTGTATTGATTATTTTGGACGTGCTGCTGTACTTGCCTTTCTTCGTAGCAGTTGAGAAACGATTCAAAGCCGAAGAAATTGGCGAAATGTAAGAATAACTTCTGGTCTAGCTTCACAACTAGTCCGGAAGTTTTTTTGCGTTGTTGGCTCATGAATATTTTGAATTGATTTCAGCGCCTTTCGTCATTCTCGGGTTCATATAATGAAAGAGAAATTTTGAGAAGTAAGCAAAAAGTCAAAGAGCTACAAAAAAATTCTATTAGTTAGTTATTTAAGTCATATTTATAAAGCCGTTGATTTATCAAACATCAATGGTTTTTTTGAGTTGAGGAATCAGTCCGTTTCTATTGTGATACAACGAGCTTAGATGTAAGAATCGTAATCATTTCTGTTTTGGCAGATTACTTGCAATCCCCGTGGAAAGAGCTATAATTAATATATGAATAGTTGTTCATGTATTGAGAATGATTATTGATTAGAAATAAATAGAAAAGGAGAGAATAAAAATGGAGCAAACAACTTATAATAAACAAGCTCAACAAGAATGCAGTTCTGAAAATGGCCGCCGTTGCGGACACAGCCACGGAGATGGCCACGAACATGGAAAATTACCTGTGGTTTTATATTTTATTGGATTGGCTGTTTTCATCGCTGCACTATTTTTAGAAGAAAAAAGTTTGATTCAAAATATTTTATATCTGACTGCGATGATTATGACCGGTTATCATATTACTGCAGAAGGTTTTTCGGATACTTATCACCACACAAAGGAGAAGAAAAAGTTTAGTCCGAATGTTCATATTTTGATGACTTTAGCTGCAGTGGGCGCAATGTTTATTGGAGATTTTTTTGAAGGTTCTCTTCTGATTTTGATTTTTGCCAGCTCTCACTTCCTTGAAGACTATGCGGAAGGCAAAAGCAAACGTGAGATTTCCAATTTGATGAAAATGAATCCAACAGAGGCTCGTCTCTTGGATGATGCCGGGAAAACAACCATAGTTCCCGTTGAAGAATTAAAAATCGGTGATCACCTGCAAGTATTGAATGGGGATCAAGTCCCCACAGATGGTGTGATTATTTCCGGTATAAGTTCGATTGATGAATCTTCTATCAGCGGAGAAAGTATACCAAGAGAAAAATCGACAGGAGATGAAGTTTTCGGCAGCACGATTAATGGAACCGGGAGTTTTGTCATGGAAGTCACCAAGGACAGTACAGACACCCTTTTTGCAAAAATTATTGATTTAGTAAATCAATCCCAAAGTAATCAATCAAAAACTGCTACTAAAATTCAAAAGCTGGAACCGGTGTATGTGAACACTGTTTTAATTATCGTGCCTTTGTTCATCTTGCTTGGCGGAACAGTTTTGAGTTGGTCATGGTATGAAAGTTTCTATAAAGGGATGGTCTTCCTGACGGTTGCTTCTCCTTGTGCGTTGGCAGCCAGTGCAGTGCCGGCCACATTATCAGCGATTTCCAATTTAGCTAAAAAAGGTGTTTTGTTTAAAGGCGGCTCTTTTCTTGCAAACTTTTCCGGTATTCAGGCGATTGCTTTTGATAAAACCGGCACATTGACAAAAGGCGAACCGAAAGTTACAGATGTTTATTTTATTGATGAAGTCGATGAACAAGCTACTGTCAATGTGATTGTTGCAATGGAAAATCAAGCCAACCACCCTCTGGCCCATGCGATTTTAGAAAACTTTGAAGCGGATGAGTACTTAAATCTTGAAGTTGAGAACATGATCGGCAGAGGATTGATTGCGAAACACTTTGATGATGAATATGAAATCGGCAAACCTTCCGGCTTTAAAAACGTTCCGGAAGAAATTGCCGCCCACAATAACCAATATGCTGAAGAAGGAAAAACTGTGGTGTATGTGGCGAAAAACAATGAAGTGGTCGGATTGATCGCCATGATGGATGTGCCCAATGAATTTGCCAAAGGGGTCATCAGTTATTTGAAAGACCAAGGAATCCATACTGTCATGATTACCGGAGACTCTGAAAAAACAGGCCGGGCAGTGGGAGATTTGGTAGGTATTGATGAAGTGGTGGGCAATGTCTTGCCGGAGAACAAATCAATTATTGTCAACCAGCTGAAAAAACAATACGGTCTGGTAGCCATGCTCGGAGACGGGGTCAATGATGCGCCGGCTATCGTTGAATCTGATATCGGTATTGCCATGGGTGAGGGAACAGATGTCGCCATGGATGTGGCAGACGCCGTTTTGATGCAGAATGATTTGCGAAATTTAGCCTATACTCATAAAGTGTCCAAGAAATTAGACAAAGTTGTCTGGCAAAATATTTTCTTTGCGATGACCGTGGTCGTAGTCCTTGTAGTCTTGAACCTGATTGGTAAAATGAATTTGCCGATAGGTGTCTTGTTCCATGAAGGAAGTACTGTTGTGGTCATACTGAACGGGCTGAGATTGTTGGCACCGATTAGACAACCTAAAAATTAAAAAAAAGCAGTTTGATAGGAGAGTGTAAGTCAATCTCTGAAGTATCGAACTGCTTTTTGTTTTGCGATTAAAAACAAAAATGTATACATTGAGTTTACCTCTTTGAGAAAACTAGACTTGAAAGGTTAAAAAGAGTATGAATGAGAAGTCAACTCTCAAAGATTATTGATATTAAGCATCCATCATAAAAAGTTTGAGTATTCTGTATCGAAATGATTGAAAACCAAGCTGTTTTTTTACGTTTCTTGTTGAAATGGGGTAAAATAAATGTGATACTTGCGAGGTAACTGTTATTAAAAGTGAATGTTTTTGGAAAACACACAAACATTCGTGGAACTGCAGGTATCCTTTTAGACTGGGAAAGTCTAGTAAAACATAACTAAAGACAGAGGTGGAAAAATGAAGGTCATTTTTACAAATAGGGAACGATGTTGGTAAATCCGTTATTATTGAAGAACCTAAAAAACTATTTTTTTCAAATAAATGAAGTCGTTTTTAAACAGTATGACAAAGTAACCTGTTTGAAGACGGTCTAAATAATTCACTCACTCAAAGGAGTCGTCAAATGAAAAAAACAATTACTTTATTTGCATTGATTTTAACCGCAATGGGTTTATTGACCGCTTGCTATTCAAAGGAAGACGTGCCTGAAAAAGCTGAACAAGAAACAAAGGAAGCTGTAGTTATAAATGTCATCCAAGAACTAAACACATTGGATCCCGCCAATGCCGTTGATGTAAATACCATTATTGTAATCAATAATGTTTATGAAGGCTTATATCGTCTAGACGCTGGTAACCAGCCGTTACCAGCTGGGGCTGCAGAGTTGCCGGAAATCAGTGAAGATGGTTTGACCTACACGGTTAAATTAAGAAAAGAAGCTAAATGGTCCAATGAAACACCTGTGACAGCACACGATTATGTCTTTGCTTGGCAACGTGCCCATGGGGATACAAACGCCGGAGAAAATGCTCATTTGTTTAGCAGCATTAAAAATTCTGAGGCGATTATCTTTGATGGCAAACCAGCAACGGAATTAGGCATCAGCGCCATCGATGATTATACATTGAAAGTAGAGCTGACCCATCCAACCCCTTATTTTACTGCACTGCTGGCTTCGTCGGCATTCTTTCCCCTGAACGAAGCCTATGTAAAGGAACAGGGTAAGGAATTTGGTGCTAACAGTGAACAAGCTATTTATAACGGTCCATTTGTTTTGGCTGAATTTGCCGGTCCTGGCAGCGGCAGCAACTGGGAGTATCATAAAAACCCGGCCTATTGGGATGAGAAATCTGTGAAAACAGACACCATCAAAGTCAACGTAGTCAAAGAAATCTCCACGAATGTCAGCCTGTTTGAGAGCGGGGAGACGGATGACGTAAATATCACAGGCGAATTTGTCAAAAATAACTTGGACAACCCGGCCTTTGTTTCTGAAAAACCGGTACAAACTATTTTTATTGGTTACAATCACACCAAAGATTTTTTCCGCAATAAAAAAATTCGTCAGGCAATCTCTTTAGTCGTAGATCGTCAGGAAATAACAGATAATCTGCTGAACAATGGATCGGTACCAGCGACAGGTCTGATTTTTGATGGTCTTTACAGTCATTCGGAAACTGGGGAGGACTTTGTCAAGGCTAGCGGAAATAACCTGAAAATGGACGTAAAAGAAGCTAAAAAATTGTGGCTGGAAGGGAAGAAGGAATTAGGATTATCTGAAACAGACGAAGTTCCCATCCATTTAATCACTTTTGAAAGTGAAGATATGCGCAAAATGAGCGAGTACTTGCAAGCTGTTTTTAAAGAGCATCTACCAGGTGCAAAAATAGAAGCATCGGTTTATCCAACATCAGTCTTTATGGAAAGTGCATCGAAACAAGAGTTTGACCTTTACCTAGTCAGCTGGGGTGTTGATTATCCAGATCCTACCAGTCTTTTTCAGCTATTTCAAAGTAGTGTTGCTCACAACTGGGGAAAATACAACAGTCAAACCTACGATGAAGCGTTGAGAAAAGCCAATGAGGATGATGTGCTGGATGTGGACAAACGCTGGAATGATTTGCTGACGGCTGAAAAAATTCTGATGGAAGAACAAGGTGTGACGCCGCTCTACTTCAGCGGTCCTAACCACCTGCGCAATCCCAAGTTAAAAGGGGTGCAATTTCATAATTCCGGCCCCCGTTTTGAATACAAGGGTGCTTACTTAGAACCATAATAAAATTTTTTAGTAACGGAAACGATGAAAAATTTAAATATATGGTCATCATCAATATCAAGTTTTCATTTTTTGAATAAATACAAAAGGCACCACCTATTTTAAAAGATAGGCGGTGCCTCCTGCTTTTATTTAAGCTCTTATCAACTTTTTTCTCTGAACAATGAAAGAAAATGATACAAAAACTTCGAAAAATTTTGTATTTATGCTTTTTTATATTTCAAATTCATTGGTAGCAATGGATTGAGTGTGGATTTTATCATTCTGATTTTAGTTTGTTGAAAAAAATGCAGATATGGGATAAAGGTATTCATCAGGTGGTGACTTCTTCTGAAAGTAAATTTAGACAGTGCCTGATTATAGGTTTGCAGTGAAAAAATCGGTAATCTTCTCCATCAGTTCAATAGTCACTAAGTGTCCTTCCTCTTGCCCTGTGAGAAAAACAGTTTTCTCAGCGTAGGGTTGCTGCTTGATTCTGTCATAAAAATCTTTTGCCAACGTGTATGGAATGCGCTCATCCAATGTTCCGTGCCAGATTAAAAACGGCCGCCGTGAAATTTTCTCCGGGTGCCGGCTTAAATCAACATCTTTGATCCATTTCAAAATCAGCGCCAATTCATCTGGTAAAAGATAAGGGGATTTTTTGATTTGTCGCTTCATCAAGTTGAAATAAGCCCAGGGTTGAGGTGTTCCCATAATGCTTGCTGCGGCAGATATTTCCGGATGAGTGGTCAATAAAGCAGAAGCCGTGATGCCTCCCATAGAGTAGCCGGCAACACCGATCCGCTGATCTAAAATCCAGTTTTTCCTGCGGGCATAATCTAAAATAATTGAAAATTCCAAAAGGTTGTAGGCAATCGTTGACCAAAAGGTGAATGACGGAATAGAGGATCTGTCCCATTTGTTACGTTCGCCGTGGAACATCGCATCTGGAATGATGACGCGGTAATTATTTTTAGCCAATTTTCTGGCTTGCGTCAGTGAGAGCTCTTTAGTATTTTGCCAGCCATGATAAAATATGATCAGCGGCAGCGGGTCGGAGTATTTATTTTCAGGGATAACTTCAAGTACAGGGATTTCTTTTATCATTCGTTTATGTATTTCTAGTTTCATTTAATCCGTCCTTTGTCAGCATCTTGATGAGAAACTTCTTTTCTTTAGTATACGTAAAGGTTGCGCGGAAGCCAAAGTTAAAGCATTTTTGAAAATTAAAAGTTTGGGATCATTTGATTTTGTGTTATAATGCTACGGGACATGGACGAAAAAGAGGTGAGAAAATGACAACTTTTAAACAAATGGATTTAGCCGATTACTTATTGAAAGCAATCGAAGCAAAAGGTTTTAAAAAACCAACAGAGGTTCAAGAGCGATTGATTCCGATGATTCGAAAAGGAAGAAGCGTTGTCGGGCAATCTCAAACAGGAACAGGGAAAACACATACTTTTTTATTGCCGTTAATGACTGAAGTCGCTGCTGAAAAAAATGAAGTTCAAGTGGTAGTGACGGCACCTAGTCGTGAATTGGCAACTCAAATTTATGATGAAGCGGTAAGATTAGCAAGTTTTAGCGATGAAAAACTGCGTGTGTCATTGATCGTGGGAGGCACGGATAAGCAGCGGCAATTAGAAAAATTGGAGAGTCAGCAACCACATATTGTTATCGGGACACCTGGTCGTATTTTGGATATGATTAATGAACAAGCGTTGAAAATTCATACAGCATCTTCTTTCGTGGTGGATGAAGCGGATATGACGCTTGATATGGGCTTTCTAAGGGAAGTAGATCAGATTGCGGGTAAACTGCCGGAAAAACTTCAAATGTTAGTTTTTTCTGCTACTATCCCGGAAAGTCTGCGCCCTTTTTTAAAAAAATATATGGAAAATCCCCATATCGAAGTTGTGGCATCGAAAGAAGTGATTTCCGATACAATCGACAATTGGCTGATTTCTACTAAGGGACAAAACAGCAACCAGTTGATTGCAGATTTGCTGCAGGTCGGCCATCCATATTTAGCAATTATTTTTGCCAACACCAAGCTTAGAGTAGATGAAATCACTCAATATTTGAAAGAGAAGAATTTTAAAGTGGCAAAAATACATGGGGATATTACTCCCCGAGAACGTAAACGGGTCATGCGCCAGATACAGAACTTGGAGTATCAGTTTGTTGTTGCCACTGATTTGGCGGCTCGAGGGATAGATATTGAAGGTGTTTCCCACATCATCAATGCGGAAGTTCCGCAAGAACTGGATTTCTTTATTCACCGGGTGGGAAGGACCGGCAGGCAAGGATTGCCCGGGACAGCAATCACCTTGTATGAACCGGGAGATGAAGATGCAATCATCCAACTGGAAAAAATGGGGATAGTTTTTCAGCCGAAAGAATTTCGTAAAGGCGAACTTGTGGATACCTATGACCGTAACCGGCGAAAACAACGGGAAAAGCAGACACAGACCCTTGCCCCTGAAATTAAAGGGCTGGTTAAGAAGAAAAAGAAAAAAATCAAGCCCGGCTATAAGAAGAAAATCAAACGAGCTATATCTGAGCAAGAACGAAAACAGCGTAAAATCAGCAGCCGTACCTTACAACGGGCTGAAAGAAGAAAACGTCGAGAACAATTTAAAAAATAAACCGTGCTTCTGCGGTTTATTTTTTTCTTCTTATTAACATCTATACCATTTTAATATTCTGTTGACAAATCCATCTCGTTTAGATAATATTTAAAATGTTTCCAAAGATAAAGGCAAAGGAGGATAGGTGTATACCATTTTAGGATAGCGCCAGTTCTGTTGCGGCAGAAGACGAGGAAAGAACTGATCGAAATGTCGGCGGGTAGTTCTAGGGAGTGCACTCTAAAGATTTTAACAAATAGAATCGTGAGATTTGAACAAAATAAAAATCGCGCACTGGAAACACATCACAATAAGCAGGAAAGTTGGTTAGAGTAATGTGTGGCATTGTAGGATTGATAAGCAAAACAGATATTGTGGACGGATTAGTGAATGGATTGGCAAAATTGGAATATCGCGGCTATGATTCGGCTGGGATTTTTGTAGATTCGGCTAAAACAAAAAGCCGCTTGGTTAAAACAAAGGGTGGGGTACAGGAGCTGAAGTCGGAAATGCTAAAAGCTGGCAGGATTACAGGGAACAGAGGTATCGGGCACACACGTTGGGCGACCCATGGCTTTCCGACAAAAGAAAACGCCCATCCCCATGTTTCTTATGACGGTCGTTTTGTTTTAGTCCACAACGGGGTGATTGAAAATTTTCAAACGATTCAATCCCAACTTGTACAAAACCAGTGGATGTGCGGACAGACAGACACGGAAATGGTGGTGCATCTCATCGCGAAATATGCCAATGACGACAACCTTTCAGCGAAAGAAGCCTTTTTAAAAGCTTTGAAGTTGATTCAAGGGTCGTATGCTTTTGCGTTGATCGACAAACTGGAGCCCGGGGTAATCTATGGGGCGAAAAATAAAAGTCCTTTGCTTATCGGATTGGGTGATCATTGCAATGGGGTGTGCAGCGATCCGCTAGGGATGGCGGGACTGACACAAAAATTTATGGAGTTGAAAGATGAAGAGTTGGCTATCATTACTGAAACTGATGTTGTTGTTGAGGACTATGAAGGCGAAGTTCAAGAAGGAGTACCCTTTGAAATTTTCTCTTGGTCAAATGAAATAGAATTAGGGTCGTATGATTCTTATATGCTGAAAGAAATTGAAGAACAGCCTGCAGTCATGCGGAAAATCATCGCCAACTATACGGCAGAAAATGGTGATGTCTTGATAGACGAGAAGATTATTTCCCAATTGCTGGCTAGTGACCGTATTTATATCCTTGCTTGCGGCACCAGTTGGCATGCCGGCTTGATCGGGAAAAAATTGGTAGAAAAATTAACTGAAATTCCTGCCGAAGTTCATTTGGCCAGTGAATTTGGCTACCATACGCCATTGATCTCAGAGAAGCCTTTTTTCATTTATTTGAGTCAAAGCGGGGAGACGGCAGACAGCCGTCAAGTGTTGATCCAGACAAATAAATGGGAGTATCCTTCATTGACTATCACTAATGTTTCAGGCTCTACCTTGTCGCGTGAAGCTACTTTCACGCTGCCTTTGTACGCCGGCCCGGAAATAGCGGTGGCTTCTACTAAAGCTTACACAGCCCAAATTGCCGTTTTGTCGATTTTAGCTGATGCAGTTGGAAAAGCTAAGAAAGTACCGGCAGCCGAAGCATTTAACAGCGTTTATGAATTGAGTTTAGCCACCCATAAAATGGATAGTGTTTTAACTAATCAGGAAAAATATAAAAAAGTAGTAGAGAAAATGTTGCAACAGACGAGAAATGCTTTTTTTATCGGTCGCGGAACAGATTTTTCGGTCTCGTTAGAAGCTGCATTGAAATTAAAAGAAGTTTCATATATACAGTGCGAGGGGTTCGCTGCGGGAGAATTAAAACACGGTACCATTGCCTTAATAGAAGAAGGCACGCCGGTGTTTGCCTTGATTACAGAGGCAACGACACATCTTCAGACAAGAAACAATTTGAAAGAAGTGGAGAGTCGCGGTGCGGCAACTTGTGTGATTGTAATGGAAGGGTTGGAACAATCCGGGGATGAAATCATTTTGCCGAAGGTGCATGAATTTTATGCTCCATTAATGAGTGTCCTGCCGACACAGTTGCTGGCTTATTACACAGCGGTATTGAAAGGTAATAACGTGGATAAACCGAGAAACTTGGCTAAGAGTGTTACAGTTGAATAGATTATTTTCCTGAAAATTATTGTTGGAGGAGCCCAAAAGTAAAAAAATGGAGAAGTATTTTTGTTTAGTTGACAAAATTCTTGAAAAAAAGGCAGTTCTGCCTTATAATTGGACTATACCAAATGGACATGGAGGATGAGACAAAGATGAATATCGTTGTGGTTAAAGATCAGATTGAAGGCGGCAAAAAAGCTTTTAATATCATAAAAGAAGAAATGAATGCAGGACAGGTGAAAGTATTAGGTTTGGCAACGGGCAGTACTCCGATTACATTGTACGAGGAGCTAGTCAAGAGTGATTTGGACTTTTCTGAGGTGTCTTCTGTAAACTTGGATGAATACGTAGGTCTGTCTGCTGACAATGATCAAAGCTATGATTATTTTATGCGTGAACATTTATTCAACAAAAAACCTTTCAAAGCCAATTATTTACCAAACGGTCTTGCCGAGGATATCGAAGCAGAATGCAAAAGATATGATGAAGTTCTTGAAAATAATCCAATCGACATTCAGATTTTAGGAATTGGGGAAAATGCCCACATCGGTTTTAATGAACCGGGCGCTTCTTTTGATGCCACTACCGAAAAAGTCGCTTTGACCGAGTCAACAATTGAAGCAAACAGCCGCAATTTTGAAAAGAAAGAAGACGTACCTACATTTGCTATCTCTATGGGAATCAAGTCCATCATGTCTGCGAAAAAAATCGTTCTCCTTGCTTACGGGGATAAGAAGGCCCAAGCGATTTTCGATACTGTGGAAGGCAAAGTTACTGAGGACGTGCCAGCCAGTGTTTTGCAAAACCATCCAGATGTGACCATCATCTTAGATGAAGCAGCTGCAGAAAAATTATCAAAGTAAGAAAAAAATAAAGTATGAAACAGCCATCCAACGCAAACTTGAGCGGGAAATGGCTGTTTTTTTAAAAGAGATTTTTAAAAATTCAAACAAGAACTCATGAGTAATATGGTATGATTAAAGAGAGAATAACTCGTGTCAGAAGTTTATTAGGTAATGCTTTGTCTGACTTTAAATACAATTTTTACGGGTCATTTAACCTGGAGTTATGGGGTTTAGAAGAGGTTTCTTATTGTGAAAGTGGAGGATTACGATGAGTTTTTTTGATAACTTCAATAAAGCTGAATTAACTGATGTAGAGCGGACTGTGTATCAATATATTGTAGAAAATGCTGAATTGATACCCTATCAGCGAGTAAGAGAACTGGCGGGAAATGCTCATGTCTCCACAAGCTCAGTACTGCGTTTTTTAAAGAAGATGGGATTTGATTCTTTTTCGGAGTTCAAATTTGATTTCAAGCAAAAGTTGAATAAGCTGGCTATTGAAGATTCTTTCAGCGACCAGCTTTTTGACATTTTAAACCGCCGCAATTTTTCCCAAGACCTTGAACATCAAATCGAAAAAGTCAGCAGACGACTCTACACGGCGGACAGTGTGATTTTTTTTGGTATGGGTGCTTCAGGCAATATGTCGGACTATGTTGCGAGAAAATTGGCAAATATCGGAATGAACGCTCTGAGCATCACAGATCCTACCTACCCGATAAAGAGCCACCTGTCAGGGGAGGACAAGAAAAAAGTTTTGATCGTTTTAAGTACCTCAGCCAATACCAAAGAGGTCATCGAGACAGCACTTATGTTGCAAAATGTGCCTAACTTATTTAAAGTGGCGATTACTGGAAACTTGAGCGGGAAATTAGTTGGGCTGTGCGATTACGTCATTGATTACCATTTAAAACAAGACAGGATGCAAGTTTATTTTGATTTGACCAGTCAGATACCGGCGATATTCATTTTGGAGCTGCTGGTGCAAAAAATAAGAGAACACCAAAAAAGAAACACAGTGTAACATGAGTGTTTCTTTTTTTATTTCTCAAGCACTTGTGCCTAAAGGTAAGTAACCCCTTTCTCTTGCGGAGGGATTATTCTATGATGGGAGTATGAAAGGGGTTTTTCTAATGGATAAATTTAATGCAATCATTGAGTCAAAATTAGTACCTGTTGCCACAAAATTAAATAATCAGCGACATGTGGCCGCGATCCGGGACGCGTTTATGTTTACATTTCCGTTAACACTTGCAGCGTCGCTAGTTATTCTGATCAACAACGTTATATTTTCAAAGACAGGATTTATTGCAGAATTGCTGATGCTGCCCAAGTTTTTTCCAAATTTAGAATCAGCACAGCAGTTGTTGACGCCGGCAGCAAACGGAACAATCAATATCATGTCGATTTTTATCGCCTATCTGGTTGCCAATCTTTTGGCAAAGCATTTCAAGTCAGACGATATGCTGGCAGGATTAACAAGTATCGCTTGTTTCATTATTGTCTACCCTTCGCCATTCAGCATTGAAAATGGGCCTAATGTTTTGGAAACCACCTACTTAGGAGCTCAAGGTCTGTTTGTTGCGATGCTGGTTGGGATTATTGTTGGTGAGTTTTTGCCTAAATTGTTTGGCAATGAGAGATTAAAAATCAAAATGCCTGAGATGGTTCCGCCGGCAGTTGCCCGTTCTTTTTCAGGTTTGATTCCAATCGTTTTGATGATTATGTTTTTCTCGATTGCCAGTTTTATCTTCTCCAAATTTGTGCCGGGCGGTTTGAATGAGCTGATTTATTCAACGATTCAAACACCGCTTAGAAAACTTGGCGGAAATATTTTTGGTGTTTTGATTACGGCGTTTGTTCAAAATCTGTTATGGACAGTGGGTATCCATGGCCCTAATACGATGAATGCCATTCGTTCTGCTATTTTTACAGAGCCGGATTTGGCTAACTTGGAATTCATTAACCAAAATGGTACTGTAGTAGGTGTTCCTTACCGTGAAACATGGTCTATGCTCAACGATGCTTTTGCCAATATGGGTGGTTCAGGGATGACGTTGGGTCTGATCATTGCAATTTTTATTGCTTCAAGACAATCACAGTATAAAGAAATAGCCAAGATGTCTCTTGTTCCAGGTCTTTTTAACATTAACGAAACATTGATGTTCGGACTTCCGATTGTGTTGAATCCAATTTTTATTATTCCGTTTATTTTGACACCGATGGTAAATATTATGATCGGTTATGTGGCGACAGTAGTCTTGAATATCATCCCGTCGCCGGCGATTGGTGTGCCGTGGACGACACCGGGACCGCTCATTCCGTTTTTGGGCACCGGGGGAAATTGGCTGGCATTAATAGTTGGCTTGCTTTGCTTAGCAGTTTCAGTATTGATTTACTTGCCTTTCGTGATTGCAAGTAACAGAGTTTTAGAAAAAAAGAATTCATAGGAGGCTAGCCATGACTAGGAATGGTTTACCAGAAAATTTTTTATGGGGAGGCGCGGTTGCTGCCCATCAGATTGAAGGGGGATGGCAGGAAGGAGGCAAAGGGATAAGTATTGCCGATGTGATGACCGCAGGGCGCCATCAGGTCAGCCGGAAAATCACCCAAGGGATTCAGGAGGGGGAATACTATCCGAACCATGAAGCCATAGATTTTTATCATCGCTACAAAGAGGATATCCAATTATTTAAAGAGCTGGGTCTCAAAGCCTTCAGAACTTCCATTGCCTGGTCGCGAATTTTTCCAAAAGGTGATGAAGTAGAACCAAACGAGGAAGGTTTGCGTTTCTATGATGATTTATTTGATGAGCTGTTAAAAAACGGGATTGAACCAGTTATTACCCTGTCTCATTTTGAAATTCCTTACCATTTATATGAAAAATATGGAGGCTTTAGAAATAAAAAGCTGATTGATTTTTTTGTCCGGTATGCAGAAGTAGTGCTGACCCGTTATAAGGATAAAGTAAAATACTGGATGACATTTAATGAAATCAACAATCAGGCAGATGGACAACATGACCTGCATGCGTGGACCAACTCGGCAATAATCTTTGAAGAAGGCGACAACAAAGAAGAGGTAATCTTTCAAGCAGGGCTAAACGAATTGATTGCCAGTGCCAAGGTCGTCAAGCTGGCAAGAGAGATTAATCCAGATTTTTTGATGGGATGTATGATGGCGTACGTGCCGGTTTATCCGTACTCTTGTAAGCCGGAGGATATGATGGCATCAGTCAAAGTGATGAACCGCCGTTTCTTTTACAGTGATGTCCATGTCAGGGGTGAAATTCCTGCCTACATTTTAAATGAATGGGAGCAAAAAGGTTACCCTATCGATTTCAACTGCCAAGATTTAGAAGCTTTAAAAGCTGGAACGGTCGATTTTATCGGGTTTAGCTACTATATGTCAACGGCTGTTACCACCCTTGATGAAGTTTCAGGATTTGATATCCCAGATTTTCCTAAGGCAAAAATCGTATCTAATCCTTACGTTTCAGCTAGTGATTGGGATTGGCAAATCGATCCGGTGGGCTTGCGTTATATGATGAATGTACTTCATCAGCGCTATAATTTACCGCTTTTCATCGTGGAAAACGGCTTCGGGGCGTATGATAAGCTTGAAAAGGATGACAAAATCCACGATCCTTACCGAGTGGACTATTTATCCAAACATATCCATGAAATGATAAATGCAGTGGCAGAAGACGGCGTAGATCTTCTTGGTTATACTCCGTGGGGTGTCATTGATATCGTCAGCTTTGGTACTGGTGAAATGGAAAAAAGATATGGCATGATTTATGTAGACAAAGACAATCAGGGAGAAGGTACTTTGAGACGTATCAAAAAGGATTCTTTTGATTGGTACCAGCAGGTGATTGCAACAAATGGAGAAAGTGTCATGACCCAAACGGATGAATAAGAAATTCTTTCAGTAATTTTTTCGTTGGAGAGATTGACTTTTCATACCAATATATCAAATATAAGGTCGACAGGAGTCTGTCAATGAATGTGTTTTTGATTCGTTGCTCAGCTCCTGTTTTTTCATATCAGTAGACACTTAAAATCAGTTTATGTCAAACACTTGATTTGAAACCTTTTTTGTTTCTGTGATTTTATGCTACAATAATCAAGATTACAAAATAAAGGACGAGATATTAATGAAAATACTCGCATTAGATACTTCTAACCAGACGATGAGTATCGCCCTTTTAGAAGATGACAAGATGCTTGCCAGCTACACGTCTTCCGTGCATAAAAATCACAGCGTCACATTGATGCCGGCGGTCGAGAGCTTGATGAAAAAAAATAATGTGATGCCTAAAGACTTAGACCGGATCGTTGTTGCAAAAGGACCAGGGTCTTATACGGGTTTGCGCATTGGGGTGACTACTGCCAAAACACTGGCTTGGACGTTGGGGATTGAACTGACAGCTGTTTCAAGTTTAGCTCACTTGGCCAGTACTGTGGCTGAAAAAGAAAAGCTGATCGTACCGGTCTTTGATGCCCGGAGAGGTAACGTATACGCAGGTGTCTACCGTTGGGAAAAAAATAAATTAGACACGGTCGTAGCGGATCAGCATATCGGTTTTAACCGTTGGGTGGAGCAGCTGAGTCACTGGTTTAAGGGCGAAGCCATCGTATTTGTTGGCGAGTTGTCCGTGTCATTAAAAGAACAGATACACTCTCAGCTGACAGAGAATTATGAAATCAATGAGCATTTTCTCTTAAATAGTGTTCAATTGGGCAGATTGGGACGGGAAGAATCACCTGTTGAAGATTTGGCAAGTTTTGTTCCAACCTATTTGAAGCTCGCGGAAGCGGAAGAAAAATGGTTATCAACTCACCCCGAACAGAGGAACCATTATGTTGAAAAAATATAATTTCATCGAACGGATGCGGGAAATACTCAAAGAACATCCTCATCATGAAACTAGTAATGAAACTGCCGCTTTGCCAGATTTTCTTTTGCGGGAAGCACGTTATACTGATATTAAAAAGTTGATTCGTATTCAAAAAGAAGTATACCTTGGCGTGGTATCTTGGGGGAAAGCTATCTTTATCAATGAATTTAATGGTCCCCATCCGGTGATGTACCTTGTGGCAGAATATAAGAGAGAAGTGATAGGATTTGCTGGCATTAGGATTGAGGGAACCACCGGACATATTACTAATGTTGCTGTGATCCAAAAATTTCAGCGAAAAGGTTTAGGAACCAGCTTTCTGCACCGGTTGCTTGACTTTGCCAGACAGCACCACTGTGAAACAGTAACATTGGAAGTGAAAGAGAGTAACAGAGATGCACAAAAATTGTATGAACAATTTGGTTTCGTTTCAATGAAAGTAAAAGAATCTTATTACAATAACAATGAAGATGGAATTTTAATGGCACTCTCTTTAAGGGATGAAATGAATGAAACATAAACAGGATTATTCGTCTCAAAGGCTGTCCCAATTGCTGTGGGAACTTAGCGAGACAGCTTATGACAGTGGTTCGCCTTGGACACAGGCGCAATTTTTAGAATCCATCGTGCATCCTTATCATGATTTTCTGCTTGTTGAACAGGAAAAGCACGAAGAACTTATCGCTTATCTACAGTATCAACAAATTTTTGATGAGGCAGAGATATTGAATATCGTGGTTTCTAAGGAATATCGGCGTCAGAGAATTGCCGAAAGAATGTTAAAGGCATTGATTGACCGTTGTTTAGAGGAACAAGTAGCCTCGATTTATCTCGAGGTAAGAAAAAGCAATCAGGCAGCTGTCAGTCTCTATCAAAAAATGAATTTTAAGTTAATCAATATCCGGAAAAATTATTATCATCAGCCTTTAGAAGACGGACTGATAATGGAAAAGGTTTTGAAGTAAGGTGGAAATAATGAGCATTTTTACAAAAAAAAGGCGTCTGATTTTGGCGATCGAGAGCAGTTGTGATGAAACAAGCGCAGCAGTTGTGGAAGACGGCAATATCATATTATCCAACGTGATAGCGTCACAAATACTTTCCCATCAGAGATTTGGCGGGGTGGTCCCTGAAGTTGCCAGCAGACACCATGTGGAACAAGTGCTGGTTTGCATGGAAGAAGCGATGGCGGAAGCCGGTGTCAAAGCAGAAGATTTAAGTGCGGTGGCTGTGACGGAAGGCCCCGGGTTGGTAGGGGCATTGCTGATTGGTATCAGTGCAGCAAAAGCCTTTGCCTTTGCTAATGATTTACCATTGATCCCTGTCAATCATATGGCAGGTCATATTTATGCAGCACGTTTTGTTACAGAGATGGGCTTCCCTTTGATGGCTTTATTGGTAAGCGGAGGGCATACAGAACTGGTTTACATGAAAGAAGACGGGATTTATGAGGTCATTGGCGAGACTCGGGATGATGCCGTGGGCGAAGCCTATGATAAAGTGGGAAGAGTGCTGGGGCTAGCTTATCCCAGCGGAAAAGAAATTGATGAACTGGCCCGTCTAGGTCAGGATACTTGTCATTTTCCCCGCGCCATGATGAAAGAAGACAGTTATGATTTCAGTTTCAGCGGATTGAAAAGTGCATTTATCAATAAAGTGCATAATGCGGAACAGCGTGGCGAAACTCTTTCTATTGAAAATTTAGCCAGCAGTTTTCAAGCCAGCGCTGTTGAAGTGCTGGTGGAAAAGACCGTTCGTGCATGTGAAAATTATGCCGTTACCCAGTTGATTGTGGCTGGCGGTGTTGCTGCCAATAAAGGATTAAGAACGGCGATGCAGCAGCGGATGAAGCAGGAACTTCCTGAAGTAGATGTTGTTTTTCCGCCTTTGAAACTTTGCGGGGATAATGCAGCGATGATTGCAGCCGCAGCATTTTCTGAGGCTGACAAAGGAAATAGAGCAGATATGAGTCTCAATGCTGACCCAAGTTTGGTATTAGGTGATGTAGAATAGGAAGAAAAGGATTTGAAAGCCGGCTGGTTTTCAAATCCTTTTTAAAGTGTAAAGAAGATTTTAAAAAAAATGGGAAGTGATATCAACATCCAGAGCTTGTTTACAGGTCTTCTATTCAATGTCGTGGATTTTTACTTGACAAATAACAGATGATAGCCTAAAATAGATGGGCGTTAGTAGTAGCTTTAAAATAAAGGGGAAATTGGGTGAAATATTGTCCACTCAATCTTTCTGAATAAACAAAGCAAAAATAGATACTTCAAAAAGAAGAATTTGGTCTATTTTTGGTTTTTTTTTGTCTAAAAATAAGCTGTCTGTTGCTAATTAACGAAAACTTAATATTTGAAATGATATTGTAACATTTCAAGTGTTTTGGAATAATCAGAAGGGGTGAAGAGCTTGGCTGGACACGTAGTAAAATACGGAAAGCACCGCGAAAGAAGAAGTTTCGCACGTATCAGTGAAGTATTAGAATTACCAAATTTAATTGAGATTCAAACAAACTCTTATGAATGGTTTTTAAAAGAGGGTTTGCGGGAGATGTTCGAAGATATCTTGCCGATTAAAGACTTCAGCGACAAGCTATCGTTGGAATTTGTCGGGTATGAACTGAAAGAGCCCAAATATACTGTTGAAGAAGCACGTGCCCACGATGCAAATTATTCTGCACCTATCCATGTCACTTTAAGATTAGACAATAAAACAACTGGTGAAATCAAATCCCAAGATGTGTTTTTTGGCGATTTCCCATTGATGACGGAAATGGGAACATTTATTATCAATGGGGCAGAGCGTGTCATCGTTTCTCAACTCGTTCGTTCACCCGGTGTTTATTATAATAGTAAAATAGATAAAAATGGCCGTGAAAGTTTTGGAACGACAGTTATTCCAAACCGCGGAGCTTGGCTGGAACTTGAAACAGATGCCAAAGATATTTCTTACGTGCGTATCGACCGGACACGTAAAATCCCTCTGACAGTTTTGATCCGTGCCCTAGGTTTTGGTTCAGACGATACAATTTTGGAAATGATGGGAGAAAATGAAAGTCTTCGCTTAACGATTGAAAAAGATATTCATAAAAATGCTTCTGATTCTCGAACAGAAGAAGGACTTAAGGATATCTACGAACGCCTGCGTCCGGGAGAACCTAAAACTGCGGATAGTTCACGCAGTTTACTTTACACTCGTTTTTTTGATCCGAAACGCTATGATCTTGCAGCTGTGGGACGATATAAAGTTAATAAAAAACTCAGCTTGAAGACCCGGTTATTAAATCAAGTTTTAGCAGAAACTTTGGTAGATCCGGAAACTGGTGAGATTCTAGTTGAAAAAGGAACAGAAATCACTCATGATATCATGAAAACATTGGAGCCTCATTTAGATAACGGCTTGAACAATGTGACTTATCAGCCCTCTGAAGACGGCGCTATGACGGATCCTGTGACTTTACAAATAATCAAGGTTGTTTCTCAAACAGACCCGGATCGTATTATCAATGTGATTGGTAATGGACAGATTGAGAGCAGTGTAAAAGTTATTACACCGGCAGATATTATTGCTTCATTGAGCTATTTCCTTAATCTTCAGGATGGTGTCGGTCATACGGACGACATCGATCATCTAGGAAATAGACGTATCCGTTCCGTAGGTGAATTATTGCAAAATCAATTCCGTATCGGTTTAGCCCGTATGGAACGTGTAGTCCGCGAAAGAATGTCTATCCAAGACACTGAAACATTGACGCCGCAGCAGTTGATTAATATCCGTCCAGTGGTTGCATCAATCAAAGAATTCTTTGGTTCTTCACAGTTGTCCCAGTTTATGGACCAAACCAATCCGTTGGGAGAATTGACCCATAAACGCCGGTTGTCAGCATTGGGACCAGGCGGATTGACTCGTGACCGTGCAGGTTATGAAGTTCGTGACGTGCATTACTCTCACTATGGCCGTATGTGTCCGATTGAAACACCAGAAGGTCCGAACATCGGATTGATGAACAGCTTGTCTAGTTATGCTAAAATCAATAAATATGGTTTTATCGAGACTCCTTACCGTCGTGTGGACCGTAAAACAGGCAAAGTGACAGACCAAATTGATTATTTGACTGCAGATGAGGAAGACCATTACATGGTTGCCCAAGCTAACTCTTTGTTAAATGACGACGGCTCATTTGTTGACGAGTATGTTATGGCTCGTATTCAAAGTGATAACTTGGAAGTTTCTATTGATAAAGTCGATTACATGGACGTATCGCCAAAACAGGTAGTAGCTGTAGCGACTGCTTGTATTCCGTTTTTGGAAAATGACGACTCAAACCGTGCTTTGATGGGTGCCAACATGCAACGGCAGGCAGTGCCTTTGGTTCAACCGTCGTCTCCTCTTGTAGGGACGGGTATGGAATACAAGGCAGCTCATGACTCCGGTTCGGCACTGATAGCCCAACATGATGGGGTTGTGGAGTATGTGGATGCTGACGGCGTTCGTGTGCGTCGTAGCAACGGTACTTTAGATAAATATACAGTCAGCAAATTCCAGCGTTCAAATGCAGGGATGTGCTACAATCAGCGCCCTCTTGTGGAGCTGGGTGAAAAAGTCGAAACAGGAGATGTTTTGGCGGATGGTCCTTCCATGGAAAACGGCGAACTGGCTTTAGGACAGAACGTTTTAGTCGCCTTCATGACTTGGGAAGGTTACAACTACGAAGATGCGATTATCATGAGCCGACGTCTGGTGAAAGATGATGTCTATACTTCTATTCATATTGAAGAATACGAATCAGAGGCCCGCGACACTAAACTGGGACCGGAAGAAATTACCCGGGAAATTCCAAATGTTGGGGAAGATGCATTAAAAAATCTAGACGAGATGGGAATCATCCGTATCGGCGCAGAAGTCATTGACGGAGATATTTTAGTCGGAAAGGTAACCCCTAAAGGAGTGACTGAATTATCAGCCGAAGAACGTTTGCTCCATGCGATTTTTGGTGAAAAAGCTCGTGAAGTCCGGGATACATCTTTACGTGTGCCTCACGGCGGCGGTGGTATCGTCCATGATGTGAAGATATTTACGCGTGAAGCTGGCGATGAATTGTCACCAGGTGTCAATATGCTGGTTCGAGTTTATATCGTTCAAAAACGTAAAATTCACGAAGGTGACAAGATGGCGGGGCGTCATGGTAATAAAGGGGTAGTTTCCCGTATCATGCCGGAAGAAGATATGCCGTTCTTGCCAGATGGCACCCCAGTGGACATCATGTTGAACCCGCTAGGCGTACCGTCACGGATGAACATCGGTCAGGTACTCGAACTTCATCTAGGAATGGCAGCTCGAAAGCTTGGTATCCATGTGGCAACACCAGTATTTGATGGTGCTACCGAGGAAGATGTTTGGGAAACAGTTAAAGAATCAGGAATGGCCTCAGACGCAAAAACGATCCTTTATGATGGAAGAACAGGTGAAGCCTTTGATAACCGTGTGTCAGTAGGTGTGATGTATATGCTGAAACTAGCGCACATGGTTGATGATAAATTACATGCTCGTTCAACTGGTCCTTACTCATTGGTTACACAACAACCACTTGGAGGAAAAGCACAATTTGGTGGACAGCGTTTCGGAGAAATGGAAGTTTGGGCACTGGAAGCTTACGGTGCAGCATATACGCTTCAGGAAATTCTAACTTATAAATCTGACGATGTGGTTGGACGTGTCAGAACTTATGAGGCGATTGTCAAGGGAGAGCCGATTCCAAAACCAGGTGTTCCTGAATCGTTCCGCGTGTTGGTAAAAGAATTACAGTCATTAGGACTTGATATGCGTGTGCTTGATGATGAAAACAAAGAAATCGAGTTGCGCGATATGGACGATGATGAAGACGATATGATCACAGTGGATGCGTTGACTAAATACGCTCAAGAGCAAGCTGAGAAAAGTGCGGCAAAAAATGATTAGTTCAGATGAATCGTTGTTGTGCTGTTGTAAAGAAGGAAATGGAGGGAACACCTTTTGATCGATGTAAATAAATTCGAAAGTATGCAAATCGGTTTGGCTTCTCCAGAAAAAATTAGAAGCTGGTCTTACGGTGAGGTTAAAAAACCAGAAACAATCAACTACCGTACATTAAAACCTGAGCGTGACGGCTTGTTCTGTGAACGGATTTTTGGACCCAGCAAAGACTGGGAATGTGCCTGCGGCAAGTACAAACGTATCCGCTACAAGGGAATCGTCTGTGATCGCTGCGGTGTGGAAGTCACACGCTCAAAAGTGCGCCGTGAGAGAATGGCCCACATTGAATTAGCGGCACCTGTTTCTCATATCTGGTATTTTAAAGGCATTCCAAGCCGGATGGGTCTGATTTTAGATATGAGTCCCCGGGCACTTGAGGAAATCATTTATTTTGCTTCCTATGTGGTCACAGAACCCGGCGATACTGCGTTAGAGAAAAAACAACTTCTAACAGAGCGCGAATACCGCGAAAAACGTGAACAATACGGCCAGTCTTTCCAAGCTGGCATGGGAGCCGAAGCAGTGCAAAAGCTCTTGGAAGATGTGGACTTGGAAAAAGAAGTGGCAGAACTAAAAGAGGAATTAAAAGTTGCTTCAGGTCAAAAACGGACCCGTGCGATCCGCCGTCTGGATATTTTAGAAGCTTTCCGTCAATCCGGCAACAAGCCGAATTGGATGGTGATGGATGTGATCCCAGTGATTCCGCCAGATTTGCGTCCTATGGTTCAGCTTGAAGGGGGACGTTTTGCGGCCAGTGACTTAAATGACTTGTATCGCCGCGTAATCAACCGGAATAACCGTTTGAAACGTTTGTTAGATTTGATGGCACCGAATATTATTGTACAAAACGAAAAGCGTATGCTTCAAGAAGCGGTGGATGCTTTGATAGATAACGGACGTCGTGGACGCCCGGTCACTGGACCGGGAAATCGTCCATTGAAATCCTTATCACATATGCTGAAAGGGAAGCAAGGACGTTTCCGTCAGAACTTACTCGGGAAACGTGTGGACTATTCAGGACGCTCGGTTATCGTTGTTGGACCGAATTTGAAAATGTACCAGTGCGGTCTGCCGAAAGAAATGGCCATCGAGTTGTTCAAGCCTTTTGTTATGCGGGAGCTGGTTCAACGAGAATTGGCAAGCAATATTAAAAATGCTAAACGTAAAATCGAGCGTCAAGAAGATGATGTTTGGGACGTGTTGGAAGATATTATCAGGGAGCATCCGGTCTTGCTGAACCGTGCACCTACCTTGCATAGACTTGGTATTCAGGCTTTTGAGCCGGTACTGGTGGAAGGACGAGCAATCCGTCTTCATCCGTTAGTCTGTGAGGCGTATAATGCTGACTTTGACGGAGACCAAATGGCGGTCCATGTACCTTTAAATGAAGAAGCACAGGCGGAGGCACGTTTGCTGATGTTGGCGGCTCAAAACATTCTAAACCCTAAAGACGGCAAGCCAGTCGTCACACCTTCTCAGGACATGGTTTTGGGGAACTACTACCTGACCATGGAAGAAGAAAATCGTGAAGGGGAAGGCATGGTCTTCCGCGACATGAACGAAGCTGTGTTGGCATTGCGTAATGGTTACGTACATCTTCACACACGTGTTGGTTTGCAAACGTCCAGTTTGTCTCATAAGCCGTTTACAGAATGGCAAAAAGAGCGAATCTTGATGACAACGGTTGGAAAAATCATCTTTAATGAAATCATGCCGGATGAATTTCCATATCTTAATGAGCCGACAGATTATAACCTGGTGGTTGAAACACCGAATAAATACTTTGTTGAGCCCGGAACCGACATAAAAGCGAGCATTCAGGCGCAGGAGATAATCCTGCCGTTCAAGAAAAAGCATTTAGGAAACATCATTGCTGAAGTCTTTAAGCGATTCAAGATTACCGAAACATCACGGATGCTTGACCGTATGAAAGACTTGGGTTACCATCATTCAACCTCAGCCGGTATTACTGTTGGTGCTGCTGATATTGTTGTCCTGTATGAAAAAGCCGAAATGATCGAACAAGCTCACAAACAAGTCGATAATGTAACTAAACAGTTCCGTCGGGGACTGATTACAGATGATGAGCGATATGAGCGAGTAATCGGTATTTGGAATAAAGTAAAAGATGAAATCCAAGTGAAATTGATGGAAACACTGGATGCCAAGAATCCGATTTTCATGATGAGTGATTCAGGTGCCCGTGGTAATATTTCCAACTTTACTCAGCTGGCAGGTATGCGTGGATTGATGGCAGCTCCTAGCGGACGTATCATGGAATTGCCGATTATTTCAAACTTCCGTGAAGGCTTGACGGTTTTGGAGATGTTTATTTCCACTCACGGTGCACGTAAAGGAATGACAGATACCGCTCTGAAAACTGCTGACTCGGGTTATCTGACTCGTCGTCTGGTGGATGTTGCCCAAGATGTTATTATCAGGGAAACTGATTGTGGAACTGACCGCGGCTTGGAGATAGCAGCTATCCGTGAAGGCAATGAAGTCATCGAGACTTTGGAAGAACGTCTATTAGGACGTTATGTTCATAAGGCAGTGACTCATCCGGAAACTGGAGAGGTGTTAGCTGATAAAGGCGATTTGTTAAATGAGGACATGACTAAGGCAATTTTGGATGCTGGGGTAGAAAAAGTGACCATCCGTTCAGTCTTTACTTGTAACACTAAGCATGGTGTTTGTAAGACTTGTTACGGACGTAATATGGCAACAGGTTCAGAAGTTGAGGTTGGAGAAGCAGTTGGTACCATCGCTGCCCAATCAATCGGTGAGCCGGGGACACAGTTGACCATGAGAACTTTCCATACCGGAGGAGTTGCCGGAGATGATATTACCCAAGGTTTACCGCGGGTACAGGAAATCTTTGAGGCACGTAATCCAAAAGGACAGGCGATTATTTCTGAAGTTACTGGTACGGTCTCAGAAATCAATGAAGATGCTGCGACGCGTATGCGTGAAATCACAGTGACTGGAAAAACCGATACAAGAACGTATACTGTTCCATACACTGCACGACTAAAAGTTGCTGAGGGAGATGAAATCCATCGCGGGGATCCATTGATGGAAGGGTCGATTGAACCGAAACAACTGTTACAAGTTAGAGATGTAATTTCTGTCAGCACCTATCTGCTTCGCGAAGTACAAAAAGTCTACCGTATGCAAGGGGTGGAAATCAGCGACAAGCACATTGAAGTAATGGTACGTCAAATGTTGCGTAAAGTTCGTGTGATGGACCCAGGCGATACAGATGTCCTGCCGGGAACATTGCTGGATATTTCTGATTTTAAAGATCAAAACTATCAAACATTGATACATGGTGGAACTCCAGCGACAGCTCGACCAGTCTTGTTGGGAATCACTAAAGCTTCCTTGGAGACAAATAGTTTCCTATCAGCTGCATCATTCCAAGAAACCACACGTGTTCTGACTGATGCTGCTATTCGTGGCAAGCGTGACCCGCTGCTTGGTTTGAAGGAAAATGTTATCATTGGTAAGATTATTCCTGCTGGTACGGGGATGGCGAAATACCGCAATATGGAACCGAAAGAAGTCGGAGTAGCCAGTGAAAATGTTTATAGTATTAGTGATATTGAAGCACAAATGGCAGCTGAAGATGCCTTGTTAGGCAACGAATAAAAATGAAGCCGTAACATGAGCAGCTGTCAACAGCCTTGGAGATTAAAAATTCCGCAAAAATCTTTTTTAGGATTTTTGTGGAATTTTTTAATTAAACAAGACATTTTAAAAAATTGATGGCCGTAAAAATGTAAATTTCCTTTTCCCATGTTTAAGACGTAGAACTTGCTCAAAATGCTCATGCTTTATTCTTTGCTTCTTCTCGGAAACAATGGCCACAATGGAATTATCTAAATTGAGCACTTGATAAATATTGCCTAGCATCTTTTCGGTCGGATTATCTTTTTTCATGACTCCTTCCCATTGCACCATAAGTCCATAGGGTAAATCGGTAATAACAATGTTAATATTTTTAAATGGCGGGAGTTGCGAATGAGTGATATCCCACTTTAAACATTGAATATCTTTTGGCAATCTTTTAGAATCTGATATCATGGTCTGTAGCCGCTCCACACTATGCAGTGCTTTCAGTTGGGCTTCTTTACCGTCTTTGTCATAATCGTATTGAAGTCGTGCTCTCTTTTGCAGTAATCCGCTGGTTGTAAGAAGGCTTAAATTTTTTTTGGCGTATTCAAGAGTTTTTCCATCAATATCAGTACCGTATATTTTATTTAAATTTTTGCTGTAAATAAATCCAATCACAGTTAACAAATGCCCGCCGCCACAGCAAGGATCATAAATAGAGAGATTCTCTGAAGAGTCTAGGTAAGATAAACATCTTGCCGTAATCTCGCTTGCTATCCTTACAGGAAATGCCGGTGTTCTCGGAGCATTAAGGATGACCCTGTCACTGGAAAAATCACTATAATCTTTTTTGCTCGTCTCAAATTTAAATTTCATGTTTGGATACCTCTTTAGATGGCACTAAATTATATTGAGAGAAACTCGAAAATGATATAGGTGGCTAAGAGATGTTTTACAAAAATCAGAAGATACGAGATTCTTGGTTAAAAAGAATTAATAACACTTTATAGTGAATGTTGAACCATCCATATACATAATAAAAATAACGAATATAAATTTTGTATTACTTGTTTTGTTTTATTAGTGGATTGTTAAAAGATATTTCAAGTCTATTTTAACAGGGCTCCTATTTTTGGCAAGTATTAATTATCGTTTTTTACGAGGGTATTGAATAACGGATATCATTTGATATATTTGTTCGGTATTAAAGTGATATATCCAATAAAAGTTTATAAAATAACGATATTAATAGAATTTTACTGTGTGTGGCAAAGACACAGACAGCAAACAGGAACAGCCAGAAATTATTTGTTGAATTGTTTGGCATGATATCATCGTGTCATCACCATTAGTAGTAATTAAAAAATCATCCCAAAGGAAATTTTCAAATCTCTTTTGGAATGATTTTTTCTATTGTTTTACCTTAATTTTTAAAAGCAAAGTAAAACTATTTGTATTAATCTAATTTTAAAAGCAATGCATTGAAGGCAACGATGACCGTACTGACGGACATTAGTGCGGCTCCGACTGCCGGACTCAGCATAATGCCGATTGGAGCGAGGATTCCTGCGGCTACAGGCAGAGCGATCAAATTATAACCGGCTCCCCACCATAAGTTTTGTTTCATTTTCCGGTTAGTATTGCCTGCCAATGATAGTAGATGAAGAATATCATTCGGATTACTTCTGACAAGGATGATATCCGCGGAGTCTATCGCAACATCTGTTCCGGCGCCAATGGCTACCCCGATATCAGCTCTGGCCAAACTTGGCGCATCGTTGATACCGTCGCCAATCATCATAGTGTGCTGCTGTTGATTTTTGTATGATTGAATGATTTGATCTTTTTCTTCCGGATGGAGTTCGCTATGGACATCGTCAATGCCAAGTTGTTCCGCTACTAGATTAGCAACTTGCCGGTTATCACCGGTCAGCATCACGGGTGTAATTCCTTTTTGTTTTATAGCAGCAATCATATCCTTAGCATCTGCTTTGAGTTGATCTCCTTGGGCAATCATCCCAATCACAGAGTCATTTTCCAATAAATAGCTGATGGAGTTGCCTTGCTCTGAATATTTCAAAAAAAGTTCTTTATCATAAGTTAATTTTTGTTGTTCCAGATATTTTGCATTGACGATTTTCCAGTCCTTTTGTTCAAATTTTCCCGTCAGACCTGTACCTGCAATCGTATTAATTTGTTCAAATTTTGGTAAGGTCAGTGCTTCTTTTTTGGCGGCTTCTACTATTCCGATTGCTAAAGGATGGCTCGAAAAGCTTTCCAGACCTGCAAATAAGCCGAGGATTTCTTTTTCAGAGTAAGCTTGGTCAAAGGAGGAAATATTATTAACTGAGAAATTTCCTTCAGTCAGCGTTCCGGTTTTGTCCATTAAAATCATATCTACTTCAGGAACGATTTCCAAAGCTTGTCTGTTTTTAATCAGCAAACCATTTTGCGCCCCTAAAGAGGTAGTTCGGGCAACGACTAGGGGAACTGCAAGTCCTAGTGCATGAGGACAAGCGATGATCAAAACTGTAACTAGCCGCTCTAAAGCAACATTGATATCTTTCGTCACAGACAGCCAAACAATAAAGGCCAGCACTCCGATGATGACGGCAACATAAAATAGCCAGCCAGCAATTTTATCAGATAGTGCTTCTGCCTTGGATTTTTCTTTTTGCGCTTCAGAAACCAGTGTCATGACTTGAGACAAATAGCCGCTCTTTCCTGTTGCTGAGACTTCAATCACCAGCGAGCCGTTTCCGTTAGAAGAACCGCCGATGACTTCATCGCCAATACTTTTTATGATTGCTTTGGCTTCTCCGGTCAGCAGGGATTCGTTGACCGTACTCTCGCCTTTAATAACGGTGCCGTCAACCGGGATGTTTTCGCCGGCATGTACGATGACTTTATCAGCTACCTGTACGTCACTTAAAGGAACCGTTTTGGTTTTACCGTCGTCTAGTTGTAAAAGAGCCTCATTGGGTAAAAGTTCAGCCATTTTTTTTAAGGCATTCCCGGCGTTTCCTACCGCGTTCATTTCAATCCAGTGCCCCAACAGCATGATGATGATGAGGCTGGCTAACTCCCAAAAGAAATCCATAAAGTGTTGATGATGAAAGAATAGTTTGGCAGTAAAGGCGTATAGGCTATAAAAATATGCGACGGATATCCCCAGTGAAATAAGGGTCATCATCGCCGGTTTTTTTTGCGACAATTCGTTTTTTGCTCCTGAGATAAAAGGAGCACCCCCGTAAAAATATAAAATCGTAGCTAACACCAGAACGACCCAGTCTGACCCGGGGAAGGTTATCTGAAACGGCAGTGTGATGCCCATCATTGGGGACATGACTAATATTGGGATTCCTAAAAATAAAGAATAGAAAAATTTCTTTTTGAATAGCCCGGCATGTTCAGAATGGTGTCCGCCGTGATTCCCATCATTATGGATGTGATGTTCATGATGGTTTTCCATCGGTTGCCTGTGATCGTGTGTCGTCCCATGTTCATGGATGGTTTGATGGTCATGAGACGTTTGTTTTTCATGGTGTTGATGCTCTTGTTTCATATTGGTGGTGCTCCTTTCTCGAATTTTCCCATCTAAAGAACGAAAGTATCCGGAATACTTTTCACTTTGTGTCTAGGGATGGTCATCTGACGATTAAAACATTACATTTGGCATGTGTGGTTGCGTAATGGGCAATCGAACCTAGCAAAGATTCACTGATAAAATGTCTTCCTGTTGCACCCAGAACGATAAGATCAGCATCGACAGTTTCCGGCAGTGTGACTGCTAAAAGTTTTTTTGGGGAACCTTCTTCAATAATGGACGTGAGATTGGTAAAGCCCATATTTTTGGCTTGTTCTTCCAAATCTGAATACCGATTTTCACACTCGTTTCTCAATTCATCTAAAGCGGCGCCAGGAAGATAGTTGGCAATGTTGTTGATGACTTGTACCACGTGAAGTTTAGCGTTACTTTGTTTGGCAGTGGCAACAGCTTGTGCAAAAGCAATTTCCGACGCTTCTGATCCGTCCACACCTACGATAATGTTGTCATAATTCTCTTTTGCTGTCATGGTAACCCCTCCTAATTTTTTTTGAAGCAAAATACTCACCTATATTATAACACGGAGGATATGATAATACGTGTGAGATGAATTGTCTGCTCTGTTGTAAGGTGGAGATGATAATAGGAGCAAGTTGAATTTTAATTATGTACTTGAAATAGTTGGTGGAATAGTATATCATAGGTAATTGTTGATGGAAAATTTAATAAATTTTGCCGCCTTAGCTCAGCTGGTAGAGCACCACCATGGTAAGGTGGGGGTCGTCGGTTCAAGTCCGACAGGTGGCTCTAGGTCAATCTCTTGTGTGTCAAGGGATTGGCTATTTTTTTTCGGAAATTTCATTTTAAAATAAAGTTCCCTGCCATGTCAGCTAAGGTTTTGCTATACTGTAGAAGAGGAGGGAATAATATGAAAAAAATAGTGGTACTTTTTGGGGTTTTATTACTAGTGGGGTGTTCAAAAAAAGAGATGCAAGAGGTACAACCTAAAAATACTTCAACTGATGAGAGCTCGCTTTCAACCAGGGAAACTACTTCGGAGAGTAAAGAGAAGCCATCCGAACAAACGGTGACCACCTCTTCAACAGTTTCGGAAGAAGAACGCCAAAGACAAGTATATGAAGAAAAAATAAATCAATATAACAACTTGCCGGAAGAAATGAAAGTATATTTAGCGACGACCACGGTTGACAGCAGGGCAGAATCTCCCGATCTAATGGGTTTTTCAATTTTTTATAATTTTGAAGGAGATAAACTCTATGTACAAGTGCACTCAGGAGCAGGAGTGGGGCACCCGATTTTTGTGCTGCAATATGATAATGAGTATATTTACCCTGTGGAAGGTGTTGTCAATGTATCAATAGATGATATTCAAGCTGTTCAAGTAAGCACGGCACCTGTCTCAAAGATTGACCTTTTAGAAAAATACCTTAATGCAAAAAGCAGTTATGATAACGGTGTGGCAAATCTTGAAAATATAGCGGAATTACCGGATTGGTTTAACCAAAAGAAAGCTTACCTAAAATAATATTTTTGCCTAATCAAGCATTCGAGAGAGTGGGTGCTTTTTGGAAACGAAAAAGAGGCTGACCCATAAGTCTCAAAAATAGTAAAAAGGGAACCAAAATCAATAAAAAGATTTTGGTTCCCTTATTTTTTTGTTTATTTAAGAGGTTCTTCCGCTGATAGGCAGTTAACTTTCTCAGATTAACCGCCATAAATGCAAAACCTAATTCGTTTCTCACCTTATCTTTACCTCTTACTGAAAATCGAGTGAAGCCTAAATTAGCCTTCAGATTTCCGAAGGCTGGTTCTACGTCTATTTTTCTTTGACCATATAATTTGCCTGTTCGTTCGTCTTTCAGAAGTGTCTGAACGTAAGCTTTAAAATAGTCCCAATTGCCGTTTTTTTGAATCATTCTATTACGACCCGACTTCGCTTTGGTACATTGAGAACGAACTGGGCAGTTTTCACAAGAAAGACATTCGTATATTTTTAATTGTCGTTGGTAGCCATAGTTATCTATACGATTGGCATAACGTTTAAACGGGACCTCACGGTCAATGGGACATAAATAGGTATCTCTTAACTCATCATACCGCCAATTCAAAGGATTAAAACGATTCTTTTTAAAACTTCTCTTTTTCTCTTTGCGGTACATCCCATAGGTTATCAAAGGTGTTTTTTCAAAGCCATCCACAATAGTTTCATAGTTTTCTTCACTACCATAACCGGCATCTGCCACAATATAGTCGGGTAAATCAAAATAGGTATTTTCTATGGTCCGTAAAAAAGGAACTAAAGTTCTCGTATCCGTAGGATTCGGAAAGATGTCATAAGCTAGGACATATTGTTGATTGGTCGCAATTTGGACATTGTAACCTGCTTTTAGTTGCCCATTGCGCATATGATCCTCTTTCATTCTCATAAAAGTGGCATCGTGATCTGTTTTGGAGTAACTATTTCTCTCACCTAAAATAGCTTTTTGACGGACATACCGTGACTGACGTTCTTTAAAATCAGAGAATTGCTTCAAGGCTTGTTTAGGTGCCTTTCGTTGAGAGCGTAGTTGTTTTCGTTTTTTAGCGCAGTCAGAGGTCTCAATTTCTTGAGTCAAATTTTCTACACTTGTTTCTAATGCCGTGATGATTTTTGAAAACTCTTTGTCTGAAAGGTCTTTGTCTTCATCACAAATAGAAGGAATGATGGTTTCCTTCACGAGTTGTTGATAAATCTCTTTTGATTTCTCTGTCAACTTAGCTTCATACTTTTCAATGCTTTTTTTCCAGACAAATGTGTATTTATTGGCATTGGCTTCTAACTTAGTACCGTCAATAAAGATGGCATCTGTTTCGATAAGATTCTGGGAAACCAAAAGGTTTCGGAATTGAATAAAGCATTCTTCTAATAACACTTGCATCTGAGGATGTACACGAAACCGATTAATCGTTCTAAAATTGGGTTGCTGGGATTGTGTCAGCCAGCGAGCGCGAATACTGTCTTTAGCTAGCGCTTCAATTCTTCTGCCAGAAAAAACAGACTGCGTGTAACCGCACAAAATCAACTTCAACATCATTTTAGGATGATAAGAGGTTGCACCCATCTGATGGTCAAAAACCGAGAAGGCTTTTTCTGGCATGCTTTCTACAAGTTCATTGATTGCAAAAGCGATGTCACCCTTTTCCAAATAAATTTCTAAATCTAGTGATAAAGTGACTTGATTCATGTTATAATCTTTGTACATAGATAGCACTCCCTTTTGGTTATGGTTGGTACTTTAATTATACAAGGAAGTGCTATTTTTATCGCTAAAAAAAGGAACAAAATCATAAAAAGATTTCGTTCCTTTTTGCATTGAATGAGGACTTATGGGTCAACCTCTTTAATGTTTTTTTCTTGTATGCTTAGCAGAGGGATTGTCCATCAGAGACAAATCAGTTTCTCATGCTCGCATTTTTAATCTGGCTGTCGATTACATCTTCATCCAGGAAACTTCTAAGAGATTTCCATCGGGGTCAAGTATCTCGACGCCGTACATTTCTTCCTCCGGCACTCCAACATCTACTCTATAATAGTTGCCGCCATTTTTTCTAGCTGTTTCCGCCATTTCTTTTACGATATCAGGGCTATCCACATAAAAAGAAATAAATATCCCAGTTATTGCTTTCGTGTCAGCGATTTTTTTATCATCAATAATCTTTTCAAAAAAATTGTAGTTCATCAGAACGACCCAGAAATTTTCATCCCAAACCATGGTTTTGACATCTTCGATAGAAAAGTTTTCGTTTTGTTTGAATCCCAGACTTTCATAAAATGTGACGGAGCGTTCCATATCACTGACTGGAACATTAGCATTTACCAAAGTGGGCATAGTAATATTCCTTTCTTTTTGGCTGGTTGCTGTGAAAATAACAGAAAATCAATGAGCTACATTTTCATCCACATAGGTTCTAGCGTATTGCCGTCTAAATCTTGAACTTCCAATCCATACATGTAATCTTCCGGGACATCGGTGTCTATATGGTAAACGTGTCCGCCGTTTTCTTTCGCCAATTCGCCGAAAATTTTTACTGCTTCTGCACTTTCCAGGGAAAAGGCAATTAAAGCACCGCTCATTGTTTTTGTGTCAGCTACTTTCCGGTCTTCAATAAACGATTGATAAAAGTCGCGAACTAAAAGCATAATGTTGAAATTTTCGTCCCAGACCATACAACTGGCATTGTCATCAGAAAATTCTTCGTTCTTTCTAAAACCCAAGTTCTCATAAAAGGTTGTGGAAGCTGTTAAATCTTTTACTGGAAAATTTACAAAAACCATTGTTGCCATACGCTCATCCCTTTCATTATTCAATAACATATTAAAAACGATTAATCATTCTTAATACGTTATTATATTAACACGGATTAAATGAAAATAATATTGATAACACTTGAATTGTCAAGAAATCATTTATTTATAATAAGTGTTTTTTTATAATAAATAAAACCACTCTTTCGAGTGGCTGATGAGCAGAACAGGACATAACATTTTTTGATTTTATAGGGTGTCACAAACTATTAACATTGCTCATCATAATAGTATACGCAAAATATATAACTTTTGTGGAAATTTTTAAAATTACAATAGGGATATTGGCAAGTTTAAGTGTAGAACTGCTGTTTGTTTTCCTGAAATTTGTTTGGTTGTTTCTTCGTAGATTGCCAGCAGATTTTTATCCGATATCAGCTGAGCTGATATTTTTTTCGTAATTCAGTGTTTTATCTTTAAGTTTATTCGAGCGTGCTGAAAGCCTCTACAATAGTTGTACGCCGTAAGTCAACGGCTAATTTCCAGCTGATAAAAGTACAGAGTACCACAGTGATTACTGATAGGAGAAGTGTCTGTGTGATTGGATAGTCATATGTTTTTCCTAAAAGGTAAATTTCGGCATAATGATATTGTGCCAGTGTCACCGGAATAGAAATCAGTGTGGCTATTAATAAAGAAACTAAGGCAAAGATAATATTTTCAAAAATAATCATCTTTCTTAATTCGGCAGAAGTCATGCCCAAAGCTTTAAAAAGGTAGAGCTCTTTTCTACGGGTTTTGATTCGGTAAGTCAGATTGTTGCTTAAGTTGGTAATAACCAGCAGAAAAGCAACGATTGAAATGCCAATCACGTAGACCATTTCTTTGCGATAAACCGATGCTAGCTGTTCTTTTTCATTTATCAGACTTCTGGCAGTCGCCTGCTGATTTTCAACGGCTAAATGAATGAGCCGTTCTTCGATTTCTTTTTGCTGTGAAGGGGTGGCCTCTTTTTTTATTGACAGGTTTACTGTTTCGTAAGTAGGGGAAGGAACGATTTTTTGATAGTTGTCTTGGCTTGTTATGAGTATTGGATAAGTCTGTTCCAACATTGAGACAAGGGGCATATAAGGATAATAAACAATGGCTATTATTTTTAGTTCTTTTTCAAAATATTTAGCGGTGTCGTCTGTCATCTGCCAATATTTCTCATCAACCGTTTGTAAATCTGCCCGGTACTTAAATTTTATTTTTTCACCGACATGGTAATCCATCAGCAGCTGTCCTTCTTTAAAAAAGCCGACGGTCCCTTTAGATTTTCCGGAGCTGCTAATGGTCGGCATGGCAATAATAATCTCGTCACTGTCGATTTTATCGGGATCAAATGTTCCATCCATCAAATAGGGGGATAGTTTTCTCAATGCAGAAGCATTGTATCCTTTAAATTTGGTGTGGTAAAGAAGGTGTTTCCTGTCCTTTCCTTCCCCTGAAAAACCATAGTTTCGTTTTAGATTTTTATTTTGTCTTGCAAAATATTCCTTATTTCTTTTTACCCCTGGGTCTATGACTTTAACAGGTAGAGCAGATTGGCTTTCAACTTCTTTGATACCAGCAATATTTTCGATATTTTTAAGAGTTTCATTTTTGATTCCTGCTTGGCTATCCATATCATCATAGCTGCTTATCATAAAATCACTGTTATAAAAAGAAGTCGCTAACCGGATTACTTGATTTTCTTTTGCAAGAATAGCTTGGTAGCTTAATCCGATAAAAAGTGTGCAAGACAGTGTGATAGACAAGATGACAAAAAGAGAGGTTTTGACATCGCGAAAAACATATTTCAGTCCCAGCATGTGATAGACTTTCAAAAGACTTTGCGTTGCTTTGATTTGAATAACATTTAAAGAGATTCCGTAATCGGGTTTATCACCAAAGATTGTTTCAGTAATGGAGTCGTTATTCATTTTTTTGCTGCCGATTATCCCGATTAAAATTATCATTATCACCAGCACCAAAAGAGCAAATAAGATTACAAAAATGGGGATAACTAAATCAAAGGTATCTGCTTTTCCCCAAAAATAAATTTCTATGGCCTGATCTTTTGAAAAGTAAGTAACAGCCAGAGCAATAAGAAAGCCTAAAACAATACCAATGGGGAGGCTGATAAATGTCAAAAGAGACATTTCTGTTAAAATCATGTGTTTCACTTGATTTTTGGTTAATCCCAGTGCCCGAAGAATCCCGTACTGATCTTGTCGTCCCAAAAGAGAAATGCGGTAGACGCCGTAAATAACCAAAGAACATACAGAAATCAAGAGTACACCCATAGCCATATCAAACCAGAAAAGAATGCGGGTATCTTCTTGCCAAACATTTTTTTGGATTTGATTTTCAGATAAGGACAACTCTTCCTGAATAGCAGCTATATATTTTTCTTTGTCAGCATTTTTAAAAGTCACTGTAGCTGTGAGCGAATCATCTCGTATCTTGTCGACTTCCAAGAACGTATACAAATTAACCGCAGCTGCCCGTTTGTTGAAAGCTTGATCGTTAATAATCCCGACTAATGTATAACTTTCCTCCTTGAGTTCTGACGGCTCCTCCAAAAAAATTGTCGGCAGTGTCAATTTTTGCCTAAGTAAAGGGTTCAACCCGAGATTTAATAATGCCCATTTTTCTGCGACGATTTCATTAGGGCGCAGGGGCATCCGGCCGTCAAGCAAGGTGGAAACAGCTAAGATTTCAGTTTCGTTAGCGGCTAATACTGTTGCTTGCTGTCGGTCTTTTGTTTCAATATGCCCTAAGTAAGTACTGAGTCCTAAGTGTTCGATGGTCCCATTATTTTTCAGCAGATTGGCTTGTTGTCTAGTGATATCTTTGATCTCATAATCCATTGCAGTGTAAATAAAAAGATTTTGCTTAGCGGTAATCCGGTGATTTGTATGGAGCAGAATCAGCATACTTACCATCAAAGAGACAGCTAAAATAATACTGAAAAGTAATGCGGCTGTATTTTTACGATATTTTTTTATGAAGCGTAAAGTAAGTTTGAAAAGTGTCTTTCTTTTAATTGCCCGACTCATGTCTTCCCTCCTTTCAAACTACCTCACCGTCTTCCAAGCGAATTATACGGTCTGCAAGTTGTGCCACTTCTTCATTGTGGGTTATAATCACCATTGTTTGTTTGAAGCGTTGGCTTGTCATTTTCAGAAGACTTAAAACATCTTGACTGGTTTTGGAGTCAAGGTTTCCAGTGGGCTCATCTGCAAAAATAATGGCAGGCTTTGTGGCTAAAGCACGTGCAATAGCTACACGCTGTTGCTGACCGCCGGAAAGAGTGTTGGGATAGGCTGTTGTTTTTTCAGACAACCCCAGCAGTTTGATAACCTCAGTGATATAATCTATATCAATCATTTTGCCGTCTAACAGAATCGGAATGGTAATATTTTCCCAAACGTTCAGAGCAGGGATTAGATTGAATTTTTGAAAAACGAATCCGATATTTCTTCGCCGGAAAAGTGTAAGCTCTGTATCATTCAGTGCTGCAAGATTGATGTCATGAATGATTATTTCGCCTTTTGTCGGTTGGTCCAGTCCGCCTAAAATATGAAGGAGTGTGGATTTTCCACTGCCGCTTCTCCCAATAATCGCTAAAAATTCCCCCTTTCTAATCGCTAAGTTGATGCCCCGAAGTGCATGAACCTTTGTGTTTCCTTTGCCAAAGATACGCTCAACATCTGTTGCATTGACTACGTTCAATTACGTCACCTCCAAAAAAAAGTCTGTATTGCTCTTTACAATACAGACTATAACATTTAAAAGTATCCAACTAGTAACCGAAATGTATCACTTTTGATAGATTTCTTCTTTTGGAAGATATATCGAAAAAGTTGTACCTTCGCCTTTCTTTGATTGTACTTTAATATATCCTCCCTGTACTTCAATGATTTGACGGGAAAGATAAAGACCTATTCCTATACCTGATTTATCTGTAACCTGTTCACTGCGATAAAATCGCTGAAAGATTTTATTTTGTTCTCCTTCACTGACACCAATGCCGTTATCTTTCACGGAGATTTTCGTAAAAAAGGAAAAGCTTTCAGCAAACATTTTAATGTTGCTGTTATGTGGACTATATTTGATAGCATTATCGACGATATTCGCCAAAGCCTCACTTGTCCATTTGAAATCGAAAAATGCTTCTTCCGCTGTCTCCTTAAGTTGTAATGAAATACTTTTCTTTTGAGCATTGACCGAAAATTGCTCCATCATAGCAGTGAGCAGCAGGGTGACCGGCTGTTGCTCTATAGTTGGGGAGATTATCCCGCTTTCTAAACGTGACATTTTTACGAGCGAATGAATCAAAAAGTCCAGCTTTTCTGCTTGTTTAGCAATCAATCGACTTTCATTGGATTGAGTGTTGTTTTCTTCCAGCAGCTGTGAATAAAGCCTGATATTTGAAATCGGAGTGATGCATTGATGAGAGATATCTGAAATCAAGGTTTGAACTGCTTGTTTCTGACTGTGCATTTCCTCTTTGGAAAATTCTAGGCTTATGAGATAATGATATAGCTCATTTTCCAAGCTTGACAGGGAAGTGTCTTCGTATTGGGAAATTTTTAAGCGGTCATTTTTAGCATTATCCACTAATTGATGGAGCTTATTAATTAAGCGATCTTCCCGTTTTTCAAAAAATTTATAGAGCAATCCGATACTAATTGCAAGAATGACAGCACAGCAGAGAACGACGGCTAAAATAATAGTCATTTGCATCACATCCATGAGTAGCCCAAACCGTAAACCGTTCGGATATATTTTGGTTGGTTTGGATGATCCCCTATTTTTTTCCGCAATCGTTTTACCGCCATGGTCAAGGCATGGTTGTCAACGAAGTCAGTTTCTCCAGACCATATGTTGTCGATGAGAAACTCCCGTTTTAATGTGGCGCCCCTGTTATTCACCAGCAAATAAAGCAGTTTTTGTTCAGTTTTACTTAATTCGACCAATAGGCCATTTACTAAGAAAATCATATTTTCAAAATCAAAGGACAGGTTTTCAAGTTGGAATTTTGTTGTAGGGATGGTTTGCCGCAATTGTACAGCAACTCTTGCACGGAGTATCATCAAGCTGAATGGTTTCGTGATATAATCATTGGCACCAGATTCCAAGCCGATAATAATGTCTGACTCCATATTGTTTGCGGTGATAATGATGACTGGTATGTCACTTGAGGAGCGAATATCCTTTAGAAAAGCAAGTCCGTGACCGTCAGGCAAATTTAAGTCAAGCAATACCAAATCAACTGCTTCACTTGCGATGATTTCTTTTGCTTCAGCAATTTTCCGGCATTGAAAAAATTGATAACCTTCATTGCCAAGAGCAAGTTTTATCCCGTCATTGAGTTCCTGATCGTCTTCTAAAATAAGGATTTTTTTCATTGTTATCTCCAGTTGATTCGTAATGCATTTAGTTTATCATAGAATGGTGTTTTTTTGGTTTTTACAAAGGTAGACTTTAACTTAATTTGTTAAATGAAAATTTTTAAAAAATTTAAATACTATCTTTCTTTTTACCTAATAAATTTAAAAGATATGTGGCTATTTCATAATTTAGCAATTGGACAGGATTAGTTAGGTTTATATTTAAGATTTCTTGTATTTTATTAATACGATATTTTATGGTCTTTGGATGAAGAAAAAGTACTTCGGATGTTTTTTTAAAATTTCTGTTCTCTTTAAAAAAGGTCGAGAGAGTCTCAAACAATTCTGGATTTTTTTCAGAGAGAGAATAAAGTTCTTCGGGAATTAAATTAATGATATTCTCCATGTTATTATCTCGAACAAATGAGCTAAAAATCCCGAGATCACTAAAACAAACAATATTTTCTATGTGAAATTGCTTACTGAACCGCAATACATCTAGGCACTCCATCAAAATTTCTTTTAGACATCCTCTTTTTTTGACACAGCTAATAGCAAAAACTAAATTTGTATTATTTTCCACAAAGAGTGATAATTTGGCTTGTAATGTCTTTTTTGACACAGCATTTTCATTATCTGGAAAGTTGTATAAAACAATAATATAATTGTGATGTTCAAAGAAAATGGCCTTTGTTTTTAATAATCGAAGACAATTTCTTATTTCTTTTTCTAAGTAGCTATCTCTATGTTCAGAGATTGGGAAAGCTATTCCCTGATAGTTAGGATAATCATCCATCCCTGCCTCTTTTAGCAAACTTTCAAGTTCATCCATATTATTTGGGGTGTTTTGCAAGATGGCATCTGCCAGATTATTCATTCGTGTGAACCGGTCTTTTTTTATCAAATATTCCATCTGCAAACGTTCATTTATTACATCTATTACATTTTCTAGAATGATTAATTTGTATTCAGGCACAATTCTATTTTTATTAAAGACAATCAAACGACCGTTCTCTGTGAATTTATTGAAGATATTGGCTTGAACGGCGGTTGCTTTTTCACCAGTATCTTGGGACGATAATTCTAGAAATTCGTAATGGTATTTGGTAAATGGAGAATTAAGTATTTCCTGTTTGTTGGTAACTATAAAAGAGTCAAAACTTTTGCCAAAGTTGACTTTGATGTCCATCTCTTCAATAATCAGAGAACAAGGTTGATCAATAATCTGATAAAATTCTCTCATTATTTGATCAAATGGAGAAATGTTTCTTTCAAGTTTTGTAAAACGTTGCCTAACTTCATAATATGTTCTCAGAAGATGGGATTGGTAGTTTAAAATAGGCTCATATATTGCTAGCATGATGGCCTCATAACTGAAATCTTGATTGACTTTTATCAATGGGATTTGATACTCGAAACATAATTTTATCAACCAACTAGGAATCATGGTAATCAAACGGTCCATTTTAATGATTAATCCTGAAATACCGATAGACTTCATGTTTTTGAAAAAGTTAAGAACCTCAGTATGAGAAACACCAGTAAAAGCATAAAAAGAAGTGAGAATCAATTGCCCTTTTCTACTCCATTTTTCGATATCTATTGCTTCTAAGACCATGACAGATTCAACACTGTTTTCCAAACCAATATCACCCGTTAAAACTTTGCTACTTTTAAGTATTTCTAACTCTAGTAAATCTTTAATTTTCATTTCCCTTCCCTCTCTTTTTCCTCTTTTGGATAAAAAGTATAGCATTTTTTTAACCTTTAATCCAATGAAAACGCAAACATTTCAAAGTAAGATAATAGTATAAAAGTAAGGGGGAAGAAAAATGTTACACACAGTAATCTTGAAAAATAATTATCAGGATTCTATTAACTTGATGCTTTTGACGAGCCAGATCAATGACCTTGATGGAGTGGTGATGAGCCAGATTATGATGGGGACAGATGCAAACAAGGACATATTAAAGAACACTGGATTATTGACAACTGAAGCCTTAGAAGCGTCACCGAATGATATGATGATTGTTGTAAACAGTAAAAGTGAAGAAATTATGGATTCAGTTTTGGATGAAATAGATAAGTTTTTAGACGATTTGTCAACGAAAGAAGATACTGGATCAGAGAAATCTGCTTCTTCTTGGGACGAGGCGTTAGAAAATTTACCAGATGCTAATTTAGCAGTGTTCAGTATACCAGGCGAATATGGTGCTCCGGAAATGGAACGGGCATTGAAAAATGATTTACATGTTTTTTCTTTCACTGATAATGTTTCTGTTGAAGATGAAATAAGATTGAAAAAATTAGCACATGACAAAGGACTATTAATGATGGGGCCTGATTGTGGGACGGGAATCATTTCTAACACACCAATTGCTTTCACAAATGTGGTAGCTTCAGGAAACATAGGAGTGGTAGGGGCATCCGGAACAGGAATCCAAGAAGTAACAACGATTATTGATCGACTGGGAGGCGGCGTCATACACGCCATCGGAACTGGCGGGAGAGATCTTAGCGATGATGTCGGAGCAATTACAGCTAAGGACGCTATTCTTGGTCTTGAAAATCAAGAAGCTGTTGATGTGATATGCCTCATTTCGAAACCTCCTGCAAAAGATATCAGAAATGAAGTCGTGGAGCTTCTCCATAGTGTTACAAAACCAGTTGTTGCAATTTTTATAGGTGAAAAACCGACAGCACATGAGGGGAATGTTTATTTAGCCCATACCTTAGAAGAAACAGCAAAGATTGCAGTAGATTTGGCAAATGGGAACACAGTAAAATCAAATTATTTTGAAAAAATCTACAAACCAGATTTTCCAGTTCTGGAGCATAATAAAGTAGTAAAAGGTTTGTACTCTGGAGGCACATTAGCTGCAGAAGCCGGTATGCTGATTTCTGAAGCTTTGGGATTAGAGGGCTTAGTGAAAGAAGAGGGATACGTCCTTAAGTCAAATGGTTATGACGTTATAGACTTGGGAGATGATATTTATACTCAAGGTAGACCTCACCCTATGATGGATCCAGAATCTAGAGTACAAAAAATTTATGAATATGCAGCAGATAAAAATACAGGAGTCATTTTGCTAGATATTGTTTTAGGCTATGGGGCTCATCCAGATATGGTAGGAGCTTTGTTACCAGCAATTGAAGACGTAAAAAAAGAGGTCGAGGCAGAAGGTCGTGATTTGCATTTTGTAGCGACGGTATGCGGTACTATGAAAGATCCGCAAGACTATTCTGAATCTGTAAGAAGGCTTAGAGAAGCTGGTGTTTTAGTCGAAGAAAGCAATGCCAAAGCAGTACAACTGGCTTTGATGTTAAAAGGAATAGAAATTTTCGAAGAAGATAGGCCTGTTATCAAATATCTGGGAGAAGTTGTAGAGTTACCAAAAGTGAGTGAAAAAGTAACAGAGTTACTAACATCAAAACCAAAAATAATCAATGTGGGTTTGTCCAGTTTTAATGAATCAGTAATACAAAGTGGTGGAGAGTCACTACAATTCGATTGGCGACCAAGGGCAGGTGGCAATAAAAAGATGATCAAAATTTTGGATGCCCTAGAAGAATTTAACGAAACGATTGAAAAAGAAAATCAGATTGTACTTGACAAAATAAAGAATTCTCAGCCATTTCTGACTGATGTACTGCCGGCAAAAAATGTTATACCAATGCTTGACAGTGAACAAAAAACGTTGTTGCATGCTGGACCGCCTATTCAATGGGAAGAAATGACGGGACCAATGCAAGGTTCTTGTATAGGTGCTGTATTGTTTGAACGTTGGGCGGAAGATGAAGAGGCGGCCGTCCGATTGTTATCATCAGGTGCAGTCAGATTTGAGCCTTGCCATCATGTTCAAGCTGTGGGCCCTATGGGGGGAATTACTTCTGCCAATATGCCTGTCTTTATTGTGGAAAATCGTGCGGGAGGGAACCAAGCTTATTGCATTTTAAATGAAGGTATCGGTAAAGTGTTGCGCTTTGGAGCCTATTCGCAAGAAGTCATTGACAGGCTTGACTGGATCCGAGATGTACTAGGACCAACAATAAGTGGGGCACTTAAAATTTTGGATGGCGGCTTAAATCTTAACGTTTTAATTGCTCGTTCTATTACGATGGGGGATGAATTCCATCAGAGAAATATGGCAGCTTCGTTAAACTTTTTGAAAGAAATTGCACCACTAATCATACAAACAGACATACCAGAAAATCAAAAATATGATGTGATAAAATTTTTAGCAGATACCGATCAGTTTTTCTTGAACATCATGATGGCAACTGGAAAGGCAATGGTAGATGGAGCTAGAAAAGATACGAAGGGTACGGTAGTAACAACGATGACACGGAATGGTGTTGATTTTGGAATCAGAATTGCTGAAACTGGAGATGATTGGTATCTAGCACCTGTTAATACACCAAAAGGACTTTATTTTACTGGATATAGTGAAGAAGATGGTAATCCAGATATAGGCGATAGCGCAATCACTGAGACCGTTGGAGTTGGCGGAATGGCTATGGTTGCTGCTCCGGGAGTAACAAGATTTGTTGGGGCAGGCGGATTTCAAGATGCTTTGGCTATTTCGGATGAAATGGCTAAAATAAGCTTGGCGCATAACAGTAATTTTTCTATCCCTACCTGGGATTTTCAAGGAGCCTGTTTGGGGATCGATATAAGGAAAGTTGTAGAGTTGGGGATCACTCCAATAATAAATACCGGGATTGCACACAAAAAAGCCGGGATTGGGCAAGTTGGCGCAGGAACAGTTAGAGCACCTTTGAAATGTTTCGAAAATGCTCTAGAAGCATATGCTAAGGAATTAGGAATCAACTTTGAAAATTAGTTGGAAAAATTTTTATGAACATGAATAAAATATGTAGACTCTAGAGCTGCGAAAAGCAGCTCTAGAGAAGTTAGAAAGCTTTGTGTTGATAGAGAACAGCCGATATGAACCAAGCGAATTAATTGGATCCTTTTTTGGCATGGAGATTCAAGTAGTGCATCATAAGGTAAGTGAATTTAGATATTAGTTATTATTCAGGTGAAGTTTTGTATTTAAAAGATATTAAAATTTGAATGGATGATTCGATCCAGAAATGGAGGAAATGATGAATAATAGACGGAGAGATATCGCAGTTGAGGTAGGTCAGAATTATTGGATAAAGGTCGTAGCTATATTTTTTGTTGGCTGGATATTGATGTATGGTACGCGGACGATATTTAATCCAATCATGGGAGTTGTTGGGGAACAGTTTGGATTAAGCAACACACAATTGGGATTGGCTAACAGTATTTTTTTCCTGACATATGCTCTGGCTCAAATTCCTTTTGGAATGATTGGAGATAAAATTGGTAGAAAAGTAATTATTTCAATAGGTTTTATTGTTTTGGCAATTATGACATATTTTAGTGGGATAGCGACAACCTTTATTATATTTCTTGTTTTTAGAGCAATTGCAGGTATTGGACAAGCGGCATATTATGGCCCCCAGTACGCACTCTCTACAGAAGCGATTCCTGATAACAAAAGAACGATAGGAAATGCCATTATTAACAGTGGGATGGCCTTCGGAACCTCTGGTGGTTATTTGTTATCGAGTAAGTTAGTATTAGAAAATGGAGAGCATTGGAGCAAGCCTTTTTTCCTAGCAGCTATTCCAACATTTATTGTGGGAGTTTTATTTTATACACTTCTTAAAGAAAAGGTAATCAGACCAGAAGATCGCAAAAAAGATTTGGGCGACAAGGCTGATGGGCAACAGACTGAAAAAGTGTCGCTGAAGAAAATTTTTTCGAATCGAAATCTTCTGGCAGCATTTATCTTGGTATTCACAAGTATATATGCGAACTTTGTTATTATTACTTGGTTGCCTCAGTTTTTAATCGCTGAACGCGGTTTTGAAGGAGCAAGTGTCGGTTTTATTTCATCTTTAGTACCTTGGGCTTCTATACCCGGTGCATTGATATTTGCAAGAGTGAATGACAAACTCAAAGCGACAAAAAAACTAGTCTATATTTTAGTTCCCTTAGCAATTATCTCCGTTTTTTCTATTGCTTTTGTAACAAATCGTATGTTGCTAATTGCAATGTTGATTCTTTATGGATTAACTGGGAAATTGGCCTTAGACCCAATCATTGTAACTTTTGTAACGAGAAATGCTCCATCTGCCTCATTGAGTACAACACTAAGTGCTTATAACTTTATAGGAATGTCGGGTTCTATTTTATCACCTTACGTTACTGGTTTTTTAGCCGATAAAGTAGGTTCGATGCAGGTAGGTTTTTATCTCGCAAGTATTTTGCTATTATTAGGGTTGATAGCTTTCGGCGCCATGGCAAAAGAACCCAAATTTAAAAAATGAGGACGATAGATGATGAGTTTAAATGTAATTGCCCTTGGAGGGAATGCGATACTAGAAGAAAATCCAACAGATAGCGGACAAAAAGAAGTGGTTTCTAGTGCGGCGAAATTTATTGTTGATTTCATTGAGAGTGGGGAAGATGTTGTTTTATGTCATGGAAATGGTCCCCAAGTTGGAAATTTATTATTACAGCAACAAAAAGCTGATTCAGAAAAAAACCCAGCTCTGAATTTAGATACGTGTGTAGCTATGACACAAGGGAGTATCGGGTATTGGCTACAGAATGCGTTGATAAATGAATTTAATCAAAGAAATATGGAAAAAACAGCTGTCTCTTTAATCACCCAAGTTGAGGTTGATCAAGATGACCCAGCATTTAAATTTCCTTCAAAACCCATAGGTCCATTTCTTACTTCAGATGAGGTGAAATCAAAGAAAGACCAATCCATCTATCTTGAAGATGCTGGGAGAGGGTATCGTAAAGTGGTTCCTTCTCCACTCCCCAAAAAAATTGTCGAAATCAAGGCAATTCAAGCCCTGATACAAACTGGAGTCGTTGTGATTTGTGCAGGTGGAGGAGGTATACCGGTTGTTTCACATAATAGAGAAATTGTGGGTGTTGAAGCGGTTAATGATAAAGATTTTTCTGCCAGAATTTTGGCTGAAGAAATTTGTGCAGACCGTCTAATTATACTGACTAGTGTTTCACAAGTGTCAGTAAATTTTAATAAGCCTAATCAAAAAGAGTTGGAAACAATAAACGTGTATGAGGCTAAAAGATATATTGCCGAAGGACATTTTGCACCTGGCAGTATGTTGCCAAAAGTTCAAGCAGCAGTTGATTTTGTTGAAGCATATACGGAAAGGAAAGCAGTCATAACGTCGATTGAGAATCTTAGCAATTTGTCAGACAGTGTGGGGACAACCATTATTAACTGAGAGGAGAAGATAATGAAAATAAAAAAAATATCGAAAACGACCGAGATAATGATTGCTGTCGTACTTGGAATTATTGTTGGTTTAGCATTTCCTAATACTGGTCAATATATTAAGGTTTTTGGGGATATTTTTTTAAGATTGATGCAAATGGTTATTCCAGTGTTAATTTTAGGTCAAATTATACAAGCAGTTGGCGGTGTTGACCCAAAGGAAATCACAAGTTTAGGGGGAAAGACAATTGTGGTTTTTGGCGTCTCTTCATTTTTGGCAGCCACCTGGGGAATTGTTATGGCGACGATTTTTAAGCCTGGATTGGGAGTTAACTTCACAGAAGCAACAGAATTTTCTCTTGAAGCACAGAGTGTTTCAATTACAGAAACTCTTTTAAATTTTTTTCCGAAAAATATTTTTGAATCTCTTACTCAGGGATCAATTATACAGATCATCGTATTCTCGTTATTTTTCGGAGTAGCTCTGAATGCTTTCATGCAAAAAAAACCAGAATCCAAGTTATTCCAAATGATTTTGGATTTCAACGATATTATTATCAGGATTATAAACTATGTAATGATGATAGCTCCAATCGGGATTTTTGCTTTGATCGTTTCAACAATTAGTTCATTGGGCATTCAGATTATATTGCCACTTTTAAAGTATCTTTTGGTCTATGGTACAGCAACAATTCTTTTTATGGGTATTTGGATCCTAACCATTTTTCTCAGTTGCCAAATGAATCCGATAAAATTAATAAAAAACATGAAAAACATGACAATTATGGCATTGGCCACAACTTCATCGGCTATAACGCTGCCTGTTGCACTAGACGAAACTCAAAATAAATTAGGTGTGAGTCCTAGGGTAACAAATTTGGTATTATCATTAGGGATGTCACTGAATAGTAACGGCTCAGCCATGCATATGGCTATTACTGTAGTGACAATTTCTCAGATGTACCAACAGAACATGAATTTTCAAAGCCTTTCCTATCTGGCGATAACTTCAACGTTTGTTTCCTTGGCAAATGCTGTGGTTCCCGGGGCGGGACTTGTTTCTTTAGCGATTATTGTACCTCAAATGGGGTTGCCTGTTGAAAGCATAGCGATTTTTGCAGGAGTCGAATGGTTTGTTGGGATGCTGAGGACAATTTTAAATGTTAATTCTGATGTTTACTCAGCTATACTTGTAGCAAAATCGGTAAAAGGAATAGATTATGATGTCTTTAATGCTGAACAGCAATAAACATGATGTATGAAGCTAGAAAAAAATTTATTTCTTCGTATGATTTGGTTAATGAAAAACTAACTAATCTGACCCTGTAATGGTTGTCAGATTAGTTTTTTTGTTTAGCTATATTTTTAGGTTGAATAAATTTTGGTGTGGATGAAGACATTCATTCACACCTATTTTGTCAATGACTTTAGCCGGTTGAGCACGAAGTCGTGCGAAACAAAAAACCACGCGTATTGCGCGTGGAGGAATTAGCTTTAGCGTTAAGAAACTCCTTTCGATATACTAGATAGTGGCTACCAACCGCTATGAGAGAATCGAGAGGAGTTTCTTTATGTCTAATGACGATAAAAGTTTAGCACATACAAGGTGGAATTGTAAGCATCACCTAGTCTTTATGAAAGTGCAACTAAATTCTATCCATCTACATCATTTGACGAAGAGCTTTTTCTTTATAAACGACTTTTAAATTTATTAAACACTGATTAACTGGATTCGGATGATATTATCATAATAGGAAATGCTTTCAACAATTTCTGTATAATCTAATTTTTTTGGCAACTCTACTGTATAAATATTTGTGTAGATTCGTTTTTCTTCAGTTAGTTCCATATCAAATTTAACATCTCGAATATGAATATGATGTTTTTCAAAATAAGAGGCAATAAAATCTTTAGTTGGTTTACGATGAGTGTACTTGATTTCTATTCGTTTTAATGAAGGGAAAACTATGATTTTTGTTAATGTTGAAAGAACAGTCAGTACCACGCAAAAACCGATTATAGCAATCTGATACATGCCCATCCCTAGTGCGATGCCCAACCCTGCAACTGTCCAAAGAGAAGCGGCAGTTGTCAGACCCTTGACGTCCCTTTTGGTGACAATAATGGTTCCAGCACCGAGAAAACCAATGCCGCTTACCACTTGCGCAGTCAGTCTAGCTTCATCAACTCGTAAAACACCGATTAATTCAGGGGTAGTCAGGGCCCTGTCAATGGCTTGAAGAGCTAATTGAGTTTGAATTAGTGCGATGATGGTAGCTCCTACGCAAACTAAAATATGAGTACGAATACCTGCGGGACGATTTTTAAATTCTCGATCAAATCCTATACAACCCGAAATGAAAATAGCTAGTAACAGTTTAATAGTTATTTCTTTAATTGACATGGTTGTTCCTTTCAATTATTTGACTGAACCTGTCATTCCTGCGACAAAGTGCTTCTGTAAAAAGAAGAAGATGGCAGCAGTTGGCAAGGTTGCGATGACGATACCAACCATGATAATGCCATAATCGGGTGTATAACTGGATCCAAGATTTGAAATAATCAAAGGAACAGTGTGATTTTCGGGTGATTGCAGTACAACTAGAGGCCATAAATAATTATTCCAACTATTCATAAATGTAATAATGGCTGCTGCTGCATAAGTTGTTTTCATCGTGGGCATATAAATTTTTATAAAAAGCATAATCTCTGACAAACCATCAATTCTTCCGGCTTCTAGTAGAGATTTTGGGAAAAGTTTTGTATTTTGCCTAAAAAAGAATATTAAGAAAGTTGTTGAAAGATAAGGCATAATAGCAGAGGCCAACGTATCGATTCCGATGGAAGGGAAAATATCGGAGATTGCACCAAACATTTTAAACAGCGGAATCATCAATGTTGCAAAAGGAATCATCATGGATAGGAGTAAAAATTTAAATAAAACTTCTTTCCCTTTGCTTTTATGGATTTCAAAAGCATAACCTGCTAAAGAGGCTAAAAAAATTGAAATACAGGTTTGGCTGATAGAAATAATAGCTGAGTTTTTTAAGGCGTTTAGCAAGTTGCTGTTTTCAAGCAAGCGATGCAAATTGTTGAAAAATTCTTTTCCCGGCAAAAGATGTCCTTTTGTCACATCAACCGAAGCATTTGTTGCACTGACAAGCATGAAATAAAAAGGAAAGGCGAAGACGATTCCACAGAGTGCTAAGAAAAGATACATTGCGATTCGATTTCCTTTAATCTTTTTAGTCATTTTTATCTCCCCCTACTTTAAATTGAATGGCTGAAATAATTAATACCATGATTACGATGGCATAAGAGACAGCAGCTGCATAACCAAAATCTGGTGTATATTTAAAGGACAGGTTATAAATGTATTGTGAAATAGTCGTTGTCGCATCCCCAGGTCCCCCCATCGTTAAGTTCATTGGTTCATCGAATAACTGTAATGTACCGATGGTTGATGTGATAGACGTAAAGAGAATAACAGGTTTAAGCAAAGGGATTGTTATTTTGAAAAATTGGTTGATTTGATTGGCACCATCAATGCGGGCTGCTTCATAGATTTCGTCATCGATATTTTGTAAAGCTGACAAAAAGAAAATCATATTATAACCCGTCCAACGCCAAGTAATTGCAACAATAATTAAAACTTTTGCCCAAAAAGGGTGAGACAACCAAAGTATCGGTTCTGAAACTAAAGATAATTTCATAAGTAATTGATTGACAATACCATCATTACTGAATAATGTCTTAAAAACGATTGAATAAGCAACCAGCGACGTTACTGAAGGTAGAAAAACAATTGTTCTGAATAAACCTTTCAATTTAACTCTCTTATTGTTTAAAATTACTGAAAAAATGATAGAAAGGATTAACATAATAGGTACTTGAAAGATTAAAAAAGTTAAAGTGTTTTTAGCTGAAGTCAAAAAAGCCGGATCGGATAATAGCCGTTTATAATTAGCTAGTCCAACAAATTCTAATTGATTTCCCGAACCGGACTTCAAAGATAATAACAAGGATTGAACCATTGGATAAAAATAGAAAGTAATAATTAACAAGGATGAAACAAGTACGAAGCCCCAACCTAATAGTTGTTGTCTGAGTTTTAAATTTTTATAGCTTTGCTTTTTTTGAACAGGTTGAACCATTTTTACATCTCCCTTTGAAAATAGCGCTTGATATCCAAGCGCTATTTGTCTTGCTATGCTATTTTTTCAATTGATTTTCTGCTGTCTTTTGAGCTTCTGCCAAAACATCATCTAAATCTTTACCATCGATGTAATTGCGAGCACTAACTTTTAAAATATCCTCAATAGCATAGGTGTTTTTCCCAAAGTTAACTTCTGGAATTTCTGTTGCCCAAGAAGCAAAATCGGAATAAATTTGTTGACCGCCAAAGAACTCATCTTCTTTTTTAAAGGCTTCGCCTTCATATGATTTTGCATAGGAACCGATGGCCCCAACTTCATCAACCAATCGTTGATAAAAATTTTCGCTTGAACCGAATGTTGCTTTGATAAACTCTAAAGCTTTTTCTTTACCATCCATGTCTAAAACAAAGAAGGAAGCTCCTCCTTGATTGGAGGCATTGACTGCGGTTTTAATATCGTCTTGACGCGGGTAGGGCATAACCACCCATTCGCCACTTTGAGATGTTTCGGCCTTAATCGATGGAGTCATCCAGTTACCAGAAATAACTGAGACAACTTTTCCCTCATTGAACTGTTGCAGCCCTTCATTCCAGCCATTATGGACGTTCATAATCCCAGAAACATATAGTTCTTTATAAATCTTAAAAGCTTCCCTTAAAGCATCATTATTTTGAAGGGTAGGTGTGACACCATCGTCCTCTGTGTACCATGCGCCGCTTGAATGAATCATCGAACGAAGCAGCACCAAATCATTCAAATCTGTTGAAACCATTTTCTTTCCTGTTTTTTCTAAAACTGTTTTTCCTAATTCCAGATATTGATTCCAAGTAATATTGTAAAAGTCTTCTACTTTTAACCCAGCTTCTTCGATGAAATCTTTCCGAAGATACATACCTCCTACTCCTGAGTCAAAGGGCATACCATATTGATCTCCGTCTAGAGAGGTTGCTTTAACTTTGTAAGAAATAAAATCGGAAACGTCAAATGTATCGTTTAATGGCACGAAGGAATCTGGATAGGATTCCACAAAGTTTCGTGAACGATTATCTTCGATTAAAACAATATTTGGCAATCCTTTTTTAGTGCCTGAGCTGAAACCAGTGTTCAACTTTTGAATGATATCGTCTTGCCCGTTTTCGACAATTTTAAGTTTAAAATCAGGATTATCTTTTTGGTACTCTTCTTCAGCAATCTGTAATGCTTTGATGTTAAAGTTAGGGTCCCAGGCCCAGACAATTAATTCATTTTCTCTATCAGCAGCTTCTCCCTTCTTTTCTTTAGGTGAACAAGCCCCTAGCATTAGAGCAGTTGTCAGCAATGCGACAGGTATTAAAAATCTTTTCATTTTAATTTCCCCCATTTCCATTTTTGAAGAAATAGCACGTTTTGTTTGCGCTTTCTTTCATGAGTTCATTTTAACATGATAAATCGTTCTTTTTAACTTACTCTTATTCCACATTTAATGTTGACTTTTTTCATTAGAAAAACTTCTAATTTCATTAACATACCAAATTTGCTGCTTTTGTCTATTTTTTGAGGATTTAAAATATTTTGAATAGTTGGGTAAGCTTACGGTGAAAAATAAAATCACCTTTAGTTTGAGAGGATAGATAAAAAAAGATAAGGATTCGTTTTAAGGAATCTTTATCTTTTTTTATAATATGAATGATTTTAAAGACTCTTTTCGATTTCCTCAAGAAGCGAGATTAATTGAGGGAATTCTGTAATAGTATAATCTGCTTCTTCGTTTTGATTTTTAGGAGTATGAGAATATCTTGGAGACCACTTATACCAAATTGAACGAATACCAAATTGATTAGCGCCTAAAACGTCTCGTTCAAGATTATTACCAATCATTACAACTCGATGTTTATCTGAGGGAGTTAATTTCATTTGTTTAAAGGCTGTTTCAAACATTTTAGGGTGTGGTTTTGTTTCCCCAACAATTTCGGAGATGATTTTCTGATCAAAATAGTCTAACAGATTGTGTTGATTAAAGACATTATGAAATGACTGCACATTCCCGTCAGCAACTAAAGCAACTGAGTAGCCAGTTTCAACTAATCTGATTAACGTTTCTTTTGTTCCTGGAATGCAATCGGCTGATTGAACGACCCCTTTTTGATCGAAAACTTGTGTTCCTTCGTCAAAAATAGTATCTCCGCCATCGGTAAAAATAATAGTTTTTTTCATCTTCTTCTCCTTTAATATATTTATTGATTCTGAGCAAGCAGCAGCACACCGCTCATCAATAGGGTAATGCCTATGCTAATTTTAATCCGTTCACTTTTATCGATATTGATATTCTCTTTTAAAATAAAAATACCAGCTAAGGTTGAAACAATGACGGCACTCTGAGAAATAGCGTATGTGGTTGCCACCGGGAAGTGGTTTGTTGCTAGAAACATTCCTATATTTGCGATAGACCAACTGACTCCTGTAATCAAATTTGAGAAGAGACCTTTTTGATCGTTTTTCAAAGGATGGTTATTAGAAATAAAATTTATGACCAAGGAGCTGCTTAACATACCCATACCTTGAGGGAAAAATATTTGTTCTGGTTGTAATTGAAAAAATTTACTAATCAGTACATAACATGTTAAAAATAGAGAAGACCAGCAAATTGTAAAAAAAACAGCACCGCCGTTCTTTTTCGTCCTCTCGGAAGGATGTTTTTTTTGATGATTTAAAATCAGAATGCCAGCTAATACCATAAAGATACCCACTGTGCCAAGGATAATTTCAGCATTTTTTTGCCATTCTGATAAGACGACCACTGAAATCAAGGTAGTAAAGATTAATTGAGTGCCATTGGATAAAGGCATTGCTTGTGAAACACTGGATTGTTTAATCGCCTTGAATTGTAGAAACTGCCCCATTGCCCAAAATACACCTGAAAGAAAACTTATTATAAAAGTAAAGAAGGTTAGTTCCGGGCGAATGATTAATATAGAAATTGAGCCGATTAAACACGCACTGATAGATGTCCCTAAAAGTTGTGTTTCCGGTTTGCTTTTGAGAAGATTGGCAAAAATCGGCATTAATCCCCAACCAAAAACAGGCAAAATTAAATAAAATGAAGCTAGCATAGATTCTCTCCTAGGATTGTTTAAGATATACTTAGTCTAGCATGGAGGAAATAAAGTACAAGACATATAAATTTCTACATTCAATGTGGTAAAAAAGGACGTTTATGCCCTATGTAATAGTGGCTATAATAGTGATAGAAAGGTTGATGGAAAATGGGTGTGATAGGAAATAGAGAAAAGAAAATTATTAAGTATTTATTGAAATATGGCACTGTTAATACAAGTCAAGTCGCAGAACATCTAGAGCTTTCTACCAAAACTGTTTCAAAATCAATCAAACTCATGCAAGAAGAGTTAAAAAAAATCAATGTTAATTTAATTTCAAAGCCTCGAGTAGGTCTGTATTTAGAAGGAGAGTTGCAGAACATTTCTGATCTTTATACAACGTCAGAAAACCAAATACCTGACAGTAAAGAGGAACGGATCATTTATATTTACACAAGACTTTTAAAAGAGGAAAATTTTATAACAATGCAACAGCTGGCTGATGAATTATACATAAGTAAAGGCAGTTTGGAAAAAGATTTGGTCGAAGTGAATGATTTTTTTAACAGGCAAAATATCAAACTTAGTAAAATACCTGGTAAAGGAATGAAGTTGGAACTTGATGAATACCAGAGAAGGCAAGTTGCTTCTAAAATTGTTCAGTTGTTTTGGGCGGACCATTGGTATGTTAGAGAGGAGGAACAAGGGTTATATCCTTTATTTGAAACAATCTCTAGCAACCTCAAAGGCCTTTTTCCAACAGACCAAGTCGATAAAATTATTCAAGTTGTCAGTGAATTCAGTCAAGAAAAGGAGTTCAGATTTACAGACTATGGCTTTCAATCCCTAGTTATTCATCTCGCAATCGCTTATGAACGAATTTTAAGGGGTGATTCAATAGAGGATGCCGAAGAACTAGTCATCGAAGAGAATGATCAGCTTGAAAATACTCGCTATTTAATTCAAAAGCTGAAACAACGTTTAAATATTCATTTTCCAGAGTTTGAAACGAAGTATATTAATATTCACTTGTCTGCGGAGAGTCAACATACTCGGGTTGTGAAAAACCCTGTGATTGATAGTAAGGAGCCCGTTGATCAAGGGTTGACGCTCTTAATAAAAGAAGAATTAAAAAATGGATTTTATGATCAAGCCCTTATTCAAGATTTGGTTACTCATTTGAATTCTGCGATTAAGCGGATTAAGTATGGGTTAGCAATTAAAAATCCATATAAAGACACGATTCGGAGTACCTTTTCTTATTCTTTTGAAAAAGCCGTTACGCTGAAGAAGCGACTCGAAAAAGAATATGAAATTGCTATTAATGATGATGAAACTAGTTACATTGCTATTCATATTCAAGCTTTTTTAGAGAGAAATGATTTAGTGGACAAAAATCAGATTGACGTTGTTTTAGTTTGCAGTTCTGGGAGAGGGACTTCTCAACTTTTAGCAGCTCGAATCAGAAAATATTTTCCGATGATTCGAATCACTCGTATTTTATCCGTTCAAGAATTGTTAAATACTAAAATAACAGAAAATCTAGTCATCAGTACTATTTTTTTAGAACTTGATGATATTTCAGTCATTAAAGTGAGTCCTCTTTTGGAAGGTGATGAAATTGAATTAATTACGAAAAGGATAGAAGAACAAAGCTTGATAAATCAGTTAAGAACAGATGAGTTTAAAAAAATGATTACTTTGGAAAATATTTTTTTAAATCGAAGAGAGACAGACTATCAAAGTGTTTTATCCCATATCGGCAATCACTTAGTTGAAAGAGGTTATTCTTCTGATGAAATTATTGCTTCCAGTTTGAAAAGAGAAAAGGCATCTTTCACTTCTTTCAAAGGATATGCGACACCCCATGGAAATCCTAAAGACGTTCTAAAATCTGCAATCGTTTTTGTTCACCTTGAAGAACCAATTGAATGGGGGAACGAACAGGTAGAGTTTGTCTTTTTCTTAGCTTTAAAAAATGAAACGCCTAAAGAAATGGAAAAAATTTATGAAAGTTTATCAGATATTTTAGAAAATCAGCAGGAGTTAAAACGAGTTGTAACAACTGGTCAAAAGTCAGTCGTTTATAACTACTTTAGAAAGGGCGTATGGTAAATGGATTTAAAAGAAGTTTTAACGGCGGACCAAGTATTGATAGATATTGATGAGAGGTCTAAAGAAGCAGTAATCACTCGGCTAGCAGAAGTACTTTTGTATAAAGAAATCATTTTGAATCAGTCAGAATTTGTGAAGAGTGTTCTTGTCCGAGAGGCTCATGCGACGACAGGTATTGGCCAAGGGATAGCGTTGCCCCATGGGAAAAGCGCTACTGTACAAAAATCAGCTATTGCCGTTGCTCGCTTGCAGCACGGAGTGGAATGGCATTCTTTAGATGATAATCCAGTAGAGCTAGTATTTCTATTGGCTATTCCCGAAGCAGATAAAGGAGATCAGCATCTTAAAATAATTTCTGAACTAGCAGCGAAAATGCTAGATGATGAGTTAATGAAACAACTGAAAAAAACAACCAATGGGGCTGAAATCGTCTCATTATTAAGTTAGGAGAATCTAGATGAAACATAAAATTGTTGCAGTGACAGCATGTACGACAGGAGTGGCACATACTTATTTGGCTGCTCAAGCGTTAAAAAAAGGTGCTAAAAAGCTAAATCATTTGATTAAAGTTGAGACCCAAGGGGCAACAGGCATCGATAATCCTTTAACAGAAAAAGACATCAATATCGGAGAAGTAGTAATTTTTGCAGTAGATACAAAAGTGAGAGGGGAAGAAAGGTTTACAAATAAAAAAGTTTATCGTGTTTCTGTGAATGAGCCGATCAAAGATGCGGAAGCAGTGATTGAAGAAGCTTTGAAACTGATTGAAACGGATTAGCAATAATTTAGGAGGTATTATGAAAAGTTTTTTGAATGATCTTAAAACGCACCTGTTAACGGGTATTTCTTATGTATTTCCACTGCTTGTAATCACAGCCGTCTGTAGTCAGTTGAGCATTTTAGCTAATAATAGCCAAGCTGTCAATCTGCAGAGGCTGGCAATGGCCATGAATACATTGGAAGAACTTTTAACGTTGCTGATTTTTCCAACACTAGCAGGTTTTATCAGCTTTTCCGTTAGTGATAAATTAGGCTTAATTCCAGGGCTAGCTGGCGGCTTAGTGGTCTATTCATTGGGAGCCGGATTTTTAGGCAGTTTGGTTATTGGTTTATTAGCAGGTTATTTATGCCAATGTATGAAAAATAGGATTAAGTTGCCGGCTGTTTTTGCTTCAATTTCGCCAGTGTTTTTAATCCCAACTTTAGGTACCCTTGTCCCAATTTTATTTTTTAGTCTAATTGCGGAACCTTTTATCATTTTCAATACATTGCTGTTGACGGGATTACCGGATCTTTCCTTAAATCTTCAAGTGCTGTTTGCTATTTTAATTGCAGCAATGGTAGCTTATGATTCTGGCGGTTCTGTGAATAAAGTTGCTATGACAATATCTTTTGGTTTTTTGATTACTGACAGCTATTTTCTTAATACAGCTGCTCAGTTGGCAATTATCATTCCTCCTTTAGGTGCAGGTGTAGCGACTCTTTTGGCGAAAAAAAAATATTCTATCTTTTTAAAAGAAGCTGGCAAGCGTTCTTTACTTATGGGGATTGCAGGTATTAGTGAAGGGGTCATACCGTTTACTATGGATGCCCCTAAAAAAACGCGCATCTCTTGTATGTTAGGATCAATGGTTGGAGCAAGCGTAGCTATCTACTATGGTGCAGTGAATAAATTGCCTTTAAGTGGTTTTTATGCTTGGTTTTTTGTCGATGGTATAGCAATCTATCTGCTTGCTATTGTTGCAGGAGTGATAGTTGTTGCTTTTGGTTTAATAATCAATCGTCAAGAAGCTCCTGCTGAAGAAGAGGAAGAAGATGATGAATTTGATGAAGATGAATGGGAAGAATAATTATAGAAAGAGGTCTCTATGACGAAAGTTCATATCGTAAATCATACACATTGGGATAGGGAATGGTATTTTACATCGGCTGATTCACTGGTTCTGAGTGAACAACTATTTACTGATGTGATTGATGAATTAAATGCAAATCCTGAAGCATCCTTTGTTTTAGATGGACAAATATCCATTTTGGATGATTATGTGGCACTCTATCCTGAAAAATTAGATATGATAAAAAAATTAGTTTCTAAGAAGCAGCTGTTTATTGGCCCATGGTATACCCAGACTGATGCATTCTATGTCAGTGGTGAAAGTATTTTAAGAAATATAATGGTAGGTGTTTTTGAAAGTCGTAAGTACGGAGAGTATTTACCGATTGGTTACCTGCCGGATACTTTTGGTTTTAATGCACAAATGCCATTACTATTAAAAGAGAGCGGTTTCGATAATATTTTCTTTTGGCGTGGGATTCATTTAGGGAAGCATGTTCAATCTCCATACTTTAAGTGGGCAAGTTTAAATGGAGAAAATCAAATTATTGCTCTTAATATGCCTCAAGGCTATGGAACAGGTATGTTGCTGGAACCGACTGAAAACTATGTGGCTGGTCGTCTTGATCCAGCTGTCGATTTTATTAAACAATATACGGATACTTCAGAAATCTTGATTCCTTCTGGCAACGACCAATTGAATATTATAACCGATTTTACTAAGAAGGTTGAAGAAATAAATCAGCTGGGCAAGTATGAATACCAACCTAGCAGTTACCAAAAATTTTTAGAGGTTATAAAAAAACAAGAGGACCTGGAAGTTTATACAGGTGAGTTTAGAGAACCCGTATTGGCAAGGATTCATAAAACCGTTGGTTCCAGTCGAATGAATATTAAACTAAAACTCCACGAAGTTGAAGAAAAGTTAATTCATAGAGTAGAACCTTTATTAGTGATTGCAAAAAAATGCGGTATTTCCTTTAGTCCTCAACTATTGATTAATGTATGGAAAAAAATTTTAGAAGGTCAAGCACACGATAGCTTGGCTGGTTGTGTTTCTGATGCGGTGATGGAAGACATCATTCATCGTCTTAAAGAAGCCTCAGAAATGTTAGATAGTATTGAAAATACAATTATGAAAAAGCTTGCTGAAGGCTTAGGATTAACGGAGTCAGAAATTCTGATGGTCAATACAGATTTAAAAGATTTCTCAGGGTATAAAAAGGTGGGATTTTTAAGTAAAAAGAAAGAAATTACTTTTCTTGACCAAGTTCAAGGGACGATTATTAAAGAAACCTATGTTTCCCCGAGGGAAAACATATTAGAAGAAACTCCTGCGGGCAATCGCTTTATTGTGGAAGACGGCTATTATATATTGACTGCTTTGATTAAAGTTGACTTGCCCAGCTTAGGCTATCGAGTAATCAGATTTACCGAAAATGAAGCTATGGAACAACTGTCTATTGTTAATGAGGAAAAAATTTCAAACGATTATTACCAAATTTTTTATGAAAATAATTCTTTAACGTTGCTGTTGAAAAACGGTCAGGAGATTACTGATTTTATACGAATTGTTGATGAAGGAAATGCTGGAGACACTTATGATTTTTCACCTTTAGAAAATGATGAAGAACTTGAACTTATCTTTTCTAGTGTGGAATGTCAAAAAAGTTCAATGTACGAACAATTACTATTAAAAGGTTCTACCTTATTGCCGACTAATTTATCTGAAAGAAAAGCTGGCAAAAAATCCACGTTACTAGAATTTGACTTGATTATCAGTCTGAAAAAAGATCAGCAAGATATCCAGGGGTCCTTACAAGTTCACAATTCAATTTTGAATCATCGCTTACGCCTAAAATTAAAGACAGGTTTTCAAAACAAACGCTCCCACAGTTCTTTACCTTTTGGGTTTATTCAGCGAGAAAATCAAAATATTCAGGATTGGTATGAAACTTATAGTGAAAGACCTGTAGATATCAACCCATTTGAAAGTACTGTTTCTATTGGCGGGGATAGGCAGTCCTACCATGTTTTTACCAAAGGAATGAAGGAGTTTCAGTATGATGAAATTTATATATATATTACTTTGCTTGCGACTACTGATGAGCTAGGCAAACCAGACTTACTGTATCGGCCAGGGAGAGCTTCAGGAGATACGACGAAAAAAGGTCATATAGCTATGCCCACACCTAAAGCACAATTATTAGGGACCCATGCATATGAATTTGTGCTGCGTTTTGATGATCATCTGTTTGATGAAATGATAGTTGCTGAGTGGCGACACAATTTAGAACAAATCTCGATGAGCTATCAGTTGCAAAAATTAAACTATTTTATTCACCGGATAGATAATAAAATTCAACAAGGGCGTAAGGAACTAACTTATCATCAAAAAGAGCTGAGTTTAATTAAACTACCAGATAACTTATTAGTTTCAAGTTGTGCGCCTTCTTATTATGATGAAAAAGCAGTCATCGTTAGAATTGAAAATCCCACAAGTCAAACAATCAAACTTAATTCAGAAGATTTTTCAGCGTACAATGCTTATGTAATCAATGTTCTAGAAGAGATTAAAGACGAGCAGGTGTTGGAAATTGCTTCTTATTCTTTCATCACTTTGAAATTATTAATGAAAAAATAAATGGGGGTTTTTAGTAATGAAACAGTATTTATCAAGTGAGATAGTATCAGAAAATCGTCTAAATGCAAGGGCGCATTTCTTTTCATATCCAAACGTAGAGGATGCCTTAACTTTTTCTAGAGAAAAGTCAAAGGGGTTTCAAAACTTGAACGGACATTGGGATTTTATGATGACAGAACGCCCCGAAATAGTTCCGAGTGATTTTTTGGACGAAAAAATAGATGTTAAGACCTGGAAAAAAATCAATGTACCTGGTCATTGGCAGTTGCAAGGATTCAATCGGCCAATGTATACGAATTTCCGTTATCCTTTTCCTGTAGACCCACCATACGTCCCCAATGAAAATCCAACGGGATATTACCGCCGTACATTTATCTTAAATGAGCAAGAAGAATTCATTCGCAAAATATTACATTTTTCTGGTGTGGATTGTGTTTTTTATGTTTGGTTAAACGGCCACTATGTAGGTTATAGTACAGGCAGTCGTCTGACAGCGGAGTTCGACATTTCAGAATTTATTGTGTCAGGGGAGAATAGGCTAGCGGTTAAGGTTATACAGTGGTCAGCGATGAGTTATGTTGAAGATCAAGATATGTGGTGGTTAAGCGGCATCTTCAGAGATGTTTATCTATTTGATGAAGCGAGACAGCAAATCACAGATTATTTTGTAAAAACAGATTTTGATGAAACTTATCAAAAGAGCAAGTTAATGGTCGAGGTAACATTTGCAGATCGATTATCCGGGCATGGGGAAGAATTGGAATATTGTTTATTAGATAGTTTAGGGAAAGTGGTGTTCAAAGAAAGTTATCGGTTGACAGATCAATTGGTTCAAAATCAAACTTTCCAAGTTGAAAAACCACACAAATGGAATGCTGAGACCCCTTATCTTTATACGTTATTATTAATTTTTAAAAATAAACATCAGATTCAACAGGTCATTATTCAGAAAGTCGGCTTTAGAAAAGTCGAACTAAAGAATGGTTTAATGTTGCTTAATGGGGAAAAAATAATTTTTAAAGGCGTTAATCGTCATGAATTTCATCCCCAAACAGGTCGAACACTTACGGAAGAAACCATGCGTCAAGATATTATAATGATGAAGCAACACAATATTAATGCCGTGAGAACGGCCCACTATCCAACAAACCCAGTATTTTATGATTTATGCGATGAATATGGCTTATATGTAATTGATGAGACAGATATTGAAACTCACGGTATGGAAGTCATTGGCAAGTGGAGCTACTTAAGTTCTCATAAGGAATGGACTGCTACTTATCTCGATCGGATGAAACGAATGGTTGAAAGAGATAAAAATCATCCTTCAATCGTTATGTGGTCATTGGGAAATGAATCAGGTTTTGGGAAAAATCATTTACTTATGAGTCAATGGACAAAAAAAAGGGATGATAGTCGTTTGATTCATTATGAAGGGGAAACTAGTGGTATTTTGGCTCGCAGCAATCATGAGCCTGAGGAATTAAATCAAGCTGCGGATGTTTTCTCTACGATGTATACATCGATTCCTTTGATGGAAAAGTTAGGAAAGCAAACAGATTTAGCTCAACCGCATATTTTATGTGAGTATGCCCATGCGATGGGAAATGGGCCGGGCGGTCTGAAAGACTATCAGAAACTATTCTATAAATATCCTCGTCTCCAAGGAGGTTTTATTTGGGAGTGGCTAGACCATGGAATAGAACAGAAGACAGCTGAAGGTCAAACCTATTATGCTTATGGTGGTGATTTTGGGGAATATCCCAATGACAGCAACTTTGTCATTGATGGCTTGGTCATGCCAGACAGAACACCGTCTCCTGCTTTAGCTGAATTGAAAAAGGTTTATGAGCCAATTGAGGCAGAACTCGTAAACAAGAAAATGACAATTAAAAATCGCTATGATTACATCGATTTAAATCATATTGAAGCAATTCTTGAACTGGCTGAGGATGGAAAAGTCTATTGCAGTAAAATACTTGACTTGCCACTTATTCAAGCTGGAGAAAAGAAAGTTATTGATCTGACCCGGGAGATAACCAGAAAAGAATTTTCAACAGGAGAAATTGTGGCGAGTGTGAAATTTGTGCTGAAGAAACCGACCAGCTACGCTGAGAACGGACACGTGATAACCTGGTCTCAAGAAATTATTAATCAAGGTGTGAAAGAGAAGCTGACTTTGTCTCATCCAATTGAAAAATTTGTGACAAACACTGAAAACAAATTATTTTTTTCAAACGGTCAAACTTCTATGATTTTTGATTTATTAAGAGGGCGCCTTATTTCTTGGCAAAGCGGCGGCAAAGAATTTTTAATCCAACCACCTAAAATTAATTTTTGGCGTGCGATGACTGATAATGACAGTCTGGGCAGTGATAATGATGGTGTGGAAAATATGAAAGAACTTTGGTTGGCTGCCGGAGTAGATATGATGTCTGAGAGGGTTAATCAAGTAACCCAAAAAATCAAGAAACAAGAGGTTCAATTAGTGGTAGAGAGTTTTGTTGGACCTAAAACTTTTGATTGGGGGTTTAATTTAACAACAACTTATCGGATCAATGGAGCAGGGGAATTACTGATTGCTGTTTCAGGTATGAAAGTGGGAGATGGACCAGCTTGGCTGCCAAAGATAGGTCTGCAAATGTCTATTTCAAATCGTTTAAAGGCTGTTCAATGGTATGGTTTAGGACCGAGTGAAACTTACATTGATAGCAAAGAGGCTGGTTTTATCGGCAGATGGTACTTTCCTGTTGCAAAACTTTTTACCAATTATATTGTACCTCAAGAAAATGGCAACCGCATGGATACTCGAGAGATGACTTTAGCAGACAGCTATGGTCAAGGATTACAAGTCTCAGGGGAACGCTTCAACTTTAGCATTAACAAATATGGTACTGAACAACTAGATCAAGTCAGACATGTTTTTGACTTAGTTGAAAAAGATTCTTTAGAATTAAACTTGGATTATCAAGTTTATGGCTTAGGGACGGCAAGCTGCGGGCCCGGAGTCTTACCAGAATATAGATTAAAAAACAGAGATTTTTCTTTTGAATATTTGTTAAAACCTCTTTAAAAACTTGAAATATCCAAATTTAGTGTTTATTTTTTCATAAAAAACACTCACACTTCGAAAGAGACCAACTATATAAAGTTAACTAAAAACTATTTAATATAAAAAAACGACCTCTCAAAAGTTAGATTTTGGGTCTAACTTTTGGGGGTCAGCACCAAATTTTATGCTTTTTATTTTTTGCACAGTAAATAAATCTCAGTAGACTTTAAACTTTTTTTGGCTCTTCGTCAAATGATGTGAATGGCTAGAATTTAGTTGACTTTAAATAACAAACTAGACGGCTTCGCTGAAACAGGTGAGGTTGTCTTTTGGGTTTGTCAGTTTTAAACTGACAAGAATGCGATGCTTGAAGTGCCATAAGCAGTCCGTTTAATGACTTTGATTTTATTAATAAGCCCTTCAAGAGGTCATTATAAAAAGGATAGTTGAAGGTATTTTCAATTCTGTTCAAATGTTTTTGAATGTTTTCACTAAGCTTTTCATATAAAGTGAAATTTTCGGTTTTACTGATGCTAGACTATCTTTGAATACTTTAATATCATTTTTTTGAGAGTAATAAAGCAGCTCTTGATAGAGTTGATACGTTGCTTTTAGAGTTGGGTCAAGAGAAAGCAAATAATCCGCACTCTCTGTTTCGGGCAGCGCTTTTTTGAATAGGCGCTGATACGAATAGTCTTGACAGTTAAGAGAGGCAGCTGATTTTAACAGCAAGCGCCAGTAACGCTTTAACTTACGATCCAGATGTGGCAATCACAGTGCAGTGGGATGTTGGAGGCAGTCAAGTCTTTTACGGATATCTATCTTACTCCTCAAGGCTTGCTTTGACGGATGGTATATCGAAAAACGCCGGTGTCAATGAAGTGTGGATATCCTATTGATTAATAAATAATAAATGATAAAAATGACAAGTTTTCTTTACAGAGAGAATTTGTCATTTTTTCTTATCCCAAAGGACACTTTATTCTTAGCAGTATTCCCATCAAGATATGCTCACAAACTCCCCTGTCACCAAACAACATTTACAGAGGTACCATCTGGATCGTCCGTTTCAAATGTGCTGAGACGACTATAAATTTACTTTGATTGCTGATAAAATTAATAAAAAATATTATTTCCACACTGGAGGTGCAGAAATTGATAGACATATTTGAAAAGATAGATGGCGAAACCATAGATGATGAATATTTCGAATGGCTGCTGGAAGCAGACCCTTCAAGAAAAAACATTGAAAGTTATTTAAAAAAAGGAGACATCTACATTGCGAAAACAAAAGGGCAATCTCTAGGAATCATTGTCCTCTTACCGAAAGATACCACTACGATGGAAATAGTTAATCTCAGTGTGGCTCCGGCTTTCCGTGCAAAGGGCATCGGGACAGCATTGATTCGGAAAGCCATGACGTTAGCTAAAGAACAGGGATATGAAACCATGGAAATCGGAACAGGCAGCACTAGTTTTCAACAATTATATTTGTATCAAAAGTGCGGGTTTAGAATGATGTCCATTGATAGAGATTTTTTTGTTAAACACTACGACCAACCAATCACCGAGAATGGGTTGGAGCTGAAAGACATGGTCCGGTTGAATCAAAGGCTTTGATATCTGATTATCTGGTGCAAAGAAGATATGTTTTTCTTAACGAATCAGTCAGCTGGGACAAATTTAATAGTCAAGAACAGTATTTTTGTTTTCTAAATTTTCTTAAAATAGTTTTTTTCTTAAAGTTGGACTCAATAAATTTGGTATACTGAAACTTGATATAGGCGATGATAAAACAGGTAAAGGAGTTTCTTATGAATATAGTGGTTTTAGCCGGAGGTTACAGTGACGAACGTGATGTTTCACTTGCATCAGGCAGCCTGATTGCCAATGCTTTGATCCAAAAAAAACATCGGGTCTTGTTGGTGGATTTGTATGTGGGATTAGAGGCTGTTGCAGATTTCAATGCAGCGTTCGAACGATATGAACAAAAAAATTATTCTTATCAGGTGCACGCACAAGCACCGGATCTTAAAAAGTTAAAAATGAAGCAAAATAATCAGGAAGAATTAATCGGTCCGTGTGTCCTGGAAGTATGTCAGACAGCAGATGTGGTATTTTTGGCGCTGCATGGCGGAATCGGTGAAAATGGTCAGATTCAAGCGTTATTAGATATTTATAATATCACCTATACGGGAACCGGCTTTTTGGGCAGTGGTTTGGCGATGGATAAGAGACTTTCTAAAGAACTCTTTTTACAACATTCTATCCCTACGCCAACAAGCTTTGATCTTGATGAAAAAGAAAAGATTACTTTTCCTTGCGTGATTAAGCCAAACAGCAACGGTTCTAGTATCGGCGTGGCAATGGTAGACAGTCAGCATGAGTTTCACCAAGCGTTGATGCAGGTGCAGAACTATGATCAAGAGCCGTTGATTGAAGAAAAAATCGTCGGACGTGAGTTTTCTGTGGGTGTCATGGATGGGCAGGCACTCCCTGTGATCGAAATTATACCTAAAACAGGTTTCTATGATTACGAAAATAAATATCAAGACCAGGCAACTGAAGAAATCTGTCCGGCACTTTTATCAAAAGAAAAAACCTGGGAGATGCAAAATTTAGCGTTGAAAGTCCATCGAGTTTTGCGATTGGGAGCTTATTCTCGGATTGATTTTATGATGGATCAAGAAGGGGCAATCTATTGTATCGAGGCTAACACATTGCCAGGGATGACTCCCACCAGTTTATTGCCTCAGGAAGCTTTGGCAGAAGGAATTTCTTATGAGGATTTGTGTGAAAAAATTATTCACTCAGCGTTAAGAAAATAAAGTTGACTTGCTTTGATAATATCGAATGGAAAGTCTCTAAGAACGATGCTGGATTTTTTGTTTTATTACGGAAATCATTTACGGGGGGATTAGAATGAAAATCATGTTAGTTGAAGATGATAAAAAAATAGCGTGGCTGGTGAGCGAACACTTAAAAAAATATGGCTATAGTGTGTCAGTGCCTTCTGATTTAAAGGAAGTCATGATTTTTTTTGAAAAAGAAATTCCTGATTTAGTGTTGATGGATGTCAATCTGCCTTTTTACGACGGGTTTTACTGGACCAAGAAAATCCGACAAATTTCTAAATGTCCGATTATTTTTTTGTCTGCACGGGAAAGCAATATGGATCAAGTCGTTGCCCTGGATTATGGTGCAGATGATTATATTACTAAGCCTTTTTCCTACGATTTGCTTCTGGCGAAAGTCAAAAGTCATATCCGCAGGGTTTACGGGGAATACGCGGCCGGCAATGAAGAACGGGTATATGAAAAAAACGGGTTGCGTTACTATCCTGAGCGTTTGGAGATTCATTATGGCGAAACAGTGGAACTTGTCACCAAAAAAGAAGGGGAGCTAGTGGAATTGTTACTAGTGACCTATCCCGAAGTCGTCAGTCGTGAGGCGATTTTGGAAAAGTTATGGGATACGCAGGATTTTGTTGACGACAATACCTTATCTGTGAATATCACCCGTTTGAGAAAAAAATTTCAGGATGTTGGGTTACCAGACAGTATTTTGACGATTCGCGGCAAGGGCTACAAATTAGTTCTAGGTGAGCCAAATGATTAAAGTTTTTCTTCGCCATCAACTGCCGTATGTTTTTCTATATCTGCTTTCTGTGGTTTTATTAGGCGGGATACTTTGGCTAGACGGCTATCACGATTGGCATGTTCTTTTGTATGGTGTTTTTTTGTCTGCTGCTCTTCTTTTGATTTATCTGATAGTTTATTTTTTTGCCCATCATCAGCTTTACAAGATGTTGGGAGATAAAGATCAAAAACTTTTATTTGACACGTCAAGAAAAGACATGAGTTACTTTTCCAACCAAGTCAATGACTTGCTGTTGACACAACAAAAAAAATCTTATGATGAAATGGTCAAGATACGTGATTCTAGAGAAGAACATTTGAAGTTTATACATTTGTGGGTTCATCAGATGAAGACCCCCTTAGCTGTGATTGATTTAATGATTCAGTCAGACCAGCTCGACAAACAGAATCTGCTGGAAGAAACGGAAAAAATCAATGAGGGATTGCGCATGGCTTTAAACATGGCAAGAATCGAATCTTTTGAAACGGATTTTGTGATTCAAAAGACCTCTTTAAATCAAATCGTCCAAGAAGTGATCCAAGAACAAAAGCGTAATTTTATCCGTAATCGAGTCTACCCGAAAGTGCTGTTTGAGCAGGATTTTTTTGTGGAAACAGATAAAAAATGGCTGCAGTTCAGCATCTATCAGATTGTCAGCAACAGTATCAAGTATGCTTCAGGAACGGAAACTAATATTGAATTTGATATCCGTCAGCAAGGCAATGATTTGCAGCTGATTATCCGGGATTACGGTTCAGGTATTACAAAGGAAGATTTGCCGCGGATTTTTGATCCTTTTTTTACCGGCAGACAGGGCAGAAGTCATCAGGAAGCCACTGGCATGGGATTGTATCTGGTCAGAGAAATTTTTGACCAGTTGAATCATAATATCGCCATCCAGTCTGATACTGGTGCAGGAACTATAGTCACATTGGTTTTCTAAAAGGTTTATGACAGAAGTGTAAGGAAACTGTCATTCTATTCAATAGCTAAAAAAATGATCCTTAGCTAAAATGAAAAAGAACGAGTGAAAGCCGCGGCTTGAAGGAGGAAGGAAAATGACTTATCTAGAGTTGAAAAATGTGAGTAAGACCTATTCCGGAGTGGTCCCCTATGAAGCTATCCGGCGGGTGAATTTAAAAGTTTCTGAAGGGGAGTTTGTCAGCATTATGGGTCCGTCAGGCAGCGGAAAAACAACCTTACTGAATTTGATTGGCACATTAGACCGTCCCACCAACGGCTCGGTTTTTTTAAATCAGCAAGAGCCCCATCGCTTAAAAAAAGATGAGATGGCTAAATTTCGCAGAAGAGATTTGGGTTTTATTTTCCAAGAGGCAAATCTACTAAAAACACTGACTGTAAAAGAAAACATTATGCTGCCCTTGACTTTAGATAAAGTACCGGTAACTGAGATGGAAAAAAAAGCAGACCAGCTGATGACAGCCGTTGGGATTACGGCACTGGCTGACAAACGGATTTATGAAATATCCGGCGGGGAAGCACAGCGTGTGGCGATTGCCAGAGCGTTGATCCACAATCCCGGTTTGGTTCTTGCAGATGAGCCGACAGGCAATCTGGATTCTCAAGCAGCCGGAACCGTTATGAGATTGATGGAACAGATGAATCGTGAGAAAAAAGTCACAACACTAATGGTGACCCATGATGCCGTCTCGGCCAGTTATTCTCACCGGGTGATTTTTATCAAAGACGGTCAGTTATACAACGAAATATATTGCGGGGAAAGCCGCAAGCTCTTTTACGAAAGTATCATGGATGTTTTGGCTCATTTAGGTGGTGCCAATCATCAGTTTCAAGCATCCGCATTGTTCTCGTGAAATAAAGAGCAGGTCCGTTTTTGTTTTTTGACAAGAAGGCGGGAAGAGCGATAAATTTGCGGATGTTTTAATGGAAACAATACATGATTTTGCTGATAAAGGAGGGGTGATGGTGAGCTTTAAACAATTGATTTTTAAAAATATCACAAGAAACGGAAGAGCCTATAGTTCTTATTTTTTCAGCAGTACGTTTTCAGTAACGCTCTTTTTTATTTTCTCCATGATTGCCCATCACCCTGTCCTGAAGGATGGGTTTGAGGGCACGTACACAAACATCACTAATCTTTCTACAATCGGCTTTGATCTCTCTCAAATCATGGTGGTTTTAATGTCGTCGATTTTCCTGCTGTATAGTTTTAATGTCTTTTTAAAAGGACGGAAGAAAGAATTGTCGATTTTTTTATCTTTGGGCATGTCTGAAGGGCAAGCACGACGGATGATTTTTTTTGAAAATATGCTTTTAGGGTTTTCGTCAATCATCGCAGGTTCTCTCATCGGCTTACTATTTTCCAAGCTGAGCTTATTGATTGCTCAAAATCTTTTTATGATTGAAAAAGGTTTGCCTTTTTATTTCCCTAAAGAAGCCTTGCTGTTGACAATGGTCTCTTATGGAATGAATTTTTTACTTATTTCATTATTTACGGTCTTTTCTTTGAAAGTCAGAATCATCACTGAACTGTTGAAAGAAGGGGTTCAAGGAGATGAGCCTTCTGGGACGAAAGATTGGCTGGCTGTTCTAAGCTTGTTGAGCCTATTAGCTGCTTATCTTTTAACTTGGCAGTTTGTCAAAGATTTTAGCTGGGACTGGGAAGCAGATAAATACTTGTTGTATGCCGGCGGGGCTTTTTGTTTTTTGGGAACATTTTTATTTTTTACACAATTGGCACCTCATATGATTTTGCGCTTGAAAAAAAGCAGGTTTTTCTTGAGAGGTTCTCGCGTACTGCTTATCAGTAATTTAACCTACCGCATGAAAAAAAATTCAGTCATGTTTTTCATTATTGCAATCGTTGCATCTGCAGCTTTTATTGGCATGGGGTATACCATGTCCATTGGCGGCTCGCACTATGTTGCCAGTCAGGACAGTTCTTTTGCCTTTTCTTATAATTCAATCGCGTATAATGATGCAGAAAAGATGAAGGAGGAAGACAACAAGAATCTTGCATTTATCACTTCATCAATTGAGGAAGCGGGACATGATTATTTATTACAGGACTTGACCGATCCGATTTTTGCGTTAGTAGTCCGGAAACAACCTATGTCCAAGTGGACGGACAACTATTTAGTTTTCCCTTTGTCAAAATACAACGAAATGGCTGAATTTAAGGGAGAACCTAAACTAGAAATCAAAAATGACCGACAAGTATTGCATGTCTCCAACACTAATTCTCAAAGACAGATGGTCAGCGGCCGTAAAAAAAAGCAGAACATTCACTATGAAGAACTAGAATTTTTTGGTTACGGCGGAGCAACTGTCAAGAAAAAAATGGAAGTAGTTTCTGTTCCCCAAGGCTATAACATTCGTTTCTACGTCAATCCGCTGCTGCTAGTCAGTGATGGTCTATATGCTCAGCTTACAGAACAGACGCCGAAAGAAGGAGGCTATCGTGAATACAGTGTGGTGATCCATTTTAATGAATGGGACAGAGACAAAAAGCTGAATCGTAAAATTTCCCAATATTTTGAAGCTGTTGACGAGCAGCAACTTGGAAAGTACGAAAAAAAGCTGGAGTCCTTAGGTGGGGATTACGAAGCTTTAACAGAATCACAGAAAGAAGAGCTAGACTTGCTCTATCCGGAAGATTTTATTTTTTTCTACTCCCTGTTTGACAGCTGGGTAGAGAATAATCAGTCCAACGGTTTAATTATATTAGTGAGTTTTCTGTTGGGGTCAGTCTTTTTTTCATTCGCTTCCTGTATTGTTTATTTCAGATTGTTTGGAGAATTGGACAGAGACGGAGAATTACATCGGACATTGCATATTTCAGGAACTACTGTCAAAGAACGTCATCGAATCGTCACAGAAGAAATGCTGGTCATATTCTTTTTGCCTTTACTCATCGCCTTATTGAATTTTTGGGTGGCAATGAACTGTCTGAGTATCTATTTAGATACACCTGTCATGCCTTACTTTTTTCAGATTGCAAAAATATATCTCATTTTCCAAGCAGTTTTTTTCATCGTTCTTCGCGGGAATTATTTGAAGCATTTGGATCATTATGCAGAAACTATGAGATAATCTCTATATATATTGATTGCTTTTTCAAAGATAATCAAGAAGTCAATGGAATCGCTGAGAGATTTTTTATTTTCGAATTTAGATAAAACAGGCCCCGGACAATGATGTTGTCCGGGGCTTGTTTTTTTATGGCTGCAAGTTTTCTTTAATTGCTTGGTAGGTTGTTTTTGTTTCAGCAGTAGTTTTGTTAGAAGCAAAATACAATCCCTCAGAGGTTTTTATCTTCACAGATGTTTCAGATGACAGAAAGAGATAAAAATTAGCATCTTCCCCTGTTTCAGTCAGTCTGAATATGCCGGTAGCATAATTGGCAGTGCCTGCCCCTTTGATTCTGATTGCCTTGGGAGGTTCCTCAAGCAAGGTAACTTCTTCAACATCTGAAAAATAAATGTTTTGATTTTTTGCAAAAGGAGCCCGCAAAACAATATAATCATCGCTGACTTGAAACTTAAAGGCATTTTTTGAAAAATCTGCTTTAAAGAGGGGGATAGTCACTCCGACCAGCAGTGCTAGAACAGCAATTCCGATTATCACACCAATTATTTTTGAGCTGGGGTGTCCCAAATTCATATCAATATTAGTCCCGACCCTGTTAGGGACCCAAATTTTCGGGTCGTCCGGATTACAGTAAAAACCGTAACGCCAATAGTAGTCTGCCCCGTCGTATAAATATTTTTCCCCTTGATGCAGTGCCAGTTCTTCACGTTTATTGGAACGGAGCAATAGGATAATCATAACCGCGGGAAAAGCGAAAGCCAACACCAGCAGAAGGGTTATTAATAGTCCGCTGGAAAGGATAAAACCTTTCCCCAGACCAATGCTGAGATACATCCCGATAAAAGCTGTTGTAAGAATTGCGATAAACCACTGGGTTAAAATAAGCAATAACGACCAAGTTCTTTTTTTATTTTGATTGACAAACTGATTGATTTCTTCTTCTTGACTGTGAATGGTGACAGGCAGCTTGTATACTGTAAAATATAAAAGACTTGTCAGTCCAGCAACAGCTAATAATAAAAAGGTGACGAGTAAGAGACTGGACTGAGGGTTTAAAACCAGCAGTCCTAAGGAAACCACTAACTGCAATCCAAGGGGTAGCAGCAGCCAGTAAAATGAAAGTATCCCCTTATGGCGTTCGATAGAAAGTTTTGTATCTACTCGAATGATATTGTGATTGTTTTCTTGCGAGTACCAATGCTTTTCTTGTTTTAGGCGCTGCATTTTTCCAATATGCAGGACAAGCGTGCCATGGACAAGGACAAAGGCCAGCACCATCAGGGCAAAGAAGATGATTAATTGAATAGAATCATAGCTGGTAAGAAACAGAGCCAGACCAAGCAATGCTAGCAAAATGCTGCTGCCTAGCAGATTTTTCCGATAGGAGCGCACAATGTTTTTGACTTCCTTGTTTTCAAGATAGTCATCTTTCAAAGTCGTTTCCAATAGCACATTTTTTCTCGGTTTGCTGTACAAAGTATAAGTGATGGCGATGATGATTAGTACAGCGATTAAAATAAGATAAAATATCCAGTTCATAGTCCGTCCGCTCCCTGTTTTTTAAAGTCGGCGATGATTTTTTGCGTCATTGCAGTAAATTGTTCTTTTGTTAAGCCGTTGACAACACCGGTGGCCAGCAATAATTCCAGTTCTTTTTGATAAACTTCTTGGAAATCCGGCTTGCTAATGACTTTGTCTACCACACGGGAACCTAGTCGCCGGTCTGTTTCGATATATCCGTCACGTTTTAAAAGATTGTAAGCTTTTGAAACAGTCATCACATTAATTCCGATATCTTCCGCAAGCTGGCGGACAGTGGGTAGAGACTCTCCCAGTTGCAGTTCTCCTTTTGCCATACCAATAATGATTTGTTCGTAAATTTGCTGGTAGATTGGAATATTGCTAGTCATTTTCAGTTCTAATAACATCAGCTTCTCCTTAATGTATTATTTGTATTGGTTAGTATAATACAAAAAGAAATGAAAATCAATTCTAAAGACTTTGGATGAATTATAGAGTGAATCAACGCTAATTTTTTTAAGTTTAAAAAATTCCTTTTGCCAGAAGACTGTGGCAGAGTCAAAAGTTCATGCTATAATATGATTTCTAAGCAGGGTTGTTGAAGAAAAATAATTAATTTTTTTAGTTGTCTCGCTGGACTTTTCTAGAAGTGAAAAACGTTTTGTGTTTAGGGTATTATATTTTTTTAAACATGAAAAATGATTGGAGATGAAGTTGATGAGAAATTTCCAAAAAGAATCAAGCATATTGCCGAAAAGGTTGGCTCCCGGTGATGAAATCAGAGTCGTGTCCCCTGCCGGCAGTCTCAAAAGAGTCGGAGGATGGGCTGAAAATAAACGAGCTCTGTTGCATTTGGAAAAATTAGGCTTCAAGATAACCTTTGGAAAACATATCGAAGAATCTGACATCCTTCATTCTGCCTCCATCAAAAGCCGGATAGAAGATTTACACGAAGCATTTTCTGATAAAAATGTTAAAGGGATTTTGAGCACAATCGGAGGGTTTAATTCCAATGAATTATTGCCCTATATTGATTATGATTTGATTAAGCACCATCCGAAAATAATTTGCGGTTACAGTGATATCACAGCATTAAATACCGCAATCACGGCAAAAACGGGATTAATTACTTACATTGGTCCTCACTTTTCCAGTTTTAAAATGGGTGAATTGCAAGAATATCAAACGGAAAACTTTTTGAAAATTCTTCAGCAAATGGAATACCGATTGCAACCTTCAGCTTTTTGGAGCAGCGACGCTTGGTTTGACCCTTCTGTTGCCAGAAAATTATTGCCTACGGAGTGGAAAGTGTATAACGAAGGAGTAGTAACAGGTGTTAGTTTTGGCGGGAATTTAAACACGTTTAACTTGCTGAATGGTACGCCGTATCAATTAAAAATTGAAGAGGGCATTCTGTTTGCAGAATCTGCGGAAGAAAATCCTTATGCTGATTTTGCCAGAGACTTGGCTGCTGTTTTACAAGTTTTCCCAGAAATTTCCGGTTTAGTCATCGGAAGATTTCCTAAAGAAAACGAGATGACTGAAGAACGATTATTATATATATTAGATAAACACCCGAGACTCAAAAAAATTCCCGTGATGTATGATGTGGATTTTGGGCATACCCAGCCTATCTTTACTTTTCCGATTGGGCAAAAGGTGACAATAGCGACATCATCAAAAAGTATAACAATAAATGCTTTCCGCTGAAATCGGGCAGAGAAAGTAGGGCATTGTTGCAGATAGATTGTTAAAGTAGAAAAAGGAGTTGATCATTAATGGAATGGATTGGAAGACTGGAAGCCAGTATCAATTATATTGAAGAACATTTGACGACGAAAATCGACTTGGAAGAACTCGGACGGATTGCCTGCTGTTCATCCTATCATTACCAGCGGATTTTTTCTTACATGACAAATACATCATTGGCTGAATATATCCGCCGTAGAAAAATGTCTCTTGCCGGTGTTGATTTGCAGCAAGGAGAAAAAGTAATCACAGTTGCAGTCAAATATGGTTATGACTCGCCGGATTCTTTTGCCCGTGCTTTTAAAAAGATTCATGGCATCCTGCCTTCTGATGCTCAAAAAGAAGGGAGCAAGTTGAAATCTTTTCCAAAGATTAAATTCCATATAACAATCAAAGGAGATGTTGAAATGGAATACCGGATTGAAAACAAAGAGCCGTTTAAAATCATCGGCTTAAAAACGACGTTGTCAGCAAACATTGAAGAAAATTTTAAAGAAGTCCCAAAACTTTGGGCCCAAGTGAGTGAAGAGGGAGCCATCGAAAAGTTGCTGCCTCTGATGAATACGGAAATCAAAGGAGTATTGGGAGTGACCACGGGATTTGCTGTCGAGAGCGAACAGCAGACGGAGTATTATATCGCAGTAGCCAGCGACAGCAAAAGGCCAGACGGATTTGTTGAATACAAGGTAGATGCATTTAAGTGGGCCATTTTTTCCGGTGCAGGTGCAATGCCCGATGCGATTCAAGAACTGGAACAACGTATCATCACTGAATGGCTGCCAAGTTCTGGTTATGAATATGCGGACGGTCCGGATATTGAAGTCTATCTTAAACCCGATCCGGCAGATGCCTTATTTGAAGTGTGGATTCCTGTCGTAAAAAAATAATAACGTAATAAGAATGCTGCCGCAGGAAACTAGTCGGCAGTATTTTTTTGAAAAAATTATCAAATATTATGACAAGCTGATTTTCCAAAAATTAAAATAGTTAATACGAAGCGTACGAATGAATAAAAAGTACAATTTTATCACTTATAACAGTTATAGTGCAGGGGATGTATCAATGTGAATGGAGAGAGTTTTTCTAAGGATTACGTTAAGAAATTTATAAAAAAAGATTAAGATAATTGTCATTTTATGTAAGCATCATCTGCCCACAATATAGAAAGTCCGTCATCAAAGGCATTTTTAAAAGTGGACAGTCATTTTAATGTGTTTGAAACCATCGATTTATTAATGAAATTATTTTCGTTTTCTATATTTTCGTGTATAATGATGGGAGTTATTGTAGTGTAAGGTTGTTGAATAAGGAGGTTGTGTTTTGTCTGATCTAGAGAAATCGGCCCGTGATTCAGAGATTCAAGAAAAAGCTCAAGCCAATAATCAAGGATCCGATACTAATCCTCGCTTTAGTTTACGTGAGAAAGTGCTGGCTTCTTTGAAGTATCAAGACCAGTCTGCTCCAAGCAATGACAGTCAAAAACATGAATCGAACGAGAATAAAGATGTACGAGAACAGGCAGTTGTTGGCGAAAATGTATCTGACAGTCACAATAATTATCATGAAAATGAAAAAAACTCGGAAATCAATGAAAAAGGTAGCCAGAAAGAGTTGGAAAAAATGAGACGACGTAATGAGCGAAAAAAAGAAAATAAATTAGTAGGAAAAATTGTTTTAGCTGTTGTCACAGCATTAGTGGTGACTGTAACAATCGTGGGCATATCCTTCTACCGCTATTGGCAGGCAGGCTTAAAACCGCTGGATCCAAAAGACGATCAGCTAGTTCAAGTGAATATCCCAATCGGGTCCAGTAATAAAAGTATCGGCAGTATTTTAGAAAATGAAAAAATCATCAAAAGCGGAATGGTATTTACTTATTATATGAAAACAGAAAATATCACCGATTTCAAAGCCGGTTATTATCAAATGTCTCCTAACATGACTTTAGATGAGATAGCAGCATTGTTACAGCAAGGTGGAACAAAGGAGCCGGAAGCTTTGGCTGATGCACGGATCAGTATTCCCGAAGGTTACAGTGCAGAGCAAATCGCCGAGTTGTTTGCAGAAAAAACAAAAATCAAAAAAGCGGAATTTTTGGATGCTTTGAAGGATGATTCCTTCTTTGAAGAATTGTATAAAGACTATGGTCAGCTTTTAGAAAGTGCTAAAAAGGCGCAAGATGTCCGCTATCGCTTGGAAGGCTATCTCTTCCCTGCGACTTATAATTATTACAAAGAAAAGTCTGTCAAAGATATGATCAGGGAGATGGTCGATAAGACCAACTCTGAGTTAGCTGCCCGCCAAGAATCTCTGGATCAATCGGGCATGACGACCCAGCAAGTCTTAACACTGGCATCACTGGTGGAAAAAGAAGGGGTAGAAAAAGAAGACCGACGCAATATCGCCCAAGTCTTTTTAAATCGTATCAAAGCCGATATGCCTTTACAGTCAGATATTTCAGTTTTATATGCGATGGAAAAACATAAAGTACACTTATCAAATAAGGATACAGAAATAGATTCCCCATATAACTTGTATATCAACAAAGGGTTTGGACCCGGACCGTTTAATAATCCGGGAATCGAAGCAATAGACGCAGTGTTGAATCCGGAGCCGAACACTTATTATTATTTCTTGGCAAATATTGCAACACACAAAGTCTATTTTGCTGAAACTTACGAAGAACATTTATTATTAAAAGAAGAACATATTGATAATCAAACAGAAGAATGATGTGTTTTAATGAAGTTATCTATTTACAAATCTTGAAACACGTGGTAACCTTTATGACGTAAACAGGAGTGCTTTTCTGATTTTTATCGGGAAAGCCCTTCTTTTCATTTAACTAAAGTAAACAATTAAAGGAGCTTTATTCATGGTAGAGAAAGTTTACCCAATGACTCTCGAAGGTAAAAAGAAGTTGGAATTAGAATTAGAAGAACTGAAAACGGTAAAGCGTAAGGAAATTGTCGAACGCATCAAAATCGCCCGTAGTTTTGGTGATTTGTCAGAGAATTCGGAATACGAATCAGCAAAAGATGAACAAGCGTTTGTAGAAGGACGTATCACAACACTGGAAAATATGATTCGTTTTGCTCAAATTATCGACAATGATGGAAAAGCGGCAGATGAAGTCTCACTTGGCCGGACAGTAACTTTTATAGAGTTGCCGGACGGGGATGAAGAAGAGTATACGATTGTGGGAAGTGCAGAAGCGGATCCTCTTGCGGGAAAAATCTCTAATGATTCGCCTATCGCCAAAGCGCTGATCGGCAAGAAAATAAACGATGAAGTTATCGTTGCAACGCCGGGCGGCGAGATGGAAGTTAAAATTATAGGTGTATCACAATAAGCTGTGCGGAATGACGCACAGCTTTTTTCAGATGTTTGTTTCTACGACTTTAGTCCTAGAAACATTTCATACTAAAAGAACTCCCAAAATTCAGGCTGTCTTAGTATAATGTATGGAGAACAATGGGATAGGAGCGAGAAAGATGAAAAGCTCATGGAGAATATTTCTGACAATCGAATGTTTATTGTTAGTTTTGGCTGTGTATCAAATCATTCATAATACACCAGCGTTGATATTTTTAATATTTGGCGGTCTGAATTTAGTGTATGCCCTGAAAAAAAGTCCAAGGACCTCTTTTAATCAATTCCAATTAGTTTTGGGGATTGTTGTAGGGATTTTAAGTTTGCTGACCAGCGGTGCCACAGTTTGGATCATGGTAATCATCGGTGTGCTTTACTTCGGGCTAAAAGGGGTGGAAGCAACAGGGGTCAATATGATGGACCAGTTTGAAAATGCCCCGTGGCGGAAAAAACAGATGATGATGATTCAGACTACGGATACAGAATCAAAAAATGGTCGTCGGTTTAAGCGTCCTTGGATTGGCAATCAGCGAATTGGAACAAACGTTTACGAATGGGACGATATAAATTTCACCATCTTCTCAGGAGATACAATCATAGATTTGGGTAATACTTTGTTACCAAAGGAAAATAATGTTATCATTATCCGCAAAGGATTCGGAAGAACACGGATACTAGTGCCCTTAGGTATAGGACTCATGCTTGAGCATTCTACACTGAGCGGGAACGTTATTTTTGAAGAGGATTTTTTCAAGTTGAAGAACGAATCCCTGAAAGTTTTTAGTGACGATTACGATCACAATGCAAGAAAGTTGAAAATTGTGACGAACACATTATTCGGTGATTTAGAGGTGATCCGTATATGATGTCCAAGCAGACCAGACCTTTGATTTTTCTATACACCTTTATTTTCAGTTTTATTGTGCTCGTCTTGACATTGTATACTTATTTTTATTCCCAAGGGAAACGGGAGTGGCTGAAAGAATTATTCCGCACAAAAATAACTTATATACCCTTGATCGTTTATCTTATTTTGATAGCCCTTGTGGTCAGTACCATGGTGTATATCGTGCTGTATTTTTCACACCGTTCCCAATATGGACAGCTGGAAGAAAAAATCAGCCTGCTGGCTAGAAACCACTATGAGAGTCCCTTGTTTTTGAAAACAGTCAAAAATGGGGAAGGGGATCCCTATATCTCAAATATCGATGAAGGTATAGAAAAAATCAGAGAACAAATGCTGACCATGTCAAAGGATTTGCAAATTTTGTCCAGCCGGCCTCAAATGGTGGACGGAGAATCAAAAGAACAAATCTTGCAGGAAGAAAGACACAGGTTGGCCCGTGAGCTCCATGATTCAGTCAGTCAGCAGCTTTTCGCAGCATCAATGATGATGTCTGCGTTGATGGAAGACGCTAAAAAAAATGGACAGCCTGAGGTCATTCAAAAACAGATGAACATGATCGGAGATATCATCAACGCCTCTCAATCTGAAATGAGAGCATTGCTTTTACATTTGAGACCGATCACCTTAGAAGGCAAAAGTTTGAAAAAAGGAATTGAGCAGCTTCTCGTTGAGTTGCAAACGAAAATCAAAATAGAGCTGCACTGGGAAGTGGAAGATGTCTCTCTGCAAAGTGCCATGGAAGATCATCTCTTCCGGGTAGTTCAGGAGTTGCTTTCCAACACATTACGCCATGCCAAAGCCAAGTCTTTGGAAGTTTTTCTTAAAAAAACGGACAAAGTCGTCTTGCTGCGGATGATTGATGATGGAGTTGGTTTTGATACTTCCAATAAAAAAGTGGGCAGTTACGGTTTGAACAATATTAATGAACGTATCACAGGCATGGGGGGAACATGTAAGATCATTAGTTTTGTCGGAAAAGGGACGAGCGTTGAAATCCGGGTACCAGTGATTGAGGAGGAAGAGGAAGAGTGATAAAAGTACTGTTGGTAGACGACCATGAAATGGTAAGATTAGGGGTGTCTTCTTACCTATCCATTCAGGAGGACATAGAAGTTATCGGGGAAGCCGAGAACGGAAAAATTGGTTACGAAAAGGCGTTAGCGCTGAAACCGGACATTATATTAATGGATTTGGTAATGGATGAAATGGATGGCATTGAATCGACCAAACTTATTTTAAAAGAATGGCCTGAAGCAAGGATTATTATTGTCACAAGTTTTATTGATGATGAAAAAGTTTATCCGGCGATTGAAGCGGGAGCCGCCGGTTATTTATTGAAAACATCTACAGCAGGAGAAATCGCCGACGCAATCCGGGCAACTTTCCGCGGGGAAACTGTTTTGGAACCTGAAGTGACTGGAAAAATGATGGAACGGTTGACGAGGAAAAACGAGCCGGTGCTCCATGATGACTTAACGAACCGTGAGCTGGAGATTTTACTGCTTATTTCGGAAGGAAAAAGCAATCAGGAAATAGCAGACGAATTGTTCATCACGTTAAAAACCGTCAAAACACATGTCTCCAACATTCTTTCCAAGCTGGATGTAGAGGATAGAACCCAAGCCGCGATTTATGCTTTTAAACATGGCATCGTAGATTAAATGTTTAGATAATTTAAGGAGATAAACAAGAGATGAAGCAAAGTTTTGCAATTATTGGGCTGGGACGTTTTGGTGCCAGTGTATGTACTGCTTTGATTGAAGCGGGGCAGGAAGTATTAGCGATCGACCGGGATGAAGACCGGGTGAATGAATACATGGACATTGCCACCCATGCAGTTGTGGCAAATGCACAAGATGAAATGGCGTTGCGTTCTCTTGGGCTAAGGAATTTCGATCATGTGATTATTGCAATAGGAGAGGACATTCAGGCAAGTATTTTGGTTACTTTAATGGCCAAAGAGATGGGAGTGGCTCGTATCACAGCCAAAGCCCAAAACACCTATCATGCCAAGGTTCTGGAAAAGGTGGGAGCTGATCATGTGGTTCACCCCGAGCGTGATATGGGGGAACGGGTGGCCCACCATTTGATCTCCAAAAACATTTTAGACTACTTGGAATTATCCGATGAGTATTCGATTGCTGAAATTCAAATTAGTAACAGCAAGTTTGCAGATAAAAGTTTGCTGCAATTGAATTTGCGTCAAAAATTCGGGTTGAACGTGATTGCCATCAGAAGAAAAAATCAGCGTTTGATTGTGTCGCCACCCGCAGATGAAGTAGTTTTATTGAATGACGTGCTTTTTGTCATTGGTGAAACCAAAGATGTGGAACATATGGATGATGTGATGAATTAGTTTTTGAATCAAGCAGGGCATTTTCACGGTGCTTCTGCTTTTTTATTTTTGTCCACGGTTATGAATAGCCGCCCAAGCATTGAAAGAAAAGATTTACCCATAATGTGCTATGATAAAGAAAGACAACAAGAGAAAGTGTGGTTAAATAGATGAAAATCAATGTTCTGGATAATGCACACAAGTGGTTTCAGACTGAGTTAGAACTTGAATCAGGCAGTTACGTACATTTTTTTGGGAAATATGGCGGTAAAACAAATGTCCACGATGGTTTTTCCACAGGGATGAGAGTCGAGAGTCCTGAAGAGCCTCTTGCTGTATTTGAAAAAGAAGGTATTACTTATTTTGTTGAGCATGCAGATGACTGGTTCTTTGCCGGTTATGACCTGACAGTAGGTTACGACGAACAAAAAGAGGAACCTATTTATTTCTTTCAAGAGGAAAAATAAAAAAACGCGGAAAGTTGGTCGAGATGACAACTTTTCGCGTTTTTAATTGAAAATTAGTAACCTAAAGTATAGTCCACAACATTTTTCGGAAGAGGCTGCTGCTCCTTGTAGGCATTGAGGTTTTCTAAAAGAATTTTCATGAATTTTTCTTGATAGTTGATTGAAATCCCTGAAATATGGGGAGTAATCAACACATTATCCAGAGACCAAAGGGGACTGTCGCTAGGCAGAGGTTCTTCTTCAAAAACATCTAAAGCTGCAAAAGCGATGTGCTCTGACTGACAGGCAGCTATTAAAGCTGAGGTGTCAACAGATTCTCCCCGCCCCACATTGACAAAGACAGTTCCTTTTTTAAAATTATCAAAACGTTCCTTATCAAATAAATGATGGGTTTCGTTTGTCAGGGGCAAAATACTGACAACGATATCCATGTCCGGCAAGACATGGTCTATTTCATCTTGCGGGAAAATATCAATAAAATCCGGCAGCTGGCGCCCTGAACGGTTTATGCCATAAACTTCTACTGCCATGGAACTGGCAACTTTTGCCAACTGCTGTCCAATATTCCCTGTGCCAACGATCAACATTTTTTTCAAAGCTAAATCATCGAGTCTGATTCTTTCCCATGTTTTATTTTTTTGTGCGCTGTACGCAGTTAAAATTCCGCGATAATGAGCCAAAAGCATGGCTATCACAGATTCGCTGATTTGAGAAGCATGTACCCCGCTGGCATTAGTCAATACAATGCGGGCTTTCTCTAATCGTTTTAGATCCAGATCGTCCACCCCGGCAGAATAGGTTTGAATCCAACGAAGACTTCCATGTCCTGCTTCCTTTAATTGAAGCAGCTGTTCTCCAATTTTTTTATCCCATCCCACAACGATGTCAACTTTTTTTAGCTCGTCAAGGGGCAACACGTCCTCTTGAGTTAATATCTTGAAGTCTGGGACACAATCTTTGATTGCTTGAATCGAGTGAGCCTTTAGCGGACGTAAAATCAGTAGATTGCTCATGGTATGTCACTCATTTCTATAAAGTTATTTTGTTTTCATCTCTTCCCGGATAACTTGGAAGTAGAAGAAAATACCTACGATCATAATGATTGTACTGGCGGGGACTTGGAAAAAGATGCCGGCAACTGCAGAGAAAAAAACAGGCAGTGTTGAGGCAAATAAAAGTATTTTAACACTTTGTCCTAATTTCAGACCTAGGAAACGCGCACCGCTCAGCAAGTGGGCTATAAAGGCGCCAAAGAAAAGGGAAAAAGCAAAGTCAATCAGAACCGGGCCCATCATACTTAAGACCACCAATAGGATTACAGTTAAACGGTTGCCCGTTGAAGTTCCCAGCTCTTTAAAAAAGTTTCGGGAAATCATGCTGCTGTCCGGTAATTTTTTGTACGGGATCACCATTTTATTTGTTTCGATCAATGAAGAGAGCAAACTGCCTTCTGCGGTGGCGAAGACTACTTCATCCTGCAGCAAACCGATGGCGATTTTATTTCCTGTGACATCTTTTTGTAATCGTTCCGCAGTTTGTATGCCGTCGGGATCAAAAGTAAAAAACATATAGTTGGTTTTATAGAGAAAACTGGCTTCTTCCTCATCGGTTGTCAGCCGGCCGTCTTGCACTGAAAACTCAGGCATTTCTGCGGCAATTTTACTCATATCATTTTGAAAAGTACCCAGCATTTCTATGGTCTGTGCCATGATTGGAACAAGTAAGACCAATCCTAAAAATAAAAAATAAAGAAAAGATTTTGCAAAGGGAAGGTCTTTGGCACTATACAGATTTGCCGGTTTTTTAAAAGATTCTTTAAATAACTGAAATGTGTTCATTCAGTTGCTCCTTTAGTTTAGTTTTATTTTATTGTATCTCTTTTTCAACGGGAATTCAAAATTCTGCGCCCCCTATAAAGCATTTATTTTGAATTTGGTTCTGAACAGTGATACATTAGACTTGTGTTAATAAAAATATAATAATTAATTATGGAGGTTTTGTTGATGAGCTATACATTACCAGATTTACCGTACGCATATGATGCATTGGAGCCGCACATTGATGTCGAAACGATGCACCTGCATCACGACAAGCATCATAATACCTATGTAACCAATTTGAACGCTGCGATTGAAAAATATCCTGAATTAGGCGAAAAAAATATTGATGATTTAGTAGCAGATTTAGCTAATGTTCCTGAAGACATTCGCACAGCAGTCCGCAACAATGGTGGAGGACATGCCAACCATGCATTCTTCTGGGAAATCATGGCACCTAATGCCGGCGGCGAACCGACTGGGGCGATTAAAGCTGCTATCGATGCTAAATTTGGCAGTTTTGATAATTTTAAAGCAGAATTCACTGCTGCAGCAACAGGCCGTTTCGGTTCTGGCTGGGCATGGTTAGTCGTTAATAACGGAGAATTAGAAGTGATGTCAACAGCTAACCAAGACTCTCCTTTAACAGATGGCAAGACACCAGTGCTTGGTATCGATGTTTGGGAACATGCTTACTATAAAAAGTACAGCAACGTTCGGCCAGACTACATCAAAGCATTCTGGAATGTTGTCAACTGGGATGAAGTCAATAAACGCTACGAAGCAGCAAAATAAAAAAAGAAATCAGACTTTCAGACGGATTCGTTTGAAAGTCTTTTTTTGTTTATCTTCATAATGCCGATAATAATCAAACATTATGCATTTAAATAAAGACCTTTAAATAAAAAGGGGTTGACTATTTCAAGCGGATCAGGTTAAACTGAGATAATCAAAAAATGAGAAAACTCTAATGGAACTTTTTTGAGCTCTTTTTATTCTAAGCTTTTATAGTAAAATAGAAGTAGCCAATGATAGCATGTTTTAGAAAATGACCACAAGTATTTCAATGAAAATATGCTATAATAAATGGAACTGAAGGAGGGCTTGAAATGAAAACTAAAAACGACTATCAGCAAGCGATGGAAATATTAATCGAAGAAGCAGATAAAATTAAAACACTGATCAGCAATCAGCGAAATCATTTGTGTATTGCTCAATGTAAAGCTTTCGAAGAAGTTGTTGATACCCAAATGTACGGGTTTAGCCGTCAAGTGGATTTTGCCGAAAAAATGGGCGTCATTTCATTAAAAGAAGGACAACAAATTTTAGCTGATTTAGAAAAAAAATTGAACCAAGTGTATTCTGAAATATATGAAGGTCAAAAAGAAACTCAGGAATAGAAGAGGTGTATGGTTTGGCAAAAAAAACAAAAAAGAGATTCTTTTTGGATTATGGCATTTTGATACCTTACCTCATCCTCTCTGTTTTGGGTGTCGTAATGGTCTACAGCGCCACTGCCTATCGGCTGATCACCAGTGATCCGCCCCAACCTGATACAGCCGCTGCGGCAAAACAGGCACTTTATCTGGGGCTAGGTCTGATATTGATGATCATCATTTATCAAATGAAAACAAAATTTTTGCAAAGTAAAGGGCTGCTTGTCTTGGGAATCGTAGTCATCAGTACCATGCTTCTTTTGACCAGATTTACCAAGATGTTTAGTTTGCAGGCTGGCGGGGCACAGGGATGGTTTCAGTTAGGACCAATCACATTGCAGCCGGTAGAGTTTTTAAAAATCATGGTCATCTGGTACTTGGCGTATATTTTATCACGCAGGCAGGACACTATCGTTCACGGATTTAAACAGGCAGTCTTAAAACCAGTATTGCTTGTGTCAAGTTTGATTTTTCTCGTGCTGATCCAGCCGGATACCGGCGGGGCAGCTATTTTAGTCTTGTTGGTCATTATTATGCTGCTTGCCAGCGGTATCAGCTATTGGTACGGCATCGTGATAGGGTTTGGCGGGGTCAGTTTAAGCTTTCTTGCCATCGAATTGGTCAGCTTGTTAGGGCCGACGCTGCTGCCCGAAAACAAACAGTATATCGTGGATCGATTTCTGGTCATGAGGAATCCTTTTATAGATGCATACGGCAGCGGATTGCAGATGGTTCATTCCTACTATGCCATGTTCAATGGCGGACTGTTTGGCCGGGGATTGGGAAACAGCATACAAAAGAAAGGTTTTCTGCCAGTAGCAGAATCTGATTTCATGTTTTCTATCGTTATTGAAGAACTAGGTTTGATTGTTGCTATGCTGATTTTATTGTTATTGTTCTTTTTGATTTTAAGAATCATCATGGTAGGGATAAGAGCTACACATCCCTTTAATTCTTTGATGTGTATTGGAATCGGCGGCATGCTGTTAGTTCAAACATTTGTAAATATTGGCGGCATCACCGGCATCATTCCGCTGACCGGGGTAACATTCCCGTTTTTAAGTCAGGGAGGATCGAGTTTGTTAGCTCTTTCGATTGCTGTCGGTTTTGTGTTAAATATAAGAGCCGATGAATTAAGAAAAAAATATCAAAGACAGGCTGAAGTTGTGATTCCAATGAAACAAACTCAGTAGAGAGGGGATATGGGTGAATGAAAAAAGTGTTGGTTGCAAATAGAGGAGAGATTGCTGTCCGAGTGTTCCGCGCATGTACCGAGTTAGACATGCCGACAGTCGGAATTTTTGCGGCGGAGGATGAAGATGCCATTCATCGATACAAAGCCGATGAAGCGTATCTGGTAGGAAAAGGGAAAAAACCGATTGAGGCCTATCTGGATATTGAAGATATCATAAGGATTGCTAAAAATTCTGGTGCAGACGGCATTCACCCAGGTTACGGCTTTTTATCTGAGAATGTGGCCTTTGCAAAAAGGTGTGCAGAAGAAGGCATCAAATTTATCGGTCCCTCTGTTGAAAATTTAGATATTTTCGGAGATAAAATCAAAGCAAAAGCTGCAGCTGATGAGGCTGGTATCCAGTCCATCCCAGGTACAGACGGACCTGTGGATCATTTAGACGGGGTATTAGCCTTTGGCGAAAGCCACGGGTATCCGCTGATAATCAAAGCAGCGCTTGGCGGCGGCGGCAGAGGAATGCGTATCGTCCGCAACGCCGAAGAAGCAAAAGACGGATTTTCCAGAGCCTCCAGCGAAGCTAAGGCTGCTTTTGGCAGTGGTGATGTTTATGTGGAAAAATATATCAGCGATCCAAAACATATAGAAGTACAAATCCTGGGAGACGAACACGGGAATATCGTCCATCTTTATGAACGGGATTGTTCTGTTCAGCGCCGTCATCAAAAAGTGGTCGAGGTGGCACCATGCGTTTCTATTTCCGAAGAGTTGAGGGAAGAAATCTGTGACGCTGCTGTCCGTTTGATGAAGCATGTGAGGTATTCCAACGCAGGGACTGTTGAGTTTCTGGTGGAAGGGGACCAGTTTTACTTTATTGAAGTCAATCCGCGGGTCCAAGTGGAACATACAATCACAGAAATGATTACAGATACAGATATTGTGGTGGCACAACTGCAAATTGCCCAAGGCTTGCAGCTCCATGAAGAAATCGGTATCCCGGAACAAAAAGACATCAAAATAAAAGGGGCGGCGATTCAATGTCGGATAACGACGGAAGATCCTGCCAACAACTTTTTACCTGACACCGGAACTATTGACACGTATCGTTCCCCGGGCGGTTTAGGTGTTCGTTTGGATGTAGGAAATGCCTACACGGGTGCAGAAGTAACGCCTTACTTCGATTCTTTGTTAGTAAAAGTGTGTACTTACGGCTCTGATTTTTCCAAAGCTGTGACAAAAATGAAACGGGCATTGAAAGAATTTAGGATTCGTGGTGTAAAAACCAATATTATATTTCTATCCAATGTAATCCATCATGAACAATTTCAAACCGGGGAAGCAAAAACGACTTTTATCGATGGTGCCCCTGAATTGTTTGTTTTTCCGCGGATTCGTGACCGCGGCAACCGGATGTTAAAATATCTTGGGGAAGTGACGGTGAATGGCTTCCCGGGGATAGAAAAGGTCAACAAGCCAATCTTTAGAAAACCTGGAAAAATTGCTTTGAATGCTGGTGATGCTGGTCCTACAGCTAAAAATATTTTAGATAGTCAAGGGCCAGAAGCGGTCAGTGAGTGGATCAAAAACCAAGAAGCTGTCCTATTGACAGATACCACATTCAGAGATGCCCATCAAAGTTTATTGGCAACTCGGGTAAGGACACAGGATATCGTAAAAATAGCCGGTTGTACTGAAGAAGCACTGCCGCAGCTGTTTTCATGCGAAGTGTGGGGCGGTGCGACATTTGATGTGGCCTATCGCTTTTTAAATGAAGATCCTTGGGTCAGATTGAGAAAAATCCGTGAGGCAATGCCTAATACCCTGCTTCAAATGTTATTCCGCGGTTCTAATGCCGTAGGGTATCAAAATTATCCTGACAATGTGATTGAAGAATTCATTAAAGAGTCTGCCCGTCAAGGCATTGATGTTTTTAGAATCTTTGATAGTTTGAACTGGCTGCCGCAAATGGAGAAAAGTATCCAAGTCGTCCGCGATACCGGAAAAATCGCAGAAGCAGCGATTTGCTACACTGGAGATGCTTTGTCTCAAACAAGAACAAAATATAATATCGACTACTATGTCGAGCTTGCTTTGGAGCTGGAAAAAATGGGGGCACACATCATTGCCATAAAAGATATGGCAGGGTTGATGAAGCCTCAAGCGGCTTACCATTTGATTAGTGCTCTCAAAGATAAAGTATCTTTGCCGGTCCATCTGCATATGCATGATACCAGCGGCAATGGTATCATCACATATTCGTCGGCAGTCCGGGCAGGAGTGGACATTGTGGATGTGGCAACAAGTGCCATGAGCAGTTCCACTAGCCAGCCAAGTATGAGCAGTTTCTATTACGCTTTGGGCCAAGATGAAAAAACACCTAAAATCGATATCGAAAATGCACAGCGGGTCAATCACTATTGGGAAAATGTCCGGAGTTATTATTCTCAATTTGAAAATGGCATCAACGCTCCTCAAACAGAAGTGTATGCTCATGAGATGCCGGGAGGACAGTATTCTAACTTGCAGCAACAGGCAAAAGCCGTTGGTTTGGAAGATCAATGGGAGAAAATCAAGAAAGTATATGCTGAAGTTAACCAAATGTTCGGCGACATCGTTAAAGTGACACCTTCTTCTAAAGTTGTAGGGGATATGGCGCTGTTTATGGTTCAAAATGAGTTGACGGAAGAAGATATTTACCAAAAAGGGGATACGCTGAGCTTCCCTGAATCAGTTGTCAGTTTTTTCCAGGGCGATTTAGGCCAGCCCACAGGCGGTTTCCCGGAAAAATTGAAAGAAATTGTTTTGCAGGGGCGTCCGTCCATTGATGTCAGACCTGGATCGCTGGCTGATCCTATTGACTTTGCTGACGTTGAAGCAGAGCTGGAAAAGTTGATTGAATACAAACCAAGTCATGAAGAAGTATTGAGTTATATTATGTATCCGCAAGTATTTTTAGATTACCGGAAAGCCAATGATACTTATGGAGATTTGACCGTTTTGGATACACCGAGCTTCTTTTACGGCATGCGGCCGAATGAAACGATTCGCGTGAAGATTGAAAAAGGCAAGCACTTTAATATCCGTTTGGATGAGGTCGGTGAACCAAACATTGAAGGAAATCGAATCCTGTATTTCATATTTAATGGTCAGCGCCGCGAAGTCGTTATCAAAGATAATAGCGTCAAGTCTCAAGTTATTTTAAAACCTAAAGCAGAGCCGACCAAGAAGGAACACTTGGGGGCAACGATGCCGGGTTCTGTTTTAGACGTACTTGTGGCAGCAGGCGATACTGTGAAAAAAGGTCAAACACTGATGGTCACAGAGGCGATGAAGATGGAAACAATGATTCAAGCGCCGTTTGATGGTATAATCAGTGTAGTTCACGCAGCAGCAGGGGATCCGATTCAGTCTGGAGACTTGCTGGTCGAGATCACACCGAGATAGTCAGCAGATGAAAGAGGGGAGAGCGTGTGAAAAGAGTTGCTCATTTTCTATTAGTATCAGTTGTTTTTCTGATCATAGCGTACATGCAGCCAATTGTTTTTCCCGATGATACGCCTCCCCAACCTCTTGATATTGGCTCGAAAGTTCCCGAAGAAAAAAACCAGAAGTTCATGCAGGGGAAGGTTTCTTCTTCAGGCTTATCTCAATATATTGGGAAAAAAACAGAGTCGTTTATTCAAAATTTTGGAGAGCCTATCGAGATACAAGAAGTGGATGACACTAGCTCATGGTGGATTTTTGGGGAGGATGGTTCTGATTTTCTACAATTGTTGATAGAAGATAAGGTGATTCAATCTATTTTTGTTTTGGGTTCCGCCGTTGACTGTGATTTTTTTAATATTGGGATGACATTGCATGAAATTTCGTCTGTCACCACGCTTTATTCCAACTTTAGTTTTAAGCAGGGTGAGAAAGATTATGTAGTGGAACTCACTGAAAAAGATATGAGTACGCAGCCCCTTGTGGCATTTGATAATGATAGTTTTGCGATTCTCCATATTGACGGAGAAAGTAAAAAGGTGACCGGGATCAGGTATTTGAGCACTGCTGTATTGCTGTCACTAATGCCTTACAATTTGCAGGAAGGAGAGCTTCCTGAGAAAAAAAGCAGTGATTCGGAAAGTCTAGAACTTTCCCAGAGACATTTGGAGAGACAGTTTTTCTCACTTGTCAATCTTATCCGCGAACGTGACGGGAAAGAAATTTTTGTTGCGAATGGACAGTTGTTTCAAGAAAGCAGCAGATTGCTTGCCAGCTTTTTAAAAGAAAAGGAAACTTTTTTGGAAACAGAAGCATTGGACGAGCTGGCAGTACAGATGAGCCTCCAGACTTACCGGCAGCCCTTTTATTTGACACAGAAGGAAATCGAAAAAATCGCAAAGGAAAACAAAGTTTCGATGGATGATACATACGGACTGGCCTATATGCCTACCCGTGATATTCCCTACATGCTGATGCAGTGGTATAGTAATTTTCTGTCACAGTTACCTCTAAACCAGATAGAACAGGGAGAAATCGGCGTGTCATTCAAGGATGATTTTGTTTTTCTGATGCTTAGCGAATCAGTGTCTGAGCAGACAGCAACAAGCGATTGAAGGAAAGTAGGAATAAAAGTAATGATTTACACTGAAGAAGTTTTTGCCATAGAGGACCAGCTTAACGAGTTAGTTAAAAGAATCATGGAAAGCGATACGATGGAAAAACTGATTTCTAGTAAAATTGCTATGGAAGAATCTGAAGATGTCCAGCGAAAACTCCGCAGTTTTTCAGAAGCGAAACGGGCTTTTGAGCGTGTTGAAGCTTATGGCAAACATGCGCCGGATTATAAGGAAAAGCGTCGGGCAGTCCGCAAGGAGAAACGCCGCATCGATACAGACCCGTTGATTATGAATTTTCGGAGAAACGAAACTGATCTGCAAGAAATTTTAGATAGGATTTCCTACCGTTTAGCACAGGTTGTCTCTCCGGACATTAAAATAGATGCAGGGAACCCATTTTTTGAGTTTGCCCAAAGAGGATGTGGAGGTAGCTGTCATGTTGGATAATGAAAAACAAGAGCAAATGTTGCCGTGGAAAAAACGCCGCGGACTGATCGTTTGGATGCACACCTTGCGCCCTTTGCGCCAATTGAGAAAATTCGGCATTATCAGTTATGTCTCAAGACAAATGAAATATGTTTTGATTTATATGGATGAGGTAGCCGTTGAAAAAAATATGTCGGTCATTGAGAAATTAAACTTTGTGCATCGTGTTGAGCGTTCTTACCGCCCGGATGTCTCTATAGAATACAGTAAAATCGATTTAGAGGATGATGACGGTTTTGATGTGGAAGAACTAGGTACGACCATCAAGCTGTCAGATGAAGTTTAATGAACTGAAAAATTCATCAAGTGCTTGATAAGCCGTCTTGATGAATTTTTTTATGAAATGGGAGTGGAATGCTGATGAGAATCGTGGCAGGAAAATTTAAAGGCCGAAGATTGAAAACGTTGGAAGGCAGCAACACCCGCCCCACATCTGATAAGATCAAGGGAGCGATTTTTAATATGATCGGCCCTTACTTTGATGGGGAAATCGTTTTGGATTTATATAGCGGCAGCGGCAATCTGGCACTAGAAGCATTGTCCAGAGGATGCAGTCGGGCCTATTGTGTCGATCATCACTATCAGGCTGTCAGAGTCATCAAGGAGAATGTCAGCTTACTGAAAGCGGAGTCTCAAGTTGTAATCATGAAAAAAAAGGCGGAGACCGCCCTGAAAGAATTTGCTGAGGCGGGCACAATCTTTGATGTGATTTTTTTAGATCCGCCTTATTTGATGCAGAAAATAGAAGAAGAACTGAATGTGATGCTGGATAGCGGTTTGATTGCTGAAAGTGGAATGATTGTTTGCGAAACAGATAAGTCTGTTGAACTGAATGAAAATATCCCTGGGTTGAAGTGTAAAAAAAATCAATTATATGGCAACACCAGGATTACAATATATCAAAAGAAAGCAGGCGTTTAGATGAAAAAGATTGGTTTATTTCCGGGAAGTTTTGATCCTTTTACTCTTGGTCACTTGAATACCATCGAACGGGCAGCCAAATTATTCGATGAAGTGGTCATTGCTATTATGACGAACACCAGCAAACAATCTTTGTTCACGCCAGATGAAAAAACGCAGCTTGCTGAACAGTGTACAAAACAATTGAACAATGTTTCAGTCGTGACCCATCAATCCGGGCTGACTGTTGAATTGGCAAAAGAGCTAGGGGCTTCTTTTTTGATCAGAGGCATCCGTAATATTCAGGATTATGAGTACGAAAAGAATATTGCTCAGATGAATCAAGCCCTGTTTTCGGAAATCGAGACGGTATTCTTGCTTGCTGCGCCGGAACATAGTAAATTAAGTTCCAGTCTTATCAAAGAAATCGCAAGTTTTGGGGGAGACGTTTCTAAATTTTTACCCGAAGCTGTTAACCAAGCAGTCATTAAGAAATATCAAGAAAAATAATTTTAAAGAAAAGGATTTTTGATGATGAAATTTCCTCATAACAGACGTCACAGAAAGCATATTGCAATTTTCATCAGTGTTTTTATCCTGTCATTTATAATGGCAGCGGGAATTTTTATTCCCATCCCTTATTTTATTGAAATGCCTGGCAGTGCTGAAGATGTCCAGCAGTTCGTTCGGGTGGACGGAAAAAGCAATGACCATACAGGCGCTTATTTACTGACGACAGTTGGTATTAGACAGGCTACACCTGCCACGTTTTTATTGGCAAAAAAAGACACCTTTCAAGAAATTATTCCTAAAGAAGATTTTTTAGGAGATCGCACAAGTGAGGAGCATGATTTGCTGGGAGAGCTGCAAATGTCATCATCTGAAAATATGGCAAAGAAGGTAGCTTTGGATTTGGCAGGGGAAACCTATCATTTTTCATACAAAGGTGTCTATGTGATGGATGTTATGGCGACCTCTGATTTTCGCGGGGAGTTGGCCGTTGGTGATTTAGTCTATCAGGTGGATGATTTATCTTTTGAGACAACGGAAGAATTTATGAATTATGTAGGGGCGAAGGAACTTGGAGACACTGTAAATCTGAAAATTGAACGTGATGGGGAAAAGAAATCTGTTTCCGGCAAACTCACGGAATTAAATGATGAGCAGCGGATAGGAGTTGGAATCACTCTGATCGAACGCAAGGAACTGGTGTCTGACCGCGACATCACATTTGAGGTGGAGGGCATTGGCGGACCGTCAGCAGGTTTGATGTTCACACTGGAAATTTATGAATCCCTTATTGGCAAATCTTTAAGAAAAGGTCGCCTGATAGCCGGTACCGGAGAAATAAAAAGTGACGGAAAAGTCGGGATGATTGGCGGTATCGACAAAAAAATAGTAGCCGCTGACCGGGCGGGGGCAGAAATCTTTTTCGCACCAGATGAACCCTACTCGAAGGAAGTCTTGGAAGAACATCCTGACCTGAAAAATAATTATCAGCAAGCGCTTGCCGCTGCAAAGAAAATAAAAACCAAGATGAAGATCATCCCAGTCAAAACAGTGCAAGATGCATTGGATTATATGGAAAGTTTGAAAAACAAAGACAGTAAGTAAGACTTGCTGTTTTTTTCTTGTAATCAGACAGCGGAAAGTTTAAGATTGATTATGAATGATCGGATAAGGAGAGGAAACAAGTCTATGGAAGAACAAATGATAGAAAAGCCATTTATAATCGGCAGCGTTCAGGCTGTTTTTTTTCAAAATCCGGCAAATTTTTATAAAGTGATGCTGATTGCGATTGAAGAAACCAGCAGTCATTATGAAGAACCTGAAATCGTGGTGACTGGAAGCTTTGGAGATATTTTAGAGGGCGAAACATATCAATTTTTTGGAGATGTGGTCGATCATCCCAGATATGGCAGACAGTTTCAAGCGGCTACTTATAAAAAAGTAAAACCTACTTCGGAAAACGGACTGGTAGAATATCTTTCCGGCGAAGCGTTTCCTGGAATCGGGAAAAAAACAGCCGAAAAAATCGTGGATATTTTAGGACCTGATGCCATTGAAATCATCATGAATGACCCCAGTCGTTTGTCAGAAGTCCCCGGGTTGACGCAAAAACGTCAGCAGGCGTTGCAGGAAGGCATCCGTGAAAATTACGGTATGGAACAAACCATTGTTTCCTTGCATGACTACGGGTTCGGCAGTCAGCTGGCAATGACGATTTATCAACTTTACAAATCAGAGACTCTTGAATTGATAGAAGAAGATCCTTATCGTTTGATTGAAGATGTTGAAGGTATCGGGTTTAAGCGTGCCGACTTATTAGCAGAGAGATTGGGCATCGCAGCGGATGCTCCCGTCAGACTGCGGGCAGCGGTCCAATTTGAATTACTGCAAAACTCCATGAGCGAAGGCAACACATATATGGAGGCGGAAGATTTACTCAAAGCAGTAATCGAAACGCTGGAGAACAGCCGTGCAGTGGAAATAGCTCCTCAGATGGTGGCGGATCAAATCATTCAGCTAGTGGAAGAAAATAAAATACAACAGGAAGAAACGAAAATTTTTGACAACTCTTTGTGCTTTGCAGAGATGGGCATCGCCACGTCTATCAAGCGTTTGTTATCCCGTAAAAAAAGGATACACTACGATGATGAACAAATTACGGACTTGATCAAAGTGTTGGAAAAGAGCAACGGTATGTCTTATGGTCCTTCCCAGATAGCAGCTATGAAAGAAGCCGTCTGTTCGCCTTTGTTCATTCTCACTGGTGGTCCTGGTACGGGAAAAACCACGGTGGTTAATGGCATTGTGTCATTATTTGCTGCACTTAATGATTTGTCTCTGGATATCAATGACTATCACGATGAAGTGTTTCCCATATTATTGGCAGCACCTACCGGCCGTGCCGCAAAACGGATGAATGAAACGACAGGCTTGCCGGCCAGTACGATTCACCGTATGCTGGGATTGACTGGTCTGGAGAAGAACAGCGTTGAGGAAGTGGAAGAACTGAATGGGGGTATTTTGATTGTAGACGAGATGTCTATGGTGGACACTTGGCTGGCAAATACTTTGCTAAAGGCGATTCCAACCAATATGCAGGTTATTTTTGTCGGAGATAAAGATCAGCTTCCTTCCGTTGGTCCTGGGCAGGTTCTGCATGATTTGCTGCAAGTGGATGATATCCCTAGTTGTGAATTGACAGAAATTTATCGTCAGGGAAACGATTCTTCCATCATCCCATTGGCTCACAGCATTAAAAACGGCGTACTGCCAAAAGACTTGCAAAAAAATCAAAAAGACCGGTCGTTTTTTGCCTGCACTGCTTATCAAGTGGAAAATTTAATCAGACAGATTGTACAAAAAGCCCAGATAAAAGGTTTTACAGCTCAAGATATTCAAGTACTGGCTCCCATGTACCGGGGAGTCGCAGGTATCGATAATTTAAATAAAATGATGCAGGAAGTTTTTAATCCTAATGACACGGGCAGGCGAAAAGAGGTTAAGTGGAACGATAAAGTTTACCGGATTGGAGATAAAGTCCTCCAGCTGGTGAACGAACCGGAGCTCAATGTTTTCAACGGGGATATGGGGATTGTTACGGGAATAATCTATGGCAAAGATAATGAAGACAAAGTAGATAAGCTGGTGATTTCTTTTGATCAGACCGAAGTGACTTATCAGCGGAACGAGTGGAATAAGATTACTTTATCCTATTGTTGTTCCATTCATAAATCTCAAGGCAGTGAGTTTAAAATGGTGATTTTGCCGATGGTGCAGCAATACTTTCGGATGCTGCAGCGCAATCTGCTGTATACCGGAATCACTAGGAGTCAGGAAAAGCTGATTCTGCTAGGGGAACCCGAAGCTTTCAGACGGGCGGCAGAAAATGAGGGAACCAATCGTAAAACGTATTTGCTGAACAGGATTTATGGTGCTATCGGAGTGCTTCAACCCGGCAGCCAGCCTGTCAGCTATGAGAATATGACGATAGAAAAAGCTTCAACAGAGAATCAGCCGGGATTTGCAATTGGCGAAGAAGATGTTTCGGTAGAACCAGAGGAGAAGGCAACTGAAAACTGGATATTGACACTGGATAAAATCCAGCACGGTATGATTTCCCCGATGATCGGCATGGATGAGACTTTGACACCTTATGATTTTCAAACTTAAAAAGACACAATCCGATAGTGAGATTGTGTCTTTTTTAAAACCAAAAAAATCTTTTTATAGTAGAAAGTCTCACATCAAAGTTTTGTTTAGGAATAATCTCCCCGCTCATTTGACCATACTCTTTGGATGAGGTGCTCAAATTTATTTCTCGTGCTTTGAAATGGGAAACATATTTGGACTCAAGGTGTTTGCCTCGCAACAAAAGAAAAACCAAATATAAAATTTTATAAAGGGGTATCCTTTCTACGACAACCAGTTCAATATTTTGATTAAAAGCAGAAGCTTTCGGGGCGATTTTTAAGCCGCCGCCAAAGTAAGGATGCTTGGTACAAGTGACAAGAAAGGCGCGCTCAAACACAGCATCTTCTTTTTCTGTCCTTACCGACAAGGGAAATCCTTTTTGCTGAAATAGTACCTTGATGGCTGAAAATAAATAAATAAATGCACCGATTTGCAGCCGGTTGAAGGACTGCTTTTTTTCAGATTGATTGGCAGCTGCCACAATGGAAGCATCTAAGCCGATCCCCAAGTTATTTGTGATCAAAGTTTCGTGACGTTTTACTTTGTCCAAACAATTTAAGAGAAATAATTCCTGGGGTTTGTCTGTCTTTAAAAGTAATTTCAAGGCTTCTAAAGGCTCCCGGGGAATTCCCGCACTTCGCGCAAAGTCATTTCCCGAACCGCTGGGGATATAGCCCAGGGGGATGTCTAAACGATTTCCCAAAGCATTAGTGACTTCGTGGAGAGTCCCGTCTCCTCCTAAAACTACCAGCAGAGGGTACGGAGATTTGAAATCTTTTGACCATGGCTTGAGAGTTGTTTCCAACAGGTCTTTGGAAAGTCCGATGGCGTGACCGGCATACTCCGAAGGGTAATAGTTATAAGGGATGTTATTTTTATTTAAATAATCTTTCACATCATTTGCGGCTTGCTTTCCTTTGCCGCCTCCTGAATGTTCATTCGCTATAATATGTAAAAACAAGTCATTCATAGTGAACCCTTTCGTTTGTTTGAATTGTCGGTAAATAAAAAAAGTCATTAGATCACATGGTATCGTGCTAATGACTTCTTCATCTTGAGTCAGTACAAGAATCGTTCATCGGAAAACTCCTTAAATAAGATTTTTCAATGCTTCTACTGCTTTTTCAATCGTAATACCGTAGCCAACTTTTGAATCATCTTTTGCATCATAAGCGATAAAAGTTTGGGTCTGTGTGTTTAAGGCCACACGGTATTTAAATTGAGCGTTATCGTAAATCATAACATTCTCTCCCTTCATAATTTTGCTAGAAGGCGTCTAACGTTTATTTGATAACGAAATTCCAACAGTCATATACTACACTAAAGCTTAAAAAAAAGCAAACAAAAACTTTTGTAAAGTAGGGAATACTTGAAAATACACATTGACTTTGTGAATAAAAAGCACTACAGTGGTAGAAGATTAAAAAATATCGCGGTTCATTCATACCATCCCGCGTCATCAAAACTAGGAGGAATTTTTATGCAAAACAAAAAAACAAAAGGGCTGCTTCTTAATGGTATTGTTGCAGCCATGTATCTTGCCCTGACGATTTTAGTGAATCCTGTGGCGTCAGGTCCGATTCAATTCAGGATATCTGAAAGTTTCAATCATTTAGTGGTTTTTAACAAAAAATTGATTTGGGGCGTATTTTTAGGTGTTGTTTTATATAATTTGATGTTTTCAGAGTTTGGAATTTTAGACGTACTGTTTGGCGGTGGGCAAACACTGGCCGCACTGTCAGTCACCAGATTTTTGAAACGTTATATCAAAGATACCAGATGGCTGATGGCAGCCAATGTCTTGGTGTTCAGTGTCAGTATGGGGTTGATTGCTTGGATGCTTCACGTGGCGATACAAGTCCCCTTTTGGCTGACTTACGGTTGGACTGCCCTAAGCGAATTTATTGTTATGGGGATCGCTGCACCTGTGATGTACTATATCAGTACTAGAATAAACTTGGATTTTTAATTTGTGCTGAAAAATTATTAGTCATATATCGACTTCCTAAAAGTAAAACTAAAACTTTTAGAAGGTCGATTTTTTTAACGGCAAACTGTAAATTTGAACTAAAATGAGAGTTGCGCAAAATATTATCAGATAAGCTGCAAGCAATCAAAGAGATTCATTGATAATTTTTAATCCGCTGTGAAAAATTAAATTCAGAAAGTTAGGTAAGGAGACCTAGCTCTTTTTCGTCCTTAGGTCCTATGGCAGTACCTGCAGTAATTTTCTATAATGAAGGGGAGGAGTTGATTAAGATGAAATATGAAACAAGACAACGTTTACTATCCACCTTTATTTTATTGGTTTATTTAGCATTGCTGACTTGGATCGTGCTGTTCAAGTTATCATTATCTTTAGATGAGTTGCCCAATATGCGTCATTTAAATCTTATTCCCTACGGTGCTTCCAGTATCGTCAATGGTCAGATAGACAAAACAGAAATCATTTACAATGTTTTGATTTTTGTTCCTTTCGGCTTATTATTGTCCATGGTGATGCCTAAGCGGGGATTCCTGACAAAATTGTTCCTGATTTTTGCGGTCAGTGTTTCTTTTGAGGCCATTCAATACATTTGGGCAATCGGAGGCAGTGATATTACTGATGTCATCAACAACACTTTAGGAGGATTGGCCGGTTTGATTTTGTATGATCTGCTGGAGTTGATTTTCCGAAGCAAGCCGAGACTTAATAAAGTCCTGAACTTTTTAGGTGTTGTTATTGGAGTTCTATCAATAGCGCTTTTAAGTTATATGGTGCTGATAAATTAAAACAACAGACTAACAGGTCTTTTAAAACTTGAGATAGAGAGCTTTTTAAAATAAAGAATCCCATGAAATCAATGCTTTAGACAAGTGATTTCGTGGGATTTTTCTATGTTTTGCAATTTTTGCTTAGTCTTTACTGTTTACATTTCGTCAGGTGCGTGGACTCCAAGGAGACGCAGGCCTTCTTTTAAAACAATCTCGACGGAACGGACTAAAGCCAAACGTGAATCTTGCTGCTCATCTTCGTGAACGATTTTTACATGGGCATAATATTTATTGAATGTTTGTGCTAAATCAATGACATATTTTGCCATAATCGACGGTTCGTATTTTTCTGCAGATCTTTCAATCATCAGCGGGAATGCTTGCAGCAGTTTGATGACTTCCCAACTTTCTGCATCATCGAGTTGATAGGTTTGGTCAGCTTTTTTCTCCCAGTTGGTCCGGCGCAGGATAGACGCACAGCGTGCATGAGTGTACTGTACATAAGGGCCTGTTTCTCCCTCAAATCTCACCACGTCCTCTAATGAAAAATCAAAATTATTCATGCGGTCATTTTTAAGATCATGGAAAATAACGGCACCCACCCCTACTTGGCGGGCAATCTCATCTTTGTCAGCCAAGGTCGGATTTTTTTCTTCAATCTGTGCTTTGGCTAACGTGATGGCTTCTTGGAGAACTTCTTCCAACAGCACGATTTTTCCTTTACGTGTAGAGAGTTTTTTCCCGTCTTTGGTAATCAGGCCAAAAGGAATATGTTGAATGTCCTCCGACCAGTCATAACCCATTTCTTTCAAAACAGCTTTTAACTGTTTGAAATGAATCGACTGCTCATTGCCGACCACATATAAAGCTTTTACGAAATCGTAAGTTTCTTTACGGTAAAGTGCGGAGGCTAAATCTCTAGTGATATATAAGGTGGCTCCGTCAGATTTTCTGATTAAGGCCGGATTTAAATTATAAGCAGATAAATCAACAATGTCTGCTCCCGCATCAGATGTCAATAAATGTTTTTCTTCCAGCAGTTGAATCGGGTAGTCCATTTTATCATTGTAAAAAGATTCGCCGTTATAGGAATCAAAGGTCACTTCCAGCAAATCATAAATACGTTGGAATTCATTCAGTGATTCTTCACGAAACCACTGCCACAGGTGAGTGGCTTCTTCGTCGCCGTCCTCCAGCTTTTTAAACCAGGCACGTCCTTCGTCTTCCAGACTTGGATCAGTTTCAGCCTCTTCATGGAAATCCACATATAAACGCAGCAATTCTTTTATTGGATCTTTTTTAACTGCTTCCTCTGAACCCCATTTTTTATAAGCCACAATCAGTTTGCCGAATTGAGTTCCCCAATCACCAATATAATTTATTTTGAATGGCTGGTAGCCGATTTTTTCTAAAATCAGTGCGATGCTGTTGCCGATTACCGTGGAACGCAAGTGCCCCATAGACATGGGTTTTGCGATATTGGGAGAGGACATATCGATAGGGACCATCCGGTTTTCACCAATAGTTTCATCTCCATAGTGGTTTTCTGCCGCTAAAATTTGTTTCAATGTTGCTTCGCTGACAAGATTTTTTTTCAAGAAGAAATTGATGTAAGGTCCCACCACGTTGATTGCCTCAAAATCTTCCGGGTTCAGCTGTTCGGCAATGTCTTGGGCAATCACTTGAGGGGATTTGCGCATGACTTTTGCCAATGAAAAAACGGGAAAGGCCAAGTCGCCGTGTTCGCTGATTTTTGGTTGTTCAATTAATTGAGTGATTTCATCTAATGACAAGTAGTCTTTTAATGCTTTTTCCAAAGCAGATGCGATGACTTTTTTTCCATTCATATTGTACCTCCTAAAATAAAAAAACGATGCTCTATTTAATGTTATACATTTAATACAGATACCAACTGACATTATAACAAAAAAAAGGGTGAAATCCTATCTTTTATTCACAGAGCAAAGGCAGAATGTCTGGGGAAGGCAGATAATTTTCAAATTAATCAGATTTGTTTTTTTCAAACAGGAATTAATCGAATCTCCTATTCAACTTATGCTATAATTAAACCGTTAAATTCGAAAGAGGGGACTGCGATGAAAAAAGCTGATCGACATCGATTGATTCTAAGTTTATTAAATGAACAAAGCATTGAAACTCAAGATGAATTGATTCAAATATTGAGTCGACAAGGAGTGATGGCAACTCAAGCAACGATTTCTCGTGATATCCGTGAGTTGGGCATCGTCAAACGTCACGATGCAGAAGGAAAAGTGCGGTATGTTCAACTGGAAGAACAAAGAGAGAATGCCTTGGAGCTGGAAGAAATCATTGCAGAGATGGTTTCTCATGTCGTTCAAGTCCAGTTTATGTTAATTTTACACACTCAGTTGGGCACTGCTAACATGGTGGCCGCTTTGATCGATGAGGCCCATTTCGCTGAAGTTGCTGGCACGATCGCCGGCACGGATACGGTAGTCATCATTTTGGTCAGCGAAGAACAAGCAACACTATTTAAAGCCCAATTAGAAACAATCATAGAAAAGGAGTAGGGAAATGTCTTTAAAAGATTTAAAGAACGGCTCAGATATCCGGGGGATTTCGATTACGACAAAAGAAGAGGAAGCGAATCTGACGCCTTTAGATGCAGAAAAAATTGCCGTAGGCGTGCTGCATTGGTTACAAGAAAAAAAGCATCTGAATTTGTCTAATGCCACTATCGCAGTGGGACAAGACAGCCGTTTGTCAGGACCGGGTTTGAAGAAAAGTTTGATTGACACTTTTTCAGCTCACGGAGTGGCTGTAATCGATGCGGGATTAGCGACCACGCCGGCGATGTTTATGGCTACCCAGTTTGCCTCATTTGACAGCGATGCCAGTATTATGATTACGGCCAGTCATTTGCCTTATTATTTTAACGGTCTGAAGTTCTTTACGAAGGATGGAGGAGCAGAGAGCGAAGATATTGCTTTTATTTTAGATCACGGAGAGAAACCTTTTTCAGCGCAGTCTACCGACACAGGAACTGTTGTAAAAAAAGATTTGATTTCTGAATATGCTGAAGATCTTGTCAAAAAAATCCGTCAAGGAATCGGTAACGGGGAAGAACAGCCATTAAAAGATTTTCATATCATTGTAGATGCCGGTAACGGTGCCGGCGGTTTTTTTGCAGAAAAAGTACTGGCAGCTTTAGGTGCCAAAACAACAGGGAGTCAGTTTTTAACTCCTGATGGGACATTTCCTAACCACATGCCAAATCCTGACAATAAAGAAGCCATGGCAAGCATTCAGCAAGCAGTGCTTGCTAACGGTGCAGATTTAGGAGTGATTTTTGACACAGATGTGGACCGTGCAGCGGTGGTGGCTAAAGATGGCAGTGCTTTGAACCGTAATAATTTGATAGCGGTGCTGGCACAAATCGTATTAAAGGAGCATCCGGGCACTACGATTGTGACGAACTCGCCCACATCCAGTCATTTGAAAGATTTTATCGAGCTTTTAGGCGGTAAGCAGGTGCGCTACTTGTGCGGGTATCGAAATGTTATCAATAAAGCCATAGAGTTGAACAAGCAGGGAATCCAAACCGAACTGGCTATTGAAACCAGCGGTCATGCGGCATTTAAAGAAAATTATTTCCTTGACGACGGTGCCTATGTGGTTGCAAAAATATTGATGCTGCTGCCGAAATTATCAGAAGAGGGACGCACATTAAATGATTTGATTGCCGACTTGAAGCAACCGGAGGAAACCCAAGAAGTCCGTTTTCGTATCAGCGGGGAAAACTATCGTCAAAAAGGTACAGAGGTCATTGATGTAATGGCTGATTTTATCGAAAAGTTTCCTGATTGGTCCATCGACTTGGATAATGAAGAAGGTATCCGTGTCAATCTTCGTGGAGAAGATGGGTCAGGCTGGTTTTTGTTGCGGATGAGTCTCCATGAGCCATTATTAGTCTTGCAGGTAGAAAATGATGTGGCAGGAAAAAATATTGGTGTGTTCAAAAAATTGAAGGAATTCTTTGAAGTTTTCCCCGAGTTGAACACCTCAGCTTTGTCTGAGCTGTTGAAGTAGGCACATATTTTTATGGCAATAACTGTATAGAAAAACAAAGAAGCTCCGAAAAACAGAAACTCAATCTGATTTTCGGATCTTTTTTATTTGTCGTTTTCTTCTACCATAGGGAGAAGGGACTCTGAACATGTATTTTTTTCTCTGTCAAAGGATGAACAAAGCTTAATTCATGGGCATGCAGCATTAAGCGTTGATCATCTGAATAAGAAGGATTGTACAGGGGGTCGCCTATAACAGGATGTCCTATACTTTGAAGATGGACGCGTATCTGGTGTGTCCGCCCAGTGGCAAGGAAACAAGTTAGAAAAGAGTGTTGTTTGCTCCCCTTAGTGACATGAACTTTTGTTTCGGCGTACTGACCGTTGCGTTTGTCTATGACCCTTTTCCGCCTGTCATGTCTGTCCCGGCCGATTTTTTTAGTAATAGTCAGGGTCTCTTGTTTTATTTCCCCCTGAACGACAGCCTGATAGACTCTTTTGATCGATTTTTGTTCCATCATACGCCCTAATATCGGCAAAATAAACGGATTTTTCGCAAATACAATCAACCCGCTGGTTTCTTTATCCAAGCGGTGAACGACGTAAGGTATCTGATTTTTTTCCATCAAATAATCCGCCAGATGGTTAAGCAAAGTATCCTTTTCATCAGGCTGATTAGGATGGGTCTTCATTTTGGCAGGTTTTTCCACGATAATCAGATGCTCATCTTCAAAAATAGTCTGCACCAATTTCTTGTCTCCCGGCAAAACCTCTGAATTTGAATAATCAGTGGGCTCGAAAATCAAGGTGATTTCATCTCCAGCTTGTACAAACTCATGAAACATTTTTACTTCACCGTTAACTAGCACATTTTTCCTGACACGCAGGAAATGACGGACTTTTCTAGGCACCAGCCAATGGTCTTCTAAAAGTGAGCGAATATCGCGGGATATAAAATGGGGAGGTAAAATGATACTGAATTTCATATAATAAATTTTCCTTTTAGGTTTTTAAGTATTGTAACACACTATTTAAAAAAGTTAGAAGAGATGTTAAAAATATCCTAAATCATGCAAATCAGTCTTAGGGATTAGTGGTTTTAGAGTAAAATATGATAGAATGAACAAGATATTATTATTGAAAAAGAGGGAGTATCATGGACTTTAAACATATATTGCACAAAATAGGTGAGTACCTGAAAACCTTTTGGGCATGGCTCAGACCATATCTGAGTCGCTTTCATCAGTGGCGCAAACGTATTTGGAAAAAATATCAGATCAACAAAATCATTCTTTTGTTAGGCTTGACGGTTGTTCTGGTAACCAGTATCTATTTATTCTATCTGGCTAAAACGCAAAATGTAGGCATGCTGAAAGACGGCTTGGAAATGCGGACAGTGATTTATGATAAAAATGATCAGGAGGCTGGGATGTTTCATGGTCAAAAAGGAACCGTGGTTACGTTGGATCAAGTCTCTCCCCATGTGGTAGACGCATTAGTTTCCACCGAGGACCGGCGTTTTTACACTCACAACGGCTATGATATCAAAGGGATTCTTCGGGCGGTAGTCGGTAGAGTCACCTCTGGCAGGATTACCGGTGGTGGAAGTACCATCACCCAGCAGTTGGCAAAAAACGCTTATCTGACCTTGGACCAAACATTGACCCGTAAAGCCAGAGAGTTGTTTCTTTCAATAGAAATCGAGAAAAAATATTCAAAAGATGAAATTTTAGAAATGTATTTAAATAATGTGTACATGGCTAATGGTGTTTGGGGAATCGAAGATGCCTCACACAGATACTTTGCCAAACCCGCATCGGACTTGACAAAAGACGAAGCTGCCGTACTGGTGGGAATGCTGAAAGGACCGGAAATTTTTAATCCTATTGACCATTACGACAATGCCATTGCACGGCGGGATGTAGTTTTTGATTCCATGGTGGCTAACGGAAAAATGGAAGAGACGGAGGCGGCTCAACTAAAACAAGCGCCGCTGTATATCAGTGACAACTATCAGGTGAGTACGGACAGTTACCGCTACCCTTATTACTTTGACGAGATACTGAGAGAAGCAGAAGTAAAGGCGAAAATATCGCCAGAAGACTTGCAAAATAAAGGCTATAAAGTATACACCTATCTTGACCAGAACTATCAGCAGGGAATGGACACCTCTTTCCAAAATGATTATTTGTTTCCATCCAACGCACCTTCCGATAATGCCATGGTTCAGGGGGCATCTATTGCCATCAATCCGAAAACAGGTGGTGTGGAAGCTGTAGTTGGCGGACGTGGAGAGAAAACGATACTCGGCTTGAACAGAGCCACACAATCCCGGCTTTCCCCTGGCTCAACGATGAAGCCTTTAGCTGTTTACACGCCAGCACTTGAGGCGGGGTATAACGCTGACTCTATTTTGAAAGATGAAAAATTATCATACTATGATGTGGAAAACTATGACAAGATCTACCGCGGCGACGTTCCTCTTCATTTGGCATTGGAGCAAAGTTTAAATGCCTCTGCGGTCTGGTTGTTTGATGAAGTGGGCATCGATACAGGCGCAAAAAAAGTTGAAAAATTTGGAATCAAATTAGTGAAAGAAGATCATTATCACGGATTGGCGCTTGGAGGAATGACCAAGGGAACTTCGCCCATGAAAATGGCCAATGCGTATGCTGTATTCGCTAATAATGGGCAACAGATTCCGGCGCGTTTTATCCGCAAGATAGAAGATGCCTCTGGAGCAATCGTTTATGAAAATGAAAATCCCCGGGCAAAATCGGTGACTTCTAAAAAAACTGCTAATGACATGACCAGTATGCTTCAAGGTGTTTTTACCAACGGAACAGGTGTCAGTGCTCAACCCTATGGCTACAGCATGGCAGGAAAAACCGGGACCACAGAAAATATCGCCGCAGCGGGTGGTTCCAAGGACCAGTGGATCATCGGTTATACGCCGGATGTGGTCATTGCCACATGGATGGGGTTTGACGAAAGCGGCCCTGATCATTATCTGACTGGTTCCAGCGGGCAGATATTGTCTCAGCTTTTCAAAGATCAGGCAGAAAGGATTTTGCCTAATTCACCGGGCACCCAGTTCGAAGTAGGAAATGTCAATGGGGATTCGGAAGGATTGTTCAATGATTCTGATTTGGAAGACTTGGAAAATCAGCTGAAAGAAGGGGCAGACTACTGGGGTGATAAAATCAAGGAAGGTGCCGGAAAAGTCAGGGACAAAGTGAGCAACTGGTGGAATTCCATTAAAGATAATTGGTAAACTGCTTCTTCTAGGAAAACTGTTTAGATGATGGTACAATGGAAGACAGTAAAAGAATAAATGAAAAGAGGCAAATGAATGACAGTAAATATTTATGACAGCGCCAATCAAATTGAGAGAGAGATTCGTCAGCTTCCAGAGTTTCTAGCCTTGAAGGATGCCTTTAATGAATTAAAAAAAGATGCTGAAGCTTTTGATTTGTTTAAGAAATTTCAGGAATTACAGATATCTTTTCAGGAGAAACAAATGAGTGGTGAAGAGTTCACTGACGATGATGCAAAGCAAGCACAGGAATTGACTGAAAAAGTTCAAGCTTCGCCAAAGATTAACGACTTGATGATGAGGGAACAAGCATTCAGCACCATTGTCAATGATTTAAATCGAATCATCATGACACCTGTAAAAGAATTATACGAAGATTAGTAAAAAAGGTTGTCTCATTTCGCTTGAGAGACAGCCTTTTTTTGTAAGATAATCATGGGAGGAGGGAGCGAATGAAATTTATTCATGGGGCAGACATGCATCTGGACCAGTCTTTTGAGGGTCTGGGGAAAATCCCTGAAGAACTGTCAAAAATGTTAAGAAAACAAAATCAGCAGGCATTGGAAACAATGGTGACTCGAGGCATAGAAGAAGATATCGATTTTTTATTACTAGTAGGTGATACTTTCCATCAGCCGCAAGTGACCATTCAGACCCAAAGTTTTTTTATCGAGCAAATGGAGCGATTAAAAGCTCATGATATTCTAGTCTTGCTTTCTTTCGGCAATCATGATTTTTTCCAACCGAAAAAATACTGGTTTGAATTTCCTGATAATGTTATTGTTTTTGAAGACGATCAGGTCGCTACTTTAAAAATCAATTGCCGAGATGGCTTGACTACTGCGGTGAGCGGTTTTTCTTACACTGAACGCTGGCTGGAACATTCTAAACTGGCAGATTATCCTTACCGCAATGATCAAGCAGACTATCATATCGGTTTTTATCACGGACAGATAGGCAGCAACCCCTACGGCTCTTTTTCGGTTGATGCTGCGCAAGTCAAAGGCTATGATTACTGGGCATTGGGGCACATCCATCAACCCACAATAGTTCAGGAAAATCCATATATCATTTATCCCGGAAGTACGCTGAAGCACACCCAAAAAGAAAAAAACAGCGGCTATTTTGTTCTAGCGGAGTTTGATGGTGCTGAAACTCATATCACATGGGAAAGTGCCAACGATGTGGAATGGCAAGAAGTATCGATAGAAGGAAGAAAAATCTACACGATGCAGGAACTTGTTTTCCATTGTGAGCAAGCTTTGGCAGAAATGGTTGATGAACAGCTCAGGTTTGTAAAATTAGTGCTTATTGATGGAAGCCAACCAATCAACGATATTTTGCAAGATATTCAAAATAGACAGGAGCTTCTACATGTGCTTCAGCAAGATGTTTACAATAAAACAAATAGAAAAGTATGGATTTTTGATATCAGCAGTGCTCAAGGGGCAGAAAAAGCGGAATTGAGTTTGCATTTGGACGAGGATTTACTGAAACAGCTGCTGGGGAATTATGAAGTTGATTCGGTTTTCCAAGAAGCAATCAGTGATTTATATCGCCACGCCACATCTGCCCAACTTTTGACGGTTACCGCGGAGCAGCGTGAGGAGCTGCTTCAGCGTGTGATGAACGAGTTCCAGCAATTATTTGCAGCAAAGCGAGGTGATCAGTGATGAGGCTAAAAGAATTGGATATTGTCGGTTTTGGAAAAATAGTGGACCGGCAAATTTCTTTTTCAGATGAGATAACCTTGATTTATGGTCCTAATGAAGCGGGAAAATCTACCATCTATCATTTTATCCGTGAGGTGCTCTTTGGTTTTCCCAGAAAAAAAAGCAGTGCACCGGACTATCAGCCGAAATCCAATGCCTTGTACGGAGGCAGTTTGACTTTTTCTCATCCTCAGTACGGAGAAGTTACAGTGACTCGTCTCAAGTCTGAGAACAGCGGCAAGGCTGTGGTCAAAGTGGGAGAAGGGTTAGAGGGGGATGATGAGTTTCTTCAAAAAATACTGGCTCCCTTGACTAGAGAACTGTTTGACGATGTGTTTAGTTTGGAACAAAGCCAATTAAATGATGTCCAGATTTTAGGAGAAGACCGTCTTCAATCCCTGCTGTTAAGTGTGGGCCTGACTGGTAGTAAGAAACTAGTCACAGAACAGTTAAAATTTCAAAAGAATATGCAGGAGATTTTTAAGCCTAGAGGACGTAAACCTTTATTGAACCAATTGCTTCAGCAATATGATAAGTTGAAAATAAAAATCGTTGAAAAAGAGCAGCAAGAAGCAACCTATCAGCAGCAAATCGTTGCTAGTCAAGAATTGCATCAAATCATCCAAGAACAACAGTATCAGCTGAACGATGAACGGGAAAAATCGGCCAGACTCAAGAAGCAGATCGAACAACTGCCTGAGTGGGAAAACTATCAGAAATTGAAAGATAAGATAGAATTAACCAATAAGGAATTGGATGAACAAGAGGTCAAAATTCTGCAGGATGCTTACCAGCGTTTTAATTTGCTGCTTGAGCGGGAGCAGGAAATCCACGAAGAACAACTGCATTATTACGGTGATGTAGAAAGTCCCAAGTTTGCTTTTTTCTTAAATAATGAGTTGCGTTTCCAAGAGTTTCTTTCTGAAAAGCCTGAAATGGAGGAACTCAATCAAGAAAAAATAATTTTACAAAGGCTGCAAAGAAGCAGAAAAAGCGATATGGAAAATTTGCGGGAGCATTTGAAAATTTCCGATATCGAGAAAAGCTTTTATCCCGGAGATGGGGATACTGAGGAAATTATCGCACTATCACAAAAGGAAGTCGGCATCCACAAGCGTCAAAGGATGTGTAGTGAGCAAAGGGAACAGCAGAAACAGGAAAAAGAACGGATAGGGAAAAAACAATTGTCCCGCAGAGAACAACGTTCCATTGGGAATTTAATGCCGCTGCTTGCAGGCTTGGTTTTTCTTGTTCTGGGAATTGTCGGATTGGTGATGAAAACCGCTGTTGTAGCCATATTCGGTTTAGTTTCTGCTGCTGTGATGCTGAGTTACTTTGGCTATTTTTTCTTGGAAAGACGAAAAGTCCATGAAGAGTATGATTTTCAATTAAAAAATATCGACAGGTCGACGGCAACAACCGAACATGATATGGAAATTTTGGAAAAAGAAGCGGAAGCACTTGAAAAAAAGAAAGAACGATTGAGCGAAAGGTTTCAATTCAACAAGGAACAAAAAGTAGAGGACTGGTTAAACGAATTGAACTTGCGCCAGCGTTTGTTTGATCTGACTAGAGAACATATTTCTGATGGGGAAAAAGCAGCTGAACTCCAAGGAGAAATGGATGTCTTTCGGCAAAAATATATTTGGCTGAACGAGTGGTTCAAAGTTGAAGAGGAAGAGTTTGGACAGCTGCTGCAAAAAATTTCCAACTATGTTTATGAGATGCAGGATAAGAAACAAACTTATCTACTGGAGAATTCCGGAAAGATTCAAGTCGTAGAAACTCTTCAGTCCATTAAGGAGAAAAAGAAACAGTTTGCTGAGGAATACCAGCCGTTGCTAAGTCACTACGGTTTGCATGATATTCAAAGTGTGCCGGTGTTAGTTGGAGAATATCAAAGCTTTAAAAAAATGATTTCCCAAGCAGAACTGACAGAGCAGAAATTAAAAGACATTTTTGATTTAGAAAAAGTTTATAAGCTGAGTAATTTGCAAGAACAAAAAGAGCACATAGATTCTCAAATCAGCGAGTATCAGGAGGAACTAGAAAAAGCTCAGGAAAGATATGAAAGCATGAAGTTTGCTATTCAGCAAATGGCTTCTGACGGTTTGCTGAATGATTTGTATCAGAAAGAAGCCGGTCTGCGGGATGAAATCAATCAGCTGCAATCAGAATGGATCGTCCAAAAGCTTCTAAGCAACTTGGTTCAAGATGTGCAAGATTTTATGGGAACACAGCAGTTCCCGGCGCTGCTGTCGACTTGTTCTTCATTTTTTACAGAACTGACGGCGGGTGCTTATGAAGACTGTTTCTTCGAAGATGGCAACTTGCTGGTGGCTCATCAGTCAGGACAAGTCTTTCAGATTAAAGAATTGTCTACAGGCACCAGGGATCAGCTTTATATGGCGATGCGTTTGTCTTTCGTTTTTCTAAATAGCGAAGAACATTTAGCGCCTTTGTTGATTGATGACAGCTGGCTGCATTATGACCGGGAAAGAAAACAGAGTTTGTTCAAAGTTTTAAAACGTCTTAGCGACAAAGTGCAAATCATTTGTTTCAGCTCTGATACAGAGCTGGCTGATTATGCTTTGGAACAAGGGTTTGAGACACTATCACTTTAAGGGAGGTTACCCGATGAAAAAATTAAAAGAGTTAGTCCTTGATGAAACATTTGAGATGTTTGTTTTATTAAAGAATGCAGATGTACGGATGGCAAAAAATGGCAAGAAATTTATTGCGTTTACCTTTCAAGACACTTCCGGGACGGTAGATGGTAAATTTTGGGATGCTTCAGAGGATGAAATCAAAAAGTTTACGGCAGGACGTGTAGTTTTATTGGGAGGGAAAAGAGAGGCTTACCAAGGTGCTCCCCAAATAAAAATTTTAAATATGCGCTTGGCGATGGAAAGTGAACCGGACAATCCCAGTCTTTACATGGAAAAAGCACCGATTTCCCGTGAAGAAATGGAAGCGGAGTTCAGCAGTGTTATTTTTGAAATCACCAATGCCAATTGGAACCGGATTGTACGTCATTTGTTTTCTCAGTATCAGCAGCAGTTTTTTGAATTTCCGGCAGCTAAAAGAAATCATCATGCCTTTGCCGGCGGTCTAGCCTATCACACGTTGTCTATGCTGCGTATAGCGAAGGCTCTGACGGGTTTTTATCCGGAAATCAATAAAGCATTGCTGTATGCGGGCATTATTCTTCACGATTTAGGCAAAGTCATTGAGCTGACCGGCCCCATATCCACTGAATACACCCTTGCCGGCAATTTGCTGGGACATTTAGTGATAGTTGATGAGGAAATTACCAAGACCTGCCAAATTTTAAAAATCGATGACCGCAGTGAAGATGTACTGGTCCTAAAACATCTTGTTTTGTCCCATCATGGTCTTTTGGAATATGGCTCTCCAGTGCGTCCGCAAATTTTGGAAGCCGAAATTCTCCATCAGCTTGATAATATGGATGCTTCAATTCAAATGATTTTAGGGGCTCTGCGTTCCATTGATGCAGGGGAAAGAACGGAGCGTATTTTCGGAATGGACAACCGAAATTTCTATCTGCCTCATTTCAATGATTAAATAAATTTAGAAAAATAAAACCCGCAAGGCTGCAATATACTGCAACCTTGCGGGTTTTTAAATATTATTTCGTAGAATCAGTTTCTTCAGCTTCTGTGCTTTCAGAAGTGTCAGTTTCTTTCTTTTCATCTTTGGCTGAGGAATCTGTGGCTTTAGTTTCCTCAGGCATGAATTGAGCGACGATAGATGTCAAATCTTCATCTTTGATTTTTACATTAGCTTTCTTAAATTCTTTGCTGAGTACGTCAAACTGGAACTGTTGGTCGGCAACCTTGTTATTAGTCGCAATTTCTTTCAATTGTTTTTTGAAAGGTTTCATGTCGTTGCCTTTGTCCTGTTGTTTGACCATTTTGACAATGTAGAAAGTATTTACTTCCTGATAGCTTTGGTCAAACGTGGTCGATTTGATCACATCAGAGATTTCCCCGTCTTTCATCTGGAAAGCAGCTTCTTTCACTTCAGTGGGGATTGTTGTATTGGTGGAGTCAAAAGTGACTTTCCCTTTTTCAGAGGCTGAAGCATCGTCAGAATTTTTTTCTGCCAATTTACCAAAATCGTCCCCTTTTTTTGCACTCTCATGTACTTTTTTTGCTTCTGCCTCATCGGGCATGGCAATCAACTGTACTTCGACTTCTGGATGGAAGTCTGCCCAAACTTCTTTCAGATCAGCATCGGACAAGTCCACATGAGACTTTAACATTTTTTCATAGGCTAAATAATTTTTGATATTTTCTTTATAAGTTTTTTCAGTCAGTCCGTTGCTTTCAAGGACAGAAGAAAAGGCATCGCCGTATTGTTTTTTGGTTTCGTTGAACTGTTTGTCGATGTCCTTTTGGTCAACTTTATCGCCGTAAGCATTGACAGCAACTTCATTGATAATCATTTGTGTGATACTTTGCTTCACAGCATCATCTGTTTTGACTTGCTCGAAAATGTCGTCCACAGTAATCGTACTGCCTTTCATTGTGACAACATCTGTACTGCCGCCAGTACAAGCAGTCAGAGTGGCCGCACAAACTAGGCCGATGATGGCTAATTTTATTTTTTTCATTTTCATTAAACTCCAATCATTTCATTTCTTAAAGTACTAAACAACTACCTTCAATACTATAACATACTCTGATATTCAAAAAACAGTAAAATATGATTTTTTTGAAAGTAAGTCACAAAAAGTTCACATAAAAGTTAAAAATCAACACTAAAAATTTAGTGTTGATTCTTTTCAGTGGGAAGATGCTGCTTCAGAGTTTCCACTGTCTGTTTGATTTCTTTCAATCTTGGTTCTGTCTGAAACTGAAATTTTCTTATTGTTTGATTCATTTCTTTTTGAAAATTCGGCAGAGTATCCCCGGCAGTCTGTTTCAGATTTGCCAGTGAACCGTTAAAATTTTCAAGTCCGTCTTGCAGTTCACTGACTAACTTTGTGGTGTCGTCTACTTCATCTATCATTTTTTGACGTGTCCTTTTTCCGCTTTCAGGGGCAAACAAAAGCCCTAGTGTAGCTCCGATGACTGAGCCGACCAGCAGCCCTTTAGAAAAGTTTTTCAACATTTTATTCCACCTGCGCCGCAATCTGGCTTGCGATGTCTTTCATCATTTCTGGTGTATACTGTTCTTGATTGTTGGCAAAACGAATCTTGAAATCATCTTCTGTGCTGTATCTTGGAATCAAGTGCAGGTGAGAATGGAACACAGATTGATAAGCCAACTCCTTATTATTATTGACGATATTTAAACCTTTCATGTCGGGAAATGCTGCTTCAAGCGCCCGTGCAATTTTTGGGACCCGGGAAAAAAGAGTTGTCGCCACAGTTTCGTCAAAAGAAAAAATATCTGGTACATGGGTTTTAGGGATTAATAGCGTATGTCCTTTGGTCACTTGCGACAAATCAAGAAAAGCCAATACCTGATCATCTTCGTAAACTTTATAACTGGGGATTTCATTAGAGATTATTTTACAAAAAACACAATCGTTCATTTTATTTCCTCCTTAGACATCTTACTGTTTATGATAATCGATTTTTGGGGAAAACTCAAAAGTAATTCATTTTTACTTTTTTTGGAGTATGTTATAATGATGTCATTGAATTGCTGGAGGAAAAAAGATGAGTTTGAGTGTGAAACATTTGACTGGCGGTTACGGACATATCCCAGTTTTAAAAGATATCAGTTTTGAAGTAGGAAAAGGGGAACTGGTTGGACTAATCGGATTGAACGGTGCGGGAAAAAGCACCACAATCAAAAATATTATCGGTCTGCTCACGCCTCAAACAGGCACCATTGAAATCAATGGGAAAACATTGTCCGAGGATACGGCAGCTTATCGCAAACAAATCGGTTATATACCGGAGACACCTGCTTTATATGAGGAGCTGACGTTAAAGGAGCACATCGAGGTGACCTGTATGGCTTATGATATCCCTCTAACAGTAGGGATGGAGCGGGCTGAAAAACTCCTTAAAACTTTTCGTTTAGCCAATAAACTGGACTGGTTTCCGGCGAATTTTTCCAAAGGGATGAAGCAAAAAGTCATGGTGCTTTGCGCATTTTTGGTGGAGCCCAGCTTGTATATCATTGATGAACCTTTTTTAGGACTGGACCCTTTAGCTATCCATGCTTTGTTGGAACTCTTAAAGCAAATGCAAAGTCAAGGTGCTTCCATCCTGATGTCTACTCATATTTTAGCAACAGCAGAAAAGTACTGCGATCGTTTTATCGTTCTTCATGAGGGAGAAATCAGAGCGGTCGGTACGATTGAAGAACTGAGAACAGAATTTCATCTGCCTGACGCCTCTCTGGATGAGATTTATGTGAAACTAACGGAAGAAGAGGCGGAGTAACGATGACAGCTTTGTATGAACAGCGTTTACAAAAATATCAAAAAAAAATGTTCCGCTATTTGAAGTATGTCTTCAACGATCATTTTTCACTGATTTTACTGGTGTTGATGGGCGGATTCATGTTTGTTTATTCTGAAATGGTTAAGCAGGTGGACCACAGTTTTTATTTTGGCAAACCCATCGTTGGCGGGTTATGGCTGTTGACACTTTTCGTGGGACAGCTGGCCACCCTCGTGGAAGAAGCGGATAAAGTTTTTTTGCTGCCCAAGGAAAAGGAGATGACCCGTTATTTACAGAAAGCCTTTCGCCATTCCTTGGTTATGCCTATGGTATTTTTGTTTTTGATCGTGGCACTTTCATTGCCATTTTTAATGGCGATAGCAGATGTGACACTTATTGACGGCCTTTTTTTTCTTCTGACGATGTGGTGTTTGAAAGTTTGCCATCTCTATCTGAAACACAGTACTCTATATCATGTGGAAAAAGAAAAAATACGGAAGGCCCTGCTATTTTTTTCTATTATCTCTGCTGCAGCCATTATTGTTATGCTGGCAGGATTTTCTTGGGCAGGTTTGATAATCGGCGGCATCTTGCTGTATTTTAGCAAGAAACAGTTTGACCAGTTGATAGAAAAAAGCTTTTTGGACTGGGAAACCATGATTCAAAAGGAGAAAAACCGACAAAAGAAAATTTTTCAGTTTATCAATTTATTTACAGATGTGCCCGGTATGAGCAGCAGTGTGAGACGAAGAAAGTATTTTGATTCCTTGCTTAGAAAAATCAAGAAGGAGCATCATCAGACGTACCTGTATTTATATGCCCGGAGTTTTTTACGGGGAACTGAATACAGCGGGATTTTTGTGCGTCTGTTGTTTGTGGCAGTCATTTTGATGTCCTTTTTAAATCAGTTGTTATGGCTTCTGCCGGTGGCTTTGCTGGCGTTATTTGTGATCTGCTTTCAATTATTGCCGTTATACAGTCAGTTTGACTATATGATTATGACACAGCTTTATCCGGTACCGGAGAATCAAAAGCAAAATAATTTGCAACGGTTATTGCTGATTTTGCTGGGAGGTGCGGGAAGCTTTTTCTGCTTGGCAAGTCTGCTGGTTTTGCCGGACTGGCATTCGAAAGTGATCGCTGTCGGAAGCATTGCATTAATGAGTGTATTGCTGATATTTGTCTATGTTCCAACTCGGATAAAGAAAATGCACAGTAAGTGATTACCTGATCAACTTGACGGAAAGCTTAAAGGGCTTTAGAATATAAAATGCTGAGAAACAAAAAGATTAGAGGAGTTTTGAAGATGGTGAAGCTAGACATGGATGCAGATTTTCAATTTGATAATACTTGGACTCTTCACCCAATCGACGGTGATACGGGAAAAACCTATATGGGCATTCGCGAGACCGAAAAAGTCTTTGTGAAACGAAATACCACGCCGTTTTTGGCCGCCCTGTCACGGGAAGGTATCGTCCCCAAATTAGTATGGACGAGAAGAACAGGCAACGGGGATATTTTGACCGCACAGGAATGGCTGGAAGGAAAGACTTTTTTGCCTGAGGAAGTAGGTCAGAGTTTTGAGGTCATTCAAATTTTATCTCACTTGCACCACTCAGTGTCTTTAAAAAGAATGCTGGTCAGAGTAGGGGGAAAACAAAAATCGCCTTTTGATTTCTTGAAGAGTTATGCTCACCAGCTGCCGGGAGATTTAAAAAATAATCAATACCTGCATAGTGTGTTTCGCTATTTGGAAGATCATTTGCCGGAAGAAACCAGTTTTAAGGTTTGTCACGGGGATCCTGTGAATACCAATTGGTTTGTATCCACAGACGACCGGCTGTATCTGGTTGACTGGGACAGCTGTGTACTGTCTGATCCGGCCTATGATTTAGGAATTTTACTTGGACGGCATGTGCCGTATGGGAAATGGCAACGCTGGCTGGAGCTGTACGGCGAAAATCCCACAGAAGAACTCCTGGAAAAAATCTATTGGTACAGCGGGATGGATTTTCTGTTAAGGATTAAGCAATACCATCAGCGCTATGAATACCCTAAAATGAATCAGGAAATTATGATGCTGAAAAAATTATATTTATATTAAATCCATAACATAAGAAGTTGAGAGAAGTTTTCTTTCTCTCAACTTCTTTCAATGAAAGGGAAAGAAGATGCGCGTTAGAAATAAACCATGGGCAAAAGAACTTATCGAAAAACATCCGGGATATGTGGTTACCGACCCGGAAGAATTTAAAGGAAGATGGCAAGACAGATTTGAGAGAAAACAGCCGCTGCATATAGAAGTCGGTTCGGGGAAAGGACGTTTCATTGTAGAGATGGCGAAAGCACATCCGGGAAACAATTATATGGCCATTGAATTAGAGCGCAACGTACTGGTTTCGATTTTGGAAAAACAGATTGAAGCCCAGCTGCCGAATTTACAGATACTTCATGTTAACGGAGATGCATTGACGACCTATTTTGCCCCGGGAGAAGTAGATTTGATTTACTTGAATTTTTCTGATCCCTGGCCGAAAAACCGTCATGCCAAACGGCGCTTGACCCACAAAACGTTTTTGGAAATTTATGATGAAATTTTAACTTCCGGGGGAGAAATCCATTTTAAAACCGATAATCGCGGTTTGTTTGAATATTCGTTGGTCAGCTTTTCAGAATACGGCATGGTTTTAAAGCAGGTCTGGCTGGATTTGCATGTATCTGATTATGAAGGGAATATCATGACAGAATATGAAGAAAAGTTTTCCAGCAAGGGACAGCCGATTTACCGACTGGAAGCTATGTTTAAAAAATAACTGATATAAAACATCCGGCACTTGAAGAAATAATAAACAACCCCCAGAAATCAGACTATCTCTGATTTCTGGGGGTTGTAAAATTTTCAGCCAGCTGTTATTTACACACGGTAGATGTCTAAGACAGTTCCGGTGTGGGCATCAGCAATAAATTCATATTGAACGATTTGATCGTCTTCTTTGCGTGTGATCCCGCCTGTGTAAGTATCGTATTCAATGGCAAATTTTCTGAGAGGGTGTCTGCTGAACTCGATCCAGGAACCTTCGATAGAACCTTCAGCCAAGAAAAAAGTTTTAACATTTTCAAGAATAATTTCCGGATGGATCGTTTGGCGCTTGTGATAGCAGCGAGTTGCCAAAATACCGCCGACTGTTCCGACTACTGTACCGAAAGCCAGTCCCATGGCAAGCCAGTGAAGTTTACTCGATTTTTCCATAGGGTACCTCCTATTGAGAATGTTTAACCGTATTGTAACATATTATTTCTTATCCACCTAACAAGAAAACGTTTGATTCACATACTAGTATTTTAAAAATTAAAATAAATGGGTTATAATTGACTAAAGGAAGAAAAGTGAGGTGGATTCTGCAGCAGCAGAAATAATTGATGGATGAGAAGAGTTTTTTATTAATCAAAGAGTTGACCCAGATTCAAGGGACAAGCGGTTCCGAAGAAGATGTCCGCCGTTTGATGGCGACCAAGCTGGCTCCTTTAGTGGATCAAGTGTCCTATGATGGTTTGGGCGGAGTTTTTGGCATCAAAAAAAGCAAACATCCTGATGCCCCAAGAGTGATGGTAGCAGCCCATATGGACGAAGTCGGCTTTATGCTGACTCAAATCATGGAAAACGGCATGATGCGGGTACAGCCCTTGGGCGGTTGGAACCCTTATGTAGTTTCTGCCCAAAGATTTACTTTAAAAACACGGCAAGGAGATTACCCGATCATTTCTTCTTCTGTCCCTCCCCACTTGTTGCGTGGAAGCGGTGCTGGGCAAAGTAAGATAGAAGTATCTGATATTTTGTTTGATGCCGGTTTTGAATCCAAAGAAGAGGCGGAAAGTTTTGGTGTCAGACCGGGAGACAGCATCGTACCAGATGTTGAAACGATTAAAACGGCTAACGGTAAAAATATCATTTGTAAAGCGTGGGATAACCGTTACGGGTGTGCAGCCGTAATCGAAATGTTTGAAGCGTTGAAAGATGTGGAGCTGCCTTTCACCTTGATCGGCGGAGCAAATGTTCAAGAAGAAGTGGGGCTGAGAGGATCAAGACCTTCCACCCATAAGTTTAAACCAGATATATTTTTCGCAGTGGATTGTTCCCCTGCCAACGATTTAGAAAAGAAACCAGAAAATTTCGGCAAACTGGGAGAGGGTTTTTTAGTTAGGATTTTTGATCCCGGTATGATTATGTTGAAACGGATGAGGGAATTTATTATCGATGTGGCAGAAAGAAATCAAATCCCCCATCAGTATTTTGTTTCCAAAGGGGGAACGGATGCTGGAGCAGCCCATCTGGTCAATGATGGGATTCCGAGTGCAGTAATCGGTGTGCCGGGGCGTTATATTCATACACACCAGACGTTGTTTAGAATTTCGGACTACGAAGCCGCCCGTGAAATGTTAATCCTCTCAATGAAAACTTTGACAGCGGAATTGATTGATACTATTATCTATGGGAAGTAGGGAACCTATGATTAAACCAAAAAGTTTAGAACATTTAGCAGCACTGATTGAAGAAGGCAAACATGTCTTGTTTTTTACTGCTGACTGGTGTGGGGATTGTGTGTTTATCAAACCACATTTGCCAGCCATCATGGCAGAGTTTCCTGAGTTGCCCTTTGTTGAGGTAGACCGGGATGCTTTCCTTGTGGTTTGTGAAAAAATGAATGTTTTCGGTATTCCAAGTTTTATCGTCGTAGAAGATGGCAAAGAGTTGGGACGGTTTGTGAGTAAAAAAAGGAAAACAAAAGATGAAATCATTGAATTTTTAAGGCCCTATTCAAATTAAAGGAAGGTGAGTAAAGTGTCAAACACAGTAGAATATCAAACAATTTTAGTTGGTGTGGATGGCAGTGATCAAGCGTTTCAAGCCTTTGAAAAAGCAATCGCCGTAGCAAAAAGAAATAATGCAAAGGTAATTTTGACTCATGTCATCGAGAATCGTTTATTCGGCAATATGGGATATACCTTGACGACGGCGGACTTGATTGAGGTAGAAACGGAACGTTCCAAAGCTTTGCTGGAGGAATACGAAGCACATGCGAAAGAACTTGGATTCGATAATTTGGAAACAGTTTTGACTTTTGGTTCGCCAAAAATCGTGATGACCGAAGAGCTGCCGGAAAAATACAATGTGGACTTGATTATGGTAGGTCAATCAGGTTTAAATGCAGTGGAGCGCGTGATTGTCGGAAGCGTCAGTGAATATATCATCCGCCATGCAAAATGTGATGTCCTGATTGTTCGTTCACTGGAAGACTCAAAAGATAAGTAAGCAGGGACATCTGTCATGTTACAGGTGTGGCTAGGAAAAGCCCCACCCTAAAATCAATTGGAAGCAAAAGGAGAATATGATGATTTTTTCTTATAACAAGGAAGCTGTTGGAGACGTTTTGATGGTCGTGACGGCAAATGCACAAGACAAGGCAGTGGATGCTGAGAGCAAAGGGACAGTCACCCGTATTTTTATTCAAGAAGACGGAACGACTGCAGGCTGGAATTTTTTTGATATTTCCCGTACACTGGAAAAATTAGAAGGTACCGGACAGGTTTTTCTCACGAAAGATCAGCAAGGACTTTTAAATAATTTGCTGCAGGAAGCAGGCTTTAACGAAACAATCGAAGACGACGGCAGAGCAAAAATCGTAGTGGGATTTGTGAAGGAGTGCGTCAAACACGAAGATTCTGACCACTTGTCTGTGACGCAAACGGAAGTGGACGGCGGAGAAGTTTTGCAGATTGTTTGCGGAGCTCCGAATGTTCAAGCCGGTCAAAAAGTGGTGGTCGCAAAACCCGGAGCAATGATGCCGGACGGTTTGATGATCTGGCCGGGACAACTGCGGGGAGTGGACAGCTATGGCATGATTTGTTCCGCTAAAGAACTGCAGCTGCCGGATGCACCACGTGAAAAAGGAATTTTAGTTTTACCGGAAGATACTGAAGTAGGCATCAGCTTTGCCGAAATCAAAGAATCATTAAGTGCCGGCGAGTGAATCGAATAAATTTGTAGTTTTAGTTCCTTTCTTGTAGAATAGAGCTAATAAGAAGGAAAGAGGTGGAGATGGGTGAGTTACACAGATGAAACAGTTCGTTTTGAATTTGAGGATCACAAGAAGCAGAAAATCAGCGAGACATTAAAAACTGTTTATTTTGCACTGGAAGAAAAAGGCTATAATCCAGTCAATCAGATCGTAGGGTATTTGCTTTCGGGTGACCCGGCATATATTCCGCGTTATCAAGATGCACGAAATCTCATACGTCGTCACGAACGGGATGAGATCATGGAAGAACTGATCAAAAATTATTTGTCCGGCAATGGAATTTCCGTCAAATGAGAATCATGGGATTAGATGTAGGATCAAAAACAGTCGGAGTTGCTATCAGTGACCGTTTAGGATGGACGGCGCAAGGGATTGAAATCATTCCAATCAACGAAGACAAAGGTGTTTTTGGTTTTGACAGAATCAAAGAATTACTTGACGAATATGACATCCATCATGTTGTGGTTGGGCTGCCTAAAAATATGAATAATACCATCGGACCACGAGCCGAGGCTTCCATGGCTTACGGACGAGAGCTGGAAAAGTTATTTCAAGTCGAGGTCTCGTATCAGGATGAGAGATTGACTACCGTGCAAGTGGAACGAATGTTGGTAGAAGAAGCTAATACCTCACGGAAAAAGCGTCAAAAAGTAATCGATAAATTAGCAGCTGTAATGATTTTACAAAATTATTTGGATAGCCACTCAAAATGAGCGGGCATCTATTGGAAAGAGGTTAAACTATGGGAGAGCATCATCACCACGACCATGATCATGATTGCCAGTGCAACCACGATCATCATGAACACGACTTTATCACTTTAGTCGATGAAGACGGCAACGAGGCTTTATACGAAATTTTATTGACCATCGATGGGGAAGAAGAATTTGCTAATAAGCAGTATGTGCTGCTGTATCCGGCAGGTATCGATGAAGATGATGATACAGAAGTTGATTTGCTGGCCTACGAATATATCGAAGCCGCTTCCGGAACGGAAGGCGAATTAAAAAATATTGAAACAGATGCTGAGTGGGATATGATTGAAGAAGTTTTCAATACCTTTGCAGCAGAACAAGAAGAATAGATTGATTTAAGAACTGAGCTTCCATTATGGATAGCTTAGTTTTTTTATGAGCTTCAAAAAGAATGACGCACAAATGTTTAAACTATAAGGTCTGCAATTTCGTCTAAAATGTTGCTCTTTTTTTAAGCAGCAGTTTGTAATGGCAAAGCAGCATAATGATTAAGAGATTCAAAGCAGGTTTCGCTGTATTTTAAAAAAACTAAAGTACAAAAGCTAAATAAAAAAATTTCCTATTGACCTGTGCGCTTTTTTTCTTTAAAATAGTTAGGGCACGAACTATTTTAAAGGGGCGAGCAGGAATGGAAAGAAAAATATCATTACGTATTCGAATAACCGCCAATAAATTGAACCGAAAGGTCGCAGAGATTTTAAAAGAAGATGGACAGCCTGCCTCCGGGATGCAGATGCAGATGTTGAATTTTATTCACGGAAAATATAAACAAGGTATTCATGTTTATCAAAAAGACATCGAGCAGGTGTTTGATGTACGCCGTTCAACGGCCACAGGGATTTTACAAACCATGGAGAAGCGGGCGCTAATTCAGAGGGAAAGTGATTCCCATGATAACCGGCTGAAAGTTATTTTATTGACCGATTTAGGCAAACAAAAGGTCAAAGACAATATGTCGAAGCTGAAACTTTTTGACGAACTTTTAGTTCAAGGGATTACAGAAAATGAGCTGGAGGATTTTTTGATTGTATTGGCAAAGATTTCTAAAAACTGTCATTCAATCGATCCCCTAGTGGTAAAAGGTAGGTAAGAATGTGCTGAAGAAAATATTACAAAATGTAGGGGAATATAAAAAAGAAAGTTTGATTACCCCGGCCCTTGTGGCATCCGAGGTGGCGATTGACATGGTCATACCTCTGGTCATGGCGATGATGATCGACAGGGGAATCGAAAAAGGAGATACAGAAGCGATTTTGAGATACGGCGTTCTGTTATTTATTTTGGCAATTATTGCATTAGTTTTAGGCGGACTGTCAGGACGTTTTGCGGCGATTGCTTCAGCCGGCTTCGCTAAAAATTTGAGAGATAAACTCTTCATCAGGATACAAGATTTTTCTTTTTCCAATATTGATAAATTTTCTACACCAAGTTTGATTACGCGGCTGACTACGGATGTGACCAATGTGCAGAATGCTTATCAGCTGGCCATCCGTTTGTTGGTACGCAGTCCTTTAAATTTTACTTTTTCACTGGTTATGGCATTCAGTATCAATAAGGAATTATCTTTAATTTATTTGGCAGTCGTGCCCTTTTTGATTATCGGTTTAGGTGCAGTGATTTATTTTGCCCATCCGATTTTTAAAAAGGTCTTCCGGATTTATGACAAATTAAACAATGTTGTGCAAGAAAACCTTCAAGGGATTAGAGTGGTTAAATCTTATGTCCGCGAAAAATATGAGGAACACAAATTTAAAAAAGTTTCAGAGGATATTTATAAATCTTTTTCCAAGGCTCAAAGTATCGTTGCTTTCAACGGTCCGATATTACAGTCTGCAGTTTACGCTTGCATGTTGCTGATTTCCTGGCTGGGAGCCAAGTTAGTAGTAGGCAGTTCGCTGACAACTGGCGAGCTGGTCAGCATGTTCACCTACACGATGCAAATTTTGATGAGTCTGAACATGTTGTCCATGGTATTTGTGATGATGATTATTGCCAGAACTTCTGCTGAACGTATCACGCAAGTTTTGGATGAAGAAAGCGACTTGAAAAACAATCAGGCACCTTTGTATGATGTGCCGGACGGCTCAGTGGTCTTTTCAGATGTCTGCTTCAGCTATGCGGGAGATGAAAAAAAACTGGCATTGAAGCACGCAAGTATGTCAATCGAATCAGGAGAAGTAATCGGCATCATCGGCGGAACAGGTAGCTCTAAGTCCAGTCTGGTTCAGTTAATTCCCAGACTTTATGACGTTACAGTAGGCTCAGTGCAAGTCGGTGGGCATGACGTACGGGATTATGATTTAAAAACACTGCGTGATCAGGTCGGGATGGTCTTGCAGAAGAATACGCTTTTCAGAGGAACGATTAAAGAGAATCTTCGTTGGGGCAATGAGGATGCAACAGAGGAAGATTTGATTCGTGTCTGCAAAGTCTCGCAGGCGGATGATTTTATTCAGGAATTTCCCGAAAAGTATGATGCAATGGTCGCACAAGGAGGAAATAATTTATCCGGCGGGCAGAAACAGCGTCTGTGTATCGCTAGAGCACTGCTGAAAAAACCGAAAATTTTAATTTTAGATGATTCCACGAGTGCAGTGGATACGAAAACAGATCGCTTGATTCGTGCAGGGATGCAAAAGGAAATCCCGGGAACGACCACGTTCATTATCGCCCAGCGCGTTTCCTCGGTGGAAGATGCCGACCGAATCATCGTGATGGATAAGGGCATGATTAATGCCATCGGAACACACGAAGAACTGATGGCAGAAAATACGATTTATCAAGAAGTTTACGATTCTCAGCAGAAAGGGTTTGGTGAAGAACATGTTTAAAAATAATGAAAAAAACAAGACTTCCAGTACCCGGCGGCCGCTGAAAACTTTACAGCGTCTGCTTGCTTATGTATTCAAAGACAATAAATTTCAATTGGTCATCGTTTTGGCCCTGATTTTACTGGCCACGTATGCCAATGTCCGGGGATCGCTTTTTCTGCAAGTGGTGATAGACGACCACATTGCACCAATGGTAGGACAGCAGCATCCTGATTTTACTCCTTTGTTAAAAGCCGTCATCACTATGGGGCTTATTTATGGCGTGGGAATCATTGCAGGGTTGTTTTATAATCTGATCATGGTGAAAATCAGTGAAGGTACACAGAAAAAAATCCGTGATGAGATGTTTACCCATTTGGATTCACTGCCTATCGCTTACTTTGACAGTCACTCCGACGGTAATATCATGAGTTATTTTACAAATGATACGGACACCTTGAGACAGATGATTTCTCAAAGTATTCCTAACCTGATTGCAGCTGCGGTGAGTTTTGTCAGCGTCTTTGCGGCAATGTTCACCATTAGTGTCCCTTTGACCCTGATCGTCATCCTGTCAGTGTCTCTGATGATTTTTACGCTGCGATATATTTCCGGCAAAAGCGGAAAGCATTTCAGCAAGCAGCAGCAAAATCTTGGTAGAGTTAACGGCTATATCGAAGAGATGATGCATGGTCAAAAAGTTGTGAAAATTTTCAATCATGAACCTAAAGTAATCGCAGAATTTACTTCTTTGAATGAAGAATTGCGTGAAAGTGCCACCCGGGCTAATAAATATGCCAACAGCCTGATGCCGATTATGATGAATCTCTTAAACATCCAGTATGTATTGTTAGCGGTCATTGGCGGTTTATTTTCAGTTTACGGTATTTCGAATTTAACGATTGGGATGGTGGCTGCATTTCTGCAGCTGAGCCGCTCCTTAAATATGCCGATCAATCAAATTTCCCAGCAAATAAATTTTGTTATCATGGCGTTGGCAGGTGCTAACCGGATTTTTTGTCTCCTTGACGAAGAGTCGGAGACCAACGACGGCTATGTCACGTTGGTCAATGTGACAAAAGAAAATGGCCGGCTGGTTGAAAGTGAAGAACGAACTGGAACTTGGGCTTGGAAACATCCCCATGAGAATGGCAGTGTTTCTTACACTGAACTCACTGGCGATGTGCGTTTTGAAAATGTCTCTTTTGGTTATGATGATAATCACAGAGTGCTTCACGATATCAACTTGTACGCGGAGCCGGGACAAAAAGTTGCTTTTGTTGGTGCGACCGGTGCAGGCAAGACCACGATCACCAATTTGATCAACCGTTTTTATGATATTCAAGAAGGAAAAATCCGCTATGATAATATCAACGTGAAAAAAATTCAAAAAGAATCTTTGCGTCGTTCGTTAGGTGTAGTATTGCAGGACACACATTTGTTCACCGGGACCGTTCGGGAAAATATTCGGTACGGGAATTTAGCCGCCAGCGACGAAGAGGTGATTCATGCGGCCCGTTTAGCTAATGCAGAAGACTTTATTCATAATTTGCCGGAAAAATATGATACGGTCATCACCGGCGACGGGGAAGGACTTTCCCAGGGACAGAGACAGCTGCTTGCTATTGCGCGGGCCGCCATTGCAGATCCGCCGGTAATGATTATGGACGAAGCTACTTCCAGCATCGACACACGGACGGAAAAATATGTTCAGGCCGGGATGGACAGACTGATGCATGGCAGAACCGTTTTTGTCATCGCTCACCGCTTGTCCACGATTCAAAATTCTGATGTGATCATGGTTATGGACCATGGAAGAATCATTGAACGAGGAACCCATGATGATTTATTGGCGGAAAAAGGGACTTACTACCAATTATACACAGGCAAAATCGAATTATCGTAAAAATAAAACAGAGTCTGGCTGAAGGAAATGTACCAGACTCTGTCTTTTTTATAATCATAAAGGTTGAAGCCGACCATATTCTCTGGCCCATAGAATTCGTTCTTTAGTCTAATGGCGGTAAACAGATAATTATTGTACAATTAATTTAATATTTTGGGGAAAGGTGATTTTATGAAAAAGAGCATATACTTATTGATAATAGTTTTTACCGCAATTATTTTTACTGGCTGCCAATCCAAAAAAGCCCTCTCAACGGATGACTTTTCTAAGGCTGAAGTGGGGATGTCCGCAAAAGAAGTGACAGCCGTACTTGGAAAGCCTGATGAAATCAGAAAAAATCTCGAAAGCAAGAGAGTGGCTGAACAACTGACACCTTTTTTGACATACGTCGATCCCATGCAAGATAAAATAGAGGGTGGGGATGAATTGGTTGAGCAATTGGACCAGACATTGGAAACAATTAAAGATAATGTGGCAATCACTTACTATGTTTATAATTATCAGGATTCTTCAAAAGATGAAGAAACTTCAGTGACAATGGTGTTTTGTGATGATGAACTGACACTGAAACTGGTTGAGGAAAATTTCCAAAGTTTATTGGACACAGAGATGACAGAATGATTGATTAAAGGACAGCTGAGGAAAACACGCTGTCCTTTTAATTTTTATATTTTTTTTAATGCTTTTTGAGTGTTCGCAAAGTGCAGTTTGGCATATTTTCGCAGTAAATCCATTCCGCCCCGCCGCAGGACTTTCGCCGCAGCCAAATCAGAAGCGCCGCCAGCTCCGGATGGAATCTTTATATTTAATTCTTTAGAAGCTTTTTCAAGTTCTTCCAGAAATTTTGCCCGGCAGATAATCGAGGCGGCCGCCACCGCCAGATGATACTGTTCGCCCTTAGTGGCAAAATAAAGATTGTCTGTGACTTGATTTTTTTCCCGGGCTAAATATTTGCGGTAATTCGTTTCCGTTGTAAACTGGTCGATCAAAATCCCGTCCGGCTTGACTGGAGCAATTTTTTGTAATAATAAATAAATCGCCTGATTATGCAAAGCCACTTTCATACGGTTGACGTTGTAGTTTGGCTGGATGTCGTTATATTTGCTAGGTGTCACGACCAGCTCATGGTAAGGGACAGTGACCCTGATGTCTTGGGCGATTTTTATGATATCTTTATCTTTCAACATTTTCGAGTCCTTGACCCCCAGCTCTTTCATTAGAGGAATTTGTTGCGCTGAAACGTAGCAGGCACAAACAACTACCGGTCCGAAATAACTGCCGTTGCCGACTTCATCACTTCCAACGACAGACCAGTCGGAGAAATTTTCAGGCAAATTATTTTTATCCGTCTTTTTTGTTGCACTTTTGTCTTGCGGTTGCTGCCCAGTATTTTTGTCCCACCTGCCTGCTTCTATCTCGGCTTGATTACCTTGGAACAAGACCGTTCCAGTATTATAAGCGGTGATGGTCACACCATTTTTTTTTGCCATAAAACTCGCATGTTCCGGAGTTTGTGTGCTGAGATAGTCGCGATAGTATGATTTCATCTCTTTTAATGTTGCTGCAGATTGTTTTTTCAATGAATAAGTTGCCATGTTACCCCTCTGATTTCTGTTCTTTTCTTTTATACTATCGAATTGTTCCCCATTAGACAAATCTTTTTTATTCTGAAGATGATATTAATCAAGAGAATAGAGTTTGTAAATAAAGTGGAACTATTTTATAATGAGAAAAGAAAGACGCGCAGTGTTAGGAGAGAATGCGTCAGGTTGGAGGAATCACTCAATTGAATAAGACTAGATATAAGGCTGAAATCAACGGCCAAACATATACAATCATTGGTTCTGAAAGCAAGCCCCACATGGATGCTGTGGTGTCGCTGGCAAACAAACAATTTAATCAATTAAAAAAAGCTGCTCCGGAAACTACTGCGGAACAAGCCGCCGTATTGCTGGCCATAAATGCCCTGTCAGACCAGCTTCACATGCAGGAAAAAATTAACAATCTGACAGAAGAGATTGAAAATTTGGAAGCAGTAGCCGCAGAAATCGACAAGTTAAGAGACAGTCATAGGAAAGTGACAGAACTGGAAGCAAAGGTCTCCCGTTATGAAGAGTTGGAGAGAAAAGCCAAAGAAACATTGAAAGAAGAAGGCCGTAAAAGTGAGGAACTGTCTCCGGGAGAAGTTCAATCTATTATGAATCAGCAGTCTTTGGAAAAAATTCAAAAAAGAAATAATCCCAAAAAATAGAAAAGGATTTCATTTTATGTTGAGTATTGTTATTTTGATTTCGTTCATTTTTGCTGTGTATACTGGCGCTCGCCGGGGAATCATTTTGCAGGGCATATACACAGTCGGGTATCTGATAGTTTTTTTTGCTGCCCAAAAGTTTTTTGCTAAATTCGTTGATATTCTTGAATTGGTAGTCCCTTATCCCCAAGCCTCCCCGGACAGCCAGCTGGTTTTCTTTGAGGGCGAGCTGTTGTTTGATTTGGATCGTTATTTTTATGCAGGGGTTTCTTTTATGCTTTGCTTGGCGGTCGGATGGGTCATCGTACGTTTTTTAGGTATTTTTTTATATGAGCTGAATTTTGTTCCTGTCAAGAAGGAAATTAATTTGATCGGCGGCGGTGCCCTTTCGCTTTTTGTCGCCGTTGTTGCCCTGTGTATCCTGCTGACCTTGTTGGCCATGGTTCCTGTTGATTTTGTGCAAAATTTATTTCGAAGCAGCGGTTTAGCCAGAGGAATCGTAAAACACACGCCCTATTTTTCGAAAAAAATACTAGAATTGTGGATGAGTGTGCCATTATAAATTTTAGAGAAGCTGAACGTTATCGTTCAGCTTTTTCTAAAGTATCTGATAAAGACTGGAAGTGATGTCATGAATAAAAAAATATTAACAACTTTGGAATTTGACAAAATAAAAGCACACCTTAAAAATTATACGGCAACGGCTTTTGGTATGGAAGAAGTAGAAAAACTCCAGCCCAGTTCTGATTCCCAAGTAGTTGCTCAATGGTTAGAAGAAACAGAAGAGAGCATGAAAATTTTACGGCTTCGAGGCGGGATTCCTTTACCGGTCCTGCAAAATATTCGGCCTCATTTAAAACGTTTGGAAATCGGGGCTCTTCTTAACGGAAGCGAGATAGCACAAATTGGCAAAGTCCTGTATACAACTTCAGAAGTTCTGCGTTTTTTTGAAGATTTGACTGAGGCAGAAATTGCTCTTCCGCGCTTGTATGCACTTGTTGAAAAGCTGGAGACAGTTCCTTCCTTATCAGGGAAAATCCGTCAATCAGTGGACGAGGACGGCTATGTGACTGACGAAGCTTCAACAGAGTTGCGTAGCATACGCCATCAGATTCGCCGGAATGAACAAAGTATCCGTGAGCGTCTGGAGGGATTGATACGAGGTAAAAATACTAAATATTTGAGTGACAGCATTATTACCATGAGGAATGACCGCTATGTTATCCCAGTAAAAAGCGAATACCGCAGCGTGTTTGGCGGTGTGGTTCATGATCAGAGTGCTTCCGGGCAAACAGTTTTTGTGGAGCCTAAGCAGGTCGTCGAGCTAAACAACCGTTTGAGACAACAGCAAATTGCTGAACGTCACGAAGTGGAACGGATTTTGGCGGAACTTTCAAATGAAATCGCGCCTTATCAACAGGTGCTTTTACAAAATTCTTATGTTTTAGGCAAATTAGATTTTATTGATGCAAAAGCATTTTTCGCCAAAGAAATCAAAGCGGTCGTGCCAAAGCTCAGTCCGGATAAACATGTGGTTCTTCGTCAAGCACGGCATCCATTCATTGAAGAGAACAAAGTGGTCCCTAACGATATTGTTTTAGGAGAAGATTATCAAGCCATCGTCATCACCGGACCGAACACGGGTGGAAAAACGATTACCTTAAAAACATTAGGATTGCTGCAATTAATGGGACAGGCAGGATTGCCGATTACCGCTGGCGAAGACAGTCAAATCGGTGTATTCGATGAGATATTTGCCGATATTGGGGACGAACAATCCATTGAACAGAATTTAAGTACATTTTCTTCCCACATGACGAACATCGTTTCGATTATGACTCAGGTGGACGAAAATTCGCTCATTCTTTTTGATGAACTGGGTGCCGGGACAGACCCGCAGGAAGGGGCCGCATTGGCGATTTCCATCTTGGATGCTGTGGGAAGCACAGGTGCGTATGTGATGGCAACGACCCACTATCCTGAGCTGAAAGTCTATGGTTATAATCGCAAAGGAACGATCAATGCCAGCATGGAGTTTGATGTAGATACCTTGAGTCCAACCTACAAGCTGCTGATAGGCGTTCCCGGTCGAAGCAATGCCTTTGAGATTTCACGCCGGCTGGGACTTGATGAAACAATCATTGACGGTGCCCGCCAAATGATTGATGTGGAGAGTCAGGACCTTAATGAGATGATTGCTGATTTGGAAAATAGACGGAAGATGACCGAAACAGAATATTTGGAAGTCAGGGAACAAGTAGACGCCGCAGAAAAATTACTAAAAGATTTGGAAAATGCTTACGGCTACTTTTTTGAAGAACGGGAAAAAGAAATAGCAAAAGCTAAAGAGCAGGCAAATGAAATCGTTGAAAAAGCAACAGAACAATCGGAAAAAATCGTCAGGGAAATCCGGCAGAAACAGTTGTCTTTAGGTCGTTCACAAGTAAAGGAACACGAACTGATTCAGGTGCAAACAGAGTTGGCTGATTTAAAACACGCTGAAGACAGCCGGTTAAGTAAAAACAAAGTGCTGCAGAAAGAAAAAGCCAAGCAAGTGCTCAAACCCGGAGACGAAGTTTTAGTAGAAACTTTCGGGCAACGGGGAACACTGATTGAAAAAATCAGCTCCGCAGAATGGCAGGTACAAATCGGAATTATAAAAATGAACGTGGCTGAAAATCAGTTGACCAAAGTAACACCTGAGCAAGAAAAACCGCAAAAAAATATCGTTCGGGTGACTTCCTCTTCCGGCGGCGGACGCACACGGGTACCTAGCCAGCTGGATTTGAGAGGGATGAGGTATGACGATGCCGTCCACGAGTTATCTAATTATCTGGATGAAGCTGTGATGTCCGGCTACTCCCAAGTCATTATCGTCCATGGTAAGGGAACTGGCGCCCTGCGGAATGCTGTGAACGATTATCTGAAAAATCATCGAAGCGTAAAAAAATACGGACTGGCTCCCCAGAATATGGGCGGGAGCGGCGCAACAGTCGTAGAATTCAAGTGAAAATTTCACACAAACAGATTATTTTTAAAATAAACTTTCCTTTGATATACTAAAACTACATTGAAATGTAAAAGATTTAGGAGGAAATTTAAAATGGCAAAAGAAGTAACCGATGCAACCTTTGCAGAAGAAACAAAAGATGGAGTTGTACTAATAGATTTTTGGGCAACTTGGTGTGGACCATGTCGTATTCAAGGACCAATCATTGATGAATTGGCAAATGAAATGGCAGGGAAAGCCAAAATAATGAAAATGGACGTGGATCAAAATCCTCAAGTACCGAGTTCTTTTGGTATCATGAGTATCCCGACTTTATTAGTTAAAAAAGATGACCAAGTCGTTGAAAAATTAGTAGGTGTACACCGCAAGGAACAACTGGTTGCAGTATTATCTAAATACATTTAAAACCGGAAAGAAAGTGCTTATATGGGCACTTTTTTCTTTGAATGAGTATAAAAGCCTTTTATATTGTAATTATTATAATCTAGGGGTATGATAGAAGTATCAATAGATCGAAGGAGGAAATTTTAAAAAATGAGTACAGACAAAAGACATGAAGTATTGAACCAGGCAGTTGCAGACTTAAGTCAATTCGCAGTGGTGATTCACCAAGTCCACTGGTATATGAGAGGGCCTGAATTTTTAAATCTTCATCCGAAGATGGACGAATTTATGGATGAGATTAACGATATCTTAGACGAAGTCGCAGAGCGTCTGATTACTATTGGCGGAGCACCATACTCCACTTTGAAAGAATTTGCTGACAATACTAAAATTCCTGATGAGACAGGTACTTACGAAAAATCCATTCCAGACCACGTTGAAGTTTTAATAAAAGGTTATCGTTACCTTAGAGATTTGGCTAAAGAAGGTATCGAAGTCAGCGCAGAAGCAGGCGACTCAGTGACAGAGGATATTTTCATCGACATGCAAGGCAAAGTCGAAAAAATTCTTTGGATGCTTACAGCAAAATTAGGCAGAGCACCGGAGTTATAGTCTAGTGAAACGGCTGACTCATAAGTCTTTCATCTAAAATAGAGAAATTTTAAATAAGAATCCCATGAAATCATTTTTTAAATCTGTGATTTCATGGGATTTTCTCCATTTCGCGACTCTTAGTTCAATTTTTTTCAAATCGTTATCGGGCTTATTTAAAAAGACAGGCTTGCTTATTATAAGTTGGTTCGCATAAAAATTTTGTGGTTACCTATTTTTATGAAAAAGTTAAAAAAATAACGCAATAATTGTTTATCTTTAGTCATTCGAAAATTTTTATATTTTTACATTGTTCATTAATTTTTTATAAATTTAATTTTTAGTTGTTTGGACAAATGTAAATTCAACTTAAATCGATAAAACCAGCTATAGATAGGATTATAAAGCAAATTTTTAATGAAAATAACTCACTCTGTGATAAAATGATGAGAATTAAATTTGAAAATTATTGATTTTTATGAGAATTTAATATAGTATTATCATAAAGTTTCAAATAATTAAGCTTCAAATAAACCTAAGGGGGAAATATCGATGAAAAAATGGGCTTATCTAGGTCTGGTAGCCACGTTGGCGCTTTCTTTAGCAGCCTGTGGTGGAGGCGGAGACGGCGGAAAAACGGATACTACTGGAGAAAAACCGGCAGCATCGGCAGATCTTGCAGATGAACAAGTTTTTCACACAGTTGTTGACCAGGAAATGTCTTCAGCAGACTTATCACTGAACACAGATGTGGTCGGAGGCTTGGTATTAAACAATGTTTATGAAGGTATGTACCGGTTTGACGGAGAAAATGAACTCGTTCCAGCAGGAGCAATCGAAGAACCGGAAGTAAGCGACGATGGGCTTACGTATACTTTTAAATTACGCGAAGAATCAAAATGGTCAAATGGCGACCCGGTCACTGCTGACGACTATGTTTACGGCTGGCAGCGGACAGTTGATCCAAAAACAGAATCAGAATTCGCTTATCTTCACTCCATTGTAAAAAATGGCGAGGCAATCGCAGCAGGAGAGATGGAGCCAAGCGAGTTAGGTATTAAAGCATTAAGTGATTATGAACTTGAAGTAGAATTGGAAGTGCCGACTCCTTACTTTATGAATTTGTTGACGTTCTCAACCTACTTCCCGCAACATAAAGAAACAGTTGAAGAGTACGGCAAAGATTTTGCTTCAACCAGCGAAAAAGCAGTCTACAATGGACCGTTCATTTTGACAGAATTTGACGGACCGGGAACAGACACAGACTGGACTTATAAGAAAAATGATACTTATTGGGATAAAGACAATGTGAAGCTAGAAACCATCACTGCCCAAGTTCAAAAAGAAGGAAACACTTCTCTTAACTTGTATCAAGCAGGGGATGTAGATGATATCCGACTAACTGGAGAATTGGCACAACAAATGGCGGACGATCCAGATTTAGTTATTGAAAAGCAGGCTTCGACATACTATCTGGAATTGAACCAGATTGAAGAAGATTCGATTTTTAGAAATAAAGATCTTAGAAAAGCTATCTCTCTAACGATTGACCGAGAAGCTATCGCTAACAACATTTTAGGTGACGGCTCCGTAGCGGCTGCAGGTTTAGTTCCTTCCGAAATGATGTTTGATCCTGAAAGCGGCAAAGACTTTTCTGAAGAAGCCGGCAATGAGTTGAAATTTGACAGCAAAACTGCCCAAGAACATTGGGAAAAAGCTAAAAAAGATTTAGGCAAGGATAAAATAGAAGTAGAAATTTTAGCATCAGATGCAGACTGGGCGAAGAAAGTTGCTGAATATCTGCAAGGTGCACTAGAAGAAAATCTTGAGGGCATCAAAGTATCTGTGAGTGCTGTGCCACTTAGTGTACGTATTGACAGAAGTAATAATGGTGAATTCGATATCGTGGTCGGCGGCTGGTCTGCAGACTATGCGGATTCAAGTACTTTCCAAGAGTTGTTCACTACAGGCAATTCTTATAACAGAGGGCACTATACAAATAAAGAATACGATGCTAAAATCAAAGAAGCTGCAACCACTTATGCCAATGATCCGGAAAAACGTTTTGCGACACTCGTTGAAGCAGAAAAGATCATTATGAGTGATTTAGGTGTTGTGCCGCTTTATCAGACAGCGGAAGCACACCTGCGTAATCCTCAAATCAAAGGTGTAGCAATTCATCCAGCTGGAGCTAATTATGATTACAAGTGGGCATATAGAACAGCGGAATAAGAATTAAGTAGTCAATAATAATAGCGCAACTGACAAAATAATGAAGATGACACCTACTGAAAACCAATAGAAAGGTTTTTTCTGAAAAATCTTTGAATATGGTATATAAGTAGGTGTTTGTTGGTTACGAAGTTGCGCTAGCTTTTTTTTCATTGTTTTTTGGAAAAAATCAAAGAATCCTGATTGCAGTGTGCTGATGAACGCACCTATAACTAAGAAAAATAAACCAATGTAAAAACTGGTGTTTATCATAGTAAGAGAATCCATGCCGCCGGTACGGATAAAAGAATAGAGAAAAATTGCTAAAAGAACAACGGTACTGGTAAGGCCGATTTTTTTTAATTGGGACATGATAAAGTCAACTCCTAATCAATATGATTGTTTGTCAGTAGCGGGTAAAAAGTAATTAATTCTCTACCGCATTTTAGTTGAAAAATTACGAGAAGTCAAAATGTAATGAAAGAAGGAGAGGAAATTGAAGAACTTTGGAAAATATTTCTTAAAACGGGTCTTCTTTATGGTCATCACGTTGTGGCTGATTATCACCGTAACGTTTTTCTTGATGAAATTACTTCCTGGTTCACCCTACGCGAATCAGGAAAAGTTAAGTCCCGAACAAATTGAAATATTGAATAGACAGGCCGGATTAGATAAATCAGTTCCTGAACAGTATGTGATTTATATGAAAAATATCGTGAGGGGAGATTTCGGTACGTCGTTTCAATTTAAAAACCAGCCCGTTGCCAAACTTCTGGCAAATCGTATCGGGCCATCTTTACAGCTGGGGGCACAAGCTATTATTTTGGGGACGGTCGTAGGCATCGTTCTCGGATTGATTGCAGCATTGAGGCAAAACACATGGGTAGATACCGGTGCGACTTTGATCGCGATTTTAGGACGGTCGATACCCAACTTTGTGTTTGCTGTTTTGCTGCAGTATATTTTTTCTGTAAAGTTCAAGCTGTTTCCGATTGCAGGCTGGAACGGTTTTGCCTCAACAGTTCTGCCGACCGTTGCGTTGGCAATGTCTCCCCTAGCCGATACCGGACGTTTTATCCGGACGGAGATGGTGGAAGTGTTGAGTTCCGACTATATTGAGCTGGCCCGGGCAAAAGGGTTGAGCTATTGGGAAGTTGCCTTTAAACATGGTTTAAGAAATAGTTTGATTCCGCTGGTAACGCTTTTAGGACCTTTAGCCGTTGCATTAATGACAGGTTCTCTAGTAGTCGAAAATATTTTTGCAATCCCGGGAATCGGCGAGCAATTCGTAAAATCAATCATGACAAATGATTATCCGACAATCATGGCTGTGACCATTCTATTCTCGGCCCTGCTGGTGATAGTTATTTTGATAGTGGACTTGCTGTACGGAATAATCGATCCGCGTATCCGCGTTTCTGGAGGTGAGCATTAGAATGGCTGAGATGGATTATTCAAAAATACCTGAAGAAAAATTTGAATTGATTGGGCACCAAGATGCAAAAGAAAGTGAAAAAATTGCAGCGCCTTCGCTGACATTTTTCCAAGACTCATGGCGCCGGCTGAAAAAAAATAAAGCTGCGGTAATTTCCTTGGTCATTCTTGGCATTATCACGTTGATTGCTTTTGGAGCCATTTGGCTTTCACCAAAAGACCCGACGAAGCAGAATGTCCAATTTGCCAATTTGCCGCCTAGGATTCCCGGAATCTCAATAGATGGTTTCAACGGGACCACTTTAGTACGGGGGCAAAGAGTTGACAAGTACGAGCAAGTCGGCGTGCCTGAAGATGTTAATTTTATTTTGGGAACAGATAGTTTGGGACGGGATTTGCTGTCCAGAATTTTCATGGGGACACGTGCTTCCCTGATTATCGCGTTTGTTGCAGCTATTTTGGACTTGAGTTTTGGTGTCACCTATGGACTCATATCGGGGATGAAGGGTGGACGTGTGGATAGTATCATGCAGCGGATTTTAGAAGTATTATCCGGAATCCCTAACTTAGTAGTGATGATTTTGTTTCTGACTATTTTCAAACCGGGTATCTTGACGATTATCCTTGCGATGGCTGTTACTGGATGGATCACCATGGCCAGAATCGTCAGAGCACAAACGTTAAAAATCAAAGACCAAGAGTATGTGCTGGCTGCAACTACATTAGGGCAGTCGCAATTCTCCATCGCATTGAAACATATTTTGCCAAATATTTCCAGTGTGGTTATCGTTCAAATGATGTTCAGTATTCCAACTGCCATCTTCTTCGAAGCGTTTTTAAGTTTTATCGGTTTAGGTTTGACACCGCCGAACGCTTCTTTGGGAATGTTGTTAAGTGAAGGGTACAAGCTGTTCCGCTTCCTGCCTCATTTGATGTGGGCGCCAGCCATTGTCCTTTCTGTAATAATGATTTGTTTTAACTTATTAGCTGATGGAATGCGTGATGCGTTCGATCCTAAAATGAAAGATTAAGAGTGGGTGAAGAGATGGAAAAAGTTCTAGAAGTTAAAGATTTAAAAATCTCATTCGATACTTTTGCAGGAAAAGTTCACGCCATTCGCGGAGTTGAGTTTGATTTATACAGAGGAGAAACCCTTGCTATCGTAGGTGAATCTGGTTCTGGAAAATCTGTGACTACCCGCAGTATCATGAGACTGTTAGCTAAAAATGCCAATGTAGACTCTGGTACGATCATGTTTAAGAATGAAGATTTAAATAAAAAAGATGACAAAGCTATGCAAAAAATCCGCGGGCGCGATATTGCTATGATTTTCCAAGACCCTATGACTTCTCTAAATCCGACGATGACCATCGGCAAACAAGTAGCAGAGCCTTTGAGAAAACATCAAAAGATTTCAAAAAAAGAAGCGATGAAAACGGCTTTGGAATTATTAAGACTGGTAGGAATACCTAATGCTGAAAAGCGTTTGAATAATTATCCCCATCAATTTTCAGGAGGACAGCGTCAAAGGATCGTCATAGCGATTGCTCTTATTTGCCGCCCTGAAATTTTGATTGCCGATGAGCCGACCACGGCTTTGGACGTGACGATTCAAGCACAGATTATCGAACTAATGAAAGACATTCAGGAAAAAATCAGAACATCGATTATTTTCATTACCCACGACTTAGGGGTAGTCGCCAATGTGGCTGACCGTGTCGCTGTGATGTATGGAGGACGGATAGTAGAAATCGGGACTTCCGAAGAAATCTTCTACAATCCTCAGCATCCTTATACTTGGGGATTATTGAGTTCGATGCCTACACTGGAAACTCAGGACAGTCTTTATGCTATCCCGGGCTCTCCGCCCGACTTGCTGGACCCGCCGACAGGAGATGCATTTTATCCTAGGAATGAGTTCGCAATGCAGATCGATACGGAAGAAATGCCGCCGTTTTTTGAAATTTCACCAACACATAAGGCTGCTACATGGTTGTTGGCACCTCAAGCACCCAAAGTGACACCTCCTCAGGAAATCGTCAATCGTCATCAGCGTTTCCAAAAAATTATGCAGGAACGCGAACTGGTGCAGCAGAAGTTAAGGGAGGAGGGCTAGTCAATGGTGGCAGATAAAGCACAAGAAAAAATTATTTTAGATGTAGAAAATTTGAAGCAGTACTTCAACGAAGGCCAAAGAGATGAAGTCAAAGCAGTTGATGGTATCAGTTTTCAAATTTTTGAAGGAGAAACATTCGGTCTTGTTGGCGAATCCGGCTGCGGAAAATCTACAACGGGACGCAGTATCATCCGACTTTATCATCCTACTGCAGGGAAAATCACGTTTGACGGGGAAGATGTCAGTAAAATCAAACGGCGCGCGGACATGGAAGACTTTCGCCGGGACGTTCAAATGATTTATCAAGATCCTTACGCTTCGCTGAATCCTCGTATGAAAGTGCGGGACATCATCGCTGAAGGCATTGACATCCACCATTTGGCTACGGATGTGGATGACCGCAACCGTCAGGTGAACGAGTTATTGGAGCTGGTAGGTTTGGACCGATCTCACGGCACAAGGTATCCCCATGAGTTTTCCGGCGGACAGCGGCAGCGGATTGGTATCGCACGGGCGTTGGCGATGCAGCCGAAATTTATTATTTGTGATGAACCTATTTCAGCGCTTGACGTGTCGATTCAGGCCCAAGTAGTGAATCTGTTGATGGAGTTGCAGGAAAAGAAAAAATTGACCTACTTATTTATTGCCCATGATTTGTCCATGGTTAAATATATCAGCGATCGGATTGGTGTGATGTATTACGGCAAACTGGTAGAAGTAGGAAAGAGTGAAGAAATATACAATTTTGGTGTGCATCCTTATACGGAAAGTCTGTTGTCGGCGATTCCTCTTCCTGACCCGGAACACGAAAGAAGCCGTCGCCGGATTGTTTATAAACCGGCAGAAGACGATGGGGCCGAAAGAGAGCTAAGAGAAATTTCGGAAGGGCACTTTGTCTATTGCAGCGAAGAAGAAGTCGAGCTTTATCAAAAGAAACTGGCTGATAAAAAAGCTCCATCAGAAAAAATCAGCGTATAACGCTGACTCTTACTTGATTGTGTTTTTTGATAGGATCTGGTTTTAAAAAAAGATTTAAGAGATATTCCCCCGTTTCAATCTCTAGATATCTTTTTCTAAGCCAGTGATATAAAAAGATGACGCCCATCAGCGTCATCTTTTTTGGTCATCTAAAAGATGATAACTGGCAGAAGGGATTTATTTATACGGAGATAAAATATCAAAGTAAATTTTTTTATTGATGACAGTTTGCTTTTTTAAAAGGCTTGGGAATACAGGAAGCCAGCAAAAATATGCTATAATCAAGAAGTGTGAGTGATAAGGATACAATAATATAAAATGAAAAGGGAGAAAGATAGATGAAAACATTAACGAATTTTCGGGATATCGGCGGCTATGAGACACAAAGCGGCAGAAGAATAAAAAAGAATTTAATGTTTCGCAGCGGAGAAATCTCACGTCTGTCAAAAAAAGATCACCAAGCTTTTGAATATGACTTTGGGATCCAAACTATTTTTGACTTTAGAGGGGAAGACGAGAAATTAAAAAGCCCCAACGATTCTTTTGAACGGGTGCAAACAGTGGATTTGGATATTTGTAAGGATTCAAATGGAAATTCCGCCAGCATGGAGGATTTAATCCAAGGAAAGGCAGATCCTGACAGTTATATGAAGGAGCTATACAGAGACTTTATCTTTACGGACTCTTCCCGCAAAGGTTACCGCACTTTTCTGGAACATGTATCGGAATTGGAGGCACCTTTTATTTTCCATTGTTTTGCAGGAAAAGACCGTACAGGATTTGGTGCTGCATTGTTGTTGTCAATTCTTGGGGTATCAAAATCCAACATTTATCATGACTACTTGCTGACTAACCGTTTGCGTCAAAAAGCCAACGATCAGATTATCAGTGAAATGAAAAACCACGGGTTAAGTAAAGAAGCATTAGAAATGATTCGGACAATGATGGGAGTCAAAGCTGATTATTTAGATGTCAGCTTTGATGAAATCGAAGAAAATTACGGCGATGTTTCACGTTTTATTAAAGAAGGTCTGGACGTTACGGAAGATGTTTTAGATAAGATTAGATTCCAGTATACAGAGTGAGCTTGCAAGTTAAATTAAAGAAATAGTTTTGACAGTTAAATTGAAGGTTGAAAATGATGGAAGAAATAACAATTTTACATACGAATGACCTCCATTCTCATCTTGAGAACTGGCCGAAAATCAGACGTTTTTTAAATAAAGAAAAAATGAAGGAACATTCCACACATACGGTATTCACTTTTGATATTGGCGATTTTTCTGACCGGGTTCATCCTTTTACCGAAGCGACTAATGGTCAGGGCAACGTCCTCTTGATGAATCAAGTGAACTATGACGGTGTGACGATTGGAAATAATGAAGGCATAGGGAATGAAAAAGCAGAGCTTGACCGTCTTTATAATCAGGCAAATTTCCCGGTGATTTTAAGTAATTTAGTGGATCGCCGCACAGGAGATTATCCCGAGTGGGCAACTCCCTATAAAATTTTTACGTCGATGGGCGGGACCAAAATAGGTGTAATCGGACTGACAGCTCCATTTCCTTTCAGTTACCGTCCCGTTGGGTGGGCATTTGCACAATTAGATGACACACTTCCGAAGCTGCTGAATGAAGTAAAAAAACAGGCAGATTTCATTGTGCTCCTTTCCCATTTAGGAATCATAGATGATGAACACTTGGCAGAACATTATCCGGATATCAATATTATCATCGGCTCCCATACCCATCATTTATTTGAGAGGGGAAAAGTTATCGGCAGTACATTGTTGACAGCGGCGGGTCGATTCGGTGAACATGTGGGGAAAATAAAACTGACAGTGGTTCAGGGGGAAATAATTGCACAGGAAGCCCGCACTTATCCGGTAAATGATTTGCCGGAAGTGCCAGAAGATCAACAAGAAATTGCTCATTACCTTGATGAAGGCAACCGGCTTCTTGCGAAAGACAGCTTAGGTTGTCTGCCTGTGAAATGGTCCAATCAGATGTCCACCGGGGAAAACAGCTTTGCAGCCGAGGCATTAAAGGCACTGGAATATTATGTTCCCGGCGATATTTATTTGCTGAATACGGGCTTGTTTTTAGGCAGTCTGGAGGCGGGGCCTGTCACAAAAAAAGAACTCCACGAAAAACTTCCTCACCCAATGCATCTGATCCGTGTTAAAATACTTGGGAAGTACTTGTTCCAAGTGCTGCAGGAGATGTTTGGACAGCAGGATTATTTGCGTGATTATCCAATTGTCGGTATGGGATTCCGCGGCAGGATTTTTGGGATGCTGACAGCTAGTCACATCGAATTATCTGATGACGGCTGCTTAGTGGATGGCCGACCGATAAAAGAGGACGCTAGCTATCAGCTGGTGATGGTGGATCATTATATATTTGTGAAATTTTTCCCTTCCATAAGAAAATTTGGGCAGTTGGAATCATTGTGTCCTTCGTTATTGAGAAAAGTGGTGGGCAGCTATATTGCCGACCATTACCCTTGTAAATAAAAAATATTAAACCAAAGCAGGTGAAATAATGACTACAAAATCAAAAGGCCCCATTGAAGAAAAAGCAGTTCCTCAATCTGAAACAGTAGAAGAAGTGAAAGAAACACTGCCAAAAAAAGTTTTCAGAATTTCTGCGGACAGATTAATGATTAATAAAAAAGAATATAAACTGCTGACTAACTTCAGGGACGGGTTTGATTTGGAGAGTTTGAATGACAGATATAGCGATGTCTTGAACAAGTACGATTTTATTGTGGGAGATATCGGATTTGACCAGTTACGGTTGAAAGGTTTTTTCGAAGACTATCGAAAAAAAATTGCCGTGGACCAAAAAATAAGCGCACTGGAAGATTATTTGTATGAGTATTGCAATTTTGGCTGTGCCTATTTTGTTTTAGAAAAAGTAGAAAAAGATAAAGATGTAGTTGAAAAAAAACCAGCACATATCAAAGAAAAAAAAGGCAGACCCCGTACGGCAAAACAGCAAACCCGCAAGAAAAATCAGGGAGGATTTAAAAATCAGAAAAAAGGTAAAACTAATCCTTCTCCCAAGTCCAAACCCAATCAGCGCGGGAAAAAGCAAGAGGCCCCAGTGAAAGAAAAAAAATCAACTGAGCGTCATTTCACTATTCGGCAAAAAGAGCAGGGTTAGAAAGAGGTTATCTATGGTGTATAAAGGCTATTTAATCGATTTGGACGGCACTGTTTACCGGGGGAAAGACCCCATCCCTGCCGCCAAAAATTTTATTGAAGAGCTGCAGCAGAAAAAGCTGCCCTTCCTTTTTTTAACGAACAACACCATCAAAACTCCTGAAAAGGTCCAGAAAAACTTGTCGGAAAATTTTGATATCCACGTTCCGTCCTCGACGATTTTCACTGCGGGAAACGCAACAGTAGATTACATGAACCATCGCAATAAGGGGAAGAGTGTTTACGTTGTGGGTGCGCCAGGACTGGTGGAGCTGATTTTAGCTTCCGGTTTTCAGTGGGAAGAAGCCAATCCTGACTATGTGGTTGTTGGCTTGGACCCTGATATTAATTACGAGAAGATGACGATAGCAACCTTGGCCATACAAAAAGGGGCACAGTTTATCGGCACGAATCCTGATAAAAACATCCCCACTGAACGGGGATTGCTGCCTGGAGCAGGTTCCCTAGTTGCTTTTTTTGAGACAAGTACGGGAGTAAAGCCGACGATTATCGGCAAGCCGGAGACAGCGATTATGGACAGTGCCATTGAACGTTTAGGTTTGGCTAAAGAAGAAGTTTTGATGGTGGGTGACAACTACTTGACAGATATTCAGGCTGGAATCAGAAACGGTGTGGATACTTTGTTGGTTTTAAGCGGCTTTACCCAAAAAGAAGAGGTCCCTGAGTTGCCGATTGCCCCGACTTATGTTCTTGATTCGTTAGCCGATTGGAGTATAGTATGATTGGAACTAATTGGAAAGAGAAACTAGGTTTGGCTTGTGTGTTGTTGACCATTATCACGCTGGCCATCACCATCACAATTAATGCTCTGCCTCTCTATGTTTTTGATATCAGTTATCTTGATATTTTAGATCGTGTCGATTTAACCCAAGAAGAACTGTTAAAAAATTATCGGGAATTGATGACCTACTTAAATTTTCCGTGGATACAGCAATTGAAGATGACTGATTTTCCTGTGTCTGATTCGGGAGCTTTTCATTTTTGGGAAGTGAAAAAGTTATTTTTATTAAATTATGGTGTCTTGCTCTTGACGATGATACCTTCAGGGATGTTTTTGCGAAAGCTTTGGAAAGAAAAACGTTTGTGGATTTTAAATAATGGTTTAACTATTGCCGCATTAGTTCCCGTTTTTTTATCTTTTTTTATGTTGATCGGATTTGATAAATTTTTTACCGCATTTCATCAAGTATTTTTTAATAATGATGCCTGGATTTTTGATCCGGCAGTTGATCCGATTATTTTAGTTTTGCCGGAGCAATATTTTTTACATTGCTTTATTTTAGCGATTGTCCTATTCGAGATAATTGTTCTGGGGATTATTTATTTTGGGAGACGGCAATTAAAATCAAAAAACTAGCTCGTACAATAATGTACGAGCTAGTTTTATTCTACACCTTCTTGTGCGTGGGCTAGACGGCTGGCAGCAGCGGCAGCAATGGCACCGATGATATCATCGAGAAAAGTGTGAACATTTTTTCCGTTTTTGTCATTCAGCTCTTTTAAAATTCCCGGCTTGACTTTATCAATGTAACCGTAGTTGGTAAAACCGATCGAACCATAGACGTTAACGATTGACAGGGCCATAATTTCGTCAATACCGTAAAGACCTTCATCGCTTTCGACGATTTCCTGCAGGGGAGAAAGCATTCCGCCATTTTCAGCGAGAATATCTAATTGAATACCAGTCAAAATGGTATTTTGAACTTCTCTCTTTTTCAAAACAGCTTTAACATTTTCCAGACAAAGTTCAAAACTTAGATTTTCAACATAAGGAGATTGTAAAAAATACACCAGTTTAGCGATATCTTCTAATTCCACTCCTCTTTCGTGTAGAAGCTGACGGGATTTTTTTTCTAAAATATCTTTACTCGTTACCATATAACTGCCCTCCTGATAAGTTTTTCATAGAAGCTATCATAGCTTTAAATCCGTTTAATTGCAAGAAATTGTAAAAAATCAGAACATGCTAGTGCTGTGCCCCGGCTGGATACGGAACTCCGGCATTGCATAGTGGAGCGCGTTATTCACGGCAGTAGGCGCTTCGCCAAAGCCTGTAGCAATCAAATCTACTTTCCCCGGATAAGTGCAGATATCGCCGGCAGCATAGATTCCGGGAATATTTGTCGACATATCACTGTTGACTAAAATTGACTGTCCCTTGAGTGCCAGCTGCCATTCTTTGATTGGTCCCAGAGAAGAACTAAAGCCGAAATTGACGATTAAATTATCTATGGGCATGATTTCTTGAATTTTAGCTTTAGGATTTTCGATTTTAACTGAATAAATATTTCCTTCGTCATGGGACAACTCTTTGATAACAAAAGGTGTACGAAGCTGGATGCTTGATTTGTTCAGCTGTTCCACGCTATGTTCGTGTGCACGGAATTGGCTTCTCCGATGAACTAAGGTAACGGAGTTTGCGATGGGTTCAAGCATCAAGGCCCAATCGATGGCAGAATCCCCGCCGCCAGAGATCATCACATTTTTCCCGCTGAATTTTTTCATGTCCGAGATGACGTAGTGAAGAGATTGGTTTTCGCAATGGGCACTGCCGTCCACTTGCAGTCTCCTTGGTTGGAAAGAACCATTTCCCGCCGTGATAATCACTGTTTTAGTGATGTAGGTATTCTTAGTCGTCGTGATTTCAATAAGCTTTGAGTCTAGGGGAGTAACTCCCAGTACAGTTTCATTCAAAGCGATAGTATGCTGAAATTTCATGACTTGTTCTTCTAAATTATCAACCAACTCCTGTGCAGGAACTTTTGGAAATCCTGCTACATCGTAAATATATTTTTCCGGATAAAGCATTGCCAATTGACCGCCTAATTGCGGCAAACTTTCAATCAATAATGTTTTGGCGTTTCGCATACCGGCATAAAAACCTGCAAATAAACCAGTGGGGCCTCCGCCAATAATGGTGATATCAAAAACTTCCTTTTGAGACATGTGTTTACCTCCAAAAAATACTTAAAATATTCTATCCATATAGTATAAACGAAATTGAGGACGAACAACATTTTTTTGTTTCGAAATTAATAATGGCGACTTTTATGATTTTAAGTTAAAATGGAGGGAACGATAAAAAGAAAAGGAAGTGGCTAAATGTTTTTACAATTAAATTTATCTGAAGCGAAAGGGCCAGTGGCTTTAATCAAAACAACTAAAGGTGATGTGAAAATAAAACTTTTTGAAGAAGAGGCACCAAAAACAGTTCAAAATTTCGTTGAGCTGGCAAAAAAAGGTTATTATGACGGCGTGATTTTCCACCGAATCATAAAAGACTTTATGATCCAAGGCGGGGACCCTACTGGAACAGGTATGGGCGGTGAAAGTATCTACGGCGAGGCATTTGAAGATGAGTTTTCTCGTCAATTATTTAATCTGCGCGGTGCGTTGTCCATGGCAAATGCAGGCCCCAACACTAACGGCAGCCAGTTCTTCATTGTTCAAAACACAAATGTTTCCGGACAAATGCTGAGCCAGTTGAAAGATGCCGGCTTCCCAGAAGAAATCACAGAGGCTTACCAGAATGGCGGAACACCTTGGTTAGACTTCCGACACACAGTATTTGGGCACGTGATGGAAGGCATGGATATTGTGGATGAAATCGCTGATGTACAAGTGGGTCCTCAAGACAAACCTTTGGAAGATGTTGTCATCACAACTATTGAAATTTCCGAATAAATTTTAGAATGGAGGTTGAGCATGGATGACTTATAAAATCGGTATGGTCGTTGCAGGGGTTATCACAGGAATTCAACCTTACGGCGCTTTTGTTTCCCTGGATCAAAAAAAACAAGGGCTGGTCCACATTTCTGAAGTGAAATCAGGATACATCAAAAATATCAAGGAAGTATTATCGGTAGGAAAGGAAGTCAATGTCAAAATCATTGATATTGACGAATACTCTAAAAAAATCAGTTTATCTTTGAGAGCATTGGAGACTTATCCTGCAGGGAATACATTCAAGAAAAAAAGATTTTTTACGAACCCTAAAAATAAAATTGGTTTCGATGCGCTGGGGACAGCAATGCCAAAATGGATTGACCAGGCCATAGAAAATCTAACTGATAATGGATGAAATTTTTTCGGAAATATGGTATAGTTTTTATTGAAAGCAATATTAATTTTCATGAAAATCAGCAAAATAAGAGGTGGGATTTTTTGCAGAACAAACTTGTAGCTGGCACTGTGATTTTGAATGAAAAAAATGGGGGAAAGAGATTTTTATTGCATGAAAATTCAGAACAATTAGATTTTATTATGGCTTCAATCGACGATGAACGTACAAGCTTAGCATGTATCCTAGAGGCCTTAAAAAATGAAGCCCATGTGAATTTGGAGAAAATCAGTTTAGTGGAGTTAACTAACATACAAGTGGCGAATCGAAAAATACCTTTTTACGTTTTTGAAATAGAAGAAAGACATCTAGCTTCAACCTGTCCTTCTGATTATAAATGGGGCTCACCTTGCAATTTAAGGGAGGTTCTGAATCGGCATCAAGTGACAGGAGTTCCGATTTTCAACTAGTTTTCCAACTAATAGTAAGTTCAAAAAAATTGCTTTTTAACGAAAAACTTGGTATAGTATCATAGGTGTCACGCTAGACCGGTTTTCGTTAAAAAGTTTTTTATTTTAAAATAATTTGACAAAGATAGTTGATCGTGATAAACTGATAAAGTTGTCTCGTTAAAAAGTGCATAAAAAAACTTTTAAAAAAGTTAACAAAAGTAGTTGACATACTCAACTAATGATGCTAATATTTAGAAGTTGTCCCAACAAGACAACCGACAGCTTTTGAAGCTGTCACGTAGACCTTTGAAAACTGAACAATGAATAAGACGAACCAAATGTGTAGGGGGTTTTACTTCTAGTAAAACCATACTAAATTTAGTGAAGTCAATTCGCTAGCAAAATATTTAATGAGCTAAACATCGCAAGATGTTATCATACTTTTATTGAGAGTTTGATCCTGGCTCAGGACGAACGCTGGCGGCGTGCCTAATACATGCAAGTCGAACGCTTTTTCTTTCACCGGAGCTTGCTCCATCGAGAGAAAAAGAGTGGCGGACGGGTGAGTAACACGTGGGTAACTTGCCCATCAGAGGGGGATAACACTTGGAAACAGGTGCTAATACCGCATAATTCCAGTGACCGCATGGTCATCGGATGAAAGACGCTTTCGGGTGTCACTGATGGATAGACCCGCGCTGCATTAGCTAGTTGGTGGGGTAAGGGCTCACCAAGGCCATGATGCATAGCCGACCTGAGAGGGTGATCGGCCACACTGGGACTGAGACACGGCCCAGACTCCTACGGGAGGCAGCAGTAGGGAATCTTCGGCAATGGACGCAAGTCTGACCGAGCAACGCCGCGTGAGTGAAGAAGGTTTTCGGATCGTAAAACTCTGTTGTTAGAGAAGAATCAGCGGGAGGGTAACTATTCCCGCCCTGACGGTATCTAACCAGAAAGCCACGGCTAACTACGTGCCAGCAGCCGCGGTAATACGTAGGTGGCAAGCGTTGTCCGGATTTATTGGGCGTAAAGCGAGCGCAGGCGGTTCCTTAAGTCTGATGTGAAAGCCCCCGGCTCAACCGGGGAAGGTCATTGGAAACTGGGGAACTTGAGTGCAGAAGAGGAGAGTGGAATTCCATGTGTAGCGGTGAAATGCGTAGATATATGGAGGAACACCAGTGGCGAAGGCGACTCTCTGGTCTGTAACTGACGCTGAGGCTCGAAAGCGTGGGGAGCAAACAGGATTAGATACCCTGGTAGTCCACGCCGTAAACGATGAGTGCTAAGTGTTGGAGGGTTTCCGCCCTTCAGTGCTGCAGTAAACGCATTAAGCACTCCGCCTGGGGAGTACGGCCGCAAGGCTGAAACTCAAAGGAATTGACGGGGGCCCGCACAAGCGGTGGAGCATGTGGTTTAATTCGAAGCAACGCGAAGAACCTTACCAGGTCTTGACATCCTTTGACCACTCTGGAGACAGAGCTTTCCCTTCGGGGACAAAGAGACAGGTGGTGCATGGTTGTCGTCAGCTCGTGTCGTGAGATGTTGGGTTAAGTCCCGCAACGAGCGCAACCCTTATTGTTAGTTGCCATCATTCAGTTGGGCACTCTAGCGAGACTGCCGGTGACAAACCGGAGGAAGGTGGGGATGACGTCAAATCATCATGCCCCTTATGACCTGGGCTACACACGTGCTACAATGGACAGTACAATGAGTTGCGAGACCGCGAGGTTTAGCTAATCTCTTAAAACTGTTCTCAGTTCGGATTGCAGGCTGCAACTCGCCTGCATGAAGCCGGAATCGCTAGTAATCGCGGATCAGAACGCCGCGGTGA
>NZ_CM178746.1:847500-2120000 GCF_058683555.1 Vagococcus sp. QWL-13
TCCAACCGAATCATAGAAGATTTAGTCCCATTTTTAACGACCCTATACTTCCCCTCATGGTCCATAGGACTTGAACCGCATACTTGGCAAACTTTAGGAGCGGGTAAATAATCAGCTTCAATAATCAGTGTTTGCCTGTCTTGATACACTTCTTTAGAAACAGCTAAAATAGTTAGATCAGGGTCTATAATTCTTAGTAATTTTTTGATATCATGTGTCATAGCATATAGTTCTCCTTACTGTTTAGGTTAGACGCTTTAATAGTAACAGAAGAACTATATGTTTTTTTATTTAATACAAAAAAATGGGATTGATGAATCAATTTTTGATTCATCAGTCCCATAAATTATAGAGCCGATTAAATCGTAAGATGTTGGTTAGGAAATAGACTTTCTGAACAGCATCTTTTTAGTTATTTTGATAAAGTCATTCATTAAAAAGATTTTCAACCCGATATTTTTAAAGTCGTAGAAAATAGTTCAAGGGCTTAAAAAAAGAGAAATTTAAAGGTGCGTGATTTTTATCTTTTTCATTTATTTTCTTATTAGTTTATCAGAGAGTGCAAGCAGAAGTGTCAAAAAGAAATGATAAATTGAGTTCGTTATCAGGGGTTGGAAAGTTTTGCTTGAACTATTTTTTGAAGGTGGAGTGGGCAACAGGATTAGGAATAAATTAATAAAAAATAAAACAGCATGGCCAAGTGCCGTGCTGTTTTATGAAACTTTGTTCAGTTTTTTTAAAGATTTTTTATCCGTAATAACTGTGTTCGTCAATCTCCAGCAAATCTAATATCATCGAAGAGGTTTCTTCGATAGACCGGTCAGCAACGTTGATGACGATGCAGCCTAATTTGTCATAAAGTTCTTGTGCAAATTTTAATTCTTCATGGATTTTATCGATATTAGAATAGGCGGTATCCGGATTGAGTCCGTAGGCTTTCATCCTTTCTTGACGGATCCTGTTTAACACGTAGGGATCGTTTGTCAAGCCGACGATTTTTTTGGAGTCGATTTCCCAAAGCTGCTTAGGAATATGGGCCTGCGGAATCAGCGGCAAGTTTGCCACTTTCAGATTTTTATTTGCTAAGAATAAGCTCAAAGGTGTTTTCGAAGTCCTAGACACTCCTAAAAGAACGATATCAGCTTCAAGGAAGCCGTTGGGATCTTTACCATCATCGTAGGTAACGGCAAACTCCATTGCTTCGATACGTTTAAAATAGTTTTTGTCTAGAAAATGTAGTGCCCCAGGTAAACGGTTAGGTTTCACATGGGACCTTTGTTCTATTTCTCCCACGATAGGTGAAAGAATATCCATACAGAACAGCTGGTGTTTTTCACAATATCGGTTTGCGATATCTACCAATTTAGTAGATATCATGGTGTGGATAATCATGGAGTTGGAAGAATGAGCCATTTCCAGCGCCTCCATCAAATCTTCTTCTTCATTGATAAATGTTTTTCTAACCAAACAAATATTTACATCTTGGTACTGAGCGATTGCAGCAGAGGCTAGTTTTGATGCTGTTTCGCCTGCTGAATCTGAAATTACAAATATACTTACGCATTCTTCGTTCATCTTGAGATTCCCTTCTTGATTTTGTTCCCAACTTATTATAGCATAAGTTTAGAAAACGGAGGACTGGTAAAAATGAGCGATTTGAAAATTAATCAAGCTCTGGCACTGATGAAAGAAGCAGGCTTTAAATTTACTGAGCGAAGAAAGGCAATGCTGACTTATTTAGAAGCAGAAGATAAGTATATCTCGGCAAAAGAAGTTTATGATTTCATGAATGAACACTATGAAGGTATCAGTTTTGATACGATTTACCGCAACTTAAGTGATTTTACTGAACTGAACATTCTTGAGGAAACTGAATTTGACGGGGAGAAAAAATTCAGGTTCCATTGTGCTCATGGGGGCAGTCATCACCACCATCATTTTATTTGTACAGAATGCGGAGCGACACAAGTGCTTGAGATGTGTCCAATGGATTATTTTGAAGAACAGTTAAATGGCGCTGAGATTCAAGAGCACCGTTTTGAAATTTTCGGAAAATGTGCAAAATGTGTCGCAAAAAAAGCCGAAAAAGATAACAGTTTTTCCAATAAAAGTTGACGTAAAAATAGCAATTAGATATAATGGTGTAAGGACAGTTTTTTTGTCTGAAATTATTCAAAGAAAAAACGGTTACTTTTTAAGCTCGGAGGGAGGGGAATTTACATGTCAAAAACAGTCGTTAAGAAAAATGAATCTCTTGATGATGCTCTTCGTCGCTTCAAACGTTCCGTTTCAAAAACAGGTACACTGCAAGAGTATCGCAAGCGTGAATACTACGAAAAACCAAGTGTCAGACGTAAGAAAAAATCTGAGGCAGCTAGAAAGCGTAAGAAATTTTAATCTTCGTGAATGGAGCTGGAAAGTATGTCATTATTAAATACTTTAAATGAGGACATCAAGGTAGCAATGAAAGCGAGAGATCGCGAGACGTTGACTACATTACGGATGATCAAGTCTTCCTTGCAGAATGAAGGCATCAAGGTGGGGCGTGAGCTGACAGAGGATGAAGAGTTAACTGTTTTAGCCCGTGAAGTAAAACAGCGACGTGATTCCATCAGTGAGTTCAGTAAAGCCGACCGTGATGACTTGGTGACGAAAGTGAAGGCGGAACTGGTGGTCGTTGAAAAATATTTGCCGGTTCAGTTGACAGAGGATGACGTCCGGGAGCTGGTCTCTAAAGCTATTGCTGAAAGCGGGGCAGCATCCATGAAAGAATTTGGTAAAGTTATGGGACTTGTGATGCCTCAGGTGAAAGGCAAAGCAGACGGCAAGATGGTCAACGCCATCGTTAAAGAACTTTTAAATTAAAATCAAAGGCTATAAATGAAAATGTTGACAAGGAATCGCAGATGATTTCCTTGCCAACATTTTTTTGTATAGAAGATTTTAAAAAATAGTTTCGAATGTGCGAGCTGATATTTTACTCATTCATCAATTGTTTTCAAATGGTAAATTTTTGAAGGTCTGCCAATGCCGATTGGCCGCTCACCCACCTCTTCAAAATATTGCCGCATAGCTTTTTTAAAATTTGAATGGTCGATGTCATGAAAAGAAATCCCTAAAAATTTAGCAAAGACTTTGCGAGCTTCTGTAATCGAAAATTCTTTCCCCAGTACCTGTAAGATTTTAGGCTCATGATACATTTTATTTTTGATTCTTTTGAATGCTTTTAAGATAATTTCACTGTGGTCAAAAGCCAGAGAGGTTTTTCCAAGGGATTCACCTGTTTCCAAATCTAAAATGATGTCGTCATACTTTTCATGCTGTAGGTATAATAAGTTATCTTGACGCTGGAGAGTGAACCACAGCGCCTGCTTGGCATCGTCACCGGCTGTAAGCGGCTCTTCACCGATAAAAGCCAAGTAGCTGACCGTAATGACCCAACCGCGGGGATCCCGACCCGGTGTGCTGAATGTGTGTAGTTGTTCGATATTATCAGTACAGATTGCCACACTGGTCTCTTCTTTGGTTTCGCGGATACAGCTGTCAGCAGTAGACTCATTAGGATGGACGAATCCACCGGGCAATGCCCAAGAATATTGAAAAGGGTGAGTATTTCTTTGGATAAGAAGGACTTTCAGCTGATCTTCTTTTCGATTATAACTCAGCAGCACATTATCTACAGTTACAGCAGGTTTTATATAGGCAGGTTTTTCCTGATGGGCATACCAGTCTAAGAATTCTTTTTCTGCTGCTTGGGTTTCATAATAGTTTTTTTCTTCTTCTTTGCTAGCAAACTCCTTCATTGTGTTTCCCCCTGAATTTAAGTAATCTTGACCTTATTGTAGCAGAAAAAAAATAAAAAAACATTAATCAAACGATAAAATGTCAGTATATGGATTGTTTATACTGACAGGGGCCTTTAGTGATAAGTGCAGACTGTCTATAAAGGCTTATACAATAAAAAATCGGGAGAAATCTTTTTCTCCCGATAATTTGGTTGTTTTTTTTAATAACGCTTGGTGAATTTTTATTTTTCCCGGATGACTTCAACTTTGTAACCATCTGGATCGATGGCAAAATAATATGACGGCGGGACTCCCGGCAGATTTTTAAGAGGAGTTACTTCAATCCCCAGATTAGTATGTTTGGCATGAAGGCCTTCCAAATCATTTGTTGCGATGGCAATATGCCCATAACCATCTCCTAAATCGTATCCCGGATGGTCATAATTATAGGTTAATTCCAATTCATAGTCATCATCGGGCAAGGTTAGATAGACTAAAGTGAATTTATGTTCAGGGAAATCCCTTCTGCGAGTTTCTATAAAACCAAACGCTTTTTGATAAAAGTCCAGTGATGCCTCCAAATCTTTTACGCGAACACAGGTATGTGCCATTTTCATAATTGGATCATTCCTTTCCAGTAAGTTAATTCAAGTATAGCAAACTTCCTTTGGGACTAAAAGAAACTAGCGGTTTAGGTCCATTGTTCCAGAGCATGAGCCACGCCTTCGTCATCATTTGTCAAAGTGATTTTGTCAGCGTATTTTTTTGTTGTATCAGTAGCATTTCCCATAGCCACACCCATACCAGCATACTCTAGCATAGAAATATCATTTTCGTTATCACCGATAGCCATCACTTCAGAACGCTGGATTCCCAACTTATCTGACAAGTTTTTCAAAGTCAGTCCTTTGCTTGCTTCTTTGTTCAAGAATTCGAGGAAGAAGCCGGTACTTCTTACGATATTATAGCGGTCATAGTACCTTTGAGGAATTTTCTTCATCACATCATCGATGATTTCTTCATGGTCGATAATCATGTATTTATTGATGGAAGCTGTTGGCGAGACTTCCGACATTTCTTTGTAAAACAAAGGCATCTGGGTTAAAAATGCTTCATGAACCGTGTAAGGACTGATGTCTTTATTTGGTGTGTAAATAGCTTTCGAATCTTGGTAATGGGAGTGAACATCTAATTTTTGGCTTAAATGATGGAACTCTAACAATTCTTCATAGGTCAATGTATGCTTCACGAACGCTTCTTTTGTTGCACTATTGACAGCTAAAGCACCGTTGTAGCTGATAATGAAATCGTCCTCCGTGGTCAATCCTAGAGAGTTTATAAAGGTGGTCATCCCAATTAAAGGACGGCCAGAGGCTAGGACGACTCGAAGTCCTTCCTGACGTTTCTGCTTAATCGTATCAATCGTTTTTTTACTTATTTGATGATGGGAATTCAGTAGAGTGCCATCAATGTCAATGGCTACAAGTTTTATAGACAAATGAAATCCTGCTCCTTTTTATTTTTTTATATGTGAAACCAATTTTTATGAAAGAGATAAAGATGGAATACTTTTTCCTCAAAGCTGCCAATCGCTTAAGGAATATTTTTTTTAGGGTCGCTGATTCTGCCGTTGTGTATGTAAGAGGCAAATAAGCGGGTGTCATCTTGAAAGAGATCTGATGCCGGCTGATACATCTCTTTTGGAAAATAGAAACGTTCATCTCCGTGGGTCTCGCCTGCCAGGGCTTCTACGAGAGAACTTTGTTTTGAAAGCTCCACCAGAGTGCCGTCGTGTTCCATCAATTCGATTTGCGTCCGGACGGACTTTTGATTAGGCCGGTAAAAATCATAAGGCAAATCGTAACTGGAGTTGATGGCAGTGTAGTTTTTTGCATCGTATCCTAGTTTTTCAATAATCTCAGTCATTTCAGCAATTAGCGGTTCATCTTGTCCCGCCACAAATTTCACCGATTTTAAGGGACGCCGGTTCAGAAAACGGCTGGCTAAATCCCGCAGAATCGGATCAGGATGTTCGCACCACATCATGAAGTAGCAGTTTAAGACGTTGTCATCTAATTTTAAATATTCTGACAAGGTGTAGTGATTTTCTAAAAAGGGAACTAAGAGCGGCGAGTGTAATTTGAAAAAACTAGCATCTTGCCGGTAGAGTTTTGCTGCATGTTTCAACAGATGATCTAAAATCACTTCCATCCCTCTAGAGACCGGGTGAAAATACACTTGCATGTACATTTGATAACGGCTGACGATATAGTCTTCGACTGCATGCATGCCATTCGTAGTAAAAGCAATCCCGTCTCTGTAAGGACGTACCACGCGCAAAATCCGTGTCAAATCAAAAGTACCGTACTCCGTTCCGGTAAAGTAAGCATCCCGCAATAAATAATCCATCCGGTCCGCATCGATTTGACTGGAAATCATCTGTACGACTTGAGGATTTGGGAAATCTTTTGTAATAACGCTGGCGACTTTTTCGGGAAAATTTTCCTCAACATCATTTAAAATACTGAAAATTTCCGTTTCCGGCGAGGTGATGATATCAACTGTGAAGGCTTCATGATCCGTATCAAAAATACCTTCAAAAGTATGGGAATAGGGTCCGTGACCCACATCATGGAGCAGGGCGGCACACAACGCAATCAATCTGTTGGAATCATCCCAGCCATCTACGGGATTATCTGCAATGGAAAAATTTCTGGCGAAAATATCGCATATCCTTCGGGTGATTTCGTAGACACCTAGAGAATGAGAAAAACGACTGTGTTCACCTCCGTGAAATGTAAAAGAAGTAGTCCCCAACTGTTTGATACGGCGCAGACGTTGAAATTCCTTTGAGTTGATTAAATCGAGAATCACTTGATGCTGCACATGGATATAATTATGTACAGGGTCCCGGAAAACTTTTTCAATAGGTAATAGTTGTTCGTTAACGGTCTTCTTCATAGTCACCTCCTAGGATATCGACAATGGCTGAGTTGCGGTTTTCCATCCGGTCCAGCTGATTTAACAAGCTTTTATTGAATGATTCCGATTGCTCCATCATTTCAAGATAGCTTTCATCAATCGTTTGATCAAATAGACCTTGGAAGACATTGGTAAATCTTTCTTTCAGCTGTGGGATAGTCAATGAGTCAGACAATAAAGTATTTAAATTCTCCATGGCGTCAGGATTGACTGGAGGAAAACCATTTGTGCCAAATGCTTCTTTCAAACCAGTCCGGTAAAAGTTTGCCATTAGTTCTCCCCGGTGATTTTGATTTCCGGAGACGCTTAGATAAAGCATGACACTGATACCATTTTTTATCCGCCGTTGTGCAAGACCGGCAAATTTTTTTCCATTGATGGACAAATCATAAGTGCCCGGGCAGTAGGAATCGCTGATTTCACGTGCTTTGATATCCACAGGAAAGTCTGCGAAGACCTGCCTGACCAGCTGGACAGCAAATTCATAGCCTTGCTGAATACTCAACTTGTTATCGGGAAAATTAGGTAAAATAAAAGAGATGTTTAGGATGCCCTCATCGGAAACAACACCTAAACCTCCAGAACTTCTTAAAATCGGATGATAATTTTGTTCTATCAAGTAATTGAGCGCCTCTGAAAAGTATGAAACTCTAGAGTCTTTCATACCGAGGATAACGGTCCGTTCAAATTCCCAAAAATGAATGACGGCAGCATTTTTTTCAACTGCTTCAGCTGTTAAAACATCTGTTAAAGCAAACGGAAGGAAAGCTTCGGATTGTTTAACGATCTGCTGATCTGCTGCTTTAGGAGAATAGGAACGCAAAGCTTCAAGATATTTTTTCATGAATCATTTTCCTTTTTCATAGTTTCTTTCACTGTTATTATAGCTGATTTCAAAAGAAAAAGTTACTTTTTGCTTTGAGTTTTTACACGGGACAGATTTTCAGTTTGACCGGGATGTCTATCAATAGGACAAAAGAAAAATAATTTGGTAAAATAGTGAAGGATGATTAAAATTTAGGAGTCGAAGCGAAATGAAAACAAGTGGTATTCCAATAGCGATTCAATTGCAGACTGAAATATTTCAAAATGGACAGCTGGATGAACATTTTTTTGATGTGCCGGGACAATTTGTTAAAATCGGCGACAGCTTATATCTTCGGTATCAAGAACCGGTGAAAAAGGAAGACGGCACTCAGGAGTCGATCAATGTAACCTTTAAAATAGAACCTGACGGAAGTGTTCAATTAATCCGGGCCGATGAGCATAGGATGCGGCTCAGATTCAGTTATCAAGAAGAAAACTTCACTAACTACCGCACCCCTGTCGGTATCCTGCAAATCAGGACAGTGACCACTAATTTGCGTGTCACCTTGAAGGATAGACCGGCTTCAGGCAATGTTTTGATCGACTACGAACTGTATGCCGGGCGGGAAAAACTTGGGGTTTACCATCTGCGCCTGAAATTTACCGCATAAAATGTTTTTTTGATTGCATTTTAGCGTGCTAATCATGTATGATAAACAGTAGACTTTGAAAGGACGTGTAATGATTGGAGATAAAAACGTTTAATGGTGTTGATAAAGAAGAATTATCCATGATTGAAGTGGCTCATGCTATTTTAGAAGAGCGTGGAGACATTATGGACTTCTCTGATCTTGTGAATCAAATTCAAAATTACTTGGAAAAAGCCGATAGTGACATTCGTGAAGATTTATCTCAATTTTATACTGATTTAAATATTGACGGCAGTTTTATTTCTTTAGGAGAAAATCGCTGGGGATTGCGTTCATGGTATCCCATTGATTCGATTGATGAAGAAGTGACAAGTTATAGCGATGAAGACGATGAGGATCGTCCGAAGCGTAAAAAACGCAAACGGGTAAATGCTTTCCTTGATATGGATGATGAAGATGCCATCGATTACAACGACGATGATCCGGAAGACAGTGATTTGGCTGACGAAGATGACAACTATATCCTTGATGATGAGGAAGAGGATGAAGAAGAAATTGCAGCTTACAATAAAGATTTGTCCGAAATCGGTGCTGACAACATGGACGATGAAGATGAGATTCCAGAAGGTGTGGAAGATGAATTGACAGTTGTCGATGAAGATGATTTAGATTCTGATTTGGATTTTGAAACTGAAGACGAGGAAGAATAAAGAGAATAAAAACGATTGAAAGAGCGGTTGAGCAGATATCTCAACCGCTCTTTTTTGTTGCGGAAAATCACCTGGGGGTTTGTTCCTTTCTTAAAAAACTTCTATCTACGACTATCTTATCTGACAGTTACCTTACAATTTTGTTAGTTTTATGAATAAGTCACGGTGATATAATACTAAACGTACTCCAGAGGCGAATAATCAGCATTTGTTTAAAGATATCCGTCTCAAGTAGGAGAAAATGTTCCTCCGAATGATGGATAGCAGTAGCAGGAGAAGCATACTATGATAGGGTCAGAAACAGTTTTTGAATTCTACGGAAAATAATATAAGCATTCATAATAGACGATTCATTTGCGACTATAAGAGTTGAGAAAGGAATGTGATTAAAATGTTTTTAAAACTAACAAAGGCATATCAAAATGAAAAAGTAAAAAACACAGGGATGTTTATTGGAAAAACTATGCTGTATTTTTTTATTTTGCTTGTTCTTTTTTATTTATATCATTACAGTCATGTAGGCGGAGGATCATTTATTTATAATCAGTTCTAAAAACATGGGTGTCTTTCATTGATATAAAAATCTCAAATGACGGACCGATGATGAATGAATCGGTAAAAGGAAGTGGTGAAACAATGGGAAATATAATACTTGAGGCTATCAGCCGGACAGCTGCATTAACCCCCATGCAGGTGTGTTTCGATGACAAAGAAAATGGCGAAGCACTGACTTATGGAGCGTTGGAAAGAGAATCGGATGCGTTAGCTGCCTATTTCAGCAGCGAATTTTCAGGAAAAGAACCTATTTTAGTGGCAGGAGGCTTGACCGGGCAGATGCTGGTAAGTTTTGTTGCCTGCTTGAAAGCGGGGCATCCTTACGTTCCAGTGGACTGCCATACACCTATGGATAGAATCAAGCTGATTTATGAGGAAGCAGAACCAGTGTGCGTGGTCGCTTTTAACGATTGGCAGATTGCGACAGAACATCTGATTGATTCCAAAAAATTTGCTGAGATTATTAAAGAGAAGAAATCTGCTCTTTTAGAAAACCAGGTCACCGGAGATGATTTGACTTACATCATTTTTACTTCTGGTACCACAGGAAAACCTAAAGGAGTCCAAATCAGTTACAATAATTTGGAAAGTTTTCTTCAATGGATACTGGCAGATTTTACTTTAGGTCAGGGTCAGCGCTATTTATGTCAGGCCCCTTTTTCCTTTGATTTATCTGTCATGGATGTTTTTCCTGCGCTTTTGACAGGGGGAACATTGGTACCTCTTGAAAAAAACACGGTAGATAATTTCCCGATTTTATTTAAAACGATACCTAAATTAAAATTGAACGTGTGGGTGTCCACGCCTTCACTGATCGAAATTTGCTTGGTGAGTCCTGACTTTACAGCAGCTGCATTGCCGGAATTGTCCCATTTTTTATTTTGCGGTGAAGAACTGCCCCATAAACTGGCAGAAAAACTACTGGATCGTTTCCCGCAGGCTAAAATTTATAATACTTACGGACCGACAGAAGCCACGGTTGCAGTGACTGGGATTCAGATTACCCGGGAAATTTTAGGGAAGTATGAGCGTTTGCCTTTAGGAAGAGTAAAGAAAGATACTAACATTTATCTTTTTGATGGTCAGCATCAACTGGAGACAGCAGGAGAGATCGGGGAAATAGTGATTGCGGGACCAAGCGTTTCCCGAGGTTATTTTCGAAACGAACAAAAAACAGAAGAAGCTTTCTTTTCCTACCAAGGAAAACAAGCTTACCATACAGGAGATGCCGGCTACTTGAAAGATGGACTGCTGTTTTATCAAGGACGTTTAGATTTTCAAATCAAGTGGCATGGCTACCGGATGGAATTAGGGGAGATCGATCACTATTTGTTAAGCTTATCCGCAGTTCAAAATGCCTGCGTTGTTCCTAAATATCAGAATCATAAAGTGCAGCAGCTGATTGCTTATGTGGTTTTGGAACAGGGAGAGCCGGAAAATCCGAGGGAAAAGGTTAAGGAATTGAAAGATTTGCTGAAAGAAAAATTAATGGCGTATATGATGCCACAAAAATTTATTTTTACCTCCCAGTTGCCTTTGACCAGTAATGGGAAAATCGACCGTAAACAGCTGATGGCAGAGGTGAATCCATCATGAGTTATTTACTGAATTCTTTTCCTTTTTTAACGCCCTATGAAAAACCTTTTTACTTTGTGATTTTGGGCATTTTGTTATTGCCGTCGATCGCCGCTTCTTTAAGAGGAAAACGGCTGTCGGGGTATCAGGCTTTTTTGACTTTATTTTTCTTGTGGATGAGTTTTGGCGGGCCACATCGTCAGCAAGGCTTTGCATTGATTGGCTATGTTTTGTGGCAAATCGTGATAGCAACAGGTTATCTCCGTTACCGCCAAAAGGAAAATCAGGGCCGCTGGTTTTATCTCAGCGTTTTTCTCAGTATTTTGCCCATGGTGCTGATTAAAATTTTGCCCCTTTATACGGGCAAACAACCTTTGCTATATTTTTTAGGTTATTCATACCTTACGTTTAAGTCAGTTCAAGTAGTGATGGAAATCCGTGACGGGACGATTAAAGAGTTGAGAGTGAGAGATTATATCCAGTTCCTGATTTTTTTCCCGACAATATCTTCGGGACCAATCGACCGTTTCCGGCGATTTACCGCCGAAATCCATCAGCCGCCTTCACGGGAAAAGTATGTTGAACTCTTGGGCAAGGGGATTCATTTTATCATTATAGGCTGTCTTTATAAATTTATTATCGGCTATGTTTTAGGCAGCCAGTTATTGCCGATTATCCAAGATAAGGCGGTCAATCAAGGCTTTCTTCTTTTAGGCAGTCTAGGCTATATGTATATCTACAGTTTTTATTTGTTCTTTGATTTTGCCGGCTACAGCTTGTTCGCTGTGGGTGTCAGTTACCTTTTAGGACATGAGACACCGATAAACTTCAACAAACCTTTTATCAGTCCAAATATCAAAGAGTTTTGGAACAGATGGCACATGTCTCTGTCATTTTGGTTCCGTGATTATGTCTATATGCGTTTGATGTTTACACTCATCAAGAAAAAAGTATTTAAAAGCCGGGTTGTGGCATCAAATGTGGGCTACTTTGCTCTGTTTCTCATTATGGGAGTTTGGCATGGGCTGACTTGGTATTATATTGCGTACGGATTATTTCACGCGACGCTTATTTGCTTGAACGATGCTTGGATCAGATTTAAAAAGAAACATAAAGAAAAGCTCCCAAGCAATATGGCAACGAAAGGGTTATCGATTTTTCTGACTTTTCACGCAGTTTGTTTTAGCTTGTTGATTTTTTCCGGCTATTTTGACACACTGCTTAAACTTTTTTTTACACATAAAATTTAGGAGGGATTTATTATGACAACAAAAGAAACGGTCTTAGAAATACTTGAAATAATTACAGGAAGTGACGAAGTGAAAGAAGATTTAGAGATGGATCTTTATGAGGAAGGTATTCTAGATTCCCTTGCAACCGTACAGCTGTTAGTCGAATTAGAAAATCAGTTGGATGTGACAGTGCCAGTATCAGAATTTGATCGATCAGAATGGGGAACCCCACAACAAATCATTGAGCAAGTGGTCAGTTTGCAGGGATAATCATGAAAAAGAAATTAATGATGGCGCTTGGTCCTTTTGCAGCAGCAGTGCTGCTTTTACTATTACTGCTTTTTTCCCCGATAGAGTGGCTGAAAGCTCCCTCGCAAAAAGAATTAAAAAAATCTGCACCATCCATGTCCATCAATGTGATCAAAGGGAATGCCTACAAAAATAGTGCGGCAGCTTCACAGGACTTCTTGCCTTTTTTTGGCTCTTCCGAACTTAGCCGTATCAATGCCTTTCATCCTACGGTATTGGCAAGAAAGTACCATCGAGGCTATGAACCCTTTCTTTTGGGGGCGCCAGGGACTCAGTCTTTGTCCCATTTTTTGATGCTGCATTCCATGCGGGATGAGTTGAAAGGAAAACAAATAGTATTTATTATTTCTCCTCAGTGGTTTGTCAAAAATGGTGTGAGCGACCAGATGTTTTCCGTCTACTATTCCCCATTGCAGACTTATCAGTGGCTGTTGAGTCTGGAAGGACAAACCATTGGAGAGGAAGAACAGTTCGTCGCCAAACGGTTACTGACTTTTTCCAGCATCAGTTCTGATACCGGGCTAAGCCGGATGTTAAAAAAAATCGAACAACATCAGGCGCTATCAAAGCTGGACATGAAAAATTGTCAGCGGCAATATAACTTGTTAGCACACGAAGATTTGATATTTAGCCGGATAGCTATCCAACATAAGGAAAAACGTATAGAAAAAGCCATCAGTGAACTTCCTGACGACTATTCAGTTGATGAGTTGGATACTCTTGCGTATCAGACAGGAGAAAAACAGACAGCTAATAATGAATTAGGAATCGCTAATAATTTTTACTCCCAGCGGATTGCCCCATTAAAAGGTCAGCTGAAAAATTCTCAAATCTCTTATGATTACCTTCAATCTCCAGAATTTTCAGATTTTCAGTTAGTTTTGAACGAGCTGGCAGAAAATAAGATAGATGCTTTGTTTGTTATTCCGCCTGTCAACCAGCGCTGGTCGGACTACACTGGTCTATCTAGAGAGATGCTGGATGATTTCAGCAAAAAAATCACCAAACAGCTGCGCTCTCAAGGCTTCAACCAAATAGCAGATTACACGCAACATCGTGGAGAAGATTATTTTATGGAAGACACGATACATATCGGCTGGCGCGGCTGGCTGCAATTAGATCAAGATTTGCAAATGTTTTTGAATGATAAGAAGGAAATAAAAAATCAGAAAAAAATAGATAACAGCTACTATTTAACAGAAGAGTGGCAAAAGGAACGGCAGTTTTGAGCACCAGCAGGACAACACCAAAGTCCTGTCTGAAAAAATCTGAAAATAAATACCCTGTGAAGCGGAATGAATGATTTCGTTTCACAGGGTATTTTTATAATTATAAGTGAGTCTTATCTGAAATGGGATGTGCGGTGTTTTTTTCGGTTAAGAAAGACCGCACTTGCTGATTAAACCACTTAGGACGCAATCTTGGCACAGAGTGACCGGTATTTTTAGCAAGGAGAAAAGAAGCATTGGGCAGCTGCTCAGCAATTTTTTCCATATGGCTCCGCTTAATGATATCAAAGGAGCCGCCGATAATTAGTACAGGGCAGACGACTTTTCCCATCTCTTGCTTAGTAATGGGCAAATCAGTTAGTCCTAGATTGATGACACGGCTGATTTTTTCCAGCTTTAAGGCATTGGTCAAGCGAAGTAACGCTGTTGATTTTACACGGTGGGAAACTTTCAGTCCTTTCACATGAACATTTGGCGAAGAGAGAACCAAATGCTTGACCCGCTCAGGATATTTACAGGCAAATGTCAGAGCAATGTTCGCCCCGTCGCTGAAACCGATGATGGTCAGAGTCGACAGTCGTTCGATCATCATCAACTGGAGAATATCTTCGATGACCAACCCTATTTCCAAGTAATCTTGAGTATTTCTGGATTTGCCATGATCTCGTGTGTCTAGTAAAAACAATCGGTAGCTCTGTGAAAAATCTTTGATTTGTTTGTCAAAATAGCGATTGTTTTGGCTGTTGCCATGTAGAAATAAAAGGGGTGGACCATAACCTAAAACATCATAATAGATGGGAGTATCGTCTTTAGTCAGCATTATTTTTTTCATGAAATCCTCCGTTTCAAAAAGTAGGCACTGCTAAGACAGTCAAGTTTTCAAGCATTTTAAAAGATCTGTTCAGGAATAATTTGAGACTGTATCTCTCCTGAATCAAGTGCCAGAAAGAATTTCCTTATGGGCAAATCGAATATCTCTAAATCAGCTTTAAGCAGATTTTTTGGGATGCAATAGGTGTGTTGCTGGTTGCCGCAAATAAAATCGCCGTCGATGGTCATTGCCAGCACTTCGCTTTGATTTTCATTCAAAAAATCAACAGAAATAGTGTCAGGTGAGGCTAGTGCCTGGCTCGTCTTATTGAAAATATTTGTGATTGCTGGTTGTTGAAAAATCAGCACATCGTTGACTTCTTCAATTTGCTGACTGGCAAGCATTGTTTTGAAAGAGATGATAGTGTCGTCCTCTAATGCAAGCAGCTGTCTGATAAATAAATGTTCCATGATGCTATTCCTCTTCCTGTTTATTCATAATCGTAACGTCAAAGTCGATCTTTCCGCCAGCAGAGATACTCTTGGCTTCTAAGCGGATGGCGGCGGGCATCATCTGCTCCCTTTCATACAAAGGGGTCACACGATATCGGACTGTTTCTCCCTGATCCACTGCTTGTCGGATTTTATTTTCATATTTGGTCATGTAAGGCGAGTTCACTGGATACTGGAAGAGGGTGACAAGGTTTCTTTCGTCATCCCCGCTGCCGCCAAACTGTCTGCCAATCAAATGTCCCCGGGCATGTCCGTGGGGCTCGAGGCCGGAGATAAAACCGGGAGGCCGGATATTACTGTTGGCTTTAGTTCCTGTGCCAATCATGTCTTTTGTGATTATTGCATCTGCTCCCGTTGCCCGCTGGCTTTTATCAAGAGGGCCGTATGTGATCCAGCCTTTTCCGTCAAATGCTAATTCTTCAGAAGTAAAATGTGAAGCTTTTTCATTTGAAAAACTCTCTGTCTGCTTATCCTCTGGCCGCAGTTCAGTTACTGTACCTACTTCCGGCACATCAAAAAAATCTGTCACTACTTTCGGCAGATCGATACCAATCAATCCGAGAATCAAAACAAGGATACTCCCCAAAAGGAATAATTTATTCTTATTTTTATTAGATGATTTAGTTTTATAATACTTTTTTTTGTAGGGATTGTTCTTCATTGTTTTCCTCCTATTAAGTATGACTATTATACAAAAGAATAAAGAAATTTTAAACAGTTAAAATAATTGACAACTGTCAATTATTGTGAGAAAATTTAAAAAGATTTGGAGGAGTTTCAATGAAAAAGACGGACAAAAGAATTTTGAAAACTCAGCAGGAATTATTGGATGCCTTTGTGTCATTGTCAAAAGAAAAAGAAATCAACGCGATCAGTGTGAGCGAATTGACTCAAAGAGCAGGCATCAGCCGTGCCACATTCTATCTGCACTACAAGGACCCAGACGATATGCTGCAACAGCTTAGCCGGCAGCTGCTGACAGAATTAGTCAAAATGATTGAAGAAGAAAAATCAAAGTCGACGATGGCGGCATTTTATGGTGTGTTCCGTTGTATTCGGGAAAATGAAAAAATCGCTTCTCTAATTTTATCTACCGATACGACGTTAACTTTTGTTTATCAGATGGATCAGCTTGTCCGCCAGCTGTTTAAGGAAGATTTCGCAGAAGAGTTTGATTTATCAAATTCCAGCTCGGCAATGACCAACTATCTTCTCACATTTATTGTTGGGGGTAGTGCAGGGATTATTTTAAAATGGTTCGAAGAGGGCATGAAAGAATCAGAGGAAGAGATGGGTCAGTTGCTGTATCAAACAGTGATTCAAGGAACACGTCATATCGGGAAATAAAAAAATAAAAAGAGGTAAAAAATGAGCTACGTACAATTAAAAAATGTTTATAAACGTTATCAGATGGGCGAAAATATCATTGTGGCAAATAATGATATTAATTTTTCAATCAATGAAGGAGAATTTGCCATCATTCTTGGTCCCAGCGGTGCCGGGAAATCGACGGTCTTAAATATCCTTGGAGGAATGGACAGCAGTGATGAAGGTCAAATCATTGTTGACGGAACAGACATTGCAACATTTAACGAAAAGAAAATCACCACTTACCGGAGAATTGATGTGGGGTTTGTTTTTCAGTTTTATAATTTGGTCTCCAATTTAACGGCGAAAGAAAATGTGGAGCTGGCTTCTCAGGTGACTTCTGCTGCTTTAGACGTGGAGGAGGTCCTGGCACAAGTAGGTCTATCTCACCGCAAGGATAATTTTCCGGCACAACTGTCAGGCGGTGAGCAGCAAAGAGTGGCTATCGCCAGAGCATTGGCTAAAAATCCTAAACTGCTCTTGTGTGATGAACCTACGGGTGCTTTAGATTACAAAACAGGCAAACAAATTTTAAAATTACTACAAGACAGCTGTCGCAAAATGGGCAAGACGGTGGTGGTCATCACTCATAATTCGGCGATTGCACCAATGGCGGACCGGGTGATTCATATCAATGATGCCACCGTACGCAAGATAGAAATCAATGAACAGCCAATCCCGGTAGAAACAATTGAGTGGTAGGTGAGATTGTGAGAAAAAAATCGCTGCAAAAGACAATTTTTAGAGAAATTTGGCAATCAAAATCAAGATTTTTTTCCATCCTCGGTATTATTATGCTGGGTGTGGCATTTTATGTAGGAATCAAGGCAACAGGTCCCAATATGCTGGACACGGCTGATAAATACTATAAAGATCAATCGTTGATGGAAGCGAGTATCGTCTCCACAATGGGTCTGACAGAAGATGATGTGGCCATTTTAGAAGCTGATAAGTCGATTGATAAAATTCAGCCAAGCTATAATTTGGATGTGAATTTTGAAGAGGACAGCCGTACGATCAGAATCCTTTCTTTCAATCGAAAGAACAAAGAGGCGCTGAACCAAATCGTTGTTGCAGAAGGACGATTGCCGGAAAAAAGCGGCGAGATCGTTTTGGACCAGCAAGCGCGAGTACTGGACGGTTATCAAGTGGGGGATCAGTACCGTCTCGTGACGGATCAGGAAACAATGGATCAGTTTAAAGTGACATCTTTTAAAATCGTAGGTTTTGTTGACTCGCCTGAGTACATAGAAAAAATTTCCCGGGGAAAAACCAATGTGGGAAAAGGTTCTATTGATTATTTTGCGGTTATTCCTGAAGATGCTTTTGATATGGAAACTTATACCGGCATTTATGTGACATTTAAAAATCTGGCGGAGGAAACAGCTTATACGGATAGTTATGATAAAAAAATCGAGAAGCATTTGGAGCGGTTAGAGAAAAATTTTTCTGCCCGTCCGGAAGAACGTTTAGCTGAGATTAAAAAAGAGTTTTCCGAACCTATAGAGGAAGCCAGAGAGACGATTCGTGATGGGGAACAGAAACTGGAGACGGCGAAAACACAATTAACTGCTGAAAAGAATAAGCTGCAAGCAGCTCAAGACCAAGTGTCTCAAGCAGAACAAAGCGGTATGACTCAATTACCTGAAGTGGCTGCCCAAATAGAAATATCTAAAAAGGAAATCGAAGAGGGAAAAACCAAACTGGCTGAGGCTGAAACAGAGTTGGCAGAGGAAGAAGAAAAGCTGTTAAAGGCTAAAAATGAATTGGCGGAGAAAGAACAGGAATTAGCTGAACTGGAACTGCCGGAATATCTTTTCTCTACCCGTGACGATAATCCCGGTTATTTGGAATTTAATGAGAATGCCGACCGGATTTCTTCCATCGCAACAGTATTTCCTGTATTTTTCTTTCTGATTGCTGCTTTAGTCTGTTTAACGACGATGACACGCATGGTGGAGGAGAAACGGGGGGAAATCGGCACCTTAAAAGCTTTGGGGTATACGAATTTTGAAATCTCTCAAAAGTTTATCGTCTACGCGACCATCACCACGATTATTGGAGCCGCAGCAGGTTTAGTTATCGGATTTAATTTATTTCCAAGAGTTATCTTCGATGCTTACGGAGCAATGTATGATTTGCCCACAGTGGAAATTACTTATTATATCAGCTACGCATTACAGTCCTTTCTGGTTGCGATTGCCTGTACATTAGTCTCAACATTAGTGGTTTTGCGAATCGATTTGTTCAGCAAGCCTGCAGTACTGATGCGGCCCAAGGCACCAAAGGCAGGGAAACGTATCTTTTTGGAGAGACTGACCTTTATCTGGAAACGGCTAAACTTTAATCACAAGGTGACTGCTCGTAATTTATTCCGTTACAAACAGCGGATGTTTATGACCGTTTTTGGAGTGGCTGGCTGTATGGCGTTGATGGTGACAGGTTTTGGAATCAGGGATTCTATTTCAGATGTGGTCTCTATCCAGTACAGTAAACTTTGGCAATACCAAGCTATTGTGACTAAGGAAGAAGCACCGGAAACCGATGAAAAAGATTATGAAGAAATTTTAGAAAATCAGGACTCGTATGATAAAAAATTGGCAGTGGCTATGAAAAGCTTCACGATGAATGGCCATGATATACTGAGTCAAGATGTCATTCTTGAAGTGCCTGAAAAAACTGAAGAGATGGAAGAGTTTGTCCTGTTCAATGACCGTAAGTCAGGGAAAGTTTATCAAATGACTGACGAGGGTGTGCTTGTGACAGAAAAACTAGCAAAGTTGTTTGATTTAAGTGTAGGAGACACATTTAAGATGGCAGATGACGATGATAAACTCTATGAGTTCAAAGTTTCGGATATTGTTGAAAACTATGCGATGCACTATGTGTACGCCACACCGACTCTTTATGAAAAAGTTATTGTCGAAAAGCCGATATATCAGACCGATTTGCTGCTTTTCGATGAGAAACTCACGAGTAAAGAAGAGGATGTTTTGTCAACAAAGCTGATGGAGGTGGACAACGTATTGAATGTAACGTTCACCAGTGATGCCAGTCAGGCCATGTCTGATACAATCGGCAGTTTAAATATCGTGGTCTGGGTTTTGATTATTTGTGCAGGGTTACTAGCCTTTATTGTGCTGTATAATTTGACCAATATCAATGTTTCTGAAAGAATCCGTGAGCTGTCTACTATCAAAGTTCTCGGTTTTTATCCCAATGAGGTGACCATGTATGTGTATCGGGAGAATAATATTTTGACTTGGTTGGGAATCATTGCCGGTATGGGATTAGGAAAATTACTCCATACTTTTGTCCTTCAAACAGCAGAAGTAGATATGGTGATGTTTTCCCCTACAATCCATTGGGAGAGTTTTGTTTATGCAGGTGTACTGACATTACTGTTTTCAGGTATCGTGATGTATGTGATGCACCGGAAACTAAAGAAAATCGATATGATCGAAGCATTGAAATCTAATGAATAATGCTTAGGAATAAGGATGAACTAACAAAAAATTGAAAGCCGACATAGAAAAGACAGGTCTTCAAAGCTGTTAAGCTTGGAGACCTGTCTGAAATATTTTATAGAAAAGTTTTGACTATTAAGAATTTTTCTCCATGTGTTTTAAGCTACATCATCATTTTTCACAGCAGTTTATATATTTATTTTGTTTTTTCTCTGTCAAGGCGTATAATCTGGTTAGAGGTGATTCAATGGAAAATGACAAGTTGAAGTACAAAATCCGCTGTTCTTGCGGTATGCAGTTCACAGGTGTCACTTTTGAACCCCCGACAGTCTCTTTGGACATGGATGATTTTAAGTTTTCTGCGGTAAATTTTGAGAGCGAACAACAGGCAAATGAGATACTTGGCCAAGTTTCAGGAAATCACGCAACATTTCTTTGTCCGAATTGTCAGAAAGAAATCACTAAGAAACGCAAACGTACAGGTTAATCCTGTGCGTTTTATTTGTGCAGATTTTTGAACGCCTGTTTCTTTCTATGATTAATTGATATACTAAAGCTGATTAATTAAAAAAAGGGGTAGGTTAGTGTGGGTTTTATAAAAAAATATCAATGGGAGTTGGGCTTGGTTTTAGTTTTTATTGCCGTCAATGTTGCTGATTATTTTACGAGTTACGTGACTGTAAGAGGTATTATGATGGTTGGAGTATCATTGTTGGCTATTTATTTTTCTATTATAAAAAAATTTAAGTGAAGACGGATTTTCCATGACTTAGATAAAAAACATCGGTGCGTTTCTCATTAAAAAAACGGTGTAGAGCATTACTCAAGCAGTATGTCCTAGAGGTGAATTAATACTGATGAAATCGTGATGTTCGATTTTTTTAGGTGACTTCAGTTGGAATCTGTCATTTTTCAGTCAAAAAAATCAGTCGCACTACTACTTATCAAGAAAAGAGACGAAAAATAGACAGGTGTCTGATTGCTTCATATTGCGCAAGTTTTTGGGGAAATTACTATTCTTTTTAACTAACAATTGTTAAAATAGAATTACGCTTGTTGGAGGAAAGGAAGTGATGAAATGATTGGAGGGGTACAATTGGAGACCATTTATTTTTATTCGTTGCTGATTTGTGCTGGGATTGCAGTGTTACTGTTTCTTTTTGGTGACATCTTTGACTTCGATGGTCCGATTGATCCGATGCTGATTGTACCTTGGGTCGCGTTTACATCGCTTTTCGGTTATCTAGGTGAACGCTTGATTGATTTAAACGGGCTGACCATCTTTTTAATTAGCGGAGCAATTTCCACATTATTAGTTTTCTTGCTGAATTTTTATGTCATCGTTCCTTTGAGAAATTCTGAAGCGACGATATCGATTTCCGAGAAAGATATGGAAGGACGAGTGGCGGTAGTGGTCACGCCGATTCCTATTAAAGGGATGGGAGAAATCCAGTATAAAAGTGTTACCGGCTCTTTAACCCGACCAGCCGCACTTTATGAACCGCAAGAAGAACCCATTCCTGCGGGAAAAGAGGTTTTGATTATTGAAATCAGAGAAAGAGTTTGCTATGTAGTCCCATTTAAAGAAAATTTTATTTGACATTAGGAGGAGAAAGACATGCTTTTTATACCGATTGGTATTGCAGCATTTGTGATTTTAATGCTGCTGATAGTGTTTGTTTCAAAGTATCAAACAGCGAAACCTGATGAGGCTTTAATCATCAGCGGGTCCTATTTAGGGGCTAAAAATGTTCATAGTGACGAGGCTGGTAATAAAGTAAAAATCGTTCGCGGAGGCGGTGCCTTTGTCCTGCCTGTTTTCCAACGGTCCAATCGTTTAAGTTTATTATCAAGCAAGTTGGATGTGTCTACACCTGAAGTTTATACGGAACAAGGTGTGCCAGTCATGGCTGATGGCACGTCTATCATTAAAATAGGTTCCTCTGTGGAAGAAATTGCCACAGCAGCGGAACAATTTTTAAGTAAAACAAGAGAAGAGTTAGAGAATGAAGCCCGCGAAGTCCTTGAAGGTCATTTGCGTTCGATTCTTGGCTCCATGACAGTTGAAGAAATTTACCAAAACAGAGACAAGTTTAGTCAGAGTGTGCAGGAAGTTGCCAGTGTGGATTTGGCCAAAATGGGTCTGGTCATCGTTTCATTTACCATCAAGGAAGTCAAGGATAAAAACGGCTACCTTGACTCACTTGGGAAACCGAGAATCGCTCAAGTCAAACGTGATGCGAACATTGCAGAAGCTGAAGCAGATAAAGAAACTAGAATCAAGCGGGCTCAAGCAGAAAAAGAATCACAGAAATCAGAATTGGAGCGGCAGACTGAAATTGCCGAAGCTGCGAAAGAAAAAGAATTGAAGTTAGCAGCTTATAAAGAAGAACAAGACATTGCCAAGGCCCGTGCCGACCAGGCTTACGGCTTGGAAAGTGCCAAGGCACAACAAGAAGTTATCGCTCAAGAGATGGAAGTCAAAGTTATCGAACGGCAAAAACAAATCGAACTGGAAGAAAAAGAAATCATCCGTCGTGAAAAGCAATATGATTCTGAAGTGAAGAAAAAAGCTGACGCCGACCGCTATGCGAAAGAACAGGAAGCTCTGGCAGCCAAGGCACGGGAGGTTGCTCAAGCCGAAGCTGAAAGATTTAGAATCGAAGCAATGGCAGAAGCAAATGCTTCCCAAGTTCGTTTGGAAGGTCTGGCAGCAGCTGAAGCAATTTTGGCTAGAGGACAGGCAGAAGCAGAAGCAAAAGAAAAGATTGCCGAAGCGTTCAAACAATACGGCGAGGCGGCAGTTCTCAGCATGGTGATTGAAATTTTACCATCCATCGTTAAAGAGGCGGCACAGCCACTAGGAAACATTGATAAAATCTCTGTTGTGGATACTGGCAGGGGCGGTGAAGGAAGCGGCGCTAATCGTGTGACTGATTATGCGACCAACTTGCTGGCCACGACCCAAGAGACCCTGAAAGAAACTACAGGTCTAGATGTGAAAGAGTTGATAGAAAACTTTTCTAAGCGGGGAGAGCACAAGGTAGTAAATATTTCTGATTCTGAAAATAAATAACGAAAAATCCACGCTTTCTTTTTGAGCGTGGATTTTTTGTTTTAACGATTGTTATGAAGTTGATTTTTTCTCTGCTAATTCTTTTTTTAGTGCGGCGATTTCTTTTTCCAGTTCTCTGATTTTTAATTTCTCCAGCTCCTCGGCCGCTTCTTTTTCGCTGATGACTTCCTCGATAGCTTGGGGCGGTGACTTAACTAGACGATTGACACTGACCGCGATGATGACGCCGATAAAAGAGTCGAACGTCCGCTGGATGATGTAAAGGTATGCTTCACCTTGAGGGATACCAAAAACAATGACTAAAAAAGTAGCCACACTAGCAATAATACTTTTATTCATATGGATGCCGTTCAAAAAAATGATGATGATTGCAACAAAGGCAGGAATCAAGATGATTTCAATAATCTCTTTTTGCTGAAAGGGCTGCTGGAAGAAATAGTAACCCACAGCTGCTAATCCGCCAATCACCGTACCAAAAATCCTCAATCCGCCGAAGGAGTAAGTGCTGGAAAGATCTTCCCTTAAAGCAAAAACTGCTGCCAGTGAGGCAATCATAGGTGAATGGTCGCCAAAATAATTGAATATAATGATACAAAGGGCAACTGATAAAGCTGTTTTAAATGTTCGAAAACCTAGCCTGAAAGATCCTAGTGCCATTTTTTTTCCTCTTTCCTTGTTCCTGTTTTCTTACTATAACTATAACAAAATTTTCAAAAAAAATCAGGGACTAGCCAATATTAAAAAACATGGTAAAATGGTTTGAGAATAGAAAAGGAGATCGTGGTATGAAAATCGGTTTGCGAACGATAAAAACGGCAGTCAGTGCAACTGCAGCTATTTTTGTGGCGAAACAACTTGCCTTGCTGAACCCGGCTTCTGCAGGAATTATAGCCTTGCTCAGTGTAACAGCAACTAAAAAGTCAACGATCAGGGTAGGGGTTGAAAGACTGGTAGCCTTGAGTATTGCTGCCTTTATCGCTTGGGTGATTTTTCCGACTTTGGGCTACCACGCCTTATCCTTTGGCCTGTTTTTGCTGGTGTTTATTGTCTTGGCAAATTATTTTCAGCTAAACGAAGGAATTCCAGTCAGCTCGGTGCTGATTTCGCAATTTCTGATGGCAGGAGATATCAATATTCAGCTGGTAAAAAATGCCTACATGCTGCTGATTATCGGAGTAGGGTTCGCATTGGTTGTGAATCTTTACATGCCAAATGCAGAAGACAAACTAAAAGAAAAGCAAGAATTAATCGATAAAGAGCTGATACAAGTGTTAACGAGTTTCGCAGACCTGCTTGAAGCTAAAAGGATGGGCAACTGCGACAACAAGCTGGCTATTTTAAAAAATACTTTGGAACAGTCAGAAGCGTGGGCAAAAACTCATGACGATAATTTTTTGTTCCGGGATGAAAGTTATTATGCTTCTTATTTTTCGATGCGTGCACTGCAGGTCCAAACTCTGGAAAAAATGAATTCTGTGATTCAAAGTGTGCTTCCCTTGGCGCAGGGACAGGGACAAGGAACGGTCATTGCGGGATTATTGAGAGAGACTGTCAACCGTTTCTCCAAAGAAAATGACGGGACGGAATTGCTGGAGCAGTTGGAGGAAGTCTATGATTTTTATCGGCACAGTCCGTTGCCCGAAAATCGTGAGGAGTTTGAATATCGGGCGCAATTGTTTTATTTTTTGACTGAATTCGAACATTTCTTGGAGATTAAGAAAAGTTTCTTTAAATTTTAATGGAATTGACACAGACTTAATCAAAAATTTGTTATGATTAAGGAAAGCAAATAATAATTGAGGTGATAGGAATGCATCAAGCATTAGTTGCGATTATTGTTGATCGGGTTCATAATCAATTTTCTACGGAACAAGATTTTTGTGAAAGTTATTTAAATGTGGGATCTGACAGATGGGAAGAATGGAAACTTGGCGGGAACACACTGAACAGTGAGACCGTTCAGAAAATCAAAAACCTTTTTTCAGACTATGAATGGATGCTTGTTCAAAAGATGATTCGGCAAGCAGCATTATTTCCTGAAAAAAGAAACTATATCGTTCCAGAGTATAAACGTTTGAAAACGATTATTGCTAAAAAATGGATTCAAACGGGGGAAGCAACGGTAGAGCTGATTACCCAAAAGGATTCCCATTCCCACCGCGAACGCTCTTGGAAAATAAACAGCATGATTCATTTAAAAGTTTCGCTGGAGTATGACACATGGGGCTATGATGATATTTTGACTTTCCATCTCCCAACCATGATCCAACGGCAAATTGAAGATTCGCCGGTCGACTTATTGGAATGGGTAAATGAAAATCTGACAGAAAGTTATTTGTATTCTGAACAGGAAGAATGAGATGAAATAGATGTCTAAAAAGATATTAATGGTATTAACTGCTTTAGTAGGTTTTTTTCTTTTTATTCACTTAAAGGAATTGCAAGAGCGTCAGCTGGGCATACCCATGTTTGAGTTGTATGATTATCCCAAGCTGGCTGCCGAAGAAACTGAAAAAGAAACTCTGCCGGAAGCCGATTTGTCAGACTACTGTCTGCGATTGATCAATAGTGACCATTCCTTTGTGGACAAAGATTTGACAATGCCTTTAAAACCGCTGGCAGACGGGCATGAAGGTGCAGAAGTTCTTGTGGAACCTTATAAAGCAATGGTGAAGGCGGCGGAAGAAGCAGGGATTACATTAAAAATTATTTCTGGCTACCGTTCATTTTCTTATCAGGAACAAGTCTATCAAGACAACTTGTCGGAGAATTTGAATCAGGGAACGACAGAAAAAGAAGCACAGAAGTTAACAGAGGATTATGTGGCTAAACCCGGAACAAGTGAGCATCACACGGGTTTAGCTTTGGATGTATTGGATGACACATGGTTGGCAAGCGGCAAAGGTCTGGTTGGAGAATTTGGCGAAACTAAGGCAGGAAAATGGCTAGATGAACATTGTACAGAGTTTGGTTTTATCATCCGCTATCCCAAAGATAAAGAAGGTATCACCAAGATACTGTATGAACCATGGCATTTACGATACATAGGAAAGGAACACGCTCAGTATATGAAAAAACACGGTTTGGTACTGGAAGAATATATTGAGCTTTTGGAAAATGAACAAAATGAAAAAAAAGACAGTACGACGTCAGAATCGTCGTCAAAAGAAACGACAAAAAAATCTTAAGCAGATGATAACCTTAGGGGTGTTTCTTTTTGCCTTGATTGGTTTAAGTTCTATCGTGAAAAATGTGGTCGGTGTTGTTTTTTTAGATAGAAACACGCCAGCGATTCAAGAACCAGATACCAGCAAAGAGGACTTCATCAGGGAATTGGTGCCCACAGCCCAGTCCCTCAGGCAGGAATTTGGCGTGCTTCCCAGCATTATTTTGGGGCAGGCGATTCTGGAATCTGATTGGGGACGCAGTGAGCTGGCCGCGAAGTATCATAATCTTTTTGGCGTCAAAAACCATGAAGAAGGTAAAGGTGTCTTTTTAAAAACAAAAGAATTTGAAAATAATCAGTGGATCGAAATTGACGGAAATTTCAAAGTGTACGACAGCTGGGCGGAGTCAATGCGTGATCACAGCTTGCTGTTTGTCAACGGTGTTTCTTGGGACCCCACGCTCTATCATGGGGTATTGAACGCAGCAAATTACCACGAGGCTTCTTTAGCTTTGGAGCAAGCCGGGTATGCAACTGATCCTGATTATGCCAATAAAATTATCAGCGTGATTGAAACGTATCAGCTGTCTGCATACGATTAACGAAAATGGAAGCAACATTGAACAGGTGTTAAAAAGAGAAGCAGAGTAGGGAGGCAACATGTCGAGTTTGTTTATTCCAGGTCAGGTTTTGGGCATTATTGGCGGTGGACACACTGCAAGAATGTTGTGTCTCTCGGCACAAAAAATCGGTATTGAAGTCGGTGTGATCGACCCAGATGAAAACTGTCCAGCAGGTCAAGTCGCTTCGTGGCAGATTATTGCTGATGTCACAAGTCGCAATGGTTTGAAAAGGCTGGCAGAATTATGTGATGTTGTCACCTATGAAAATGAAGATATTCCTGAAGAACTGTTAGCAGAATTAAATCAAAAAGTAGCAATCCCTCAAGGGCTGCTGACTAATATCTTTGCTCATGACCGCATAAAAGAACGGAGATTTTTGGAAGAGAGCAATGTGAACATTGCACCCTATCAAGAAGTTTATTCTATGCTGGATGTTCACAATGCTTTAGAGCAGATTGGCTATCCTTGTGTGTTAAAAACAGTTCATAATCGCGAAAATCCTGACAACGTTAAAGTAATCAGGCGTTTGGAAGATTTAACTGATTGCATTTCTCTAATCTCAAGCGGTCCTTGTTTGATCGAGTCCATGATTTCTGAAGCCAGAGAGATTTCAGTCATGGTGGCAAGCAATGGAGATGCACCATCTGTTTTCTTCCCGATTGCGGAAAAAATATCTTTGTCGAGCCGCTTACAGGGAATTGTCGGCTCAGTAAATCTGCCGGAAGAAACAGCAGAGGAAATTTATCGCATTGCGGATATTCTTTCTGTGACCCTCCATGTCCGTGGGATATTAAACATTAAAATGTTTGTCAATGATGTGGGGACGATTTACGTAAATTCTATTTCCTCTATTCCCGGAACGGATGGCTATTATACTGAACAGGGATGTTCCTTATCACATTATGATGCTCATATACGCGGGATTTGCGGCTGGCCGATTCCTGAAATAAAACAGACTGAGAAATGGCTGACACTTGAGGTGACAGGTCATGAGTACAGTCGTGCGCTGGGCCAGATTCCTTATCAGCATGACTGGTATTTTCATTTCTTTGGACGTGAAATGACTCATAGAGAAGAACTGATGGGATTCGTGACTATGCCAGTAAGTGAGCTGTCGGACAGTATCGCGGCAGTAATCCAATCTCAGATTTGGAGTGATTAGAACAGTAAGCGAAAGGAATAATTATGGGGAAGAAAAAAGCTGAAACAAGGGTATTGGACTATCTTATAACACAAATAACCATCGGGAAATTAACACCGAAAATGAAACTAAACGAAGTGGACGTGGCCAAACAGCTGGAGGTGAGCCGTTCTCCCGTGCGTGCAGCTTTTAAGAAACTTGAGTCTTTGGGCTATCTCGAGATAGTACCTAATAAGGGTGCCTTCATTAGCGAGAAAAAGTTGACTCAAGAAGAATTTTTAGAACGTTTGCAGGTTTTTGAATTATTGTTCAGCCAATACATGTTTGATGTGGAGAGATGGGAACAAATTTTTTCCCAAGAGAAACTATTGTCCCAAACAGAAAAGCTGACTCAAGCACAAAGCTTAGAAGAGCAAAAGCAGCAGATAAACAATTTGCTGATGGAAATTTTTGCTTTTCAAAAAAATCACTACTATCGGGAACTCATGCTGAGTATAACGGAGGAACTGCTGGCCGTGAATTTTTCTAAAGGCGGGTTTAGGCAAAGTGACCTTGTGTCTCTGTTTATTAATTTTTTAGGCAATATCGTCTCCCAGTTGCTTTTGCGAAAGTACGCACATGGGCGAAAAGAAATCCGCTTATTCGTAAATCGTGTGTCGCTTGAGCTATTAGACAAGCAGGAGATTATTCAGAATAAATACCAATCTTAAGTAGAAGAAAGTGGAGGTTAAAGGCAATGAGATATTTGGAACTTGGCGGAAATGCAGACATGAAAGTTTCTCAAATCGCCATCGGGTGTATGCGTATGTCTAAATTGGAAACGGTTGAAATCAGCCGCTATTTGGAGCATGCAGTGGCACAGGGAATTAACTTTTTTGACCATGCAGATATTTATGGAAAGGGAGAATGTGAAGAAAAATTTGCATCAGGGTTTAAAAACACTTCTATCAAGCGAGAAGATATTTTCTTACAATCAAAGTGCGGCATTCGTCCGGGATTTTTTGATTTTTCAAAGGAACATATTTTGTCCTCTGTAGACGGTATTTTGGATAGGTTGGATACAGACTATTTAGATGTTTTGGCACTGCACCGGCCTGATACGTTGATGGAACCAGAAGAAGTGACAGAAGCTTTTGTTGCGTTGAAAAAAGCTGGAAAAGTCAAACAGTTTGGCGTGAGCAATCAAAACCCTGGACAAATGATGCTATTGAAGAAATATCTTGATCAGGAGAACATTCCTCTGATTGTCAATCAACTGCAACTAAGTATGGCATTTACACCGATGATTGATGCTGGATTTAATGTAAATATGTTGATTGATCCGGCAATTAATCGAGATGGGGGGATTCTTGAATATTGCCGTCTCCATGATGTGACGATTCAAGCTTGGTCACCATTCCAATATGGCTTCTTTGAAGGTGTATTTATAGATAATCCGAAATTTTCAGAATTGAACAAAGTAATGGAGAAAATGGCTGACAAATATGGTGTAACTAAAACAGGTTTGGCAGCGGCTTGGATCAACCGTCACCCGGCAAATATCCAAACGATTATCGGGACTATGACAAATGAGCGTGTGAAAGAAGTGGCGGATGCTTCTGATATTCAAATGAGTCGTGAAGACTGGTATGAATTGTACCGAGCGGCAGGTAATGAACTGCCATAAGAAAGCATGAATGGTCTTAACAAAAAACTATCCATTTTGTATGGATAGTTTTTTATTAGGATTCAAACGTAATCACTGTCCCCATTAGCCTTTAAGGAGGAAAGAAATGAAAATATTAATCACAGGTTTTGATCCCTTCGGAGGAGAAGTAATCAATCCTTCGATTGAAGCAGTTAAAAGACTTCCAAGAACCATTAACGGAGCAGAAATCATTCCATTGGAAATTCCCACAATCGTGAGAAAATCACTTGTTAAAATAGAGGAAGCTATTATTAGGCACGATCCAGATGTGATACTTTCCATCGGGCAGGCTGGGGGACGTCCGGATATCACTATTGAGCGTATCGGCATCAATGTGGATGATTGCATAATTCCGGATAATGAAGGTAATCAGCCGATAGATGAACCTATTTTTGAAGATGGGCCATCAGCTTATTTTGTTAACTTGCCAATCAAAGCTATGGTTGCAAATATTCGAGCTAAGGAAATTCCGGCTTCTATTTCTAATACAGCAGGAACATTTATCTGTAACCATGTGACTTATGGTGTACAGCATTTAATAAAGACTAAATTTTCCGGAAAGCGTTCGGGTTTTATCCATATACCTTTTCTTCCAGAGCAAGTAGTCGACAAAAAAGGTATGCCCAGTATGTCATTGGATGTCATTGTGGAAGGACTTTGCTATGCTGTTGAAGCAATTGTTGTTCATGAAATGGATATCAAAGTAATCGGCGGAGCAATTCAATAGAAAGAAAAATTTCAATTTTGTTTTGGAAAATCGGATGGGAAAGTCAGTGGATTTTTATTTCCATTGTTTAAAAAGATATTATGAGAACGAACCTTTTCATGGGTTTGTTTTTTAAAAAAAATTAAAGAAAAAAGAATCAACCAGACTTAGCTCAATACAATGCATACTAAACAATATAATCAATCTTGATGATATGCCTTGACATAAATTCAAAGCAGTGATACATTAACACTGTTAATATAGTTAACAGTGTTAATGGAGGTGTGAAGTAATCGTGGAAAAAAGGCGTTCACTTGAAAAAGAAAACATGAAAAAGTTGATTTTAGATGCCAGTATAAAAATTATCAATGAGGCTGGCTTTGAAAAATTGTCAATGCGTAAAATCGCAGAGCGGATTGATTATTCTCCTACAACCATCTACATCTATTATGAAAATAAAGCTGAAATCGCCGAAGATATAGGAGCTAAAATTTACGAGAAAATAGTAGCAGACGTCACGAGCACTCTGGATAATAATAAAGATTTGACCATCGACCAGCAGTTAAAATATTCTTTCATGCAATTTATTTCCAGCATGACCAGTAATCCCGAGATGGGAAAAGCGTTTATCAAAACCGGTTCGAATACAATGTTTAAAATGAAGCATGATAATGAAAACGATAAAAATTTATTGCAAAATTTACTCTTAAAAGGCTATTCCGAAGGGGTTATCAGGCAACTTGACAGCCATTCTTCATGGATGATTTTAACAGCTCTTATCGGTTTTGGAATGAATGCCATCGAAAATCAATTATATCTTTTAGAAAATTGGGAAGAATTAATCGAGACATTTGTCGATCTGTTTATGTATGGGTTGGTTAAGGGAAGTGAAAAATAATGAGGAACTAATACGTTGATTAAATCCCAGTGGGTAAAGTGCTATTTACAATGGTGAAAACGAAATAACTTTTCCATGATGTTAAGGATAGTTGAAAATTTTAAAGAAAGAAGAGAATGAAAATGAAAACCCTGATTGTTTATTCCAGCAAATATGGCTTTACGGAAGAGTGCGTCGCGTATCTTGTAAACAAGTTTAAACACGATGTGACAATCACTGATATTAATTCTAATCCCAAAATCGACTATGAGAATTTTGATTGGATTATTATTGGAAGCCCGGTGTACATCGGCAGGATAAATAAAAATATCAGACGTTTTACAGAAGAAAATACCGATAAACTTGCCTCTAAGAATCTCGCCCTGTTTGTTTGCTGTATGACACCCGCTGATTCAGAAAAATATATTCAAGATGGCTTTCCGGGGGAAATTTATGATTCTGCCAAACACAGGACAAATTTTGGCGGAAAACTTCAACCAAATAAATTGAATTTTTTTGAAAGGAAGCTAACAGAGATGGTTTCAAAAAAAGTTGATAAAAAACCGGAAACACTGTATCAAAACATGGATAAACTTGTGGAATTTATCGATTCGTACCATTGATATCTCAACAAATAAATATATAATAAATTGAGATAGTCATCTAGTATTAGATTGAGAGGAAGCAGATGAAATATATTAAATTGGGAAACTCAGATTTAAATGTTTCACGTATTTGTATGGGATGTATGGGATTTGGAGAAGCTGCTAGAGGACAGCATACGTGGACGATTGATGAAGAGCATTCCCGTGAAATCATCAAACGGGGATTGGAGCTGGGCATCAATTTTTTCGATACAGCACTCGCTTATCAAGGCGGCACCAGCGAACAATATTTAGGCAGAGCCATACGTGATTATGCCCAGCGTGACGAAGTGGCAGTGGCTACGAAATTTCTTCCCCGCACACAGAAAGAAATCTCTGCAGGGATTACTGGACAACAACATATTGAGCAGATGATTGATTACAGTCTTGCAAACCTTGGGATGGACTATGTGGACTTATACATCTATCATATGTGGGACTATCACACGCCGCTCTATGAGATTATGGAGGGATTAAATAGTGTAGTAAAAGCAGGGAAAGCTCGTTACATCGGTATTTCCAATTGCTTCGCATGGCAGCTTGCTAAAGCCAATGCACTGGCAGAACGAGAAGGCTTTGCAAAATTTATTTCTGTACAGGGCCATTATAATTTGATTTTCCGAGAAGAAGAACGGGAAATGGTGCCTTACTGCAAAGAAGAAAATATTGCACTGACGCCTTATAGTGCATTAGCTGGCGGTCGGCTCTCAAAGTCTCTCGGAGAAACTTCAAAACGTGCCTCTGAAGACAGTTATGCAAAAATGAAATATAGCAGCATGGAAGAATTTGATTCTGTTATTATCAAACGGGTTGCGGAATTGGCTTTGCAAAAAAAGGTCTCTATGACAGAAATTTCTCTCGCTTGGCTGCTGACCAAGACGGCTTCTCCTGTAGTAGGAGCGACTAAATTGCATCACGTAGAAGGAGCAGTGAAATCGGTCGATTTACTTCTAACTAAAGAAGAAATCGAATATTTAGAGGAAGTTTATGTCCCTCACAAGCTGGTGGGAGTCATGGCTGAAAATAAGGCGCGGCAATAAACATGAACGATATCGTCCGATAAGCAACCTGTGATTAGGAAAATATTTTCTATATGAAATTTCTTTTTGATGTTCATCCGTTTTTTATAAATACACTTGATGTGACTTGTTTCACAATTGTTTTCTGCGGTTAACTTTTAATCCTGGATAAAATATGGAAAAGTAAAAATCAACAAGTGCCCCACACTGTCATGAAATTAAAATATGTTTAAAAGAAAAATGGCGTTTGCGGGAGAGTGTTTAAAAATTTTTAACTAAAAGTCTAGAAAAATCAAACCCAGACAAGTTGAATTTTCAATATTTCCCGAGGACTTAAAAATATCTAAAAAGGCTAAACAGCTGTATTTGACTGTTTAGCCTTTTTATATTTCAAAAATAAAAAGCATCATTATAATTGACTTTTGTTTGTCTGACTGAATTGATTAACGTCTTTCTAAAAAAAGATACTATAACAGTTTTTTAATTGTGTGATAGTGTGAACGAAGAAAATATAGTTGCAAAAATAATTTATTGAAAATAAACACCAACAAGTTTATTGTTTCACAAACCGTAGTTGTTTAGAGCTTGTCAGCAATACCGTGAAAACCGTCCAGCTGAGACTTAATGCTTGCATAAATTATTTCATCGTGATAAATTGAGAATGTGAAAACATAAAAATGATACAGTTTGCTGATCTGTTTTGCGACTTAATGAAAAGAAAAGAGAGGATTGTGTAGCAATGGCAAAGAAAGAGAAAAACACGATTGATTTTGAAGCACAATTAAAGGCAATTAATCAAGAATTTTCCACACTGCAAGTGTTGGATGAAAATGGAAAAGTAACAAATCCTGATTTGATGCCGGATTTATCTGATGAGGAACTTGTCGAACTGATGAGTAAAATGGTATGGGCACGTGTGCTGGATCAGCGCTCTACTGCTCTAAACCGTCAAGGACGTTTAGGTTTCTACGCACCTACGGCAGGACAAGAAGCCAGCCAGTTGGCAAGTCATTTTGCATTATCGAAAGAAGACTATGTTCTACCTGGATACCGTGATGTACCACAATTAATTCAACATGGTTTGCCGTTGAGAGATGCTTTTCTCTGGTCGCGCGGTCATGTTGACGGCAGTAAATATGCCCCAGATTTGAATGCTTTGCCTCCGCAAATTATTATTGGGGCACAGTACGTTCAAGCAGCAGGGGTGGCACTAGGATTGAAAAAACGCGGCAAGCAAGCTTTGGTAGTGACTTATACAGGTGATGGCGGTTCTTCTCAAGGAGACTTCTATGAAGGAATCAACTTTGCCGGAGCTTACAAAGCCAATGCACTATTCTTCATACAAAACAACGGCTATGCAATTTCTACACCTCGCGAGGTTCAGACAGCTGCAGAAACATTGGCTCAAAAAGCCGTGGCAGCTGGTATCCCAGGGATTCAAGTAGACGGGATGGACGCTTTAGCTGTTTATGCTGTGACAAAACAAGCACGTGAGTGGGTACTTGCCGGCAACGGTCCTGTTTTGATAGAAACATTGACATTCCGTTATGGTCCGCACACATTGTCTGGTGATGACCCAACGAGATACCGTACAAAAGATGTGGAAGATTATTGGGAAAAACGTGATCCGTTAAATCGTTTACGGATTTATTTGACTGAAAAAGGATTATGGTCAGAAGAAAAAGAAACAGAAATCATTGAACAGACAAGAGAAGAAATCGCTCAAGCAATCAAAGAAGCAGATGCGGCACCAAAACAAAAAGTATCTGAATTTTTGGCATCAATGTTTGAAGTATCACCTCAAAACATTGCAGAACAAATTGAAATTTACAAAGCAAAGGAGTCGAAGTAAACATGGCACAAAAAACTATGATTCAAGCAATTACTGATGCTTTAGCAATCGAACTTGAAAAAAACGAAGACGTGTTAGTCTTTGGTGAAGATGTCGGGAATAACGGCGGGGTATTCCGTGCGACGGAAGGTTTACAAGAAAAGTTTGGTAAAGACCGTGTTTTTGACACTCCTTTAGCTGAGTCGGGCATCGGCGGATTAGCATTTGGTTTGTCTTTGGAAGGCTACCGTCCCGTACCTGAAATTCAATTCTTTGGTTTTGTTTTTGAAGTTTTTGACGAAATCATTGGTCAGATAGCCCGTACCCGTTATCGTATGGGCGGCACTCGCCAGATGCCGATAACAATTCGTGCGCCTTTTGGTGGCGGTGTTCACACACCAGAAATGCATGCTGATAATCTTGAAGGATTGATTGCTCAGTCTCCTGGGATACGTGTGGTGATCCCAAGCAACCCATACGATGCGAAAGGTCTTTTAATTTCAGCTATCCGCGACAACGACCCGGTGGTATTTTTGGAACATATGAAATTGTACCGTTCCTTCCGTGAAGAAGTACCTGAAGGAGAATACACAGTACCGCTGGATAAAGCTGCGGTAACTAAAGAAGGTACAGATGTGTCTATCATTACCTATGGTGCGATGGTTCGCGAGGCTCTGAAAGCTGCAGATGTTTTAGAAAAAGACGGCATCAATGTTGAAATTATCGATTTGCGTACTGTTGCTCCTTTGGATGTTGAGACGATTATCTCTTCTGTTGAGAAAACAGGCCGTGTGGTTGTGGTTCAAGAAGCCCAGAAACAAGGGGGCGTCGGAGCACAAGTAGTTTCCGAAATTTCTGAACGTTCGATCCTTTCATTAGAAGCCCCTATCGGAAGAGTATCTGCTCCAGACACAATATTCCCATTTGGACAAGCTGAAGGTTCTTGGCTACCAAATGCAAAGGATATTGAAGAAAAAGTTAGAGAAATTTACGAATTCTGATTCATAGTATCCATTAGAAAAGGAGATTAATAGCATGGCTTTTAAATTTAAATTACCAGATATCGGCGAAGGAATTGCCGAAGGAGAAATCGTCAAGTGGTTTGTTAAAGAAGGCGATACAATCAGTGAAGACGATGTGATGCTGGAAGTGCAAAACGATAAATCTGTGGAAGAAATTCCTTCTCCTGTGACAGGGAAAGTCTTAAAAATAGTAACTCCTGAAGGAACAGTAGCAAATGTGGGAGATGTATTGATTGAAATCGATGCACCAGGTCATGAAAGTGACGAGTCTGAGGAATCCCCAGCTGCTGAAACAGCTGCTCCAGCAGCACCAAAAGCAGAAGGACAAGCAGTCTATCAGTTTAAATTACCAGATATCGGCGAAGGAATTGCCGAAGGAGAAATCGTCAAGTGGTTTGCTAAAGAGGGCGATACCATCAATGAAGATGATGTGATGCTAGAAGTGCAAAATGATAAATCTGTGGAAGAAATCCCTTCACCTGTGACAGGTAAAGTGGTGCGCATCGTCGTACCGGAAGGAACAGTGGCAAATGTTGGAGATGTGCTGATCGAAATCGACGCACCGGGCCATAACACTGTTGTGTCATCAGAAGCACCGGCAGCAGAAGTTGCGGAAGCGGCTGTTTCAGCGCCTGAATCAAAATCTGCATCAACTGGTTCAGCTACGGGTACACCTTCTAAACGGGTATTAGCAATGCCTTCTGTCCGTCAATATGCACGTGAAAAAGGTGTAGATATTTCATTGGTGACACCAACTGGAAAAGGCGGACGAATCGTCCGTGAAGATATCGACACATTCTCTCAAGGCGGTCAAGTCGAGTCAGTTCAGCCGACAGCAGTTTCAGCAGAAACTCCTGCACAAGCTCAAGCACCGGCAGTTTCAACACCAGCGGCTGCTTCTCAACCGTTTGTTGGTTTACCTGAACAAGAAACGCGTGAAGCAATGAGTATGACAAGAAAAGCCATCGCCAAAGCAATGGTTAACAGTAAGCATACGGCACCTCATGTCACTTTGCATGATGATGTGGAAGTTTCCCAATTATGGGATCATCGTAAGAAATTCAAAGGTGTTGCGGCTGAACGTGATACTAAACTGACATTCTTGCCATATGTTGTAAAAGCTTTGGTAGCTACAGTGAAGAAATACCCAGTTTTGAATGCTTCAATTGATGATGCAACAAATGAAGTGGTATACAAACATTACTATAACATCGGAATTGCTACCGATACTGAGCATGGTTTGTATGTACCAAATATTAAACAAGCCGACATGAAGAGCATGTTTGATATTGCAGACGAAATCAGTGAAAAAGCAGCTTTGGCTCATGAAGGAAAACTAGGTGCTGCGGATATGCGTAACGGTACTATCACTGTTACTAATATCGGCTCAGTTGGCGGGGCATGGTTTACACCAGTCATTAATTATCCGGAAGTAGCGATTTTAGGGGTAGGTACAATCAAACAGGAACCTATTGTCAATGCGGATGGAGAATTAGCTGTGGGACGTATGATGAAACTGTCACTAAGTTTCGATCACCGTATCGTGGATGGCGCGACTGCTCAGCAAGCCATGAACAATATTAAACGATTGCTGGCAGATCCAGAATTACTATTGATGGAAGGATAAGGTGAAGAATATATGGTAGTAGGAGATTTTGCTCTAGAATTGGATACAGTAGTAATCGGGGCAGGTCCTGGCGGATATGTAGCGGCAATTCGTGCTTCTCAAATGGGGCAAAAAGTTGCTATTATTGAGCGAGAATATATCGGGGGCGTTTGTTTAAACGTGGGATGTATTCCTTCCAAGGCGCTGATTAGTGCAGGTCATAAGTATCAGGATGCACTCAACTCGGATATATTTGGTGTGACAGCAGAGAACGTCAAGCTGGACTTTGCTAAAACACAAGATTGGAAAGACAATACCGTTGTTGCTAAATTGACCGGCGGTGTTAAAGGTCTGCTAAAGAAAAATAAAGTAGAAATTATTGAGGGTGAAGCTTTTTTCAATGACGAACACACATTAAGAGTCATTCACGAAGACGGTGCGCAAACTTATACATTCAACCACGCTATTGTAGCGACTGGAAGCCGTCCGATTGAAATCAAAGGTTTTAAATTCGGCGGGCGTATCATTGATTCAACAGGTGGTTTGAACCTGACTGAAGTACCGAAAAAGCTCGTGATTGTGGGCGGTGGTGTTATCGGTGCTGAGTTAGGAGGCGCCTACGCAAATCTAGGTGCAGAAGTAGTCATTCTTGAAGGTTCCCCGCAAATTTTACCAACATTTGAAAAAGATATGGTTCGTTTGGTTGAAACTTCATTTAAGAAAAAAGGCATCAAAGTAGTCACCAATGCAATGGCCAAAGAAGCAGTTGATAATGGCAATGGTGTGACTGTCACTTATGAAGCAGAAGGCAAAGAAGAAAAAATCGATGCTGATTATGTAATGGTCACAGTAGGTCGTCGTCCGAATACGGATGACCTTGGATTGGAAGTGGCTGGTGTCGAGATGAACGATCGCGGTTATGTCGTTGTCGATGAGCAAGGACGTACTAATATAAAAAGTATTTTTGCTATCGGTGATATTGTTCCCGGCGCTGCGCTTGCGCATAAAGCCAGCTATGAAGCAAAAATTGCGGCTGAAGCTATTTCAGGCAAGGCAGTGGCCGTAGATTATATCGGTATGCCGGCAGTGGCGTTTACTGATCCTGAATTGGCAACAGTGGGCTACACTGAAAAAGAAGCTAAAGAAGCCGGTCTAGATGTAAAAGCAGTGAAGTTTCCATTAGCTGGCAACGGACGTGCTCTATCATTGAATCAGACAGAAGGTTTTGTCCGTCTAGTCACAACTAAAGAAGGCAATGTTCTTGTTGGCGCACAGGTTGCAGGAGTGAGTGCAAGCGATGTGATTGCTGAACTTGGTTTGGCGATTGAGTCAGGTATGAATGCGGAAGATATTGCATTGACTATTCATTCCCATCCATCTTTGGCCGAAGCTGCTATGGACGCATCAGAGTTAGCATTAGGATTGCCGATTCATGCGTAATCATTATTAAAAATAAGTTTTGGAAAAGAGGTGTTTAAATGCACCTCTTTTTTGTGAAGAAATTTAAGCTGATAAGTATTAAAAAGTACTTTGACTTGTACTGTTTTGATTTAAAGATGAAAGAATCCGTAAGCACCCTTTAAACTTGGAAAACACATATATTAAAAATCCCGTGAAATCAATTTTTCGAAAAAGGTTTCACGGGATTTTCTTTATTCCAAGATTTTTTAGATTAGATTCGTTGTAATCTATTATAGGTATTGATTTTTTATTTACGATATCAAGTGATAGAATATTTCTGGAAAGGGGCATTTTACTAAAGAAATAAGGAATAGTTTGTTGGTATATAAGTGTTTAAAGGAGATGAGCACAGTCAATGAAGATTTTACAAAGGTGAATTGGACTCAAAAAGTCTTTTAAAATAAAAATAAGTGCACTATGCTTGAATTAAGGGAGGAAAAATTGATGGACAATCGACTACTTGCTTTGTTGGAAAAAATGATTGAGATGCCAGTATTGTCGTATTGGGAATTGGGGAATATTTTTGAAATGCCTATTCAACAAGTGAAAAAAGATATTCAAATAATTGAAGGGAAACTAAAAGATAAAAAAATTAATAATCTAATTCTGAGTGACAATGGATATGAAATTTTTGGTCAATTTGAGGATTTAAAACAAGTTCTCAATCAAGAGTTAAAACATAGTCAGTTATATTTAACAGAAAAAGAAAGATTATATTTGATATATTTGTACACGTTTTCAAGAACTGAAATATTATCGAATTTTCATTATCAATATTTTCTAAGAGTAAGTAAAAATACAATTATTTCAGATATTAAAAAAGTAAACAAAATAATGATTCAGAATAATGTTGCCATACAATACTCACGTTCGAAAGGGTATTACTTATCTGGAAAAGAAATTGATAAAAGGACAGCTGCACTTTTTTTCGTGTCTGAGCTTCTTAATATGCCTACTGGTTCATGGCAATTAGGTTATTTATTGAAAGATAAATCAGTGAAAATCTCGGAAATAGAAAAAATCATTCTTGAATTAGCCAAAATCAAACAAGTGGATTTAGTTAATGACCGCTTGGAACATATGGTTTATTTTCTAGGGTTACTAATGCTAAGACTTGATAGAGTGAAAGATAAAAGGGTTGATATAAACTTACCTACTGAAATTGAAGATGGAGAAATTTTTAGTCTAGCCTGTCTTTTGCTCAACAGAATTTATCCCCAATCGACCCCTTTTAGTGAAGTTCAGTATTTAACGACTCTATTGCTTGGAATTAGTCAAGGCAAATATCAGAGAGTCAATAGAGTATTTAGAGATTTGACAAATGAAATTATTGATAGGATGGAAACAATTGCTGTTTTAAATTTTACTGATAAAGAGAAATTGTTTAATAATTTATACGCACATTTAGTTCCAGCTTATTACCGCTTAGTTTTTGGAAATACCATTCAAAATGACTTAACGGATTATATTAAATATAATCACTTTGCTTTATTCGAACTAGTAAAAGAAGCTTTGGCACCATTATCAAAATTAGCAGGAGTAACAATACCTGAGGACGAAATTTCTTATTTCACCATTCATTTTGGCGGACAGATAGAAGCACAAAAAGAAACTAAAAGAAATATTAAAGCTTTGATTATTTGTCCGAACGGAATCAGTTCGTCATTGATTTTAAAAACAGAGTTACAAAATTTATTTCCTCAATTTGAATGGTTAGAGAATCATTCAATGTATGAAGCGGATCATTTGAAAAATTTAGAACATGATTTGGTTTTTTCTACAATATATATCGGCACCGATAAGCCGTTATATATTGTAAAACCGATTATGGATAACTTATTTAAACAGTATTTGGTACAAAAAGTTTCAAAAGATTTTCATCTGACTGGGTATCGACATATTGAAATGACAAAAATATTATCAATTATTGATCGTTACGCCACTATCCATGAACGTGACAATTTGGAAGAGGAGTTATTCATTCAATTGCTACCAGAAAAAAAATATGAAGAGGTGGGCTTGCCGGTGTTAAAAGATATTATTACTAAAGATAGAATTCAGATTGAGAAAAATGAAGGGTTGGATTGGAAAAGTGCTATTAGGCTGAGCGGAGCTCCTTTACTTTCTGAAAGGGCCATTGAACCGGAGTATGTAGACGCTATTATTAAGAAGGTAGAAGAATTAGGTGCATTTATTGACTTGGGTTCAGGGATAGCTATTCCTCACGCAAGGCCAGAGGAGGGGGTGAATAAACTTGGTATGTCCATCCTTAAACTAGATCAACCTGTAAATTTGTTAGATGATAAGGCACATGCTATTTCAATATTCATTTTTATTGCAGCAACAGACAATCACACACATTTGAAAGCTTTATCACAACTTACAAAAATTTTAGTGGATCCAGATAAGGTGGAAAAATTAAAATCAGCAACAGAGGTTGAAGAAATTATGACATTAATTTATGAAGGAAGTGTGGCAGAAGATGATTAAGTTTGCAGCAGTTTGTGGGTCAGGGCTAGGATCAAGTTTTATGGTGGAAATGAATATTAAAGCAGTACTGAAAGATTTAGGAGTGTTGTCTCAGGTTGAGGTGTCTCACTATGATCTGGGTTCTACCACTCCTGATTTAGCTGATGTTTGGTTTGTAGCAGCTGACTTGGCTGATGCAGCCGCTCATTTAGGGGATGTTCGTGTTTTAAAAAGTATTATAGATAAGGAAGAGTTAGCAGCGGTAGTGAAACAAGCTTTAAAGGATAAGGAGATTATATAGAGTTTTAGAAATCTCTTGATGCAGTGTGACTAAATGTCAAATTTGTACCGCTGATAATAGTTTCTAAGTTGTCGGTGGTCAAAATAAACTAGGGTAGAAAGGGAGAATAATTATGAATGGGATTTTGGATATAATTGTGGATATTGCCAGTACCCCTGCTTTATTGGTCGCTGTTATTGCAATATTAGGATTAGTCTTGCAGAAGAAACCTTTGCCAGAAGTTGTTAAAGGAGGAGTCAAGACTTTTGTTGGATTTTTGGTTGTTACTGCAGGGGCTGGAGTGATAGAAAGCTCGTTAGCACCTTTTGGAGAAATGTTTCAGGTTGCTTTTAATATGCAAGGAGTCGTACCGAATAACGAGGCAATCGTGGCTGTTGCATTGAATGATTATGGAGCAAATACAGCACTAATAATGCTAACGGGGATGTTATTTAATATTTTAATAGCCCGATTTACTAAATTTAAGTATATCTTTTTAACAGGTCACCATACGCTCTATATGGCATGTATGTTGGCAGTGATTTTGACAGTTGCTGGATTTTCGTCCGCACCATTAATTTTACTTGGAGGTCTGTCTTTAGGAATAATTATGGCGATTTTTCCAGCTATGGTACAGACATTTATGCGCGAGTTGACTGGTAGTGACGATGTAGCCCTTGGACACTTCAGTACAGTGGGATATTGGTTGAGCGGTACAGTAGGGAAATTGTTTGGGAATAAGAAAAAATCAACTGAGGATATCAGTTTTCCTAAGGGACTATCTTTCCTGCGAGACTCAACTGTGAGTATTGCAATAACAATGACTATTATTTATGTTGTGGTGGCAATTTTCACTGGCGGCGAGTATATAATGGAAAATTTAAGTAATGGTACTAATCATATTATTTTTGCAATTCAGCAGGCAGGCTCCTTTGCAGCGGGAGTGTTTGTTATTTTAGCAGGTGTAAGATTAATTTTGGCAGAGATTATCCCAGCTTTTAGAGGTATTTCTGAAAAACTTGTTCCAAATGCAAAACCAGCATTGGACTGTCCTATTATTTACCCGTATGCACCAAATGCCGTTCTAATCGGTTTCTTCTCTAGTTTCGCAGGCGGAATTGTCAGCATGATTATTATGATTTTGACAGGTGGTGTGATTATCTTGCCGGGAGTCGTTCCTCATTTCTTCTGTGGTGCAACTGCTGGAGTTATCGGAAATGCTTCAGGTGGCTTGAAAGGTTCCATCTTTGGTTCATTTTTACAGGGAATATTGATCAGTTTTCTACCTGTGTTTTTATTGCCCGTTTTAGGTGATTTAGGGTTTGCTGGGTCGACATTCTCAGATGCAGATTTTGGGGTTTCTGGTTTGTACTTAGGAAGCTTGGCTAATTCATTTGGAAAAATGGGTGTTATTGTAGGTATAGGAGCGATTTTATTTATTATGATAGGACTTACTATTTTTGGCAAGAAATCCAAAACACCTGTTGAGTAATTCCCAAGGATTATATTAAGTTGAGAGGAAGAGAAAATGACTGAAAAAGATTTAACTATTTTTTCTAAGAAGATTCGTTATTACTTATTAAAAGAATTAGACTATATGGGATTTGGACACTATGGTGGAAGCTTGTCGATAGTTGAAACATTGGCAGTACTGTACGGAAAGCATCTAAATGCTTCACCCGAAAGGCAGAATGATAAAAACCGGGATTACTTTGTTCTTTCAAAAGGACACGGGGGACCAGCATTATACGCTACTTTGTTTTTGAAAGGATATTTTTCAGAAGATTGGCTCTACACTTTGAACGCTAATGGAACAAAACTACCTTCTCATCCAGATCGACTTTTGACACCAGGGGTAGATATGACTACTGGCTCTCTTGGACAAGGTATTTCTTCCGCTACAGGTATTGCAATGGGAAACAAGTTAGCAAACAGAAAAAATTATACTTATTGTATAGTGGGAGATGGTGAATTGAATGAAGGCCAATGTTGGGAAGCTATTCAATTTGCCGCACATCAGGGATTGAATAGATTTGTCTTATTCATTGACGATAATAAGAAGCAGTTAGATGGTTACACAAAAGATATTTGTAAACCTTATGATTTTGTTGATAAATTGAGAGCCTTTGGTTTTGATGCTGTACGGGTGGATGGCTCGTCTGTAAGTGAAATTGATCATGCAGTCTCAATAGCCAAAATCACTAAAAATCGACCAAGTGCTATTATATTGGACACTGTGAAAGGACAAGGTGTTCCTTATATTGAGCAAATGATGGATAATCATCATTTAAGACCAAGCGAAGAAGATACTCGCGCGATAAAAAAAGCGATAGAAAAGCTTGCCTATGAATTGGAGGTCGAGAATTAATGAAATTAAACATTTTAGACTCGCAGGAGATGCGGGCGGTCTATGCCGAGACATTAGTTGAGCTTGCTGAGAAAGATGATTCAGTTGTTGCGATTGAGGCAGACTTATCAAGTGCTATTTCCACTTCTAAAATCAAGGAGCAATTGGGTGACCGTTATCTTAATATTGGTATTATGGAAGCACAAGAAATGGGAGTTGCTTCTGGACTTGCCGTAGCCGGCTTCAAACCTTTTATTCATACATTTGGCCCATTTGCAAGTCGCCGCGCGTTTGATCAAGTATTTTTATCTTTGAATTACGCTAAAACTAGAGCAGTTCTTTTGGGATCAGATGCTGGAGTTACAGCTGAAGCAAATGGAGGCACGCATATGCCATTTGAAGACACGGCGTTAATGAGAACCATTCCACATGCTTATGTTTATGAAGTGAGCGATGCTAAACTGCTGAAACATGTTTTGCTTTTGGAATACATGAAAGACAGATTTTGTTATATTCGAACAATTCGAAAACAAGCTTTTCAAATTCATTCGGAAAATACTGATTTTTCAGAAGGAGCTGTGGTCGTAAGAGAAGGAAAAGATGCAGCAATTTTAGCGTCAGGGATTATGGTGCACGAAGCTTTATTGGCAGCAGAAAGTTTGGCTAAGGAAGGAATTGAGACTAGAGTAGTTGATGTATTCCGAATCAAACCAATTAATGAGGAGGTAGTATTAGAGTCGGCAGAGACAGGTGCTATCATAACGGCTGAAAATCATAATGTAATTGGTGGATTAGGTAGTGCAGTTGCAGAAATTTTAGCTGAGAATAAGCCAACGTTACAGTATCGAATCGGTGTTAGAGAACAATTTGGGCAAGTTGGAAAAGTTCCTTACTTAAAAGAAGCTTACAAATTAACTAAAGATGAAATCATTTTGAAAACTAAATTATTAGTTGAACGAAAAAAGGATATATAAAATTTAATGAGCAGTTTTCTGAATTGATTCAAGAGCTATGAAAAAAAATTAAAATCGTATGGGAAATCGCATTGAAAGCAGATTTTACATACGATTTTATTTATCAAATAATGTAAACTGTAACAAAATTTTTGAAACAAAATATAATTAACAGTTGACGAATCCTTATATCTATGATAAATTGATTAAAATCACATTAGAAAAAAGCGGTGAATAGGACAAGTAGTTCAGGCTAATCTTTCAAAGAGAACTTCCGGTGCTGGAAAGGAAGTAAAGGTCCCTGATTGAACACACCTCCGAGTTGTTTTTCTGAATGAATCTTTTGTTTAGTAAGAAAAATCGGTTTGCCCGTTAAAGCAATCAGTTGTAAACTGTTTGAGGTTTTTATTGTGAAATAAAAACAAACAGAGGTGGCACCACGTAAATTTGCGTCCTCTTGGCTTTTATTAGCCAAGAGGGCTTTTAATTTTTTAGGGGGAGAAAAAATGGATATAGCAATAAAAGTATTACCGGCTTTGATAGAAGGAATCAAAACGACATTGCAAGTGTTCGCGTTGACGTTGGTTTGCTCTTTGCCGTTAGGATTGTTGGTCGGGTTGGCGGCAGTCAGCCGCTTCAAGCCTTTGACGATTATCATCAACACCTTTATTTGGGTTATTCGGGGGACACCTTTGCTCCTTCAAATGATTTTTGTCTTTTTCGGATTTCCATTGATTGGTCTAACGATTCAGGATCGTCTGCTGGCTGTGCTGTTCGCATTTATTATTAATTATTCAGCGTATTTCGCCGAAATTTTCCGCGGGGGAATTCAAGCAATCGCAAAAGGGCAATATGAGGCGGCTAAAGTTTTGGGCTTGTCAAAAATCCAAACAGTTAGAAAAATTATTATCCCTCAAGTGATTAAAATTGTTTATCCATCAGTGGGTAATGAAGTGATTACACTGATTAAAGACACTTCACTTGTTTACGCCTTAGGCTTGAGTGAAGTGATGAAGGTGGGGCGGATTGCCATGCAGCGTGAAGCCAGCATCATTCCATTGATTGATGTGGGCATTATTTATTTAATTTTGACCGGTATTGTGACACTGCTTTTAAAACTCGGGGAAAAGAAACTGAGCTACTACAAATAGGGAGGGAAAGAAATGTTTGAGGTTAAAAATATTACAAAATCCTTTCAACAGAAAAAAGTTCTGGATAACTTTTCTTTCAAAGTCAATAAAGGAGAAATTGTTTGTTTAGTTGGGCCTTCTGGCGGAGGGAAAACAACTTTATTGAGATGTATCAGCGGGTTGGAAGAGATGGACGCTGGTGAAATTTGGTTGGAGAATCAGCTGATTGATCCAATCAACCAACACAGCGGCAGTCAGATAGGAGTGGTCTTTCAGGATTTCAACTTATTCCCTCATCTGTCCGTGATGGAAAATTTGACTTTGGCTCCCGTTTTGGTTTCGAAAGAGAATAAAGAGGAGGCACAGGGGAAAGCAGAAGAGATATTAGAAAAACTGGATTTGATTGAACGCAAAGATCATTACCCTTATCAACTTTCAGGAGGACAAAAGCAACGAGTTGCGATTGCCCGGGCGTTGCTGATGAGACCGAAAGTGCTTTGCTATGATGAGCCTACTAGTGCCCTTGATCCAAGTTTAAGAGACAGTGTAGCACAAAATATTTTAAGTTTGAAAGATGAAGGTATCGTGCAAATCGTGGTGACCCATGACCATGATTTTGCAAAAAAAATTGCTAATCAATTAATCGAAGTTGCTTCAATTAGATAGGAGGAAATAGGATGAAGAAAAAAAGTATTGTTTGGAATTTATTGTTAGGGGCTGCGTTGCTGTTAGCCGTAGGATGCGGCAGCTCAGAAAAAAAAGAAGGCGGCGGAAAAGAAAAGTTAGCTGACTGGGCGAAAATCGAGGCGGCAGGAAAAATCGTTGTAGGAGTGGATGACACATTCGTTCCTATGGGATTCAGAGATGAAAACAATGAGTTGGTAGGCTTTGACATTGACTTGGCCAGTGCAGTAGGAGAAAAGCTGGGTATCGAAGTGGAATTTCAGCCAATCGACTGGTCAATGAAAGAATCTGAATTGGATAATGGAACGATTGATGCGATATGGAATGGCTATACGGTAACTGAAGAGCGTAAGAAAAAGGTCGCCTTCAGCAGCTATTATTTAATCAACGAGCAAGATATCGTGTCGATGAAAAAGGATAATGTGCAAAGTTTTTCAGAAATGAAAGACAAAGTGCTGGGAGCGCAAGAAGGTTCGAGTGGTGCAGAATCTATCGAAAACTTCCCGGAGCTGCTTAAAGATATCATCAAAGATCAAGAGCCGATTTTATATCCGACGTTTACAGAAGCTTTCCTAGATTTGGAAGCAGGCAGGATTCAAGGACTGGTTATTGATAAGGTCTTTGCAGAATATTATATCGCTCACCAAGAAAACAGTGAGGATTATGTAGTTGCCCCAAGTGAATTTGAGCAAGAAAATTTTGCGGTCGGTTTGAGAAAAGGCGATAAGGAAACGTTGGAAAAAATCAACGAAGCCTTAAAGGAGCTTTACGATGACGGTACATCCAAAGAAATCAGTGAAAAATGGTTTGGAGAAGATCGCATTTTACCACAGTAGCTGCTTAGCGTTGGAATATACTGAAAATTGCAGCATAATTTAAAGTTGAAAAGTTTGGAGGGGTCTCATGATTGCCCGTCCAAACTTTTTTAATTTGGGCTATCAAAAATTTAAAACAGAAAAATAGTTAAGCAAGTGATGAGTTTAGACGCATTTGAAGCCTTTGTGTTACAATAAAAAGTGTAATGATAACTGTGGAAAATAGGCTTACAGAGAAAAAACACTCAGGAAATCTAATGCAAATGATGAAAAAACAATAGGTATTTTTAGGGTTGTTAAAGCAACAAAGGAAGAAACAATTCTTTGAGATTAAAAAATAAAGCGAAAAAAAGTAAACATCATCATGATGTTCTTTGAGTGATTTTCGTAAGTATTGCGGTGAAACTTTGTATTGGAAAAATAAAATTACTTATAGGAGGCATGTATGGAAATTGTGCGACAACCAGAGCTTGTAGAAGCTTTTCACTACGACATGAATCAAAATAAGAAAGAGGAAAATGATATCAGGGTGGAAGTCAATCCCATTGATATGTCAGGACAACCGGACTTTCCTGCAGATAAAGGCACTGTGCTGGGAGTACGTGTAATCTTTAAAATAGTTTTTCCGGAATTTATTCTGACGGGTGCACTTAGACAATTAGTGACCGTTACCGACCGGGAAATCAAGAGCAATACTGATTTGAACCAAAAAGAAGTCAATGAGTTAGTCCGCCCGCTGTTTTCCATAATAGAAAGGCTGACTTATGAAGTCACTGAAATAGCGTTGGACCGACCGGGTTTGACATTGAATTTTGAGAGCGGACCAAACGAATAGCACAGGCTGTCAACGATTGTTCTTTAGCAGTTGCGACCGGGATGAGCAGGGGGCATTCCGCAGGTGGATATTGACTGACGGATTCAGCAAACGTGTAAGAGAATCAAATCTTGTTGGAAATATTTCAGGAATAAACTTTCTTAGGATGATGTTTTTGGAAGAATGTTTTGTTTGAATAACAGAAAGGATGAGTCCGATGAAGTCTTATGTCTATGCCATCGGGGATATACACGGGGAAGAAAAAATATTCCGTGAGCTACTGACTTATTTCGATCCAAAAATCCATCAGCTTGTGTTGATGGGAGATTTAATAGACCGTGGCTTTGACGGGAAGCAATGCTTGCTACTTGGCAAAGAATTAGCAGAAAAATATGATGCTGTTTATTTAATGGGCAATCATGAAGATTTATTTTTGAGTTTTTTGAGCGATCCGGAAGGTTATTTTTTTAATTATTTGATGAATGGCGGAAGATATACGATTGATTCTCTATTGCACGAGGGGGCTACTAAAGAATACTCTGCAACAGAAATCAGCATGATGATTCGTTCAAGATATAAAGATTTGGTCAAGTTTCTGAAAGAATTGCCCCTTTATTATGAATGGCATGACTACGTCTTTGTCCACGCAGGAGTTAATTTAGAATTGAAAAATTGGCGTCATACATCAAAGAGAGATTTTGTCTGGATTCGCGACCCTTTTCATACAGGGAAAAATAATACAGGGAAAACGATTGTCTTTGGTCATACTCCAGTTCAAAATCTGTTTGTGGACAATACGGTGACAAAAATTTGGCAGCAGGACCATAAGATCGGGATAGATGGTGGCGGAGTTTACGGTGGCTCTATTCACGGAGTTGTTTTTTCTGACAAAGGTATGGTTCAAGATATAGAAATCCAAAACAATGACGGCGGCTGGCGGCCTGATTTTTAAACAGGGAAAAGTTATGATAGGATAATATCAGTGTTTCAAATTTAGAAAAAGGGGTACCAGACATGTCAGAAGAGAAAGAACAGCAAGTCATTGAATTATTGATAACCGAGTTAACAGACTATCGGCCGAGTCAAATAAAAAAAGTGCTGGATTTATTGGGAGAGGGGAACACGGTTCCGTTTATTGCCCGTTACCGGAAAGAGATGACGGACAGTTTAGATGAGGTGGCAATTCGTCAAATTGAAGAAAGACACCTCTATTTGACCAATTTGATTAAACGCCGTGACGAAATCATCCGTTTAATCGAAGAACAGGGGAAGCTGACACCTGAGTTGAAGAAAGATATTCTTCGAACAGCGACAATGCAGGGGCTTGAAGACATTTACCGGCCTTATAAACAAAAACGCCGGACTAAAGCCACGATTGCTAAGGAAAAAGGATTGGAACCTTTAGCACAGTGGTTATTTTCATTGCCGGAAACCAGCGATGTGATTGAAGAAGCAAAACGATATATCAATGAGGAAAAGGAAGTTCTAACTGCCGAAGAGGCTCTGGACGGGGCTCATGAAATCATGGCTGAGATTATCGGCGATGAACCGAAATATCGGCAGTGGGTCCGCCGGTTTACTTATCAAAATGGGGAAATTATCAGCACAGAAAAAAATGCTCAGGAAGATGAAAAAAAGATTTTTGAAATGTACTATGATTTTCAGGAAAAAATCAGCACAGTCGTTTCCCATCGGATTCTGGCGATGAATCGCGGCGAGAAAGCTGGTATTTTGAAAGTCGAGCTGGCAGTTCCAGAAGAAAAAGTGATGGACTATTTTGATAACCAGCTTATCGGAAAACGCAGCGGAAGTTTGACTGCTGTTTATGTACGCAAGGCTTATCAAGACAGCTATAAGAGGTTTATCAAGCCGGCTATAGAACGGGAAATCCGCGGGGAACTGACGGAGAAGGCGGATGAACAGGCAATCGCTATTTTTGGTGAAAACTTGCGGAACTTGCTGTTGCAGCCTCCATTGAAAGATAAAGTTGTCATGGGCTTCGACCCGGCTTACCGGACGGGGTGCAAGCTGGCAATCGTTGATGGAACGGGAAAAGTTTTGGCAATCGAAGTGATTTATCCCCACAAACCAGCGAATCAGGCAAATCGTGCGGCCGCCGCTGCACGATTCAAAGAACTGGTTACTGAGTATCAAGTGGAAACAGTGGCCATAGGCAACGGCACTGCCAGTCGTGAATCGGAAGTATTCGTTGCTGAAAATTTACGGGAGATCAATCGTCCTGTTTATTATCTGATTGTCAATGAAGCCGGGGCTTCAGTTTATTCTGCCAGTGATGCTGCCCGGGAGGAATTTCCAGACTTGCAAGTAGAAGAAAGAAGTGCTGTCAGCATTGCCCGCCGTTTGCAGGACCCGCTGGCAGAATTAGTAAAAATTGATCCTAAAGCAGTGGGAGTTGGGCAATATCAGCATGATGTGGCTCAGAAACGTTTGGCAGAACAATTGGACTTTGTTGTAGAAACAGCAGTCAACCAAGTAGGTGTCAATGTAAATACTGCAAGTCCTCAACTGCTGCAGCATGTGTCAGGTTTAAATAAAACCACGGCACAAAATATTGTAGCCTATCGCGAAGAAAATGGTGCCTTTGCTGCCCGCAATCAATTTAAGAAAGTTCCTCGTCTGGGACCGAAAGCTTACGAACAGGCTGTCGGATTTATGCGGATTGCCAACGGTAAAAATATTTTCGATAATACCGGTATTCATCCTGAAAGTTATGATACAGCTCAAAAAGTTTTGGACGAAGCAGGTCTTTCCTTAGGAGATTTAGGGACTGCTGAAGGCAAAACACAGCTGGAAAGATTGTCTTTGCCTTTACTGGCAGAAAAATTGTCTGTAGGTTTGGCAACCTTGGAAGACATCGTGGCAGCTTTGAAACAGCCGGGGCGGGATATGCGGGAAGAGATGCCTGCTCCTCTGTTAAGGAAAGATGTTTTGTCGCTGGAAGATTTAAAACCCGGCATGAAGTTAGAGGGGACCGTTCGTAATGTGGTGGACTTTGGAGCGTTTATTGACGTTGGTGTGAAACATGACGGCTTGGTCCATATTTCCAAAATGAGCCGGCGTTTTGTCAAGCATCCAACGGATATTGTTGCCGTCGGTGATGTGGTGACCGTTTGGATCGAAGAAGTGGATTTAAACAAACAACGGATCGCGTTAAGTTTAGTTTCACCTGAAGAGGTTTAGAATAAAAAATGCTGAAATCTGATAAAGTTTTTTTTGCCCGATATTGTCAAACATTGCCCGATTTAGGGAATCATGAATTGCAACAGTTAGTTGAAACGGTCTCCGTCCGATGTTTCGACAAAGAATTCCGCCATACGGTTTTTTTCAACAAACGTCTACGAACCACCGGGGGCAGATATCATCTCAATGACCATCATATTGATATCAATCCCCGAGTGTTTGAGAAGTACGGCTGGTCAGAACTAATAGATGTAATCATTCACGAGTTATGCCACTACCATTTGCATTTGAATGGTGAAGGTTATCAGCACAGAGACAAAGCATTTAAAGACCTGCTGAAAAAAACCGGCGGCAGTCGTTTTGTACGGCCTTTGATGGAAGAGAAAAGTATTCGGAAAATCATCTACCAGTGTTCCAAATGTGAAAAGGTCTACCCTAGAAAACGACGGATGAATGTAAAAAAATATTGCTGCCCATGCGGCGGCAGTCTGACTTTAATCAAATAAACAATAAAGAAGCTTAGCAAAAATCCTTTGATATTGCCAGGCTTCTTTATTTGTGATTCATGTTTAAAATATTTTTTTATCCGTCATAGGCGGGAGACTGCAGCAAATAAATTTTTGGATATGATGTTTTGAATTGTGGTATACTAGGTAACATAAATTAAGCTAAAGGGGAGAATATAAATTTGTTGAACTTAACATGGTTGATAACACTGCAAGATATAAAAGATATTCTCTATCAATATATATTTTCAAAGAGCTTTATAGTCGGCGTTCTTGATATTTTAGTTGTCTGGTACTTGATTTACAAACTGCTGATTCTGATCAAAGGGACTAAAGCAGTTGAAGTACTCAAGGGTATCGCCATAATTTTAATTGTGCGCTCCATCAGTGACATGATTGGTTTGAATACCGTCTCATGGATCATGGAACAGGTGATTAATTATGGTGTGATTGCTTCGATTGTTATCTTTCAGCCGGAAATCCGCAGAGGACTGGAGCACATCGGCAGGGGCACGATTTTTCAAAGAAAGACACGTCATGCACAAAAAGATAAGACCAATATGATCAATAGTCTGGATCAGGCGATTCAATATATGTCAAAAAGAAAGATTGGCGCATTGATTACTATTGAAAGACAAACTGGTTTGGCTGAATATATCGAGACTGGGATTCCTTTGAACGCTACTATCTCGGGAGAATTATTGATTAATATTTTTATTCCTAACACACCTTTGCACGATGGTGCTGTAATCATTCGACGTAATAGAGTAGCGGCGGCCTCTGCTTATCTTCCGCTCTCAGAAAATGACCAGATTCCTAAAGAATTCGGGACCAGACACCGGGCGGCTATCGGGATAAGCGAAGTCACAGACTCCATCACCATCGTCGTGTCTGAGGAGACAGGAGATGTGAGTATCGCAAGAGCCGGACGTTTGCACTCTGATTTGACTTCAAAAGAATATTTGAAAATTTTGAATACAGAACTTATCGGAACCGAAGAAGAGCATGAAGGATTGATGAAATACTTTGTAGAAGGCTTTACAAAGGGGGCGAACAAGGATGAATAAAGTAACTTCCAGCAATAAATTTACTGCGTTGTTAGCTCTGGCATTTTCTCTTCTTTTATTTTTTAATGCTAATTTTCCAAGCGGCCTGCTTTCACCGGAAGAGAACCGTTCCAATATCCGGCCCCTTGAATCTGTGGTCAATGATGTACCGATAAAACTGGTGTATGATGACAGTCAGTTCTTTGTATCCGGTTATCAGGAAACAACCACTGTCTACTTGAGCAGCACTAATCGGCTGCTGCTGGATACTGAAACAAATGAACAAACAAGAAATTTTGTTTTAGAGGCGGATTTGACCAACCGGCAGCCGGGAACTTATGAAGTCGAAGTTGAAGTAAAAAATTTGACGAGCGGTGTGAAAGCCGAACTGAAAGATTCTAAAGTCAGTGTGAAACTGGAAAGACGGGTCACAAAAACGTTCTCTGTGAATGTCAGGATCAGTGATAATTTATTGAAAAATGGCTATACTATCGAAGAAACTAATGTATCGCCTTCAGAAGTGGAAATCACTGCTGGTGAAGAAACCATCAACAGTATTACGGATGTTTTAGTTTCTATCGATCAGGACCAGCAAATTACCTCTGATTTTTCTAAGCGTTTAGATGTTTATGCCATTGACTCTCAAGGAAATATGCTCAATGTGATTGCCAATCCTTCCTCGGTGACGGTCAGTCTAAATGTAATCGCACCGATGAAAACCGTGCCTCTGGTAATCAAACAGTCCGGCAAGATTCCTCCGGGCGTGGAAAGTTATACTTTTACCAGTGAAACACAGAATGTAGAAATCACAGGTCCAAGGGAGATTATCGATGACATTGATGAAGTAATTGTGTTAGTTGACACAAGCACGATTACTGAAACGGCGACCAATACGTATTCGATTGAAGAAATCGATAATGTTCGATTCAATCCTGCAACAGTCAGAGTTACTGTAACACCGAAGTTATCCGAAAAAAAACCGGAAACCAGTTCATCGGATAAAGAAAAGAATAATGGAACAAATGATAAAAATAGAACATCAACTGAGAAAAATAAAAATTCATCAGATTAAAAAGTAAGGTGGAAATCAACAATGGGAAAATATTTTGGAACAGATGGGGTTAGAGGGGTTGCCAATAAGGAACTGACACCTGAACTAGCTTTCAAGTTAGGGCGCTGCGGCGGGTATGTTCTTGTTCAGCACCATATAAATGGAGGAAGCAGGCCCAAGGTTTTAGTTGGTCGAGACACACGTATTTCAGGAGAAATGCTTGAGCAGGCGCTGTTGGCGGGATTGATGTCTGTGGGGATAGAAGTCTTTCAGCTTGGTATCATTTCTACACCAGCAGTGGCTTATCTCACAAGACTACAAAAAGCAGATGCAGGAATTATGATTTCTGCTTCCCATAATCCTGCTGAAGATAACGGCATCAAATTTTTTGGTCCAGACGGTTTTAAATTAGCCGATGAAGAAGAATTGGAAATCGAAGAACTGCTGGATGCTGATGAAGATAATTTGCCGCGTCCTTCTGCAGACGGATTGGGGACATTAGAAGATTATCCGGAAGGACTGCTGAAATATTCACAATTTTTGACAAATTCAATCGACGGAAATTTAGCTGGAATGAGTGTTTGTTTGGATGCCGCAAACGGTGCCACTTCCACTGTTGTCAATCGTTTGTTTGCAGATTTAGAAACAGACTTTTACACTATGGGGACAAAATCAAACGGCATCAATATCAATGACCAGGTAGGTTCTACTCATCCAGAAGCTTTAGCAGCCTTTGTCCTTGATAAAAAAGCAGACGTAGGTTTAGCTTTTGACGGAGATGGAGACAGGGTGATTGCTGTAGACGAAAAAGGTCAAATCATTGATGGGGATAAAATCATGTATATTTGCGGAAAATATTTACTGTCACAAGGAAAATTGAAGCATAATACAATCGTTTCCACTGTCATGAGTAACTTAGGTTTCCATAAAGCGGTGGAAGCTGCCGGCATGGTGGCATTGAAAACACAAGTGGGAGACCGTTATGTAGTCGAAGAGATGCGGAAAAATGATTATAATTTCGGCGGCGAACAATCCGGCCACATTGTATTTTTAGATTACAATACCACAGGCGACGGATTGCTCTCCGGTATTCAACTGCTGAATGTGATGAAAGTGACCGGTAAAAAATTATCAGAATTAGCTGAAGAAATCCAAGAATATCCGCAGAAACTGGTCAATATCAGAGTCAAGAACAAGGAAGAAGCTCTAAGCAATGAATTGATCAACAAAACGATTGCCGAAACGGAAGAAGAAATGAATGGCAACGGACGTATTCTTGTCAGACCTTCAGGAACAGAACCCTTATTGCGGGTGATGGCAGAAGCACCAACTATAGAAAAAGTTGAATATTACGTCAATAAAATTGCTGATGTGGTCAAATTGGAAGTCGGGGAAGATTAATCAAAACAACAGCCGGTTCAGAAACTTGAGCTGGCTTTTTGTTATAAGAAAAGGATGTTAGTCAAATGAAGCGTATCTGGTTTATCTCTGGAACAGTGGGAGTTTTGCTGTTAGGAACTTTGGGTTGGGGCGTAGATTATTTATACCGCTATGCTGTGGCAACAGGAAAAAAAGATTTTATCAATCAAAAAGAAGCCACAGGCAGCGAGGGGGCACCATTTGCTGACTGGACGTTTGCAGAAGAAGCACCGGAAACTCTTTTTTTAACAGCAAGAGACGGACTGAATTTGCAGGGCACCCATTTTAAACATAGTGAAAAAAAGCGGCAACTTGCAGTTCTTGTCCACGGTTACGGCACTGATTCAACCTATATGCTGGATTATGCAGAAATGATTTTCAATATGGGCTGGGATATCTTTTTGCCAGATGCCCGGGGACACGGAAAAAGTGAAGGGGATTATATCGGTTTTGGTTGGGATGAAAGACTGGATGTCATTGACTGGATCCATCAGCTGATTAGGCAATATCCCCAAGATGCGGATGTGATGCTGTTTGGTGTCAGCATGGGTGCGGCCACTGTTATGATGGCTTCGGGGGAAAAACTGCCGGAGCAAGTCAAAATAATCATAGAAGATTGCGGCTATACGTCGGTCAAAAATGAATTGAGTTATCAATTAAAAGACATGTTTCATCTGCCGTCATTTCCTTTGATACCTTTGACGTCGTTCTATACAGAACTGAAAAACGGCTACAATTTTTACGAAGCAGATGCAATCAAACAGCTGAAGAAAAACAAGCTGCCGATTTTGTTTATTCATGGAACCAAAGATACCTTTGTTCCAACATCAATGGTTTCTTCTTTATATGATGCTGCGCAGGGTCCGAAAGAATTATGGCTTGTGGAAGGGGCAGAGCATGCTGAAAGTTTGAAAAAAGCACCGGAAAGCTATGAAAAACATTTGAGAAATTTTATTAGCCGCTATCTGAAATAACGTGAAATCCCCTGTTCAAAGATTGACTTTTTAACAGGCTTTCAGTATACTTCTAATCGCAAGGACATATTTTTAAGAACGAATTGTTCAGAGAGTTTTTTGACAGCTGCGAAAAAAACCAATTCACTTACAAATGCTCCCTTGTTTTTGAAATAGGAAACTATTTCCGTTCATGTCCGCGTTAAAGACTTTAAGAGGTAATGAAACTATTTAACATCATTGCAAACGAGGTGGTACCGCGCGTATGTCGTCCTTGTTCTGCAGGGTGTTTTTTTATTTTCCGGTGAATGATTTATTTGTTGGGAAAGTCAGATGTCTAATCAAGAAAATGAAGGAGAACAATTAAATATGAAACAATTATCGAGCAGTGAAGTCCGTCAGATGTTTTTAGATTTTTTCAAAGAAAAAGGTCACAGTGTGGAGCCCAGTGCTTCATTGGTGCCTGTAGATGATCCCACGCTGTTGTGGATTAATTCAGGAGTGGCAACACTCAAAAAATATTTTGACGGTACCATCGTCCCGAAAAATCCAAGGATTGTGAATGCGCAAAAGAGTATCCGGACAAATGATATTGAAAACGTCGGGAAAACAGCCCGTCATCACACCATGTTTGAAATGTTGGGAAATTTTTCAATTGGAGATTATTTCAAAGAAGAGGCAATCACCTGGGCATGGGAGTTCTTGACCGATAAAAGATGGCTGGCATTTGAACCTGAAAAATTATATGTCACTGTTCATCCAGATGATCATGAAGCTCGCCGAATCTGGCAAGACATCGTCGGCTTGGCCGAGGAGCGCGTCATCGACATCAAAGACAATTTTTGGGAAATCGGTGTGGGCCCGTGCGGACCAAACTCTGAAATCTTTTATGACCGGGGACAAGCATTTAATGATTTAGCTGAAGATGATCCGGAAAATTATGCCGGCGGTGAAAATGAACGCTATCTGGAAATTTGGAATCTGGTTTTTTCCGAATTCAACCGGACAGAAGACGGAGAGTACGAACCGCTGCCCCATAAAAATATTGATACAGGCTTAGGATTGGAACGGCTGGTTTCTGTGATTCAAAATACTCCTACGAACTTTGAAACAGATTTGTTTATGCCTATCATTCAGGCGACCGAGAAATTAAGCAGCGGTTTTGTTTACGGCAAAGAAAAAGAGGCAGATATTTCTTTTAAAGTGATTGCGGATCATATCCGTGCGGTGACATTCGCGATTGGCGATGGGGCGCTGCCTTCTAATGAGGGCAGAGGTTATGTGCTGCGTCGGCTGCTGCGCCGTGCAGTCAGACACGGGAAGAAACTAGGTATCGATCGTCCATTTATGTATCAGCTAGTTCCAGTTGTTGGCGAAATCATGGAAAGCTTCTATCCAGAAGTTTTAGCCCAGCGGGAATTTATCGCAAAAGTGATTAAAACAGAAGAAGAAAGATTCCACGAGACCATCAACGAAGGGCTGCATATTTTATCGGGGATTTTACAAGACTTAAAAGAACAAAACAAAACAATGATTCTTGGGAAAGATATGTTTAAATTGTACGATACTTACGGATTTCCGGTGGAACTGACAAAGGAAATTGCTGAAGAAGCCGGACTTGAGGTAGATGATGAAGGTTTCGAAGTGGAGATGGAAGCACAACGTGAAAGAGCACGTGCAGCCCGGAGTGATGCTGCTTCTATGACGATTCAATCTGGTTTGCTGACAGATATTCAAACAGCCAGCGAGTTTGTCGGCTATGACACTCTGAAAATAGAAAGTCCGCTATCTGTTTTGATTCATAACAATGAAACAGTGAAAGAATTGACACCCGCAGAGGAAACTGTTGCCGAGGGGATGTTTGCAGTCACGCCTTTCTACGCTGAAATGGGCGGACAAATTTTTGATACTGGAAATGTTTACGATAAGAATAATGAGATTGTTGCAAAAGTAACGGAAGTAAAAAAAGCACCGAACGGTCAGCCGTTGCATAAACTAGCAGTGTTAAAGACGTTAAAAGTTGGAGAAAGTTATGTTCTCGAAGTGGACAAGAAAAGACGCAACGGGATTTTGAAGAATCATACGGCAACTCATTTACTGCATCAGAGCTTAAAGGATATTTTAGGAGCCCATGCAAATCAGGCGGGGTCTTTAGTTGCTCCGGGATATCTCCGCTTCGATTTCACCCACTTTGGTCAAGTGACAACAGCGGAACTGGAGAAAATGGAACAAATCGTTAATCAGAAAATTTGGGAAAGTTTACCGGTGGAAACAATAGAAACTGACATCGATACAGCTAAAAAAATGGGTGCCATGGCGTTATTCGGCGAAAAATACGGTTCGGAAGTTCGCGTAGTGAAAATCGGGGATTATTCCATGGAACTTTGTGGAGGGACTCATGTTAAAAATACCAGCGAAATCGGCATTTTTAAAATTTTATCAGAGTCAGGTATCGGGGCAGGTATTCGCCGTATCGAAGCCGTGACAAGTAAAGAAGCGTACGATGTGTTCCATGAAGAAGAACAGCAGTTAAAAGAAGTGGCGCAAATTGTTAAAGCACCACAGTTGAAGCAGGCGGTCAACTGGGTGGAACAACTGCATGAACAATTGAAAGAAGCACAGCGGGACATTGAAACACTAGCCGCTAAACTGGCGAATCAGGAAGCAAAAGATATTTTCACAGATGTGGCTGAAGCCAACGGGATTCGCTTCATTGCCAAAGAGGCTCATGTGAAGGACATGAATCAACTGCGTCAATTAGCAGATCAATGGAAACAAAAAAATATTTCTGATGTTTTGGTCTTAGGTATTGCTCAAGACGGGAAAGCCAATTTGCTGGTGGCGATGACAAAAGAGATGAATGCCCAAGGTCTGCGGGCAGGAGATTTGATAAAAGCTATTGCACCGCTAATCGGCGGCGGGGGCGGCGGCCGTCCTGATTTGGCACAAGCTGGCGGAAAAAATCCGGCAGGAATGAAAAATGCGCTGGCAGAGGTAGAAAATTGGCTGAAAGAAAGTTAAACTTAAACTGATAGGATACTTTAAACAATTAGAAATAAGAAGGATATGATGAAATTTATGGCACGAATCGAACAAAAACCTGGCAAGGTGACTTTTACGCAAGCAGTCAACGATTTTTTCAGAGGATACGTGGACTTCAAAGGGAGAACGACTAGAGCAGGTTACTGGTGGGCACTTTTGATGTATGCCTTAGTATATGCTGCGTTTCTGATAATTTTTACCCTCTTTCTTTTTTCGTCAGCAGGCAAAGCGGTAGTTGCCGAAAATTTTGAACAATTTTTTCTCAATACAATGTTGAACTCAGGATTGCTTGGTCTGTTTTTTATGTTGTTTACCTTGGGGACTTTCCTGCCTTTGTTTGCGATGAAAGTCAGACGTTACCGCGACGCGGGCATAACAGGTTCAGGGATAGTGGTTTTTCTGATTGCAGGGTACTTAATCCGCAATGTTGTCGCTGGCAACAGTTTGGTTTATTTAATGACCTATGGACTGATGATTCTCGAACTTGTCCTCACGCTGCTGCCGACCGATACATTTTTTTCAAAAAGCACTGACAATGATGTGAAGAAATTCTTTTTTCGTGTAAAATCATAGGAAAAGAAGCCTGAAACGGGCTTCTTTTTCTACTAAACAGATAAAAATATGATACACTATAGCAGAAAAGAAATAAAAAGGATTGAGCAAGTATGAAATCACAATCAGATAAACGACAGCATTTTCGTTTTCCGGCTTACGATGATGAAGAAGGAGTCAAGCTGGTCAATGAGGACAGCCGCTATTTATTTGCGGAAGAAAGAGAAACAAGAATTTTTAATGCCCTTAGAGAAAATACTGAAGAAAATTATAGAGAAGAAAAAAGAACCCCTAAACGTGAGGCGGAGCGTGAGGCTCCCGTACAAGCGGAAACGAAAACCATCAGACCTAATATTGCTTCATCATGGGAAGCGCCAGATTTATCCCGTACAAAGACGCAATATTCCGGTCCTGCAATTACCAGCTATAAAAAAGAACCGGCGAGCTCTCTTTTCAATAAGCCTCATCGGCCCAGCATTATGTCAAAGGATGAAAGTCTGTCTCGGGAAAATCGTACAGATATGGACCGGAGAATTGATAAAAACAGTTATTTAGAAGAAAAACTGGCGAGTACTCGGTTTGCTGCTCCGGCAAAAAAGTTCAAACCTAGAAATATTCCGCAACAATTATACGGTGTTGACGGCTTTGATAAAAATTGGCAGAAAGCAGAGATCGCCAATCAAATCACAAAAAATAAAACAAGTTATTTGATGCTGGCAGGAAAAGGTGACAGGGAGTTGCCTGAGCTGACAGATCATCGCACTCTTCCGGAGGCAAAGGAAGAAATATCCGAAGCGGTTAGAGACCGCCGACAGCCGACCGAAGAAGTGGTCTTGAGAAAAAAACGAAAAATTCCAGAAGTCGCTTCTCGTGAGTTTGGTCCCCAATCAATCGGGACTGCTGCAAAAAAAAATGATGCAGTTGAAATGCCTGCCATCCAAAGAAAAAAAAGAGAAGAAGAGCAGGGAACTAAAAACCGTTTGGAAAAATCTTTATCAGGAATTATTTCTGAAGAAGACTCCCAGTTAGGTGTCAAAAAATATTTTGATTAAGTGCTCAGTTGAGATGGCTCAGGTCTATCTCAACTTTTTTAGTTACTGAATCCTGTGCTAAGTGTTGAAAAAAAAAGAAAAATGTACGATAATGGAGTTCGAATTAAATTTGTGCGTGTATGAATGGTTTAAGAAAGAGGACTTCTATGACTAATAAAATATATCATTTTGTAGGGATAAAGGGTGCCGGCATGAGTGCCTTAGCCTTGATTTTACACGGAAAAGGCTACCGAGTACAAGGGTCGGATATTGATGATTATGTATTCACACAACGTGAACTAGAAAAAAATAAGATAACTATATTACCTTTTGATGAAAAAAACATAAAAGAAAATATGATTGTAATTGCAGGCAATGCTTTTCCTGATACACATCGTGAAATACAGGAAGCTTTGAAAAAAGGACTGCAAGTGATTCGTTATCACCGCTTTTTAGGAGACTTTATTCAAAAGTTTACCAGTGTGGCAGTGACGGGTTCCCACGGGAAAACCACGACCACCGGTTTGCTGGCCCATGTATTGAGCGGTATTAAACCCACCAGTTTCTTGATTGGGGACGGTACAGGACAAGGTATAGCCGACTCGGACTTTTTTGCTTTTGAAGCGTGCGAGTATCGCCGGCATTTTCTTTCCTATAGTCCGGAATATGGCATCATAACGAATGTGGATTTTGATCATCCTGATTACTATCAAAGTATTGACGATGTTTTTGATGCTTTTCAAACATTCGCCCATCAGGTGAAAAAAGGCATCGTCGCTTTTGGTGAAGATGATTATTTACGCAAACTAGAAGCGGAAGTACCGGTTTATTATTATGGGAGCAGCCTTGACAATGATTACCGGGCTGTCAATATCAAACGGACTACTGAAGGTTCTTTCTTTGAAGTGGAGTTTGAGGGAGAAGTGATTGGTCAATATATGGTGCCTGCATACGGTATGCATAATGTTTACAATGCACTGGCGGTGATTGCTGTTGCCCATCTTGAAGGCTTGGATCAAAAGAAAGTCGCTGAAGAATTATTGACTTTTACCGGGGTGAAGCGCCGCTTTACTGAGAAAAAAGTTAGTGATATGATAATCGTAGATGATTACGCCCACCATCCGGCAGAAATCAAGGTGACGATTGACGGTGCAAGGCAAAAATATCCTGATAAAGAAATCATCGCGGTATTTCAGCCCCATACTTTCACAAGAACCATTGCACTTTTAGATGATTTTGCCCAGTCTCTGGATTTAGCTGACCATGTCTTTTTATGTGATATTTTCGGATCTGCCAGAGAACAGCAGGGTAGCGTAAAAATTGAAAATCTTGGAGAAAAAATATCTAAAGGCGGTACGGTAATCAGCGAAAACAACGTTTCCCCGTTGCTAGATTATCATGATGCAGTGATGATTTTTATGGGAGCTGGTGATGTTCAAAAATTTGAAAGAGTGTATGAGACACTTTTGGCGAGCACGAGAAGAAATATTATGTGATAAGCTAGTTATGTGTTAGTTCAGTTTTTTTCAAACGAATGAAGAAAAGATAAAAAGGAGTGTTTCAAATGAACGATTACAACACAAATCAAGTCTCCAACCAGGAGCAATTGGCTTTAGCCAGTTTTTATTCAAGAGTATATGCAATTTTAGGAATAGGGATTGCCATCAGTGCTATCACCGCATTTTTGGTCATCAACTTTTTCTTTTATCAAGTCGCTGCAGTATTGACCGCCATTCCATTGGGCTTCATGCTTTTATGGATTGCTCAAATCGGCTTGGTCCTTTATTTAGGTAAGAAAGCGTTCAGCAATCCTACCGCAGCAATGGGCGGCTTTGTGGCGTATTCGATTCTTAACGGGTTAACAATCAGTTTTACTTTGGCGAGATATGATATTCATACTGTCGGACAGGCGTTCCTGACCGCCTCTGTCACTTTTGGTGCCATGGCATTGATTGGCATGTTTACCAAAAAAGATTTGTCTGTGATGGGCCGTGCGATGCTGACAGCGTTGATTGGTGTGATTATCGCTTTGGTTATCAACATCTTTTTACGAAGTGAAGGCTTGGATTTCTTCCTTTCAATCTTGACTGTTTTGATTTTCTCCGGTTTGACGGCTTATGACAATCAAATGATTAGAAATTATTATTATCAGGCACAAGGAAATCAGAAAACGTTAAGCGGCATTGCCATCTTCTGTGCATTACAATTGTATCTAGATTTCATCAACTTGTTGTTAGCCTTTATCAGAATTTTTGGCAGAGATTAATCAGATTAATCTGCTGTTTCCGTACTGTTTGATCCTTTTCGGGTCAAACAGTTTTTCTTTTTCCTTTTTAAGCAGATGGAACTTTGTTAGAATAGAAAGGAGCGAAGAAAGTCTTATTTTTAAACTAAAATTTTTTTAAAAAGATTTTCCGAATCCAAGACAGCAGGTTTTGACAAATCCGGCTGAGTTAAAAATAGGAGCTACCAACTTAAGACAAAAGGGGATCAAGTCAATGACAGATAAAAAAAAGTTATTATTAGTAGATGGGAATAGTGTGGCGTTCAGGGCATTTTATGCCCTGTATCAATCTTTGAACCGCTTTAAAAACAGCAGCGGATTGCATACGAATGCTATCTACGCCTTTCATAATATGATGGAAAATATTATAGAAAAAGAAAAACCCAGTCATATTTTAGTGGCTTTTGATGCAGGAAAAACAACTTTTCGTCATGAGACGTTTGCAGAATATAAAGACGGGCGTTCCAAAACCCCGAGTGAATTTAGAGAACAGCTTCCATACATCCGGGAAATGGTGACTGCGCTAGGAATCAAACATTATGAATTAGATAATTATGAAGCTGACGATATCATCGGCACGCTGGCGACAAAAGTTTCCCATGACGATTTCGATGTGGTAGTCCTTTCAGGAGATAAGGATTTAACGCAGCTGGCGGACGATCACATCCGCGTGGAAGTAACGGTCAAAGGAGTCAGCGAGCTTGAATCTTATACCCCGGAACACATCAAAGAAAAATACGGTCTTACTCCCAGTCAAATTATAGATATGAAAGGTTTGGCAGGAGACTCGTCCGATAATTTGCCGGGAGTAACTGGTGTGGGTGAAAAAACAGCCATCAACTTATTGAAAGAATACGGCAGTCTTGAAGGTGTTTATGACCATCTTGACGACATGAAGAAAAGTAAAAGAAAAGAAAATTTAATCAAAGACAGAGATCAGGCGTTTATGAGTAAAGAACTGGCAACTATCTATTTGAACACTCCAGTGGAATTAAAAATAGATGATCTGGCTTATGAAGGAAAAGATTTTGACAAATTGATTCCTTTATACAAGGAAATGGATTTTAAGTCTTTTCTGGCAAAAGTTGACAGTGATGAAATCAAAAGCAATGCAGAAAATCTGTCAGAGATTTCTTTTGAACACGTTCTTGAAGCAAAAGAAGAAATGTTTGCTGATGGGATGGAATTTTATCTTGAAATGTTGGACGAAAATTATCATCTTGCCGATATTGTTGGAGTTGCTTGGGGCAATCAGAAGAATCTGTATGTATCCAAGGGGGAGGAAATTTTGCGGCAGCCTTTATTCAAGCAATGGCTTGAAAATAGTCAACTGTCCAAAAAAACCTACGACGTAAAACGCACAGCAGTTGCTTTAAACCGCTATGGCATCAAACTATCAGGGGTCACGTTTGATGCTTTACTGGCTGCGTATTTATTGGATACAAATGATAAAAGTGAAGACTTGGCAGAAGTTGCCTATAATTATGATTACCGCGAGATAGAAACAGATGAAAAAATTTACGGCAAAGGTGCTAAACGGGGGGTGCCAGAAGACCCGGTGCTGCTGGAACATTTGGCACGTAAAATAAAGGCTCTGAACTATCTTTCTCCCACACTTGATGAGCAATTAAGCGATAAAGAACAACATGATTTGTTTTATGAGATGGAATTGCCTTTATCCCAAGTTTTAGCAAAAATGGAAATAGCAGGGATTAAAGTGGATGCCAGCCGTTTGACTAATATGCAGCAAGAATTTTCAGTTATCTTAAAAGAAATTGAAGAACGAGTCTATGAACTGGCGGGAGAGACTTTCAATCTTAATTCACCGAAACAGTTGGGAGTCATCCTATTTGAAAAGATGGGCTTGCCGCCTGTCAAGAAGACGAAGACAGGTTATTCCACAGCGGTGGATGTTCTTGAGCAGTTGAAAGATAAATCGCCTATCATCCCTGAGATTTTACATTATCGTCAAGTAGCGAAAATCCAGTCGACCTATGTGGAGGGATTGTTGAAGGTTATCCATCCCGAAGACGGCAAGATTCATACGAGATATGTGCAAACGTTGACTCAAACAGGACGATTAAGTTCGGTTGATCCTAATCTTCAAAATATTCCTATCCGTCTGGAAGAAGGACGGAAAATTCGTCAGGCATTCGTGCCGAGAAAATCTGGCTGGAAAATATTTGCTTCGGACTATTCTCAAATCGAATTACGTGTGTTAGCGGAAATCAGTCAGGACGAACATTTGCGTCAGGCGTTTATCGAAGGACAAGACATCCATACAAGTACCGCCATGCGTGTATTCAACATCCCCACATCTGAAGAGGTCACACCGAATATCAGACGTCAGGCGAAAGCGGTGAACTTTGGTGTCGTCTACGGCATCAGTGATTATGGTTTGTCTCAAAATCTGGGAATCACCCGAAAAGAAGCGAAGGAATTTATTGATACTTATTTTGAAAAATATCCCGGGGTAAAAAAATATATGCAGGACATTGTCCGGGAGGCAAAAGATAAAGGCTATGTGGAAACACTGTGGCATCGCCGCCGCTATTTGCCGGATATCAATTCCCGTAATTTTAATCTCAGATCATTCGCAGAAAGAACTGCCATCAACACTCCGATTCAGGGAAGTGCTGCGGATATTTTGAAGCTGGCAATGATTGAGTTGGATGAACGGCTGGCAAAAGAAAATATGGAAGCCACCATGCTGCTTCAAGTTCATGATGAACTGGTATTCGAAGCCCCGGCCGAAGAAATCGAGCAGTTGGATAAAATCGTTACAGAAGTGATGGAAGGTATCGCCACTTTTAGTCTGCCTTTAAAAGCGGACAGCAGTTGGGGAGATACCTGGTATGATGCCAAATAAAATAATGTTGAGCAAGGACTGTTTTCTATTAAAGAAACAGTCCTTCGTTAACAAATAGATTTAGGAGCGGAGAGTATGCCGGAATTACCAGAAGTTGAAGCCGTTAAGATTGGGTTGAGCCAGCTAGTAACTGGAAAAAGAATCAAAGAAGTCGCTGTTTTTTGGCCCAGAATCATTGAGAGACCAGAAGTAGACTTTTTTAAAACACAATTAATCGGGGAATCTATTGAAGGATTTGAACGAAGAGGAAAATTTTTGATTTTTAAATTAACTCATTACGATTTAGTTTCCCACTTAAGAATGGAAGGCAAATATGAATATCATCAGCAAGAGGATGAACTCTTAAAGCACACCCATGTGATTTTTAAATTTGCTGACGGTACAGAATTGCGTTATTTAGATGTGAGAAAATTCGGTCGGATGACATTGATGCCGAAACATCAGGCAGGAGAGTATCCCGGGATTAAAAAATTAGGGCCAGAGCCTATCCGGTCCGAATTTCATTTGGAAATATTCGCCAAACAATTGAAGGCCTCCCATAGAGCCGTCAAACCTTTACTGCTGGATCAAAGCCTTGTCACAGGGCTGGGGAATATTTATGTTGATGAAGCTTTGTTTCAGGCGAGAATCCATCCGGAACAGCCGGCGGATACTTTGACTAAAAAAGAAGTCTTGGCTCTGTACGAGAGCATTATAGATGTCTTGGCACGTGCAGTAGAAGCTGGCGGAACGACGGTAAGAACCTATAAAAATGCCTTGGGGGAAGCCGGAAAATTTCAAGTGGCTTTGAATGTTTACGGGTTGACCGGCAATCCTTGTCCAAGATGCAGCACACCTATCAGCAAAATCAAAGTGGCACAAAGAGGCACCCATTTTTGTCCCAAGTGCCAGAAAAAGAACGTTAAGTGAGAAAGAGGGAATCCAGATGACATTTGTATTAGGGATTACCGGAGGCATCGCCACAGGCAAATCAACAGCGGGGAAATTTTTCAGTGACAGAAATATCCCGCTGATTGATGCGGATTTAATCGCCCGCCAAGTAGTGGAACCTGAGACGGACTGCCTAAATGAGATTGCCGCAGAGTTTGGCAAAGATATTTTAACTGATGCGGGTGAACTCAATCGGAAAAAATTAGGAGCCATCGTTTTCAATGACAAAGAAAAATTAGAACGATTAAACTATCTTTTAAAAGAAGCACTGCTCCATGCTATCAGCGGAGCAATCAAAGATGTCAAGAAAAAAAATCCGGCACTGATTGTGGTGGATGTCCCTTTGATGTATGAAGAAAATTATCATCAGCTGATGGATGCTGTCATGGTAATTTATGTTCCTGAAAAAATCCAATTGACACGACTGATGGAGCGGGACGGATTGAGCGAAGAAGCCGCCGGACAGAGGATAAAAAGTCAAATGCCTATTGAAGAAAAAAAACAGCTGGCAGACATCGTCATTGATAATTCTTTCAGTGTGGCACACACCTATCAACAGCTGGAAAGTTGGCTGCAAACACATTTTCCGGCACTCTAAGCAGGGATTAGAAACTCCGAACAGTTAAATAGTCAGACTGTACCAATCATTGTTTTTCATGGTACAATAAAAGACAGAAGGACTAGTACAGAATGGCTAGTTTGAATAGACTACGAAAACGTAAAATCTATAAGGGGTGAAAAAAATGCAATGTCCAAAATGTCAAAATAATGGCTCCAGAGTGGTGGACAGTCGTCCAGCTGATGAAGGACGTGCGATCCGCAGACGGAGAGAGTGTGAAGCTTGCGGCTTTCGTTTCACAACTTTTGAGAGAATTGAAGCGACACCTTTATTAGTTATTAAAAAAGACGGCAAGCGGGAGGAATTCAACCGGGAAAAAATTCTGCGGGGATTGATTCGTGCAGCGGAAAAACGTCCAGTTTCTTTAGAACAAATGGAAAATGTTGTGGATCAAGTGGAAAACAGAGTGCGGGCTCTCGGTGAAAATGAGGTGCCGACCACTTTGATCGGCGAGTATGTGATGGAATATCTGGTCGACTTGGATGAAATCGCCTATATCAGATTCGCCAGTGTTTACCGCCAATTTAAAGATGTAGGAGTCTTTATCGAAGAGATGCAGGAGATGGTAAATAAAGGCCAAACCTCCAATAATCCAAAAGATGAGGAAAATGATTAGGAGTTGACATTGTTGAATCAGGCATGGAAAAATGTGAAGCCAAAAGATACTTTTTTTGTGCAGCAAGGACAAGTGGTATCAGATGTGGATAAAAAAACGTTAAGCTTTCTCTATCAGCCTTTAATCGGCGTGGTAGCTTTCAGTCTGTATCATTTGTTTTTGACAATGATTCAATCTAACGATAAGGAAAGCAGAGAAATGTTTCATGCAGATCTTCTGAATGAAATGGATATTGATATCCCGACTTTTTATCAAGGACGCAACCGCTTAGAAGGATTGGGATTGTTGCGGGTCTTTGAAAAAGAAGAACACCATAATAAAAAATTTATCTACCGTCTTGAAGCTCCGCTGTCATATCGGACTTTTTTTCAGGATGATGTGTTGACGCTGCTGCTTTTGGACAAAGTAGGAGAACGCCGTTTTAAAGGGTTGGTGGAGGAATTTGCTTTTCAAGAGAAAGTTCCTGCTGATTATCATGAAACTACCCGCAAGTTTGTTGAAACTTATCAGTTCAATGGGGAACGTCTGTTGTCTGCCCCGAAAGAACTATCCGATGCAAAAAACAAAACGGCGACTGTGTATCAGCCTGAAATCCAGCTTACTTCAAAGACATTTGACTGGGAATACTTTTTATCGGTGACAAAAGAGCTCCATCTCAAACCCGGCTATTTATCAGGTGAAGTGAAAGAGTTGATTTTGCTTTTACATCAGCTCTACGGCATCAATGAGTTAGAGATGAAAGAAAATCTGCTGCCTTTTGTGGACTACACTAAAAGTGAACTTGAGCTGAGTAAATTAAAACACTCTTTCGTAAAAAAACATCATACTAAAGAACAGTTGGGGAGTCCTGCTCTTCAATCAGGAAATGTTGTTACCGAGATGGGAAAGAGAAGCAGCAGTTTGAAACAGCAGGGATTTTCTGACGGGGAAATCGGTGTGATTTTGACAAGTGAGGAAAGCGCCCCGCTGAATTTCATTCAAGACATCAAAGAACAGAAAAAAGGGTTTGTTTCCAACGAAGAAAGATGGGCGGTCGAGAATCTGGTCAGACAATCCGGTTTGCCCGACGGAGTCATCAATATTTTGATTCACTATATTTTGGTGGTGAAAAATGAGCCGACTTTCGTTGCAAAGTTGGCCAACACGATTGCCAACGATTGGGCGCAATCAGGTGTCCTTTCGCCGGAAGCTGCAATCGAAAAAGTCAAAAGTATCGTCAATAAAACAAACGGCCCGTCTCAAAAAAAGAGACCTCAGACTGCCAAGCGGAACTATTATCAGAAGAATGTCCGGACAGAGACTCTGCCTGAATGGGCGGATCAGGACGTGAAAGAGACCCCTTTGTCAGAAGAAGAAATCAAAGCATTTAAAGCTAGGTTGAATACATTTAATGGGACAGAAGAAGGTGAATAACATGGAGCATGTTGGAGAAGAAATGGGAAAAATTATCCGCAAAAATAAATGGAACGACCGGTTTCAGCGGCTTGTTTCAGAAGTTGTAAGTCATCCTCAGGTAAAGGAATTTATTGAGGAGCATAAGGACATTGTGACAGAAGAAGTGATTGAAAAAAGCTACGCCAAGCTTTACGAATTTGTTCAAGAGCGTGAAAAATTTGAAATGGGCGATCCCTCCATGCTTGCTCCGGGCTATGAACCGAAATTATTTTTGAATTACCGGTCGATTGACGTGACGTATGTGCCTACCAAAGAGCTGTTGGAAAAACAGAAGGAAGCAGCAATCCGCCAACGCGTGAAAGCAGTAGATATCCCCAAAGATGTACGGGAAGCCAAGCTTAGCGAATTTCATTTGACGGCAGAGAGAATGGAAGCCGTTGAAGAAGCTTACAACTTCATTTCTGCTTATAAAACTAATCCTAAAATATTTCAGGAAGGGCTGTACTTACAAGGGTCTTTCGGTGTAGGAAAGACTTATCTGCTGGGTGCGATTGCTAATGAGTTGGCGCAACACGGTTTCAGAACCACACTTGTCCATTTTCCTACATTTGCGGTAGAGATGAAACAATCTATTGGAGACAACACTACAGGTGAAAAAATGGATGAGGTGAAAAAATCTCCTGTGTTGATGATTGATGATATCGGTGCAGATTCCATGACACCTTGGGTTCGTGATGATATTTTAGGCGTGATTCTGCAATATCGCATGCAGGAACAACTTCCGACTTTTTTCAGTTCCAATTTTGATATGTACCAGTTGGAACATGAACACTTACGTCAGTCTCAGCGCGGAGACGATGAACCGTTGAAGGCTAAACGAATTATGGAACGGATTCGTTATTTGTCAAAAGAAATCAAAATGGTCGGTGTTAACCGGCGACATCAAGAATAAATGAAAACTTGAATATTTTAGATTGTAATAAAGCTCCCTTGGAAGAGAATTCCAAGGGGCTTGTTTTGTGTTGGAGATGTTTGGAAATTTTTCAAATCCAAGGTCTGATTAAAATACCGTGCTTGATTTTCGCCAACTTCAACTTTGACGATTAAGAAAGCACTAAAAAATTTATGAAATCGAGAAAATATTTGCAAAGGCATTTTCAATTTCTAGTCTCTTGAAAAAAGCTAAAGAATGGACAAAAAGTATTGAAGTTCGTCACATACGTTATACCGTACGCTTTGATTCAGTATTATCCATTTCTCTATCTTATTGACAAGTCCGCCAATGATTGGTATCTCTTTGCGCCTTTAGGGGTCGGCGTATTCAGTTTGGCTGCCTATGGTTTCTGGCGTTTTGGCCTGAGACATTATCAGTCTGCCGGATCATAGAGAAACAAGCTGTCAAGAAAATTTGATTGACAAAGAAAATCGAACCTAGTATAATTATTTTTGTTGCGCAAGAGGTGATAAGGATGAAATGGTCGCTGCTGGAGTTGCGGAAGTATCAAGGCAATCCATTAAAAATCGACACGAAAATCGATATAGAAAAATCATTGATGGCTCGGGATGACACCATTTTAAGCGCCGGTGAAGCAAAAGTGTCCGGCTTTTTAAATGTTGATGAAACATCTTACGAAGCACAGCTGAAAGTAGAGTTAGAGTTGGAGATTCCTTCCAGCCGTTCGCTGACACCTGTAAACTATCCAATGACATTTTTGATCGACGAAGTGTATATGAAACCTGAGCAATATGAGCTGGTAAAAACAATTGAAGGCTACGAAGATGTCATAGTACTGGAAACCAATACGCTGGATTTACGTGAAGCAATCGAAGATTATGTGTTGCTGAATATTCCAATGCAGGTATTGACAGAAGAAGAAAAAAGATCTGACAAAATGCCTGAAGGTGAATTTTGGAAAATCATGTCAGAAGAAGAGTACTATCGACAACAGGAACAAGCTCAAGAAGAAATTTTGGATCCTCGTTTTGCGACATTGTCGGCTTTGTTAGATGATAACGAAGCTAGTGATGATGAATCGTAAGATTGGAGTAGATATACTGCATTTACTGCAGTAGGAAGAGTTGAAGGAGGTGTAGTTCAATGGCAGTACCTGCAAGAAGAACTTCAAAAGCAAAAAAAGCAAAACGTCGTACTCATTATAAATTATCTGTACCTGGTATGAGCGTCTGCTCAAACTGTGGTGAAATGAAACGCAGCCACCATGTATGTCCAGAGTGTGGTCATTATGATGGAAAAGATGTAACAAACGCAACAGAAGAATAAGACATTTTTTGAAAATGTTGAAAACCCGTTAGACAACCATGGAGTCTAACGGGTTTTTTATGTTTATTTGATGAGAGATTCTTTTTCAGCCACTTAGTAACCCATTTACGAATAAAAAACATGAGATTATTTTTGGAAAATGTAAGTTTTTGCAGGTTTATTGAAAAAATGCTTGACTTTCTCATGATAAACTAATATTATTTTAATTAACTTGAATTCTGAATTTTCAGAAAATTTTAAATTTTATGATTTCAGTAACAGCAGACCAAATAACCTGCAAAGAAGAAGGAGTACAGAAAGATGATTAAAAGGACAAACAGAAAAGTTTTCTTTTTATTATTATCGTAAGGGCTGACGGGAAAAAATACCTGTGGCCCTATTTCTGCATTCAACGATGTGGGGCTGGCATCTCACATTGTGAGATGCTTTTTTTAATGATTTAATTAAAAAATTGCTCGGGTTTTGTTTGAAAAAAATGCTGCAAGTCTTCATTTGATTATTGCTACACGAAAAGAACAAAGGAAAAGTAAACAATTTAGGAGGGTGTCATCATGAAAAAAATCCAGTTTTTTGATACGTCATTGCGTGACGGAGAACAAACCCCTGGGGTAAACTTCAACACAAGCGAAAAAGTAAGAATTGCCAAACAATTAGAGACTTATGGTATCGATGCCATCGAAGCCGGTTTTCCGATTTCCTCTCAAGGAGATTTTGAAGCAGTCAAAGCGATTGCGGAAGCCGTGACAAAAACCACAGTAGTTGGACTAGCCAGATGTGCAGTAGCAGATATCGATCGTGCTTATGAAGCCCTGCAGCATGCGAATCATCCGCAAATACATGTGTTCATTGCCACCAGCGAGATTCATATGAGAGATAAACTAAATATGACAAGGGAGGAAGTTCTCAGCTCTATCAAAAAGCACGTGGCATACGCCAAATCTAAATTTGATAAAGTTCAATTCTCACCAGAAGACGCTACAAGGTCGGAAAAAGAATTTTTGCTGCAAGCAGTTCAAACAGCTATAGATGCGGGTGCTACGATTATCAATATTCCTGATACTGTTGGATATACCAATCCGACCGAGTACGGGCAGCTATTCAATTTTCTAAAAATGCATATTGCTAATTTTGATGACATTATTTTTTCTTCTCATTGCCACAATGATTTGGGGATGGCCACAGCTAATTCCCTGGCTGCGATTGAAAATGGTGCAACCCGTGTGGAAGGAACAATCAACGGCATCGGAGAGCGCGCTGGCAATACTGCCATCGAAGAAGTGGCACTGGCACTTTATGTGCGAAAGGATTTCTATCAATGTGAAAGTAATATTGTTTTTGAAGAGACAAAACGCACCAGTGATTTGGTCAGCCGCATTTCCGGTGTCCCGGTCCAGATTACCAAACCGATTATTGGTTTGAATGCATATTCTCATGAGTCGGGGATTCACCAAGACGGGGTATTGAAAAATCCAAATACTTATGAAATCATTACTCCTAGTCTGGTAGGGGTAGCAACCAATTCCTTGCCTTTGGGTAAACTTTCTGGCAAACATGCGTTTAAAACTAGAATGACCGAATTGGGCTACCAGCTGTCTGAAAGTGAAATGACTGAAAGTTTTAAACGTTTTAAAGATTTGGCGGACAAAAAGAAACAAGTAACGGTAGATGATCTCCATGCACTTGTTTTGGGCCAAGCCTACGAAAAAGCGGATAAATATCTTTTGAATAGTTTGCAATTGCAATACGTGTCCAATGGCCGCCAAGGAGCCATCGTGACGATTCAAGAAGGGGACGAGACCTATACTGATTCGGCAGTCGGCTCGGGAAGCATTCAAGCGATTTATAACACGATCAATCGTCTGGTAGATGAGGACATCATGCTTGAAAATTATCAAATCCGCGCGATTACCGGGGGAGAAGATGCACAGGCAGAAGTCCATGTGACGATTTCAAAACCCAAAAGCAACGAATTTTTTAACGGTGTGGGCATCGATTTTGATGTGCTTCAAGCATCAGCAAAAGCTTATTTACAAGCTTGCTCTCACGCATCAAGTGAGCAGGCATGATCATATTAAGAGGTGGAAAAATGACAAAGAAAAAGATTGTAACATTACCCGGTGACGGTATCGGAACAGAAATTATGAACAGTGCATTGAATATCCTGGCTGAAGCAAGCAAGAAATTTGATTTTGATTATGAAATAGAAAGTTTCCCATTCGGAGGTGCCGGAATTGATCAGGAAGGGGAACCTTTATCTGAAAAAACTTTAGCAGCTTGTCAAAAAGCAGATGCCATTTTACTAGGGGCAATCGGCGGGCCAAAATGGGAACAAGCTGAGAAAACACCGGAGCAGGGATTGCTCCAATTGAGAAAGGCGCTGGGACTTTTTGCCAATGTCAGACCTATCCGAGTGCCGGAAGCCATCGCCCACTTGTCTCCTCTAAAAGAAGAAATCGTCAAGGGCAGTGATTTTGTCGTCGTTCGTGAATTGACTGGCGGTATCTATTTTGGTACACCGCGCGTGTTAGAAGAGGACTATGCGGTGGATACTTGTCCTTATACTGGTGAAGAAATACGGAGAATCCTTAAAAAAGCTTTTGATATGGCAAGCAATAGAAAGAAAAAAGTTACTTCAGTGGACAAATCTAATGTGTTGGCGACCAGTAAACTATGGCGGAAAATCTCAGAAGAAGTTGCTAAAGACTATCCGGACGTCGCTCTGGAACATCAGCTGGTGGATTCTGCTGCCATGAAAATAATTACCCAACCGGCATATTATGATGTGATTGTCACAGAGAATTTATTTGGCGATATTCTAAGCGATGAAGCGTCAGTCATCACCGGTTCTTTAGGAATGCTGCCAAGTGCGAGCCACAGTGAAAACGGACCTTCGCTCTATGAGCCGATTCACGGTTCTGCGCCGGATATTGCCGGGAAAAACATTGCTAATCCGATGTCGATGATTTTATCTGTGACGATGATGCTCCGTGAATCTTTCGGACAGCATGAAATGGCGGACGATTTGGAAAAAATATGTGACGAAGTGATGGTTGAGGGTATTTTGACTAGCGATTTGGGCGGAAAAGCAACTACCAGCGAATTTGAAGCAGCGGTCATCAAAAAAATAAAAGGTTAGGGAGTTTTATGTATGGAAAAATCTGGAAAAACACTTTTCGATAAGTTGTGGGATCGCCACGTTGTTTACGGTGAAGTTGGAGAACCACAACTGTTGTATATTGATTTGCATTTGATTCACGAAGTTACTTCTCCCCAAGCTTTTGAAGGGTTGAGAGAAAACGGCCGGAAAATCAGACGTCCCGAAAAAACATTTGCTACCATGGATCATAATGTACCAACCAAAGATATTTATAATATTACCGATTTGGTAGCCAAGAAACAAATAGAGGCTCTGGAAAAAAATTGTGAAGAATTTGGTGTTGAATTGTGCGGCAACGGCAGTGAACGGCAGGGTATCGTGCACATGGTGGGCCCTGAAACCGGCTTGACCCAGCCGGGGAAAACAATTGTCTGCGGAGATTCCCATACGGCAACCCACGGCGCTTTTGGTGCTATTGCCTTTGGTATCGGCACAAGCGAGGTGGAGCACGTGTTCGCCACACAGACGATTTGGCAGAGCAAACCTAAAAATATGGGGATTCATATCACTGGAAAATTGCCTAAAGGGGTTTATGCAAAAGATATTATTTTGTATCTGATCGCTACTTATGGAGTGGATTTTGGAACAGGCTACGCAATAGAATTTTTTGGAGACACAATTGAAGGTCTAACGATGGAAGAACGGATGAGTATTTGCAACATGACTATCGAAGGTGGCGGCAAGATGGGGATGATTGCTCCTGACCAAACTACTTTTGATTATGTTCAAGGACGTGAGTATGCACCGGAAAATATGGCTGCTGCCATTGAGGACTGGAAAACTCTCTATACCGATGAGGATGCCCAGTATGATCATCTTATCGAAATGGACGCCAGTCAGTTGGAGCCGATGATTACTTGGGGAACTAATCCGGGAATGGCTGTGCCTTTTTCTGCTGATTTCCCGGAAATAAAAAATGTCAATGATGAACGTGCTTATCAATATATGGCTCTAAGTCCAGGACAAAAAGTTTCTGAGATTGATTTAGGTTATGTGTTTATTGGTTCATGTACCAACGGCCGGTTGTCTGATTTGAAAGAAGCCGCCCGCATCGTTGACGGGAAAAAAATCCATCAGAACATCACAGGCATTGTTGTTCCGGGTTCCCGTCCCGTTAAAAAGGCTGCAGAAAAAATCGGTTTGGATAAAATATTCAAAGAAGCCGGATTTGAATGGCGGGAGCCGGGCTGCTCCATGTGTTTGGGAATGAATCCAGATCAGGTACCGGAAGGTGTTCATTGTGCTTCGACTTCAAATCGTAACTTTGAGGGCCGGCAAGGTAAAGGAGCAAGGACCCACTTGTGCAGTCCGGCTATGGCAGCGGCTGCCGCTGTTTCAGGCACCTTTGTGGATGTTAGGGAAGGAGATTGGCTATAAATGGAAGCTATTAAAGTACACACGGGAAAAACAGTCCCTTTGATGAATGATAATATCGATACAGATCAAATTATTCCTAAATCATTTTTAAAACGAATCGAGAAAAAAGGGTTTGGTAAAAATTTATTTGACGAATGGCGTTTTTTAAAAGACGGAAGTGAAAACCCGGACTTTATTTTGAACCAGCCGGACCGTCAGGAAGCCACAGTGTTAGTAACAGGAGAAAATTTCGGTTGTGGATCTTCGCGGGAACATGCGGCATGGGCGCTGATGGATTACCGTTTTAAAGTAATCCTTGCTGGAAGCTACAGTGACATTTTTTATATGAATGCCATCAAAAATGGTTTGCTTCCTATTGTTTTGCCCCGCGAGTCACGGGAAAAAATTGCAGGAATCAGCTCAGAGGAAGAGATTATTGTTGATTTGGAACAGCAGGAAGTAAAAACCTCCGTAGGAACGTTTCATTTTGACATCGATCCGACATGGAAAAACAAACTGATTCAAGGCTTGGATGATATTTCCATCACCATGGCCCACGAAGAACTGATTACAGCATTTGAAGAAAGCATGGTCAGTTATTAAGGGAAATAAAAAATTGTCGGGTCTCAACCAACTTCATGGTTCGAAATGTTTTCATCAATCTTTAAATAATGTATAATTAGAAACGTGAATGTGAGTTATTTGCAATATAACTTTTAGGAGGTTCGACATGTCTAAACAACAAATCGGTGTCATTGGTATGGCAGTGATGGGTAAAAATCTTGCCCTGAATATTGAGAGTCGCGGCTACAGTGTTTCTATTTTTAATCGAACAGGAGAGCGCACGAAAGAAGTCGCAGCTGAGCATCCGGATAAAAAACTGGTGCCCACTTACACAGTAGAAGAGTTCGTGGCATCTTTAGAAAAGCCAAGAAAAATCATGTTGATGGTAAAAGCTGGAAAAGCAACAGATTTAACGATTCAAAGTTTGCTGCCTCATTTGGATAAAGGGGATATTTTGATTGATGGAGGAAATACATTCTTTAAAGACACTATCCGTCGAAATGAAGAGCTGGCTGACTCTGGTATCAACTTTATCGGTACTGGCGTTTCCGGTGGTGAAGAAGGAGCGTTAAGAGGACCGTCAATCATGCCTGGAGGGCAGAAAGAGGCTTACGATTTAGTTGCACCGATTTTTGAAAAAATTGCGGCTGTGGCTGAGGAAGACGGGGAACCCTGTGTGACCTATATTGGTCCTAACGGTGCTGGTCATTATGTGAAGATGGCCCATAACGGCATCGAATATGGCGATATGCAGCTGATTGCGGAATCTTATGATATCATGTCCCGTCTATTAGGTTTATCCGTAGACGAAATGGCTGATATTTTTAAAGAATGGAACACTGGTGAGTTGGACAGCTATTTGATTGAGATCACAGCTGATATTTTGACTCACAAAGATGATGAAACAGGGAAACCACTAGTGGATGTCATATTGGACACTGCGGGAAATAAAGGAACAGGAAAATGGACAAGCCAGAGTGCATTAGACTTAGGGGTGCCATTACCTTTAATCACAGAATCAGTTTTTGCCCGCTACATTTCCGCAATAAAAGAAGAACGTGTGGAAGCCAGCAGCAAGATTAAAGGAATTGATGTGACACCTTTTGCGGGAGACAAAAAAGTATTTATAGAAAAAATCCGCGAAGCGTTGTATTTCAGTAAAATCATGAGTTATGCCCAAGGGTTTGCCCAGTTAAGAGTTGCCAGCGAAGAATACGGCTGGGATTTGAAGTATGGGGATATCGCTAAAATATTCCGTGCCGGCTGTATCATCCGTGCTAAGTTTTTACAGAAAATCACTGACGCATATGACCGCAATCCTGAACTGAAAAATCTGCTTCTGGATGAGTATTTCAATGATGTGACGCAGAAATACCAACAGTCAGTCCGTGAGGTCGTGGCAGCCGCGATACAAGCAGGGGTGCCAGTACCGACGTTCTCATCTGCTATTGCTTATTATGATTCTTACCGCAGTGCAGACCTGCCTGCAAATATCATCCAAGCACAAAGAGACTACTTTGGTGCACATACCTTTGAACGTAAAGACAAAGAAGGTATTTTCCATCACGAGTGGTATGTCGACTAAAGAGCATGTATCGGCTGATAAATCTAAACAGATTTATCAGCCTTTTCCTATTTATTGCTAGTGAATGATAGCTTTTTATTAGATTAATCGCTATAATATGAGTTGTGTGAGAATATTTCTAATGAAATGAAAGGAATTGCTCCGAAATGAATAAAATTTTAATCATAGAAGATGAAAAAAATCTGGCTCGCTTCGTAGAACTTGAATTAAAGCATGAAGGCTACGAGGTCGAAGTACATTATAATGGTCGGACGGGATTGGAGGCGGCCTTAGGCAGTGATTGGGATGCCATCTTGTTGGACTTGATGCTGCCGGAATTAAACGGAATCGAAGTCTGCCGACGCATCCGACAAACTAAGGATACACCTATCATCATGATGACAGCCCGTGATTCTGTCATTGATCGTGTATCGGGGTTAGATCACGGAGCAGATGATTATATCGTCAAGCCTTTTGCTATCGAAGAACTTTTGGCCCGTCTGCGGGCATTGCTGCGCCGGATAGATTTTGAAGGCGACCGGAATATTACAAAACAGACCACCATCAGCTATCGCAATTTGACGATTGAAAAAGAAAATCGGATTGTTCGCCGCGATAATGATGTGATCGAATTGACAAAACGCGAATATGAGCTGCTGCTGACATTGATGGAAAATGTCAATGTGGTCTTAGCTCGTGATGTTTTGCTTAAAAAAGTTTGGGGTTATGAAACAGAAGTTGAAACAAATGTGGTAGACGTTTATATTCGTTACCTTAGAAACAAGATTGATTTACCGGGACAAGACAGCTATATCCAAACCGTTCGCGGTACTGGATATGTGATGAGATCCTGATGAAAAAAATTTATACTTGGTTGAAAGACAAAGTTCATTTGCACTTGCCCTTAAGTGTCAAGTGGACTTTGCTTACTTCCGCTTTTGTTTTCATCAGTGTAATCATCTTTTCAGCGGTAACTTATCAATCTAGTATGTCCACCTTGATCTCACAGGAAAGAGAAAAGGTGACCGAGGTAACGGAAAATATCGAAAAACGTTTATCAATTTCTAACCTGGAACTTACCATTCGAAATACAGCGTATTACTTAGGCGAAAGCGGCGGACAGCTGACGAGCGAACCGACAGAGCGAACACTGGAGGCCAACTTGATTCGTCTAAACTCATTTATTTCAGATTTGTCTTTACCGGAATTAAGCGTTTCTGTTTACAATAAAAGCAAAAAATTAGTATTTGAAACCAAAAACACCAACTATTCTTATGTAGGCAATGAGAAAAAAAGTTTGGAAAAAACTGTGCTGAACGACACTTCGGGATTTTTGGCCACAGAACCGATATTTTCAAAGGAATCAGGTGAAAAGATAGGTTATATTCAATTGTTTTATAATTTGTCCTCAGTAGATGAAGTTCGCAGTCACCTATTTAAAACATTGATTTTACTGATTATCGGCGGTTTGATTATCAGTCTGGTACTGGGATTTTTGTTGTCAAATTATTTTCTGCGTCCGCTAAAGAAAATTACAGCGACAATGAATGAAATCAAAGCAGATCCTCAAACAGATGCCCGAATTCCGGAAATCAAACAACGGGATGAGTTTGCTGATTTGGCGTTGGTGTTCAATGATATGATTGACAGGATGCAGCGTTTTATCGAACAGCAGCAACAGTTTGTAGGGGATGTTTCCCACGAGCTTAGGACACCGGTTGCAGTAATCGAAGGGCATTTACAGTTGTTGAACCGTTGGGGAAAAGATGACCCGGAAATTTTGGAAGAGTCTTTACAAGCTTCGCTTCAGGAAATCAGCCGTATGAAAACTCTGGTTCAGGAAATGCTTGATTTGTCTCGTATGGGTCAGGTGGAATTGCATCATAAAAATGATGTCTCCAACGCAAAAGAAGTGGTTCATCAATGTTACAATAATTTTGTGTTACTGTATCCGGATTTTACTTTTATTTTGGATGATGATTTGGACCAGGAAATGCACGTCAAGATTTATCGCAACCACTTTGAACAAATTTTGATTATTATCATGGACAATGCTGTGAAATATTCTTTGGATCGAAAAGAAGTTAATTTGTCAGTGTCTTATAACCCCAAAAGCCTTGAAATCGCCATCCAAGATTTTGGAGAAGGAATCAGCGAAGAAGAATTGGATCAGGTCTTCAATCGTTTCTACCGGGTAGACAAGGCACGAAGCAGACATAAGGGAGGCACTGGTTTAGGTCTGTCTATTGCTAAAGAACTAGTGGAGACGTATGGCGGGACAATCCATGCCGACAGTGTTTTGGAAAAAGGGTCAGTGTTCAGGATTACATTGCCTCTGAAAAAAGATTAGGAGCCACACCTTATATTCAATAAAGCACATGAAGCAAGTGACTTCGTGTGTTTTTTCTTGAGAAATTTTTTTTGAGAGAGAGGCGGGAGCTTATTTGATTTTTTAGCATTTTAATAGCATTTGGGAGTAAAAGGAATCGATAAGATACATTCTTATGTTACACTGTTTTTATCAATGTTTTTTGTCTTTCACCGTTTTTTCCGCATGAAGATACTAGCTTTTACTGTGACTGGTGAGACAAGATTTTTTAAACTATAAAATTTTTGGGGGAATGAGAATGATCCAATGGGGAATCATAGGGGCAGGAAATATTGCACACCGATTTGCCAGCAGTTTAGCAAAAACTGAAAATGGGAATTTGTATGCTGTGGCTAATCGAACGTTGGAAAAAGCACGGGCTTTCCAATCGGTATATCCCTGTGAAAAAATTTATGATGATTATGAGGAGCTTTTAAAAAATCCTAATGTATCTATCGTTTATATTGCTTTGCCACATTCTTATCATAAGAAATGGATAGAGCGTGCCATAATGCATGGAAAGGCCGTTCTCTGTGAAAAGCCGGCAACGCTTAATTTGTCTCAAATGCTTGAAATAAAGACCTTGTTGCAAGAAAATCAGCTCTTTTTCATGGAGGCAATGAAAAGCCGTTTTGTGCCGGCCTATCAAAAAATGTCTTCACTAATTAAAGCAGGTGTGATCGGTGAGGTAACGGACATCTCTACCAGCTTTTGCCGGTTGGTACCTGAGACAGATTCCGGGTATTTTTATGAGCCGGTTCAGGGAGGGTGTTTACTCGACATGGGGATTTATAATGCCGGTCTGATCGAAGATTTTACAAACGGACCACTGTCTGTCCAACAAGTGGACTATACATTGCATCCGAGCGGCGTTGAAACTTATGTTAACGCTGTGCTGACAGATGACAAGATTACCTGTCGGCTGGAATCAGCTTTTGACCGCAACTTGCCTGTGGAAGCAGTAATCAACGGGACCAAAGGAAAAATCGTCATGCCTGATTTTCATCGCGGCAGCCGTTTCTCAGTCTTTTTGAATCAAAAGGGAAATGAGGCGGAAACTTATGAGATTCCTTATCATAAGGATGATTTTTATGGAGAAATCCAGCATGTGATGGACTGTTTTTCGAAAGGATTGACGGAAAGCAACGTAATGCCTTTGCAAGCATCCATAAATTGTGCGAGTATAATCGATGCAATCAAAGAAAAATTAATCCCTTAAATATTAAACGTTAAAGACAAAAAAACCGGCAAGGATGATTCCTTGCCGGTTTTTGCTTATGCTATAGTTTTTTCGATAAAAGGCTATCTGCGGATATTTTGTTTGCGTCCCGCATTTAATCCCTTTTTAGGTCTGGCATTCAGTTTGTTTCCTTTGCCTTGATTCATCCCGCTGTTTCCGGCAGGTGCCGCTCCGTTTGGTTTTACTTCTTTAACAGGTTTTACTTTTATCGGTTTCGGCGGATTCAGGCGGATTTCTTCTTCAACTTGTGCACGTATTTTTGGTTTTTGCACCAGATTAGTATACAAGGTTTGAAGACTGCCGATCACACCTCCGACCACCCAATAAATAGTTACTACGGCAGGGGAAGAAAATGAAATCATAATCATCATGATTGGTGTCATAAACATCATTGAACGCATCTGTTTCTTCTGTGCTTCATCAAGACCGATTGTCCCGAGATAAGCTTGTCCCAGATATAAAAGGCCGACAATGATGGTCAATACCAGACTAGGTTCTGATAAATTGATTCCTAAGAACGGTGCGGCTTCATCAACACCGCTGGCATACTTGATGGAATAAAACAGCGCAGTAAAAACCGGCATTTGTATCAATAAAGGCAGACAGCCGATGCTGTTAAAGAGGCTGATGTTGTGATCTTTATTAAATTCTTGCAGCTCTCTGTTGGCTGCCACTTGTTCCTCAGGGGTGGTAGCCGCTTTGATTCTTTCGTTAAAAGCATCGATGTGAGGTTTCAAATGTGCCATCTTTTCAGTTGTGTAGGTAGATTTTTTGGTCTGATTAATCATCAGAGGAAAAAGGATTGCCCTCACAATCACTGTCAAAATGATGACAGCTAAAACGTAGTTCCCATCAAATGCTTGTACCAAAGCGTCGATGACACTGCCCATGGGACGAACGAGAAGATTGTAGACCCAGCCTTCTTTGGTAGGCTCGCCGGCGTTCGGACCGCTTTTAATTGTTTGTACACAGCCTGACAGTGTCAGCATCATACCGAAAAGGCCGGAAGCAATCAGCCATTTTTTAAATTTTTTCATGCAACTCTTCCTTCTATTTATTTATTCACGTAAAGATAACTATAAGTCAAAATGCGGAACTTTTCAATTGATTTATCAAAAAGTTAGTAAAGTACGTCAAAATTCCGCCGCTCTTTAATCCCATCGTCCTCTACCACGTTGCTGTAAGTAACCCGTCCACTGGGGGAAGGGGAAGCCTTTATCTTTTTAATAAACTCTTCCATAGTAGTTTCATCCGCGATGGCTTCGATATAGACGGAGCCGTCATCCAGATTTTTAACATATCCTTTAACGCCTAAACGGTCAGCCACCATTTTGGTTGTAAATCTGAAACCTACGCCCTGCACACGGCCGGAGACAATCATTTTTACTTTTTTCATGTACCCTCACTCCCTTTTGTTTTTGAAAGTCTATTCTATCATTTGAAGTTGCCGGATTTTCTTGTCAAATGACTCAAAGCAACGATTTTATTTTCTACTCCATTTTTGTAATCGCATCCAGCTATTATTTTCCTTAATCATATCAAAAATTAAGGAGTTTTAACAAGTTAAAATAACTAGAAGAGAAAGAATTATCATGCTATAATGCTTCGTGAAGAAGGGAAGAAGATAATGAAAGAAATTACCTCCTTGCAAAATGCAACTGTCAAAGAAACTAAGAAACTTTTACAAAACAAATACCGTGAACAAACGGGGGATTATTTAATAGAAGGAGAGCATTTGGTCCAAGAAGCATTGAAAGAAGCCTTGGATTTGAAAAAAATCTTTGTGACTGAAAAATATATGACCGGTCATGACACTTCCCAGTTGTTGGAAGCAGCCAAAGATATTTTTTTAGTTAGCGAGCAAGTGATGAAATCAATTTCCTCTTTGCCCACTCCTCAAGGGATTGTTGCAGTTCTCCAACAACAGGGGAAATCACTGTCTTTTCCGTTAGCAGGTCCACTGTTGATTTTGGATCGTGTACAAGACCCGGGAAATGTGGGTACGATGATTCGTACAGCAGACGCTGCTGGGTATGCGGGCGTGGTTCTTGGAGAAGGCTGTGCTGATATTTATTCAGGGAAAGTGCAGCGTTCGCTACAAGGCAGTCATTTTCATTTGCCTGTGGTCCGAAAAAATCTCGAAGTGTTTTTACCTTTACTTAAAGAAGAAGGCGTTCAGCTCTTAGGGACAGCTTTAGATAAAGAAGCCAAGGTCTATACAGAGTTTACTCCCCAAAAAAACTTTGCGCTCATCATGGGCAACGAAGGTCAAGGGGTATCTGAAAGTTTTCTGCAATTGACAGAGACGAATTTGTATATCCCGATTAGAGGGAAGGCGGAATCTCTTAATGTGGCTGTTGCAGCAGGGATTTTGATGTATAGATTGCAGGAGAAAATATTACAAAAATATTAAGATGAATCTGCTCTGCTGGAAACTTTGGCCGAAAGGTGCTATTATATGGAAAGTACCGTTTCAAAAGGTACATTAAATATGAGGAATGATAAGAGAATGAATTTGAACTGGCAAAATGATCACGAGTATATGTCCTATGTTGAAGATTTGATTTACACAGAAGAAGTTCAGCGTTTGGCAGAATTTAAGCAACACCGTTCAGAAACACGTTTGAGTCATTCAATCAATGTCTCATATCTAAGCTACCGCTTGGCAAAAAGATGGAATGGCGATGCCAGAGCGACAGCACGTGCAGGGTTGCTTCACGACCTCTTTTTTTATGATTGGCGTGATCAAAAATTTGACGAAGGCACTCATGCTTACGTTCACCCCCGCATGGCAGTAAAAAATGCTGAAAAATTAACTGATTTGTCAGATTTGGAGAAAGATATTATTGTGAAACATATGTGGTTAGCAACCATCGCCCCTCCTAAATACAAAGAAAGCTATATTGTTACTTTTGTGGATAAATATTGCGCTTTGTATGAAGGGCTGTCACCGACTTATTATACTGCTAAAAATAAGTTTGTTGCTTTCTTCAGCATGGCAAGCTAAGAAATCTCATGGAGTGACCGTCAGGACGGTCGCTCTTTTTTGTTTTTCAAAGGAGAATAGTTAAAAATATTATTTTTTTATGTTATAATTTGAGAAAGTTAAGGGAGGGGGACTAATGTTGGATAAGCAAGCGTGTGAAAAAAGACAGTTTCAAATGTGCCCGAAGTTTGAAAAAACTTTTGAATTTTTAGGCAAACGCTGGAATGGTCTAATCATCGATGTTCTCTTAGAAGATGGAATTCAGCGATTTGGAGAACTGGCTGATAAGATACCGAACATTAGTGACCGGGTACTGGTAGAAAGATTAAAAGAATTGGAAGCTTGCGGTATTGTCGACCGGATCGCTGATGAAAAAAATGGCAAAAAGGTTGAATATCGTTTAACGGAAAAAGGCAGCGACTTGAAAACCGCAATGAAAGAAATTCAAAAATGGGCTGAAAAATGGATGATTCTGCCGGAGTAGGTTGACCTTTATCTGTTTTTCTTGTAGACTGATAACTAAATAAGAATGAACAGAGATGGAAAAGAGTAGTTTATCTGACACTCACAGGAATAGTTTGCCGGCGACTGAGAGCAGACTAAGTGTAGGTTAAATGAAGTTCACTTCCGGAGTTGCTTAGCCAATATCTAAGCCGGTGAAAAACACTGTTAACAATTGATTGAGAGCATCATTTTTATGATGAACTAGGATGGTACCGCGAAGCTTCGTTCCTGATAATTGGAACGGAGTTTTTTTATTTTCAGGAAAAATAATCAATCGGAGAATTATTTTAGGCAGTCTTATACTGCTGAAAATTGCAACGTATAAAAGAAAAGGAGAAAAAAGATGTCTTTAAAACAACAGTTGGAAAAACTAAAAGAAAAAACTATTGCTGAAATAGACGAGGCAGTGGATCTAAATGCTTTAAACAATATTCGTGTGAATATTCTTGGGAAAAAAGGGCCAATCACGGAGGTTTTGAGAGGAATGAAAGATTTAACCTCAGAAGAAAGACCAGTGGTGGGAAGTTTTGCCAATGAAATCAAAAATAAAATCGCCCAGCAAATTGAAGAAAAGAAAGAAATACTGGAAGCTCAAGCATTAAATGATGCCTTGGCAGCTGAAACACTAGATGTGACTCTTCCCGGTAAAAAAATCCCACAGGGCACAAGACACATCCTGACGCAAATCATGGAAGAAATCGAAGATATTTTTATCGGTATGGGTTATCAAGTGATTGAAGGTTATGAAGTTGAGAAAGATGCTTATAATTTTGAAAGAATGAATATTCCAAAAAATCATCCGGCCCGCGACATGCAGGATTCATTTTATGTGACGGAAGAACTTTTACTACGGACGCACACCTCGCCAGTCCAAGCCAGAACAATGGAAGTGCATGATTTTTCAAAGGGACCGTTGCGTATGATCAGTCCAGGGAAAGTTTTCCGCCGGGACAATGATGATGCTACCCACAGTCATCAATTCCATCAAATCGAAGGTTTGGTTGTGGATGAACATATCACCATGGGGGATTTAAAGGGAACTTTAGAAGTCTTATTGAAAAAAATGTTTGGCGAAGATCGGGAAATCCGTTTGCGTCCAAGTTATTTCCCGTTCACTGAACCATCAGCCGAAGTGGATATCAGCTGCTTCAAATGCGGTGGTACAGGCTGCAGTGTGTGTAAAAAAACTGGTTGGATAGAAATTTTAGGTGCCGGTATGGTCCACCCCAATGTATTGAAAATGTCCGGCATCGATCCGGAAGTTTACAGCGGTTTTGCTTTTGGTTTGGGACCCGATCGAGTGGCCATGCTGCGCTATGGAGTCACTGATATTCGTTCCTTCTACCTGAATGACTTGCGCTTCATTGAACAATTTAAAGTAAAGGAGTCGAATTAAGATGTTAGTGTCATATAAATGGCTGCAAGATTTTTTAGATTTATCGAAAACTTCAGCACTTGAGTTAGCCGATAAAATGTCCCGGACAGGGATAGAAGTGGAAAAAGTCAATACTCTCCAAGATGGTTTGAAAAAAATTGTTGTGGGTTACGTAAAGGAATGCAGAAGTCATGAAAATAGTGACCATCTTTCTGTTTGTCAAGTTGATGTGGGAGAAGCAGAAGATTATCAAATCGTTTGCGGAGCACCTAACGTGGCCGCCGGTCAAAAAGTCATCGTAGCATTACCCGGTGCGAGAATTGTCGGCAATGTCAAAATCAAAAAAAGTAAAATGCGCGGAGAAGTTTCCATGGGGATGATTTGCTCCCTTGAAGAGCTGGGTTTTCCTGAAAGCGTGATTCCCAAAGCGTATGCAGACGGTATCTATGTGTTGCCTGCTGATGCCAAAGTGGGAGAGGATGTATTTTCTTATTTAGGGATGGACGATCCGATCATCGAGTTGTCAGTAACACCTAACCGTGCGGACGCATTGAGTATGATGGGGGTTGCTCATGAAGTGGGGGCAATCTATCGTCAAAAACCTGAATTTGATAAGAAAACTTTGAAAGAAGGCAACACCACAGCAATTCAAGATTTGCTGACTGTTAAAGTTGAGGACGAGAAGGATGCACCTAACTACCGGATGCGTGTGGTAGAAAATATCACTGTCAAAGAAAGTCCTTTATGGCTGCAGACGCGTTTGATGAATGCTGGCATTCGTCCCCATAACAATATTGTAGATGTGACTAATTATGTGCTCTTATTGTTTGGGCAACCGCTCCATGCTTTTGATTATGATAAAATCGGTTCAAAAGAAATTTTAGTCCGTCGCGGATTGCCGGAAGAAATTTTGGTGACCTTAGATGATGTGGAACGAAAAGTCGGACCGGACAATATCATGATTACTAACGGACAAGTCCCGATTGCCTTGGCGGGAGTGATGGGTGGTTTTGATTCAGAAGTGACGGGAGAGACCACATCAGTTGCTATCGAAGCGGCAAGTTTCGATCCTGCACTGACTCGTAAAACTTCTGCTCAATTCAATCTCCGCAGCGAATCAAGTGCCCGATTTGAAAAAGGCATTAATTTGGCAACTGTTCGGGATGCTTTAGAGTATGCTGCGATGCTGATGGCAGAACTGGGAGATGGTGAAGTTGTTGCCGGAGAAATTGTTGCTTCGGAGACTTTGCCGGAAGAAATATTTGTGGAAATCCCGCTTGAAAAAATCAATCAGTTGTTAGGGACGGAGTTAATCCTCTCTGACGTGAATGAAATATTTGATGCACTAGGTTTCATCTACTCGGAAAATGACGGCTATTATGTCGTCAATATCCCGCCGCGCCGCTGGGATATTAAAATTCCGGAAGATATCGTGGAAGAAGTGGCCCGAATCTACGGCTATGACAATCTTCCATCAACCTTGCCCAAGGGAGAAGCTCTTCCCGGCGGTTTGACAGTCAATCAACGACTGATTCGTGAAATACGAGATGTGCTGGAAGGCAGCGGTTTGTCAGAAGCCATCAGTTACGCTCTTACCACTGAAGAAAAAGCAGGACAGTTTGCTATCCATCAAGGAGAAAACGTCAAACTGGCTTCGCCGATGAGCGAAGATCACAATGTGATGCGTCAGAGCTTGATTAGCGGTCTGCTGACAGACATGTCTTATAATGTTGCCCGTAAAAATTTAAATGTTGCCCTTTACGAAATCGGAAATATTTTTATTCAAAAAGAAGAGAAAGAAATTCCCGAGCAGCGCAAGCATTTGGCACTGGCGGTGACAGGATTATGGCGTGAAAAAGCTTGGAGCGAATCAAATCAATCCGTTGATTTTTACTTGTTGAAGGGGATTGTGGAAAATCTGATGGCCATGTTAGGTGCTGAAAACGTGCGCTATGAATCAACAGCCGAATACAGTGAACTGCATCCGGGTCGGACAGCCAAAATGATTTTAAATGATGAAGTAATTGGGTTCGTAGGACAGCTTCACCCAAGTGTAGCCAAAGCTTATGATATCCGTGAGACTTTTGTTTGTGAGATTGATTTGGATCTATTGTTTGCCCAGGAACTGAAGAATTTTGATTTCAAAGAAGTCAGCAAGTATCCGACAGTCAGCCGTGACATTGCGTTGCTTGTTGACAAGACCATCACCAATCAGCAGTTGGTAGATACGATTCGTGCACGAGGCGGTGCTTATCTAAAGGATGTTCATTTGTTCGATGTTTTTGAAGGGGAAAAGCTTGGAAAATCTAAAAAATCCTTGGCCTATTCTCTTACATTCCAAAATCCGGAAAGCACTTTAGTTGACGAAGAAGTGACTCAAGCTGTGGAAAAAATCACCTCAGCCTTGGAAAAGGATTACTCGGCAGAAATTAGATAAAAATTAAAGCTGGAACATTTTTTAATGTTTCAGCTTTTTAATGGCGGAGTTAAAAATTTCTAAAGGTTTATGAAAATCAATTAGAGATAAATATTTTTTATTGGGAAAGCTTTGCAGTTGTGGTTTTTTGTTTTTTATTTTATGAATAAAGAGCAGGTCCCCAGTTAAAAGACTTGCAACTTTCTTAAAAAAATTAGAGAATAGAAGAATGAGAAACAGGCGGAAAGGAGTTGGAAGCAGAGTGAATGAAGAAGCAATCGGCTTTATTGATTCAGGGGTGGGCGGATTGACAGTTGTCAGAGAAGCCCTGAAACAACTTCCGAATGAACGCATCATTTATCTTGGAGATACAGCAAGATGTCCCTATGGTCCGCGGCCTGTGGAGCAGATTATTGAATTTACATGGGAAATGACTTCTTTTTTAATGAAAAAAAACATCAAAATGCTAGTGATTGCCTGTAATACAGCAACGGCAGCGGCATTGGATCGTATAAAATCAAGTTTGGCGATACCCGTAGTAGGAGTAATTCTGCCGGGAGTCCGTGCAAGTTTAAAACGGACAGAAAGTAATCGCATCGGTGTCATCGGTACTGTCGGGACTGTGAACAGCCGCTCTTACTCCGAAGGGATTTTGACTAAAGCACCGAAAACTTTCGTCACTGAGCTGGCTTGCCCTAAGTTTGTTCCTATTGTGGAAAGCAGCGAATACAGCAGTCCCCTTGCAAAAATGGTAGTGGCAGAAAGTCTGAAATCTTTGAAAAGAGAAAAAATAGATACACTGATATTGGGCTGCACTCACTATCCTTTATTGCGTCCATTGATTCAAAATTATATGGGCAGTCAAGTTTCCTTGGTGGATTCAGGGGCGGAAACGGTGGGAGAAGTCAGTATGCTTCTTGACTATTTTAACATCGCTGCACCAGCTACTGATAAAATAAGAGAACACGAATTTTACACCACAGCTTCACCTAAAATGTTTGATGAAATTGCCTTGGACTGGCTGCCGCTAAAAGAGATAGCAGCGAAGAAAGTCAGATTATAGGTTGAAAGAAAGGAAAAGTAAAATGAGACATGATGGTCGACGAGTGGATGAACTCAGACAAGTCAGTATAGAAACAAATGTGCTGAAGCATGCAGAAGGCTCAGTCTTAATTCGTTTTGGGGATACCATGGTTTTATGTGCTGCTACGGTGGAGAATTCGGTCCCGACATTTTTGAAAAATAGCGGCAAAGGCTGGGTCACAGCTGAATACAGCATGCTGCCCAGAGCGACGAATACGAGAAATCGCCGGGAGAGCAGTAATGGCAAACTTTCGGGCCGGACGATGGAAATCCAGCGTTTGATCGGCCGTTCATTACGTTCTGTTGTGGATTTAACTGCCCTAGGGGAAAAATCAATCGTCATCGACTGCGACGTTCTTCAGGCAGACGGTGGCACACGTACAGCAAGTATCACCGGTGCTTTCGTGGCGTTGTCTCTTGCTGTCCAGCATGAAATCGACGAAGGCAGACTGGCAAAAAATCCTTTGAGAGAACATCTGGCGGCTATCAGCGTAGGAGTGCTGGCAGACGGCACAGCTGTCCTTGACTTGGATTATGAAGAAGATGTGGACGCTGCTGTAGACATGAATCTTGTGATGACTGAATCAGGGGAATTTGTAGAGATTCAGGGAACAGGAGAGGAACAAACTTTTTCCCGAAACGATTTGCTCACGATGTTGAATTTAGGAGAAGACGGCATTTTTAATTTGATTCGCTTGCAAAAAGAAGCCTTGGAAACTTCTGCTTCTCCTGCGTACGCTGCTTCGGAAAAAGATATTTTGATTGCCACACATAACGCTGGCAAGGCAAAAGAATTCGAAGCGATTTTTGCGGAAAAAGGTTACCGAGTAAAAACTTTGGCGGATTTTCCGGAAATTCCCGAAGTGGAAGAAACTGGTACGACTTTTGAAGAAAATGCACGTCTGAAAGCCGAAACAATCGCAGCAAGGCTAAAGTGTATGGTTTTGGCTGATGATTCCGGTTTGATTGTGGATGCTTTAGGCGGACAGCCGGGAGTCTACTCTGCCCGTTTTGCCGGGGAGGCACATAATGATGCTGCAAATAATGCCAAACTGTTGCATGAGTTGACAGGCGTTCCTAAAGAAGAGCGGACAGCCCGTTTCCACTGTACATTGGTTTTGGCGGCACCCAATCGGAAAAGTCTGGTCGTCAATGGACAAACAGAGGGCCGCATTCTGAACATTCCCCGGGGAGAAAATGGTTTTGGTTACGATCCTTTATTCTTGATTGAAGAAATGGGAAAATCTATGGCGGAATTAGAACCTGAAGTTAAAAATAAAATAAGCCACCGTGCCAAAGCCATCCAAAATCTGACAAAGGTTTGGGACGATTGGTTGGGGAGATAGCCGTTGTTTTTAGAAAATGACTATCTCAAAATCTCAGCATCAAGCTAGCAGGAAGAGGAGAATTGAGATGAAGTATTTAGTAGTCAGTGACAATCATGGAGACTATAAAGTGTTAAAGAAGTTAGCCGATAAATACCGCGGGAAAGTGGACGAAATGTTCCACTGCGGCGATTCCGAACTGTCGCCTAGTGATTCCATCTGGAAAGATTTTCATGTGGTCACAGGCAATTGTGATTATGACCCGAGATTTTCAAACAGCCAAACGTTATCCAATGGCTTAGATAAAATCTACCTTACCCATGGGCATCGCAGCAACGTCCGTTTCGGCTTGCAGCGTTTATTTTATGAAGCAGAAGAATCAGGCGCCAATATCGCTTTATATGGTCATACACACCAGCTGTTTGCTGAATTGGTGGACGGGATCCTCATTGTCAATCCCGGAAGCATCAGTCAGCCTAGGGGAAGATTTCGTGTGAAAACTTATGCCGTCATCGAAAGTACAACGGAAAAATATTCAGTTTCTTTTTTTAACGAACAACATCAGCTCTTACCGGAACTGACTCAGGAATTTATAAGATAGGAACATGAGGATTTACTAAAAAAAGATTGAATAAAGTGTGAAAAGGCTTTTATTTTATCTTTAATTCGCTACAATGTAGTTAGTGAAAAGGAGGCAATCTTAAATGATTGGAAGCATAATAGAAAATCTTTTATTAGAAAATCAGAGCGATTTTCTGATCAGTGCAGACAAAGTGGCTCATGTGATGGACACTAATCCCCTCACCCACGCACTGCTGGTCCTTTCGAAAGTCCGTTATTCTAAAATTCCGGTTTTAAATGCCCAAGACGAATTGGTAGGATTTATCGGATTGACAAACATTGTTGATGAAATGTTTGATTTAGATGAAGTGGATCCCGATAATTTGAATGATAAAATAGTTTCAGACGTGATGGATGATGACGTCACTTTCATTAACGATACCTATGATGTAGAAAGGCTTTTCCATCTGGCTGTGGATCATCCGTTTATTCCTATTTCCGATAAAGAAAATAAATTTATGGGAATCGTGACACGCAAAGAATTGCTAAAAGCGGTGAATCATCTGATACACACCCTCGGCAACGATTATGATTTAAAGCCGAAAGAAATTGAGATACGGAAATTCGGTTGATAAAAAAATGCCATAAACTTTAAATCATCAAAACACAATAAGTTCTCTTATCAATTGAATTTATTGTGTTTTTTTGTGTTGATGTGAGCAATTATTTTGGGTAGTTGACAATGTTGCCGTTTGTCATATAGTTTAAAGGTGAGGAACCAATGATATCTTGCGGATAAGCATAAAAAAACAGATAAAAATTATTAGTTATAGGGGAGGTGACAAGATGAAAATTGTTTCAGCTATCGACTCAATGAAAGGATCTTTATCCAGCGTTGAGGCAAATGAAATCATTGAAAAAGTGTTTGTTTCAGACGATATTGAAGTGAAGAAAATAGCTATTGCAGACGGGGGAGAAGGAACGGTAGAAGCCTTTATCACTAATTATGCTGGCAAGTACGAACAAATATCCTGTCAAACTTTAACTGGAGAAATTGGAACATCCTTTTTTGGCTGGTTAGCGGAAGAAAAAATTGCAGTTATCGAATCTGCTTTGACTTGCGGTATCCAGTTTCTTGACGGCACCGATAAGACACACCCGAGTCAGACAAACTCAGCTGGACTGGGCGAATCTATCTTGGCTGCTTTGGACAAGGGAGCCGAGACAATCATCATTGGTCTTGGGGGGACTGGGACTGTGGATGGGGGTATGGGTGCTTTGCATGCACTTGGAACGGATTTTTTTGATGTCTCTGGCAATAAGCTTTCACCTAAAGGGATGAATTTAGGTCTTGTGCACCGAGTGTCGAAAGAAAATATGGATAAGAGGTTAGGCAAGACAAACTTTATTATTGCTGCTGATGTGGACAGTCCGCTGACAGGGCCAACAGGTGCGGTTTATATGTTTGGACAGCAAAAAGGACTCCAACAAGGAGAACTTAAAAATTATGAAGCTATGATGGCTAATTATGAACAGGTACTTTTAAATGGAGAAGCGTCGCAAAAAGGTGACGGTGCAGCAGGTGGATTAGGGATTGCCTTGCGCACACTGCTAAATGCTGAAATGGTCCGGGGCTTTGATTTGATTGCCCACTATTCGGATTTGGAAAAAGAAATAGGTTCTGCAAATCTTGTTATCACAGGTGAAGGGAAAATAGACAGTCAAAGTCTGCAAGGAAAGGTTCCTATCGGCATCAGTCAAATAGCAAAAAAATATCAGCTGCCAGTGATTGCCTTTGTCGGTTCAGTTGAGGGGGATGCCGCAGCATTTCAGTCAAGCGGTTTAGACGTGGTGGTACCAATCGTCGATAAAATTTCGTCCCTAGAAGAAGCAATGACAGAAGCAGGAGATAATTTAAAACGGACGGCATTGCGAACAAAGGAACTTTTATTTTTACTTTGTAAAGAAACACAAGATCATTAGCTCTTACTTAAATTGAAAAAATCCGGAACTATGAAAAGTCCCGGATTTTTATTTTGTCAAGGTAATCGGTGAAGAAGGAATTTCTATTCCTTCTTTTGCAATGGCCTCAATGTATTCTTCTAAAAATTTTGACTGGACCTTTACTTGGGCACCGTTCAGTGTTCCGATTGTCACTCTGATTGCCAAGGAGCCGTTGCCTAAATCGATTACACCCATGATTTCAGGAGGAGAGGTGATTTCCGGAAATTCAGGTGTCAAAGTCTCGTTGACTTGTGCCATGATTGCTTTGATTTTGTCAATGTCGCTTGAAGGTTCAACCCGCAATTGGACCACAGCAAGACGGTTGGATTTGGACAAGTTGCTGACCACCAGAATACTTCGATTGGGAATATAATGCATGATACCATCGGCGCTTTTCAACTGTGTCGTACGCAGTCCCACTGACTGGACAGTTCCTTCGAAATTTTCAATTCTTACATAGTCTCCCACTTCGATTTGTTTTTCAAAAATAATGAAAAAACCAGTGATAAAATCATTGATAAAACCTTGAGCACCCAGCCCAATGGCTACTCCGACGATTCCGGCACCCGCTAAAAGAGAACCCACAGGAATTCCAATAATTGATAGAAGGGTATAAAGATAGATGAAAAACAAGATGTACTGGAAAATATTTTTAGACAGGGCATATAACGTTTCCGCTCTGGTTTCGCTTTGTTTTTCTTTTATTTTATAGTTATCAAAAGATTTTCGTATAAATTTATTTCCAATCCTGTAAGTGAGTATTATCAGCAGCGTAGCGACAAGAATAACGATACCTCTGGAAATAACTAAAGTGATAATTTTTTCCCAGTCGATATTTTGCCAGTAATTCGCAAAAGCACCGATTTTTTTTGTTGTTTTTTCAGTGACAGAGACATCTGTGTTTTGTGTGGCTGTTAAAAAAAGATGGTTGAACCCCAAAGAAAAAACTCCTTTCAAGTTTTAGATTCTGTAACCATTGTAACAAAAAAATGATTAAAAAAAAGTTAGAATTGGTTATTGTAATTAGTTGAGAAAAGAGATTGTAAGTGGTATGCTAAAAAAAAGTGTTGGAAAACGATAGAAAAGAGGAATGTAAAATGACCGGTACTGAGATTGCTGCTCTAATCGCTGCAATTGCGTTTGTTATTTTAGTGGTAGTGCTCGTGGTGGTGTTAATGAGTTTATTGCCAAAATTAAAGCAGACATTAGACTCGACCAATGAAACCATCAGTAAAGCGCAAGCAATAGTAGATGAGACGACTCATACGATACAAGTGGTGACCAAGGACGTCAATGTTCTGGCTCATCAGGTAGAAGATCTTCTTATAAAGAGTAACGAATTGCTGGCTGATGTGACTGGCAAAGTTGAAACAATCGATCCGTTATTCGATGCAGTGGCAGATTTGAGCGAAAGTGTGTCAGATTTAAACAAATCAAGCCGGCATATGGCCAGCAAACTTGGTGCGGTAGGCAGCGGGGCGGCCAAAGCAACAGTAGCTACAAAACTTGGGAAGACGGCAGTTAATTTTTTTAAAAAATAGATTCTAGGAGGACAAAGGACATGGGAAAAAAAAGCTGTGGATTTTTATTAGGAGCGGTCATCGGCGGAACAGCAGCTGCATTTACGGCATTACTTTTGGCACCAAAGTCAGGAAAAGAAACAAGAGAAGAGTTGCTCAAAAAATTTGACGATTTAAAGGATAAAACGTATGAGTATGGTGAGTATGCGAAACAAAAAGGTGCAGAGTACTCTGAGTATACGATGAACAAGGCACAAGAGTTTCGTGACTCCACGCTGAACACACTGAAACAGCAAACTTCTGATTTGGAAAAAGAGTTCAAGGAAACTGTTGCAGATTCTGACTGGGAAGCAAGACTAGATGACTTGGTGGATGATGGCGAGGATATCGTTATTGATGTTGAGGATATGGCGGAAGAAGTGGCGGAGACGGTGGCCGATGAAGCGCAGGACATTTCAGAAGATATCGGCGAAAAAATAGATCAAGAGACTAAGGAATAGTCAACGACACCTTCTCAGAAAGTTATTTTTGGGAAGGTGTTTTATGTTTCTTTTATCATCCTTCTGTTAAACTATACCGATTTAATGAAAATAACAGGAAAAAAGTGTATAATACTATTATACAGGTGAACAAAAACAGGAGGATCAACAGATGAACGAAACAATTAAAACACAGTTGAATCATCGGACTATCCGTAAATTTTTGAAAGAGGATATCTCTCAAGATGATTTTAATACTTTGATAGAAGTGGCTCAGCGGACCGCTACCAGCAATTTTATGCAAAGCTATTCGATTATTCAAATTACTGATCAGTCTCTCAAAGACGAAATCGCAAAAATTTGTAATCAAACCTATGTGGCGGAGGCGCCATGTCTGCTGATATTCGTCGCTGACCAGCACCGCAACCGTCAAATTGCCGTTGAAGAAAATCAAGACACTGATGTTTTGGCACAATTCGACCGGTTTATGGTAGCAATGACGGATGCCTGTCTTGCGGCTCAAAACGTTGTAGTGGCGGCTGAAAGTTTAGGCTATGGGACAGTTTATCTAGGCAGTATCGGCAACGACAGCCAAAAGATAATCGAGCTGCTGAACCTGCCTGACTATGTTTTTCCGGTATTGGGATTAGGAATCGGGAAGCCGGCGGAGACACCTTCGCAGAAACCGCGTCTGCCGAAAGAAGTAGTGCTCCATACCAATGGTTATCAAGAGACTGATAATTTACATGAAGCTTTGAAAGATTACGATGCATTGGTGGAAACGTATTATGACTCACGGGACACTAATAATCGTTTAGACAGCTTTACCAAGCAAATTGTGACTGGTATGTCGCGTCAGTTGGCTAAACGGAAAGATTTGCTGGAAAATGCTAAAAAACAAGGCTTTATTTTGAAATAAGTGGAAAGTGCTTAGGCAATTTTTATCAGCTAGCCTGTCATAAAATCGTTGTTTTTTGGGAATATATTCGATACTAGAAGGCAGATACCAATGATTTAAAAAGCAAACATTCAAAAACCGGTTCATGTTGAGTATCTGAAAGTGAAGCAATGGCTTATAGTTATTTCTTAGACTATCTGGAATAAAATGAACGGAAAATAATTAAGGAGGGGAATCAGATGATACTTAGTAAAGTGATGGGATTTGTTTTAATTTTAATGGGAATAGGGCAGATTTATTTGACAAGACGTTATTTAAAGCATATGCAACTAGAGGGAGACAAAAACACCTCTCCATTTGCACCAGCAGCATTGTATTTTGGCTATCTTTTTGGAACACTTTTTATAATCATAGGAAGTCAAATCATGCTGCACATGTAGAGCTAAGCAAGTTTGAGTTTTAAAATGCGTCAATTGTAAAATTAAGTTAGACAACTAAAAAAGTCATTTGTGCTACACTCAGAATAGTCCCTGCGAAAGAATTATAAGGAGTGCACACAAATGACCTACCACCCATCTTACACCAAACGAACTCGCAATGATAGGAGCTTATTTCAACATAAGCGAATCCGTCTCCAACGTCGCATGTCAATTAAATCGTTCAAGACAAACCATCAATAAAGTTTACCAATATTTCAAACAAGGAAAAACAGCATTAGACTACTATCAACAATACAAACAAAACAAATTCCGCTGTGGAAGACGTTCAATCGTTTTTCCTAAAGAACAAGAGGACTATGTCCGAAAAATGGCTGCTCAGGACTGGTCGCCTGATGTCATTCTTGGTTGTAGAGAATGTCAAATAGATTGTTTTGTGCTTACATTCCACCGTATGTTCGAAAAAGTCGTATTCAATGTGTCTGATTTGGGATTGAAAGGAAAGTTCAAGCCTAATGTTCATCAAGAAAAACGCGGAAAACAAGCGTTTCGTCGGTCAATTCATCAACGAAAAACCGATCATACTAATTACTTAGAATAATTTGGTGACCTTGAAGGAGATACAATCGTAGGTGCCAAACACAAAAGTGCCGTCATCACACTCATTGAACGCTTATCAAAAGTGATCATTACACTGAAACCACAGGGGAGACAAGCCATAGCTATCGAAAACAGATTGAATCAGTGGTTCTAATCTGTTCCCAAACACTTATTTAAATCAGTTACTTTTGATTGTGGCAAAGAATTTTCTAATTGGAAAACCATCAGCAACATCACTGATATTGACATCTACTTTGGCGATCCCGGTACACTTTAGCAACGCGGATTAAATGAAAAATCTAATGGGCTAATGAGTAGAGAAGGATTGTTTAAGATCATGGATTTTAATGGTGTCACAAAAGCGTTTATTCAATCAGTTGCCTCAAAAAGAAATCATGACCTAAGGAAATCATTAAATTATCAAACACCGTTGGAAGTATTTATGACCCATGCGGATAAAGACGATTTGTTCAGCTTAACTTGATAGATGAAAACATATTGGAAGTATTATAATCGTTATAGAATTCACAGTGGTATCAACTATTTAACCCCCCAAAAAAATGGAGACTCTTTGCCAGCAAGCTGTCTAATAATTCTCTTACATATTTTTCAGTAGGAAAGTCACGTGTTTATGCTCTCGTCGTTTCTCTAAGCTGTCAAGTGGTTTTGGCTTGAAATTTTAGAGAAGCGAGGGCATACCCACCAGTGACATTCTTTCGAAAAAAGCCCCCAAAAATTTGTTCAAGATATTGACTTAAGTTCGGAGAGGAAAATAAATTTATTATAAAATAGTTTTAAAATATATTTTAGTCGAAAATATAGAGCATTGTTGTGCTAAGTTTAGTGTACTATTAATCTAAAAAGCAGTGTATTGTTTTCTTTGATTATGCTCCATATAAAAATTAATCGGAGGAAGGAAAGAATGTCTTTTTTTGGAAAATTAGATTTTAATGAGCTATCAGAAACTGATCGAGCAATTTATCACTATATGTCTAGTCAAAGCGATAAAATCCCCTATATGCGTGTCAGAGAGATTGCGAAAGAATCTCATACTTCAGCATCATCGGTTATGAGATTTATCCGTAAAATTGGGTATGAAAGTTTCACAGAATTCCGTACCCAGTTTAAAATTCCTGATACAAAACATAATCAATTGTTGAGTGGAAAGGAATGTCTGAGTATGAAAAACTTTCCTAGGGATACTGAAACAAAGATTTGGCAAATTGCTGAGAAAATGCTTGAGTGTGAGAATATAATTTTCTTTGGTATGGGAGCATCAAGTTATATTTGTGAGTATTCTGCTAGACGTTTCGCAACATTGGGCCTTAACAGCTATGCTTTAATTGATCCAACATATCCTATTTTTGCAAAATTGAGAAATACTGCTGATAATATGTTTGTTACATTATCTATCACTGGTACTACCACAGAGATTATCGAGATGGTCAATGGTTTTCGCAATCAACCGGATTATTCAACGGTGGCTGTTACTAGTTATGCTAACAGTACTCTGGCGAAAATGTCTGATTTTGTTTTAGATTACCAAATTGAAGTTCAGCGAATTAACCATTACGAAGATTTGACAAGTCAAATCCCTTGTTTGTTTCTAGTGGAAACTCTATCAGAAGCGGTTAGACAACTTATTGAGAAGAATGATTTTTCATCAAATGGTATTAATAACTAAAAAATGAATAAAAATTGACTCATCGGTGGAGAGTTTTTCTCTACCGATGTTATTGTTTATGTTCCAAAATAAGTCCTTGTATGATGTAGACCTTACCAAGTAATTGATAAAAATTTCGGTAGTCCAAAGAGATAGGTTTAATTGGAGTGCAGCCAATTACTATTATCTATTGTTGAATATAGTTTTGGTGACTAAGACAAACTAACATTTGAAGGCAGACTCATAAATTTTGTCCTTTCGATTACATTCTAATTTATATTCATCAAATGAAGTTGCTTTAGTAGAAGATGATGAGGTTATGATGAGGGATGGGTATAGAGAATAATTGATGTTAGTAGTTATGAAACAGGGGAAATGGCAAATCGTCATGATTCATTTACACAAATAAAATTAATCATAGACAATCAATTTTTTATCACCTTATAAAGACTTTACAGGAAATCATGCCAAATGGTGAGGATTTATAAATAAAAAAGCTCATGAAATAAATGAGGGTACATACTGTACCAACGTGGTTCTAGTGTCAATTTAATGGTACAGATACCTAAATTATGAAACGATATTGTCTATGGTAGCATTTTCAATTATGATTAACTCAAAAATAAAAACGTTTTTATGAGGGACGATATGAAAAATAGAACAACAATTAGAGATGTGGCAAAAGAAGCCAATGTATCGATAGCTACAGTATCGAAAGCCTTAAATGGTGTTGATGTTGTAAAACCATCGACAAAAAATCGTATTCTAGAAGCAGCTCAGAAGCTGCACTATGTTCCAAATCTGATGGGAAAACAATTGAAATCGGGTCAAACTAAAATGCTAGGTTTTTATACTAATACTATTAGTGGACCTTATTTTAGTCCATTAGTGGAAGCAATGGCAAGAGAAGCGGAACGCTTAGGATATGGTATCAATGTTTTTATTACAACTGATAAACAAATTATCATTAATAGTATTATGGGAAATATGGTGGATGGAATCATTGGTTTTGAAGACTTGATTGATGAAGAAGATTTAATTGCTATTAAGCGTGAAAAAATAAAAGCAGTATTCATTGATCGACGTACAGTAAGTGAAACAATAGGAAGTGTCGTTTTTGACTCATTTAAAACAGGAAAAACAGCCACAGAATATTTATTATCCAAAGGGCACCGTCGCATTGCTTTTATATTAGGGTTTTACGGTGTATATGATAATGATGAACGATTTTTAGGTTATCAATCTGCTTTGAAAAAAGCAAAGATACAATTTGATAAAGATCTGGTATTGGTGGGAGAATTTGAAGAAACTGCAGCTTATCATACTATTCAATCCTTTATAACTACTTATAAAGGAGAAATGCCTTCTGCTTTTTTAGCTGGCAATGATTTGAGTGCAATTGGTACAATTAAAGGCTTGCTGGATTTAGGATATCAAATACCAGCAGATTTTAGCGTGGTTGGTTTCGATGGTATTGATTTATTAGAGTATTTTGAACCTAGATTAACCACAGTTGTGAATCCAATTCAGCAGCAAGGGAAATTAGCAGTCAGACATTTGGTTAATTTAATTGAAAAAAATGAAAAAGGAACTTCTTTTGTATTAAAAGGTAAGCTTGTTGAAGGGTGTTCAGTTAGAAATTTTGGAAGAAAAGAGTGAGGTACATGTATATCGGTATTGATATTGGCGGAACAACAGTTAAGTATGGATTGATAAATGAAAAAGGAGAAATATTGAGTAGAGATTTGATACCCACGAATCATAAAAATAAAAATTTTATTGAAGAAATTATCAGAATTATACAAAACTTTCAAATGAAAAACTTAGAAGTCAAGGGTGTTGGAATCAGTGCTCCTGGAATTATTAAAGAAAATGGTTATATGATTACGGCAGGGGCAATTAAATCGTTGTATGGAATTAACCTAAAACATGAAATAGAAGCTGCTGTTCACTTACCTGTTTTTGTGGAAAATGATGCTAATTCAGCAGCAATTGCTGAAAAATGGATTGGCAATGCCCAGGGAATTGAAAATTATTTGTGCATCGTTTTAGGTACAGGAATGGGTGGTGGCATTGTCATTAATGGTGATATTTATCGTGGTGGTCATGGAATGGCTGGAGAATTTGGTTGGATGATTATTGATGATATACCGGAAAAGGGAAATATTGAATCAGCTTCATTAAATCAACGAGCGGCTGTCGTTAGCGGTTTGTGTTCACAATATAATAAAATGATGAAGCAAAATGATATGTCTTTTGAGGAAATATATGATGCTCAAATTATTTTTCAACAAGAAAAAACAAATAAAATTGCAGCATTTGTTATTCAACGTTTTTTCCAAGAATTATCAATAGGTTTGATTAATTTGATTAGTTGCTTTGATCCGGAATTGATTTTAATCGGTGGCGGCATAAGTGAGAATAATTATTTTTTCACGCGTTTAAAAAGTGAATTAGCTACTTTGGAAAATCGGCATGGGAGCATATCGTATTTAAAAGAACTGACAGTTGCTCCAATCAAACAAACTAAGCTAAAAAATGACGCTGGCATGATTGGTGCAGTTTTTCAAGTTCGTCAAAAAATAAATAAACAAATGAAATAAAAACGTTTTTACTTTGATGAGATGTAAGGAGGAATTCAAAATGGAAGCAAAAAATAAAAAGATTAATAATAAAATAGTTGATTGGCTTCAGAATTTTTTTGATCAATGGGAACTTCAAACAATGGTATGGCCAGGAATTATTTTTATGATTATTTTTAATTTTATTCCTATCTATGGATTGACGATGGCCTTCAAACGCTACACTGTTATCGACACAATGGACACGGCTCCATGGGTAGGGTTAGAAAATTTTCGAATCATTATGAAAGACCGCTTTTTTTGGGATTCAGTGATGAATACATTAGGGATTAGTTTTTTAAAACTGGCAATTGGATTCTTTTTACCGGTTATATTAGCTATTTTAATTTTTGAATTGCGAAAGGGTCCTTTCAAGAAAATCGTACAAACTATTTCCTACATGCCATACTTTTTATCTTGGATTGTTTTAGGTGGGATGTTGATCAATTGGTTATCTACTACAGGGTTATTAAATTCAATCTTAGCAGGATTAGGTTTTTCTATAAAAAATGAAAATTACCTGCTATCAACCGGTAAATATTGGTGGATTGCTGTGTTATCGGATATTTGGAAAAACACTGGTTGGGGAACGATTCTATACCTAGCCACATTGGCTAAAATTGATCCATCATACTATGAAGCTGCGAAAATCGATGGTGCATCTCGTATGCAGCAAATGATGAAAATTACGCTACCTATGCTAAAGGGAATCATTAGTTTAAATTTGATATTAACTATTAGTGGTTTACTGGGTTCAAATTTAGACCAGACGATGGTTTTAATGAATAATCAAAACCAAGCAAAGGCGGAAGTAATTAATTCTTATGTTTTTAGAATGGGGATTGCGCAAGGAGATTTCTCTTATGCAACAGCAGTTGGTTTGGGAGTATCCGTTGTTTCAGTGATATTGCTTATTCTTTCAAATCAATTTACCAAACGATTGAATGATAATCAGTCAGTATTATGAAAAGAGGATGGGAAATGGAAAGAAAAATTATGAAAAAAGATGTGGATAGTCGTCTATTTGATGTGATTAATGTACTCATCTTATCTATCTTCACTCTATTGATAGTTGTCCCTCTGTGGAATGTAGTTGTTTCATCTTTTGCTTCTGGGCAAGTATTAGCAAAGGGAGATTTTGTTTTCTGGCCTTCGGAATTATCATTGGAGAATTATAAGGCAGTGTTTCGTGACAGTACAATTTTAAGAGCATTTATCATTTCTGTTTTAAAAACAGTGATTGGAGTTGTAACTCATGTCTTTTTCTGTGCCATGATGGCTTACGGAATGAGTAAGTCAAATTTAAAAGGACGTAAATTGTACTCTGCCATGGGAGTCACAACAATGTTTTTTTCTGGAGGGATGATTCCGACATATTTATTGCTTCGACAATTAGGAATGTTAAACAGTTTTTGGGTGTATATTATTCCTGCTCTGCTAAGTTACTATGACGTAATTATTTTAATGAATTTTTTTCGAAATGTTCCAGCTTCATTAGAAGAATCTGCCATGATTGATGGTGCGGGGCATTGGCGTATTTTTCTTCAAATTTTCCTGCCATTGTCAAAACCAGCGTTAGCTACTATTGCATTATTCAATGGTGTGAATCAATGGAATGATTTTATGACAGCCCGTCTTTATATCACAGATAAAGAATTGTATCCTCTTCAGATGAAGTTGTATGAAATTATCGTGCAATCACAAACACAAGGAATGCAAAATATCGGAACAGCAGTAGCGGAAAGCACAACGAAAGGCGTTCAGCTAGCCACAATCGTTGTAACGACAATTCCAATTTTAGTGATTTATCCCTTACTTCAAAAGCATTTTATTGCGGGAATGATGGTTGGGGCTGTTAAAGAATAAAAAAAATAAAGAAAAGAGGCATACGAAATGAATTACAAAAAAATTTTAAGCAGTCTTGCTTTGGCTAGTTCTATCTTTTTACTAGCAGCTTGCGGCGGAAATGATTCTGATAGGAAAGAGAATGAGGAAGTAGACATTTCTAATCGCTATGAACTTGATCCAGAAAAACCAGCGTGGCAGCTGGATACGAAAGAAGAAATAACAGAGTTAACATGGTATGTGAATGCTGATTGGTGGAATGATGAGTGGGGGAATGATGTTGTTACCAAGCAGTTAGAAAAAGATTTGAATGTAAAAATCAAATTTATTAAAGGGGATGACACCAATTTAAACACAATGTTTTCTAGCAATGATATGGCAGATATTGTAACAATTTTTGATTCTAACTCTCAAGTAGCTCAAAAAGCAAATACTTGGGCCTATTCATTAAATGAGCTCTCAGAAAAATATGACCCTTATTGGGATAAAGCAGCAGCGGAAGACACGATAAATTGGTTCCAATTATCAGATGGGAAAACTTATGGCTATCCCAATTATTCAAATACTACAACAGATTATGATAGTGGCTTAATTCCAGCCAACACAAATTTTTTAATTCGTAAAGACGTCTATGAAGCCATCGGTGAACCAGACTTTGGAACACCGGAACAATTTAGGGATGGGATGATGAAAATTAAAGAAGCATTTCCGGAACTAATGCCATTTGGCTTTAATGCATTTGGCGATGGAGCAGGATCTTTAGGTGATGTTTTTCAAGATTTCCTAGGAGTTGAATTAGAAACAGAGAATGGTGAATTCTATAATCGTAATTTTGATGAAGAATACATAACTTGGCTTCGTACACTTAGACAAGTTCACACTGATGGTAATATATCAGATGATAGTTTTTCGGATGATGGTACTGCTTTTGAAGAGAAAGTAAAGTCAGGCCAATATGCAACAATTTTGGCAAGTGGTACGGCACAGATGAGTGCCTTTATGCAAGATTGGTTAGCTTCCAATCCTGATGGGCAATATGTTGCTATCGATGGTCCACAAAATAGTTCTGGAAAAGAACCGAAACTAAATCAGAGTGGCATTACAGGCTGGATGATTAATTATATTAGTAAAACAGCTAAGGATCCAGCCAAAGCAATTCAAGTTTTCACTTATTTACAAAGCGAAGTAGGGCAGTTATTAACTACATTTGGTATTGAAGGTGAAACCTTTGAGTACGATGGAGATGGTAAGATTTCGTTACTTCCTGAGGTTCAGCAAATGAAGGATAACGACGCAGACCGTTTCAAAAAAGAATATCGGCTAGGGGAATTTATATTTTTTGGACACGATAAATATCAAGCTTTCGCTAGCACATCTACTCAAACACCTGCGCTAATTCAACCACGTAAATGGGGGGAAGGAAAATTATATCCACATTTTATTTTAGAAAACATTAATCCTGAATCAGGGACACCAGAAGCTCGTAATTTATCAGGTATTGATACAAGTTGGTATACGACGTTGGTAAGCTTAATTCGTTCCTCTTCAGATGAAGAATTTGATAAAATTCTAACAGACCATAAAGAATTTTTGGAACAAAATGGATGGGAAGATATCGTTAAAATTCGCAACGAAAAAATGAAAGAAAATAAAGAAAAGTTGAACATTAAATAAAAGAAAAGAGGCAGTATTTATGAAAAAAGTATTTCAGTTAGAAGGAGAAGCTTACCAGTTTTTATCAAAAGGATATGAATTATTGGTGATTAATCTACTTATGATACTTTTTAGTCTACCTGTATTTACAATAGGTAGTGCTGTAAATGCTGCCTTTCATATTTTAATTGATTTAGAAGAAAAAAATATAAGTGAAATTACGAAAACATATTGGTATTACTTTAAAAATCATTTTATTCCAAGTACGTTACTGTTTCTAGGAAGTATCGGAATAGCATTAGTGACAATAGGTTTAGTTATTTTTACTATGCAAACACCCATTCAGTTTTTAATCTTGATTCTTGCAGCTTTCACAGGAATTTTAGTACTTAATTTGTTAACAACAGCAGCTTATCAAGAATTAAATATAAAAAAAATTATTATAACAGCTTTTGGTATGAGTTTAAAATATACCGGATATTTTTGTTTAAGTATTACTGCCTTTGTATTGTCGATTTTAATTCCAATCTTTCTGCCGAAATTGATGTTCCCCTGGTTCTTTTTTGGTCTTAGTTTACCAATGTTGTTACAAATTAAGTTATATATCTATTGCCTGAATCACTTTAAAAACAATTATTCTGCAAAAGGAGAAAATAAGTGACTAAACATTTTTTTAGAACAACCGATGAAAAACATTTATTTGAGGAAGTTTTATACTCTAAAGAGGAATTTCCAGTTACTGCTAAGATTCAAATAGATGAGCGTGTATACGAACAAACCATAGATGGATTTGGAGCTTCATTTACAGATTCTGCGGCTTTTTTGATAGATAAAAAATTAAGTAGTCAGCAGAAGGAAGAGGCAATGACACAACTTTTTGATCCAGAGGACGGGATAGGGTTGTCGTTGATTCGCAATCCCATGGGTGCTTCTGACTATGCTCGTTTCATATATAGCTATGATGACCAGTTTGAAGGTCAGAAGGACCCGGAATTAAATAAGTTTTCAATTGCACATGATAAAGAAAGTATTATTCCTTTAACACAGTGGGCACAAAAGCTAAATTCCGAATTAAAGCTATTTGCTTCACCATGGAGTGCTCCAGGTTGGATGAAAGATACGGGGAAAATGGTTACAGGACGGTTATTGCCGGAATATTACGGGATATATGCTGACTATTTTGTACGATTTATTCAAGATTATGCCAAAGAAGGTTTAAAAGTGTACGCTGTAACTCCTCAAAATGAACCATTATTTGAACCACAGCACTACCCCGGAATGCTTTTTTTAGCACATGAGGAAGCAAAGTTTGTAAAAGAGTATCTAAAACCTGCTTTCCAAAAAGCTGGTTTGAAAACCAAAATATTTGGCTATGATCATAATTGGGATCGTGTGGATTATGCTTTTGAATTGTACGATCACGCTGAAGAAGCTTTTGATGGCATCGCTTGGCATTGGTATGGTGGAAATCCTATAAACCAGTCACGTGTCGCTTCTTTCTTTCCAGAAAAAGAAATTCATTTTACAGAAGGATCTGGTGGGGAGTGGATTCCTGCTTTTGAGCCAGCTTTTAGTAATTTAATTCGAACAGGGATTGAAGTCTTACGCAACGGTTCTAAATCTTTTATTTTGTGGAATATTGCTTTAGATGAAAATAATGGCCCAGTTATTCCAGGATTCGGGAGAAGCACTTGTCGCGGATTATTAAAAATTAGTCAAAAAGATCAGACAATGGAATATACTCTAGATTTTTATGGATTGGCTCATTTTAGCAAATTTATCCGTCCAAATGCGAAACGGATTAAAACAGAACAACTTCATCCGGTGAAGAATGTCATCTTTGAGAATGAAGATGGCTCTCTTGTCTGGGTAGTCTTTAATGATTCATCTGATTCCCAAATGATTGAATTAGTCGAACAAGGGAAATTAATAGGAAAAATTTATTTACCTCCTAAAGCTGCTGGTACATTCGTTCAAAAAAATTAAATATAAACTGCTGGCTATTTGTTTTTTTATTCTAAATATTTTCTTGTGAAAGTTATCTTTACTTCATACTTTTACACTGGTAAATACTTAGCATTCAAACAAAAAGCAGTTTGAGCAAATAAGGATAATATAGTCCTATTAGTGTATATTCTGGTTCGGTGGTTGAGGTATATTACTTGTGAAAAGATAAAAAATTTTTTAGATAAATAATAATTTCTATAGTACTTTTGCAACCATTTTTAAAAGCAAAGCAGGAATTGAACACCAGTTTAACCTATCTTGACATCGGTGGTGTACTTTTACTCTCTGCCAACAGCGATTTTGAAAATCTTGAAGATTATTTTCACTTTAATTTTGATATTGATAATCCTTTATAGGTTGCCCATTAAATAAAAGAGGTTTGAAATCATTGTCGACTAGTGTCAAAAGGTTGATAATAAATTATTGACTAATTCTTGCTAAGAGTCCAAACTGACTAAGTTTGTACCCGTCAGCACTCATTTTCCAACTATTCAGACAAAGTAGACTAGTCGTTTAGGATTCCCCCAATTTTACTTTGAATCTTAAAAATAGAAGAGTTCCTTATCATATCAAAAAAATTTAGTTCCTTTGAAAAAGTTCAGATGATTCTGTTGAGCTTTTGTATAATTAGCAGCGCACGTGTTTAGAGAATGCATCCTCTCATTAAGACGTTATTTCTCCGATAGCTAGCTTTGCGGCTTTAAATTGCGCGCAACATTTGATGTTAGGACTTTTGATATTGCCTGCCCTTCTGTAATGGTTTTATTGGTTTGGGTTTTCTTGTGTGTTGAGATGCGGAAATAGAATTTTTGATTATTAGTGTCCGAGTTCTTCAGCTGTACGAATAGGACCTAAACAAATCTTGGTCCGTTTACTAATCATAGGTTTCAAGCACTCGTAAGCACTAGACTTCGACATATGTAATAAAGGCTTATTTTGTCTATATATTTGCTGCCGTCTAATCAGCATTGTCTTTGGAAATATTTTTAGTCCTTTCACTATTAAGAGTGAGATGTAATAGAGTCATTGACTTCAGTCCATTAGAGTAAGTTTTTTTACGAAAACATTATACTCAAGACTGTCGTCAATGGCTTTTTTTATATGATCAATTTTTAACCATTTATATGGATTTTATCAAGGAGGTACAAATAATGGAGAATGTTTTACATGTTTTAGACCTTACAGTATTCAAACATAGAAAATATAATGGATTTGAAGGAGGTGTAAATGATGATTGATAGACGAATGTTGCTAGTTCTTAATTACCTGAAGGAGAATAAAGAATCTACGTATAGGGAAATTTCAGAATCTCTCGAAATTAAAGAACGATACGTTAGATATGATATTGATAAATTAAATGACGTGCTCTCTTTGAATAAGTTACCAATGATAGAGAAAAAATCCAAGGGAAAACTTATTTTTCCTAAGACAAAAAAGCTTAATCTTTGGCTAGTTTCTCAAAATTTTTTATTTTCTCAAGAAGATCGAGTGAATGTGATACTTTTGATACTTTTACTTGATAATAAATCTTTGAGGCTGAATCATTTATCAGACAGGCTAGAAGTTTCACGCTCCACTTTGAAAAACGATTTGAACGAACTGGAAAAAGAATTGGCATCCTATGATTTAGTGATAAATTATCGGAAATATTTCTATTTAGAAGGAAACAGTGACCGTTATAATTATTTACTATATAAAGAGTTAAGAAAATATAATTATTTATTTTTCTCAGACAGTGAAAAAGATTTACCTTTTGACATGATAATTAAAGAGATTTTTTTATCTGCCTTTAATGAAATATCTATCAAACGATTAGTAGAAATTATACGTAAAGATTTGATCGCTCAACAAATTATTTTAACTGATGATTCATTTGAATGGTATTTTACCAATACTTTGATAGTTATATGGTCAAATATTCATCATCGAGAAGATGTAATAGATTTTCATCGATTTTATTATGATTCCAATATATTAAATGTTCAAAATGTTGTTAGAAGTCTGGAAGAGGAAATCGGTATCGGTTTCACTGAGGAACAGAAGGAATACATAGGTGGGTTGCTAAATTACACAAGCAAATACTCGGACTTAAGTGAGACTGATGATGTTATGCAGGCCCAGGCCATTACTTTTCAACTGGTAGACAAGATGAGTGAAGAAATTGGCATGGACTTTAGAAAAGATGAAGGTTTAATCAAGGGGCTGATCAACCATGTCTCTCCACTTATCAAAAGAATTAATAATAAAATAGAGATTGCTGAAAATATTTTACCAGTCCTTTCAACACGAGATATAGAAGTTTATGAAATTGTTTCAAGAGTCATCAAGAAAGTAGATGTTTTAAATCGTATTACTAGCGAAGAAGAGTTGACATACATTGCAATTCATTTTTTGGCCAGCATTCGTAGAGTAGGAGAAGCTTCTCCAAAAAGGGTATTACTTGTCTGTGGCTATGGTTATGGAACTTCATTGATGTTAAAAGAAGCTTTGATTAATGAATTCCAGTTGGAGATTATGGCAGTCATTCCTTCCTATTATATTCCGAGTTACGATGATTGGGCTAATATAGATTGCGTTATTTCAACGACTAATCATTTTAAGTTATCCGTTGAAAAGCCATTAGCTTACGTTAATCCGATATTGACAGAAGATGATTTTCAAAAAATTAGTAATTTAGGAATCGTGAAAAAGAAAGTATTGTCCCATTATTGTTCGATCAACGACAATCTTGCATTTTTAAATGATCAAAATCGACTAAAAGTTCTCGAAGTTATCAGAAAAGAATTTGGTTATCCTTCTAAGAATAGTAAAAACAAGATAAATACTTTGTCTGACATGCTTGATTTATCACGTATTCGAATGATTGAGAAATCCGATTCATGGATTGAAATCGTTAAAGAAAGCAGTGATATCTTGTTTGAAAATGGTTTTGTGGATGAGTTATACGGTCAGGAGATTATTGATAGTGTTAATCGGATGGGATACTACTCTATTTCGGATGATCATTTTGCATTACTTCACGGCAGTGCAGGAAGGCATGTAGTAAAAAGTGGCATGAGTATGGTGGTCAGCAAAAAAGCGATTCGATTTGGTGAAAAATATGTGAACTTTGTTTTCTGTTTAGCTAGTAAAGATAACAAAGAACACATTCCTGCTCTTATTTCTTTGGTAAGGATGGTAAAGCAAACACCTATCATTCATGATTTGAAAAAGGCAGAAAATGCTGAGGAAATCCTCAATCAAATATACGAATGTGAAAGGATGATAAATGAAAATGGCTGAAGTTTTGGATCGGAGCAGCATCATTATTGATATTGAGGGAAAAGAAAAAGAAGACATCTTACTTCTAATGGCTGAGCAGTTGAATAATCTTAATCGGATTAGCAATGTGAGGACATTTATGCAAGATGTAATGGCCAGAGAATCTCTTGAACCCACTGCAATTGGGCATATGATTGGAATGCCTCACGGAAGAAGCCGTACAGTTATATTTCCATCAATTTGTTATGCAAGATTATTTGAACCAATTATATGGAATAAAAAAACAGGAGAAGAGGTTGATACAGTGATAATGATTGCGGTTCCAGATGATGATAATGAGACCCACATAAAAATTATTTCTAAATTAGCCAGAAATTTAATGCATGATGAATTCAGAGAAAATTTATCTCACAGTACCACAGAAGAAATTTATCAAGTGTTTAAAAATATTTTAACTGATGAATAGGCTTACACTATTTGATAGTTTTTTTTCAAAAATCATCACTGATATTTCGCTGATGGTTGTTTTATGATATTGAATGAAGAGAAGATAAAGGAGAGAAAAAACATGAAAGAAAAGATCCATGAAGTAAAGAAGCATTTATTAACAGGCACGTCTCATATGATTCCATTCATTGTGGCAGGAGGTATTCTGTTTTCAATTTCAGTTATGCTGAATTCAACACCATCAACACCGACTGAAGGATGGCTGGCAGGACTAGCACAAATCGGTTTAGGTGGTCTTAGTCTGTTTGTCCCAGTGCTTGGCGGCTATATTGCTTATTCAATTGCAGATAAACCGGGACTTGCACCGGGGATGATTGGCGCATATCTAGCTAATCAAATTGGTGCTGGTTTTCTAGGCGGAATCTTAGCAGGGTTTTTAGCTGGAATCATTGTTTATCAGTTGAAGAAAATAAAGTTGCCTCTAGCTTTGAAAACATTAGGTTCTATTTTTATTTACCCGTTGGCAGGAACATTTTTAACAGGAGCAATTATTGTTTGGGGGATCGGTACACCTGTTGCAAGTTTGATGGAGGGATTGACGAATTGGCTGAATACAATGGGAGAAATTGGTAAAGTACCTCTTGGAGCTATTTTAGGCGGCATGACTGCTTTTGATATGGGTGGACCAATCAATAAAGTAGCCACATTATTTGCGCAAACTCAAGTTGATACAGTACCTTGGCTGATGGGAGGCGTTGGGGTAGCTATCTGTGTACCGCCAATTGGTATGGGAATTGCAACGTTGTTAAGTCCTAAAAAATATAATATAGAAGAAAAAGAAGCAGGAAAGGCAGCAATTTTAATGGGATGCGTAGGAATTACTGAAGGAGCGATTCCATTTGCTGCAAATGATCCATTACGAGTAATCCCATCTATTATTGTTGGAGGAATTGTAGGGAATATTGTGCCATTTATGATGGGAGTGCTTAATCACGCTCCATGGGGAGGTATTATCGTATTACCAGTAGTGGAAGGTAAATTAGGATATATCGTAGGGATTCTTGCAGGATCTTTTGTGACTGCTGTCATGGTAAACCTGCTTAAAAAAGAGAATACGGATGATGTTCTTGAAGGCGGAGCAAGTGATGAGGATTCAGTGATAGAAATTAATTTAGATACTTTATAGGAAGGATGTAGTAAATGAAAATTGTCGGAGTAACAGCCTGTCCATCGGGGGTAGCACATACGTATATGGCGGCAGAAGCATTGAAATTGGCTGGGAAAAAAAATAATGTTGAAGTTCTGATTGAAACACAAGGAGGAGCAGGTGTTGAAAATCAGTTGAATCCAAAAGATATCGAAGAAGCGGTTTGTGTGATTATTAGTAATGACGTTGATATAAAAGGAATGGAGAGATTTAAGGGAAAACCTTGTTTAAAAAAAGGAGTATCTACATTAATTAAGCAAGCAGACCCAATAGTGTTGGCTCTCAAGAACAAATTCGAAAAAGCCTAATTAGTTTTTGATGATTTATGACAGATTTAATAAGAGGACAATTTTTCAAGAGCTGTACTTCCAGTTGACTAATGTAATGAAAAAAATTGGAAATTGTAGTTTTAGTAAATTGTCCTTTAATTTTTTTAGCATCGAAAATTAGTCAGAATAGAAAGGATTAAATACATGGTTAACAAGAAAAAAGCATTCCTTAGCAGTACAGCTCTAATTTTGCTTTCGGCTTCTTTATTTTCTAGTGATTTAGCATCTCCAGTGGTTGCGGCAAAGAAGTCAAAGATTAGTATTGAGAAGACATCGGGAAGTAAGAAAATTCTTTACCAAAATTCTTTTGAAGAAGAAGAAACGAAAGAATTTAAAGAATCAACTTTAGATCAAGAAAAAGGGATGGCAAATGTCAATGGACTTCGTCAAAATTCGATGGTAGGAGATGTTACACATTTAGTTGTCAAAGAGACTATAAAAGGAAGCAAAAACTATAATGACAATGAGACAAAACAAAAATTATTTGATAAATCTACTTCAACTAAATTCCTGACAAATGAAAATGAGGGGAAAAATGTATGGGTTTCATTTGAATTGAAGGAAGCTAAAGCGATTTCTTCATACTCATTGACCTCTGCTAATGATGCTAAAGAGCGAGATCCTAGAGATTGGAATTTTTACGGGAGTGACAATGGAGAAGATTGGGTTAAATTAGATGAGCAGGCAGAGCAGGTATTTGAAGGAAGACTGACAGAAAAAATTTACCAACTACCAGATGCAAAAGAATATAAATTTTATAAAATTGAAATAAAAAATAATAACGGAGCAACGATGACTCAATTTTCTGAATTAAATCTTGCTACAGGGAATGAAGCAGATGAAAATCGTCCGGAAAATGATAATATGCAAAGTAAAATAGGCACTGGTCCAGCATCTTCATGGAATCAAATGTCTAATGTTGGTTGGTCTGGGAAAAAAGCATTAGAAATTTCAGGAACACATCTGGAGAAAGGTGCAGGTCATGCATACAATGATGTCTTTGATGTAGATATACCTGTGACAGAAGATACTCATTTGAGTTATGTGATTTTTCCGGCTTTAACAAATGAAGAAGACTATGATTATTCCTATACCTCAATGCATGCAGCTATTGATTTACGCTTTACAGATGGAACCTATTTAAGTGATTTGGGAAGTGTAGATAAAAATGGGAATGTGGTGTCACCTGAAGAACAGGGCAAATCACGAGTACTGACATATAATCAGTGGAATAAAGTCACAACTAAAATCGGAGAAGTGGCTAAAGGAAAAACAGTAGATAAGATTCTTGTTGGATATGAAGATTCAGCGAAAGACTCTTCAAAAACTTTTCTAACTTATTTTGATGATGTTGAATTGTCTAATTATGAGGAAGAATTTTACGATGAAAAAGCCGATTACGTCAACATATTGAGAGGGACCAATGATAGCGGTGGATTTTCTAGGGGATTAACTGCTCCCGCTGTTACTGTTCCTCATGGATTTAATTTTTGGGTGCCTGTCACGGAGTCAGGAAGCAATACAATGTACAACTATCAACAAAATGGTGATCGTAAGTTTCAGCATATGACAGTTAGTCACGAACCTTCCATTTGGGTCGGGGATAGAGGAACGTGGCAATTTATGGTCAACTCCTCAATAGATATTGATAAAGTTGCTTCTAAAGATGATATTTCAAACAAAAAAGTTGCTTCTTCATTCTCACATGACAATGAAACTGCTAAGGCACACTACTATGGCCTATCTTTTGATAAAGGTACACCGGCAGAAGGAACAAAAATTGAAGTGACACCAAGTGAACATTCATCAATCACTCGATTTACATTTACGGATGAAGCGGCTTATCACAATGTTGTATTTGACAGTGTACGTGCAGACGGTTCGCTGACTTTTGAAGGAAACAATGCATTTTCTGCATATACGGATCATACTGGAAATGGCATGAAACGGATGTATGTTTATGGTGAATTTAGTGAGTCATTTAAAAAATCCAATATTCAAAATAAAAAACAGGGAATAGTATCTTTTAGTAATGAGATTCCTGTCGTAGAGATGAAAGTAGCAACCTCATTCATCAGTGTAGAACAAGCAAAGAAGAACCTTCAGCTAGAAGTTGCAGATCATGATTTTGATTCATTGTTTAAAGAAACAAAAAAACAATGGAATAAAGAGTTGGATAGACTTGATATTGAGGGGGCTTCGAAAGATCAGCTTGTGACAGTTTATTCAAACATGTATCGCTTGATGGCCTATCCAAATAATTACTCAGAAAATACAGGTTCCAAAGATAAGCCTAATTGGAAGTATAGCAGTCCGTATTCCGGTACAAATGAAAGTCCAGATGTTAAGGATGGGAAGCTTTATGTGAATAATGGTTTTTGGGATACTTATAGGACAGCATGGTCCGCGTACTCTCTCTTTACACCATCAAAATACGAAGAAATGTTGAATGGGTTAGTGCAACATTACAATGATAATACATGGGTACCGAGATGGATTGCTCCTGGAGGTACAAATAGTATGGTTGGCACGAGTTCTGATATAATTTTTGGCGATGCGATTATGAAAGGAGCAAAATTTGATCAAGAAGGTGCATATAAATCTGCAATAAAGAATGCCTCAGTCGTATCTACTAATTTAACGGGTGGGGGAAGAAAACAACTCGACATCTCTAACTTTATCGGTTATGTACCAATGGAAAAAGACTCTCATGGCTTTTCATGGTCTATTGAAGGATATATTAATGATTTCGGTTTAGCTCAAATGGCTGAAAAATTGGGACATGAAGATGAAGCTGTATATTATCGTAACCGCGCATTAAATTATGCATTATTGTTTGATAAACAAGACACAGCTACAAATAGTTGGTTTAAAGGTAAATACATTGATGGTGCGTGGAGCACATCACCAGAGAATTTCAACCCTATAAGTTGGGAAAGAGACTACACTGAAACTAATGCCTATAACATGGCAGTCTCTGTTCCTCAAGATGGTCAAGGATTGGCTAACTTATATGGCGGCAGAGAAGGACTTGCAGAAAAAATCGACTCGATTTTAAATACACCAGGTGATTTTTATAATGGCAGCAAATTGATTCACGAAATGCTTGAGGCAAGAGAAGTTAAGCTTGGACAATACGGACATAGTAATCAGCCTTCTCACCATATTTTATATATGTATGATTATGCCGGGCAACCATGGAAAACTCAAAAGTATGTCAGAGATATTATGGCACGTGCCTATGTCGGTAGTGATTTTGGTCAAGGTTATATTGGTGATGAGGATAATGGCGAGATGTCCGCTTGGTATTTATTCTCGGCATTAGGTTTTTACCCGTTGAATCTTGCAAGTAATGAATATGTGATTGGTTCGCCTTTATTTGAGAAAGCCACATTGCATTTGGAAAATGGAAAAGATTTGGTAGTAAATGCACCAAACAATAGCAAGGAAAATGTCTATGTAAATAGTGTCAAATTAAATGGAAAAGATCATAGTAAAGTTTACTTTACACATGATGATTTAAGCGAAGGAGCAGTTATCGATTTCGATATGTCTAGTACTCCTAATAAAGAATGGGGAAGCACTGAAGAAGCCTTGCCAAAATCACTTACGAAAAGTGATGAAATTCCTAATCCAATTCAGGATATGACAGATACTTCGGTACGAATCTCTGAAAATGATACAACGGAATTTGAGGATGTTTTAATTTCATCTAATAAAAATATTAAAGCGCTAATTGATAACACCTCGAGTTCATCTACTGATGTAAAGGATGAGTCGCTAATTTATCATTTTAGAAAACCGCAAAAAGTGGAGATGTTTACTTTAACATCTGGGGAAAAAGATATGCTTTTCGAGGAAATAAAACTTGAAGCATCAAATGATGGCAAAATTTGGACTGAATTAGATAGTCGCAAACAGACAGAATTTGAATGGAAACAATATACACGACCATTTGCAATAAGTGAAGACAAACAAGAGGAGTATAGCTACTACAGATTAACATTTAAGGGTCAAGGAAAATTGGCGGAAGTAGAACTGTTAGGAAACCTAAATAGTAAAATTGAACGTGCCGATTTAGAATTAGCTCTTAGAAGGGCAAAAGAAATAGACCAAGCGGGTCTACAAAAGCCAATGCTTCAATTATTAACTACAGCAATAGCTAATGGTGACGCTGTCTACAATAATGAAGAAAGTAGTGATCAAGAGATAGAAAAAGCCTATAAAGATTTGCTATATGCAATTGGTTCAGTTGATAGCATTCAATCTGGGTATCAGAGAATAGAAGCTGAAAATTATTCTGAAAAACACTCTGGAGTTGTAGATGATGGTGAAAATATCGGTGGCGTAAAGATAGATTATTGGACCCGTTACAATTATGTGGATTTTAGTGACTATTCACCAAATTTCTTTGAGATCAGTTATTCTGGACAGCCTAAAGATACTTGTAAAGATGCTCATATCGAAGTATACCTAGACAAGATGGAAGGCGAACCTGTCTTTACGATCGATACTGCTCCAACGACTGGATGGACAGATTATCAGACTGCTTCAACTGTGTTGACAGAAGAACAAAGTCAAAAGCTGACTGGTGTTCATGATGTAATCTTAAAATTCAAAGGAACTGGTTTAACTTATGTTGCCAATGTAGACTGGTTTAAATTTACTAAGAAAATCGTTGTAGAAACATCAACTGACAGTAATGGGAATGTCAGCCCGATAGGAAAACTTGAAAAGGAAGCTTTAGATAAAATTGAATACACTTTAATGCCAAATGAAGGATTTGTAGTTGATGGCGTTGAAATCAATGGTGAGAAGACTGTATTGCCTGAAAATGAAAAAACTTTCATTTTAGATGGATTGAAGCATGATGCAGTTGTTGTCTTCTTGTTCAAGGAAAAAACTGAGGAAGAAATCCCAGTTGAAAGTTTGACGATTACTACTTCATTGAGTACTTTGAAGGTGGGTAAAACATTGACATTGGAAACAGCTGTAAAACCGGAAAATGCAACTAATAAAGAAATTCAGTGGAGTGTTGAAAAAGAAGATATTGCTAGTGTGGACGAAAATGGAACTATTACAGCTCTTAAGGCTGGAATGACAAGAGTAACAGCTGTTTCAACTAATGGTAAGAAAGCTGTATTCATGCTAAGAGTAACAAAGTAAAGGGAGGCAAGTGTGATGATTCCTAAAAAAAAATTCAAATGGATAGTAGCAGCGCTAATATTGACTTGTCTGCCGCTTAATGCTTTAGCTGGAGGTTTTAGCTATTGTCTTGAGATAGATTTTGGAAACATTACTCTTAATGAAACCTTGGTTTCTGATGAACAAACTTTACATCAAGAAGACCCATCATTGAAAAATGAGTCACAAGAAATTATCTTGCCTGAAGTTGAAGCAGAAGAGGGACTAAATACACAGGTTGGGAGAGACGAAATAGTTTCTCCCGAACCTGAGACTACGTCCACCCTGGAGGAATACTTAAATACTGATTCAGACCAACAAACAAACAATGAAGATTTTGAGAAAAACCAAGAAATTGTTGATACTTCTCAAAAAAACGTAGTATCTGAAGAAGAAAAGGATTTTGAATAACATGCAGAGAAAAACTTTAAATCAGAAAAAAATAAATTTTAATAGTTTTTTTTCAATAGTATTCTGCTTACTTCTGCTTTTTTCAATGACTTTGTCGTATAAGTTTTCTGCAAATCAAGGGATAAAACTTGGACCAATTAGGGTGATGAGTGTTTTGACTGGAAGTATGGAACCAAAGATTCCAAGAGGAAGCATGATATTTTTAAAAGACCAATCATTTGAGGAATTGACTGAGGGAGATATCATAACTTTTTTTGTTGGTCAGGAAATTGTTACACATCGTATTATTTCTATAGATCAACAACAGGAGAATTTATTAACCAAAGGAGATGCTAATCAGACAAATGATCAAGGTAGGATTTCTAAAGAGGCCATTATTGGGAAATTTATATTTGGAATACCATTTATAGGAGGTCTCTTGTTGAACTTAAAAACTCCCTTGGGGTTGTTATCTTTGGGACTGACGATTTGTTTAATAATGTTAATTAAATACTTTATAAGATTATTAGGAGGATATCAATATGTTAAATAAAAAAAGAGGAACCTGTAAACAAAAAGTATCAGTTAAAATTAAGTTGGTTATGACAGCAATGGCAATTTTGGTAGTAGCTCTAGGAAGTACATATGCTTGGTGGACGGTTCAAAAAGAAGTATCTTCAAGTGTCAGCATGGGAGTTTTAGATGTTGAAGCGACTTTTGGAAAATTCGATCCTGAGCTTAACTTGGAGCCTGGTTTAACATCGGAAGCAGAAGGAACAATTAAAAATACTGGCTCAATACCTGTCATTGTTAGATTGGAAAATTCTTCTTCCATTAAGATGGATGGGACAAATAGCTTCGTCGCGGATAAAGATGACGTGGTCAAAATTAATTTTAGACCGACTTCAGGATTGTGGGACGATCAGATGGATGTCTACTGGATGCAGAACAATGAGAATGAAGAAGATTTATTGTTAGTGATGGAAGAAAATGCTGAAGTTAAAGTGACAAATGAAGCTGAATTTGATGGAGATAAAATTGGGAATGAGTATATGAATGCTCAAGTCAAAGTTAGTGGTAAGTTAAATGGTACCCAAGTTATTGAAGGGGCAATAGAAAAAGAGTTAGGAATCAATATTGATGATTATCATTTAATGTACAGTGCTAGAGCACGTTCGGCACGTTCTGTCGGAGGAGATGCTCGTCAAGAAAGATTAAATCAATTACTTAATCGTAAATAATATGGGAGGACAGTTATATGAGTCGATTCAGCTTTATAAAGATGATGAGTTCTCTAATTGTCCTCCTTTCCCTTTTTATGTGGGGCAGGCAAGCTAATGCATCAGTAGTCTCTTTAGTTGAAGACCCGTCAAAGAAGGAGCTGGTTATAAGTTATGATATTCAACCAATAATGAATGCTGAGCCGGGATTAACTATTATCAGTGATTCTTTTGTTTTACGTAACACACTTAATCAGTCTGTAAAATTTTATTTAACTCCGTCACTGGTTTTAGAAAAAGAATTAGATAATAAAGTCTTTTTTTCTATTAAAAGATTAGCATCTTCAGAGGAAATGATAGTGGAAAAATCAAATAGTTCACAAGAGTTAGTTATAGGAGAGAATGCTCAGGAAAAATTTCAATTATCTGTTTTTTTTGATGGTAATCTATTGGAAAATGACTCCCAAAACAAAACAGGCCAATTGTTGCTGAAAATTATTGCTGAAGAAATGACCACGAAGGAAGCAATTTCTGTAGAGAAATCTGGAGATACAATTACTGGTTATACAAAAAAATTACCCAAGACAAATGAAAAAAATAGAAACCTCTCATTCTTTGTTGGAATGATTTTGGGTTGTCTGTCGATTGGAATGATAATCAAACGAAAGCTTTGGTTGAGTTTTAATGAAAGGAGATATGATGAAACTACATAGTAAGCTAGGGCTGTCATTAATTTGTTTGTTGGCAACGAGTACTTTGATGGGAAAACAGGGGCTAGCGTCTGAGCAAGAGATTAGAAAAATTTTAGAAGAGCAAGCAGTTTCAAAAACAATGTTATTTTCTAATTCTTTTGAAAAAAATGAGTTGGGAAAATTTACTCCATCAATGTTAGATAAAGGAAAAGGACAGGAAAATATTGACGGAATTTTGAAAGAAGGAACAATGAAGGGAGATGTGACATACTTAGTTGATATAGAAAGTATTAAAGGAAGCAAAAATCACAACGAATATGAAGGCAAAGATAAGTTGTTTGATAAAAACGATGCAACTAAATTTTTATCTTCCGAAAATAATGGGGAAAATATATGGTTCTCCTTTTCATTGAAAGAAGCTAAAAAAATTACCACTTATGCAATGGTCTCTGCTAATGATGAAAAGGGACGGGATCCAAAAAAATGGTCTTTCTTTGGAAGTTCAGATGGGGAAAATTGGATTGATCTTGATCATCGTGCCGATGAAAGTTTTGAGAAAAGATATCAAGAAAAACAGTATACGTTTCAGAATGACATGGCTTATAAATATTATAAAGTCGAAATTCAGGAAAATAATGGCGCGAATATGACTCAATTGGCAGAGTTTAATCTGGCAACCGGCATTGGTGAAGATGATCAAGTCTTAGAACAGAAAACCATGAAAACAGTCATCGCTGGTGGACCAAGCTCTGCTTATGTAAATAAAATAAATGTAGGATGGAGCGGAGAAAATTCTCTAGAGGTATCAGGACGACAATTATCAGGCGGGAATGCATATGCCTATAATGAAATTTTTGAGGTAGATATTCCTGTTACAGATAAAACACAACTAAGCTATGTGATTTTCCCATCTTTAATAAATGATGATGATTACGATTATGATTATACTTCCATGCATTTAGCTGTGGATTTGAAATTTGATGACGGGAAATATTTAAGTGAATTGTCTGCAACTGACCAAAATCAAAATGGTTTAGATCCAAATTCACAAGGGGAATCTCGGACACTTTTATTTAATCAATGGAATAAGTTAACAAGTTCAATTGGTGAGGTGGCAAAAGGCAGAACAATTAAGAAAATTTTGGTGGGTTACGAAAATCAAGATAGTAAAAAAGGAAAGCCATTTAGGGCATTCTTTGATGATATAGAAATTTTCGACTATTCTCCTAAAGAAGTTGACCATAAATCTGACTATGTCAATATTCTTCGCGGAAGTAATGATGGGCATAATTTTTCTCGAGGATTAACCATACCTGCAGTTGCAGTTCCCCATGGTTTTAATTTTTGGGCGCCGGTTACTAATGCTAATAGCGAGAAGTTGTACGAGTATCAAGTAAATCAAGAAAATAAAAAATTTCAGCATATGACTATCAGCCATCAGCCTTCTATGTGGACGCATGATAGAGGGACATGGCAGTTTATGGTCAATTCTAATATAAATATCAATCAAGTTTCTTCGGGAAATGACATCAGCAGTAGCAAGGTAGCTTCACGTTTTTCACATGAAAACGAAATAGCCAAGGGCCATTATTATGGTGTGAGTTTCGATGAAAAAAATTCACCGGCTAAAGGGACGACCTTAGAATTGACACCCAGTGATCATGGTGCAATTGCCCGATTTACTTTTGATAAAAATACAGAATTTCATAACGTGATATTGGATAGCGTGAGAGCAAACGGCAGTCTGCGTTTTCTGGAAGATGGAAAATCTTTTGTAGCATACACTGACCATACCAGTAACGGAATGAAAAGAATGCATATTTTTGGACAATTTAATGAGAAGATTGAAAAAAGTAATGTTCAAAATAATAAACAAGGAATTGTTTCTTTTGAAAAAAGTATATCAGTCGTTGAAATGAAGGTCGCAACATCTTTTATTAGTGAGAAACAGGCACAGATAAATTTTGGGTTGGAACTTGAAAAAGAAAATTTTGATTCATTGTTCAAGTCTAGTCAAAAACAGTGGGATGAACAGTTGAACAAAATAGATGTTGAAGGTGCTACTCAAGATCAGATGACTACACTTTATTCCAATATGTACCGATTGATGCTTTATCCAAATAATTATTCTGAAAATATGGGTACCTCAGAAAAACCAGTATGGAAATACAGTAGTCCCTATGGCGGCTCCAATGAAAGTCCCAAAATAGTTGACGGAAAGTTATTTGTAAACAATGGTTTTTGGGATACTTATCGGACTGCCTGGTCGGCATATTCTCTATTAACGCCGACATCATATAAAGAAATGTTAAATGGTCTAGTACAGCACTATACTGATAATGAATGGGTTCCAAGATGGATTGCTCCTGGAGGTACTAATAGCATGGTGGGGACTAGTTCTGATATTATTTTTGCTGATGCTATTATGAAAAATATAGACTTTGAAACTGAGTCGGCTTTCTGGTCGTCGGTAAAAAATGCCTCTGTGGTCTCTAAAAATTTAACTGGTGGCGGTCGAAATAAACTTGAGCTGTCTAATTTCATTGGTTACGTTCCTTATGAACCGGGTGTGGGTTTATCCTGGAATGGTGTTGGCTTTTCTTGGTCTATCGAAGGTTATATCAATGATTTTGGCATTGCACAAATGGCTGAAAAATTAGGTTATCCAGATGAAGCAAAATATTTCAAAAATCGAGCATTGAACTACTCTCTTTTGTTTGATAAAGGTGATACACCAGAGAACAGCTGGCTCAAAGGAAGATATTTGAATGGAAAATGGAGCAGTACTCCAGAAGAGTTTGATCCTTTGCTTTGGGACGAAGACTATACAGAAACTGATGCATACAATATGACTGTTTCAGTTCCTCAAGATGGTCGTGGACTGGCAAATCTTTACGGTGGAAAGCAAGGACTAGCTCAAAAACTTGATCAAATCATCAATACGCCTGGTGACTTTCATCCTGGGCCAAGAGTGCGTCCTGAAATGTATGAAGCACGTGAAATAAAATTGGGCCAATACGGTCATAATAATCAACCTGCTCACCATATTCTCTATATGTATAATTTTGCCGGGCAGCCTTGGAAAACGCAAAAATATGTTCGGGATATATTAGATAGAACCTATGTGGGAAGTGATTTAGGGCAAGGGTATATAGGCGATGAAGATAATGGTGAAATGTCTGCTTGGTATATATTGTCAGCTTTAGGTTTTTATCCTTTAAATTTAAGTTCTAACGAATATGTTATTGGTTCTCCATTATTTGAAAAAGCAACAGTTCATCTTGAAAATGGCAAAGATTTAATAATTAACGCTAAGAATAATAGTAAAGAAAATGTTTATGTTCAGAGCCTTTCTTATAATGGTAAAAAACACGAGAATTCCTATTTCACTCACGAACAATTGTCAGCGGGAGGAACTATTGATTTTGTGATGGGAAGTGAACCCAATAAAAAATGGGGAAGTTCTGATGAAACAATTTCTAGTTCAATTACTGAAGATGATGAAAATCCGGTACCTCTTAAAGATATGACGACTAAAAATGTTACTATTGGAGAGGGCGAAGGCATACAATATCAAGAGTCTATTTTATCAACTATTGAAAATGTGGAGAATTTAGTAGATGATACTTCTGAAACGATGACTAAAATTGATAATCAAAAGTTAATTTATAATTTTAATAAACCACAAAAAGTTGAAATGATGACATTGACTTCTGGAACGACCAAGAATAAATTTGAGAAGATTGTGTTAAAGGCCTCCAACGATGGTGAAAAATGGAAAACATTACGTGAAATTGATGATGCTTCATTTAAATGGAATCAATATACGAGACCTTTTATAATAAAAGAGGAGCTTCAAGAAAGCTTTACTCAATACTCGATAGAATTTAAGGGGACAGGAGAGATAGCAGAAATTGAGTTGTTAGGTAAAATAGATGACAGTATTACAAAATATGACTTAGCACAGTTATTAGCTTATGCTAAAACAATTGATCTTGAGTCTCTAAGCAAAGGATTAAAAGATCGTTTAAATCAATCTATTGTCGATGCAGAAAATATTTTATCTAAGGAAAATTCTATTTCAGATGAATTGAGAAAAGGTTACGAAAATCTTGCTGCAGCGCTCCAATCACTTAAAATGCACGTGAGCGGGTATTCTAAAATTGAAGCTGAATCGTATTTTGAAAGCTCTAGTAGTGTGAAAAATGAAGGGGAAAACATCGGCGGATTAAAAGTAGATTCATGGACTGGATATAAAGATATTGATTTTGGAGAATGGACTCCAAATTACTTTGAAATTTGTTATTCTGGAAAACCTGCTGATGTAGGTAATAATCCGTATGTTGAAGTTTATGCAGACAATTTAAATACAAAACCATTATTTGAAATAAAAGTTCCTAAAACAGAAAGTTGGGAAGATTACAGAGTGGTCTCAATAGATTTAACAACTGATCAAAGTAACCAACTTTCAGGCTTGAAAAATATCTATTTGAAGTTTAAAGGTGAAAATGCGGCACATGTGGCTAATGTAGATTGGTTCCGTTTTGCTAGAAAAGTTAAGTTATCCGTGGGAACAAATGATTTTGGAACTGTGGTACCAGTTGGTGAACAAGTCAGAGAAGCTGGCGAGAAAGTAACCTTCGAGTTAAATCCTAATGAAGGGTATGAAGCAAGCCAAATAATCATTAATGGTACTGCAGTACCTATTAAGGAAGCAGTAATCAGTTATCCTCTATTGGTAACGGAGGAAGATATGGTGATCAAATTTATTTTTACAGAAAAAAATATTGATGACATTCCAGTCACAGAGATTGAGTTGGAAAGCAGTGATTTGATTTCACTGAAAAAAGGTGAGACTAAAAAGATAATAGCCACAGTTAAACCAGAAAATGCTACTAACCAGAATGTGAATTGGATAGTTGAAAAAGAAGATATTCTTTCTGTTAATGATGGTGAAATAACTGGGCTAAAAAGAGGTATGAGCCGTGTTATTGTATCATCAGATAATGGAATAAAAAAAGTTCTGATTGTAAGAGTAAACTAGGAAATTTTGGCTCTTCGTCAAATGATGTGGATGGCTAGAATTTAGTTGACTTTAAATAACAAACTAGACAACTTCGCTCAGACAAGCGGGGTTGTCTTTTGGTTTGTCAGTTTAAAACTGACAAAAATAGTTTGATGATGTCGTCCTAACCGTCTACCAATTTCTCTATTAGAGACACTTTTATTGTGCCAACATTCAATTAGTTGTCTTTCCTCAAAGGAAAGATGTTTATAGCTGGATGTTTGTATGTTATTCTTAGTTTGCACCATGATAAAAATTCCTTTCATTGTTGGGTGGATACTTCAATGATATATGAAATTTTTACTATTGTTTTTTTATTTATTTTAGGATGGCTAACTTGATTCTACAACTAGCCGTGTGAATGAATTTCTTCATGCACACCAAAAATTATACAACTGGAACAATTGCGTCAAGATTTAATTTATAAAGAGTGAACATCCTTACTGATGCGGTGAACTATTTTTTGTTGGAAAAAAATATAAAGTGTATTTAACTTATTGGCATAGTCAGTATAACCCAAGACATCATGGAAAATTGACAGGATTTCTTCCACTTGCTTGCTCCCATGTTTGTCCTCCGTTTTCATAGTGAAAATTCCTTGAACAAATTTTGCAAATAAATCATTATGGATATAATTTGTATCATGTTGGGAGGCAATTCGGGAAAAATAAAAGGATAAGATTTTTTCAGCATGGCCTAAATTATTATTTTGTATCAGCTTTAAGGCAAAGTGAAGGGCCAAGTCATTCCGCCACTGATTTATTTCAAAGGAGGGATGTCTTTTTTTCAGCAATTGGTTGCCGTAGATGAAAGCTTCCTCATCTTCGAAAAAAAGATACATGTAGGTTCCCAAGAACAATTCAAATTTTCCCCACTGTTCGATTTTTCTTAAGTGTTCTAAAATCGGTGCAGCATCCATCTCATAAACTGCATGAAAAGAATGGTTATAGTAAAATTTCCCCACTAAGCTGACTAAGAAAAAACGTTTTTCTCTGGTTTCAGCAAAGTTCTTTTCGTTTTCTTCAATAAATTTTTTCAAAAGAAAAGAATTGCCGGAATTGAAGGCGACATCCAAATCATATTCCACAGACTTTAACCAGACATCAATGGTGTTATCAGTTTCTGAAACAAATTCAATCATTGTGGTATCCATCCGGGCGAGCAATTCTAGAAAATTATTCAAACTGATGTCGCTCATGTTATTTTCAAATTTACGCAAAAATTGGGGTGAAATGATCCCATGTGCCACTTCTTTAGCTGTCAACCCCTTATTTTTCCTGATATTCAGAAAAATTTCTCCTGTACTAGTCATGACTATCCCTCCAAGTAACTATAGTGTTATTCTCTATTGAAATCTGCGAAAATTCAAGTGTTTATACCTTATTTTGAAAAGATAGTATCTTTTTCCCCATTTTCTTCGATTTTTTGTCTATCCTTAAGTTCAGATTGGAAGGAGTGGAATGATTATGAAAGCTGAAACATTAAGCGAACAACTATTTTTATTAGCAATGAATAAAAGGGGCGGTATCAATGGCAGTCAGTTTCATGCACAACTTGCTCTGGTGATGGCTGGACTGCTGGATCTGCAAGAAGCCGGTATGATTGTTTTGGATGAAAGAAGTGTGAGATTAAAAAAAGGGGAGTTATCAGGGAGATTTATATTCTTACAGCCCTTGCTGGATGTGTTGAAAGGAATAAGTAAACCTACTCTAAAAAAAGTTGCTGACATCTATTGCGGCACATTCACTGACAAAGAATTGAAAAAATATTTAAAAGGAATCAGAAAAGAGATGCAGCAAAAAGGGTTACTTAATGTGACTAAGGAAAACAGCTATCTTGGAGAAAAATCAGTCTATGCCGCAAATGATACTGAGGTACAGTTAATTTTAAAAAATCTTGAGTTAAACTTGGAGAAAGCTATCTTCGATGAAAAGGGGATACACCTGTGGATTTTGCTGGAGCAAGGGAAATTGTTGAACAAATATTATCCCAAAGATAAAATAAAAAGCTTCCATAAAAGGTGGGACCAGTGTCAAAATCAGTCATTGTTGAAAGGTTTCGGGGTCATGAAAAAAGAAATTGAAGGAATGTTTTGGACCTTGATGATTGCTGCCAGTATCTAAAAAGAGAAATTTAATGAGAGTATAGTATCATGTTAAAAATTCAGGAGGAGTTGTTGTTATGGAAAAAATGGTTAAAGAAGTCACTTATAATAGTATCATGGTCAATATTTTAGGATTTTTGTGTGTTCTGCCTTTATTGGCAAGTTATATGGTCGTTTATAGAAAATGTTTTTACGGAAAGTTAACAGATACGGACATCAGTATTACCCTACTTATTATCATCTTGCTGCTTATTTCAATGTTAATTCATGAAGCATTGCACGGGATCGGCTGGGTGTTGACTAAAGGAGCCAGATTTAAAAATATTCATATAAAATTTAATTTTATGATGGCATCATGTCACTGTGATAAACCTTTAAGAGGAAGTAAGTATATGTTTGGACTGGCACTCCCATTTTTTGTTTTAGCTGTTGGTACGACCTTATTATCCTTTGTTTATCCGAGTACTATCACATTATTTGCAGCACTTTTGAACATCGTTTTATGCGGCGGAGATATTTTGCTGTTCTTTAGAATATTTCCTTACTGCCACCAAAAGATTATCGACCATCCCACTAAAGCCGGTTTCGCAGTAGTAAAATAAAAGGAAAAAAGCTAGACAGCCATCAGCTTCAAGATGGCTGTCTAGGTTTCAATTGATTTAAGAAAAAATACTCTTTTTATAGATTTTCTGCCATTCTTTTCTTAAAATCCCGAATTTTACTGAATCATAATATTTCCCCTGCCAGAATCTTACTTGACGGATGACGGCTTCTTTTTTCATTCCCAATTTTTCGCCTATTCTGAGAATCCTGTGATTACCTGACCAAGTGGTAAAGCCGACTCTTTGAATGTATGGGAATGTTTCAAACAAATAATCCATCCAAATTTTGCACGCTTCGGTCCCGATACCTTTCCCCCAATGCTGAGGCTGATAAATGACTAAACCATATTCAAGCCATTGCCTCAGTTCGCCATCTTCCCAGTAATAAGAAATCATTCCGATTGGCTGCCCATCAACAACGATTACTCCAGTGGTGTTCAAAGGCATTATTTTTGTCGTATAGTAGAGGATAAACTCTTCTAAAGTATAAACGGGATCGTTGAAATAAGGCCCATTCCAATTCATCCACTCCAAAGATTGATTGTACGCAATCTGCCAAAGGAGTTCCAAATCCTCATTTTTTATTCCGCGTATAATAAGTCCATTTCCTTTTAAGTTTGAAATCATGTTGAAAATTTTCTCCTGTCCATTTATTTAATGATTACTTTGATGATTTGATAGATATACCCATTCCATTTTTCCACTCATGATAAATTGCAGCTAGTATAACATTTTAAAAGATAGATTAGAAGATGGAGCGGGAAAAATGAAATATTTTCTTAATTTAATTGACAATTAGCAGTCAAGAGCTTTAGAATTGTAAATATGAAAATATTATTACATTATTTTCATTTTTTCTAATGTTTTTCTCATAACTTACAAAAAATTGTTTAAAAAGTTTCAAAATCAACGTTAATTGGAACACTGCTATCAAAAAAAGAAAATGAAGGGACAAATTTCTAGTGGTGGAAAAATTCTTAAAAACAAAGAATTATTTTTTTTTTTCAAACTAAATATTTTTTTAAAAATGTTGTAAAAAAAAGATATTCAGTATAAAATTGACATTGGAAGCGTTATCTTTTTTCTGATGTATAACTTTTCTTCGTTTTGTTTCAATATCTTTGTGAAATGCTAAGTACAATGTTGCTGGCAGTTGTTCAAGTTGAGTAAGTTTTTCATCATAAGAACTTTATCATATTGTTGGAGAGATATTTGGTGTGATTGAGGGGAAACAAAGGGGGGAATGAAGTCACTCCATAGTCATCGATTTTTGCAATTTAGGAAGGAGAAGATAGGATGGATAAAAAAACAGCTCTATATGACACACACATAAAATTAGGGGCAAAAATGGTTCCTTTCGGCGGTTTTTCCATGCCGATTGATTATCAGGATAGCGGGTTGCTTAAAGAACATCTAGCAGTAAGAAATGAGGCCGGCATTTTTGATGTATCCCACATGGGAGAATTTTTCATTGAGGGTGAAGGTGCCCTTGCCACTTTACAAAAAATTTTTACCAATGATTTTTCAAAAATGAAGGACGGCGGGATACGCTATACACTAATGTGTAATGAAAATGGCGGAATTGTAGAAGATTTATTGGTTTACAAATATTCAGATCAGAAGTTTATGCTGGTAGTCAATGCTGCCAATCATGACAAAGATTTTTCATGGGTGCAGGAGCATCTCCTGCCCGACACCACGTTGACCGACCGTTCTGAAGCTATCGGGTTGCTGGCAGTACAAGGTCCCCGCACAAAAGAAATTTTTGAAAAAATATGCCGGCCTGAAGAACTGCCTGAAAAATATTATACTTTTAAAGAAAATGTTGAAATTGCCGGTGTCAAAGCGGATATTTCCAGAACGGGCTACACTGGAGAGTTCGGATACGAGGTTTATTGCCGGACAGAGGATCTTATAAATATTTTCGAAAAAATAATGGCAGCAGGAAAACCTTTAGGATTAATCCCTAGCGGACTTGGTGCACGGGACACGTTGCGCTTGGAAGCCGGGATGCCTCTTTACGGTCATGAAATGACTGAAGAAATTAATCCTATCGAGGCAGATTTAAGTTTTGCAGTAAAACTTGCCAAAGAAGATTTTATCGGCAAAGATGCCATCGCAGCGGCTCAAAACAGTGAAAAAGTCAGAGTAGGCTTAGAAGTTGTCGGACGTGGTATCATTAGAGAAGAAGCTGATTTATTTTTGGCTGATGAAAAAGTCGGTTTTACCACATCAGGCACTTTTTCACCAAGTATGAAAAAGGGAATCGCCATGGCATTTGTGGACCGGGATAAGAGCGACATCGGAACGACCTTCGATGTGAAAATCAGAAATCGGGTACTACAGGCAAAAATTGTTCCAATGCCTTTTAATTTTAAAAATCAATAAACTATTATCAGGAGGAAGATTAGAATGAAAAATCCAGAAAATTTGAAGTACAGTAAATCTCATGAATGGTTCAAGGAATTGACAGAAACATCCGGACAAGTGGGTTTGACTTTTTTTGCGCAGGATGAGTTGGGAGATATTGTTTATTTGACTTTACCGGAAGAGGGAGACGAAGTAGCTCAGGGAGATGTAGTCTGCGATATTGAGTCAGTCAAAGCAGTTTCTGACATTCATTCTCCTGTCAGCGGAACAATTACTAAAGTCAACGAAGCTCTTTTGGATTCACCGGAATTAGTCAACGAAGCACCTTTTGATACCTGGTTGTTCGAAATTGAAGAAATCACAGCCAAAGATGATTTATTGAATGCAGAAGAATATACGAAATTTGTCGAAGAGGAGGCATAAACTCATGGGAAGATACAGTCCGATAACGACTTCTGACCAAGAATTAATGCTGGAAAAATTAGGATTGTCATCAATCGACGATCTGTACAAGCAAGTGTCAAAAGATTTATTGATTGATGAGCTGGCAATTCCATCGGGCAAGTCAGAGATGGAAGTGCGTCAAATAATGACCAATCTGGCTGCCAAAAATAAAGTGTACCAAAGTATTTTTAGAGGGGCCGGAGCCTATCATCATTATATTCCTGCGCTGGTAAAACAAATTGTGGGCAAGGAAGAATTTTTGACCACTTATACCCCCTATCAAGCAGAAATCAGCCAAGGGGTGCTTCAGTCAATTTTTGAATATCAAACGATGATTTCCCAGCTGACGGGGATGGAAATCGCGAATGCTTCGATTTATGACGGAGCAACAGCGGCGGCAGAAGCAGTAAACATGACGATTACACGCAAGCAAAATAAAATTTTAGTGAGTGAAACTGTCCATCCTATGACGATTCAAGTGATTCAAACTTATGCGGAAAGTGCTGATAATGAAGTCGTTATTGTTCCACAAAAAGAAGGTGTCACTGATACCGCACAGCTAGCAGAGATGCTGGCAGATGACGTGGCTTGTTTCGTCCTGCAGCAGCCGAATTATTTTGGACAAATCGAAGAGGCAGAAAAAATCGGCGAATTGCTTGCGGAAAGCAAACAGAAGTTTATCATGGCAATGAATCCAGTGGCGGGTGTGGTATTGAAAACACCGTATGAGTGTCAAGCAGACATTGCAACGGGAGAAGGGCAGCCATTGGGATTGGATTTGGCGTTTGGCGGACCATACCTAGGGTTCTTGGCAGCAAGCAAAGAGTTTTTACACAAGATTCCGGGAAGAATCGTTGGAGAAACAGTGGATGCTGACGGAAAACGGGGTTATGTCTTGACACTTCAAGCACGGGAACAGCATATCCGCCGGGAGAGAGCATCTTCAAATATTTGTTCTAATCAGGCCCATTGTGCATTGACTGCTTCAGTTTATATGACAGTGATGGGACCGGAAGGATTAAGAGATGTGGCGCGTCAGTGTTACTCAAAAACACACTATTTAGCTGATGCTTTGACTCAGCTTCCATCAATTGAATTGAAATATCCTGGAGAGTTTTTCCATGAATTTGTGACTACCTCCACGAAGCCAGCCATAGAGTTATTGAAAAAGCTGGATGAGGAAAATATTTTAGGCGGCTATCCATTGAACGAGACAGATATTTTATGGTGTGCAACTGAGATGAATTCAAAAGAGGATATCGACCGACTAGTCTCAATCGTCAAGGAGGTAATATAAAATGAAATTGATTTTTGAGAAAAGTAAATCTGGGATTAAAAATGCGATGTTGCCTCCTTTAGATGTACCGGAAGCGGAACTGCCGGAAATGTTTCAAAGAGAGCAGGCATTAAACTTACCAGAAGTTGCACAGCCCGATATCACGCGCCACTATTCAGCTTTGGCTAAACGGACTCATGGTGCAAATGACGGATTTTATCCATTAGGGTCATGTACGATGAAATACAATCCTAAACTGAATGACGAGATGGCCTCACTGCCTAATTTTACAAAAATCCATCCGCTTCAACCGGTGGAAACTGTTCAAGGGGCGTTGGAAGTATTCACCTTGGCAGAAAAATATTTATGTGAAATCACCGGGATGGACAAGATGACTTTCCAGCCTGCTGCAGGTGCTCACGGTGAATTGACCGGACTAATGATTATTAGAGCTTACCACACAGCAAAAAAAGATTTTAAGCGTAATAAAATCATCGTGCCGGATTCAGCTCACGGAACGAATCCAGCGAGTGCATCAATGGTGGGGTATAAAACTATCAATGTCCCTTCTGATGAAAACGGCTGTGTGGACCCGGAAGAGCTGAGGAAAGTAGTTGGAGACGATACAGCAGGAATCATGCTGACCAACCCTAATACATTAGGAAAGTATGAAGAAAATATTTCAGAAGTGACGAAAATCGTCCATGATGCCGGCGGTCTGAATTACTACGACGGAGCGAATTTAAATGCGATTATGGGAGTAGTACGTCCCGGAGATATGGGATTTGATGTGATTCATTTAAACTTGCATAAGACGTTTTCTACTCCTCATGGCGGCGGCGGTCCGGGATCTGGTCCGATTGGTGTGAAGAATTTTCTGGAACAATTCTTGCCTAATGATCATCCGATACAAGAAGAGTCAGGGACATTCAACTTTGTCACACCGGAACATTCAATTGGACGTGTCAAGGCGTTTTATGGACATTTTCTCGTAGACGTTCGTGCATTGACTTACATTTTGTATTTAGGTGCAGAAGGGATTCCTCACGCTGCAAAAACTTCGGTCTTGAATGCTAATTATTTGATGGAAGGCTTGAAAGATTATTATCAAGTAGGTTATCCGGGAGTCTGTATGCATGAGTTTGTTTTAAGCCTGAAAGACATCAAAAAAGAAACAGGTGTCACAGCCTTGGATGTTGCAAAATTGATTTTGGATTACGATATGTATCCGCCGACGATGTATTTCCCTACGATCGTACCAGAAGCTTTGATGATTGAGCCGACCGAAACAGAATCAAAAGAAACACTGGATGAAGTCATCAAAATCTACCGGGAAATTCATGAGACGATCTATAATAATCCTGAAAAAGTCAAAGGAGCTCCTCATCGAATGGTAGTGAAACGCCTAGACGAGGTCAAAGCTGCCCGGCAGCCAAAACTGGCGTATGATTTTGATTAAGAAGGCGGAGGATATCAGATGAAGACGTATGATGTGGCAATTATCGGTGCAGGTCCTGGCGGGTATGTGGCGGCGATTAGAGCCGCCCAATTGGGACTGTCTGTGCTGCTGGTAGAAAAAGATAAAGTGGGGGGGACTTGTTTAAATCGCGGATGCATTCCTACAAAAACTTTATTGGAAAGCAGCGGAGCGTATCGCAAGCAGGCGCAATTGCCTGAACTTGGGATTCAAGCGGGGGATGCCGCTTATGATATGACGGCGATTTATTCTAGAAAAGACCGTTTGGTGAATCAAATCCGGGCTGGTGTTGAAACATTATTGAAGAAAAATAAAATCCAGCTGGCAGTTGGTGAGGGAATTGTTACTGGTCCCACACAAATCGAAGTGTCTGGCGAACCTTATGAAGCTGAACATATCATTATCGCTGCGGGGTTGATTCCGGCACTCCCTCCGATTAAGGGGATAGAGCTGACAGAAATAGTCACCAGCGATGATATTTTGAGCAATCCTGAGAAGCTGGACAACATAGTGATTGTCGGCGGCGGTGTGATCGGTGTCGAAATAGCTTCGTTCTATAACGATTTAGGCTGTAATGTGACGATTTTAGAAGCCATGCCAAGAATACTGGCAACTTTTGATCGGGAAGTCTCTCAAAATTTATCGATGATTTTGAAACGCCGCGGTGTAGAAATAAAAACAAATGTTAAAGTGACGGAATTTTTTAAAGAGGACTCGCAAATCGCATGCAGCTATGAAGAAAAAGGTGAGCTGAAAAAAGTATCTTCCGACAAAGTATTGATGGCTACGGGACGGCGTGTCCGCAAATCAAAACTATTTTCAGAAGAACTTGGAATAGAAACGGACCGGGGTTTTATTGTTGTGGATGAAAACTTCCAAACATCTGTACCGTCCATTTTTGCTATTGGAGATATTGTAGCTGGAAATGCCCAGCTTGCCCACGTGGCTTCTGCTCAAGGTGTTAATGTCGTATCTCAGATTGCCAAGTGTCCGCCGCCTTATGACCTGGCTGTTATTCCCGGCTGTGTATACACCACACCGGAAATTGCCAGTGTAGGATTGTCCGAAGAAGAAGCTAAGAAAAAAGGTCATGATGTGACCATCGGGAAATACATTTTAAGCGGAAATGCCCGCCACATGATTAAAGGGGGCGACCGGGGATTCATTAAAATAGTCACTGAAAAGGAATCTGGCAGACTGCTTGGAGCGGTCATAATGGCAGAGACTGCCACTGAAATGATTAGTGAATACAGTGCAGCAATTGTTAATAATCTAAAGGTAGAGGATATGTTGTCAGTCATCCATCCTCATCCGACCGTGCACGAAGGTATAATCGAAGCGTTGGATAACATTTCCAAAAAAGGAATCCATTCGCTGCCGCGATAATTTAGAATGTGTGCCAAAATCAGCCTAGATTTCTGTAAAATTGCATAATTTTGACACATCACTAGCTTTTCATTTAGTTTGTTTACTTTTTGCTTCCATGCCGATAAAAAAATAGTTATACCACTCTCATTGTATATTTTCAGAAATCTAGGTTAGTGCTGAAAAGTTTTAAATTGAAATACATTATGAAAAATGGGGTGGAATTTATTGGATCAGTTTATAGAGTTTATTAATACGATTAGGGATTTTTTATGGGATATCATTTTGATATTTTTGCTTATCGGCACGGGTATTTTTTATACTATCAGAACAAACTTTGTTCAATTTAGGTATTTTAGAAAAAGTTTTAAATTAACCTTCGGGAATATTGCATTTTTTGGAGAAAAAGCGGACGACGAAGGGATGACTTCTTTTCAGTCCCTAATGACATCGATTGCTGCCCAAATCGGTACGGGGAATCTTGCCGGGGTTGCCACAGCGATGGTTCTTGGAGGACCGGGATCAATTCTATGGATGTGGATCAGCGCCATACTCGGGATGGCAATTATTTACTCAGAAGCCACGCTGTCGCAAATTTACCGAGGCAGACGGGGCGGCCAAGTCGTCGGCGGTCCGGTATTTTATATTAAAAAAGCTTTTAAAGGCAGAGCAGGGCAACTAATTGCCGTGATGTTTGCGGTTTTTATTATTTTAGCTCTAGGCTTTATGGGGAATATGGTACAATCAAATTCTGTGGGGAATGCATTCGAAGCAGCTTTTAATATTCCTGCATGGCTTTCAGGTTTGGTTTTTGGAGTTGCGGGCTTGTACGTGTTTCTTGGCGGAAGACAGCGTGTGGCTGCTGTGACAGAAAAAGTAGTGCCTACGATGGCAGTGTTTTTTTCAATTATTTCGATCGTGGTGGTCATGATCAATTTTCGTGCTATCCCGGGAGCTTTCAAAGAAGTTTTCTTAGGGGCGTTTAATCCTGAAGCTGTGGCAGGCGGAGTTTTAGGAGTCACAGTAAGAGAGGCGATGCGTTATGGTGTCGCACGAGGTTTGTTTACTCATGAAGCCGGTATGGGGTCGACTCCCCATGCACACGCTCTGGCTAAAGTAAAGCACCCTTCTGACCAGGGGCTAGTTGCCATGATGGGAGTTTTTATCGACACTATCATCTTGTTGCCGATGACTGTCTTGGTAATCCTGACTACAAATTCTTTGGGAGTAATGGAAAATGGCGTGTTTTTGGATGGGATAGAATTAACACAACATGCCTATTCTCAAACAATGGGTGTGTTCGGCTATCCATTTATCGCGATTTGTGTCGCCTTGTTTGCTTATGCAACGTGCATCGGCTGGTACTTTTTCGGAGAGTCGAATGTGGAATATTTATTCGGCAAAAAAGCAGTTCCGATTTATGCTGTATTAGTGGCCATTTTCATGTTTGTCGGCTGTATTTTGAAAGTTGAGTTGGTTTGGTCCTTGGCAGACTTATTCAATGGCTTTATGGTCATTCCAAACGTATTAGCACTATTGGTGCTTCATAAAGTCATCGCAAAACATACGAAAGAATATGATCAAGGTCTGCCCTATCAGCCGGAAGAAGATGAATTTTAAAAAAGTGGTCTTTTGCACGGAGAGTGAATGTGTTTACCCGTTTCAGTTTTAATCAACGAATTAGCTACCTGCGGGGTTGTCAGGTAGCTAATTTTTAAAATCTGAAGAGTCTAAAAAATTATTGAAAGATCAATGGAGAATATCAAATGACATAAATGGTCATCTCTGTTGAAAAGAGTTGATAGTGTTAGTGGGAGGAGACTGGTCATGTCAGAAAAAATACTGGATCAATCAGCAATAAAATTTTTACAAGATTTAAGTTCGTCATTGCCGGCACCTGGCGGAGGCGGAGCAGCTGCGTATGCCAGCGGAATGGGAACTGCACTGGGAATGATGGTGGTAAACTTAACAAAAGGAAAGAAAAAATATGCCCAATACGAAGAAGATCTTGGGCAATTATTGGAAAAGCTGGGAGCTGCACTGGAACAATTTATGGCACTGGTTCAAGCGGATGCGGATAACTTTCTTCCGCTGTCCCGAGCTTACGGATTAGCACAGGGAACTGAAGAAGAGAAAAAACATAAAGATAAAGTGATGGAGGAGGCGTTGAGGCTGGCCTGCAGTGCGCCATTAGAAATGATGGAATTGTCTGTCACAGTGATGACTTTACTGGAAGAATTGCTGGAAAAGGGAAGTAAATTAGTTATCAGTGATGTGGGCGTTGGAGTTGCGATGCTGCAGGCTGGGTTACAAAGTGCCTCCTTGAATATCTATATCAATGCTAAATCTATGACAGATAAGAATTATGCAGAAGACATCGTTAACAGGACGGAAAAATATTTGTCAGAAGGCGGCAGGCTTTCAGAGAGTATATTTAATCAGGTCAAGCACCAAATCTACTGATAAAAATAGCAGGTGATTTTAATCAATAAACAAGATTTGCGTAAAGAAATGATTCAGCGGCGCACCAAATTATCTTTGGAATACCGCAGACAGGCAGAGAAAAATATTTTACAGGCACTCCTTAGTTTGGAAGCTTATCAGCAAGCCGGGATGATATTTTGTTATGTGGGGATGGCTGATGAAATCAACACTCAGCCATTTATCCAAAAATTTTTATCTCAGGGAAAAAGAGTGTGTGTCCCAAAAGTACTGACATTTGGAGAGATGGGGGCTTTTGAGATTAATGATTTGACAGACTTGAGACTTTCTGGCGGGAAATATAAAATTTTAGAGCCGGTCGACAGCTGCCCTTTAATCGAAAAAGATGAGATTGATGTGGGGATTATCCCTTGTATCACAGCAGATGAACAGGGGTTTCGCTTAGGCTATGGCGGAGGTTTCTACGACCGTTATTTGTCAGACAGCCGAATGAATAAAATTTTGTGCCTCTGGTCCCGGATGACGGTTTCTTCTGTACCCCGTGAGCTACATGATATACCTGTGGATTGGCTCATTACTGAAAATGAAATAAAGAATATCCCGCGACTTGACGGCTTGGTATAATGTCCATGACAAATTAAAAATGACAGGCAAACCGGGAAGAAAAATGATACGATAAAGCAATGGATGAAGAGAAAGTGAGTGACATTATTGACAACCAAAATATTAAGAGGAAAAGAGATTGCTGCACCTAAAAAAGAAAAAATTAAAGAGAGACTGGCACAGCTTTCCGTGCAGCCGAATTTGACAATCGTTAGGGTCGGAAACGATGCAGATCAGATTTATTATGAAAATTCTTGCAAAAAAATCTTGGGTAATCTAGGGTTTGATGTGAAGACAGTAACTTTACCAGAAGATGTAGCACAAGAAGTTTTTGACAGTAGCTTTACCAAGGTAAACGATGACCCTGATGTTCATGGGATTTTACTGTTAAAACCTTTACCGGCACATTTGTCTGACCACTATGCCAGTCAAATCGTCAAAGCAGAAAAGGATGTTGACTGCTTTGGAGAGAAAAATATGCTGAGCATTTACAAAGGGGATTTTTCATCGTTCATCCCTTGTACGGCACAAGCCTGTTTGGATATTTTAGATTTTACAGGCGTCGAGTTGTCGGGCAGCCGCATCGTGATGGTGGGTTATAGTATGGTGGTCGGTAAGCCGCTTGCTCTAGCCTTAATGGACCGGGGAGCAGTAGTGAAGATTTGCCGAAGTACGACAAGAGACTTGAAGCGTGAGACTAAAGACGCTGAAATAGTCATCAGCGCGATTGGGATCCCTCATCATATCGATGCTGATCAGCTTGATGAAAATGCCATCGTCATTGATGTGGGAATCAACGTGACCCCGGAAGGAAAAGTTGTTGGAGATGTGGAGTATGAGGAGGCAGCAGAAAAAGTTGCTGCTATCACACCAGTACCGGGAGGCGTTGGAACTGTAACGAATGCAGTGCTGGCAGAGAATGTATTGAAAGCTTTTGAACTTTTGAAGAATAAAAAAGAGAATCGGAACAGTTAGTTCCAGATTCTCTTTTTTTAGTGTTTATATTAATTTTAATAAGTGCTAGTTGCTTGGTTGTACTGCCATTGATTTTTTTATGTCTACGCGGATTAGGAATGATAATGCCAAAGCAATCATTGACATAGTGATAAAAATAATAATAGCAGATGAATAGGACCCGGTTTTGTCGGCAGTAAAGGATAAAATCAGAGGACCTGCCATACCTGCCATTGCCCAGGCAGTTAAGATATATCCATGGATAGATGCGACAGCTTTCGTCCCGAAAATATCGCTGATATAAGCTGGGACTGCTGAAAAGCCTCCACCGTAACAAGTCATCACAACGCAGATAAGAATACTGAAGACCATCGGCGACTTAGTGAAATTTAAAAGGGTCAGTGCGATGATGTCAATAATAAAATACGCAGTGAAAACATTGGAGCGTCCAATGTAATCTGAAACGGTTGCCCAGACAAATCGTCCGCCGCCATTAAAAATACCCATGATTGCTACCATTGTTGCGGCTAGTCCTGTGTTCATGCCTGTGACTTTTTGAGCCATTGGCGAAGCAGAAGAGACTAGTGCGATACCGCAAGTAATATTGATAAACAACATCAGCCACAACATCCAAAAACGTTTTGTTTTAAGTGCTTCAGCTGCTGTCAGCTCAACGATGGCTGCTGTGTCGCCAGTCGTTTGAATTTCTCCATCTGCTGCTTCTTCTTGATAACCTTTAGGCTTCCAGCCTACTGGCGGTTTTTCGATATATTGTGATGAAAGAAACATGATAACAAAATACGCAGCTCCTAAGATGTAAAAAGTTTTAGATAATCCAATGTTGCTGGCGTTCATGAGTGATTCTGCAATCGGTGTTGTGACCAATGTAGCAAAACCGAATCCCATGATTGCCATCCCTGTGGCTAATCCGCGTCTGTCGGGAAACCATGCCATCATTGTAGAGACGGGTGTGACATAGCCAGTTCCTAAGCCGATTCCAGCAATCAGCCCATAACTTAAATACAGCATAGGTAAAGATTCAATAGATATTGCAACCCCTGTCAATGCAATTCCAGAGCCAAAAAAAATAGAAGAAATGGTTCCAGTGACCCGCGGGCCATACTTATCCGTATACCTCCCCATGAAAGCGGCTGAAAACCCTAGACAGAAAATCGCAATACTGAAAGCAAATGAAATTTGGCTTGCTTTCCAGCTGGTGACCTCCTGTATTGGTTTGGTAAAAATGCTCCACGCATAAGCCGAACCAATCGACAGATGGAGCGCCACACCAGATATTGCGACTAGCCATCTGTTCTTTAATTTTTTTGTCTGTGTCATTAAAATTACACTCTCCTTTATCTGTGATTAATATATTATACCCTAAAAGCGATTAAAATATAACATCTCCCACAAAAAAATACATTTTCTTTGATAATGGCTTATTGGAAGCGGTAATTGCCTGATATAATAACATTAAAATAACCCTTAGTTAGTTGCGTTCAGTAGAAAATGAACAAAAAGTATATTTCTATTTTTTTAAAGTAGCAAAGGTTAAAGGATGAGGCTATAATAGTAACATACAAATCATGTGAAGCAGGAGGAAAAAATGGTAACTTTAGCTGACGTGGCAAAAAAAGCGAATGTCTCTAAGATGACAGTTTCCCGAGTAATCAATAATCCTGAGAAAGTGACAGATGAACTAAAGCAGCTGGTGTTTCAAGCTATGAAAGAGTTGAATTATAAACCTAACGTAGCTGCCAAAGCTTTAGCTAACAATCGCACTCATATTATCAAGCTTTTCATTTTAGAGGAAATGGATACGACTGAACCTTATTATATGAATTTGCTGATGGGGATTTCTAAAGAGTTGGACAAGCACCAATATTCTCTTCAGCTGGTCACGGAAAATGGTTTTGATATCGGTCTATGCGATGGATATATCATTACCGGCATGAGAGACAAAGACTACGAATGGATTCATAGAATCGAAAACCCGATTATTTTGTTCGGTGAAAATAAATATGGTTATGATTTCGTTGATACTGACAATCAACGGGGCACATATTTGAGTACCAAGCACGTGTTGGAAAGAGGCTATGAGCAAATCATCTATGTAGGTATTGATGTGGATGAGCCTTTTGAAATTTCCAGAGAAGCCGGCTACTTACAGGCTATGAGAGAAAAAAATAAAAAGACAGACATCGTCCGCTTTCAAAATCGCTCACGTTACTCTGCGGGCTATATTGAAGAAAATTTCGATTCTTTTGAGAAGAATACTGCTTTCGTTTGCAGTTCAGACCGTTTGGCTTTTGGAGTTATCCGAGGCTTGCTAGAAAAAGAAGGAAAAGTTCCTGAGGAGTTCGGCGTTGTTGGTTTTGATGGAGTTTTTCTTGACCAAATTGCCTATCCGAGACTGACCACAGTCAAACAATCAGTTATTGATATGGGACGTACCTGTGCAAAAATGCTGCTGAAAAAAATTGACGAAGAGGGCGTTTCGCAAGGAAATAACTGGTTCCAGCCGGAATTAGTCGTTAGAGGAAGTACGCGATAAAATATAAATTTAACACTAACAATGAAAACAAACACCTTTACTATATAGCTAAGGTGTTTGTTTTTTGAAAGCTTGTTCAGAAAGCCCTAAAACTTCCTGGTCTCCGCTCAACAATCCGATAATAAACTTTGGAGGTCAATAGGTAAACTGCCAAATAAATCAAGAAGAAAAAGATGACAGTCAGTGTGGATATAATCAAAATCAGACGAAAATCGCTTAACCCAAACATCAGCAGTAATTTTCGGATGGCTGGAACTGCAAAAAACAGATGTAAGGCTGCTAAGCCGATCGGGAAAAAGAAAACCATGAGAATCTGGCTATTTATAGTACTTTTTACTTCCGAATGACTCATACCAACTTGTTGCATAATATCGTAACGGTATTGATCTTGGTTGCCTTCCGAAAGCTGCTTATAATAAATGATGGTTGCTGTTGCCAAAGTGAATGTCAAACCAAAGATGACGCCTAAAAATAAGAACCCGCCCATAAAACTGCGAGAATCTTCTCTGTCTATTTCCTTGGACGAAAAAGTATTTCTGAGACCTAGACTATCCACGTAAGCAAAAGATTGATTGGCGAAAGCCATTTTTTGTTCTTGGCTTCCTTTTACATTAAGAAAGATTGTTGCTTCAGGCTGAGACATCTCGGAAAAGTCTTCTTGAGAAAACATCGATCGGATTAAAGTGCTAATTTCATCTTGAGAATTCATGATAAATAGAAAACTATCAATTCCTTGTGATTTTGGAAAAAGTGGAGTTTCATCCAATTTTTTTGTGATACGTAGATGAGTGTTCCCAAGTACAAGAGAGTCAGGTGAATATTTTCCACCCATTTCGAATAAATAAACTTCATTCGCATTGAGTTTTATTTTTTCCCCTGTGAGTCGTTCATATTCTAATCGATCCATCAGTGCAATCATTGACAGGCTTTGCATAGCCTTCATGTTATCTTTTCCTTTCACAAAGGGGAAAAAATGCTGATCTTTCCGCAACATTACCAAACCCTTGGAAGTATGCATAATATCCGCTTTCGTAACGCTTAGCTGATTACTTTGAGCTAATGAATGAAGTCCATTAAAAATTTCTGTTTCATTTTGGGAAACTGTGACACTGATATCATAAGGATTGCGATTTTTTACCAATCCTTCTATACCAAAATATAAACTGGCTGTTGTGGAGATGGTAACCAAGACCATTGTACATAAGATGGAAATACTGGCCAATCCCATGGCATTTTGCTTCAAGCGATACATCATGCTTGAAATTGAAAAGAAATGCTTAGGATGATAGTAATATTTTTCGTTGCGCTTTAATAGTTTTAGAATCATGAGACTGCTGGCAGAGAACAAGCAATAGGTACCAAAGATAACTAGCAGGATTGCCAACAAGAATTGATTCAAAGCAGCCAAGGGAGACTGAATTGTGACAGAGAAATAGTAGCCTAGTCCGATACAGAGAACGCCTGATAATCCTGTCAGCCAGTTCATTTTAGGTTCTTTTTCTCCGTGTTGAGCTCCTCGAAAAAGATCAATGGGATTAACAGTCCTTAAGTGAAATACATTCAGCAAAAAGAAGCAGCCAAAAATAAATAAGAAGAAAAGAAATAAAAAAGCTACTGTCGTTAAATGAATTTCAAAATGAAAAGCTTCTCCGATTCCTAGTATCCTCCTCATGACTAGAAAACAGAAACGAGCGAAGATACTGCCAAAAATAATTCCCAACGTAGTCACAATGAGAAAAGAAAAAAGACTTTCCCAAAACATGATATGGGTCAGCTCCCGTTTGCCCATCCCTAGAATATTATACAAACCCAGTTCTTTTTTACGCTGTTTGAGTAAAAAATTGTTGGTGTATAAAGAAAAAATAACTGAAAAAAAGACAATGACATATGAGCCAAAACGAAATAACTCTATAGCTGCTTGCGCCCTGGGAAGTTGGTCCATCCCTGGATTTGTGACGAGTACTTGCATTACAACATTGACAATCATAAGAAAGACCATTGAAAAAATAAAAGGAATGTAGACGCGACGATTTTTCCGCAGGTTAGAAAAAGCAAGTTTAGCATAAAACATAACTTAGTCCTCCTTTGTCAGTAAAACGGTCATGGTTTCAGAAATTGTGGTTAAAAAACTTTCATTCGTCATGTTCCCTCGATAAATCTGATGAAACACTCGCCCATCTTTGATAAAAAGTATACGATTGGCATGACTGGCAGCCACTGCACTGTGAGTGACCATTAACAGTGTTTGCCCGTCATTATTTAGCTGTTGAAATAGTTGTAGTAGTTGGTTGGATGTTTTTGAATCTAAAGCTCCTGTAGGTTCATCTGCTAAAACAATTTCCGGCTGGGTGATTAAAGCACGGGCTATGGCTACCCGCTGTTGCTGTCCAACGGAAATTTCATAGGGAAATTTTTCCAGCAGCGACATCAATCCTAATTTAGGAGCTAACTGGTTTAGACGCTGACGCATTTTTCCAAGTTCAGTTTTAGCTAAAACCAAAGGCAATAAAATATTATCTTGAACTGAAAAATTGTCCAGTAAGTTAAAATCTTGAAACACGAAACCTAAATGATTTCTGCGGAAAGCAGCGGCCTCTTTTTCTTTGATAGTGTTCAAGACAACTTGATTCAAATGGATTGAGCCAGATGAAGGTTTGTCTAGTGTTGCTAACAGATTCAGGAGTGTACTTTTTCCCGAACCTGATTCTCCCATGATGGCAACATATTCCCCCTGATTGATTGAAAATGAGATATTCTTTAAAGCTTCAACTTTAGTACCTCCGATTCGTGTGTGATAAGTTTTATTTAAATTTGTTACTTTTAGTAAGGTCATAATGATCCTCCCGTCTTCAGTGGTTAATTTTATCTTACGAAAGAATGCTCTCCATGCCTACTTACAGATAAAAAAGCAAACTTACATTTAGGTAAGTTTGGGCTCATTCATTCCATTTCATAGGTTTCTTGATTAAAAAACAAGTGTGCTTTAGTGCCTTCTTTAACTTCAGATTTCAATGTTAACTGGATGCCGAGTTTTTCGGCAATTAACCCGCTCATATGCAGGCCTAAGCCTGTTGCCTTTTTATCCTCTCTGCCATTAAAGCCTGTGTAACCTCTGTCAAAAATACGCGGCAAATCTTGGGATAAAATACCAATTCCTGAATCTTCGATTATAAGCTGCTCATCTTTCCAATAGATTTTAATGCCACCAGAATGGGTGTATTTAATGCTGTTGAATATAAGCTGCTCTAAAATAAAATTCAGCCATTTTTCATCTGTGACAATTTCTTTCTCAAAATCAGCAATCTCTACAGATAAATCTTTATCGATGAAAAATGTGGCAAATTTGCGTACGACTGCCTTAATTAATTTGGATAACTCAACTGATTCAAAAACAAGATCATTTTCTAATTCTTGCATTTTTAAATAATGCAGCATCATATCTAAATAACTTTCAATCTTAAATATTTCATTTTTTAGTTTGTTTTGATTGATTTGCTCGGTCTGGCTTAACAAACTCACCGCTGCCAAAGGTGTTTTAATCTGATGGCTCCACATGGCATAATAATCCATCAGTTCTTGCATATCTTGCTGTTTTCTTGCCGCTATTTTTTCTTTTTCAGCAACGGCTTGCAAAAATAATTGTTGATAATCATTGGTTAGCGGCTCAATCACCCGTGGAAGATGATTTAATTGATCAAAATAGTATTCTGACTGGTGCTGTATTTTTTCTAACAGTAAATGCTGACGCAAGAAAAACAAAAAATCCAGAGCGCTTAGACAAAGCAGTATTGTTAAGGAAAATAAGACACCATCTATAAATGCCGATAAATTCAAGCTATAGAGATGAAAAGTTACTATGAATATAAAGCACAAGCATAGATAAGCGATATAAAATGATTTTCGGCTCCATAAGAATTTTCCAAACAGCTGTATATTTTTTTTCATTTCATTTTGTCACTTCTTTCAACATGTAGCCCGTATTTTTTATAGTTTGAATTTGATGGTCCAACCCGATAACAGATAGTTTTTTTCTAAGTCTAGTCATATTGACAGCTAAAGTATTACTGTCAACAAATTCGTCGCCTTCCCACAATAACTCCATTATTGTTTCACGGGGGACAACGTTACCGGCATTTTTAAACAATAGCAACATAATTTTGCTTTCATTGGGAGATAAATCTACTTGAGTATTTTGATATGCCACACGATTCTCTTGAGGTGAAAAAGTGTAAGAATGGTATGTTAACTCAGTTACTGATGGTTGGGTAAAGTCATAACTTCGTCGAAGTAAAGCTTGTACTTTTGCCACGAGCACATGCAGGTCAAAGGGTTTGGCAATAAAATCATCTGCTCCCATGTTCATAGCCATGACCATATTCATTTGGTCATCGGCGGAGGACAGGAAAATAATCGGGACCTGAGATGTTTCACGGATTTTTTGGCACCAGTAAAAACCGTTGTAATAGGGCAATGAAATATCAAGGATGACAAGTTCTGCTTCAAAATTCCCAATTTCAGCTAACACTTTTTGAAAATTCTGTACACTGCGGCACTCAAATCCCCATTGGGTCAGATGTTGTTCTAAAAGTTGGCAAATCACTGGATCGTCTTCAACAATAAATATACTATGAGCCATTTTACTCTCCTTTTTTGTTATTCACGGAAATCTCTCTTAATAAGTGTCCTTTTTATAATCTGTTTACATGATACCATAACGATACTGACGGAATTCTTTTTCCAGAAAATATACTTAAATATTTATACATTCGTATTTTTTTCACGTTCAAGTGATAAAAATATATGTGATTAACAAGACGGGATGCTTCCAGAAAGACACTGAAGTTTTAAAATATTTTCTTGCTTTTTTTTATTTTTAGTCTATTCTTAAAAAGTAGCGAAAGTATGTTCCCTATGTTAAAATAGTGAAGTGACCATTGATAAAGAATAAAGGAGTGGTTGGATGATTGAAAAACAAACAGATTTGGCGTTTGATTTGGTTTCAAATTATCAACCAAATGGCGATCAGCCCCAAGCAATCGAGCAGCTGATCAATAATATAAAAAATAATCAAAAAGAACAAATTCTTTTAGGAGCCACCGGAACAGGAAAGACGTTCACTATTTCCAATGTCATTAAGGAAATAAAAAAACCAACGCTGGTGATTGCCCATAACAAAACCTTGGCGGGACAATTGTACAGTGAGCTGAAAGAGTTTTTCCCCAATAATGCAGTAGAGTATTTCGTCAGTTACTATGATTATTATCAACCTGAAGCATATGTTCCTTCGAGTGATACTTATATAGAAAAAGATTCCAGCGTCAATGATGAAATTGACAAACTGCGGCATTCAGCTACAAGCTCTCTTTTGGAACGGAATGATGTGATTGTGGTCGCCTCCGTTTCCTGTATTTATGGGTTGGGAGACCCGGAGGAATATCGCAAACAAGTGTTGTCAATCCGTGAAGGCATGGAGCTTGAAAGAGGCGAACTGCTGGAAAAATTGGTAGGTATCCAGTTTGAGCGTAATGACATTGATTTTCAGCGGGGACGTTTTCGTGTCAGGGGGGACGTAGTGGAAATTTTTCCGGCTTCCCGTGCCGATTATGCTTTACGTGTCGAATTTTTTGGCGATGAGGTGGAACGGATTCGGGAAGTGGATGCTCTGACAGGGGAAATCATTTCTGATCAGGAACACGTGGCCATTTTCCCGGCGACTCACTTTGTGACTGATGAAGACCACATGGAATCGTCGATTAAAAAAATTCAAGATGAATTGGTGCTGAGATTAAAAGAACTGCGTGACAACGACCAGCTGCTGGAAGCTCAACGTTTGGAACAGCGGACGAACTATGATATCGAAATGATGCGGGAGATGGGCTATTGTTCGGGCATTGAAAACTATTCCAGACACATGGATGGCCGTAAAGCGGGCGAACCGCCGTATACACTGCTGGATTTTTTCCCTGATGACTTCCTTATCGTGGCGGATGAATCCCATGTGACTTTGCCTCAAATCAGAGGGATGTATAATGGGGACCGTTCTCGTAAGCAAATGCTTGTGGACTATGGTTTTCGTTTGCCAAGTGCTTTGGATAACCGTCCGTTGAGAATCGAAGAATTTGAAGAACATGTGCATCAAATCATATATGTCTCGGCAACACCCGGCCCTTATGAAATGGAACGGACCGATCATGTGATTCAACAAATCATCCGTCCAACGGGCTTGCTCGATCCGAAAATAGAAGTGAGACCGATCATGGGACAAATCGACGATCTGGTTGGAGAAATCCATCAAAGAATCGATCAGCATGAACGTGTTTTTGTCACGACTTTGACCAAAAAAATGTCGGAGGACTTGACTGATTATCTGAAAGAGCTGGGTATCAAGGTGAAATATTTGCACAGTGATATCAAAACCTTGGAGCGGACAGAAATCATCCGTGATTTGCGTCTGGGGGAATTTGATGTTTTGGTGGGAATCAACTTGCTTCGTGAAGGATTGGATGTTCCTGAAGTTTCGTTGATTGCAATTCTGGATGCAGACAAAGAAGGCTTCTTGCGCAGCGAGCGGTCGTTGATACAAACAATCGGCCGTGCCGCCCGTAATGCGAATGGAAAAGTCATCATGTATGCAGACAAAGTGACGGATTCCATGGAAAAAGCAATCAATGAAACAGCACGACGCCGCAGTATTCAAGAAAAATACAATGAGGAACACGGCATCACGCCTAAGACGATCATCAAAGAAATCCGAGACTTAATTAGCATTTCCAAGGTGGCAGAAGATGCAGAATCGTATGATTTGGTTGATAATTACGGTAAAATGAGCAAGAAAGAAAAGCAAGATGTGATCGCTGACCTTGAAAAAGAAATGAAAGATGCCGCTAAAGCACTTGATTTCGAACGAGCAGCAACATTGCGCGACACAGTGTTAGAATTAAAAGCGGAATTGTAAGGAAGGTGAAAGCGTGGCAAATGATAAAATTGTTATCCACGGCGCAAGAGAACATAATTTAAAAGATATTGATGTGACAATCCCACGGGACAAGCTGGTGGTCGTTACTGGGCTGTCAGGCTCAGGGAAGAGCTCTTTGGCTTTTGATACTTTGTACGCTGAAGGTCAGAGAAGATATGTAGAAAGCTTGTCTTCTTATGCCCGCCAGTTTTTAGGTCAGATGGACAAACCGGATGTTGACAGTATCGACGGGTTGAGTCCGGCGATTTCCATCGATCAGAAAACTACCAGCAAAAATCCCCGGTCCACGGTGGGGACGGTAACGGAAATAAATGACTATTTGCGTTTGCTTTTTGCCCGTGTGGGTGTACCGATTTGTCCCAACGACGGCACAGAAATCAAAAGCCAGTCTGTTGAGCAGATGGTGGAGCGTGTGTTGGAGATGGAAGATCGCACAAAAATACAGATTCTAGCACCTATTATCGTGGGGAAAAAGGGACAGCATAAAAAAGTCTTTGAGATGATAAAAAAAGAAGGCTATGTCCGTGTCAGGGTTGATGGTGAGATTTACGATGTCATGGAAGTTCCTGAGTTAGAAAAAAATAAAAAACATTCGATTGAAATTGTTATCGACCGGATAGTGATCAAAGAAGGTATCCGCTCCCGTCTGTTTGATTCTTTTGAATCTGCCCTGCGTTTAGCTGAAGGCTATGCTTTGGTGGATGTAATCGGTGGAGAAGAAATTTTATTCAGCGAGCATTATTCCTGTCCATATTGTGGTTTCACCCTTGGCGAAGTGGAACCGCGCTTGTTTTCATTTAATGCGCCGTTTGGTGCCTGTCCCGATTGTGACGGACTAAGCGTCAAGTTGGAAGTGGATCAGGATTTAGTAGTTCCCGATCCTTCCAAGACTTTAAGAGAAGGCGCCATCGTTCCATGGAACCCCATCAGTTCTAATTATTATCCTGCAATGCTGGAGCAGGCGTGTGCTCATTTCAAGATTGATTTTGATACACCCTTTGAGAAACTGACGAAGGCTCAGCAAGAGCTGATACTATTTGGTTCCAAAGGAGAGCCGTTTCATTTTCATTACGAGAATGATTTTGGCGGTGTCCGTGACGTGGATGTTCCTTTTGAAGGGGTGCTTATCAATATCGACCGGCGTTATCACGAATCAAGCAGCGATTACACCCGTGAACAAATGCGTTTGTATATGACTGAATTGGAATGTCAATCTTGTCATGGTTATCGTTTGAATCCTCAAGCTTTGTCCGTAAAAGTCGGCGGCAAACACATCGGTGAAGTGAGCGAGCTGTCCATCACTCAATCGTTGGATTTTTTCAAACATTTAAACCTTTCGGAACAAGACAGTATGATTGCAAAACCGATTTTTAAAGAATTGAGAGACCGTTTGTCTTTTCTTGAAGATGTGGGTTTGGATTATTTAAGTTTGAGCCGCTCATCAGGCACTCTTTCAGGCGGGGAAGCTCAGCGGATACGTCTGGCGACTCAAATCGGTTCCAACTTGTCCGGTGTTTTGTATATTCTCGATGAGCCGTCGATTGGCTTGCATCAACGGGACAATGACCGTCTGATTACTTCCCTAAAGAAGATGAGAGACTTGGGCAACACTTTGATTGTAGTAGAACATGACGAAGACACCATGCGCTCAGCTGACTATCTGATTGATATGGGCCCGGGTGCCGGTGAACACGGCGGAGAGATTATTGCTGCGGGAACTCCGGAAGAAGTGATTCAAAATACAGCATCGTTGACAGGACAATATTTGGCGGGAAAACGAGAAATAAAAGTACCGACTGAAAGACGAAGAGGCAATGGGAAATTCGTCACCGTTCAAGGAGCCAGAGAAAATAACCTGAAAGATTTGACTGTGAAGTTTCCCATGGGAGAGTTTGTGGTGGTCACAGGCGTTTCCGGTTCTGGAAAAAGTACACTCGTCAATGCAGTTTTGAAAAGGGCGTTGGCACAAAAAATTAACCGCAATTCAGAACGGCCCGGTGCTCATAAAAAAATCACCGGATACGAGTCGATCGAACGATTGGTCAATATTGACCAAAGTCCAATCGGGCGGACTCCTCGAAGCAACCCGGCGACTTACACAAGCGTTTTTGATGATATTCGGGGTCTGTTCGCAATGACCAATGAGGCAAAGGTGCGGGGATACAAGAAGGGCAGATTTAGTTTCAACGTGAAGGGCGGACGTTGTGAAGCCTGCCGGGGAGACGGAATCATCAAAATAGAAATGCATTTCTTACCAGATGTTTATGTTCCTTGCGAAGTTTGCCACGGCAAACGATATAATTCTGAAACTTTAGAAGTTCACTATAAGGGTAAGAATATTTCCGAAGTTCTGGACATGCGGATCGAAGAAGCCGCGGAGTTTTTCAAAGCGATTCCGAAAATTCAGCGCAAACTTCAAACCATTGTAGATGTTGGTCTGGGCTATGTTACCATGGGACAGCCGGCAACCACATTGTCAGGGGGCGAAGCCCAGCGGATGAAGCTGGCCAGCGAATTGCACAAGAGACAATCAGGCAACAGTTTCTATATTCTGGATGAGCCGACGACTGGTCTTCATTCCGAAGACATCAAGCGGCTTCTGAAAGTTTTGAACCGTCTGGTGGATGCGGGAAACACAGTTCTCGTTATCGAACATAATTTAGATGTGATCAAAACCGCAGATTACATTATCGACTTAGGACCGGAAGGCGGAGATCAAGGCGGAACCATCGTCGCAACAGGAACGCCTGAAGAAGTAGTAAAAGTCAAAGAAAGTTATACCGGACAATATTTAAAAAAAATATTAAACTAAACTCAGACTCTTTTCTTCAAAATACCATTGAGGAGAAGAGTTTTTGATATGCTGCTGTGTTTGCTGTACTGGGACATTAAAGAAATAATGGCAAGAAGATAGAAATGATAAAAATTTTTTTATTGACGGGAAATTGTGAAGCAAAAGAATGTTTTTGCTGTAGAGAAAATATAAAACCTGTCCTCTACCATGATACGCCCGGCTATGCTATAATATCTAAGAAGTAAAGAAGGAGGCTGCAATATGGTTGAAAGTTTAAGATTAGTCGTCATCACAGGGATGAGTGGTGCTGGAAAAACCGTTGCTATGCAAAGCTTTGAAGATATGGGATATTTCTGTATCGACAATATGCCCCCAGGATTGTTACCTAAATTTTGGGAATTGATCAAAGAATCTGGAAAAGTCACTAAGCTGGCTTTGGTGATTGATTTACGTTCGCGTTCATTTTTTGAAGAATTGCAACAAACACTTGTTGAAGTTGAAAATACAAAGATGATTGACACAAGCATCGTCTTTTTAGATGCATCCGATGAAGAGCTGGTGTCTCGCTATAAAGAAACCCGCAGAACCCATCCCCTTGCGATGGACGGGCTGGTGACGGATGGTATCCGCAAAGAGCGTGCATTGCTTGAAGAAATTAAAGCAGACGCCATGGTTATCGATACAACTACCTTGACACCGCGTCAGCTGCGTCAAAGAATTTTAAATGATTTTAAAAGTGAAGATACTAACATGTTTCGTGTGGAAGTGGTTTCCTTTGGCTTTAAATATGGATTGCCGATTGATGCGGATATAGTCATGGATGTCCGTTTTTTACCAAACCCCCACTATGTGGAAAATTTGCGACCGCTGACCGGAATGGATCAGCCGGTGTATGATTATGTGATGGGGTTTGAAGACACCGAGAATTTTTATCGGCAGTTCAAAGACCTGATCGTATCTATTTTACCGGGATATGAAAAAGAGGGTAAAACCAGCCTAACGGTTGCTATCGGCTGTACTGGGGGTCAGCATCGCTCAGTAGCGTTATCTAAACGTTTGGCTGAGGATATAAAAGCTCTTGATTTGTATCCGGTCAATATTACCCATCGTGACTGTGGCAAACGAAAAGAGACGGTGAATCGTTCATGAAAACATACCGCATAAGAAAGCCGAATATTGTAGTCATTGGTGGTGGAACTGGATTACCGGTCATCTTAAACGGTTTGCGCAATCAAGGAGCCTCTATCACCGCTATCGTTACGGTGGCGGATGATGGGGGCAGCAGCGGTTCATTGAGAAAAAGTGTCAATATTTCTCCGCCGGGGGACTTGAGGAATGTCCTTGTCTCATTGTCTGAGATGCCAAAATTATTTGAAGATTTGTTCCAATATCGCTTCAATAAAGATGATGAATTTTTAGCTAATCATTCGCTAGGGAATCTGATCATTGCCGCTTTGTCGGAAATGAGAGGCAGTACCTATGAAGCTATTCAAATTTTAGGGCAGATTATGCAAGTAGATGGACATGTTTATCCTGCATCGGAAAAATCACTGACACTGCATGCAGAGTATGAGGATGGCTCAGTGGTTTCGGGTGAATCAAAAATCGCTGAAAAACGTCAGAAGATTAATCGGGTTTTTGTGACGAACACTTGCGACGATGAAAAACCAAAGCCGGCCAGAAAAGTCATTCAGGCAATAAAAGATGCAGATATGATTGTTTTGGGGCCGGGAAGCTTGTTTACAAGTATCTTGCCTAATCTGATGATCGAAGAAATCGGTCAAGCAGTGCTGGATGCTGAGGCAGAAGTAGTTTATATTTGCAATATCATGACCCAAAAAGGGGAAACCGAACACTTTACTGATGCCAACCATGTTGAGGTACTCAACAGACATCTTGGGCAAAAATTCATCGACACAGTTTTGGTGAACACTGAAAGTGTGCCGGAAGGGTATATGGATACCGAAAAGTACGATGAATATTTAGTTCAAGTGACCCACGATTTCAAACGGTTGCGGGAAGAAGGCTGCCGAGTGATCTCCGCTAATTTTTTAAAGTTAAGAAGAGGCGGGGTTTTTCACGATGGAGAAAAAGTCGTCGACGAGTTGTTCAGAATTGTATTGGGTCCCAAGTATTAAGAGAAAGAGGTGTAGCAAGTGTCATTTGCCTCAGATGTGAAGAAGGAGCTCACTACCTTAGAAGTCCAGCGTGATTTAGCTAAAGCGGAACTGGCAGCTCTGATCCGGATGAATGGTGCACTGTCTTTAGCGAACCGTCATTTTGTCCTGAATGTTCAAACTGAAAATGCAGCGATTGCCAGAAGAATCTATACGTTGCTGCGGGACCATTATGAAGTTCAGGCAGAATTTCTAGTCCGTCGTAAAATGAAGTTAAAGAAAAACAATATCTATATTGTCCGTTTGAAACAAGAAACACAGAAAATTTTAATGGACTTGGATATTTTTGATAACGGCATGCTGATGGACCATGTGTCGGACATGATTATCGGCAACAGTGAGAGGATGAAAGCATATCTCAGGGGAGCTTTTTTAGCTGGAGGTTCTGTGAATAATCCGGAGACTAGTCGTTATCACTTGGAAATCTATTCTTTATATGAAAATCACAGCAAAGAATTAAAAGAAATGATTGAGTATTACCATTTGAAAGCGAAAACTCTCAATCGGCGCAACGGTTACATCACCTACCTAAAAGGAGCGGAAGATATCTCTGACTTTTTGACGCTGATTGGAGCAACGACCAGCATGCTGAAATTTGAAGATGTCAGAGTCATCCGTGATATGAGAAATTCGGTGAACCGGCTGGTGAACTGTGAAACAGCTAATTTATCAAAAACAATCGAAGCCGCGTCAAAGCAAATCGAAAATATTGAATACATCGAAGCCACAGTGGGTTTGGGAAATTTGGATGAGAGACTTCAAGAAATCGCAGAATTAAGACTGCAACATCCTGAAGTAAGCTTGAAGGAGTTAGGGGAGCTGGTTCCTTCAGGTCCTATTTCAAAATCAGGTATCAATCACCGAATCCGGAAAATCAATGAATTTGCGGATAAACTAAGAGAAGGAAAATAAAACATCAGGCAGCTGGAAAAGCTGCCTGATGTTTTAAAGCACGCCCTGATAAAACTTTGGGACGATGTTATTTTCGATATTTGTTTGTAAGTTGTTTCAACTCGATTTTCCGGTCTTCTGCGGTTCGGATCAACTGTTCCGAAAATTCTTCTAAAACTACACGCCCACCCTGATAACTATAGGCTCCTTCCGTACGGATAATCTGGGGATCAAGCACTATTTTCCGGTGGGAAATCTTTTTGAAAAATTCTTCTACCATATAATTTGGCAGATAGTAGTGGTTTTGAGCACAAAAAGACTGCAAATAAATAAAATCATCAATTGTGATTTTTACATCGTCGAAATTAGCAACTTTTTCATAGTTGGTAATGTCCACGTCATCTCTGATTTCGATGTCTCTTTTTTGTAAAATCTCGTTGATTTTTTTGTTTAACAGCATCAGCATATCGATTTCTTTCATCTTTTCTTTGATTTGCTCACGCCGGTCGAATTCTTTGAAAATCATTTTATTATTGATGTTTACACCGATGATGGCGATTAAAGCTCCCAGTAAAACACCTAACAATGTACCGATTAGTTCCGTCATAGAAAGCTCCCTCCAAAAATTATCTAGCAAGTTAACTATATCAAAGAAAAACAAATTGTAAAAGACAAACATAACAATTGACCATTACTGACCTTTAGTATAAACTTACTCTATGAACAAGTTTGCCCTTTATGCTAAAATAAGGGAGAAGTTTTAAAAATAGGAGGAAACAAAATGAATTTAATTCCAACAGTTATCGAGCAGTCAGCTCGTGGAGAAAGAGCTTACGATATTTATTCTCGTCTGTTAAAAGACAGAATCATTATGTTGAGCGGGCCTATTGACGACAATGTAGCCAATTCAGTGATTGCCCAACTATTATTTTTAGATGCCCAAGATTCAGAAAAAGATATTTTCTTGTATATCAATTCGCCGGGGGGAAGTGTCTCTTCTGGTTTAGCAATTTATGACACAATGAACTTTGTAAAAGCTGACGTGCAGACAATCGTTTTAGGCATGGCGGCTTCCATGGGGAGCTTTTTACTTGCTGCCGGCACTAAAGGTAAAAGATTTGCGTTGCCTAACGCAGAAATCATGATCCATCAGCCATTGGGCGGTGCGCAAGGTCAAGCGACAGAAATTGAAATTGCTGCTAAACATATCTTGGACACACGGGATCGTTTGAACAGGATTTTAGCTGATATCACAGGACAACCCATCGAAGTGATTGAAAAAGATACGGACCGCGACAATTTTATGACAGCAGAAGAAGCAAAAGCTTACGGATTGATTGACGAAGTGATGGTCAATAATCAATTAAAAAAATAAATAATCCAGAGGAAAATAGATGGAGAAGATAAAACCTTCAAAAATAAATGACACCATCGGCATACAGCTGGGAAATCAAGATGCACCAGTCGTAGTGAAAGAGTATGTCAACCTGCGCTGTCCTTATTGTCTGCAATGGTTTGAAGATTCCCGGGAGACCTATCGGGAATTGATTGAAAATGGAACAGTCCGCAGGGTATTGAAGTTGTTTGACAAGGAAAAATTTGGGCTTCATTATGGCAATGTGCTGCACCGTTTTGTGCCGAAGCATGCCGGTTATGATGAGGTGGAAGCAGTGCTGGACAAAATTTACCATTCTCAGACCAGATGGGGAGACATGGACAGAGAGATGAGTCTGTCATCGGTGGCAGAGTATGCTGAAAAAATTCTTCAGCTGACAGAGGATGCAGACGAAGAAATGGCACAAGCGATTGTCAATGAGGCGCTGTCTGCAGGGGTTCAATTTGTGCCCACGATGGTTATCGGGGAGCATGTATTCGACCAAAAAATTTCTCAAGAAAAGTTCCGTCGGTTGATTGAAGAAGAAAAACAGAAGCAACTATCTTTGTAGTTGAAAAAATCACACAATAAAGAAAAACCCATGAAATTACGTTTCTAAAACAGTAATTTCATGGTTTTTTTAAATTTACATTTTCCTGTTTCAAAGTTCAAAAAAATTCGGAGCATTCTCTTTTCATTCCGCCGAAGTTTCCTGTTGAGCAACTTTTTCCCGAAAAGTTGGTAAGCTTTCCATTGTGAAATGCTAGTTTTAGATTTATGATTAGCCTAAGAGGTGAAACAAATGACAGAAATCAAGTTGGGCAGAATCGTCCAGCGTTGCCGTAAAGAAAAAAACATGACGCAAGAAGAGCTGGCATTTTCTTTAGGTGTTTCAAAATCTGCGGTTTCCAAGTGGGAGAATCATCAAACCATGCCGGATGTCTTATTACTGCCCGCCATAGCTTCTCTTTTTAAAATTTCGATTGATGAGCTGCTTGGTTACTCTCCCCAATTGACACAAGAAGAAATCCGTCATTGGTACAAGTTTTTTTCCGATGAATTCACCCGGAGAAAATTTTCTGAAGTCAAGCTGGACATCGATGCGATGTTAGGGAAATATAGTGTGTGCTATTCTTTTCAGCTGCAAATGGTTATTTTATTATTTAACCACCTTAATTTAGCTGGAGATACAGCGGAAAGAAATAATTTGCTTGATGAACTGCTTCAGTTGAGCGAAACGATAAAAATGGAAACTTCCCGGCCTGATATGGCGAGACAGGCAAATGTCCTTCAAGCGATTATCTATACTTTGATGGATAAAAATGACATGGTTATGGTGTTATTGGGAAAAGAGGTCAATCTTTATCTAGCAGAAAATCAGGTGTTGGCAAATGCCTATTTTCGCTTAGGACATCTGGAGAAAGCGGAAGAAATACTTCAAATCGAGATTTATCAAAATTTGTTTGCTTTAATTTCCAACAGCAGCCAGTATTTATCATTACTGGAAACACCGGAAAAAGTGTTGGAGACGATTAAGCGTATCGAGCAGACAGCAGAAATTTATCATATCAAAACCCTTTCCCCGTTTACTTATCTGACATTTTTATTTTCAGCTTTTATGCAATTGTTAAGAGTGGACGAAGGGGAAGAGGCATTGAAATTCATGGGGGAAGTGGTTGAAATCCTTAAAATGTCTCCATCAATAGAGCTCCAAGGGGATGATTATTTTGATCAAGTGGCCCAATGGTTGGATGCCCAAACGGACTTGGGTAACACTGTCCCCAGAGATGAAAGTCTGGTGAAAACAAGTATTTTAGAATTTTTCACATCTCAACCTTTGATAGAAGAAAAATTAGGCGAAAACAACACGTATCAGGAATTATTTCAACAGTTGATTAAATTAACAGGGAGTTGATGTCCAGTGAGCATTTTAACGATTGCGGAAGTCAAAGAAGTACTGCCATTGGTTTTGCCGATTATACTGATTCATCTCACTTTGGTTATTTTATCTGTGAAACATCTTTTAAAGCATCCCAAGGTGCGTATCGGTAATCAATGGCTTTGGTTGTTCATTGTAATCTTTGTCCAAATTATCGGACCGGTACTTTATTTTGCGATAGGTCGTGAAGAAGAATGAGCAATATTTTGGAAATATCCCGTGTCAGTAAAAGTTTCGGTGCTCAACAAGTGTTGAACGAAGTCGAAATGAAGGTCAAGGAAGGAACAGTCTTGGGCTTTATCGGCAAGAACGGGGCTGGAAAAACGACATTGATGAAGTGCATAGTGGGGATGTTGCCAATCGACAGCGGTGATATCCATTTGGCAGGTGAGCCTGTCACATTTAGAAAAAACAAGACGAATCAGTTTGTAGGGTATTTACCTGATGTACCGGCTTTTTATGATGAGATGACAGCCGCACAATATCTCAAGCTTTGCGGAGATATCACGGGCATGCCGGCTTCGAAACTTTCTAACAGGATATCTGAAATGCTGGAGCTGGTGGAACTGGAAAGCACCGGTAAAAGAATTGGCGGATATTCCAGAGGGATGAAACAGAGATTAGGGATTGCTCAGGCACTTCTGAATGAACCAAAACTTCTGATTTGCGATGAACCCACATCAGCACTGGATCCTGTGGGACGAAAAGAAATTTTGGATCTTTTACAGCGGGTGAAACATCAAACAACCGTGCTGTTTTCTACTCATATTTTGAGTGATGTAGAAAAAATTTGCGACGACATGGTTCTGCTCCATGAGGGAAAAATCATCTCAGGAACAGAAATCGAAAGATTAAAAGCAGCTCACAAGAAAAAACAAATTCTTTTGGAGCTGGCAAACGGAACTGACAGAGAAAAATTTATGGCATTTGTTTATCAAGATTATTCAGTGGAAGAAAATGAAACGGGTCTTGTTTTTCAGGGAAAAGACGTAGGGCAACTGCAGCAGGCCTTGTTTCGCTTTTTAGCCGCGGAACAAATCCCGGTTAAGAAATTGATGATTCTAGAACCTTCTTTGGAAGAATTGTTCCAGGAGGTGGTGAAATGAGACAGACATGGATTTTTTTCAAAAAAGAAATTTTCAGCAGTCTAAAAAATTATCAGGTGTATATTTTGAGCGGCATATTTCTTTTGCTGGGGATTCTTAATGTTTTAACAGCGAAATTCACTCCGAAGCTAATTGAGACACTGGTATCAAAGGACATGGCTGAAATGTTCCCATCCCCCACAGGTATGGATGTCTGGCTTCAATTTCATAAAAACACCACACAAATGGGTTTGATAGTGGCAGTCTTATTTTTCAGCACGATTTTAACGAAGGAATATCAAAAAGGCTCCTTGACGATTTTGTTGACTAAAGGACTGAAGCGCTGGAGCGTGATTGTAGGCAAATGGGCATGGCTGGTCATCAGTTTTACTTTTTATTATCTGTTGGCTGTCGCAGTCACTTTTGCCTATGCGTTTCTTTATTTTGATCACGTAATCTATGGGTTTTTAGGTTTTGGGTTGTTTAGCCTCTGGCTGTTCGGCATTTTGATATGCAGTTTGATTATTTTGGGAAGTGTGATTGGCAGACAAAGTTACATCGTGTTGATTTTTGTTGTGGGCTGTCTGCTTGTGATGTTTCCATTGAGCACTATCACTAAATTATCTGATTACATCCCAGTTCAATTAATTCAGCAATTTACACAGCTGTTGGATGGCAGCAAGAATCCCGGCGATTTATGGACAGCTGTTATTTCCACCGTCATTCTTTGTTGTGTAAGTCTTTTTGGAAGTGTTTGGCTTTTTGAACGAAAGATTTTATAGTTGATGATAAAAGTTTTTCAATGTTTCTCTCGCGCTTATGATTGAGATATGTTTGATAACAAAATTAAAAGTATACTGCAAAGGATTCGGATGATTTTCCGGGTTTTATTGTGGTATACTTTTTTAAAAGTGTCCATGAATAAAGGAGGATATGCGGTGAAAATTAGAAAAGCATTGGTTAGTGAAGATACCATCGTCAACGATATGTTGAAAGATGCTGCGTTGCGGATAAAAAGAAAGCAGTCTGTACAGTGGTCTAATATTTTAAAAGAAAAAGAATTGCCGGTCATTCAGCATTGGCTGGCTAAAGACTCGATATATTTTGGGGAGCTGAATCAGCAAATCGTTGCTGTTTGTTATTTATATTCGGAAATGACGGACTGGGACCGCGAACTTTGGCAGAATCATCCTGCTGACGCTTCTTGTTTGTATCTTCATAAGCTGACCTTGGCAGAAGGTCAAACAGGAAAAGGACTGGCTCATAAATTTTTAAGTTCACTGCAAGACTATGTCTGGGCGAATTTTGAGCCTGAAACCTCGATACGTTTAGATTGTATCGCTGAAAAAGAAATGCTCAACAGTTTGTATCAAAGCAGCGGCTTTCAGAAGGTCGGGATGAGGCCTCAAGCCTATAATGGTGTCTTGGTGGCAGATTTCAATTTGTTTGAATGGCAGCCGTGACATAACGCTGTTTTGTTTGCAATCAGCATGAATTATACAGGAATGAAACAAGGGGGAAATAAGGGTGAATAAACTGCAGGAATTTTGTGAAAATTACGGTGTAAAAAGAAAAGGCACGGATTCGGTTAAATGGGATGGTATGGCAGAGAAATTTGGCAGGACAGATTTACTGCCATTGTGGGTCGCAGATATGGAATTCAAAATCCCTAAACAAGCTGAAGAAGCCTTGATTGAACGTGTACGCCATGGTGCGTTTGGTTATACTAAAGTTTCTGACACGTACTATGAACATTATTTTGAATGGCAGAAAAAAAGGTTTAACGTGGACTTGAAAAAAAGCTGGGTACGATTTTCAACCGGTGTGGTCAATAGTTTCTTTTGGCTGGTCAATGCATTTACGGAAGAAAAGGATAGTGTGCTGGTTTTATCTCCGGTCTATTATCCATTTTATGATGCCATACGTGATAATAAGCGCAACATCGTCACTTCGGAACTAGTCAATCATCAGGGGCGTTATGAAATCGACTTTGAAGATGTGGAACGAAAAATCGTTGAGGAAAACGTGAAATTATTTATTCACTGTTCTCCCCATAATCCCGTAGGAAGAGTTTGGACAGAAGAAGAATTGATAAAACTTTTTGATATTTGCCAAGCTCATGATGTGCTGATTATATCTGATGAGATTCATCAGGATTTGGTTCGAAAAGATGTTGTATTCACTAGTGGGCTGGCGTTGGATGAAAAATATTTTACTCACTTGATTGCCTTGAATGCACCGTCAAAAACATTTAATCTTGCAGGTCTGCTGCACTCTCATATTGTGATTCCAGACAAGAATTTGAGAAGACGTTTTGATGACTATGCCAAAACTGTGCACAAGTCTGCGCTGAGCACTATGGGATTAGTGACGACAGAAGCATGCTATCAGTACGGTGAAGAATGGCTGGATGGGTTGCTTGACGTTATCGAAGCTAACTATGAAATTTTGAAAAATAAATTAGTGGGCGCTTTTCCTAACATCCGCTTAACAGATAAACAAGGCACATACTTAGCGTGGCTGGATTTATCTTCCTATGTCCCGCCGGAAGAAATGAAGACTTTTATGGAAGAAGAGTGTCGTCTGGCCATTGATTACGGCAGCTGGTTTGGAGAAAATTGCGAGACGTTTATCCGCATTAATCTAGGAACATTGCCAAAATATGTGGAAGAGGCGACAGACCGGCTGATTGCGGGACTGAATAAAAGACAGGGGAAATAAATAATCCTGCTAGTTGGATTGTATTTTTTCTAAAAGACTAATAGTTAACCAAATATTCATAGCCAATGAAGTAGTTATTAAATAAATATTTAGATTATTACTACTCCTAATAGTAACTCCTTGCTTTTTCTTTGTTTAAAAAATGGATAAACAGTGTAGATGGTTTGTCTTTAGCAAATAAATTTATGAGTTACGCGAATAACGGATTCGCTTATTTTGAAATAAGCTCCTATACGTTACAAGTTTATCTGATTTAGGATGAGTGTCGGTCGTTTGTCTATGTGTCCTATGATTTTTTGAGAGAAATATAATTTGGGTGTATCGCAGTTAGTTAATTTAATTCTACAACTTAGAAAAAGGAGTTTTTTACTTGGAGGAAATTATATCTATTGGAACAGTATTAGCAAGTTTGGGACTGATATTGTTAGGCCTGAATGATGACCTATTAAAAAAGAAATCTCAACTTATGTTTGTGTTGAGTTCAAATGCAATTTTAATAGGGACAAATTATTTTACTGATAATCAAAATGATATAAAAATGATCCTAATGTTACTAACTATTTTTTTGTTTGGTGGATTAGGTTTTATGGGGCAAAAGAATATCAGTTTGGAGAAAGAATTAACTACATTTCAATTGCTTTTATTTTCTTCTACAACTATTTTTTTCTTGACATATGAGATTTTTAATTTTCTTTATGTGTTTATTATTTTTATGTTGAGGAGGCATGAATTACTAAATAGTCTTCATACTGTTGGTATTAAGGGTGAAAACATTGAATTATTAATTGGAATTTGCTTAATGATTATACAGTACGTTTTTGTTACAAAAGATTTTTTTAATATTCACCCTTTTGAAAAAACAATCAGAAAATGGAATCCTCAAATTGAGAATAATAATCCGAAATATAAATTAGAAAATTTTTCAGAAAAGACTATAGAACTTTTGAGCTTTATAGTCTTTGTAGAGGATAGGGATTTTTTTAAAAGAAGTCAATCATATATCCCAATGAATGAATTTATAAAGAAGATATATAATAAAATATCTATTTTTTATGAAAATAAGACTATTAACCAAGAGAGTCATAGAATGACACAAATATGGAAAAAATTGAAACCATTTCTTAGAGGTTATTCAACAATAGAACAACAATTTGTAAGACAATACGCAATGCATAGCTATTCATATAGGTATATCTTTAGAAGGAAAGTACTGATTGAAAGAATCTATACCCCGTTGTTGATGAAAGCTATAATAAATAGGAAAAGCAGGATATTTTTTAGAAACAGAATAAAGAGAAGAAAAGCAAAAAAAGACTTAATATTACCATTAAAATTTTCTATTTTAATGTCCTATTATGAGAATGTTTTATATTCTCCAAAAGATGTTGAAACGTTAATTAACACTCTAGTAAAACAATCGGCATTGACCAAAGAAGATATGGAATTTAAGCATCATAAATATGTTAACTCTTATGAAAAATCATGTATTGAAAATTCAATTAGAAAATCATTAAGATCTAAGTATTATGTTTAAAAAGTGACATTTGGTGTCATCAAAAGGAAAAACAAAATTTTTGGCGTAGAGATTTATAATCTATGTTTTGTAGGACTGATGAATCAGAAATAGATTTGTCTTTCCGTCTTCACTCATTAGTGAAGAATCAATAAGTTGGTTTTTCACTAAAAAAGCGTGCTTTTCTTTCGACAGACACTAAAATATTTTCCGTAATAATAGATATTTTTCAGTATCTGTGCTATCATGTGGTAGGTATAATATATGTAATTAGTAGGGAGGACCACCAATTGTATGATATTTTAGTCGGCATTATGATTGTGCTTTCGCTTTTAATCATTGTTGCCGTGATGATGCAGCCAAGTAAACAAAACAGTGCAGCAAGTGCATTTACTGGCGGAGCCGATCAGTTGTTCGGAAAACAGAAAGCACGGGGATTTGAAGCCGTTATGCAAAGATTAACCGCTTTTTTAGCTGTTGCTTGGGTGGTAGTAGCCATTCTGTTAGCGTATGCTCCACTTAAATAATAACGACGAAGCTTCCTGAACAGGGGGCTTTTTTAAATGCTTTGATTAAGTCATGTTGAAGAGGAAGTGTTAAAATGAGTCAGTCACAAGTCGAAGAAGGGATGATTTATTTTCCGGGAGGTTCCCGCGGGATTATCCTGTTTCATGCCTATACCGGCAGCCCAAATGATGTCCGCATGTTAGGACGATTTCTAAACGGTCATGGTTATTCGGTGCTCATGCCCACCTTTAGCGGACACAACACCAAGGACCCGGAAGATATTTTAGCGAAAGGTCCGTCAGATTGGTGGAAAGATGCAAAAAATAGTCTGGAATTTCTAAAACAACAGGGAGTCGAAGAAATTGCAGTTTTTGGTTTGTCTCTCGGCGGTGTATACGCCATCAAATGTTTAGAAGAATATGGGGATGAATTAATAGCCGGCGGTGCTTTTTCTTCACCGGTCTTGCCTGAAACAGAAAACAATATTTTTCCGGTTTTTCTTCATTATGCCCGGAAACTAATCCAGAGCAACGGTGCCAGCCAGCTGACCGAGAATCGCCGGATGGAAAATATCGAATATCAATTAACTAAACAGCTGGAAGATATTAAACAACTACAGACTGAAGTGGGGAGCAAACTTGGGGAGATTAAGCAGCCCGTGATGCTCGTTCAGGGGGGAAGAGACCGTCTAATCGATCCTGAGGCGATTTTTGAAGCGGTCAAACATTTCACTCAAACTGATCCAAGAGTATATATGTATCGCAACAGTGGTCATGTGGTGACAATCGGCAATGAACGTCATCAGTTTCAAGAAGATGTGTTGTCATTTCTCACTGATTTAAAGTGGATAAAGGAGACAGGATGAAAAAAAATATTAGGGAAGCAATTATTTCTTATATGGAAGAAAATAAAAAATCCAGCTATTCAGTGCAAGACATAGCTACAGGATTAAATATAACCAAAAGTGATCAATTCAAGCTGCTAGTTCAAACCATAGCCAGCATGGAACGTGACCATCAAGTAAGTTTGACAGGAAAGGGAAGAGTAAAACTCGCCGTTTCGTCCATTGAGATAGAGGGGACCTTCCGGGCTAATGACAGAGGATTCGGCTTTGTCACCATTGACGATGAAGAGCCGGATGTGTATATTTCAAAAGAAAACATTGGATTTGCACTGGACGGGGACAGAGTTTTGCTCGATATTACCAAGCCCGCTGCCTATGGTGAAGATCAGGCAGCAGAAGGGAAAATAGTCGGCATTGTCAAACGTTCATTGACGCAAATTGTCGGCGAATTTACTGAGTACGATGATGACTTAGTAGAAGCCACAGGTCTGTATGGTTTTGTGATGTCGAAAAATAAAAAGTTGAGTCATTACAAAATATACATCACAGCGGCAGGTGTCCGTCCTAAAGAAGGGGAAGTGTGTGTAGTTGAAATCACTCACTATCCGGAAAAAGGCTACGAAAATCAAATTGAGGGAATCGTGAAGCAAACTCTCGGACACAAGAATGACCCTGGAATGGATATATTGTCTATTGCAATACAATACGGCATTCCTACAGAATTTCCCGCAGATGTTTCAGAGCAGGCCGAAAGTGTCCCTGAAACCGTCTTAGAAAAAGAATTCAGCGGCCGGCGGGATTTGCGCGAGGAACTGATTATTACTATTGACGGTGCAGACGCTAAAGATTTGGACGATGCAGTCCAAGTAAAAAAATTGACTAACGGAAATTTTTTGCTGGCTGTGCATATTGCAGATGTGACGCACTATGTGACAGAAAACAGCCCGCTTGACCGAGAAGCACTGGAACGGGGAACTAGCGTTTATTTGACGGATCGGGTCCTTCCGATGCTTCCGCCACGGTTATCCAATGGGATTTGTTCGTTGAATCCGCAAGTGCCGCGGCTGACGATGAGTTGTCAAATGGAAATCAATGGACAAGGTAAGGTAGTCGCCTATGAGATTTTCGAGAGTGTGATACAATCCGCCGAACGAATGACTTATAGCGATGTTAATGTGCTGATCGATAGAAAAGAAGAGGTGCTGCTGAAAAAATATCATCACCTGATTGAAATGGTGGATCACATGACTGAACTTCATCACGTATTGGAACAAATGCGGATGAAACGGGGCGCTATTTCTTTTGAGGATAGGGAAGCACAAATTTATCTGGACGATGAAGGACACCCGCTGGAAATCCATTTGCGTGAACGGGGAACGGCTGAAAAACTGATTGAGTCATTTATGCTGGCAGCAAATGAGACAATTGCCAAGCATTTTCATGAACGAACCCTGCCTTTTATTTACCGGATTCATGAACAGCCTAAGGAAAACAAAATGCAGCTTTTCTTTGAGTTTATTACGAATTACGGTATCAGAGTGCAAGGATTAAAAGATGCCATCGATCCCAAAGAATTGCAGCAAGTTCTAGATCAGACCAAGGATATGCCGGAAAATCCAATTATCAGCATGATGCTTTTGCGGAGCATGCAGCAGGCCAGATACAGTGAAGAATCTCTAGGGCATTTTGGACTGGCTGCAAAGTACTATACCCATTTCACTTCGCCGATTCGAAGATATCCGGATCTGCTGGTCCATCGCTTGATCAAGGCTTATGGGCAACAACAGTCTGTGTCCCAAGAACTGAAGAAAAAATGGCAGAAAAAAATTACTGATATTGCTGCCCATGCTTCCTATGCAGAAAGACGGGCAGTCGAGGCGGAACGTGAAACAGATGCTTTGAAAAAAACAGAGTTTATGCAGCAGCACGTGGGAGAGGTTTTCGACGGTTTCATCAGTTCAGTGACCAAGTTTGGTATTTTTGTAGAGCTGCCCAATACAGTGGAAGGTCTGATTCATGTCAATCAGATGAAGGATGATTATTACCAATTTATCGAAAAACACTTGGCTCTTGTGGGTGAACGTACACGGAAAATTTATAAGATCGGTCAGAAAGTGACTATTAAGGTTATCAAAGCAGATATTGACAATCGTGAAATTGATTTTGAGATTTTAAGTGCCGAAAAAATCAATCAGCCGGAGCTGCTGCCTAAAAAGAAAAAAGACAGAGGGAGCTCCCGTCGGTCAAAAAATAAAGAAACTAGAAATTTCTACGGAACAGAGAGAAAATCTCAGGGTAAAAATTGGAAAAGAAAAAAGGAACAGCCTTTTTATAAAAAGGTGGCAAAGCCTAAGAAAAAAAGAAAGGGCAGGAGGTGATGAGTGAAATGAAAGGAAAGAAAGACAGCAATGTCATCGCACAGAATCGCAAGGCACGGCACGATTATACTATTTTGGAAACAGTGGAGGCCGGCATCGTTTTGACAGGGACTGAAATCAAATCCATCCGAGCGGGCAGAATCAATCTGAAAGACGGATTCGCCACGATTCGTCAAGGAGAAGCCTATCTTCATAATGTTCATATCGGTCATTATGAGCAGGGAAATCAGTTTAATCACGACCCCCTGAGAGCACGGAAGCTTTTAATGAAGAAACGGCAAATACATCAGCTCATCGGTGAAACCAAAAAACAAGGAGTCACGCTAATCCCCCTGAAAGTCTATATAAAAAATGGTTTTGCGAAAGTTTTAATCGGTGTTGCCAAAGGTAAAAAACAATATGATAAGCGTGAAGATTTGAAACGTAAAGCTATCAATCGGGAAGTGGAAAGGGCGTTAAAATCTAGATAAACCTTAATGTATTTCTGAAACTTTTAAATCTATTTTCAGTATTCTTTCAGCAACCCGAGTTCTGTTTGAGTATGTCCTGAACATCATTGGTGCAAAACCCTTGAAAGTTAGGCGTTTCACATAGTTTTTCTAAGTAGACACTTTATGAAAAAATCTTTGAATTTTAGTTTTTTTGGTGCTATGATAGGACGTATCGGAACGCGGGGCGTTCTGTGGAGCTTTTAAAGAAGCTTATATTTCAAATGATTTTAGAATCGAGGTGAGGTTTTTTATGGATGAGGGATCAAAAATCATCAGGATTGGACCATTGGATTTTGATTTAACTTTAATGGGTATGACGTTGCTGACGTGTATCATTATTTTTACGTTTGTCTATGTCTGTTCCAGAAATTTGGAAATGAAACCGCGAGGCAAACAAAATGTATTGGAATGGGTCATAGAGTTTGTAAAAAAAATCTTATCAGACAACTTGCCTGCTAAAGAGGTAAGCAACCATCACCTTTTTGCTTTCACCATGTTTCTGTTCGTTCTGGTTTCCAACATCATCGGTTTAGCGACAAAAATCGAGATACATCAGGGAGATCAAGCAATCAGCTACTGGAAAAGCCCAACGGCAGATCCCGTTGTGACATTGACACTGGCGACAATCGTCATACTGTTGACCAATTATTTTGGGATCCAAAAATTTGGATTTAAAAATTATTTCAAAAACAGTTATGCGGAGCCGGCCAAATTTTTAATGCCAATCAAATTGATGGAAGAAGTGACCAACGTTTTGACATTAGGTCTGCGGTTGTACGGGAACATCTACGCCGGTGAAGTTTTGCTCACTCTGATCACTAAGATGGCTGTAAGTAAAGGAATACTTAGTTTTGCCTTCGCGTTGCCTTTGGAAATGATTTGGCAAGGCTTTTCAATTTTCATCGGCGGCATTCAAGCATTTATTTTTGTCACACTTTCGACTGTTTATTTATCACATAAGATAGAAGCAGAAAGTTAAATTATTTGTACAGTAAAATATTTAGGAGGAACAACTCATGGAAGGTTTAAACTATATCGCAGCATCAATTGCTGTTTTCGGATCTGCTATTGCAGCCGCATACGGTAACGGAAAGGTTATTTCAAAAACATTGGAATGTATGGCTCGTCAGCCGGAGATGTCCGGGGAATTGAGAAGTACGATGTTCATTGGTGCTGGACTTATTGAAGCTGTGCCGATTCTTGGTATTGTTGTCGCATTGCTGCTAGTCTTCTTAGGATGATTCAATCAACACAATAATCAAACGCTTAATGAAGGCAGATAAATGCGAAAGATTCGTTACTGCTTTCTTTCTAGAAAAGGAAGAAGGGAAGGGAGGCAATCATGATTGATTATTTCTTAATTGGAAGTACACCTAACACCACCTTGACAAGTGTGGCATTTGTTTCATTATCCTTTGTGCTACTTCTACTATTAATTAAGAAGTTTGCCTGGCAACCAATCACTAAGATGCTTGACAAACGGGCTGAAACAATCGCCAATGATATCGACGATGCTGAAAAATCCAAAATCGTTGCTGCACAACTCGTGGCTGAAAATGAAGCCATTTTAAAAAAATCTCGTGCGGAAGCTGCGGAGATTGTCAGAAAAGCGAAAGAAATCGCTGAAAAAGATGCAAACGTGATTATTCAAGATGCCCATGCTGATGCTAAACGTCATCTTGAACAAGGAAAAAAAGAGCTGGAAATCGAAAGGGCAAAATTGATTGATTCAGCCAAACATGAAGTGGCTGATTTATCTATTGAAATCGCCGAAAAAATCATTAAAAAAGAGTTGGATTCAGACACTCATCAGGAATTGATAAACGCTTATATCGAAGGGCTGGGTTCTCAAAATGAAGACTGAAGCATTAGTTGCCGGCCGTCGTTACGGGAAAATTCTTTATGAAACAGCTAAAAAAGAAAATAAAATCGAGTCTGTCCATGATGAAATACTGGTTCTAAGAGACATTTTTAAAGAAGTGCCTGAACTTGGCAATATTTTAAGTGATGACCGCTTGGAACCCTTTGAAAAAGTAGATATTCTACACGAACTAGATAAAGAATTTGGAGACACTGTGTCAAAATTCCTTCATGTGATCTATGAATATGGAAGAATGAGAGAAATTCCTGACATCATCAATGAATTTGAATTCTTCTATTATCAAGATAAAGGGATTCTTGTTGCCGACGTGACTTCAGCAGTTCCGCTGAATGAAGCACAGAAAGAAGCTCTGACAGAAAAAATCCGTGTCATGACAAATTCTGAAAAAGTGATTCTCAGAGAGGCAGTTGACCCGGATATTTTAGGCGGCATTATTGTAAACGTCAATAATCGGTTATTGGACAGCAGTGTCGCAACAAAATTGAAAGAAATGCATCGTGAGTTGCTAGCGTAGAGTATTGAAAAAGAGGTGAAGGAAATGAGCTTAAAGGCGAAGGAAATCAGCACGCTCATTAGACAGCAAATTGCCAACTATTCGGATGCTTTACAAGTAGAAGAAGTTGGAATAGTTACTTACGTTGGAGATGGTATCGTCCGTGCCTATGGCTTGGAAAATGCCATGGCTGGAGAACTATTGGAGTTTTCAAACGGGTCATACGGTATGGCGGAAAACCTGGAAGAAAAAGACGTAGGGATTATAGTATTAGGTGAGTTTGAAAACATCCGCGAGGGTGACAAAGTTAGACGAACGGGAAAAATCATGGAAGTACCCGTGGGTGAACAGCTTATCGGCCGTGTCATCAATCCTTTAGGTCAGCCGGTTGACGGCAGAGGAGAGATCAACACGACTAAAACAAGACCGATCGAAGCGTCGGCACCTGGTGTCATGGATCGGGAATCCGTTTCTGAACCCCTTCAAACAGGACTGAAAGCAGTGGATGCTTTAGTGCCAATTGGACGGGGACAGCGGGAGCTGGTAATCGGCGACCGTAAAACAGGGAAGACGAGTATTGCCATCGATACTATCATCAATCAAAAAGATGAAGATATGATTTGTATTTACGTTGCCATAGGGCAAAAAGAATCTACTGTCCGCGGCTATGTGGAAACATTGAAAAAATATGGTGCGTTGGATTACACGATTGTGGTCACAGCCAGTGCGTCTCAACCTGCACCCCTATTGTATATTGCTCCTTATGCCGGAGCAGCTATCGGCGAAGAATTTATGTATAACGGCAAGCACGTTCTGGTAGTCTACGACGATTTATCCAAACAGGCAGCCGCTTACCGTGAAATATCGTTACTATTGCGCCGTCCGCCGGGACGCGAAGCTTATCCGGGGGATGTCTTTTATTTGCACTCGCGCTTACTGGAACGGGCTGCAAAATTAAAAGAAGAGCTCGGCGGAGGCTCAATGACAGCTCTGCCATTTGTAGAAACTCAGGCAGGAGATATATCTGCTTATATTCCAACAAATGTGATTTCTATTACAGACGGTCAAATTTATTTACAGAGTGATTTGTTTTATTCTGGTGTCAGACCAGCAGTTGATGCCGGTCTTTCCGTCTCACGAGTCGGAGGCTCTGCCCAGACAAAAGCGATGAAAAAAGTCGCTGGGACGCTTCGTGTGGATCTCGCCAGTTATCGGGAATTAGAGGCGTTTACCCAATTTGGTTCGGATTTAGATGCAGCGACCCAAGCAAAATTGAATCGCGGACGACGGACAGTTGAGATTTTAAAACAGGAATTGCATCAACCATTGTCCATGGCAAAACAAGTGACGATTCTTTATGCTTTGACTCACGGCTTTATTGACGATGTTCCAGTGGGGGATGTGCTGCGCTTCGAAAAAGAATTGTTCGAACATATCGAAAATTCTCATCCGGATATTTTTCTATCGATTCAGCGCACCAAGACGCTGCCGGAAGAAAAAGTAATGGATGATGTCATCAAAGAATTTAAAGGATTTTTCATTTCCAGCAAAGACCAAAAAAGACCTAGGGTAGAAACAAAAAGTTAAAAGGATGGTGATATGTTTTGGCAGAATCATTAGTTGAAATCAAACGTAAAATCGCCTCAACAAAAAAAACCAGCCACATAACTAGTGCCATGCAGATGGTCTCGGGTGCCAAACTCAGCCGCTCTGAAGAAGCTTCAAGAAATTATCAGCGCTATGCCGCTAAGGTCCGGGAAGTATTGACCCATCTGGCTGCTGCACAACTGGAAGAGATGGACAGCGATTCTGATGACGCTGCAGTTCTGGATGCAGAAAAACCTGACATGCACATGATGCTGCAGCCCCGTCCGGTGGAAAGGACGGGATATATTGTCATCACAAGCGATAAAGGATTGGCTGGCAGTTACAATAGTTCGGTCATCAAGCAGACGCTGCAAATGCTGACTGCTGATCACAAAAGCGACAGCGAGTATCTTTTGATGACTGTTGGCCGCACAGGGACTGATTTTTTCAGGAAGCGCGGGGCCAATATTGCCTATGAATTACTGGACGTATCCGATCAGCCGGTGTTCGATGAGCTTAGCGAATTAGTCAGATCTGCCATCCAGATGTATGAGCAGGGAATCTATGACGAGTTGTATGTTTGCTACAATCACCACATCAATTCACTGTCATCCCAGTATCGCGCAGAAAAAATGCTGCCTGTCTCTGACTTGGAAGTGGAAGAGGTCAAGAAGTATGAGCAGGAGTATATTTTGGAACCTTCTGAAGATGTGATTTTGGATCAGCTGCTTCCCCAGTATGCAGCCAGTCTGATTTATGGGGCAATTCTTGACTCAAAAACTGCTGAACATGCGGCACGCATGACAGCAATGAAAAGTGCTACGGATAATGCGGCACAAATCATTGATAATTTATCATTGAAATATAATCATGCTCGACAAGCTGCGATCACTCAAGAAATTACTGAGATCGTCGGCGGAGCAGCGGCACTAGAGTAATGACGGGAGGAAATCAAAGTGAATTCTGGTAAAATTGTGCAAGTCATCGGTCCCGTTGTCGATGTTGAGTTTCCAATAGACGAGTCCTTGCCTGATATCAATAATGCATTGATCGTTTATAAGCGCGACTCTAAAAAGAAAGTAGTTTTAGAAGTAGCTTTAGAGCTTGGAGATGGAGTTATCCGCTCCATCGCAATGGAATCTACAGACGGTTTGCAGCGGGGGATGGAAGTGTTGGATACGGGAGTACCGATTTCCGTTCCAGTTGGAAAAGAAACCTTGGGACGCGTATTCAACGTGTTAGGAGATACCATTGATTTAGGAGAACCTTTCAGCGAAGAGGCTGAAAGAAGCAGTATACATAAAAAAGCGCCGACGTTTGACCGGTTGTCCACGAGTAGTGAAATTTTAGAAACTGGGATAAAGGTCATCGATTTGCTTGCCCCGTATCTAAAAGGGGGAAAAGTCGGATTGTTCGGCGGTGCCGGCGTTGGGAAAACAGTATTGATTCAAGAGTTGATTAACAACATCGCCCAAGAACACGGAGGAATTTCTGTTTTTACTGGTGTAGGTGAGAGGACGCGGGAAGGAAATGACCTTTATTATGAGATGAAGGAGTCCGGCGTTATCGAAAAAACAGCAATGGTTTTCGGTCAGATGAACGAACCCCCAGGTGCAAGAATGCGGGTAGCGTTGACCGGTTTGACGATTGCTGAATATTTCCGTGATGTAGAAGGACAAGACGTGCTGCTCTTTATTGACAACATTTTCCGTTTCACACAAGCCGGTTCTGAAGTTTCTGCCTTATTGGGGCGGATGCCTTCAGCTGTAGGGTATCAGCCTACCTTGGCAACTGAAATGGGACAATTACAAGAACGGATCACTTCGACTCAAAAAGGTTCGATTACTTCAATTCAAGCGATTTACGTCCCGGCTGACGACTATACAGACCCGGCACCGGCAACGGCATTTGCCCACTTGGATGCTACGACTAACTTGGAGCGGAGTCTGACAGAGATGGGAATCTATCCTGCGGTTGATCCGCTGGCATCAACGTCCAGTGCCTTGACACCGGAAATCGTCGGCGAAGAACACTACAAAGTAGCAACAGAAGTTCAGCGGATTTTACAGCGTTACCGGGAGCTTCAAGACATCATTGCTATTTTGGGGATGGATGAATTATCGGAAGAAGAAAAGATTTTGGTTAGCCGGGCGAGACGGATTCAGTTTTTCCTATCGCAAAACTTTAATGTGGCAGAACAATTTACGGGGCAACCCGGCTCCTATGTTCCGATTAAAGAAACTGTTCGAGGGTTTAAGGAACTGCTTGAAGGCAGACATGATCATTTACCGGAAGAAGCTTTCCGTAATGTAGGCAGTATCGATGACGTTATTGAAAAGGCTGGAACGCTTGGGTATTAGAAACGGAGTGATCAAAAATGTCTAAATTACATATTCAAGTCGTTACGCCAGACGGTTTAGTATTTGATGGAGACGCGGGGTTTTTAGTCGCCCGTACGCCTGAAGGTGAAATTGGCATCATGACAAGTCATCTACCGTTAATCGTTCCTCTTGCCATTGATTCCCTTGTCATCAAAGAAGAACGGGGCGGCAAGATTATCACCACCATCGCCGTTAATGGCGGCATTATGGAAGTTCGTGACGATCAAGTGTCGATTTTAGCCGACAGCGCCGAGCAAGCCGGAGACATTGATTTGGATCGGGCGATGCGTGCGAAAGAACGTGCAGAACGGAATTTGGCAAAAGCGAAAAAAGATCACCATATCGATAACATGAAACGGGCAGAAGTTGCACTCAACCGTGCGATTAACCGAATCCATGTGTCAAGAAAATAAAATACGGTGACAGGATATAATTTTTGAAAAAAGTGCTGATGGTTTTCCGTCAGCACTTTTTTTATATCGCGATAAGCAGAGAAAGAAGAGTATTTGGTCACCGAAACGGAAAAGCATCTTTTTGTTTTATCAAGATAATTATGATAAACTGAATTTATCCGAGATAGAAAAGGGGAAAGAGATGCAAGCCTATCAAATTTATGGTATCGAAGCGTTAGTTCGTGTCGTCTGCCATTTGAGTTTTATTTATATTGCTTTCTGGGGAGTTCAATCTCTAGATTATGAAAGGTTATTCAAAAGAACAAATCCTGGACAAATCCGGATGTTTTTAATGCTTTTAGCGATGGCAATCGGGTACACGGCAAGTTCCATGTTTCTAGAATGTTTTGGCCTGCTGTCAAATTTTGTCTTTACATTATTACAGTAGGAATGTCTCTGAAGCATAGAGTTTTCATTTAGAATGAATTATGCTATACTACAAAGGCTTATTTAATTAATTTGGAGGGAAAACAATGGAACATATCATTGTTCAAGGCGGCCGGAAACTCGAAGGATCAGTTAAAATCGAGGGGGCTAAGAATGCGGTACTACCAATATTGGCAGCTTCTTTATTGGCAGAAGAAGGCATCACAAAACTTTCAAACGTGCCCATTTTATCAGATGTTTTTATGATGAACGAAGTAATTAAGCATTTAAATACGAAACTAATTTTTGACGAAGAAACGAATACTGTCTCAATAGATGCAACAGATAAATTAAAAAATGAAGCACCTTACGAATATGTCAGTCAGATGCGCGCCTCAATCGTTGTGATGGGACCGCTGTTGGCTCGAACCGGTCATGCCCGTGTTGCCATGCCGGGAGGATGTGCGATTGGGAAACGTCCGACTGATTTGCATCTAAAAGGATTTCAGGCGCTCGGCGCAACGATTACTCAGGAAGATGGTTATATTGAAGCGATTGCTGAAAACGGACTAAAAGGTGCCCGGATTTATTTAGACTTTCCTAGCGTGGGGGCCACACAAAATATTTTGATGGCCGCGGTCAAAGCAAAGGGTAAAACAACCATTGAAAATGCTGCAAGAGAACCGGAGATTGTAGATTTAGCCAATGTTTTAAATAAAATGGGAGCCAAAATCATGGGTGCCGGAACAGAATCCATGCGCATCGAAGGAGTGGAACGCCTGCACGGTGTGGATCACCGCATCGTTCAAGATCGGATCGAGGCTGGAACATTTATGGTGGCAGCCGCTATGACTAACGGGAATGTTTTGATCGAAGAAGGAATCATCGAACACAATCGTCCTCTCGTCTCCAAGTTGCGTGAGATGGGTGTGACCGTGATTGAGGAAGAAGAAGGTATTCGCGTAATCGGACCTGAACAATTAAAGTCAACGGATATCAAAACGTTGCCTCATCCCGGGTTTCCTACGGATATGCAGGCACAGATGAGCACGATTCAAGTGGTGGCAGAAGGGACAAGTGTGATTACAGAGACGGTCTTTGAGAACCGTTTCCAGCATTTGATTGAGCTTGGGAGAATGGGAGCAAATTATAAAATCGATAATAATATTGCCTATATTTTCAACAAGTCCAAATTAACTGGTGCAGAAGTTGCCGCTACGGATTTGCGGGCAGCTGCAGCGCTTGTATTGGCTGGACTAGTAGCTGAAGGTCGTACGAAAGTAACCCATCTGGAATATTTAGACAGAGGTTACTATAAGTTCCATGAAAAATTGGCTGCATTAGGTGCCTCCATCGAACGTGTAAATCCTGCTGAAACTAAAGCTGTGGAGAAATCAAATCAGAAGGTCGTAAAAAAGTAAGGTGATAATAATGTCAGACACATGGAAACACATTTTAATCCAGTTATCTAAGGTACTGCTTTTTGTCCTGCTGTTGGTTATTTTGTTTTACATCGGTTTGATGATCGGCTACGGCGGCATCGGGGACGGGAAACCGACCGGTGTGTTTGATGGGAAAGTATGGGACCACATCACAGATTTTTTAAAAAAATAATAATAGAAGACAAGGTGGCAGAGCTTTGTCTTTTTTATTATGAGAGTTAAAGGTGACGTTTAAGTGAAACGATTATTATTGAAGCTTGTTCATTTTTATCAGAAGTATATCTCGGCGGGACGTCCAGCTTCCTGCCGTTACCATCCCACGTGTTCGCAATATATGGCGGATGCAGTGACGTATCACGGGGCGTTGAAAGGATTTCTTATGGGCATCGCCCGTATTTTGCGGTGCCATCCGTTTGTAAAGGGAGGAATCGACTATGTTCCGTTGCGATTCACTCTCAGAAGAAACCCGGATGATCATTATCCCGGTCCTTATGAAAAAAAATAATTCCACAAGAATGATAATTTAAATAATAGAAGAGATGGGAGAGTTTTTGATGGCAATTCTAGCATTTGATTGGGGCGGCACCAATATCAAATTTGGTGTGTGGGACAATGAAACATTACTTGAACAAGGATTATTTCCCACCCCGGAAGATTTAGAAAGTTTGGAGAAACAGCTTTTATCGACAAAAAATGAATTGGAGAAAAAATTTCATTTTGAAGGTATCGCTATCAGTGCACCTGGCGCAGTCAATTATGACACAGGAGCGATTGAGGGAATCAGTGCCATTCCTTATATCCATCATTTTGATATTCGCGGACGGCTGACAGAATTGTTTCAACTGCCTGTTCGTATCGAAAATGATGCCAATGCTGCCGGGATAGCTGAAGTCTGGCAAGGGGTTGCCAAAGGGCTGACCAATGTTTTGTTTATCGTCATCGGTACGGGCATTGGCGGTGCCATCCTGCAAAACGGTAAAGTAAACGTGGGGGCTCACCGTTACGGCGGAGAGTTCGGCCTGATGTATATGGATAAGGATAATACTTTCAGCGGTGTGGGGACAGGTGTGAAGATGGCCCAGCGCTATGCGGCGAGAAAAGGACTGCCGGCAGATAGCATTTCGGCAAAAGAAGTGTTCGATTTGGCTTCTCAGGGAGATGTGTTGGCTCAGGAAGAAGAAAATAATTTTTATGATTATTTAGCTCAAGGTTTGTTTAGTCTTCAATTTTGTTTTGATCCAGAATGTTTAGTTCTAGGCGGTGGTGTTTCTGCAAAAGAAGGATTGGCAGAAGAAGTTACCAAACGGGTACAGATTTTGATGGACCAACATAATTTAAAAGATTTCAAACCGGACATCCGAGTATGCCGATTCAAAAATGATGCGAATCTGATTGGAGCCGTGGCTTCCTACTATCAGCAATTGGATTGATTTTACTTCTTTTTGTTAAGAAGTATTTTTTCGGAGAATTGTCAGAAAATTCTTGACTTTATCAACAAATTGTTTTATATTAAGACACATCTTAAAAAATAAGAAAACGATGAGAATTTGGAGTGGTTGAAATGAAAAAGAAATTTTGGCTATTGTTGGCAGCTTCGTCAATGCTGCTGGCTGCGTGCACATCTGGCGGGGGCGATACGTCCGGTACAGATGGAGAAAAAGGAAAAGAAGCATCAGGGGATACAATCAAAATTGGATTGAACTATGAGTTGTCAGGTGCTGTGTCAGCATATGCCTTACAACAAAAAGATGCCATTGAAATGGCAGTGAAAGAAATTAATGACGAGGGCGGTATTTTAGGCAAACAAGTGGAACTTGTGAGCAAAGATAATAAATCCGAAACAGCAGAAGCTGCTTCAGTAGCAGGTAGTTTGGCTGGGGATGATGAAATTGTGGCAGTGTTCGGTCCTGCAACTTCCGGAGCTTTTAAAGCCAGTATCCCGCAAATGATGAAAGCTGGAATTCCAGCAATCAGTCCGTCTGCAACTGATGACGGTGTAACGGTTACTAATGGGGAAGTGAAAGATTTTATTTTCCGGACTTGTTTCCAAGACTCTTTCCAAGGAGTTATTTTGGCAAACTATGCTGAAAATAACTTAGGAGCGAAAAAAGCTGTCATTATCGGTGATAATTCCAGTGATTATGGTAAAGGTTTAACGAAGGCATTTAGAGAAACTTATAAAGGTGAAATTGTATTGGAAGAAAACTTCGCTGCAAAAGAAAAAGACTTTAAAGCGATGTTAACGAAAATCAAAGGGAAAGACTTTGATGTGATTTACTTGCCGGGTTATTATGAAGAAGCAGGTCTGGTCATCAAGCAGGCCAGAGAAATGGGAATCGACCAGCCGGTACTAGGGGCAGACGGTTTCTCAGATCCTAAGCTGGTAGAATTAGCGGGTGCGGCTAACATGAATGACATCTACTACACCTCCCACTTCTCAGAAAATGCTCCGGCAAATGATAAAGTTGCTGCATTTGTTGAAAACTTTAAAGAACAGTATAAAACTAGTCCAAGTTCATTCAATGCGTTGGCTTATGACACGATGTATTTGTTAAAAGATGCCATCGAAAGAGCTGACTCTACGGACCGGACAAAAGTCAAAGATGCGATAGCAGAAACTAAAGATTTTGTGGGTGTGACAGGAACGATGTCGATCGACGAAAATCACAATCCTCAAAAGCCGGCAGTAGTTATCGGCTTGAAAGAAGGAAAAGAAGAGACATCAGAAATTGTTAAACCATAATTAAAGGATAAAAGCAAGGAATGGCGAAACTATTCCTTGCTTTTTAGTAAGAGGGGATTTCCGTATGGAGAATATTTTACAGCAATTAGTAAACGGCCTGTCTCTAGGAAGTATCTATGCGTTGATTGCGTTAGGATATACGATGGTCTACGGTATTATTAAATTAATAAACTTCGCCCACGGGGAGATATATATGCTCGGGGCTTTCATTGGTTATGTCTTCATTCAACATTTTCACATGCCTTTTTTTGTTGCACTGATGGGAGCGATGATTTGTTGTGCAGGGATAGGGGTAGTCATAGAGTTTCTTGCCTATCGTCCATTGCGCGGCTCGACCAGAATCGCAGCACTTATCACTGCTATCGGGGTATCATTTTTAATTCAAAATGTGATGAAATTAAGATTTTTCGGCGGAGCAGAACCTCGGGCGTTTCCACAGGCTATCGAACAAAAAATGATTGAAGTGGGCCCGATCATGATTTCCAATATCCAGTTGCTCATTTTGGGCACCACGTTAGTATTGATGCTTGGATTGCAGATTATCGTAATGAAAACCAAGATGGGAAAAGCGATGCGTGCAGTAAGTGTGGATGCTGATGCTGCTATGCTGATGGGTATCAGTGTCAATCAGACGATTTCTTTTACCTTTGCTATCGGTTCCGCTTTGGCAGCTGCCGGCGGGGTGATGATCGGTTTGTACTATAATAGTATCGACCCAATGATGGGGGTTACTCCAGGTCTGAAGGCTTTCGTTGCTGCAGTGTTTGGCGGTATCGGTTTGATCCCGGGCGCTGCATTGGGAGGATTTTCTATCGGTTTGATTGAAACTTTTGTCAGTGCATCCTCGATTGAAGGATTATCAGCCTTTAAAGATGCCATCGTTTATTTTATCTTAATCATCGTATTGTTGATTAAACCAACGGGATTGTTGGGCAAGAACACGAAAGAGAAAGTGTAGGAGGAGTCAGATGAGAAAGAATTTAAAATATAACCTTTCATGGCTGCTGCTGGCTGTTGCAGTCTACCTCGGGATTTTCGTGTTGAAGAGCAGCGGCTTATTGAGCGGTATCATTGAAGACACTTTGTCACTGATTGGTATCAATGTTATTTTAGCTGTGGGTTTAAATTTGATTATTGGGTTTTCGGGGCAGTTTTCTTTAGGGCACGCCGGTTTTATGGCTATTGGTGCCTATGCCACAGCTATTTTTACTCAAATACAGCCGACTTATCCCGGCTTTCTGTTAAGTATTTTGATTGGTGTGGGAATCACCATCGTTGTAGCTCTAATCGTAGGAATCCCGACTTTGAGATTAAAGGGGGACTATTTAGCTATTGCCACATTGGGGATTGCTGAAATCATCCGTATTTTGATCGTGAACGGGAAAGACGACTTGTCTCAAGGGATTTTTGCCACAGGAGGTGCTGCTGGGATTTTTGGCATCGTGGACTATGCCAACTGGGAAGTCATTTATATTTTCATGGTATTGACAACTATCATCATCGCAAATTTTATTCACAGCGGAACAGGACGGACCGTTCTTTCCATTCGTGAAGATGAAATTGCGGCAGAAGCTATGGGTGTTAATTCTACAAAAGTAAAAGTGACGGCTTTTGTTTTGGGAGCCGCTACTGCAAGTATCGCTGGTTCTCTTCATGCCAGTTATATCCAGACAATCATTCCGGGTGACTTTGGTTTTATGAAATCAGTGGATATTTTGATCATCGTTGTGTTCGGAGGTATCGGCAGTTTGACTGGCAGTTTTGTGGCTGCCATCCTACTTGGTATTTTGAATCACGTGTTGAGAAATGTTCAGGCTATCAGTGACTACCGGATGATTGTTTATGCCTTGGCTTTGATCATCATTATGATTTTTAAACCGGGCGGGTTGTTAGGCAAAAAAGAAATGTCGATGAAGAAAATATTCCAGCGACTAGGTAAAGGAGGAAAAGCCGATGCCTCTATTGACCGTTGATCGTCTCACTAAAAACTTTGGCGGTTTAGCCGCTGTTTCCAATGTTTCCATCCAGTTGGAAGAAAATGAACTTGTTGGTCTGATAGGGCCTAATGGTGCTGGTAAAACTACTCTGTTCAATTTGTTGACAGGGGTTTACGAACCTTCAGAAGGCAGTGTACTTTTCAGTGATCATGGGAAAGAAATATTGCTGAATAAGATGAAACCTTATGGGATTGCAGATTTGGGCATCAGCCGTACGTTTCAAAATATTCGTTTGTTTAAAGATTTGACCGTATTGGACAATGTCTTGATCGGTTTTAACAGCAAAAATAAACAAGGACTTTTCAGCAGTGTCTTACGATTGCCGAGCTTTTACAGCAAGGAAGCTGAATTGAAAGAGCGTTCCATCGAATTGCTGAAAATTTTTGATATGGAATCTGAACTGGAAACCTTGGCACGCAATCTTCCATACGGGCAGCAGCGTCGTCTGGAAATTATACGTGCACTGGCGACCCAGCCGAAACTTTTATTTTTGGATGAGCCCGCAGCAGGGATGAACCCGCAGGAAACGGCGGAGCTGACCGCTTTGATCCGAAAAATCCATCAGGAATTCGGTATTACTATCGTGTTGATCGAACACGATATGTCACTGGTGATGGATGTTTGCGAACGTCTTTATGTGTTAGAATATGGACAGTTGATTGCACAGGGAACTTCTGCAGAAATCAAAGAAAATAAACGTGTAATTCAAGCATATCTGGGTGGTGAGATTTAGTGCTGAAAGTAAAAGATTTAACCGTAAAATACGGGGTCATTGAAGCCGTTCACGGCGTGTCCTTCGAAGTTAAAAAGGGAGAAATTGTTTCTTTGGTGGGAGCCAACGGTGCAGGGAAAACGACAATATTAAGAACAATTTCCGGTCTTGTCCGCCCGGCAGGAGGAAGCATCCAGTTTAAGGATTTGGAGTTGACGAAGACTGCTCCGCAAAAAATCGTAGCAGCCGGACTTTCTCAAGTCCCGGAAGGTCGTCATGTGTTTTCCGGTCTGTCAGTAATGGAGAACTTGGAGATGGGTGCGTTTTTGAAAAAGAAAAATCAAGATTCAAAAAGAGTTTTGAAAGAAGTTTTTGAACGTTTCCCGATTTTGGCAGATAGAAAAGGTCAGGACGCGGCGACTTTGTCCGGAGGCGAGCAGCAAATGCTTGCTATGGGAAGGGCATTGATGTCAGAACCAGATTTATTGCTGTTAGATGAGCCTTCAATGGGGCTGGCACCTATTTTTATCAAAGAAATATTTGATATTATTCAACAAATTCAAAAACAAGGGACGACTGTCCTTTTGATCGAGCAAAATGCTAATATGGCATTATCAATCGCTGACAGAGGTTATGTACTGGAAACGGGCAGTCTGGTGCTTAGCGGCACCGGGGAAGAACTGCTTGCAAGTGAAGAAGTAAGAAAAGCTTACTTAGGAGGATGATCAAATGCTAGTTGAATATTATATGACTACTGATTTGGTAACAATCGAACCGGAAACAAAAATTTACGATGCCGTCGAACTGATGAACCAGCACCGGATTCATCGTCTGCCTGTGTTAAAAGACGGGAAGCTGGTGGGTTTGATTACGGAAGGCACTATTCAGAGTGCCATGCCGTCTAAAGCCACAAGTCTGAGTGTTTACGAAGTCAATTATCTGCTAAACAAAACCACCGTGGCTGAAACGATGATCAAAGAAGTGGTGACAATTAATCCCACAGCCCTTTTGGAAGATGCTATCAAGCGGATGCGTGAAAATAATGTAGGGGTACTCCCAGTTTGCGATGGTCAAAAATTGGTAGGGATTATTACGAATAATGATATTTTTGATGCGTTTTTGGAAATCACCGGTTATAATCAAGCAGGGTTGAGGGTAACAATCGATATTGCCGAAGACCATCAGGGAGTTCTTGCCCGGTTGACTGCTTTATTTGCTGAGAATCAAATGAACATTGTCCAAATCGTTGTTTTTCGTCAAAATGGGCAGCCGACCATCGTTGTTCAATTGACGGACGCAGAGGAAGAAAAAGTCAGAAGCGTTCTGTCTGAAAATGACTTTGTGGTGAAATCTGTGGTCGAGACAACAGAAGAAGAGTAACAAACCGATTTATTGATTTACTAATCATTAAAAGATAAAAATTAAACTCCTGCGAAACTGATATAAGGACGGTTTTGCGGGAGTGTTTTATTTTGAAAATTTTTTTGTCTTTCTAAATGGACTTCGCGTTAACAAAAGAAGAGTTTTGTGGTATCTTGTAGAAAGAGCATATTTTTTAAGTCTGGCGGGACTATGAGTTTTTGTCAGTCGGTTTTTTAAAAATATGAATGAGAAGGAACAGGCAAGGGAGATCGAAAATGAGCAAGAACAAACATACAGAAGTGGCAGTTAATGAGTTTGAAATAACTAGGGAAGGCAAACTTATCCCGTGCTACGAGTTGAAAGTGGGTAAAAAAGTTATTGGCACTTTAGAAGCGTGGGGACCTAAAAAAATTTCCGTAATCATGGACGATGAGACTACCATGATGGTCAAAACGGTGGAAGAAGGTATTGAAGCAGTGATTCGCCAGTGGAATTTATTTCAATAATTATTTTTTATACTTGATTTTTTTCAAGGAATTGCGTATGATATAAAAGTCGGCAATAATGCCGACATTTTATGGAGGGGTAGCGAAGTGGCTAAACGCGGCGGACTGTAAATCCGCTCCTTCGGGTTCGGCAGTTCGAATCTGCCCCCCTCCATTGTTATTATTGGGCTATAGCCAAGCGGTAAGGCAACGGACTTTGACTCCGTCATTCGTTGGTTCGAATCCAGCTAGCCCAGTCAATGATACGCTGTGTTCCTGAAGGGATACAGCTTTTTTTATTATCTTATAGAAGGGGTGAGACCAGATGCAATTGAAAAAAATGCAAAGTAACATTTACAGACAATATGCTTTACTCAAAAAAGGCTTGGCACAACGTTCAAACGTAAAGGAAACAGCAGATTGCCAAAAGAGTCCGACGCTGCCGACAAGTACGGCAGATAATCATGAACGATTGAAGCGAGTCATTAAATGGCAGGCAAAAGGACACTAAAGCAACTAGACTTTGTCAAAGACATTCTGAAAAGGATGTCTTTTTGATTTGTCCGGGAAAAGCTCAAAGACTAGTATCTTGAAATGGATAATGTTAAAATGATAGAGGACTATGTGACAGGAGGAAGAATTATGTCAGAATTTGTGACGATTCAGCAATTAGTTAATGAACTGCAGCTGGAGGTTTATTCGGGTGCAGAAAATTTAGATAGAAAAATATTGACCAGCGATATTTCAAGGCCGGGGTTAGAGTTGACAGGATATTTCAGTTATTATCCTTATGACAGATTGCAGTTGTTCGGCAGGAAAGAAGTTGCCTTTTCGGAACGCATGACCACGGAAGAACGTTTAATCGTCATGAGACGATTGTGTACAGATGAGACACCTGCGATAATTTTTGCACGAAACATCAATCCCATAGCAGAAATGGTTCAGGCTGCCAACGAGAAAAACATTCCTGTACTTGTGTCATCATTGACGACATCAAGAATTTCAGGTGTTTTGTCTAATTATATTGAAGGACATTTGGCTCCTCGGACTTCGATCCATGGTGTTTTGATGGAAATTTACGGACTAGGGGTATTGATTCAGGGAGACAGCGGTATCGGAAAAAGCGAGACTGGTTTGGAACTAATCAAAAAGGGCCATCGTCTAGTGGCCGACGACCGGGTGGATGTTTATCAGGAAGATGAAAGGACGGTCATCGGCGAGCCGGCAAGGATTTTAGAACATATGATGGAAATCCGCGGTATTGGGATTATCGATGTCATGAATCTCTACGGTGCCAGTGCGGTGCGCAACAGCTCCCAGGTCCAGCTAGTCATTCAGCTGGAGCATTGGGCAGCGGATAAAAAATTTGATCGTCTGGGCGGTGCTGCTGAGACTGAAATGATTGCTAACGTAGATATCCCTAAAATTTCGATTCCGGTAAAAACCGGGCGTAACGTGGCGATTATTATTGAAGTGGCGGCAATGAACTTCAGAGCCAAGACGATGGGATACGATGCAACGAAAAAATTTGAGGAAAACCTCACTAACTTGATTCAGATGAATTCTGAAACTGACGCATAGAAAGAGGGAATTAAAACTTATGTTATTGGCACAAATCAATGATACAGCATTTAAATTATTTGGTCTTGAGATTAAGTGGTACGCTATTATCATTGTCACAGGTATTATTTTAGCGGTTTGGCTTGCCGGCAGGGAGTCCAAACGTTTGGGTTACGGTGAAGAAGACATCATTGATTTTATGCTTTGGGCACTGCCGTTGTCGATAGTCGGTGCTAGACTTTATTATGTTGTTTTTGATTGGGAAACCTATGTCAGCAATCCGCTGGACATTTTCAATACACGTAGTGGAGGACTGGCGATTTATGGGGGATTGATTGCCGGGGCACTGGTCGTCTACTATTTTACTCAAAATCGTTATTATTCTTTTTGGAAATTTTTAGACATTGCTGCCCCTAGCGTGATTCTTGGACAAGCTATCGGGCGTTGGGGAAATTTTACTAATCATGAAGCGTTTGGCCCAAAAACTACGGAAGCCTTTTTAAGAAGTCTTCATTTGCCGAATTTTATTGTAGAGAATATGTATATTGACGGTGCTTTCCGGCATCCGACATTTTTGTATGAAAGTTTATGGAGTCTGGCAGGCTTTATTTTATTATTATGGCTGCGTTCCAGAAAAGATTTATTGCTTCAAGGAGAAGTGTTTTTCAGCTACATCATGTGGTATTCTTTCGGACGTTTCTTTATCGAAGGCTTGCGGACTGATAGTCTCTATCTGTTTGGTGAAATCAGAGTGTCCCAGTTGTTGTCAATCATTCTTTTTGCAGGTGCACTGGGAATGATGATATACCGGAGAAAAGTGGTAAAACCTCCTTATTATAATTTAAAAGGAGTGAGGTAATGGCCAGTGTTCAAACAGTGTTGTTCGATTTTGACGGCACATTGGCAGATACCAATCACCTGATCGCCCAATCCTATCTCCACGTTTTTGAAAAATACCTTCCGGGTCGTTTCCAGACGGAAGAATCTGTGAGACATTTTAATGGTCCCTCCTTGGAGGAAGTTTTTTCCAGCTTGCTGCCTGAAAAAACTGACGAAATGGTGGCAACTTATCGCGAATTTAATCATGAAAAGCATGACGAATTGATTCAAGAATTTCCTGACGTGGGCGAAGTGCTTGATGCGCTTAAAAAGTCAGACATTCGATTGGCAGTGGTCTCAACTAAAAACAGCTTTATTTTAAAAAGAGGGTTGGAATTGTTGAAAATCAAAGAGTATTTTGACCTGATTTTAGGCGGTACAGATTATCAGAAAGTCAAACCTGATCCTGAATCTCTCTGCCTTGCCATGACGAAACTATCCTCTGCTCCCGCTGAGACAATCATGGTCGGCGACAACCCTCAAGATATTGAGGCTGCTAACCGGGCAGAGGTGCGCGGGATATTTGTCGAGTGGTCGCGCAAGACTTTAGCAGAAGTGACGCCTTATAGACCCTATCAAACGGTCAAAAGTATGGTAGAATTACAGGAGTGGATTAACTCACAAAATAACGGAGGTAGAGTATGAAGCAAAAAATAGCTGTTTTAGGAACTGGTTCATGGGGCTTGGCTTTAGGCAACACTTTGGTCGAAAATGGACATGATGTCATGCTTTGGGGCAGAGAAGTCGATCAAGTAGAAGAACTCCAGCAATACCAAACGAATAAAGCCTATCTCCCTGAAATAGTCTTTCCAGAAGAGTTGAGAGCAACCACTGAGATGGCAGACGCTATAAAAGACGCCGATGCTGTTTTATTTGTTGTGCCTACGAAGGCCATTCGAGAAGTAGCGGTTCAATTTCGAAATGTGTGTCAAAATCAACCAGTTATCATCCATGCAAGTAAAGGTTTTGAACAAGAAACGCACATGCGGATTTCTGAGATACTGGCGCAGGAAATCCCGGAAAGTATGAGACGGGATATCGTAGTTCTCTCAGGACCAAGCCATGCAGAAGAAGTAGCTGTCAAAGATATTACTACCATCACAGCAGCAAGCAAAAATCTTGAGTATGCAGAATATGTCCAACAGTTGTTTATGAATGATTATTTCAGAGTCTATACAAATGATGACGTTATAGGGGTTGAGACCGGTGCAGCATTGAAGAACATCATTGCTCTCGGGGCTGGTGCGATCCACGGACTTGGTTTGGGAGATAATGCCAAAGCAGCTATCATGACCCGCGGATTAGCAGAAATCACCCGTTTGGGAGTGGCTATGGGCGCAGATCCTCTAACGTTTATCGGGTTGAGCGGATTTGGCGATTTAGTCGTCACTTGTACCAGTGTCCATTCGCGAAACTGGCGTGCAGGCGATATGCTTGGAAAAGGTTATTCGGTGGATGACATCTTAGCCAAGATGGGCATGGTTGTCGAAGGAATCTCGACCACTAAGTCTGCTTATGAGCTGGCAAAAGAGCTCGGTGTCGAAATGCCGATCACTGAAGCAATCTATCAAGTGGTTTACGGCGGGAAAAAAGCAGACGAAGTAATCCGTAGTATGATGTTAAGAGACAAAAAATCGGAAAAAGAATTCTAAAAAATGTCAGTAAAAGGAGTATGAGATGAAGCAACGTGTGAAAAAAGCGATTATTCCAGCGGCGGGTTTGGGGACCCGGTTTTTACCGGCAACTAAAGCAATGGCAAAAGAAATGCTGCCGATCGTTGATAAGCCGACGATCCAATTTATTGTTGAAGAAGCACTAGAGTCGGGGATCGAGGATATCCTGATCATCACTGGGAAGGCTAAACGTCCTATCGAAGATCATTTTGATGCCAATCTGGAACTGGAAATGAATTTGAAAGAAAAAGGAAAAACTGACTTGCTCGCAAAGGTGGAAGCCACCACTGGTTTGAATCTCCATTTCATGCGTCAGTCACACCCGAGGGGATTAGGTCATGCGGTTTCTTTAGGGAAGGCTTTCGTAGGAAACGAACCCTTTGTGGTGATGTTGGGAGACGATCTAATGTCGGATAAGGTACCTTTGACCAAACAGCTGATTGATGATTATGAAAAAACAAGAGCATCAACAATCGCAGTGATGGAAGTCCCTCATGAAGATACTTCAAAATACGGGATTATCAATCCAGAGCAGATGGTTGGAAAAGGTTTGTATAATGTGAAAAATTTTGTTGAGAAGCCTGATCCTAAAGATGCTCCAAGCAATTTGGCGATTATTGGGCGCTACTTGTTAACACCGGAAATTTTTGACATATTGGAAAATCAAAAACCGGGTGCAGGAGATGAAATTCAGCTGACAGACGCCATCGATACTTTGAATAAGACTCAGAGAGTATTTGCTCATCAATTTACCGGCAAGCGTTATGATGTGGGCGATAAATTCGGCTTTTTGAAAACAAGTATTGAATACGGTCTAGAGCATCCGGAAGTCAAAGACCAGTTGCGCGAGCTCATTATCGACATGGGAAAAGAACTGGAAGCACAAGATAATAAAGCAAAATAATAAAAAACTTTCTAACTTTTTGACTGAAGCCAAGCTCAAAGGTTAGAAAGTTTTTAATTTATCAGCAGTGATATTCCCGTTGTCTGTTTCGTTGTTGTTTTCGATGACTAGTGTAGCGGTAGCTTGCTTCATCCCACATCATGATCAATATGAGAAAAATAGGGACGACGATCAAGAAGGCTGTTTTCAAACCTAGGTTGCCAAGAAAAATACCTATCAACAATACAAAAAATAAGAAAAATAATCTTCTGATACTTGTCATTTTTTTCATCCTCCTGTACAAGAACGTTTGTTCTGTTTTTATTATACAAACAAACGTTCGCTTTGTAAAGAAGTTTTTTAAAAGAAACTACGGTACAGTCCCACAACTTTTCCTAAAATCGTGACATTTTCAAGAATAATCGGCTCAAGAAAGTCATTTTCAGGTTGAAGGCGAAAATAGTTTTGTTCTTTGTAAAAAGTTTTACAAGTGGCTTCTTCCTCATCAGTCATGGCGATCACCATTTCCCCATTGGAAGCATGGGTTTGTTTTCGGACGATTACGTAATCGCCGTCAAAAATCCCCGCATTAATCATACTATCGCCACGGATTTTCAACATAAATAGCGGACGGGATTCATTTTTAAACTCTGGCGGGATTGGAAAGTAATCAGAAGCATCTTCTACGGCTAAAATCGGTTCTCCCGCAGTAACAGTCCCCAAGACAGGCATCACATCTGCTTGAATCCCCAATATTTGCAAGCCTTCAGGGGTAACTTCAATCGCTCTAGGTTTTGAAGGGTCCCGTTGGAGGAATCCTTTTTTTTCTAGTCGGGAAAGATGTCCGTGGACAGTGGAAGTGGAAGAAAGGTCCACAGCTTCTCCTATCTCTCTGACGGTTGGCGGATAGCCGCGCTTATCCACTTCTTCGTATATGTATCTCAAAATCTTGATTTGTCTATTTTCTTTTTGTGTAGTCAACTCATCGCCTCCTATAAAGAGTAGTTACAAAGAAAGTGTAGCATACTCTTAATGACAAATCAAACAAGTGTTCGCTATTTTATGGTGGGCTTGTCAAATTAAGTGCAATATTCATTATAGTATTGGTTTTGTCCTGTTTTCTTATGATAAAATATTAAGAGAATATTAGTTTAATTTTTAGGAGGAGAAAAATGGAAAAGAATACATTGTTGAAGCACAAAGAGGAGCCTATATTTCGGTGAAAAGTGGCACTAAAATTGAAATAATCGATTTGAATGAGCTTTTCATAATCTAAGAAAGCCGTTAACACAGCCTGCAGCAAAGAATTGACAGCAGACTCCAAATGTTTACGAAATAATTCGTCTAAATCACCTTTATTGATTAGTGTTTCCATAATTTCTGTAGTAAAATTGGGCATGAGAAAGTCCTCCTATAAAATTTCTGTGTCGCAACTTTAATTTTACAGAATGGACTTTCTTTTTTACTACCCTAAATTTCTATTTACACAAAATATTTTACGCTATCAACTCTGTTTTTAAATGAACATGGAAATGTTGAATAATCATTAATAGGTATTTATTTTAAATCTAATTTTAAGCGTCTGGTTATCCAATCTATACAAGTAGCAAACCAATTTTCAACTTCTGGAACAATGTAATCAGTAGTAAATAGTTTAGCAGAAGCTCGAGTTGCTAAAGATAGACCATGTCGTCCAGACTCAAAAATGTGAGATTCAAATTTTATGTTATGTCTTGCTAAACTTTCACAATATTTCAATGTGTTTAAGACAGGCACAGCAGAATCATTAGCTGTATGCCAAATAAAAGTATCAGAAGTAAATGAGTTAATTTTTTTAGAAGTATCATATTCTTCCGGATTATTGATAGGGAAATCAAAATGTGAAAAATCATGAGGCCACCCAAATTCAAACCCAGTAACGGGATAGCAAAGAATAGTTCCTTTAGGTTTGAAATTAACAGTTTTCTGCTTGTTCTCAAAAGTATACCAACTTGATGAGTATGAAGCTGCTAAATGTCCGCCAGCAGAACACCCTAAAACAAAAATATTATTAAGATCAATCTGCCAGTCAGAATTATTTTGATGAATAATTTCAAACGTTTTTGCAATTTGTAATATAGTGGTATTAAAAAAATTTGACTTTAATCCATTTTGCATAGTTGTGTAATTTAAGACAATTGCTTGAAAGCCTTGTGATAGAAAAGCTAAGGCGATTGGTTCTGCTTCTCTCGAAGATAAAAACTCATATCCACCACCAGGACAAATAATTACCGCAGGTAAAGGCTCTTGTTCAATTGAAGTATTTTTTCTTAAAAATATGTCAATTGAACTTGTAAACTTTGAGTCCGGTATTTCTAAGGCCATATTGATAATTTGCATTTATTTTTTCTCACTAGTTTCATTTTCATATCCAAAAATTCTAATTAAAATTGCTGTTCCAAATACAGCAATAATAAATGTTCCTACGAATACATAAAGATTGAAATCAATTCCATTTGGGCTAATTGAACTTAATAATCCAAATATTCCACCAGCCACACTAAAATATACTGCTTTGGTAATCCCTACAAGTGCTCCCGCTAAACCTCCACCAATGCATGATAATATTAGAACTTTTTTGTATTTAAGAGTAATTCCATATAATGTAGGTTCAGTGACTCCAAATAAAGCAGAGATAGTTGCAGCAGTTGAAAGCTCACGTAATTTTTGGTCTTTTGTTGTAATTAAAACACCTAAAGCAGCCCCTACTTGACATAAAATAGAAACACCTAGCATAGCCATTAGAGGATCACTACGATTTGCCATTAAGCTGTTTATTACAAATGGGATTAATCCCCAGTGTAAACCAAAAACAACAAGTAGTTGCCAGAAAGCCCCGATTAATAATCCAGTAATGGTAGGGCTTAGATTATAAATCCACAAAATCGCTTGGGCGATAGCCGAACCAACATAAGTTACTAAAGGACCTACAGCGAGGAAGGTGATAATTCCAACACTAACTATGGTCAATAAAGGGACGATGATCAGTTGGATTGCTATAGGTAAATGCTTGGAAAAAAAAGGTTCGACATTACTACACAACCATGCAGCTACAATAATAGGAAATACGGAGGAAGCGTATTTCATTAGAATAATTGGAATCCCCAAAAATTCTAGATTATTTGTTTCCAGAAGACTAACAATCTCTGGGTGAACTAATGCTCCACCTAAAATCGCAGGAATGTATGGATTGGTATTGAATTTTTTTCCAGCAGAAAAACCTAGAATGACAGGGAAGAAATAAAACAGACTATCTGCTAATGCATTTAATAATACATAAGCTCCTGATTCTACAGAAATAAAATTAAAAGTGGTCACAATTGAAAGTAATCCTTTGAGAATCCCAGCAGCTCCTAATAGGCCAATGACAGGAGTGATTGTGCCAGTTAAAGTTTGGAGTAATTTCATAACTGGGGTTAGTTTAACATCATTTTTAGTACTTGTTTCTTCAGATACAGAATTACCTAATAATTTTTGTACTTCTTTAAATACAGCTTCTACTCGTGGACCAATCACTACTTGATATTGCCCACCACTCTGAATGACATCAATAACACCATCTAATTGCTTAATCGTTTGTATTTTCGCAATAGTTTCATCGTTTAAATAGAAACGCAGACGTGTTACACAGTGGATAACTTCATTTATATTTCGTTGTCCACCAATATTGTCTACAATTTTTTTTGCTAATTGTTTATTCTCCATCTTCATCGTTTCTCCTTTATGAATATCCTTAGAGATATATTTTATTGTAGAATTTCTGTAGTATTAGCGATATTTTTTTGTAATTCTTTAGCAATAAATTGACCAATCATTTTTCCTCCGTTAGCAGAAAAGTGAAGATGATCACCACAATCAAAAGTTTTTTCTAACAATTGAGGATTATTATGATTTGCAATAAGTTTAGCTAGGTCAATCGTAGTTGAATGATTTAAAAGCCAATCATTTACTTCTAAACGAATTTTTTCTTTTTCCATATTCCAAGCAGCTTTTTCATGATTAATTGAATCGGCAAAAGGAGGAATGGTTAATCCGATATATTGAATGTTATTAGCAGAAGCTTCATTATAAAGACGTTGGTATCCATCAATCATCTGTCTAGCCGAGGGTAATTCTGAAATAGGACTTCCTGTTCCTGGATGAAACAGATCATTCACTCCAATGAGACTGAGTACAATATTAGGATGATAACTAATAATATCTTCTCTAAAGCGATTGATTCCAGCTGCTCCAAAGCTGTCGCGCCATTGTGAATCTGCTGTTCCGTGCAATAATAAACGATTACCAGAAATCCCTGCATTAAAACCCGTAAAAGGTAAATCAGTTTCATATAATATTTTTAGAATATTATCACTGAAATAGGCTTGATTCGTTAAAGAATCTCCAAAAAAACCGATGGACATAGTTTGTAAATCTACTTTATTTGTTTCAATAACAACAGAAGTCAATCCATAAACGAATGTTGTTTCTTTTTGTATATTCGTATGAACAATTTCTTGAGAAAATAGGTTTGCAGAAGTGGCTAATAAATTCTTTTCATTACTAACTTCTATTTCAAAAAATAAATCTGCTCCCTGAGGTATTTCTAAAACGATAGAATCTGTCCAAAGCTTTTGATATGTGGGTATAGTAAATTTTTCCTGAGCATTTAACGTTAATGCTATTGTATTCGTAAAATCATGAGTTAAGCTAACTTTAATACTTTCTATTTTTAAAGGAACTGGATCGTATTGATTTGAAAGTTCTACGCGTATTTTCTTTCCCGCTAAGTTTTGTTTAATTCGTAATCGTTCTGTCTTTCCATTTGGTTGGAAAGATAAATTATGGTAATTAGAAAATACTTGGTGCCATGCAATTACTTCCATTTAATTCCCCTCAAATTTCATCCGTTGCTTTCATCTGATCATTGTAACCAATCAACCATGTCAAAATAAATGAAAGTGTAAAAGTGCCTAAATGTGTAATCAAGTAACTATAAAAATTTCCATCTATTCCTTTGTCAGGATTAATAAATGATGCAAAACCAACCAGTCCACCAGCAAAACCATAATTTACTAAACGTAATGCGCCAGCTAAAGCACCTCCGAGTATATTGGCTACTGTAACCATATAGAATACTCGTTTATATTTTAATAAAATTCCATAAATTGCAGGTTCACCAACGCCACATACTTGAGATACTGTTGCAGCAATCCCTAATTGTTTCAAGTCTTTCTTCTTAGTTTTTAATGCTACTGAAAAGGCTGCTCCAGCAATACCCATCATTAAAACAGATGAAAAACCATTCATCATACTATAACCATTCACTGTTAATTCATTGACAATAATTGGAATTAGGGGCCAATGCATTCCAAAGACTACTAGAATTGGGAATAATGCGCAATAAATAGCACCACCTATAATGGCATTGAAATCAAAAATGGCTGCAATCCCATTTGCTAATCCATCACTAATTAATGTTATAAATGGACCAACAATTAATAATACAAGAATACTTAAAAATAAGATTTCTAAAATTGGTGAAATAATAGAACTAATGACATTGGGAATTACTTTTTTCAAGAATGATTCAACATATTTCCCTAGCCATGCAGCTACTAAAATGGGGAAAACAGAAGAGACATAGTTCATGATAGGAAAATCAATCCCAAATAAGACCATATAGGGAGTTTCACCAGAAGCAATTGCTACAATTGTAGGATGAATTAGAATGCCTCCAACAACAGCAATTGCTATTGAATTAGAACCTAATTTTTGAGCCGAAGTGAATCCTAGTATAACTGGAAGGAAATAAAAGATTCCATCCGCAACAGTATTGATTAACATATAAGCTTGTGAATCTCCAAATATTATTGAAAAACTCACAAGAGCAGCTAGTAAACCCTTAGCAATACCCGCACCAGCTAATATTCCAATGATTGGAATCATTGATCCAGTAAGCACACCAATAAATTCATTGAACCCATTTTTTATTTTCTGCAAAATAGGTTTTTTTTCATAAAGAGTACTTTTTTCAGATTGCATTGAATTTTGATGGTTTGTTTTTCCTAATTTAGCAGAAACAGCTTCATACATATCAGTTACTTTATTGCCCACTACTACTTGATATTGACCTTGAGCTTCAATCACACTAATAACACCATTCATTTTCTTTATTGACTCTGTATTCGCTTGCGAAGAATCATTTAAATAAAATCGAAGTCGTGTAATACAATGAATCACCTTATCAATATTGTCTTTTCCGCCAACATTTTCAATTAAATCTTTTGCAAAACTTTGATATTCCATATGGCACCTCTTTCAATTTATTTAACCGGTTACAAAATATAATATATTTGTTTAAACATCTTGTCAACTATTTGTTTAAACAAGTTTTAAGATTTGAATATTACTTGAAAATATGTTTAAACTAATATGTGGATGATGGTATACTGGATTTGAAAGTAGAAAATACTGAAAAGTGTTACTAAACGAGAGAGTTAAAATAATATTTTTTTAAGTAGAACTTCTCAATATGTGAGATTTATGAACGATTAATTTATTCAATAACTTTAGAAAGAGGTTTTTTTATGGCAGGTACAAAATTTGAGAAAATTTATAGTGTGTTGAAAGAAGAAGTACTTTCAGGACTTTATAATGACACGATGCTCTTACCTACGGAAATGAATTTAGTTGAAAAGTTTGGTAGTAGCAGGAATACAATACGTAGGGCAATTCAACAATTGAATGAAGAAGGTATAGTTTATAGTGTAAAAGGACGAGGAGTTGTAATTTTAGAAAGTACGAAATTAGATCAAATGTTTTTTAGAATGGGAAATTTTCAAGGTTTAAAGGCTTTATCAACTGAAGATACTGTTACCACTGAAACTATTATAAATAAATTTGAAGAGGTAACTATTGATAAAATTCTAGCAAATAATACTTCTTTTCCAATAGGTGAAAGAGCCTATTATATTGAACGCATTCGCAGAATCAATAACAAAGCTATGATGTATGATTGTAGTTATTTTAAAAAAAGTATAGTTCAAAATTTAAATGAAAAAATTGCTGTGGGATCTATTTATGAATACATTGAGGATAAGTTAGATGTTAAAATTGCTGCTTCAAAAGCCATAATGAAAATTAAATCTGCATCAAATAAGGATAACAAACTTTTAGATTTAGGGGAAAATAATTGTGTAGGAGAAATGGAGAATCATGTCTACACAGACATGGGGAAATTATTTGAACATACTCTAATTAGGTATATACCTAATGAATACGCTTTGGTGACCTTCAATCAAAGAAGAAATGAGGTGTTCGAATTTGAATCGACTACACCTTCTATTACCACAATGGAAAATTAAAATTGTTACTTTAAGTTACGATGATGGACAAGTGTTTGATAGAAGATTAGTTAAAGTATTAAATAAGTATGGATTGAAAAGTACATTCCATTTATCTTCTGGAAAGCTAGATACGGTAGCGTCAAGAATTATGTGTAAATAGAAAAGTTCATCCGGTCCTATGTGCTAAAACATTGACTCTAGTGTATCTTGAATTTCTTTGAACACTTTGTGGACACGACCTAAAAATGTTTGATTATAATTATTAAATTGAGAAACCAAGAATCTTTCTAAAGATTCTTCATTAGGAAATTGTTCTTTTCTCTTTGTATATTTTTTCAGTTGTTTATTAAAGCCTTCAATCAGATTAGTCGAATAGATGGTTCGTCTGATGGAGGAAGGAAAATTAAAAAATGTTAATATGGCAGGGTTTAGGAGTAGCTTAACCACTCTTGGATACTGCTTTTTCCACTTTTCAGTCATTCTGTTTATTTGCTTGATGGCTTCTTCTTTTGAATCGGCTTGATAGACGTGTTTAAAATCACCACATATTTCTTTTCTATCGCTTACCCGTACTTTATGTGCAATATTTCTAGCGACATGAACACAGCATTGTTGAAACTGGGCGTTAGGATAGACACTGTGAATACTATCCCTGATACCACTTAGACCCTCGGTCACCACTAATAAAACCTCTTCTAACCCACGGTCTTTTAAATCTTGAAGGATCTCTTTCCAAACAAAATCAGACTCTGTTGGAGCAATCGTAACCCCTAACACTTCTTTGGTCCCGACTAATCTGCTGCTAATCAATGTAAACTGCCTCTTTAGAAACAGTTTGTCGCTTTAAGGGAATGTGAGTCACATCCATAAAAATGACGGAGTAACGTGAGTCTAGTTTCCTATCTTTGAACACGGAGACATCTTCAGAAACGATTTTACTCATATTAGAAATAGTTTGCGGTGTGTAGTGATGGCCGTACATTTTTTTCAATTAAACCAGCTATTTCAGACATTGTAATACCTTTTTGGAAGAGCTGAATAATTCCCATTACGAGAATTACCAGAGTTAAAACCAGAACGATCATACTTTTCATAATCTAAGAGAGCCGTTAACTCAGCCTGTAGTAAAGAATTGACAGCAGACTCCAAATGTTTACGAAATAATTCGTCTAAATCGCCTTTATTGATTAGTGTTTCCATAATTTCTGTAGTAAAATTGGGCATGAGAAAGTCCTCCTGTAAAATTTTTGTGTCGCAACTTTAATTTTACAGAATGGACTTTCTTTTTTACTACCCTAAATTTCTATTTACACAAAATATTTTACGCTATCTCTAAAATGCTTAAAGTAGTTGATTTCATTATGATATTAAAAAAGATAATGAGCTAATGTTGCACTTTTATTGTAAATCCATCATGTCATTGTCTTTTTGGAGATGTTTCGATAAAATAAAGAAGAGTGAGGAGGAGCAAGTTATGCTATCAAAAGAAAAATTAGCACGGATCAATGAATTGGCTAACAAAGCCAAGACAGAAAGTTTGAATGCTAAAGAAAAAGAAGAACAAAAAAAACTGCGGGAAGAATATTTGACTGCTTTTCGCGGCGGTATGAGACATCATATCGAGGGGATGAAGGTTGTAGACCAAGAGGGAACAGATGTGACACCAGAAAAATTGAAGAAGATTCAAAAAGAAAAAAAGCTGCACGGCAGGCATAAAGAATAAGTGTTGCTTAAAACTATCAATAATTTCATTGCTATTCAGATGAAAAAGTAGTAAAATGCTAATAAAGGTAAAAAAAACCTAAATCAGGAGGATGATTATTTTGTTTGACAAGATTGACGAACTCGGTGTTAACACACTGCGCACTTTAAGTATCGATATGATTCAAAAAGCAAATTCAGGACATCCAGGATTACCAATGGGAGCAGCACCAATGGCGTATGCTCTGTGGACAAAACATTTAAAAGTGAATCCGGCTACATCCAGAAATTGGGTGGACCGCGACCGCTTTATTTTATCAGCAGGACACGGGTCTGCGTTACAATATAGTTTGCTTCATTTAGCAGGTTATGACGTGACCATTGAAGATTTAAAACAATTTCGTCAGTGGGACAGCCGTACCCCAGGCCATCCAGAGGTTCACCATACTGATGGAGTAGAAGCAACAACAGGTCCATTAGGCCAAGGGATTGCGATGAGTGTTGGGTTTGCAATGGCAGAAGCCCACTTGGCAGCAACTTATAATCGTCCAAACTTTAAAGTAGTCGATCATTATACTTACGCACTTTGCGGCGATGGTGATTTGATGGAAGGCATCTCCCAAGAAGCACTTAGCATGGCCGGTCATATGAAGTTAAACAAATTAATCGTTTTATATGATTCAAATGATATTTCTCTTGATGGAGATTTAGATAAATCATTCAGTGAAAGTGTTAAGGGACGCGTCGAAGCCACCGGCTGGCAGCACATCCTAGTTGAAGATGGCAAAGATTTGGCAGCCATCTCCAAAGCAATCGATGAGGCTAAAGCTGAAACAGAAAAACCTACCATGATAGAAATCAAAACAGTGATTGGTTTTGGTGCACCAAATCAAGGAACTAATAAAGTTCACGGCGCACCGCTTGGAACTGAAGGCGTTGCAGCAGCAAAGGCTGTTTATGACTGGAAATACGATGCTTTCGAAGTTCCAGCAGAAGTGAAAGCTCGTTTTAAAGAAGAAATTGCAGTCAAAGGACAAAAGGCTGAAGATGAGTGGAACAAACTATTCAAAGAATACAGTGAGCAATATCCTGAATTGGCACAACAATTTGAAGATGCGTTTGCTGATAAATTGCCTGAAAATTGGGATAAAGAAATGCCAGTCTACCACGAAGGGGATGGAGAAAAGGCCAGCCGCGTCACCAGCAGCGAAATGATTCAGGCTTTGGCAAAAACTATTCCTAATTTGTGGGGAGGTTCTGCTGATTTATCAGGCTCTAACAATACAATGATTGCCGGTGAAAAAGATTTTGAACCAGGCAGCTATGAAGGCCGTAACATCTGGTTTGGTGTCCGTGAATTTGCAATGGCGGCAGCTATGAATGGTATCGCTTTGCATGGCGGAACCAAAGTATACGGAGGAACTTTCTTCGTCTTTGTTGATTACTTGCGTCCTGCTGTCCGACTGGCTGCGATTCAAAATGCACCTGTCACTTATGTTCTAACTCATGATTCCGTCGCAGTAGGTGAAGATGGTCCGACTCATGAACCGATCGAACAATTGTCAAGTTTGCGCGGCATGCCTAATGTTAATGTTATTCGTCCGGCAGATGGCAATGAAGTACGTGAAGCATGGAAATTAGCCATCCAGTCAACAGATCAACCGACAGTGTTGGTCTTGACTCGTCAAAATCTGCCAGTATTGCCTAAGACAGCAGAATTAGCAGCTGAGGGTGTTTCAAAAGGGGCGTATGTTGTTTCTCCTGCTAAGGGAAATGTCCCGTCTGGTATTCTGATTGCCACAGGTTCTGAAGTAGCACTAGCAGTCGAAGCGCAAAAAGCTTTAGCTGAAAAAGGTGAAGATGTGTCAGTAGTATCTATGCCTAGTATGAAGTTATTTGATGCTCAAGATGCTGCCTATAAGGAAAGTGTACTGCCAAAAACAGTCACTAAACGTTTGTCTATCGAAATGGGTGCAAGTTTTGGTTGGGAACGCTATGTAGGTTTGGCTGGGGCTTCACTAAGCATTGATAAATTTGGTGCAAGTGCTCCCGGCGGTACAGTGATTAAAGAGTACGGCTTCACTGCTGAAAATGTTGTAAATATCTTCAGTCAACTAGCTGAATAATTGCCAAAGTAACTATTGATAAGCAACGAAGGAGAGTTGTCCTTACAGGACACTCTCTTTTTTTGTGGTTATCTGTTTGTTTAGTATTTAGGTGTGTGCTAAAATAACCATGTCGGGTTATAGAGAAGCGGAGGAATCCCATGAGTAAAAAAGAAATTATCAGTAATATTATTTGGTTTGCCGGTTTGATTATCGTTCTTTTTATTGTGAGGCATTATGTGCTGTCTCCGGTGGCGGTCTCGGGAGATTCAATGGTGCCCACCTTGGAAGATAATCAGCGAGTGATACAGTTTAAGATGTCTGAAATCAATCGCTTTGATATCGTCACATTTCCTGCGCCGGATCAGCCAGATCAAAATTACATAAAACGTGTCATCGGTTTGCCCGGAGATAGCGTGTTTTTTAAAAATGATGAACTTTACATCAATGGTGAAAAGGTAGATGAAACCTATTTAGACGATGTGACATCTGAACTGCAAGAGGGAGTCGTATATACGACTTATCGAACCAGTGAGGGGAAAATACTGACTGAGTTTTCATTAATGGATATTGAAAGTGTAGGAGTCGACACTATCCCTGAAGGCAAAGTTTTTGTATTAGGGGATAATCGTCCGATTTCAAAAGACAGCCGGTATATCGGCTTGATTGACTTGGAAGATATCACAGGAGATGTGAAATTCAGATTTTGGCCGATTTTCATCAAAGATGAAGACTCAGGCAAATTGGATATAAAAATCGGAACGTTAGACTAACGGTTTACAAATAAGATAAAAAGATAATCTGGCTGAGGTGCAGATTATTTTTTTTATCTTCTTTATGCTAAACTAGAGGAGAAATCTTTTTGGAAGGAGCACCTTTATGTCATTGAAATTTTTCTATGGACCGGCAAGAAGTGACCATACCACCCCATTGTTAACACAGGCTGTTCAATGGTTGCAAAAGGATAAAAAACATCAAGTCTTTTACATCGTACCCAATCATGTGAAATTCGAAGCGGAAGTTCATGTGCTGGACAGCATTCGAAAACTAAATCAGCAAGAAGATTCTCAAACGCTGGCGACAATGAACCTGCAAGTCTTCAGCTTCACCCGCTTAGCGTGGTATTTTTTACAATATACTGGTTTGTATAATGGGAAGCAGCTGAGTGATGCGGGCAAGCACATGGTACTGAGAACTATTTTAAGAGAAGATAATGAAAAACTGCTAGTTTATCGCGGCGAGGCCGAGCATTCGGGTTTCATCCAGCAACTTGCAGATTTTTTTCAGGAATTGCATCAAGGAAAAATTACGGAAGAAGACCTGCTTCTGTCCGCAGAACAGGCAGAAGACCCTGACTTTAAACGCAAAGTCAGCGATCTTTCTCTGATCTATCAACGCTATTGCAGATTTTTATTTGATAATGACATCAATGAAATGGATATTTTAAGCCATTTAGCTGGGTATCTGCAAACGGAGGACTTATCTCATGTACAGTTTATTTTGACTGGTTTTACGAGATTGACCGCTCAGGAGCAAGAGTTGATTCAAGTCATTATGTCAAGGGCAGGGAACTTGGTGGTGGACTTGCAATTAGATCAAGCCTATGTGGATCAGCCGCCCCAATCTCATGAACTTTTCTATGACAGCGGTTCTTTGTATCATTCCTTGTATCATTCGGCTAAAAAAATCGGCTTGCCGATAGAATTGGATGAAAGACTGTCCTTTGAAATCACAGATGATTTGGCCCTTTTAGATGTTTTTTGGCGCGACAGTCAAAGAGTCAGTCGTCAAAGAAAGGAACTTCCTCACGCGTCTCACGGAGAGATCAAGATTTGGCAAGCAGAGAATCCCCAGACCGAGGTAGAGCACGTTGCAAAAGAAATTCGTCGTTTAGTGTCAAGCGGACGTTACCGTTATCAGGACATTGAGGTTTTAACCCGTGACACGGAACTTTACAATGCCAGAATCACACCAGTGTTCAATGCCCACGATATTTCTTTTTATTTAAATGAAGATTTAATGATGACCCATCATCCTCTAGTGGAATTTCTTGATGCACTTTTTGCGATTGACAAGAGATATTACCGCTACACTGATGTGATGCGTTTTTTAAGAACAGAATTATTTTTCCCGGGAATGGACGGGCAGTTGAACATCGAAAACTGGCTGGCAGTGCGTGATGATTACCGTGAGAAAGTGGATCAAACGGATAATGTGGTTTTAGCGTATGGTTACGAGGGAGCCAGCTGGGTCCGAGAAAAAGACTGGGAATATGTCACCTACATTCAAGAATCATCAAATGGTGAGGAATCCCTTGATTCGGCGGCCGAAAGGATTTCTAACGAAGTCCGCCGTGATATCCGGGATTTTCTAGTGCCTTTTTATCAAGAAATCAAACAGGCAAAAACCGGCAGAGAAGGGGCTTATAGTTTGTATCAGTTTTTAGTTGCCGCCGGCGTGGAACAGCAGCTGCTTTTTTGGCGGGACTATTATATCCAACAGGGAGATCTTGAGGAGGCAAAAATCCACGAACAGACGTGGCAGGCTTTTGTTGCTTTGCTGGATGAATATGTGGAAATTTTAGGAGACCGTTCATTTGATTTGGCTGAATTTGAAGAGATTTTATCTTTCGGTTTGGAGGGAATGACTTACAGCAAGGTTCCGACCACTTTAGATCAGGTGAAAGTGTCTGTATTAGACAAAGTCCATGCGAAGAAAAATAAAGTCACTTTTATCCTAGGGGCGACTGATCAGGCGTTGCCCGGCAAAGCAGAAAACACAACGCTGCTTTCCGATGAAGAACGAAAAAATATGACAGACGCGCTCCATGAAGAACAATATTTATTACCAACAGGCAGTCAGTCTATACACCAAGAACCTAATTTAGCTTACTTGGCATTTTTATCCAGTACAGAGAAATTGTACCTGACATATCCCGTAAGCGGAGAAAAAGGAAGTGTCGGTAAAATATCGCCTTACGTTGCCAGAATCGCCAAAGGTCTGAAAATCCCCATCGAAGAAAAGTTGTTCATGCCTTCGATCGATATTTTCGAAGATTCATTTGTCGGCAATTACCAGACACTGGTGGGTACTTTGGTGCATCTGAAGCGTCAGAGTATTGATGAAGGCAAAGCAATGCCTCATCAATGGGGAGAATTGGAAAAGTATTTATTCAACCGTGGGGATGCCCAATCTATCCGTTTGGCTCGCAGTGTTTTCCGAAGTTTAAATAAGAAAAATATTCCTGAAACGCTGACACCGGAACTTGTGTCGGAGTTATACGGTGATACTTTGTACGGGTCTGTCTCAAAAATTGAACGGTTTTACCAATGTGAGTATAAATATTTCCTGACCTATGGCTTACGCCTAAAAGAAAGGGAAGTTTTTGAATTGACACCTGCAGCAGCGGGGGAATTTTTCCATGATACTTTGGATGCTATTTTCAAGGTTTTAATCGAAAATAAATTATCTCTCAGCCAGCTTAAGGAAGATGAACTTAGTAACATTGCTGATCAAGTACTGACAGAGGTGTTGGATTACAGCAAATTCATGATTTTAACGACTTCCAACCGTATGAACTATATCCGTTATCAGCTGATTCAAACAATCAAAAGGGTCAGCTGGGCTTTGCGGGAACAAAGCAGGCGGACAGGCTTGACAACCGCACAAACAGAGGTGCTGTTTGGTGAAATTGCCCATGAAAAAGGTCTGGCAAGTTTAGAAATACCTCTTGCACATGAGAGAAAAATAAAAATCAGAGGGAAAATCGACCGTTTGGATGTGTTGATGACTGAAAAAGAACCTTTTATTTCGGTCATAGACTACAAATCAAGTGCCCATAAGTTTAGTTTTCAGGATGCTTATTTCGGCCTCGCCATGCAGATGATTACTTATTTGGACGTTGCCATGATGAACGCTGTCCAGCTAGTGGGCACAAAAGAGGCAAAACTAGGGGGAGCTTTTTATCTGCACATAAAAAATCCTCGTTTGAAGGAGGGCATACCGGAAGACAAGCTGTTCGAATCAATGCTGAAAGAGTTCCGTTACCAAGGTCTGCTTTTAGAGGACGAAAATTTTATTGAACAGTTGGATAAAACCGTGGGGCCTCAAGAGACTTCCGCAGTTTATCCTTACAATATGTTGAAAAGCGGGGCTGTCCGTTCCAATCAGTTTGTTACTGAGGAGGAATTAGAGTTGCTGAGAAATCATAACCGCAAGCTGTTCAGTAAAGCCGGAGAGAATATTTACGCCGGGAATGTCAGGCTGAATCCGGCTTATAGAGAAAAAGTCAGGATTGCTTGTCAGTACTGTCCTTTCCGCAGTGTGTGTCAATTCGACCCTATGTTAAAAGAAAATAATTATCATCGCTTGGAAAAAATGAAAAAAGAAGATGTTATTGATCGCATCAAGTTTAATGTGAAAGGAGAGGTGCAGGAATGATGAGCAGCAATCTACCATTAAAACCGGAACAAAGCCATTTTACAGATGGTCAGTGGCAGTCAATTTATGATAGCGGCAGCAATCTGCTGATTTCTGCTTCGGCCGGGTCGGGAAAAACAACGGTCTTGGTTCAGCGTGTCATTGAAAAAATCAAAAGCGGCATCGATATCGACCAGCTTCTAATCGTGACTTATACAGAAGCCGCGGCAAAAGAGATGAAAGAGCGTATTTTAAAGGCTGTTCAAGAGGCGATTACCGAAGAGCAGGATGTAGAGCAGCAGAGACATCTTGTCAATCAAATCAGCAAGATCCCAGCTGCGCCGATTAGTACGCTGCACGCTTTCTGCCTACAAGTAATCCGAAAATATTATTATTTGATTGAGATTGATCCGGTGTTCCGCCTGTTGACTGATGAAACGGAAATGCTTTTGCTAAAAGAAGATGTTTGGCATGAACTCAGGGAAAGACTTTACGGGGAAGAGGAAGAATGGTTCTATCCTCTGACAGAAAATTTTTCCGGTGACCGTAACGATGAGGGTTTTTCTCAGCTGATTTATTCTCTGTACGAATTTTCAAGAGCCAATCCAGAACCGAAAAAATGGCTGGACGGGTTGCAGACTTTGTATCAGGAGGAGGACCAGCTGGCGGATACGATGGTTTATAAAAAATATATCCGCCCTAGTCTGATGCAAGTTTTGACAGAGAGGCTGGAACAAGGCCGCAAGGCACTATCTTTGTTGGAAGGTGAGTCTGACTTGGCTAAGCCTTGGGCGATACTGCAAGACGAAATCTCCATTTTAGAACAAATTTACGAATTGGTGTCGGTTGACAAGCTGGAAACTTGTTATGAGATGTTGAAGCATGTTGAATTTCAAACCTACCGCGGTCCGGGAAAAAAAGCGGATGATGCCGTCAAAGAAGCGTTTGAAAGCACTAAAGCGATCCGTAATCAAAATAAAGATTATATCAACGAGTTGAAGTCCGGTTTCTTTGGGATAGCTCCCGACGCTCATCTGACTATTTTGAAGCGGTCAAAATTTTATATCAAAAATCTTTCAGAAGTGGCTGCTTTGTTTGATGAAGCTTACACAGCAAAAAAGCAAGAGAAAAAAATGTTGGACTTTAATGATTTGGAGCACTTGACCTTGCGGATTTTAAGGAAAAAATCTGCAGACACTTGGGAAGCCTCTGAAGCCAGTACGTTTTACCGCAAGCAGTTTAAAGAGGTGCTAGTGGATGAGTATCAGGATATCAATCAGCTACAGGAGAATATTTTATTCTGGCTGCGCAGTCCTGAGAAAAAATCCGGAAACTTTTTCATGGTCGGAGATGTAAAACAATCGATTTACTCTTTTCGTTTGGCTGACCCAACGTTGTTTATCGAAAAATACAATGCTTTTGCCAAGGGAGAAGGAGGCAGACGTATCGTCCTTGCTGAGAATTTCCGCTCCAGAGGGGATGTTTTGGCATTTACCAATTTTGTTTTTACTCAACTGATGGATACATCAGTGGGACAGTTGGATTATGACGAGCAAGCTAAGCTGATTCACGGTTTTAAAGCTTTTCCGAATTCCTCAGATTTTAATACAGAAGTGCTGATTTTTGAGAATGACGAATTGGAAAATTCGCAGGACGAGTCGGCTGATGATGAGAGTTCCGAAGATTTTGTAATTGATGATAAGACGGAAGGGGAAATCCGCATTATCGGAAATAAAATCAAAGAACTAAGGCAAAATGGTTTTCAGGTATATGATAAAAAAGCAAAGCAAATGCATCCTTTGGAGTATCGGGATATTGTAATCCTGACACCAACGAAAAAAAACAACTTAGTGATTTTGGATATTTTGAGCGAATTGTCTATTCCTTTGTATGTCAACGACACGCAAAATTATTTTCAGGCGACAGAAGTGAAGCTTATGATGGCCTTGTTGAACGTGATTGACAATCCTTATCAAGACATCCCTCTGGCAGCTGTGTTGCGCTCGCCTGTCGTTGGTCTGGGAGAAAATGATTTGGCGCGTATTCGATTGCAGCGTCAGGAAGGCAACTATTATGAAGCACTAAAAAGATTTTCAAATAGGAGTTCACAGGATTTTTCTAAAGAAGAAAGGGAATTACAAGAAAAAATCCATCATTTTGAAAAACAGCTGGCTGGCTGGCGGGAGCTGGCACGACGTAAACAACTGGTGGATTTGATTTGGAAAATTTATCAAGACACTGGATTGATTGATTATGTAGGGGGACTGCCTTCAGGAAAACAACGTCAAGCCAATTTGCATGCTTTGTATGAACGGGCGATGAATTATGAAAACAGCAGTTTTAAAGGCCTTTTCCAATTTGTCCGATTCATCGAGAAGATGCAGCAGAAAGAAAAAGATTTGGCTGAGCCGAGTTCAATCGGCGAAGATGAAAATGCGGTCCGTGTCATGACTATTCATGCTTCAAAAGGGCTGGAATTTCCGGTCGTCTTCATCATGGATTTAAATCGCCGTTTCAATTTGAAAGATTTAAGACAGCAGTATATTTTTGATGAAAAACTTGGCGCCGGGATTAAATATATCGAACCTCTGACGAGAGTAGAGTATGAGAGTTTACCTTACCAAACAATCCGTGAGGAAAAGCGCAAGAAACTTCTGGCAGAAGAAATGAGAAAGCTCTATGTGGGATTAACCCGTGCAGAAGAAAAATTATTTCTCGTAGCTTCCTATAAAAATGAAGCGGAGACGTGGAAAAAATGGTCTAAAGCTGCAGAGATAAGAACAGAAGTTTTATCTGATCAGTTGAGATTGGGCGCTCAGTCTCTGATGGATTGGTTGGGGATGACTTTGGTTCGTCATGAAAATTTGCGGGAATATGTGCAGGAGCATACCAATGATTACCAGCAAAAATTTGACCAGAGTACCGTTGATTTTTCAGTGGAATTCTTTGACTTGGATAAAATCAAGCAGACCGAAACGGAAACAAAAGCCGCTGGTGTTAGTCTGGAAAAAACTCAGGCTCCGGCAAATGTTCAGAGTGCGGAAGAACGTCAGCAGTTGGCAGAAAGCATCAAAATACTGACTTTTGATTATCCCTATCAAATCGCTACACAGACCGCAAGTTACCAGTCTGTGTCTGAAATCAAGCGCGTGTTTGAAGACCCCGACAACACGACACTTTTACCGGTAGAATTTGTTAACGGGCAAGGGAGGATCAAGCATCGTTTCGCTGAAGAAAAATTAGCGACACCGAAATTTTTATCTGAAGCAGGGGAGATCTCATCTGCTGATATAGGAACGGCTACCCATGTGGTGTTGCAGCTTTTGACTTTAGATCATTTGCCTACCGCAGAAGATATTCGTCAGCTTATCAGAAAACTGATAACGAACCATTCGATTGCCAAAGAGGTGGGAGAAAAAATCGATGTTGAACATCTTCAAGCATTTTTTGAAACATCCTTTGGGAGTTATTTGATTGCAAATCAAACATTTGTTTCAAGGGAGCAGCCGTTTTCCATGTTGATTCCCGCTAAGGATATTTTCCAAGAGTTTCCCCGAGAATTAGATGACCGTTTATTAGTTCACGGGATTATTGACGGTTATGTTGAAACGGCAAATGAATTGATTTTATATGACTTCAAAACAGACCGTTTGGCAAAAGACTATACAGATGAGGACTTGGATAGCATCAAACAGCGTTACCGAGGGCAGTTGGAACTTTACAAAAAGGCTTTGGAAGCAGAAAAAAAACGGCCAGTCACCGCTGTTAAATTGATTCTTTTACAGCAGCATCTAGTGCTGGAAATGATTTAAGAGTCAACTGAAACTAAGTGAAAACTAAATAAAACAGAAGACGGAAAATCTTTGCTGGATTTTCTTTCTTCTGTTTTTTGCATGTTTTTTAAAAATTACTTTTAATTGAAGACCATCCATGAGAAGCATCAGAGTAAATCTCCCCTAAGCTAGTCCCGATCAATTTCAATCCCCAGCACGGTCAGGTGACCGTTCCCCACAAGTTTTATGACAAGGCGGGCCATATGATCCGGCTTAAAATCATTTTCATAATTGACTAGCCAGTGTACCGTTCCTAAAAAAATAGAGGTCATATATTGAACAATAAAGTCTATAGGCACTTCGATGTCATTTTCTGTGATTTTCAGCTTTTGAAAAATTTCCTCGTATCTGTCATACAGCAGGTCGATTAATTTTTGGCGGAATTGAATCGTTGCGGTGCCATCAGTGATGGAAGAAAAAAAGGGTTTGTTTTCTTGAATAACCTGAAAGATTTTTGTCAGCATCCGTTCCATTTTTTTTAATTTGACTTTATTTCCTGCCAGCAGTTTCTCCGCATCTAAAACATCGGCAAATGCTTTGATCGAGACGTCAAGAATCTGGTCGTATAAATCTTGCTTGTCCTTAAAATGGGCATAAAATGTTGCCCGATTAATCATCGCAGTATCGGCAATCTCCTGAATGGTGATTTCTTCATATTCTTTTGTCTTGCTCAAATCGACAAAAGCCTCTATAATCATTTTTTTAGTTCTAATTACTCGCAGGTCCGTTTTTTTCTTCATGACAAATTCTCCTTTTTTAAGGGATAAGCAACAAACGGGGCTGTAATGTTGGTTAACCCACATTTCGATACATATTGTTTGTTGAAAAATCTTTCACATGGTATAAAATGATTATATCAAACACTTTGTATTATAATCAACATGATGTTGGTTATATAGTGAAATCAGAAACAAGTTGAGGTGCTTTCGTGTTAAGAGCAGGGATAGATGTAGGATCAACCACCGTGAAACTGGTGGTGATGGATGATAACTTGGAGCTTTTGTTTTCAAAATATGAGCGCCACTATTCAGATGTGAAGCAAGCGATGGAAAAAATTCTAAATGAAGCAAAGAGTGTTTTGGGAGATCAGGAGCTTTCCGTTTCAATCACAGGTTCTGGCGGCATGGGTTTGGCAGAGTTATTGAAAATTGATTTTGTTCAAGAAGTCATTGCCTGCACGAAGACAGTAGAAAAAATAATTCCTGAAACAGATGTTGCCATCGAACTTGGCGGGGAAGATGCCAAAATCACCTTTTTTGATGGTGCGCTGGAACAACGGATGAACGGAAGTTGTGCTGGGGGCACAGGAGCCTTTATCGACCAGATGGCCGTCCTGCTGAAAACAGATGCAAATGGTGTCAATACACTGGCTAAAAATTATCAAACAATTTACCCGATTGCTTCTCGGTGCGGAGTATTTGCTAAAACGGATATTCAGCCGCTGATTAACGAAGGGGCAGCACAAGAAGATATTGCCGCCAGTATTTTTCAGGCAGTGGTGAATCAGACCATTGCCGGATTGGCTTCAGGAAGAAAAATACGTGGGAAAGTCGCCTTTTTAGGGGGACCGTTATTTTTCATGAGCGAACTTCGCCGTCGATTTATCGAAACCCTGGATATTAAAGAAGAAGATGTTATTTTCCCTGAAAACTCCCAATTATTTGTTGCCATCGGTGCAGCTTTAGATAGTCAGGAACATGAAAATTGTTTTACGATTGACACGCTCCTTGAGCGGATTAATGATGACGAAGAAAATGTTATGGTGTCGGAAGACACGCTGGAACCATTGTTTCATTCGGAACAGGAGCTGGCAGAATTCAGGCAGCGCCACAGCCGGGCTTCGGCTGAGATGGGAAGTTTGGCGACTCATTCAGGTGTGATTTTTCTAGGCATTGATGCAGGTTCTACCACAACAAAAGTTGTTGCCATTGATGAAGAGGGCGCCATTTTATTTCAACACTATGGCAATAATGAGGGACAGCCGTTAGAAACTACTATGACTGTTTTGCAAGAGTTGTATCAGCAGATGCCTGACGATGTATTTATCGGAAAAGTTGCGGTGACCGGCTATGGTGAACATCTTATCAAACATGCGTTGAAGCTGGATATTGGTGAAGTAGAAACCATGGCCCACTATAAAGCTGCCAACCGCTTTTATCCAGGTGTGGATTTCATCTTGGATATCGGCGGACAAGACATGAAGGCTATGAAAGTAAGAGAAGGGGTTCTGACTTCTATTCAACTGAATGAGGCCTGTTCTTCCGGCTGCGGTTCATTCATCGAGACGTTTGCCAAGTCTTTACGTTATGGTGTGGAAGAATTTTCTCAACTGGCATTAAGCTCGCGGGCACCCGTGGATTTGGGCTCGCGCTGTACGGTTTTTATGAATTCCAAAGTGAAACAAGTGCAAAAAGAAGGAGCTTCTGTGGGAGATATTTCAGCAGGATTGTCCTATTCCGTTATCAAAAATGCAATTTACAAAGTGATAAAAGTTCGCCGGCCAGAGGATCTGGGAGAAAAAATAGTCTGCCAAGGGGGAACTTTCTATAATGAAGCCGTGCTGCGGGCTTTTGAACTGGTCAGCGGTATGGAGGTAGTTCGACCGTCCATTGCCGGACTAATGGGGGCGTATGGTGCTGGATTGATTGCCTTAGAAAATTATCAAGCTGGCGATGTATCATCAATCCTGTCCTTGGAAGAAATGGAAAAATTTACGGCAGAAAATGAGCATACGGTTTGCGGACTGTGTGAAAACAATTGTATGCTGACTGTTACTATTTTTTCAGATGGCAGGCAGTTTATCACCGGCAACCGGTGTGAACGGGGCGCAAAAATAAAAATTCAAAAAGAAGACCGCCGCGAAAACATGGTGGATTATAAATATCGGAAATTATTCAAGTATCGTCCCTTGAGTATGGCGAAACAGACACGAGGGGTAATCGGAATCCCGCGGGTGCTGAATATGTATGAGAATTATCCATTATGGCATACAATTTTTACAGATTTAGGCTTTAGAGTAGAGCTCTCACCTAGATCAGATAAAGAACTTTACGAATCCGGCATCGAGACGATTCCCAGCGATACGGTCTGCTACCCCGCTAAGATTTCTCACGGGCATATTCAAGCTTTGATTAATCAAGGTGTTCCGTTGATATTTTATCCGGGGGTTATTTTTGAACAGGAAGAATTTGCCGGGGCGGACAATCATTTTAATTGTCCTATCGTTCAAAGTTATCCTGATGTGATAAAAAATAATGTGGATGATATTCGTGAAGGAACAGTAGATTACCGCAATCCCTTTCTCAATCTTGCCAATCAAAAAGCTGTCAGCGAAATCATGTTTGAATCTTTTAAGGATTTTGGAATTACTAAAGAAGAAATGACTGCTGCGGTGGCACACGGTTATGAGGAGCTGAGCAGTTTCAAGCAGGATATCCGTGAAAAAGGGGAACAAATGCTGAGCATGCTGAAGCACAAAAATCAAAAGGGAATCGTTTTGTCGGGCCGTCCTTATCATATCGATCCCGAAATCAATCACGGCATCGCTAATGTGATTACCCAAGAAGGTTTCCATGTGCTGACGGAAGACGGAATCTCTCATCTGGAAGATGTGGGAGAGTTGAGAGTGGTTAATCAATGGATGTATCATTCACGTTTGTATGCTGCCGCCAGAGTGGTTGCCAAGTCCACAAATCTGGAGTTGGTTCAGCTTAATTCTTTTGGCTGTGGCATTGACGCGGTGACCACCGATCAGGTTGAGGAAATCATGGAACAGTACGGAAAGATTTACACCGTGCTGAAAATCGATGAAGGTTCTAATTTGGGTGCCATTCGGATTCGCTTGCGCTCTTTGAAGGCTTCTGTCAAGGAAAGGGATAAACTTGATTTTGTTCCGCAAAAACAATATGAGATGCCCGACCGGATAATTTTTACAAAAGAAATGAGTAAGAAACATACGCTGCTTTTACCGATGCTTAGTCCTATCCACCAGACTGGTTTAGTAGACGTGGCACTGCAGGAAGCCGGGTATCAAGTAGTGTGTCTGCCCGCGGAAGACCCGGGTGCCATAGATATTGGACTTAAATTCGTCAACAATGACGCCTGTTATCCAGCAATCATTTCCATCGGTCAGCTCATCAAGGCGCTCGAAAGCGGACAATATGATTTAGACAATGTCAGCGTGATGATGACCCAAACAGGGGGCGGCTGCCGCGCTACCAATTATATTCCGCTGCTGCGTAAAGCATTGGCAGATGCCGGCTTTGGCAATGTGCCCGTAGTTTCTGTCTCAATGGGGAATAAGGGCGTAGAAGAACAACCCGGCTTCAAGCTGACACTGCCTCTCTTAAAACGTCTTGCCGTAGCTTTTTTATACGGTGATTTGTTTGAGCGCGTGGTCTATCGGACCCGTCCTTATGAATTAGAACCGGGAACTGTGGATGCACTTCATGGGGAGTGGATGAAAAAGATCGAGCCTAGTGTTCGTTCCGGCTCCTTCCGTCAATTCCAGAAGAATATGAAAGCAATCATCACAGAATTTGATAATCTGCCCCTATCTGATGAAATCAAACCAAAAGTTGGTGTCGTAGGCGAAATTTTGGTGAAGTATTCGCCCGTAGCTAATAATGATATTGTAAAAGTGATTGAAAGTGAGGGAGGCGAAGCGGTAGTACCTGATATTGCCGGATTTTTGCTTTATTCTTTATACAACAATATTTGGCGCTATGAGCATCTGGGCATGTCCAGAAAGAGCAAGTGGCTGGCAGAAATCGGAATCAAGGCAGTGGAACAATGTCAAAAACCTATGGACAAAGCATTGCGCCAGTCTGCCCGTTTCAGCGGTTTGACATCTATTTACGATTTAGCAGAGGAAGCAGGAAAAATTTTATCCATCGGCAACCACACCGGTGAAGGGTGGTTTTTGACTGGCGAAATGATCGAGTTGCTGAAAAACGATGTTCCTAATATTGTCTGTCTTCAACCTTTTGGCTGTCTGCCAAATCACGTGGTTGGAAAAGGCGTGATTAAAGAATTGCGTTCCAGATACCCTCAGGCTAATATTTCTCCTATTGACTATGATCCGGGAGTCTCGATTGTCAATCAACTGAATCGAATCAAATTGATGATGGCCACCGCTCACAAAGCAATGGAAGAGGAAGTCAAGGCTGGCAAACATTAGCCGCCGTTGACCTGCCCTTAAAAGTTTAGGTTTTATAACCTGACTTTTAAGGGTTCTTTTAATTGGATTTTTCTCTTTTTCAACAGATCAGCTAATTTAGTTGTTAATACGGTATATACCAGTTATAATACAGAAGTATCAACGACTAGAAGAAAAGCTGTTTGATCTTTAGACCAATAGTAAAATCCAGAGACAAGATCTGATGATAAGGCGAGAGGAGTGGAACATGATGTCGGAGATCACCATACCAAGATATTTACAGATATATAATCAGCTGCGTCAAGAAATCGAGGAAGGAAAATGGCAAGTGGGGGATAAGCTGCCGTCTGAAAGAGATTTGGCCATAAGTTTTGACGTCAGCCGCATGACACTTCGGCAAGCCGTTCAGACCTTGGCTGATGATGGGATTTTGGAAAGAAAAATCGGGTCCGGTACCTACGTTGCGGACAAAAAAGTTCAAGAAACATTAAAAGGAACGACTAGTTTTTCCCAGATCGTCCGTGAACAAGGAAAAAGACCGTCCAGTAAGGCGGTATCTTATTTTGTGACGCAGCCAAGTACCAATGAAATGGAAAAATTAAATTTATCCCATCGAGATAAAATTTTGAGGATGGAACGGGTGCGTTACGCTGACAATCTTCCGATTTGTTTTGAAATTATGAGTATTCCCTATGAGCTGGTGAAAACTTTTAATAAAAAAGAAATTACCCAGTCCTTTTATGAAACGATGAAGAAGAAAGGAAATTACCGTATCAGCCATTCGAAACAAAATATTTCTGCCACCCTTGCAAAAGAGCGGACAGCCGAATTTTTAAACATCAAAAAAGGCGAAGCCATGCTTCAGTTAACACAGCTGACCTACTTGGAGGACGGCCGTCCCTTTGAACTGGTGCGGTCTTATTACGTGGGAGACAGGTTCGAGTTTGTTTTAGAAAGATATTAGGGCCGAGGAATTGTTGGCTCATTTTGATTTATGTTTTAGACTAGTGATAGGTTATTTTCATGTACCGGTCGTTTTAATCAGCTTGTGAAAAATGAAAAAATTTGGAGAGGAAAATTTAAATGAAAAAAATCTGTTTTTTTCTGACTATGCCGAATGCTTTAGGACACACAGCGTTACAAGGACTCCCGCTGAATGAAAAAAGTTTAAAGAAATTTTTTGAACCTTACTATGAAGTTTCTCTGAATTATTACGACAGAGAGACTGCTGATTATTTGATTATTCCTGATCCCTTTGTGCCGTTTGTTAATGACACATCAGCTGTTGAAATCAAAGTTCCTTCAAAATACTTTATCACTAAAGAATATGAAAAAATCAAAGAAATCATAGATAACCACATCAATGGCAAATAATATGTACCGATAATAATTTGTTGTTATGTCATTTTTGGTCGGGAAAATTAAATAAGTGTAAATAGAAAAGTAAGTTTTTTGAGAAAATTTTCTCAAAAAACTTACTTTTCTACATTTGAAGCTCCGATTAAATTTCAGTTGATTTTCAGTTTTTTTTATTATGGAATATAGCTTGTGGTCCTGTGGTTTGTTTAGATTGGCTGTTCAAAATATTTTTTCTCACCTAATGTTACCTGTAATTGTCCGCTGAGCAAATCTGTCAACCGTTTTTCAAATTCAGCAGCTGCTGTATCATCGATCATCACTGTGACCGTCACTTTGTCAGTAAAGTTTGTTTCTGCAATACTGATATTTTCTTGACGCAAAAAATACTCCAAAACATTGTGGCTGGCGTAGTCAACAGTGATAAAAAGCTCTTGCTGCAATGTTCCTTTAACCAGTCCGATAGCATCCAAGCTTTCTGCTACGGCACTGCTATAGGCACGAATCAATCCTCCGGCTCCCAGCTTTATTCCGCCAAAATAGCGCGTGGCAATCGCTAATGTATTGATGACCTGACGTTTTTTTAAAACTTCAAGCATGGGAACACCTGCTGTTCCGCTAGGCTCGCCGTCGTCGCTGCTGCGCTGAATCTCCTGATGCTGTCCCAAAATATAGGCCACGCAGTGATGGTTGGCTTTCCAATGCTCTTTTCTGGTGGCTTGAATAATATCTTTTGCTTCTTCTTCTGATTGGATTCTGGCAAGTTTCGTAATAAAACGTGATTTCCTGATTTCAATTTCATGCACACCATTTTCTTTAATGGTGATATAAGATTCTTCCATAGGGGCACCTCGCTTACATTCTAGTATATTCAATAGGCAGATTTTGGGCAAGTTAAAAACAGAATGAAAAAAAGTTGAAAATTTTCTGTTTCGGCGTTAGAATAATTAAGGATTAAATTTGGATTGAGGTGTTGAAGCGTGATGGAAAATATCGAGAAAGTCTTTGATGGTGAAAATATTTTGTTGGCGGATGGCGAAAAAATCTCGCTGAAAAAAATCAGGAAAGTAAAAATCGTGGTGGCTCCCTATCTGATTTTCCAAGTGCTGCGTCAAAAAAATGATTGCTTGGAGCAAACATTGATGAGCATCATCTATCCTTCTTCTTCAGACAAAGTCTATGATAAGCAGCGGATGATTCAAGGGGAAGTCCGGACCACTCGTTCGATCCACTATTTTATCGAAGGGACTGCTCAAATCAGACGGAAAATAGACTTAAAAAAACCTCATAAAGTTAAGTTGACAGGACATCGAGATATCGTACTGGAATTGCTTGACGGTGCGGAAAAGAAAGTTTCCTTTGATGGGGAGTGCATGAATCGTTTGGAAGAAATCATTCAAATCGAACGAGACGGAGAACTCTTTCCAGCGACCGATTTTTTCGACCGGGCCTCCTATATTTTAGAAGTCGTCAAGGAACAGGGATTGCCAGTATCATCTTATATTTAATACATATACCAACAACAGCCTTTGCACCAGATGGTATTCTGGCGGCAAAGGCTGTTGTTTTATATTCGGATTTCCATCCATTCAGCAATGTCGCTCATGATTAAATCTTTTTCTTCTTCGTGAATAATTTCGTGACGCAAATCGTGATATAAGTGCAGTGTTAAATCATGAACACCATGTTGCTGCAGCTGTACGGCTGTTTTTCTCGGACCCTTGCCAAAATCACCGACCGGATCACGCTCGCCGCTGATAATAAGTACAGCCAAGTCCTCATTGATAGGTTCCGTCCAACCTTCTTTTGTTCCGCAAGCCATCAATTTCAGCAGGGTATAGAAACCATTGTTAGTAAAAATAAAACCTGCTTTTGGATCATTCATATAATCAGTGACATTTTGTTGGTTTTTAGACAGCCAGTTGAAAGAGGAGTGTTTTTCCGGGAAGGATTTTGGAAAATTTCCGAATATCAACTTGTCCATAGACGGATTGACTTTTTTGGGGGCAAGTAGATTTAATTGTTTGAGTACCGGTAAAATCAACTTAAGTTCTTTTTTATAGCCCCCAGTTCCCATAAGGATGGCACCAGTCAACTCGTTGCTGTATATTTTTAAATAATTGCGTAAAATGAATGACCCCATACTGTGCCCCAGAATAAAATAAGGAAGCCCAGGATATTTTTCTTTGGTGAGAGTTGTGAGCTCAAAGGTATCTTCCACAAGGATTTTATCGCTATTTTTTTTAGCGAAAAAGCCGTAGTCTTTCGAATTGGTCACTGACTCCCCATGTCCAAGGTGATCGTGGCCCACGACCAGCCAGCCCATTCGATTCAGATAATCTGCCAACAGCTCGTAACGTTCGATATATTCTGCCATGCCATGGACGATTTGCAGCACTCCGCGAGGATTTCCCTCAGGTATCCAGGCGATACCATGGAGATTGGTTTTATTGTTATGGGATAAAAAGGAAAAATGTTTCTTCATCTGTCGCCACTCTCCCCATCTATAATCTATTACTGTCATTATAAGAGAAAAAGATAAAACAAACAAATAAATGTCTTTCTTTTTCGTATTTTAGTGCTAAAGGATGAGATGGTAGACAGGCATTTAAGCAAATACAGAATGAAAACCTAGGAGCAGATCATGTGGCAGGAATTTTTTTACGGCAGAAGATTACTAAAGAGAGACATCCCTGAAAAACTGCGGATTCACCTTGGGGATGGGGCAATGAATACACTGCCGGCATTTAAAATTATAAGTGATAGAAAGCACCAGTGTCTTCGTTGCGGAAACATAATCAGGGAAAGTGATTTTTTAATCAATCGCTTAGGACTGGTCGAGCATTATTGTTCTTCTTGTTTGGTAATGGGAAAAGTAACAGCGGGTGATTTTTTTTACCATCTCACGCAAACAAATAAAATAAAATCCAATGAAACGAATTTCTATTGGGCAGGAAAACTATCTCCCAGTCAGCAGACAGCCTCACAAAAAATCGTTGATGCTGCGGGAAAAGAGAAGGATATCTTAGTTCACGCAGTTACAGGAGCAGGAAAAACAGAAATGATTTTTGAAGCTATCCATCAATCTCTTATGAAAGGGAAGTTTGTTTGTGTGGCAAGTCCCCGAGTGGATGTTTGTTTAGAATTATATCCGAGATTGCAGGCGGTTTTTGATACAAGCATCGCTTTGCTTCATGGCAAACAGGAGGCAGATTATTGCCACAGCCAGCTGGTGATATGCACCGCCCATCAATTATTGCGATTTTTTAGGGCATTTGACTTGCTAATCGTTGATGAGATAGATGCGTTTCCTTTTCGGGGCAATCCCATGCTGGAGTATGCAGTGACCCAAGCCCTGCGAACAGGCGGGAGTATGATTTATCTTACAGCCACACCAACCAAGGAGTTACTGTATCAGGTAAGGACGAAGGATATGGAACTCAGCCACATTCCTGTCAGATACCATGGTCACCCTCTGCCGGTGCCAGAGATCATCTGGCTTTGGAAATGGTATCGGAAATTAATGACAGATAAACTGCCCCAAATCCTGCATAAACTTTTGCTACAACAATTAAAAAATGGCAGAAGGACGTTGATTTTTTTGCCGACGATAGATTTGCTGCAGAAAACTGAAAAATTATTGCTCAAAGCTTTCCCAAATCAACGGATTGCCAGTGCTTCCTCTGAGGATGAAAAACGCTATGATAAGGTGAAAAAGATGCGTCAGGAAAGTTATGACTTCTTTTTATGTACGACTATTTTGGAACGGGGCGTTACTTTCAGCAACATTGATGTGATAGTCATCGGCAGCAATCATGGAGTGTTCAACACCGCTTCATTGGTGCAGATTGCAGGCAGGGCTGGTCGTAAAGCAGAATTTCCGTCAGGCGCTGTATTTTTTATCCATGATGGCTGGTCTTTTGCAATGAAACAGACACTCGAACAAATAAAAAAGATGAATGAAGCAAGCGTAAAAAGGGGACTGTTGAAAGATGAACTGCCAATTATGCGGTAATGCCATCAGGAAAAACCTTTCTCTAAAAGAATTGATTTGTTTCCTTCCAATAGAAAAAAACAATATTTGCCAACGATGTCAAAAGAAATTTGAAAAAGTGACTCCAGAGGGCTCATGTAAAATATGCAGAAGAAGAGGGTACACTGAGATTTGTGATGAATGTTTGAGATGGCAGAAAATATATCCTGAATATCCCCTTCAACATGACTGTCTATATTACTATAACGACAGGATGGGGGAGTGGCTTGACAGTTTCAAGTTCAAAGGAGATTTTCAGTTGGCAAGATGTTTCCATCCGGAACTAAAAAACTTTTTCTCACATCAAAAATATGATTTGATTGTTCCCGTCCCGCTTTCAAAAGCCCGGCAGCAAACAAGGGGATTTAATCAAGTAGAGGCACTGCTTTATTTTGCAGAGGTGCCATATAGCAATATTTTAGTCAAAACACTTGATACTCCGCCTCAATCAAGTAAAACCCGGCAGGAGCGGTTAGATATGCCGCAACTATTTTCATTAAAAAGCGGGCAAAGTGTTTTTCAAAAAAAAGTTTTGCTGGTTGATGATGTTTACACTACAGGAAGAACATTGCTTCATGGCGTGGATTGTCTATATCGCAGCGGGGCAAAGCTCGTGCACACTTTTAGCTTGGCCCGTTAATTTCAGGTTTTTTAAATGAGATTAATTGTATTTACGTCTCTTCTTAGATATAATATATCTAAAGAAGAGACAATTAACATTCTTTGCTTGTTGTTTCTTTTTTAGATGGTAGACGAAAGGGGCAATGTGTTATGTTGAGATTCAACATTCGAGGAGAAAATATTGAGGTAACAGAAGCGATTAGGAATTACGTGGAGAAAAGAGTTTCCAAACTAGAAAAATACTTCGATGAAGATCGCACTCCAGAATCTACGGCGCACGTGAATTTAAAAGTTTATTCTGACAAAAATGCTAAAGTTGAGGTGACGATTCCACTACCTTATATCGTTTTGCGGGCAGAAGAAACCTCTCATGATTTATATGCGAGTATTGACTTGGTAGTAGATAAATTAGAAAGACAAATCAGAAAATTCAAAACAAGAATCAATAGAAAACAAAGAGAAGTTTCGAAAGAAGCAGTTGCTCAACTGTTTGTCGAAAACAATAACTCGACAGAAGTGGCTGAAAATGAATTAGAGATTGTCCGGACGAAACGTCTGTCATTAAAACCGATGGATAGCGAAGAAGCTGTCCTTCAAATGAATATGCTCGGCCATAATTTCTTTATCTTTGAAGACGCAGAAACAAATGGCATCAGCATCGTTTACGCTCGTAAAGACGGCAAATACGGTTTGATTGAAACAGATTAACACATGTTATTTTACCAACGGGAGGCAAAGTGTCCGCACTTGCCTCTTCTTTTTTTGTGAAGCCGCAGTATAATTCATTTGCTGGTACGATAAATAATTGAAAAATGTTTCCTTTTCTTTTTAAAAGTGCTAAACTGATAAAGATGGATTCATATCTAGCGTTTGAAAAGGTTAATAGATAAGAAGTAATTAGTTTAAATGAAGAAAGGAACGACAAATAAATGAATTTTCTAAAGAAAATCATTGAGAGTGATAAGAAAGAACTGCGCCGCTTAGAGAAAATAGCGGACAAAATCGAAGCTTTAGCGAATACCATGGAAGCTTTGACTGATGAACAGTTGAAAGCTAAAACTGAAGAATTCAAAAATCGTTATCAAAAAGGAGAAACACTGGACGACTTATTGGTGGAAGCTTTTGCTGTTGTACGTGAAGCCTCGCGAAGAGTGCTAGGACTCTACCCGTTTAAAGTTCAGCTGATGGGCGGAATCGTACTGCATAACGGGGATATCCCTGAGATGAAAACCGGTGAAGGTAAAACCTTGACGGCAACGATGCCTGTGTATTTAAATGCTTTGACAGGCGAAGGGGTCCATGTAGTCACTGTCAATGAGTATCTGGCAACACGTGATGCCACTGAAATGGGTGAGTTGTATAATTTCTTGGGTCTCTCAGTCGGCTTGAATTTGAATTCGAAATCTTCTGACGAGAAACGTATCGCCTATGCTTGCGATATCACTTACAGCACCAATAATGAACTTGGCTTTGATTATTTGCGTGACAACATGGTAGTTTACCGGGAGCAAATGGTGCAACGACCGCTAAATTATGCCATCGTTGACGAGGTAGACTCGATTCTGATAGATGAAGCGAGAACACCTTTGATCATTTCCGGACAAGCCGAAAAATCCACGGCACTTTATAATCGGGCAGATAATTTCATCAAACGGTTAAAAGATGAGGAAGACTACAAGATAGACGTTCAGTCAAAAACCATCGCTCTGACTGAAGAGGGAATTTCCAAGGCAGAAGAAAATTTTGGTTTGGAAAACTTGTATGATATTGATAATACGGCGTTGACCCATCATTTGGACAATGCATTGCGGGCAAACTATATCATGCTGCGAGACATCGACTATGTTGTGCAAGACGGTAAAGTTATGATCGTAGACCAGTTCACAGGACGTATTATGGACGGACGCCGTTACTCTGACGGACTCCATCAAGCCATTGAAGCCAAGGAAGCAGTTGAAATCGAAGACGAAACAAAGACCATGGCAAATATTACTTTCCAGAACTATTTCCGGATGTATAAAAAATTGGCTGGTATGACAGGGACAGCAAAGACTGAAGAAGAAGAATTCCGTGAAATTTACAATATGGAAGTCATTCAAATCCCGACTAATGAACCAATCATACGTGACGACCGCCCTGATTTGCTGTATCCTACATTGGAAAGTAAATTTAAAGCAGTGGTTGCAGATATTAAAGAAAGACATCGCAATGGACAGCCAATCTTAGTGGGGACCGTTGCCGTTGAGACTTCTGAATATTTGTCTCAATTATTGCAAAAAGAAAAAGTTCCCCATGAAATACTGAATGCTAAAAATCACTTTAAAGAAGCAGAGATTATCTTAAATGCCGGGCAAAAAGGTGCTGTTACCATCGCCACTAACATGGCAGGTCGGGGAACAGATATCAAGCTTGGATTTGGTGTGGTGGAGCTAGGCGGCTTGGCCGTTATCGGAACAGAGCGTCATGAATCCCGCCGTATCGACAATCAGCTCAGAGGACGTTCCGGACGTCAAGGTGATCCGGGTGTGACACAGTTTTACTTGTCTCTTGAAGATGACTTGATGCGTCGTTTTGGTTCAGAGCGGGTAAAAGTGATGCTGGATCGCTTCAAAATCGAAGAAGACGATGCAGTTATTCAAAGCAAGATGTTGTCGAAACAAGTGGAAGGTGCGCAAAAACGTGTTGAAGGAAACAACTATGACACGCGGAAAAATATTTTGCAGTATGATGATGTGATGCGTGAACAACGGGAAGTTATCTATGCCCAGCGTAACCAAGTCATCATGGCAGATGAGACTTTAAATGATGTGGTACTTGGGATGATTGAACGGACAATTGACCGGATAGTGACCGATCACACTCAAGCTGAAGAACGCACAGACTGGAACTTGGAAGGGATTCTTGATTTTGCCCGTTCAGCACTTGTCCATGAAGATGCTATTAATCTAAGTGACATCGAAAATAAATCTCCAGAAGAAATGAAGACATTCTTATTTGCTCAGGCAAAAGAAATCTTTGATGAAAAATCAGCCCAGCTCAATGGACCGGAACAGCTGTTGGAGTTCCAAAAAGTTGTCATCCTGCGAGTGGTTGACCAGAAATGGACAGACCATATCGATGCCATGGACCAGTTGCGCGAATCCATTGGTCTCCGTGCTTATGGTCAGAACAATCCACTTGTTGAATATCAGCAGGAAGGTTATGAAATGTTCAACAATATGGTTGGGGCAATCGACCACGATGTAACTAGGTTATACATGAAGGCTCAAATCAGACAAAATGTTCAACGTGAACAAGTGGTTACAGGTGAAGCCGTACGCCCTACTGAAGAACAAGGACAGGTCAGCGGCGGGGACCACAAACCCCAACCTGTGCGGGTAGAAAAAGTGGGCCGTAATGAACCTTGTCCATGCGGCAGCGGCAAGAAATACAAAAATTGTCATGGCAAACAAGCCTAATTAAGGGTTTATAAACGATGCGACATAGGACTTTTCCTAGTCGCATTTCGTTTTGAAAAGGTGAAAGGAATGATTGTATGGAACTTAGTGAAATAAAAAATGATTTGCAAAAATCCAATCAAAAAATTCAAGATTTTAGGAGGTCCCTTTGACCTGGATAGTTTGGAAGAGCAAATTGCTAATTTTGAGTATCAGATGAGTTTACCTGATTTTTGGGACGATAGTAAAAATGCGCAGGAAATTATTTCCCAGTCTAATGAACTAAAAGAAACCTTCGAAAATTTCAAAGCTTTAGAGTCTGAGCAAGAAGATTTGAACGTTTTGTTAGAAATGCTGCAAGAGGAAAATGATCAGGAAATTTTGGAAGAACTGCTGTCACGGAAACAAGCTTTTGATGAAAAACTGGCTGCCTATGAACTTTCACAGCTTTTGGATGAACCTTATGACAAAAACAATGCCATCATGGAAATACATCCCGGTGCTGGAGGCACAGAGTCTCAAGATTGGGGCGACATGCTTTTACGCCTTTATACCAGATGGGCCGGTCAACATAATTATCAGGTAGAAGTTTTGGATTATTCCGGTGGAGATGAAGCGGGGATAAAGAGTGCAACGTTATTGATTAAAGGCTTTAATGCGTACGGCTATTTAAGATCCGAAACCGGTGTCCATCGTTTAGTGAGGATATCACCTTTTGATTCCAACAGCCGACGTCACACATCTTTTTGTTCCATCAACGTGATGCCTGAATTGGATGATGACATTGATATCACAATCAACTCCGATGATTTAAAGGTGGATACGTATCGTGCTAGCGGGGCAGGAGGACAGCACGTCAACAAAACCGAGTCCGCTGTTCGCATTACCCACATTCCCACAGGCATCGTCGTAGCAAGCCAAGCGCAACGTTCCCAGTTGAAAAACCGGGAACAGGCGATGGGCATGTTGAAAGCCAAGCTGTACCAGCTGGAACTTGAGAAAAAAGCGACAGAAGAAGCAGAAATACGCGGAGAAACAAAAGAAATCGGCTGGGGTTCTCAAATTCGTTCTTATGTTTTCCATCCTTATTCTATGGTAAAAGACCACCGAACCAATTACGAAGTCGGCAATGTGCAAGCTGTAATGGATGGAGAAATCGATGGTTTTATAGATGCGTACTTGCGAATGGGCTTGTCTTGAGAGGCAGTCCCGGCAAAAAGGTGAAAGTGAAACATAATTGTAATGAAATGTAAGATGATTTACAATGACATAGTGATATAATACAAGATGTCGAACGAGTATTTAAAGGTAGGAGAATGCTAAATGATAGAGATGAAGGATGTAACCAAAAAGTATTCAAATGGTACGACCGCTGTTCGAAATCTTTCTGTGAAGATTGATCAAGGAGAATTTGTTTATGTGGTGGGACCGAGTGGTGCTGGGAAATCTACATTTATAAAATTGATGTATCGTGAGGAAAAAGCGACAAAAGGAAATTTAAATGTTGTCGGTTATGACTTGCTGAAAATCAAGAACAAGAATGTACCGTATTTGAGACGGGAAGTAGGCATCGTCTTTCAAGATTATAAATTATTGTATCAAAAGACGATTTATGAAAATGTTGCGTATGCGATGCAGGTAATCGGCAAACGCCCGCGGGAAATCAAACGTCGAGTGATGGAAGTTCTTGATTTAGTCGGATTGCGTCACAAAGTTAGAGTGTTTCCTTCAGAATTATCTGGTGGAGAGCAGCAACGGGTGGCCATCGCCAGAGCAATCGTCAATACACCGAAAGTGCTGATTGCTGATGAACCGACAGGGAATTTGGATCCGGAAAACTCATGGGAAATCATGAAATTATTGGAGAAAATCAATACCCAAGGAACAACAGTCGTCATGGCGACACACAACAGTACGATAGTAAATACGATTCGTCATCGTGTAATTGCCATCGAAAATGGACGAATTATCAGAGACCAGGCGGAAGGGGAGTACGGATACGATGATTAGAGTTTTCTTCCGTCATATCGGCGAGAGTTTAAAAAGTTTAAAACGTAACGGATGGATGACCTTGGCTTCAGTCAGTGCCGTAACAGTCACTTTGGTACTGGTGGGAGTGTTCCTGTCTGTAATCCTCAATGTGACAAAATTAGCTCAGGATATTGAATCTGCTGTTGATGTGACTGTCTTTATCGACATCGGGACAGAAAAAGCTGAAATAGATGAGTTAGAGCAAGAGCTAAGGGCACTGCCAAATGTGGAAAAAGTTGAATTTTCAAGCAGTGATGAGCAATACAGAAAACTGGTTGAGAAATTAGGAGATACATTTAAAACATTTGAAGAAGATGAAAATCCCCTTTATGATGTCTTTATCGTAAGTGCCAAGACACCTGAGGATATCAAAAAAATTCAAAAAGCAGCAGAAAAGCTGACTTTCGTAAAAGAAGCAAATTATGGCGGTCTGACGTCTGATAAAATAATGGATATTTCCAAAAATGTCCGCACATGGGGATTAATAGGTACTGGATTGCTGTTGTTTGTGGCTATTTTCTTGATTTCCAACACCATTAGAATCACGATTATTTCCCGTAAAAGAGAAATTCAGATCATGCGTTTAGTTGGAGCCAAGAACGGTTTTATCCGCTGGCCGTTTTTCCTTGAAGGAGCTTGGATCGGCTTATTGGGTTCTGTTATTCCCATACTGCTGGTGACAGTCACCTATTCAAAAGCCTATGAAATCATTACTAAAAACTTTTTACCTTCTGCAAGCTATTCTTTGATCTCGCCGTCTGAACTGGTTTTGGCATTGAATATTGCCATGGTAACAGTGGGTGTGGTTATTGGGTCGCTAGGTTCTATTTTATCTATGAGAAGATTTTTGAAAATATAATAGAAAACAAGAGGCTGACCCATAAGTCTCAAAAATAGTAAAAAGGGAACCAAAATCAATAAAAAGATTTTGGTTCCCTTATTTTTTTGTTTATTTAAGAGGTTCTTCCGCTGATAGGCAGTTAACTTTCTCAGATTAACCGCCATAAATGCAAAACCTAATTCGTTTCTCACCTTATCTTTACCTCTTACTGAAAATCGAGTGAAGCCTAAATTAGCCTTCAGATTTCCGAAGGCTGGTTCTACGTCTATTTTTCTTTGACCATATAATTTGCCTGTTCGTTCGTCTTTCAGAAGTGTCTGAACGTAAGCTTTAAAATAGTCCCAATTGCCGTTTTTTTGAATCATTCTATTACGACCCGACTTCGCTTTGGTACATTGAGAACGAACTGGGCAGTTTTCACAAGAAAGACATTCGTATATTTTTAATTGTCGTTGGTAGCCATAGTTATCTATACGATTGGCATAACGTTTAAACGGGACCTCACGGTCAATGGGACATAAATAGGTATCTCTTAACTCATCATACCGCCAATTCAAAGGATTAAAACGATTCTTTTTAAAACTTCTCTTTTTCTCTTTGCGGTACATCCCATAGGTTATCAAAGGTGTTTTTTCAAAGCCATCCACAATAGTTTCATAGTTTTCTTCACTACCATAACCGGCATCTGCCACAATATAGTCGGGTAAATCAAAATAGGTATTTTCTATGGTCCGTAAAAAAGGAACTAAAGTTCTCGTATCCGTAGGATTCGGAAAGATGTCATAAGCTAGGACATATTGTTGATTGGTCGCAATTTGGACATTGTAACCTGCTTTTAGTTGCCCATTGCGCATATGATCCTCTTTCATTCTCATAAAAGTGGCATCGTGATCTGTTTTGGAGTAACTATTTCTCTCACCTAAAATAGCTTTTTGACGGACATACCGTGACTGACGTTCTTTAAAATCAGAGAATTGCTTCAAGGCTTGTTTAGGTGCCTTTCGTTGAGAGCGTAGTTGTTTTCGTTTTTTAGCGCAGTCAGAGGTCTCAATTTCTTGAGTCAAATTTTCTACACTTGTTTCTAATGCCGTGATGATTTTTGAAAACTCTTTGTCTGAAAGGTCTTTGTCTTCATCACAAATAGAAGGAATGATGGTTTCCTTCACGAGTTGTTGATAAATCTCTTTTGATTTCTCTGTCAACTTAGCTTCATACTTTTCAATGCTTTTTTTCCAGACAAATGTGTATTTATTGGCATTGGCTTCTAACTTAGTACCGTCAATAAAGATGGCATCTGTTTCGATAAGATTCTGGGAAACCAAAAGGTTTCGGAATTGAATAAAGCATTCTTCTAATAACACTTGCATCTGAGGATGTACACGAAACCGATTAATCGTTCTAAAATTGGGTTGCTGGGATTGTGTCAGCCAGCGAGCGCGAATACTGTCTTTAGCTAGCGCTTCAATTCTTCTGCCAGAAAAAACAGACTGCGTGTAACCGCACAAAATCAACTTCAACATCATTTTAGGATGATAAGAGGTTGCACCCATCTGATGGTCAAAAACCGAGAAGGCTTTTTCTGGCATGCTTTCTACAAGTTCATTGATTGCAAAAGCGATGTCACCCTTTTCCAAATAAATTTCTAAATCTAGTGATAAAGTGACTTGATTCATGTTATAATCTTTGTACATAGATAGCACTCCCTTTTGGTTATGGTTGGTACTTTAATTATACAAGGAAGTGCTATTTTTATCGCTAAAAAAAGGAACAAAATCATAAAAAGATTTCGTTCCTTTTTGCATTGAATGAGGACTTATGGGTCAACCTCTTGTTTAAGGGATGTACACATCAACTGTTGGTATTTACACACCAAACAGAAGGGTAGAAACAATTAATCGATAAAGTAATTTGATGTTTTTATTAATTTGGGGAATTATATTAAAACAAATCACAACTATGGTACGAATAATTGTTTCGTGTTAATTATAGCATATAATGTTCTAAAAAGGAACTGATTACTCTATAATATTATGATTCATAGGAGTAATCGTACATAAAGGTCATGTAAATGTATTTTTCATAAATGTTTGAAACTTTCACTTAAAAAGCTTGCAATTTTTGCATATTCCCTTTATGTTAATGATGGGGGAAAGTCCACATGGTGTGGCGCATTTTTTTATAACACGAGGAGGATTCTATGTGAAAAAAATCTTGAAATTTTCTATATTATTTTTAAGTGTTTTTTTTCTGAGCAGCTGTGGTGAATTAGTGGATCATGGAGAGTCTATAACAGTAGTAGGATCATCAGCTATGCAGCCGCTTGCTGAAGCTGCTGGAGAAGAATTCAGCAGCCGGAATTTAGGGAAATTTATCAATGTCCAAGGCGGCGGAAGCGGAACCGGTTTAAGTCAGGTTCAAGCAGGTGCAGTGGATATCGGGAATTCCGATGTTTTTGCTGAGGAAAAAGATGGTATTGACGCAGATAAATTAGTCGGGTTCAAAGTTGCGGTTGTAGGTATCACACCCATCGTGAATAAAGAAGTGGCAGTCGAAGACGTAACCATGGACCAATTGAGACAGATATTTACTGGTGAAATAACCAACTGGAAAGAAGTAGGCGGCAAAGATCAAAGCATCGTTTTGATTAATCGAGCGTCGGGAAGCGGGACGAGATTGACGTTTGAACGTTGGGTTTTAGACGGAGAACCGGCAAAGAAGGCCCAGGAACAAGATTCAACAGGCATGGTTCGTCAAATCGTGAGCACTACGCCAGGGGCTATCAGTTATGTTGCCTTCTCCTATGTGAACGAAGATGTGCGGCCGTTGACAATTGACGGTATCGCCCCGACTGATGAAAATGTTATAACTAACCAATGGACGATCTGGTCCTATGAACATATGTATACTAAGGGAGAACCAACTGGCTTGACTAAAGACTATATCAATTTCGTCTTATCAGACGATGTTCAAAAAGGCATGGTTGCCCAATTAGGATATATTCCAGTGACTTCAATGCAAGTTGAACGTAATGCTGCTGGGGAAATCATAAAAAAGGAACAATAAAGATAATAAAATCTGTTTAATAAATATGCAGGGGAACTAGGAGGGTAACGTCTTTGGAAGATATTCAAAGGAGATTGCTTCAAAAATCGAAAAAAGCGAGATTGGAGCAGATCGGTAAAACCGTTAGTTTTATATGTATTCTATTTATAGTTGTTGTTGTTGCGGCGATTTTTTACTTTGTAATGAGCAAAGGACTGGCAACTTTTTTTAAAGATGGTGTGAATTTTTTTGATTTTCTTTTTGGTACCGAGTGGAGTCCCGGAACAGTGGGTGCAGATGGCAAACCTTTAACAGGTGCCCTGCCGATGATTGTCGGCTCTTTTCTGGTCACATTGCTTTCTGCAATCGTTGCAACTCCTTTTGCCATAGGAGCAGCAGTTTTTATGACTGAGATTTCGCCGAAAATCGGGAAAAAAATACTGCAGCCGGTCACTGAATTACTTGTGGGGATACCGTCAGTGGTTTATGGTTTTGTGGGCTTGACTGTCGTGGTTCCTGCTGTTCGCCGAACATTCGGGGGAAGCGGTTTTGGGATTTTAGCAGGGACATTTGTGCTGTTTGTCATGATTTTGCCGACAGTCACCTCAATGACTGTTGATGCGCTAAGTGCTGTTCCCCGTCATTACAGGGAAGCTTCGCTGGCACTAGGAGCGACAAGATGGCAGACGACTTACAAAGTCGTGTTGCGGGCAGCCATCCCGGGTATTTTGACAGCGGTGGTTTTCGGTATGGCACGGGCTTTTGGCGAGGCTTTGGCGATCCAAATGGTTATCGGTAATGCTGCCATTATGCCTACTAGTTTGATAACTCCCGCCTCAACTTTAACAAGTATCTTGACGATGGGGATAGGCAATACAATCATGGGAACATTGGAAAACAATGTGCTATGGTCTCTAGCAATGTTATTGTTGTTGATGTCTTTATTCTTCAACATCCTGATTCGGATTATCGGCAAGAGAGGAGAGTTTAAATCATGACATCTAAGAAAGCTGATAAATTATCAACGGTCATTTTATATTTTATCTCTGGCATGATTGTACTTATCTTGGCCGGTTTGATTACTTATATTTTAGCAAGAGGATTGCCTCATATTTCTTGGGAATTTTTGACCCAGCCGGCGAAAACTTTTCAAGTCGGCGGCGGTATCGGAATTCAATTATTCAACTCTTTTTATTTATTGCTGATCACTATGGTCATAAGTGTACCTATTTCACTGGGGGCCGGGATTTATCTTTCAGAATATGCTAAGAAAAATTGGCTGACCGATTTTATCAGGACGGCAATTGAAATCCTGAGCTCATTGCCTTCAGTGGTAGTCGGGTTATTTGGTTTCTTGGTTTTTGTTGTACAAGCAGGACTTGGCTTTTCAATTATTTCCGGTGCTTTGGCGTTGACTTTTTTCAACTTGCCCCTGCTGACCAGAAATGTTGAAGAATCTTTAAAGGCAGTTCATTTTACGCAGCGGGAGGCCGGTTTAGCTTTAGGTCTATCACGTTGGGAGACGGTGACAAAAGTGGTCGTGCCGGAAGCTTTGCCGGGAATTTTGACAGGTGTTATCTTAGGCGCCGGACGTATTTTTGGTGAAGCAGCGGCTTTGATTTATACTGCCGGACAAAGTGCCCCTGCACTTGATTTTACAAATTGGAATCCGTTAAGCATTTCGAGTCCGCTGAACCTATTCAGACAAGCAGAGACTTTGGCAGTCCATATCTGGAAGGTAAACAGCGAAGGGACGATGCCTGACGGGCCGCAAGTATCTGCGGGTGCTTCAGCTGTTTTGATTATTGCTGTGCTTTTGTTTAATCTTTTTGCACGTTTTATTGGGAAGAAAATCCACAAAAAAATTACCTCTGCTTAGTGAAGGAGTCAGTGAATGAAAGAATATAATTTGTCAGACCGTCATTTGATTAGTCTTAAAGATAAAAAATTAGCACTTTCGACGGATGACTTGCATGTTTGGTATGGAACAAATGAAGCTATCAAAGGAGTCTCTCTAGACTTTGAACAAAATAAAATCACTTCGCTTATCGGTCCGTCAGGCTGCGGGAAGTCAACTTATCTGCGTTCCTTGAATCGGATGAATGACGAAATCGCCGGAACAAAAATCACGGGAGCAGTCACCTATGAAGGCGTCGATATTAATTCTCCTCAAGTAGATGTTTACGAAATGCGTAAACATATCGGGATGGTTTTTCAGAGACCCAACCCGTTTAGCAAGTCGATTTATGAAAACATTACGTTTGCATTGAAACAGCATGGAGAAAAAGATAAAAATGTTTTGGATAAAACCGTCGAGGAAAGTTTGACGCAAGCAGCCCTGTGGAACGAAGTGAAAGATAACCTCCACAAGAGTGCCTTGGCATTGTCCGGCGGGCAGCAGCAGCGTTTATGTATTGCACGGGCGATTGCGATGAAGCCGGATATTCTGCTTTTAGATGAGCCGGCAAGTGCTCTTGATCCAATCTCTACCGGAAAGGTGGAAGAAACCCTTTTAAATTTAAAAGAGCATTACACCATCGTTATTGTGACACACAATATGCAGCAAGCGGCTCGTATCAGTGATTATACGGCGTTCTTCTATGTGGGGCATGTGATTGAATTTGACCAGACTAGTAGAATCTTTACACGTCCGAAAATCAAAGCAACAGAAGATTATGTTTCTGGACATTTTGGCTAAGGAGGGATTTAAGTAGTGATAGAATCAAGAGATTTACATTTGTTCTATGGGAAAAAAGAAGCTTTGAAAGGCATCAATCTATCTATCGGCAAAGGTGAAATTACAGCTTTGATCGGTCCTTCCGGCTGCGGAAAATCAACTTTTCTAAGGACGTTGAATCGAATGAATGATTTGATTCCCAATGTGACCATTACCGGTAATGTTCTTTATAACAACGAAAATATTTACAATCCTCAAACTGATATTGTAGAATTAAGAAAGAAGATCGGCATGGTGTTTCAACAGCCTAATCCTTTTCCATTCTCTGTTTATGAAAATGTGGTTTATGGTTTAAAATTGGAAGGGAAAAAATCTAAAGCAGAGCTTGATGAAATTGTCGAAACGAGTTTAAAAGATGCAGCAGTTTGGAATGACGTTAAGGATAAATTAGACAAAAGCGCTTTGGCGTTGTCCGGGGGGCAGCAGCAGCGGGTGTGTATCGCAAGGGTCCTTGCTGTAAAACCTGAAGTTATTTTGCTGGATGAGCCTACCAGTGCACTGGACCCAGTCTCAAGCGGGAAAATAGAAAATATGTTATTCGAGTTAAAAAATCAATATACGATGATTATCGTGACCCATAACATGCAGCAGGCATCACGTATTTCTGATAAAACAGCCTTCTTTTTGGATGGGCATCTAATCGAATTTGATAAAACCAAGAAAATATTTTTAAATCCTTCAAAAAAGAAAACCGAAGAATATATCTCAGGGAAATTTGGCTAGTAAGAATATTTTTAATTTCTTGTGGGCACTATCAAAGGTCTTGTCAGGAAATCAGTCTAAATTTAAAAGCATGAATATCATAAAAAAATTTAAGGAGAGGGTGCCACAATGCTAAGAACACAGTTTGAAGAAGATTTAGCCAAACTCCATCACCAGTTTTATGAAATGGGGAGAATGGTAAGCACAGCCGTTGACAAATCAGTCAAGTCTTTTATCAGACACGATAAAGAAATTGCCCAAGGTGTCATTGATGATGATGTGAAAATCAATGAAATGGAGTTGCAGTTGGAGAAAAAAAGTTTAGAAATGATTGCTTTACAGCAACCGGTGACTAAAGATTTACGTGTGATTATCACAGTGATGAAGGCAGTATCTGATTTGGAAAGAATAGGAGACCATGCAGTCGCAATTGCTAAATCGACCATCCGTGTCAAAGGTGAAACCAGAATACTTGAAGTGGAAGAAAAAATTTCAGAGATGTCGGATTCTGTTAAGGCACTTTTAGAAGAAGTTATGGCTGCTTATATCGAAAACGATGATGAGAGAGCTCGATTAATCGCTGAAAAAGATAAAGAAGTGAATGTTTATTTTTCTGAAATATATAGCATGACGATTGAAGAAATGAAAAAAAATCCTGAGACAATTGTTGGGGGAACCGACTATCTCCAAGTTGCAGGTTTTCTTGAGAGAATAGGGGATTATGTGACCAATATTTGTGAGTGGATCGTCTATCTGCAAACAGGAAAAATTTTAGAGTTAAATACGAACAGAAACGAATAAAATTGTTTGGAAAACACTTAGAGACTATTTTAATGGGACTCTAGGTGTTTTTTTGTTTTCATATGAATGTAATAAAAATGTAAAATACCTAATACACAAAGTGTGGTATAGTTGAATAAGTTAAATGAAAAGTAAAAAGAGGGATTTAATTCATGAAAAAATATATCGCTTTATTGTCAGTTATCTCTATGACTGCTGTGGCGCCTTTGACTGTATATGCTGATTCAATCGATTCAAAAATTAATGAAGTAGATACAACGATTAATAATTTGAAAGAACAAAAAAAATCTGCTGAAAGTGAATTGGCGGCACTAGACAGCCAAATCTCTAGCTTAGAAGTCGAAGTAGAGAAAACTTTACAAGAAAAAGTGACTTTGGAACAAGAAATCACTGAGTTATTGAACGATATAGACAGCTTGACTAAAACTATCGAGATGAGAACAGAGAAGCTTTCAGAACAAGCTCGTGTGACACAAGTAAATCAATCATCAAACTCTTTCCTTCAGGTAGTGCTGGAATCAGATAGTATTTCTGATGCAGTCACTAAATCATTCGCTTACGGAAAAATAATGAAAGCAAATGATGAAATTGCTACGTGCCAAAAAGAGGATAAAGAAGAGTTAAGTCAAAAGAAAGCTGAAGTTGAGGAAAAACTCGTTTTAGTAGAAGAAAAAACTGCTAATCTAAAAGTTCAGCAAGATGATTTAAATGCTAAAAGATATGATCAGGCAATTCTTAAAAAAGAAGTAGAAGCAAGCTTGACTAAAGAATCTTCTAAAAAAGATTCTTTACTAAAAGAAAAAGCTGAAATTGAGGAACGTCAGCGCAAGGCTGAAGAAGCTGCAAAAGAAAAAGCTAGAATCGAAGCAGAATATGCAGAAACTTTAGCAGCAGAACAAGTACAACTTGAAGCTCAAGCACAAATTCCGATTTCAAATGGAGGCTCAACTGTAATCAGTGGTGGAAGTACTGCTCCACAAGCAACATCAGGTGGATTTAGTTCGCCTTTAAGCAGCTTGCAAGTTACCAGCCCATATGGTTATCGTCAAGACCCGACTGGATTTTCAGGAAACAGCCATGACGGCATAGATTTTGCTGGAGTCACAGGTCAAAACGTTTTTGCAAGTTTGGACGGGACAGTTGTTGCCAGCGGCTTTGACGGCAGTGCTGGAAATTATATTATCATCCAACATGGCAACGGAAAATATACTTACTATCTGCATTTAAGCCGCATCAGTGCAGGCGCAGGCTCTCAAGTAGCAACTGGTCAAGTGATCGGTGCAGTTGGTAATACAGGGAATTCTACTGGACCTCACCTCCACTTTGGAATTGCAACTACTCCAAACTGGTCAGGATTTATGAATCCAGCTCCATTCCTAGGATTATAATTTCAATCAAAATAACAACTAAAGTTTCTTCGCAAATGATGTGGATGGCTAGAATTTAGTTGACTTAAATAGCAAATTTAGACAACTTCGGGCTCTGTGTCAAATAGGACTGATGAGTAAAAATTAGTTTGGAACTAAGTAGAAGTGAACACTCCTGCTTGGTTCCTTTTTCCGTTATTTTATTTGTATTAAACCATTCATCATAAAAATTCTGATTCTCATGTTACGAAATGATTTAAAGCCGTAGGACACTCGCTTTAGTGTTTTAATATGGGTATTCTTGGCTTCCAATTTGCCATTGGAATACGGGTAAATAAGAGCATTAGTGATGCCTACTTCATACTTTAATAGATTTTGTACTTTCTGTTTAAACTCTTTATCAAGATGTTCCGGCAAGTCTTCCAAGTGTTTGAAAAATAAGGCGACATCTTTGCTCCTAAAGGCGTTCAACAGGTTGTGAAAACAGTGATAGGTATCGTGAAGCCTTTGCGAGTAAGAGAGCAGTCGGTCAATCACCATTCCCTCCGTGAGGAGAGGATATTTAGGAGATCTAAAGCTTCGCCAACTACGATAATTGGTCCAATCAATGTTTTGATAATCCTTTAATAGTAATTTCCAGTTAGTTTTGATTTTTTGGGCTTCATAGAGGTGCCCTTGTTTCCTTAATCGCTTGACTTCCTTCACTCTGAAGTCATTAAACGCAGTATTGATATGTTTAACAATATGAAAACGATCAATGACGATTTTAGCTTGTTTGAAACAGGTTTTCGTTAGCTTAAAATAAGCCGCATTCATGTCTGTGACGAGAAAGTCTACTTGATTTAATGCTTCTTGAGGATAACGGTTAAAGTGCTTTTCTAACTTGTTGTGTTGTCGACTCGGTAAAATATCCACAAGTTTCCCAGAGTCACCATCGGCACAAATAAACGTCATCTTATCTTCCCGCGTCGCATGAGACCGGAATTCATCAACCATTAGGACAGTGGGTAAAGCAGCTTTTACTTGGCTGTTAGGCACGTAGGCTTCTAGACTTCGAAGAAGTCTGATCACTGTCGTGATAGACACATGACAGAGTTTGGCAATGAGGGTATACGAGATTTTCTCCTTTAAAAGATCTAAAATTTTAAACTTGATGTGCTCTGAAATAAAACAATTTTCTTTAACAAAGTAAGGACTAGCGGTGGTGTATGAGTGACAATTGCGACAAAAATACTTCTGCTTTTTTAACTTCATCACGGTGGGCATATGATGATAGTCCTCCAACCGAATCATAGAAGATTTAGTCCCATTTTTAACGACCCTATACTTCCCCTCATGGTCCATAGGACTTGAACCGCATACTTGGCAAACTTTAGGAGCGGGTAAATAATCAGCTTCAATAATCAGTGTTTGCCTGTCTTGATAGGCTTCTTTAGAAACAGCTAAAATAGTTAGATCAGGGTCTATAATTCTTAGTAATTTTTTGATATCATGTGTCATAGCATATAGTTCTCCTTACTGTTTAGGTTAAACGCTTTAATAGTAACAGAAGAACTATATGTTTTTTTATTTAATACAAAAAAATGGGATTGATGAATCAATTTTTGATTCATCAGTCCCATAAATTATAGAGCCCAACTTCGCTTAGACAAGTGGAGTTGTCTTTTTGCTTTTTTTGTTTAAAACTGACAAACATGCGATGCTTAAAGTGCCACAAACTACGATAACCATAAGCAGTTCGTTTAATGACCTTGATTTTATTGACAAGTCCTTCCAGAGGACCATTAGAAAAAGGATAATTGAAGGTATTTTCAATTCTGTCCACACGTTTTTTTGAGTGTTTTGACTGCGGTTTTCATATAGAGGGATCATTGTTTGTAGACTTTGTTTGAATCCGCTACCTAACAATCTGTTTAAATGCATAGAAAAAAGAGCGGGTCTCTATATTACTTAAAAGTTTAACTTTTTTGGGGCACTACATTTGGCTGAGGTTTTCTTATCAGAAACATTTAAAAATATTGCAAAAAGAAGTATAATATAAGAGATGTAAGAAAATTGAAAAGGACTGAGTGAATTGAATGACAAGTTAATCCGTTCGCTAAAAGAAAACTATCATATTTCTTTTAAGGACAGTCGGCTCCTAGAACAAGCATTTACTCATTCATCTTATGTAAATGAGCATCGTCATTTGAAGCAGAGAGATAATGAAAGATTAGAATTTTTGGGGGACGCCGCATTGGAACTGGTGGTGTCGGAATTTCTTTATATGTGGTATTCTGATCTTCCGGAGGGAAAGCTGACGAAGATTCGTGCGACGATCGTACGGGAAGACAGCTTGGCTAAATTTGCCAAAGAATGCGGATTTGACCAGTTCGTCTTGCTGGGCAAAGGGGAAGAGATTTCCAACGGCCGCAATCGTCCGTCCCTGCTGTGCGATTTGTTCGAAGCTTTCTTAGGGTCGTTATATCTGGATCAAGGATTGAAAGCGGTCAGCCGCTTTTTATCGATTATTATCTTGCCGAAAATAAAAGCAGGTGTTTTTTTACATGAGATGGATCATAAGACAACCCTTCAGGAAATACTCCAAAGAAATGGAGACGTGGATATCCATTATGAGCTGATCAAGGAAGAAGGCCCCGCCCATAACCGGGAATTTTTTGTCACCGTTTCTGTGGGGGAGCATGTGATTGGGGAAGGCAGCGGCAAGTCAAAGAAAATGGCTGAACAAAAGGCTGCCCATCAGGCGATTCTTGCGTTGGAAAAGAAATAGTTTGAGAAAGACGATGGTCTTATTAGTTGAAAGGAGTCTTTGGCTCAATGTATTTAAAGAGAATAGAATTAGCAGGATTCAAATCTTTTGCTGAGCGGACCATTATTGAATTCGATCAGGGATTGACTGCAGTGGTCGGTCCTAACGGCAGCGGCAAAAGCAATATAACAGACGGGATTCGCTGGGTGCTCGGTGAGCAGTCAGCGAAAAATTTGCGTGGCGGCAAGATGCCCGACGTGATTTTTTCAGGGACAGCCAAACGAAAACCATTAAACATTGCGGAAGTTACTTTGGTATTGAATAATGAGTCCCATTACTTGCCGCTGGATTTCAGTGAAGTGAGCGTGACCCGACGTCTAAACCGCAACGGGGAAAGTGATTATTTTATTAATAAACAAAGCTGCCGGCTGAAAGATATCGTGGATTTGTTTACTGACTCCGGTTTGGGGAAAGAGTCGTTTTCAATTATTTCTCAAGGCAAAGTCGAGGCAATTTTCAACAGCAAGCCGGAAGAACGCCGGGGGATTTTTGAAGAAGCTGCAGGTGTTTTAAAATATAAACAGCGGAAGCAACAAGCGGAAAACAAGTTATTTGAAACTGAAGATAATTTGAACCGGGTTCAGGACATCATCTACGAATTGGAAGCTCAACTGGAACCGTTAAAGGAACAAAGTGAAACAGCTCAAGAGTATACCGAGCTGAAGAAAAGTCTAACCACGGTAGATATCGGCGTTACGGTAAGAGAAATTGAAGAATTCAAAATAGTCTGGGAGCAGCAGACAGAAAATCTACAGACCGTGGCGAAAGAATTGTCCCAGCTTGAATCACGAAAAAGTTATTTGGACGAGACACTGGAACAGCTAAGAACACAACGGACAGTGGTTTTGCAGCAGTTGGATGAGGAACAGCAAAACCTGTTGACGATTACTGAACAGTATGAAAAAACTGAAGGACAGAAAAATGTTTTTATCGAGCGGAGCAAAAATGATGAAAAAATCACTCAAGATTATCAGGATAAGTTGACCCAGCTGGCAGTTAAAGAAGAGCAAGTCCTTGGGGAGCAGGAAAAGCTGACACAGACTTTGAGTGAAACAAAAGAAAAAAGGAAAGTTCTATCCGACACATTCAGCCATACTAAAGAGCTGGTGCAATATTATAGCAAATCCACAAAGGAACAGTTGGAAGAGTTGCGCAGCGAATATGTGGATATCATGCAGAAGCAAGCGAATGTGACTAATGATTTAAAACATCTGGACAAGCAATATCAGCTGGAGTCATCCCGTAATGCGCAAATGATGACGAAGCATGAAGAGATAAACAACAAAATCGCTCAGCTAGAAATAAAGCAGCAAGAAATCATTTCTGATAACCAAAAACATGAAGAGCTTTTGCAAACCCTTCTTAAAGAGTATGAAGAAATTCAGGCAAAGCATGGACAGGCGAAGCAACAGCTGACAGAGCAAGAAAAAAACATGTATAACGCTATGGGCATATTGCAGCAGGCTAAAGCACGGCAGAAAAGTTTGCAGGAGCTGCAGGAAAATTACACTGGATTTTATCAGGGTGTGCGGGCTGTTTTGAAAAATAAAGAAGCTATTTCAGGCATTGTTGGCGCAGTCGCCGAGCTTTTGACTGTACCGGCAGACTTAGTGACGGCAATCGATACGGTTCTGGGGGCAGGTGCACAGAATATCGTTGTCAAAGATGAAGCCAGCGGCCGGGCAGGGATTCAATTTTTAAAAGAAAAAAAACTTGGCAGAGCAACATTCTTGCCTTTGACAACAATCAAACCGCGAAGGATTAATGCCCAACAACTAGAAAAGCTGACACAGGAGACAGGATTCGTTGGTGTAGCCAGTGGATTAGTAGCTTGTGCGGATGAAGTCAGACCTGTGATTGAAAATATGTTGGGGACGACGGTGGTTGCCAAAGATTTATCATCAGCCAATCGCTTGGCAAAGTTGACAGGTTATCAATTCCGAGTGGTCTCTTTAGAGGGAGATGTGATGAATCCCGGCGGTTCCATGACTGGGGGAGCAACCAAAGGCGGTAAAAAAGGCAACCTTTTATCCTTGTCAGGTGAACTAGAGGAATTATCGAAACAAATCCAGCAGATGAGCCAAACACTGAATGAACGGGAACAACAAGTTCAAAAATTAAAAGCTCTAGAAAATGAGCTGGCTCAAACTCTTGAAAAAAAACGTGCCCAAGGGGAACAGGCACGATTAAAAGAACAAACATTGGCAAGTCGTCTGCAACAAGTCCAGCAGGAATTGAAACAGATGGCACGAGAAAAAACTGCCTTTCAATATGAAACGAAAGATTTATCCGATTTCCTGACGCGTTACGACACTGATAAAGAAAATCTGACAGTGGAAGCAGAAAACTATAAGGAAAAGCTGGCAGAATTAGATGCTGCTATGACAAAAACCACTAATGAAGCGGAAAATTTAGAAGCCAAACGCGAGGAGTCTTTAGAAAAACTCCGGGAAGAACAAGGACAGCTGGCAGCCATAGACGAGAAACTCCGTCATTTGGAACAACAGCTCCATCAGCAACAGCAGCAGCTGGCAGAAATTAATTCCGAGCGGGAGAAACTCCATGAACAGCTGCACTTGCTGACCGACGACAGCAGCTCTCGTGAAGTCAGTCAGGAGTCTTTGACAGCATTGATGGAAGAGTTGCAACAGAAAAAAACGGCGACGCAAATATTGCTGGAAAAATTAAAAATCAGGCGGGAAGAAGTTCAGGAGAATATTTCCCAGCTGGATGAGCAGCTGGCAGAAGCTAATAAAAATCAGCAAACTTTATTACAAAAAAAGACTCAGTTCGAGGTGAAATTGTCTAGAGCAGAAAACGGATTGGATAGCGGATTGCTGCACTTGCAAGAAGAATACAGCATCACCTTTGAAGGGGCGAAGAAAAATTACCCATTTGACGGAAACTTGGAAGAAGCACGAAAAGAAACCAAGAAAATCAAACGCAGAATCGAAGCACTTGGGCCGGTCAATCTTTCTGCCATCGAACAGTATGACTCTGTCTCTGAACGTTATGAGTTTTTAATTACCCAAAGAGATGATTTGTTGGTAGCAAAAGAGTCCTTATTCCAGACCATGGATGAGATGGATAAAACGGTCAAAGCACGTTTCAACGAAGTGTTTGTTGCCATCCGTGAGAAATTTCAAGAAACTTTTCCCCAAATGTTCGGGGGAGGACATGCCGATCTGGTGTTGACCGATCCTGATGATCTGCTTACAACAGGAATAGAAATTGTCGCCCAACCACCAGGAAAACGACTGCAAAGTCTCAGCCTCTTGTCAGGCGGGGAGCGGGCATTAACAGCGATTGCCTTGCTGTTTTCTATTATTCAGGTCAGACCGGTGCCTTTCTGTGTGCTTGATGAGGTAGAAGCGGCTTTAGATGAAGCCAATGTGGCACGTTTCGGGAAATATCTGAGCAGATTTGAAAAAGCCACTCAATTTATTGTGATTACCCACCGGAAAGGAACGATGGAAGCCGCGGACGTACTGTACGGTGTCACAATGCAGGAGTCGGGGATTTCGAAAATCGTATCGGTAAGATTGGAAGAAGCCAGCGAGTTGAAGGCACTAGAGGCATGATAAAACAGAAAAAGGGAGATCAATGATAAAATTAGTAGCGATTGATTTAGACGGGACGTTGTTGAATAGCCAAAAACGGATTTCAAACGAAAATAAACGGGTAATCCAAGAGGCAAAGGACTCTGGAATAAAGATAGTCTTATGTACCGGCAGGCCTTTGATGGGGGTGGCTCCTCTTTTAGAAGAGCTGAACCTGATGGATGCGGGGGATTATTCTGTCACATTGAACGGGGGATTGATCCAAAAAAATGATACAGGAGAAATATTGTCCGAAACGATAATGACCGTCAACGACGTCAGAAGGATTTATGACTTGACGTACAGCTTGCAGCTGTCCTTGAATGTAGTGACCGCTAAAAAAGTTTTTCATGTCAAACCTGACGTGCCGGCATTTCCCTCCTACTATCAAGAATTGAACAGCTTACTGGTATTCGAAGACAAGCACTTGGAAACATTTGATGACAGGATGAAAATTAATAAAATGGTTTGTGCTAGTGAAAATGTGCAGCACTTGACCACACAATTACAAAGGATTCCTGAGATCTACCATGAAGAATACAACATCATCCGTTCAGGACAGTTTTTATTCGAGTTTGTTCACAAAGAAGTTTCCAAAGCTGCCGGTTTAAAACATTTAGGCGAGATTTTAAATATTCAGACGAAAGAAATGATGGCCATCGGGGATGAGGAGAATGATCTGCCGATGATCAGGTTGGCAGGGACTGGCGTGGCGATGGAAAATGCGACAGATGAAGTGAAAAGTGCCGCTGTTGTCACCACAAAAAGCAATGATGAAGACGGTGTAGCCTACGCAATAGAAAAATGGGTGTTGAATAAAAGATAAGGGGGCGTTTTTGTGAGCTTTTTTGATAAATTAAAAAATGTCTTTAAGGGAGAAGAAAAGGTAGAAGTCACCGAGTCTCTCGAAAAAATGGACAAAGGTCTTGAGAAGACACGAAAAAGTTTTGGTCAGATGATGAACGAACTGATGGCAAATTTTCGTACAGTCGATGAAGACTTCTTTGAAGATTTAGAAGAAACATTAATCACTGCCGATGTTGGTTTTCAAACAGCGATGAAAATCACTGATGAGCTTCGTCAAGAAGTTAAATTGAGGAATGCTAAAAAACCAGAAGATGTCCAAAATGCTATCGTAGAGAAGTTAGTGTCGATTTATGAAGCAGAAGGTGCAGAGGAAGAAAATCAGGTACAGTTGAAAGAAGACGGATTGACAGTTATTCTGTTCGTTGGAGTGAATGGTGTCGGTAAGACAACAAGTATCGGAAAACTGGCGAATCAGTACCGAGAAGAAGGCAAGAAAGTTCTGCTGGCGGCGGCCGATACATTTCGTGCCGGTGCGATTGATCAACTTGTGGTTTGGGGAGACCGGGCAGGAGTAAAAGTGGTTCGGGGAAAAGCGGGCAGTGATCCGGCTTCCGTGGTGTTTGATGCATTGGACCGAGCCAAAGCTGAAAATGCTGATATTTTATTGGTAGATACCGCGGGACGTTTGCAAAATAAACAGCATTTGATGAAAGAATTGGAAAAAATTAGTCGAATCATCCAAAGGGAAGTACCGGACGGGCCCCATGAAGTGCTGCTGGTCGTAGATGCTACCACGGGACAGAATGCCATGGTCCAAGCCAAACAGTTTAAAGAGGCAACGGATGTGACAGGTATCGTTTTAACTAAACTTGACGGCACGGCAAAGGGCGGCATGGTTTTAGCTATCCGCAATGAACTGAACTTGCCGGTGAAATTAGTCGGTCTGGGAGAAGGCATCAATGATTTGCAGCCTTTTGATCCTAATGAATTTATTTACGGTCTCTTTAAAGAATTGATTGTTTCCAATGGGAACAGTGCGAATTAATGAATTTTTTTCTAGTTTTTGATTTTTAGCAGATAAATCAAATAATCCAAAGTGATTCCCAATGGTTTTAAACTATTGGGGATTACTTTTTTCAATAATTTTAGGAAGTCGATAAGCATCCAATCTTTTAACTATGGCAAAATCAGCTGAGATTTTTGTAATATTTTTCAGAAGCAATCATCTGGAGAAATATTTTTATCACAATGGTTCATTTTCTGAAAAAGGAAATTGACTAAGACTAATCCTATTTTAGGATTAATTCTTTTGATAATGCTATAATGAACAGGAATTAATTGAATGATGAGGTGGTAATGTGAAAAGCATGCAGACATATTTACGTCAGGAAAATATACGGCCTTTGTTTAAAAAGGCTCGTTTTGGATTAGAAAAAGAAAGTCAGCGGGTAAGTTTGACCGGAGAGCTGGCTAAAACCGATCATCCCGATATTTTAGGAAATCGAAGTGCTCACTCAACGATTCAGACAGATTTCAGCGAAACGCAAATTGAGCTGATCACCCCTGCAGTAGAAACTGCTCAAGAGGTTTTGGATTACTTGGGTGCAATCCATGAAGTGGCGCTGCGTTCTATGAATAAAGATGAGATGTTGTGGCCTTTAAGCATGCCGCCAGAGCTGCCGGAGCTGGAAGAGGATATCGTCATCGCAAAACTGGACCGCTTTGAAGATGTGCTGTATCGACGCTATTTGGCACGTTCCTATGGCAAAAGAAAACAAATGGTCAGCGGTATCCACTATAACTTTGAATTTTCACCTAAATTAGTTGAAGCTTTGTTTGCAATGCAGACCGAGTTTACCTGCCTTGAAAAATTCAAAACAGAAATTTATTTAAAAGTTTCCCGCAATTATTTGCGTTACCGCTGGTTGATTACTTACTTGTATGGTGCTTCTCCGGTGTCCGAGCCGAGATACTTTACCGAAGAGGACCGTCCCCACGAGCCTGTACGAAGTATCCGCAACGGTCCTTACGGTTACACGAATCATGAAGAAGTGTTCGTTTCGTACCGGTCCATTGAAAAATATATTCAGGATATCGAAGATTTGGTGGAAAGGGGCATTTTGTCCGAGGAAAAAGAATTTTATTCCCCTGTTCGTCTGCGGGGTGGAAAACAGGTGGCTGATTTGAAAAAGGTTGGGGTCCAGTATGTGGAGATCCGCAACATTGATTTGGATCCCTTCGCCCCTTACGGCATTGCGATGGAAGGTATTGAGTTTTTCCAAGTATTTCTGATGTATATGCTTTGGCTAGAAGATAACGGCGATGATTTCGACCAGCTGCTCAAGGATGGGGAACGTTTAAACAATCAAGTCTCCTTGGAACATCCGCTAAGTGAAACGGCCATGAAGGCAGAAGGTGTACAGATTCTTGAGGGAATGAAGAAAATGTTGAGAGCACTGGAAAGCCCGTCTTCTTGGTCCAGTTTGATTGACAGTGCGTTGCAGATGCTGGCACATCCTGAAGAAACACTGTCCGGTAAAATGCAAGTGCTGTTTGACAAGGGACTGAGCAACAAAGAATTGGCAGTGAGACAAGGACGGGAGTATTCACGTGATGCTTGGGAAAAACCGTATCAGTTAGCCGGTTTTCGTGATATGGAACTATCTACCCAGCTTTTGATGTTTGACGCGTTGCAGCGTGGCATTGAAGTGGAAGTGCTGGACCGCCATGACCAGTTTTTAAAATTATCTTTTGCAGACAAGGTAGAGTATGTAAAAAATGGAAACATGACTAGTAAAGATACGTATGTGGTGCCTTTAATCATGGAAAACAAAACGGTCACGAAAAAGATTTTGAGCCGGGCCGGTTTTCGTGTCCCTAAAGGAGAAGAGTTTTCTTCGGAGGAAGAAGCACTCGCTGCATACGGTCAGTTTGAGTCCCAAGGGATAGTCATCAAACCGAAATCTACCAATTACGGCATAGGTATTAGTATTTTTAAAGACGGTGCCAGTTTTGAGACGTATCAAGAAGCTTTGAAGATTGCTTTTAAAGAAGATTCCGAAGTACTGGTGGAAGAGTTTATTTCAGGAACGGAATACCGTTTCTTCGTCATTGACGGACAAGCAAAGGCAATCATGCTGCGGGTACCTGCCAATGTGAAAGGGGACGGCATTTCCACAATTCAAGAATTGGTGGCAGAAAAAAATAAAGATCCTTTGCGGGGCACGCATCATCGTTCACCCCTGGAAATTATTCAGTTGGGAGAAATTGAACGACTGATGCTGAAAGAGCAAGGATATGAAGTTGAAGATGTGCTGCCAAAGGATGAAGTCGTATATTTGCGTGAAAATTCCAATGTCAGCACAGGGGGCGACAGTATTGATGTCACAAATGATTTTCGACAGGAATACAAAGAAATTGCCGTAGCAGCTGTGGATGCCCTTGGAGCAAAAGTATCCGGCATCGACTTGATTATCCCTGACAAAGAGGTCAACCCTTATGAAATAAAAAATAGTTACGGAATCATCGAGGCCAATTTCAATCCTGCGATGCACATGCATGCTTTTCCTTACCAAGGAGAAGGGGTCAGATTGACACAAGATGTTTTGGACTTGTTATTTCCGGAGTCGAAAACAAGTCGTTGACCGTTTTTACAAGCTGAACGTTTAGATTTAGAGGTCTGTATAACAAAAAAGAGTAGTTGCAGGGAGAGCTGATAGCTGTCTCTCTGCGGACTACTCTTTTAATAATAAACAACACCCGTCGCCAGATGGCGTACGGGTGTTAACAGCTATTACTGATTGGCAGATTGGGTGACTTCCAACAGTTTATTTTTTAATTCTTCTTCCATTTCGGCTAGCTCAAGTTCTGCCATGCGGCGTTTTTCTTTTCCTTCAGCTTGAATACGCATGGTTTCTTGAATAGTTTCGATTAAATCGTTTTGAGTTTGCTGTAGTGTTTCAATATCCACCACGCCCCTCTCATTTTCTTCTGCTGTTTCGATAGCAGAGATTTTGAGCATCTCTGAATTTTTCTTCAGCAGTTCGTTGGTGGTTTCAGAAACTTGTCGCTGAGCAGTGACAGCATCTTTTTGGCGCAGCAAAGTCAGAGAAATTGCTACTTGGTTTTTCCATAAAGGAATGGCTGTGTTGATAGATGCCTGTATTTTTTCAGCCAGTGCCTGATTAGTATTTTGAATCAAACGAATTTGCGGTGCTTGCTGAATGGTAATTTGGCGTGCCAACGTTAGATCGTAGGTCCGTTTGTCCAAACGGTCTAAAAACTGATTTAAGTCATTGACGATTTGCACATCCATCTGATCGCCGGTAGCTTCAGCTTTTTCCATTGCCTCAGGAATTAATTTAGTTTCCAGTTCTTCTTTTTTTAATTCTCCGGCAGCAATATAAATATTCAAGGCATCAAAGTAATCTTTGTTTTTATGATAGAGTTGTTCCAACATCACGTTGTCGCTGAGCAGACCATTTTTTTCTCTGTCTAATTTAACAGCGATTTTGTCGATTTGTGCACCGATTTTTTGGTATTTAGCGGTGATTTCATAAATAGATTCTTTTACTTTGCCGAACATCTTTTTGAAAATATTGCGTTCCTGAGCTTTTAAATCTTCAGGACTGGCTTCGTTCAAGCGGTACATCAATTCATTGAGGGAATCCCCCACAGGTCCCAAGTCCTGATTTTGAACGTGAGCCAACATTGAATGGGAAAATTCGCCCAGCTTTTTTTGAGCAGCAGAGCCGTAACTCATAACTGCTTGAGAGTCATTGATATCGATTTGAGATGCTAGTTGTCTGGCTTGTTCTTGTCTTTCAGGTTCTAATTTATCGATCAGCTTTGGTGCAGTTTTGTTTGTGTCCAGTCCCTGAATGTCCTTACTCTGGACCATCTTCATGGCTGCATCGTTGGGATCAGCGAAAGGATTGCTTAGCAAATCATCTAAGGCATTGTCCACGGGCGGAACATTAGTTGTTGGAAAATCTTTTATTTCTTCTGTCATTGGTTACTCTACTCCTTTTGGTCTGTGTCTTGTACGTCTGGTTTGTTATTTTGCTCATTTCGAGAAATATTTTGCTCGGCAATGGTCAACTCCACATCCAAATCTTCAATATCGTCGGACACAAATTTTTCATAATCTGCTAACAGCAATTGTGATACCTTATCAATCATTTTAGCACTTTTATCAAGGGCTTCAAAGGAATTCTTGGTCTTCACATCATGTTGATTGATTTCGATATATTTTGCAGTCAATTCGACTAAATTTGGCAAGTGGTTGTACAAAAAGCCATCTGCCAAATGCAGTTTGTTCGGTTCTTTCACCAGTTCTTTGAACATGGCCTTAGCCACTTTGATTGTATCGTTGCGTAAACTGATTGCCTTGAGTTTCGGCACGCTGTTCATGTTGCGTTCAAGTTCAACAATTTGTTTTTTCGTAGTATTCATGGTTTCTCTAAAAAAATTGATTTCCTGATCGCTCATACCAAGGTCATGGTAGTGCTGATGTTTTTCAGAAGACAAATTCGGCAAATCATCCTGTGTGTCGCCTGTTTTCTTTCTTCCCGAAAGCAGCTTGATAACTACGAAGACAATACCGAAGAAGATGGCAAGGGAAATGATTGTGTCTATATAGTAGAAATTACCAAAAACCGTCATCACTCCGATGGCTGCAAGTACGAGAATAAATATTCTAAAAAAATTATTTTTCATTTTTATGTCGCTCCAATCTGTTTTCAATCTGTTTCACTGTCCTTATTTTATCATAAACTTGTTTTTAATTTCCATCCGTCGTAAGGTTGATTTTTTATTCGGACACATCTTTTTATTGCATGTTCCATCAACCTTTGGAATAATAGGGATATTAGGCAAAGCGTGAGGTGGATTAAATGATGGAAGAAAAAGACTTCGTTGAAACAACCGTTTCTCGGGAAAATGTCTTTAATGGGAAAATTATTTCAGTTGCTGTGGATCAGGTCGTACTGGCCGACGGTACACAGGCAGAAAGAGAGTTGGTGTTTCATCCCGGCGGTGTTGGGATTATTGCTCTTACTGAAGATCAAAAGTTAATATTAGTCAGACAATTCCGTAAACCTTTTGAAAGGACGATACTGGAAATTCCTGCAGGAAAAATTGAAAAGGATGAAAAAGATCCTCAAAAAACTGCTATTCGCGAATTGGAGGAGGAGACAGGGCTAGGGTGTTCATCAATGGAAGAAATTTATGAATTTTCTCTATCTCCCGGTTTTGCAGATGAAATCCTTCATTTGTATCGAGCCAGAGGATTATATCCTGTCGACCGTCCTGCCGATCAGGATGAAGATGAACGGATTGAGCTGCATTATGTGACTTTGGCTGAAGCTAAGGAATTAATCAAATCCAAAGCGATTTTTGACAGTAAAACGATCATGGCGATACAATACTGGGAGTTGGAACAATTAAGAAACAGGTAGGGAGTGGAGCAACAATGGGAAAGAAAGAGCCATTGTTAACGCGGTCCAAAATTCGGGAACTGAAAGAAAAAGAAGGTCAAGAACCAAAAGCAACCGCAAAAGTGTTGAAAAAAGAATTTGAAAAAAAACAGGAAGAAATTTCCGAAAAATTTGCAAAGGAAAAGAAAAAGCAAAAAGAAGTGAAGGGCTCTCGTGCAGCTACCACGACTAAAGTTCAACAACGAAGCAGTTTTTTAATCAAAGCGATTGCTGTTGTGATATTGTTACTGTTGATTTTATTCTTTTTCGTTTTCTTTGTCTAATGTCAGAGGTGGAAGATTAATGAAAATCGGAATCATCGGCGCAATGGCGGAAGAAGTCATTGTATTAAAAAAATGTTTGCTGGAAATGAAGACGTGGGAAGAAGCAGGCAGTCAATTTTATCGAGGGAAAATTGGAAAACATGATGTTATCGTTGTCCAGTCAGGAATCGGCAAAGTAATGGCAGGAATGGTGGCCACACTATTGATCAGTCACTATCATGTGGATGTTTTACTGAATACGGGATCAGCCGGGGGCATCGGAGAGGGGCTTTCCGTAGGTGATTTGGTAGTGTCGGATAAATTGGCTTATAATGATGTGGATGTCACAGCTTTCGGCTACGCTAAAGGACAGATGGCTGGAATGCCGTTGTACTATGAAGCTGATAAAAAAGTTGTTGAAAAGATTATGACCGCCGCTCAAAGTGCCGGAATGAAAGTCAAAACGGGATTGATCACGACGGCGGACAGTTTTATTGCTGATGAAGGGAAAATTGCTGAAATCAAAGCTATTTTTCCAGAAGCTTTGGCAACTGAGATGGAAGGGGCCGCAATTGCCCAAGTTGCCGCACAGTATCAAGTGCCTTTTGCTGTCATTAGAGCTATCAGCGATGTGGCTGATAAGGAAGCCTCAGTCAGTTTTGACGATTTTATTATTGAAGCAGGGAAAAAATCCGCTGAAGTGGTCATTCGTTTTGTTGAAGCCTATTAAATAGTAAAGGAGCACAGAGATGAAAGCTTTATTAATAATTGATTATACTTGGGATTTTGTTGCAACTGACGGGAGATTGACAACTGGGGAACCGGGACAAGAAATCGAGGATGAAATTGTCAGACTGGCAGAGAAGTTTGCCGATTCGGAAGACTATATCGTGTTTCCGATTGACGGGCACGATGAAGAAGATGAATTCCATCCTGAAAATAAATTATTTCCGCCCCATAATCTGATAGGAACTAATGGTCGTGAGCTTTATGGTAACTTAGCCACATTTTATGAGGAGCATAAAGACCGCCGAAATGTTTATTGGATCGATAAACGGCACTATTCAGCATTTAGCGGGACCGATTTGGATATCCGTCTACGTGAACGTGGGATAAAAGAGCTTCATATTACAGGTGTCTGTACGGATATTTGTGTTTTGCATACGGCGATTGATGCTTACAATTTGGGGTATGACATCGTTATTCATGAAAAGGCTGTGGCGAGTTTTAATCAAGCCGGTCATGAGTGGGCGTTGGAACACTTCAAAGGAACATTGGGAGCGGAAGTGGTGTAGGTTAAAAATATAACTTATTGAGTACTTTTGAAGATAGAACAATATTATTGATTTGAGGATTAGATTGGTGGGGATGTATTTGAGAGTAAGAATGAAAGACATTGCCAAATTGGCAAATGTTTCAGAAACAACCGTCTCGCTTGTATTAAATAATAAAGAGTGCCGGGTCTCTAAAGAAAAGAAAAAAGAAATACTGGAAATTGCGAAAGAGATAAACTATCAACCAAATTTTTTAGCCAGAGGATTAGCTAAAAAAGAAACGCGTATCATAGGAATGATAGTTCCAGATATTGAAAATATGTTTTTCTCTTCTTTGGCAAAAGAATTGGAGCGTCAGCTTTATCAAGATAATTATTTTTCAATTTTAGTGAACTCCAATGATATTCAGTCGGTCGAGCTAAGTTTAATTGACGAGTTAATCAATCTTGGCGTTGATGGGTTACTCATTGCGCTATCTAATGAATCCTACATTGATAAAAAAAAGATACAAGACAAGCTAGATAAACTGAAAGTTCCATTTGTGCTGCTTGACAGGAATAATCCTGATAGCGATCATCCTCAAGTTTATTTTGATAATTTCTCTGGGGGATATTTAGCGACTAAACATTTAATTGACAAAGGACATCGTGAAATTGGTTTTGTGAAGGGCCCCGAATATATAGAAACCATTAATAACCGGTACTTGGGATACATTTCAGCTTTGGAAGAAGCAGGAATTGAAATTAAAGAGAGTTATACAGTTACAGGAGATCTTAAATACCTAAGCGGCTATTCAGTATCAGACTATCTTCTAACTAATAAAGAAATCACTGGAATAGTTGTAGCTAATGATTTAATGCTGATGGGATTATTAAAGAGAGCAGCGGAATTAAATATAAAAATTCCAGAGGATCTATCGATTGTGGGTTATGACAGAACTAAAGCTGTAAAAATGTATCCTCTCGAAATTACAACAATTGAGCAAAACATTAAAGATCTTTCTATCAAGGCTTGGAAGATGTTAAACTTAATAATGAAGGATCAATCAACTCGGAATAATACTGTCACACTTCAACCAATTTTAGTTGAGGGAGAGTCAGTTAGGAATCTAAATGAGAAAATTTGATTTATGAGCACTTAAATATAATCAATTTAAGAAATTGATACGAACACCTTACATATAAGATTGTAGGGTGTTTTTGTATAAAAAAATATTGACAAGGTTTTCATAAGGTGATATTATTGATCTTACAAATGGTAATGCGCTTTACCAAAAAGGAGGAAATCATGAATGGTATGCTAAAAAGAATAAATATTATTAATTACTTAATTATTCCAGTAGGGGTATCTATTAATGTCGTAGGCTATCAATTATCACAAATTTTACGATTTCCGATACTTTTGGATTCTATTGGGACCATTTTATCAGGAGTCTTAGGCGGACCAATTGTAGGCGTTTTAACTGGTATAATGTCAACTGGTGTCAACAGTTTAATTAATCCTATTTCCCTGGCATATATTTTAACTTCTTTAATGATAGGTTTATGTGCTGGAATATTTGGGCACTTTAGAATGATGAACAACATTATAGGACTATTTTTTTCAGGAATTATCTTATCAATAATCACGACGTTATTTTCGGGAGTTGTCACATTTTATTTGTTTCAAGGAGCTACTGGTGGGACCAGTTCATTGGCTACAGTATCACTGTATGCATTAGGAAATAGCCTGTTTAAAAGTGTGTTTTCAGTACAACTTGTTCAGGAGTTTGTTGATAAATTTTCTTCAATTGTGATTGTTTATTTAGTGCTGAGAGTTTTGCCAAATAGATTTACAATCAAGTTTGAAAATGGGGAGGCTCTCTTGCATGTTAAGAAAAATAAGTGACTTGTACCCTGGATGTAAGATACTGTTTGTCATCTCTTTAATATTTTCGGGACTCATCATCAACCAGGTCAATCATTATGTAGTACTCATTGGAGTATTTATACTATTTTCAATAATTTTAAGAATTTTTTTGAATTATTTACAATCAGTTTTAAAAGTTTTATTACTGCTCTCGGTGATTATGTTTTTTATGGTTGTCCTAACAACCGCGGGGAACACTCTGTTATTTGAAATTGGTTTTTTCCGTATTTATGAAGAAGGTTTGGGTAAAGCTCTATTGATGGTTTTGCGAATCGCATTGGTTTTCAGCGGTGTTATTTTGATTACTAAGTTAGTCACAGTTGAGGATATGACAATGGTTTTAGAAAAAATTGGTATTCCTTCCCTAGGAGTATTTGTCATTCAATCAACGATTACCATGATTCCTCAGCTGAAGTCAAAAATGTCAGTCATAATGGATGCTCAAGCGAGCAGAGGAATGCAGTTTTCTGGAAATTTGTTTACGAGAATTAAAAAAATGATCCCATTGCTATTTCCACTGATTCTATCATCTTTTTATGATACTGAAGAAAAAACATTAGTTTTAATTTCTCGAGGAATTGAAATAACTGGGAGGAAGTATCGGCTTTATGATAAAAAACCTGCAAATGTGGACTTCGTAATTATGGCATTTTCTTCTTTGATAATGATTGTATCAATTTTTTGGAGGTTGAGATAATATGAAAATTTTTGAACTTAAAAATATTAGCTACTCTTATCCTCTTGATAATTTAAATGTCATTGATAACTTGAGCGTTAGCCTCGAGGAAAATGAATTTATATCAATCATTGGTAATAATGGTGCTGGAAAGAGCACGTTATGTAATATTTTGCGACAATTTATTCCACATTTTTATAAAGGCAGTTTTTCTGGTGAGATAAATTTGTTTGGTAAATCTTTGGCCTCATATAATAATTTGGAGTTAGTCGAGAGTTTAGGATATATGTCTCAAAATCCTTTTGTACAAATTAGTGGTGCTCGTAAGACAGTGTTTGAAGAAATTGCTTTTGGGTTGGAAAATCTTGGATGGTCCGTCCATGAAATAAAAGACAGGGTAGAGGAAATACTAGAAATTTTTGGGATAACATCGTTAAGAGCGCTGAACCCGTTAATTTTATCAGGCGGGCAGAAACAAAAAGTAGCACTTGCTGCACTTGTAGCGATGGACACGAGAGCATTAATACTTGATGAACCGACTTCTCAACTAGATCCTGGTGGGACACTGGAAATTTTCCAATTGTTAAATGATTTAAAGGAAAAAGGGAAGACCATAATCATAGCTGAACACAAGATGGAGTTAGTAGCAGAGTATTCCGACACTATTATTTTTTTGAACCAGGGGCAACTCGAGAAACAAGGTTCTCCAACGGAAGTTTTTAATTGGATTTTAAATCAAAATTTGAACATGAAGGTTCCGGAATTCATGAGATTAACAAAGTGTGTTTTAGAGAAAAATGCTTTTGTAGGAATGAAAGATAATGATATTCCAGCGACTGCAGAAGAGGCAAGAGAACTTTTAAAGAAAGCAGGAATAACTTATGACTCTATTAAAAGTTGTTGACCTTTCAGTGTCATTTGGAGAAGTTGACGTTTTGAAAAATATATCTTTCGAGATTAAAAAAGGTGAGAGGCTTGCTGTTATCGGTCAAAACGGCGCTGGAAAAACAACCTTATCAAAATCTATAAACGGTTTGGTAGCTATTTCTGATGGTCAGATTTTATTTAATGGAATGGAAATTCATAATATTAATGTAGCAGAACGAAGTCGATTCATAAGCTATGCTTTCCAAAATCCTGATGATCAATTATTTAGAGATAGTGTTTATAAAGAATTGTCATTTGGGTTGGAAATTAGCGGTATAAAGAATAATGATAAAGAACAAAGAATTGATAAAGCTTTATTGACAACGGGTCTAGAAGGGGTTAAAGATGAACATCCCTATAATTTACCTTATGCTACACGAAAGTTGATTTCTTTAGCTTCAACGCTCGTAATGGGTTCAGAAATAATAATTCTTGATGAACCAACAGCCGGGCAAGATATTTTAGGTTTACAAGCCATTGAAAATGTTCTATCAAAGTATGCAGACAAAACGTTTATTATTATAACCCATGATATGGAATTTGTGAATCGTTCATTGGATAGGATTATTGTTTTAGGAAACGGCCAGATTTTATTGGATGGAGATAGGGATTTAGTTTTTAGTAATGAAAAAATACTTCAGAGTACTAATTTGGAAAAACCTTTTATTTATACGCTTTAAGTATGAATAAAAGTAAAAATATTATGAGGTGATAGTGTGAAAAGGAGAAATGTTATATTGGATTGCGACCCTGGCCATGATGACGCTTTTGCGATGTATTTGTTACTAGCAGCTGACAATATCAATCTATTGGCTGTCACAACGGTTTCGGGGAATCAGTCACAATATAAAACATATTCTAATGCTAAAAAGCTACTGTATTTGGCTGGGAGGGAGGACATTCCCGTTGCAAAAGGATATGAAAAACCTATTTTAAGGAAGCTGACAACAGCTGGAAGTATTCATGGAGAAACAGGGATAGATGGGGCCGTTCTTCCCGATATTGAGATAGAAGAATCTCGTGGTAAAGCGCTTGACCTGATGGCAGAAACTTTAAGGAATTCAGATGATAAAGTGACAATCGTAGCTACCGGTCCTTTGACTAACATTGCTATTTTCTTATTGGCATATCCTGAACTACATGAAAAAATCGAACTGATTTCTTTTATGGGCGGGGCTTGTTTTGGAGGAAATTGGAGTTCTAATGCTGAGTTTAATATTTATGTGGATCCGGATGCTGCTAAAATTGTTATGAATTCAGGAGTTCCATTAGCCATGTTTGGTTTGGATGTGACGATGAAAGCGCAATTTTTTGAAGAGGATATTTTGGAGGTCAAGAAAATTGACACTGATGTTGGTCGAAATTTTGCAGGAATGCTTGATTTTTCCAAGAAAAAAATTCTAAAACCGTTTTTAGCTCCTGAAGATCACGTTGAGGGTCAGCATCTTCATGATGCGTGTGCTGCTGCATATTTAATAGCACCAGAAATGTTTTTAATGAAGCATCTTCACGTTGATGTCAATAATGTGGATGGCCTTTGTTATGCTGAAACGGTTGTCGATTATTTGGAGAAAAATGGTAAAGAAAAAAATTGCTTTGTCGCTTTTGATATCGATCGACAAGCTTTTGTAAAACTTATTATTGATTCACTAAAGTCTTTTAAATAGAGAGGGGATTTATTATTATGAAGAAAAAATTCAGTTTACCAAATCCGTATATTTTGTTATTGATTTTTCTGGGAATTGCGTGTTTGATGACGTTTATCATACCAGCAGGTACATTCGAAAGAGAAGTTGTTGAAGGAATAAATAATCCAGTTGTTATCCCAGGCACTTATCAACAAATCGACCGAACTCCATTGACTATTGGAATGTTGCTTGGTTCAATTTCTCAAGGGATGGGAGATTCATCAGCTATCATCTTTCTAGTTTTCTTATCAGCAGGTTCCTTTGTTGTCTTTAATAAAACTGGAGCGCTTGAAAACGGTATTGGATTAATGATTAGAAAGATTCATCAAGCCAAAATATCGTCAACTGTTGTGATTTGGGCGTTAACTTTTCTATTTTCAATCCTTGGGTTTGTTAGTGGTCCAGACGCTCTAATACCATTCACAATGATTGCCGTATCAATAGCACTTGGTTTGGGTTATGATTTGATTTTAGGGCTTGCACTAGTGCTGGCAGGTAGTGGTATAGGTTTTGCAATGTCACCAATTAATGCAGCGGTCGTTGGAACTCCTCAGTCTATTATCGGATTACCTATTTTCTCTGGCATGGGATTTCGTGTTGCAATGTGGTTTGTCAACACCTGTGTAATTGCAATTATGTTTACATTTTATGGCAATAAAATCAAGAAAAACCCAGAACTTAGTTCGGTGAAAGATGTTGATATAAAAGGATTATCTCTATCAAAAAGTTTGGATGAATATTCTTTAAATGGACGACAAATTGGTGTACTGCTAACATTTGTATTAATGTTTGTTATGACAGTGGTTGGATCATTGAAGTTCGGTTGGTATTTGAATGAAATTGGAGGAATCTTCCTTGTTGGAGGGGTGGTTGCTGGTTTGATTTATCGCTTACCAAGCAAGGAAATAATTAGCGGATTCGTTGAAGGAGGAGCATCTGTAGCTGGAACAGCACTACTCATCGGATTAGCACGTGCGATTCAAATAGTTCTTACAAATGGTAATGTTTTGGATACAATAATTAATACTTTTTCAGGTCCGCTGTCTAAATTATCGCCTATTTTTGCAGCAATATTTATCTCAATTATTGTTGGTATCATTCACGTATTTATTACATCAGGAAGTGGGCTTTCTGTTGCAATGATACCTATTATTGCCCCCCTTGGTTTAATGGCCGGATTAAGTGCCCAAACTACCGTGTTAGCCTTTCAAATTGGAGGTTCCGTTTTAAACATGATCATTCCAACTCTTGGATCGACGATGGCTATGACTGGTATGGCAAGGGTATCTTATAATAAATGGGTAAAAGTTGGCTGGAAGATGGCTCTCCCAGTTGTAATAGTCTCTTGGATATTTCTTATCATCGCAGTACTGATTGGGTATTAAAACGATATAGATGGAAGTGAAAAAAAGTGCGAAAAGTAATTGTATTAGGAAGCATAAATGCCGACTTAGTGATTTCAGTAGACCGGCTTCCAAGAGTTGGTGAAACGATTTTAGGAAATCAAATTGACTATATGGTGGGAGGAAAAGGAAGTAATCAAGCCGTAGCCTGTTCAAGGATAGGTCGACCAGTTACGTTTCTTGGAAAAGTTGGGGTAGATACTTTTGGAGAAAAATTGTTAGAGCATCTTGCCGACGAGAATGTAAATACTGATAAAATAGTTCGGGAAGAAAATCTATTTTCCGGAATTGCCAGTATATTTAAATATCAGGAAAATAATTCTATAGTTGTTATTTCTGGAGCGAATGAAGTTGTGGATAAAGAATACTTATATAAAAACTTGGATATTTTCAATAAAAATGATATTCTCCTTTGCCAATTAGAAATACCAATCGATACTGTAAAAGAAGCTCTGATTGAAGCAAAGAAAAGAGGGCTGACGACTATCTTAAATCCAGCACCTTATAATTCGAGAATAAGTGAATTATTGCCATTCACAGATATTGTAACACCCAATGAAACAGAAGCTGCGGGACTCTTTAATACATCTTTTGATCCTGCGGATGATTCCGCTATCGAAACTTTGATTACAGATTTTTGCAAGAAACATTCTACTGAAATAATTATAACAAGAGGCGAAAATGGTGTTTCTTTTTCTAATTCAGGAAAAGTTTATCATCAAAAGTCGTTGACTGTTTCAGTAGTTGATACAACAGGGGCAGGAGACACTTTCAATGGTATTTTGGCAGGTAGTTTGCTTGATAATGAATTTGATTTAAAACAAGCAGTTACTTATGCAACTATTGGAGCTGCTTTATCAGTTCAAAAGCTGGGGGCTCAAACCGCAATGCCTACTTGGGGAGAAGTTATGGATGCTGTAAAAATGAATGAGAGTTCAAATAAGACATTGTAGCATATATTGAATGTAAAAAAAGCATCATTTTTTGATGGACAGTAAAATTCCGACTTGGCCAATAAAAATCAAATTTTAAGTGTCAAAAAGTATTAAGTTGATGAAAAATAGTACCAGATAAATTTTCAAATGAAAGTTTATCTGGTACTACTTTAATTCAGGGTTTTAGAAACCTGATTTATCAATTTTCTATAATTGGGATAGAGTTCTTTAAAGGATTAAATAATATTTACACAGGATGCTTTGTCTTTAGTTAAAAAAATAAAAAAGAATAAACTCATAATAAGACAAGAAGTTGTCATTCAATGCTTTAGCGTTATATGAAACTCTCGTATCGGTGAAACTTTGTTTTGACACATATTAAAGAAAAAATACAAGTCAAAATATTAACAGCAACAAAACCGTAAAAAAATTGATGTGGATTTGAAGGACTGGGTCTCCACCTGCAATCAACTTCTTTTTTGCATTTTCCCCCATTTACCTATATGATAAAAAAGTAAAATGTAAGTAAAAGTGAGATGATACAATTGAAGTCAATCTATTTAGACCATGCAGCAACCACACCACTGGCTCCGGAAGTTATCAAAGAGATGTGCCGGGTCATGGAAACTACTTTTGGCAATCCCTCCAGCCTTCACCGGTTTGGACAAGCAGCTCAGGGAGTCTTGGAAAATTCTAGGGAAATCATTGCGGAAAGTATCGGTGCTGCATCTAATGAAATAATATTCACCGGCAGCGGAAGTGAAAGTGATAATCTAGCCATCTTAAAAATAGCCGAAAATTATGCTCATCTGGGCAAACACTTGATTACCAGTCAGGTGGAACATTCCGCAGTTTTGAAAACATTTAAATATCTGGAAGAAAAAGGCTTCGATGTTACTTATCTTCCTGTATCCCCCACAGGTGGACTAAATGCTGCTGATGTGGCTAGTGTATTGCGTGAAGAGACGATCCTAGTTTCAATCATGCATACAAATAATGAAACAGGGAACATATTTCCTATCCCTGATATCGGAGAATTATTGAAAGACCACCAAGCTTTTTTCCATACAGATGCCGTGCAGGCGTACGGTCTGCAAGAAATTGATGTGAATGATTGGCAAGTTGATTTGTTGTCGGCAGCGGCCCACAAAATAAACGGTCCAAAGGGCGTTGGTTTTTTATATGTACGAAAAGGAATAAAAGTATCACCTTTGATTCACGGAGGAGATCAGGAAAACAAAAAAAGGGCAGGAACGGAAAACATTCCGGGGATTGCAGGATTTTCGGAAGCAGTCTCTTTATTGACTGCCGAGAAAAAGCAGGACGACTTTGAAAATTATCAGCTTTACAGACACAGGATTCTTGATACTTTATCAAAAAGTCATATTGACTTTCAAATCAATGGTCAAACAGACAAACAATCTCCCCACATTCTTAATTTGTCATTTCCGGGAGTTTCCAGTGAGAAGCTACTAACCAATCTTGATTTGCGAGGATTTGCTGTTTCGGCCGGATCGGCTTGTACTGCGGGAACATTGGACCCCTCTCATGTCTTGGTTGCAATGTATGGTGAAAAGAGCCCAATTATTGACAGCTCAATCAGAATCAGCTTCGGTATGGGATTAGCCGAGACAGACGTTACAGATTTTGCAGGCACACTTGTGGAGACCGTTTCCCGTCTTAGAAAATAATTTGATTTTCCAATAAAATATTTGTATTGCATTATAGAGAAAGAAAAAGTTGGTGTGAATTTTAGACCAAAATATCAAACGGAACATTTTAAAATTTATGGAGCATGTAATGAAGGAATCAAGTTCATTATGTGCTTTTTTGAATGGCAGAATTATTTGGGAAGGAATTTTCAAGAGAGGCAATGGTTTTAAAATCACGTCTTTTTTAAAATGTTCGAATAATAAAAAAACAAAGCAGTAAAAAGCTGCCCAGCTGGGCAGCTTTTTTACTATTAGAGCAGATATTCTAAAGGATGGATCAATATCCTCATATGAAACAGAGTTATCAGCCAATATAATTGTACAGCGTGTACTTTGAAATATTAAAGAAATTAGCAACCTTATCGCCAGATTTAGTAATAAGAAAAGCGCCTTTGTCATTTAAAAACTGGATGCTTTTGATTTTGTCTTCTTTATTCATCAAAGCTACGGGTTTTCCCACCAAGCGTACAGATTCTTGAATCAATTCGTCTAAAAGATCATTGACATTTTTCGGAATCAAGCTTGGTTCGTGTTTATTTTCCTCGCTCTCGACTTTGATTAAGGCGTTGATAGCTGATTCTGCTGCAATCAAAGATGATACGTCATAATTGATTGAGAAAATAGCTTCCAGTTGACCGGTCTCATCTTTTACATAAACGGTACTGGATTTTAAAATCCGCCCGTCGTGAGTACGAGTCAAATAATTTATTTGGTCGATCAGCTCTTCCGGCTCTTTTTGCAACGCTTCTAAAACGATCTCGGAAGGGCCGTCTCCTAAATGACGGGAAGACACGTGCCCGTTTTCTATTGATATGATGGAATGATTCAAATCATTTGAATCAATTTTATGGATAACAATTTCACAATCTTTTCCAAATTGTCCAGCAATTGCTTTGCCTATTTGACTTAAAAAGTTTAACTTGCTGTCTTGCAACATACAAACCCCTCATTTAATTGATTATTTTTAAGAATTTATTAAAGGTTAGCACTGTAATGATAACATGTAGTTATATTATTTACAAGAACATAAAAATTTTTTTTAGCTATACTAGATTTTTTTTAGGTATGGTGTTATAATGTGAATGAACAAAACACAAAGTGCATGGATAAGCCTTTTTATGTGAACAGGATTACAATCTTGCTATGAATTAATATAATTCATTTTTACGTAAGTGACAAAAGTTATTTGAATCTTGAAAAAATATTTTAATTATAGGAGGTTGAAGGATGTTATTAATAGGTAACGGAAACGTTATTACGCGTCAAAAGGAAAAGGGTTTCATAAAGAATGGCTGTGTCGCTATTGATGGTCAATTAGTCAAAGAGGTCGGCACTACGGAAGAATTGAGGAAAGCTTATCCAGAGGCAGATTTTATTGATGCAAAAGGCGGCGTGATTATGCCGGGATTCATCAACATGCATAACCACATTTATAGTACTTTTGCCAGAGGCTTGAGCATTGCAGGTTTCCATCCTAAAAATTTCACTGAAATTTTAGAAGGTCAATGGTTCAAACTGGACAACGAGTTGAAAAACACGACAACTTATTTAAGTGGAAAAGTGGCTTATCTTGACAGTATCAGAAATGGTGTGACCACAATGTTTGATCACCATGCAAGTTATGGCGAAACAGTTGGAAGCCTTTTCGAACTTTCAAAAGCGGCAGATGAACTTGGTGTCAGAACGTGTTTGTGTTACGAAGTATCCGATCGAAACGGCGAAGAAAAGATGAAAGAAGCGGTTGCTGAAAATGTGGCATTCATCAAAGAATCAGGCAAACGTTCAGACGATATGCAAAAGGCAATGATGGGACTTCATGCTTCCTTTACATTATCAGATAAGACATTGAATTATGTGAGAGAAAACACACCGGCTGATATCGGCTACCATATCCATGTGGCGGAAGGGACAGCAGATGTTTATGATTCTCTGACCAAATACAACAAACCAGTTGTAAACCGCTTATTTGATTTGGGAATTCTTGGTAAAAAATCAATGACAGCACATTGTATCCACATCGGGCCTGGCGAGATGCAGATGCTTAAAGATACGGACACCATGGTCGTGACAAATCCTCAATCTAACATGGGTAATGCAGTGGGCTGTTCTCCAGCACTTCGTTTCCTTAATGAATTTGGTATTTTGAGCGGTTTAGGGACAGACGGATTCACTAATGATTTAACTGAGTCCTTTAAATTTGCTAATTTGATCCATAAACATCATCTAGCAGATCCTAATGCAGCTTGGGTAGAAGTACCTCAAATGCTTTTTGAAAACAATGCACAAATGGCAAACCGCTACTTTGATACGAAACTTGGTGTCTTGGAAGCTGGTGCAGCTGCGGATGTGATCGTTCTTGATTACCACGCACCAACACCAATGGATGAAACAAATTGTAACAGCCATATTCTGTTTGGCATGAACGGCCGTTGCGTGACTGATACAGTGATTGCCGGGGAAGTGAAAATGCGTAACCGTGAAGTGCTAGGAGTTGACGAAGAAAAGCTGTATGCTGATTCAGCACAAGAAGCACAAAAATTATGGCAGCGAATTAACGGATAAGAGGTGTAAAAATGAGTGATATTATGCGTCCCATTTCAATAGATGCTTTGTTGAATTGGGTAATGGAAGAGTTTAGAACTAACGGGACTATTTTTGGTATTCGTAAATTTTATCAGGCGGATGGGAAGAAAAATCTATCTTTATTCGGCGAAAAAATGGAAACACCGATTGGACCAGCAGCAGGGCCCCATACACAGCTGGCACAAAACATCATCGCATCCTATTTGACCGGTTCCAGATTTTTCGAGTTGAAAACAGTTCAGATTCTTGACGGTGAAGATTTACCAGTTTCAAAACCTTGTATCTCGGCTCGGGACGAGGGGTATAACGTTGAGTGGTCAACTGAATTGAGAGTACCGGAAGCTTTTGAAGAATATGTCAAAGGCTGGTTTACACTGAAACTTCTCAGTCATGAATTTGGGTTAGGTTCTCCTGATGGTTTTATCTTTAACATGAGTGTAGGCTACGATTTGGAAGGGATTTTGACACCTAAAATCCAAAATTATATTGATGGGATGAACGATGCTTCAACATCAAAAATTTGGGAAGAGTGTCAGAAAGCAGCTTTCAAACATTTGGATAAATTTACCCGAGTGGATGAAAAATATATCAAAAACATCAGCCCGAGAGTGTCCAGTTCAATCACACTTTCGACTTTACACGGCACACCGCCGGATGAAATTGAAAAAATTGCCACACATTTATTGAATGATAAACATCTTCATACTTTTATTAAATGTAATCCTACATTGCTGGGTTATGACTATGCTAGAAAAACAATGGACGAATTAGGATTCGACTACATGACTTTTGACGACAAACATTTCCTTGGAGATTTACAGTTCGAAGATGCTGTTCCAATGATACACGGATTACAAAATCTGGCCGATAGAAATCATTTAAACTTTGGCGTTAAAATCACCAATACTTTCCCAGTGGACATTACGCAGGGAGAACTACCAGGAGAAGAGATGTATATGTCTGGACGTTCCCTGTTCCCGCTGAGTATTGCAGTAGCCAAAAAACTGTCCGATGCGTTTAAAGGGAAACTGCAAATTTCTTATTCTGGCGGTGCAGATATCTTTAATGTGAAAGCGTTATTTGAAGCGGGGATTTGGCCGATTACCGTTGCCACTACTTTGCTTAAACCGGGCGGCTATCAAAGGATTAATCAAATCGCCAATGTTTTAACGGCGTTGGATTATCCTACATATGTGTCCCTTGATTTAGAAAAGCTGGATAAGCTAGTAGAAAAATCACACATGCAAGCCCGTTATCAGAAGTCGATCAAATTACCGGTTTCTTCAAAATTGCCGGAAAAAGTTCCATTGCTTGATTGTTATACTGCTCCTTGTCAAGGAACAGGGGGATGTCCAATCAATCAAGATATCCCAGCTTATTTGAGATATGTGAGCGAAGGAAAACATCTGGAAGCTTTGCAAGTAATCGTTGATAAAAATCCTTTGCCGTTTATCACAGGTACGATCTGTGCCCATCCGTGCCAGACAAAATGTACTAGAGAGTTTTATGAAGGCGCCATTGATATTCGCGGCGTGAAGCTGGAAGCAGCTGAACATGCCTACGATCAACTGATGGCAACACTGGAAAAGCCGGTTCCTCAACAAGATGCAGTTAAAACTGCTGTTGTGGGTGGAGGACCAGCTGGGATAGCAGCAGGATACTTGCTGGCAAGAGAAGGTATGCCGGTAACAGTGTTTGAAAAAGACACCACTTTAGGCGGAGTCTGCAGTCAAATCGTCCCTGAATTTAGAATTTCCATGGAAAGTGTCCAAAAAGATGTGGAGCTGGCAAAATTCATGGGTGCTGAATTCAAAACCGGACAAGCGGCACCAAGTATTGAAGAATTAAGAAATCAAGGTTATGAGAACGTTATTTTTGCTATCGGAGCTTGGAAGCATGGAAAACTCCGTCTGGAAAGAGGGGAAGCCTTAAACTCGCTTGAGTTCTTGAAAGCTAATCGCTTAAATCCAGAAGACAATCCTTACGGTGAGCGTATCGTTGTTGTGGGTGGCGGTAATACAGCCATGGACTGTGCCAGAGCAGCGAAAAGGATTCCGGGTGTCAAGAGTGTGTCGATCGTTTACCGGAGAGACAAACGTAACATGCCGGCAGATGAAGAAGAACTGTACTTAGCATTGGAAGACGATGTGAACTTCCTTGAATTGCTGGCACCTGTTTCATTGGAAAATGGTAAATTAACTTGCGAAATTATGAAGCTGGGTGAAAGAGATGCATCAGGCAGAAGAAAACCTGTAGCAACCGGCAAATTCACAGAAGTTTTAGCGGATACGGTGATTGCAGCCGTCGGCGAAAAAGTGGACAATGATTTCTTCAGTTCTGTTGGAATTGAAACTGATGAATGGGGTTCTGTGAAGAATGACCCGGCAACGTTGGAAACTAATTTGAAAAATGTTTATGTGATTGGTGATGCCAATCGCGGTCCGGCTACAATTGTAGAAGCTATTGCTGATGCCACCACTGTAGCAAATGATATTTGCGATGTGCACAATCATAATTATGAAAGAGCCAACTTAAATATCAATCGCGCAATTCCGCGGGAGAAACGCGGCTTGCTGGTATCTGAAACTAACTGTATGACACAAGCAGAACGTTGTCTGGAATGTTCGACTATTTGTGAATCTTGCGTAGATGTTTGTCCGAATAGAGCAAATGTTGTCATCAATGTTAATGGAAATCCTCAGATTTTGCATATCGACCGTATGTGTAACGAATGCGGCAACTGTGAAACATTCTGTCCGTATTCAAGTGCACCTTACAAAGACAAATTTACTTTATTCAACAGTGAAGCTGATTTCCATGACAGTACCAACCAAGGTTTCTATGTGATAGATGCAGATAAGCAAACATGTCTGGTTCGTCTTGGGACAGACATAATCACCATCAGTTTAGCAGAGTCAAATCTAGCCGTTCCAAATGGATTACTAGATATGATGGAAGCAGTCATTGATGATTATGCCTTTTGTCTAGCAGATTGACAGGGGGAAGTTTTATGAAAACAATTTTGACTGGCGGTACCGTGGTGTCCAGCCACGGACGCCGTCAATTGGATGTAGTTGTTGAAGGCGAAAAAATCAGTGCCTTGGGGCATGGTTTTGACGAAACAGAGGCACGAGTGGTTGATGTGACAGGTTGTTATTTGTTTCCTGGATTTATTGATGCCCATACCCATCTTGAGTTGAACAATGGGGCCACGGACACAACGGATAATTTTACGACCGGCAGCATTGCCGCGGTATGTAAAGGGACAACGACCGTCATTGATATGGCAACACCTGAAAGAGGACACACATTAAAAGAATGTTTAGCTGCTTGGAATGAGATGGCAGAGGGTAAAAGTTCCTGTGATTATAATTATCACATGTCTCTAATCGAATTTAATGAGTCACTGGCTGAGGAAATCCGGGAGATGGTTGAGCAGGGTGTAACTTCTTTTAAGATGTACATGGCCTACGATAACTTGCGGACCAGCGATAGAGATATTTATCGTGCAATGTTGGCGATTAAAGAAGCAGGCGGGATGCTGGGGGTTCATTGTGAGAATGGGGATATTATCAATGAACTGCAGGCAGAGTTTTTAAAAGAAGGGAAAACAGCCCCTTTGTATCATCCGAAATCCCGACCAAACATACTTGAGGCGGAAGCAGTCAATCGCTATCTGACGATTGCCAGACAAGCAGGACTTGCGGTAAACATTGTGCATCTGAGCACAAAAGAATCTTTGGAAGTTGCTAAACGTGCCAGACAAACCGGTCAGCAGTTGTTTATTGAAACCTGTCCGCAATATCTCTTGCTGGATGATCATCTCTATGATTTGCCGAATTTTGAAAGTGCAAAATACGTCTGCGCTCCTCCTTTAAGAAGTCAGGAAGATCAACAAGAGTTATGGCGCGGTGTAGTCAACGGAGATGTGGATACGATTTCAACAGATCATTGCGATTTTAATTTTCAAACCCAAAAATTCATGGGGAAAGACGACTTCACTAAAATTCCAGGCGGTTTGCCCGGTGTAGAAACACGGCCAGAGTTAATTTATACTGCCGGTGTCACCACAGGGAAAATCACATTGGAACGGTTTGTTGCGCTCTTATCTGAAAATATTGCCAAACAATTTCATCTGTATCCGCAAAAAGGTGCTCTGGAAGTCGGCAGCGATGCAGATATTGTTGTTTGGGATCCAGAGGCAACAGGTGTGATTCAAGCTGAAACGCAACTGCAAAACTGTGATTATTCTGCTTTTGAAGGGTTTGAAACGAAAGGCACTGCGAAAGCAGTGTACTTACGAGGAAAATTAGTAAGTGAAAATGGTGAATTACTCAAGGGACAACAGGGGAAATTTGTTTTCCGAAGTATCCCTGAGAAAAAATAGGAGGCTATACTATTGGAAAAAATTAAATGGGTAAAAAATGAAATGCCCAAAACAGATGACAAACATTTTTCGTTAATGGACGAAACAGCTATTCGAAATGCGACAGCTTTTCATAAAAGTTTTCCGCAATATTCAGAAACACCGCTGGCAGACTTAAAGCATATGGCAGAGTACTTAGGACTAAATGGTTTTTACGTCAAAGACGAATCTTACCGATTCGGTTTGAACGCCTTTAAGGTTTTAGGCGGATCATTTGCCATGGCAAACTATATTGCAGAAAAAATCGGAAAAGATATTTCTGAAGTGGATTACGAATTTTTGACTTCGCCAAAATTAAAAGAAGAGTTTGGGCAAGCCACATTCTTTACTGCCACTGACGGAAATCACGGTCGTGGTGTTGCATGGGCAGCAAATAAATTAGGCCAAAAATCTGTTGTTTTGATGCCTAAAGGAACTACACAAACCCGTTTTGACAATATTGCAAAAGAAGGCGCAAAAGTCTCCATTGAAGATGCAAACTACGACGAGTGCGTACGGATGGCAAATGCCATGGCGGAAGAAACAGAAAATGGTGTCATGGTACAAGATACAGCTTGGGAAGGCTATGAAAAAATCCCAACGTGGATCATGCAAGGATATGGCACGATGGCTTTGGAAGCATCAGATGAACTAAAAGCTAAAGGTGATGCACCAACACATATCTTTGTTCAAGCAGGTGTAGGATCATTGGCTGGTGCTGTGGTTGGCTATTTTGCTAATTTATACAAAGACAATCCGCCTAAAATGATTGTGATGGAAGCTTCAGCAGCTGATTGTCTATATGTTTCAGCTAAGGAGAAAGACGGTAAGATCCGTTTTGTAGACGGTGACTTGAGCACTATCATGGCTGGATTGGCTTGTGGAGAGCCAAACACTATTTCATTTGATATTTTACAAAATCATACGGATGCATTTGTTTCTTGCCCAGACTGGGTAGCAGCAAAAGGTATGCGTATGCTGGGAGCACCGCTAAAAGGTGATCCGCAAGTTGTTTCAGGTGAGTCTGGAGCTGTCGGCATGGGATTGGTAGCAACTTTGATGACAGATCCTGATTATGCTGATTTGAAAGAAACTTTAGAGCTTGATGGGAATTCCAAGGTTTTGATGTTCTCTACTGAAGGAGACACGGACCCTGTTAATTACAAAAAAATCTTATGGGAGGAATAGGAAAAAATGGATTTTAACGCAATTAAGGAAGCAGCAAAAGGATACGAGAAGGATATGACTAAGTTCATGCGCGACTTAGTAAAAATACCAGGGGAAAGTGCTGAAGAAGGCGCTAAAATGGCCCGCGCGAAAGAAGAAATGGAAAAGCTGGGCTTTGATAAAATCGAATTTGACCCACAAGGAAACTTGTTAGGTTACATGGGAACAGGTAAAAAATTAATCGCTTTTGACGGACATATTGACACTGTAGGTATCGGTGAAAAATCTAACTGGGAATTTGACCCTTATGAAGGTTATGAAACTGATTCTGAAATTGGCGGACGTGGTACTTCTGACCAAGGAGGCGGAATTGTTTCTGCAGTTTACGGTGCAAAAATCATGAAAGATTTGGATTTGCTTTCTGACAAATATACAGTATTGGTGACTGCTACAGTTCAAGAAGAAGACTGTGACGGACTATGCTGGCAATATATCATCAAAGAAGACAACATCCGTCCTGAGTTCGTAGTATCAACAGAACCAACAGACGGCGGTATCTACCGCGGACAACGGGGACGTATGGAAATCCGTGTTGACGTTAAAGGTGTTTCAAGCCACGGTTCAGCTCCTGAACGCGGAGACAATGCTATTTACAAAATGGCTGACATCTTAAACGATGTGCGTGCATTGAACAATAACGGTGACACTGAAAGTACATCTATTCGCGGACTAGTTAGAATGTTGGATGAAAAATATAATCCTGAATGGCAAGAAGCTCGCTTCTTGGGCCGTGGTACAATCACTGCTTCTCAAATCTATCACTCATCTCCAAGCCGTTGTGCTGTTGCTGACGGATGTACTGTATCTCTTGACCGTCGTATGACTGCCGGTGAAACTTGGGAAAGCTGTCTTGAAGAAATCCGCCAGTTGCCTGCTGTTAAGAAATATGGCGATGATGTGACAGTTTCCATGTATGATTACGATCGTCCATCTTACACAGGTTTGGTTTATCCAATCGAATGCTACTTCCCAACATGGGTGATTCCAGAAGATCATGAAGTATCAGAAGCGTTGATGGAAACTCATAAAGAATTGTGGGGAGATGAGCGTCAAGGTTCAAAAGAAACTATCGACATGCGTCGTCAACGTCCACTATTAGATAAATGGACATTCTCAACAAACGGTGTCACAATCATGGGACGTAACGGTATCCCATGTATCGGATTTGGACCTGGTGCTGAAGCAGAAGCACATGCACCTAACGAAAAAATCTGGAAAGACGACTTAGTTCGTTGTGCTGCTTTCTATGCTGCTCTTCCTTCTGTTTATACAAAGAAAGATTAATTTGTCATGCTGGATTACTCAGATAACTTCTATTTCCTGAGTCATTTCAGTTTGGGAAATAGAAGTCTGGGAATCTTTAATACTATTGAACTTTCAGTCAGATGATGTTGAAAGGATAAACTAACACCATTTAAGAAAAGGAGAAAAAATAATGACAGATTTCAAAAAATTAGTAGAAGAATTAAAAAAATTAGATACACAGGGAATGTTTGGCGAGGACTTCCTTCAAACATGGGAAAAAAGTGACGATGAGCTTGCTGCAACATTAGCAGTAGCTGACGCTTTAAGAAACTTGAGAGAAAGAAATATCTCCACAAAAGTTTTTGATTCAGGTTTAGCAGTTTCGATTTTCCGCGATAACTCTACTCGTACACGTTTTTCATTCTCAAGTGCTTGTAACATGCTTGGCTTGGCGATTCAGGACTTAGACGAATCTAAATCTCAAATCGCTCATGGTGAAACAGTGCGCGAAACAGCTACAATGATTTCATTCATGGCTGATGTTATTGGTATCCGTGACGATATGTATATCGGAAAAGGCGATGCTTACATGCGCGAAGTCATCGAAGCAGTCAAAGACAGTCATAAGGAAGGTATTTTGGAGCAACGTCCTAATCTAGTTGACCTTCAAGATGATATCGACCATCCAACTCAAGCATTGGCTGACTTGAATCATATTATCCACGAATTCGGCGGAGTAGAAAATCTTAAAGGCAAGAAGATTGTTATGTCATGGGCCTACTCTCCATCTTACGGCAAACCTTTGTCTGTCGCTCAAGGTATCATCGGCTTAATGACTCGTTACGGTATGGATGTTGTTTTAGCACACCCTGAAGGTTATGAAGTAATGCCGGAAGTAGAAGAAATCGCTAAAAAATATGCTGCTGAGTCAGGCGGAAAATATTCCAGAACTTACGATATGAAAGAAGCATTCACTGATGCTGATATTGTTTACTGTAAGAGCTGGGCACCATTCAAAGCAATGGAAGAAAGAACTGAACTGTATGGCAATGGCGACTTTGACGGCATTGACAAACTAGAACAAGAATTGTTGAAAGAAAATGCTAATCATAAAGATTGGGCATGTACCGAGGAAATGATGGAAGTAACGAAAGACGGTAAAGCACTTTACATGCACCCTCTACCAGCAGACATCACAGGTGTTTCTGCGGACGAAGGAGAAGTGGACGCAACTGTCTTTGACCGTTACAGAAAAGAACTTTATATGGAAGCAAGTTACAAACCATATGTTATTGCAGCAATGATCTTCCTGAGCAAATTCAAAGATCCGGCAAAAGTTCTTAAAGAACTAGAAGCTCGTGGTACTGAACGTCGTTTAACTGAAAAATAATTGGTAAATGAGCGAATAGTCCTTTATTATTGAAATGTAAAACTATTTTACGGAATAAATAATACAAAAGGGCTGTTCGCTCTTTCTTTATTAAAAGGAGGAATTTTATGACACGAGTTGTTGTGGCATTAGGCGGGAACGCTTTGGGAAATAATTTAAAAGAACAGATGACTGCAGTAAAAACAACTGCAGTATCTATCGCCGATATGATTGAGGCAGGTTACGAGGTAATTCTGACACATGGTAACGGACCACAATCCGGTATGATACAATTAGCGATGGGAGAATTAACTGCCAAGGACCCAGAAGCCTATCCCCACGTGCCTTTATCAGTATGTGTGGCAATGAGTCAGACATATATCGGTTACGATTTGCAAAACGCTTTGAGAGAAGAATTGTTGGACAGAGGAATAAACAAACCCGTTGCGACTATCGCAACACAAGTGGTGGTTGATAAAGATGATCCAGCCTTTTTAAATCCGACAAAACCGATCGGACGTTTTATGGAAAAAGAAGAGGCAGAAGTTTTTGCTAAAGAAAAAGGTGTTCAAATCATGGAGGATGCAGGACGTGGATATCGTCAAGTCGTTGCCTCTCCAAAACCAAAAGAAATCGTTGAAATGGAAACGATCAAAACTTTAGTAGAAAAAGGTCAATCTGTCATTGCTTGCGGCGGCGGTGGTATTCCTGTGGTCAAAGGAGAAGGTAACCACTTGAAGGGCGCAGCAGCAGTAATCGACAAAGATTATTGCAGTGCTTTATTGGCAGATTTGGTTGATGCCGATATGCTGGTTGTTTTAACAGCGGTAGAAAAAGTTGCCATTAATTATGGCAAGCCAGATCAAAAAGATTTAGGTGATGTGACTGTGGAAGAAATGCGTCAATACGCTACAGAAGGACACTTTGCACCTGGGTCGATGCTGCCGAAAGTCGAAGCAGGATTACAGTTTGCATCTTCAAAACCTGGACGTAAAACATTGATCACCTTGTTAGAAAAAGCAAAAGACGGTATTGCCGGTAATACTGGTACCGTCATTCATTACGAGTAAAGATAAATGGAGAAGAGGTAACATTTATGAAAAAACAAATCAATGCACAAGGAGCCCCAGCAGCTGTAGGACCGTACTCTCATGCGGTTTTAGCCGGAGACACTTTGTACATTTCAGGACAATTAGGGCTTGATCCAGCGACAGGGGTGTTGCAAGAAGGAGTAGAAGCACAAGCTAAACAAGGATTTGAAAATTTGGGGGTCATTTTAAAAGCAGCAGGATTAAGCTACAATGATGTTGTGAAAACCACAGTGTTTTTAGCTGACATGGGGGATTTTGGCAAAGTCAACGCCATTTACGGGGAATATTTTACCGGAAATCTGCCTGCTCGTTCTGCTGTTGCTGTGAAAGAATTGCCTAAAGGTGGTCTTTTCGAAATAGAGGCTATCGCAGTAAAATAAATCTATTTTAGAGGCTTATTTTTGGCTCTATTCAACTGGGGAAAGGGGCTTCACAATGAGTGAAAACAAAAAAAATAATTTATTCAGCTATGATGCAAAACCGTCGCTGAAAGAAGTAGCACCTTTAGGTTTACAACATGTTGTGGCTGCAGTGGTGGGGATAGTCACACCAGCGATTATTATCGGCGGGGCATGTCAACTGAATGAGCAGGAAATCACACTGCTCATTCAGACTTCCCTGCTGTTTGCGGGAATTGCCACTCTTTTACAAGTATTTCCGCTTTTTAGAAGGTTTGGTGCCGGATTGCCGGTGATGATGGGAGCAAGTTTTGCTTATGTACCTATCTTAAAAACGATTGGGGAAGGCTTCGGCATCGGTGCCATCTTTGGTTCCCAATTAGTGGGAAGTTTGTTAGTGTTGGTCATTGGTTTATTTATCAAAAAAATCCGGGTTCTTTTTCCGCCAATCGTCACAGGAACTGTAATTTTGAGTATTGGTTTTTCATTGTTTAGTGTGGCGGTAGGTTATATGGCTGGTGGTGTAGGCAGTCCTGACATCGGGAGTCCTAAAAACTGGCTAGTGGCAATGGTGACATTTGGTGTTGTTTTCTATTTCACCAATTTTTCTAATGGCCCATTGAAACTTTCATCAATACTGAACGGTATGGTTGTAGGTTATTTACTATCTTTGGCTTTGGGGATGGTTGATTTTACTTCAGTCAAAGAAGCTGGGCTGTTCCAAATCATTAAACCGCTTCCTTTTGAACTTAAATTTGAAATTATTCCAATTTTAACTTTAATGATTATGTTTATTGTGGATGCTGTACAGGCTATCGGCCAGTTTACTGCAACTACAACAGGTGCTATGGATCGACAACCGACGGACAAAGAATTGTCCGGCGGAATCATGGGGAGCGGATTGACCAACTTTATCGGCGGTTTGTTCGGCTCAGTACCAGTAGCAACGTTCGGACAGAATGTGGGACTCGTGATTTCAACCAAAGCTATTAATAAATATATTTTTGCCTTTGCTTCAACTGTTCTGCTGATTGCGGGATTTATTCCTAAAATTTCAGCTTTATTGACTACGATTCCTTATTCTGTTATCGGGGGAGCAACAGTGTCAGTTTTCGCAACGATTGCGATGACTGGAATAAAAACGATTTCTCAAGAGAAGTTGACACCGGAAAATACGTGTATCGTAGGACTTTCCTTGGCATTTGGCATCGGCATCAAACTGACTTCCAATAGTCTTGCAGGATTTCCAGATTGGGTGCAAACAATTTTCGGAAGTTCTGAAGTAGTGGTTGCAACTATTTTTGCGGTCTTATTGAATTTACTGCTTAATCATCTTAAACCAAAGTTAGCAAAGGAAGGTTAACATGTCCGAAATCCTATTTTTAACAGGCCCTTCAGGAGTGGGGAAATCAACATTAATCAAGAAAGAAATCAAGGATCATCAGAAGTCTGTGGGCGGTTTCTTTGTGGAAAGAGTATTCACGCAGCAGGGAGAACTTACTGCTTTTGAACTGTGCAGTGCCAACACGTTGGACTTGTCTTTTATTTCTCAAGAGTGCCACCAGTTTATTCAGTTTGGCGATGCTGGCGTCCAATGGAATCTTGAAATTTTTTCCTACTTTGGCCGAAGGTTACTGCGGCAAGCAGTTCAGCAGTCTCCAGACATTATTTTATTAGATGAGATTGGCGGCATTGAATTGATGTGTCATGATTTCGTGGGGGAATTGATGTCACTTTTTAAAAAGCCTGTTAAAATTATCGGGGTATTTAAATCGGAAGAAAATTATTTAAGACAGAAAAAAAATAGTCCAATGAAATTTAATGTGGACAAAGAACGGCAGCAAATTATTGCTGAAGTTGAAAAAAACAATGGTCAATTCCTCTATATGACCAAAGAAAATTATAGTACAATAGGGGAGAAAGTAAAAAAATTCATGTCGACATGAATTTTTTTACACTATCGTTATCTAAACAAAGTATAACGGAGGGGAATTATGGAAAAAGAGTTGACTTATACCTTGACGCTAAGGTTAGTCAAGGAAGGGATTTTTTTTGGACCAGGTGTTGTCAGGCTGTTGGAACTAGTTGAAAAAAAAGGTTCATTGAATGCTGCCGCCCGCGGAATGAACATGTCGTACAATAAAGCGTGGCGTATCATGCAAGAGGCCGAAAAGGAACTTGGTTTTCCCCTGATTCTTTCAAGTACTGGGGGAACAGACGGCGGAGGGTCGAAAGTCACTGACGAAGGCAAGCGTTTAAAAGAAAGCTATTTGGCATTTCAGAAAAAGGTTTACGAAGTTTCTGAAGAATACTTTAAAAAAGTATTCTTAAAAAGTTTAGGCGGTGACAACAAATGAAAAATATTCTTTCAGATATTCTAAAAAAGGCAGCTGAAAACAAAGACAGTGTTCTAGTAACCGTTGTCCATAACTCAGGTTCTGCCCCAAGAAGTGCGGGCAGCCACATGGTCGTGGACGAAAACGGCAGAAGCGCGGGAACCATTGGGGGCGGAATGGTAGAATTCAAGGCAATCGGTTTAGCTAAGGAACTTCTCAAAGAAAAACGCTCGTACTTGAAGGACTTTATTTTAGCACCAAATGAGGTAGAGGATTTGGGCATGGTGTGCGGCGGACAAGTCAAAGTCTTGTTTCATTATATAGACCATCAGCAAGAAAATATAATAAAAATTTTTCAGACAGCTTACGGTTCTTTTAAGAAACAGCAAACGTCCTGGTTAATCGTAAAATTAAAGGGAGATTTTGTAGATATCGGCTTTTACAGCGAGGCAACAGAATTTCTAGGAACAACAGTAGAAAAAAGTTATTTAAAAGCACCGTCTTATTTTTGGGAAGAAGGAGACAGTTTTTACTACGTGGAAAAAATCAGCGATAACAGCAAAGTTTACATTTTTGGCGGCGGTCATGTGGCTCAGGCTCTCGTGCCGGTACTTGCTGATTTGGATTTCTACACTGTCGTCTATGATGACCGCGAAGAATTTGTTTCAAAAGATATTTTTCCGCTGGCAGATGAGCGGATACTTGGGCCTTTGGATGATATTTTTTCCAAGGTGACATTGACTGAACATGATTATGGCGTAGTGATGACACGAGGTCATAAAGCTGATTTTGAATTGGAGCTGCAGCTTCTGGAAACGCCCGCTCACTACATCGGTGTTATTGGCAGCCGGCATAAAGTTGCTTTGCATAAAAAACAATTGAAAGAACAGGGAAAGACTGCGGAAGAAATTGGACGTTTGACCATGCCAATCGGGACGGCTATTAATGCAGAAACTCCTGAAGAAATAGCTATCAGTATTGCCGGTCAGCTGATTCAGCAGCGGGCATTGAGGAGAGACACCTGATGTTATCAACGAAAAAACGACATTTAATTTTATTTTCGCTGGGGATTTTTTTGGCTGTTGCAATCGTGGCTTCCGGTTATTTAGGGAAATATCCCATTCAATTTCATGAGTATATGGATACAATTTTATCCCGTGCTTTTCCTGCCCGTTTTGAAGGAATACCAGAAGTGGCAACCATACTTTTTAAAATCCGCTGGCCCAGAATCATTCTTGCTGTTTTGATTGGAGCCGGTTTGTCGATGTCTGGTGCCACCTACCAAGCTCTTTTTCAAAACCCCATGCTTTCTCAAGATATTTTAGGAGCTTCACAAGGAGCCGCATTCGGTGCGGCTTTGGGATTATTTTTCAATCAGTCTTATGAAGTGGTGGTTCTATTCTCCTTTCTTTTGGGATTGGGGGCAGTTCTTCTGGTACTCGGGCTGAATCGTTTGATTAAAAGCCAATCAAAATTAAACATGATTTTGATTGGGATGATGGTAGGGTCATTGTTCTCCTCGGCAGTTTCGTTTTTAAAATTGATTGGGGATCCGACCAATACATTGCCAGCCATTACTTACTGGCTGATGGGGAGTTTATCGTCAATTAAAATGCAGGACGTTTATTTCGCAGCACCTTTAATCCTGCTTGGCATGCTGCCGATTTATTTTCTCCGTTGGCAGTTGAATGTGATGTCTTTGGGCGAAGTAGAAGCGCTAAGTTTAGGTATCAATGTAAGAGTGGTACGCCTGATTTTAATCGCCAGTGCTACGTTGATTACTGCAACTGCCGTTTCAATCAGCGGACTGATAGGTTGGGTGGGATTGGTTATTCCTCATTTTTCGAGATTACTTTTAGGGGAAAATTATCGTTACACCATACCGGCAACTGCATTTTGCGGCGGAATTTTCTTGTTAGTTGTGGATGATTTTGCACGATTATTGACGACCAGCGAGATTCCGATCGGTATTTTGACAGCCTTTATCGGAGCGCCTGTATTTATTTTTCTCATAGCAAAAAACAGCAGACAATTGGGGAGAGACTAATGATAGAAGTTGAAAATTTAACCGTTTCATACGGGAAAAGAAAAATCCTGCATGACATCAGTTTTTCATTATCAGAGGGTCAATCGGTGTGTTTGTTGGGGAAAAACGGAGTGGGAAAAACCACGTTGTTCCGTTCATTGTTAAACACTTTGCATTATTCCGGCAAGATACTGATTGATGGGGAAGACAGTCAAAAACTTTCCCGCAATCAATTGGCCCAGCATTTGTCTTATATCCCGCAAAATAAAGGCAACACGGTAGATTATTCCGTTTTTGAGATGATTTTGATGGGCACTACCCCTCAGCTGAAAGCACATCAGCAGCCGGGGGAAAAGGAAAGGATTCAAGCTCAAAGGGCAATCGACTTGCTAAAAATAAATCATCTGAAAGAAGCGTTGTTTTCCGAACTTAGCGGAGGGGAACAGCAGTTGGTGATTATTGCCCGTTCGGTGGCTCAACAGGCAAAAATTATTTTGATGGATGAGCCTTGTGCTAATTTAGATTTTGGCAATCAAGTCCTCGTGTTGGAAATGATTCGTTACTTGTCAACTCAGGGATTTTTGATTTTCCAGTCGACCCATGATCCCAATCATGCACTGCAATATGCTGATAAGGTACTGATTATGGAAAAAGGAAGGCTGTCTGAGTCAGGTCATCCAGAAGAAATTCTTACAAGCCCTAGACTGACAGCTCTTTATCACACACCAATCGAGGTGGCAGAAGTGTCGATGGATGGAGAAAAGCGGTCCGTGTGTCTAGCCAAGAAAGGAACCAGTCATGTGGGAAATTTATGATGAATTAATCGAACAACTACCAAAAAATATTAAGATAAAAAAGATTTTTAGAGCAAAGCGCAGAATGTTTGTGGCAACCAGTTGCGGTATTGGTACGGCGATGTGTTTCACAGAGTCAATCAACGCTCCTGCTGGCTATATTGGGGAAAGTCTGCAAGATGTCGCGGAACTTATCAAGTCTTGGGATTTTGACAAAGCCAGTGTGGGGTTGGCGGCTATGAACAGCTATTTTAATCAGCCGGCAACGATTTTCTCGCAAAATTTTAAAATTCAGGGTCATCACGACGTATTTGCGGATTATCAAGAGCCTTCTCATCAAAAGATTGCGACTATCGGCTATTTTCATTACTTGGATCGTTATCCAAAGTTGAAAGAAGTTCTAAATATTTTTGAATTAAAAAATATCAAAGGAACTTATCCGGCAAGTGCAACTGAATTTTTATTGCCTGAGATGGATGTGGTCTTTATCACCGGCTCCACTCTCGTCAATAAAACCTTACCGCGATTGCTGGAGCTGAGTCATCAGGCGGAAACTGTCTTAGTCGGAGGTTCCGTTCCTTTGTCGCCAAGTTTATTTTCACACGGTGTCAATCAGCTTGCAGGCAAAGTTGTAACTAAATTTCCTGAAGATCCGGAAATTTGTCGAAGTCAAGGGGATTCATTCATATTAAAAAACAACTAAAGGGGTATTTTTATGAAAAAAATTGTTATATCATTCGTCGTCGCATTATCTTTGATAGGAATAACAGGGTGCGGCAATCAAGAAAAAAATGAATCAACAGGTGCCAGCAGCGAGCCGGCAGTAGCGAATGTTGAAGAATCAGAAAAAATCTTTGTGGATTCTGCTGGAAGAGAGGTAGAAGTTCCTGCTGACATTACGCGAATTGCGCCCTCCGGACCTTTAGCCCAAATGGTTTTATATACAGCAGCACCAGACTTGCTAGTGGGGACTGCCAACAGTTTTCCTGAAGGAGCCAAGGATTTGTTTCCCGAGAAGTATTTAGAGTTGCCGGAATTCGGTCAATTTTATGGGAAAAATGCTAGTTTGAATATGGAAGCTTTAAGTGCGGCTCATCCAGATGTGGTCATTGATATCGGAGAACAAAAGGATACGATGAAGGAAGATATGGACAAGCTTCAAGAACAGTTGGAAATTCCGACAATCTTTATTGAAGCTAATTTGGATAATATGAGTGATACTTATCAAATGTTAGGGGAATTGTTAAGTATAGAGAAGGAAACAGATAAACTTTCCGAGTATTGTGACCGAGTGTTGGCGCAAGCGGAGGAAGTGAGAGAAGCAATAGGAGATAATAAGAAAACAGTTTACTATGCAGGTGGGGAAGCAGGTTTGGATACTAATGCTGCAGGGTCATTCCATGCTCAAGTTTTGGACACTTCTGGTGTTCAAAATGCAGCAGTGGGAGTTGAAATCGCATCTAAAGGAGACGGTACTACCATTTCAATGGAGCAATTGCTACAATGGCAGCCGGAAATCATACTTGCCGTTTCTGCGGATGTTTACGATTTAATCATGAAAGATGACACTTGGAAAGATTTAGAAGCAGTCAAATCAGGTCAAGTTTATCAAGTTCCTACAACGCCCTATAATTTTTTAGGTTTCCCGCCAAGCGTCAACCGAATCATAGGCCTTCAGTGGTTAGGAAATTTAGCGTATCCTGAAGAATACGGACTGGATATCGAAAAAGAAGTGAAAGAATTTTATGATTTGTTTTATCATACGACATTGAGCGATGAACAACTCAAAGAAATTTTACAAAATGCTGGTTAAATTAGGGAACATTTAAAAACATATTAAGACAAGATGCTGACGACAATACAGCATCTTGTTTTTCGTATAAAAAATAGTAAAAATACAAAAAAAATTTGCCCAAATAAATATTTTTTATGCTATAATGGATGTGAAAACCTTAACAATTTTGGGGATAGGAGTGTAGCAAATGTATTCTTTTACTGTTAATGGTCAACCAGTAACTTGTGAGAAGGACAAAAAGCTGATGAGTTTCTTGCGTGATGATCTGCGTTTGACCGGAACAAAAGATGGGTGTGACCAAGGATCGTGTGGGGCATGTACTGTACTAATCAATGGAAAGGCTTCCAAATCGTGTTTGTTTACTTTATCAAAAGTACATGGAAAAGAAGTCACAACAATCGAAGGGATTACTGAGCGCCAAAAAGAAGTTTTTGCATATGCTTTTGCAAAAACTGGTGCGGTTCAATGCGGGTATTGTATTCCAGGTTTCTTGACTTCAGCAATCGCACTGCTGAATAAAAAACCGGAAGCAACAGAAGAAGAAATCAGAAAAGGAATTCGTGGAAATATTTGTCGTTGTACAGGTTATGTGAAAATTATCGAGGCCATTCAAATAGCAGCAAAAATGTTGCGCGAGGATGTTCCAGTTCCTCAAGAACCTGAAAACGCAAAACTCGGAGATGATTTTAAACGAATCGATGCGGTAGAAAAAACTTTAGGGACCGGTCAATATGTGGATGATGTGGTCGTACCGGGAATGGTTCATGCTTCAGCTATTCGAAGTGCGTATCCTCGTGCCCGTCTGGTGAACGTCGATGCAACAGAGGCTTTAGCTCATCCGGATTGCGAAGCTGTCTTCACTGCAGCCGATGTGCCCGGCAATAATAAAATCGGACATTTGGAATTTATTTCAGACTGGGATGTGATGATACCGGTAGGAGAAATCACCCGTTATGTTGGAGATGCTGTTGCGTTAGTCGTTTCAAAAAATAAAGAAACTCTGCAAGAAATAAAAGAGCTAGTAAAAATAGACTATGAGGAATTGACACCACTGCTTTCATGTGAAGAAGCTTTAGCAGAAGATGCACCTAAAATACACGAAAAAGGTAATGTCCTCAGTCATGAACATTTAAACACAGGAGACGTGGATGCTGTATTAGCAGCCTCTGCCCATGTGGTAACGCAACATTATTCAGTTCCGATCAATGAGCATGCGTTTATGGAACCTGAATGTGCTATTGGTATGCCTGACGGAGATGGGGTACTACTATACACAGGTAGTCAGGGAATCTACGATGAGCAGCGGGAAGTCGCCCGTATGCTTGGCTTGCCCAAAGAAAAAGTCAATGTGGAATCTAAACTTGTTGGCGGTGGTTTTGGCGGTAAAGAAGACATGAGTGTTCAGCATCATGCTGGCCTTGCAGCATACTTACTGCAAAAACCAGTGAAAGTCTTGCTTTCCAGAGAAGAAAGTTTGAAAGTTCACCCTAAACGTCATGGAATGGAGATGGATTTCACCACCGGCTGTGACGAGGAAGGAAACTTGACAGCGATGAAGGCCGTGATTTATTCTGATACTGGTGCTTATGCTTCATTAGGCGGTCCAGTACTGCAAAGGGCTTGTACTCACGCAGCAGGACCATACAAATACCAAGCAATTGACGTGGAAGGAACAGCCGTTTACACGAACAACCCTCCATGCGGTGCATTCCGCGGTTTCGGGGTTTCCCAAACTGCTTTTGCCACAGAAGGCAATTTGAATTTGCTGGCAGAAAAAGTCGGTTTGTCTCAATGGGAGATCCGCTATAAAAATGCTGTAGAAGCTGGGGATAATTTGCCGAACGGTCAGATTGTTTCCAGAAATGTGGCATTGAAAGAAAGTTTGCTTGCAGTAAAAGATGTTTATGAACAAGCTCCTTACGCAGGGGTCTCCTGTTTCTTCAAAAATAGCGGTATCGGTGTCGGTTTGGAAGATGTGGGCCGCAGTATGCTCTCAGTAGAAGATGGTAAAATTCATGTGCGTTCCAGTGCAGCAGAAATCGGTCAGGGAATCGGTACAGTATTGCTGCAAGTTGCATGTGAAACTTTGGATGTGGATCCTGCGATGATTATCGTTGAACGACCAAGTACTATTCGAACACCAAATGCAGGAACAACTACTGCTTCAAGGCAGTCATTATTCACAGGTGAAGCGACCAGACGTGCTGCACAGAAGTTAAGATATGAGCTGGACATGGGACGTTCTATGGAAGATTTAGAAGGTCAAGAGTTTTACGGCGAGTTTTCTGCTGTGACAGACGGACTAAACAGCGATAAAAAGAATCCGGTCAGTCATGCAGGCTATGGTTATGCTTCCCAGGTAGCTGTTTTACAAGAAGATGGGAAAGTAGAAAAATTTGTTGCAGCCTATGACGTTGGGCAAGTGGTCAACCCGAGAGCTGCTGAAGGACAAATCGAAGGCGGCGTAGCAATGGGAATGGGTTATGCGTTGACAGAAAAATTCCCGATGGAAGATGGATATGTTACTGCCAGATATGCAACGTTAGGTTTGCTGGATGCCACAAAGGTACCGCCGATCGAAACGATGTTTGTGCAGGCAAAAGGCATAAAAGATGGTTTGGCTTACGGTATCAAAGGGGTGGGCGAATTAGCCACTATCCCGACAGCACCGGCCATCGCAGGGGCATACTTTGCATATGACGGAAAATTCCGTCCGATATTGCCTATTGAGGACACTCCGTATCAAAAGAAAAAGAAAAAATAAAACATGAAAGTCGGTTCTAATCATAGGACCGACCTTTCTTTCATGTTTTTTAGGAGAGATGAGGATGTTTCAGGAAATTAGTGCAATTATCATGGCCAGCGGTCAATCTTTACGCATGGGAAAAAATAAATTATTTTTGAGTTATCAAGGTAAAACATTTTTGGATCGTGTGATAGAATTGACTTTAAGTGCAGGCTTTTTTGAATGTATACTTGTCATTACACCTGAAGACGCCGAAAAATGTCATTTCCCTAAAGAAGTAAAAGTTGTGCTCAATCATGAGAATCACTTAGGTCAAAGCAATTCAGTTCGTTTAGGGACGAGAGAAGCTATAGGAAACACGGGCTTTTTATATTTGACGGCAGATCAGCCTTTACTGACGGTTGAAATTCTCCAAAAAATCACTGATCATGCAGCTGTAAATAAAATTGTTTTTCCAACGGTCAACGGGGAACCGGAAAGTCCGGTTTTCTTTGGACGAAATTTTTATCAGGAATTGCTAGAAGTTTCCGGCAAAGGCGGGGGCCGTGCAGTTCGTGACAAACACCCTGAAGCTTGGGTGCCTGTTGCAGTCCATGAATCTTGCCTAAAGGATATTGATTCACCGGAGGATTATTTAGAACTGCTGGCAGGGCAGTAAAGATCAAAGTTTTATCTGCTGATTCCAAATTGTTGAAATTTATTTTTCTGGTCAGCTGCTGAAGTTTCAGAGATTTTTTAGCCATGTACTATGGAAATTAAAGGAGTAATCAAATGAATGATTTTTTATCAACTTGTACCTCAGGTGGTTGCGGGGCTAAAATCGGTGCCTCTGATTTAAGTGATCACTTGAAGAATTTGCCTAAATTTGAGAACAAGGATCTGATAATCGGTTTTGAAGAATCAGATGATGCAGCTGTCTATCGTTTGAATGAAAATGAAGCAATTATCCAGACCGTGGACTTTTTCTCTCCAATGGTGGATGATCCCTATATTTTCGGGAAAATTGCCGCTGCTAATGCATTGAGCGATGTTTATGCCATGGGAGGAACACCGGTGATTGCATTAAATATCGTTTGTTTCCCTGAACGGCTGCCCAAAGAAAGTTTGCGCAGCATGCTGCAAGGAGGCGCTGAAAAAATCCTTGAAGCAGGAGCTACTTTGGCAGGCGGACATTCGATTTATGATCATGAGCCCAAGTATGGTCTTTCCGTTACTGGGAGGATTCATCCTGAAAAGCTGGTTCAAAATAACACTCCAAAGATTGGAGACGCCCTGATTCTGACTAAACCTTTAGGTGTGGGGATTATCCTAGCAGCTCACAGAGCAGAGATGGTCAGTCCGGGGGAGTTTGATTCTGCTATTGAACAAATGATTCATTTAAACAAATATGCCGCAGATAAAATGGCGGGCTATTCTGTTCATGCCGCCACGGATGTGACTGGTTTTGGACTTCTTGGTCATGCGTTGGAAATGGCAGGGGAAAATCACAGTTTAGTGATTGACACTGAGATGTTGCCGGTCATCCCGAAAGCATTGGAACTGGCCAATGAATTTATCGTCACCGCCGGCGGTCAAAGAAATCGTCTCCATCTTGGCAGTCAAGTTTTATTAGAAGATATCCAGCCAGGGATGCAGGAAATTATGTTCGATCCTCAAACCTCGGGAGGTCTGCTGATTAGTGTGGCTGCTAAGGATGCGCCAAAACTGTTGAAGGAAATTCAGGAAACAGATAAAGAGGCAGCGATTATCGGCACAGTGGTCAAACGCGAACAGAATCCATTGATTTTATTATAAACACCTATTCCTTTCTTATATCAACTCATTTTAAGGTAGAACAGTAACAGGCAGAAAAATCTTGAGTGTTGAAGTAACAAGGAATGACGGTTAGTGAATTAAAAATAAGGACGTGTCAGAATGAAAAAAATTGAAATCGATATGCTGGGACAACCTTGTCCATTGCCGGTGGTTGCAGTAAAAAAAGCTCTGAAAGATTTTGTGGATGAAACTGGCGAAATCATCGTGTTGGTGGACAATCAAATCGCAGTAGACAATGTCAGCAAAATGGTGACACAAAAAGGTCACCGCGTTTCTGCATCGGAAGTAGAAAATCATTTTCAACTGGTGGTGGAAGTTGCGCAACAGGAGGAAAGCAGTGCTAACTTAGGAGTTGTCATCAGTATCGGTCATCAGTTTATGGGTGACGGAGATGACAAATTGGGCGCCATGTTGATGAAAAGCTATATTTATTCTTTAACAGAGTTGGACAATCCTCCAAAGAAAATTCTTTTCTATAATGGAGGTGCCCGTATCACTTGTGAGGGCTCTCAAGCGGTTGAAGATTTGAAACTCCTTGAATCTTCAGGGACAGAAATTCTCACTTGCGGTGCCTGTCTGGATTTTTATCAGCTGCTGGATAAGCTGGCTGTGGGTCAAGTGACAAATATGTTTAACATTGCAGAGGCAATGGAACAAGCCGATAAGGTCATTAATTTGTAGGAAGGTGTCACGTTTGAAGGACTATTTGTTTACATTTGACAGCACCCATGATGCCATCTCTGCTGAAAATCAGCTGACAGCAGTCATGCCTATCAAGATTATGGCACTGCCCAGCAGTATCGGCAGCGGCTGTGGTATATGTTTAAGGATAAATGAAATAAATGTAGAAGAAGCAAGAGACAGACTGAAAAATGCAGAAGTTCAAGTAAAAAACATTTATGACATTTGTCAAGACAATGGAAAGAGAACGTATAAATTATGGAATTAAAAGAATGTTTTGGCTTTGAAAAAAAAGAAATAGTGGCCATTATCGGCAGCGGCGGGAAAACGACAACTATGGAATATCTCGCCCGGTCTTTTCCCAACGAACGTGTCCTGATGGGGACAACAACGAAAATCAAGTTTCCTTCTGAGGAGAAATTTGATTACTATTGGGAAGAAAATTTTGCACATCAAGGGGTTAAAACGGGGGTCACACTTGTTGGACAAATCAATGAGACAACAGGGAAATTCGGAAGTCTTCCACAAGAAAAGTTGAGAAATTTGTTTGGAAAATTTGACAAAGTATTTTTAGAAGCTGACGGCTCAAAACGTCTTCTTTTGAAAGGCTGGAAAGACTTTGAACCAGTGGTGCCGAAAGAAACAACCATGACCATTGGTTTGATTCCAATCACTTCTTTAGGTTTGCCTATTGATGAAGAGCACATCCATCGATTGCCCGAATTCTTGAAATTGACCACTTGTAGAAAAGGGGAAGTGGTGACTGGTGAGACACTTGTTCAGACGATAACTCATCCTGATGGATTATTCGGCAAGTCAAAAGGCAAGAAAGTTCTTGGTATTTGCCAAGTTGATGACGATGAAACTTTCCTTTCGGCAGTAAAAGTTGCTGATTTACTGCCAAAAGAATTTCTCAAAGAATTGGACCGGGTCATCGCACTGAGCAGTCAACTGGAGGTAGGAAAAATCATATGGGAAAAATAACTGATACAAGAGTAGTCGTAAGAGGCGGGGGAGATTTGGCTACGGGTGTGGTTCAAAAATTATTTCGTTCCGGTTTTAAAGTGGTCGTTTTGGAAACAGCCCGTCCACTGATGATTCGCCGGACAGTATCTTTGGGCGTGGCAGTCTTTGAGAAGCAGGCAGAAGTTGAAGGGATGTCAGCAGTTTTGGCTGAGGCTGAAGAAATTGAAAGGGTTTGGTCTGAACAAAAAATCCCTGTGATCGTGGACCCATCAGGAGAAAGTTTATCAACCATCCAGCCTCATGTAGTAGTGGATTGTATTATTGCCAAAAAAAACTTAGGCATGTCAAAAAGTTTGGCTCCCATCACTATCGCTTTAGGCCCGGGTTTCCATGCTTCAAAAGATGTGGATGTTGTTGTGGAAACCATGCGTGGACATTCACTGGGAAGGCTGATTTTTTCAGGGCAAGCTAAAGCTAACACAGGTGTGCCGGGAGAGATTGCAGGGAAATCACATGAAAGGGTGATTCATGCTGCAATATCTGGCAAAGTAACCCATAAAAAACATATCGGCAATCAGGTAGCCAAAGGAGATTGTTTATTTTTAATTGACGATTTTAAGGTTCTCTCGCCGCTGTCGGGAACTTTGAGAGGATTGATTGCTGAGGGAGTTTTTGTCACTGAAGGATTGAAAGTTGCCGATGTGGACCCCCGGGAAAATGTGGATTGCTGGAGTATTTCTGACAAAGCAAGAGCCTTGGGTGGTGCAGTTTTAGAAGCTGTACTATATTTAGGGAATCAACATGGTATTTTTTAATTTTATTGGATTTTCTGAAAAAATGAAAGATCAAACAGAGAAATTTTTGTTTAATCTTCATTTTTTTTATGCCCTAAAAAATATTTTTTTCTTCCTAAAAAATATTGAGTTTTTTCTGTAATATGTTATAGTAAAGGTGTTAATTAAAAAGGTAATTATTACTTAATAGATTGTTCAGTTATTAACAATTGGAAACAATCAGCAGTCGTTGTAAGGGTTTTCAGTTATTTTACAATCGTTTGTCAATAATGTTTTATTGAAAATAAATTATTTCTAGAGAGGAAGAGGGACATGACATTAGTTAAAATCACTTATGCAAGTATGACAGGAAATACAGAGGGAATCTCAGAGATTCTTGAGGAAGCTTTCACTTCTTTGGGTGCAGAAGTTGAAAGAGAAGAAGTCGATGATATCGATGAGGATTTCTACGAAGATGCAGATGTGTGTGTATTAGCGACTTATACAGATGGCGACGGCGAATTGCCATTTAACTTTGAAGATTTCTTTGAAGAGTTGCCAGACCAAGATTTGGACGGCAAAGTATATGGCGTCGTAGGAAGCGGAGACAGCGAATTGTATCCGGATTATTTCTGTAGTGCGGCAGATGCCTTTGAAGAAGCATTTGAAAAAACAGGTGCTAAAAAAGGAGCGGACACTGTTAAAATCGAAAATGCTGCAGAAGACGAAGACATTGAAAATCTGAAAGCTTTTGCAAAATCAGTTATAGAAGCACTCTAATAAAACATTTTTTAGAAGTATTGTAATAAAATTGGGGAAAGGTGATACGTGTGTTTGAAATTACCAAAATGAGGCAATTGTCGGAAAGACAATTTGAAATGTGGGTGTCAGCTCCTAGAGTGGCAGGAAAGGCTAAAGCAGGTCAATTTGTGATTCTGCGGACAACTGAATTTGGTGAGCGTATACCTTTGACTATTGTTCAGACAGATCCGGAAAAAGGCCTAGTGAAAATTATTTTTCAAGTGATTGGAAAATCGACTGCTGAATTGGCAGCATTTAAAGCGGGAGATTCCCTTCATGACTTTGTCGGTCCTTTAGGAATGCCGGCTAATGTTAAGAAATACGGCACAGTTTTATTAGTCGGGGGCGGTGTAGGTATCGCAGCCCTCTATCCTATCATCAAGGAATTAAAAGAAGCAGGCAACCGTGTCCTGACAGTTCTAGGTGCCAAAACCAAGGAACTCGTCATATTGGAAGAAGAGTGCCGCAAGTATTCTGATGAGTTGATCATCATGACCGATGATGGTTCGCTAGGTGAAAAAGGTCTTGTGACAAATGCGATGGAAAAAGTGTTTGCACGTGAAAAGATCGATATGGCTTGGGCAATCGGCCCCAGTATTATGATGAAATTCGCAACGATGACCGCAGAGAAAAATGGCGTTCCTGTCTATGTTTCTTTAAATCCGATCATGATCGACGGTACAGGGATGTGCGGAGGTTGTCGAGTCACAGTTGGAGACGCCATTAAGTTTGCTTGTGTAGACGGACCTGAATTTTTAGGTTCAGAAGTTAATTGGGATGAGTTTTTGCTGAGATCAAAACAATATGGTCGGGAAGAAGCAGAGTCCTTTGAAGCTTATCAAAAGGAGTTGGCAGAACTTGGCTAAGAGAAGTTATACAAAAACCTATATGCCTGAACAGGCCCCGGAAACTCGTATGCATAACTTTGAAGAAGTTGCGCTAGGCTACGATCTAGAGTCGGGAAAATTGGAGGCAGCCCGCTGTCTTCAATGTAAAAATGCGCCATGTATTGATGCTTGTCCAGTGATGATAGATATCCCTGGATTCATTAAAGCGATTGAAGATGGGGACATGCCGGCGGCGTATGAAATCATTGCTCGGTATTCTAATTTGCCGGCTATTTGCGGTCGGGTTTGCCCGCAGGAAAAGCAATGTGAAATGGTTTGCCGGTTGGGAAGAAACAAACGTTTTGAGCCTGTTGCAATCGGCAAGTTAGAGCGATTAGTTGCTGACTGGGCATTGGAACAACCTATAGAAGAAAAAACGACTGTCTTTGATAAAGGGAAAGTCGCTGTCATCGGCTCAGGCCCTTCTGGGTTGACGGCTGCCGGGGACTTGGCCAAATTAGGTTATGAAGTAACAGTTTATGAGGCGCTACATTCTCCAGGCGGTGTTTTGACCTACGGCATTCCGGAATTCCGTTTGCCTAAGAAAGTAGTCAGAAAAGAAATTGCAATCATTGAAGCCCTTGGAGTCACTATCGAAACCAACGTGGTCGTTGGAAAAACGATCACAATGGATGAAATCCAGCAAAATTTTGATGCCTGCTATATTGCGGTAGGTGCAGGAGCTCCGAACTTCATGGGGATTCCTGGAACTGGACTGAATGGCGTGTATTCTTCCAGTGAGTATCTGACCCGCATCAATTTAATGCATGGCTACGAATTTCCCAAGTATGACACTCCTGTTCACCAGTCTAAAAATGTTGTGGTTATCGGTGGAGGAAACGTTGCGATGGACGCTGCACGTTCTGCAAGAAGGATGGGAGCTGACAAAGTAACTATCGTTTATCGCCGCTCAGAAGAAGAATTACCTGCTCGAGAGGAAGAATACCACCATTCCTTAGAAGAGGCCATTGACTACAGCTGGTTAAGCAACCCTATAGAATATCTAGGGGATAACAATGGACAATTAGTAGGAGTTAAATGTATCAAGATGGCTCTTGGCGAACCAGATGATTCTGGCCGCAGACGACCGGTGCCAGTTCCTGACAGCGAGTTTATCATTGAAGCAGATATGGTGATAGAAGCTATCGGTCAAGGAGCTAACAAAGTATTATTAGACACTTTTCCTGAGCTTGCCATCAACAAATGGGGATACATTGATGCAGATGAGGAAACGTGTGCGACCAGTGTTCCGGGAATCTTTGCCGGCGGTGACATAGTAACTGGAGCCGCAACAGTAATCTTGGCCATGGGAGCCGGAAAACTAGCTGCCAAAGAAATAGATACATATGTAACCAACAAAAAATAGTAAAGTTTTAGTTTGAGAAAAGGAAGCGAAAAAATGAAGAAAACAAAAACAATGGACGGAAACACAGCAGCCGCTTATATTTCCTATGCTTTTACTGAAGTAGCTGCCATCTATCCCATCACCCCCAGCTCCAATATGGCAGAGTCTGTGGATGAATGGTCAGTTCAAGGGAAAAAGAATATTTTTGGCGAAACTGTAAAAGTAGTAGAATTGCAATCAGAAGCTGGTGCCGCTGGAACGGTACATGGTTCCTTAAAAACAGGTGCTCTGACCACTACTTATACTGCGTCACAAGGATTGCTTTTAATGATTCCGAACATGTTCAAAATCGCTGGCGAGTTATTGCCAACTGTTTTCCATGTGTCCGCCCGTGCAGTAGCAACTAACGCTTTAAGTATTTTCGGCGATCACAGTGACGTGATGGCAACAAGACAAACCGGGTTCGCCATGCTTGCTGAGAGCAGTGTTCAAGAGGTTATGGACTTAGCTGCGGTGGCCCATTTAGCTAGTATTGAAGGGAAACTGCCTTTCACTAATTTCTTTGATGGTTTCAGAACCAGTCATGAGCTTCAAAAAATTGAAGTGATTGACTATGATGACTTGAAAGCATTAGTTGATTGGGAAGCATTGGAAGAATTCCGCAATCGTGGAATGAACCCTAACCATCCAGAAGTTTCTGGAACAGCTCAAAACCCTGACATTTATTTCCAATCAAGAGAAACAGTTAATAAGTATTATGATCTTTTACCGGCTATCGTACAAAAATATATGGGTAAAATCAATGAAATCCGCGGAACCGACTATGATTTGACAACTTATCATGGTGCGCCAGATGCCACTGAAGTAATTATTTCAATGGGTTCAGTTGCACCGACTATCCGTCAAACTGTTGACCATTTAAATGCTCAAGGTCGTAAAGTGGGTCATTTGAATATCCATCTTTACAGACCATTCCCGGCTGACAATATGCTGGAAAAATTACCTGAAACAGTAGAAAGAATTGCTGTTTTAGACAGAACAAAAGAACCTGGATCAGATGGGGAACCATTGCTCTTAGATGTGCAAAGTGCATTATACCGTCACGTGAATCATCCTGTAGTCATCGGCGGTCGTTATGGTATCGGTTCGAAGGATGTTACACCAGACCAAATCGTTAGTGTGTACGATCATCTTCAATTACCTGAAAAAGAAATGAAGCAACGTTTCACTATCGGTATCGTGGACGATGTGACTTACCTGTCCTTGCCTAAACAACCAATTCTTGATTTGACACCTGATTCTACTTTCCAAGCAACATTCTGGGGCTTTGGATCAGATGGTACAGTCGGTGCAAACAAACAGGCAATCAAAATTATCGGAGACAATACGGATAAATATGCACAAGCTTATTTCTCCTATGACTCTAAAAAATCCGGCGGTCTGACGGTTTCTCATATTCGTTTTGGTGATGAGCCAATCGATTCAACCTATCTGGTAGAAAGACCGAACTTTGTCGGCTGTCATAACTCTGCTTATATCCATAAATACGATATGATCGAGGGATTGAGAGATGGCGGCACATTCTTGCTAAATACAGTCTGGGATGAGGAAAAAGTCCTCAAGTTATTGCCAAATAACTTGAAACGCTATATTGCTGAGCATGATATTAACTTCTACATCATCAATGCCATGGATATTGCGCAAAAAGAAGGACTTGGACGCCGTATCAATACAGTGATGTCTGCAGCATTCTTTGAAGTGACAGATATTATGGAGCGGGAAGAATTTATGCCATTGCTGAAAGCTGAAATCGATAATGCTTATGGTAAGAAATCACGCGAAATTGTTGAGAGAAACTGGCGGGCGATTGATCAAACATTCGACGCACTTAAAAAAGTCGATGTTCCAGCTGAGTGGGCATCGGTTGAAGAAGAAGTTGAGAAACCAGCTGACAATGTTCCAAGCTTTGTAATGAACATATTAAAACCAATCGAAGCTCAAAAAGGTGATGACCTGACAATTGGTGATTTGATCGACAACGGTATGCTGGCAGGTACGATTCCAATGGGAACTTCCGCATACGAAAAACGCGGGGTTGCGCTTGAAGTGCCTAAGTGGATTCCTGAAAATTGTACCATGTGTAATGAGTGTGCGTTTATCTGTCCTCATGCAGTCATCCGTCCGTTCTTGGCTGATGAAGAAGAAATGCAAGAAGCTCCAGAAGGCTATATCACTCGTGATATGAAAGGTCGTGATGGTTTACAATATCGTATTCAAGTTTCTGTTGAAGACTGTACTGGTTGTGGTCTATGTGCGCAAATTTGTCCAGCGAAAGAAAAAGCATTAGTAATGACGCCTTACGAAGATATGCGCGAAGAAGCTGTCAATTGGGCGTTTGCCATGACCTTGAAACAAAAAGAAAATACCATGAAGAAAGAATCTGTCAGAGGTTCTCAATTCGAACAGCCGCTGCTTGAATTCTCAGGTGCATGTGCAGGTTGTGGAGAGACACCTTACGTCAGATTATTGACTCAATTGTTTGGTGATCGGATGATGATTGCTAATACAACAGGATGTTCTTCTATTTGGGGTGCATCTTCTCCAGTATCACCATACACAGTGAACCAGTTTGGACAAGGGCCTGCTTGGAGTAACTCCTTGTTTGAAGACAACGCTGAGTACGGTTATGGTATGCATATCGCTAACAACATGAAACGTTCCCGTGTATCAACTAAAGTTGAGAAAGCTCTTGAAGCCGGTGTGGGAAGTGATGAGACAAAAGCAGCATTGAAAGACTGGCTGGATAATTTCGATAAAGGTGAAGGAACACGCCAAAGAGCGAATAATTTGGTTGCGGCTCTTAAAGGCGAAACTGATTCAATGTTAGCTGATTTGCTAAAAGATCAAGATATGTTTGTGAAACCAAGTCAATGGATCATCGGTGGAGACGGATGGGCCTACGACATTGGCTTCAGTGGTATCGACCATGTTCTTGCAAGCGGAGAAGACATCAATATCTTTGTTATGGATAACGAAGTCTATGCTAATACTGGCGGACAGGTGTCCAAGGCAACACCGACATCTGCTATTGCCAAGTTTGCTGCTGGCGGAAAGAAAACATCTAAGAAAGATCTTGGAATGATTGCTGCAACATACGGTAATGTTTATGTGGCACAGATTTCAATTAATGCCAATCCAAATCAAACGATCAAGGCGTTTGCTGAAGCCGAAGCATACCCAGGACCATCATTGATTATTGGTTACACACCATGTATCAATCACGGTATCAGAGGCGGTATGACCAACAGTCTTCAAAATGCTATCGACGCTATGGAGTCTGGATACTGGCAATTGTATCGTTATGACCCTCGTTTGGCAGAAAAAGGAAAAGATCCAATGCGTATTGATTACAAGAAGGCTGACTTCAGTAAGATTCCTGACTTCTTGGCAACACAAACTCGCTTCTCTGCTTTGAGAAATGTTAAGAAAGACAAAGAGCTCGTAGAAGAGATGTTTGAACAAACGAAAGAAGATATGGAAAAACGCGCAGAAAATTATGCACGTTTGGCCAGCATGAGGAAAAAATAAGCATTGATTATAGGACCAGAGTCTTTAGGCTCTGGTCCTTTTTTGTCATTTATTTTTAGATGACAAATGACTTTCATGCACAGAAACAGGATTTTAATTGACTGGAAATTATTGGCTATCTTCTTCTGAGAGGAAAAAATTATCTGCCGATATTTTTAGAAAGAGTTATAATAGTTGAAGAAACTAAATAGTTTTGCTGAAAATGTTGACATTGACTCAGAGATTTTTCTCGGGGTCTTTTTTATATAAGAAAAGTTGTTAATCAATCAGCTGGCGGTGCTAAACCTAAAGTATTTTGGTATAATGAATGAGAAGTTTTTAATGCCTGAATTGTAAAATTAAGTTAGAAAAATAAAAATAGCCATTTGTGGTACACTCAAATTGTATTTCCGACCAAAGAAAACAAGGAGTGAGCCACAAATGACCTACAAACATCTTACCATAGACGAAATCACAATGATAGAATCTTATTTTCATCAAAAAGTTAAACCTGTCACCATTGCCAAACGCATGTGTCGAGCCATTCAAACGATTTACACGGTAGTCAACTTTTTTAAGCAAGGTTTTTCCGCCATAGATTATTGGCATCAATACAAAGAAAATAAGAAAAAATGCAGTAGAAAGAGGATCGAACTCTCTGATTCTGAGAGGCAATATATCAAAGAAAAAGTCGCTCAAGATTGGACTCCTGATATCATTATCGGCAGGCAAGAACGTATGATTCCGTGCAGCATGAGAACTCTTTATAGAAAATTCTCCAATGGAGAATTTGATGTTCAAACCCTTCCCATGAAAGGAAAAAGAAAACCTAATGGTCACCAAGAAACAAGAGGCAAACAAGCATTTAGACGAACACTTGATGACCGAACGAGATACTACCCTAATTTTAAAGAAGAATTTGGACATCTTGAAGGAGATACGATTGTAGGTATCCATCATAAAAGTGCTGTCATCACACTGGTGGAACGTGTGTCTAAAGTGATTATCACGTTGAAACCCAAGGGAAGAAAAGCGAATGATATTGAAGAAGCATTGAATCATTGGTTTGAACGCTTTCCAAAACATTTCTTCAAGTCTATTACCTTTGATTGTGGTAAAGAATTTTCTAATTGGAAAGCTGTCAGCAACCAACAGGATATTGATATCTTTTTTGCTGATCCCGGGACACCTTCACAACGAGCTTTAAATGAGCACTCAAATGGATTACTTAGACGTGACGGTTTACCTAAATCAACAGATTTTAGGGAGGTCAGTCAAGAATTTATTTCTTCTGTGAGTTGTCACAGGAATCATATCCCCAGAAAATCATTAAACTATCAAACACCTATTGAAGTCTTTTTGAGTTATGTACGAGAGGCAATTTATTCTAACTTAATTTGACAAATGAAAATGATAGAACAATATCGAATCTGATATTTTTTATCTAAATCATGGATTCTGCTTTGTTTCTAGTCTGTGTGTGTTATTTTTTAAAGGGGGGAAGAGTTGCAATGAACGCAATTGAAATACACAGCTTGACCAAAAAATTTGGAGAACAAATCGCAGTAGATAGCATAAATCTTGAAGTAAAAGAGGGAGAAATTTTTGGTTTTATCGGTCCAAATGGTGCTGGGAAATCTACCACAATCAAAGTCCTGTTAAATTTGATTTTTCCAACTCAAGGAAGGGCATTGATTTTTGGTCATGATTGCATTGAGAACTCTGTGGCAATAAAAAAATTTACCGGCTACGTTACCAGCGAAGTGAGATTGTACGATCATTTTACGGCTTTGGATATCTTCAATTATGTTTCTGAATTTCATAGTATAAAAAATTACAAAAAAGAAATCGAGCACTATGTTCAGCTGTTTGAAATAGATTTGAAAAAGAAATTTTCTGAACTTTCCTTTGGTAATAAAAAGAAGGTTGCTCTTGTTGCGGCGCTTTTACCCAATCCTAAATTATTGATTCTTGATGAACCGACTAATGGACTTGACCCGAAAATCCAAGCACGTTTTTTTGATGTGCTGAAACACAAACAGGGGGCAGGGATGACAACTTTTTTATCTAGCCATGACTTGCATGAGGTTCAAAATCATTGCGAAAGGGTCGCTTTTATCAAACAGGGTGTGATTGCAGCTGTTGAGAATCTTCAAGAAAAGAAAGCATTTATTAAAAAGATTACTTTGACTGGGGAAAAGCTTCCTTCTGCAGAAATACTGAAAATCGGGGGTAAAATCATCAGTCAGAGTCCTGAACGTATCGTTTTTACTTTTGACAGGGAGTTTAAAGCTTTATTCCAATTGCTGGAAAAAAATCCCGTACGAGATATTGATATCCGCGATGTTGACTTGGAAGAACGTTTCCTGTCCATGTACGAGTAGGGGGAAGGGATACTATGATAGTAAGTAAAATAGAATGGCGTTTAAACAAGAAATCCCTGTTTACTTGGACGGCGATTATGAGCCTACTGATGGTGCTGTTTATGGCCATGTTTCCCAGTATGCAGTCAGAGGGCATCAAAGAATTGCTTGACTCAAAATTGGATTCGCTGCCGCAGGATTTGCTGACGGCTTTCAATCTTGATTCCAAGTTAAGTCTGACTAATCCTATCGGCTACTTCTCCTATGTGATGCAATATTTGTTTATTGGGGCCTGTATCTATAGTGCAATGCTCGGCAGTGCTTGTTTGATCAAAGAAGAGTCGAATGGGACGATTGAATTTTTATTAAGCCAACCGGTTAGCAGAATAAAAATTGCCATACAAAAATTTCTGGCTAATCTTATGATTCTTTTTACCTTTTGGTTGGTATTAGCGGCTGTGTCACTAGGTGCAATCGTTTTGTTTGATACGACTGAAACGAAATTTTCAGAAATTATTAAAGATGTTGGTCTTGTTTTCAGTAAAGAATTTTTAGTCCTTGTTTTTTTCTTATCCTTAGGGCTATTGTTGTCTACTTTTATAAAAAACAGCAGTCAATCTGCAAGTGTGTCCTTGGGTCTTGTCCTACTATTTTATCTGATGGGGATTTTGGGAGACTTGCAGGAAAAGTTTTCTTTTTTAAAGGTGATTTCTCCGGTCAATCAGGGAATCCCAAATAATATTTTAAGCAAGAATGACTCGCTGTTTTTTTGGTTGATTTTACTGGTCAGTGCCTTTGTTTGTATCGGCACCGCACTGATTATTTATCAGAGAAAAGATTTAAAAGTTTAGAAAAGTTGTCGTTTTTATAGCAGTTGTTATTAAACTGTGACATGGAAGGAGGAAACATATGAGAAAAAAATTAGTAGTGATTTCCATCGATGCACTGGGAGCGGAGGATTTAGCGGGGGACTTGTCAAAATTACCTAATATCAAGCGCTTGATAACTTCCGGAACTCATGTCAAGGAAGTGACAGGGGTTTACCCCACAGTGACTTATCCTTCCCATACGACGATTGTTACAGGATGTTATCCTAAAACTCACGGTATTGTGAATAACGTTAAAATGCAGCCAGGCAAATTGTCACCGGATTGGTATTGGTATGCTAAGGATATTCGTGTACCAACACTTTTTGATGCGGCTCACGATGAGGGGTTAAAAACGGCGGCATTTTTATGGCCGGTTACCGCTAAAAGCAGCATTGATTATAATATTGCTGAAATATTTCCCAACCGGATTTGGACCAATCAAGTGCTGATTTCTTTACACGCCAGCTCACCTTTGTTTTTATTTCAGATGAATCGGAAGTATGGGTATTTGAGAAAGGGCATCAAGCAGCCGGAACTGGATGATTTCGTTACTGCTTGTGCTGTAGATACATTGAAAACTAAACGACCAGATGCCACATTCATTCATTTGGTAGATATGGATAGTCAGCGTCATGGCTATGGGGTCAAATCTTTACAGGCAAGGGAAGCTTTGCTGAGACAAGACAAACGGGTAGGACAAATTGTCCGGGCGGTTGAAGAGGCCGGAGATAGAGAGAAGACCGTTTTTGCAGTGTTGGGAGATCACTATCAAATTGATGTGGCTAAAATGATACGTTTAAATGTGCTGTTTACTGAAAAGGGCTGGCAAGTGCCGACTAAGCTGGGAACAACAAGACCTGGTTGGCAAGTATGGGCAAATAGCTGTGACGGGTCCACTTATATCTATATCAAAAAAGATGCGGCTGTTTCTTCAACTGAAGTCAGAGAGTTGATTGAAAAAGTTGAGGGAATCGAAATGGTTTACACTACCGATCAGGCTAAAGAGCTTGGTGCAGATTCCAACTGTACGTTCATGGTTGAGGCAAAAAGAGGGTATTATTTTGTGGATGAAGCAAAAGGGACGTTGGTGGCGGAAGTGCAAGAAAATGAGATGTGGCTGCCCGGACGTTATCGCGCGGTTCACGGTTTTTCACCTGAAAAATCAAATTACGCCACAACATTAGTCTTGAGCGGTCCCGGAATTAAGAAAAATCATCAAAAAGTAAAAGCAAGATTAATAGATGAAGCACCAACATTTGCTAGAATATTAGGATTAAATACATTTCCTCAGAAAATAGACGGGAAAGTTTTGCAGGATGTTTTTGAGGGGTAAGGAGATCATCATATGTTGAAAATTTTTGTGGACAAATTTACGAAGGAAGAAAAAAGTTGGATTCTCTATGACTGGGCGAATTCTGCTTATTCATTAGTTATTGTTACCGCATTGCTGCCGATTTATTTTAAATCAGTGGCTACCGGGGCTGGGATTTCTGAATCAGCTTCCACTGCCTTTTGGGGTTATGCTTCTTCTTTTGGCACCTTGCTGGTTTCGATATCTGCACCGCTTCTGGGAACGATTGCGGACTATAAAGGTTTTAAGAAAAAGTTTTTTAGTTTCTTTGCTTTGACGGGGATGTTAACAACATTGCTGCTAGCGTTTGTTCCAAATCACAGTTGGGTAGGTTTGCTTGTGATTTACATTATTTCCCATGTAGGTTTTTCCGGAGCCAATATTTTTTATGATGGCTTTTTGGTAGATGTGACCACTGATGAACGAAGCGATATGATTTCTTCTTATGGTTACGGTTTAGGGTATATCGGCAGTGCGCTATTATTTATGATTGTGGTCGTTCTCCAGCTCTTTGGCGGGAAATTTCTCGATACTGCTCTTTTAACTAAAATCAGTTTTGTTTTGACAGCACTTTGGTGGTTTGTTTTTTCCCTTTCATTCTTGAAGAATGTTCATCAGCGGTATGGGGTGCCCCATGACCCAAAACCTGTTCAAGCCAGCGTGAAACGATTGGCAGAGACGCTCAGACATATCCGACAATACAAAGTCGTTATGTTTTTCTTGATTGCTTATTTCTTTTACATTGATGGTGTGGATACGATTTTTACTATGGCTACATCCTTTGGGATTGATATGGGTATCAGCTCAGCCACTTTACTGGTAATTTTGCTGGTAGTGAATATTGTGGCTTTTCCGTTTACGATTTTATATGGTCATTTGGCAAGGCGATTTGGGACAAAACCGATGATTCTGACTGCTATCGGTGTGTATGTGCTAATCTGCGGTCTGGCAATGATTATGTCCAAACCAATTCATTTTTGGATTCTGGGTTTTTTGGTTGGTACGTCTCAAGGAGGAATTCAAGCTTTAAGCCGCTCCTATTTTTCCCGTATTATACCTAAAGATCGCTCCAATGAATTTTTTGGCTTTTATAATATTTTCGGTAAATTTTCAGCAGTGATGGGCCCGTTGCTGTTTGGATTAGTCACACAGGTTACTGGTCGGTCACAACTAGGTATTGCCAGTTTGATTGTATTATTTATAGTTGGCGGTCTGATGTTTTTGATGGTACCAGATGTGGAGAAAAATAATAGGGCAATTGAGTAACTTAAAAAATTCTTGCAGAATAAAAAAGTTAGGGACTAGACGGGAGTGTAAGCTCCCATTTAGTCCCTTTCTATTATTTTTTGAATATTTGCTTGCAAAAAAAAATTTGCTGTCGAAGATTATTCCATATAGATTCCTTGAAAAATCTCTCGGTTGCAGTTTTTCCTTGAATTCTTGTCCTAATCTTATGCTAGATAGGTGTTTTAAGCCCTAATTTTTAATTTCTTCAAATAAGTTGTCAACCGCAATTTCTACTAGTGTATCAAATGCCGCAAATTTATCAGATTGAACTTCAGTAGGCATACTTACAGTGTATAAGAGTGTGTTTAAGGCCGTATAAGCAACATTGACATCACCTTTAGCCTTTAAATTTATTTGAGACATAATCAAGTTAGAATACTCAATGCTACTTTCTTTCAATTCTTGAAGTTTCTTCTCGGAAAGTTTTTGATAAAATGACTGGAAATCAGGGTTTGAAAAGTCATATAAGAATTGGGACTTGTCATACTCTCTATAAATCCATTTCATAGTTTCAATTAATCCGCATTTATTCGGATTTTCATCAAGAATATTTTGAATCTGTTTCTCCAGCCGCGTTCGGATTCTGATTAATGTATCAACAAAGACGTCTTCCTTTGTCTCGTAAAGCAAATAAAATGCACCGGTTGATATTCCTGTCTGTGAAGTCAAGTAAGTTATCGAGGTCCTCATATAACCATTTTTTCTCCAACTATCTTCACAAATTTTACACATTTTGGTTCTTAATTTTCCTTTGTCTTTTTCAGAAAATGCATTAGACTTCATTGAATCACTCCTGTTCGACATAATAATATCATGCTTAGCCATTAAGATACAGGATTATTATATTTTCTAGGACGTAAATTAATGGGTAATGATAAAATCAGCTCCCGGTAGGAATCCCAAAAATAATTTAAGTCAAGAAGTAATGCCCTAACTGTGAAAATAATCATCTCATCTAACTCTTTATGCAAGCGATTCTCTTCTCTAAATTTTGATAAATCCAACTTTTTCTATCTTCGCATTTGTATGATTTTTTACTGAAAATTTATAGATACCAAAATCACTTAAGGGATCTTGAACAACTTTTTTAATGTCAAATTTAATTTTATAAAAATCCACCCCAAAATTTGAATGTTTGGGGTGGATTTGTTAAGTTATTATTTTTTTGCTGAATGTTTCTTTTTTAAAACTATACCTAAAGTTATACTTAGAGCTAAAAGTATGTAACCAGATAGTGTTAATAGATTTGTCCAAACCAATGTTTCTGAGTCAACACCTGTTTGTGGTAGTACCTTTTTCGCTGGAGGTTCTGGTTTAACTGGCGGCTCTGGTTTAACTTCTGGCACAGCAATTTTTTTCCATTGTGCGGTATAAACAGCATCTTGTGTCACTGTGTCAGCCACGGCAGGTTCCCAACCTAAGAATGTGTAGCCTTCCCGGGTAGGGGTGCCCTTGAATGCCGGAGTCTCACTATTTTCCACTACATCGTCAAAGACTTGGTCTTCAAAGATGACTTCATTGTCCACGCCGTCCGTATAAGTCACCGTGTATTTATTGACAGGGACCACGATTTCTTCCCATTGTGCGGTATAAACAGCATCTTGTGTCACTGTGTCAGCCACCGCCGGCTCCCAACCTAAGAATGTATAGCCTTCCCGGGTAGGGGTGCCCTTGAATGCCGGAGTCTCACTATTTTCCACCACATCGTCAAAGACTTGGTCTTCAAAGATGACTTCATTGTCCACGCCGTCCGTATAGGTCACGGTGTATTTATTGACAGGGACCACGATTTCTTCCCATTGTGCGGTATAAACAGCATCTTGTGTCACTGTGTCAGCCACGGCAGGTTCCCAACCTAAGAATGTGTAACCTTCCCGGGTAGGGGTGCCCTTGAATGCTGGTGTCTCACTATTTTCCACTACATCGTCAAAGACTTGGTCTTCAAAGATGACTTCATTGTCCACGCCGTCCGTATAGGTCACCGTGTACTTGTTGACAGGGACCACGACTTCTTCCCATTGTGCGGTATAAACAGCATTTTCTGTCACCGTGTCAGCGACTGCAGGTTCCCAACCTAAGAATGCGTAGCCTTCCCGGGTAGGGGTGCCCTTGAATGCCGGAGTCTCACTATTTTCCACCACATCGTCAAAGACTTGGTCTTCAAAGATGACTTCATTGTCCACGCCATCCGTATAAGTCACGGTGTACTTGTTGACAGGGATTACGATTTCTTCCCATTGTGCGGTGTAAACAGCATCTTGTGTCACCGTGTCAGCTACCGCCGGCTCCCAACCTAAGAATGTATAGCCTTCCCGGGTAGGGGTGCCCACGAATGCCGGAGTCTCACTATTTTCTACTACATCGTCAAAGACTTGGTCTTCAAAGATGACTTCATTGTCCACGCCGTCCGTATAAGTCACCGTGTACTTGTTGGTAGAATAAATAATATTAAATTCTCTATCATTAAAAGTATGGGTATAGTCTGAAGGGTCTGCACCAGAATCTCCGACTTCTTTGATTTCTTTAAAGGTGTAACCATCGAATGCCTTTTCATCAAGTTCAAATTTTTCTCCGTACTCCCCGTTTATCAGTAGATCTTCGGCTTCAGCAATGGGATTTCCTTCTTTATCTACAAGAGGATTACCCTCTTCATCAACATAATGTACTTTGACATTTGACTGATGAGTGAATGTTACGTTTAGATGGAAGCGAATATCATCAAATGTATAATTGATAGTTCCATCATAATAGGTAGTACCTGTTCCGAAAGTAAACATAGGCATAACATCTTCAGATAAGTCATCTTCAGGTACATCAACTTCATGATAGGTGATAAACTCATGTTTGAGTAATGATTCTAAATCTTCAATATCCGTGTCATTCCATGAGAAGCGATAGTTATCACTAGGTACAAATATATGTGCTGATTCATCTGAATTTTCAGAATCCAAATGGGACTTCTGATCGTATTTGTACATGTATTTTTCTTCTTCGTTTAACTTATTTCTGATATAAAGAAAAGAGTCAGGTTCAGAATCAGGATCAGAAAGGTCAGATTTATAACCTTCAACTTCAAAAGAATCGACGATGTGGATGAGATCAGTTTTTCCATATTCAAATATGCCAAGATGCGGGAATTTAATCCCCCAATCTTTTGTTTCAATCTCAATTTTTTTATAATCCGCAACGTCTATTTCTTTATCAATAACAATTGTATTGCTAGCAAAAAAAATAGAGCCTACCGGATATAAAAGAGAAATGAAATTATTAAAATCAACACCGTTACTGAAAGTGCTCTCTGAAAGGTAAAGAGTATTCATTTTCTTGATTGCGGTGAGGGGAGTGAAGTCATACTTAATCAGTTTCTCAGTTTGTTCAAGATTTAATCCAGTAATATATATAGCATCAACATCCATTTGCTCAATACCCTTAAAGTCTTTAACATCAAACAGGTACAGGTTTTCCGAGCTGAGTTCAATCGCTGAAACACTATCCAAATCATCTACCGTAAATTCATCTACAGAGTCAAATCCAAGCGTCTCAGCAAAAAGTTTTCTCAAGTTTTCATCAGGCATCACATCCACAATGGACTGGCCTTCATCATTCAATACTGTTGAACTGTTAGCTGAGATATTTCCCGGGCTAATTATCAGTAGAATAACAGTAAGAATCGTTGTAAAAATAAGCTTCTTAACTTTCATCATATTTTCCTCCTTGGTCAAATCACATGATTATCAAGTAATCTGAATGTCGTATAGATATATTCTAAAGGATTATGAATATTTGTCAACATATATTCATATAATGATATTAAAAGTTGATAGAAAATATAATTTCTAAAGAGAAGCTCATTTTTCAACGTTTTTATCTTTCTCATGAGGAACAAACCTTCAATTCCATATTAGTATCAGAGAGTTGGAATTTGTTGGAGATAAATTTTTTAAAAATTAAATTTGAATTTTGACGTAGGTCAAAGAAGATATAAAAAGAACTGGTTAAGATGTAGTTATAAAGGAGGTCATAACAATGACAAAGAAAATATTTCAAATGGAAACTATTGCTTGTCCAAGTTGTATTGTTAAAATCGAAGGTGCTTTAAAAAGTCTGAAAGGAATTAAAAATTATGACGTCTTGTTTAATAGTTCCAGAGTGAAAGTTGAATTTGATGACACATTGCTTTCATCTAAGGAAATCATTGATAAAATTGAAAAAGTCGGTTATAAAGTACTGACTGAGAAATGAGGCGAATACTATGAAGGAGCATATAAATAAATTAAAGAAATTCATTCCCATTGTTGACAGAGTACACGGACATAATCATCCAGAGTTTCATCAAGTAAAAAGCACTTTTGAAGAAATTGTATCGAAACTTGAACGGGGAGAAGATGTTTCCAATGAGTTCAAACGTTTGAACAGTATTACGGACGGCTATAAAATTCCAGATGATGTTTGTGAAAGTTATGCAGAAGTGTATGACACACTTAAATTACTGGCCGATAATTATTCTGATTAGAGTAAAGAGGGATAAAGTATGCAGAAAATGATATTCAAAAATAAGAATATTATTACAGTGATCAGTGCGACATTAATCGTTCTGAGCTTTACTGGACACTGGTTACTTGGAAATAACAGCTATTCTGAGATTATGTTAATAACTGCTTCGGTCATCGGTGTATTGCCGATAGCGCTCCAAGCCTATCAGGCATTAAGAGTTAAAGTAATCAGTATTGACGTTTTAGTGACCGTAGCTGTGATTGGGGCATTTGCGATAAGGAATTTTGAAGAATCTGCCATTGTGACTTTTCTATTTCTTTTCGGCAGTTATTTAGAAAAAAGAACTTTAACCAAAACGCGGAAAGCTATCAAGGAATTAACTGAAATGGCACCAGAAACCGCATTGAAATTAACTGAAGATGATGAATATAAGGAAGTAGGTATCGAGGAAGTAAAAGTTGGCGATATTATTCTCGTGAAAACTGGAGCAAAAGTTCCAGTGGACGGGATTGTGCTAAATGGTGAAGGAAGTATTAATGAAGCAAGTATCACGGGTGAGTCACTTCCGGTGAGCAAAATTGTGGATTCAAAAGTGTATGCGGGAACGATTCTGGATAACGGGACTATCGGAGTTATCGCTGATAGAGTTGGTGAGGACACCACATTTGGAAAGATTGTCGAACTTGTAGTAGAAGCTCAAGATTCAAAATCAGAAGCAGAAAGATTTATTGACCGGTTTTCTAAACATTATACGCCTTTGGTTTTGCTGGTTGCATTTCTTGTCTGGTTGTTCACGAGAAATGTTGAACTGGCTATCACCATTCTTGTGCTTGGGTGTCCGGGAGCGCTGGTGATTGGAGTACCGGTCTCCAATGTGGCAGGTATTGGCAATGGGGCAAAAAAAGGGATTTTGTTAAAAGGAAGTGAAGTCATCGGCGATTTCAGTAAAGTGGATACAATCATTTTCGATAAAACGGGAACTCTGACCGTAGGAAAACCAGTGGTATCGGAGACAATCTATTATGGTGCAAAAAATGCTTCAGATTTACTGTACCTTGCCAGTATCGAAAGAGAATCTGATCACCCGCTTGCTAATGCAATCCTAGAGTCAATCCCTTCAAAAGACTCTGTCAAAATTGATAAAACCGAAGTCATCAAAGGAAAAGGAATCGCAGCGGTGATTAATAATCATCAGGTTTTAGTAGGTAATTATGCTTTAATCAAAAAATATCATATTAAAGTTACAGATAAGATTGTCAATGATATAGAAAGGCTTGAACGTCAAGGAAACTCCATAGTAATAACAGTGATAGACAATGAGATTAAAATCATTATTGGTATTAAAGACCAGATTCGTGATAAAGTAAAAGAGGATATAGATTTACTTAAAAAATTAAAGGTCAGGCATTTAATCATGCTGTCTGGTGACAACCAAGGGACAGTTGATTTGGTGAGTAAAGAACTAGATTTAACTGAGTCACACGGAAATATGCTTCCAGAAGACAAAGCCGAATTTGTTAAAACCCGTATCGGAAACGGTGAGATAGTTGCATTTGTCGGTGACGGTGTCAACGACAGTCCCTCGTTGGCTCTGGCACAAGTCGGTATCGCCATGGGGGCAGGAACAGATGTTGCTATTGAAACATCAGATGTTGTGTTGATGAACTCCAATTTCAGCAAGCTGCCTCATGCATTAGCTTTGACAAAAGCCACCGCAAGAAATATGAAGCAAAATATTATCATTGCTTTAGCTGTTGTGTTTATACTAGTGTTAGGGGTAATGTTCAGCAGTATGGTAAGTATGTCGGTAGGGATGTTGGTTCATGAAGCGAGTATCCTTGTTGTGATTCTTAACGGCATGAGATTGTTAAGATTTAAGATGAAGTAAAAAGGGATTATAATATTAATCACCAGAGTTTTTGATCAATAGTTATGGGGTGAAAAGGAGGGAGCCAATGGCCGAATGTCAGCATGACACGTTCAATTGTGTTCAGACTGTTCCGATTTTTAAGCACTTAAATCAAGAGGAAATGAACAATATTTATCAAATTGCTCAAACGAAAACATATAAAAAAGGTGAATTTGTATATACTTCGGGAGATTTAGGCACAGCACTTTATGTTGTGTTTAGCGGAAAACTGAAAATATCCAGACTTAATATAAATGGAAAAGAGCAGGTTATCAGAATAGTTGAACACGGCGATTTTTTAGGGGAATTGACGCTATTTAGTTCATCTGAATTAAAAGAAAATGCAGAAGTAGTGGAAGATGCAGTTGTATGTGTCATTTCAGCAAATGATTTTCAAAGTATCATCAACAATTACCCTTCAATAACCTTAAAAATTCTAGATGTGATGAGCAGAAGATTGGAATCAGCAGAAAAAACCATAGAGTCAATTAATTTGAACAGTGTCATCCAAAGAGTTGCCGGGGTGCTGTTAGAACTCTTTGATAAAAAAAACACCATTGATCTGCCGATGAAAAAAGGCGACTTTGCTTCTCAAATAGGCACAAGTCAGGAAAGTTTAAGCCGTACATTATCATCTCTTCAAGTGCAGGGAATCATTACTTTAAAAGGGCAAAAAACAATCATACTAAATGACCGTGAAAAACTTGTTGAAGCTACGTTTGAAATTTAATGAATTGAAAATATAAAGCTGTCATTAAACGTCACACTGATCGCTTTAAATTGTAAAATGATAGTCAGAAGAGCCCATAACAACGAGAGTACTGACTCGAATGTATCGGCTCTTTTTTATTTTGTATTTTATAGCGAAATTTCTGTTTTCATATGATACAAATATGGTTAATTTTATTAAGGGGCATCGTTCGTCTAGCAGTTTCGATTAATGAAAAACTGAAAAAGGGATGCTGCTAAATAAAACCCCCTGATTTCAGAAATAATCCACTTTCTTTTTGTTCGTGCAGCTACGTTTCAGAAGTTAAAAAATTTGTAATAGTATTTTTTATTTCTTCAATGTTTCCTTGATAAACCTCTTGAGATGGGACACAAAGACCATTCTTCTTAATCTCGTCAGGAATAAATCTAGAATCAACATCATTGAATACAATCAAGTCAGCAACTGGAACCTCATGGCTTTGCGTATCATAACTGATAAACCGGAGCTCGATTTCTGGCAATAGTTCTGACCTGAGTTTCTCCTTAAACTTTTCTGGTCCTCTGCCGATCATATTGGCACCATAACCGATAGGGGGGCCGCCTTCGCCAACATTTATAGAAAATATCCAGACTACTTTTTTCATGATTTCCTCCTTTTTGTATATGATAATGCTTAATTTGATTATAGCATTTATTAAAAATAGCACAAAACAGTCTAACAACATTAAAAAGCAAAGATGCCTCTTAAAGAAATTTTTTGGAAAAATTATCCTGTATTATAGATGTTTTTTTTATTCCATAGAGCCACAACTGTCACCACTTTGCTTGATTGAGATAAAAATGGGTCCTATAATAAAGGTGAAAGAAGTTACGAAAATAGGAGGAAATGATATGACAACGGTTGCTGTTTTGGGTGGAGGAAATGGTGCACATGCTGCGGCAGCAGATTTGACTTTGCGCGGTTTTGATGTCCGTATGTACGAGGATGAAGCATTCATTGGAAAAATAAAAAAAGTAGCTGAGTCTAAGCAAATTAGTCTGTCAGGTGTTTGCGGCAATGAAACTGTTAACATCAAGATGGTCACAAGTGATTTGAAGAAAGCAGTGGCGGACGTCAAATACATTCTAGTAGTGGTGCCGGCATTTGCTCATAAAATTTACGCTGAAAAATTATCTGAAGTGGTACAGCCGGGACAAATCATTTTTCTCTTACCAGGTACTTTCGGAAGTTTGATTTTTTGGAAGGAATTAAAAAAAGCTGGAAAAGAAGGGGTAGTTTTAGCTGAAACCCATACATTGCCCTATGCTGCCCGTCTCGTGGGAGAGGGAGAGGTATTGGTAATGAGCCGTTTCAATCCCCTGAAGGTGGGAGTCATGCCGGCATCGAAAACCCAAGAAACCGTCGCTGAGTTATCTCAATTTTTTGATGGGTTGGAGCCTTCTGAAAGTGTGGTTGCTTGCGGATTGTCCAGCCTTAATCCCATTATCCATGTACCTGGCTGTATTTTAAATGCCGGAAGGATAGAATATGCCAAAGGAGACTTTTTCTTCTATACAGAAGGTTTCACGGATTGTGTGGTTCGGACAGTAGAAGCAGTTGATGAAGAACGGATCGCCCTTCTAAAAAATTTTGGTTATCAATGGGACGTAGTGGCCCACGGCATCGGCAGCGGCACCGAGACAGATGATGTCAAGCAGGCAGTGGCAGAAAATCCCAATTTTGCCAAAATAAAGGGACCGGCTGATGTGAAAGACCGTTATTATTCAGAAGACATTCCATTTGGGATTGCTTTATGGGCGAAACTGGCCAAGTATATGGGAGTGGAGACACCAGTGATGGACTCGCTAGTAAATCTTGGCAGTCTTATCCTTGAACAAGATTGCTGGACTGTGGGACATTCTCTGGAAGATTTAGGCATTCATGAGATGTCTATGGAACATTTGCAATCATATCTGGAAAATGGAGAATAAAATCAAAGATATTGTTCACTTTTTTTAAAATGTTTGAGTATGAAATAGCGGAGTAATCTAACTTCTCATACTATTCTCATTTGATTCTCCAAATGTTTTAATAATACTGTTGACAATTGTTTTTGAAAAGCATATACTGTAAATAGTCTTGAAAAACTTTGAAAGGAAGCGAGTAGTAATGAAACATCTAGTGCATTGTCAAACATCACAATTAAATCGTTATTACTTTAGCTATTTTAGATGAGTTTGTAGCCATGAGACATGATGGATACAAACTAGCAGAAGCGTTTGTATCTATGATGGCTAAAGATTATTTCGTCTGAAAGGCCCCATAGATAATTAATATCTACGGTGGTCATCGACTAATGATTCTAGAGCATTATGAAATGATTATATGACTTTACAAAGGCGTTTACCGTAGAAAGCATCTATAGGTAGACGTCTTTTTTCGTTGGGAAGGAGGAAAAAATGATAACAGGAGCAACACGATTAGCAGCGGTTTTGGCCAATCCGATCAAACACAGTTTGTCGCCTTTTATCCATAATACAGCATTCGAGCTGACAGAAACTGACGGTGTGTATCTGGCGTTTGAAATCGAGGAAGATGATTTATCGCAGAGCATCGACACTATCCGCAGATGGAATATGTTTGGGGTAAATCTATCCATGCCCTACAAACAAGCTGTGATTCCCTATATGGATGAACTATCAGAAGAAGTGGCTTTGATTGGTGCCATGAACACTGTTGTTAACCGTCATGGGAAACTTGTAGGGTACAACACAGACGGTGTGGGTTTTATCAATAGTTTAGCCGATTATCAGCTGACGGCAGCAGGTAAAAAAATTGTTGTTCTGGGAGCAGGCGGTGCAGCTATGGCAATTATTACACAGCTGGCGTTAGAACAGGCGGAAGAAATCATCGTTTTCAAACGATACAACCACCGTTCAGAAAAAGTTTCTGAACATCTTGAAAAAATCCAGAAAGCACTCGGCACCAATATCTCTCTGATTGCTTTGGAAAATCAAGAAGCCTTAAAAGAAACGTTGTCTTCATCAGATATTCTAGTGAATACAACCAATGTGGGGATGACTCCACGGGAAGAAGAATCATTGATTCCCGATACCAGCTGGCTCCACGCTGAGTTGTTTGTCGCTGATATTATTTATCAACCCCAACAAACATTGTTATTGAAACAAGCTGATATCGCAGGCTGCCGCTTTACTAACGGAATCGGGATGCTGATTCATCAGGCTGCCGAAGCTTTCTATTTGTGGACAGGGGAAAAAATGCCCGTAAAAATAATTGAAGAAAAAATTAAGGAAATGTTATAGGAGGAAGCGTAAATGATTATTATTATGAAAAATGATGCAACAAAGGAACAGTTGAAGGTAGTTATCGATAGAGTGGAAAGTGAAGGATTGAGTGTTCACTTAAGCGAGGGGAACAACCGGACGATTATCGGATTGGTAGGAGATACCAGCAAAATCAGAAATGTAGGATTCAACAGTTATGACGGTGTGGATCGTACATTGGCGGTATCTAGTGCCTACAAATTGACAAGTCGTGAATTCCATCCCGATGATACTGTCGTAGATGTGGACGGTTTGAAAATTGGGGATGGCAGTATGGTGATGATGGCTGGTCCATGTTCCATCGAGGGACTAGATCAAATCATGGAATGTGCACGTATTGCCAAAAAAGGCGGTGCCACTGTTTTGCGAGGCGGTGCATTCAAGCCTCGGACTTCCCCTTACGCATTTCAAGGTTTAGAGGAAGAGGGGCTTAAATATATTCGTCAGGCAGCCGACACTTACGATATGAAAGTTATCACGGAAGTAATGGATGAAGCGAATCTTGAGCTCGTTTGTAAATATGCAGATATATTGCAAATAGGTGCTCGTAATATGCAAAACTTCAAATTATTACAAGCCGTTGGAAAAACTGGCAAACCCGTCGCATTGAAACGTGGAATTTCCGGAACGATTGATGAGTGGTTGAATGCAGCAGAATATATTGCTAACGAAGGCAACTTCAATATTATCTTTGTAGAGCGCGGCATTCGGACCTATGAAACAGCAACGAGAAACACTTTTGATATTAGTGCGATTCCTGTTATTCAAAAACTAAGTCACTTCCCGATTATTGCTGATCCAAGTCATGGTGTAGGAGTTTGGGACTATGTGCCTTCAATGGCTCTTGCCAGTGTTGCGGCAGGTGCAGATGGCATGATTGTTGAAATCCATCCTAATCCGGCTAAAGCTTGGTCTGACGGACAACAGTCCCTAAGCGAAAAAACATACTTGAACATGATGGATCAGGTTCATATTTTAGAAGAAGCTATGAAGAAAATTAATGGAATCAAATTAATTTAGGAAAGAAGAGGAGACTTCCATGAAGTTGACAGTAAACTTGCCAAACCGTGAATACGATTTATGGATTGACCGTGGAAATTTAAAAAATGTAGGGACATGGTTGCGTGAGCTGTGGCAACCTCAGCAAGTTGCAATCATTTCGGATAAAACAGTTGCTTCTCTTTATGGCGATTTAGTGCAAAATAAATTGGCTGAAGCAGGCTTTGATGTCAGTCTGTTTGCGATAGAGCCGGGGGAAGCAAGTAAGAGTTTAGCGAATGCCGACTGGCTGTATGGCGAATTAGCAAAAAAGGGAATGACCCGTTCAGATGGTGTGGTGGTTCTAGGCGGCGGTGTAGTCGGTGATTTAGGTGCTTTTGTAGCCTCCACATATATGAGAGGAGTTCATTTCGTACAAATACCAACGACTTTGTTGGCTCAAGTTGACAGCAGCATCGGCGGAAAAACAGCTGTCAATACTGATCATGCTAAAAATTTAGTAGGTACCTTTGCCCAGCCTGACGGCGTACTCATTGATGTGGAAACATTAAACACGTTAGAGGAACGGCGGATCAGTGAAGGGACTGCAGAAATCGTGAAATCGGCGGCCATCGCAGATAAAAAACTTTGGGATAAATTGCGAAAGTTTAAAAACAACCGTGATCTTTTAGATGATGCTGTCTTTGTCATCTATGACTGTTGTGTGGTGAAAAAAAAGGTAGTGGAAGAAGACGAATTAGATCATGGCATCCGGCTTATCCTGAATTTTGGGCACACTATCGGACATGGCATCGAAAACACCTATGGTTACGGTGTTGTGACACACGGTGAAGCTGTGTCACTTGGTATGGTCAGAATCAGTCAAGCGGCGGAAAAAAAAGGCATGATGCCGGAAGGAACTGCCGAGCAATTGATAGACATGCTGGAGAAATTCGATCTGCCTGTTACATTGGCTGACTGGCAACCTGAAGCTGTCTTTCAAGCAATCACTCACGACAAAAAAGCTAGAGGCAGTCAAATCAGTTTGATTTTGCTTGAAAGTCTAGGAAAGGCAAAAATTGTCAGTCTTCCTTTAAGTGAGGCAAAAGATTTTTTAGTATCTGACACTAATTAAAGTGTTGATACAATCAAAAAGTTGTTTTATTCTAAAAAGTCAGACTGATTTTTGACAGGAAAAAGAACAGTTTTGAATGATGATATGACACTTGTTTTTTTGAAAAAAATATAGAATAGGGGAAAATATATGAGATTTTTTACAGCAGGTGAATCCCATGGGCCGGAATTGACAGCAATCATTGAGGGACTGCCGGCAGGATTGCCATTGACCGCAGAAGATATCAATCAAGAGTTGGAAAGAAGACAACAGGGATATGGACGAGGCGGCCGTATGCTGATTGAAAAAGATCAGGTGCGAATCACATCAGGCGTTCGTCACGGAGAAACTTTAGGCTCTCCCGTGACACTGGTGGTAGAAAATAAAGACTGGAAAAACTGGCAGTCTGTCATGTCGCCGGAACCAGTTTCTGAAAAAGAAAAATTAAAACGGCGGGTATCAAAACCCCGTCCCGGTCACGCAGATTTGGTAGGTGGTATCAAATATGGCTTTAATGATTTAAGAAATGTTCTGGAGCGTTCCTCTGCTAGAGAAACCACCATGCGTGTGGCCATCGGTGCAGTAGCTAAAAAATTATTACAGGAGCTGTCCATCGATGTTGCCGGTCATGTATTGGAAATCGGCGGCATCCGTGGAACATTGCCAAGTCAATTGACCGTGAAAGAAATTCATGAAAAGGCCGAAAAGTCAGAAGTCCGTTGTTTAGACCCGAAAGTGGAAGAAGAAATAAAACGGGTCATTGACGAAGCGAAGTTAAATGGCAACACTGTTGGGGGAATCGTAGAGGTTGTTGTTGGCGGTGTGCCGGCTGGTTTGGGAAGTTATACCCAGTGGGATAATAAACTGGATGGAAAAATCGCCCAAGCAGTGGCTAGTATCAATGCTTTCAAGGGAGTGGAATTTGGAGTAGGTTTTGAGGCTGCCAGATTGCCGGGTAGCGAAGTGATGGATGAAATTATTTGGAGTGAAGAGCGGGGCTATACTCGCACTCAAAATAATCTTGGCGGATTCGAAGGGGGCATGACCAACGGAATGCCGATTGTGGTCCGCGGTGTGATGAAACCTATCCCGACTTTATATAAGCCGTTGATGAGTGTTGATATTGATACGAAGAAAGAATATAAGGCCAGTATCGAACGTTCGGACAGCTGTGCCGTTCCTGCCGCCTGTGTAGTTGCCGAGAGTGTGGTGGCAACCGAGGTAGCAAAAGAGCTTCTCAAAAAATTCGATGGGGATTCATTCAAACGTCTCAAGTCTGATGTGGATGCTTACCGCAAATATGCTCGTACATTCTGATAGCAGATAGAAGGAAGGTATAGCCAGTCATGAAAAGAGAAAAAGTATTGATCGTCGGTATGGGTCTGATTGGAGGTTCCCTTGCATTAGCTATTCGTCAAGCACATCCCGAGGTAAAAATCATTGGTATGGATACTGATGAAGATCCTTTGACTCTAGCACTGCAAAGTAAAACAATTGATGAAAAGGCTGATGATTTTTCTGAAGCGGTTATTCAATCAGATGTGGTTTTTCTATGTACACCTGTCAGTGCCACCATCGAATTTTTAAATAAAATCAGCGCGTTGACTTTAAAGAAATCGCTGATCGTCACTGATGTGGGAAGCACTAAGTTGGAAATTTCCCGTCACGCGGAAAAAGTTTTGCCGGAAAATGCGGTTTACCTTGGAGGCCATCCTATGGCGGGGTCTCATAAATCCGGATTTATTGCAGCTGACGGGGATTTATTTGAAAATGCCTATTATATTTTTACCCGAAGCAAGTCATCTTCTGACAAGGAGTTGGCAGTATTAAAAGAATTACTGAAAGGCACGAGAGCAAAATTTGTGGAGATGGATGCGGATATCCATGATGAAATCACTGGAATGGTCAGTCATCTGCCTCACATCATCTCCTCTGCCCTGGTGCATCAGAATGAAACTTTTTCGAAAAAATTCCCCGAAAGTAATCAGTTGGCAGCCGGCGGATTTCGTGACATGACGCGAATCGCCGCTTCTGATCCAACTATGTGGACGGACATCATTTTGTCCAACCGAAAGATTTTACTGGAACATTTGGGAGAGTGGCAAGCGGGAGTAGCACAGGTGGTCCAATGGCTGAAAGAGTCAAACCAAGAGGCAATTTTTGACTTTTTTGCCAAAGGAAAAGAAATCCGCAATCATCTGCCCGCCTTCAAGGAAGGGGCCATTCCGGCTTTCCATGATTTGTTTGTGACGGTCCCCGATCATCCGGGGTCGATTGCTGATGTGACAAGTATTTTAGCTAAAGAAAGTATTTCATTGATCAATCTTAAAATAATCGAGAATCGTGAAGGAATCATGGGAACACTTCAGTTGACGTTGAAAAGCAAAAAAGATTTGGCATTGGCTAAGCAAATGCTGGAGAGTCATCGTCAATACGAGTGTTACACAATGTAAGGAGTTTAATATGAGATTAACAACAAATGTTAGGGGATTATCTGGTGAACTGATGGTGCCGGGAGATAAATCGATTTCCCACCGCAGTATTATGTTTGGAGCCATCGCTCAAGGCGAAACACGAATCAGACACTTTTTAAGGTCAGAAGATTGTCTGGGAACATTGAAAATGTTTCAAAAATTAGGTGTTGCTATTGAAGAAGACGGGGAAGAAATTGTTGTCCATGGAAGAGGGTTCGATTCTCTTCGTTCTGCTGGGGAGCCAATCGATATCGGCAATTCTGGAACGACAATCCGTCTGTGTACGGGACTTTTAGCTGGTACAGATTTCACCGCTGTTTTGACTGGTGACGAATCTATCTCCCGCCGGCCGATGAATCGTGTGATGCTTCCACTGCGAGAGATGGGAGCAGAAATTACTGGTCATGACGACAGTGAATTTCCACCTCTTACAATCGTCGGACAAAGGGATTTAAAAGGAATAACATACAAAATGCCGGTAGCCAGCGCCCAAGTCAAGTCGGCGATTTTACTTGCCGGTTTGCAGGCTGAAGGAACAACTGTGGTGATTGAAAAAGAAAAAACACGGGATCATACAGAAGACATGATCAAAGCTTTCGGCGGGAATATTTCTATCGAAGGCAAGACGATTACTCTGGAAGGCCCCCAGAAATTGAAAGGACAGGCAGTGACTGTGCCCGGAGATATTTCTTCGGCGGCTTTCTTTATGGTGGCAGGTTTGATTGTTCCTAATAGCAGGATTGTATTAAAAAATGTGGGATTAAGTGAGACTCGCACGGGAATCATTGATGTGATCAGGCAGATGAACGGGAAAATTACTATTATGGATGAAGATGTTGTCAATAAAAGCGGTACAGTTATTGTGGAAACCAGTGAGTTGACAGGGACAGAAATCGGCGGAGAGTTGATTCCTAGACTGATTGACGAACTGCCGGTTATCGCACTGCTGGCGACACAAGCCAAAGGAACTACCACGATTAAAGACGCAGAAGAATTAAAGGTGAAAGAGACTAACCGGATTGATGCTACTGCCAGTGAATTGCAAAAACTGGGTGCAAAAATTTCTGCTACCGAAGATGGCTTGATTATCGAGGGTGAACAGACTTTATCTGGCGGCAAGGTAACAAGTTTTGGGGATCATCGCATGGGGATGATGTTAGCTGTTGCAGCATTAATCGTTGGTGAAGGGAACGTTGATCTGGAAGAGGCTGAAGCAGTGGCAGTGTCCTATCCGCACTTTTTTTCAGACTTGGAAGATTTAATACAAAAGTAAGGTGAAGGAAATGAAAAGTATTGTGCTGATAGGTTTTATGGGCAGCGGCAAAACAACAGTGGGGCAAAGATTGGCTTCAGAATTGCATTTGCCTTTTATCGACGGCGATGATTTTTTTGTCTCCAAAGAAAAAATGAGTATCGCAGATTATTTTGAGCGTTACGGGGAAAAAATGTTCCGGCAAAAAGAAGCAGCATATTTGGCCGAACTTCTCCAGCAAGAAGCAGTGATTGCTACTGGCGGAGGAATCGTGATGAGCAATGAAAATCGGCAGCTCTTGACGAATCATCCTTGCGTCTGCTGGCTGACCAGTGATTTCGAAACAATCTATCAGAGAATAAGTTCGGATAAAGCAACTATCCGGCCGCTGGCAGAGGAAAAAACACGGGAAGAGCTTTATCAACTATATAGTATGCGTCAAGAGTTGTATCACGAAGCAGCAGACCTCGTAGTAGATACGCAAGTACTGACTATGTCAGAAATTATGGAAAAAATCATCAAAGCTAGAGGAAGGAGACTGAATGAATGAAGATCGGATATTTAGGACCAAAAGGGTCGTTTAGCTATGGCGCAGCCGCCGCCGATTTTAACCACAGAGATCTTCAGGCATTCAATACGATTTTTGATTGCTTAGAAGCGGTGGAAACAGGGGAGTTGTCAAAAGCGGTTGTTCCGATAGAAAATTCTTATGAAGGAACAGTCCATGACACCTTGGATTTTTTATACCATCAGGGAAGTTTATTTGTGGAAAAAGAGATGGTGATGCCTATCCATCATTGCTTAGCTGTCCATCCTGAGATGGTTGATCATTACACCGATTTGACGAGAATTTATTCTCACCCGCAAGCATTGTCTCAAACAAAACGTTATTTACATGACCATCATAAAGAAATACCTCAAATAGTCGTTGAATCCACGGCAAAATCGGCCCAGTTTGTAGCTTTAAATGGACAGAAGGAAGCTGTTGCGGCAATTTGTTCGGAGCAGGCAGCAGAACTTTTCGGTCTAAGTGTTGTTGCCAGAGAAATTGAAGACAGCGCCGATAATCAAACACGTTTTTGGGTCGTATCGAAGAAGAAAAATGCTACCAGCCAAAAAAATTTAAAAAAGATGAGCGTCTGTTTGACATTGACTTCCGACCATCCCGGAACGCTCCATCAATCATTGGCGGCATTCAGCTGGCGGAATATCAACTTATCCAAAATCGAATCAAGACCGTTGAAAACTCAGCTGGGATATTATTTTTTCTTACTGGATATTGTGATAGACTGTCCGATTTCTTTGATCGAGCTGGCGTTTGAAGAAATTCATTTGTTAGCGGGCAGGATTAAGGAGCTGGGAGCCTATCCGATAGAAATTATTAAGTGAGCTTAAAAAAATATTAAAGAGTTTGTGATAGACTGTTCTTTTCTGCTAGTATAAGCTATGCTAGAAGTAAATTTTCAACGATGAGGTGACAAAATGTCAAGAATGGAACGCTATCACGGAAGCCAGGAAAAGCAACCGGAAAAATATATCGAAACAAAGAAAATAAAAAAAAGTCCACCAAAACCTCCCAGACCTCCCAGACAGAGAAATGGCAGTGTCATTCAAACGATAGCAAAATTTTTATTGCTATTATTGATTTGTGCAGCTGCCTTTGTTTTATATGAATATCGCAAAGGTTACCGGGAAGCAAAAGACGATTCGTCAATCCATCAACAAGTGATTGGGGATTTTCAGGGAGAGAAAAGTCAAAATGGCGGACTGAATGTTTTAATTCTGGGAAGCGACTCCCGTGGTGAAGATATGGGCCGGGCGGACTCCATCATGGTTGCCCATTACAGCAAACGTTCAAAAACACCGCAGATTATTTCTTTTATGCGTGACAGTTTTGTGGAAATACCGGGTGTCGGCTGGAATAAAATCAATGCAGCTTACGCTTATGGCGGACCGGAACTTGTCAGACAAACCATTAAAAATAATTTTGGCTTGTCCATAGAGTATTATGCCGTAATCAGTTTTGAGTCGTTTCCGAAAATTATTGATACTCTCAGCCCTTCTGGTATTGAACTGGCCGTTGAAAAGGATTTGGAACTGGATGGTGTAAAACTGACAGCAGGTCCGCAAAAATTGAACGGTGCAGAGGCACTGATTTATGCACGTTTCAGAAAAGACGAAGAAGGGGACTTTGGCCGTGTCCGTCGTCAGCAGCAGGTAATGAATGAAGTCGTTTCACAAGGTTTGTCATTTAAAAATGTCTTTCACCTGCCAAAAACTGTGGGGAAAGTTCAAGGATACACATCGACAAATATTCCTGCCAGGATTTATCCCGGGATTTTGAAAGATTTTGCTTTGAACCGGACTCAACCCTTGGAAAAGCTGTCGATTCCAGTGGCAGATTCATGGTCTTTTGGCAACTATGCAGAAGCAGGAAGTGTGTTGGAAATCGACCTCTCAATGAATCAGCAGGCTATCGCGGGATTCTTAAAATAATTTTTTTCAAAGGTTTCAGAGACTCCCAAATTATGATATAGTTTACTGGAGAGACTTCTGAAGGGAGGTTAATTATGAAAACAGCAGTTGTCACCGATAGCACAGCGTTTATTTCTGATACTTTCAGACATCATCCGGATCTTTATATGATTTCTATCCCTGTGATTTTAGACGGGAAGATTTACAGTGAGGGTGTGGATGTGGAAGATGAAGCAGAATTTTATCATCTCCTTAAAAAGAGCAAAGAATTGCCTACGACTTCTCAGCCATCCATTGGTGAAGTGCTGGAATTGTATAAAACTTTAGCGGAAAAAGGTTATGAAAGAGTCATTTGTATCCATCTGTCTTCAGGGATTTCAGGCTTCGTGACTAATTTGATTTCTATGGCACCCGGGATAGAGGAAATCGAGGTAGTTCCTTTTGATTCTAAAATTACCAGTATGCCGATGGGACATATGGTTGGCACAGCGTTGACCATGTTGGATCAGCAAGCAGACATCGAAGACATTTTAACGAAACTGGAATTGATTCGGGAACATACCCGGGCGTATCTGATCGTTGATGATTTGAATCATTTAGTGCGTGGCGGACGTTTGAAGAATGGTGCCGCAGTCATCGGAAGTTTATTGAAAATCAAACCGATTTTGAAGTTTGATGACGGAGCTATCGTGCTTTCTGAAAAAATACGTTCTTCAAAAAAAGCTTTCACCCGTTTAGAGGATATGGTAGTCAAACATCATAAAAAAAGCAAAATGGAGTTCAAATATTTTATTATCCACGCTAATAACTCTGCCGTGGCAGAGTTGGAAAAATTAAAGCTGGAAGAAAAAATTCCGGGTATCAAGGTAGAAATCGGCATGCTGGGACCGGTAGTTGGGACGCATGTGGGAGAAAAAACCGTCGCTTTTGCCTGGAGCCCCCAATAAAAGCTATTATCATCAATTTTTGATTTGAGCAAGGAGGACCCTTATTTCCTCTTTGTTTTTTTGTTTTGGTCTGAAAAATAAAGAGTGAGAGTCCGTTTAAGTCAGAAAAATTTTCTGTTTTTTCTGCTCGTTATAGTAGATAAATATCACTGCTAATTTCTTTTGTTAAGAGGAAAATAAATTCCACTGAAAAATTTATTTAAAAATTGATTTATAAGAATAAAAATCTTAAAGGTGTATAATAAGAAGCATCATAAATAGGTAGAGGGGATAAAATGAAGGTTGATTGGAAGCAAAATTTGTATATCACTTGGATTGGATGTTTTTTTACTGGAGTTAGTTTTAGTTTAGTCATGCCTTTTATCCCGATTTATATCAATGATTTAGGTGTATTGCCAGGGCAATCAGATTTATTTGCCGGCTTGTCGATAAGTGTCACTGCGTTGGCTGCGGCAATTTTTTCTCCGATCTGGGGCAGTCTTGCCGACAGAAAAGGACGGAAAATGATGATGATTCGTGCGGCCGCCGGCATGACTTTTTCCATGGGGATGCTGGCTTTTGTCTCTAATGTTTACCAGCTGCTGGCTTTGCGTTTTCTGACGGGAGTATTGTCTGGCTATATTCCTAATGCCACAGCAATGATCGCTTCTCAAGTGCCGAGAGAAAAAAATGGCTGGGCCTTGGGAATGCTTTCCACTGGTTCTGTGGCCGGCAATCTAATCGGTCCATTTATTGGCGGTTGGCTGGCTGACACATTTGGTATCCGCAATGTGTTTAAAATCACCGGAACTATTTTACTGATTTGTACCGCATTAACAGTAGTCTACGTCAAAGAAGATTTCAAACCAGTGTTAAAAGAAAATATTTTATCAATGAAGAGCATTGTTCAGCAGATGGACCATTCTTCGGTTTTACTGGGATTGTTTGTGACGACCTTGATTTTACAAATAGGCGTGACAAGTATCAGCCCCATCTTGACGAAATTTATTCAGCAATTGGGCGGGGGAAACGGCAACTTGCTGATGGTCAGCGGCTTTATCGTTTCTGTTTCCGGTTTCTCGGCTTTTTTTGCATCGCCTTTTTTGGGAAAATTAGGCGACAGGTACGGCAATCAAAATATCTTGCTGATTGGTTTATTCTTTTTCATGCTTTGTATTTTGCCCATGTCCATTGTGAAAACGCCGTTTCAGTTAGGAGTCCTTCGTTTTCTGATGGGATTTTCCACCGGAGCGCTAATGCCGTCCATCAATGCAATTATCAGCCGCATCACGCCAAAAGAAGGAGTCAGCCGCGTGTTTGGATTTAATCAGATGTCACAGAACTTTGGACAAGTTTTAGGTCCGCTCTTAGGTTCTGCCATTGCGGCCCACGCAGGTTACCGCTGGGTATTTGTTGGGACTGCCGGATTTATTTTGGTCAATATTTTTATTTCATTGTACAATTTTAAAGGAACTCTATGGAAGAAAGTCTACTGATTTTTTTCATCACGGATTCTTATTGAATCTTGCTGTCAGCATTAAATATTTAACATCAACAAAAAAGCCGGGTGAATGAGATGGTTATATTACACATCTGATTCATCCGGCTTTTACTGATAGTCGTGGTTACAGTTGGTCTCGGCTGCTTAGACTTTTTCTTTCTTGTTAGGCGGGGCTACTTTTCCTATGATGAAAACCACTACTGCCAACACTAAAGAGCCGATAAAAGCAGTTAGCGGGCTGTAGCCGGTATGACTCAAAGCGGCTCCAAGATAAGCAACCATTTGTCCCATCAATAACGACCAGAACAAAACAACAAGATATTTCATGAACAGCACCTCTTTCTCATTAACATTCTAGCACAAGAAAATCAGATTTAAAAGTCAAGAACTATCGTGAAGATAATTTTTTCCATTCAAGTTAGGATTTGGAATTCTATTGAACATTCATGTTATACTGTTATTAGTAAAAAAGGATGTTGAAACATTTAACGAGAAAGGGGATGAATAAAGTGGCAGCGGCTACTCAACTACAATTGATCACAGCCTATTCTTTATTGAAGAGCACCAACCGCATACCCGAATTAGTTAGTCAGGCTAAGAAAACAGGGTATACGGCTCTAGGGATTGCTGATATTAACGTGATGCACGGCGTTGTGGAATTTTATAAAGAATGTCAGCGTCAAGGGGTTCACCCTTTGATTGGTTTAACAATCGAATACACTGTACCAGATATTGACCAAAAAGTTTTTAGCTTGGTTCTTCATGCTAAAAACGAAACAGGTTACCAAAATTTGTTAAAAATCTCCACTGCTAAAATGGAGCTTCCTGACAAAAATAATTTCACACTGGAAGACTTCTCTCCATGGTTATCTGATTTGGTTGTCATCATTCCCGGAGACTCCTCTGAAATAAATTATTATTTAGCCCGCTCTCAAAGCGAAACAGCTGTTCAGTGGCTTGACAACATAAAAGAAAAAACAGATAAAGGGTGTTTGTTCGGTGGGATAGCTACTCAGCTCACATCTGAGACACGGGAAGAGCTGGTGTTTTTTTATCAGTCAGCAGAAGTGCCTTTAACTATGTTAAATGATGTCCGATATCTTCACCCCAGTGATCATTTTTCTGTTGAGGTTTTGACTCATATCGAAGCAGGAACCAAGCTGGAGAATCTAGAGGACCAGAAGACCGGTTCTTTTTATTTGCCTGACGGGGACAGATATCGTGAATTTTGCCATCAGCTTGATTTAGCCGAAGCCTTTGATAACAGCAATCAGATTGCCGAGTTGTGTCAGTTTGAGATGAATTTTTCTCAAACCTTGCTGCCTCACTTTGACACGCCTGAGGGACTGACTGCGGCTGAATATTTGAGACAGCTGTGCTTTGATTATTTGCCGGAACGTGTAGAAAACGCAGATGAACAGTATCGCCAGCGTTTAGAAAAAGAATTGTCAGTAATCCATCAGATGGGATTTGATGATTACTTTTTGATTATTTGGGATGTGATGCGTTTTACTGCCGAGCAGAATATTGTGACCGGGGCCGGCCGCGGCTCTGCGGCAGGTTCTCTTGTCTCCTATGTTTTATCTATCACAGATGTAGACCCGATAAAATATAATTTACTGTTTGAACGTTTTTTAAACATTGAGCGCAATACTATGCCCGATATTGATTTAGATATCCCTGATAATCGGCGGGATGAAGTCTTGCATTATGTTTTTGAAAAATACGGACACCATCACATGGCACAAATCGCGACTTTCGGAACGATGGCGGCGAAGATGGTTCTTAGAGATGTCTGCCGGGTTTTCGGCCTTTCTCAAAGTGAAGCAAATTTGTGGTCTAATGCTGTCCCTAACGTGCTGAAAATAACTTTACCTGAAGCTTATGAACAGTCCACAAAATTACAGCATTTAGTCAGCCAGTCCGAACGCAATCAGCTGATTTTCGATTTGGCTTTAAAATTGGAAGGGTTGCCCAGACATGTGTCCACCCATGCGGCAGGTGTGGTCATCAGTGACCATTTGCTGACCGATGTGGTTCCGCTGCAGGAGGGGACGAATCATATTCCACTGACCCAGTTTGCCATGGGAGATGTGGAAGCTGTGGGATTGTTGAAGATGGATTTTTTGGGATTGAGAAATCTGTCTATTATTGATGATACCTTACGTAAAATCCGGCAACTGACCGGAAAAAAATTAAGTCATCGGGATATTCCAATGGATGACCCTGAAACTTTGGATTTATTTAAAAGAGGACAGACAATCGGTGTGTTTCAATTTGAGTCTAATGGTATCCGGAATGTTTTACGCCGGGTGACACCAGAGTCGATTGAAGACATTGCAGCAGTCAACGCATTATACCGGCCGGGACCGATGCAGAACATTGATTTATTTGTCAAACGTAAGAAAAAAGAAGTGCCTATTGATTATCCCCATGAAAATCTGAAAGATATTTTAGATGTTACTTATGGGATTATCGTTTATCAGGAACAAATCATGCAGGTGGCGGCGAAGATGGCCGGGTTTACTTTAGGACAGGCAGATATTTTGCAACGGGCTATCAGTAAAAAAGTAAAGTCGACTATTGACGAGCAAAAACAAAATTTTATTCAAGGGTCGATGGCTCAAGGATATAGTCAGAAAGTGGCAGAAGAAGTCTATCAATACATTGAACGTTTTGCCAATTACGGGTTTAATCGTTCCCATGCCATGGCCTATTCTTTTGTGGGTTATCAGATGGCTTACCTGAAAGTCCACTACCCTGCACCTTTTTTTGCTTCCTTGTTACATTCGGTCAGACACAATTTGAAAAAAATCAAAGAATATATCAGTGATGGTAAAAAATATGGGCTGACGATCAAAGGGCCGGATATCAATAGAAGCGGGTACAGCTTCACGTTAAAAAAGGATGAATTGTTGTTTGGATTCAGCTCGCTCAAGGGAATCCGCCGTGATTTTATCCGCAATCTGATTGATGAGCGGGAGCTGAATGGCCCGTATAAAAGTTTAGATAACTTTCTGATCCGCATCGATAACCGCTGGCTCAAGGAAGACACGATTGCCCCTTTGATTAAAATCGGAGCATTCGATCAGCTGGAACCTAATCGCCGGCAATTGATGACGGACCTTGACGGAAACATTAAAAATATTGTGTATAGCGGCGGGAGCATGGATTTACTTGAAATTTTAAGTTTAAAAAAAGATATGATCGCCGATTATACGATGGAAGAAAAATTAGCTTATGAAGAAGAACTTCTTGGCACTTATTTCTCCGGTCACCCTGTGGATCATTATGAAACATTGAAGATAGTCAAGGGTGTCAAACCAATCAACTCCGCTGAACTAGGGAAAAAAATCGTTGCTCTGGTGTATGTGAAAGAAGTCCGCCAAATTCGAACAAAAAGAGGCGAACAGATGGCTTTTCTCCGGGGAAGCGATGAAACCAGCGATATCTCTGTCACCGTATTTCCAGAATTGTTCCGCGAAGTTTTCAGAAAACTGGCTGAGAATCAAGTCTTTTTGGTCTCCGGAAAATTCGTGCAAAGCAATTACAATCAGGAGCTGCAGATTTTAGCAGAAGAACTTCGTCCGGCAAAAGAATTCGAAGAAGAGATTGGAAGAAGAATTTGTTATTTGAAAATTTCCAAGAACCATAAAGCAGATTTAAAGCTAAAGGAAATAAAAGAAAAAATCAAAAAATATCCCGGAATTACTCCTGTGATCGTATTCGTAGAAGAAAACTCCAAAAAAATTTTCTTGGGCAGGAATTTTTGGGTACAAGACAGCGGTGCGGTTCAGGAAAGTATTAGTCGGATACTTGGAGAAGAGAACGTGGTTTTTCAATAATTAAATGAAAAGAAACTGTTTTTCATTAATTTTCATTATTTTGTTGTTTTGTAAGACTTTTATCAAAAAAAATGGTAAAATGACTTAGGAAATAGAATTTTGGTAATTAATACATTAAGTTGTTGATTAAATAATTGAGGTGAATTAAAGTAATGAAACGTATTGGGATTTTAACCAGCGGAGGCGATGCTCCTGGAATGAACGCGGCCGTACGAGCTGTGACCCGAAAAGCAATTTTTGAAGGGATGGAAGTGTACGGTATTAATTATGGTTACGCTGGTTTGGTGGCCGGAGATATTAGACGGCTGGACATTTCAGATGTTGGCGACAAAATTCAGCGGGGCGGAACGTTCCTTTATTCTGCAAGATATCCGGAGTTTGCCACAGAGGAAGGGCAGCTTAAAGGGATCGAGCAGTTAAAAAAATTCGGTATCGAAGGCTTAGTGGTCATCGGCGGTGACGGTTCCTATCATGGTGCAATGGCTTTAACGAAGCATGGTTTCCCAGCCATCGGACTTCCGGGAACTATCGACAATGATATTCCGGGAACTGATTTTACGATAGGGTTTGATACAGCAACTAACACCGTTCTGGAAGCGGTAGATAGAATTCGCGACACTGCAACGTCTCATGTGCGTACATTTATCATTGAAGTGATGGGACGAAATGCCGGCGACATTGCATTATGGGCAGGTGTTGCAGGCGGAGCAGACGATATCATTATACCTGAACACAATTTCGATATGAAGGTAGTTGCAGGAAAAATTCAAGAAGGTCGTGACCGCGGCAAAAAACATTGTCTGATCATCTTGGCTGAAGGCGTTATGGGCGGGAATGAGTTTGCTGAAAAGCTTAGAGAATATGGCAACTATCATGCACGGGTCACCGTTTTGGGACACGTGGTGCGCGGAGGTTCTCCAACGGCACGTGACCGGGTTCTGGCAAGCAAATTTGGCTGGCAGGCTGTGGAACTGTTAAAAGAAGGAAAAGGCGGTCTGTGTATCGGCATACTGGATAATAAAATCGTTGCAGCTGATATCGTAGACACTTTAGAAAATAATAAACATAAACCAGATTTGAGTTTGTATCGTTTGAATAATGAAATTTCACTTTAGTTAGGATTTAGTCTGTTCAAGGATGAATAGTTTTCTCTTTTCGTCCCACTGGATGACTTTAATTAAACTTCTAGTCATGTCCGGTTTGATTATTTGAATGTAAAACTTACCGGCATGGCTTATGAATAAAATAATAGGAGCGCAGATAATGAAGAAAACAAAAATCGTATGTACAATCGGACCTGTCAGTGAATCAGTAGAAACTCTTGTAGAATTAATGAACGCAGGAATGAATGTTTGTCGTTTGAATTTTTCTCATGGAGACTTTGAAGAACACGGCAACAGAATCAAGAACATTCGCGAAGCATCAAAAATTTCCGGCCATCGCGTGGCCATCTTATTAGATACAAAAGGACCGGAAATACGTACACATGATATGGAAAATGGTGCGGTTGACTTGCACACAGGAGAAATCATTCGTATTTCTATGAAACAAGTTTTAGGAAACAGTGAGCGTTTTTCTGTCAGCTATCCTGATTTGATCAACGATGTTGAAATCGGCGGTCATATTTTGCTGGATGACGGTCTTGTTGATTTAGAAATCACTGAACTGGACCATGCCAACCAAGAAATTGTTACAAAAGTTTTGAATGAAGGCGTTCTGAAAAACAAAAAAGGTGTCAACGTTCCGGGAGCTGCAGTTAATTTACCGGGAATCACTGAAAAAGATGCGGCTGATATCCGTTTCGGTATTGAACAAGATGTGGACTTTATCGCAGCAAGTTTTGTCCGACGACCAAGCGATGTGTTGGAAATTACTGAAATTTTAGAACAAAACGATGCAACTCATATTCAAATCATCTCTAAGATTGAAAATCAGGAAGGTGTTGACAATATCGACAGTATCCTGAAAGTTTCAGCTGGATTGATGGTGGCTCGTGGCGACCTGGGTGTAGAAATCCCGACAGAAGATGTGCCTGTGGTTCAAAAAGAATTGATCAAAAAGTGTAACAGCTTAGGCAAACCTGTTATTACTGCCACACAAATGCTTGATTCCATGCAACAAAACCCGCGTCCGACACGTGCGGAAGCAAGTGACGTTGCCAATGCTATCTATGACGGTACCGATGCGATTATGTTGTCAGGAGAAACTGCCGCTGGCGACTATCCGATCGAGGCTGTTCAAACGATGTCTCGGATTGCCGTTCGTACGGAAGACGCTCTTGTGGACCAAGATGCCTTTGCTTTGAAACGTTACAGCAAAACAGATACGACAGAAGCTATCGGTCAGTCAGTAGGACACACTGCCCGTAATCTAAATATTAAAACAATTGTTGCTGCTACAGGTTCTGGCTACACAGCAAAAATGATTGCAAAATATCGTCCTAAATCTCATATCATTGCAATGACATTCAGCGAACAAAAAGCACGCAGTCTGGCACTATCATGGGGAGTTTTCCCGGCAGTCAGCGAAAAACCAGACTCAACCGATGCGATGTTTGCCCGCTCTGCACAATTAGCCAAAGAATTAGGCTTTGCTAAAGAGGGCGAACTAATACTGATTACTGCAGGTATTCCAGTGGGAGAAAGCGGAACAACTAACTTGATGAAGATTCAATTAATCGGTTCAAGACTACTGTCAGGTCAAGGGATTGGAAATAATTCAGTTGTCAGCCATGCAGTGGTGGCAAATTCAGCAGCGGAAGCAGTTGAAAAAATTACAGAAGGCAGTATTTTAGTCGTGAAAACAACAGACAAAGATTACATGCCTGCTATCGAATTGGCTAGCGCTTTGATTGTTGAAGAAGGCGGATTGACTTCCCATGCTGCAGTCGTAGGAATCGCTAAAGGAATCCCGGTAATCGTAGGAGCGAAAGAGGCTACTTCAGTAGTTGAACATGGCTCATTGATTACTCTTGATCCTAAAACCGGAATGGTTTACCGTGGTGAAACAACTGTTTCAGCTTAATTTGTCAGAAAGAATAGAAGCGCGAGGCTTCTATTCTTTTTTTCTTTTTGATGACGTGTTAAACTATGGTTTATGATATTGATGAGAAGGAATGTGATAGATTGAAGAATGATAAAAAATTTTCCTACAAACAACTGATAACAGCAGTCGTTGCAAGTGTGTTAGTAACAGTTGCGGGTACGTTTTGGCTGTTAAAAGAAACTCAAAGTCTATCAACAAGCGCTGATAAGGAAAATCAAGCAACTTTAGGGGGAAATCTTTCTTCTGTTGAAGAAGTTTTCAATTTGATTTTGACTAATTATTTGGGAGAAGTGGACGAAGAGGAGCTGGTTAAGGGAGCCATTGCCGGAATGACTGCAGCCATCGGCGACCCCTATTCAGGATTTTATACAGGACTTGATAAAGAAGAATTAGATGAGGTCATCAGCGGTTCTTTTGAAGGAATCGGGGCGACCATGTCGCTTAAAAATGAATTGCCTACGATTTCAGAGCCTCCCATTCCCGGAACACCTGCTGAAAAAGCAAGATTGCAGGAAAATGATGTGATTTTAAAAGTTGACGGTGTGGAGACCGCCGGCAAAGCTTTGACAGAAGTGGTTAAAAAAATCCGCGGTGAAAAAGGCACCGAAGTCACTTTGACGATTGAACGGAGCGGCGATGTTTTTGATGTGACTTTAGTTCGGGATACGGTTCCTGTTTTTTCCGTCAAGACGGAGATCTCTCCAGAAAATAAAACTGTTGGAATCGTAAATGTATCGACTTTCAGTCAAAATACCGCTGAAGAATTTAATCAGGGAATTGATGAATTGAGAAATTCGGGGGCAACTTCTTTTATTATTGATTTAAGGGGAAATCCCGGCGGTTCTTTAGATCAAGTGCTTATGATGGCCAGCCGTTTTCTAAAAGATGACCAAGTGATATTGCAAATTCAGGACAGTGAAGGAAAAACAGAGAAAATCACCGCAGGAGAAGAACTTGACGAAGGCGATAAAATTACGGAAAAAACTATTGTTTTGGTTGACCGGAACAGTGCCAGCGCCTCAGAAATTTTTGCCGCTGCTTTAAAAGAAAACAATCGGGCAGAAATCATCGGCGAGCAAACATTTGGTAAAGGAACGATGCAGGTAGTCAAGTCATTAACTGAGGACACAGAATTAAAGCTGACAACCAACAAGTGGCTGACACCAGAAGGAAACTGGCTTAATGAAAAGGGTTTGCCTCCGACGATTGAGGTGGCTTACCCTGATTATTACGAAGTCAGGGCAATTGACACAACCAATTCCTTTCAGCTAGGTGCCTCTGGTCAAAGTGTGGAATCAATCAATATTATGCTTGATGCCCTAGGCTACGCTTTTGAAGAAAACCACTCGCAATTTACGGATAAAACTGTTGAAGGTGTCAAAGCATTTCAAGAAGATGAAAAATTATCTGTGACAGGACTGGTGGACAAACACACAGCCAATCAGCTGAGTATAAGATTAGTAGAACATCTGAAAGCCAATGATGAACAAATGTCACGGGCTTTAGCCGAAATAGCTGAGTAAATGCTGTTTCTAAGGTGATATTTTTGGTAGAATGGTAGTAGAATGTGAAGGTAAAGGTGTGGATGCTGCTGTGAATGAAAAACATATTGAAACGTTGGCCTATTGGTTAAAAATAATGATAGTGGCTGGTATTTTTGTGTTTATCTTGCGCGGCTTTCTCTTTATTCCCATGAGTGTGGAAGGAAACTCTATGGAAAAAACACTTCACCCTGATGACTTTATCGTTTATGAAAAATTTTCACCGATCCGCCGTTTTGATATTATTATTTTTCAAACTACGGACGGTTTGACCTATGTGAAACGGGTCATCGGTCTGCCGGGGGATCATATCCAGTATAAGGATGATGAACTCTATATTAACGGGGAAAAAACAGAAGAAGACTATTTGGGTCAGGCAAAAATAAAACGGGACAGCAATCAATACACCACAAATTTTGATACAGAAGAATTACTAGGGAGAAAAGAAATCTCTGAGGACCACTTTTTCGTTTTGGGAGACAATCGCCGCATCAGTAAAGACAGCCGTTCTTTTGGCGAAGTTTCTTCAGATCAGATTTTAGGGAAAGTGCGCTTGGTTTATTTTCCTTTAAACCATTTCAAAATTTTCTAAGCCAGCAGCAAGAAAACATAAATGTTGTTATGCTTTCTATATTTATATGAATTATTGAAGAAGACTTTGGAAAGAGTCTTCTTTTTTCGTATCTTATCCGATAGGAGATGGACAAACCTGCTTATCATGCGCTATAAAAAAACATCGGATTAGTTATTTTATTTGCCTGAAATTAGTTATATCATCTTTGTGAAATTTCAGAGCTGATTTTTTAAATTTATTAAAAAACATTGTATAATACTACTAACAAAGAAGGAAAACATTCAAGTTCGAAATAAATTAGTTGGTGCAGCAGACGATTGAACAGGGAACATGAAAAATATTTTGAGCATATCCAGTGGACAGATTTTACCGAAACAAACAAAGGAGGAAAGGTATTTATGGAGAAAGTCAATTATTGTGTCAGAGAAGGGGAACCTTTTGCACTTGGCACTGTTATCGGTGAAAAATTACGAAACAATGAGCTGAAAAAAACTTCCTATCTGGGCAGACTGGAAAGGGACATCAACTCGGAAATTTTTGCGAGAACCATGGATTTATTCACAAAGTATTGCCCCCATGTGTTGGAAGAAATCGCCGGGTTCAGTGCTGCCCTCGAGACAGAGACGGAAAAAAATTTCTACCTGTTTTACAGTTTTATTTCTCCATCCTGCAGCCAAGTGGCAATTAAAAATTCAACTTATTATGGTGGCTCCTCAGCACTTGTCCGCAATTATGATTTTGATTTGGACACAGAAGATTTTGTGATAGTCAAGTACAAGACCAAGGATAAATATAGTTTTATCGGGACGAGCATGATGACTTTCGGGGTGGACAGCGGCGTGAATGAGCATGGACTGGCTGTCAGCATGTCTGCTTGCGGTCCGCCTGTGGGGATTTTTCAAAAAGCTAAAGCTGCGGGCTTACGATTTTGGACGGTGATTCGAATCCTGCTTGAAAATTGTAAAACAGTCAGTCAGGCACAAAGCTTATTAGACGAACTGCCGCTAGGGGATAATGTGAGCTATGTATGTATCGACCAGAATGACAATCTGTTATTATATCAAACGGTCAACGGTGTCAGAGATTATCAACTGGTTGAGAAATCTTCTGAAGATTTTTCCGTCTTTGTGACCAATCATCCTACTTTTCCCAAAACCATTGGGGAATTTCCCTATGCTGCACAAAATTCACTGATTAGATACGAAGTGCTAAAAAAATATTTGCAGAGCCCAGAGAAAAAAATGTTGAGAGATATCAAAAAAACATTTACAACTTCATTTCCAGCCGGGATGTACTGCAACTATTACGATGATTTCTTCGGCACTACAAAAACAGTGGTTTTATATCCAAAAGAGCGAAAACTTGAGATTTGCTGGTGCGGTCTTGAAAAAAATGGCTGGAAAACTTATCCTATGGACGGGACGGAAAATGAAGAAACCTATTATGTCACCTATGAAAAAGGCAGTATTCCTGAAAACATGTTTAAAATGATTCGATTAGATTAACGGGTTATCAACTCAAGAAATGTGACTTCAATAGCAGTCCATAGTTGTTGCTTATTTAAATCAACTTTGGGCTGTATATATTTATGACACTTTTTTGTCTTAAACTATCATCTTCGCAGACGTGTCCCCCTGTCTCAGAAAGCTGAAAATATGCTATACTGATTAAAGCAGAAATAAACAAGCGCCTTACAGAACAGACAAATATTTTTGGGCACCCATATTGCTTCTATCATTTTTAGGTGTACTTGGTTTTACGGGAGGAAGAATCATATATGACCATTCAATGGTTTCCTGGACACATGGCAAAGGCTCGCCGTGAAGTCACAGAAAAATTAAAATTTGTAGATATCGTTTTTGAGTTGATTGATGCTAGGTTGCCTATTTCCAGCAGAAATCCAATGCTGGATGAAATCATCCAACATAAGCCCCGTTTGATTTTATTAAACAAAGCTGATTTGGCTGACCCGGTTCAAACTAAAAAATGGCAGACTTTTTTTTCAAAGCAGGGTCACACTGCCTTGAGTTTGAATTCTCAAAAAGGAGAAGGGATAAAACAAATCGTCCCGGCATCTTTGGAAATATTGAAAGAAAAGCGGGAACGGCAAAAGGCGCGGGGAATGAAGGAACAGCCTATCCGTGCCATGATTATCGGCATTCCAAACGTAGGGAAATCCACTTTCATGAATCGGCTCGTCAAAAAAAATGTTGCCCAAACAGGCAACCGCCCTGGTGTGACGAAGGGACAGCAATGGCTGAAAGCCGGTAATCAGCTGGAATTGTTAGACACACCCGGCATCCTTTGGCCTAAATTTGAAGATGATCTGGTCGGTAAAAAGTTGGCATTAACAGGTGCCATTAAAGATGCTTTGCTTCATTTGGATGATATCGCCTTATATGCTATCGGTTTCTTCAATACTTATTATCCGCAGCAATATGCTAAAAGGTATCAACTTTCAGCAGAAGATTTGCAGTTGAGTGATGTGGAACAGTTGATGCTGATTACTAAAAAAAGAGGATTCCGTGAAGATTACGAGCGTGCCAGTGAGATGCTGGTGCAAGAAATCAGAAACGGCTTGGCGGGACCTTTTACTTTGGACCGGGCAGAAGAGTGGGAGACGGAAAATAATGGGACAGACGATTAAGGAAATTCGTGAGATACTTCAGCAGTCAGTTGTAACGGAACAAGAATTAAAAGAGTTGGCAGCTGATGGACGTAAAGGGGTGCAAAATCTCCTTGTTCAGTACTATCGCCGACAGGAAAAATTGGCGGAGGAAAAAGAACGTTACCAGCGTATGTGGCTTTATGAAAATGATTTGAGAGAAAAAGGCTACAAATTAATCGCGGGAATCGACGAAGTGGGCCGGGGACCTTTGGCTGGTCCTGTAGTGGCGGCAGCTGTGATTTTGCCGGAAAATATTGCATTAAACGGCTTAAATGATTCAAAGCAACTTTCTCAATCCAAACGTGAACATTTGTATTCGGAAATCAAAGAAGCGGCCACTGCCATCGGTATCGGAATTGTTTCGCCGGAAGAAATCGACCAGTATAATATTTATCAGGCGACGATTCTAGCAATGGAACAGGCACTTCAAAAACTCAATCCTTTGGCGGACTTTGTCTTGATTGATGCCATGACAATAAAAAATAGTTCACTGCCTCAACAAAGTATTATCAAAGGAGATGCAAAAAGTGTTTCTATTGCGGCGGCAAGTATTATAGCAAAAGTCACAAGAGACCGTCTGATGGCGGCGTATGACCAAACATTTCCCGGTTATGGCTTTGCTAAAAATGCCGGTTACGGTACGGCGGAACATTTGGCCGGATTAGCTGCCAATGGTGTCACACCCATCCATCGAAAGAGTTTTTCTCCGGTGAAAGAGATGCTCTAAGAAAGTAAGTACGTCTGAAAGAATCGAATATACGAGGCACTTCTTTAATGAAACCTCTCCTATCTCGCAAATATAGTGGTGAGAAAGGGGAGGTTTTATGATGGCAAATTTGACATTTCAAGCTTTTTTATTGAAACACTTGAGAGGAATAGGTAATATCGGTTTATTAAAAATTTTCCAAAGGTTATACGAGACAGACTTCTTTTCCTTGACTGCTGCTGATTTAATTCATATCGGGAAAGTACAAAACCAGCATCGTATTTCTTTTGCAAAAAGTCACGAACAAATACTTGGACATATGGATGAACTTTACGAGGTGTTTGGTCAAGGAGGATTCATCTCCATCGCAGACGATTCCTATCCTGAATTACTTTTAGAAACTTACAATCCGCCTTTGGGACTCTTTTTCAAGGGAAATATTTCTTTGCTTAAAACAGACTGCGTTGCTATAGTGGGAGCGAGGGATTTTTCCAACTATGGAGTAGAGGCCACACAAAAAATAGTTGCAGGTTTAGTGGATGACAAGTATACTATCGTAAGTGGTCTAGCCAAAGGAATCGATACCTTTGCCCATAAAAGTGCCATCCAGTCTTACGGAAAAACCATTGCTGTCATCGGCAGCGGTCTGGATGTGTTTTATCCTAAAGAAAACCGGGAACTGCAAAATTTTCTCGGGAAAAAACATTTGGTGCTGTCCGAGTTCCTCCATGGGACGCCGCCTAGGAGTTATCATTTTCCTATGCGCAACCGTATCATTGCCGGACTCAGTCAGGGCACATGTGTGATAGAGGCAAAGAAACGCAGCGGTTCACTGATCACTGCACAACTTGCTTTGGAAAACGGCAGAGAGGTTTTTGCCGTTCCCGGGAATATTTTTTCGAAAAATTCCACTGGATGTCATGAACTGATTCAGCAGGGGGCAAAGTGTGTCTGGGATGGGAAACATATAATAGAAGAGATAATTCATTTCAGAGAGAAATCAATGGAAGTTGACAAAACGAAAAGTTAAGCATAAGATAATTAACGATTCGATCAATGAATGATTTTACATAGAGAAGGTGGTAAATATACATGGCATACAAGTATCTGGTGATTGTTGAATCACCTGCAAAAGCCAAAACAATAGAAAAATATCTTGGACGGAATTACAAAGTCGTTGCAAGTGTGGGACATTTGCGGGATTTACCCAAAAGCAGAATGGCAATAGACTTTGACAATAATTACCAGCCTGAGTACATTTCTATTCGCGGGAAAGGCCCGATTATCAAAGACTTAAAAAAGCATGCAAAAAAAGCGCAAAAAGTTTATTTGGCAAGTGACCCGGACAGAGAAGGGGAAGCAATCGCTTGGCATCTGGCACATCTGCTGGATTTGGACTTGGAAGATAAAAATCGCGTGGTCTTTAACGAAATCACCAAAGATGCAGTGAAAGCGGCATTTAAAGAACCTAGAAAAATCAATTTGGATTTGGTGGATGCACAACAGGCACGACGGATTTTAGATAGGATTGTGGGTTATTCGATTAGTCCTCTCCTTTGGAAAAAGGTTAAAAAAGGTTTGAGTGCTGGACGGGTTCAATCAGTAACCCTAAAAATGATTATCGACCGTGAAAAGGAAATCAGAGACTTTAAACCGGAAGAATACTGGTCGATTACCGGGAATTTCCAAAAAGGACGAAAAAAATTCAAAGCAGCTTTTTATGGCTTGGATCATAAAAAGAAGAAATTAAAAACAGCTGATGATGTGAAAGAAGTCACAGACCGTTTAACTTCAAGAGATTATACTGTGGGCACTATCACTAAAAAAGAACGAAAACGCAATCCGGCGAAACCATTTACGACCAGTAGTTTGCAACAGGAAGCAGCACGGAAAATCAATTTTAGAACACGTAAAACAATGATGGTGGCGCAACAACTTTATGAAGGTATCTCTATCGGCAAAGAAGGTACGGTCGGATTGATTACTTACATGCGTACCGACTCTACAAGATTGTCTGATACTGTAAAAGAAGAAGCGGCAAAATACATCACTGAAACTTATGGGAAAGAATATTCGGCTGGAATGAAAAAAAATGCCAAGGCTGCATCAGGTGCACAGGACGCCCACGAAGCTATCCGGCCTTCAAGTGTCTATCGCACGCCTGAATCTTTAGCAAAGTATTTGGACAAGGATCAGATGAAATTATACAGTCTGATTTGGGCCCGTACTGTTGCCAGTCTGATGACTCCAGCAGTGATGGATACCATGCGGGTGACCTTGGAACAAAACGATGTGACTTTTGTAGCCAATGGTTCAAAAATCAAGTTTCATGGTTTTATGAAAGTATATATCGAAGGAAAAGACGATGGCAAAGAGGAAAAAGAAAATATTTTGCCTGACTTGACCGAAGGGGATATCGTTAAAGCAGCAGACATTGAGCCGAAACAGCACTTTACTCAACCGCCGGCAAGATATACCGAAGCAACGCTGATTAAAACATTGGAAGAGAATGGTGTCGGACGTCCATCTACTTACGCACCTACATTGGAAACCATTCAACGCCGTTATTATGTGAAATTAGCACAAAAAAGATTTGAACCCACAGAGTTAGGGGAAATCGTCAATGAGCTGACAGTGGAATTTTTCCCTCAAATCGTAGATATTCAGTTTACGGCAGAGATGGAAAAAGAATTGGACGGGATTGCCGAAGCCAAAGAAAAATGGGCAGAAGTCATCGATCGTTTTTACCAGCCGTTTGAAAAAGAGCTTGCCAAGGCTGAAGTGGAAATGGAAAAAGTCCAGATCAAGGATGAACCTGCAGGCTTTGATTGCGAATTGTGCGGCAGCCCAATGGTCATCAAGCTGGGACGTTACGGAAAATTTTATGCGTGCAGTAATTTTCCTGAATGTCGCAATACAAAAGCAATCGTTAAGGAAATCGGCATGAAATGTCCAACCTGTCACGAAGGGGAAGTTATCGAGAGAAAAACTAAAAAGAACCGGATTTTTTATGGCTGCAGCCGCTATCCGGAATGTGAATTTACGTCTTGGGATAAGCCGATTCCACGTAATTGTCCAAAATGCGACCACTATTTAGTGGAGAAAAAAGTTAAAGGCGGCAAACAGGTCCGCTGCAGCAATTGTGATTATCAAGAAGATGTGCAGAAATAATAACGTGTCACAGAAAAAATCAAACTGACGAAAAGAGGGAAGCAATGGCACAACAGGTTACAATCATTGGAGCTGGTTTAGCGGGAAGTGAAGCAGCATGGCAAGCAGCGCAAGCAGGTGTGCAAGTCAATTTGTTTGAAATGCGCAAAAACAAAAAGACACCTGCCCATGTCACAGAAAACTTTGCTGAATTAGTTTGCTCTAATTCCTTCAGAGGCAGAAGTATTACAAATGCTGTGGGATTATTGAAAGAAGAAATGCGTCAGTTTGATTCTTTGATCATGGAGGCTGCCGATGCAGCAGAAGTTCCGGCAGGAGGGGCGCTTGCAGTTGACAGAACCCTGTTTTCGGAATATGTCACAGAAAAATTGCGCAGACATCCTAAGATTAAAGTGTTTGATGAAGAAGTCAATCGTTTGCCGGAAGGGTTGTCTATCGTTGCCACCGGTCCGCTCACTTCTGATAAACTGGCGGAAGATATTGCAAAGTTCACCGAATCTGAAAGTCTGTATTTTTACGATGCAGCCGCACCGATTATTGAAAAGTCTTCAATCAACATGGAGAAAGTTTATCTTAAATCCAGATATGACAAAGGAGAAGCGGCTTATTTAAATTGTCCGATGACAAAGGAAGAGTTTGATGCTTTCCGGGAAGCTTTAGTCAATGCAGAAGTGGCACCTTTGAATAGTTTTGAAGACGTCAAAGTATTTGAGGGATGTATGCCGATCGAGGTGATGGCAGCTCGCGGGGAAAAAACCATGCTGTTCGGTCCCATGAAACCTGTTGGACTGGAAGACCCAAAGACGAATAAACGGCCTTATGCTGTGGTTCAACTGCGGCAGGACAATGCTGCCGGTTCTCTATTCAATATTGTGGGCTTCCAAACACATTTAAAATGGGGCGAGCAAAAACGGGTGATCCGGATGATTCCCGGATTGGAAGAAGCAGAAATCGTCCGCTACGGTGTCATGCATCGCAATACTTTCTTAAAGTCTCCGGAACTATTGTTGCCTACTTATCAAACTAAAAAGCGGTCAGACTTATTGTTTGCCGGGCAGATGACAGGGGTAGAAGGTTACGTGGAAAGTGCCGCCAGCGGTTTGCTGGCAGGGATAAATGCTGCCAAGTTAGCGCAAAACATCACTCCTGTAACATTCCCTCGAGAAACAGCTATCGGTGCACTGGCCCATTATATCACCCATGCAGAAGGTAAACATTTTCAACCGATGAATGTTAATTTTGGGATTATTCCGCCGCTGGATGAACGTATCCGTGACAAGAAAGAACGTTACACCAAGGTGGCAGAACGGGCGCTGGAAGTAATTGGAACATTAGAAATATGAAAAACAGGAAGTCTGCTGAGAAGCAAGACGTCCTGTTTTTTAACTATCCGTTTAAAAGTGATCGTGGGCATAAGGTTTTTCCAGCGGTATGAGAGTGTCCAAACTGCTGACACTGTTTTCATTCCCTTTTAGGATTCCGCGAAACAAAAGTTCTTCGCCTGAAAGGATACGGAAAAATAGTTGTGTGAAAGCTTCAATCGTTCCTGTCAGGTCGATGGTTTCGGCAGAAGATATTTTTGTCAGCTGACCAGCACCATTTGTGATTGTTAAACGCCATAATTGTTCGTTCCAAGGACAATATTCATCGGTTACATCTAAAATGAGAGAACATTTTTGAGGCTTGTCAATAAATGGCAACTGTTCTATAAACTCTTTTAAGAGCACGATCCGTATCATCAGGCTAGGGGTGATTTTTTTCTCCAACGAAAAAGGTTCTTCCAGAAACGTTGTCCACTGATTGTGAGGAGAAGATTTCACCACAAATGTATCATAGCTGCCAGTGTGATTTTTCATGTAAGTCAGCAACTTGCAGAAAGAAAAATATGTTTGGTAAGCTAATTCCCGTACGGAAAAGGTTGAATCAGGGCCACTTAACTCGTAGATCATGTACCCTTCAGGAATCCCTTCTTCATTGTAAGCCAAAACTATAAAGCGCTTAGGATAGTGGGCTCTGATATATTCCCACCACCAGTCGGAACGAATCAGGGCTCCATGTTCTTTTTCCAGTGTGTTTCGATAGACTTTTTTTAAATCTTGCAAGTCTTCCGGCGAGTTCCAGTCGACCAGCTTGAAAGAGCCATTTTTCTCAGAAGGTACTTTATTGATTTCATACTTGGACAATGTGACGAACTGGTCTTCAAAAGCAGTAGCATACCCAAAGTTGCGGTAAAAACGGTGGGAAAAGGGTGCCAAATATGAAATCAATGTTTGCGTTTGATAATAGTCTTCAAAGAGTTTTTGAAAGAGGAAATGGATTTTTCCTTCCCCTCGTTTTTCCGGGACCGATACAACGTCAGCGATTCCTCCCATCGACATAGAGACGCCAAAAATATTGGCTTGAAACGGATGACTGATCAATTGATTGGTTAATTTTCCATCTTCATAGACACCATAGTTATCTGTAAAACGGCATTTGTCATAAAAAACTTGCTGGTCTTCCGAAGAGCCGATGACACCAGATAAAAAAGCATAGGAATTTATTAAATAACTCTCTTCAAACTGCTTCTGTGTGGTTAATTTCCGAATCATGGAAGCGCCTCCCTTAAATTGATAGCTTTATTTTATCAGATAAGATGAAACTTAAAAACTAATTGGATAATTTTTTTAAAATGGACGTATAGATAAAAAGACAAAATAATATTGAAGAAATTGTGTCTAAATTTCCAAAAATTTGCTAAATTCTGACAATTTAATTGTATCTAAAAAATGATTATGATACATTAGGCTTACGGAAAATGAAAGGAGTTTCTCATGGATAATATCTGGGTAAAAAGTTTTTTAGAATACTTGATTGTTGAAAGAAATTATTCCGAGATGACAAAAATCGCTTATCAAGAAGATATTTCAGATTTTTTGACCTTTTTAGAAGCATCGGGAGACGGGGATTTTTTAGGAATCGATCATCAAGATGTTCGAATCTATCTTTCCTATTTGTACGATAAAAACTATAGCCGCAATACAATTGGGAGGAAAACTTCCAGCTTGAGATCTTTTTATCATTTTTTACTCCAACAGCAGCAAATCGAAGAAAATCCTTTTTCCTACGTACAGATGAAAAAAGGACAGCTGCGATTGCCCCGTTTCTTTTACGAAAAAGAAATGGATGCGCTATTTGAAGCTGCCAAAGGAGATTCACCGCTGGCTATCCGCAATGTTGCTTTACTGGAATTATTGTATGGCACAGGGATGAGAGTGAGCGAGTGTGCCAACTTAACCATGGAGTCTGTCGACTTTCAGATGGAGATTTTGCTGGTCCACGGTAAAGGGGATAAGGAACGCTATGTGCCCTTTGGCTCTTATGCAGCCGATGCTTTGAGAGACTATTTGGAAAACAGCCGCACACCACTGATGAACAAATATCAAAAAGAACATGGTTTTGTCTTTGTCAACCACCGCGGCGACCAAATTACACCCCGGGGGATTGAGTATGTGCTGAAAGAAATCATCAAAAAAAGTAGTCTGACTACGGATATTCATCCCCACATGCTGCGGCATACTTTTGCCACTCATTTACTGAATAACCGGGCAGATATGCGGACTGTGCAGGAGCTGCTGGGTCATGCCAGCCTGTCTTCTACACAAATTTATACTCACGTGACGAAGGAAAATTTGCAAAAAAGTTATCGAGCGTTTCACCCTCGAGCATAAAAGAAAGAAGGAATGACGGTTATGGGTTACACAACTTTTCACAGCACCACCATTTGCGCAGTAGAGAAAGACGGAAAATTTGCGATGGCAGGGGATGGACAGGTAACGATGGGAGAATCTGTCATCATGAAAGGAACAGCTAGAAAAGTCCGCAGAATTTATAATGATCAAGTAGTAGTCGGTTTTGCCGGCAGTGTGGCCGATGCGTTTAATTTGGAGAACAAGTTTGAAGGAAAATTGAACGAATTCAAAGGCAACTTGATGCGGGCGGCAGTTGAGCTGGCTATGGAATGGCGCAGTGATAAAATCATGCAGAAACTTGAAGCGATGCTAATCGTAATGAATGACAAAGAAATGCTGATTGTTTCAGGTACTGGCGAAGTGATTGCCCCTGATGACGGCATCTTGGCAATCGGTTCTGGCGGCAATTACGCCTTGGCAGCTGCCAGAGCGTTGAAACGTAACGGCCGTCAAGATTTGACTGCTGCAGAAATTGCCAAAGAAGCGTTGACAGTGGCTGGAGATATATGCGTTTTCACGAATCATAATATTGTTGTAGAAGAATTATAAAAGAGGTGTCCATAAAATGATGAATCAAATGAAAAAGACTCCAAGAGAAATCGTTAAAGATTTAGACCAATATATCATCGGACAGGAGCAAGCCAAAAAATCTGTTGCTGTTGCTTTGAGGAACCGCTATCGCCGTATGTTGTTGGATGAAGAGATGCAAAAAGAAGTTACGCCAAAAAATATGCTGATGATCGGGCCCACAGGTGTGGGTAAAACCGAAATCGCCCGCCGTTTAGCTCATATCGTGAAAGCGCCTTTTGTTAAAGTTGAGGCGACAAAATTCACAGAAGTAGGCTATGTGGGTCGAGATGTAGAGTCAATGGTCCGTGATTTAGTAGAAGCTAGCATCAGGATCGTAGAAGAACAGCAGTATAGCCGTGTCTACGTTCAGGCGAGAAAAATTGCTGATGAGCGTCTGGTGAAATTGTTAGTACCAGGAATCAAAAAAGAGCAAAAGAAAAGCCGTGGACAGATGGACATGATGATGCAAATGATGAATGCCCTGCAAAACCCTCAAACAGAAGAAGAACAGGAAGAAGTAACAGATACAGTTAAAGCTAATCGTCAGACAGTGAAGGAACAACTGGAAAAAGGTTTGTTGGAAAATCGCGAAGTGACAATCGAAATTGAAGAACCAAAAATTCAAATGCCTACCAACCAAGGTTTGGAACAAATGGGTATTGATTTAGGGGACACATTAAGTGCCTTGACACCAAAGAAAAAAATCAGACGAACAGCTACGGTGGCAGAAGCTAGAGAAATACTAATCCGGGAAGAATCAGAAAAAATCGTCAATAAAGCAGATATTCATAGTGAAGCCATCAAATTGGCGGAGAATAACGGTATCATCTTCATTGATGAGTTTGATAAAATCACTTCCAAATCAGAACACTCCGGCGAAGTCTCTCGCGAAGGGGTGCAGCGGGATATTTTACCCATTGTTGAAGGCTCCCAAATCCATACCAAATACGGAACAGTCAACACAGATTACATTTTATTCATCGCCTCTGGTGCGTTTCATCTGACTAAACCAAGTGACTTGATTCCGGAACTGCAAGGACGTTTTCCAATTCGTGTGGAGCTGGATGATTTGACTAAAGATGATTTTGTCAGGATTTTAACTGAGCCGGAAAATGCATTGATAAAACAATATATTGCTTTGCTGGCAACGGAAAATATAGACGTGACCTTCACGAAAGAAGCTGTTGAAAAAATTGCCGAGATCGCTTTTCAAGTCAACTCGGATACAGATAATATTGGGGCACGACGACTGCACACTATTTTGGAAAAATTACTGGAGGACTTGCTTTTTGAATCTGCGGAAATGCAGATGGGAGAAATCATGATTACGGAAAATTATGTCATGGAAAAACTGGGATCAATCGTGGAAGATCGGGATTTGACACGCTTCATATTGTAATTCTTTTAAAAGTGCTCTGATTTTTTTGACAGATTAGCGCTTGGAACGTGTGAAACAAAGAACATCAAAACAGAAGGAGTGCCACGCATGAAAGATTTGTTAGGGAAAACTCGAGAGATCAATCAATTGCTGCAGCAAAAAAATACGTTTAAACACGGTCGTAAATTGCCCTATGAGGAAATGGCACATGTGCTGGGAAATACGCTCAACAGCAATGCCTATATCATTGACAGCGAAGGCAGTGTGATTGGTTTTCATGTTCAGCATGACATCAACAATGCCAGAGTGAAAAAAATGTTTGAAGATTTAAAGTTTCCTCAAGAATATACTAACGACATCAAACTGATCAAGCAGACAGAAGTGAATCTGCCTATCTCTGATCGCCGGACAGCTTTTCCAGTTGAGCTGGGGGCAGAATATCCGACGGCACTGACGACCATCGTCCCTATTTTCGGTGCTGGCGAGCGACTGGGAACGATAGTTTTGGGCCGTATCCATAAAAATTTTACAGAAGAAGATTTGATTTTAGCAGAATACAGTGCAACGGTTGTTGGTATGCAGATTTTGTATCAAATCTCCAAGGATATCGAGGAAGATATCCGCAGTTCAACCGCGGTTCAGATGGCGATTGGAACATTATCTTACAGCGAACTAGTGGCGGTGAAGGCGATTTTTGATGAGTTAGAAGGGAATGAGGGCAGGCTGACGGCTTCCAACATTGCCGATAAAATCGGAATCACCCGCTCAGTAATCGTCAACGCATTAAGAAAATTAGAGTCCGCCGGGGTGATAGAATCTCGTTCACTTGGGATGAAAGGCACCTATATAAAAATTTTGAATAACCAATTAAAAGAAGCGTTAGCAAAAAAAACAGTGTAGAATTTGGAGGAGTAGTACAATGACATTGACTATTGGAAATGAATTGTTGGAAGCGACGTTCAAGACAGCAGGCGCGGAATTGACCAGCCTGAAAAGTCGTGAACCGTCTATCGAATTCTTGTGGCAAGGGGATGAGGAATTTTGGGGACGTCAGGCTCCGGTCTTGTTCCCGATTGTCGGCCGATTGAAAAAAGACCGTTATTTTGTTGACGGGAAAGAATTTTCTATGGGACAACACGGATTTGCACGCGACAAAGAATTTACCGTTCTCACTCACACAGATGAAATGATAGTTTTTTCGTTGAAAAGCGATGCTGAAACAAAAGAAATCTACCCTTATGATTTTGAATTACAAGTTCAATACAGTGTCGAAGATAATGGGTTGTTGACCCGGTACTTGGTGAAAAATACCGGTCAAGAAACAATGTGGTACTCTGTGGGCGGTCATCCTGCATTTAATGTGCCGATTAATGGAGAAGGGGAATTTGAAGATTACTTTCTGAGCTTTTCACCGTCAAAATCACGACTCTCATTGCCATTGTCCGGTCCTTACGTGGATAGCGAAAATATTACTTTAGGTCAAACTAATACGAGCATTGCATTCTCACGGGAATTATTTTCTAATGACGCGTTGATCTATGAAACACCGGAAAAAAATTCTTTTACGATACAGTCGGAGAAGAGCCGTCATAAAGTGATTGTTTCTTATGATGACATGCCTTTTGTGGGTATTTGGAGCCCGTATCCAAAAGAAGCTCCCTTTGTTTGTATCGAGCCTTGGCAGGGGATTGCAGATACTCTTGATGCCACTGGAGTCCTGCAAGAAAAAACGGGTGTTTTGTCCCTGAAACAGGAAGAAATCAAAGCCCATGAATTTTTGATCGAGGTAGAATAAGAGATTATAAAACCCCAACTGTTGGTAAACCATTCAACAGTTGGGGTCATTTTATTTTTTATTATCATTTTTGTTCAGTCCGAAGGGGACACGATTTTCTGTTCCGTCTTTTATTCGCTGGATGTTGTCTTTGTGGCGGTAAAAAATGAATGCGGTAATGCAAAGTGCCAGCACAGACAGCAGCCAATCGAACTCCGGCAAAATATCCGGTGCAATGAAAGGAAGAATAAAGGTGGACAAAGTAATCAGGACGGCACTAATCATGCTGCTTAAACTAACCGTGCTGGTGATGAACAGAAATACGGCAAAAATGGCAGCCGAATAAACAAAAAATAATGGCGAATACCCCAACAGCATCCCGGCACTGGTGGCGACAGCTTTTCCTCCTTTGAATTTAGCAAAAACTGGAAATGTGTGTCCTAAAATCGCTGCAAGTCCCACCCATAATTTGGGCAAGTCTGAATGTAAAAGCAAAGGCAAACAGGTTGCCAAGGTTCCCTTTAAAATATCCATTATTAGAACGGTGATTCCCGCTGTCTTTCCTAACACGCGGAAAGTATTGGTGGTACCGGAGTTGCCGCTGCCGAACTTACGGATATCCTTTTGAAAAAATAGGCGGCCAATCCATACACCCGAGGGAATGGAACCAAGCAGGTAACCTATTACTAATATAATGATCGTTTTTATCATGACGAGCCTCTTTCTAGAATTTCTGAATTTATTCTATCATGAATCCTGACGGCAAACAATTGGAGATAATAGAGTTTTGTTTGCTGGCAAGATAATTTGCGACTGGCTGAGTGCAGGCAGAATCGCTTTTTTATCATTTTTATGATACGATAAGTCTGCTAAAAAATGCTTCTTTGACTTGTGATTGACTCTTTTTGAGACACAGGGAGTATTTTTTTCTTTAAATGCTTTCTAATCAAATCAGCCCCAGCGCCATCTTTTGAGTATCAGTCCGAACTTGATTGATGCGGGCAATAGTAATTTAAGATAAGAGATGATAAAATGGAATCCATCCAGCAAATGATGGCTTTGGCAGCAGTTTTACTTGTGCTAATTGTTAGTTTCGTTTCATTTTTTAAGTAAAAGAACTATCTGATGAGATGGAAGTTTTAGCGGAAAAATGTAGTCAGCTGGAAGGCATTGTCATAAGGACTGATAAAAAAATAAAGAGTGGCCGGTTAGAAGTGAGTGTGTCGCTGGATAACTGCTAAATTACTTTTCAATTTTGTCTGGCAGTTTACGCTAAAACATTCTGAGCGGCAGCTAGAGATACGTGAGTTATTCGAAATGAGGGTGTTTATGAATACAAGTTGGAATCGTTCATCTACCATTTTTGTAGATACTAAAGCAATAAAAGACAACATAAAAATAGTACAGGAAGGTATGCAATCACAAAATCAGCTGTTTGCAGTGGTGAAAGCGGACGGTTATGGTCATGGTGCCATTGAAGTTGCCAGGGCTGCACTGGAAGGCGGAGCCCAAGGTATTTGCGTTGCAACTATTGATGAAGCACTGGATTTGCGGAAAGCAGAAATCTCTGACCCTATTCTGGTTATGGGTTTGATTGAAGAAGAAAGTGTCCTCTTGGCCCAAGAGCATAATCTTTCTGTTACAGTAGCAAATAATCTTTGGTTAAAAAATATTTTACAGGAAGATAGGTTGGACAAAGACTTGCCGCCTTTAAAAATCCATTTAAAAGTTGATACGGGCATGGGCAGAATCGGTTATCAAACAGTCGAAGAATTTCTGCAAGGATTAAACATCATATCTAACACGCCTTCTTTTTATTTGGAAGGTATTTTTACACATTTTGCTACAGCTGATGAGGCAGACACTACCTACTTTGAGAAGCAGCAGGAAAAAATGGAAAAATTTTTGGCTGCGGTAGATGAGAAGCCGCCTTATGTTCATTGTGCCAACAGTGCCACAGCAATCTGGCATCCAGATTGTCCATCCGATATCATCCGCTTGGGCCTGGCAATGTATGGCGTCGATCCTTCAGGGGGGACTTTGCCTCTTCCCTATCAATTGGTACCGGCCTTATCACTAAAAAGCAAACTGATTTTTGTGAAAAAAGTTTTTCCGGGAGACTCTATCAGTTACGGGGCCTCTTATAAAGCAAAAAAAGAAGAATGGATTGGAACATTGCCTATCGGCTACGCTGATGGCTGGCACCGCCAGCTTCAAGGCTTTCACGTACTGGTAGACGGTCAAAAATGTGAGATCGTCGGACGGGTCTGCATGGATCAATGTATGATTCGTTTGCCGAAAAAATATGAAGTGGGAACCGAGGTAGTCTTAGTGGGGAAATCAGGCACAGAGGAAATTTCAGTTGTGGATATCGCAAACTATATTGGTACGATTCCCTATGAAGTTCTTTGTCAATTCAGCGGAAGATTAAGACGGGAGTATCAATAATTTTTTAATCGTTTAGAGCAATAGGCTGGAATTTTGTCCGCAAGTTTTAAATTGTCTTCAATCAAGCATACTTGTTGAGTTTTCCTTGAAATGTCTAGTATAATAGGAGATGTAAATAAGACAGAGGGAAGTGATCGGCATGAGCAGTTTACATTTGATAATCAATCTAGGCACGACAGCTTTAGTTGGCGTTGCCGTCTGCCACCTATTCAATCAATTGTTAAAAAACAGGGTCCCAGTCAGAATAAGAAGACGAGAAGATAATAACAGAAAATAATAATGTGATAATAAAGTCAGGCGTTGGCCGTCTGGCTTTTTATTTGCCTTAAAAAACGATTTGCTTTAGAATGAGACTATGTTTTTTAGCAATAAAAGACATTTTTTATTAGATTGACAGATAAATCAAGGGAGGAACACAATGAAAAAAGTAGATAATATTTTAGAGTTAATAGGCAGCACCCCTTTGGTCAAATTAAATAAATTAACAGGAGCTGACGATGCGGCTGTTTATTTGAAGTTAGAATTTTTTAATCCCGGAGGCAGTGTCAAAGACCGGATCGCCCTTGGGATGATCGAACAAGCTGAAAAGGACGGCTTGCTTCATCCCGGAGATACCATCGTAGAACCTACAAGTGGAAATACCGGAATCGGTATCGCAATGGTGGCAGCGGCAAAAGGCTATAAAGCAGTAATCATTATGCCAGACACGATGAGCGTGGAACGTCAAAAATTGATGAAGGCTTACGGGGCAGAATTGATTTTGACTCCTGGTGCTGAAGGCATGAAAGCTTCTATCGCAAAAGCACAAGAGTTGGCGAAGCAAGATGGCTTCTTTTTACCATTACAATTTGATAATCCAGCTAATCCAGCCAAGCATGAAGAGACAACCGGAGAAGAAATCCTAGCTGCTTTTGAAGGCGAAAAGATCGACGCCTTTGTAGCCGGTGTTGGGACGGGCGGAACAATCACAGGTGTCCATCGTGTCTTACATAAACATGATGCTGATACTAAATTTTATGCCGTAGAACCTGCTGAGTCAGAAATATTACGGGGAGGCGCCCATGCCCCTCATAAAATCCAAGGGATAGGCGCAGGCTTTGTTCCTAAAACATTGGAGATTTCTGCTTATGATGAGGTGATTCCGGTAGCTAGTGAAGAGGCTATCGCGACAGCTCGTGCAGCAGCACAAGAAGAAGGTATTCTTGTGGGGATTTCCGGCGGAGCTGCAGTTAAAGCAGCGATAGATGTGGCCAAAAAACTTGGTGCAGGGCATAATGTGGTTGCTGTAGTTCCAGACAATGGGGAGCGCTACCTGTCTACAACTTTATATGATTTTGATTAGAAGAGTATGCCTTGATGAATAATCAGGGCGCTCTTTTTTTATTTTCATGTATAATAAGACAGTAGAAATTTTTAAGGAGTTGTCTTATGAAGATAGAGCAGGGAATTTTACACATGCTGGATTTTGAAACAGGTGCATTAACTATCTCTCAAAGGGAGTTAGACTTGAAAGAACAAATTATCCACCAATATGCAGATAAATTATTGAGCAAGTTTTTGGACGGTGATATCAAAATCGGGGAGTTGGACCGGACAAATGAATTTGTCAAACAGCTGATGGACAAGGAAATTTCTTTCCTTGATAAAAGCCATGGGATCGCCCAAGTGTTTTTCGACTGTTTGAAGCAGGCGGAGGACGTGCCTAACGGTGATTTGCTGATTGTGCAAGGTATAGATGACGAGGAACAGTCTTTCTTGGGGATATTTAAGTTAAATTATAAACCGGCGCTGACACATTTTGTTGATTACATAGATAATCAGATGGTAAACAATATTATTGTGAATAAGACGATTTTGCCGAAGATGGGCCAAAGAGTGGATGAGGGGATTTTGATTTATCTTGAAACACTTGATTTCCATTCCATCGAAAAAAAATATAAAATAGAGGGGAAGAAAGTCAGTTATTTGACAGAACGGATTTTTGAAGTTCAGTCTTCCCCCTCAGCCGTGGAAAATATAAAAATCGTCAAAAAAGCTGTTCAGAAAGTGGCAGATAAATACAATGAGGAAAAATATGAAAGTTTTGCCAATGTGCAGCAAGCCATCTATGACAGCATTGAAGAAGAAGGAAAAATCGTTAACGAAAGAATTGCCGAAGCGGTTTTTGAAAATAATCACAGCGCCAAGCAGGAATATTTGGACTATGTGGAGAGAACAAATTTTCAAGAAGATGTGCCAACTAATGTCACTAAACTGGAAAAGAAATACAGCAAACAAAAGTTGAAACTGGCTAACGGGATCGAACTGACCGTCCCCATAGATTTATATTGGGACAAAGAAATCATTGAATTTATCAATAATCCAGACGGGACTATCTCAGTGATGATTAAAAATGTGGAAGAAATCATGAATAAATTCTAAAAAGAGAGACAAACTCTCAGTCGTGGACTTGCTTCTGCTGAATGGTTGATATTTCAGGAGCAATAGAAGTTATAAAAAATTATATGACATAAAGGAGCATTAACAAAATGAGTGAACATACTTTGGAATTGGTGCAGGGGAAAGACGGATTGGAGTTGCCGTTAGATTCGGGAAATTGGGTGATGTTGAAGGACTTTGGCTACTCGCCTGTGCAAAGCTTGGCGGCAGCTGCCGGTGCCTGTGGGGCTTATGTGTATCAGTCTGTCTTGTTTAATTCGAAAGTTCCGTATACCTTTGAAAAAGTTATCATCGACTATACGCGTGCTACGGAAAAACCAAGCAAACCGCTCGAAAAAATAGAAATGACATTTTATTTGTCCGTTGCACCGGAATTTCAGGATAAGGCCCTTCGTGCACTTAAGCTGGTCAAAAGAAACTGTCCTGTTATCCAATCTTTGGATCCCAAAATCCATGTGACAGAAACTGTCAGCTTTATTTAAATTGTCCGGTATGCCGGGTGGAGACTATTTGGATATCTAGTTGCTCTTAAATCGCAAACTATTATTTTTTAGTGAGGAATGGTATAATTAAATTGAAGTTTAAGAGTGTCGTTTCAGGTTTTTGGAGAATCTGATGTGTTATAAAATAGGAAGGGGAGAGCGTCATGGCTATAAATGACAAACGCTGGTCTATCGGAAAAAAAGATATCGATAGGGACAACAGGTTGATTAGCCGGGATCCGTTTAATGATACCCATCTACCCTCAGATGATAATGAAAAAAATGATTTCTCACGGGAAAATGTGTTTAGAAAAATTTTGTCCTCTGTCTTTGCATTCTTTTTGTTTAGTGTTTCGTTTTACATCGGCATGAAACTTCCGGATAATATCTCGCGCAGCCCATGGTTTTTAGCTTTTTCATTGATTCTCTGTTTTTTTGGCTATTTATTAGCAAATAAAGTGCTATTGAAAATAATCAAGCACTGAGAAATATAATCGGTTTTAAAAGAGTTTGAATAAATTAAAAAGATAAATATTAAGTGATGTTGCAATGCTTGAAGTTTGTTTTTAAGGGAAAATTTAGTCAGCTAAAATGATTGACGGGCAAAATGAAGAAAATATATTTGAAATTCATGTCCCAGCGAAATTGTTTTACGAGATGAATGTTGAAAAAATAAAAGAAATAATAGATAGAGAATTGGTCAATCAAGAGGAGACAGTTGAGAAGCTTTAAATGGTTATTTTTGTCAAGAGTAGATTAAAAGACTATTTCAACAGTCCAACTTGTTTTGATAAATGATAAAGTAAAAACCCGCTTCACTTACTGTGAGACGGGTTTTTTTTGTCATGAAAGAATAGAGATTCTGCTGGTTATTCAATGATTAAAAAATTGAGTTGAGGATAGTTGTTGATCCTTAAAGGGAAACGGCTATTGGCTAATCCCCGGCTGACGATTAGTTTTGCCTGTTGATTCTTTTCAGAATCATAGAGACCATCAGTGAGCTTAGGAAAAAATCCTTGATTGGGTGATAAGATACCTCCAATGCCCGGTATAATAATCTGTCCACCGTGGGCATGTCCGCTGAAAATATAGGTATTATATGGCTGGTTCTCTGGGAGCAGCTCAATGATATTTTCGAATAATTCCGGGTGATGGGACAATAATAAAAAGTGTTTTTTATTTTTTAATTTGTTCATCTCTGTTTCCGGAAAGGCAATTTGATATTCGCATAGGCCCCCCACCGCAATCGAATGGCCGTTGATTTCAAGTTCTTGGATTTGATTTTCTAACAAGAAGGCACCAGAATCATTGATCATTTGCCGCCACTCATCATATTGGCCGCTTGTGGTTTCGTGGTTTCCCGCAACGATAAATACAGGTGCGATTTCCATGAGTTTTGGCAGTAAAAGTTTTAGTTTTGTTTGTTCAACAGATTCGGTACGATCAATCGTATCGCCTGTTAAAAAAATCAAGTCAGGCGTTCTTTCCCTCAACTCGCTGATTAGTGTTTCTTCATTAATCCTTAGCCGCGGGTATTGCAAATCTGATAACTGGGCTATTTTGAGAGATGATGCTTCTAATGAAGCGACTTTATATTCGGCAACGGAAAGAACTCGATTCTCTCTGATTCCTTCCAGAACAAAAACAATAAAAAAAATGAAAGTGATTTGAATAAAATAACTCATGGTTAACTTTGCTTCCTTTCCATGCTGGTGAATCTATCATAGCAAGCGGAAGTGCAAGAACCAATAGCTGAACAGAACATTTAGAAAAAAATTAACCAAATCAAAAGTAATTTTTTTGAAAAAGGGACTAAAAACACAGTGGGAAAGGATTTGTTGAAAGCTCCATGAAAATATGTTATAATGCTTCTAGATTGATACCGGAGGAAAGAGTGAGCGTGCGGAACGCTCACTCTTTTTGATGGATAGACAGATTCCCATGAAGGAGGCGAAATTAATTGAGTAGTGTTGTGGAAACTGTTAGTGAAGTTGTGACCCCTATTCTAGATCAATTAAAGTTTGAACTTGTAGACATTGAGTTTGTAAAAGAAGGTAGAAACTGGTTCCTGCGCGTTTATATTGATAAGCCAAATGGTATAGATATCGAAGAATGTGCCATCGTTAGCGAACAGTTGAGCGAAAGAATGGATGCATTAAATCCAGATCCTATTCCACAAGCATATTTTTTAGAAGTCTCCTCTCCTGGTGTTGAAAGACCGTTGAAAAAAGAAGAAGACTTTCAAAAAGCTTTGGATGAATACATCCATATCTCTCTTTATGTCGCAGTTGAAGGTGAAAAGCAATTTGAAGGGTTTTTAACAAAATTAACTGCGGATGAATTGACGTTGCTAGTAACAATTAAAACGATGAAAAAAGAATTGACATTCCAAAGAAGTAATATTGCCAAGGCGAGACTGGCGATTCAATTTTAAGAAAACGTAATGGAGGATAGTAAAAGTCATGAGTAAAGAAATGTTAAATGCTCTTGAAGCATTGGAAGTAGAAAAAGGCATTTCAAAAGAAATTGTGATCGATGCACTTGAAGCAGCATTGGTTTCTGCGTATAAAAGACATTATGGTCAAGCACAAAATGTACAAGTAGAATTTGATGAGAAAAAAGGAAATATCCATGTGTTTGCAGTCAAAGAAGTGACAGACGTGGTAATGGATTCACAATTGGAAGTCTCTTTGGAAGAAGCTTTGAAGATTAACCCGGCGTATGAAATCGGGGATAAAATCAACTTTGAAGTGACACCGAAGGACTTTGGCCGAATTGCTGCACAGACAGCAAAACAAGTTATTTTACAAAGAGTTCGTGAGGCAGAACGTTCGATTATTTACGAAGAATTCAGCGCCTATGAAAATGAAATCATGCAAGGGATTGTGGAACGTCAGGATCACCGCTATATTTATGTCAATCTTGGCAAAATAGAAGCAGTTTTGTCCCGGCAAGATCAAATCCCTAATGAAATTTATCAACCTCACGACCGCATCAAGGTTTATGTGTCCAAGGTAGAAAACACATCGAAAGGGCCTCAAGTTTTTGTCAGCCGCAGCCATCCGGATTTGTTGAAACGATTGTTTGAACAAGAAGTGCCGGAAGTTTATGACGGTGTGGTGGAAATCGTCAACGTGGCCCGCGAAGCAGGAGACCGTTCTAAAGTTTCAGTCCGGTCTGAAGATCCAAACGTCGACCCTGTGGGGACATGTGTGGGACCAAGGGGACAAAGAGTGCAGGCAATCGTCAATGAATTGAGAGGCGAGAACATGGATATTGTCGAATGGGACGAAGACCCGGCAGTCTATATCGCCAATGCATTAAACCCGGCACAAGTTTTGGAAGTTAATTTCTCTGATGACAACAACAGTCGTTCTTGTACGGTGGTCGTACCTGATTATCAGCTGTCATTAGCGATTGGCAAGCGGGGACAAAATGCAAGGTTAGCAGCAAAACTAACTAATTTTAAAATCGATATCAAGTCTGAAACTGATATGGAAGCCTTACGAGAACAATGGGCGGCAGAAGAAGACGTTCAGTCAGAAGAATTTGCTGAAGAGCTGGAAGATTTTTCAGATGTTGATGATGAAGAGTTCGTGGAAACAGACGAAATGATTGGAGCTTCTGATGATGCAGGAGACGATGTAATCGAAGAAGATGATACAGTTGATGAGAGCTTTTTGGAGGAAGAGTAAGAACGGAGGCAAAAATAGATGAAACAGCGTAAAGTTCCTTTAAGAAAATGTGTGGTTTCGGGAGAAATGAAAAACAAAAAAGAAATGATACGCATTGTCCGCTCAAAAGAAGGAGAAGTATCCCTTGATCCTTCCGGAAAAATGCCGGGCCGTGGCGCTTACGTTTCTATTGAGCCTGAAGTGGCCAAGAAGGCACGTGACGAAGATATCCTTTCTCGGGTTTTAAATGTAAAAATATCAGATGACTTTTATCAAGAGTTGATAGATTACGTGACCCATCAAAAAGCAAGACAGGAATTGTTTGGAAAATGAATAATCGCGAAAAAGCGTTAAACTTACTAGGTATGGCCATGAGAGCAGGAAAAATCGTTTCCGGCGAAGGACTTGTGTTACAAGATGTCCGGAGTCGAAAGGTTGAACTTGTACTGCTGGCAGAAGATGCTAGTGCCAATACCCAAAAAAAACTCACAGATAAGTGTTCTCATTATCAAATTCCTTGTTATTCACTATTCACTCAAACAGAAATCAGTCAAGCGATTGGCAGAAAACGAATGGTTTGTGGGGTGAAAGACAAAGGATTTGCTGAGAAATTAAAGGAGTTAATATCAAGTTAGGAAGGTGATTGCATGGGAAAAAAAAGAATTTATGAATTAGCCAAAGAAATCAATCAATCAAGTAAGGCGGTTATTGACAAAGCTAAAACCCTTGGGATTGATGTGAAAAATCATATGGCAACTGTTGACGGCTCTCAAGCCGAAAAGATTAGTCATGCTTTTAAACCAAGAGCAGCTAGTCAAAAACAACAACCAGCGCAGTCCAAACAACCCTCAACACAAAAAAATCAACAAAAGAATCAAGATAATCAACCTAGAGGGAGCCAAAGTCATCAGCAAAACCGCTCCCAACAAACAAGCAAGAGACCAACGCACCAAGCTAGTCGTTCGCAAGCAGGTCATAAACCGGTGACAGGGCAGAGACAGCCACAATCCGGTAAAGAGACGCGGACTAACCAACAAAGACAAAATAATCCGCAGCAATCTACTGGCGGCAAGAAAGAGCAAACGACTTATATGAATAATAATCAGTCAAAAAATAGTACACAAAACAAAAATCAGCAACGTCCGACTCAGAAAAAACCATTTTCTAAGCAAGGCGGCCAGCAGAGTAACAGACCGCAGCAAGGGAATAAACCGCAACAAGGGAATAAACCACAACAAGGAAATAAACCACAGGGCAACAAACCCCAAGGTCAAAATAAAGGCGGCCAGCAGCAAGCTAGGACACAGGGGCAGGCGAAGCAGCAGCAAGGAAACAAACAACAGGGTGCTCAGCAGGGCACTCAAGGCGGCAACCGTTCAAAGAATTTCCGTGGAGATAATCGTCAGCAAGGCAATTATCAGAACCGAAACAAATTTAACAAACGAGGAAGAAAAGGGAAACAAAACAGACAGCAGTCAACGAAGCCAGCGGTGCCAGCACGTAAGTTCAGAGAGCTGCCTGAGGTTTTAGTTTACACAGAAGGTATGAATGTGGCTGAAATTTCAAAGAAAATCTACCGTGAGCCGGCAGAAATCATCAAGAAATTGTTCATGCTTGGCGTGGTAGTAAACCAAAATCAGGCATTGGATAAAGATACGATTGAAATTCTAGCTGCTGACTATGGCATTGAAGCAGAAGAAAAAGTTCAAGTTGATGTTGCAGACATCGATAAGTTTTTCGAGCCAGAGGCAATAAATAAAGAAAACTTAGTTACTCGTCCTCCTGTTGTGACAATCATGGGGCACGTTGACCATGGGAAAACGACATTGCTAGATACTCTTCGTCATACAAAAGTATCCTTAGGGGAAGCAGGCGGTATCACTCAGCATATCGGTGCTTACCAGATTGAAATCGAAGGCAAACCGATTACTTTCCTTGACACACCTGGACACGCAGCCTTTACCAGTATGCGTGCGCGGGGAGCGAGCATTACCGACGTTACAATCTTGGTAGTTGCAGCAGACGACGGTGTGATGCCGCAAACTATTGAAGCCATCAACCACGCCAAAGCGGCAGATGTACCTATTATTGTGGCGGTCAATAAAATCGACAAACCGTCTGCCAATCCTGATCGTGTCATGCAGGAATTGAGTGAACATGGTTTGATTCCGGAAGATTGGGGCGGCGATACGATTTTCGTACCGATTTCAGCTAAGTTCGGTAAACACATCGACGATTTACTGGAAATGATTTTACTTGTTTCTGAAGTTCAGGAATTAAAAGCTGATCCAACGCAACGAGCTATCGGAACAGTAATCGAAGCCCGCCTGGATAAAGGAAAGGGTGCAGTGGCTACTTTGCTGGTTCAACAAGGGACCTTGCGAGTTGGAGACCCGATTGTTGTCGGGAATACTTTCGGCCGTGTCCGTGTGATGACCAATGATGTAGGCCGTCGCGAAAAATCTGCCGGACCATCTTCACCAGTTGAAATCACTGGTTTGAACGATGTGCCCCAAGCTGGTGATCATTTCGTTACTTTTGAAGATGAAAAAACAGCACGGGCGGCAGGTGAAGAACGTGCTAAACGTGCACTGTTGGAACACCGTCATGCTAATACCTTGGTTACTTTGGATAACTTGTTTGAAAGTTTGAAAGAGGGAGAACTGAAAGAAGTCAATGTTATTATTAAAGCTGACGTTCAAGGTTCCGCAGAAGCATTGGCAGCCAGCTTGAAGAAAATCGATGTGGAAGGCGTTCGAGTGAAAATCGTCCACTCTGCCGTGGGAGCTATTAACGAAAGTGATATTACACTTGCAACAGCAAGTAATGCGATCATCATCGGTTTCAACGTTCGTGCCACACCTCAGGCAAAAGTTCAGGCAGAAAGCGATACTGTGGATATTCGTTTACATCGAGTCATCTACCGCGCCATCGAAGAAATAGAAACAGCGATGAAAGGGATGCTTGATCCTGAGTACCGAGAAAAAATCACCGGTCAAATGGTGGTTCGTGAAACATATAAAGTGTCCAAAGTGGGAACGATTGCTGGTTGTTATGTAACCGATGGACATATTGAACGGGATAGCGGTGTTCGTGTGATTCGCGATGGTATCGTCATTTTCGAAGGCAAACTTGCTAGTCTGAAACGTTTTAAAGACGATGTGAAAGAAGTGAAGACTGGCTACGAGTGCGGTGCCATGATTGAAAACTACAATGACGTCAGAGTAGATGATGTGATTGAAGGCTTTATTATGGAAGAAATAAAAATCGTTTAAGCTCTGATTTATCCGAAAAAAATATTACTTTTAACAAAATAATCTTTAGTACAACGGGTATCAGGCTGACAAGTAAGAGGAGAAAACAATGACAAAATATCGTGCACGCAGGGTAGCGCAAGAAATCCAAAAGGAAATCAACGATATTCTGCAAAAAAAAGTTCGTGACCCTCGAGTAGAGGGAGTAACGATCACAGAAGTATCTGTTACAGGAGATTTGCAAGAAGCAACGATCTACTACAGTACCTTGTCTGATGATGCAGAGGCTGTCAAAGAAGTTCAAGCCGGATTTGATAAGGCTAAAGGTTTGATCCGCAAAGAGTTGGGCTCACGTTTGCAGATTTACAGAACACCGGAATTGTTCTTCAAGCGGGACGAATCTGTTGCTTACGGTAGTCGGATAGACGAATTAATCCGTGAAATGAACAAAAGAGATTAACATTAAAAATCCTGAGGAATTCTCCAAGAAGATGTTCTTCGGGATTTTTTTTGAAGAAAAACAACAGATGATAAAGTGTCATTGTATTATCATATTTTTAGCAGAGAAATTTTTAAAACCAATCAGATTTCTCCTCTGCTGTCAGATTTTTTTAGCTAGGAAACAATCTTTCGTCAGCATATCAGCTGTATGAAAATACTTTAAAACCTCCGGAAATATTGCTATAATTAAACATGCTGATTGAAAAGAAAGTAGGAATTTTTTAAATGGAGATAGAAAAATTAAGAGAGAGGCAGAGCAAGATTCGGAATTTTTCGATTATTGCTCATATCGACCATGGGAAATCAACGTTGGCTGACCGGATCCTTCAGCAAACTGAAACAGTGTCTTCCCGTGAAATGCAGGATCAATTATTAGATTCCATGGACTTGGAAAGAGAGCGTGGCATCACTATAAAGTTAAATACAGTGGAACTTACTTATAAAGCAAAAGACGGTGAGGAATACATTTTCCATTTGATCGACACGCCTGGTCACGTAGACTTTACCTATGAAGTTTCAAGGAGCTTAGCGGCTTGTGAAGGAGCAATACTGGTGGTGGATGCTGCCCAAGGTATCGAAGCACAGACATTAGCCAATGTCTATTTAGCCGTTGACAATGATTTGGAAATCCTTCCTGTTATCAATAAAATAGATTTGCCGGCAGCAGACCCGGAAAAAGTTCGCCAAGAAATCGAAGATGTTGTAGGGATTGATGCCAGCGAAGCCGTCCTTGCTAGCGCAAAAGCCGGCATAGGTATTGAAGAAATTTTAGAACAAATCGTAGAAAAAGTTCCGGCACCTGATGGGGATTTAGATGCACCTTTGAAAGCTTTGATTTTCGATTCCGTTTACGACAGTTACCGAGGTGTGGTTCTAAATATTCGGGTTATTGATGGTATGGTGAAACCTGGCGATGAAATTATGTTGATGCAAAATGGCAAGAAGTTTGAAGTGACAGAAGTAGGGATTTTCTCGCCGAAACCTGTGTCACGTGATGTATTATCCGTGGGAGATGTAGGTTATATCACTGCCAGCATCAAAACGGTTCAAGACACACAAGTGGGGGATACTGTCACTTTAGCTGACAATCCTGCCAGCGAACCATTAGCAGGTTATCGGAAGCTGAATCCGATGGTTTTTTGCGGATTATATCCAATCGACACTTCAAAATATAATGATTTGCGTGAAGCTCTTGAAAAATTACAGCTGAATGATTCGGCTCTGGATTTTGAACCGGAAACATCTCAGGCTTTAGGCTTCGGTTTCCGCTGCGGCTTTTTAGGTTTGCTGCATATGGATGTGATTCAGGAACGTTTGGAACGTGAATTCAACCTTGATTTGATTACGACCGCCCCATCAGTTATCTATCATGTTGTTAAAACAGATGGAGAAAGAATTGTGGTGGATAATCCGGCAGACTTCCCCGAACAAGGAGTTATCGATTACGTGGAAGAACCTTATGTAAAAGCTTCTATCATGGTGCCTAATGACTACGTGGGTGCAGTGATGGAGCTATCCCAACGCAAACGGGGGGATTTTGTTACGATGGATTATTTGGATGCTTACCGGGTAAACGTCGTGTATGAGCTGCCTCTGTCAGAAATCGTTTTTGACTTCTTTGACAGGCTGAAGTCTCATACAAAAGGTTATGCATCATTGGATTATGAGATTATTGGCTACAAGACGAGCAAATTAGTGAAAATGGAAATATTGCTGAATGGGGAAAAAGTAGATGCATTGAGCTTTATCGTTCATAAAGAATTTGCCTATGACCGAGGCAAAGCTATTGTTGAAAAGCTGAAAGCACTGATTCCGCGCCAACAATTTGAAGTGCCGGTACAAGCCGCTATCGGACAGAAAATAGTATCACGTTCCAATATCAAAGCGTTGCGCAAAAATGTCTTGGCTAAATGTTACGGTGGAGATGTTTCCCGTAAACGTAAGCTGTTAGAAAAGCAAAAAGAAGGTAAGAAACGAATGAAATCCATCGGTTCAGTCGAAGTTCCGCAAGAAGCCTTCATGGCTGTTCTTAAGATGGATGAGGATACACCAAAGAAATAAGATTTTAAAATTGAATCCGGCTCTTTGCCAAATAGGGCTGATGACGATTAAATCAAAAGATGTTGGTTAGGAAGCGAATGTCCTGACCAACATCTTTTTTTCGTTTTAATTAAGAGGTTGAAAATCTTTTTTATGATAAGAAAATCTCATTAATCCTTCCTTACCCCAATTAAGATATTGAGATGTAGTAAAATTAATAAGAGCAGCAAAATAGAGCCGGTTGATAAGATTGTTTATGTTAATTACCTGATATTTTTTAGAAAAAGCGTTATTTTTATCTTCTAAATTGAATGAAGTTCGGTTACAATGATGATAAAATATTAAGAATCTTTTTTATAAATGGATACCAGTTAGCTTTATCATACATGTCATTTAATTTACTTTAAGGGTGAAGAAATGATATGATACAAAAATAAAGACGTTTTCATCCGTCATTTGGTAAAAGATGAAATAAGAAATAAGAGCAGACTATAAAATTATGGACTAAAAGAGTGTGAAGTTATGAGAGAGTTATTAAATGAAAAAGAGAACCGTCGTTTAGAACTAATCGAAATGATTTATCTTAACCCTGGGATACGTTTAAAAACTTTATCCGAAAAACTTTATTTAACTGTCATGCAGCTTCAAGTCGATATCGGTTTCCTAAATCAGATGATTTCACCATTGTTTATCGAAGTTACCGGGGACAAACGATGCTATTTACAAATCCCGCAAGAAAAATCAATGAAAATAATTTATCAAACTTTTTTAAAAGAAAGCCTGACGTTTAAGTTGCTGGAGACAGTTTTTTTCAATGAACATGACAGTTATGAAAAATTAGCTAAGGAATTGTATATTTCTCAAGCAACGTTAAAGCGGACGATTTCTTTTATTAATCTCTGTTTGGCTCCTTATCAAATTAAAATCAAAAGCAGACCTGTCCAGATGGTAGGGGATGAAAATAACATTCGTGCCTTTTACATCTTTTATTTCCAGGAACGCTATCCAAATGACGAGTATCCATTTGACAAAATAATCACAGACTTTAGTCTAGAGTTGATTGATGTTTTCATGGAGAAGTTTCCGCGGGGACAATATAATTATCCAAGTCACATGCGGATGAAACGTTATCTGATGGTGGCATTGATTCGTGAAAAGCAACACCATGTTCCTACTCAAATGGTCGAGTTGACCAAAGACTTGCGGGAACTGGTTCAGTCAGAATCAAGCCATTATCAAAACAAAAATAATTTCGAATATTATTTCAAAATAGAGTTAACCGTTGATGTTTATCAGAGACTGTTTCGTTATTTTTTAAATGACTGGTATGCGTTATCTAACCGTGATTTCAAGGAGAGGGTTGGGAAATCTAAAGGAAATCGTGAAATTTTTGAAGGAATCATCAACATCATAGAAACATTGAGTGATGATTTCTCTATTCCTGTCACACATTTGGAAAAATTAGCTCTAAATATCTATAATGTCATTTCTATTGCGAAAGAAATCAGCATTACACCTTATATTATTTTCCCCAATCGGAAAACATTCCTGCTCTTAAGTCACCATCTAAAAGAAACAGTCCAGTTACGAGTGAAATCTTTGTTTCAAGAACATTTGCCAATGGTTGCTGCTAGTAATGAGGCTTATTTTTACGAGTTTTTTTATTTATTAGTGACACATTGGCAAGAGTTTTATCATTACTTGATAGAGACGACGCCCCCATGCCGAATTGGACTTTTCTTCAACAGTGACGTGGAACATATGCACTATATGTCTGAACACCTTAACTTTTTGTTTGGAAAAAAAGCTAAAATCACCAGTCTTGATCTGCAAGCTATAGAAGAGCTGCCCAAAGCCGCTGCTGATTACGACCTTGTCTTGATTAATTTTATTTTGCCGGAAAATATAAAATTGGCTCCTCCTTATATCAGTGTCATCGATGTTTTAGGAATTGATGAATTGACTCAGATAGAAGCATTAGTGAACCAACAGTATTATCATAATATGAGTTATTTTTTAAGAAACGCTTAGGCGTTTCTTTTTTAGCTCAAAAAACATTTTTAAAAGGTAGAAACTGACCCGCTGAGCTCCCTGTTCCTTGATAAGATAAAGTTATATTTTATAGTTTGAAAGGAGATTGTTTAATATGAGTAATAAGCAGTTGGCTGAAGATATTGTGAGTCTTGTCGGTGGTGCTGATAACGTTCAGTCGGTCGTACATTGTGCCACTAGATTGCGTTTCAAGTTGAAAAATGATGAACAGGCACAAACGGAGAAATTAAAAAATCATTCTGAGATCATCCAAGTCGTCGAAAGTGGAGGTCAATATCAAGTGGTGATTGGCAGCCACGTCAGTGACGTTTATGCAGAACTGATAAATCTGGACGGGATGCAAGTGATGTCTGAGGAAACGGATTCGACTGAAAAAGAGACTGGAAAGAAAAAAATTGTCAGTCGGGCAATCGATATTATTTCTTCAATTTTTACCCCTATTTTAGGAGTGATTGCCGGAGCCGGTGTCCTTAAAGGGCTGATGAATCTAGGTGTTTTTCTAGGATGGCTGTCCATGGATTCTGGCACCTATCAACTATTGTACACAGCGGCTAATGGTATTTTCTATTTTATGCCCATGGCTTTAGCGGTGACTGCTGCCCGTAAATTCAAAACAAACGAATTTTTGGCACTGGCACTTGCAATGTCATTGATGTCAGTGGAGTTCTTGAATTTTGCAGCGGGCGTTGCAGAGGCTGGGGGCAGTTTAACTTTTCTAGGTATTCCTGTCATCTTCTCAGCAGCCATCGGAGGGTACTCTTCAACAGTCATCCCTATTATTATTGCTGTCTGGATTCAAAGCTATGTGGAAAAGTTTGCCCGTCGTATTGTACCGAATTTTCTACGGATTTTTGGAGTGACCTTAATCACCCTATTAGTCATGGTGCCGCTGACTTATATTGTTATTGGCCCGCTGGGACTAGTTTTCGGTCAACTGGTCGGAGCAGGTTATCAAGCAATTTATGGTTTCAGTTCGGTATTAGCCGGTGCAATTTTAGGAGGTTTCTGGCAAGTACTGGTGATTTTCGGGATGCATTGGGGCTTAGTTCCAATCGCTTTGAACAATTTAGCGACAACTGGTATGGATACGATGATTCCTATGTCGCTGGCAGGTGTTTTAGCACAAGCTGGTGCAGCATTTGGTGTTTTCTTGAAAACCAAAAACATAAAGATGAAGGGATTAGCAGGTTCCGCGACGTTGACCGCTTTGTTCGGGATTACAGAACCAACTGTTTACGGGGTCACCTTGCCGCTTAAAAGACCTTTTGTTTTCGGATGTATCGGTGGAGCGATTGGTGGAGCAATCACCGCATTTAACGGTGTCATTTCTTACGCTTTCGGACAAAGTATTTTGACTTTCCCTAATTTTATTGGCCCAGATAATGACACTTCAAAAGTTATCGCTTCAATCATCGCTTGTACGATTGGTTTTGTTTTTGCAATGACAATGACTTATTTCTTTGGAAGAGTAAACGCTGAAGAACAAGAAGTTGAAAATCTTACTGATGAAAAATCAGAGACAACTTTGGAAGAAGATGTGGTGAGTCCATTGGCAGGTAAAATGATTCCTTTAGCTCAAGTTCAAGACCCAGTTTTTGCCTCTGAAGCCATGGGGTTAGGAGTTGCGATTGAACCAGTTGAAGGTAAATTATATGCCCCTGTGGATGGAGAAATCGTGTTACTGTTTCCTACGGGGCATGCAGTGGGCATGAAAACGGCGAGTGGTGTTGAGTTGTTGCTGCACATCGGTATGGACACTGTTGATTTGAATGGTAACGGGTTCGTTCCTAAAATTGCACAAGGGGACAAAGTAGTCAAGGGACAGCTATTAATCGATTTCGATATTGATTTGATTGAAAGAGAAGGTAAATCGATTATCACGCCAATTGTCATCACTAACAGCAAAGATTTTGTTAATATTTCCGCAACTGAAAGTGCACATTTAGACGTTGGTGATCGGCTATTGACAATTGAAAAATAGAAGGAGGTACTATTTTGAAATTTCCTGAAAACTTTTTATGGGGCGGAGCAACATCAGCAAGCCAATGTGAAGGTGCCTATCTGGCAGACGGCAAAGGACTTTCGACTGCAGATGCACTGCCTGGTGGAAAGACACGCTTTCAAACGATTTTTAGTCCAGACTTTGACTGGGATATAGATGAAACAAAGTATTATTATCCTGCGCATTCAGGGATTGATCATTACTCCCGTTATCAAGAGGATATTGCGTTATTTGCTGAGATGGGCTTTAAGTGTTATCGGTTTTCTATTGCCTGGACAAGAATTTTTCCTAAAGGTATTGAAACTGAGCCTAACGAAGCGGGACTTGCTCATTACGAAAAAGTGATTGATACTTGTCTGAAATATAATATCGAGCCAGTTATTACGATTTCTCATTATGAAATGCCGTTATATCTAGCCAAGGAATTTGGAGGCTGGCAGGACCGGAGCTTGATAGACTATTTTGTGAGATATGCTAAAGTTCTCCTTGAACGTTATGGCAGTAAAGTAAAGTATTGGATGACTTTTAATGAAATCAATGGTGCCCTTCATTTTCCTGCTCTCAGTTTAGGAATGATTCCTAAGACTGGGTCCAATGATAAACAACTTGTCTTTCAAGCACTCCATCACCAATTTGTAGCGTCAAGCTTAGTAGTAAAATTAGCCCATGAGATAAATCCTGCTCTTAAAATCGGTATGATGACAATTTATGCTACCGGATATGGTTATGATTGCCATCCAGCTAATCAGGTGGCAAATATGGAGAAAAATCAGGAAATCAACGGATTTTGCTGTGAAGTTCAAGCTGGCGGAAGCTATCCTTCCTATACACAACGGATTTTAAAGAAATATGGGGTCAAACCATTAAAAATGGCTGATGACGATTTGGCTCTTATAAAAAAATATCCAGTAGATTATATTGGTTTGAGTTACTACATGTCAACAACCATTGATGTAGTTGATCCAGAGAGGGCAAAAGTTGCTGGCAATTTGACAGGCGGGGCTAAAAACCCTTATTTAAAAACCAGTGATTGGGGTTGGCAAACAGATCCCGCTGGTTTGAGAATCGGCTTGAATGAACTGTATCAACGTTACCACAAACCTTTGTTTATCGTAGAAAACGGCTTGGGTGCAGTCGATGTTTTGACAGAAGATAAAAAAATCCATGACAGTTACCGCATTGATTATTTGAGAGAACACATTATTGAAATGGGGAAAGCACTAGAAGACGGTGTGGAACTGATGGGCTATACTCCGTGGGGTTGTATAGATTTGGTCAGTATATCAACAGGTGAAATGTCTAAACGTTACGGGTTTATTTATGTCGATAAAGATGACGAAGGTCAGGGAACATTGAATAGATATAAAAAAGATTCATTTTATTGGTATCAAAAAGTCATTGGCAGCAATGGCAATGAAATAGACAATGATTGATAAACGCTCGTTGTGAAGAAATCTAGTATCATGTCAGCAGATAGATACTAGATTTTTTAATTGAACCCTAGAGAAATTTTGATTGCTCTAAATAGTAAAAATTCCCTAAAATGAACGATAGCCCTCTCAATCAAGAGAGGGCTATCTAACTAATCAATATTTTGTATTTAAAGTTGTGAGGTTACTATTACTAGATTTTGAGTATTTCTCATTTAAACGATGTATTCCCTAACCTCTAATACATCCTTGTAGCTCTTTAGCTACGCCAGTTTTGAATAAATTTCTTAAAAATAAACTAAAATTGTCGCATAAAAATATTTTTCGTATCGTTGTATTATAGCACATTTAAAAATAAATTTCCAAGTATGACTGATAAAGACTATTATAACTAACCTAAGCAATAAAAAGATAAATGAATCACTCTGAAATCTGTTTGTTCCTCATCATACAGGAATTAATAGTTATTTCTTGAATGGATGTGATTAGCTAGTGCTCAAAATGTTTTTCTAGCTGCTTTAAAAGTTGAATATAGTGAAGGTATAGAGCCGTGAATCGGCTGTCGCTACTCGGGTCCCACGGCTTGGGCTGTCCACAAAAATGAAGGATAGCTGTATTGCTCATGACCCACTGCCGATCATGTTTGCTCAAGCTTCGAGTATAATAACTGACAGCTTTTCGGGTGTCATAATTCCAGATTTCTTCTGGAACTTCTTTTATATATTTACCATCTAGGAAGTTAAGGACATCTTGATCGGGAAACAGTAGCTCCCTGTCATGCTTTTCAATGACAAATACAATGTCTTCCAGTTTAATTTTCGATTGGGTCTTTTCTAAGTCAAGCAACGCCAATTTTAAAATAAGCAAATCTGTTGCTTACGTCGCTTGCCAATTAAATCGGTCAAGACAGACCATCAATAAGGTCTATCAATGGTTCAAACAAGAGAAAACAGCTCTGGAATACAAATAAAACAAAGATGGTGTTTTCGATCTACACAAAAATCTTGACGCAACCTATGAATCATTGTAACGTTTAATATAGACATTTGAATGGTTTTTTGTTATAGTGTGTTCATATAATGGCCAAATTTTGTTAAAAAAACTTCTCTTAAAATTATGCTAATACATCAAAAGAGTGATTACCGTGAAATAAGTTGCTAGTAACAAGCATATAGAAAGGATGATTTATTTTGAAAAAGAAAATAACTATTTCTCCTAGAATGTTAATTTCGATGATTTTGATTCTGATAATGGTTGTGGTTTTGATTACATACTTAATCATTTCACATTTCGATGACGGAACAGCCACTGCTGAAGATCCCAATCCTAATACAGAAAAAGTATATCAAAAGAGTAATAAAGTTGTTATTCCCAATGTCCAACCAAAAAGAAAGTAGGTATAGAAATGATTGATACCAATTCAAAAAAGATAAAAGTTATTTTTTTAAGTTTATGCATGATGCTGTCTATTTTTGTTCTATCCGAACGGGTGCTTGCTGCTGATGATGAGTCCCAGAGCTCAACGGAATCCAATTTAGTAACTGACTCATCTTCTGAAGGGACATTAAATACGATTGACTCTTCGATCCCAAATCCCGAAGCTGAAATAGTCAGTCAAGAAAAAATCGTTGAAAATAAAGTATTAAATGTGTATGAGGACACGACTTTTGGTTTCATATTGAAAATGGATTTTATCAATCTTACATCAGGAGACATCAATAATACGGCAGTGGGTGACGTGATAGAACGAAGAGTAACAATGACTAATCCATTGACCTCTATTATGGGGGTTGAGCTTTCCATGTCCATCAATAGTCTTTCGGAAGGTTGGGACTGTTGGGGAGGGCTGGTGCATATCCCTGTTTTAGATGAAGTAGGCCCTGAGGTTGTGAAATCAAATCTGGGTTCAGAAGAAATAAATCCCAACTTCTGGGGTTATCGTCTTTTTAAATTGTTGGGTGGTGATACGATTACAATCACCCAACAATATGAAATTATTTCCCCGACCGACATATACACGGATGAAGGAAAAACAAGTTCTTTGGTTAATCAGTATAGTTATTATCTTTACACATTTCACGATAATGATTTTCAAATAGATGATACGGGTTTTTTTACTAATATTAGTGATACAAATGATGGCAATGATACTGCATTTTACACTACTAACTCTGTGCCCCCAAAACTCGAAGTTTCCAAATCAGTGGAAAATTTAAGCGGAGAAGATTTTCATGTGGGAGACACCTTAAGATACAGTGTGAAAATTACCAACACTGTCAACAGATCTATCTTGACTTCTGGTATGATTGAGGATAAGTTGGATAAGCATTTAGACGAACCTCAGAACATCATACTGACTTATTCTGATGGAAGTATTGAAAATATCGATGCTAAAGAAGTTTATAATGAAGAAACACATGAAATAAATGTGGATTTGTTAAAGCGATTAGTTGGCAAAGATAGCGTTGAATTATCTTTTGAAACCAAATTATTGGATTCAGCAGTTGGTAAAACCGTAACCAATACGGCTATTGTCAAAGGGACTGGCTTATTAGGTGGTTACACATCAGCAGATTATAGCTATTCTTCATTTGGCCCGATCTTAGAAGGCGTAATGTGGGTAGATGGAATCGAGAGAACAGAGGTGCCTATCACTTCTGATGAAGTGACATTAAAGCTTAGTGACTCAACAGAAACAACAGAAACAACAGAAACAACAGAAACAACAGAAACAACAGAAACAACTGGACTTACAACTTCCAAACCAAGCGGTAAAAATAACAAAAGCAATATCTTGCCGAAAACTGGAGAGCATACGTCAGATTTACTTATAATAGTTGGTGTAGGATTAGTTTCCATCATCGTGTATTCTAAAGTAAGAAAAGCAAGAGAATAATCAAAAACCAGCAAACTAGTTTGCTGGTTTTCGTATGAGGGAGGTTAGCTGTGAATGTGAAAAAGAAATATATGTGGTATGTTACATGTATATTATTAACATTGAGCATCTTAATTAGTGCATATATATTAATGGGTTTTTACCCATTTGGAAGCAAAAGTATATACATATCTGACCTGCATTCACAATACAGAGGTTTTTTGATGTATGCTAAAAATTTGATGATGGGTGAGGAATCTGCTTTCTTTAGTTGGCATTTTTTTAGTGGCAGTAACATGATTGGTAATGTTGCTTACTATATGGGAAGTATTTTTAATTTTGTCTTGTTAGTTGTGCCAGATGAGTATTTCTATTTTGGTATTGTTATCATCATAGCGTTGAAATTTACTGCGATATCCTGTTCTATGTTCACTTTTCTCAACAACTCATTTACTAATAAACAAGAGGTCTCATTATTTTTATCTCTTTACTACACATTTTCAGGTATGTTCATTGGCTATTTTTTCAATATTATTTGGTTAGATTCATTCATTTTATTTCCACTTTTCTTAAATGAGTTAGTTTATAGCATAAGAGAAAAAGAAGTTCGAATCAGATATATATTTTTGTTCTTATTTTTAATCATTGCTAATTTTTACATTGCCTATATAATCATATTGTTTTCGCTATTCTTTGTCTTAGCTGGTTTGTATATAAATAATTATTCTCGACAAGATGTATTTAAAATTTGTAGTAAACTAATAGGGTATGCAATGTTTTCCTTAATGCTTTCCTCTGTGATTGTCATACCAACTATTTTTCAATTGTTAGAGGGTTTAAGAAATCAAACTGGGACTGCTGAAATACGTTTTTCAATAGCTAAGCTAAGTGCTAAAATATTTAACGGCGTCTATTTTAATCGATCTTTTATTAGTAGTTCGAAATCAGTTTATCCGCATTTATACAGCGGTATATTACCTATTATGACAGTTCCCATTTTTTTTATGTCAAAGAAAGTCTCTCGAAGAGAAAGAGTCTGTTTTGGAATATTATTTTCTTTTATAGTGTTTAGTTTTATTTTTCCGTTTTTGGGATACATCTGGCATGTATTTAGTTATCCGACAGGATTTCCTTATAGATTCTCTTTTGTGTTTAGTTTTCTAACTATCTTTTTGTGTGCATTAGGAATGGAAAAAGAGATTTTCAACTTAAAAAATATCTCTATAAGTGGTTTATTGTTTTCTATGGTACTGATGGTGTTACTTTTTAAAAGAGAACTTAATTTTACCTTATGGTTTTGGAATCAAGCACTGGTTATATTCTGGTTTATCATATTAATGTTTATAGATTCATTTAAGCGAAATAAAGCAGCATTGATTGTAAGTATTATATGTGTGTGTCTAGAGGTTTCGGTGCATCAAGTGTTGACATTAGCCAAAATGGATAATGTCACCCCTTTTAATGAATATGAAAAGAATGAGTCTGAGATAGTTTCCGAATTAAATGACATTAAAAAAAGAATAACTTCAAAAAGCTCTGACCTTACCCGTTTTATTTCGTTGGATAATCAGTTTGAAACAGATAATTTATACTACCGTTTTCCTTCTGTATCTGGGTTCAGTTCTATGGGCAACAAAAAATATATGAAGATGATGAGTAATCTTGGTTATCCTTCTAGTTATGTAAAAGTAAACAAAGAAGGAGGAACGATGCTTACAGATATATTACTGAGAAATCAGTATAAGCTCGTCGCTAGTGGGGATAGTAACTCAGATGATAATCAATTTGATTTAATTGCCAAAGGGAAGTATATTGACGTTCTTCAGGCTAAATATCAAAGCCCCGTAGGTTTTTTAATGAATGGATCGGATGCTAATGCAACATCATTACCTGATATTCAAAATAGTATCATCCGTAGTTTAGGTGGGGAGCCTAATGAATTTTTAAAATATTACGAAATAAAGCACAAGCAAGCAACCGGTGTCGTCATTAAGGATGGCACACTTAATCAAGTTTCTGAGGAAGCGGCATATACTTTCGCCTTGCCTAGAATGAGTGATGATGACATTTTATATGTTTTTTTTCCACCTTATTTTATAAATAATATAAAGTATATTTTAAATGGAGAAGTTTATGATATTGTTCCTGGATGGCATCAATTGAACAATACCTCAAGTGATGAGATAATGATTGTATGGAATGAAAATCAGATTATCCAAGATTTTCAATTATATTTCATGACCATTGATAGCGAAAAGTTATTAACACTAGTTTCCAATAGTGGCAATTCAGGTCTTGATATAGATGAAATGGCAAGCCAATCGTTTTCAGGTTCTATAAAAACAGATGATAGGGCAGATTTAATTCTTCCAATACCTTTCGATAAAGGTTGGCAATTTTATATTAATAAGAAGGAAATCGACATTAGTACTGGGTTTGGAGGATTGATATTACTAACGGATTTGCCTAAGCATCAAGAGGTTCACATCTCAGCAGTCTATACATCACCAGGCTTTGAATTAGGGAAAAACATATCGATTGTAACATTGTTTGCCTTGATAATATTTCTTTCAAGAAAAAGCAGTTGGATAAAAAGTTTAATTACCAAATTCGATTGGTATAAAAGAAAGTATTGCTAGTTCTACAATCTGGTTATTACTTTCAATGACAATTTTAGCTTGCTTGAAATAAGTTTTCGTTAGCTTAAAATAAGCAGTATTCATATCTGTGATGAGAAACTTTGCTTTATTTAATGTTTCTGGTGGATAACGGTTAAAGTGTTTTTCTAACTTGTCGTGTTGTCGATTCAGCCAAATATCCACTAGTTTCTCCGATTCACCATCGGCACAAATAAACGTCATCTTATCTTCTTGCGTCGCATGAGACAGAAATTCATCGACCATTAGGACAGTGGGTAAAGTGGTATTTACTTGGTTGTTAGGCATGTAGACTTCTAGACTTTGAAAAAGTCTTATCACTGTCGTGATAGACACATAACAGAGTTTGGCAATTAAAGTATACGAGATTTTTTCCCTTTAAAGAGCCAAGATTTTAAACTTTACATGCTCTAAAATAAAACAATTTTCCTTGTCAAACTAGGGACTGGCAGTGGTATATGAGTGACAATTGCGACAAAAATATTTCTGTTTCTTCAGCTTCATCACGGTAGGCATGTGATGATAATTCTCCGAGCGAATCATAGAAGATTTAGACCATTTTTAACGACAATGTGACTTTCTTTATGGTCAGTAGAACTAGAACCACATTTTTGGTAAGCTTTGGCAGCGGGTAAATAGTGGGTGTCAATAATCAATGATTGCTTGTCTTGATATGCTTCTTTAGAAACAGCTAAAATAATTAGCCCTGGCTCTATAATTCTGAGTCATGGCATATAGTTCTCCTTACTGTTTTTGTTTAGACGCTTTAATAGTAACAGAAGAACTATATTTTTTTATTTACGCCAATTGTAAAATTGAGCTAGACAACTAAAAAGTCATTTGTGTCACACTCAAAATAGTTCCTACCACAGAATTATAAGGAATGCATATAAATGACCTGTACTCATCTTATACCAAATGAAATCGTAATGATAGAATCTTATTTCAAAATAAACGAATCTGTTGCTAACGTTGCACGTCAATTAAAACACTCAAGACTGGCCGCCTGATGCTATCGTTGGTCGTGCAGAATTCCCAATCAATTGCTCTGTACGCACACTCTATCGTATGTTTGAAAAAAAGCCCATTCAACGTGCTTGACTTTCCTTTTAAAGGAAAGCGTAAGCTCATCGGGCATCAGGAAAGGCATGGCAAAAAAACTTTCGATGTTCGATCCATCAACGAAAAAGCGAGTACACCAACTATTCAAAAGAACTTGGTCATCTTGAAGGGGATACGATTGTCGGTGCCAAACACAAAAGTGCCGTTATCACATTCGTTGAACGTTTATCTAAAGTGATCATTACACTGAAACCACAGGGGAGACAAGCCATAAACACCGAAAATAGATTGAATCAGTGGTTCGAATCTGTTTTCAAACGCTTATTTAAATCCATTACTTTTGATTGTGGCAAAGAATTTTCTAATTGGAAAACTATCAGTAATGTCAATGATATTGATAGTTACTTTGCCGATCCTGGTACCCTTCATAGCGGGCTTTAAATAAGTATTCAAATGGACTGCTTAGACGTGATAGTTTACCTAAATCAACAGATTTTAGGGATGTCAGTCAAGAATTTATTTCTTCTGTGAGTTGTCACAGGAATCATACCCCTAGAAAATCATTAAACTATCAAACACTTATTGAAGGCTTTTTGAGTTATGTACAACAGGCAATTTATTCTAACTTAATTTAACAAATGAAATGTATTGAAAACCAGCTGCCGTGTACCGACCTTTCAAAACAGACAGCGAATCTACGTTTAAAGAGCCGGTACATATCACGAGTAGGTAATTACTATTTACTTTATTGGCTTAAACTATATGGATAGTCAGTTCGTTCGTAGTCCCTAGGTGTTGGAACGATGCCTAAATGATAGTCGATTTGTCCGCCCTTGACTAGTGTTTCATGACTAAAGAACAATTTCTCATAGGATTCATCATTCAGTTTAACCCCATGAAGGAACTGTTGTTGGGAATGATTTGGGGAGCTGCGTAGTGTTAGCTTATTTCCGTTGGACAAATAAACAGTTGCTTGATCAAAAAGGGGTAACCCAATCACATATTCTCCGCTTCCGGGACAAACTGGATAAAAACCAAGACTATTGAAGATAAACCAACCTGCCATGCTGCCGTTATCTTCATCCCCGGGATATCCTGAAGGAGTGGCAGAAAAACATTGAGTCATCAACTGTTTTAAAAGAGGCTGAGCCATTTCAGGTTTGCCAATGTAGCTGAATAAATACGGAAGATGAAAGCTAGGCTGGTTTGATATTGCTAGTTGGCCAAATTCAATGGCAGCCATCTCGCTCATTTCATGAATTTCAAAGCCGTAACCGGTCGTTCGGTAAATGGGAGCTTGGTTACATAGTTCAATAATTTTTTGTTGGAAAGCTTTCTCCCCGCCATAAAGTTTGATTAATCCGGCAAAGTCATGATAGACAGCAAAACTGTTTTGCCAGGCACTGCCTTCAGCGTAGTCTTTTCCCCAACTATGGAAATCAAAAGGTTCGCGGAAACGTCCTTGTTTGTCCTTTGCCCGCATAAATTTTGTCTGAGGGTCAAAAATGTTCCGGTAGTTTGTCGCCTGTGAACGATAAAAATCTGCTTCAGGGTCGGATAACAGATTGGCTACTTTTTGAATACAGTAGTCACTGTAACAATAGTCCAAGGTATGATTAACAGATTCGTGGTAGTCGGCGGGCACATAACCGTATGTTAAATAATCTTTTGTTCCTTGCCGACCGTATTTAGAGTCGGTTGACTGAACGGTTGCTCCTGTTTTCATCGCCTCCAAAAATTCAGGCATTAAATCAGACCGGATATCTTTGACTGCTGCATCGGCAATCACCGCATCGACTAATGTTCCAGGCATTAATCCCCGTTCGTCAGGAGACAGCCATTTTGGTAGAAAACCAGTTTCGCGGTAGCTATTGAGCAGTCCTTCTAAGATTTCTTCATATTTTTCTTGAGCAATAAGCGAAAAGAGGGGATAGACGGTCTTGTAAGTATCCCAAAAGCCATTGTTTGTATAAAGGACTCCCGGACGTATCTTTTTATTGTAAGTGTCATAATGAATTTTTCCACCTTCAACATTGATTTCATAGAAGGTCTGGGGGAATAAAAACATCCGGTACATATTATGATAAAAAGTATTTACTTGATTTTTGTCATGGTGTTCAACTCTGATACGGTTCAGGTATTCTTCCCATTTATTTTGTGAATTTTGTAAATACTCAGAAGCCTTTTGTTTTTGTTCCCGGCTAAGATTTAGAGCAGCTTGTTCAGGGGAAATAAAAGAGGTACCCAAGCGGATTTCTTGATAATTAAGCGCGCCAAATCTAATGATGATAAAAGAATCTTCTCCTGATAAGTCTCCTTCTACGGTTTGAACAGATTCTTTAAACGATAAAGTAAAATAAAAAGTAAAATCAGGGTCCTCAGTTCCAGAAAAATTAATGACTTCCCCTTTAATAGTGTGTGCGTCAATTTGTTGAAGCTTATAACGTCCGGGGAGAAATAAACCTAATCCGGCATCGTCCATCAATCCTTCCATAACAAGAATTCCGCCGTACATGCTGGGAATCAACTGAGATACTAACTGGTAACGGCAGCTTTTGATTTTGAGCATAGAGGGTTGAAAGATACTTTCTTCAGGACGGTAAGAAGTCTGTGCATGAAAAAGCTGCTGCTTTTCAATCTTTCCTGATAAAGGCTGGAAAATAAGGTGGCTAAAATCTCCCATCCAGGGACTAGGTTGATGGGTCAGGCGGTAACCTTGGAAAGTGCGGTCTTCCGGATGGAACCACCAACTGCCATTTTGATCGGTTGTTTGCGGGGCAAAATAGTTCATCCCAAAAGGAACACCTGTGTACGGCAGACAATTCCCATGAGAAAAGCTGTATTGATTATTTGTACCATGCCGTGTGTCAATAGTTATCATAAAGTTGCTTCTCCTTTGTCCAAATCAATTTCTCTGGAAACTGTTGCGGTGGAATTTCTCTCAATTAAAGAGACAGGGACTTTTAAGACTCGAAGTTGCTTGCTTGTTTGTTGGATTTCCTCCAACAAGGTCTGTGCTGCCAATTGTCCGAGGGCTTTGAAATTTTGTGCAATGGTAGACAATGGGATTTCAACTAGGCTTGCCGCCTGAATATTATCAAAGCCAAAGACTGAGAAATCTTCTGGAATGCGAGAGTCTAGTTGCTTTAACTGCCGCATCAGTTCAATAGCGGTAATGTCGTTTTCACATACAGCAGCAGTAATCTCATTTTGATGTAAATAAGTTGCAGCATTTGTTATTGTTGCACTGTTGTCATCAAGTTGTGTTCTAAAATCAAGTCGGTGATTATTTAGACCGTCAAGATAGCCAAGATAACGTTGGCGGACAGATTGGGGATGAATCTCGGAACCGAAAATATAAGCGATCCGCTCATGGCCCAATTGAATCAATCTTTCAGCAGCAATTTTTCCCCCTTCAAAGTTATCAGGCAGAACCGTGGGAAAGGGAAGATCGTAAATGATTTTATCAAGGATGACCACCGGAAAATCTTGGATGGCTAATTCATAGAGTAAATCAATGTGACTTTCAGTGTTTTCAGCATAATAAAGAAGACCATCAAATTCATTCATTAAATTTTCAGTTGTTTGGCCATCAAGATAGCTTGATGGGGTCATCAACAGCTCCATTCCTCTTTCCTGAAGCGGCGGATAGAAACCTTCATTAAAATTTCCCATAGGAGCATTGTTGCTGAAAGGTAAGATAAATAAAATTTTATTTTTTTCGGCTGCAGATGCTAAAGTGCCATTTCTTGGTTTAACGAAACTGCCGCTCCCTTGTACCCGGTAAATGTAGCCCTCTTGCTCCAGCTCAGTCAATGCACGTTTGGAAGTGATACGGCTGACCTCATAGAGTTCTGAAAGTTCTTTTTCCGTAGGTAACTGGCTTTCCACAGGTCTTTTTCCTTGGAGAATTTCCTTTTTTAAATCTTCGAATATTTTTTTATATAAAGGCTGAGACATGGTAAACCCCCTCTTGTTGATATATCATTTGATTTAATAATACTACTTAAAACGTATTTAATCAATTGTTTTTAATTTATTATGGACAAAAATGGTATATCAAGTTATACTTGTTTTGAATTATTGATATAACAAAAAGGATAGGTGATAATATGGTTTACAAAGAAATCCCGCATTCAGTCAAGGAATTTATGGAAACTATTACAATTAAGTGTGGAGTGGAGCATGCTCATTGGGCAGAAAATTTTAATGCCGCTTTCGCCAATACACTATTAACAACTGTCAAACGTCATGAAGATGGCACTACTTTCCTTTTAACAGGCGACATTCCGGCGATGTGGTTAAGAGATTCAACTGCTCAAGTGCGTCCGTATTTGGTAGTTGCCAAAGAAGACGAAGATTTGGCAGAGATGATTAGTGGTTTAGTGAAAAAACAATTTTTCTATATCAACTTGGACCCTTATGCTAATGCATTTAACGAAGAGGCAAACGGTGCCGGCCACCAAGACGATCAAACAGAAATGAATGATTGGATTTGGGAGCGCAAATACGAAATTGATTCCCTTTGCTATCCTGTCCAGTTAGCTTACCTGCTTTACAAAAATACTGGGAAAACAGATCAATTCAACAAGAATTTCGTTGAAGGAGTCAAAAAAATTCTGACAGTTTTTGCCACTGAGCAAAATCATGCCGCGTCACCTTACACTTTTATGCGGGATACTTGGCGTGAAGAAGATACCTTAATCAATGAGGGCAGAGGGGCAGAAGTGGCACCAACTGGAATGACTTGGTCAGGTTTCAGGCCAAGCGATGACCGCTGTATTTATGGCTACCTAGTGCCTTCCAATATGTTTGCTGTTGTCATTTTGGACTACATAGCTGAAATTTTTTCATCGATATTGGATGATCAGGCGATTGTTGAAAAAGCGAAAACCCTGAAAGAAGAAATTAATGCTGGTATTCAAAAACACGGTATCACCAAAAACAAGGCGGGAGAAACTGTTTACGCTTATGAGGTGGACGGGTTGGGCCATGCAACGCTGATGGATGACAGTAATGTCCCAAATCTGATTTCTGCACCTTACCTAGGTTACACAGACGAAAGAGACCCATTGTATCAGACTACCCGGAACACATTATTAAGCAGTGAAAATCCTTATTTTTATGAAGGAAAATATGCTAAAGGTATCGGCAGTTCTCATACGCCGGAAAATTATGTTTGGCCAATTGCTTTAGCAATGGAAGGAATGACTACTTCCGATAAAAATGAGAAGAAGAGGATTTTAGATTTGTTAGTAGCCAATGATGCAGGAACTCATTTGATGCATGAAGGTTTTGATGTTAATGATCCTAATCAATATACAAGGGAGTGGTTCTCTTGGGCGAACATGATGTTTTGCGAATTAGTCATGGATTATTTTGATATACGGGTGGAAAAATAAGGAGATTTTTGATGAAGAAAAAAGTTTATATTGTTTCCCACAGTCATTGGGACCGTGAATGGTATATGGCCTATGAACAACATCATATGCGTTTAGTCGAACTTATGGATGATTTGCTTGAATTGTTTGAAACAGATGAGGATTTTCATAGCTTTCATTTAGATGGACAAACGATTCTTCTTGACGATTACTTGGAAGTTCGTCCGGAAAAAAAAGAAGCTGTGCAAGCAGCAATCACAGCTGGAAAATTGCAAATCGGCCCATTTTATATTTTGCAAGATGATTTTTTGATTAGTTCAGAATCCAATGTCCGCAACATGCTGATTGGTGTTTCTGAAAGTGAAAAATGGGGTACGCCAGTAGCTTTGGGCTATTTCCCTGATACCTTTGGCAACATGGGTCAAGCACCGCAATTGATGTTGCAGGCCGGGCTGAAACGGGCAGCTTTTGGCAGAGGAGTCAAGCCTATCGGGTTTGATAATGAAGTGCTTCCCGATGACAACTATGCTTCCCAATACTCTGAAATGTACTGGGACGGTCCAGATGGCAGCCGAATCTTCGGGTTATTGTTTGCTAACTGGTACAGTAATGGCAACGAAATCCCCGTGGACAAACAAGAAGCTCAAATCTTTTGGCAAAAGAAACTAGCAGATGTAGAAAAATACGGTTCCACCAGACATCTGTTGATGATGAACGGTGTGGACCACCAGCCAGTTCAAAAAGATGTAACTGAAGCGATTCGTGTGGCAAATGAATTGTTCCCGGAATATGAATTTGTGCATTCCAGCTTTACCGAGTATTTGGATGCGGTTGAAGGGGATTTGCCTGAAAATATAGGAACTGTTCAAGGGGAGCTGACTAGTCAGGAAACAGATGGCTGGTACACATTAGCCAATACAGCATCGTCAAGAGTTTACTTAAAACAGTGGAATACTAAGGTTTCCCGTCAACTAGAAAACATTGCTGAACCTCTTTCGGCCATGGCTTACGAATTGACTGGCAATTATCCTCATGATCAACTTGACTATGCTTGGAAACTGCTATTACAGAATCATCCTCATGACAGTATTTGCGGTTGTTCAGTCGACGAGGTTCACCGGGAAATGATACCGCGCTTTGAAAAATCATTTGAAGTTGGTAAATTTCTGGCAGATGAGGCTTTGACAACACTGACAGAAGCCATTGATACTAAAGGATTTCCAGAAAATAGTTGGCCTTTTGTCGTATTTAACACTACTGGTGTGAAACGCAGTGATATAGCAGAAGTGGAAATTTCATTAGAACGTAAACTATTTAAAGAGGGCATCCCAAGCGAGTTGTTTCGCTCCTTAAAAAATGCTCCTTCTAAAAATTATCAAGTAATCGATGCTGAAGGTAGAGTTCTGCCCGCAGACATCGGGGTAGAAGAAGTGCGTTTCAATTACGATTTGCCTAAAGAAGCTTTCCGAATTCCATATATGGAAAAATTTGTAAAAGTTAGAGTGATGATATCTGAAATGCCAGCATTTTCTTGGGAAACTATGACTTTGGTCATTAGTGAAGCTTCACCGTCAGTCGAGGAAATCGTAAAAGATGAAGGTCGAGTTTTAGAAAATGATAAAATTAAGGTGATTGTTGCAAAAGATGGCAGTCTTTCCCTGACGAATAAGCAATTGGACCAGACTCTTGACAACTTGCTGGTATTTGAAAATGTCGGTGATATCGGCAATGAATATATTTTTAAACAGCCTGCAGGTGACAATGCTATTTTATCAACAGATTTTCCTTATGAAATAGAAATTCTTGAAAATTCTACTGTGGCTGGAAGTATCCGTCTGACTCACCAGATGCGAATTCCTCCCTCGGCAGATGAGCTCTTAGCAGTGGAACAACAAGCAGTGGTGGAATTTCGCCATCGTCAAGCTCAAAGGTCCGAAGAGCTTATTGATTTTAAAATCGAAACAGTCATTTCTCTTGACCGCGAAACCAGTCGCGTTTCTTTTCAAACTACTGTGGACAATCAAGCAAAAGACCATCGTCTGCGGGTGATGTTCCCCACAGGTTTGGCTAGTTCGACGCATGTCGCTGACAGTATCTATGAAACAGTAGTGAGAAATAATCAACCTTCTGAACATTGGGAAAATCCATCCAATCCACAGCACCAGCACGCTTTTGTTAGTATCCACGACAGTGATGTTGGGGTAACGGTAAATAATTTTGGTCTGAATGAATATGAGATTGTAGAAAACACAATTGCTTTGACTTTATTGCGCTGCACAGGGGAGATGGGGGATTGGGGATATTTTCCTACCCCAGAGGCTCAATGTCAGGGAGAGCATACTTTGTCGTATGGCATTGAATTTCATGCTGCAGAGGACAGGTTTGAAGCCTATAAACAGGCTCAGGCATTGCAAGTTCCTCTGGTTGCCGCCCAGTCTGCTCATCATGAAGGACAATGGTCGGCGATAGACCGCTACATTGACATAAGTGGTGAAACCTTTGCGGTAACAGCATTAAAACGTCATAAAGTGACCCAGCAGTTAATATTGAGAGGTTATAATTTGTCGGAAAAGACAAGCCTTGTTTCTGTTAAAAAAGATTCCAGTTCAGGACTTGTGTTACTGAATCTTCTGGAAAAGGATTTGTCCAGCGAAGTATCCCCTGAACTAAGTCCTTATGAAATTAGAACCATCGGCTTTAAGGAGGATCAATAATGTATTATGGCGGTATTGAAGCAGGCGGAACCAAGATGGTTTGTGCTGTTGCTGACGAAGATTTAAACATATTGGAGCAAGTATCGATTCTTACAACGACTCCGGAAGCCACAATGAAAGAAATTTTTACTTTTTTTGATCAGTTTGACTTAATTAGTATAGGCATCGGTTCTTTTGGCCCGATTGGTATCGATCCAGCAAAAGAGAACTATGGTTACATTTTAGCAACACCAAAAAAAGGCTGGCAACAATTTGACTTCTTGGGAGCTGTTCAAAAACGATATGCAGTTCCAATTGAATGGACAACAGATGTCAATGCTGCGGCATACGGCGAGTTAAAACTTGGGGCAGCCAAAGGATTAAAAAGTTGTGTTTATCTAACTGTGGGAACTGGTATCGGTGGCGGTGTTGTGGTTGACGAACAAGTTTTTTCAGGCAGGACACATCCCGAGATGGGGCATATATTTGTCAAGCGTCATCCTGATGATGACTATAAAGGCACCTGCCCTTACCATCAAGATTGCCTTGAAGGCGTTGCTGCAGGACCTTCATTAGAAGCTCGGACGGGAATTAAAGGACAGCATTTGCCCGAAGACCATGCAGTTTGGACATTTGAAGCTTTTTATATTGCACAGGCACTGATTGCTTACACTTTGACGTTTGCACCGGACCGAATTGTTTTGGGCGGCGGGGTAATGAATCAGAATCACTTATTACATAAAATCAGACAGCAGTTTGTTGAACAGATGGCTGGTTATGTAGAGACACCAGAAGTCACGGACTATATTGTCCCGTGGGGGTTGCCAAATCAGAGCGGCATTACCGGCTGTCTGCTGCTGGGACAAAAAGCAGCGGCAGAGCATTCCGGTTAACAATAGTGAAAAAATAAAAACATGAATTAAAAAAAGCTCAATGATGAAACATCGTTGAGCTTTTTGTGTTGAAGCATCAAGAATCTAAAACATTCTAGAATAAAAAAACATGGTATCCAACAACTGATAATAGGAACTGTCATTTATCTTTAATTTGTTTCAAGTTTCCTTTAGTTTGTTCATTATTTTCAACGTTTGAAAGCGGTATGATAGTAGACGAGAGGAGATGAGAAAATGAAAAAGAAGAAAAAGAAAGGTTTTTGGGCTCAGGTTTGGCAGTTCAAAGCCTTATTGTTGATGGCGCTGCCCGGTTTTATCTGGTTTATCTTTTTCTTTTATATACCAGTCTTTGCCAATGTGGTGGCTTTTAAAAATTTTAGAATTTCTCCAGATGGATTTTTTGCCAGCTTGAGATTGAGCGAGTGGGTAGGGTTTGATAATTTTAAGTTTTTATTTAGTTCTAAAGATGCTTGGTTGATTACTAGAAACACTTTAGGATATAACCTTGTCTTTTTAGCAGTAAATCTATTTTTGGCAATTGCTTTTGCTATTATTATGAGCGAAATGAGAAATAAACGCGGCGTGAAAGTTTATCACACCATGTCTTTATTGCCTTACTTTTTATCATGGGTCGTCATTTCTTATTTTGTATATGCTTTCCTGAGTACTGACAAAGGGATACTGAATGCTTGGATCACCGGGTCTGGCGGGGAAAAGATTCACTGGTATTCAGACGTCACATGGTGGCCTTTGATTTTTGTTTTCCTGAATTCGTGGAAGAATCTCGGCTACAACAGTATTATCTACTATGCGTCAGTTGTCGGTATAGACCCAACCTATTATGAGGCAGCAATGGTGGATGGTGCCAGCAAATGGCAGCAACTTAAAAACGTGACGTTGCCGCAAATCAGACCAATGATGCTAGTATTGCTGATTTTAAATATTGGTGGTATTTTCCGTGCAGATTTTGGTTTATTCTATAATGTTCCGATGAAATCAGATGCACTTTGGTCAGTAACTTCCGTACTTGATACCTACATTTATAATGCGATGGCTAAAACAGGAGATATGGGAATGGCCATGGCAGCCGGTTTGTATCAGTCATTTGTGGGTGCTTGCCTGTTGTTGCTGGCAAACTTTGTCATACGGAAAATTGAACCGGAATCGGCTTTATTCTAGAGGAGGGCTGTAAATGAATAAGAAAAAAATAAATAAAGTACAAGTTCGTACCTTTAGCCCGGGCACTAATTTTTTTGTGAACATATTTATGGCGATTTTTGCTCTATCATGTGTGCTGCCTTTTATCTTTGTCATTATCATTTCTGTGACTGACGAAAGCAGCTTAGCGGTCAATGGCTATCAGTTTTGGCCAGAGCAAACGTCTTTTGCGGCTTATAAGTATTTATTCAGTGGTGCGATGAAGTCTAAAATTTTAACGGCATTTGGTGTTTCTGTTTTAGTAACAGTAGTAGGAACGATAGTAAATGCAACGATTACGTCGCTTTATGCGTATGTGATTTCACGCTCTAACTTTCCTTTCAGAAAATTCTTTACCTTGTTCGCATTGATTACGATGTTGTTTACACCAGGGATGGTGGCTAATTATCTAGTCATGAGCAATTTGCTGCGGCTGACTGACACAATTTGGGCATTGATTTTGCCTTTAGCACTGGCACCTTTTAATATTCTGGTGATGCGGACATTCTTTATCAAGACGATTCCAGACAGTATTATTGAGTCTGCCCGAATCGATGGTGCAACTGAAATGAAAATCTTCAGAAGTATTGTTTTGCCGCTGGCGGTGCCCGGTATTGCAACGATCAGTTTGTTTGCGGCGGTTGGTTACTGGAATGACTGGCTTAACTCGTTGCTTTATATTCAGAGTGACTCGTTAGTATCTTTGCAGTTTTTACTGATGAAGATTACTAACAATATGGATTACCTAGCTAGAAACACTGCTTCAGCAGCACAAATGCAGGGCGATATAGCAGCATTGCCAACAGAAGCAGCACGGATGGCAATTGTAGTGATTTCTACTTTACCGATTGCACTGACGTATCCTTTTTTCCAGAAATATTTTGTGGGTGGGTTGACAATCGGCGGAGTGAAAGAATAAATTTTAGGAGGAATTATGGATGAAAAAAACGTGGAAAAGAGTATTGGCTTTTTCAAGTGTTTTGGCTTTAACACTTGGGTTGGCTGCTTGTGGATCTGGTGACAAGAAAAAAGAGTCAGCTGGAGACGATGATTCTACGACATTGTTGATGTACCAAATCGGTGACAAACCGGATAATTACGATCAATTGATGGAGATTGCCAATAAACGCATCAAAGAAGAAATCGGTGCGACAATCGACTTGCAATATATCGGCTGGGGTGACTATGCTGAAAAAATGAATACCATCATTTCATCAGGTGAAAATTTTGACATTGCTTTTGCTGACGGTTATGTAATTAATGCTCAAAAAGGTGCTTATGCCGACATTACTGAATTAGCTCCTAAATACGCGAAAGAGGCTTATGAGCAATTAGATGAAGCTTACATCAAAGGAAATTTGATTAACGATAAACTTTATGCTTTTCCAATCAATGGGAATGTTTATGCACAGCAAATGCTGACGTTTAATAAACAATTCCTAGACAAATATGATATTTCTATTGATGATATCAATTCTTACGCAGATGCAGAAGATGCTCTGAAGACTATGCATGAAAAAGAACCTAATGTCGTAGGCTTCGCTATCGGACAAATTTACAATGTTTCTGGTAATTTTGATTATCCTTTAGGCAAAGACATGCCGTTTGCAATTTCTCTGGATGGGGATACGACAGAAATTATCAACCAATATGAACATCCAGAGCAAATGGAATTGTTGAAAACATTACATAAATGGTACAAAGCTGGATATATCCCAGCAGACGCTGCAACTAATGACACTGTCTATCCATTGCAAGAAGCTAACTGGTTCATGCGGGAAGAAACCCAAGGACCTATGGACTATGGTGACACAATCTTGACCAATGCTGCTGGCGGCAACGAACTGGTATCACGTCCTGTCACTAAACAATTGAAGACAACAACTCAAGCTCAAATGGCAAGTTTTGCCGTGGCAAATGTCTCCAAAAACAAAGAAAAAGCAGTTGAATTCTTAGGAATGCTAAACAGTGATCCGGAATTGCTGAATGGTCTGGTTTGGGGTGTTGAAGGGGAAGCTTGGGAAAAAGTTGGTGATGACAAAGTAAAATTGTTAGACGGCTATCAGCCAAACATGCATATGTCTGCCTGGAACACCGGGAATAACCTGGCCCTTTATACACAAGATACAATCACTGATGAGATGATTGAAGAACGTGACGAAAACATAGCCAACGCTGAAGAGTCACCGATACTTGGTTTCAACTTTAATACAGATCCAGTGAAAACAGAAGTTTCCAACGTCTCCAGTATTATGAGCCGCTACCGTGCCAGCCTTAATACAGGAACAGTTGATCCAGAAGAAAAAGTTCCAGAGTTGCTTAAAGAACTTAAAGAAGCAGGCTGGGATACAGTTAGGGATGAGATGCAAAAACAATACGACGACTATCGTCAATAATAAATCTGTCGATTATTAAGCTGACAGGGGCTCGTAAAATCTCTTGATTTTCCAGCTCCTGTCTTTATGCTATGATAAGTTTAACAGGAGAGTTACACAGCAGATTCAGTAACAAGGGGGAAATAGAGATGGTGAGTTCAGGGATTAGCAAGTTTTTTATGATTTGCTGGGGAATTATTAAATTGAATATGTATTTCTGGTTGATGTCGCTTTGCGGAGGTCTTATTTTAGGGATGGGTCCTGCCTTTTTGATGATGGCTGATTTTTTAGGCAATTATCCTTTGGATGGTCAAAAGTTGACATTTTCTTTTGCTTTCGACCGCTGGAAAAAAAATTTCGTGAGAGGAAATATTCTTTTTTATCTTTTTATAGCGATTATGGCAGTGCTGGGTTATAACTTGTTTTTGTCTGTTCAAATCGAAGGACTCCTTTGGTTGATGATTGATTTCCTTTTGTTCTTTTTGTTGCTTTTGCTGATAATGCTGTATCTATATAGTGTCATTTATCATGGCGTTTATGACATCGGACTAATGAATTTATTAAAACTTTCGTTTATCAGTGTCTTTATTGATTTTGGTTCATTTATAAAAATGATTGCTGGCTTGGCTGGTATCATATTATTGACTTGGAAAATGAAGGCTCTTTTGTTATTTGGTTCGTTTAGTTTGGCACTTGCCATTGTTAACAGTCTTTCATTGAAAACTCGGACATTTATTGATGGGAAGATGACCAATGAAGCGTAAGATTTTAAAGTTTTTTAAACGGGATTTTTTAATCAATCAACTGATGTGGCTATATAGTGTCTTACTTTTTATCGTGATTTTATTATTGATGATTGGCATAGGCACGTATTACACTTTCCAGAATATTGAAGATAAAAAAATGAATATTGAATACCGTTTATCAGAGTTGGAGCGTTATATCGACGAAAAAAATGGGATTATTGGCAGCTTCATGAGTGAAATCACTTCAAATGCAACCAATTTTGAGGCTATGCGTCAATACATTTTACAATCGCCACCTGACTACTTTGACTACGTTCAAGAATTTTATATGACTAAAGGAGAGAATATATTTTTTCCAAATAAACTTTCTGCCATTATTAATAATTATTCCGAAATAGAAACGATTGATATAGTTTTGGATGAGTCTGATTATGTCATTCATGCAGATAGAAAAAACAAACGAGGATTGTTATTGCGAGAACAACCGGATATGACGGATAAACTCTACATGTTCCGGACTATCCGAGAGCCCCTTGCATCGAAAACTGTAGGGAAGCTGTATATTACTTTTTCGAAAGAACCAATTGCATCTTCTGAACAGTATTTGTCCAGTGAAGATTTCAGCAGCTATATATTTTCAAATAACGGTCAAATTATTTTTTCGGAGAGTAATGATAAGCATCCTCCTGAACTTAGTGAAATCACTGAAAAATCCGCTGTTCAAAAAATAAATTTTGAGCAGCTGTTAAACAAAGAATACTTTTTTAGCAGGCGAACAGGCAAGGATAATACACTGATTCTAGTGATGCAAAGTAAAAAAGCAGTATTTAAAGAAATTGCTGTTTTTTTGGCCGGTCTTGCTGTGATTGGCGGGTTAGTGATTAGTTTACTTCTGGTGACTTTGCAAAAGACTTTTAAAAGATATTACTTACAAATTGCTCAAATCGTGGAAGTGACTCAACAAGTCAGTGAAGGAGATTTGAAGAAACAAATTGACACGTCAACAGTCCAGCTAGAGCTGAAGGATCTTTCCGTCGCTATTAATCATATGATCAAAAGTATCAATCAATACATTGATAATATTTACAATCTGGAAATCAAACAAAGGGATGCTCACATGAAGGCATTGCAAGCTCAAATCAACCCTCATTTTTTATCCAATACGCTGGAATATATTCGGATGTATGCTTTAAGCCAAGATCAGGAAGAACTGGCAGATGTGGTTTATGCTTTTTCTGCTTTGCTTCGTAATAATATCAGCTCTGGAAAAACCGCAACACTGCGGGAAGAAGTAGATTTTTGCGAAAAATATGTGTATCTTTACCAGATGAGATTTCCAGATGTAATTGCTTATCATGTCAATCTTGATGAACAGATGGAAAATTTGGTTTTGCCTAAATTTATTTTACAACCCATTGTTGAGAATTATTTCATACACGGAATTGATTATCAGCGGATGGATAATGCTATCAGTATCAAGGCATTTATAGAAGATGATTCTCTTGTGATTCAAATTTCTGATAACGGCAAGGGAGTTTCAGCTCCAAGATTGAAAAGTATTGAAACAAAACTTTTTAGTAGAACTCCCGACCTTAGCGATTCGATTGGTCTAAAAAATATTCACGAAAGATTAATGTCTTATTTTGGTGGAAATTATCGTCTTGAAATTTTTTCGGAGGAAAATGATGGTTTTACAGTGAGGATTTTGCTGAAAAGGGAAGTGCTTGAAGATGGCAAAGTATAAAATTTTGTTAGTCGATGATGAATACATGATTCTTGAAGGGTTGAAAAAAATTCTTGATTGGGAAGAATTAGGTTTTGAAATTGTTCACACCTCTAAAAATGCCCGTGATGCACTGAATTATTTAAAAAAGTTTCCAGTTGATTTAATGATTACAGACATAACAATGCCTGAAATGAGCGGTATTGAGTTGGTAGAAGAGGCACAAAAAACATCACGATTCTTTTTTACGATTATTCTCTCCGGTTATCGTGAATTTGACTATGTTAAACGGGGAATTTCACTAGGAGTTAAAGATTATTTAGTTAAACCGGTCAATAAAGAAGAATTGAAACAAAGCGTCTTGAACATCAAAGATGAATTGGAAAAGCGCAAAGAAAATCAGATGAAAGCACTTTTCTATGTTGAGAACCAGCTAATGAAGTGGTTGCAAGATGAGCTTAATGAAGTTGAGTTTGAACAAATGATGGAAAAATATTTCCCTAATATGAGTGCTCCCTATACTCCCGTGTTATTTAGCAGTGCCAAGTCTCACTTAGAAGAAGTGGTAGAGAAATTTGAGTCAGATGGTCAGAAAATGTGGGTAAATATTCAGGGAAAAGAAGGCCAAAAATATTTGATTTATGCAGGTAAACGACAACTGCTCCTAATCAATTTGCGTCAGCTTGAACGAGTTTTAAAGGAATCGGATTGTCAGATTCTTGTTGGAGAGACGGTTTATGAATGGGAAAATCTTTATGTCAGTTTTGACAAAATCAAACAGCTTGAAAAAATCCAGACTTTTTATCCAGATTTGGCATCTGCCCAAAGGATTCAAACAATAGACATCATCGATCAGGAAGAGGAAGAGCTTCCCTATCTTTCTTTTAATAAAGCGTTGATGATTGGCGATTATAAAACTATCAGAAGCGAACTGGATCAAATTTTTTTACAATTGGAGGAACTGCAAGCTGATCCGGAACATGTAAAGACAGTCAGCTTTCTATTGTTTACGGATATGTACCGACAGTTTTCAGGAATGTCGGCAACAGATTACGAAGCAGTTATTGAAGAAATCCGTCAGGTGAATACGATAGATGAATTGAAAGGAATCTTAGAAAATGTGTTGGATAATACTTCTTCAAGGATTTCCGGCAAACGATACTCTCAAGTTGTACAAAAAGTGATGGAGATGATTTTGACGGATTCTTCCAAAGATATTTCCCTAAAGTCAGTTGCCGAAGAATTATATATGAATGCCGTTTATCTAGGACAAGTTTTTAAAAAAGAAACAGAACTTAGTTTCAACCAGTATTTAAATCAAATCCGGATAAAAAAAGCACAGGATTTGCTTTTACATACTTCTTATACTATCAATGAGATTGCTCAGAAGACAGGTTTCAATAATACGAATTATTTTTCAAAAATGTTTAAAAAGTTAAACGGTATGACACCTAAGGAGTTCAGGGATACTTACGATAAAGAAAGATATGAGTCGGTTTGATAGGAGATAAAAAAGCAAAAAATCGAGAGAGAATAAATCCTCTCTCGATTTTTTTACTGATTTTTACTGGACCTCATCTAAAAAATTATTGACAAAAGGCAAAGCGGATCCAGTAGCAATGGCTTCTTCCTTATACGCACATGGTTTAACAAAATCAATTTTATCACCAAAGGTATTATACTGTTCCAACTTTTTATTAATACCTTCGATATAAGGCTCCATATAAGCCCCCACATATCCCCCCAGAATAATGTCGCTGTCAAAAAGCATCCGCAAGTTATGGATAGTTAAGACTAAGTCATGGCAGTATTTTTGCCAAATAGTTTGTAGTTCTAGAGAATCGGGCAAATCTTCGAAAAATTTCTGCAAATTTCCTTCTGTCAGATTTGAAAGAACGGTGGCAGACAGGTAAGGATCTGTGCATCCCTTTAGACCACAGTAACATTGTTCGCCGTCAGGGTACAATGTAAAATGACCCACTTCACCGCTTTTTAAAGTATTACCCGTATAAACTTCCCCATTAATCAAGACAGATCCACCGACATTATTACTGAGCATTAAATAAAAAGTTGCGCTATTCGGAAAATTAGTGAACGTCTCTGCATAGCCGGCAGCATTAGCATCATTATACAATAAAGAATTTACGGGAATATATTTAGTAAATGTGGCAAGGTCAAGGTCTTTTAACTTTAAAATTTCACCGTAGATAATCTCATTATTTTTTTCGTTAGTTAGTGCTGGCAGGCCGAGTCCACATCCCAAAACTTGTGCAGGTGTTAAATTATTTTTATCAATGATTTCTTGAGTTAAGTTACCAAGAATTTGAGAGTAGCCGTCTGTTTGCACAAATTTTTCTCTTATCCGTATGACATCAATGATTTTGCCAAGTAAATTGATTAAAACAACAGTAATATGGTTTTGCGTGATATCAACCCCAATGGCAAATTTAAAATCAGCATTAAGGGAATAACGTTTGGAGTTACGACCGCCCGTATTTTTTTCAATGCCTGACTCAATGATTAACTTTTCTTCTAAAAGTTCGTTGATGTAGAGATGAATAGTTGGCAAGCTAAAGCCTAGATTAAATTGTAAGTCTTGACGTGTTGCAAATTTATTTTCACGGATGTAATTAAATATAATCCGTTTATTTGTGTTTTTTTTCACAATAATTCTCCTTTTAAGTGTTGGTAAAAATCTATATTCCAATTATGCCTTGTTTCCTCAAAAAATTCAAATAAAATTAGTTTATTTTATAAAAGATTTTATTTAATATCTTTTATAAAGTTGTTTTATAAAAGGTGTTGACAAAACTATAGAGAACGTTTAAGATGAAATTATAAAATATTTAGGAGGAAGCAAGAATGTCAAAATTACCTGAAACAATGAAAGCGCTCGTTGCATATGGCGTAGGAGATTACAAATTGGAAGAAGCTTATCCAGTTCCAACGTGCGGACCTGATGAAGTTTTAATCAAAACAGAAGGATGCGGCATTTGTGCCGGTGACTTAAAATGTTTTGATGGCGCTTCAAGATTTTGGGGAGACAGCAATCAGCCAATGTGGGTGAACCCGCCATTTACCCCCGGTCATGAATTTTTAGGGACTATTGTTGAAAAAGGTGGAAATGTAAGTGATTTCTCAGTCGGTGATCGAGTCATTGGCGAACAAATTGTTCCTTGCGGAGAATGTAAATTCTGTACAAGCGGACGTTACTGGATGTGCGAACCTCACGCCACTTTAGGATTCCAAAAAGATAATAATGGCGGGATGGCAGAATACGTTTTATTTCCGAAAACTGCGTTACTGCATCAAGTACCGAAAAACATTCCTTTAGAGTCAGCGTTGTTGATTGAACCTTACGCTTGTTCAAAACATGCGGTAGACCGTGCTAATATCACCAATGAAGACGTGGTAGTTATTTCAGGGGCGGGAACTTTAGGTTTAGGGATGATTACTTATGCCCGCATGAAAAATCCGTATAAACTTGTTGTTTTGGACTTAGTAGACAATCGCTTGGAAAAAGCCAAAGAATTCGGTGCTGACATTGTTTTAAATCCAGCTAAAGAAGATGTTGTTTCGATTATCAAAGAGCTGACTGACGGCTATGGCTGTGATATTTACATAGAAGCTACAGGACATTCTTCAAGTGTTTCTCAGGGACTACAGATGATTCGCAAACTAGGAACATTCGTCGAATTCAGTGTTTTTGGTGAAGAAACCACAGTTGACTGGAGTATCATTGGTGACGGCAAAGAACTTGATTTATTAGGCGCCCACCTATCTCCTTACTGCTATCCATTTGTAATCGAACATATTGAAAACGGTAAATTAAAAACAGAAGGTGTTGTCACTAAAACTTACAGCCTTGATCAGTGGGAAGAAGCTTTTGAAAAAGCAACTGGAAAAGACGGAGACTTTAAAGTAGCAATTACTTTTGATCATTGATTATTTTGGGTTAAAGCTTTTTAAAATAAGGTGAAAATTAAAATGTGGAATAGAGGAGTTGCAATCTATGATTATTGGAATACTAATTGTTGCTATTTTTATTTTAATGGCAGTGTTAATGATGTTGAAAAAAATTCCAGCTTTACTGGCGTTACCGATTATGTCGGTACTAATCAGTGTCGCCGTTGGCTTGCCAGCCATCGGAGATGAAGGTATTTTTACTTTCGTAATAGAAGGCGGAGTTGTACGTCTTGCTAGTACTTATGTCGCTATTCTTTTTAGTTGCTGGCTCTCCCAATTGCTTAACCGGACAGGTGTCACCAGAACTTTGATAAAAAAAGCTGCCGAACTTGGCGGTGATAAACCGTTTGTGATTGCCTCGTTGCTTTTATTTGTAACTTTTATCATGTTTACCACATTGTATGGTACTGGAGCCGTTGCAATGGTAGGTGCAGTGGTTTTGCCTATCTTACTTTCAGTTGGGATACCCGGGGAAATTGCCGCCAATTCTTTCTTGATTGCTATGACGGCAGGATATGTGCTGAACCCAGCCAATGTTTCTTTAATTACAAGTATTACTGGAGTTGAAAATAGTGTGATCAATCCTGCAGCCATTGTTTTAGCAGTGCTGAGTTTGCTTTTTGCAGTTCTCTATTTACTTTATGGTTTCAGAAAATATGGTCTCAGCTCTGCGTTTTCTGTTCAATTAAACAGCAGACCGGAAGATCAACTAAAAGGTATCCGTGGTTTTTTAGCCTGTATGACACCAATCGCAGTTATTGTAATGATGCTGGTCTTTAAACTTCCAGCATTGTCCGTCTTTATCATGGGGATTGTTTGGGCAGTAATCTTTACCTATCACGGAAGCTGGTCGAGAAATATCAATCTCTTGGTGGAAAGTTGTTATGAAGGTTTTAGAGATGGCGCACCGACAGCGACGTTAATGTTTGGCATCGGTATGATTATCAATGCTGTTACAGCACCGACAACTCAAGCAGTTATCAATCCATTTATGAAAGCTATTACACCGACAACTGCAGTTGGTCTGATTGTTATGGTGTGTCTGTTAAGTCCTTTAGGCCTGTACCGCGGACCTTTCAATCTTCAGGGTTTGGGAGCAGGGCTGGCTGCAAGTATGTTGGCGATTAATGTGGTTCCCGTGGCAGCCTTGTCAGCAGTGTTTTATGCTGCATTCAGATGGCCGACTCAATCTTGTCCAACGTCCACGCAAGTAGTTTGGACAGCAAATTATGTGGGAATGGACCCTGTTTCTTTAACGAATAAAATTCAATTGCCTAATTGGATTTTAACGATTGTATCAGTCATAATTTTAACATTTATATATTTCAAATAACTTTGAGGTGAGAAGATGGCAAAGTATCGAGTAGGAATTGACGTTGGTGGCACGTTCACTGATGCTGTCGCAGTAAATTATGAAACATTCGAGTTAGTAGGACAAGTTAAAGTACCTACTACTCATGATTCTGAGTATGGTGTTAGTGAAGGAATCGTTCAGTCCTTAAAAAAATTAATGGAAGAACATCGGATTTCAGCAGAAGAAGTCAGCTTCATAGCCCATGGGACGACACAAGCAACAAATGCTCTGCTGGAGGGAGATGTTTCCCCAGTTGGTATTGTCACAGTTGGAAACGGTATAGAAGGCTTAAAGGCAAAGATTGATACCAATATGGGGAAAATCGAAATTGCTGAAGATAAATTTTTGAAAACAAGCAATCAGTTTCTAAACAGCAAAGAGCCGCTGGAAAAACAAATTCATGCCGCACTGGATCAATTTAGAAAAGAAGACATCACCTCCGTTGTGGCAACGGAAGCGTTTAGTGTCGACAATCCGGAAAATGAACTGCTTATCGCAGATGTAGCAGAGTCGCAAGGCTTTCCAACAACAACAGGTCATGACGTTTCGAAACTGTATGGTTTGAAGGTTAGGACACGTACAGCAGTAGTTAATGCTAGTATTTTACCCCGTATGATTGAAACAGCCGACATGACAGAAGACAGTATAAAAAAAGCGCGTATCACTTCTCCTTTGATGATTATGCGTTGTGATGGGGGTGTCATGACCATTGATGAGGTCAGAACTCGTCCGATACTGACAATTTTGTCAGGTCCGTCGGCAGGTGTTGCCGGAGCCTTGATGTATGAAAAATTGACAGACGGTATCTTTTTAGAAGTGGGAGGAACAAGTACAGATATTTCTTGTGTGAAAGACGGAAATGTTGTATTAAAATATGCGTCAATCGGCGGGCACAAAACCTATTTAAGTTCTTTAGACGTGAGAACTGTGGGGATAGGCGGCGGCAGTATGCTGAAAACTCAGAATGGAAAAGTAGTAGATGTTGGACCGAGAAGTGCCCATATCGCTAATTTAAAGTATGAAGTGTTTGCCGAAACAGAAGAAATCGATCAGCCGGTGTTTAAAGAAGTTTCACCTTTGCCGGGAGATCCAACTTACGGCTATATCCAATGTGCCAATGGCAAAAAATTTGCACTGACCTTAACAGGTGCTGCCAATATTTGCGGCTATATCGGAGAAGGGGACTACGCTCGCGGAAACGTTGAAGCAGCAAAAAAAGCCTGGGAACCTTTAGCGAAAAATATGGGAATGACTGTTGAAGAAACTGCTAGGCATGCACTGGATTTGTCTGCTAAACGGAATGGCGAAGTAGTTAAAAAAATCATGAAGGATTATGGTTTGGAACACGATGCGATTACCCTTGTTGGAGGGGGTGGCGGTGCGTCAGCTGTTGTAGGACATCTAGGGGAAGTCTTGGGAGTGGAAAGCAAGGTAGCTGAAAATGCTTCAGTTATTTCACCAATTGGTGTTGCTTTGGCGATGGTTAGAGATATGGTCGAGCGTACGGTGACAAATCCAAGCGAACAAGACATCATGGAAATCCGTAAAGAGGCAATTCAACTAGCAATCAACTCAGGTGCAACGGAAGAATCTATCGAGGTATTGGTGGAAATTGATACGCAACAAAATAAACTGCGGGCAATTGCCACAGGAGCAACAGAATTGCGTTCTAAAACACTAGGCAGTTTGAAAAAATCAGAACAAGAAATCATCGAATTAGTCGCAGAAAATACAAAACAACCTGTAAGTAAAATCAAAATCGCAGCAAAAAATGAGTACTATACTGTGGCGACGACCCAAATCGAAACAAAACAATTTTTATTTTTTAAAAAGACTAATTATCCTGTCCGGGTGGTGGATGTGGACGGTGTTATCCGTTTGCAGCGGATGAACGGAAAAGTTGTGACCACTCAGGCTTCCCAGTGGAAAAACACCCTTGAAAAACTAATCAATGAAAATATCGTTTACGGTGATGGCGGTGCTGAAATCCCAAATATCTTTATTTTAAACGGTCCGCGAATTATCGACTTATCGGGAATGAAAGATGCTGGACAAATTTTAGCTTTGGCTGATGCAGAGTTGAAAGGGATGACCGGTAATCCTGAGCTGATCGTCATTTGTACTCTGACTGCCGAGAACCAAAGAGGTTAAGATGGACAAAGCCTTTAAAACTTTTCAATGGGAACAGCTGCGAAGAGATATCTTGTTTGATAAAATACCTTCAACAGAGATTCCTAAAATTTTAGATGCTGCCCATCAGATAAGTTCTCAGGTGAGAAAAAAAATAAAGATGATTGACAATCCGGCGGATGTGATGACTTGTTTTTTAGAAAGAAACATTCGTCTGATAAAAAAATCCAGTCGGAGTTATGGTGGGACAACAGTTTACGGTGAGTATCAACCAAAGTCTAAAGAATTGTTTTTGTATCAAGAAAATATTGATTCATTGAACTTGGCGTTTACTCAGGATGTACCATCCTTTATATTGTTGCATGAGTTATATCATATTCTTGAGCAAGAACAGCCAATCAATTATCGTGAGTATTATCAGCTTGAAACAATAAAGTGGGGACCTTTTAAAAAAAGCAGCAGTTTGATTCAACTATCAGAATTGGCAGCAAATGATTTTGCCTATCAAATTCAAAATAAATGGAGAGATTAAAAGATGAATAAATCGAAACGAAATGTAATAAAAACAGATGTTGTGGTGTTGGGAGCAGGTTCTGGCGGGATTGGAGCAGCAATTGCTTCTGCAAAAGAAGGAGCAGAAACTTTATTGGTTGACCGTCAGGGGTTTATCGGCGGAAACATGACAATTGGTTTACCGCTGCTTGCTTTCCTGGATGCACAAGGGCGTACAGTTACAGGTGGTCTGGCACAAGAAATTGTGGACCGTTTAATTGAATTAGACGGCAGTTTTGGCCATCGCGAATGTCCCCTGCATAACTCAACCACAGTAGTCGATCCTAATCTGATGAAAATCGTCCTTTTTGAAAAGGTAAAAGAATATGGCGTTAATTTGCTTCTTCATTCAGAAATTATTGAGACAAATGTAGAAGACGGAGAAATTACCTCAGTAATAGTTAAAGGAAAAGGTCAAGAAACTGAAATCATCGCTGATGTTTATGTGGATGCGACCGGTGATGGGGATGTTGCATATATGGCAGGAGCGGAATTTGAACAAGGCCAGTATGCAAACGGAGAGACACAGCCTCCGACATTGATGTTTACAGTAGGCGGTTTTGATATTGATCAGTTCATGGATTATTTAAAAGAAAATCCAGATGAATTAGTTCATGGAGACTCAATGAAAATTCGTCCCGGCTATACTCCGGAGTTCCTAAGTGCCAGTCCAAATCATGTCATGGTGGGCTTAAGAAAAACGATTACCAGACTGCGTGCAGAAGGTAAGTGCCCAATTGACCGAGACACGATTATTTATATCAACTTGCCTAAGGACGGGTACATTGCTTTAAACTGTATTCGGATTTTAAATTTTGACGGAACAAATGTGGCAGATTTAAGCCGTGGAGAAATTGACTCTCATTTGCAGATTCTACCATTGATCGACATGTTGAAAGAACACGTGCCAGGTTTCCAAGATATTTATCTTTCTTCCATTGCACCTTTCTTGGGCATAAGAGAAACACGCCGCTTTATCGGTGAACAGATGATTGTAGAAGAAGATGCGGTGAATGCAGTTGTACCGGAAGATACGATTGCTCTAGGGTCCTACATCATTGATATCCATAGTGGGTCTGGGGATTCGACCATTATTAAATCATTGGCCGATCCTTACGGCATTACTTACGGTGCTACTGTCAGTCGTGATATCTCTAATTTAATGTACAGCGGCAGATGTATCAGTGTGGATCCAGTCGTCTTTGGTTCTTCCCGTGTGATGCCGACTTGTATGGCTGTGGGTGAAGGCGCAGGGACTGGAGCAGCAATGGCTTCAAAACAAAAAATTGCACCAAAAGAAGTGGATGTTGCTGTTGTCCGCGAAAAACTTCTCAAAAATGGTGCAATCTTAGAAATAAAGTAAAGATTTTGGTCACTTTTTAAACATCGTATTTTTGTAAGAACTAACCAACCTAGATTATTTTGCTAAGTTTGGTTAGTTTTTTTGTAAAATCACTAAGGAGCAGTTGACAATGGAAAATAAACAAAGGATAAAAGGTGAAATTGAAGCTGGTCGTGGAGTATTGGGAATCGAATTAGGTTCCACTCGAATCAAAGCAGCACTGATTGATTCAAATTTTAAAGTTGTGGGACAAGGCAGTTTTTTATGGGAAAATGAGCTGATTGACGGTCATTGGACTTATGCATTAGAAAAAGTGTGGCAAGGCGTACAAACCTGTTATCGCCGTTTGGTTGAAGATGTTGAAAAAAAATATGACACAACTATCACCAGCTTAGCATCTATCGGCGTCAGCGGGATGATGCATGGTTACATGGCTTTTGATGAAAAAGGGGAGCTGTTGGTTCCTTTTAGAACATGGCGCAATTCGACAACTGAACAGGCGAGTCATGAGCTGAGCAACTTATTCCAATTTAATATTCCCCAGAGATGGAGCGTGGCTCATTTTTACCAAGCTGTTTTGAATCAAGAATCTCATGTGGGGAAAGTAGATTATTTAACCACCTTATCAGGTTATGTTCACTGGCAGTTGACTGGTGAAAAAGTTTTAGGCGTTGGAGATGCCTCGGGAATGTTTCCGATTGATTCAGAAATCAAAGATTACCATCAGACAATGGTTGATAGTTTTGACTCTTTATTGAAACAAAAAGGATTGGAGACGACACACCGACATATATTTCCTAAAGTATTGACGGCGGGAACTCAAGCGGGAACGTTAACGCCCGAAGGCAGCAAGCTTTTGGACCAGACAGGCCGCTTGGTTTCAGGTATCCCGTTTTGTCCGCCGGAAGGAGATGCCGGTACAGGAATGGTGGCCACTAACAGTGTTGCGGTCCGTACGGGAAATATTTCAGTTGGAACGTCGATTTTTTCCATGAATGTTTTGGAAAAAGAGCTAAGTAACTGGTACCCTGAAATTGATCATGTAACGACACCTAGCGGCGAGAGTGTGGCGATGATTCATGCTAATAATTGCTCATCAGAAATCGATGCTTGGGTGGAACTGTTTGCTGAAATGCAGGAACGTTGTGGTATCAGTGTGGAGAAAAGTCAGCTATATGATATTTTATTTGCTGAAGCTATGCTAGGTGATTCGGACTGCGGCGGTATTTTAAGTTATGGATTTTACGCAGGTGAAAATATCTTTGAACTAAATGAGGGCAGACCGCTTTTAGTACGTTTGCCAAATGCTAATTTCAACTTGGCTAACTTTATGCGTTCTCATTTACTTTCTGCTTTTTGTACTGTCAGAAAAGGAATTGAAATTTTGAGTAATGAAGGTGTGGAAATCGATCAATTTGTCGGCCACGGAGGGATGTTTAAGAAAAAAGGAGTGGTACAGCCTCTGCTTTCAGGTGCCTTGAAAACACCGGTTGCTGTGATGGCAACAGCCAGTGAGGGTGGAGCGTGGGGGATTGCCTTGCTTGCGTCCTATATTAATCAAAAAATTTCACTTGCAGAGTATCTGAATGACCATGTATTTTCGAAAGAGCTTAGTGAAAAGGTTCTTCCAGCGAAAGAAGACATGCTGGGATTTGACCGATATTACGGTCATTTTATTGCTGCACTTACGACAGAACGGCAAGCTGTTGAAGATTTTAAATAAAAGAATAACCTCCTCTGTGATGAGCTTTTCATTATAGAGGAGGTTATTAAAATTAAATGATAGAGATTGAATAAGAGCACGGCTGTTGGGATTCGTAGAAAATATCTTTAAAGATGGAAATTTTATATTGAAAATCTTATCAACAATTTGCTTTAATTAATCATAAAAATTTATTCTTCAAATCAAACTTGTCAGAGAAAATCATCCAGTCTGAAAAGTCTGTTTGATTAAATATCTGGAAAATAAAATCTCAAATGACTTTCATATGGCTTCTTTTTAGAGACTAAAACCCAAAAAAATATACTTATTGAGGAAGGTACATATATAACATAATAAAAATGTAAAAAAGGCTTTTTGACATGGCAGCTGTTGAAATTGCTAAGGATTATTTTATATCATGACAGCTATTTCATCTAACTAAGAAGTAGGCAATTATTAAGAGAATGATGATGATAACCAGGGTTGTTTTCCAGCTTCCGCTTCTAAAATCTCCAATTTTCGATTGATCATGAGCATCTTTTAAGGTTCCTAAAGGATTCTTTCTTTGCTCTTTTGTGATCAGCTTCCTTCTTTTTTCTTCAGGATTCTCTTTCCTTTTCATTACTCAGCGCCTCCTCTGATGTTAAGTACATTATAGCATATGTGGTTGACCGCAATGAGTTGCCTGACTTTTTAGTGTCCGGCGAAGTGGGAATCAAATCATGTTGTTGGATCAGTCAGAAAAAGTCAGATAAATTTTAACAATCGTATAGAAGAATAAATAACATCCCTGTTCAACATAAGATGATCAGGGATGTTTTTGTTTTGCAGGATACACTGGTGACCAGAAAAATCGTAAGACTGATTTGAAATCCAAAACCAGTTCTTGTGAAAGTATTCTACCCTATAAAAATTTCCGACTAGAACATTTTGGAAATTACAAAAGTATTCAAAAAAATAAATAATACGATATGAGCAGGGTAGTAGGTGTAGAAGAAATACTTATTAGGCCCTTCTCCCCTCTGACCATTGTACAAGAAAAAGAAGACAAAAAACAGTAAAGCAGGCCAGTAACCTCCGCTGATACCGTTGTTGATCAAGTCCGGTAATGAAGTGGGCAAGATAACAAGAGCAGCGATTAATGCTTGCATCCATTTTTTATTTCTTGTGATATATAATAGCAACCCAAATATCGGAAAGACTGGAGCCCCTTCAACAATGATTGGTAAAATGCTATTAAGAATCATAGCTAGTTCAGGTGAAAAATTAATAATCACCATAAAACTGAATGACGATGTTAAAACAAGCAGAAGTGCTGAACTGAAACCGAAAACTTTCAACCAATTTTTTTCGAACCAAGAAGCTCTCAGACAATCAAACAAATACATGGAGAGAACAGCTTGGAAAATCCCACCAAAAATGTTAAAAAACATCATTTCTTGCATGGCTTGACTTAATGGAAGGAAAGTAATCATCAAAAACTTTGCCAACTCTACGATCCAAAATCCTATTAAAAGATTACGCAAATATCCTTTTTTATTTCTTGTATAATAATACCCTTCAACGCTTAAAAAGATGAATGTAAGTCCTACTGAAGGGCCAGCAATACTGGCGACCAGCTCAAGCATAGGGTATTTTTCTATGACGCCGAAGAGCAAAATACTTAAGTGATTCAAGGTCATCAGGATAATCCCGATAATTTTAATTTGGTTGCCAGTGAGCCCGATTTTATTTTTAATCATTTTAAATTTCCTTTCTTAAAAAAATCACGATGTTCATTTTAAGTGATATTATTTTGTTTAGCAAGTTACAAGATTGTCATATAAATGCTAAGAAAAGTTATTAATTGCTGACAACCTAGACTTTTTTATAAACTATGTTTCATAATTAGTGAAATTGTTAGGTAGGACAACAAGCTACGAACAATATTGATGTCTAAGAAATCATGGAGAATAAGCCGTTTTATTTGAACCAAAGAAAGTCAAAAAAATTAAAAACAGGCCTTGTTGTCGTGGTAAATAATGGACAACATTGCCTGTGCTTTAAGCAAAGTTAAAATTTTGTTAGTTTTAATTTTTAATGGTAGTTATTTTCCAGACATCCATCGAAAATTTACTAATTGTTCCATTCTTGTGATGAACAGAAATACTTTTCACCTCCGGGTCGTTCAGGTAATCCAGCATATCAATTGCGTCTATGATTTCGATACTGCCTTGGGAATTTCTAATGATTACCTTTGTGACATCATCAATTTCCTTTGTGGAGTTGTCAGTCATTTTCAATAGTTTAATAAGAGCCATTTTACCACCTCGCTTTCAGTAAAATTATACCAAAAAGAATTGAAATGAGCTAAAAGTTGCGGACGAGGTACGCTCCGTGTTTGAATGAATTTATTTGTATTTGAAAATTGGATAAAGATTCTACAATGATTTAATTTAGTAGCTGAGATGTATTTGTACTGGACTGTCATGCTAGTATAATCATCGAAATAGATATTTCAAGATAAAAAATAATTGTTTTCTTAACATGGAGGGATTATAATAATCAAGTACTACCTAATCCAGATATTGCTTATTATTTACTTTAAATGAATTCCCAAATGGTGTTAATGTTTCAGTTTATAATTTTATCGTTGTTAATATGGAAAGTTACCCAAGTTTGGCTGAAGGGGACGGTCTCGAAAACCGTTAGGTCGGGCAACCGGCGCAAGGGTTCAAATCCCTTACTTTCCATTTTATTATATCAAAAAGTTGTTTAAACTCTCGCACGATCAATATCGTCTAGACGTTTATTAACTTTTTTGTTTTGGATTTAGCAAATTTCACCCTACATTATGAATAACCAGAGAGATTAAAAAGAATAATCTCCAAGTATCTTTTTAAACAAATGGAAACGCTAGTATTTTCATAATATTACAATCTCAACATTGGAATATAAGAAAACAATAATTAAAATTAAAGTGAATGACTACATGAACAAGTTAAAAAGTGTTGTGTTGAACTTTAGCAAATTTAAATAATTATCTTTAAAAATTGTAAAGTGTGAATATCACCATCACCGATCAGAATTTGCATGACTTGGCAAAAGCTTTTGGCATAGTACCAAGAGAAGATTATCTATGTTAGAATAAAGGAGGCTGACCCATAAGTCTCAAAAATAGTAAAAAGGGAACCAAAATCAATAAAAAGATTTTGGTTCCCTTATTTTTTTGTTTATTTAAGAGGTTCTTCCGCTGATAGGCAGTTAACTTTCTCAGATTAACCGCCATAAATGCAAAACCTAATTCGTTTCTCACCTTATCTTTACCTCTTACTGAAAATCGAGTGAAGCCTAAATTAGCCTTCAGATTTCCGAAGGCTGGTTCTACGTCTATTTTTCTTTGACCATATAATTTGCCTGTTCGTTCGTCTTTCAGAAGTGTCTGAACGTAAGCTTTAAAATAGTCCCAATTGCCGTTTTTTTGAATCATTCTATTACGACCCGACTTCGCTTTGGTACATTGAGAACGAACTGGGCAGTTTTCACAAGAAAGACATTCGTATATTTTTAATTGTCGTTGGTAGCCATAGTTATCTATACGATTGGCATAACGTTTAAACGGGACCTCACGGTCAATGGGACATAAATAGGTATCTCTTAACTCATCATACCGCCAATTCAAAGGATTAAAACGATTCTTTTTAAAACTTCTCTTTTTCTCTTTGCGGTACATCCCATAGGTTATCAAAGGTGTTTTTTCAAAGCCATCCACAATAGTTTCATAGTTTTCTTCACTACCATAACCGGCATCTGCCACAATATAGTCGGGTAAATCAAAATAGGTATTTTCTATGGTCCGTAAAAAAGGAACTAAAGTTCTCGTATCCGTAGGATTCGGAAAGATGTCATAAGCTAGGACATATTGTTGATTGGTCGCAATTTGGACATTGTAACCTGCTTTTAGTTGCCCATTGCGCATATGATCCTCTTTCATTCTCATAAAAGTGGCATCGTGATCTGTTTTGGAGTAACTATTTCTCTCACCTAAAATAGCTTTTTGACGGACATACCGTGACTGACGTTCTTTAAAATCAGAGAATTGCTTCAAGGCTTGTTTAGGTGCCTTTCGTTGAGAGCGTAGTTGTTTTCGTTTTTTAGCGCAGTCAGAGGTCTCAATTTCTTGAGTCAAATTTTCTACACTTGTTTCTAATGCCGTGATGATTTTTGAAAACTCTTTGTCTGAAAGGTCTTTGTCTTCATCACAAATAGAAGGAATGATGGTTTCCTTCACGAGTTGTTGATAAATCTCTTTTGATTTCTCTGTCAACTTAGCTTCATACTTTTCAATGCTTTTTTTCCAGACAAATGTGTATTTATTGGCATTGGCTTCTAACTTAGTACCGTCAATAAAGATGGCATCTGTTTCGATAAGATTCTGGGAAACCAAAAGGTTTCGGAATTGAATAAAGCATTCTTCTAATAACACTTGCATCTGAGGATGTACACGAAACCGATTAATCGTTCTAAAATTGGGTTGCTGGGATTGTGTCAGCCAGCGAGCGCGAATACTGTCTTTAGCTAGCGCTTCAATTCTTCTGCCAGAAAAAACAGACTGCGTGTAACCGCACAAAATCAACTTCAACATCATTTTAGGATGATAAGAGGTTGCACCCATCTGATGGTCAAAAACCGAGAAGGCTTTTTCTGGCATGCTTTCTACAAGTTCATTGATTGCAAAAGCGATGTCACCCTTTTCCAAATAAATTTCTAAATCTAGTGATAAAGTGACTTGATTCATGTTATAATCTTTGTACATAGATAGCACTCCCTTTTGGTTATGGTTGGTACTTTAATTATACAAGGAAGTGCTATTTTTATCGCTAAAAAAAGGAACAAAATCATAAAAAGATTTCGTTCCTTTTTGCATTGAATGAGGACTTATGGGTCAACCTCTTTTTATAAAAACATAAGTGATTTTATTCACATGAAAGGAAGTTATTAAATATGGCAAACCGAATGATTTTAAATGAAACCTCTTACTTTGGGGCTGGAGCAATCGCTCATATTCCAGAAGAAGTAGAGGCACGAGGATTTAAAAAAGCTTTTATTGTGACAGATGAAGGACTGGTTAAAGCAAGATTGGTAAAAAAAATTACCCAATTATTAAGTGATAATGACTTGTCTTATGAAATTTTTGATAAAACTGTTCCTAATCCAACTGTAAGCGTTGTTAAAGAGGGAATAGATGCTTATAAAATATCAGGAGCAGATTATATTTTAGCAATTGGCGGAGGCTCGCCGATAGATACTGCCAAAGCCATCGGAATCGTTGTTGCGAATCCAGAATTCGATGATATCGTCAGTCTCGAAGGAGTTGCACCTACAAAAAATCCTTCTGTTCCACTTTTGGCAGTACCTACTACATCTGGTACTGCGGCAGAAGTCACTATCAACTATGTTATTACAGATGAAGTAAAAAAACGTAAATTCGTGTGTGTAGATGTTCATGATATTCCAATTGTTGCGTTTGTGGACAGTGAAATGATGTTGGGTATGCCAAAAGATTTAGCAGCAGCCACAGGGATGGATGCTTTGACCCATGCAATCGAAGGCTACATAACTAAAGGTGCTTGGGAAATGTCAGACATGCTTCACATCAAGGCGATTGAGATTATCGCACGCTCTTTGAGAGATTCTGTCAATGGAGACCTCACTGGAAGAGAAGATATGGCATTAGGTCAATATATCGCTGGTATGGGCTTTTCCAATGTGGGCTTAGGTTTGGTTCATGGCATGGCTCATCCTCTTGGTGCATGGTATGATACGCCCCATGGTGTGGCAAATGCGATTTTATTACCGACAGTCATGGATTATAATAAAGAATTCACTGGAGAAAAATACCGCGACATTGCTACAGCAATGGGAGTATCCGGTGTGGAAGGGATGTCATTAGAAGAAGCTAGAGAAGCTGCTGTAAACGCTGTTCGTCAACTAGGTGTTGATGTAGGCATCCCAACAACATTAACGGAAGTAGGATTTAAAGCCGAAGATGTGGAACAAATTGCAAAAGATGCTTTGGCAGATGTGTGCACAGGCGGGAATCCTAGAGATACTAACGTAGCAGAGATTGTTGAACTTTATCAGTCACTACTATAATAAAAACTTTGCAGCATAAGTAAAGAGATTTTTTTGAAGCCATAAGATTTTGATAAACTAGGGAGAAAATATTTCCCTAGTTTTTTGTTACTGTTTTGTTTTTTGAAAAATATTAATGCCTGATTGACGGATGGGACGAATCAATCACAGGAATAAAACTTGTCATTGGCACCAAAATAGTTTTAAAATAAACAGTATACGAACGGGTTATTTTTAATTTCTCAATCATAATAATTACTGGAGGTTATTTAGATGGTGTTGCTGGAAAAAGATATTTTGAATGAAGCTTTGGCGATGAAAGATGAAATGATTCATAACAGAAGACATCTTCACGAAAATCCTGAGCTCGGTCTTGATTTGCTTAATACACGAGAGTTCGTCGAAAGTAAGTTGAAAGAGATGGGCTATGCTAAGATTCAACATGTGGGACAAGCTGGGTTGACAACAACAGTGGGGACAGGAAAAGGAAAAGTTTTCATGCTTCGGGCCGATATGGATGCTTTGCCGATACTGGAAGATAATGATTTATCATATAAATCTAAAATCGATGGCAGAATGCACGCGTGCGGCCATGATATGCACACAACGATGCTGTTGGCAGCGGCGAAAATTCTAAAAAAACATGAAAAAGAAATTCCGGGACTTGTCAAATTAATGTTTCAACCGGGAGAAGAAATCATGAAAGGTGCACGCGACATGATTGCTCATGGAGTTTTGGAAAATCCCGCACCTGATGCAGCAGTGATGATTCATGTGATGCCCGCTGTTCCCTTTGTTTCCGGGACGGTGATTGTGTCAGAAGGCGGTCCGACCATGGCTTCAGTCGATTGGTTCAAAATTACTCTTCAAGGCAAAGGCGGACACGGCTCAACCCCATATTTGACTTCGGATCCTTTGATTCCTATGAGTGCCATCCACAATGGACTGAATACCATTCAGTCCAGAGATTTGCCTCCTAATGCCATCGTATCTTTAACGGTAGGGGAAATAAGTGGCGGAGAAACATCTAATGTCATTCCGGACTCAGTTTCAATGGGCGGAACGATTCGTACTTATGATGAAGCTCATAGAAAATTGATTAAGGAAAGAATTGTTGAGATTTCGGAAAATATTGCAAAGGCTTTTCGCTGTACTGCAAATGTGGAATTCCCTGCAGGGGCTCCATATTTTAAAACAGACGATGACCTATCAAAACATCTTCAAAAGTCTCTGCCTAATTATTTAAAGGGAAGATATATTCCGCCAATCAAACAAGAAATCCCCGTCATGGGTTCAGAAGATTTTGCCCACGTCTCTCATGAAATCCCGACTGCATTGATGATGTTGGCAGCCAGCGATTTGCGCAAAGGTGCGATTCATAGTGTTCACCATCCAAAGTTAATATTGGATGAAGAGTGTTTACCCTATGGTGCGGCAGCTTATGCTGGTGCAGCATTGAGCTGGCTGGAAAGCAATTAAAAGATCAAAAAGAAGTGCCCGTACTAGCGGCACTTCTTTTTTGTTCTTACCCTAATTTTAATTTAAGTTCTTCTTGACAGATTTATTTTATCTGTATATACTGTACTTGTTGAATGAGTACAGACTGAAGTTGAAATAGGAGGATAGCTAAATTGGAAATAATTATCAGCAGCACGATTGATAAACCAATTTATGAACAAATCTGCTCTCAAATTAAAGAGATGATCATGACTGGAAAACTAAAAGCTGGTGACCCGCTGCCTTCAATGAGGAAATTAGCGAAAAGTTTACATATTAGTGTCATCACCACCCAGAAAGCTTATGAGGTACTCTTGAATGATGGTTTTATTGAAACTGTTCCGGCAAAAGGTACCTTTGTAGCAGATACGAATAAGGATTTTATCATAGAAGAAAACCGTAGAAGAATCGAGGGATTGTTGGAAAATGCTACAGCTCTTGCAAAAGAGAACGGTATTTCAATGGATGAACTTACTGAAACATTAAAACTATTGTATTTGGAGGAAATGGAATGAGCAACGCAGTTGACATAAAAAACTTGAAAAAATCTTATAAAGATTTTTCATTAAAGGGAATAGATTTAACTATTCCTAGAGGGAGCGTTTTTGGTTTGATCGGGGAAAACGGTGCTGGTAAGTCGACGTTGATTCATTCAATGTTAGGATTAACGAATGCGAGTTATGATAGCTTAGATTTTTTCGGAAAAGAAATCAGCCGTTTTCAAAAGGAAATCAAAGAAAATATTTCAGTGATTTTTGATCAAACCCATTTCGACTTGGAATTTTCACCGACAATCATAGGAAAGATAATGAGTAATATTTATAAAAGTTGGGACTCTGAAAAATATATGAAATTACTGGCTGAATTTAAACTTCCAAAAAACAAAAAGTTGAAAAAATTTTCCAGAGGAATGAAAATGAAACTGGAATTTGCAGTCGCGTTTAGCCATAGTACAAAATTACTTATTTTGGATGAAGCGACAAGTGGACTGGATCCAATCTTTCGAAATGATATCTTGGAAATCCTTCAAGAGTATAGTGAAAATGAAGAAAATACAATTTTGATGTCAAGTCATATCACAAGTGATTTAGATAAAATAGCTGATTATATCGGTTTTATCCACGAAGGAGAAATGAAGTTTATTATGAGCTATGATGATATTAGAGAAAATTACGGCATTGTTAAGTGCGGCAGACATGTGTTTGAGTCACTGCATGAAAATGATATCGTTGCATATCGTGAAGGAGAATATGCTTATAATGTTTTAGTCCATAATAAACATGATCTCAGAAAGAGTATCAAAGATTTAGTTGTAGAGAATGCTACTTTGGAAGATATCATGCTTTTTATGGTGAAAGGGGAGCAGTTATTATGATCGGTGTGATGACAAAAGATGTGTACCAAAATATATTTATCCGGAAAAATCGTATGAGCCTGATGTTAAATGTTTCAGTCTGTATTTTATCAATGCTGTTGATGCAAAATTTTTATGGACTTATCTTGCCTGCGTTCATCTATATTCCGTTTATTATCTCCCCCAGTTTGCTGCAAATTTCTTCTGAGAGAGATAGTTTGAGTAATTATGACAAAATCCAATTGACAATGCCCGTAACAAAAAGGGAAATTATTTTTGCAAAATATTGTTTAGGTGTTTTATTTTGTTTGTTCAATACCCTGATATTATTTATAGGTATTTTCATTCATATTTATATCTTTCATTCTATCACCATGACTCAAGGGATTTATTTGGGAATCACTTGTTTTCTTATTTCTTTACTGTCACTGGCAATAAACTATTTGTCTTATATTATTCTAGGTGATAAAGGTGTCTTTGTGACAGTTGGGATTGTAGGCATCATATTGTTTAGTTATTTTTTTAATCCCTCTTTTTTAAATTTTAATCGTATGATTGAAATATTATTAACTTTGAAGAGTCTTACTTTTTTTGGTTTTGGTAGTTTTATCGTTATTTTATTTTTAGCTTTAAGTTATATGAGTGCTTTTTTTTACTATTCAAAAAAAGAAATCAGTTAACAATATATTTTTTAGAAAATTCGGCAAGTTTTTGTATCGGATTTTGCGTGTAAATAAGTTAAAAAGGGACTGACCTATAAGTCTCAAAATGGAGAGAACCCCATGAAATCATTTTTCTAAAACATTGATTTCACGGGGTTTTTAAATTATAAAAATTATCTTTTTATGCTTAAAAACTACTTATGGTTCAGCCTTTTGATTTTAATTTTCTTTTCCCCGTTCCTGTTCAATGATATATTGAAGATATTTTATTGCACGCAATTCCATCTTGGCGTCTCCTGGATTTGGTGCTTTTTCTTTTAAAGCAATCCCTTCCTTCAAAAGCACCTCAGCTTTCTCCTCATTCTCTAAAATAAAATAATAATAAGCTGCCTCAATCCGCCGATTACCCATCAATGGTTGTTTTAGACTTGCTCTTACAAGTTTATCTTGCCATAAGTCGGAGATTCTCGAATCTTGAGGGTCTTGCAGACACAAAATAAACAGCAATTCTTTTTTTAATTCCGTTTGATAAACAATGATGATATTTTCTCTTTCTTTCCACAAATCTTCTACTCTATTTCTGAAGTCACCCCAGTCTTGTTTGTCAAAGGCCCATCCGATTTGCAAAAACTTTTGGGAATCATTGAAATAAGTGTTTTCTGGAACAGCCGGAACTGCTTTTAAGTATTCTTCCGGTAGTTCTCGATATGTTTGTCCTTTTGTTAACCGGGAATTCACGTCCATTTGGAGAAAAAATAAATATTGCTGTTCAGGACTGGAAGAAGCGATTTTATAAGTCATCCCGTCGTTGAATCCTGCTGGAATGCCGTTGGTGATAATGATAAGGAATCCAACTAGAGCAAAAATAATCGCAAAATTAGAGTTTGGGATAAAGAGCAATCCGACAACCAAACTACAGATGGCATTTGCTAAAACACCTCCCATCACATATAGTCGATAGGGAAATTTATTCTTTTGAAATTCTGGTGGTGTCATTAAGCATTGACCTAGTGTGCCCGGAACTTTGAAACGACGAAAAACGATTTTTCCATCCTCTTGCCACAGCCACATAAAAGAAAAAATGCGATAACTTAATATCTTATAACCTGTCAAAGAGCCAAAAACAGCATGCCCTGCCTCGTGGATAATGATATGCAGAACATAAAACAAAACTGCTGAAAAAGAGTAAAACAATAGTTCTGGGACACTTGTGGCACCTTCTCCTATAGTGATACCTAAAATGAAACCGATACAGGCGAAAACTAAAATAAATATAGAATAACCAGCTGTTTTTTTAATTTTTTTCTTCATTTCTACCTCCGTGTCTCTGATTTTAACCTATTTTTGTACGAAAAGGGAGAGTAAAATGTTATTTATTCTTGATGAAGAGATGTTAATGTGAATGATACTAGAAAAATAAAGAGGAGAGGGTATCCTGTTATCAGTGATTGGCAGTGATTACTGAAAAAAACTATTATTGTTTCTCTGCAAAGTTTAACCATGGAAAAGAAATTGTAAACTACTAAAATTATTTTTTATAGTCAAATCAAGAAAATTTGTCTATACTGAAAACAGGTACTAGTGGGAAGATTTTTTTGATTGTAATTTCAAATAATCTCCTGAAAAAAATTAGAAAGAACTATATTAATTTTGGAGGAATGTTTCAATGTCAACAGGAAGATTGGAAGCTTTTTCTGATGGGGTCATAGCCATCGTTATTACGATTTTAGTGTTAAATTTGACGCCGCCCAAAGGGGATACACTAAAAGAATTACTAGGGATTGAACATAGTGTTTTGGTCTATCTTTTGAGCTTTAGTCTGGTGGCAGTCTACTGGTTAAATCATCATCATCTTTTCCAAGTAGCACAAAAAATCAACAGCAAAGTTCTCTGGGCGAATATTTTTTTCCTGTTCAGTTTGACATTGTTTCCATTTTCAACAGCTTGGATCAGCGGACATCTGTTTAGTTTATTACCTCAGTTACTTTATGGTTTGGTCATCTGCCTGGCAGATTGTGGATTTTTGTTGATTTTGTTAACACTGGCCAGAAGTAATGACGAACCAATCATCAAGGTAGATTTACGAAAGACAGTATTTTCAATTTTTCTAAATATACTGGCATTGCTCCTTGGCATTCTGATTAATCCAATAATGGTTTGCCTTGTGAATTTTTTAATGATTCTTTTGTGGGTTTTACCTAATAAAAAGATAGAACATTTCTTCGAATAAAAATTATAATTGCCGGATAAGCACAAATAGTTTTATACTACATTTAGAAATCACATTAAAAATATCGAAAAGGTTGTTTTCAAGGTGTATTACCACGTTGGTTTGTTTCTACACGGTTGCGGACCATAACGTTTTGTTGCTATCTTTCGACCAATTGAACTTCTCAAATTTTTTATAGTTTGGGAAGTTTTTAATTTTCCATGCTGGTTTAGAACTGACTTGTTCGTAAAACACAAAGATTTTGACTTCTGATATTAGCCATGTATGATATTTCTTCTTGTGGAATTGTTCACTAGTATGGAGTATAATAGGCAATGTAATAATGATTTAATAGGAGGAACTTATGCATAATACAAGAAAAATTACTGATGACATCATTTGGGTAGGAGCGACCGATCGACAAGTACAGTTATTTGAAAACCTTTTCCCGCTAGCCCATGGGATGTCCTATAATTCCTATGTTCTCTTAGATGAAAAGACTGCTCTGCTTGATACTGTGGACTCTTCAATCAGCGATATTTACATGGAAAATATCCTTCATGCTTTAGGCGGCAGAGATCTTGACTATCTGATCATCCATCACATGGAGCCGGATCATTGTGCGAATATCGAAGCCGTTTTGCGCCGCTTCCCTGACGTTAAGTTAGTCGGTAATAAAACCACCTTCAAGTTCTTGGAACAATTTTACGATGTGCATGTGAAAGATAATTATCATCCAGTAAAAGGAGGAGACACCTTAGAATTAGGAAAACGGACACTGAAATTTATCATGGCGCCAAATGTGCACTGGCCGGAAGTGATGTTCAGTTATGATAGCAGTGACGGATTTCTATTTTCAGCTGATGGCTTTGGTTCTTTTTCACCTCTTGACGGAAATCTATTTTCTGATGAATTGGATTTTGATGGCCGGATTAAAGAAGAAAGCCGCCGTTATTTCGTCAATATCATCGGTAAATTTGGGGCTAACGTACTAAAAGTTTTGAAAAAGCTGAATGGCTTGCCGATCAATATGATTCTTCCTCTCCATGGTCCCATTTTCCGTGACAAGGAACATATTTCATATATGATTGATCGTTATCGCCAATGGGCTAGCTATGAGCCCGAACAAGAAAGCGTACTAATCCTTTTTGGTTCTATGTACGGCAATACTGAAAATGCCGTTGGGAATTTGGCGACAATGCTTGCTGAAAAAGGCGTGAAAAATCTGCGTCTGTACGATATCTCCAACACTGACCCTTCATTATTGATGTCGGAGATGTGGAGCTACTCCCATATTGTTTTGGCATCACCTAACTATAATGGAGATTTGATGTATAAGATGGACACAGTTATCAGAGAAGCTTTGCGACTCAATTTGCAAAACCGCAAGATTTCTTTCATGACCAATGCGACTTGGGGCGGGGCAGCTCTGAAAACGATGGAAGCTTACTTCGAGGATCCAAAACATTTCGAAATTGTAGGTGAACCTGTAAAAATTTCATCTTCAGTTAAAGTAGACAACGTGCCGGAGATCGAAGCACTGGCAGATGCGATTGTAGCGTCACTCAACGCGTAATTCAACAAGAAAAACGAAAAATAAATAAGCTGAACCACCCGATAGTTTGGGAGTTCAGCTTATTTTTTTATGTTATTGAACTTTTGCAGCCATTTCTTTGGCAAATTTTTCCAATGCTTCTACGTCGTCATCTTCTGGTGCAAGCTCTACCTTAACAGAGTCAGCCCCTTTGATTCCGCCGATTTCTAAAAAGACTTCTTCAAATTCATCAATCGCTTGACCAAAATGATCGTATGAGGTGTCTCCAGAACCTACGACACCAAAAATTTTATTGCTGAAGTCTTGTTCTTTCAAATCATCAAAGAAATCTTCAAATTCATCAGGAACACCATCACTATATGTGAAAGTTGCCACGATGAAAAGGTCGCCCTCATCGAAAAAGTCGATATCTACATCATCTACTTCTTCTTTTTCGACCTCTAGTCCATTTTCTTCTAAAGCTCTTTCAACGATTTCAGCTACTTCTTCAGTGTTGCCGCCTTGACTTGCATATACTAATTTTGCAATTGCCATAATATTTCTCCTTTCAATTGTTTACAATTATTATAACAGATGTTGAGTTTTTGAGGTAGAGTGAGACTGAAAAGGTTTGTAAGAACTTGGAAAAAAATTGAGATAATAGACATATTTGAAAATTATAGCTTTGTTATGTAAGTTTTGTCAAAACATCTCAAAACAAACAAAAAAATGAATAGTACACAAACAAAAGTCAGCGAAAGATTTAGAGTGAAGCTGTTTTTAGTTAGGAAAATATTTTTAACTTGTTGTAAAAAAAACGAAATATTTAAAATTTTATTTTGGTGCAATTTTCGATTTCTAAAAAAAACAAAATCAATAACGAGTAATAAAAAAAATACTAATTAAAATCTAATTACAGAGTGCTTAACCCAGCAGTACGATAAGCATAAAACATATTATTGATTCAATATAGTCAGGCCCATTTTATTTCCTCTTGAAAATGGCAAAAAGTTCTATAATCTTTTTCCTAATGTGAGTTTAACGGAAATCGTTCTTGACTAACACAATGTATTCTTTGATGACTTTAAAAAAAGCATCAATTTCTTCTTTAGTGCAATTTTCTTCTAGTTGACTCATCGTTTTGGTAATGTCGCTGATATCATATTTCTTGTGCGCTTTACTCAATCGGAGCCCTTTTTCTGTTACAAACAGCCAATAGGATTTGCCATTTTCAGTGGATTGCTCTTTTCTAATATACTCTTTCCTCTCAAGTTTTGAAACAGTTTGAGAAATTGCGGCATTTGTTCGGTTTAAATAATCAGCTAGCTCACTTACTGTGGTTGCTGGATGTTCTTCAATAAAAGTAATCGTATGGGATTCAATCATTGACAAACTTTCGCCCGTGCCATAATCATGCTTGGAAATGATGTAGTTATAATAAAGCATTACAAATTGATAAATATTATTATGCCGCCGATTTAACAATTTGAATTGCTCATCAATTGATTCATTTTGCTGGAGTTCTTCGCGATTCTTATTCTGAATTGATGTCATTGTATACCTCCTAGATATTGATTTTAATAATACTATAGCATAATTCTCATAAAATTTTATAAAATATACTTAAGTTCCTTAAACATTTTCAAAAAAACACTTGACAGCGTATACAAAAAGAATTATATTGGACATATAGTTTAGGACCTTAACTAAGTTGGCGATTTTATTTAAGAAAGGATAGTTGAGTATGGAAATGAATAAGTTTTTAAAAAATTATGCTGTAGATCGTAAAAATACTGATTCTTTAAAATGGGATGCATTAGATGTTAGGTTTGGTGACCCGGATTTGATTGCAATGTGGGTGGCTGATATGGAATTTAAAGTACCTGAAGCAGTACAGAAAGCGTTGAATGAAAGAGTTGACCACGGGGTGTTTGGCTATTCCTATACACCAAAAAGCTATTTTAAAGCTTTTTTTGACTGGCAGAAAAAACATCATAATATCTCATTAAAAGAAGAATGGATTTTCTTTTCACCGGGGGTTGTCAGTGCTTTATATTGGCTAGTCAACATTTTTACAAATGAAGGGGATAGTATTATCATTCAGTCGCCTGTTTATTATCCTTTCCACAATGTGGTAATTGATAATAACAGAAAATTGGTTCGTTCTGAATTGATTAATGCTGATGGCTATTACTCTATGGATCTTGAAGATTTTGAAAAGAAGATCAAAGATGAAAATGTTAAAATGTTTATCCTTTGTTCTCCTCATAATCCTGCAGGAAGAGTATGGAGTGAAGAAGAATTGAGTGAGGTTCTTGCAATTTGTCAAAAACATGATGTTCTTGTGATATCTGATGAAATTCACCAGGATATTATTCTTGGAGGACGAAAATTTATTTCAAGTTTAAATGTTGATCAAGGAAAATATCATGACAATCTTATCGTATGTACAGCACCTTCGAAAACCTTTAATCTGGCTTGTCTATTAAATTCTCATGTCATTATTCCAAACGAAAAAGTGCGGGAACATTACCGTTCAGAAATTAAAAAATATAATCAGGTTGAGACAAGTATCATGGGACAAATCGCCACCGAGGCAGCTTATACTCATGGTGAAGAATGGTTAAGCGGCCTATTAAGCGTAATCGAACATAATTTTAATTACGTAAAGAAAGAGCTTTCAGAAAAAGCGCCTAACATTGTAATAACAGAGCTAGAAGGTACTTATCTGGCATGGCTTGATTTACGTGCCTATATCGAACCGGATGAAGTTAAAAGTTTTATTCAGGATAAATGCCGTTTAGCTATTGATTTTGGTGAATGGTTTAGTGATGAATGTAAAGGTTTTGTAAGACTAAACATGGCAACCGAGCCTAGATATGTAGAACAGGGTATTCAGCACATAATCGAGGAATTGAAAAAAATAGGAGAAGATTCATGAAAATTTTAAAAAATTATAAATCATCCCTGATATTATTGGCAGGAATGGGCGTAGGAGGAATTATTGGAGCAATCATGGGGCCAAAAGCTGAAGTTTTTTCGCCGATTGCAGAATTGTTTCTTAATCTGTTGTATGTATGTATTGTACCAATGATTTTCACCTCACTAGTTTCTGCTATTGCTAATATGAAAAGTACTAAGAAGTTAGGAAAAATTTTAGGATTGATGTTGTTTCTATTTATTTTAACAGGTGTTATTGCGGCTATTTATATGTTGATTGTCACTCTTGTTTTCGATCCATCCAAGGGAGTGCAGATGTCATTTACTGAGACAATTGATAAAGGCTCTGCCAATACCAATTTCTTGGCTATGTTGACTGTGGATGATTTTAATTTGTTATGGAGCAGACAAAATCTGATGGCCTTAATAGTCTTCACGATGATGTTTGGTATTGCAACATCAGCGATAGGAGAAAAGGCCAAACCTGTAGTTGATTTTTTTGATGCATTGTCAGGTGTTATCATAAAAATCGTTGGCTATGTTATGAAACTGGCTCCATTTGGTTTAGGAGCATTTTTTGCAACGTTAATAGGTGAACAAGGAAGTCAGATTGCTGGACCGCTTTCACGGGCCTTGATTATTTATATGTTTGCTGCAGTCGTATATTTCTTTGCATCAAATACAATTTTTGCATTGATTGGTGCCGGAAAAGAAGGAGTTAAAGCTTTTTGGCGTAATATCATTCCACCGGCTTTAACTTCACTTGGGACTTGTTCCAGTGCAGCGGCAATTCCTGCTAACTTAATTGCTGGAAAAAAGATTGGTTTATCAGATGAAATCAATGATTTGACGATTCCGATGGGGGCGAATCTGCATAAAGATGGAGCTGTTCTTATACAAATTTTAAAAATTGTATTCATGGCAGAAATATTCGATATTGATTTGCTACAACCCGGAAATTTAATAACAGCAGTTGTGATATCAGTACTAGCATCATGTGTTATGGGAGCTATTCCGGCAGGTGGTTATACTGGAGAAATATTCATTGTTTCAGCTTTTGGATTCCCAGAGGTTTCCATCCCAATTATGGTCTTGATTGGTACTATCACAGACGCCCCAGCGACTGCTATCAATGCCACAGGAGATGTTGGCATTGCCATGGTGCTAAATCGTTTAATAGATGGTAAAGGCTGGTTCAATAAAAAAGAAGATGATGTAAAAAAAGAGCCAGTGCTTAAAAATGTGAAATTAACGGTTAGTCAATAGTAAAAATAACGATTTTAAATAAATGATATAAGTCCCCACTTGAAAGCTTTCCGGTAGCGTCAAGAATTATGTGTAAATGGAAAGTCCATCCCGAATGATTAATTTAGAACATTGATTCCAAAGTATCTTGAATTTCTTTGAAACCTTTGTGGACACGACCTAAAAATGTTTGATTATAATTATTAAATTGAGAAACCAAGAATCTTTCTAAAGATTCTTCATTAGGAAATTGTTCTTTTCTCTTTGTATATTTTTTCAGTTGTTTATTAAAGCCTTCAATCAGATTAGTCGAATAGATGGTTCGTCTGATGGAGGGAGGAAAATTGAAAAATGTTAGTATAGCAGGATTCAGGAGTAGTTTGACCACTCTTGGATACTGCTTCTTCCATTTTTCACTCATCAAATGTGTTTGATTGATCGCTTCTTCTTTTGAATCAGCTTGATAAACTTGTTTAAAATCATCACATATTTCTTTTCTATCGCTTACCCGTACTTTATGGGCAATATTTCTCGCAACATGAACACAACATTGTTGAAATTGTGCCTTGGGATAAACACTGTGAATACTATCGCTGATACCACTTAGACCATCGGTCACCACTAATAAAACCTCTTCTAACCCACGGGCTTTTAAATCTTGAAGGATCTCTTTCCAAACAAAAGCAGACTCTGTTGGGGCAATCGTAAATCCTAACACTTCTTTGGTCCCGTCTAATCTGATGCCAATCACAATGTAAACTGCCTCTTTAGAAACCGTTTGTCGCTTTAAGGGAATGTGGGTCGCATCCATAAAAATGACGGAGTAACGTGAGTCTAGTTTCCTATCTTTGAACGCGGAGACATCTTCAGAAATGATTTTACTCATATTAGAAATGGTTTGCGGTGTGTAGTGATGGCCGTACATTTTTTCAATTAAATCAGCTATTTCAGACATTGTAATACCTTTTTGGAATAGCTGAATAATGGTTGTCTCTAAAGAATCATTGGTTCTTTTATAGGCTGGTAATGTCTGTTGAGAAAACTCGCCATTTCTATCTCTTGGAACGACTAAGTTTAATTCTCCATATTCTGTTTTGAATGAGCGTGAATAATTCCCATTACGGGAATTACCAGAGTTAAAGCCAGAACGATCATACTTTTCATAATCTAAGAAAGCCGTTAACTCAGCCTGTAGCAAAGAATTGACAGCAGACTCCAAATGTTTACGAAATAATTCGTCTAAATCACCTTTATTGATTAGTGTTTCCATAATTTCTGTAGTAAAATTGGGCATGTGAAAGTCCTCCTATAAAATTTCTGTGTCGCAATTTTAATTTTACAGAATGGACTTTCTTTTTTACTACCCTAAATTTCTATTTACACAAAATATTTTACGCTATCAGCTTTCCTTTGTTGCACTTTCAAGTGGGGATTTTATTATACAAAACTATAGCACAAAAAATATTATAATAAACATATTCTTGACGATGTGCAAATTAAAAATCATCAGACTGAAAACATGGTATTTCAAATCCGCTTGAACTTTTTCAGTATTCTATATAAAGAGATTATTAACAAAATTTATCTGGAAAAATTCCACTTGGACTTTTGAAACCTTTTTATTCACAAAACAGGTTGTTTCATCTTCATCCTAGAAAATTGTCAATCCCATTAATCGAGTTGTCTATCCTTTTTTAACCTAACTGTTATTTTAAAAAATCTAAAGTGTCAATCAGTAAAATACTAAAAAATGATTATTTTACATTTGGAAACGACATTCCTTTAAACTTTTGGCGTAAATAGCAAATGATACTTAAATGTACAACTCGTGAGTGCTGAAATTTTATCAACATTAGAAATAAAGAAATACTTTTTAGTTTCCTATAGCGTTTTTCTAGTCAACAATTTAGTTTATCCCATGAACTTTTTATCGCTGAAATTCTGTTGCCCATGCACAGTGTAGTACACTTGATTTTTTTACATGATTTATGCGCATCTTGCTAAAGTCTTTAATAAAAAATCACTTGAGTCAAAAAATTTAATTCAAACGATTTTTGAATGTACGAGTTTTTAAAAATAGGGTAATATGAAGGTATGACCTAGAGAAGTTATGACAGATGGAGGGAATGTTGATGACAGAAAATACTTACATCATGGCAATTGACCAAGGCACAACCAGTTCACGAGCAATCATCTATGATAAGCGGGGAAATCAGGTAGGAAGTTCCCAAAAGGAGTTCACGCAGATTTTTCCTCAAGAAGGATGGGTAGAACACAACCCTAATGAAATTTGGAATTCTGTGCAGTCAGTTATTGCGGGAGCATTTATCGAGTCTGAAATCAAGCCGGAGCAAGTAGTAGGCATCGGCATTACCAACCAGCGTGAGACAACGGTGGTCTGGGATAGAGAGACTGGCAAGCCAGTCCATAATGCGATTGTTTGGCAATCAAGACAGTCAGCCCCGATAGCAGATCAATTAAAAGTAAAAGGATATGGAGATTTTTTTCATAAAAAAACCGGATTGATTATTGATTCATATTTTTCTGCGACAAAAATTCGCTGGATCTTAGATCATGTGGTAGGCACGCAGGAAAAAGCAGACAAGGGTAAGTTGATGTTTGGCACGATTGATACGTGGCTGACCTGGAAGTTAACAGATGGCGGGGCGCATGTTACAGATTATTCCAATGCCAGCCGAACGATGTTATTCAATATCGAAAAATTGGAATGGGATCAGGAAATTTTAGACCTGTTGGACATTCCACGTTCAATGCTGCCGAAAGTTTGTTCAAACTCTGAAATTTATGGCTATACGAAAAGTTTTCATTTCTATGGCAGAGAAGTGCCTATCTGCGGTATGGCAGGGGATCAACAGGCGGCTTTATTTGGCCAAATGGCTTTTGAACCGGGAATGGTAAAAAATACTTATGGCACTGGTGCGTTTATCGTGATGAATACTGGTGAAACACCACAATTATCAAAAAATAATTTGCTGACGACGATTGGTTATGGTATCAACGGCAAGGTTTACTATGCTCTAGAAGGAAGTATCTTTGTTGCAGGCTCGTCTATTCAATGGCTGCGTGACGGTCTTCAACTACTGGAAAATTCGGCAGAATCTGAAGAAATGGCACAGAAGTCTGATAATGATGATGAGGTCTACGTGGTGCCAGCTTTTGTAGGTCTGGGTGCGCCATACTGGGATCAGGATGTTCGGGGTGCCATGTTCGGCATCACTCGTGGAACTGACCGTAATGACGTGGCAAAAGCGACACTTCAGGCTATTGCTTATCAAGTTCGAGATATTATTGATACAATGGAAGCTGATACAGGCATCAAAATCCCTGTTCTAAAAGTAGACGGCGGTGCGGCAAATAATGAATATCTGCTTCAGTTTCAAGCTGATATTATCAACACCCCGATTCAAAGAGCGGTGAATTTGGAGACAACGGCTTTAGGTGCAGCGTTTCTTGCCGGTTTAGCTGTAGGATACTGGAAAGATATTGATGAAATAAAAGAATCATATGAAGCCGGGAAAATTTTTGAACCACATATGGCTGATGAACGCCGAGAAAAATTATATTCGGGATGGCAGCAAGCAGTTGCCGCAGCCCGCGTCTTCAAACCGAAGGGGTAAGGGAGCGGTTGTCACGAGTTTTTTGATTAAAACAGGGTACTTACCAACCACCGAAACAATTGCGGTTGCCCTTTACCTGTGATATTAAAATTAAAAATTTTCGAGAATTACCATTGATTCAGATAATTTGAGTCAATGGTTTTCTATTTAAAATAGATTATTTTAGTGAAAAAAATGCTATACTTATAGGAAAATCACAAAAAAGTTGAAAAGGATGAATGCTATGGGGAAAAAAGTCGGGATTATAGGTGTGGGTCATGTGGGCAGTACAACGGCGTATACTTTGATTCAAAAACAAGTGGTGGATGAACTTGTCCTATTTGATAAAAATGAAAAAATCGTTGAAGCTGAAATCAACGATTTATTACAAGGACAAATCGGCAACGAATCTACGGTCAAAATTACCGGCAATGATTTGTCTCAACTAGCAAGTTGCGATGTGCTGATTTTTTCTGCCGGTAAAATCGAATTGCTGGCAGGAGGGGCTGACAGATTTGAAGAGCTGTCTTTTACCAAAAAAGTAGTAGAGGAATGGGCACCTAAAATCAAAGATTCAGGTTTTTCCGGCATTATCCTCTCTATTACCAATCCTTGTGATGTCATCGTCCGTTATTTACAGGAGTTGACTGGTCTTCCGAAAAATAAAATTTTTGGGACAGGTACCTCCTTGGATACTGCACGGATGAAACAGGCTGTGGGAGAATCATTTGGTGTCCACCCAAATAGTGTGGGAGGCTATGTTTTGGGCGAACATGGTGAAACACAGTTTATTGCATGGTCTACGATCAGGATTGCAGAACAACAAATTGCTGACAGCCTTTCCGTAGAAAGACTGGATTATCTGGAGGAAGAGGCAAGTGCTGCTGGTTGGCGAATTTTTCTAGGCAAGATATACACTTGTTATGGTATAGCAAATCAAGCCGCTCAAATCACCAAAGCCATATTGACCGATGCAGATGTAATTTTTCCTGTTTCGGCTTATTCAGAGCCAGAAAAGTTATACATTGGTCAGCCGGCACTGATAGGTGCTACGGGGATCAAAAAGACTTTTGATTTAAAATTAACTAAAGAAGAACAGAAAAAATGGAAACATTCAGCAGAAAGAATTAGTGAAATGTATGCCGCCATATAATCAGTGATTAACAATCAGAGAATGTCTGGTTGTTTTTTATTTTACTGTGCTCAGGAATATTTTTTCTTTGTTTCAACTTTATATTTCTCTATAACACGAATTATAAAATGATAATGACATGAAATATTCGTAATTGTTTTGACATTGGAAATAGAGGTTGTTAAAATAAAACTGAAAGTATGAAAGGAGAAGATTATGAAACCGTTAGTTGGAGTTATCATGGGGAGTATTTCCGATTGGGAAACGATGAAGTTTGCTTGTGACATCCTTGATGAATTAGCCGTTCCTTATGAAAAAAAAGTTGTCTCTGCACATCGCACACCAGATTTAATGTTTGAATATGCAGAAACAGCACAAGAAAAAGGATTAAAAATAATTATTGCCGGAGCTGGTGGCGCCGCCCACTTGCCAGGGATGATCGCGGCAAAGACCGTATTGCCGGTCATTGGTGTTCCAGTTCAGTCAAGGGCTTTAAACGGTTTGGATTCCTTGTTGTCCATTGTGCAAATGCCTGGTGGTGTTCCAGTTGCGACCACTGCCATTGGCAAAGCAGGGGCAACTAATGCTGGTTTGCTGGCTGCACAGATATTGGGCATCGAAAATCAAAAATTAAGTGATAAAATTAAAGATAGAAGACAAAGCTTAGCCGATACCGTGCTGGAAAGTAGTGAACAACTTGACTAAAATTATTTTTCCAGAATCAGTTATCGGAATTGTCGGGGGCGGTCAGCTGGGGCGAATGCTGGCAATGAGTGCTAAAGAGATGGGATATGTGGTCGGTGTGCTTGATCCTGCTGAAAATTGTCCGGCTGCCCAAGTTTCCGACTGGCACATCCAAGCTGATTATGATGATAAAGCAGCTTTAAAACAATTAGCTGACAAATGCGATGTATTGACCTATGAATTTGAAAATGTTGATGTCACGGCTTTGGAACAGGTAAAAGAGGATGTTTTGCTTCCCCAAGGCACCAGACTTCTGTCTATTACACAAAACAGGATAAGAGAAAAGAACTTTTTACATGAAGAGCAAGTACTGGTTGCACCTTTTGCCGAAGTCAATCACTTTGAGGATTTGGCTGCTGCTGTTGTAAAAATCGGTTTTCCTTGTGTCCTGAAAACAGCTACTGGCGGATATGACGGAAAAGGCCAGCAAGTGCTTCATGGAAAAAATGATTTGGAAAATTGCCGAGAAATGCTAGCTTTAAGTCCTTGTGTGTTGGAGGCTTGGCTGGATTTTGAAAAAGAAATCTCAGTTTTAGTGTGCGGCAATGGGCAAAACGACTATATTACGCTTCCAGTAGGAGAAAATATCCATCGGAACAATATTTTACATGAAACCATCGTTCCAGCTGACATTCAGACAGATATTGCTGAAAAAGCGCAGAGGATTGCCTTGAAAATTGCGAAGGCATTAAATTTAGCCGGCATATTGGCTGTCGAGATGTTTTTGACTAAAGATGGAAAGATTTATGCCAATGAACTGGCTCCTCGACCTCATAACTCCGGTCATCACAGCATTGAATCATGTGCCATGAGTCAATTTGATTTGCATATTCGCGGTGTTTGCGGCTATCCGCTCAGCTTTCCCAAATTATTGTCTCCTGCAGTAATGGTGAATATTTTAGGAGAACATTTGGCGGCAACCTACAAGATTATCGAAGAAAAACCAGATTGGCATTTTCATTATTATGGTAAAAAAGAAGCTAAATTTGGCAGAAAAATGGGTCATATCACAATTTTGACCAATAACACAACAGATACTTTGAATGAAATCCAAGCAACAAAAATATGGGATAGATAAGGGAGAATAAAATGATACCACGTTATACTCGCCCCGAAATGGGTGCAATCTGGACAGAAGAAAACCGTTATAATTCTTGGCTGGAAGTAGAGATTTTAGCTGCCGAGGCTTGGGCTGAACTTGGAGAAATACCAAAAGAGGACGTAAAAAAAATCCGTGAGAAAGCAACTTTTGATATTGAACGGATTTTAGAAATAGAAGAGACCACTCGGCATGATGTGGTGGCATTTACCCGTGCCGTTTCCGAGAGTTTGGGAGATGAAAGCAAATGGGTTCACTACGGACTGACAAGCACGGATGTGGTGGATACTGCCTACGGATTTCAATTAAAGCAAGCCAATAAATTACTGTTGGAAGGCCTGGAAAACTTTCTGTCTATTATCGGCAATAAGGCGATTGAACATAAATTTACCATTATGATGGGACGTACTCATGGTGTACACGCAGAACCGACCACCTTTGGTTTGAAATTGGCTACTTGGTATTCTGAAATGAAGCGCAACATTGAAAGATTCAAACATGCCTCTGCGGGGGTGGAAGCAGGGAAGATATCCGGAGCAGTAGGGACGTTTGCAAATATTCCGCCTTTTGTAGAAGAATATGTTTGCCAAAAACTAGGAATACGTGCACAAGAAATTTCAACTCAGGTGCTGCCTAGAGATTTGCATGCAGAATACATTGCTTCACTGTCATTGATTGCCACCAGTATCGAACGATTTGCTACTGAAATCAGAGGCTTGCAAAAATCCGAACAAAGAGAAGTTGAAGAATATTTTTCAAAAGGGCAGAAAGGTTCATCAGCCATGCCACATAAAAGAAATCCGATCGGTTCTGAAAATATGTGCGGTTTGGCAAGAGTTGTCAGAGGACATATGATGACAGCTTATGAAAACGTGGCACTGTGGCACGAAAGAGATATCTCACATTCTTCAGCTGAGAGGATTATTATCCCTGATACTTTGATTTTAGTCGATTATATGATTCATCGTTTCAGTAAAATCGTTAAGGATTTGACCGTATATCCAGAAAACATGAAACGCAACATGCAGGCTACCTTTGGTTTGATTTATAGTCAGCGAGTCATGTTGAAATTAATCGACACCGGTATGACGCGGGAAGAAGCTTATGACTTAGTGCAGCCAAAAACTGCCTATGCTTGGGACCATCAAACGGATTTTCGCCCATTGCTAGAATCGGATGAGAAAATTACTTCTGTGTTGAGTGCATCAGATTTAGATGATGCTTTTGATTATCACCACCACATGACACAAGTAGAAACAATCTTTGAAAGAGTAGGTTTGTCATAATACTCGGAAAATTTTCCGAGTATTTTTTCAATTAAATAAAACACGAACATTAACTTTACATTCGTGTTAAATGTACTGAATATCATTGACCAACATTTTTTGCTTTGTTACAATGATGGCAAGTTAGTGATTCTGATAACATTTAGTTTTAAAAACAAAAAGGAGTGTTGATGAATGGAAAAAGCTGGACTTCTCTATGAAGGAAAAGCTAAAAAGCTCTTCAAAACAGATGATGAAGACGTTCTTTGGGTAGAATATCTAGATCAGGCAACGGCTCTCAATGGTTTGAGAAAAGATATCGTGGAAGGTAAAGGTGCCCTGAACAATCAAATCACAAGTTTGATTTTTGAAAAGTTGAAAGCAGCAGGCATTGAAAGTCACTTTATTGAAAAATTATCAGAAACCGAACAATCTGTGAAGAGTGTGGAGATCGTTCCCTTAGAAGTGGTTGTCCGTAATATTGCAGCCGGAAGCTTTTCAAAACGATTGGCAGTAGAAGAAGGCACTGAGCTGGCATTTCCGATCGTAGAATTTTATTACAAAGAAGATCAGCTGAATGATCCGTTTATCAATGAAGACCATATCAAAGTATTGGATATTGCTTCCGATGAAGACATTGGCAAAATCAAAGAACTGGCATTAAAAGTTAATCAAGTGTTGTCAAAATTGTTCGATGAAGTGGGTATCCAGTTGGTGGATTACAAATTGGAATTTGGTCGCACAAAAGAAGGGGAGATTCTTCTAGCCGATGAAATCTCGCCAGATACGTGCCGTCTGTGGGACAAAGAAAGTAAAGCTCACTTAGATAAAGATGTTTATCGACGTGATTTAGGGGAATTAGTCCCTGTTTATCAAGAAGTATTAAACCGTTTAAAAAAATAAAACAAAATAAAGGAGCGCTCAACATGTATTTCGTGAAAGTTTATGTAACGTACAAAGATTCAGTCTTAGACCCTCAAGGAGAAGCAGTGAAGGGAGCTGTTCACAAACTGGGCTATGATGAAATTGAAAATATCAGAATCGGAAAATATTTTGAAATTAAAGTGGCGAAATCAGCAAAACCTGTAGAAGAAATGATCGAAGAAGTTTGCGACAAGCTGTTAGCTAATGTGAATATGGAAACATACCGTTACGAAATCGAGGAGGTTTAAAATGAAATTTGCAGTCATTGTATTTCCAGGGTCAAATTGCGACATGGATTTGTTATGGGCAGTGAAAGATGTGATGGGTGTGGAGGCCGAATACGTTTCTCATAACGAAACCAGCTTAGCCGGCTTTGATGGTGTGCTGCTTCCCGGAGGCTTTTCCTACGGGGATTATTTGCGTTGCGGTGCCATTGCTCGATTTTCTAATATCATGGAAGAAGTTGTGCGTTTTGCAGAAGAAGGGCGTCCGGTTTTTGGCACCTGCAATGGTTTCCAGATATTGACGGAAGCAGGACTTTTGCCGGGAACATTATTAAAAAACAGTTCTCTGAAATTTATCTGCCGTCCCGTTCCGTTAAAAGTAGTGAATAATCGTACAAAGTTTACTTCTGAATACGACGAAGACGAACTTATCAGTTTGCCGATTGCGCATGGTGAAGGGAATTATTATTGTGATAATGAGACATTGGCTGACTTAAAAGCTAATAATCAAATCGTGTTTACTTATGAAGAAGAAGTAAACGGCAGTCTGGAAAATATTGCCGGCATCATTAACAAACAGGGCAACGTGCTGGGGATGATGCCCCATCCTGAACGGTCGGTAGAAAAGTTGCTAGGGTCGGAAGATGGCAAAAAACTCTTCCAATCAATGATAAAAAATTTCGGAAAGGTGACAGTTTAAATGGGAAAAATCATGGAGCCAACTCCTTTAGAAATTAAAGAAAAACGTATCTATGTTGACTGGGGCATGACAGATGAAGAATATCGGATGGTAGAAGAAGATATTTTAGGAAGAATGCCTAACTACACTGAAACCGGGTTGTTTTCAGTGATGTGGAGTGAACATTGTTCATATAAAAATTCAAAAACAGTGTTAAAAAAATTCCCCACATCAGGTCCGCAAGTACTACAAGGACCAGGGGAAGGCGCAGGGATTATTGATATCGGTGATGATCAGGCAGTCGTTTTTAAAGCTGAAAGTCATAACCATCCATCTGCGGTGGAACCTTATGAAGGTGCAGCCACTGGAGTGGGAGGAATCATCCGTGACATTTTCAGTATGGGTGCTCGTCCGATTGCGATGCTGGATTCATTGAGATTTGGTGAACTGAATACTCCGAGAACTAAATTTTTATTAGAGCAAGTGGTGGCAGGAATCGGCGGTTACGGTAACTGTATCGGTGTTCCCACAGTGGGCGGCGAGATTTGTTTTGATCCATGTTACGAAGGGAACCCCCTCGTGAATGCAATGTGTGTAGGGTTGATGGAACATAAAGATATCCAAAAAGGACAAGCTAAAGGAGTAGGGAACTCCATTATGTATGTCGGAGCGAAAACCGGTCGTGATGGTATCCACGGAGCGACATTTGCGTCGGAAGAGTTTGTAGAAGGCGGCGAACAGCAGCGTTCAGCAGTACAAGTGGGCGATCCTTTTATGGAAAAATTATTATTAGAGGCTTGTTTGGAACTGATCCTTGATCACTCTGATATTTTAGTAGGGATTCAAGACATGGGAGCTGCCGGATTAGTTTCTTCCAGTTCCGAGATGGCTTCAAAAGCCGGGTCTGGGTTGGTGCTTTATCTGGACGATGTACCACAACGTGAAGCTGATATGACACCTTATGAAATGATGCTGTCAGAGTCCCAAGAGCGGATGCTGATTTGTGTGAAAAAAGGTTCCGAAGACCAAGTCAAAGAATTGTTCCATAAATATGATCTTGATGCAGTCACAATCGGTGAAGTGACCGATGACGGTCTCTATCGTTTGTATCATTTAGGTGAAGAAGTAGCTAATGTTCCGGTTGATGCATTGGCAGAGGAAGCTCCTGTCTATCAGCCTGAAAAAGAAGAACCAGCAAGAATCAAAGAGTTCAATGAAATGGCAGACTTTGTTCCTGAAGTGGCCGATGCCACGGAAGTTTTAAAAGATTTGCTGCAACAGCCGACCATTGCTTCGAAGAGAGCTATTTTTGAGACTTATGATTCCCAAGTATTGACCAACACAGTGGTCGGTCCGGGAAGCGATGCTGCTGTTTTACGTGTACGGGGTACAAATAAGGCACTGGCCATGACGATTGATTGTAATGCACGTTACTTGTATTTAAATCCTGAAGTCGGCGGGCAAATTGTTGTAGCTGAAGCTGCCAGAAATATTGTAGCCAGCGGCGGGCAGCCGTTAGCGCTCACAGATTGTCTTAACTATGGTTCTCCGGATAAACCGGAAGGCTATTGGGAGCTGTGGACTTCAGCAGACGGAATTTCTGCGGCTTGCCGTGAGTTGGGCACACCAGTAATTTCGGGAAATGTCTCCTTATATAATGAGACAGACGGCAAAGCGATTTATCCGACGCCAACAATCGGTATGGTTGGTTTGATAAAAGAGCTGGACCATGTGACAACACAAGACTTCAAGTCAGCAGGAGATTTGATTTATGTGGTAGGAAATACTTTTGCGGACTTCAACGGATCTGAATTGCAAAAAATGCAGTTGGGCCGCATCGAAGGGAAACTGATGTCCTTCGATTTGAAAGCTGAAAAAACAAATCAAGACTTAGTATTGCAGGCAATTCAAAACGGTCTGGTAGAAAGTGCCCATGATTGTTCTGAAGGCGGGCTAGGGGTTGCTTTAGCTGAATCTGCTTTCGGAAATAATTTAGGTATTTCAGTCAAAGTTTCAATGCCAGTAGAAAATCTGTTTTCTGAAACACAGTCACGTTTCGTAATTTCTGTGAAGAAAGAAAATCAGCAGGCATTTGAAGAGTTGATTAAAGACAACGGGGTATTGATCGGTGAAGTTAATGGACAAGGAAAATTATCAATTACAGCAGAGAATGGTGAGATAGATTTGGCAACTGCAGAAGCTAAGCAACTTTGGGAGGAAGCCATTCCATGTCTTATGAAGTAAAAAGTTTAAATGAAGAGTGCGGGATTTTCGGCATCTGGGGACACCCAGATGCTGCCCGCGTCACTTATTTTGGTTTGCACAGTTTGCAGCATCGCGGACAGGAAGGTGCCGGTATTGCTGCTAATGAAAACGGGATTCTCCAGCGTCATCGCGGACATGGTCTTTTAGCGGAAGTCTTCCAAGATGAAACTCACATGGAAATGTTGTCTGGTTCCAGTGCAATAGGTCATGTGAGATACTCAACCTCGAGTAAAAACACCTTGAACAATATCCAGCCGTTTTTGTTTGAGTTTCACGATGGGCAAGTTGCACTTGCACATAACGGAAATTTGACTAATGCCAAGTCATTGCGCAGGATGTTGGAAGAAGACGGGACGATTTTCCATTCTACTTCAGATACGGAAATTTTAATGCATCTTATCCGCAAAAGTACCAAAAAAACGTTCATCGAGAAATTAAAGGAAGCCTTGAATGTAGTCAAAGGGGCTTTTGCTTATTTGCTGATGAATGAAACACAGATGGTGGCGGCCTTAGACCCGAATGGTTTCCGCCCTTTATCCATTGGTCAGATGACCAACGGGGCGTATGTAGTAGCATCAGAAACTTGTGCTCTTGAAGTGAGCGGAGCCAAGTTTATTTGTGATGTAAAACCGGGAGAAATCGTGATTATTGACGATGAAGGCTATCATATTGACCGATATACCGATGAGGTTCAGTACGCTATTTGTTCTATGGAGTACATATATTTTGCCCGTCCTGATTCCAATATTGCGGGAATCAATGTGCATTCGGCACGAAAGAAAACAGGAAGCAATCTGGCAAAAGAGGCTCCTGTAGAAGCGGACATGGTCATCGGTGTTCCAAACTCTTCCCTATCGGCAGCCAGCGGATATGCTGAAGCTTCAGGTATCCCTTATGAAATGGGACTGGTGAAAAATCAATATGTGGCTAGAACCTTTATTCAACCCACCCAAGAATTACGGGAACAAGGGGTGAGAATGAAATTATCAGCCGTCCGGGGTGTGGTTGAAGGCAAAAAAGTAATCATGGTAGACGATTCCATCGTGCGGGGGACTACCAGCAAGAGAATCGTCCAGTTGTTAAAAGAAGCCGGAGCGAAAGAAGTCCACGTGAGGATTGCTTCACCGCCGTTAAAATATCCTAGCTTTTATGGGATTGACATTCAAACACGCAACGAGTTGATTGCTGCTAATCATACTGTGGAAGAAATACGGGATTGGATAGGGGCAGATTCCTTGTATTATTTGAGTGAAGAAGGGTTGATTGATGGCATTGGTCTAGATTTCGATGCACCTTATTCAGGTTTGTGTATGGCTTATTTTAATGGGGATTACCCAACTAAACTTTATGATTATGAAGAAAATTATCGTAAATCACTGGGAGAAAAAAATTCCTTTTTCTGATAAGTAGTCAGGGGTACTTAGGAGTGCTCATCTCAGTTAACCATTAGTCAATGATTAAAGGAAAAAATTGAGGTAAATTTAAAAGCGTGGGAGACAGTGAAGAAAGGAAGAGAAATCAATTGGGAAATGCCTATTCAAAAGCTGGCGTAGATGTAGAAGCTGGTTATGAAGTAGTGAAAAGAATCAAAAAACATATTAAGCGAACGGAACGTTTGGGAGTCATGGGGGAAATCGGCGGATTTGGCGGTTGTTTTGATCTAGGTGAATTGAATTACAAACATCCTGTCCTTGTTTCGGGGACAGATGGTGTGGGGACAAAACTGCTTCTGGCGATTCAAGCCGACAAGCATGACACTATTGGAATAGACTGTGTGGCGATGTGTGTCAATGATATTGTTGCCCAGGGTGCAGAACCTCTTTATTTTCTGGATTATCTTGCCACCGGTAAAAATGATCCCGCTCAAATTGAGCAGATAGTTGCAGGTGTTGCGGAAGGCTGTGTGCAGTCAGGTGCTGCATTGATTGGCGGAGAGACCGCTGAGATGCCGGGGATGTATGATGATGAAGATTATGATTTGGCGGGTTTCGCTGTTGGGATTGCAGAAAAAGACCAGTTGATTACAGGTGAAAAAATATCTGAAGGTGATGTCTTGATCGGTCTTCCTTCGACAGGTATCCACTCAAACGGCTATTCTCTTGTGCGGAAAATCTTTTTCCAAGACCATTCATTTTCTCTTGAGGATACTTTGCCTGAATTACAGGGGAGAACACTTGCGGAAGAATTATTGGTTCCAACCAAAATTTATGTGAACTCTCTCTTGCCCCTTGCAAAAAAAGGATTAATAAATGGTGTGGCACATATCACAGGGGGCGGATTTGTGGAAAATATCCCACGGATGCTGCCTGATGATTCATTGGCAGCCAAAGTGACTTTGGGAGAATGGCCTAAATTGCCGATTTTTGATGTTTTGCAAAAGTACGGAGACATCCCTCATTTAGAAATGTACGAAATTTTTAATATGGGTATCGGTATGGTGCTGGCAGTTTCTAAAGAAAACGTAGAAAATGTTCAAACTATTTTAACAGAGTTGAATGAACCGAATTATGTGATTGGGAATGTAGTTTCAAAAAAAGAAGAAGCTATCACGTTTAAAAATGTTTAACAAAATGTCGATTCGCAAAAATTTAGGAGATTATATTTTGTTTTTAATGATAAATCAAAACTATCAGAGGGCTTTATATCATGAATAAGGAGATCGGCAACATGAAAGTGGCAGTATTCGCATCTGGCAACGGCAGTAACTTTGAAGCTATCATGGAAGCTGTTGCAGCAGGAAAGCTGGAGATGGAAGTAGTTTTGCTTTTTTCTGACCAAAGAGAATCCTATGTTTTAAAACGGGCTGAGAAGTATCAAGTTCCATCTGTCGCTTTTGGTCCCAAAGAGTTTGACTCAAAGGGGGCTTATGAGCAGGCAATTTTGAATTTGCTTAGTGAAAAGCAAGTAGATTGGGTTATTCTTGCAGGCTATATGCGTATCATTGGAAAAGAACTGCTTGAAGCTTATCCAAATCGGATTATCAATATCCATCCATCCTTGCTGCCTGCATATCCAGGGCTGCATGGTATCAGAGATGCTTTTGAGGCTGGTGTCTCTCAAACAGGCGTCACTATTCATTTTGTGGATGATGGTGTGGACACTGGCCCAATGATTGCTCAAGAGACGGTTCCAGTTTATTCAGAAGACACATTGGACACATTAGAAGAACGGATTCATAAAAAAGAACACGAGCTATATCCCAAAGTGCTGCAACAAATTATTGGCAAAGGGAAGTTAGATTTTAACATAAAGGAGAATAGTGATCTATTATGACAAGACGAGCATTGATCAGTGTTTCAGATAAAAACGGAATCGTTGAATTTGCAAGAGAATTACAGGCTTGCGGCATAGAGATTATTTCTACTGGTGGGACGAAGCAAACGCTGGATGAAGCAGGTGTACCTACTATCAGCATAGATGAAGTCACTGGATTTCCGGAGATGATGGATGGACGGGTGAAAACACTGCATCCTAAAATACATGGAGGACTTCTTGGCAGACGGGATTTATCAAGTCATCTAGAGGCCATGAACGAACATGACATCCTACCAATAGATTTTGTATGTGTGAACTTATATCCTTTTAAAGAAACGATTTCCCAGAAAGATGTGACAGAAGAGCAAGCTATTGAGAATATCGATATTGGCGGTCCAAGCATGTTGCGCTCGGCGGCCAAAAACTTTGCTGCAGTTACAGTAATCGTGGATCCGGAAGACTATTCTTTGGTTCTATCAGAATTGCATGAAGGGAACGAAACAACGTTACCTACACGTAAAAAGTTAGCAGCGAAAGTTTTTCGCCATACTGCCAGTTATGATGCCCTGATTGCGGAATACTTGACCAATGCAGTCGAAGAACATTTGCCAGAGAAATTGACGCTAAGCTATGAATTGAAACAAACTTTGCGTTACGGGGAAAACAGTCACCAAAAAGCTGAATTTTATAAGGAATTGCTGCCCAGCGATTATTCTATTGCCCAAGCAAAACAGCTTCACGGGAAAGAGTTGTCCTATAACAATATTAAGGATGCAGATGCGGCAATTAAAATCGCCCGGGAATTCGATGAACCTACTGTGGTTGCTTTAAAACATATGAATCCTTGCGGTATCGGCACAGGAAAGACGATTTATGAGGCATATTGTGCGGCTTATGAGGCAGACCCTGTTTCCATTTTTGGCGGCATCATTGTCTTGAACCGGGAAGTAGACGAAAAAAGCGCCAGGGACATGAGCGGTATTTTTCTGGAAATCATCATTGCTCCGAGTTTTTCTGACAAAGCTTTAGAAATTTTATCCAAAAAGAAAAATATCCGTTTACTAACCCTTGATTTTTCTAAAAAAGCTGAAAAGCCAAAAAGAGAAATTGTTTCTGTGCTAGGCGGACTGCTAGTCCAAGATCAGGATATACTTGAGGAAGATGTGCAGGCATGGGAAGTAGTGACAGAAAGAAAGCCGACAGCAGAAGAGCTTGCTGCTTTATCTTTTGCCTGGAAAGCTGTCAAACACGTAAAATCCAATGCTATCGTCGTAGCAAATACCAAACAGACTTTGGGAATCGGTGCCGGACAAATGAATCGTGTAGGCTCTGTTAAAATTGCTATTGAGCAGGCAGGTGATAAAGCGGCTGAGGCTGTTTTAGCAAGTGATGCATATTTTCCGATGGATGACAGTGTAGAGTATGCTGCACAGCACGGAATCAAAGCTATTGTCCAACCAGGCGGAAGTATCAAGGATCAAGATTCTATTGATATGGCAAATAAATATGGTGTGACCATGGTCTTTACAGGCGTTCGCCATTTTAGACATTAATGGCTAATACTTCGGCTTATATAAAAGCTTTCCGTTTTTTAAATAATCAAAGGGAGCGTACTTAAATGAAATTATTGGTGATAGGCAGCGGAGGCCGCGAACATGCAGTCGCTAGAAAGCTGCTTTCAAGTCCAAAGGTAACCAATGTTTACTGTGCTAAAGGCAACATTGGCATGTTACAAGATGGTGTTGAACTAGTAGATATAGCAGAAGATAATCATGAAGCACTGATTGAATTTGCTAAAAAACATCAAATTGACTGGACATTTGTCGGTCCGGAAATTCCTTTGTTAAATGGTATTGTTGATGATTTTGAGCAGGCGGGACTGAAAATCTATGGCCCAAGAAAAAATGCTGCGATGATTGAAGGATCAAAGGAATTTGCAAAAAAAATTATGAAGCAAAATAACATTCCAACGGCTGATTATCAGGTTTTCACGGCTTTTGATGAAGCAAAAAAATATGTTGAAAAGATGGGAGCACCTATCGTCATCAAAGCTGATGGGTTAGCTGCCGGAAAAGGTGTCGTAGTTGCAGAAACCGAATATGAAGCACTGGAAGCCTTGAAAGAGATGATGGTGGACAAAAGATTTGGTGAAAGCGGCACTCGTGTAGTCATCGAAGAATTTCTCCAAGGGCAGGAGTTTTCTCTGCTGGCGTTCGTTCGCGGAAAAGAAGTGTATCCTATGGTTGTTGCTCAAGATCACAAGGCAGCTTTTGACGGGGATAAGGGACCAAACACGGGCGGCATGGGGGCTTATTCCCCAGTTCCGCAAATTCCAGAGTGGATGGTTCAGACAGCAATTGATAAAATACTCCAGCCTGCTGCTGAAGGGATGGTTAAGAACGGTACACCTTTTGCCGGGATTTTATATGCCGGTTTAATTGCAACAGATGAAGGACCGAAGACCATCGAATTTAATGCGAGATTTGGCGATCCTGAAACACAGGTGATTTTACCTAGATTAAAAAGTGATCTGGCACAGGTCATTGATGATTTGTTGAATGAAAGAAAACCTGAAGTAACATGGGATCATGAACTATCTTGTTTGGGAGTTGTGGTCGCAGCAGAAGGGTATCCGGGAGAATATGAAAAAGGGGCTCCTATCCCTGAATTTTCAGATATTGTGACCGTTTCTTATGCTGGTGTGGCAGAAGATTCCGGGAATCTTGTAACAAACGGCGGGAGAGTCTATCTTGTTGCGGCAGAGGGGAACAATCTGAAAGAAGCACAAAAGAAAGTTTATGATGCTTTGTCAATTGTCGATACCGACGGGACATTTTACCGGATAGATATCGGGGATAAAGCGATTAACCATTCTGTTTAAAATAGTTGAATTAGTAAGAAAATGTAAAGCATACGAATCATCTATCAGATTCGTATGCTTTTTCTATTGAAAGAGAACTTCTTCTATTATTCTATTTTGCTGGTTTGTTGAACAAAAATCTGTACAAATCTAAAAAAAGTACAGTTTTTCCATAATCAATTTTTATTTTCAAGTTAATCATCCCCGATTGATTTGGTAATTACATCAATAGTATGCTCCATATTATGACGATATTCTTCTTTTTCAAGTAATAGAGTAGTGATGATGTCAATGATGTAGATGGTAGCAAATTGGGAATTAATAAAGCGTTCATTGTCGATAAATTTGCTACTATACGATACTAAACTGATATCACTCAATTGTGAGATGGAACTTTTGGAGAAACTGGTTAAACTGACTATTTTAGCTTGAGCTTTTTTTGCTAATTTCATGGCATTTAAAACTTCCATAGTTTCTCCAGTTGATGAAATACCTATCACTAAATCTTTTTTTGTGGCAATGGAACTACTAATAATCATAAAATGGGGGTCGGTAATCGCTGAAGCATTTAACCCCATTCGCAATAAACGGTAAGTCAGTTCTGTAGCAGTCAACCCAGAACTTCCAGCACCAAAAACCAGTACTCGGTCAGCTTTCTCAATCAAACTCACAACATTTTTTATTTGTTCATTTTTTGTCATACGTTGTGTATTTTTAATTACCTTCGAGTAGAAGTTATAAATTTGGTCAGATTTTTTATTGTGATCATTTTTGGGAATTTCAATCATTGAGGCGTTTAAGCGAATTTTTAATTCAACGAAACTTTCGCAGCCTATTTTTTTTGCGAATCGGGTGATGGTAGCAGGAGAAGTATCCGTTAACTTAGCCAAATCAGAGATATTAATGTTTTTGATTTCATTAATACTTTGCAATAGGTAAGTGGCGATTTGTTTTTCTTTTTCGGAAAAATTAGGAAATCTGTCTTGAATTTCTTCAATGATAGTCATAATTACTTTCCTTCCTTGGTTTTAATATTATGAAGATATGCTTTGAATTTTAAATCATTATCAATATTTAAGCAACTAGAAAATTATTTTCGTAAATTATCTCTAAATGAATTTAATACGAGTGTTAGTTTTAAAATCAATAAGAAAATTATTTTCATAAAAATACTATTGATAAAATTAATTTCTTAATGTATACTGAATTTGAGAGTATTACCACTAGTGGAAATCTAAAAGAGTTAGGAGCAAAAGATGAAAAGTCAAATATTAAGTAACATAAAAAACAATTTAATCGTTTCTTGTCAAGCACTTGAAGAGGAACCTTTACATAGTTCTTTTATAATGTCAAGAATGGCACTGGCCGCCGTTCAATCTGGTGCTGTTGGTATTCGAGCTAACTCCACTGAGGATATTAAAGCGATTCAAGAAACCGTATCTGTTCCTATTATAGGGATTTTAAAAAAAGAATACCCTGATTCACCTGTGTTCATTACGCCAACCTTAGCTGAAGTTCGAGAGATTTGTGAAACGGGCGTAGAAATAGTTGCAATGGATGCTACCTTGCGTCAAAGACCTAATGATGAAAAATTAAAAGAAATTGTTGCAACGACAAAGGCTGAATACCCGAATATTTTATTGATGGCTGACTCAAGTTCAATTGCTGATATAAAAAAAGCTGAAGAATTCGGGTTCGATATCATTGGAACCACATTATACGGTTATACAGATCAAACTCAAGCTAAAAATATAGCTGACAATGATTTTAAATTTTTAAAAAAAGTTTTAGAGACTACCAGCCTGCCAGTTATAGCTGAGGGGAAAATTGACAGTCCAACAAAGGCAAGAAAGGTTCTTGAAATGGGGTGCCACTCAGTAGTTATCGGAGGAGCAATCACTCGACCACAACAAATCACGTTAACATTTGTTAATGAAATAAACAGAATGAAAGAGGAAGATAGAAGTGACAGTAAATAAAGCTTATCTTTGCTTAGATGTTGGAGGGATGAGCATTCAATTTGGTCTGTTCAGTCAAGAGGGGGTTCTTTTATCTGAAATAAGTTCAGTATCTTCGATTAATGAGAAGAAGTCCATTTTGGATATCTTGTTAGAAATTGTTGCGGGAGTAATTAAAAATAATCCGATTAAAGGAGTTTGTGTCGCCAGTTCAGGAGTTATTGATTCAGAAAAAGGGGAAGTGATTTATTCTGGCTATACGATTCCAGATTATAAAGGGGCGCAAATAAAGAAAACAATTGAAATGAAGTTTAATATACCATGTGAAGTGGAAAATGATGTGAATTGTACAGCATTAGGTGAATATTGGAAGGGAAGTGGGAAAAATAGCAAGTCTCTAGTTTGTTTGACTATTGGTACAGGTATTGGTGGTGCAGTTATGTTTAATGATTCAATTCTCCATGGGAATAATTATTCGGCTGGTGAAATTGGATATATGAAAGTTGCTAATAAAAATTTCCAAGACATTGCTTCTGCAACAAGTTTGATTGATAGAGTAAACCGAAAGAAAAATGCTACTTTGGATGGAAAAAAAATTTTTGAAGCTGCAAAAGCTGGGGATAAAGTATGTATTGAAGAAATTGATTACCTTCTAGAAAATCTAAGTGTTGCGGTTATAAATGTGACGTATTTATTAGCCCCAGAAAAAATAATCATTGCAGGAGGAATTATTAATCAGAAAGATTATCTCTATGAAAAATTATTAACAAAAGTTGCCGAAAACATAGAAGATGCTTTTTTCAATAATAGCGAGGTTGTTTTTGCTGAAAATAATGAAATCGCTAATTTACTAGGAGCATTGTTCCATTTTAAAAAGAAGCAAGGCATATAGTTATCTTGTGTTTTAAAAAATCGTAAAGTAACTTTTAAAGGAGATGTTTAAATGACAAAATTAGAAAAATATAAAACAGTTATACCCGCATTTTATGCTTGTTACGATGATGAAGGAAATATTTCACCAGAGAGAATAAGAAATTTAGCCAAATATTTCTTAGCTAAAGGAATCAAGGGACTTTATGTAGGGGGAAGCAGTGGCGAATGTATCTACCAAAATGTAGAAGAAAGAAAACTAGTTTTAGAAACTGTGGTTGACGCAGTTGGAGATGAAATGTTGATCATTGCTCATGTGGCGGCAAGTTCAACTCGGGATAGTATTGAGCTTGCTAAGCATGCAGAAAAACTGGGGGTTGATGCTTTGGCAGCAATTCCACCAATTTATTTTGTCTTACAAGAACATGCGATTAAAGCTTATTGGACAAGTATTCTAGAAGCTACTGCACTGGACTTTATCATTTACAACATTCCTCAAACTACAGGTTATTCACTATCAGTTAAGTTGTTTCAAGAGATGATGGGGCATAAGCAAGTGATAGGCGTAAAAAATTCTTCCATGCCAGTGCAGGATATCAATAATTTTAAAATTTTTAGTGAGAAGCCTTCCATTGTTTTTAACGGACCCGATGAGCAGTTTGTTGGTGGTAGAGTAATGGGGGCAGAAGGAGGCATTGGTGGAACTTATGGTGTAATGCCCGAGCTTTTCATTGCCATGGATCAGCATATAAAAAATAATGAACTAGCCCAAGCGTTAGCCATTCAGAATCAAGTCAATTTAATTATTGCTAAACTTACTTCATGTAAAGGTAATATTTACGCAGTTATAAAAAAGGTACTAGAGTTGCAAGGAGTAACCATTGGGGGGGTTCGTGAGCCTCTACCAAATGTAGAAGATCAAGATTTGGATACCATCAAAGAATGCTATAAAATGATTGAAGCTGCAAAAAACTCTTTGGCGTAAGGGGTTAGGATAATGATTATTGACAATATAAAAAACATTCAAAGGTATCAGCAGATGGAAGAAATCCATCAAATGTTAAAAATAATGAAGGAATATAGTAGACAAAGTGAATTAATTTCAAGACAAAAAATGACAATTAATAAAATATTTTTTACAGCTAAGCCCGAAGAGGAAAGAGTGTTTGAAAATCACAAAAAGTTTATTGATGTGCATTATATTTTGTCTGGTGAAGAAAAAATAGATTTGGCGGATGCAACAGTTTTAAACGAATTAGAATCTTATGATATCAGCAAAGATATTATGTTTTTAAGAGGGAAAGCTCAAGTAGAAGTTAGATTGAAACCAGGTGATTTTTTAATTTGTTACCCTAATGAAGCTCATAAAGTAGGAGGAAAGATAAGCGATGACACAAAAGAAATAACTAAATTTGTGGGTAAAATCAAAGAAATTTAAAGCTGAAAGGAAGAAAAATCATGAGAAAATTATTTAAAAAGAAAATGTTAGTTTGGGGCTTTGCTTTATTAGCATCAATATTTTTAATTAGTGCTTGTGGAAAGGATAAAAAGGAAGAGGCGACTGTTGATGGTGAATTAAATGGCGAAATCACATTTTGGCATTCATTTACTCAAGGGCCGCGGATGGAATCGATTCAAAAATCTGCAGAAGATTTTGAAAAAGAACATCCTGGCGTAAAAATAAAAATTGAGTCGTTTTCGTGGGATGATTTTTATCAAAAATGGACTACCGGTTTAGCCTCTAATAATGTACCAGACATGAGTACGGCTTTACCGAATCATGTTGTGGAAATGATAGATTCAGGTGCAGTTGTGCCTCTGAATGATTTGATTGACAATATTGGTCGTGATCGTTTTTCTGAGATGTCAATTGGTGAAGGACACGTGGATGGTAATGATTATTCTATTCCTTTATATTCCCATGCTCAAGTGATGTGGATTAGAAAAGATTTATTAGAAGAGAATAATTTGGAAATACCAGAAACATGGGATGAATTTTCAAAGGCAGCAGAAATTTTAACAAAAGATGGTGTTTACGGTGCCTCTTTCCCAACGGGATCTAATGATTTCCTAGGGACTAGATACTTGAACTACTATGTCAGAAGTCACGGAGAAAGTTTGTTAACTGATGATTTAAAGGCCAATATAACTAGTGATGCTGCGATTGAAGGAATCAAGTTCTGGGTTGATGTTTATGAAAAGGCTTCCCCTAAAGATTCCATATCCTATAATGTACTAGACCAAGCCACTCTCTATTATCAGGGAAAAACAGCTTTTGATTTTAATAGTGGTTTTCAGATTGCTGGAGTAGAGGCTAACTCGCCAGACTTGCTTGAATATATTGATGCTGCACCTATTCCAAAAGTAAATAAAGACGATGAGGAATTAGGGATTGAAACTGCAAATATTCCTATGGTTGTCTGGGAAAATTCAGAGCATCCAGAAGTTTGTAAAGCGTTTATAGAATACCTCTTTGAAAAGGATCGTTATATTGAATTTCTTTCAGCTACACCAGTTGGTATGTTGCCTTCATTGAATGATATCAGCGAAGAACCAGCTTATAAAGAAAATAAAATAGTTAAACAATTCTCTCACGCAGAAAAAGTTATTAGTGATGCGGTAGCAAAGGGAACTGCAATAGGTTATGAACATGGTCCTAGTGTTCAAGCAGGTTTATTAGTATCTCAAGGTGTTATTGAGAGTATGTTCCAAGATATTATAACTAATGATGTACCAGTTGAAAAAGCAGCTAAGGCAGCAGAAGAGGAGTTAAACGAAATATTCAGTAGTGTGGAACAATAGTCATTATTCATGATGATGGATAGGAGGGGAATGAGTGATAAAAAGAATTAAAAAGATAAATTATACTTCTTGGTTGTTTATATTACCAGCGATTTTAGTTATTGTTTCTTTACTTTTGTATCCGGTTCTCTCAAGTGTTGTTTACAGTTTTACCTCTAAGCATTTAACAAGACCGGTAAGCACATTTGTAGGATTGCAAAACTACAAGCAGATACTTGCTGATGAACAATTTTATAAAGCATTTTTCATGTCAATAAAATGGACTGTAGCATCTATCGGCGGACAAGTTATTTTAGGGTTTATATTAGCAATGTTGCTAAATAGTATCAAAATCGGGAAAAAAATGTTCCGTGTTTTGCTTATCGTACCTTGGGCGTTTCCTGTTGTGGTGATTGCAGTTATTTGGAAGTTTTTATTGAATGGAGTCTATGGCTTTATTCCAACGATGTTAGTTAATTTGGGATTGACAGACACGTTACCACAATTTCTTAGTTCAGGAACTTTGGTTTTTCCAACTATATTATTTGTCAACTTGTGGTTTGGAACACCAATGATTATGGTGAACATTTTGTCTGCCCTCCAAACAATTCCAGAGGAACAGTATGAAGCGGCAAAAATGGATGGGGCTAGTGCTTGGCAAACTTTTGTTAGTGTAACCATTCCACACATTAGTAAAGTGGTAGGTTTGCTAGTTATTTTGAGAACTATTTGGGTTTTCACAAACTTCGATATGGTCTACTTATTAACTGGTGGTGGTCCAGCTAATGTTACAATGACTTTACCTATTTATGCTTATAAGATGGGTTGGGGTCTCAAACTATTAGGGAAATCATCTGCTATTACTATTATCATGCTGATCTTCTTATTAATAGTTTGTTCAATTTATTTTTACTACTCAGATAAAAAGGAAAAGGAGAATGTGTAATGAGGAAAAAATTATCTTTCAAAACAATTATCAAATATGTAACATTAATTTTAGCCTCGGTTGTTGCAGTTTTTCCTTTACTTTGGATTATTTTATCAGCTTTTAAAGGACCGGGAGAAATCAATCAATATCCTACCGATATTTTACCTAAACAATGGACATTTGAGAATTTCCGCTATGTATTATCTGAATTGAATTTTGGAAACTATATTGTTAATAGTCTAGTGATTGCATTGGCTACAACTTTTGTAGCTGTAACAATTTCAGCTTTAGCTGCATATGGAGTGGTTAGATTTTTCCCAAGGGTTGGAAAAGCTTTAACAAGATTATTAATTACTACTTACATGTTTCCACCAATTTTGTTAGCTATTCCTTACTCTGTCATTATCGGAGCATTAGGTTTAGTTAATACTAGGATAGGTTTAATTATTGTTTATCTATCATTTAGTGTACCTTATGCTGTCTGGCTGTTAGTAGGTTTTTTTGAAACAGTTCCACTAGGAATTGAAGAAGCAGCAAGAATTGACGGTGCCAATAAACTGCAAGTATTTATTCAAGTAGTTTTACCAATTGTTGCGCCTGGAATTGTGGCAACAGCTATCTACACATTTATAAATGCTTGGAATGAATTTTTATATTCATTAATTTTGATTAATAGTACAGAAAAAATGACCATTGCAGTGGCTTTAAGAGCCTTAGAAAACCAAGAAATATTAGACTGGGGTCAAATGATGGCAGCATCAAGTTTGGTGGTTTTACCATCGGTGATATTCTTTGTTTTCATTCAAAATAAAATAAGCAGCGGATTAGCTGAAGGTGCCACTAAATAAAATAATTTGAGGAGAGAAAATATGAGCAAAACAGGATATGCAGTTGTAGGAGTAGGTTATTTTGGTGCAGAACTAGCGCGAATCATGAAGCAAAATCAAGGAGCAGAAATTGTAGCGGTTTATGATCCTAATAATGCTGAAACAATCGCAAAGGAGCTAGACTGCGACTATGAAACTGATTTAGATACATTGTTTAGTAGAGAAGACGTTGATGCAGTAATTGTAGCGTCTCCTAATTATCTGCATAAAGAAGCTGTTCTAAAAGCTGCTGAACATGATGTACATGTTTTTTGTGAGAAACCAATCGCACTTTCTTTTGAAGACTGCGATGAGATGGTGAGAGCATGTGATGATAAAGGGCTGACCTTTATGGCCGGACATGTAATGAATTTCTTTAATGGTGTACGGACAGCCAAAAAATTAATTGAAGAGGGTAAAATTGGTGAAGTTTTGTATTGCCATTCAGCTAGAAATGGTTGGGAAGAGCCTCAAAAAGAAATTATTTGGAAGAAAATACGAAGTAAATCAGGTGGACATTTATACCATCATATTCATGAATTAGATTGTATTCAATTTATTTTGGGAGATCCCTTAGCGGCTACAATGACCGGTGGAAATGTGGCACACCAGGGAGAAGAATTTGGTGATGAAGATGATATGTTATTCATTAATCTTGAGTTTGAAGGTAATAAGTTCGCGCTGCTTGAATACGGCTCAGCTTTCCGCTGGACAGAGCATTATTTATTAATTCAAGGAACTTTAGGAGCAATAAAAATAGATATGAATAATGTGGGAATGACATTAAAAACTGAGGAGGGAGAAGAAAGATTCTTGGTTCATGAAACTCAAGAAGAAGATGATAATAGAACAGCTATTTATCGAGGAACAGATATGGATGGAGCTATTCAATATGGTCAACCAGGTAAAATCCCACCGATGTGGTTACATAGTATTATGAAAAAAGAAATGCTTTATTTCCATAACATTATGAATGGAAAAGCACCAGATAAAGAATTTGAAAGTTTGTTAAATGGTAAGGCTGCGAGATCCTCTATTGCAACGGCAGATGCGTGCACACTTTCTCTGAAAGAGGATCGGAAAGTAAAATTAAGTGAAATTAGAGAGAAACAATAAACTTTCCAGTTACTGATTTTAATCACTGTTAAATGAGACACTGGATTTACAACTTGCCTCTAGCTATGATGGATTTTAACTAAACAATGGTTGTTGAGATAATAAATAAAATTGAAAATTATAGAAAAATTATCCACCCAAAATCTTAAAATAGATTTTGGGTGGATTTTTAGATGTGGGCGCATTTGTTTGAAAGTCTCACATTGAAGTTGAAAATTGGGAGTTTTGTAATTTTTTTAGAATATCATCTCTACTGTTTTTATTTACCTATCTGTTCTTCCACGTATTTAACAATCACATCAACGTCTTGTAAAGCCCCTTTGCCAAAATCACCGCAAGCCAACAGACTTTCCTTTGGCTCAATGATGGTATAGCCGATTTCTTTGAGAATCGATAAATTTTTTTGGACTATCGGGTGTTCATACATATAAGTATTCATCGCCGGTGCAATCAACTTCGGCATATTTGGATTAGGGAAAGCCAAAGCAACGGCGGATAGCAAGTCATCAGCCAGTCCGTTTGCAAGTTTGGCAATCACATTGGCAGTTGCCGGGGAGATGATAAACAAATCTGCTGCTTTTGCCAGGTCAATATGGGTGATGTTTTCCGGCGCATTTTCAATCATCAAGTCAGAATAGACCGGTTTTTTGGATAATGATTGGAGAGCTAAGGGAGTGATGAATTCTTGACTGTTTTTCGTCATGACTACGTCAACCGTCCAGCCTTTTTTTGTAAACTGACTGGTGATATCTGCCGCTTTATAAGCAGAAATACTTCCCGAAACACCTAGTAAAATATTTGTCATTAGTTATTTTCCCTCCGTTTTTGAGTTGTCTCTAATAGTTTTTACAATCATCTCAGCAATTTCCTGCTTCGTTTGAGCTATTTGAGTGCTGCGGTCCTTGCTGACTAGAATTCCACGGTGCTTATCTCCCTTGATGGTGCTCAAATCATTTGCCAGAACATAATCGCAGTTATTTTTTTCCATCAAACGGAGAGCTACATTAATTAAATTTGTTTCCGTGGTGTTCACAAGAAGTTTGAAGCCTACCAAAAGCGTTTCAGGTTGTAAAAGTTTGATGCTTTGGATAATTTTAGGATTTTTTTCCATTCGTATCAGCAGATTATCAAAATCAGAACTTATTTTATGGTTTTGCTGAGAACCGATGGATTGAAAATGTTTTTCCAAAGCAGACAAAAGTTCATCTATAGTCCACGAAAGCTGGCCTGTTTCTTGTTCTATTGGTATTTTTTCAGCAAATGCCGACAAAAAATCTGCTTCACTGAAAGTGTTTGCCACCGTATAATCGCTCACAGCCATACTGTGGATGACGGCTGTAAATTTTTCTTTTTTTAATTGCTCCTCCAATTGTATTTTCAATTCTTCAGTGGAAAATACCCCAATTGGAAAAATATTGGGGTGTTCCGGAACAATCGCACCAGTGCCGTGGAGGTAGACAATTTTATTTTCAGCATCTTTCGCAAATGTTTCAGCAATGGCTGCTCCCAGTCTTCCTGTGGAATGATTGGCAATGTAACGGACGTCATCTATTTTTTCTTTTGTTCCGCCTGCAGTAATCAGAATATTCATCGCTTACTTGCTCCTTTGGTCATATCAGTTGAGAGTGTTTCAAGCATCTGGGTAATTTTCTTATTTCTCAGCAGAGATTTGCAGACAAGTGTCACGATGACTGCCGCCACAATGGATTCCATCACACCATTAGTCACAATGATGCTCAAAATAACCGTATAAACAGCGTTAAGGTTGATGTCCTTCACAAGTGCATATTCATCGCCGAAAAGAAAGAATATCCCGTTCATAACAAGAAGGGTATTGGTCATGGTTCCAAGAATTCCGGCGATGGCAAAAGACAAACTGTCTTTATTCTTAATACGTTTTTTCAGGAATTGATAGACAAAATATGGAACAACACCTGTCAAAATTCTAGGGACGAAACAAATAATTAATGCTAAGTAACTGCCCTGATTGGTCCCTGGTAAAGGGATAAACGGGGAAAAGACAAAGGAGCTGACCACGGGTGCAGTGGTATTACTAATGAAACTGGTCAGACCAAAAACAAACCCTAGAAAAGCTCCTTTTTTAGGTCCTAATAAGATCGAGCCGATAATCACCGGCACATGGATGATTGTAGCTTTAATAAAAAGCAATTGGATAAAACCAATAGGGGTGAAACTCAATAAAAAGATGATGGCAGTGAAAATTGCTAAGATAACTAAACTTTGAGTTTTGATTGTTTTAATCGGAACCCACTCCTTAAATTTTTTTGCTTGAAACTAATTGTTTTTTTCTAATAATGTCTCTAAGAGATTAAGTTGCTGAGTGATTTGTTTTTCTGATAATTGATTAAATGTACGAAAGACACTCATTCCTTCAAGTAAAAAAATAAAGGTGTCCGCAATATCGTCAATATTTTGATTGGTGATGGCGTTTTGCTTTACACCTAAAGCAAGGACATTGTAAATGATCTCTTTCAAGTATGCCACATAACTGCGCTGGAACTGGATTTGCTCCTCTGTTTGATGAGAGCGATAGTATTCGTAAGTTGCCACGAGTATAACGTCATCAATATTAAGCAAACGGTTTTTTTGTAATTCTAAATACAGAGCAAGGATTTTTTCAAAGGGTTGGTCTTCTTCTACCATCTGGTTGATGATATTAAACTTCTTCTTTGACTGGTCGATAACGACTTCTTGAAAAAGTTCTTCTATTGATGAGAAATAAAGATACAATCCACCCCGGCTGATTTGGCAGGCATCCACGATGTCTTTCATCGTCACATTAGAATACCCTTTTTGTCCGAATACTTTTCGGGATTTCTCAATAATCATTTTTCGCTTTTCCTCACGAATTTTTCCACTGGGTTTATTCGACATATCAGCATCCCTTTCTTAAAATGACACGCGTGTCATTTTTTATAATTTACCACGTCCCGAAAGAAGTGTCAATCATTTGTTTTCATAGCACTAAATTTCCTTTTATCTGAATTTTTTTACCGCTTATCGTGATGACTGATAGATTTTGAGAAAATTCTATTATCATTTGATGTAGAGAGGAGTCGAACAGCATGGCATTTATGACAATAAAAGGTTTAAAAAACTTTATCATGACTTTGAAGCGGTCATCTGGCTCAATGAATATATAAGAAGCAAAGAAGCAGCTTAAGCTATCAATAAAAAGTTGTTTAAAAAGTAAATTTTCCAGTTTTTTGTCAAATTTTCAGAATATTTCAACTATTTAACAAAAAAGTGTTGACTTTTGTCCCAAGGGAATGTATCCTATTTATTAATAAGTTTTAATTTTCTAATCAATCTTTAATTTTAAGGAGTAGTTATCCGATATGAAATCTTATAAGAATCTATTTGTCATTATTTTATTACAACAGAGGGCTTAGATCATTTGAGAAGTTTGCAAATGTTCGAGTCCTGTTTGTCATAAGATAATGGGATTCTTATTCATCGAAGCATTCCATTTTTGAGTAATCAAGATGGAATGCTTTTTTATTTCTTAGAAATCAAAAGATGGATGTTTCACAGAACATGGAACCATGAGTTTGAGAGAGGCACTTGAGTTAGACAACCGAAGGAGTGAAAGAATTTGAGAAGTGACAAAATAAAAAAAGGAATAGACGCTGCACCAGCCAGAAGTTTGCTGTACGCAACGGGACAAGTAAAAAGCGCAAAAGATATGGAGAAACCTTTTATTGCGATTTGCAATTCTTATATCGATATCGTACCAGGGCACGTTCATCTGCGTGAGTTGGCAGACATTGCCAAAGAAGCAATCAGAGAGGCTGGGGGAATTCCTTTTGAGTTTAATACGATTGGTGTAGATGACGGGATTGCCATGGGGCATATCGGCATGCGATATTCATTGCCGAGTCGTGAAATTATTGCCGATGCAGCCGAGACAGTGATCAATGCTCACTGGTTTGATGGTGTTTTCTATATTCCCAACTGTGATAAAATCACTCCCGGAATGATTTTAGCGGCTATGAGAACCAATGTGCCGGGAATCTTCTGTTCAGGAGGTCCTATGAAAGCGGGGATCGATCCCCACGGCAAATCAATGACACTTTCTACAATGTTCGAAGCGGTAGGCTCTTTTAAAGAAGGAAAACTGACACCAGAAGAATTTAGGCAGATGGAACAAAACGCTTGTCCAACATGCGGATCATGTGCCGGAATGTTTACAGCGAACTCAATGAACTGTCTGATGGAAATTCTAGGGTTAGCTTTGCCAGGTAACGGGACTATTTTGGCAGTTTCTGATGAACGGAAAGAGTTGGTCAGGCAGTCAGCATTTCATCTGATGGACCTTGTTAAAAAAGGAATCAAGCCTAGAAATATTGTGACCAAAGAAGCGATCGATGATGCGTTTGCACTGGATATGGCTATGGGCGGTTCAACGAATACTGTGCTCCATACTTTAGCTATCGCCAACGAAGCAGAAATCGATTATGATTTAGAAAATATCAACAAGATTGCTGAACGTGTGCCGTATCTTTCTAAGATTGCGCCATCTTCTGCTTACTCTATGCACGATGTCCATGAAGCAGGAGGCGTTCCTGCTATTATCAGGGAATTAGTAGATATCGAAGGTGCTATTCACCCGGACCGGATAACCGTTACAGGTAAGACTATAAGAGAAAACGTGGCAGAGGCAAAAATTAAAAATCCAGAAGTTATCCGTCCAAAGGAAGATGCATATAGTCCTGTCGGCGGACTGTCGATACTCTACGGAAATATTGCCCCTAAAGGAGCAGTAATCAAAGTTGGCGGTGTAGACCCGTCAGTAAAAGTCTTTAAAGGGAAGGCCATTTGTTTTTCCACCCATGATGAAGCCGTAGCGGCCATTGATAATCATACAGTGACAAAAGGGCACGTGGTGGTTATCCGCTACGAGGGACCAAAGGGCGGACCGGGTATGCCGGAAATGCTTGCTCCAACATCAAGCATCGTGGGGCGCGGCTTAGGAAAAGACGTGGCTTTGATAACAGACGGACGTTTTTCCGGAGCGACAAGGGGCATCGCTGTAGGACATATTTCTCCTGAAGCTGCTGCCGGCGGACCGATTGCTTTGGTAGAGGACGGAGACGAAATTGTTATCGACCTGACTGAACGTACAATCAATGTTTTGGTTGAAGACGACGTGTTGGATGAAAGAAGGCAGCACTTGCTTCCATTCAAAGCAAAAGTAAAAACTGGTTATTTGGCTCGTTATACGGCACTAGTTACTTCTGCCCACACAGGCGGAGTGATGCAGATTCCAGATGAATTACTAAATTAGGAGGAGAATAAAATGGAGGAGGAGAAAAAAATAAAAAAGGGCACGAAACTTTTACTTGAAGCATTGGAGAAACAACAAGTCGAAGTAATTTTTGGTTATCCAGGCGGAGCAGTTCTTCCTTTATACGATGAGCTTTATGACAGTGATATTCGCCATATACTGACCAGACATGAGCAGGGAGCTGTTCATGCTGCTGAGGGATATGCAAAGGCAAGTGGAAAACCTGGAGTGGTGATAGCAACGAGCGGACCAGGGGCGACAAATGTTTTGACTGGGATTGCAGATGCCATGGGAGATTCAGTTCCTCTAGTTGTTTTTACGGGACAAGTCGGAACTGCCGGAATCGGCAAAGATGCTTTTCAAGAAGCAGACATCATGGGCTTGACCATGCCAATCACCAAGTATAATTACCAGGTGCGTTGCGTAAAAGATTTACCGAAAATCATCAATGAAGCTTTTCATATTGCTACAAGCGGAAGGAAAGGGCCAGTCGTCATCGATTTGCCTAAAGACATCACGATATTGGAAACAGATGCGCCAAAGTGTGATGATATAGAGCTGGAAAGCTATCAGCCGACTTATGATCCCCATAAAATACAGGTCACTAAATTATTGGAAAGTCTTGCCGCTTCTAAAAAACCCTTGGTTCTGGCAGGAGCCGGGGTGATTGGAAGCGAGGCGAGTCAAGAACTGATGACATTTATCAAAAGGTATGAACTGCCAGTAGTGAATACGTTATTGGGATTGGGAACCGTTCCTTATGACTACGATTTGTTTTTGGGAATGGGCGGCATGCATGGGTCTTACGCAGCTAATATGGCTATTACCGAATGTGATTTGCTGATTAATTTTGGTTCTCGTTTCGATGACCGTCTTGCTAGTCACCCGGAAAAATTTGCGGCAGAGGCGACGATTGTTCATGTAGATATTGATCCTGCAGAGATAGGAAAAGTAGTGAATACAGACATTCCGATCGTTGGGGATATCAAAAGAGTGCTCCAGCAATTATTAAAAGAAGAAGTGGAAAAAGTAAGCCACCATGAATGGAAAGAGCATAATCTTTCTAGAACGAAAAAATATCCATTTACGTTTGACCGGCAGCAGCAAGAGGAAATAAAACCGCAGCGCGTAATCGAACTGATTGGAGAAATAACTCAAGGAGAAGCCATTGTTGCAACGGATGTGGGTCAGCATCAGATGTGGGCGGCTCAATATTATCCTTTCTCTAGAGAAAAACAAATCATTACCAGCGGGGGATTGGGAACTATGGGTTACGGTATTCCCGCTGCCATAGGTGCTAAAATCGCCTGTCCTGAGAAAGAAGTAGTTGTTTTCGTTGGTGACGGCGGATTCCAGATGACAAATCAGGAGCTGGCAATTTTAAATCTCTATGAATTGTCGATCAAGTTTATTTTATTGAATAATCATTCTTTAGGAATGGTCAGACAGTGGCAGGAATGTTTCTTTGAAGAACGGCGTTCCGAATCAGTCTTTGAGGATCAGCCGGATTTTATCAAGCTTGCTGAGGCTTACCACATTAAAGGAAGAAGAATCGATGATCCGTCTACTTTTGAGGAAGACTTGAAAGCAGCTTTTAATGAAGAAGGGTCCATGCTGATTGAAGTGGTGGTTTCACCGACTGAACACGTCTTGCCAATGGTCCCGGCTGGTAAAAATAACGATGAAATGATTGGAGTTGAGTAACTATGAGAAGAATCATTTCGGCAAAAGTCCGCAACAGCTCCGGTGTTTTAAACCGGGTGAGCGGTGTTCTCACAAGGAGACAATTCAATATTGAAAGTATTTCAGTTGGAGTGACGGAAAGAGAAGGTATTTCCAGAATCACTTTTGTTATGGTAGGTTCATCAGAAGAAGTCGAACAGGTTTTAAAACAGTTGAATAAACAAATCGACGTTTTAAAGGTGGTTGATTTGACGGAAGTGGCTTATTTGGAAAGGGAACTGGCTTTAGTCAGAGTCAATGCTCCTACCGCTACCCGTTCAGAGTTATTTGCTTTAATAGAACCTTTTCGAGCCAGTGTGATTGATGTAGGAAGTAAGACGATTTTGATTCAGGTGACGGGTACCAGCGACAAGGTAGATGCTTTCGTCGAGCTGGTCAAACCGTATGGGATAAAAGAACTTGCCCGTACAGGTGTGACCGGCTTGGCTAGAAGTTTATAAATGTAAAAAAGATGTCTTGAACATCAAGTATGAAGCAGACAAATTAGGAGGAAGAAAAATGACAAAAGTATATTATGAAGACGCAGTAACATCAAATGAATTAGATGGGAAAGTAATTGCTATTTTAGGCTACGGCTCACAAGGACATGCCCATGCACAAAACTTGCGTGACAATGGCAATCAAGTGATCATCGGTGTCCGCAAAGGGAAATCAGCCGATGCAGCAGCAAAAGATGGTTTCGATGTGTATCCAGTGTTTGAAGCCACTAAAAAAGCTGATATCGTTATGATTTTAGCTCCTGATGAGATTCAAGGAAAACTATATCAAGAAGAAATCGAGCCTAATTTAGAAGCCGGCAATGCATTAGTTTTTGCCCACGGATTCAATATTCATTTTGATGTTATCGTTCCTCCGAAAAACGTGGACGTTTTCTTAGTTGCACCGAAAGGACCGGGACACTTGGTCAGAAGAACGTTTGTGGAAGGTTTTGCCGTGCCGGCATTGTTTGCTGTCTATCAAGATGCAACAGGCAAGGCTAGAGAAATCGCATTGTCTTACGCTAAAGGCATCGGTGCTACCCGTGTAGGAGTTTTGGAGACGACCTTTGAAGAAGAAACCGAAACAGATTTGTTTGGTGAACAGGCAGTGTTGTGCGGCGGTACGACTCACTTGGTTCAAGCTGGTTTTGAAACGCTGGTAGAAGCAGGCTATCAACCTGAAATCGCCTATTTTGAAGTGCTGCATGAGTTGAAACTGATTGTAGATTTGATGTATGAAGGCGGAATGGAAAAAATGCGCTATTCTATCTCAAATACAGCAGAATATGGTGATTATGTTTCTGGACCGCGTGTGGTTACATCAGAAACAAAAGCCCGCATGAAAGAAATATTAGCTGATATCCAAAGCGGAAAGTTTGCCAAAGAGTTTGTTGCGGATAATGCTAACGGATTTAAGGAATTCCACAGAATGCGCGAAGAACAAAAAGGTCATCAAATCGAGAAAGTCGGGGCAGAGTTGCGTGCCATGATGCCTTTTGTTAAAAAGGATGCTTAGATGTTTGAAAGAGGAGTGAAGTCTTTTGGTTGATTTAGTAAGAAAGGAAGATGTCCTGAGCGCACACGAAATGCTGAAAAAAGTAGTGACCCATACCGAATTGCAGTATGACGACTATTTGTCCAACAAGTATCATTGCCACGTGTACCTTAAAAGAGAAGACTTGCAGAAAGTTCGTTCTTTTAAACTAAGAGGAGCCTACTACGCTATCGCCAACACACCAAAATCAATTTTAGACAATGGCGTCGTTTGCGCCAGTGCCGGCAATCACGCTCAAGGAGTGGCATATACGTGTAATAAAATGAAGGTGAACGCAACCATCTTTATGCCTACGACAACACCTAATCAAAAGATATCACAAGTAAAATTTTTCGGTGAAGATTTTGTCACTGTTCGACTGGTAGGAGACACGTTTGACGCTTCTGCTGAAGCTGCCAAGCGTTACGCTGAAGAAAAGAACAAAGGATTCATCGATCCCTTTAATGATCCCTATATTATCGCCGGACAAGGGACCGTAGCAGTGGAAGTTTTCGAAGACTTAGCAAAAGAAGAACGTCAACTTGATTACATCTTTACTGCCATCGGCGGCGGCGGGTTAATCAGCGGGATTTCCACGTATACCAAGGAAAAAAGTCCTTACACCAAAATTGTGGGTGTGGAGCCCAGCGGTGCCGCTTCGATGAAAACATCTATCGAACAAGGAAAAGTAACGCCTCTTCATCAAATCGATAAATTTGTTGACGGTGCAGCGGTAAAAGAAGTCGGCGAAATCAACCTTGCACACGCCAAACATTTTGTGGATGATGTGGTAGCAATCGATGAAGGCTTAGTTTGTTCTACGATTCTGGAACTCTATACTAAACAGGCAATCGTTGCTGAACCAGCAGGAGCTTTAAGCGTTTCTGCTTTGGATAGATACAAAGAAAAAATCGTTGGAAAAACAGTGGTGTGTGTGATTAGCGGTGGAAACAATGACATCAGCCGTATGCAGGAAATCGAAGAACGTTCTCTCCTTTATGAAGGGTTAAAACATTATTTTGTCATTAATTTCCCTCAAAGAGCCGGCGCCTTAAAAGAATTTGTGACAGATGTTTTAGGACCAAAGGACGACATAACAAAATTTGAATACACGAAAAAAGTCAACCGGGGCAGCGGACCAGTAGTGATTGGTATCTTATTGAATGACCAAAACGATATTGATGTGCTGTTGGAACGCATGTCTGACTTCGATCCGAATTATATCAATTTAAATGAAAACCAATCCTTGTTTACCTTGTTAGTATAAGCAAGGATAGGCATTTTAAGTTAAATAAGTTTTGAGAAAACGCAGCAAGTTGTCAAATAACTTGCTGTGTTTTTATTTTATCGCACTAACAAGGGAGACAGGTTGTTTTTAGAGTGATTACAAATGAAATTTTAGTTTTTTTAAGAGAAGAAATCAGTCTTCGAGGGTAACTGAAAACGTTATTTATAACTTAAAGTCCAAAAGTAATTTGACAAAAGCTTAACAAAAAAAATATAATAGGATAATGTGGGATATTATAATTTAGAAATTTTAATAAAACAATCGGCATTTGTGTCTTACCTTTCTGGAAAAAACTTCTATGGAGTTGGAATATTTTTTACCTTTAGCAATACTACAATAGTCTTCGGATAAGTAACATGTTGTCTTATTTTTGATAATTTTCATTGTGTGTTTTCAAAGAAAACGGCTTTTCTAGTCGTTTTTTTGATGGTTAAAATCATTCTTCATTATTTTTATGATTAGAGTTTATCATGATATTTTAATAAAAAATGATTTTCGAAAATTTTCAACCCGTTTTATTTAGGCTTTTATTGCTATAAATAGAAAGCTGTGTTTATTTTTAAAACGTATGAGTTGCTATGTCAACGTTGTTGCAGACCGGAGCATATATTTTATTTTTTTGAATATTTCTAGGTCAAAATGATTAAATGTGATATAATTTTACACGTACCTAAAATTAGAGTATTCTCATTTTTTAGAGAAAGGAAGTTGCGTAAATTGATTGAGATAGAAAATGTAAATAAATTTTATGGTGATTTTCAAGCACTAAAGAATATCTCCTTGGAAATAGAAGCTGGAGAAAAAGTCGTCATTCTTGGGCCGTCTGGTTCGGGAAAAAGTACTCTAATTCGCTGTATGAATAAACTTGAAGATGTGACCGAGGGCAGAATCGTCATCAACAATATAGATGTGACAAAAAAATCAGCACCTATCCATCGGGTTCGTGAGAAAGTAGCTATGGTATTTCAAAATTTTAATCTTTATGCCCATAAAACGGTGCTGGAAAATTTAACTCTGGCTCCAATAAAGGTTCAAAAAGTAAAAAAAGAAGATGCCGAAAGAACTGGAATGGAGTATTTGGAACGTGTGGGACTTGCTGACAAAGCCGATGCGTACCCTGCACAACTCTCCGGCGGACAGCAGCAGCGTGTGGCAATTGCCCGTGCACTAAATATGCACCCATTGGCAATTCTTTTTGATGAGCCCACATCGGCATTGGATCCGGAAATGATTCAGGAAGTGCTGGATGTCATTGCCGGATTAGCTGAAATGAATATCACCATGGTAGTGGTGACCCATGAGATGGGATTTGCCCGTTCAGTTGCGGATCGTATTGTTTTTATGGACAACGGTTCGATCATAGAAACAGGAACCCCTGACGAGTTTTTCAATAATACACAAAATCCGCGAGTTCAAGGATTTTTAAGCAAAATTATTAATCATTAGACATAGGAAAGGAAGGAATAAGTTATGAAAAAATTTAAAGCTGTTTTATTAGGTATGGCAGTCGTACTGTCTCTTGGTTTGATTACAGGCTGCTCAAATAATGATGATGATAAAAAAAATGCCGGAAACGGTTTGGAGAAAATAAAAAAAGCCGGTGTGGTTAAAATAGGGATCAAAGAAGATGTCCCGAATTTTGGCTTTTTGAATCCTGACACTAATAAGCATGAAGGTATGGAGATAGAGATAGCTAAAAAAATCGCCAAAGATTTGACCGGCAGTGAGGACAATATCGAATTTGTCGGTGTTACTGCAAAAACCCGGGGACCTTTACTTGACAATGGGGAAGTGGATATGATTATCGCCACTTTTACCATTACCGACGAACGTAAAGAAACTTATAATTTCTCTACACCTTATTATAAGGATGAAATTGGCTTTTTAGTGCGTAATGATGAAGGTGTAGATTCCATGGAGGATCTAGACGGAAAAATGATTGGTGTGGCACAAACTGCGACAACAAAACAATCATTGGAAGAAAAAGCCAAAGAAATCGGCATTACACTTAAATTCAGTGAATATGCGACCTACCCAGAATTGAAAACAGCATTAACTTCTAAAAGAATCGATGCTTTCTCCGTGGACAAATCGATTTTGACAGGTTATGTAGACGGCGGTACGAAGATTTTAGATGATGGATTTTCACCGCAAGAATACGGTGTAGCGACAAAGAAAAGCAACAAAGAATTGCATGAACATCTAAATAAATTGATTGAAGGCTGGGAATCTGATGGCACATTAGATGAGATATATGCAAACAACGGGTTAAAATAAACTTTCATCCCGTCAATTATCATATGAAGGGGGAAAATATTTTGTTAGTTGCATCTATTTTTTATTCAAATACAGGGCCATTTGCCTTATTCCGTTGGGAGGCTTTATTCAAAGACCTCCCAGTCTTTGTGAAATCATTTGGATACACTATCGCCCTTTCCATTGGTGCGATTTTGCTTGCTTTTATTATCGGACTAATATTCGGGATTGTTTCTCAGGCGAAAAATCCCCTAGCTCGGGCATTGGTTCGAATTTATGTGGAGTTTTTCCAAAACACGCCTTTGTTGATTCAAGTTTTTTTTGTTTATTATGGACTGCCTTTAGTGGGAATCGTTATGCCGGTTTATTTGATCGGAATTATTTGTGTGGGATTGTATCATGGCGCGTATATTTCTGAAGTCGTGCGTTCTGGAATTGGTTCAATTCCTAAAGGTCAGCTGGAAGCCGCCATGTCTCAAGGCTTTACTTATTGGAATGCCATGGGTTACGTGGTTTTGCCCCAAGCTTGGCGTGTGATGCTGCCTCCTTTGACAAATCAGGCAGTGAATTTAATCAAAAACACATCGGTGATTGCCATTATTTCTGGAGCTGATATCATGTTTACCGCAAACAGCTGGTCGTCAGTCAACTTGAACTACGTCCCGGCCTTTGCCTTTGCCGCAATTTTATACTTTATTCTTTGTTTTCCACTTGCATCAGCTGCTAGAAAACTGGAAGAAAAGAATAAAAAATTGTACAGCAAATAAGAGAGGAGAAAAACAATTTGGATACAATAGGACAAATTTTCACTTTCAATAATATGAAATTTATACTGGAAGGTTTGGGTTTGACCCTCTATATATCGGCTGTAGCAATTTTATTAAGTATGTTTTTTGGCACTTTTTTAGCTATTTTTAGAAATATGGAAAAGGGCCCTTTGAAATTGCTTGCGACTATATACATAGAAGTAGTTCGGAATGTCCCTAATTTGCTGTGGATTTTTGTGATTTTTTTAGTTTTTCGTCTAAAATCCACACCGGCAGGCATTGTAAGCTTTACCGTGTTTACCACAGCTGCTCTGGCAGAAATTATTCGCGGCGGGTTGAACAGTGTGGGGACAGGACAAATCGAAGCGGCAATTTCCCAAGGCTTTAATCAGATACAGGTGATGTGGTTTATCATTTTACCTCAAGCCTTTCGAAGCATGCTACCGGCAATTATGTCCCAATTTGTCACAGTGATCAAAGACACAAGTTTTTTATGGTCGGTCTTAGCGTTACAGGAGCTTCTAGGGAAAGCAAACATTTTAATGGGACGCTACACAGCTACCTCACAGGTATTTGCGTTATACGGCATTGTGGCAGTCGTTTATTTTGTTGTCAACTTTACTATTTCCCACTATGCTAGACGATTGTCGAAGAAATGGGCGAAAGCTTATTAAGATATTTTCAAGTTATTTGTGACGGTAATCCTGTGATTTCAAGGATAATAAGAAATGAAATGAAAACTTTTTAATGTTTACCATAGACAATTTTAATATTACATGATATCATCAATTTAATTTCATAAAGAGGTTGCAGTGTAAATGAGTAAGGTGTGGGAGAAGGCATTTGTTGATCATACCCGAAAGGTAACCACTGCCGAACGGGACTTTATCGGCGGATAGAGATCGTGGGGGTATGGGGAAAACCTATATCACTCCTACTTGTATAAGTAGAGGCGCTGGATCATAATTTTGAAACATAGTGATAAAGCCTGTACTTTACGTATAGGCTTTTTTGTATAATATCTATAAGGAAGTAATCTCTGGTGCAAAACCATTTATGAACTTACCAAAAACTTGTTAGAATTTGCTAAGAAGCAGTATAAAATTTTGATCCGCGAGTGGAGTTAAAAGCAAAAGGAGAAGATAGTATGTCAGAATTGTTAATCGGCGGAGTGTCAGCAGAGTCTTTAGCTAAAGAATACGGCACACCATTATACGTTTATGATGAAACTAAAATCAATGATAGGATTAGTGAATATACAGACAACTTTATTTCCCAGTCTTTCCAGACGAAAGTGCTGTACGCATCAAAAGCTTTTCAGTGTATCAAACTGCTGCACAAGATAGAAGCTGCCGGTCTTTATTTGGATGTGGTAAGCGGCGGGGAAATCTTCACTGCACTGGAAGCGGGCTTTCCAACTGATAAAATATATTTTCATGGCAATAATAAAACACCGGAAGAAATTGAGTTTGCTGTCTCAGAAGGCATCACCCATTTTGTGTGTGATAATGTCATGGAGTTGGAAGTGCTGGAACAGGAAGCACGGAAACAGGGAAAAATTATTTCGGTAATGTTGCGTTTAAATTTAGGAATAGAAGCACATACCCATGAATATATCGTTACTTCTTATATCGATTCCAAGTTTGGCATGTCTTTGGAAAGTGAGGATTATCGGGAAAGTTTGTCAGTGATAAATTCAAGTCCTTGGCTAGAACTGGAAGGGTTCCATTCTCATATCGGTTCCCAGATTTTTGAGATGGATGCCTGGTTGGCAGCAATTGAGAAACTGGTTGATTTAGCTGCAAGTTTTTCTCAACCTTTGTCATTAAATATTGGCGGCGGTTTTGGCATCAAGTATACAAAAGAAGACAAACCGTTAAGTATCCCAGAAGTTGTTGCCCAGCTGGTGCAGGTAACGGAAGCTGCTTTAGCCAAACGAGAAATTCAAATCAACGCCTTAATGATTGAACCTGGCAGAAGTTTGATTGGTGAAGCCGGAACAACGCTTTATACTGTGGGATATCAGAAAAAAACTCCGAACAAACACTATGTTTTTGTAGATGGCGGGATGACGGACAATATCCGTCCAGCTCTTTACCAAGCGAAGTACAGCTGTGATGTGGCGACACGTTTAGCAGAAGAAAAAAGCAATAAAGTGACGATTGCCGGAAAAATGTGTGAGTCGGGGGATGTAGTGATTGAAGAAACATTTTTACCTGAAGTGGTGCAAGGGGACGTGTTGGCAGTATATTCCACAGGAGCTTACGGCTATTCCATGAGCAGTAATTATAATCGGGCGACAACGCCGGCAGTGATTTTTGTTAAAGACGGTGTGGCAAAAGAAGTCATCAAGCGACAAACTTTAAAAGATTTATTGAGAAATGATGTCAGAAATTAAAAGTATTCTGTTTGAATCAAATTAGACAAAAAAATTCGAAAAATTTAAAAAAGGTGGAGATAAAAATGTTTAAAGGGTCGATTGTTGCGCTTGTTACGCCATTCACGCAAGACGGAAAAGTAGATTTTGAAAAATTAGAGTCGTTGATTGACTGGCACATAGACAATAAAACTGACGGCATTGTTGTCTTTGGGACCACAGGAGAGTCGCCAACTTTGACTATTGAAGAGGAAAAAGAAATCGTTGCTTGTGCCGTAAAAACAGCGAAGGGTCGGGTTCCAATTATCGCTGGAAGCGGCAGCAACAGCACCCAAGAAGCGTTGCACAGAAGTCTGGTGTTTGAGGAAATAGGTGCAGATGGATTATTGCTGATCACCCCTTATTACAATAAAACAAATGAAGAAGGAATGAAGCAGCATTTTCTGACAGTCGCTGACAAAGTCAATATCCCTATCGTTCTTTACAATGTTCCTAGCCGGACAGGCTGTCAGATTTCTATTCCAGTATTGAAAGAATTGAGTCTCCATCCAAATATTGTGGCAATCAAAGAAGCTTCGGGAGATATTTCTTATGTTATGCAAGTTTCTAAACTGATTTCCGATGACTTTGGTCTGTTGAGCGGCAATGATGACACCATCTTCCCGTTGTTAAGTGTGGGAGGTACAGGAGTTATCAGTGTTTGGGCCAATATTATGCCTAGAGAAGTACATGATTTAGTTAAATCATTTGAAGAAGGTGACATTGCCAAATCATTAAAAATTCAGCAAGACCACTTGCAGTTAATCAATACTTTATTTGTTGAAACTAATCCAATCCCGGTCAAAAACGCCATGAATTTTTTAGGATTTGAAGTAGGACCATTGCGTTTGCCATTGACAGATCTCTCAGAAGCTAATGAAAAAGTCTTGAAAGAAATTTTAGAAAGTTACGGGGAGGCATTGACATGGAAATAGGCGTAGTCGGCAATGGACAAATGGGGTTGACTTTAGCGGAAACAATTAAGGAAACTTCCCATCAGATGGCCAAGATGTGGGATATTTTTCCGGAAAATGAAACAGCCTCAGTTGACGTACTAGTCGATTTTTCTAACCCGGAAAATCTAACGAACTTATTAAATTATGCGGTGAAAAATAATGTACCGGTCGTAATTGCGACCACAGGATATACTGATGAACAACTACAGCTGATAAAAAAAACGGCAGAAAAAATTCCTGTTCTTTTTAGCGGTAATTATAGCTTGGGTGTGATTGTGATGAATCAAGTAGTCAAACAGTTGGCTGAAAGTTTAGGTGAAAACTTTGACATCGAAATCATAGAAAAACATCATAATAAAAAGCTGGATGCACCGTCAGGAACGGCTAAAATGCTGTTAGGCAGTGTGATGGAGACAGGAGATTTTACTCCGGTTTATGGGCGGGAAGGTATCGCCCCAAGACAACCCAAAGAGGTTGGTGTTCATGCATTACGCGGAGGTACTATCGTTGGCGAACATGAAGTGATTTTTGCGGGAACTGATGAAGTGCTTTCTATTAAACATGAGGCATTCTCGAAGAAAATATTTTCCAAAGGATCGCTTGTAGGTGCAGCATGGCTGCTGCAACAAGAACCAGGTCTGTATTCGATGGAAGATTGTTTATTTTAATATAGCTGGTGCTGATCTAAGGATCAGAGGAATAAATCAGAATAATCAGAGATGCATAAGGCATCAAAAGAATGATAAAGGGTGGAAGTAGATGAAAAAATATCATGTATGTATTGTAGGAGCAACTGGGGCTGTCGGTCAAACGTTTTTGAAAGTTTTAGACGAGTATGATTTTCCCTTGGCCTCCTTGAAACTTTTGGCTTCAAAACGAAGTGCAGGAAAAACTTTTGAATTCAAAGGACAGGAATTAGTCGTTGAGGAATTGACTGAAGAATCTTTTTCAGGGGTGGATTTAGCATTATTTAGTGCAGGGGGAAGTATTGCAGAAAAGTTTGCTCCTATTGCTGTCAAAGCAGGTGCTAAAGTCATTGACAATTCAAGTATGTTCCGTGAAGACCCAACAATCCCTCTGGTAGTCCCTGAGGTGAATTTCAGCGATGTGACAGGACATTCGTTGATCGCAAATCCAAACTGTTCTACGATTCAAGCAGTGTTACCGCTGAAAGCCTTGCATGAAAAGTTTGGTTTGACTCGCGTAAGTTATGCAACCTATCAAGCTGTCAGCGGCAGCGGACAAAATGGGATTAATGATTTGCTGGAAACCAGAAAAGGAAAAGAGCCAGCCTTTTATCCTCATAATATAACTGAAACATGTATCCCGGAAATCGATGTTTTCCTTGATGACGGTTATACAAAAGAAGAAATGAAAATGATTAATGAAACCAAAAAAATGCTCCACACACCGGATTTGCCTATAAGTGCTACCTGTGTCAGAGTGCCTGTGCTTAACGGACATGGTGTCAGTATTTCTGTAGAGTTGGAAAAAAGCTTTGAGTTGGATCAAGTCAGAGAAATTTTAAAAAATTTCGAGGGGATTAAATTAGTGGACGACGGCCCTAACCATCTTTATCCGGTATCAACGTTAGCTAACGGTACCGATGATGTGTTTGTAGGTCGGATACGCCGTGATCTTGCAGCTGACAACGGTCTGCTGCTGTACTGTGTGGCTGATAATATCCGTAAGGGAGCTGCCGGCAACGCTGCTCAAATTGCATTGAAAATGGCACAACAAGAGTTGATTTAATCAATAGTTGTTTGTATCAGAAATAATTAGGTTAGGAGTTTTCAAATGATTCGGCATATTGTAGCCTGGAATTTCAAAAGAGAGTTTTCTGACGAGGAAAAACTAGCCAATGCACGTAAAATAAAATTAGCTGTGGAACAGTTAAGCACTGCTATCCCCGGTATTATTTCTATTGAGGTAGAGATTTCCCTGCTTCAATCAAGTACCCATGACCTTATGCTAAATGGGTTGTATGAAAACGAAAAAGCTTTAGCTGACTATCAGACTCATCCAGAGCACTTGCGTGTGGCCGAGTTTATCAAGGAAGTGACAACTGATCGAGTATGTCTTGATTTCTTTGTGGGATAGCGGTCTTTAAAGCAGGAGCAGGAAATATTCTGTGAGAAAAGCAGGTGATAAAGTGTTAGAACAATATCGACGGGAACTCCATTTGATCCCTGAAATTGGATTTCAGGAATTTGAAACAAAAGCATATCTCTATGACCATATGAAAAAAACGTCGGGTATATTGCACGAAGTAGGAGAAACTGGAATAATTATTTTCTATGATAACGGAAAAGAGAAGACAATCGGGTTTCGAACGGATATTGACGGCTTGCCTATTATGGAGGAAACCGACCACGATTTTGTTTCCCAGCATCCGGGATTTATGCACGCCTGTGGACACGACGGTCACATGGCGATGGTTTTAGGAATATTTGACTACTTAGAAAAGTATGTCCATAAATTAGATAAAAACATTGTTTTGGTTTTTCAGCCCTCGGAAGAAGCTTTGGGCGGATCTCAAAGCATCATTAATTCAGGTTTGCTTCAGAAATACGGAGTATCGGAGTTTTATGGTTTTCATTTATGGCCGGGACTGCCAAAGGGAAGTATTTTTTCGAGAAGCAAGGCATTGATGTCCCAAGCTTCCGATGTGAATATTACAGTCCATGGAAAAGCGATTCATGTTGCGGACAGCGGCAAAAGTGTAGATGCATTACAGGTTGCCTGCCGTTTGCTGAATGATATTTATAATTATGAACAAACCATTGATCCTGCAATCGATCATCTGTTGAAATTTGGTCAGATGGGCGCGGGAACTGTCAGAAATGTAATCGCCAGTGAAGTTAATGTTTATGGAACACTGCGTTCTTATGACAATCACTTTCATCAGGAAATGAAAAGTGCACTTAAAAAAATTGTTGAAAAAAATGAAGAAACATTTGAATGCCGTATAACACTTGAGTATAGAGATGGATGTGATGCCGTGATTAACGATAGAAAATTATTTTCAAAGTTATCAGAGACACTTCATATTCAGACACTAGAAAAACCGGTGATGCAATCTGAAGATTTTGGCAATTACACGTCATTAATCCCATCTGTTTTTTCATTTCTAGGTGTTGGGAACACTCCCTCCCTTCATGAATCAACCTTTGATTTTGATTCCCAAGTATTGTATAAGGGACTGGATTTTTATAAAAAGATCCTGTATTTGGAATAGGCAGCAGTTAAGTAACAAGATTTACTTAAATCACAGTTTGACTGACGAAATATTTGAAAAAAATATACATAAAGTACTCTTACCAGCCGTCTTGACGGTTGGTAAGGGTGTTTTTGGGTATCAGTGATTCATGATAGAGATGACGCTTTCCTTTTAACTATGGTAACAAGGTCTTATCATTCGAATGGAAAAGTCTGAAACGTATTTATGAAAATTTATCAGCAAGTTTTTAAATATCTTCTCAAAAGAAGATTTATTGCTTGATGTTGTTAATAGATTTTAAAATTCAGAAAACAAATTCAAATTATCATTTGAAATCAAGGTTTGTTATAATAGCTGTAAAGAATACTTTTCGTAGGAGGTTGGGATAATGACATTGAAATCAATTGAAAATGGAGATCTGCTTTTGCGTCCTGTTGATAGTGCTGATTTATCAGATATATGGCGTCGTGCCTATGACACGGACGAGCCCCAGTGGATGAAATGGAACGGTCCTTATTTCAACGAACCTAAATACAGTTTGGAGCAATTCACATATTTGATTGGGCCTTCTTGGGTGGAAAGTCCAAAAACTTATCTAGTTTTATTTCAAAATAAAATCATAGGTGCGGTTTCATGGGAGTGGGAGGACGGCGAACTAGAAAAATGGCTGGAGTTTGGCGTCGTCATATTTGTTCACGAATATTGGAATCAGGGACTAGGGACAGAAATTTGCCGGTTGTGGATCCATCATATTTTTTCTACACAACCCGATTTAATCAAACTTGGATTTACTACTTGGTCAGGCAATCACCGTATGGTAAAAATCGGCAAGAAATTAAATCTGGCGTTGGAAGCTAATATTCGCAAGGTAAGATACTATGAGGGAGAGTATTTTGATTCGGTCAGTTTTGGTCTTTTACGGGAAGAGTGGCTGAACAGTGATATCTTTAATGACCTTTTTGAAAAAAACCGCTGATACCTTTTTTTATAAAAACTTAACTGGACCTTGAGGACGAGTCCCTTCATAATTTAATCAAAGAATTACTCAGAGGAGATGGTATCTGAAGTGAAATTGTTTAAAAGAATCCTTGTGTTGATGTTGGGAATAGGTATTGTGTATGCAACGACTCTTTTTTATTTGATTCATACTGGTAAAAATACCCAACCGGCTTCAAATGCGGATACTTTGCTGATTCTAGGTGCGCAGGTAAAAGGTGATCCGGCTTACCCAAGTGCTTCGTTAAAAGAACGACTGGATGAAAGTCTTATCTATCTTGCAGAAAATCCTGACACTGAAGTGGTTGTTTGTGGCGGACAGGGAGCCGACGAGTCTGATACTGAAGCCAATGTCATGGCGGCTTATTTGGAAACTAAGGGCATCAGTGGGGAAAGAATCATAAAAGAAGGAACATCTACAAGGACAAAAGAAAATATTCAGAATGCCATGAACAAGAAAGATTTAGGCAGCGTTGTGATCTGCACGAGTGATTTTCATCAGTACCGTGCTTTGCTGCTAGGAAAACGTCTGGGATTAGAAAAAGTTACGGGCTTGCCGGCCAAATCAGATAATTCTGCCACATTCAAGATGAATGTGAGAGAAATTGCAGCTTTAGGTTACGGTCTGATTTTTGACTGGTAAATGTTGGAAACATGAAAAATAACGATTGACAAGTCGTCCCTGGATTGTCAGCCGTTATTTTTTTGTTTATCAGATTTTGTCCCATGATTGATCAGGAGTCTAATAAAAGTTGGCAAGAACATTTTATTTTCCAAATAAGATGATTTTTACCGGGTTTTCCGTTATACTATTTGGGGAAGAAAATAATAAAGTAGGTTTTGGAAAATGGCTCAATTATTTTTTAAGTACGGTACTATGAATAGTGGGAAAACTATTGAAATTTTGAAAGTGGCCCACAATTATGAAGAACAAAATAAACCGGTGATTCTTATGACCAGCGGCCTGGACACGCGGGATGGCGTAGGTGTGATTTCCAGCAGGATTGGTCTTTCGAGAGAAGCCATACCGATTTTCAGCGAGACCAATGTCTACGAAAAAATCAAGGAGCTGTCTTTCCAGCCATACTGTGTGCTGATTGACGAGTCTCAATTTTTAGAAAAACACCATGTTCTCGAATTGGCACAAGTTGTAGATGAACTTGATATACCGGTGATGGCTTTTGGTTTAAAAAATGATTTTCGCAATGAACTTTTTGAAGGATCCAAGTATTTACTGCTCTATGCGGAAAAAATTGAAGAATTAAAAACCATCTGCTGGTTTTGCCATAAAAAAGCAACGATGAACTTACGGGTGATGGACGGTAAACCTGTCTTTCACGGCAAACAAGTTCATATTGGGGGCAACGAATCATATTTTCCTGTTTGCAGAAAACACTATAAGGACCCAAAATTGTAACTGGGCACTGACAGAATATAAAATAAGCAAAGAAATTTTTTGAAATTAGAAAAGCATCTTCAAAAGCAGTTGAAATCACATAATATCCCATATTTTCGATTTCAAACGAGATAACACGATAGTGGCAGATGGAATGCTTAAAGAAATGAAAAGATGTTTTCATGAGTTCAGAAGATAAGAAAACAATCTCAAGGATGAAAAGAAGAGGAGAAGATACATGTTTGATCAATTACAAGCGGTTGAGGACCGTTATGAGGAATTAGGTGAGCTGCTAAGCGACCCGGAAGTTATTTCTGACAATCGTAGATTCATGGAATTGTCGAAAGAAGAGGCGAACACACGGGAAACAGTAGAAGTGTACCGCCGTTATAAAGAAGTTATGCAAGGAATTGCAGATGCAGAAGAAATGCTGGCTGAAAATCTTGAAGATGAGCTGGCAGAGTTGGCAAAAGAAGAGCTGTATGAATTAAAAGATGAAAAAGAAGAACTGGAAGAAAAAATAAAAATATTGTTGTTGCCGCAAGACCCTAACGATGATAAAAACATCATCATGGAAATCCGTGGCGCTGCAGGGGGGGACGAAGCCCAGTTGTTTGCAGGGGATTTGCTTGAGATGTATCAAAGCTATGCCCAATCTCAAGGCTGGCGTTTTGAAATATTGGAAGCCAACGTGACAGGAATCGGCGGTTATAAAGAAGTTATAGCTATGATTACCGGAAATAATGTGTATTCTAAATTAAAATATGAAAATGGTGCCCACCGTGTACAGCGTGTGCCGACGACAGAGTCTCAAGGAAGAGTCCACACGTCTACAGCTACAGTTGTAGTACTTCCTGAAGCAGAAGAAGTTGAAATGGAATTGGATGAAAAAGATATCCGAGTAGATATCTATCATGCCAGCGGTGCAGGAGGACAGCACGTCAATAAGACCGCCTCAGCCGTCCGTTTGACCCACGAGCCTACTGGTATCGTGGTTGCCATGCAGGACCAGCGTTCACAATTACAAAATAGGGAAAAAGCAATGCAAATATTGCGCGCCCGGATATATGACCAGCTTCAACAGGAAGCTCAAAGCGAGTACGATGCCAATCGTAAATCTGCGGTCGGAACAGGAGACCGTTCTGAGAGAATCAGAACGTATAATTTCCCTCAAAATCGTGTGACCGATCACCGTATCGGCTTGACTATTCAACAGTTGGACAGGATTTTATCTGGTGAATTAGATGATATTATTGATGCTTTAATCATCTACGACCAAACCCAAAAATTGGAGCAGATGCAGAATGGATAGTAAGACTTATGGGGAGGCCCTCTATTGGGCTTCTTCTTTTTTAACGGAAAGAAAAAAGGAACGGGAAGCAGCGGAATATTTGATGCGCGGCCGTTTAGACTGGGAAAAAACCGAACTGGTCATGAAGTTGAGAAAACCGATTCCTAAAGAAGTATTACAGCAATTTGAAAATGACATTTATGAATTTGCAATGGATAAACCGGCCCAGTATATTATCGGACATGAATTTTTTTATGGTGAAAAATTTAAAGTGACTGAAGATACATTGATTCCGAGACCGGAAACGGAGGAACTGGTGGCATTGATTTTACGTGAAAACGGCAGACGAGATCAGCTGACAGTGGTGGATGTAGGAACGGGAACAGGTGTGATTGCTCTCACATTGAAACGATTGAAACCTGAATGGCGGGTAATCGCCATAGATGTGTCGGAGGAAGCTTTGAAGGTAGCACAAGAAAATGCTGAGAGACAAAAATTAGCAATCGATTTTAGATTGGGTGATTTGCTGGCACCGGTAATGGATGAAGAAGTTGATTTGATTGTTTCCAATCCGCCATACATCAGCGTAGATGAATGGGAAGAGATGGATGAGAGTGTCCGTAAGTATGAGCCTAAAACAGCTTTATTTGCAGAAAATCAAGGACTGGACTTTTACGAACGTTTAGTGCAGGAAATCCCGCAAGTCCTTGCGGTTGATGGTAGAGTGTATTTTGAGTACGGCTATAAGCAGGCCCGAGCTATTCAGCAGATGTATCAGACGGCTTTCCCCACTAAAAAAGTTCTGGTCCATAAAGATTTGAGCGGTCACGACCGAATGTTGGAAATGAAATAAAAATTTTAAGTTTAATGATAATAGAGGCGAGAAAAATGAGTGAGAAAAAATGGCAGGCACCACAGCTGCATCAGGCAGTCATGGCGTTATTAAAAGGGGAATTAGTTGCCTTTCCAACTGAGACAGTCTATGGGTTGGGGGCTGATGCGACTAATCCTGAAGCAGTAAAAAAAGTGTTTAAAGCTAAAGGACGTCCGACTGATAATCCCCTGATCGTCCATGTAGCATCAAAAGAAGAAGTGGATTATTACGCTCAGGGGATTACTTTAGATGCGAAAAAAATCATGGCCGCCTTTTGGCCAGGACCGCTAACTTTGATTTTTGATATCAAACCTGCTGCTTTTGATTCTGTTGTTACCGGCGGCTTGACCACCGCTGCTTTTCGGATGCCTGACAATCAGCTGACTTTGTCATTGATTCAAAAAACAGGTCGGCCGCTGGTCGGTCCAAGTGCCAATATTTCCGGTAGACCAAGTCCGACCACAGCTGATCATGTCTTACATGACTTGGAAGACAAAATTGCCGGCGTTTTGGACGATGGTCCTACAAAAGTCGGTGTTGAATCTACCGTCCTGGATATGACTGTCGTACCTCCGATGATTTTACGTCCCGGAGCGGTGACAAAAGAAGATTTGGAAGAAGTGATTGGCAAGGTAGCGGTGGACGGTTCACTCAACGGGACAGCAGATATACCTAAGTCTCCCGGAATGAAGTACAAACACTATGCTCCGGAAGTCCCCGTGTATATGATTGATGCGCAAAAACAAAATTGGCAAGAAGCCGTCAAGTGGGCGGAAGAACAAGGTATGAGGATCGGCTTGTTAGGCTCTAAGGCACGTTTGAAACCTTTTGTTGGGAGAAAGCTGACGATGTTTTATTTAAGCGAGGAAAGCGACGTTACGGAAAGTATGCGGCGGTTATTTTCCGGTTTGCGTTCATTAGATGAAACAACTCCGAAACTAGACATTATTTTCGTGGAAACCTTTTCTGATGAAGGAAAAGGACTTGCGTACATGAATCGTCTTAAAAAAGCGGCAAATCAAAAATATTTTTCAACCTTACAAACGTAATATGATACAATCAGAGTATTAACTACAAGGGAGTGCAAGCCATGAGTTTTAAAAAACAAGACCCAGTGTTATGGGAAGCAATTGCAAATGAAAAGAATAGACAAGAACATAATATCGAGCTGATCGCTTCGGAGAACTTTGTTTCGGAGGCTGTGATGGCAGCCCAAGGAAGCGTTCTGACCAATAAATATGCTGAAGGCTACCCGGGAAGAAGATATTATGGCGGGTGTGAGTTTGTTGACATCGTAGAGAATTTAGCCATCGAAAGAGCAAAAGAATTATTCAATGCTAAATTTGCTAATGTTCAACCTCATTCAGGTTCACAGGCTAATACAGCAGCCTATCTAAGTTTAATCGAACCGGGAGATACGGTTTTAGGGATGGATTTAACTCATGGAGGGCATTTAACTCACGGTTCAGCAGTTAACTTCAGCGGCAAATCATATAATTTCCGTCCATACGGAGTGGACCCGGTAACAGAAGTGATCGATTATGACGTGGTGATGATAAAAGCCCGTGAAGTCCAGCCAAAACTAATTGTGGCAGGTGCCAGTGCCTATGGCCGGATGCTTGATTTCAAAAAATTCAGGGAAATCGCAGATGCTGTAGGTGCAAAATTAATGGTGGATATGGCCCATATTGCTGGTCTTGTTGCCGCCGGACTTCATCAAAATCCAGTGGAATATGCTGATATCGTGACTTCTACTACACATAAAACTTTACGCGGCCCCCGCGGCGGACTGATTTTAACGAACGACGAAGGGTTAGCTAAAAAAATCAACAGCAATATTTTCCCTGGGATTCAAGGAGGACCTTTAGAGCATGTCATTGCGGCCAAGGCGGTCTGCTTCCATGAAGCTCTTGACGAGGACTTCAAGGATTATCAGGAGCAGGTGATAGAGAATGCCAAAGCGATGGCAAAAGTCTTTAATCGTTCTGCCAATGCCCGTTTAGTCAGCGGAGACGTGGATAACCATCTTCTGCTTATCGAAGTGACAGACTATGGTTTGACCGGCAAGCAAGCTGAGGAGATTCTTGACGACGTGAACATCACGGTCAATAAAAATACGATTCCTTTTGAGGTGCTGAGTCCGTTCCAAACAAGCGGAATCCGAATCGGAACACCGGCGGTAACAACAAGAGGAATGCGTGAAGCTAATGTGACTCGAGTAGCTGAATTAATCAATGAGGCGCTTTCAAATTATCAAGATGAAAACAAGTTGTCGAATATTCGCAAAGAAGTTCGTGCTATCACTGAAAAGTTTCCATTATATTCTTAAAAAAACGCAAGATTGACTAGTCAATCTTGCGTTTTTGCTTTACAATAGATAAGAGTAAAATTTAAATTTCGCTTCTATTTCTAAAAGTTGATTGGGGACACATCTGGAAAATAGCAGGCGTCAAACTTATATGAAAGAGGAGAATCGATATGGGAAAATTTCAAGTAATGGATCATCCATTGATTCAACACAAATTAACGATTATTCGTGATAAGCATTGCGGAACTAAAGTTTTTCGTGAGGTTGTGAATGAAATAGCAATGCTGATGGCTTACGAAGTTTCAAGGGACATGCCTTTAGAAGCAGTCGAAGTTGAAACGCCAATGGGAAAAACAACTCAAAGAACACTTTCAGGAAAGAAAGTTGCCATTATTCCGATTCTTCGTGCCGGTATTGGGATGGTTGACGGGATGTTAGAATTGATTCCTGCTGCAAAAGTTGGGCATATCGGCATGTACCGAGATCATGAAACCTTGGAACCGGTAGAGTATTTTGTAAAATTGCCGTCTGATATTGAAACACGTCAGCTATTTGTGGTGGATCCGATGCTGGCTACCGGCGGATCAGCTATTTTGGCAGTAGATGCATTGAAAAAACGCGGCGGCACTAACATCAAATTTGTTTGTCTTGTGGCAGCACCTGAGGGAGTGAAAGCCTTGCAAGAGGCCCATCCTGATGTGGATATTATTACTGCCGGACTGGATGAGGGCTTGGATGAGAACGGCTATATCGTTCCAGGTCTTGGCGATGCTGGAGATCGTTTATTCGGGACAAAATAAAGCACTTGAAGGACATAATGTAAGAATTTTCTAACATTGGTTGGTTTTTTATTGATTTATATTGCCACTCTATTATAATAGAATGGTCTGAAAGATTTTCTAGGGTTCCGCATCTTAAACATAGATGGTCTGGTCCGAGAGAAAACGCGTAAAAGATTTACGTACCACGGAGGGATAAAAGCCTGGGAGAATATTGTTGAAAGACAATATTTCTCCGGGCTTTTTTATATGGAAAGGATGAATCATGTGAATACGTACTGGTTAAAAATTATTATTGCAGCAATATTTGAAGTTGGCTGGGTGATTGGTTTAAAACATTCCGTTTCGGTTTTTCACTGGCTGATGACATTGATTGCCATCTTTATCAGCTTCTATTTATTGATTACTGCCACGCAAAAGTTGCCTGTAGGAACTGCTTATGCCGTTTTTGTTGGCCTAGGTACTACAGGAACGGTGATAATGGACACTTTTTTGTTTGGTGCTCCCTTGTCCCTGGCCAAAGTTTTATTTATCGGTCTGCTTTTAGCAGGTGTGGTAGGATTGAAAATGTTGACGGATCAGCAGAAGGAGGGGAAATAGATGGCTTGGATATATTTGATTTTCGCTGGGTTATTTGAAATGGTTGGTGTGTCGCTGATAAATTATTTTAACGTGAAAAAAAATCTCTTATCCGTTATCTACTTGTTTATTGGTTTCGGCATCAGTTTTTATTTGCTGAATTTGGCCATGAATGAGATTACTATGGGGACAGCCTATGCTATCTGGACTGGTATCGGTGCTTCCGGCGGGGCGATTATGGGAATGTTTGTGTACGGTGAGGAAAAGAGTTGGCAGAGGATCGCTTGTTTGCTGCTGATTATCGGCGCAGCGGTAGGATTAAAAGTAATTTCTTAAATTAAAATTCTGAATAAAAATCGGCAAAATAATACCGAACAATGATATGCTCAAAAGCATGGTCGTTGTTCGGTTTGTTTATTTTAATAGGTCGTTGGGTTTAAATGATATTGCGGTAAATGGCGATTGAAGCTCTAAAAAAGAATTTATCAGTTAATGAGTGTCAAATCTTTATAACTAACGACCACCATTCCTTGAGTTTGAAAAATAAGGTCTCGATTTTCAACAGTTTCTTCAATTTCAATGATTGCAGAGTTTATTTTTTGTTTAATAACAGTTCCTGTTTCAATCTCATTATGAATCAAAAATTGAACTCTAGTGTCAGGCAAAAACTGTTTTCCATCTTGACTAATGTCTTTATTTGCAGAATAAAACATGCTTTTTTTCCACCTTCCTGTATAAACATGCATAAAATAACCGTCCATCGTTTATATTATAACATATTTTGAACGGAAACACACGTTTGCAAAGCCATAGCCTTGGGAGTGACAGTCGTCAACGAGGGCTTTTTGTAGTAAAATGATTTTGAAGTACAATTATAAGCTGGGATAATTTTTATGTTTATCGGTTATCAGTTTTGACATTAGTTGACAAGACGGTCTGTTAGAAGGCCGTCAATTAATAATAAAAATTTTTATGATAAGGTTGGAAGCACTAATGAAAGATATTTTTCAGCATAGTCTGATTGTTAGCGGCACTTTATTATTATTTTCTATTTATATTATAACATTCACTCCTTTTCCGATTTTAGAATATTATCAGCAAAATCAAAGGGAGGATTCTTTTTCTTTGTCAACAGAAGTTGAAGAAGGATTAGTCGTGAAGAAAGACATTGTCTACGACCAATCCACTTTTCATACCCATTATTTGAGAGCAGTCTATCAGAAGGGTCGGTCTCAGCTGCTGCCCATCGTATATTATCACCCGCTGGGAAGTTCAGAAACAAACTGGCTTGAAACAGAAGGCATGGAGTTGGCACGCCAAGGGTATCTGGTAGCAGAACTCAGGGAAGGGACCAGTAACGATTATTCATCTGAGAAGACAGGGGAACGTTTGGCTAAGGTTCAAGAAGCGATGCAGACTCTTGCAACTGAAAATCATAGTACGCTGGCATCCTTTACTTGGGTCAGTGAAGGTATTGGAAGTTTGGTTGTTTCCAATTATTTGCTGGCTTCGAAACAAAAAAACGATGTTGCCCATTTTGTGAACCCTTATTTTTCATTCGAAGATATGAAAAATAATTCTGTTACAACAGGAGATTATTTGGCTGCGGTGAAGTATGAACAGGCTTACGGAGCAAGAGGACTTGGTAGATTTGAAACTGCCGATAAAAAAAATATGAAGAAAATCTGTTTTTATACCACAGAGGATTTTCCGGGAAGAAATGATTTGGAGGTCCATCTGAAAAAAATAGCTTTTGATAAAGAGATTTTTAAACTGGAACAAGTGCCTATTGCCAGCGATGTGATTTTACAAAATCATTGACGATGTTAAAAATCATTAAAAATAAGTGGCAGGAGTGTTTTTTGCAAACTATTTTTTGTATAATGATTTGTATAATGAAGATTAATAGAAAAGAGTATATGAATGAATAAAAAAACGATCGACTTAGATAATCGAATAGATTACGGTATCATCCTGCCTGTGTTTGTTTTGTGTCTGGTCGGGCTGGCGGCCCAGTATGTGGCTTTAAGTGTCAATCCGATAAAGCAAGATGTGACTTCCCAGATGTTTAAAAATGTCTTGTGGCTGGCGCTTGGGGTGGTAGCCATTGCGGTATTAATGCAATTCACATCTAAATTATGGTGGAAACTGTCTGCGCTTTTTTATGGATTAGGGTTGATTTTGATGGTTTTACCATTGTATTTTTCTGACCCGCGAGTTGTCGCGCTGACCGGATCGAAGAACTGGGTATATTTTGGCAGTCTTTCTTTTCAACCTTCAGAGCTGATGAAGATTGCTTATATTTTAATTTTGGCCTTTATCGTGACCCAACATAATCTTCAGGAAGAACATACAATCAAAAGGGACTTTATACTGATTGGAAAAATGATTGCAGTGACGATTCCCATCGCTGTGCTGTTGCGGTTTCAGCATGACTTTGGAACCTTGCTGGTATTTTTTGCAATTTTTTCCGGGGTATTCTTGATGTCAGGGGTGTCTTGGAAAATATTGTTGCCGTCGATTGCTATTGCTGTTTTGCTGGTCGTCGGTGTGATTTATGCCGTCACCACTGAAACTGGACGGGAATTTTTGCAAAGATTAGGAGTGAAGCAATATCAGCTGCTCCGGATTGATTCTTGGCAAAACCCTTTCCATGACCCTACCGGAAACTCTTATCAGCAGGCACAAGCATTAACAGCTATCGGCTCGGGAGGGTTGATAGGAAAAGGTTTTAACGTATCAGAGGTGGAAATTCCTGTAAGAGAATCTGATATGATTTTTACGGTGATTGCTGAAAATTTTGGTTTTATCGGAAGTGTTTTTGTTATTTTTATGTATTTTCTTTTGATTTACCGGATGATCCGTGTCTGTTTTGATACGAATAATGAATTTTACACTTATATTGCCACAGGAATCATCATGATGATTTTATTCCATGTTTTTGAAAATATCGGAGCCAATATCGGGCTTTTGCCGCTGACAGGAATCCCGCTGCCTTTCATCAGTCAAGGGGGGTCTGCTTTGCTGGGGAACATGATCGGTATAGGCATCATCCTTTCCATGAGATTTCAGCAGGAAGATTATTTAAATACGTAATTATTTTTTGAGTTGTGTGATTTGAAATTCCTTTGTTTTTTGTCTCAGCATGTCTTAAAACTAAAGACATTCTATGATATACTGAATGCTGACTAATTAGAAATGAGGGAGACAGATGATTAATTTTTATTGGTACGAAAAATGTTCTACGTGCAAACGGGCAAAAGCTTGGCTGGATCAGCATCAAGTAGAATATCAATTGATAGATTTGATCAATGACACACCTACAAAAGAGCAATTTGTAAAGTGGATGGAAGAAACCGAAATTCCTATTCATAAATTTTTCAATACTTCGGGAATCATTTACCGAAAAGAAAATTTAAAAGAAGTTGTTTATTCGTTATCGAAAGAAGAAGCGGCAGAAAAACTGTGTGAGCGGGGCATGCTAGTCAAACGTCCAATTTTGGAAAACGGCAGTCAGTTGTTTCTTGGTTTTAAAGAAGCCGAATATGAAACACTGCTGTAATTTGGAGGAAAGCTTATGAAAAAGAAAACATCAGGTAAGTACCTATGGATTGCTAAAAAGGATCAGAACTACCGCCTAGGTTTGACAAACGAGGGACAAGATGAGCTAGGGAGCATTACTTTTGTTTCACTGCCTAAAGTGGGGAGTCTATTAGTCAAAGACGAAGCTTTTGCTGATGTGGAAGCTGAAAAAGCGGTGACTGAGCTATTAAGTCCTCTAAACGGTACTGTGGTAGAAATTAATGAAAAAGCAGTTGATGAGCCGTCAGTGTTGGACAGTGAAGACGAAAACGAGGCGTGGCTGTTAGTTATGACCGAAGTTTCTGAGGACGATTTTCAAGCACTTTAAGAAATTAGTTGACAATCAGAAAAAACACTGCTAGAATAACAATCAAATTTAAAAATAAATGCTTTGAAAAGAAAAGTACATATCAGGAAAGTTTAAAGAGAATCCCCAGTTGGTGAGAAGGGATAGCCGGAAAGTTATGGAAAATGGTCTTTGAGCAGAATGGATGAGCTGTAACAGTCAGTCCATTACGAACACACTCGTTAACGTGTCACAGTATTAAAAGTTTTTCTTGCGTACTGGAAGAGGTTACTTTTGTGAGAAAGTAACAAATAAAGGTGGTAACACGAAGCAACGCTTTCGTCCTTATTTCATTAGAAATAGGACGGAAGCTTTTTTATTTTCAAAAAAAAAGGACAGTTTTTCTTCTGATGAATCAAAAGTCTATGACAAAAGGTTCAGAAGATGAGAGTTTGGAGGGAACGCAATGTCGCTTATTAGCTTAAAAAAAGTATCAAAAAAGTTTGAAGTTAAGAACGATACGATTTTAGCAGTGGATCAAGTGGATTTTACCGTTAACGAAGGAGAAATATTTGGGATCGTTGGTTACTCAGGTGCGGGGAAAAGTACACTGCTGCGATTGCTCAATGGTTTGGAAAAGACAACTGAAGGCAAATTGACAGTCAATCAGCAAGAAATAGCTCATTTGAAAACAAAAGAATTAAGACAGTTTCGTAAGGATATCGGCATGATTTTTCAACATTTTAATTTATTATGGTCACGGACTGTTTTGGAAAACATCATGCTCCCTCTGGAATTGGCCAAGGTTCCTGCCGATCAGCGTCGTGAACGGGCAGAGGAATTGCTCCATCTTGTGGGATTGAAAGGAAGAGGGTCAGCTTATCCCGGACAACTTTCAGGAGGACAAAAGCAACGTGTGGGTATTGCCCGTGCTTTAGCCAACCATCCAAAAATTTTGTTATGTGATGAGGCTACCAGCGCACTGGACCCTCAAACCACTGACGAAGTGTTGCAGCTGTTGAAACAAATCAATCAGGAATTAGGTGTGACCATTGTCTTGATTACCCACGAGATGCACGTGATTCGCAAAATTTGTCATAAAGTTGCCGTGATGGAAGACGGGAAAATCGTTGAGCAAGGCAGTGTCATGGAGGTTTTCAGTCATCCCCAAGAGGAAGTTACTAAACGTTTTGTACAGCAAGAAACCTTTCCCGAAGTGGTGGAAGACAATACTTTGGATTATTTCAGCAAAAATTATACTCAAGGAAAAATCGCTCAGCTGACTTTCAGGGGAGAAAAATCCAAACATCCGATTTTATCCCAGGTTATCAAGGAATTCGATGTGGATATCAACGTGATTCAAGGACAGATACAGGAAATAAATCATTCTTCCTTCGGCACACTAATCGTGGAATTAACCGGCGCTGAAGAAGAAATCAAAGCGGCACTCGATAGATTTATCCATGAAGGTGTTGGTGTGGAGGTGGTTGAAGATGAACAATAAAGGCTTTAAAGAAACCTATTTTAATTTTTCTAACTTGAACACTGAAAAATTTAAAATAGCAACTCAGGAAACTTTGATGATGACAATTATCTCTATGGTACTGGTAGTGATTTTGGGACTTATTTTAGGCCTGATTTTATATAGTCTGGCAAAGAGCGATAAGAAATCATCACGAATTTTATATTCTGTCGTGTCGATTCTCAGCAATATATTCCGCTCCATCCCATTTATTATTTTGATTCTGCTTTTGATTCCATTTACCAAAGCTTTGTTGGGAACTTTTTTAGGTGCAAAAGCTGCAATTCCCGCATTGGTGATTTCCGCAACACCATTTTATGCCAGATTGGTAGAGATTGCTTTTAGAGAAGTCGATGAAGGTGTGTTGGAGGCTGCTGATGCGATGGGCGCCAACAAGCTGGAAATCGTATGGAAGATTTTGCTGGCTGAAAGCAGGCCGGCGTTGATTTCAGGAATCACTGTCACCACTATCACGATGATTGGTTTCACTGCAATGGCGGGAGCAGTAGGGGGAGGAGGGCTAGGTCAATTGGCCTATTACCAGGGCTATATGCAGGGAGATTTGACAACCACTTTGTTTGCGACGATTTTGATTTTAGTGATTGTTTTTATTATTCAGTGGATTGGTGATTTATTAGTAACGAAAGTTGATAAAAGATAAAACTATTTAGGAGGAAGCAAAATGAAGAAAAAATTATTGAGTGTTTTAGGTATTGGGGTTTTGGCCCTTAGTTTAGCTGCTTGCGGAAATTCAGGAACGCCAAAAGAGGAAGAAAAAGCAGATACTAAAGTTTTGAAAGTGGGCGCCAGCCCAACTCCTCATGCAGAAATTTTGGAGCATATCAAACCAAAACTTGAAGAAGAAGGCATTGAATTAGAAATAGTCGAGTTTCAAGATTATGTCTTGCCGAACAAAACTTTAGCTGAAGGAGAAATCGATGCGAACTATTTCCAGCATATACCTTTCTTTGAGGAAGCCAAGGCTGAAAACGGCTATGATTTTGTGAATGCCGGTAATATTCATATCGAATTAATGGCTTTTTATTCTCAAACTGTCAAAGATATTAAAGATTTAAAAGATGGTGCCACAATACTGGTCAGCAACTCAAAAACTGACTGGGGCCGCAACATCGCTATCCTTCAAGAAGCTGGTCTAGTGAAAATAAAAGACGGTGTGGATGTTAAGACCGCCACTTTTGACGACATTGTAGAAAATCCGAAAAACTTAGTCTTTAAATCTGATGTCAATGCTGAGCTGCTGACTACCGCTTATCAAAATGATGAAGCAGATTTGATTGCAATCAATGCCAATTTTGCCGGAACGATTGATTTGGCTCCAGAAAAAGATGGTGTCATCGTAGAAAGCGACAATGCTCCTTATGCGAATCTAGTAGCTGTCCGTTCAGAAGATAAAGATGATGAGAGAATCAAAAAGCTAGTGGATGCCCTTCATGATTCAGAAACTCAAAAGTGGATCGAAGAAAAATGGAATGGAAAAATCAAACCAGTCACAAAATAAATTCCAGCAAGAGACTGAGTGATAAACAGTTTCAAAACTAAAGTAGATAAACTTATAATTAAAAATCCCATAAAACCGCTGTTTTGGCAAAGTGGTTTTATGGGATTTTTTCTAGTTTGAGACTTTCCGCTCTGGCTTTTTTTCAATTTTGCGCATCATTTCTGCCGACTATTTTCATTGACCTAAAACAATCACCATCCACTGAAGAAGCCCAATGCTGTGAGAGTATCAGTCGGAAAACTTGCATTAACCCTTGATTAATTTTAAACTAGTCTTAAACCAAACTAGATGTCGAGGGTGATAGAGAATGTACCAGGTAATAAAAATCTATGGGGAAAATGAACCTTGGTGGTTTTTTGAAGATTGGGAGAAAGATATTATTGAGAAAAAAGAATTTGCCGATTTTAATCAAGCAAAAGAATGTTTTGCAAAAATATTTTGCGAATTAAGAAATGCCAATGATCATGTCAATGAAAAACCGGGTTTTCTGACTGCCTTTTGGCGGGAAGGGAATACTCATTTTTGTGAAGAATGTGACGACGAGGTCCAATTATTTCACGGTTTAATGCTCTTGAAAAACAACCAAAAAATGGTTCTTGATGGAAAGGATAACAATGAAGCAATTAATTATAGCGGAAAAGCCAAGTGTTGCCAGAGATTTAGCCAAAGTCCTCGGCGCGACTCAGAAAAATAAAAATTATATTGAAGGAAAAAACGTTATTGTGACTTGGGCGCTGGGTCACTTATTGACGTTGAAAATGCCGGAAGATTATAAAAAAGAATGGCGCGAGTGGCAGCTTGAGACTTTGCCGATGATCCCTAAACATGTGGGAATCAAGCCGCTGCCAAAAACCACGGGTCAGCTAAAAGCTATCCAAAGGCTTGCACAGCGTAAAGACATCAAGGAAGCGGTGGTTGCCACAGATGCCGGAAGAGAAGGGGAACTGGTAGCCAGATGGATACTTGAATATGTTCGTTTCAACAAACCGGTCAAGCGGTTGTGGATCTCATCTCAAACCACTAAAGCAATTAAAGACGGTTTTAAAAAATTACAACCCAGTGAAAAATATGATAATTTATATGAATCAGCTGTTGCCCGTTCAGAAGCGGATTGGCTGGTGGGATTAAATGTGACACGGGCCCTGACAGTCAAATATGAAGACAGTTTATCAGCCGGGCGTGTTCAGACACCCACATTGGCGATGGTCCGTGAGCAAGAAAAACAAATTGAAACATTCAAGCCCCAACAGTATTATACTATTGAGGGAACGGTCAAAGGTTTAAAAGGGAGAGTGCAAATACAACCTGTTCACTCCCTAAAAAATTATGAAGACGCAGAGAAGATTGTCAAGGCGCTGCAAACTGCCAAAGGAAAAGTAGTTAAAGTGGCGGAAAAACGTAAGACTGAAGCTGCACCGTTGCCTTATGACTTAACGGAAATCCAGCGGGAGGCTAATCAAAGGTACAATTACTCCGCCAAAAAGACATTGTCTATCGTTCAAAGACTGTATGAGGTTCATAAAATTGTTTCCTATCCGAGAACAGATTCTAAATATTTAACTTCTGATATGGCAGCGACGATGAAAGAAAGGGTACACGCTGTCGCAAGTTATTTTCCCGAAGAAGCCAAAAAAATATTGCGTAACGGCGCACAAGTGCAGCAGAAAAATGTTTTTCAAGATGCTAAAGTCACAGACCACCATGGCTTGATACCAACGGAGCAGACACCTCGAAGCGAAAAGATGGACCAAGAGGAGCACCGAATCTATCAGCTGATTACAGAACGATTTTTAGGGTTGTTCCAAGGACCTCACATCGTTAAGCAGCAAAAAGTGGAAGTAGTTTTTTTAGACAAAAAAATCAATCTGGTTCAAACGCAGGTGGTGGCACCGGGATGGAAAGTGACAACAGAGCAAGAGAGCTCGACAGCATCTGTTGAGTTTAATGAAGGGGAGACGGTCTCTGCCAGTTTCGAAATAAAAAAAGAAGTCACTTCACCTCCAAGTCCTTTGAATGAAGGAACGTTGCTGGCAAAGATGGAGAAACATAATCTAGGCACACCGGCGACCCGGGCAGAGATTATCGAGCGATTAATCAGTTCCGAACTGATGGAGCGGCATCAAAATCGGTTGATAGTGACACCAAAAGGAAAACAGCTGCTTCAACTGGTGAACCCTTCTCTAGTGTCTCCTGAGTTGACAGAAAAGTGGGAGAAACAGCTGGAAGAAATTGCAAAAGGCAAGTTGAAGCGCCAGACATTTATTCGGACTATTGAAAAAGATACCGCCCGCCTCGTTAGTGAAATCAAACAGAGCGAGCAGAAATATACGGATTTCTCTATCACAGAGAAAAAATGTCCGGAGTGTGGCGAAAAACTTCGTGAAAAAAATACCCGTCAAGGAAAAATTTATGTTTGCACCAATTCGGAATGCAGCTACTCAAGACGTAAAGATCCAAAGGTTTCGAATAAAAGATGCCCTCAATGCCATCGGAAAATGGAAATTCATTCTGGAAAAAATGGCGACTTTTTCCGCTGCAAGTATTGTGTGATTACTGAAAAAGTTGGAACGAAGCAGGATCGAAAGAAAAAAATGACTAAGTATGAGGAAAAGAAACTATTGAAAAAATACAGTCAGCCCCAGGAACCGGAAGAAAGTCCATTGGCGGCTGCACTAAAAGCAGCAATGGAAGGAAATAAAAAGTAGCAGAAGGACTGACCCTTAGCAGTTTTTAAATCTGAAATAAAAATTTTATAAAATAAAACCCCTATGAAATCAATGTTTTAGAAAAGTGATTTCATGGGGGTTTCCATGTCAAGACTTTGAGGTCAGCATCTGTCACATAAAGGTTGATTTTAGCAATTTATGAGCATCTTTTAATAATGGGAAAAATTTTATTTGTTAATGAGCATCAAATGCAACGATTTTTGTCCCGTGTACTTCGCGGACATTCAGGTTTTCAACTACATGCTGATAATTTTCGTGAGTTATCCCGCCGCCGGGCATTATTTTGATTCTTCTATTTGCAATGCAACAAACCCAATCATCCAATCCTTTGTTTTTTTGGATGTATTTCTAGTAATTTAGTGTATAATAAATAAGGAAGTAAAGGCAGTCACCTAACAAGTATATTTTGACGAGCCGGAACTTTAGGGCATATAGGAGGGTTTTAATGGCGAAGAAAAAGAAAAAAAAGAAAATGACTAAAAAACAGCAAGCTAAGCAGGAAAAACTCACCTTTCTTTTGATTGGTTTAGCATTTATTTTATTTGGCTTATTTGGAGCGCTTAAGCTTGGGTTTTTAGGCATGCTTATCGGGAATGTCTTTCGATTACTAGTGGGAGACACTTTTCGTTTTTTCGGTGTCCTCTTAATGGTTTATGGATTCATCTTGATGATTATGGGGAAAGACATTCGCTTTAAAAATCCAAAATTATTTTATGGCGGACTGTTAGTTTATCTCTCTGTTTTAATATTCCTGCATGCATGGCTGTTTAAAGGAGCAGTATCAGAAGAAACAAATATCATAAGCATGACTTGGGAAAAGCTTCTCGCAGATGTCCGTTTGAATACGATTAAGCAACCTGTTGGCGGCGGAATGATTGGGGGAGTTTTATACAGTGTGACTTACTTTTTAGTTGCACAGTTGGGGACTTATATCATTGCCAGTCTGCTGGCGGTTTTTGGGTTGGTATTGCTTTTTAATCTCAAATTGGAGCAATTTGCTAATTTTGGACAAAAATTCAAGGAATATATGAAAAATAGTGCAGCAAAACGTCAGGAAAAAACTGAAGCCAAAAGAATCAAAAAAGCTGAGGAGATGGCGGCACTAGAAGAGCAACAGAAAGAAGCAGAACGCAATCAAGTGCGAAAATTGACACCGGGGGAAGAACTGGCAAAGGAAAATTTGCAGAAAGATTTTTCGGAAGAACCGGGAGAAACAGAACAGTTGTCTTTGGAAATCGACAGCTATCAGCGCACTTTTAAAAATAAAACAATGCAAGAAGATGAAATGCCGCAAGAAGAGGATGAGAGTTTAGAGTTCGAGATCCCGCAGGAAATTGAAAACCGGGACTATCAGCTGCCGCCTTCTTCATTGTTGAATGAAATTCCGATGACTGACCAAAGTGCCGAGTACGCCGCCATTCAAACGAATGTTGACACTTTAGAAAGAACATTTAACAGCTTTGGAGTAGATGCAAAAGTTGTCAAAGCGAGTTTAGGACCTTCAGTAACAAAATATGAAATTCAACCGGCAGTCGGCGTAAAGGTCAGCAAGATTGTCAGCCTTGCTGATGATATCGCCCTGGCTTTGGCAGCCAAGGATATCCGTATGGAAGCACCGATTCCGGGAAAATCTTTGATTGGTATTGAAGTACCCAATGGCACCGTAAGTACGGTATCTTTTCGTGATATTGTAGAATCCCAAGTAAAAGATGATGATAAACTATTGGAAGTCCCTCTAGGCAGAGATATTTCCGGTCAGGTTATTTCGGCGGACTTGTCTAAAATGCCTCATCTTTTAATAGCCGGGTCCACCGGAAGCGGAAAGTCTGTTTGTATCAACGGAATCATTACAAGTATTTTAATGAGAGCGAAACCTCATGAAGTAAAATTAATGATGATTGATCCAAAAATGGTAGAATTGAATGTTTATAACGGTATCCCTCATCTGTTGACACCTGTTGTGACCAATCCTCGTAAAGCGTCCCAAGCTTTACAGAAAGTCGTTCAGGAAATGGAAAAACGTTATGAGTTGTTTGCAGCTACCGGCGTCAGGAATATGACCGGTTATAATCAGTTAATAATCAGGCACAACATGGAAGATGGTGAGAATCGCCCGGTCCTGCCATATATCGTTGTGATTGTTGATGAATTGGCAGATTTGATGATGGTTGCCAGCAATGAGGTGGAAGATGCTATTACTCGTCTTGCACAGATGGCAAGGGCAGCAGGAATCCATATGATTTTAGCAACACAGCGTCCCAGTGTGGATGTCATCACAGGAATTATTAAGGCAAATGTTCCGTCACGGATTGCGTTTGCTGTTTCAAGCGGCACGGATTCAAGGACGATTATTGACAGCAACGGGGCTGAAAAACTTCTTGGCAGAGGGGATATGCTGTTCCTGCCAATGGGGGAAAATAAACCTATCCGCGTGCAGGGAGCATTTATTTCCGATTCAGAAGTGGAAGATGTTGTCACTTATGTTACGGATCAGCAAGGAGCTGACTATCAGGAAGACATGATGCCTAGTGAAGAACCCCAGACTTCTAACGGTGCTTCACAGGACGAGTTGTATGATGAAGCGGTAGCCATGATTTCAGAGTTGGAAACGGCAAGTATTTCCATGTTACAGCGGCGTTTCAGAATCGGTTATAATCGTGCGGCCCGGTTGATTGATGAAATGGAGGCACATGGTGTGGTAGGTCCTTCAGAGGGCAGTAAACCGAGAAAAGTTTTAATTGCGGCTTTATCGTCTGAAGACGTTGACGCAGAGTTTGATGGGCAAGACAGATAAAAAAAGACTAATATTGTTATCTATTCATTTAATCTCAACACATAAAAACTGGGAAATTCTTCTCAGTTTTTTTATATGACAACAGCAACGTACAAAAGTTAAATAAGTGTAAAAAATAACAGCGGGAGATTCTTTTTAAAAGGAAAGTGATTTATAATTTTAGGAAGAAGAATAGGACAGTGGAAGGAAAATGAGGAGGAATTTTATGAGAGAAGTGGTTATTGTATCAGCAGCCAGAACGCCAATCGGCAGTTTTGGCGGGGTATTTAAAAATGTTTCAGCTGTTTCATTGGGCGTTGCTGCAGGTCAGGGAGCACTTGAAAAAATAAATCTTTCTCCTGCTGAAGTTGATGAAGTGATTTTCGGTAACGTACTGGGTGCTGGGCTGGGGCAAAATGTGGCACGGCAAATTTCAGTTGCACTAAAAATTCCTGTTGAAAGTTCCTCCTTTACAGTGGACATGGTTTGCGGCTCAGGGTTGAAAGCAGTGATGCTTGGGGCTCAATCCATCCAGACAAATAATGCTGATGTGGTTCTAGTCGGCGGAACAGAAAATATGAGTCAAGCCCCTTACTTGTCAAATAATCAGCGTTGGGGCAGTAAGATGGGAAACGTGACGTATGTTGATTCCATGTTGAAAGATGGTTTGTTAGATGCTTTTAAAGACTATCATATGGGCATCACTGCGGAAAATATTGCAGAAAAGTATCAAATCAGCCGGGAGAGTCAAGACGAGTTTGCTGTGAATAGTCAGAAAAAAACAGAAAAAGCAGTGAGTGAAGGGAAATTTGATGAAGAAATCATTCCCGTTCAAGTGCCGAAAAAAAAAGGAGAACCTTTGATTGTTTCTAAAGACGAGTACCCGAGGAAAAATGTCACACTGGAGAGTTTAAGCAAGTTGCGCCCGGCATTTAAAAAAGGGGGTACTGTGACGGCCGGAAATGCTTCAGGAATAAATGATGGTGCTGCGGCAATTATTTTAATGGCGAGAGAAAAAGCCGAAGCTCTGGGATTGAATATCATGGGACGTGTCACACATTACGCCAGCGCAGGTGTGTCACCTGATGAAATGGGGCTGGGTCCGATCCCTGCCACCCGAAAAGTTTTGTCTAAGGCAGGCTTGACGGTGAAAGATATTGATTTAGTAGAAGGCAATGAAGCCTTTGCGGTCCAATCCCTTTGTGTCTTAAACGAGCTTGGTTTGCCGCCGGAAAAGGTGAATGTCAATGGGGGAGCCATCGCCCTTGGACATCCGATCGGTGCCAGCGGAGCTAGGATTTTAGTAACTTTAGTCCACGAGATGGAGAAAAGAGATGCTAAAATAGGTTTGGCCACATTATGTATCGGTGGTGGACAAGGAAATGCTGTTTTAATAGAAAAAGAATAGCTTTTTATCAAAGAGCCTGAACTTCGGCTCTTTTATATTTTCAAATTTGATGGGAGAAAAAATTGCACCGAGTGTCAATATGCTGCCAAATCAGAAACAAAAACAAGTGCTGATTTTCCTTGTTTTTATTTCATTTGATTTGTCAAATTAAGCTAGACAATATAGTTTTATCCATATGATTCAGAAATACCTCCATCGGTGTTTGATAGTTTAACGATTTCCTTGGAATGTGGTTTCGTTTGTTCGCAACACTAGAAATGAAGTCTTGAGGGACTTGGTTAAAGTCCATATCTTTTGGCAGACCATCTTTCCTAAGTAATCCGTTTAAGTTTTCATTAAGAGCTCTTTGTGAAGGCGTTCCTAGATCCGCAAAATAAATGTCAATATCATTAGTATTACTGATGTTTTTCCAATTAGAAAACTCTTTGCCACAATCAAAAGTGATAGATTTAAATAGGTGTCTAGGGATTTCCTGTAACCAAGTATTTATTGACGTCTCAATGTCTTTGGCCTTACGGCCTTTAGGTTTCAAAGTGATAATGACTTTTGAAAATCTTTCAACCAACGTGATGATTGCACTTTTATGATGCATACCAACAATTGTATCACCTTCAAGGTGTCCAAATTCCTGTTTAAAGGTAGGGCAATCTTTTTCTCTCTCGGAAATATGTCGTTTGAAAGCCTGTTTACCTCTTTTTTCCTTGTGACCATTAGGTTTACTTTTCCCCTTCATAGGAAGAATAGCCGTATCAAATTTACCTTGTTTGAATTGTCGATGGAGCGTTCTGGCAGAACAATCAATAGGAAACTCTCCACGACCAATAATCACATCAGGCGTCCATCCTTGAACAACCCTTTTTGAACATAGGCTCGTTGTTCCTCGGATAAAATGGTAGAGCGTCTATCACAACGTGTTTTGTTTATTTGATAATTTTCCCAATAATTTGAAGCAGACTTTCCGGTTTTAAGAAAGTTAATCACGTTGTAAATGGTTTGCCTAGAGCGCCTTAAAGAAAGAGCTATTTTAGACACAAGTTTGTTTTCTTGATAGTATGCTTCTATCATTACGAGTTCATTTGGTGTAAGATGGGTGTAGGTCATTTGCACTCACTCCTTATAATTCTTTCGACGGAACTATCTTGAGTGTAGCACAGATGACTTTTTTAGTTGTCTAGCTTAATTTTACTATCCGCGTATTTAAAAAAAACTCAAAGATTTACTTTAAAAGAAAATAATATTCTAATAAAACAAAAAGGATACTTAAAATAGGGATCAAAATGGCTATCAATGCAAAAATTATAGGCACCAGAAATGAACCTTTTTTTGTGTTTTTGTAATATTTTATAGAAATAATTAAAATTAAAAAATTACCAATGTAAAATACTCCTCTAGACATTTGGCCATAAAGGTAAGTCAGATAAAGCATTTCGTTTGTATGCAATAGAAAATAATAGGGAACAGTACATAATACAGAAATAACAAACAGTATCCAGGGCGCGTTTATTAATTTTTTCATGAAACCACCTCCTGAGTACATTATATCATGAGAAGACACAGTTATTCAAAAAAGGATTTAAGCAAAACAAGATTCTGAAAATATAAAAATTTATAATTTAAAAATCCTGTGAAATCATTCCAAAACATTGATTCCATAGGATTTTTTCTATTTTAAGACTTTTTTATCACTTTGAACTTACTTGCCTTTTTTTGCATTCGCTCCAAAAACAGCATTAATGACTGATTTTACTGATGCAGGTTGATTCTGTGTACAAGTGATTAATTGTTTATCACAACAAGAATCGTCAGCACCGAATCTTGACCAACACACATCATGGTTTTTGCAGCATTGATCCAATGGATTTCTAACTGGACCACCGCCATTTCTTTGTCCATCACCACAGCCTGCGCCACAATGATTAGTTCCCGCAACACAAATTCCATTAAACCAATCTGCAATACTGGTAGTTCCAAAGTATTCTTCTTCGTGAGTATTTTTTTGTTCCATAGCTTTTTTCTCCATTCTATAATATTTTATTTTAATTATAAACAGCCCATATTTTCTTATTAACATAACCAGCGTACAACACAGTCAAATTCGCTCCACTGCCCGTTTTATTAAAAATAGGGATAGTCCCCTTTACCCAATATTCGTATCCTCCACTTTTATATTTATAGTCAACACTTTGGTAAGCTGGAACATTTTGGAATGTTGTAAAGTACAACGTTCTACTTACCCAATCATGACCATAATCTTCCCATCGCCCTGTTTGTGCCTCAAGCTCTTCCAATGAACTTGGGGTTGTAGCCTCTTCACTTTCAGTATGTACCATGTCTAAAATCAATTTTACTTTTGCGAAATCATACCCGACAATGATTACGTTTAGATTATCAAAAATCATGTTGATTGTCGGTACAGCACCTTTCGCCCCAAGCTTATCTAAAGCTTCTCGGTTTTCTTTATCAGCTACGTCATGTTAAATGAAAAATCACTTGATTTTTAAATTGATGATAAGATTCCGTTCTACAAGATTGCAATGGAAGAATATTTGCATTATAGTGTAGACTGAAAGTGTCAGTACGAGAAAGTAGGAGAGTTTAATTGGAAAAAAAGGGGATTTTTGACCTGACCTATCAGGAACTTGAAGAATGGTTTCTGTCGCAAGGGGAAAAGAAGTTTAGAGCTTCTCAAGTCTGGGACTGGCTTTATGTGAAAAGAGTGCGCAACTTTGAAGAAATGAGTAATCTATCAAAAGACTTGATTAATAAATTGGAAGAGGCGTTTTTATTTGCCCCGCTCAAAGCCATCGTCGTCCAGGAGTCACAAGATGGGACAGTAAAATATTTATTTGAATTAGCGGATAAACACATGATCGAAACAGTTTTGATGAAACACAGCTACGGCTTGTCTGTCTGTGTGACTACTCAAGTCGGCTGCAGTATCGGCTGTACGTTTTGTGCCAGCGGCTTGTTAAAAAAACAACGGGACTTGACAGCAGGGGAAATCGTGGCCCAAATCATGCAAGTCCAGTACTATTTAGATGACAAAGGTAAAGAGGACCGCGTCAGTCATGTGGTGGTCATGGGAATTGGCGAACCTTTTGATAATTATGATAATGTCATGACTTTTTTAAACATCGCTAATCATCCTAAAGGTTTGGCCATCGGTGCCAGACATATGACAGTGTCTACCAGCGGTTTGATTCGTAAAATCAGGCAATTCGCAGATGAACCTTTGCAAGTCAATTTAGCGATTTCACTGCACGCACCTAACGATGAGGTCAGATCATCTATCATGCGGGTTAATAAAAGTAATCCGATAGACAAATTAATGGCTGCGGTAGATGATTATTTAGAAAAAAATAACCGCCGTATCACATTTGAATACATTATGCTGTCTCATGTGAATGACCGTCCGGAACATGCGAAACAACTAGCAGAACTGCTGAGAGATAAAAAGAAACTGGCTTATGTCAATTTGATTCCATACAATCCAGTCAGCGAACATGATCAATATCAGCGCAGTTCCAAGGCAGATGTGCTGGCATTTTATGATCGTCTGAAAAAAGAAGGGATTAACTGCGTTATCAGAAAAGAACAGGGGACAGATATAGATGCAGCCTGCGGTCAATTAAGAAGTAAAAAAATGAAAAAATAGTCTTAGAAAAAAACATGAAATGTTGTCAGAGGTTGACCCATAAGTCCTCATTCAATGCAAAAAGGAACGAAATCTTTTTATGATTTTGTTCCTTTTTTTAGCGATAAAAATAGCACTTCCTTGTATAATTAAAGTACCAACCATAACCAAAAGGGAGTGCTATCTATGTACAAAGATTATAACATGAATCAAGTCACTTTATCACTAGATTTAGAAATTTATTTGGAAAAGGGTGACATCGCTTTTGCAATCAATGAACTTGTAGAAAGCATGCCAGAAAAAGCCTTCTCGGTTTTTGACCATCAGATGGGTGCAACCTCTTATCATCCTAAAATGATGTTGAAGTTGATTTTGTGCGGTTACACGCAGTCTGTTTTTTCTGGCAGAAGAATTGAAGCGCTAGCTAAAGACAGTATTCGCGCTCGCTGGCTGACACAATCCCAGCAACCCAATTTTAGAACGATTAATCGGTTTCGTGTACATCCTCAGATGCAAGTGTTATTAGAAGAATGCTTTATTCAATTCCGAAACCTTTTGGTTTCCCAGAATCTTATCGAAACAGATGCCATCTTTATTGACGGTACTAAGTTAGAAGCCAATGCCAATAAATACACATTTGTCTGGAAAAAAAGCATTGAAAAGTATGAAGCTAAGTTGACAGAGAAATCAAAAGAGATTTATCAACAACTCGTGAAGGAAACCATCATTCCTTCTATTTGTGATGAAGACAAAGACCTTTCAGACAAAGAGTTTTCAAAAATCATCACGGCATTAGAAACAAGTGTAGAAAATTTGACTCAAGAAATTGAGACCTCTGACTGCGCTAAAAAACGAAAACAACTACGCTCTCAACGAAAGGCACCTAAACAAGCCTTGAAGCAATTCTCTGATTTTAAAGAACGTCAGTCACGGTATGTCCGTCAAAAAGCTATTTTAGGTGAGAGAAATAGTTACTCCAAAACAGATCACGATGCCACTTTTATGAGAATGAAAGAGGATCATATGCGCAATGGGCAACTAAAAGCAGGTTACAATGTCCAAATTGCGACCAATCAACAATATGTCCTAGCTTATGACATCTTTCCGAATCCTACGGATACGAGAACTTTAGTTCCTTTTTTACGGACCATAGAAAATACCTATTTTGATTTACCCGACTATATTGTGGCAGATGCCGGTTATGGTAGTGAAGAAAACTATGAAACTATTGTGGATGGCTTTGAAAAAACACCTTTGATAACCTATGGGATGTACCGCAAAGAGAAAAAGAGAAGTTTTAAAAAGAATCGTTTTAATCCTTTGAATTGGCGGTATGATGAGTTAAGAGATACCTATTTATGTCCCATTGACCGTGAGGTCCCGTTTAAACGTTATGCCAATCGTATAGATAACTATGGCTACCAACGACAATTAAAAATATACGAATGTCTTTCTTGTGAAAACTGCCCAGTTCGTTCTCAATGTACCAAAGCGAAGTCGGGTCGTAATAGAATGATTCAAAAAAACGGCAATTGGGACTATTTTAAAGCTTACGTTCAGACACTTCTGAAAGACGAACGAACAGGCAAATTATATGGTCAAAGAAAAATAGACGTAGAACCAGCCTTCGGAAATCTGAAGGCTAATTTAGGCTTCACTCGATTTTCAGTAAGAGGTAAAGATAAGGTGAGAAACGAATTAGGTTTTGCATTTATGGCGGTTAATCTGAGAAAGTTAACTGCCTATCAGCGGAAGAACCTCTTAAATAAACAAAAAAATAAGGGAACCAAAATCTTTTTATTGATTTTGGTTCCCTTTTTACTATTTTTGAGACTTATGGGTCAGCCTCTTTTTAATCTTTCGGAAATATGGTATTATTTAGTAGATATTGAGAAAAGGGGCGAAGATACTTTTGACAGAATCCAATAAATTTTCTATGGAATTAGAGCTGCATGACCATGAGGAAATTTCGCAAATATTCGGTGCACAGGACAAGCACTTACAATTAATAGAAGAAAACCGCCATGTGACCATCCATGCCAGAGGAGAGATTATTCAGATTTCTGGTGAAGAGTCTGATGTCAGGGCCGTTCATGAGATATTGAAAAAATTACAGATGCTGGTATTGAAAAAAATCCCAGTCAGCACCCCTGATGTGGTGACAGCATTAAAAATGTCGAAAAAAGGCACGTTAGATTATTTTGTTGATTTATACGAAGATGAAATTATAAAAGACCGCAATGGCAAAGGAATCCGTCCCAAAACTTACGGACAAAAGCAGTACATTGAAACCATCAAGAAAAAGGATATCACATTTGGAATCGGTCCGGCAGGGACGGGGAAGACTTTCTTAGCCGTCGTCATGGCAATCGCAGCTTTGAGAAAGGGAGAAGTGCAAAAAATTGTCTTGACCCGGCCTGCGGTGGAAGCTGGTGAAAATCTCGGTTTCCTGCCCGGCGATTTAAAAGAAAAAGTCGATCCTTATTTGCGGCCGGTTTATGATGCCCTTTATACAGTTTTTGGTGTGGAGCATACCAACCGATTGATGGAAAGAGGCGTGATTGAAATTGCCCCCCTTGCCTATATGAGAGGCCGGACCTTGGATGATGCTTTCGTGATATTGGATGAAGCACAAAATACCACTATCGCACAGATGAAAATGTTTTTAACTCGTTTAGGTTTTAGTTCTAAAATGATCGTTAACGGGGACATCTCTCAGATTGATTTACCTAGAGGGGTCGTCAGCGGTCTGGTAGATGCTCAAAAAAAATTGCAGCATATCAAAAGAATTGGTTTTGTCACCTTTGGGTCATCAGATGTAGTACGTCATCCGGTTGTTGCTGAAATCATTGATGCTTATGATAAAGACGTCGGCTGACAAAGGCTGAAGAAGGAGTAACCGCAAATGAAATTTGATTTTAAAAGTCTGATTGATAAGTTCGGCAAACGATATATCATCATTATTACCGTTCTTTTTGCGCTTATCCTTGGCTTGATGATGTCTGGAAGTGTGAAACAGACAAATAGAGATCTTAGAGAAGGAAAATTGGCCGAAGAAACGATTCGTGCCAATAAAACTATCGAGAATAAAGAAGAAACAGAAGAGAGAAGGAAACTTGCGGCCGAAGCTGTGACTCCCACCTACAGTTTTGACGATTCGATTGCTAAACATCGTGTGGAGTTAACCATGCAGTTGTTTTCTTATGTGGAAGCAACAAAAAAAGAACTGCAGGAAAAATATCAGGCAGAGTTGGAAAGAGCTAAAGACCGCAATGCCGTTGAAGTGCCGACTGTTGAAGATAAGGTGGCTAATCTGAAAGGCCGTCTTGAAAAAATTGACAGTGATGATATTAATTTCTTTCAGGATATCTCCATGAGTTTTTATCAGGATGTTTTTGAGTTGCCTGAAGACCAGTTCAACTTATTAAAAAACGAAATGATAAAAATTGTTGAAAAAACCATGGGCGAAAGAATCCGCGACAACAATTTAGATCAACATCGTGAATCAGCTAAAGACAGCATCAATGCTTCATCGCTTTCCGATGACGGCAAAAACTTAGCGGAAGCTCTAATCGATAAGGTCGTCGTCGTGAATGAAGTTTACGACGAAAAAGCGACTCTTGCAGCGAAGGAAGCAGCAAAAGAGGCTGTGAATCCAGTGATGATTTATCACGGAGAAGTGATTGTCCGTGAAGGTGCCCAGATTGATTCCCGGGCAATCAAAAAATTGGAATTGCTGGGGATGACCGACAAGAACAGTACCATTTTCCCTTACGTGGCAATGATCATGCTGATTTTGATTCAATTGGTTCTTCTTGTCTGGCTGGTTTTGAGAGAAACATCCAAAGAATTTCAATTCAGGTTTATTAACTTTTATGTATTTATGATGACTCTAAGCATATTATTCATGAAATCTGTCGCGCTGTTTCAAACAGAGAGCATGCCCTACATTTCTTTACTATTTCCAGCAGCGTTCACACCACTGGTTCTGAATTTATTTATTAGTCGAAAGGCCAGTATTTTAGCGGCATTGTTTCAAGTCGCCTTTTCGGTCTTCGTTTTTTATGATTTAGGCGGAACCAGTACGCTGATTTCCTTATTGATGTCCTATCTTTTTTCAGGACTGATGGCTTCTTTGATAAAACAGGAGCGTATCGGAAGGCAGCTTGGTAAAGCACTTATCTTGCTGATTGTCATTCCTTTGGCATTTACCATCGTTATCTCCACCTATCAGGGGATGGATTTTGGAGATAGAAAAACTGTGTCAGCGATACTCTGTATGCTGATTGGCAGTCTGTTTACCTATGTTTTATCTATCGGACTGCATCCTTATATCGAATTGTTATTAAATGATGACAGTATGATTGTGTTGAATGAATTAAGTAATCCCAACCATCCTTTGTTGAAACGTTTGCTGGAAGAAGCTCCCGGCACTTACCACCACAGCATGATGGTGGCCAGCCTTAGTTCCAATGCGGTGGCTGCAATCGGCGGACGGTCGCTGATTACGCGCGTTGCCTGTTATTATCATGATATCGGGAAACTGAAACATGCGAATTTCTTCGTAGAAAATCTGCCTTTTGGTGCAGAAAACCCACATAATTTTCTTCTGCCGGAAGACAGTAAAGAAATCATCTTTTCTCATGTGACAGAAGGAGTCAAGATTTTAAAAAAACAAAAAATGCCTAAGATGATTGTTGATATTTGTGAGCAACATCATGGGACGACGTTGATGACTTTTTTCTACATTAAAGCTTATGAAAGAGACGACACTGTCAAGGAAGAAGATTTCAGATATCCCGGACCGAAGCCCCAAACTAAAGAAGCGGCAGTGGTTAACTTGGCTGACACTTGCGAAGCAGCCGTCCGGGCGATGAACCAGCCGACCAATGCAGCCATCCATGAGTTTGTCCATGATTTGGTTGAAAAAAGAATCAAGGATCATCAACTGGATGAATCAGGTTTGACTTTGGGGGAAATCCGCTTAATTGAGAAATCAATCATCAACGGATTATGCAGTGCCTATCATTCGAGAATCGAATATCCAAAAATGAAAAAGAAAATTGAGGAAAGTAATCAATAATGGAAATTACAATCAATGATCAAACGGAAAAACTTACAGAGCTACAGTTGTCAGAAATCACGTCGCTGCTGAATTTTACAGGAGACTATCTTAAGTTGGCAGATGATACCGAGATGTCTGTCACATTTATGTCTAATGAGAAGATTCAGACTTTCAACCGGGAGTATCGCGGAAAAGATGTTCCGACGGATGTTATCAGTTTTGCGATCGAAGATGAGGAGGACATTTCACCGGAGTTGTTTGAACAGATGGGGATCCCGAGAAATCTGGGGGATATTCTTGTTTCGGTAGAGAAAGCTCAGGAACAGGCAGCCGATTACGGGCACTCCTTCGAGAGGGAGTTAGGTTTTTTAGTTGTCCATGGTTTTTTACATCTTAATGGTTATGATCACATGACTAAGGAAGAAGAAACCGAGATGTTCAGTTTACAAGGAAAGATATTAGATGCGTATGGACTTGAAAGAGAATAAATACAGTGTTGAAAAGAATAAAAAATTTTATCGTTCTTTGAAGTGTGCGTTGGCAGGTTTGAAGGTTGCCTTTTGCGAAGAAAGAAACTTAAGATTCCAATGCATGCTGGGAATCTTAGCTGTTTTGGCAGGCATTTTTTTCAAACTGAACCGCTTTGAATGGCTGTGGATCCTTCTGGCGATTTTTCTCGTCATCACGATGGAACTGTTGAATACTGTGGCTGAAAATTTAGTAGATATGATTACCGAAAAAACGTATCATCCCATCGGTAAAAAGGTTAAAGACATTGGTGCCGCCATAGTGTTTCTAAATGCATGTTTTGCGGTGCTGATTGCAGGGATTATATTTTTGCCGAAAGTGATGCTTCTGTTACAAAAATTTTTATAAAAGAAAGAGGACCTTAAATGACTAGACCATTTCGTTCAGGTTTTGTGGCAATCATCGGTCGGCCTAATGTGGGTAAATCCACTTTGCTCAATCGTGTGATCGGTCAAAAAATTGCAATCATGAGTGATAAAGCTCAAACCACGCGAAACAAAATCCAAGGTGTCTATACGACGGAAGAAAGCCAAATCGTATTCATTGATACACCGGGAATTCATAAACCTAAGCATAAACTGGGTGATTTTATGGTGGAATCTGCCTACAGTGCACTGCGGGAAGTAGACGCTGTGCTTTTCATGGTGAGTGCAGACCAAAAACGGGGACCGGGGGATAATTTTATTATCGAACGGTTGAAAAAACAATCAGCACCAGTCTTTTTGATAATCAATAAAATAGATACTGTTCATCCTGACGATTTGCTGCCTATGATTGAGGATTATCGGGAGCAGATGGATTTTGCAGAGGTAGTTCCCATTTCTGCCACCGAAGGAAACAATGTGGAAAATCTGCTTGATGTGTTGACCGGTTATCTGGAAGAAGGTCCCCAGTACTATCCTTCAGAACAGATTACAGATCATCCGGAATACTTTATCGTTTCTGAATTAATCCGTGAAAAAGTTTTACAGTTAACCCATGAGGAAGTACCCCATTCCGTTGCTGTCGTCATAGACAATATGGAAAGAGATGAAAATGATAAAATTCATATTATGGCAACGATTGTCGTAGAACGGCCGACTCAAAAAGGGATACTGATTGGCAAAGGCGGCAAAATGATGAAGGATATCGGCATCAGGGCACGTAAAGATATTGAAAATCTCTTGGGAAACAAAGTTTACTTGGAAACTTGGGTCAAAGTAGAAAAAAATTGGCGGGACAAGCAAAGACATCTTAGAGATTTAGGCTATAGGGACATGGATTATTAGCGGAAGTTAATAATCCTTTTTGTTCTTTTGGATCAAATACCTTCAAATTTTTAGCGGCAAAAAAATTGCCCGGCATCTAAGTGAAAGGAGATAAGGCATTGTTACAAAGCAATGAAACGAAAGGTTTGATTTTGTTTGCGAGAAACCATCGTGAAAGAGACAAACTAGTTAAGATATTTACCGAAAAATATGGCAAGCGGATGTTTTTCATGCGCAATGCCACAAGAAAAAATAATCCTTTAACCGTTGCCGTACAACCTTTTACAGAAGCCGTCTATGTAGGTAAAATAAATGAGGAAGGGCTGTCTTTTTTAAATGATGCAAAAGAAGTGACGGGGTTTAAAAATATCCAGCAAGATATTTTCATCAGTGCCTATGCCACTTATTTACTGAATTTAGTGGATGCGGCAATTGATGATGGGGTCTATGATCCGGCTCTTTATGGCTTTACCAGAAATTTATTGCAGCTGATGGACGAGGGAAAAGATCCGCAAATTTTGACAAATATTTTGGAAATTCAAATTTTAGAACGTTTCGGCTTGGATTTTGATTGGCTTCATTGCCGGATTTGTGGCAAAACTCAAGGGAAATTTGATTTTTCCTCCGCTTATCACGGTGTTCTTTGTGAAGAACATTTTTATAAAGACCCTCGACGCTATCACGGTTCTCCCCGTGCAGTTCATTTTATCCGGATGTTTGCCAGTATTACTTTGGAGCAAATAAACAGTATCAGTGTTTCAGAGCAAACGAAAAAAGAATTGCGGGAGATGATAGATGCACTGTACGAAGAGTTTGTCGGTGTTTCTTTGAAAAGCAAACAGTTTATTGATAAGATGGCCGGTTGGCAGGATATTTTAAAAAGTCCTAAGGAGAAGGATGGAAATAATTACCCGACGGAGACAGAGAAGAATGAAGCAGGTTCAGAAGTCTCCAATGATAGAAAGGCTGACGAAAACCGAGATTGATTTCCTTTTTTATGTTTAGGTGTGGATGTATCCGATAGTCGCCGTGAGTAATTAAAAAACATTTGACAAAAGAGGCCTTTAAAGGCTATTATAAGAGAAATGTAATAATGGTGCGTTGAAGAAGAGGAGTAAATTATTTTTCTTTCTAGAGAGACTGGCAATGGTGGAAGCTGGTTAAGAAAATTGATTGAAGGGCGCTTCCGAGCAGCAAAATTAAGAGCCAAGTTTTTAATCCTTGGAAGTAGGGTGGAACCGCGAATATTTCGTCCCTATGCTTGACAGAATTGTTAAGCATAGGGATTTTTTATTTTTTTATGGAGCATAAAGTTATTGTTTATTTCCGATCTCTGGTTATCGGAAACAAGGATTTCAATTACTGGGAGGAGATTTTTTATGACTAAGGGATTAACGATTCAAGAAATGATTTTAACCTTGCAAAATTTTTGGTCCGACCAAGGATGTTTGCTGATGCAGGCCTATGACACAGAAAAAGGAGCAGGGACTATGAGTCCTTACACCTTTCTTAGGGCAATCGGACCGGAGCCTTGGAATGCGGCTTATGTAGAGCCTTCACGCCGTCCGGCTGACGGACGTTATGGTAAAAATCCGAACCGTTTGTATCAGCACCATCAATTTCAAGTGGTGATGAAACCTTCGCCGGACAATATTCAGGAAATGTATTTGGATAGTTTGCGTAAATTAGGGATAGACCCGTTGAAGCATGACATTCGTTTCGTTGAAGATAACTGGGAAAATCCTTCTATGGGATGCGCCGGTTTAGGATGGGAAGTTTGGCTGGACGGGATGGAAATCACACAATTCACTTACTTCCAGCAAGCGGGCGGGTTGGAATGCAAACCTGTCACTGTGGAGCTGACTTATGGTATTGAGCGTTTGGCTTCATATATTCAAGAAGTTGAAAGTGTCTACGATTTGGAATGGACCCACGGTGTGAAGTACGGAGAAATTTTTGTAGAACCGGAATATGAACATTCTAAATATTCTTTTGAAGAAAGCAGTCAGGAAATGTTGTTGACGTTATTTGAGATGTACCAACGTGAAGCCCAGCGGTGTATCGAACTGGGACTGGTCCATCCGGCTTATGACTATGTTTTAAAATGCAGCCATACCTTCAATCTGCTGGATGCCAGAGGAGCTGTTTCTGTGACGGAGCGTGCAGGTTATTTGGCCCGTATCCGCAAGATGGCCAGAGAATTGGCAAAAGCATTTGTTGAAGAAAGAAGAAAATTAGGTTTCCCTCTGTTGTCAGAAGGTGTTTTACAAGAGGAAAAGGAGAGAGCATAAGATGACAAAAACATTTTTATTAGAAATCGGTTTGGAAGAAATGCCTGCACGGGTCGTGACTTCTTCGATTAACCAACTTAAAGAAGCCATGGCTGCTTTTCTGAAAGATAACCGCCTATCTTATGACAGTATCGAAACCTATTCAACCCCAAGAAGACTGGCGTTGAAAGTCATCAATTTAGCTGAAAAGCAAACGGATGTTGAAGAAAATGCCAAAGGACCTGCCAAAAAAATTGCTGTGGATGACCAAGGCAACTGGACTAAAGCGGCAGAAGGATTTGCCCGCGGTCAAGGGGTTTCCGTAGATGAATTATATATGAAAGAAATCAAAGGAGTCGACTATGTCCATGCCGACAAATTTATTCGCGGAGAATCTGCGGAGAAAGTTCTGATTTCTGTCTTGGATATTTTAAAAGATCTGCATTTTCCTGTGACGATGCACTGGGGAAATTTTGATATGGAGTTTATCCGTCCCGTGCATTGGATTGTCAGTCTTCTGGACGACCAAATAATCCCGTTGCAGTTTTTAAATGTGGACAGCGGCAATGTTTCCCGCGGTCACCGATTCTTAGGCACAGAGACAATCATTGAGCACGGGAAGGACTATGAAGATAAATTAAAAGAACAATTCGTGATTGCTGATGCTGCTGAGAGAAAAATGATGATTCGTGAGCAGATCGCGGGGATTGCCGAAAAAAATCAATGGCTGATTACTCTGGATGAAAAACTTCTTGAGGAAGTCACCAATCTTGTGGAATACCCGACAGCTTTTGCCGGGAATTTTGCTGAAAAATATTTGGATATTCCAGAGGAAGCACTTATTATTTCTATGAAAGAACACCAGCGTTATTTTGAAGTCCGAGACAACGATGGAAAATTATTACCCCACTTTATCGGTGTTCGCAATGGAGATGAACGCTACTTAGGAAATGTGGTCAGCGGCAATGAAAAAGTTTTAGTGGCCCGTTTGGAAGATGCGGTGTTCTTCTATGAAGAAGACCAGCAAGTGTCCATCGAAGAGTATGTCAAACGCTTAAAGAAGGTCACTTTCCATGAGAAAATCGGCTCTATTTATGAAAAAATGCAGCGTGTAGGAAGTATTGCCCAACTCATTGGGGAACAAGTGGGATTGACTGCAGAAGAGTTGAAGGACTTGGACCGGGCAGCAGCTATTTATAAATTTGATTTGATGACCAATATGGTGGGAGAGTTTCCTGAACTGCAAGGCGTGATGGGAGAAAAATATGCACTGTTGAAGGGAGAATCTGCAGCTGTTGCACAGGCAATCCGTGAACACTATTTGCCAACTTCAAGTGAAGGAGACTTGCCTGTTTCCAATGTAGGTGCTGTTTTGGCTGTGGCGGACAAACTGGATACGGTAACGACTTTCTTCAATGCAGGCATGGTGCCGACCGGTTCCAATGACCCTTACGCTTTACGCCGTCAGACTTATGGCATCATACGTATCGTCGAAGATAAAGATTGGGATTATCCGATTTTACGAATCCAAGAAAAAATGGCTGAGATGATCAATGATAATCCGGATAAATTCGGTGTTCACTTATCCACTGACGGTCAAAAAGTTTTTGACTTTATGAAAGCCCGTCTCAAACAATTTTTGTCAGGTCATGACGTCCGTTACGATGTGATTGAGGCAGTCACTAATGCGAAGCAAAGTAATTTGATAAAAATGATCGAAGCAGCCCGGATTTTGAAAAAACATCAGCAAGACAGTGACTTCAAGAGTGCGATGGAAGCTCTGGGCCGGGTCACTAACTTAGCTAAAAAAGGTGAGGAAATGCTTCGTGAAGACATCCATGTACCAGTTGATGAAGATTTATTTGAAAATGAAGAGGAAAAACAACTGTTTCACGCTGTGGAGCAGTTGATTACGACTGCTAAAGAACACGAGCCGGAAGACATTTACTTTGCGCTTAAAGATTTGGCACCTTTGATCGAAAAATATTTTGACAGCACCATGGTGATGGCTGACGACGAAGGCAAAAGAAATAACCGTCTGAGACAATTGAAATTGATTTCAGATTTGGCTTCGGCATTTGCAAGTATTGATTTATTAACAATAAAAAATTAGGAGTGAGCTAATATGAAAAATGTAGAAACTGCGGCAGCCCCTCAAGCAATCGGACCTTACGCTCAAGGGAAAATCATTGGAAATTTATTGTTTTCTTCTGGTCAGATTCCCCTTCATCCTGAGACAGGAGAAGTGGTAGGGACGGAAATCAAAGAACAAACTGTCCGGGTAATGGAAAATATCAAGGGGATTTTGGCATCAGAACAGCTGACATTCGATCAAATCGTAAAAACCACTTGTTTTTTAAGTGATATGAATGATTTTGTCGCCTTTAATGAGATTTACGGCAATTATTTTTCTGAGGGAAAAGTTCCTGCCCGCTCCTGCGTGGAAGTGGCCAGATTACCAAAAGATGTTTGTGTGGAAGTTGAATTTATCGCAACATTGGACTAATGAAATAACCCTAAGACCCAAAGAGGTTGACCCATAAGTCCTCATTCAATGCAAAAAGGAACGAAATCTTTTTATGATTTTGTTCCTTTTTTTAGCGATAAAAATAGCACTTCCTTGTATAATTAAAGTACCAACCATAACCAAAAGGGAGTGCTATCTATGTACAAAGATTATAACATGAATCAAGTCACTTTATCACTAGATTTAGAAATTTATTTGGAAAAGGGTGACATCGCTTTTGCAATCAATGAACTTGTAGAAAGCATGCCAGAAAAAGCCTTCTCGGTTTTTGACCATCAGATGGGTGCAACCTCTTATCATCCTAAAATGATGTTGAAGTTGATTTTGTGCGGTTACACGCAGTCTGTTTTTTCTGGCAGAAGAATTGAAGCGCTAGCTAAAGACAGTATTCGCGCTCGCTGGCTGACACAATCCCAGCAACCCAATTTTAGAACGATTAATCGGTTTCGTGTACATCCTCAGATGCAAGTGTTATTAGAAGAATGCTTTATTCAATTCCGAAACCTTTTGGTTTCCCAGAATCTTATCGAAACAGATGCCATCTTTATTGACGGTACTAAGTTAGAAGCCAATGCCAATAAATACACATTTGTCTGGAAAAAAAGCATTGAAAAGTATGAAGCTAAGTTGACAGAGAAATCAAAAGAGATTTATCAACAACTCGTGAAGGAAACCATCATTCCTTCTATTTGTGATGAAGACAAAGACCTTTCAGACAAAGAGTTTTCAAAAATCATCACGGCATTAGAAACAAGTGTAGAAAATTTGACTCAAGAAATTGAGACCTCTGACTGCGCTAAAAAACGAAAACAACTACGCTCTCAACGAAAGGCACCTAAACAAGCCTTGAAGCAATTCTCTGATTTTAAAGAACGTCAGTCACGGTATGTCCGTCAAAAAGCTATTTTAGGTGAGAGAAATAGTTACTCCAAAACAGATCACGATGCCACTTTTATGAGAATGAAAGAGGATCATATGCGCAATGGGCAACTAAAAGCAGGTTACAATGTCCAAATTGCGACCAATCAACAATATGTCCTAGCTTATGACATCTTTCCGAATCCTACGGATACGAGAACTTTAGTTCCTTTTTTACGGACCATAGAAAATACCTATTTTGATTTACCCGACTATATTGTGGCAGATGCCGGTTATGGTAGTGAAGAAAACTATGAAACTATTGTGGATGGCTTTGAAAAAACACCTTTGATAACCTATGGGATGTACCGCAAAGAGAAAAAGAGAAGTTTTAAAAAGAATCGTTTTAATCCTTTGAATTGGCGGTATGATGAGTTAAGAGATACCTATTTATGTCCCATTGACCGTGAGGTCCCGTTTAAACGTTATGCCAATCGTATAGATAACTATGGCTACCAACGACAATTAAAAATATACGAATGTCTTTCTTGTGAAAACTGCCCAGTTCGTTCTCAATGTACCAAAGCGAAGTCGGGTCGTAATAGAATGATTCAAAAAAACGGCAATTGGGACTATTTTAAAGCTTACGTTCAGACACTTCTGAAAGACGAACGAACAGGCAAATTATATGGTCAAAGAAAAATAGACGTAGAACCAGCCTTCGGAAATCTGAAGGCTAATTTAGGCTTCACTCGATTTTCAGTAAGAGGTAAAGATAAGGTGAGAAACGAATTAGGTTTTGCATTTATGGCGGTTAATCTGAGAAAGTTAACTGCCTATCAGCGGAAGAACCTCTTAAATAAACAAAAAAATAAGGGAACCAAAATCTTTTTATTGATTTTGGTTCCCTTTTTACTATTTTTGAGACTTATGGGTCAGCCTCTTTGTTTCGAATGTCTAAATGACCGCTGTCATTAGTGCACGATTTCCCTGATTCTTATATCCAAAAAATCATCGATGACAAAATCTACTAAACCAGTATCATTTAATTTTTGGTGATTATCACCAGTCGCCACTGCGATAATATGTTCAGCTTTTGCATTAAAAGCCCCCTGCAATCCGATGGGAGAATCTTCAAAAATAATCATGCGGTCAAGGTCGCCGCCAATGTTCAACGCGGCTTGTAGATAGAAATCAGGAGCCGGCTTACTTTTTAATGTCCCGTCATTATAAACGACATTTTTAAAATCAAACCAGCGGGCAAGGTGAAAAATATCAAAATAAAAATCCAGGTTGACCTTGGGTGAAACCGTCGCAATATTCATTGGGCGATTCTTATACTTTAAAAAATCAAAATATTCCGTGACCCCTTTGATCAACTGAGGATGGGGGTTCTCCATCACCAAATCCCGGTAAATAGCTTCTTTACGATTAGATAATTCTTCAGCTTCTGTATCACTCAAAGACTTTCCTAAAATTTTTTCCATCACTAAATGATTGGTCCTTCCATGAATATGATCAAATTCTTCTTGAGTAAATTTGCGTCCAATCAACTCTTGGATAAACTGCTGCCACGCCTGTTCATGCAAATGAGAATCGCTGAACAAAGTGCCGTTGAAATCAAAAATAATCGATTGCATTGCTTTTCTTTCCTCCTTTTTTTAAAAAATGCAGTAAATTTATTAGTAGCGCTAAAATGCAGCAAAACATTCTCAATTTTGAAATATTAAAATAGGGAGCACATATCTCTCGCTATTTTAACTATGGTAACAAAGGAATTCCAGATTTCAAGTGCCTGCCAAAAAAATTATCCTTAGCTTTGCGGAGAAATTTTGTTGTTTAGATAAAGCCTCCGCATTGGATATAAAGAATTTTTTCAGCCATATCAGGCATCAAATTACTGCTAATCCAAATAAATGTAATAAACATTTTTTTATTAAACATATTTTGCCAAGTATGCATAAATAGTAGCAAAACAAAATTTTTTAGTCAACGTTAGTTGAAACCATCTGCTTTTGTTTCCGTTAAAACCAGCAATTTTTTACAATTGTTTTAAGAAAAAATCCAAGTCCATGTGTGAATAAAAATCAATTTGAGTAATCAAGTTTTCGAAACATTTCTTTTACTACTTCTTAACCTTTGATTTTAAACTTACAAAATAATAGGACCAGTGAAATTTCTATCATCCAACAGTTAGAAATATTTTGGAATAGCTGAGGGTTTCAAAAGTTATTTGTCGCAGGATTAATTTTTTGAATCTTACAACTTTGACATCTTAATTTTTCGAACTTTATGGGGTTTGTCCTAAGGGGTATGCTATAATTAAGGTTAGAAAAATTGGAGGTTTAAACGGAAAGCAAAGTGGAAGTTGTCGGTTTTTTAATAAAGGAGGTATACAATGAATTTTTTGAAAAGAGCGTGGGCAAGTGTTTCCAGGCGTAAGGGGAAATCGCTGATTTTATTTGCGGTGGTTTTTATTTTGGGGAATGTGATTGCAGGAGCAATTGCCATCCAGCAATCTACCAAAAACGTGGAAAAGAATATAAAGAAAGGTTTGGGGGCATCAGCAACTCTCTCGATTGACTACGAGCAGATGATGAACCTTTCAGAGACTGAGAATGAGTCAGCTTTCAAAGATTCTGCTTTGATGAACTTGGAAATTATGAAGCAGATAGGGGAACTGCCTTATGTTGCCTATTTTGATTATACAACGCCTTCTTATTTTCAAACGGAAAAGTTAAAACCCGTGGAACCTGAACTAGAGGAAGATGAGGGAGGATTCATCGGCGGAGGCATGGGCTTCACTATCACTGGAGGTAATACCGAACAGATTGCCGATGAGAAAAAAGGGAAAATCAAACTTGTAGAAGGCCGCTCATTTTCAGAACAAGAATTATCTAGCGGGAAACAAGTGGGAATCATTTCCAAAAAATTAGCGGAACAAGAAAAACTCTCTGTTGGGGACAAAATTATTTTTGATCGTGTCAGCCGGATGGGAGAAGAGTACAATGATGACGGTACAATCAGAGAAACAGAAAATACAAAAACATTTGTAAAAGAAATCCCGGTGGAAATCGTGGGGCTCTTTGATGTACAACAAACAGAGAAAAAAGACAAAGACGACAACAAAAACCAACACGTTTTTATTGACTATAATTTTCAGCTTGCAGAGCAGCAAAATACCGTTTATATGCCAAATGAAGCAGTCGTAAAAATCGAAAAAGATTACAATCATGCACTAGAAGAAGAATTCCCTAATTTCTGGGGGATGAGTGAGGAGGATTATCAGGAATTCAAAAAGGGAACAGAAGAAGAGCTCACTTATTATCAGCCGTTTTTCATGCTGAAAAACCCTGAAGATGCAGAAGCATTCAGAAAAGAAGCGCAGGCACTAATCGGAAAATATGACAAGGTGCTTATTTCAAGTGACCAGTTCGATTCAGTCTCGGGTCCGCTTTCCGGTATGTCAAAAATATCGGGATTGGTTCTATATGTTGCGGTGGGGGCTTCTTTACTTATTGTCACACTGGTAATTTTGCTGTTCTTACGGGACCGCAAACATGAATTGGGGATTTACTTATCCCTTGGAGAAAATCGCATCAAAGTCATCGGGCAAATCGTGGTAGAAGTGATGGTCATTTCTTTAGTGGCAATCACGCTGTCAGTATTTACCGGTAACCTTGTGGCGGACGGCGTTTCGTCTTCACTGATTGCCTCGCAGGAGCAGACTGACAGCTTCGAGATGTACAGCAATCCAGATTACTATGAATTACAGCAACTTGGAACTGAAACAGTCAGCGAGGAAGATGTTATTTCTGCTTATGAAGTGAAACTCTCGGCAAGTTATATCCTTACCTTTTATCTTGTGGGAACGGCGACCATCTTATTATCAACGGTCGTACCGCTGATTTATATCATGCGGCTGAACCCCAAAAAAATTATGATGTAGGAGGAAAAGCAGATGACAATTATTGCAGCGGAAGACGTAAATTATTACTATCAAGACGGCGACCAGCGTAGATATATTTTAAAAAATACCAGCGTTAGTTTCGATAAAGGGAAATTTTATACGATTCTTGGACAGTCGGGTTCCGGAAAAACTACTTTCCTCTCATTGTTAAGTGCCCTTGATGCGCCAAAAGAAGGGAAGATTTTATATCAGGGAAAAGACGTCCGCACAATCGGCTACGAAAATTTCAGGCGCAATAACGTAGGCATCATTTTCCAAAGTTATAATTTGATTCCCTATTTGACTGCAGTGGAAAACGTGATGGTGCCCATGGCAATCACTGAAAATAAATTACCGGACAATCAAAAAGAAGTCGCTTATAATTTGCTGGATTACATCGGAATCGTCAAGAGCAAATCCGACCGGCAAGTCAATCAGCTGTCAGGGGGAGAGCAGCAGCGTGTGGCAATTGCCAGAGCGCTGGCAACCAATGTGGATGTTATTCTGGCTGATGAGCCGACAGGTAATCTGGATGAAGGAATCGAGCAGGAAATCGTAGCGATTTTCAAAAAATTAGCTCACGAACATGGAAAATGTGTTATTGTGGTGACCCACTCCAACGAAATTGCCCAGCAGTCGGATGACACCTATATTTTAAGGAAAGGCAGCTTAAAGCGATATGAGTGATTTTTTATCTAATTTCAGCCGAGACAATTACAAAAAAACGTTGAAGAATAAAACGGATAAAAAAGACACTGATGACACTAAAGCTGAAGTCCAATCCAAAAGCAAAAAAAAATACAAAGATGTTTATGATAAGGTGGAAAATAATCATATTACTGAGTCGAGAAACGAAAATCAGGGAAAAAAACGAGCCAACGAAAAAAATGGAACAATTGGCACGACATCAACCCAAACGACTGATGTCGGGTCTGATGGAACGACTGAAAAATCGTTATCGAGAAGTGACCGTCACAAGGGAGTAAAATCAGATAAAGAATCCCAAGAGCTTCAATTCAGCGATAAGACGGATCTGAGAGATGCTTTTTCTTCCGAACCGCAAGAAAAAGCAGACTTGTCAGATGAAGCCTATGATGACAGGGAAGAAGTCACAGAAACTGACCCGTCCTACCAATCAAAGAAGAGAAAAAAAATGATTTTAGCTGCGGCAGGAGCTTTGTTCGCCGTTGTTGTCCTTATGTTTGCTTATCATCGGGGAACTACTGTAGCAACCCCGGATTTCAAAGAAAAACCTTTGTCAGAAGTCCGTGAATGGGCAGCTGATAATAAAATCAGGTTAGATGTGGAACAAGCCCATGATTTTGATGTAGAAGTCAATCATATTATCAGACAAAAGGCACCTGCCGGCAAACGGGTCAAAAAGAAAAATAAATTTTTGGTTATTGCCAGTCTTGGTCCAGATCCTGAGGAAGCCATCAAACTGCCGGATTTTTCAACGATGGTTCAAGAAGAAGCAGAAAAATGGGTGGAAAAAAATAAAGCAGAAAATGTGACGATTACCAGCGAGTATGACGATAAAATTGAAAAATCAAAATTTATCAAGCAAGAATTTTCTGACAAAGAAATGACTGTTGAAAAATACAAACGGAAAGATCAGTTGATTGTGTCCTACTCCAAAGGGAAAGAAGTTTTTGAAAAAAATATCAGTGTGCCGAATTTTGTCAAAAAAGCCAAAGCTGATGTTGAAACGTGGGCAAAGAAAAATGAAATAGCTATGACCTATGAAGAAACAGATTCAGACACGATCGAACAGGGATTTGTCATCAGTCAAAGTGTGGGTGAAAATGAGAAAATAGCTAAAAGAGATGCCATGACCGTTGCGATTTCTAAAGGGAAGGCATTTGTGGTCCCTAATTTTGCTGAATATAATAAAAGTTCCGCCGCAGAATACCAAAATCTGACCGTCAATGTGAAAGAACAATTTTCCGATGGGGTGGCTTTTGGACTGTTGATCAGTCAATCTGTTGAACCGGGGAAAAAAATCTATGAAGCCGATAAAGGCACCCCTATCACAGTCATTTATTCCAGCGGCAGACCTTACTTGAAATCATATATTGGTTTAATCGAAGGGGAATTGCCGGAGCTTTTCTTCAATGATTACCAATCCAAAGGGGCCAATATCACCTATGCCGTCTACTATGTGGATTCCGGAGAGCCGAAAGGGACTGTGGTGGATATGAGCAACTATAATGAATATGTTCCGCTCAATTATCAGGTTAATGTGGCTGTAAGTAACGGAATTTATGCCGATGTCATCCCAACGACTGCTGAGGTTGAAGAAGAAATCGAATAATTTTTTAAAGGAGGGCTGAACAGCCTTCCTTTTTGAGATGATTCGGATAAGTTCTTTGCTTGCTTGCGAAAATTGTGTTATACTGAAAGATGTATTTTTGTGTACGTTACTATGAAAGTCGCACTAGAAGAGGTCATTTTAGTGCGACTTTTGACAGCTATTTTTGTCTCAGCTGAAGTTCAAACATTCCTTAAGGGTGAGAAAACCATGAGTAGAATTCCGCAAGAAGTCATAGAAGAGATTCGTGCTGGAACCAACATCGTTGATGTGGTCGGCCAGTATGTCCAATTAAAAAAATCAGGGAAAAACTATTTTGGTTTATGTCCGTTTCATGAGGAAAAGTCGCCATCTTTTTCAGTGGCAGAAGACAAACAAATTTTTCATTGTTTCGGTTGCGGCAAGGGCGGTAATGTTTTCCAATTTATTCAGGAAATCGACGGCGTGAGCTTTCCAGAGGCCATTGAAAAAGTTGCAGACTTAGGTCACATGCATGTGGATTTTCAATTTTCTTCGGCGATATCTCCGGCTGAGGACAGCCGCAGACAGAAAGATGTCCAGCTGATAGCATTGCACGAAAAAGCTGCGGAGTTGTATCACCATATTTTACTTCGGACCCAAGTGGGCGAGCATGCGTTAAAATATCTGCGAGACAGGGGTATCAGCGAAGAACAGATAACAGAGTTTCAAATCGGTTTTGCTCCGGCAGAAAGAACGTTGTTAAAACAAGTTTTTCAACAAGAAAACACTGATAATCAGCTAATCCGTGATTCTGGTTTGGTGACAGTGAGAGAGGACGGGGAACAACTGGACCGCTTTTATTCCAGAATAATGTTTCCCATACGCAATGCCCAAGGAAAAGTCTCGGCTTTTTCAGGAAGATTGTTTTTAGAAGATTTCCAAGAGTCGGCAAGAATGCCAAAATATTTGAACAGTCCTGAAACAGAAATATTTAATAAACGGCAAGTGCTTTATAATTTTGATCAAGCGAGAGCAGTGGGTAGAAAAGAAAATGAATTGATTTTATTTGAAGGGTTTATGGATGTTATTTCAGCATCCGGTGCCGGGATTAAAAACGGCGTGGCTTCGATGGGGACTAGCTTGACCAACGAACAGTTGATGATGTTCCAACGCACGGTGAAAAAAGTGCTGATTTGTTATGATGGGGATAATGCCGGAAGAGAGGCAAGCTATCGTGCCTTGCAGAGTTTCACTGACCATTCTTCCCTAGATGTCAGTGTCCTGATGTTGCCGGAAAAACTTGATCCCGACGATTATATCCAAAAATATGGCGGCAAACGATTTAAAGAGCAGGTAAAAAATCATCGTGAGTCCCCTTTTACGTTCAAAATGCTTTATTTTAAACAAGATAAAAATCTGGAAAATGAACATGAAAGACTGGCTTATTTAGATCAGATGATTAAAGAACTGGCAACAGTTCCTTCAGTCATCGAACGTGAGGTCTATGTCCATCAGCTTTCTGAGATGTTCGAAGTTTCGGAAGAAGCGATCCAAACCGAAGTTGATAAAGTGCTGCAGGCTGAAAGGCAGCAGCGCCGTCAGCAGCGCTCATATCATCAGCGAGAGAGTTACGGTGTGCCGGAAATTGAGCGAGTTACGCCTTTGACACAGCAAGAGGCAAAACTGACTCTAGTGGAAAAAACAGAACAGATGCTTTTGTACCGGATTTTTCATGAACAAAATGTGGCTAATCGTTTAAAAAACGAGAAAAACTTTTCTTTTGCCCATGATGACTATCAAGAATTGTTTACACATTTTGAAACGTATATGATGCTGCATGGTCAATTTGTTGAAGCTGATTTTTTAAATTACTTACAAGAGGATCACTTAAAACGTAAAATAATCGATATTTCTTATTTGGAAATGTCAGATGAAAGTACCGATCAGGAGATTGATGATTATATCCGGGTGATTGAAAAAAACAGTCTTGAATTGCTAAAAAGAGAAAAATTAAAAAATCAGAAAGAAGCTGCCAGGGCCGGCGATAAAGAGTTAGAGCTGGCTTTGTCAATCGAAATAATTGAAATTCAAAAGAAATTGAAGAATCATTAGGAACGTAGAAAGGGGATTTCTTCCATGGCAGAAAAAAAACTAACTTATGATCAGGCAGTGAAAGCAGTGATCAAAGAATATAAACCCAAAGGCGCAGTCTTGTATGATGTTTTGACAGATCGTGTCGCCACTCCCTATGAATTAGGAGCCAAAGGTATGGATAACTTGATCCAGCGTGTTGAAGATCAGGGAATCAGTGTAGTGGATGAAGATGGCGAACCGGCCAAAAGAAGTTTGGAAAAAACTGAAAGTGAAGTCGATCAAAAAGAACTGGAGGACATGTCCGCACCCGCAGGCGTTAAAATCAATGATCCAGTACGTATGTATTTAAAAGAAATTGGTCGTGTCGATTTATTGACCGCTGAAGAAGAAGTGGAGCTTGCCCTGCGTATTGTTGATGGAGATCAAGAAGCCAAGCAAAAATTAGCCGAGGCTAACTTGCGGTTAGTGGTAAGTATCGCTAAACGCTATGTTGGGCGTGGCATGCAGTTTCTTGATTTAATTCAAGAAGGAAACATGGGATTGATGAAAGCTGTAGAAAAATTTGACCACACTAAAGGTTTTAAGTTTTCAACTTATGCCACTTGGTGGATCCGTCAAGCTATCACCCGTGCGATTGCTGATCAGGCACGTACGATTCGTATCCCGGTGCATATGGTAGAAACCATCAACAAGTTGATTCGTATTCAGCGTCAATTATTGCAGGATTTGGGCAGAGAACCTACACCAGAGGAAATTGGCGCAGAAATGGACTTGCCGACAGAAAAAGTTCGCGAGATTTTAAAAATATCCCAAGAACCGGTTTCTTTGGAAACGCCGATAGGGGAAGAAGATGATTCTCATCTGGGAGACTTTATCGAGGATCAAGATGCCACAAGCCCGGCAGAACATGCCGCCTACGAAATGTTGAAGGAGCAGTTGGAAAGTGTGCTTGACCAGCTGACGGACAGAGAGGAAAATGTTTTGCGTTTGCGTTTTGGTCTAGATGACGGCCGGACACGGACCCTCGAAGAAGTAGGGAAAGTATTTGGCGTCACACGTGAAAGGATTCGTCAAATCGAAGCGAAAGCTTTGAGAAAATTACGTCATCCTTCCCGTTCCAAACAATTGAAAGACTTTTTAGAATAAGCCTTGCTAAACCAGAAGTCGATGGGATTTCTGGTTTTTCTTTTTTAAAAGTCAAGAAGTTTCATTTTTTTGTCTATTAGAATGAGGGTTGATTTCATTTTTAAAAACATTTAGTTTTTCCACTCATGGCGTGAAACAATGGTATAATATTAAAGACAATAAATCGAGGAAGTTGATAGACAGATGAATGAACATAAATTATCTGGCAGATTACAGGCAGTGGCAGATCTTGTTCCTGACAATGCCAGACTGGCTGATATTGGCTCAGATCACGCTTATTTGCCGGCTTGGCTGATTTTGAATAAAAAAATACGGTTTGCAGTTGCAGGGGAAGTTGTGAACGGACCTTACCAATCAGCTCGGTCGTTAGTGGAAACTTCTCAACTGCAGGATAAAATTCATGTACGCTTGGGAGATGGACTGGAAGTTATCTCTGCCGCAGATGCAATCGATGTGATTACCATTGCCGGGATGGGCGGGAGTTTGATCCGTGATATTTTACAGCGAGGGAAATCCGGCGGGCATTTGACGGGACAGGAAACATTGATTCTCCAACCCAATGTAGGAGAGCCTGCACTACGGGGATGGCTGGCAAAAGAAGGATACTTAATCACCCATGAAGAAATTTTAAAAGAAGACGACAAGATTTATGAAATTATAGTTGCGATTAAAAAGCCTGAAACTTTCAGCTACAGCCGGAAAGAATTATTTTTTGGTCCCATCCTGCTCAAACATCAAACAGATGTTTTTTACGAAAAATGGGGCAAGCAGTTAGAAAAATACCAATATATTTTATCTGGTTTAAAAAAAGCCGCTCAAACAGATGAACAAAAAATTTCCGAAACAGAAGAGAAAATCGAATGGATAAAGGAGTTGTTGACATAAATGTTACAAGCTTTAGAGTTTATCAAGCGTTTTGAACAACATTTTCCGCTGGAGTTGGCAGAAGAAGGGGACCCGGTGGGACTGCATATCGGCACATTGAATAAGCCGGTGGAGCGGATTATGATTACTTTGGATGTGCGTCCAGAAGTTGTGGAAGAAGCTATTGAGAAAAAAATAGATTTGCTGATTGCCAAACACCCTCCGATTTTCCGGCCAATCAAAAATTTGGCTACGGATAATCTGCAGCATAAAATGTACGGGGATTGTCTAAAACACGATATCGCAGTTTACGCTGCCCATACCAATATGGATATTGTTCCTGACGGGTTAAATGACTGGTTTTGCGAGCTGTTGGGCATCGGTGATACAGATTATGTGACAAAAACCCACGAAATAGATGGAAAATCTTATGGCATAGGGCGGATAGGCAACTTAAAAAATGCTGTTGCTTTAACAGATTTTATACAGAAAGTGAAAGAGGTTTTTCATTTAGACGGGCTGCGTTTGATTAGTCCCACAACAGAAAAAAATATCCGTCGGGTGGCAATTTGCGGCGGGAGCGGAGAAAAATTTTATCCTGATGCTTTGGCAAAAGGGGCCGATGTGTATATCACTGGGGATGTTTACTATCATACGGGTCATGAAATGATAACAGACGGGTGCTGCGTTATTGATGCAGGTCACTATATCGAAGAACTTTGTAAATCTAGAATCGTTTTGTTATGTAATGAGTGGAAAAAAGAGTATAATTGGGATGTGGACTTCATAGAATCAACAGTAAATACCAACCCGTTTATTTATTACTAATTTTTAAAGGAGCTTGATAAAATGTATGAAAATTTAGTCTCTCGTTTTTTGAAGTATGTAAAAATCGACACCCGATCCAATCCTGCAAGTAAGACTGTCCCTTCGACAGAAAGCCAAGTGGCATTTGCAAAAATGTTAGTGGAAGAACTTAATGACATTGGTTTGTCCGCAGTTAAGTATAATGATGAAAACGGCTTTGTGACAGCAGAGTTACCAGCTAATACTGACAAAGAAGGGGTCAGAAGTATTGGTTTTATTGCTCATATGGACACGGCAGATTTTAATTCGGTGGGTGTGAATCCGCAAATTGTTGAAAATTATGATGGGAAATCTGATATCCCCTTGGATGAAGCAGGGAAATACAAGTTAACAGTAAAAGCATTCCCTAATCTTGCTAATTATGAAGGACAAACACTGATAACGACAGATGGTTCTACCCTTTTAGGAGCAGATGACAAGTCTGGTATCGCAGAAATCATCTCAGCCATGGAGTACTTGCTGAAAACACCTGAAATCAAACATGGGAAAATCAAAGTTGCTTTTGGTCCTGATGAGGAAATCGGTGTAGGTGCCGACCGTTTTGATGTGGACGATTTTGCAGTTGACTTCGCTTATACAATGGACGGGGGACCTGTGGGCGAATTGAATTATGAAACTTTCAGTGCAGCACAGGCAGACATCACGATTCAAGGGATGAACGTTCACCCGGGCACTGCTAAGGACACAATGATTAATGCACTGCAGCTGGCTATAGATTTTCACAACTTGCTGCCTGCTGAAGAAGTACCGGAAAAAACAGAAGGCTACGAAGGATTTTTCCACTTGATGAAATTGAACGGCAATGTAGAAGAAGCAGAACTTTGTTATATTATTCGAGATCATGACCGTGATAAATTCGAAAACAAAAAAAATAAAATAACAGAAATTCAATCCAAACTGAATGCTGCTTTTGATCAGGAGAGAATCCAAATAAATATGTATGATCAATATTATAATATGGGTGAAATCATTGCCAAAGACATGAGTATCATCGATTTGGCAAAAGAAGCCATGGTCAATTCAGGTATCACGCCAAAAGTAGAACCTGTCAGAGGAGGAACAGACGGTTCAAAAATTTCTTATATGGGCATTCCTACCCCAAATATTTTTGCCGGCGGGGAAAACATGCATGGACGTTTTGAATTTGTGGCAGTGGAAAGCATGGAAAAAGCCACAGACGTCATTGTGGAAATCGTTCGCCTAAATGAATCGAAAGCTTGATAATTACTAAAATTTATTTGATTTGATGTTTGCCAAAGTGTCTGGGAGAAACAATGGCCCGATGTTTCTCTCAGATGCTTTTTACTTGCATTATAAAAAAGTTGTTGATTTGTTAAAAATAGAATAGAAAAAATATCATCATCAAGATTAAAAGGAGAAGCAAGTGCTGACGTTTGAAGAAAAGAAAAAAATTATAGAAGAATTTTCAGAGTTGGAAGAACAGAAAGTATCTATGAACCGGTTGAATTATCATTTTAATGAAAGTGCCGTTGCTAAAACTGTGGTAGTAAAACATCTGCATCCCAAAAGTCACAATGCCTTTGTTTATGCCGGCTATTTGCCTGCGGCTGAAACTAAGGACGGCTATCTTTCTGTTATAGATGCTTCAGAAGAAGAATTGAGACAGCTGATTCGTTTGGGCATCGAAGAGTTGAAAAAAACTGAGGATGGTTTTCCAGACGGATATGAAGAACGTTGGGAAGATGACCGGGGAGATGTGCTGCGTTTAAGATACATGGCACCTGTTTGGGGAGTCGTTATGCAAACAGAAAGTATCGAAGGAATTTTCAAAACAAAAGAAGCGGGAGAGGCCTATCTAGAAGAAGAAGGTTTTTTTCTGAAAAATCAATAATATGAAATAAACAAAAACGAATCAAAATGCCGGACATTTTTAACACTCTGCCGGACATTTTGATTCGTTTTATTGAAAAGGATTATAAAATCTGCCGTTATTGACAAAATACAACCCGATGGAAAGGACAAGAGTCACTATGGAAATGGCGATAGTCACACCATCAGCTTTGTTGAATGGTTTTGCCATGTACCATGTGCGCGTCTTTTTTTTACCGAATCGCCGTAATTCCATGGCGGTACTGATAGACTCGATACGATCGATACTGGACAAAATTAAAGGAGAAACAATAGCGACTGCTCCTTTGATGCGCTGTGAAAACGGCGCTTTTTTTGATGTTTCAGAGCCGCGCGCCTGCTGGGCGACTGAAATATCAAAGTAATCTTCCTGAATATCAGGGATATAACGCAAAGCCAGCGCAACAGCATAACTGATTTTATAACTGACACCGATTTTATTTAAACTTGAGGCAAATTCGCTGGGATTTGTCGTCAAAATAAAAATGAGAGCAATCGGAATAGTTGAAAAATATTTTAATAAAAGGTTGAATTCATAAAAAAGCTGTTCGCTGGTTATGGTGAAGCGCCAAAACCCTTCCCAAAGGACATGTCTTGTGCCGTAAATAGTCACACCATATTCCGGGGAAAAAATATAAACGGCAATCAGATTGAGAACAGAGAAAAAAGTTATAAATTTTACGACAAAAGAAATTTGGTGCCATTTGATTGCGGAAATCCTGAATAAAATTAATGACATGACTGCGGCAGCTAAAAGAAATCTAGTATCATAAGTTGTCATGGTTGCAATGGAAATGAGGATCAGAGCAATCAATTTTGCCGCCCCGTTTAATTTATGAATAGGAGTATCTTCTGGAATATATCCTAAGATTTGAAAATTCATTGAAGTCTGACCTCCTTATCATAAGCAATAAATTTATCGACAAATGTTACCGGATCTTTCAGCCCGATTTTTTCGGCAAATAAAAATAGACTTGTTTCCTTGAGTGAAGCCTGTTTGACAATCTCCCGATCGGTCAGGACTGCCACAGGGGAAGTATCTCCAACCACCATTCCTTCATCAATCACGATTGTCCTTTCAGCATATTCCAGCATCAAGTGCATGTCGTGAGTGACCATACCAATGGTTAGTCCTTGTTTGTTCAGTTTTTTTAGAAACTGCATCATTTCAGTGTAGTGGCGTAAATCTTGCCCCGCAGTAGGTTCATCAAGCAAAATCAATTCTGGTTCCAACACGAGGATGGAAGCAATAGTGACCCGTTTTTTTTGTCCGTAACTGAGAGCAGAGATGGGCCAGTTTCTAAAAGGATAAAGACCGCAGACTTTCAGTGTATCGTCCACCTTTTGATTGATTTCTTCTTCCGGTATACCCCGGAGCAGCAATCCCAAGCCGACCTCTTCACGTATCATCTTTTTTGAAATCATTTGATTGGGGTTCTGCATGACAAAACCGATATTGTCCGCTCTCTCTTTGATAGAAAAAGTGGTGAAATCTTCCTCTTTCCATGTCATCTCCCCCCGTTGCGGCGTAATAAAACCGCAAATCGCTTTACATAGGGTCGATTTTCCAGAGCCGTTTTTCCCAACGATACTAAAAATTTCTCCTTTATGGATATCAAGGGAGAGATTATTCAGCACTTTTTTTCCGTGCTTGGTATACTGAAAATCAATGTGTTTAAGAGATAGAAGAGGCTCTACTTTTTTTATGTATGGCTGTGCAGGAATCGTTTCATGCCATTCCGTGATTTTTTTGGTCAAGTCAGGACTTGTTACCTGATTGATGTTTTCTAAATATGTTGCAGCAGTCATATCAACCCCGGCATATTTCATAGCCGTCACATAGAGGGGCTCGCGAATACCGATTTTTTCCAGCAAGTCTGATTTTAACAGGGCATCAGGTGTGGTATCAGCTACAATCCTTCCGTCATTAAACACAATGATACGGTCCACAGGACGGTGAAGGACATCCTCCAAACGGTGCTCGATAATTACCGCAGTGGTCTGATTGGACCGGCAAATGTCGTCAACTAAAGTGACCGCGTACTGTCCGCTTTCAGGATCAAGATTTGCCAAAGGTTCGTCAAGAAGGAGGACTGGTACTTCATCGATTAGCACCCCAGCCATACTGACGCGCTGTTTTTGTCCTCCCGACAAATCTTGGGGACGATGACTGAGGTGTTGCCCCAACCCAACGATATCGGCAAACTGATTGACTTTTTCTTTCATGACAGATTGTGCCACATTTTCATTTTCTAATGAAAATGCGATATCTTCGGCCACAGTCAAACCCACAAACTGTCCATCAGTGTCTTGCAGGACTGTGCCTACTTGGAAAGAAAGGTCGGCAATCGTTTCTTTTGAGACATTTTTCCCGTTTATCAGCACCTCGCCTTGAATTTCCCCGGAATAAATGTGGGGAATCAAGCCATTGATACAATGGGCAAAGGTTGATTTTCCGCTGCCGCTGGGACCAATCACTAAAATTTTTTCTCCCGGGTGAATACGGACATTGATATTTTTTAACGTCGGTTCAGCTTGGCTATGATATTGAAAAGAAACATTGCTAAATTCAATGATTGGATTCATTTGCAAAACTCCATCTTATTCTTTAGTTAAACTTCCTTCTTCCGTACGTGATGAAGCATAAAGTTTCATTAAAATAGTTCCCAATACTCCTACGGAAACACCGTTTGCAATAGAAGCAATGACGCCCTGAGTAAAGACTTTGTTCGCTGGCTCTTGATAAATAAGGATATCTAAAAACGGTGCAATAAGGCCAAATACTACCAGCTGAGCAATAAATTGAAGCACAATAAATTTTATCATATCTTTCACGGAAAATTTTCCGCTTTCCAAATCAAACTGTTTCCCGATAACGCCATAAACAAGACCAATCAATCCTGAACAGATAATCCAACTCCACCAAGGCCCGTAAGTTGTTATGTCTTTAATCGTATGCCCGATAAATCCAATCAGAAATCCGGCAATGGGACCGAAAAGGGCGGACATCAGGGCTAAAAATGGATAAGTTGTTTCTAGATTGGTGTTGGGTACACCGGTGGGAATACTGATAAATCTCCCCAGCACAACGAATACTGCCGCGCCGATACCAATAGCAACGATTGTTTTAACAGAAAAATCTTTCTTCATAAATTTATCTCTCCTTAGTTTTCAAAAATTATTTTTGGTGCTTTTCTAAGCTGAAGGGTCCAGTCGATGCCAGTCCCGATATTATAAAGTTTGGAAAAAGAATCCTGATTCACAGCCACGCCTAAGTTCACTAAAGAATTAACATAGACCAATGGCTCGCCCACATGCACGTCAGCAAAAGATTTTGCAAAGAGCATCAAATTTTGGTAAACTTTTTTATCCTTATGGAAAATAGTGACTTGAACGTTATCCCCATGTTGGATGCCGACTTTTTTAAGATAGTGAAGCGGGATATTGGTCCACAAAGAACCAAAGCGTACATCAAGCACGTCGATGCTCCCCGTCAGAATACTTCCTTGTTGAGAAGCTTCAATAATGGAAAGTTTCTCGATGGTTTCTTTATCAGTGATTTCCCCGAGTTCTTCAAAACTTATTTCCCCTGAAGCTAAACGGGCACCATTATAGGCGTAAATATCTCTGCCGTGGAATGTGTGGCTTTCTTCCGAGTGGGGCAGGCGGCTTTTCACTTCGTCAATCTGACGAATCTCTTCTATACCGTCATAATGGGAGATGTGGGTCAAAGTTCCGTTATCCGGTGTGATTACATAGTGTCCGGAACTTGTTTTACACACAATACTTCGTCTTGCACTCCCCACGCCTGGGTCTACGACGGAAACAAAAACGGTTCCCTTAGGCCAATATTGAACCGTCTGATATAATCGGTAAGAAGCTACCCAAATGTCATAGGGCGGAATATCGTGAGTCAAGTCGTGAACTCCGATTGTCGCATCCACGGTGTAGGCAACACCGTACATAGCACTGACAGCACCATCTCCTAAACCAAAATCTGTCTGTAACACTAAATTTCTTTTCATTCGTCACTCCCCTTTGATAATTTATAGTCCAAATTCAATATAGCATGATATTTAGATTCAAACAATTATTGAGAATAGGATAATTAAATATTTTATCAGAATGTTCGTAATTTTCACACTATTTTAGATAAAATGGTACAAATCTTTCGATTCAATGCATTGAAGTTCATTCTTTAGTCCTATGTGTTATAAATTTTCTTATTATATAATTGTGATAAGACTTTATAAGTGAAGTGTTTAAGAGGAGGGGTTACTGTTGAAAAAACAGCGAGTCATTTGGTTAGGGGTTATAGCAGCAGCTGGAATTTTTTTGCTGATTAGAAATTTTACGGGATGGCCGTGGCAAGGCGCAATGACGTCAAAAACTATTGATAGTTTTGACAGTGTGGTCATGGATTTATCCGATGCTGATTTAGTCATAGAGGAAGGCTCACAGTTTGAGCTGTCATTTGAAAATATAAAAGAGAATCAGATAGAGTGGAGCGTGGATGACGGAGAATTATTTTTATCCGAAGAGGTTCTTGGAAATCCGTTTTTCAGTTTCAATTCGAAAAGAAGGGTTATTGTGCTTACGGTGCCGCGGAAAACATCCTTAAAAAATTTAGAACTCAGCACCGAGGACAGCGATGTCGTTGTAGGTAATCTCAGTGCAGAGAAGATCACTATGGAGTTGAGCGACGGGGATTTGACGCTCCAACAACTTGCTGGTCAGGATATGAGTGTGATGACAGGAGACGGGGATGTTTATGTTGAGGACATCAATGTAAAAAACATAGAGATGGAGTCAAATGACGGGGACTTTTATTTTAATAAGCTCACATCAGATTCCCTCTTTATCAACATGGCAGATGGGGATCTGGTAATAAACGACAGCACCATCGGAAAATTGCAACATGATGGTAACAGCGGAGACATTGCAATCGATCACTCTAAGATTAGTGAAAGTTTTCTTAGTGTGGCAGATGGAGATTTTGCGGGTAATGAAATGATTTTAAATCTGTTTGAGTTTAACAGTGATGACGGGGATTTTTTATTAGGCGTTGAGGGAAAAAGGAAAGATTATGAACTTGATTTAGATTCAGATGATGGGGATATACTTTTAGATGGTCAGGCTTACCGAGGGAAAAGCAGTCAGGGAAGTAAACAAGACAACCGGATTATAGTGTATTCGGGGGACGGGGACATTTTAGTCAACTTTAATCACTAATCTGACAAATTGTCAGGCAGTCATCAAGTTTGACTGCCGGTGAGATTTGCTGGAATATCTTCTAGTCATGAACTAAATGTTCAAAAAGAGATTGAGGGATAAATCAAAAAGAGTCAATGACATTTCTCAAGATCATTGACTCTTTTTAGCTTTTTCAATAGTTTGACAGCTAGAAATCCACAGAATGTACGATTAGAATCGGATCTTCTGAACTCCCGATCAGCTCTCCAGTGATGCGTTTTTCGTTTCGCATGGCAGTAAAGGCTTCCGCTAACAGGTTGTTGTCGATGTCGTCTCTCTCAATCAATTCGAGTCCTACACGAGTCGGGAAAGTGGTCAACTCCTTGATTTCACTCTCCAATTCCAAATAAATATTTTCGTACCCATAAGGCATACTAACACCACCCTTTGTTCCTATTATAGCAAGAATATTTTCGGATGAAAGTTTAATCCATGTATTTAAAAACACTTCAAAAGAAACTTTGAGAGGGATTCCAATAGGGTAAGGTTCATTATTCTAAGAAAGAGAAAAATGTATAAAATTGGGAAAATATACACAATTATTTGTTGTCCATTTTTAAATTTGCTACAATTTAAAAAGGAAGACAGACAGTAGTTTCATAGAAAAACCTTTATTTTAAACGAAAATGAAACAGCCACAGAAGCTTTTCAGAATTGACTCACAGAAATTATGAAAATAAAAGAGCGTAGTTGAACACTTCATTCATTATCCATGAAAAGTTTACATACCATTGATATTCTGTTAATAACAGTGTCTATCTACAAATTTATAAGGAGGAAATTAATGCCAATCAATAAAAGAAAAGAAACTATTTTTAAAAGAAAGAATTTGATATTTAAAATAGTTTTTATTCTCTTAGCATTATCAGTTGTTTATGCAGCGATAATGTTGACTCGTGCGCCTTCCGGTGTATCCAACAAAGAGTACGAGCTGGTAAAAACCGATTACGTTTTGATGATTTTGCAGTGTTTGGTAGGAATGGTAGTTATTTTTCTTCCCCACAGGGCGGAAAAACTATTCAATGTAGATATTCCCGATATGATGGAAATTATTTATTTTCTTTTCTTATTTTGTGCGATTTATCTAGGGGAAGTGCAAAATTTCTACTATAAAATTCCTTTCTGGGACAATATTCTTCACGGTTTCAGTTCAATCATGCTCGGTGCGTTAGGATTCGTGATTGTTGACTTTTTAAACTATAAAGTCAAAAGCAAACTGCAGCTTAGTCCTTTTTTTGTTAGTTTGTTCGCTTTTTGTTTTGCGATTACGTGCGGTGTAGTTTGGGAAATTTACGAATATCTCGCTGACCATATTTTGGGGACAAACATGCAAAAGTTTATGACAGCCCATGGCAACATTTTAGTTGGCCATGATGCACTGGGAGATACGATGAAAGACCTGATTATCAATTTCTTTGGTGCTCTAATCATCGTCATCTTAGGCTACGTTCATTTAAAAAGGCAGCAAAACGGATTGAAATACTTGGGAAGAAAAAAGAACAAGGGAAAATGATTATTTACCCCCGCAAAAAATTTGCTGTCGTATGGCAATTTTTGTGGGGGTGTAGTTTTAAAACCGATGTTTCTTTGAATTTTTTTCGTTGTCAGCTTTCCAGCTTGATTTATTAAACTTAAAAATGAAAAACTTTGTATTAGAAAACATTTGTTGGGAATGTTTATGTAGAAAAGCTATATTCAAACATATAGAATTTTCATGGTCTAATACAAAGTTTACAATTAGATTATATTAAAAACAGTACGTTTTGTATACAGATGTGCTTGGCACTCATTTTTCAAAAAAATGTTATTTTTAACAGGCAAGATTTTGGATGGAAAAGCTGACGCTGCAAATTTTTTGTCAGAAATACAGCATTAAAAAACGTCGCGATTAAAATTAGGCATAGAAATATTCATCAGACTATCATTGAAAACCCATGAGATTATTATTTTCATAGTGTTAGCTATAGTCATAGATTGACCTTGTAATAGGGTGAGGCTATAATTGTGTTGAGAGAGCCCTGTCGGTTTCTTTTGTCATGTGAAAATAATCACTTAATATAATTTGAATGAAATAATGAATTTTTAGGAGCCTATGATGATATTATTAACAAATAATCCCAAGGTAGCAGAAGAAATGAAAGCGGTTAATAATTTGGAGTTGGACTATAAAAAGGTGTCTTCTGGTGAAATATTTGAATACGCAAAAAAAATGATTGTGGATCAAAAGATGCTTCTGCTAAGTCATCCATTAAGCGGCAACATCAAACCTGACAAAACTTATTTTAAAACTATTTTTTTATCTGAAAGTTCAAACAGATATATCGATTTGGAAAGTTTAGAATATATTGAATCAGCCATATTAGTGTATGAGAAATTTATGAAAAATCACGTGTATCCGGTCTGCACTGATAAAATTTTGGATGATTTTGCATCTTTTGATTTATATCTTACAAAGAGCACGTTACAACGGATAAGTACGTCCTATGGTTATCATAGTTTTTAGTTGTAGAAAAATATTTGGGAAGGAGGCATTACCATAAATTCCAAAGAATTGAGGTGAGAAAATGAAATTAGAACTTGGAAAAATTCAAATTCAGAATGTTGAAACAGCCACAGAAGAAAGGATTGAAAATCATGTACTGTACATTAATCCTGAAAAAATTACTGAACTTGTATTAGAAGATGAACGATTGGCAGCTTGTTCGATTGAAATTGCCAAGCCAGGGGAAAGTGTTCGAATTACGCCAGTCAAAGATGTTATTGAACCTAGATGTAAAATCGGATTGTCCAGCGGCATCTTTCCCGGTGTTATCAACAAAGTAGATACTGTGGGGAGCGGTCGTACCCATGTTTTAAAAGGCTGTGCAGTGATGACAGTTGGAAAAATTGTCGGCTTTCAAGAAGGAATCGTTGATATGAAAGGTCCGGGGGCGGAACTGACCCCTTTTTCAAAGTTGATGGAAATCTGTCTTGTTTTAAAACCGAAAGATGATATCGAACCCCACCAGTATGAAGAAGCAGCCCGTTTGGCCGGTTTAAAAATTGCAGATTATCTGGGTAAGTTGGGGGAAAATATCGAACCGGACGAGATTGAAACTTATGAAACATTGCCTTTACAAAAACAGCTGGCACAATTCCCGGAATTACCCAAAGTTGGATACATTTACATGCTTCAAACACAAGGATTGTTACATGATACCTATGTCTATGGGACTGATGCCAAACATATCGTGCCTACGATTTTATATCCGACAGAAATAATGGATGGTGCCATCATCAGCGGCAACTGTGTGTCTGCCTGTGACAAGAATACAACCTATCACCATCAAAACAATCCGGTGATTGAAGACTTGTATAAGAAACATGGAAAAGAACTAAATTTTATCGCTGTCATCATCACGAATGAAACAGTCTATTTAAAGGATAAGCAGCGCTCGAGTGATTTTGTTGCCAAGCTGTCGGAATTTTTAGGGTTGGATGGTGTGATTATTTCCCAAGAGGGATTTGGGAATCCCGACACAGATTTAATTATGAATTGTAAGAAGTTGGAAGAAAAAGGCATACGTACGGTAATCGTTACTGATGAATACGCAGGAAGAGATGGTGCAAGTCAATCTCTGGCAGATGCAGATAAACTTGCGACAGCCGTGGTGACAGGCGGCAATGCAAATGAAATCGTCCAATTGCCGAAGATGGACAAGGTTATTGGACAGTTGGATGATGTGGATGTGATTGCAGGAGGGTTTGATGGCAGTCTAAAAGAAGACGGTTCGATTGAAGTTGAGATTCAAGCGATTACCGGCTCGACCAACGAGCTTGGGTTTAATCATTTGTCTGCTAAAGGCGTATAGAATCATAAAGATAGGTTAGTAAGTGTTGAATAGGAATTTAAGGAGGAATAAATCATGACATTTACCTTGGAAAACAAAAAGGTTTTAGTCATTGGAGACCGAGACGGTATTCCGGGACAGGCCATAGAAGCGTGTCTGGCAAATACAGGGGCAGAAATCATCTTTTCATCAACAGAATGTTTTGTTTGAACGGCCGCAGGGGCAATGGATTTGGAAAATCAGCGTAGAGTAAAAGAGGCAGCTGATAATTATGGTGCCGAAAATGTGGTAGTGATTATTGGTGCAGCTGAAGGGGAAGCAGCAGGTCTTGCTGCTGAGACTGTCACCAATGGGGATCCTACCTACGCAGGTCCGTTGACCAATGTACAGCTAGGTTTAGCTGTTTACCATATTGTAGAGCCGGAAATCAAAACGATTGTGGATGAGACTGTCTATGAAGAACAAGTCGGCATGATGGAGATGATACTTGATGTTGATGATATTATTGAAGAGATGACTGAGATCCGAAATGAATATTCCAAATATTGAAAGAATCAAATGGGATATTTATCGTAAGGAGGCATACAATGACGAGTAAATTTAAAGTAGTTCACTATATAAATCAGTTTTATGCCGGAATTGGCGGCGAAGAAAAAGCTGATTTGGAACCCTTTACTAAAGCAGAGGTTGTTGGCCCCGGTCTTGCGTTTACAAACGCGTTTGGGGAGGAAGCTGAAATCGTCGGAACTGTTGTCTGTGGAGACAGCTATTTTAATGAAAATTTAGCATCTGCAGAAAAAAAAGTCGTCGATTTTATAAAATCATACAACCCTGATTTGGTAATTGCCGGTCCAGCTTTTAACGCTGGCAGGTATGGAATGGCATGCGGGGCTGTGGCAAAAGCGGTGATGGAACAGTTGGGAATCCCGGCTGTGACGGGCATGTATGAAGAAAATCCTGGTTTGGATTTGTTTAAAAAAGATGCTTACATCGTCCCGACTAAAAGCAGTGCAGCTGGCATGAGAAAAGCTGTGCCCGTAATAGCGAGATTAGCGTTGAAACTTTTAAAAAATGAAGAAGTATCACCAGAAGCTGATAACTATTTTGTCAGGTATCGTGTCAATTTTCAAGCAGCACATAGAGGGTCGGAGCGGGCAGTGGACATGCTGATTAAAAAATTAAAGGAAGAAGAATTTGTTACGGAATACCCGATGCCTGAATTTGATAATGTTGTTCCCGGAAACGCTTTGGAAGATTTATCAAAGGCTAAAATTGCTTTGGTCACATCAGGGGGCATCGTCCCGAAAGGAAATCCCGATCATATTGAATCAAGCAGTGCGTCCAAGTATGGGCAATACGACATTTCCGGAGTGGATTATTTAACTGATGACACTTATGAAACTGCCCATGGCGGATACGACCCGGTCTATGCCAATCAAGATCCCAACCGTGTGTTGCCTTTAGATGTGGTCAGAGAGCTGGAAAAGGAAGGGAAAATCGGCAGTCTGCATCAATTTTTCTACACCACAGTGGGTAACGGAACTTCTGTTGCCAATGCCAAAAAATTTGCTGCTGAAATTGCAGAAAAACTTAGAATTGATGGCGTAGATGCGGTAATTTTGACGTCAACCTGAGGGACCTGTACACGTTGCGGTGCAACGATGGTAAAAGAAATTGAGAAAACTGGAATCCCGGTGGTTCATATCTGTACAGTCGTTCCGATTTCAGTCACAGTGGGAGCAAATCGAATCGTACCAGCAGTGGCTATCCCTCATCCATTAGGAAATCCAAATTTATCTTTCAAGGATGAGAAAAAAGTACGCCGGGAAATCGTGGAAAAAGCTCTGGCCGCCTTAACGACACCTGTTGAAGAACAAACAGTCTTTGATTAAAAATACTTGTCAGCTGCCTGAATAGTTATATTCAGGCAGTTTCAAAAAGGAGCTGAACAAATGACTAAGTATGATGTGGTAATTATCGGAGGAGGACCAGCAGGACTGACAGCGGCTTTATATAATGCCAGAGCGAGATTAAAAGTCCTCGTCCTAGAGCAAACTAAACTTGGCGGACAAATCGTTACTACTCATGAAATTGCAAATTTTCCCGGATCTGTCCGCGGAAAAGAAGAAGAAACAACAGGACCGGAATTGATTGCCAGAATGACTGAACAAGCGCAAAAATTTGGAGCAGAAATTCAATTAAGAAAAAAAGTTGTGAATTTAGATGTTTCAAGAGAGATAAAAAAAATCACCTGTCAGGACGGGACAGTTTATGAATCCTACACTGTCATCTGTGCTAACGGGGCTCACCCGAGAGAAATCGGATGCCCGGGTGAAAAAGAATTGCGCAGCAAAGGTGTGTCTTATTGTGCCACTTGTGATGGAGCATTTTTTGAAGATATGGAAGTTTATGTTATAGGCGGAGGTAATTCAGCCGTTGAAGAGGCAGTTTTTTTAACAAATTTTGCCAGAAAAGTAACCTTGATTCAAAATTTGTCCCATTTGACAGCGGATGCTATTGCCGTGGAGCAAGCTAAAGCAAATGATAAAATCTATTATATTTTTAATTCAGTTGTTGTGGATATAGAAGGGGACGGGATGGTGGAAGGAATGACCATCAAAAATACCAAAACCGGCGAATTGACCCGAATCAAGGCAGATGAGGAAGACGGCTTATTTGGGATTTTTGTATTCATAGGCACCATTCCCAACACCGAAGTATATGAAGGAATAATTCCGCTGGATGATTTCGGTTATATGCTGACTGATGAAAACATGGCAACGGAAATTCCGGGAGTTTTTGCTGCGGGTGACATTCGTCCGAAAATTTTGAGGCAAGTGGTAACTGCTGCTGGCGATGGAGCGATTGCAGCTTTTTCGGCACAAAAATATGTGGAGAAAATGAAATAAGGAGGCTTTCTGAGATGATTGAATTGACATTAGATAATTTTGATGAGGAAGTCATAAACAATGCCCAACCGGTTTTAGTTGACTGGTGGGGTGAGTCTTGTGAAAATTGTATTGCTTTGATGCCGGCAGTAGAGGAATTGGCTGAAAAATATGGAGACAGAGTCCATTTTACTAAATTCAACACATCGCAAAAAAAAGTTCGTCGTTTTTGTATCAAGCATAAAATACTGGGTTTGCCGGTGATATCGATATTTAAAAATGGCGAAAAAATCGATGAACTCATCCAAGACGATTGTACTAAGGAAAATATCGAGAGTTTGATCAAAAGAAATATTTAGGGAGGGACTGCAGATGAATTACTCCACATTAAAAGGGGCAAGCTACGTCTTGGTGCATACACCCGATATGATCGAACATAACGGAACAACTCAAACAACCGAAAAAATCACCGCACCAGACAGCGATTACCTGAAAAATTTATATGAAAATATCCGGTCCTATGAAGATGTAATCAATTATGCCCCTAATCAAACATATATCGGGAATCTGCACTATGATGATTTAAAAAAAATACCCCAACCTTGGGTGAAAGCAACTAACGAAGGAAAACGGGTAGGAAAGTTTGGGGAAATTTTACCGGAGCTTGAATTTTATGGTTTGCTGCAAATCGTCGATGTCTTCGAGCTGGTTCATTTAGAAGAAAGTTTTGCTGAAAAGGTTAGAGATGCTTTATCAGCTCATCACTTATTCAAAGACGATGTTGGAGAAATAAAAAATGAAAAAAATTTAACTTGGATCGAAAACGAACTTTCAGAAAACGGTGCAGAAGGACTGTATTATCAGCGAGAATTAGTTGGCTGTGTCAGCCGTGCCCATCAAATCGATCTTAATTTGAGCGCCCATGTCATGCTTGAAAATTTGGTGGCTAAAGCCAGCGGAGTCCTAGCTTTGCGTCACCTGTTTGATAAGAATGACATCGATCCGGCATCAGTGGATTATGTCATTGAGTGCAGTGAAGAAGCTTGCGGAGATATGAACCAGCGGGGAGGAGGCAATTTTGCAAAATCTATTGCAGAGTTGTGCGGCTGTTCTAATGCGACGGGCAGCGATATCCGCAGTTTTTGTTCCGCACCGACCCATTCGATTATCACTGCTGCTTCTCTAGTAGCTTCGGGAACACATAAGAATGTGGTAGTGGTGGCTGGCGGCTCGGCAGCTAAGTTAGGGATGAACGGCAAATCCCATGTGAATAAAGGATTTCCGATTTTGGAAGACGTATTGGGAGGTTTTGCCGTCATGGTCGGTGAAAATGATGGCGTCCATCCGATTTTTCGGCACGATCTGACAGGAATGCACAAAGTGTCTAGCGGTTCCAGCCCTCAAGCTGTGACTACGGCTTTGATTGCCGATGCTTTGGACAAAGCTGGATTGACTGTAAAAGACATTGATGTGTATTCAGTGGAAATGCAAAATCCTGACGTGACGAAACCTGCTGGTGCAGGAGATGTACCGCTGGCTAATTTAAAAATGATCGGTGCCATTGGCGTCCTTCGTAAAGAAATCGAAAAAAAAGATTTGATGAGTTTCGTCAATGAGAAAGCGTTGGTTGGATGGGCACCTACTCAAGGACATATCCCAAGCGGTGTTCCTTATCTTGGTTATGCATTGGATGATCTGACCAATGGTAGCAAAAAACGCTGTATGATTGTTGGAAAAGGTTCTTTATTTTTAGGAAGAATGACTAATTTGTTTGATGGGGTATCAATCATTATGGAAAGAAATTCCGGAAAAATAGCCGAAGACGATCAAAGGGATTTGGAAGAGCTGGTTAAAACTGAAGTTGCAAAAGCTCTAAGAAGCTTTGCTGCCAGTCTTTCCTCAGATTAGGGGTGGAATCATGTCTGATCAAATAAAAAAAATAGTCAAAGAGGTTTTTGAAGATTTGGCAACGGCGATTGAAACTGGAAAAATGGAAACACGGATTAAAATCGGATTGACGATTGATGGCAGTGAGTTAGGTTTTGATGTGATGAAAGAAGCTGCCTATCAGATAAAAAAGAAAAATGATTTTGATGTTGTCATTATTGGCAGTCATCAGGAATGGATGGCAGACTTTGATTACGTTTCTACAACAGACTGTCAAAAAGATGCCTATGACATCATGGAAGAGCTGCTGGAAAAGGGAGAAATTCAAGGATGTGTCACACTTCATTATAATTTTCCGATTGGGGTGTCAACGGTCGGCCGGATTTTGACACCGGCTTTTGGAAGAGAAGTATTGATAGCCACCACCACCGGAACAACAAGCGCTGTAAGGAATGAGGCCATGGTATTAAACACAATCAATGGTATCATAGCGGCAAAAGCACTCGGTATTGAAACTCCTACAGTCGGCATTTTGAATGTGGATGGTGCAAAAACAGTTGAACGATCCCTGATTTCTTTAAAAGAAAATGGTTACGATATTCATTTTGGTGAAAGCGTCCGGGCCGATAGAGGAAGTGTCTTGAGAGGAAATGATTTGCTGACAGGCAGTGTCAATGTGGTGGTGACAGACAGTCTAACTGGAAATATATTGACTAAACTGTTTTCTGCTTATTCTAGCGGCGGCAGTTACGAAAGTCTAGGCTCTGGCTATGGCCCTGGTATCGGAGCAAACTATGATAAAAATATTTGTATCATTTCGAGAACGAGCGGGGCACCGGTAATTACAAATGCATTGGAATATGCTTATCAGCTTGCTAAGGGAGGACTTTCTGAAATTAGTCAAAAGGAGTATCGAGAAGCAGAACAAGCGGGATTAAGAAAAATTTGCGAGGAGTTGAAGCCTTCTTCGGTTGTAAAGGAAGAGCTGATTGCTCCGCCTGAAAAACAAGTGGTAACAGAAGAAATTTCCGGTATTGATGTGATAGAGTTAGATGAGGCTGTAAATGTTCTCTGGAAAGAAAAAATTTACGCAGAAAGCGGAATGGGATGTACAGGCCCGGTTATTTTGGTAAATGAGCAGCAGATAGATTTAGCACAACAGCTACTAAAAAAAGAAAAGTTTCTTTGATGTTTAAGACATTCTCTGAAAACCAGCCTTTAGAAAATTACTCAAAAATCAGAAGACAAAGACATACGAAGTGTCAGGTGGGAGTTTGCTTTCCCACCTGTTTTGTTTCGCCGTTAGGAAGGGAAAATAAAACTATTTAAGTATAAATTACGATTATAATTATCGATTATGAATATCGAAAAAATGGAGAAATAATGCCAACAACAAATAAGTGTCAGCGCTTGCAATAAAAGGGATTATATGGTATAAAATAGATGTAAGGGATAATAGAAATTCCCAAAAGGTCGGTCAAGTTGCCGACGTAATAGTGAAAGCAGTTGACGAAAAGATCAACTGAGAAAGGAACGTGGGGATTTGAGAAATTCCTTACCAATCGAAGAGTCTAGCAAGTGTTGAAAAACGAAGGATTGAGTGGACATAAGAACCTCAGTTCAGATGTGTATGAATGAGAACACCTCTGCTAGACTATTTTTGTGCCCAAAAATAAAACAGTCGGACCTAAAAATCATAAAATCCCATGAAATTACTATTTTAGAAAAGTGATTTCATGGGACTCTTAATATATATTTTTAGTTTAAAATATTTTTGAGACTCTGTCTTCATGAGTATTATTTGACTGTGATGACAGAGCACGGCGCGTGGTTTACCACATAGGCTGTTGTGGAGCCGATGAGCAGTTTATTGATTCCATGTTTTCCGGTAGCTCCCATGACGATGATATCAAAATTATTTTCTTTTGCAAAATCTACAATGGTATTTTTGGGTGTGCCTCTTAAAATAGTGACAGTGACATTATCAGATTTTTCCGGATTGAGTTCATCTTCCATTTCTCGTTTTAATTGTAAGTCAGCTTCAGTTTCACCTTCAATCAGACTGGTTGGGACAAGGGTATAGGGTGCCAAAAAATAAGCAATAGGTGTCAGAACTTGAAGAATCGTCACATGAGCATTTTGAAATTCAGCCAGGACTTTTGCGTGTTCAAGAGCTTCTTTGGATTGATCTGAACCGTCGAAAGGGACAAGGATTTTTTTATATGTTAATTTCATAAAACAACGCCTCCTTTACTTTATTCTACCACATCAGTAATAAAACAATGTGTAGAATGAATGTACGATTAACTAATCCAACAAAAAAGACATTTCGATTTCGAAATGTCTTTTTTAATATCTAGGTGTTCTGACTCTTATTCCTTTGAAGAGATGAACTATAAAATATTTATAATTATCAAATGAATAGGGATACTGGACTTTAGCCGGAAACGTTTTTTAGCGACAACTGTCTCTAACCAAGCTTTTCAACCAGTCATAAAATGAACGAATCTGGCCATTCTGAATATTTTGACGAACCGTAATAAACCGTGATACACTATTGACGCACCCTAAGGGAATCGAACCCCTGTCTCAAGAACCGGAATCTTGTGTGATATCCACTACACTAAGGGTGCCTTGAACACAATAGTTAGTTTAACTAATTTTCTTAAAAATAGCAAGTGTTCGTTTGCATCAATTTGGATCGAATGATAGAAAGAGGATTATTATGAGGTTTGGCCAACAATTAAGTCAACAACAAAAACAAGTGCAAAAACTTGCCATGACACAGGAATTACAGCAATCTATTCAAATTTTGCAATTTAATACTGATGAGTTGCTTTCATTTTTAAAAGATAAAACATTAGAAAATCCTTTGCTTGAAATTAAAGTTACAGGTGCCCAAGCAGATGTAACTCATTACAGCAGAAAACCGAAAAAGGATTCCGATGATGAGGAGAGCAATTTTTTTGCTCAGATTCCTGACACTCACATATCGTTATTTGAATATTTGATCGATCAGATCCATTTAAATTACCGTGACACGTATTTGCGTCAGTTGATTATTTTTTTAGTAGAATTTATTGATGTCAACGGCTATCTGTCCATTGACCTTGAAGATGCGGCGGAAAAAACAGGCGCGGATTTTATTCAGATGCTGGATGCTTTGACACTTTTACAGCAACTTGATCCTGCCGGTGTAGGGGCGAGAAACCTACAAGAATGTTTGATGCTGCAGACTGAAAGAGATGATAAGGCACCGGAAATGGCTTATATCGTTCTTGAGGAATGCTTCGAAGCCTTTGCAGAGAGAAAATGGAAAAAAATTGCGGATAAATATAAAATATCTTTAGCTGAAGTTCAAATGATTTACGATTACGTACAAACTTTGTCGCCTAACCCGGGGGCCGGCTATGGAGAATCCTATGAACAGCATATTTACCCTGATTTAATCGTCAAAAAAGAAGATGATCAGTTGGAAGTCTTGTCCACCAGACGGGGACAGCCTCTCATCCGTTTTCAAGAGGAATATTTTAACCGTATGTCCCAAACAGATGACCCGGAAGTAAAAAAATATCTGAGAGAGAAAAAGGGCGAATTTAATTGGCTTCAAAAAAGTGTGCAGCAGCGGGGCAATACTATCTTGAGAATCGGCCTAGAGATTGTCAAAAGGCAAAAGGAGTTCTTTTTTGACACTGCCCGTCCGTTGAAACCAATGAAACTGAAAGAATTAGCTGAAACTTTAGATATTCACGAGTCAACAGTCAGCAGGGCAGTTAACGGCAAGTATTTAGAAACGGATTTTGGTGTTTTTGAGTTAAGGTCATTTTTTACGAATGCTGTTAATCCTGACGAGGGCGGCGATGCCCTGTCTGCCAGTGATGTTCAACAAAAAATAAAACTGATTATAGATAATGAAGATAAAAACAAACCTCTGTCTGATCAGAAAATATTAAATCTTTTGAAAGAGGAAGGGATTGAAATGTCCCGCCGGACGGTTGCAAAGTATCGGGATGTGTTGGGGATACCATCTTCTTCAAATCGTAAACGCTATGACTAGATTTTTTTGAAAGAAATATTTTTTCTTGACCTCTTTAATATGATACAAATTTTTCCAGCAATTCCATTCGCTTTGGGATTGCTTTTTATTTTTCATAAATAAAGAACGTTTCTTTATATAGAAGAAAAAGATTTTCACTTTGTAATGGACATGTAATGTTTCAAGGTTTAGTAAACTTACTAATATAATTAAAAATAAATAGAGTGTTATATTTATATCTTGAAGGCCTTTATTATCAAGTTTGCTGGCAAAAATAGGTGTCTTCTCTTGATTTTGGCAAGTATCAATGCTATACTTGCTTTAGCTTTGGTAGTTAAATATTTAAATATATCGACTACCAAATTTTTTTAGAGATGATGGGTCGATAAACGACTGACTTGGACGTTTAAAGTCCAACGAAGGGAAAGTGACAAAACGAGTGGATAATCAATTACGTTTACTAGAAGCGATTGTTCCTGATGTTTTGGAGATTGTTCAAGAAAGATTTAATATCTTAAGACATATCCGATGGATGTCACCGATCGGTCGCAGAGCTTTATCTCAAAAGCTAGATATTACTGAACGGGTTTTGCGTACTGAAGCAGATGTTTTACGCAGTCTAGGACTGATTGAGACATCCAAAAGCGGTATGACTTTGACAGAAGAAGGTGCCCGGATTTTAGATAGTTTAGAACACATGATGTCTCAGTTATCAGGAATGCAGCAAAAAGAAAAAAAATTGGCTGACTTTTTTGAAATTGAACGTTGTATCATCGTTTCAGGAAATAGTGACGAGGATCCAAAGGTGTTAGTAGAATTTGGCGAAACGGTCACAGATGCCTTGAATACGCTGCTGCCTAGCGGTGAAAATATCATTGCGGTCATGGGCGGAACGACAATGGCTGGCGTGGCTGACAATATGCATTCGTTGGCTTCTGAACAGCAGAATAATATTTTTGTTCCCGCACGAGGCGGTTTAGGCGAAGCTATGAACATTCAAGCCAACTCAGTAAGCGGCATGATGGCTGCCCGGACAGGAGGACGTTCCCGTCCGCTCTACGTTCCAGAAAGGGTCAGTAAGGAAACTTATGCATCATTGCTTCAGGAACCAACAGTTCAAGAAGTTCTGGCACTGATTGATCGATCAACATGTGTGATTCACAGTATCGGCAAGGCCATGCATATGGCTGAACGCCGCGGCATGTCCCAAGAAGAACTTGATATGCTGGCTGCCAATGGTGCCGTGGGAGAATCTTTTGGTTATTTTTTTGATGCAGACGGTGAAATCGTCTATAAAATCCCCCGGATTGGTTTACAGTTAAAGGATTTAAAAAAAATCCCGATCGTGATTGCAGTCACCGGCGGAAAGAATAAAAGCCAGGCGATTCAGTCGTATATGAAACATGCCCCAAGTCAAACATGGTTAGTTATTGACGAGGGTGCAGCAGAAGAGATTTTAAAAGGTAAAAACCTTTAAAATAAAAAATTTTTTTGATTTTCTAAAGGAGGAAATCCAGCATGACAGTAAAAGTAGGTATTAACGGATTTGGACGTATCGGACGTTTGGCATTTCGCCGCATTCAAGATGTAGAAGGCATCGAAGTTGTAGCAATCAACGACTTGACAGACGCAGCTACTCTTGCTCATTTGTTAAAATATGATACAACACAAGGACGTTTCAACGGTGATGTTGAAGTTCATGATGGTTACTTTGATGTAAATGGCAAAAAGGTAACAGTTATGGCTAACAGAAATCCTGAAGAACTACCTTGGGGAGACTTAGGTGTAGAAATCGTTTTAGAATGTACTGGTTTCTTTACTTCCAAAGAAGGTGCTGAAAAACACTTGAAGGGCGGAGCAAAACGTGTCGTTATTTCTGCGCCAGGCGGAAACGACGTGCCTACAGTTGTTTACAACACTAACCATGATATCTTAACTGGTAAGGAAACTGTTATCTCAGGAGCTTCTTGTACTACTAACTGTTTAGCTCCAATGGCTAAAACTTTGCAAGACAAATTTGGTATTGTTGAAGGCTTGATGACAACTATCCACGCTTATACTGGAGACCAAAACACATTAGATGCACCGCATAAAGACTTACGTCGTGCTCGTGCTGCTGCAGCTAACATCGTACCAAACACAACTGGTGCTGCTAAAGCAATTGGCCTAGTTATTCCTGAATTAAACGGAAAATTAGACGGAGCTGCTCAACGTGTTCCTGTACCAACTGGTTCATTGACAGAGTTAGTGACTGTTTTAGAAAAAACTGTAACTGTTGACGAAGTGAACGCAGCAATGAAAGCTGACGCTAACGAGTCTTATGGTTATACAGAAGATCCAATCGTTTCTTCTGACATTGTCGGAATGGTTTACGGTTCATTGTTTGATGCAACTCAAACAAAAGTAATGACTGTTGGCGACAAACAATTAGTTAAAACTGTTGCTTGGTATGACAACGAAATGTCATATACTGCACAATTAGTAAGAACTTTAGAATACTTTGCAAAATTAGGTTAATATGCTTAATAAAAAGCGGGGAAGCAGCGCGCTTCCTCGCTTTTCTTTCTATGAGAGATAAATTATGGGAGGCTATCAATTAAAATGGCTAAAAAGACTGTGAAAGATCTTAATTTAAAAGATAAAAAAGTTTTGATACGTGTTGACTTCAATGTACCTTTGAAAGACGGCGTTATTACAGATGACAACCGTATTGTTGCGGCATTGCCGACAATCAACTACGTTATTGAGCAAGGCGGCAAGGCGATTTTATTTTCTCACTTGGGACGTGTGAAAACTGAGGAAGATAAAGAAGGAAAATCTTTGCGTCCAGTGGTTGACCGTCTAGCAGAACTACTTGGTAAGGAAGTTGTTTTCGTTCCTGAAACCCGCGGAGAGAAGTTAGAATCCGCTATCGATGCTCTAAAAGACGGTGAAGTCCTTGTTGTGGAAAACACACGTTTTGAAGATATCGATGGAAAAAAAGAAAGCAAAAATGATCCTGAATTAGGAAAATACTGGGCTTCTTTAGGTGATGTTTTTGTTAACGATGCTTTTGGAACTGCACACCGTGCTCATGCTTCCAACGTTGGAATTTCTTCTAACCTTGATTCAGCAGCCGGCTTCTTGATGGAAAAAGAAATTAAATTTATCGGCGGAGCTGTAGATGAGCCGAAACGTCCATTTGTAGCAATTTTAGGCGGTGCCAAAGTTTCTGATAAAATTGGCGTTATCGAGAATTTATTAGACAAAGCTGACAAAGTACTTGTCGGCGGTGGAATGACTTATACTTTCTATGCAGCCAAAGGTCTTGAAATCGGTAAATCACTTGTAGAAGCAGATAAAATTGATTTGGCAAAATCATTGATTGAAAAAGCAGGAGACAAGTTGGTTTTACCTGTGGATTCAGTATGTGCGAAAGAGTTCAGCAATGATGTGGATACCTTCGTTTCTGAAGGAAGAACGATTCCGGCAGACGCCATGGGCTTGGATATCGGACCTGCAACTATCGAGCTGTTCACTAAAGAACTTTCCGGAGCTAAAACTGTAGTTTGGAACGGACCGATGGGTGTGTTCGAAATGAGCAATTTTGCTAAAGGAACAATCGGTGTTTGTGAGGCAATCGCTAACTTGGAAGATGCTACAACAATCATCGGCGGAGGAGATTCAGCGGCAGCTGCCATCCAACTAGGATTTGCTGATAAATTCACTCACATTTCTACTGGCGGCGGCGCTTCTTTGGAATACTTAGAAGGAAAAGCTTTGCCTGGTGTAGAGGCGATTTCAGACAAATAGACAGCAGGGAACTTTCAGTCTGTCATCTGACTGACTATCATAATTATTAAGGAGTTACTAAAATGCGTAAACCTATCATTGCAGGAAACTGGAAAATGAATAAAACAGTTGGCGAAGCATTGGCTTTTGCTGAAGCTGTGAAAACAAAGATACCTAGTAAAGATGTGGTGGATTCCGTGATTGGTTCCCCTGCATTGTTTTTACATGGATTGAAAGAAGCAGTCAAGGGAACAGAAGTACAACTGTCTGCTCAAAACTGCTATTTTGAAAATGCTGGAGCTTTCACAGGTGAAAACTCACCGGCAGCCATTGCCGACTTGGGTGTTGAATATGTGATCATCGGACACTCTGAGCGTCGTGAGTATTTCCATGAAACAGATAAAGATATCAATAAAAAAGCGAAAGCAATCATCGCTAATGGCATGACACCTATTTTCTGTTGCGGGGAATCTCTTGAAACTTACGAAGCGGGTAAGACTGCTGAATGGATTGAAGGACAAATCACAGCAGGTTTAGTTGATTTAACTAGCGAGCAAGTCAGCGAAATGGTCATTGCTTACGAACCTATCTGGGCGATTGGTACTGGAAAATCTGCAGACGCAGCTATTGCTGATGAAATTTGCGGAGTGGTACGGGCAACAGTTGAAAAGTTATACGGCAAAGAGGTTGCTGAAAAAGTACGTATTCAATATGGCGGTTCAGTGAAACCTGAAAATATTGCTGAATATATGGCAAAAGAGAACGTTGACGGTGCTCTTGTGGGCGGCGCAAGTCTTGATGCCGAATCATTCCTTGCGTTGTTGGAGGCTGTTAAATAATGAGTAAGTCACCAGTCGCAATTATTATTTTAGACGGTTTTGGTTTGCGTAATGAAACCGTTGGAAATGCAGTAGCACAAGCAAACAAACCTAATTTTGATAAATACTGGGAGGAATATCCTCACAGTACCTTGAAAGCTTCTGGTTTAGACGTGGGTCTTCCCGAAGGTCAGATGGGGAATTCTGAAGTCGGTCATACGAATATCGGTGCCGGCCGCATTGTTTACCAAAGTCTGACTAGAATTGATAAAGCTATCACTGATGGAGAGTTTCAAACCAACCAAGGAATTTTGTCTGCAGTTGAGCATGCCGTTGCTAAAGGGACTGCATTGCATTTGTTTGGACTGCTTTCTGACGGCGGTGTACATAGCCATCAAAATCACTTATACGCTTTGTTGGCACTAGCCAAAGCCAAAGGTGTCAAACAAACTTATGTGCATGCTTTTCTAGATGGACGGGATGTTCCTCCAACTTCAGGAGCAGACTTTATGAGACAACTTGTTGCCAAGATGGATGAATTGAATTACGGAGAAGTTGCAACAGTCTCTGGCCGATTCTATGCTATGGACCGTGACAGACGCTGGGAGCGTGTTGAAAAGGCTTATAAAGCTCTTGTCAACGGAGAAGGTGTGAAGGCAGCCGATCCTGTTCAGGCAATTGAAGATTCCTATGAACAAGGTGTGAATGACGAGTTTGTTGTGCCTGTGGTCATTGAAAAAAATGGTGCACCAGTTGCGACCGTAAAAGAAGATGATGCAGTTATATTCTTCAATTTCCGTCCGGACCGTGCCATTCAATTATCTAACGCATTTACTGATAAAGAATGGACACATTTCGACCGGGAAAATCATCCTCATGTGAAATTTGTGACGATGACTTTATACAATCCAAGCATTGATGCAGTAGTTGCTTACCCGCCGATTGAATTGAAAAATGTTTTGGGAGAAGTATTGTCAAATGCTGATTTAAAACAGCTGAGAATAGCTGAAACTGAAAAATACCCTCACGTAACATTCTTTATGAATGGTGGACGCAACGAAGAGTTTCCTGGTGAGAGCCGTATTTTGATCGATTCGCCAAAAGTTGAGACTTATGACTTGAAACCTGAGATGAGTGCTTATGAAGTCACTGATGCCTTAGTGGATGATATCGAAGCAGACAAACATGATGCGATTATTTTGAACTTTGCTAACCCGGATATGGTTGGGCACTCCGGTATGCTTGAACCGACAATCAAAGCAATCGAAGCAGTGGATGAAAATCTTGGACGTGTGGTAGATGCCATCTTAGCTAAAGGCGGTTATGCGGTTATCTTTGCGGATCATGGCAACTCAGAGACGATGTCCACACCGGAAGGCAAACCTCACACAGCTCATACAACGGTTCCAGTCCCAGTGATTGTGACTAAGAAGAATGTGGAGTTGCGTAACGATGGACGTTTGGCGGATATTGCTCCAACAATGCTTGACTTGTTAGGCGTGGAAAAACCTGCTGAAATGACTGGTGAGTCTTTAATTAAAGAGTAATCACCCGAATTTTAAAGGGTATTCGTTGCAACTAGCAATGAAACGATTTAGAATGTAGTTGTAGAGCTCTTTTTCACTGGCAACAATAAAAGCATTCAAATATTGTTCTCAAATCAAAGGCTCTATACCACATAAAATAAATAACTATGGTAGAAATACCTAGATATAAACATAACCTCAAAGGAGAGAATTTAATCATGTCAATTATTACAGATGTTTATGCTCGCGAAGTTCTTGACTCTCGTGGAAATCCAACAATTGAAGTAGAAGTGTACACAGAAAGCGGTGCTTTTGGTCGTGGAATCGTTCCTTCTGGTGCTTCAACTGGTGAACACGAAGCAGTTGAATTACGCGATGGAGACAAAAGTCGTTACTTAGGTAAAGGCGTACAAAAAGCTGTTGATAATGTTAATAATATTATTGCAGAAGCTATCATTGGTTTTGACGTAAGAGACCAAATGGGCATTGACAAAGCAATGATTGAATTAGATGGTACACCAAATAAAGGCAAACTAGGTGCCAACGCAATTTTAGGTGTTTCCATTGCAGCCGCACGTGCAGCAGCAGATTTTCTAGAAATTCCTTTATATCATTATTTGGGCGGCTTCAATACAAAAGTATTGCCTACACCAATGATGAATATCATCAATGGCGGATCTCACTCAGATGCACCAATCGCATTCCAAGAGTTTATGATTTTACCAGTGGGAGCTCCAACATTTAAAGAAGCTTTGCGTTGGGGAGCAGAAGTATTCCATGCATTAGCAAAAATCTTAAAAGGCCGCGGTTTAGAAACATCTGTCGGTGACGAAGGCGGATTTGCCCCTCGTTTCGAAGGAACTGAAGACGGTGTTGAAACAATTCTTGAAGCAATCAAAGCAGCTGGATTAGAGCCAGGCAAAGATGTATTCTTAGGATTTGACTGTGCAGCTTCTGAGTTTTATGAAAATGATTTGTATGACTACACGAAATTTGAAGGTGAAGGTGCGGCAAAACGTACTTCTTCTGAGCAAGTAGATTACTTGGAAGAGTTAGTTAACAAATACCCAATCATCACTATCGAAGACGGTATGGATGAAAATGACTGGGACGGCTGGAAAGAATTGACTGAGCGTCTTGGTTCTAAAGTTCAGTTGGTTGGAGACGACTTGCTTGTAACTAACACTGAAAAACTTTCTCAAGCAATTGACTTGGGTGTAAGTAACTCTATCTTGATCAAAGTAAACCAAATCGGTACATTGACAGAAACATTTGAAGCTATCGAAATGGCGAAAGAAGCAGGCTTTACAGCGGTTGTTTCTCACCGTTCTGGTGAAACAGAAGATTCAACAATTGCTGATATCGCTGTTGCAACAAATGCTGGTCAAATCAAAACAGGTTCTCTGTCAAGAACTGACCGCGTAGCAAAATATAATCAGCTATTGAGAATTGAAGATCAATTAGGTGAAGTAGCTGTTTATAAAGGCTTACAAGCTTTCTATAACTTGAAAAAATAAGCTTTCCTTTTGCTAAATAACATTAATCTCTCTTATTTTAATAAAAATAGGAGAGATTTTTTTTCAAGTCCATAATGTTGTCGAAAATACTATCTAATGTTTCACTGCTCTTTTAGTGTTTAAACTTAACATACTTTCTTGTATGGAAATATACTTATCAAAATAGCATTTGTATTCTGATTACAATTTCTCAATGAAGTGGTTGCAATACATATCTCAATACTTGTAACAGCTCTATATATTTACCACAATAAAAATCAATACATAGAAAAATACTTGAATGACCTAAAAATTAGAATCATTCAAGTATTTTATAAGATACAAAAGATTGTCAAAAAAATAACTAGCTTAATTAGTGCTGCTGATATTAGAGCCCAAAAGTATAGTTATTTTTCAATGACCAACGGGACGCAAAGATTATTTATTTTTTCCTTCCAGCTTTTTCTCTAAACTTTCGATTTTCCTAGTCATAAGATTGGTTTGTCCCGGTTTGATGTCAGCTTTGAAAATGACTTCAGTTCGGATGCCTTTTTCCGCAAGTTTAAATGTGGCTTCTTTGATGACAGTCATCACTTGATCCCATTCTCCTTCTATTTCCGTAAACATGGAAGTGGTGCGGTGTGGCAGACCGGATTCCTCAATCACTTTGACCGCCTCGGCCACATATTCTGACAAATGTTCTCCCTGTCCAAAGGGAGCAATGGCTACAGCAACCAGTGTGTTCATAACAGTACCTCCTGCTAGTGTGAGAAAAAGATCTCCCACAACTTTTATTTTTGATTCCACTATAACATTGTCCAAAAAGAGTATCAATCTTGGCAGATTATTTATTTTTAATGTTAAAGTGATTTTCTTTTTTTGTTTGTGAAATGATGGTATACTGTAGTGAGAATTAGAACGTAAAGGAGTGGGATGGGATGCTATCAGTCGAAAAAATGTGGGAAACTTACGTAACTTCGAAAAACACAAAAGAACTATCCTTACCGGATCTTATCTCCGAATCTTGGGAATACTGTCTAAAAGAAAATGTAAACCCTTACCTCGTGCGCGGAACTGAAGCTATTTCACAAACTGGATTGATATTGATTAAAAAAGAGATGTCGCTGTTGATAGAAAGTGTCAAATATGAATTGAGCCGGCTGAATGAATTTTTGCAGGTAAAAAAACCTTTGTTTATATTAACAGATAAAAATGGCGTAGTGATTTGGCGGGACGGGAATGATTCTACCCGCCATTTGGCTAATGACATTAATTTTACAGAAGGAAATATCTGGACCGAAAAAGCAGTGGGCACGAATGCGATTGGTATCGCTTTGAGAACATTTGAAAGTGTTACAGTTGAAAAATTTGAACATTTCTCCAAAGCTTCTCATCCTTTTACTTGCAGTTCCACTCCGATTTTGGATGCAGATGGTGAAATGATTGCTTGTTTAAATGTCTCTACGATGGAAGAAGTGCCGAATGCAAACTACACTATGCTGGCCATGCAGATGATTGCAAAAAATGTTCAGCGAGGCTTGGTAATCAATTATTTTAAAGATAAGAAACAAGAATTGCTGGACGTGTTGAAAACGCCTTTTGTGAAGGGGGTCCTTTGCGATACGAAAATGAGAGTGGCAGGATTATCTAAAGATTTTGATAAAGATGAAGGGCAATGGCTGGGCCGTTCTATTGACAGCTTGTTAGAAGAGTGCCAAGGAGAATATAGGAAACGAATACTCACAAGAAATGGCCACTTGATTGGATATTATTTCCAGTTTTCACGTCAACATAAACTAAATAATTTTGTCACATTTGGCATTGAATCAAAAAATCGTCACTATCGGACTTTTTTAAATCAGCTGGTCCGAGCTGCCGAGTCGGATTTGCCGATTCATATTTACGGAGAAACGGGCAGTGGAAAAGAAATTGCAGCAAAAACTGTTCATCATAATAGTGATCGGCGGCAAGGAAAGCTGGTTTCGGTCAACTGTGGGGCATTGAGTGAAAGTTTGCTAGAAAGTGAGCTTTTTGGTTATGTTCCGGGAGCATTTACAGGAGCACAAACAAAAGGGTATAAAGGTAAAATTCAGCAGGCAGATGGCGGGACTTTGTTTCTGGATGAAGTGGACAGCATGTCTCCCCGGATGCAGGTAGGCTTGCTAAGAGCTTTGGAAGAGAAAAAAGTGACGCCGCTGGGAAGTGAGAAAGAAGTTTATTCAGATTTCAGGGTAGTTACAGCTAGTAACAGGGATTTGAGAAAATCAGTTCAGGAAGGGACATTTAGAGAAGATTTATTTTACCGTTTGTATGTCGTCCCTCTTTCTCTGCCGCCTCTTCGTAAACGGCAAGAAGATCTTTATGAGTTGGCGGAACATTTTTGTCTTACAAAAAATTGGGAACCTGATTGGATGGATGAGGTAATCGATATCGCCCGGACTTATGAATGGGCAGGGAATATCCGGGAGTTTCAAAATTTTCTTGAAAGATTATATGTCTTTTATCCGTTGAGTGCGCCGACAGAAAATAAAGTCCATGAGATGATTCAGATAGGAACGGTGAAAAAAGAAATAACGGGAAAGACAGCTTCTACACCGCTAAATGAAAAAGAACGAATAGTACAAATGCTGAACGAAACAAATTATCACTTGAGTCAAACCGCCGAGCGGTTGGGAATTGCGAGAAGCACTTTGTATAGAAAAATTGACAAGTATAATATCAATGTGAATAAAAAAAGCAATTAGTTGCAAATTTTTTTGGCTTTAAATCCTTTAAATAAACGAATGCAGGACATTTGGAGATTGTCAATCTTCAATTGTCCTGTTTTTATGTTTTGTTGCAACAAAATGACACAAAATTGTCTCATTTTTTATTATCTAAAATAGCAGAGCCTGTGTTCATGGGCTTAATGTTTTGGCACGTTAATTGCTTTTATAGGAGTAGAGAAAAAATAGGGAGGGGGATTCTATGGGAGATTATGATTTGATTGTAATTGGTGCTGGTCCCGGCGGTTATGTTGCAGCTGTAGAAGCAGCAGAACTGGGGAAAAAAGTAGCAGTTATCGAACGAAAACAAATCGGAGGTACTTGTCTAAATGTTGGGTGTATTCCTTCGAAAGCTTATCTCAAACATGCCAGTTGGATGGAAGAATTAAAAGAAGCAAATCGTTTTGGCATAATGAACACCTTGGAAGTTGTAGATTTTGAAAAACTTGTCAGTCGTAAAAATCAAGTGGTTTCTCAATTACAACAAGGGATTCACTATTTGTTCAAGCAGCACAGGATAGATTATTTTGAAGGCGAGGCAAGTCTGAAAAGTCCGCACGAAGTGACAGTTGGCGAAAAAACATTAACTACTGATTACATTTTGCTGGCAACGGGGAGCAAACCTTTTGTTCCACCAATCAAAGGACTTGAGACCACAGACTATCTGACGACAGATACTTTTTTTGATTTGCTGGAGCTGCCAAAAGAGCTGGTCATTATCGGTGGGGGTGTAATTGGTATCGAATTAGCGTTCGCAATGGCACCTTTAGGCAGTCAAGTCACTGTGATTGAGGCGGCACCTAATATTTTAATGACAGAAGACACCCAAGCCAGAGAAATCATAAAAAAACAGTTAAAAAAAATGGGTGTTCGTGTGTATGAAGGGGCAGAAATCAAGGGGATTCAAAAACAGCAATTGACGTTAGCACAAGACACAGTGACCTTCGATAAATTGCTTGTGGTGACAGGTCGTCAAGCTAATCTGGCACTTGCTGATCAATTAGGGTTAAGACATACGAATCAAGAAAAATTTGTTGACGTCAATGATTATTATCAAACCAGCAAGCCGAATATTTACGCAGTGGGAGATATGATAGGGGGATTATTGCTGGCACATACGGCAAGTAAGGAAGGGATTAAAGCAGTCCGGCATATGTTTGCAGATAAAGAACTGCCTCTTAATAAAGAGTTTGTTCCCCGGTGTGTTTACACTCATCCGGAAATTGCCAGTTTTGGTTTGTCGGAGGAAGAAGCTGCAGCTTCTGGTTACGATGTGCTGACGTCAAGTGTTCCTTACATGGCAAACGGACGTGCCATTGCCGGAAATGAAACCTTGGGATTCGTCAAAATTATTGCAGATAAAAAGTATCGGGAAATACTGGGAGCAGTTATCGTAGGTGCTAATGCAACTGAGATGATTCACACGCTTTTAGCTGTCAAACAATCGGAAGGAACGGTTTTTGAGTTGGAACAGATGACATTTGCTCATCCGACTTTATCGGAAATGATGGGTGAGTTAGCAAATCAAATGATTGATTAAGGAGGAAAAGAAATGGAAGCGATGACAAAAGAAAAAGCAGTATGGGTGTACAAGACAATGAATAACATCCGTCATTTTGAAGACGAGGTCCATCGGATTTTTACTACTGGGGAGATTCCAGGGTTCGTCCATTTATACGCAGGGGAAGAAGCGATTGCCACAGGGGTTTGTGCCCATTTGACGGAGACAGATTATATCACGAGTACACATAGGGGACACGGACATTGTATCGCAAAAGGCTGTGATCTAGATGGCATGATGGCGGAAATTTTCGGTCGTGAAACCGGGTTATGTAAAGGCAAGGGCGGTTCCATGCATATTGCTGATATCGACAAAGGCATGTTGGGGGCTAACGGTATGGTAGGCGGCGGTTTTGCTATTGCTGCAGGTGCAGGTTTACGAAATAAATATTTAAAGACTGATGATGTGGTAGTTTGTTTCTTTGGTGACGGAGCTTCAAATGAAGGCAGTTTCCACGAAGGAATCAACTTGGCAGCGATTTGGAAATTACCGGTAGTCTTTGTTTGTGAAAATAATATGTTTGCCGAATCTACGCCTATTACTTATTCTTCCGGTTCCAGAACCATTGCCGATCGCAGTGTGGCTTATGGCATCCCTGGCATACGGGTGGACGGGAAAGATTTGATGGCAGTCTATGAAGAAGCTGGAAAGGCGATTGACAGAGCACGCAACGGGGAAGGACCAACTTTAATCGAATGTATGACTTACCGAAATTATGGACATTTTGAAGGAGACGAACAGAAGTATAAAGCAAAAGACGGGGAAGAAAAAGCCTGGGCGGACTTGGACAACATCGTCCTGTTTAGGGAAGTTGCTATTGAAAATAATTGGTTGACTGCTGAACAAGCAGATGAAATCGAAGCAGCTTCTGCCAAAGCGATTGAAGAAGCAGTGGTTTTCGCCAGAAACAGTCCGTTGCCAAAACCAGAATCTTTGCTGGAAGATGTTATTGTCTAGAAAAATTAAATGATTAAGGAGTGACTATGATGAGCAGAAAAATAACATTTATGCAAGCAATCAATGAAGGATTAGATTTGTCGATGGATAAAGACGACAAAGTTATTTTGTTGGGTGAAGACATTGCAGGGGGAACGACTGTTGAACATTTAGAAGGAGAAAGTGCGTGGGGCGGAGTGTTCGGAGTTACTAAGGGATTAGTGGAAAAATACGGTTATGATCGGGTAATCGACACGCCAATCTCAGAGATGGGATATATGGGCGCAGCAGTTGGAGCAGCTGCAACAGGTTTGCGTCCAGTGCCAGAATTAATGTTCAATGATTTTATCGGATTCTGTTTTGATACTTTACTAGGTCAGGGTTCTAAGATGCGTTATATGTTTGGTGGCAAAGCAACTATTCCTATGACTGTGCGGACGAATCACGGTGCCGGAGCATCTGCCGCTGCACAGCATTCAGGTTCTTATTACGGCATTTTCGCATCGATTCCGGGAATAAAGGTGGTAGTTCCATCCAATCCTTATGACGCCAAAGGCTTATTGATTTCGGCTATTGAAGATGACAACATCGTGATTTTTTCTGAAGACAAAACGATTTACGGGATTAAGGATGAAGTACCGGAAGAATATTACAAAGTAGAAATTGGAAAAGCAAAGGTGAAACGGGAAGGAACAGATTTAACAATCGTGACCATCGGGAAAATGCTCTACGTTGCGCTGGAAGTGGCAGAAGAGTTGGAAAAAAATGATATCTCCGTAGAGGTAATCGATTTGATCACTGTGGCACCATGGGATCAAGAGACCATTTTAGAATCTGTTAAAAAAACTGGACGTCTGATTGTAATCGATGAGTCGAACCCTCACAACAATGCGGCAACTGATATTGCTTCAGTCATGGGAGATAAAGCATTCGATTACTTAGACGGACCTATCAAATGTGTCTGCGCTCCAAATACACCAGTTCCATTTGCCAGTAATTTAGAAGCGATGTATTTGCCGAATAAAGAACGGGTATTGGAAGAAGCGAGTGAACTAATCGAGGATTTAAAATAGAAGGCGGGTGAAAACAATATGGCTGAAACATTAATTATGCCAACACTTGGTTTAACAATGACGGAAGGGACTGTGGACCACTGGTATAAAAAAATAGGTGACAGCGTCGAAAAAGGGGAAGCGCTTGTCTCCATCAGTTCTGAAAAATTAACACATGATGTTGAATCGCCAATCGACGGTGTGCTGCTGGATATTGTTGCTGCCGAGGGCGAAGTGGTTCCCTGCAAAGATGCGATTGGTTATGTAGGGGCACCTGGCGAAAAAATTGAATCCGGAGCGAATGAAAAACAGGTTGAGAAAGAAGCGGACGCTCCTGCAGAGGTTGAAGACAAGACAGAAAAAAGCAGTTTGGAAAAAAATGAAAGTGTCAAAAGAAATGCTGGTCAAAGAATTTTTGTGACACCTCTAGCTAGAAGAATTGCGGCAGAAAAAGGTTATGAGTTGTCGGAGATTATTGGCACAGGGGGTAATGGCCGTATCACGCGTCGTGACGTTGAAAGATATGTACCGATTCCGGCTGTAAAAACCGCAAGCAGTGAGGTTATGAGTATCGGTGAAGGGCTTGAAGGAATGCGGAAAGTTATCGCTCAAAGAATGCATCAGAGTCTGAAACAAACTGCGCAGTTGACTTTACATGGTAAAGCTGATATTTCAGAATTGCTGGCATTTAGAAAAGAAATGAAAGCAAAAGGTGGAGAAAAATTAGATCGCCGGACACTGAGTATTAATACTTTACTGATTAAGGCGGTTGCTTTGGCACTGAAAGATTATCCTGAAATGAACAGTTGGTATGACGGACAGAGTTTGGTTGAACATGAGGAAGTCCATATGGGGATTGCGGTAGCAGTGGCAGATGGTCTGATGGTACCGGTTTTGCGGGGCGTTGACACGAAAAGTCTATCACAAATTGGCGAAACATTTTCTGACACAACAGCTAAAGCGTTGGATGGCACCTTATCAGGAGAATTTTACAGCGGTTCCACCTTCACGATTACCAACTTGGGCAATACGAGAGTAGAATATTTTACACCGATTTTAAACACGCCTGAAGTGGGGATTTTAGGAATTGGGGCTATGCAGAACAGGTTGGCGTTCAATGAAAAAAGAGAAGTGGTAGAAATACAAGAATTGCCTTTGAGTTTGACTTTTGATCACCAAGTAGTAGATGGCGCACCGGCCGCTGAATTTTTGGATAAAGTAGTTGAGTATCTGCAACAACCATATTTATTAGTTCTCTAGTATAGGGGGAAGCCTCCTCTGATTTTTATCAGAGGAGGATTTTTTGTGTGTACAAATATTCAAAACTATTTTTCTTTTGACAATGAACGACTTTTGATAATTTCAGACAGTTTGCAATGACTTCTCTCTCCATTTTTGTTAAAATCAGCTTATGATGAAAGGAGTGGTGTGTCATGAAGGAAAGAACTGAGAAAATAAGACTAGAGGTTCTTGTTGGTCGATAAAGACTGCCTACGTCTGTAAACAATGATAGTATCGACTAATAATTTTGTTAGGAGATAAAAATGACAATCAACTTTAAAAAAATGGAAACATCCGCTGAAATCGCAACTTTTTGGCAAAAAAAAGAAAAATACGAAAAAGAGGATATCTTTCCTAATTTAAAGGAAAAAGGCGACGCACTACAGGAAGTTATAGACTGGTTTCAATCAAAAGAATATTATGACATCATCATGGAGCTGCACCAGCATGCTCAACCTGAAGGGAGAACTTTGGAATTTGTTTTTATGTTTAACGATCGGCAGAATTACTTAGGTTTTACTATGTATAAAATTTATACAGAAGAAGACGGCAAAGCGTTTATTTTGGATTTTTGTATTGAAAAAGACTACCGCAATCAAGGGATTGGCAGCAAGGCAGTACGAGAATTGGAAAATTTTTTAAAAAATGAAGGTGCCAGTTATATTGCTTTAAATACCTCAAATGGAAAAAATCTGAACTTTTGGCAAAAGAATGGTTATACAGCATCTGGAAAAGATGAGTTTGGTGAAATGGTCTACATTAAAAACACAGAAAATTTCAATATAAAATAACAAATAATCTGAATAATGCACCTATATTTTCAGATAAAATCTTAAAATAATACGGATGTATTTGTTATGATAGAGCAAATAAAAATCAATCGGCTGGGTAACCAAAGTTTTGAAGGGAGAAGGAAATTTAAAATGAAAAAGCCTAAAATTTTTACTATGACGTTTGCAAGTGTCTATCCTCTTTATATCCAAAAAGCAGAGAAGAAGGGACGGACCAAAACAGAAGTTGACGAGATTATCTTTTGGCTGACTGGTTATGATCAAGCCGGCTTACAACACCAGCTTGATGAAAAAGCAGATATTGAAACTTTTTTTAACCAAGCACCCCAATTTAACGGTAATGCTTCATTGATTAAGGGAGTTATCTGCGGTTATCGTGTGGAAGAAATTGAAGATCCGCTCATGCAAAAAATCCGTTATCTGGATAAATTGATTGATGAATTGGCAAAAGGAAAAGCAATGGAGAAAATTTTGCGTAAATAATCAGCCTTGCAATGATTTTTATCTCCGACAGGAAAACTGCAGTTGTCCTGTTATTACTGAGTATATCCGATGATTGGAAAAGGTTTATACCAATGTGGAAATCTTTACTCATGGATATGCAAAAAGTGACTAGAAGAGTTGTCTAAATTGAGCTACCATTTACTATGGTTTGCCATAATCAGTAATAGGACGATGACTTATGCTGTAAGAAAACTTTACTGAACCAGTTGGCAAACAAGATGATATCATCTGTTTTAGTGCCGCTCTTACCCCTCGATACTTGATTATTGGGGAAGCTTGTTGTGAAGTACTGTTGTGACAAACTGGGGAAGTTGAAAGGGTTAAGTATGTTTATTATCAGAAAAGCAGTCGAAGCAGATGTATCATCTATTGAAAAAGTTATCGCCTCTGGAGTAAATTTTCTCAAAACGCAAGGCTTACCACAGTGGCAAGATGGGAATCATCCCTCAACACCGACATTACTCCGGGATATAAAACTGGGTGAAGGTTATGTGCTGACTGATGGCGAAGGTGGCAATATTCTTGCTTATGGTGCCTTAGTTTCAGGTCCGGAAAACAGTTATGAACAGCTGCTTTCAGGTTCGTGGGTAGAGAATAATAGGAATTATATGGCCATCCATCGTATTGCGGTAGATGGGAATCAGCGGAACCGTGGACTAGCCAAGCGTCTGTTGATTGGTCTGATTCGAGAAGGTAACAGATTGGGAAATTTTGATACCCGTATCGACACTTATCCTGATAATAAAATCATGCAGCACCTGGTAACGGGGATCGGCTTTAGTTATTGCGGAGAAATTAAGCTACCTATTAAAAATGGCGAGCGTTTTGTCTATCAAATGTTAAACACTTACTTTTAAGGCTTTTGGAGCAGAGAAATCTGCTCCTTTTTGATTTTCCCGGAACCTATCGGTATACTTGATTTAGAAGGACTATCTGATGTGGCGGGACTTGCGGCAGGGATAACTAGCCAGCTTTTTCCAAATTGCCAAAACTTCAGGACATAAATTTTATAAAATGAAGAGTCTATTGACGAATGGAGGAATAGGATGCTGACATTACAAGGACGTTATGCCGAGGCAAAAATTTTTACAGATGCAGTGGATGAGTTGACGTTGCAGCAAATCCAAGCCATGATCGACCATGATATTACTAAAAATACCCAAGTGAGAATTATGCCGGACTGTCATGTGGGAAAAGGTTCCACAGTCGGGACGACTATAAAATTCAATGGGGCGATAGACAAAGTAGTCCCCAATATTGTAGGCGTTGACATTGGCTGCGGTATTTTGATGCACCAGCTTGCCCCTGGTACGGATATTGATTTCAAGCGATTGGATCGTAGAATAAATAAACTGATTCCTTCTGGTTTCGCAAAACATGATTTTATCTCTAATATTTTTGATGAGGAGCTGTCAAAGCTTTTGCTGCCTTTGAGCCAAGATGGGATAGTGATGGCACGGCAGTCCATCGGTACACTGGGCGGCGGCAATCACTATATTGAAATCGCTGAGGATGAACAAGGAAACAAATGGCTTTCTGTCCATTCCGGTTCAAGAAATCTAGGTCATCAAATCGCCAGTTACTATCAAGAGCTTGCATTTGGCGAAAGTGCTCAGGAATTAAGCGGAACATATCAGAAGGACTTAGTGCCTTTGACAGGTAAAAATTTGGCAGATTATCTGAATGATATGCAGATTGCACAAAAATTTGCTGCGTTAAACCGCAAAACCATGCTGGAAACAATTGCTGGAGAGATGAGTTGGGAGATTGTGGATTGTTTTGATTCGATTCATAATTTTATTGATCTTGAACATAAAATTATCAGAAAAGGGGCAACTTCAGCACAGAAAGGAGAACGTTTAGTTATTCCTTTAAATATGCGGGACGGTTCTCTGATCTGTGAAGGGTTAGGAAATGAAGACTGGAATTATTCGGCTCCCCACGGGGCAGGGCGTGAATTATCCCGTTCACAAGCCAAAAAACAGCTGGACTTTAAACTTTATCAGGAACAAATGAGAAGTGTTTACACAAGTTCAGTAGTTCGCAGCACTCTGGACGAAGCACCAGATGCTTATAAACCAGTAGAACAAATCGTTGAGAATATTTCTGATACTGTTGTGATTACCCATCGTTTAAAACCTTTGTATAATTTTAAAGCTCACTAAAAAAAGATTCTCCAAGTCGGAGAATCTTTTTTTGTGTTTTACTTTGCGTGAATATTTTACTTTTCCATGATTGCCTGTGCCGCGGTGCAGTTTAGCTTGAACATCTCCCGGATTTTGGTCAACGTGTCTAGTTTTTGGCTTGACAGTTATTTTTCTTTTAGCCATATCAAGATCTCCTTTCCTTTATATGTCGTTCAGACAGGGGTTGATATCGGCTCCTATCTAACGATTATTGTGCCAATAAAAAATTATTTTGTAAAGCTTCCAGTTAATTAAAGGTTAAAAACAGTCTTTTACCAGAAGTGATTAGCACAATATGGATTTTAATTGCCTTAAAAGAGAATAACGTTCAATGTTAAGGCAAAAATTAGTGTGAAAGTATTTTTTAAAATAATTTCATGCTTTGTTTTTGATTGAGGTGGGAAGAATTTCTTGTTTCATGGTAAATGGGACCAACAAAAATTTAATCCAATTTACTGACTAGTGAAAGAAATTTTCTTCACTGTTTTTTATCAGCCCTATTTGTTTAGATTTGGTGAGATTGAAAGCATATTATCCGGCTTTTTCGTAAACTATAAAGAAATTTACATCAGGATTAATTTACAATTAGAAAGAAATTGTGTATACTAATCAAAATGTAATCATTGTCGAGAGGTGAGGAAATGTCCTTATTTAAGGAAAATTGTCGCAGTCAATTACTGCATGACAATCAAGTTTATTTTTATTATGATTTAGAAAACGCTGCCCGTCAAGCTGAGGCAGATTTGCACAGACTACCCTATACGATTCGGATTTTACTCGAATCATTGATCAGACAAGAAGACGGTTTGGATATCACTGAAAATCACATTGAGGAGCTGCTCCGCTGGGAACCAAAAAATGTTTCCGGTGAGATTCCTTTTAAACCGGCGCGCGTGATTTTGCAAGATTTTACAGGTGTTCCCGCTATTGTGGATTTGGCTTCCATGCGTGAAGCCATTGTTCAATTAGGCGGAAAAGCAGAACAAATCAATCCAGAAGTCCCGGTTGATTTAGTAATCGACCACTCCGTTCAAGTGGATGCTTTTGGAAACGAAAAAGCATTGCAAAAGAACAGCAAGTTTGAATTTTTACGCAACAAAGAGCGGTATGAGTTTTTGAAATGGGCACAGCAAGCTTTCAGCAATTACCGGGTTGTGCCTCCAGCAACAGGAATCGTCCATCAGGTAAACCTTGAATATCTGGCCGATGTTGTGAAAACAGGCAAAGAGAATGAGACAGATTTACTTTACCCAGACAGTGTTTTTGGAACGGATTCCCATACGCCAATGGTCAACGGCCTAGGAGTCTTAGGATGGGGTGTGGGAGGAATCGAAGCAGAAGCGTGTATGTTAGGAGAGCCTTCCTATTTCCCTACACCGGAAGTCATCGGTGTTGAATTTACCGGTACATTGCCGCCAGCTGCAACAGCAACAGATTTAGCATTGAAAGTGACTCAAGTGTTACGTGAAAAAAATGTAGTAGGAAAATTTGTGGAATATTTTGGTGAAGGTATCCGGTCACTGACTTTGGCAGACCGTGCCACTATTGCCAATATGTCGCCGGAAAATGGTGCAACATGCGGGTTTTTCCCGGTTGACGAAGAAACTTTAAATTATATGCGTTTGACGGGAAGAAAAGAGAAACAAATCGAGCTGGTTGCTGAATATTTAAAAGCTAATCATTTGTTTTATGACAAGGAAGCTCACATTCAGTATAGTGATGTGGTCGAGATTGATTTATCGGCGATACAATCTAATTTGGCCGGTCCTAAACGGCCACAGGATTTGATTCCTTTGACAGAGATGAAAACTTCTTTTGAAGACGCGGTGACAGCTCCGGAAGGAAACCAAGGCTTTGGTTTACCAAAAACGGAACTGGATAAAAAAGCCGTATTGACATTGAATCAGGAAAACTATGAACTGGCAACTGGAAGTGTCGTGATTGCTGCGATTACCAGCTGTACGAATACTTCTAATCCTTATGTGATGCTGGCAGCTGGACTGCTTGCCAAAAACGCAGTAGCCAAAGGTTTGAAAGTAGCTCCGTTCGTAAAAACTTCTTTGTCGCCAGGTTCTCAAGTGGTAACAGGCTATCTTGAAGATTCCGGTTTAATGCCTTATTTGGAAGCGTTAGGATTTTACTTAGTTGGCTATGGCTGTACCACGTGTATCGGAAATTCCGGTCCATTGGAAAAAGCAGTAGAAGACACTATCAAAGACAATGATTTGCTAGTGACATCAGTTTTAAGCGGCAATCGAAATTTTGAAGGTCGGATACATCCTTTGACTAAAGCAAATTACTTAGCTTCTCCACCATTAGTCGTAGCTTATGCTCTGGCTGGAAATGTCAACAAAAACTTGGAGGATGAGCCGTTAGGTTTGGACAAGGACGGTCAACCTGTTTATTTGAAAGATATCTGGCCGACTGCTGAGGAAATCAATGAAATGATTGCCAAATATGTGACACCGGAAATTTTCCAAAAATATTATGCTGAAGTTTTTGACGCCAATCAGGATTGGAATGCTATTGAGACCAGTGAAGGAAGTACTTACCAATGGGATGAGGCTTCAACTTATATTGCCAACCCGCCGTTTTTTGAGAATCTTTCGCTGACTCTGGATAAAAAGGATGAGTTGCACCAGCTTCGTGTGTTAGCGAAATTTGGCGATTCGGTTACCACAGACCATATTTCACCGGCAGGCTCAATAAGTCCGGAGTCTCCAGCCGGTAAATACTTGCTGTCCCATGACGTCCAGCCGCGCGAGTTTAACTCTTTTGGTTCACGTCGGGGACATCATGAAGTGATGATGCGCGGAACCTTTGGCAATATCAGAATCCGTAATCAAATCGCCGCTGGAGTGGAAGGCGGCTACACGACTTACTGGCCAACAGGAGAAATCATGTCAATTTATGACGCCGCTATGAAAAATCAGGAAGATGGCATTGGTTCCGTGATTTTAGCCGGTGCCGACTATGGTATGGGATCTTCCCGGGATTGGGCAGCCAAAGGGTCAAAATTATTGGGAGTCAAGGCAGTCATTGCTAAAAGTTTTGAAAGAATCCATCGTTCCAATTTAGTGATGATGGGGATTCTGCCTTTACAATTTATCGAAGGCGAGGATGCACAGACGCTTGGATTGACTGGTTCTGAAACCTTTACAATTCTGTTGCCGGAGGAGCCGGCTATCCACGAAAAAGTAACGGTCAAAGCAACCGATGCCGATGGGAACGTGAAAGAATTTACGACAGTTGCTCGTTTTGATGCTCAGGCAGATATCCGCTACTATCAGCATCAAGGGATACTGCCGATGGTGATTAGAAAAAAATTGGAAGAAAAATAGAAAAGAGAAAGGTGGCTACTCAAGATGGCAGTCGAAATAGGATTAAGAGGAACCTTTGCCTGTGAAACGCGAATCAGCTCGATTATTGATGAAGTGCTGTCCTATGCTGGTTACACGATTGAGGAACTGGTGGATAATAATATAAGTTTCGAAGAGACGATTTATTTGTTGTGGTATTTGAAATTGCCAAATGCTAGTGAACTGAAAATATTGACAGATGATTTAAAAGCCCACATGGGGATTTCAGATGTAATCGAAGCAGCGTTGCGCATCCAATGTCGGGAAAACTTGCACCCGATGAGCGTCTTGCGCAGTACTATTTCACTGCTGGGAGTATTCGATCGGGATGCAGAAAAAACTGATTCAGAGGCGACTTATCGTCAGGCAATCAGCATTCAAGCAAAAATGCCGACAATTATTGCTGCTTTTTCCCGCTTGCGTCGGGGGCTTGATCCAATACCTCCGCGCAAAGACTTGTCCTTTGCCGGAAACTTTATTTACATGTTGGAAGGAAAAGAGCCGACAAAAGTTCAGGAAGATTCCCTAAATGAAGGGCTAGTGCTCCATGCAGATCATGAGTTGAATGCTTCGACTTTTGCCGCACGGTCATGTGCTTCAACCCTATCAGATATGTATTCTTGTATTACCACCGGGATTGCTACGCTGAAAGGCTCTCTGCATGGGGGCGCCAACGAGCGGGTCTTTGAAATGCTAAGGGCCATTGATGAATGTGGAGATACGGAAAAATATCTGCAAGAGAAATTGGATTCCAAAGAAAAAGTCATGGGCTTCGGACACCGTGTCTATCGGACAGTAGACCCACGACAAAAATATTTAAAGAAGAAAGCTTGGGAATTGACAGAGGGAACCGAAGATGAGAAATGGTACCATCTGTCAATCGAGGTTGAACATTTTATGCGAGAGAAAAAAGGAATCATTCCTAATGTGGATTTTTATTCCGCCACAGTTTATCATAGCTTAGGCATTGAAAGTGATTTGTTTACCTTGATTTTTGCCATGAGCCGGACATCTGGATGGATTGCCCATGTGTTTGAACAAAAAAGTGAGAACACTTTGATTCGTCCCCGTTCCAAATATGTCGGTCCATCAGATTTGAAGTTTGTTCCACTGGAATTACGGGAAAATTTTTCAGCGATACAGGAGGGGTAAAGGTTGTCAGAAGGAAATAAAATTATAAAAGAAACCAATGGGGTAAAGGTCGGCGATCAGCCGATCATTCCTTTTATCGAAGGTGACGGGACAGGACCTGAAATATGGCAGGCAGCTCAAAAAGTTTTCGATGCGGCTGTGCTCAAAGCTTATGGCGGTCGTCGAAAGGTTGTCTGGAAAGAGTTGCTGGCGGGTGAAAAAGCTTTTAAACAAACAGGGGAGTGGCTTCCTGAAAAGACGTTGACAGCCATCAAAGACTATTTGGTTGCTATCAAAGGACCTTTGATGACTCCTATCGGCGGAGGTTTCCGCTCATTGAACGTGACGATGCGTCAAGTATTGGATTTGTATGTTTGCTTGCGTCCCGTGCGATATTTTCAAGGAGTTCCTTCACCATTAAAACATCCAGAGCGGACAGACATGGTGATTTTCAGAGAAAATACGGAAGATATTTATGCAGGGATTGAATTTGCTCAGGGGACATCGGAAGTTCAAAAGCTGTTGAATTTTTTAAAGGATGAGTTGGATGTGACAAAAATCCGCTTTCCTGAAAGCAGCAGTTTGGCCATTAAGCCTGTATCACAGGAAGGGACCAGCCGTCTGGTCAAAGCAGCCATCGACCATGCTTTACTTGAAAATAAACCGAGTGTGACTTTAGTGCACAAAGGGAATATCATGAAATATACCGAGGGTGGTTTTAAAAACTGGGGTTATGATGTTGCCGAACAAGAATACGGCGAACAAGTTTTCACTTGGCGACAGTATGAAGTTATCAAGTCTGACAAGGGAGCAGATGCAGCGGAAGCCGCTTTGAAAGAGGCCGAGCAAACAGGTCGTTTGATTATCAACGATGTGATTGCGGATAACTTTTTGCAGCAGATTCTTTTGCGGCCTGAAAACTTCTCTGTGGTGGCCACATTGAACTTGAATGGCGACTATATTTCAGATGCATTGGCAGCACAAGTGGGTGGAATCGGTATTGCACCTGGGGCGAATATCAATTACGATACCGGCCATGCAATTTTTGAAGCCACTCATGGAACCGCACCTGATATTGCTGGGTTGAACAAAGCCAACCCGTCGTCTGTAATTTTGTCAGGGACGATGATGTTTGACTATTTGGGATGGCAGGAAGTTTCTCAGCTGATTGTGACCGCTTTAGAAAAAACGATTCAGGCCAAGACAGTTACCAGTGATTTTGTTACTCAAATGGAAGATGCTAAAGAAGTCACGACGATAGAATTCGCCCAATGTCTAATCGATAATATGGCTTAGATTTATTTTGGTTATTAGTGGTGACTGTTGTTCAAAGCAGAAAAATCAAAAATGAATAGAGCATTTGACCAGTGAAGAATTCTTTCTTCGCTGGTTTTTTAATATGCTTTGCTGTTTAATTTTTAGCATATATCTAAAAAAGTTCTGAAATCTTTTCATTACCAAGAGAAGTTTTAAGGTTTACAGTTCGAAAATTTCTAACGAGTTTATTTTAAATAAAATAACAAAAAATATCAGGATAAAATAATTGACATGAGGATTTATCAGGTGTCATACTATACACGAAAGATATTTATCCTTTCTAAATCCTAAAACTTTAATGATGAAAAAGAATGATAAATAACAATAAGAAAGAAGGCGGTTTTATGTCAACGATGGTTTTCGCAAACTTTCCTGTGAGCAACTTAGAGCGTTCGATTGCCTTTTATACCAGTCTGGGTTTTCAGCAAGATGAAGAATTTTCATCGTTTGATGGTTGTGCAATGGTTTGGGATGATACTTTCTGGATCATGCTCCATACTCACGAGTCGTATCTCAAGTTCATTGGAGGAAAAAGTATTCCAGATACTAAAACTATGAGCGGATCGCTAGTTTCCTTTAGTCTTGAAAGTCCTGAAGCTGTGAAAAAATTTGCTGAAACTGCAAAAGAAAATGGCGGGAATTATTATAAAGTTGACATGGGAGTACCAGAAGACCATTTATATTTTTTTGAAGTCACAGACCCCGATGGAAATATTTTGGAGCCATTGTGGATGAAAACTTAGATTTACAGGATAATCAAACTGTCTATCAATAATGATTTCTAGTTGTTTACACTTTGTTGCAACAATCCTGCTATTTAAAAATTTAAAAATGAATTGCTCATTTACCCAGAAAAATATGATCAGTGTTTTCTGGGTGTTTGATTTGTTGCCTATTATAATTTTTTTCTACGGGGATTTAAATAAAAAAATTGAAAGAAAATTGTTTTCTTTCAATACCGATAATTTATAAGTTTGTGTTTTCGAAAACGCAGTAAATCTTGATGATCCCTTAAAACACTGTATCTATCGCACTATCAATGGATTGCAATCATTCATTTTACTATTTATTTACTACTGACGAATGAGTCTTGATACGCTGATATTCTGGATATACGAAGAGATGGTACAGTGCATCAGTATTGAAACATCAAAATTGAATAAAGTATATAGGTCGCAGAGCATACAAAACCGACATTCTTTTTCTATCTCCATCCGTTCAGAAATGGGCGGCTATTTTATTACACAAATTGTACTACTGACGTAAGGATAGCACCTCTACAATTTCTCAAGAGCTTGAGCATTTTATTAGATACTTATATTCAACAGTTCGCAATTAATCACTGATTCAGAAAGTTATTAATTAAAGTATGACAGTGTGGATATGTTTCACTAACAAAGATTTTTATTTTGTAGATAGAGGAAGTAACCACAAAGCAGCGTATAAATTTGTCTATTCTGAAGGTTACAACGTTGAATTGGGTTATAATGGTAATCTTTATGCGGCAAAAAGCTATACTTGCATTTATGATGTTAATGTTATGAGTTTTTGATATAATATATTTAAGAAAAGGAGGGATTATTATGACACTTGAAAATTATATAAACATACTGACATTGATAGGTTTAGGAATCTTTTTTCATTTTTTGATTTATTTGATTATACAAAAGATATTTTCTAGTTCAAAACTACAGGTACTTGCATCTTTTCTTCTTTCTTTAGTTTATACTATTAGTATATTCACTTTTACAAAAGGGTTTGAATTACTTGCTTTGGGTATAGCCATGGTGGGAGTATGGTTTTTCTTCGTAGTAATTCTCTTATATAAAATCATTAAATATTTTAAAGGTAAATTAGCATAAGAACTTTTAGGGGTCATCTAATCTGATGACCCCTTTTTTTGTAAGCTTTTTTGAATGATTTATCTATAATTAAATCTCCTTATAAATTTTTCTTGTTCATACTATAGAACTGATTTTTTGCATTTTTAAATGTTATGTCCAATATAATTTTTAAAGATTGAAATAATTCTTGTTGCACTAATATTTAACAAAAAAATGTCGTTATTGCCTGTATTTATGGGCTATAACGACATTTGACAACATTTGAAAATATAATCAAAGTTTTTATAAGTTTGTATGATACAAATATTTGATTTTAGGAACATGTTATGGCATGAATCAAAGTGTGAAAAGAATAGTTCAAATCAGTACTGATAATTGTTTGTAATTAAACAGATTCACTCGCAAGCAATAACATGATTCCATCCTTCAAAATGGAAAATTCCTTATCGGAAGGGTTGACAGATAAAATAAAATTGATTTTCCCAAGCAAAGAACTCAAATAATCTTCAGCATTTTTGGTTTCATTGGAGGAATGTGACCAGTCATTTGTACGTTCTAAATGGGACTTCACCCCGTATTTCAAGCAGTAATGAGCAGATTGTCTGACCTTTCTCCGGTATTTTTTAGGTACTTGTATTTTTTCGTTGACGGTGAGGCCGGTAACTAACTGCTGTTTGCCGGTTGAAAGGAGTTTGGTCTTTTTTTGATTGAGGGAAAATCCCAGCACTTCAAGAAAAGCATTGACTTTATGATACAGTTTTTTAACATCAAAATCACCGGAAAAAGTCATGTCGTCGCAATATCTCGTGTACTCAATGTCGCGTTCCAGACACCATCGGCCCATATAGTCGTCAAAGGGTTTCATCACAAGATTGGAAATCATGGGAGAGCTAGGTGCTCCCTGCGGCAGACAATGGTTCAAACAGCATAATTGAGTCAAGATACCAGCCGTTTGCGGCGGGAAATAGGCTCTTGGGAATGCCCGCTGAAAGACCATGGCAAAAGAAATGTTATCAAAAAAATCATTTATATCTAATTTATAAACCTGCGTTTTTCCAACGTGAGCCGAAGCATTGTGGAGCAAAGATTTTTCTCTTTGATAGGCGGTGGCATAGACCGAACACGATTGAGGTTCCAGCACATGAGTCAAAATATTTTTTTGTATTTTTTTCAACAAAGGGCTTGGCTCATGGATGATTCTGTGGCCGCCTGTTCTCTTTTTTAAATAAATAGTAGTGTAATGGGACTCGATGGAGTTGCTGACGGCATAGAGACATGCCAGCTGTTTGTCCGGAGTCAAGTTGGTAGGGGCCAGCAAGTTAAAAGACAGCAGAAAATCATTACATTGATCAGTCGTAGTATATTTCCAAATTGAAGTGTTCATACGCTTAATCCCCTTAAAAAAAAAATAACGCATCGGCAAGATAGAAGGATACTAAACAACGATGCTGTAATGAGCGAGATGTGCATCGTCGTAGACTGGCAGCACATGCAATGTGCGGAAGCACATTGAACGAGTTACAGTTTAAATGGTTCATGTACCATTTTCCAAGGGCGACTCGCTCTTGGACTGATTGGAAAACAATCAAAATGACTATCCTTATCCTGCCGATGCTCTAACCACATCATAGCATATTTTTTTAAACCGTTATAGTAATAAGGGGGATTAAAACTGAGCAATTGTTTGCTGTAAATTTTCAAAAAATCAATCCGCTGTTATGAGAAGGGAACACCGAAATTCTTGTCTGAAGTGAGTGTGGAGATTGAAAAATGGTTCGTTTATGCAAATTTTTACATGAAATTTACATGCTTTATAATCTTTTTTTACATAGACAATCTATAGTTGAAGATGAGACAACGTAAAAATTTTACAACAAATGGAGGAAAAAAATGGCTCGAGTAAAAATAAAATGGATTTTGACCTTAGTATCACTTCTAATGCTGGTATCAGCTTGCGGCAATTCAAAAGCAAATGAAGGGGAAGAGAACGCTTGGCCGGAGAAATTGACAATTGTGACGATGCCTGATGAAAATAATCCTGAGGCAGGCGGGAAAAATAAAAAATTTGAACAGGATATGAGCGACTATCTTGGAATCGAAGTGGAGCAAATGGAAGGAGCAGATTATGCCGTCGGGATCGAGGCGATGAAAAGTCAGCAGCTTGATATTTTACTAGTCAGTCCGATGAGTCTTCATCAAGCAAGCGAGAGAGTAGAAAACGGAATCGAACCCGTAGCTACCACAAAATCTGGTGATGCCCAAGAATATAAAACTGTATTTGTTGCCAAGTCAGATAATGATGAAATCAATAGTCTTGAAGACCTGAAAGGGAAAAATTTTGCCTTTGTGGATCCTGCCTCATCTTCCGGGTATTTATATCCTAAATACACATTAGTCAAGGAACTAGATTTATCACCGGACCAAATGGAAGAATCAAACTACTTTTTTAAAACTGTGGCTTATTCAGGGAAACATGACACAAGTTTGATGGGTGTAGCTAAAGGGGATTATGATGCAGCGGCAGTGGCACTTCAAATAATTTCAATGATGTCTGACTCTGGTTTAATCAAGGAAGACGACCTTAAAATAATCGGAGAGACTTCTGTCATACCTAGTGCCCTTTACATCATGCGTTCCGATTTGCCCGCTGATTTGAAGGAAAAAATCAAAAATTTCTATTTACAGTACGAAGATGAAGAGTACTTTGAAACATTTTATAAAGATAAAACTACCCGTTTTACTGAAGTGGATATGGCTGATTATGCTGAAACTCAAGATATGTTGAAAACATTGAATCTGGAGGTAGACTGAAGTGAAAGAACCTTTGCTAAAAATAACCAATCTTACCAAACGTTATGACGGAAACAAAACTGCATTAAAAAACATTGACCTTGAGATTCATCCAAAAGAATTTGTGGTGATTATCGGGCCTTCAGGTGCCGGTAAATCCACACTCATCCGCTGTCTGAACCAGCTGGTGAAACCTTCTGAAGGGGATATTATTTTTGATGGGGAGGATATCTCAAAGGCAAAAGGCAAACAGTTAAGAAAATTACGCGGAAAAATCGGAATGATTTTTCAACACTACAATTTGATTTCCCGTACCAATGTTTTAAAAAATGTACTGAATGGCAAACTTGGCAGTGTACCTTTTTGGGTCAGCACTTTTGGATTATACAGTCAAGAGGACCGGTTGCAAGCCTATCAGCTGCTGAAAACGGTTGGTTTACAAGACCACCTTTATCAGCAGGCAAAAGATTTATCGGGAGGGCAGATGCAGCGTGTAGGTATTTGCCGTGCACTCATGCAGGACCCTACACTTATCTTGGCAGATGAACCTATAGCTTCTCTAGATCCAAAATCTTCGGAAGTTGTGATGGATTATCTGAAAAAGGTGACCGAGGAACGGAATTTGACGTGTATTGTCAATCTCCATCAAGTGGAAGTAGCGAAAAAATATGCCACTAGAATCATCGGTGTCCGTCAGGGGGAGATTGTATTTGACGGAACAGGTGCCCAGTTGAATGATGAGATTATTCAAAATATTTACCATCTTCCGGAAAAAAATCAAGAAGTCATCCTTCCGGAAACAGAATTTATGCCCGAAGGAGAAGCTGTCTATGAATAGTCTTGATCAAAAAGTTTCTGTCCCTTTACGCCAAATGTCTGTGCTCAAACGAAATTTCACTTACACTATGCTTTTTATTTTAGTTGCATTTCCTTTTATTTATCTAAGAGTCAATCCAGTAGAAATATTAGCTTCTTTTCCGTCGATTGTGAGTTTCTTTGGTGAAAATTTTTTCCCGCCGGATTTTTCAGGATTTAAAAATTATGTGCCTCTGATTATTGAAACGGTGTTGTTTGCTGTAGTGGGGACATATATTTCGGCTGTTCTAGCTTTTGTTTTAGGACTTGCCATGTCAGAAAACATCAACCCGATTGCGCCGGTACGCTGGGTTGTCCGTACTTTTTCATCTTTAGTCCGAAACATTCCCGTGCTGGTTTGGGCATCTTTGCTTGTGTATATTTTTGGTATTGGAAGCATGGTAGGCCTTCTTGCCTTGATACTGGCGACTCTGGGCTTTTTGACCCGGTCCTATGCCGAAACCATTGACAACATCGCAGACACGAAACTGGAGGCTCTAAAGGCGAATGGTGCCTCTCCTGTCCAAGTCATCATCAATGGACTGATGCCGGAATTTATCCCTTCATGGGTCAACTGGACACTTTTTTCTTTTGAAATAAATATTAGGGCTTCTGCCATTTTAGGAATGGTGGGAGCCGGAGGGATAGGTATCATGATTCAAACCAATATCCGTCTGTTTAAATATCAGGAAGCCCTAGCGTTGATTATTACCTTAGTTGTCCTGATTCTTTTGACAGAATTTGCCGTTACAAAAATCAGAAGAGCGATTTTATGAGGGGAGAGGGAAATGGAAAGTAAAATTCAATTAACTGACAGGAGATCCCTGATTAGAAAAGTTTTGATGGCAGCTGGTTCTCTGGTACTTTTCGGTGTCAGCGTCAGCTTTTTAAAACTAGATTTTGTTACATTTTTTGATAGAGCCAAAGAAGCCGGCACTGTTTTACAGCATTTTATTCAGTTGGATTTGACAGATATTGCTGAAATTATATCGGAATTATTTTTATCTGTCACTATTGCCTTTGCTGCATTGATTGCCGGCACAGTGTTTTCTGTAATTTTCGCTTTATTCGGTGCTGAAAATATTTCTCCCCATCCTTACGTTTCTTATTTTATCAAAGGATTTATTTCAATCATTCGGGCGATTCCGTCCCTTGTGTGGATATTGATGATTGTAGCAAGTATGGGATTTGGGACTATTTCGGGTTTAATCGGTTTGATTTTTCCCACAGTAGGTTATCTGGGAAAGTCTTTTATCAGCAGTATTGAAGAGGTCCCAGAAGACATAATCGAAGCAATGAAAGCTACTGGTGCTTCCAAAATACAAATTATTACAGAAGGGATATTTCCCTGTGTGAGCAATATGTTTTTAAGCTGGATTGCTATCCGGGTGGAAAGTAATGTGGCTGAATCCATCTCTTTGGGAATCGTGGGTGCGGGAGGTATCGGAACACTGTTGACCCGTGCTATCGGCAGTTACAATTATCCTAAAATATCAACAATTATCCTGATGATTTTTATCACCATGCTGGCACTGGAAATAATTGTCAACGGTATTAAAGCGGCAGCAAAATAGAAATAGAAGTTATCGAAACAAACAAAAATATTAAAAAAGGAGACCATGTGATGTCTTTTGTACGATTACCATTAGAAACAACTTTTAATACCCGTGATTTAGGAGGGATTCCTACTAGAAACGGGAGTCATACCAAATGGGCCCGGCTGATAAGAAGCGATGATGTGTCCAAAGTAAACCCCCATGATATGGATTGGCTTAAAAATTACGGTGTAAAAACCATCATAGATTTAAGAACAGCAGAGGAAAGGGAAGTGACCGGCTATAATTTTTCGTCCAAAGACTTTTCCTTGCACCATCTTTCTTTGATGTCCTCAGACGTAATTGACGATGTGACAAAATATGACTCAAAAGATGTGTCCATGGGAGATTTATACGTTAAATTCCTCGAAGAAGGGGGAGAAAAATTCCGACATCTTGTTGAAATCGCTGGGGATGATAAAACCGGGGGCGTTTTATTCCACTGTGCTGCCGGCAAGGACCGTACAGGAGTGCTGGCCGCCTTGCTGTTAAGTTTGCTAGGGGCAGAAACGGGGGATATTTTAGCTAACTACGAAACTACTTATACTTATTTGAGTCAAAATCCGCTTTTCAATCATCAAAATGGTTATGGCGAATTGCTGCAAAGTCGCCGGGAGTGGATGGCACAGGTGCTGAATCATTTAGATAGTGAGTACCAAGGGTCAGAGAATTATTTGAAATATTATGGCGGAACAAAAGAAACGATAGAGATGTTGAGAGCCAAATGCTTGAACTCTTAATCGTTTAAATACAAAAAAATGGGACTGATGAATCAATTTTTGATTCATCAGTCCCATAAATTATAGAGCCGAGAAATCTAGATGATTCTCGGTCCCATGATGTTTATTTGTTTTTTTAAGGGGTTCTTGGGGCGAGTTGGGGTTTGCCGTCTGCACCGATCAGCGGTGTGATAGCTGTTCCTGAACCGCTGGCAACGAATAAGTATTGAACACCGGTGAGGGTATCTGTAATCACCCGTACATCCACCATCAATCCAAGACCTTTTTGTATATCGATTTCAAAACGTTCTGACATAGTGTCACTTCCTTCCGTTTTTATCCCTATTTTTTATTAGTCTGTAAAATCTGCTGACAATCAAAACTGTAAAACTTACCAGTGCTATCACGAAAAAAATCGTCAATTGCAAGGTATGATTTTTGTATTGGAAATAAAGGGCAGTGTATGGCAAGTCTAAATAAAACAGCCACCAAACCGTATCCAGGAGATAGCAGACAATGGTCAGGCACAGAAGGATTTTATCAGAAATCAGCCACTGGGTTCCTTTTGTTAGAAATAAGAACAACACTATCAATGCTAGAGTAATGACGATTACAGCCAAACCTTGGGACAAGTGGTAGCTCATGTTTGCCAACTCCTTTTTTATCCCCACAACACTTATTCCAATCTTAAAAGATATCTGATTTTAAAGCAAATCAAACCTTTTAGGCAAAATAACATTTGAAAAAGCAATTATCTTATAGCTAAAATACAGGGTTTTTGTCTAAATTATGTTCTGTGAAAGTTTCTCTGATTTTATTTTATAATGACGGATTTATCTATATGAGATATAATATAGACAGAAACATCTATATCAGTAGTGATATAGTCGTTTCCGTCTATATTTTTTTATTAGTTAGCAGGGAGGAACCGTCGTGAAAAACAAATTGTTTTCCGTCTTTATTATGGATGTGACTGATTCCAGTAAATTTAAAAATTATCAGCAATTGTCTCACTATTTGACTTTTTGGGAACAGACGCTCAATGGTTTTTTTTCAGACATTCAGATAAAGGCCAAGTATCGGATGGGGGACGAGATCATTTGTGTGGCAGAGCATTATTTTACTGCGTATCTTTTGGCTAGTTTTCTGTTGAGTCAATGGAAATTCAGGGAAGCCATGCCATATTTCGGCATTGCTTTAGGGGAATTTGAAAAAGATGCCAGTGAAATCAAAGAGCTGGAGTCTTGGAATCATCCCGCAATAAAATCAGCACGAGAAAAAAATGACTGGATCAAATCCGGAGACAGACAAAATTATTTAGGGATGGCCATGCCGAATTTTGGTGCTTTTGCCAAAATGGCTATGACTACTGCGGATACAGAAACAGAGTTTTTATTTCACTTGCAGTCTTTGCTGATCAATGAGCAGTCTAGCAGTCAGCGTGAAGTCTACTCCCTTTATAGTTTATTAGATAAACAACAGCTGGTTGCAGAAGAATTGAATAAAACACAGGCCACTGTGTCCGCCGGTTATAATCGGGGGAAATCAGACTTGCTGGCAGAAACATCCAGTCTGTTAGTTAAAAAGTTTGAAACATTGGAAGCTTATCAACAACTTGCTGTTTTAAAACGTTCTTCAGGAGATGGTTCTGAGGGGAATATGCTTTTGCAGCAGCTTCTTCAGGACTCTGAGAAAACAGAAGAGTTGGTTTCAGAACAATGGCAGAAAATTCATGGTACAAGGAAAAATTGGGAGAATCAATTTAAAGATTATCTTTTTCAGCGTTTTAAAGAACATCCGGAGGTACGCCCATGGGAAATTTGACATTGGTTTTGATCATCGGACATTTGCTGGCAGATTTTCCTTTGCAGCAGTACGGCATGAAAGAAAGCAGGGAAGGATTGCTGCGCCACGTATCCATACACCTGATTGTTTCCGTGGTGCTGACAGTGTGTTATTTATTTTTTGCCCCGAGTGTGGGATTTATCATGATTTTAAAGCTGGTGCTGACGATTATTTTGATTAGTTTTCTTCATATCTTTGTTGATTTGGCAAAAGAAAGATTAAAAAAACATGCAGATTACTTAATCCATACTGCCCATATCAAAATGGCGGTTCAAACCGGTCTGTATGTGCTGGATCAGCTTGTCCATCTTATGGTTATCCTATTGGCGGTCAAGTGGCTGTTTAAAAAGAAGTTTGATTTTTATCGTTTATTTGAAAGCTTCCTTCAGAAAAAAATAATTCTTCCCTTTGACACCCGGATTTTATTGACAGTTATCGTCATCCTTTTGAGCGTGTTCTTTGTGGGTTACTTGATTGCCAGTGTTTTAAGTTATTTCAAGCCCGTCAATGAAATTAGGGAAAAAATAAAAACAGAAGAAACCCGGCAGCAGGACAGCCAGTCTCAAATCATTGAAAAAATAACCGTTAAAAAAGCGACTTTTGTGACAGATTCCCCTGAAAAAGCAGGTATGTGGATTGGTATCTTGGAACGGTTGCTGATTTTGATATTATGTCTGGCAGACAGTATCACCGGCATTTCTTTTATCATTGCAATGAAGGCACTGACCCGTTTCAAACAGTTTGAAGATAAAAGTTTTGCGGAGTATTATCTAATCGGCAGTATGCTTAGTATCATGTTTTCTCTGATATTAGGTTATTTCCTGCGTTTTGTTTGGATAGGATAAAAGATATGACAATAAATGACGACTAACAATTCATTGGAGAAAGGAGCTGGGAAATGTATCAGCCGGTGATTTTATCTTATTCTCACGACACTTATTATGAGATTCCACCCCATAGTGCTTTGAAAAACTGGATTCAGACTTTCTGGGTCAGTCCGCCCGGTGATACTTTTCAACGGGTCCTTCCGGATTTTTGCGGAGATATCATACTGGTCATGTCAAAAGAATTAACCATAAAAAAGATGTTTTTTTCAACACCGCAGACTGCCTATTTCATTTCTGATGGCGATGAAGACTATATCACGGTGGGTATCAGGTTTTATTTAAGAGGTTTTCCTTTGATTTTAGAAGCACCCTTGCTTGGTCAAAAAAATGAAATTTTGACAAATCCAGCCTATTTTTCGGATTTTTCAACTTATTTCAATTATTTGAATGGCTTTTCTAGTTTGTTCGAATTGTTTGAACGGCTGAATCAATATTTTTTGAACAAATCGACTACGGTCAAACCTTTGGAATCAGAAACACTTTTAGGCAACTTTATCACAAATGCCTTCAACAATTTACCCTATAAGGATGTAATCCGGAAAGAAGTGATTTCTGAACGAAGTATTCAACGGAAATTTAAAGAAGAAATTGCTTTATCACCTTATGAATTATATGATACAATCCGATTTCAGAAGATTCTGAGAGATATTCAAATGAGCCGGAAATCATTTATAGACTTGACCTATGATTATCATTTTCACGATCAGGCACATTTTTCCCGAACGATGAAGAAATACAGCGGGTTGTCTCCAAAGCAAATTGTATTTGCTTGTCGCAATTATACAAGAAACTCCTGAATTTTTTTAATATAATTGGTTTACTAGAAAGGAGAGGTGCAGATGCGATTAGATATGGTGGGAATCATTGTGGAAGAGATGTCCAAAGCAGTTGATTTTTATCGGCTGCTAGGTTTTGAAATTCAAGGGGAACAGTCTGATGATTACACAGAATTAGCCAGCGAGTCTGTCAGGATTTCTTTGAATTCTAAAAAAATGATTGCCGATATTTATGGCTTTGAGCCGGCATTAACAGGAGAAAGGCTGGAACTGGCTTTTTTATGCGATTCTCCCGCCGCATTGGAACAAAAAGTCGAACAGATACGACAGGCTGGATTTAAAGTATTTAAAGAACCATGGAATGCTTTTTGGGGACAATATTATGCCATTGTTGAAGATCCCGACGGCAATTATCTTAGTCTATTTTGTCATACATTGAAAGAAGGGGGCAGGGATTGATTTTGACATCTGATGAAAAAAAGATTGCACACAACGAAGTCAATGATTATTCCATATTGACAGACTTCAAAAAAATCATTCTGAAATGGCCCGGAGCTGATGTTTATTACCGGAAAGACTGGGAGTGCGAGTATTTTAATGTGGCAGGCAAATTTTTTTGTTTGTATACGCAGAATCATCACCATGGTCTTCTCATGACGGTCAAAGGGTTGCCTGCAGACAATGAGCTTTTACGTGAACAGTATGAGTTTGTGATTCCCGGTTATCATGTGAATAAAACCCATTGGAATTCTATCAAGCTTTCAGAGTCAACTTTTTCACGTGAGGAATTACATGCTTTGTTGAAACAATCCTATAATCTAGTGGTGGCAAGTTTGCCAAAAAAAGTCCGTAAAGAGCTGGAAGAAGGGGAATAGGGGAGTTTAAAAGTTTTGTAATGTAACATTAATAAATTATTTTCATTTGGGATTTCAAGGATGAGATTTTTATGAAATCTCATACAGAAGAACATATAGTTTTCAAACTTAAAAAATCATGACCGCTCTCTACAAGGGCGGTCATGATTTTAAAAATTTATATCATCAAAATCCATTATTGTCAGAAACTTCCTTGAACCAGCGTCCGCTGTTTTTGATGCTGCGTTTATAATCTTTATCCAATCCAACTGAGATAAAGCCGTAACGATTTTTGTAAGCATTTAACCATGACCAGTTATCCATACACGTCCACATATGATAACCTAGGCAATTTGCCCCTTCTTGAATGGCTTGATGGACGTACTTTAAATGTTCGCTGACAAATTCAATCCGGTAATCATCTTCGATAACACCATCAGCATTGCGGAATTTTTCTTCTCCTTCCACACCCATCCCGTTTTCTGAGATATAGCATGGGATATTGCCATAATTATCGCGAACATTAATCAAAATATCATAAATACCTTTTTCATAAATTTCCCAGCCGCGGTGAGGATTCATTTTCCGTCCCGGCATTTCGTAGTTATCGAAGTAGTCATCAGGCATTGGTCCATGTTCTGGATTGATAGGAGATTCTTTTGCTTTGACACGTCTCGGCTGATAGTAGTTGATACCTAACAAGTCGATTGTATTTTCTTTAATAATTTCCAAATCATTTTCTTGAACATCAGGCATCATGTCCAACTCTTTCACGATTTCCACTAATTCGGCAGGGAATTCGCCTTTGATAGAAGGATCTAAAAATGAGCGGTTAAACATCGCATCAGCAATAATTGAAGCTTTGACGTCTTCAGGATTATTTTCATCTCTCGGATAACTAGGTGTCAAGTTCAAAATGATACCGATTTGCCCGTCCTGTTTCATTTCACGATATGCTTTTATAGCTTTTGCACTAGCCAGCATCTCATGATAACCCACCTGCACCGCGTGTGCCATATTGATTTCAGCAGGGTAATGGAATTGATATAAATAACCAGCTTCTACAGGGACGATTGGCTCATTTTGGGTAAACCATTTTTTCACTTTGCCGCCAAACAATTCAAAACAGGTCTGGGCAAAATGAACATAAGCATCAACTGTTTCCCGATTTAACCATCCGCCTTTTTCTTGCAACGCCATCGGCATATCGAAGTGATACAGATTCATGAAAGGTTCGATGCCATTTGCTAGCAATTCATCGATTAAGTTATGATAATACTCAACAGCGATTTGATTGACTTCACCCGTACCTTCAGGAAATAATCGACTCCACTGAATAGAGTGGCGGTAAGTGTTGTGACCTGTTTCTTTCATCAGTTGGATGTCTTCTTTATATGTGTGATAAAAACGAGAAGTGTCCGCCGGGCCTACCTGATTAAAAAAATTTTCCGGGGCCTCTTTGTACCAATAATCCCAGATATTTTCACCTTTGCCGTCGCCTTCGAATGTTCCCTCTGTCTGCGGACCACTTGCTGCAGATCCCCACCAAAAATCTTTTGGAAATTTATACGTTACCATGTTGATCCTCCTTCAAATATTTGTTCACTCCCATTATAAGACAAAACATTAAAAAATAAAAGTCTAGACATTAAAAAATATAATAGACAAACAGCAGCTTGCTATGGAATAATCCGGGAACTAATCATAAAAAGTTACTTGATAGTTTTTATCAGGTAACTTTTTTTATGGTTGAATGTTATAATATGGATGAACGAAGGACGAAAGGAAGAGAGAGTTGACAAAATATGAAAAAGTAGCTGGTATCATCAGGAAACGAATCTTGTCTGGTGAATATCCGGAAAATACTCTGATTCCGAATCAAACAGATTTTGTTGAAGAATTTAATGTCAGCCGGATGACTGTGAATAAAGCTATCAATATGCTGATGATGGAAGGTCTAGTCTATAGTCAGCGTGGTGTGGGCACCTATGTGTTGCGCAACAGCTCATTTAAACGTTCGCCGACTTTGGCAAATGATTATACAGGGCTGACAAAGGGGTTGAAGGGCAGGAAGATCGAAAGTAAAGCTCTGCTGTTCAATGTAGATTTTCCTTCTGAGGAAATTCAAGAAAAACTAAAAATAAACAGCCATATCCCTGTTTATGAGATTATCCGGTTACGATTTGTTGATGACGAACCTTTTGTTATTGAGCACACGTTTATGCCCACAGATTTGGTGCCAAATTTAACAACGGAAATCATTGAGCGGTCTATTTATACATACTTGGACGAATTAGGTATCGAGTTCGCCGGTGCTCACCGTTCGATTCAAGCAGATAAACCCTCTGAACTGGATCAAAAATATTTGGAGTGTGCACCAGACGATCCTGTGTTGGAAGTAGAGCAGGTGGTTTATCTTAAAAATTCACGTCCCGTTGAGTATTCAAAAAGCCGAAACAGATATGACAAGAAGCGCTATACTGTATTAGATGTTATCCAATAAAACAGCTCACAAATAGTTTTTCATGCTTTCCAATTGGAGGGTATCAGCGTTAGAGATGATTTTGTCTATCCACTTGAGGGAAAAATCAGCGGAAGACAACCAAACAAAAGCAAAACAAGCTTAGTCTTCAGTGGTGTTCGCTGAAATTAAGCTTGTTTTTTATTCCGATAAATCATTCGCTTTCGGGGCGGGTAGTTTCGTTCTGCAGGGTTTCCTCAAATTTTTCTTCAATCCCATTGCTATAGACGAAAACATCAAGCTGTTCCTGTGACGCCAAGTGGGAAAAGAAATATTGAGGGACATCTGTATCCACGATATTTTTAATAAAGCTGATGGTCAATTTATCTCCGCAGGAAATCAATCCGCAGGCCATCGGACTTTGTTGGGTCGGGTAGGCAAAAATTTCTGCGTGGGCAATCAATTCAAGCATTTCTTCCGGCAAGTCCATCCGACCCAGATTAGTCAGAGTGATTGTCTTACGGCGTTCACTCAAATAACCAAAGCCGATTCTCACAGCCAACTTTTTAACAAACAGCGGCACAAATTTTGAAGCTAGATTACGCTCGAAGTTCACATTATGATTAATGGCTGACTGTAAATTACTTTTACTAGTCTTTTGCAGCAGCATTTCTTGAACTTGAGGGACTAATTCTTTCAGAGTGATATCATCGTTCATGTAGGCACCAACGTTTACCACTGTAAAAAAGTTTTTCAGTGTTTTTGAGTGAAACACAGGACGCAAGTTGACTGGAACAGCGATAACGATTGGTTTCTTTTGAGTTTTATCAGATTTTCTTGTCTGATAAATCGACATCAGCAGTAAAGAAGCCAAATAAGCAGTAATCGAGCCGCCGTATGATTTGGCTACCTGATTGAGTTGACTGCCGCTTGTAACGCCGCTGATTGTACTTGCATCGGCTCCCTCCAGACGGACACCTCTCAAATGATAAGAGGCAGGGCTAGAGGTGTTTTCGGCATAGACAGGTGTATAATTAGCAGAAAAACTATCTTCCAATTCGTCCCGGGAAATAGCATCTTTTGCCAATAATATTTTATTTTCGTGATCCAGCTCATGACCTTCCATCAAAAAGTAATAATAGATTAAGGTCTTTAATAATTCGATGGCACCGCCCCCATCAGTCAACGCATGAAACATTTCAATCGAGATACGGTAACGGTGGTATAAAATCCTGAGCGAGTAGCCATCGTCCTGGTTCGATATAGGCTCGCAAGGCGGATTGATCTCCTTTTGTATCTTTAATGGATGCCTATTTTCATCTAGATAGTTCCAAAAAATACCTTGTCTTAAACGGACGGTAAACATTGGAAATCTCGGCATCACAATATCCACAGCCTTTTGAAGAGACTTAGGATTAACTTCCTCTTTTAAGACTACTGCAAATCGGAAAACTGATGAATTCTTGCTTCCGGAAACGGAAGGGAAGACAATTGCAGCATTATCTAAACGATACCATTTATGCATGGGAACCTCCTTTTTAAAGGTGACACAGTTTAATTTTTCAGTTTAAAAATGGAATCTCTTTTGCAACTCGTATAATAATCTTTTGCCTGAAAAAATAAATATACCCACCACAGTCATTACTCCGTAGAGCAGAGAGGCGATACTTGGCCATAAGACATCTACGGCTTTCAGTAAAAATAAAATAAAGGGCATTACATTGACTCCTAAAATCAATAAAATATACCCGATATCATCCCGCCACATAGATTTATTTTTAACAGACCAGAGCGTCATGATGAAACCTGTGGCAATCCCCAAGAAAGGGATAACAAAATTTAATGACCATCTTTGGTAGCCAGTCACATTATCAACAATCAGAAAAAAAGCAGTTAGTATCAAATAATTGTTCCACAATGTTTTTGCTACTAAGTTGATATTAAATTTCTGATATAAATCTCGACCTAAGAACCAAATATAGAAAACGGTGATAGAGAGAATCGGAGACCAGCCTAGGGGCTTGATTTTCCAAGTCAGCGCATTGATTGCCAAAGAAAAAACGATAATTGAAATTGTTATGAATGTCCAAACTTTGACACGGAATTTTTTCTTTTTGGCAGTCTGAGGGTATTCCGGATAAGACACGGAAGTCTCTTTGATAGTTTCTCTTAGTTTGATTCCGCACAACGGACAATTCAAATGATGATCAGCAACATCGACTTGACAACGAATACATTTGGTCATAAAGAAAAACTCCTTTTTATTTTTTCACACCTTCTTCAGTTTACCATGTTTCGATGGCAACTGAACATAGCAAAGTTTATTTTTTATTTACTTTGCTCATAGTACATTGACTTGCATCATCTGTAAAATGGGAAGAAAAGTTGATACCAGAGTGTTTCAAAGAAAAAATATAAAAAATCTCCTTCAGATAGCCTGAAGAAGATTTTTTAATTACTTGAACGTTTGCCATAAGAACGCCAGTCTATGTCTCTGGCTTCACACCAAGTTTTTAATGGTTCGTAAAGCACGATGTCAGTTCGTTGCAAATCAGCAATTTCCGCAGCACCTAATAGTGTCATCATAGTTTGGATATTTTCTTTCCATTGAGTCACTTCCTCAATGGTTTTTTCCACACCTTGATTGACGACTAAATGAAGAAATTGACCGGAAAGTCCCACTGCACGGGCTCCCAAAGCTAAAGATTTGACGATATCGAAAGGGGTGCGGATTCCTCCAGAAGCCAAAATTTCGACCGAATCAAGCTGACTGCCGGCTTCCAGCAAAGCAATCGGGGTGGATTGTCCCCAATGTTCAGCAAAAGAAAATTCTTTGTTTGCTCTTCTGGAATTTTCTATCTGAATAAAATTAGTGCCGCCCCGGCCGCTCACGTCAATCGTTTGCACCCCGGCTTGCACCAGTTGTTTAATCGTATCCTGGCTCATCCCAAAACCGACTTCCTTAACGATTACCGGTACACCGACTTTTTGTACTGTTTCTTGGATATTTGTCAGCCAGTGGGAAAATTTTCGCTCACCTTCAGGCATGACAAGTTCCTGTGGGACATTTACATGGATTTGTAAGGCATCAGCTTGTAATAAATCTACTGCTTTCAAGTAATTCTCCAAGGGATGTTCAGGTCCCATATTGGCAAAAATTTTACCATGGGGATTTGTTTTGCGGATGATAGAAAAACTTTCTTTCGTTTCAGGATGTTTGATTGCAGCACTTACAGAGCCAGATGCCATTGCCAGACCAGTTTCTCTAGCTAGTGTTGCTAAATCACGATTGATTTCCTGTGTTTTCTTACTTCCGCCAGTCATTCCGTTGATGAAAAAAGGGAAGGGAAAGTTTAATCCGGCAAAAGAAGTATTTATTTTAACATTTTCCCAATCTATTCCGGGAAATGAGTGATGGATGAAACGCATATTGTCAAAATCGCCTGCAACTGCTGTTTGATAAAACTGTTCAGCTAATGCCACGTGTTCATCTTTGCGATTCTTGTGGATACTCATAATGTCTCTCCTTATTTCATAGGAACTGGCAGTTTCTCAAAGTGAACCGCTAGAGGAAGGTGTGTGATTCCTGCCTTTTTCCATTCTTTAAATAGTTCAAAATGATTTTTCGTTTTATTTATTAAAACGATTCCGCAATCTCCGCCGCCGGCACCAGAAGATTTTGCTGCTCCCATGTGTTCTTCCGCGATTTCGCATAATTCAAAAAGAGTAGAAGTTTCGATATGCATACGACTGGAAGCACCTAATTTTTGCAGCAATGCCCGGTTTTGCCGAATCCCATGTTGAATCGCGTCAAGATCTTGTTCTTGAAATGCAGTAATAATTTGAGCAACGATTTGCTTGCTTTCTTTAAGAAATATTTGGTAAGTTTCTTTGATTTCCGCTTTCTCATCATTCAGCAAGTCTACCAAATGAGTCGTTGAGGCAGGGGAGCCGGTCCAGCCAATCAGGAGTTCTAAATCTTCCGGTGCATCCAATGGCTGGATAGATAACAAAGGCCACTCCATCTCTAAAACTTCCAATAAACTGTTTTTAGTCAGCTCTCTTGTCAACCAGCCGCGGTCAAAACAAGAATAAGCAATCCATCCGCCATAAGTGCTGGCAGCCAAATCACCAAAAGAACCGTTGCTGTTGATAGCCAGATGTGTGATTGCAGCCAGCTTATAAACGGTCTCCTGAGTAAAAGCGACACGGTAGAACTTTAACAATGCCTTGATAGTGGCAACAGTAACGGCACCGCTGGAACCCAGTCCATACTTGCGTCCGTCTTTATTGTCTAAGTCGCTGTCTATTTCTATATTGAAAAACGTTAATTTTTTTCCAAGTTCTTGAATATACTTTTCCGTGGTAGTCACAGCTTCTGCCACATAGGCGAAGGGGTTTTCCCGCTGGTCGATAAAAAATCTGCCTTGTTTTCTGGTCCAAAGAATCGGGAAGTTATTGGTCAGACTGGAACGAATGGTCCCCAAGTTGTTTGTTTCCTTTAGACGAACAGTGATGTATTGTTCCAGAGCTACCAAGATGGCTGGATGTCCCGGCTCAAGTACAGCATATTCACCTGCAATGTATAATTTTCCCGGTGCACTTGCTTGAATCATTCGTTTCTTCCTTTCTCAATGTCTGTCAGCAGATAAGCTCCCTGACCCACTCCTGAAAAAATACTAGGATTTTCAGGAAAAGCATCATCCAAAATTTTTTTAAGTTCCATCGCCTGCGACTGCCGGCAAAGAACTTTCACGTTTGGTCCAGCGTCCATTGTATAGTAACAAGGCAACCCTTGTCCACGTATTTCTTTGACTTTTTGTAAAACTTTGACTGTCAATGGTTCCCAATAACAAAATGGAGGTACAGCCCCCAACATCGTGCCGTGCATTTTCATGCCGTTTGCTTCGGTTATTTCCCCTAGACGAATAAAATCTTTTGCCGCGATGGCTTCTTTAATCGAATTAAGATCTTTTTCAGCTTGTTCCACCCACGCAGGGTAGAAAGCTGACGTTTCCACAGTCAACTTCATGCCGTCACGGCTGGAGATTTTCTTTTTATCCGTACTGACAGGAATCGTCAGCATGGCTATGTCCCAGGCGGCATCATCGATTTTCTTCGCACAACTGTTAAAACTATCTGTACCCATGTCCCATTCGACGAATCCGCCGAAAAGACTGCGCGTTGCACTTCCTGAACCCCGCCGGACAAAGGTGGACAAGGTTGTTTTGTCCATTTTCAAACCAGTCAACTCATTTAAAGACGTGCCTAGGGCGGCAAATGCTGAGGCCGATGATGCTAATCCCGCAGCAGTAGGGACGTGATTTCTGCTCTCTACTTTGACTTTAGTTGTGATACCGGCAGCGGCACGGAATAAATCAATAAATGCAGAAATTTTCTGTTGTTCTTTTTTTCCCTGTTCTACACCGTTTAAGACAAAAACATCATCTTTATCTTCGGGTAAAAAACAAGTGGTCGTGTCGGTATAAAAAGCATCTAAAGTTAATGAGAGTGAGCTGTTCATAGGCAAAAACAGTTTTTCGTCTCTTTTTCCCCAATATTTTATTAATGCAATATTCGTGTGAGCTCGAGCAGTTATTTTTTTTTCAGTCAATGATGCGACCTCCGTTCATTTCAAAAATCCAAGTTTCGGCAGCCCCGGCTTTTTTTAAGCTTTCAGCAATGGTGACGCCATGGTCTTTATCTCTTCCTAAGGCAATCATACAACCGCCGCGACCGCCGCCGGTTAATTTTGCGCCGAGAGCACCGGCGGATAAGGAAGCAGCGACCAGCTGATCCAGTTCTTTACTTGATACATCTAATTTTTTTAAAAGTTCGTGGACTGCTGACATATGTTTTCCCAGTGCCACAGGTTTATCATTTTCTAAAAAATAAAGGGATTCACGGGCCAATTGACCAAGAGTGCGGATGTCATTGCCATATTTTTCAGGTTGACGTTTCACCTTGTCAGCAACATCCTGAACCGCTTCTTTAGTCTTTCCTGTCACTCCGGTGTCTCCAACAACTAAGACCCCGTGTAAATTTAAGTTGAAAGGGGAGAGTTCTTGATTTTTTATATAATAATAGGGAGTGCGGCTGCTTGTCATTAAAGCATCTAAACCGCTGGGATTGCCGTGAGCTATTTTTTCAGCTTCATTGACGATGTCAAGCAGCTTTTGATTTGTAAGAGGGTAGTCGTAATAATCAAAAATCGCCCTCGTTACAGCCACTGCAACTGCGGCACTTGAACCCATGCCTCGTTCTGCAGGGATAGTGCTCTCTATTTTTATGGAAAGCCAGTCTTCTTTTTTGATTTTCTCCAAGGAAATATCGATTGCTTTATGCAAACTTTCAAGAAGTTCAGGCATCTCTTCGACCAGTCCTTTATAAAATAAACAATCAATCGAAGTTTTTCCTTGATTTTTTTCCACTGTTGCTTTGATTTTTACAGCGGGAAATGGGATGGCTACAGCCGGTTCTCCATAAACCACCGCATGTTCTCCCATCAGTATAATTTTCCCGTGTGCATACCCAATCCCCTGAGTCATTTTCTACCTCCAAAATCATCAACTTCAACCATTCAAACATACTTCCCCATAATCAGTATGATTACTTTTTCAAGACAATTTTAACTGAAAAGAGAATTGAAAGGCTATCGAATCAGCTATTTTTAAACATTTCTTATGTTTTATAAGTAAGTAAACAAAAAAAGAAAGAGGCTGACCCATAAGTCTCAAAAATAGTAAAAAGGAAACCAAAATCAATAAAAAGATTTTGGTTCCCTTATTTTTTTGTTTATTTAAGAGGTTCTTCCGCTGATAGGCAGTTAACTTTCTCAGATTAACCGCCATAAATGCAAAACCTAATTCGTTTCTCACCTTATCTTTACCTCTTACTGAAAATCGAGTGAAGCCTAAATTAGCCTTCAGATTTCCGAAGGCTGGTTCTACGTCTATTTTTCTTTGACCATATAATTTGCCTGTTCGTTCGTCTTTCAGAAGTGTCTGAACGTAAGCTTTAAAATAGTCCCAATTGCCGTTTTTTTGAATCATTCTATTACGACCCGACTTCGCTTTGGTACATTGAGAACGAACTGGGCAGTTTTCACAAGAAAGACATTCGTATATTTTTAATTGTCGTTGGTAGCCATAGTTATCTATACGATTGGCATAACGTTTAAACGGGACCTCACGGTCAATGGGACATAAATAGGTATCTCTTAACTCATCATACCGCCAATTCAAAGGATTAAAACGATTCTTTTTAAAACTTCTCTTTTTCTCTTTGCGGTACATCCCATAGGTTATCAAAGGTGTTTTTTCAAAGCCATCCACAATAGTTTCATAGTTTTCTTCACTACCATAACCGGCATCTGCCACAATATAGTCGGGTAAATCAAAATAGGTATTTTCTATGGTCCGTAAAAAAGGAACTAAAGTTCTCGTATCCGTAGGATTCGGAAAGATGTCATAAGCTAGGACATATTGTTGATTGGTCGCAATTTGGACATTGTAACCTGCTTTTAGTTGCCCATTGCGCATATGATCCTCTTTCATTCTCATAAAAGTGGCATCGTGATCTGTTTTGGAGTAACTATTTCTCTCACCTAAAATAGCTTTTTGACGGACATACCGTGACTGACGTTCTTTAAAATCAGAGAATTGCTTCAAGGCTTGTTTAGGTGCCTTTCGTTGAGAGCGTAGTTGTTTTCGTTTTTTAGCGCAGTCAGAGGTCTCAATTTCTTGAGTCAAATTTTCTACACTTGTTTCTAATGCCGTGATGATTTTTGAAAACTCTTTGTCTGAAAGGTCTTTGTCTTCATCACAAATAGAAGGAATGATGGTTTCCTTCACGAGTTGTTGATAAATCTCTTTTGATTTCTCTGTCAACTTAGCTTCATACTTTTCAATGCTTTTTTTCCAGACAAATGTGTATTTATTGGCATTGGCTTCTAACTTAGTACCGTCAATAAAGATGGCATCTGTTTCGATAAGATTCTGGGAAACCAAAAGGTTTCGGAATTGAATAAAGCATTCTTCTAATAACACTTGCATCTGAGGATGTACACGAAACCGATTAATCGTTCTAAAATTGGGTTGCTGGGATTGTGTCAGCCAGCGAGCGCGAATACTGTCTTTAGCTAGCGCTTCAATTCTTCTGCCAGAAAAAACAGACTGCGTGTAACCGCACAAAATCAACTTCAACATCATTTTAGGATGATAAGAGGTTGCACCCATCTGATGGTCAAAAACCGAGAAGGCTTTTTCTGGCATGCTTTCTACAAGTTCATTGATTGCAAAAGCGATGTCACCCTTTTCCAAATAAATTTCTAAATCTAGTGATAAAGTGACTTGATTCATGTTATAATCTTTGTACATAGATAGCACTCCCTTTTGGTTATGGTTGGTACTTTAATTATACAAGGAAGTGCTATTTTTATCGCTAAAAAAAGGAACAAAATCATAAAAAGATTTCGTTCCTTTTTGCATTGAATGAGGACTTATGGGTCAACCTCCTATCTGTGTATTTTAACTAGAAGGCTCATTTTTCTTGTCAGTCATTCGCCAAGTTTGGAGAAACTGACGGGCCTTTTCCAAACTCATTTTGTCCGTTTGACGCAGTTGTTCCGAGACATGAGAGATTTCCTCTCCTACAGCTCCAGCGTGTATCGCCAAAGCATTCGCATGAAGCCCCATATGTCCTTTTTGGATGCCCTCCGTTACCAAAGCTCGCAGTGCGGCAAAGTTTTGTGCCAATCCTACAGAAACAGCGATGTTGGCTATTTCTTTAGATGACGAAGTTTTCATTAATTCTTGGGATAATTTTGCTGCAGGGAGTACACTGACAGCTCCTCCCAGAGAACCAATCAACATAGGCAAGGTGAGGGAGCCTTGCAGATAGTCGCCGTCATCACTTAACCGCCAATCACTCATCCCGCGATAACGACCTGTTCGACTGGCAAAAGCATGGGCGGCAGCTTCAATGGCACGAAAATCATTTCCGGTCGCAATGATGACAGAATCAATTCCGTTCATGATGCCTTTATTATGGGTGACTGCACGGTATGGGTCTAGCGAAGCATAGTCAGAAGCCCGGATTATTTTTTCAGCCACTTGGCTTCCTGAAAGTGTATCTGTTGCCAAATCTGAAATTGGTATTTCACAGCTGGCCGTTGTCAAAGTCTGGTCGTTATAATTACTTAAAATACTAATCAAAGATTCAGCATTCACCCATTCAGCGACAACCGGTTGAAGTCCTTCTAATATTGTATTGACGATATTTGCTCCCATAGCTTCTTGTACATCAATATGAAGATAAACGGTCAAATATTGAGGGACTTCCTGTTCGTCTCTGATAATCTCGACCACTACTTGTTTAGTGCCTCCGCCCCGTTTGACGATGGAAGGGTGGAGTTGATTAGCTAATGCAATAATATCGTTGCTACGTTCTTCTAAAACTTTTTTTGCTTGTTCAAAGTCGGCAAGACCATAAAAAATCATTTGACCGGTTTGCAGCCGCTCATTGGAAGTGGCTTTGAACCCGCCAGTTTTCCTAACGAAGCGGGCAGCATTGCTGCATGCTGCCACGACAGAAGGTTCTTCTACCACCATCGGAACAACGATTTCCCGACCGTTGACGATAAAATTAAGAGCTACCCCTAAAGGCAGGGGAAACTGACCGATTTGATTTTCGATTAAATGATTGGCAACGTCATCGTCCAGTAAATTATTTTCAAGAAAGTATGTCATCCCGTCCTCGGTAAGAAAGTGATGATCCTTTAAAAGAGACAAACGTTCCTGTCTGCTTTTTTTATAAAATTTTGATAAATGTGATGTCCCAGTCATAGCTGCTCCTTTTATGAAATGAAGAATTTAACGAAAATCATAATGCCGCTGATGGTCACGGATTTCTACCAGCTGGATTGGAGCCGAATCAAAGCGGTTAAACAGCTTTAACGAAGTCCCGTCTTCCGGCAGTGCCTCCATGAACAGCTCTTCATACTCTGGAATCGTCAGTCTTTCTCTATCGTCCAGCAATTTTTGATGTTCTTTTGTGGCAAGATGATCTTTAAACCCTTGTACCAGTTCGCCGACGAAAAATTCTCCCACAGCTCCTGAACCGTAGCTGAACATACCGATTTTGTCTCCGCCACTGATTTCCTGACTATTATCCAGCAGGGAAGCCAGCCCAAGATAGAGAGAGCCGGTATAGATATTTCCGATATTTTTTGTGTAAAGAATACTTGATTCATAATGGGCTAATAAACGGTTTTTTGTTTCTTCTGATACTTTTTCCAGTTCATTTGCCATGGCTTTTTTACCCATTTTTGAATAGGGAAGGTGAAAGCAAAGTGCTTCAAGGTCTTCTAAAGAAAAACCAAAACGGTCTTGATATTCATGGAGTACAGTTTCAAAAAACTGAATATAGGCTTCATTTGAGAATTTTCCGTCCACTTTTGCAGTATCAGAATAATTTGGCCGCCAGAAATCAAAAATATCTTTGGTAAACGGCAGAGTCTCATCACTGATTGCCATGATCCTCGGCTCGGCGCTGATAAGCATGGCCACTGCACCGGCTCCTTGGGTGACTTCTCCGGCGGTATTCAATCCGTAGCGGGCCAAGTCGGAACCGACTACTAAAACTTTGCGGTCCGGATGGGCAGCGATGTAGTCTTTTGCCATCATCAGTCCCGCCGTAGCACTGTAACAGGCCTGTTTCATCTCGATGGCCCGGGCGAAAGGATTTATGTTTAAGAGGCGATGGATAGATACTGCGCCTGATTTAGAGTAGTCTGTACCAGACTCTGTGGCAAAAATCACCATATCTATTTTGGATTTGTCCGCTTCTGAAATAATTGGCAAAGCAGCATTTGCACCCATAGAAACAGCATCTTGGGTGATTGGATTAATCCCCATTTTTTCCTGACCAATCCCGATAATATATTTATTCGGGTCTGTGTTGCGGGCTTCTGCCAAGTCGATCATATCAACATAGAGAGCAGGGGTGAAAAAATTCAACTGGTCAATCCCGATACGCAATTTATCCATAATCTACGACTCCTTGTCATTATAAAATTATTTCCATAGAGAGTTTAGCACAATTTGTAAAAAATCAGAAATTCAGCAGGACAATTTAGTGATTACTTAACAATTTTCACAAAAAAACTCACTCCTATGAAGGCATTCATAGGAATGAGGTTAATTTATTTTGGCTCTTGCAGGATTTTGATTTCAATAATCGTCACATCAGTTTTAGGTTTTTCTCCGTCAACTTCCACAGCGGCGATTTTATCTACCACATCCATCCCTTCGAAAACTTGTCCGAAGACTGTATGATTGCTGGCACTTGCTTCGTAAGTGTAGTCTAGATAAGGCGCACCGCCTTCTTTATACTTTTCGATGATTGCTTCCGGGTACTCGTCTTTTAAAAGTCCGCTGCGTGTGGACACATCGTCTTTATTTTGCACGATGAAAAACTGGCTGCCGTTTGTATCTGGACCAGAATTCGCCATGGAAAGAGCGCCGCGGATATTGAACAGCTCCCGATTGGATTCATCTTTGAAAGGTTTGCCCCAAATACTTTCGCCGCCGGCTCCTGTGCCTTCAGGATCTCCGCCTTGAATCATAAAATTATCAATGACCCGATGGAAAATGACACCATCGTAATAGCCGTTTTTAGCATGGGTGACAAAATTTTCCACTGTTTTTGGCACGATATCAGGAAATAATCTAAATGTGATCGACCCCATAGACGTGACCATTTCCACCAGATATTCATTGTCCGCTACTTCTGAATTTAATTGCGGCAGAGTTAAGTTTGAAAAATCAACAGGCTCAGAAGAAGTTTCTATGGTTTCTTTCGTTGTTTTCTTTCCATTATCGTTATTGGCATCTTTAGAGGTCCCGCAGGCTGTTAAAAGTAAAACAGATGCACCAATCGTTAAAAATTTTAGTATGCTTTTTTTCATTTGAATCCTCTCTCTCTAAAAAAATCTATGATGCCATAGTATCAAATAATAGGAATGATTGAAAATTAAATGTGAAAAATTTTATGTAAGTGAGTCTTTTTAAACACAGTTCTAAATTATTTGTTATAATGTTATTTTAAGAAACTAAATTCGGGAGGAATGTAGGAATGGGAAAACTTGGAATTTCGATTTACCCAGAAAAATCAACTTTTGAGAAGGACAAAGCGTATTTGGATTTGGCTCACAAATATGGATTCAAACGTGTATTTACCAGCCTGCTTCAAATTAAAGATGATAAAGAAAAAGTGTTGAGTGATTTCAAAGCAGTTGTGGACTATGCGAATTCTCTTGATTTTGAGGTCATGGTGGATATCAATCCGGCGCTGTTTGATCAACTAGGTGTTTCTTATAATGACTTGTCTTTTTTCCATGAGCTGGGGGCCGATGGTATTCGCTTGGATATCGGGATGACAGGCCAAGAAGAAGCACGTATGACCCGCAATCCTTATGGTTTGAAAATCGAAATCAACATGAGTGCAGGGACCAGCTATGTGGATAATATCATGAGCTTTTCTCCTAATCAGAAAAATCTGCTGGGATCACATAATTTTTATCCTCACCGTTATTCCGGTCTAGATTATAATCATTTTGTTGCGTGTTCAGAAAAATTCAGAAAGCATAATTTAAACACGATGGCTTTTGTAAATTCTCAAGACGCCACCTTTGGTCCGTGGCCGACACAAGATGGCTTGTGTACTTTAGAAGATCACCGGACTCTTGAAATCAGTACGCAAGTCAAGCATTTGGTGCTGACAGGTCTGATTGATGATATTACGATTGGCAACGCCTATGCCTCAGAAGAGGAATTAAAAGCGATGTCCGAAGCATTCTTTGCAGATTATCCTTCAATAAAAGTGGTACCCCATGAAGAAATAACAGAAGCTGAACGTATCTGCTTGTTTGATAATTTGCACAGTTACCGGGGAGACCGTTCGGCCTATATGCTGCGCTCAACCATGACCCGGGTTTACTATAAAGACAAAGCATTTCCTGCACATAACACTGTGGCTATTACAAAAGGCGATGTGCTGATAGACAATGAAGGTTATGGGCAATACAAAGGAGAAACACAAATCGCTCTGAAAGAAATGGAGAATGACGGGCGTGTGAATGTGGTGGGGAAAATTACCGACAGCGAATTATTCTTGCTGGATTTCTTGAAACCTTGGTCAAACTTCAAGCTTATCGAAGACAAGTAAAATCAAGAAAACCTCACAAAAAGACTGTTCCAAAAATTTTTTAAAAAAGAGAAAATCCCATGAAATCACTGTGTGGTAGAAGTGATTTCATGGGATTATTAATTTGTAAAAGTCTTTGTTTCGAGATTGAAGTCAGTTAGTGGACCAGATTTTTTTCTTTTTTATTTTGATTCTTCTGGAAAAGAGGAAAGGCTCGATTGAAGTCTGAGTTCAACAGCAATCAGGTCTATCAGAGCATTGAGATAGAATTTGAATTCATTAAAAGCTTCTGGTTCGAATTTTTGATAGTGATGTTGGAAAGTAGAGCCTTTCAGTTGGCTCAGTTTAGTTGAAGCAATATAGGTCATTCTTGGTAAGTAGTCTTCAATGCATTGATATAGAGGTTTAGCAGAAATCTCGTCCTCAGGCACATTCAAAATGGCGATGGCAAAATCCTTAACTAAAATTTCCAATGCGAATTTATATCCAATAGCAGCCAAGGTCAAATTATTTTCAGCTTCACAGCTGGAAGCTTGATGATAGATTTCAGTGAACCGGGGAGACAAACTGGTCAATTGTTCGCTGAATTTCCGCTTATGAATGGGTGGTGTGATGCCTAAAAATCTGGCATTAACATCACTTAAATTACGCCGGGTGTGAAACGTGACATAGTTGTCAAAACATTGGGGACATTTCCATGAAAAAACTTGCAAATGTGTTTCTTTCGCATATTTAAATACTTCCGAACTATTTCGTATCGGCAAGATGGCATGATGACAGTTTGGGCACTCTTTAGGCAAGGTTACCTTTGCATAGTTGAGCCATCTTTCCGTGTTGCTCCCTAAATTGATTGAAGTCATCTTGTCATCAGACATATTAAAACACCGCCATTTATTTTATTTTCTTATACCATCATATCACAAGAAACAAAAAGGATGGTTATATTCAAGGCCTCTTTGTTTTGGCGTGCTCTAAGAAAAAAAGCATATCCACGGGACGGATATGCTTGATAGTTTAATAATCTTTTTCTTTGATGTTTCCGTCTTTTTTGAATACTTCATAAAAGCCGGCTGTTCCGCTGCCGCCTTTTTCTTGTATACTTTTTGAAACTAATTTGATTACATAAGAATCCTCAGTTTCCCGCCACATCATATAATAAATATCATCATTTTCTTCCAAATAAGCAGTCAAAGTGTTAATCGCTTGTTCCTCAGTTTTGATCAAATTTTCTTCTGCGGAAGAGGTTTCTGTTGTTTTGTTTGCAGAGTTTTTGTTGACCGTCGTCTCTGTCTGATTGATTGACTCGGCAGTTTCCTCTGTGTTGCCGGTTTTTATTTCTGTTGTGGCAGGTTTCACCACATCACTGTGAGAAGAATGTTGCGTGTTATTTCCATCTTCTGTTTGAGTACAAGCGGTAAGTGCAAAAGCCAATCCTAAAAGCAAAATCAGCCATCTGTTTTTTTTCATCGTCACCCGCTCCCTTCTATATAAAATTTTATCTCAATTCATCATGTTTAGCCAGAAAAATAAACAATCTTATTTATTTTATTACCTTTGTCATTAATAATCCCAGATGATGACGGGATAGGGGAAACTGTTTTGAAAATAATCATTTAGAGTAGGAGGTGTATATCATAATGGAAGGGGAAATTATAGAAATTGATTCTATCCAAGAAGCGTTTTTCTGCAACTATTTTCTGAATAGATGCAGAAACGATAAATGATTGGACAAAAACCTATAATATCAGTAAAATAGTAAAGGATTTGATAGGAATAGGAGGACAAAAAAATGTCCATGTTTTTAGATCAGGTGACGATTGATGTCAAAGCCGGCGATGGCGGCGATGGAATGGTTGCATTTAGAAGAGAAAAATATGTACCCGAGGGCGGACCAGCCGGCGGTGACGGCGGCCGCGGAGGAGACGTTATTTTTGAAGTGGATGAAGGGTTGAGAACTTTGATGGATTTCCGCTTCAATAAACATTTTCGTGCCAAGACCGGAGAAAACGGTATGCGTAAAGGTATGCACGGTCGGGGAGCGGATGATTTGGTGGTTGCTATTCCTCCGGGGACAACCATTCGTGAAAAAGAAAGCGGACGTCTGTTGGGAGATTTAACGGAGCACGGAGAACGTTTGACAGTTGCAAAAGGCGGACGGGGCGGACGGGGGAATATCCGATTTGCCACACCAGCCAATCCTGCGCCAGAAATTGCAGAAAACGGCGAACCGGGTGAAGAATTCCGTCTGGATTTAGAATTGAAAATACTTGCTGATGTGGGATTGGTCGGGTTTCCGTCTGTCGGTAAGTCCACACTGTTGTCCGTTGTCTCAAAAGCCAAGCCAAAAATCGGCGATTATCATTTTACAACTTTAGCACCGAACATTGGTATGGTTGCATTAAAAGACGGCCGGAGTTTTGCCATGGCAGATTTGCCGGGGCTGATCGAAGGAGCTTCCCAAGGTGTGGGGTTGGGGACACAGTTTTTACGCCATATCGAACGTACTCGGGTGCTGCTCCATGTAATTGACATGAGCGGTATGGAAGGGCGCGACCCTTTTGAAGACTATTTGATTATTAATCAAGAGTTGGAAGCCCACAATTTGCGCTTGATGGAACGACCGCAAATCATTGTCGCCAATAAAATGGATATGCCTGATGCAGAAGACAATTTGCAAGAATTTAAGTTGAAGCTGGCAGAGCATTGGGCAGGAAAAGAAGCGCCAGTCGTTTTTCCAGTGTCGGGCATCGCACATCAAGGGATAGATGGCTTGCTGACTGCCACAGCTGATTTGATTGAAATTACGCCTGAGTTTCCACTTTACGAAGAAGAGCTTGCTACAGATACCAACGTGGTTTATTCTTTTGCAGACAGTCAGCCGGATTTCGAGATTACCCGTGATCCGGACGGCACGTGGGTCATTTTTGGCGAGAAGCTGGAACGTTTATTCAAAATGACTAATTTAGAACGTGATGAAAGCATCATGAGATTTTCCAGACAACTTCGCGGCATGGGAGTTGATGCAGAGTTGCGTCAACGAGGGGCCAAAGATGGCGATTTGGTGCGAATTGAAGATTTTGTCTTTGAGTTTGTTGACTAATGCTTTAAAATAGTAGCTGAGACACTGAGTCTCGGCTATTTTTATCAATGAATTTTAGAAAGTTTAGGTGTCATATGGAAATAGAATTTTTAGGTACAGGAGCAGGTGTTCCTTCGAGACAACGCAACGTAACCGGGATTGCTCTGAAACTTTTAGACGAAAGAAATGCGATTTGGCTTTTTGATTGTGGAGAGGGTACCCAACAGCAGATTTTGAAAACCAGTATCCGCCCGAGGAAAATAGAAAAGATTTTTATCACTCACTTGCACGGGGATCATATTTTTGGTTTGCCCGGCTTGCTGAGCAGCCGTTCTTTTCAAGGCGGTGAGTCTCCGCTGACTATTATCGGACCAGTCGGTATCAAGAAGTTTGTAGAGACGAGTTTAAACATTTCCGACTCTCATTTAAAATATCCTATCATCTATACAGAAATCGAGGATGGTGGAGTTATTTATAAAGATCATCAATTTGAGATTACTTGTCTTCCTTTAGATCACCGGATTAAGAGTTATGGCTTTCGTATCCGTGAAATGGATCACCCCGGCGAATTGCTGGTGGAAAAGGTGAAAGCCCTTGGTATCCCATCAGGACCAGTCTATGGCAAAATCAAAAACAGAGAAAAAATCATTTTAGATGACGGACGTGAAATTGACGGCAAGGATTTTGTCGGTCCGGATCAAAAGGGGCGCATCGTCACGATTCTGGGAGATACCAGACCCCATCAAAATATAGGAATACTTGCTCAAGATGCGGATGTTCTGGTTCATGAAAGTACATTTTTATCGGAAGAATATAGAATGGCCAATGCTTATTTTCACTCAACAGCTTCTCAAGCGGCAAAAGTTGCCAAGGAAAAAAATGTTAAGCAATTATATCTGACCCACATCAGTGCCAGATATTTAGCTAAAGATATGAAATTGATGGAAAATGAAGCGAAAAAAATCTTCCCTCATACAAGAGTGGTCAGAGATTTTGATTGTTTCGAAATACCATTTCGTAAAGAGGAGCGGATGAGATGAAGAAATTGTCCAATCAAGTTGTCCTGATTACTGGAGGCTCCTCGGGACTGGGGGAGCAAATAGCCTATGAGTCGGCGAAACAGGGAGCGACGGTCATTGTATGTGCCCGAAGAGTAGAGGAATTGATTTTAGTTTGTCAAAAATGCAAAGAACTTTCCGGAAATCAAGCTTATTGTTACGAATTAAACATTGCAGAACCTGAAAGGATAGGGGAAGTTTGTCAGCAAATTTTTGATAAATTTCCTAAAATAGATATTTTGGTGAATAATGCAGGTTTTGGTCTATTCCGCAATTTTCTTGAATTTGATATGGCAACTGCTGAACGGATGTTTCGTGTCAACGTACTGGGATTGATGTATTTGACCCAAAAAATCGCTTTGAAGATGGCTGATGAAGGGCAGGGGCACATCATAAACATTGCTTCTCAGGCGGCAAAGATGGCCACCCAAAAAAGTACCATCTACTCCGCAACTAAATTTGCCGTTTTGGGATTTTCTAATGCCTTGCGTTTGGAATTAAAACCGTTGAACATTTATGTCACGACGGTGAACCCCGGTCCAATCGAAACAGATTTTTTTGATATTGCAGATGAATCGGGGGATTATTTGAAATCTGTAGATTCCTTTGTTTTAGATCCAGTCAAGCTAAGCCGGAAAATTATGAATAATTTTAACCGCCCGAAAAGAGAAATCAATGCGCCGGGAATCATGGAAATTGCAAGTAAGATGTATACATTATTTCCCCATATCGGCGATTTTTTAGCGGCATCGGTTTTTAATCATAAATAAATGAAAGAGGTGGCAAGATGGGCAGACAGTGGAAAGTCGTTGTAAGTGCAGTATTAGTTTTACTTGTGATTATTTTTGCTGTGATGAACACGGCTAAGGTCACACTTGATTTTGGAGTAGCTACATTTTACGTGCCATTGATTTATGTTATTCTTGGGTCTGCATTTGTCGGTGCTTTAGTTGTTTTTTTACTGTGGCTGACCTCCCATTTGCGTCAGAAAAAAATAATCAAACAATTAACTAAAGAGTATCAAGACCTTCAGGAAAATCTTGAAGAAAGGGTGGAGAAAGAAATCCATCACTATCATCATGAATTCGAGAATGAGTTGGAATTAAAGGACAGACGCATCCGGCAATTAGAACAGGAATTTTCAGAATTAACTGGCAGTGTGTTTAATATCGAAGAAGATTACGATGATTGAAAGAAGGCGATTCGCCTTCTTTTTAATTTATCTTTTCTCCAAACCAGAATAGTTGTAAAGGGTTGCAACAACGTAATTACGACTGCTATAATGAAAGAAAATAAGGGGGGATTTTTATGCAAAAAGTAATCAGTAAACCAAGAATACTGCTTCTTATTTCTATTTTATGTACGATTCCCTATTACTATCTTTCGCTTACAGACAATAATCGCTATCTTTTTTACCTCTACGGCTCGTTATCTAAAGGAGTATTTTACATTGGTAATTTTATGATTTTTATAATATCCATAATATATTACAAAAAAGCGAAAAATATTTCCTATATGGTTCCTATATTTTTTTCGATAATTCCCATGTTGATTCCTTTCTTAACTAACTTTTTTGTTCTCCTAGAGTATTATTTTTTGTTAAAGTGAGTCTACAGCTGCGTTTTGATACAATTGCTTCTTAGAAAAAAGTAATGTCCAAAATACTTGCAAAAAAATGGAGTTAGGTGGGATTTTTATGAAAAAGGTAATAACAATACCAAGAATACTGCTTGTTGTCTCAACTTTACTTGCCATTCCATATTTTTATTTTTTATATACTGATATTCGCTATCTTAGCTACCTTTATCTGCCATTATCAAGAGGGATATTTTATATCGGAAATTTATTGATTTTCATCTTTTCAATTATTAATTACAGGAAAACAAACGTTGGTTCGTATAAGCTGCCATTATATTTCTCACTAGTGATTATGTTATTTCTTCCCGTGCGAGTTTTACTTTTTATCTTGCTTCTTTTGTTGCATAGACCATAGGAGTATTGAAAGCAGCTCCAAGGTTGCTATATCTGATATCATTTTTTTAATTTATTTTTTTTAACAATCAAAACCTCCAGTATATCCTGGGGGTTTTGATTGTTATGAAGAGTATTAGTTGAAAAATTTAATTTTTAATCTCCAAACTTTTATTAATTTTGAAACCATACTAAAATATAAATGCTTCTACGGTTATCTATCAAGAGGAAATTTGCTATAATGAATAGGTTGGGAGTGATTGAAAAATGAGAAAATCTCATTTCCATTGGGAAAAAACGCAAGTGGAAATACCAACGGAAGTTGTCCGTTGGTTGGAAAAAAATAATATCTCTCGTTTTCTTGGAGAATTACTGGCAAAAAGAAATATAACTACCGAGAAGCAATTGGAACTTTTTTTTAATCCCACAATTGAGGAGCTTCATGATCCTTTTCTTTTTTTTGATATGGAAAAAGCCATTGAGCGGCTTCGTTCAGGTATAGCCTCTGGTCAAAAAATAGTGATTTACGGCGACTATGATGCAGATGGTATTACCAGTGCAACAGTTTTGAAGGAAGCTATCGAACTTGTGGGAGGGGAAGTGTCAGTCTATTTACCTAATCGCTTTACTGATGGCTATGGCCCTAATGTAGATGTTTATCAACGTTTGATTGAAGAAGGGACAGAGCTGATCGTCACAGTAGATAACGGTGTGAGCGGTCACGAAGCGGTGAATTACGCCAATGCTGCGGGAGTCGATGTAATCATCACAGACCATCATGAGCTTCCTGAAAACTTACCTGAAGCCTATGCGGTGGTTCATCCCAGACATCCTAAAGGAAATTATCCTTTCGGAGACTTAGCAGGTGTGGGTGTGGCTTTCAAAGTAGCATCGGCCTTATTAGAAGAAATTCCCGAAGAATTACTTGACTTGGTTGCCATTGGTACCATTGCCGATTTAGTGTCATTGACAGGGGAGAACCGTGTCTTAGTTAAATTAGGGATAGAATATATGCGTCAAACTCACCGCATTGGTTTGCAAGCATTGAGTGAGGCAGCAGGGATTGAGCTTTCGTCTGTCAGTTCTGAAACGATTGGTTTTGGTATCGGTCCGCGGTTGAATGCCATTGGTCGATTGGGAGATCCTACACCGGGCGTTCAGTTACTGAGCACCTTTGATACGAACGAAGCGGAAACAATCGCCAAAGACATTCAGAAAAAGAATGAGCAAAGACAAAAAATCGTTGCGGATATAAAAAAAGAAGCAATGGCGATGGTTCAGGAATCTGGACCGCAAAATATTTATGTTTTGGCGAAGGAAGGCTGGCATGAAGGCGTATTAGGAATCGTTGCCAGTCATATCGTACAGGCAACTAACCGCCCCGTCCTGATTTTATCGGTTGATTCGGGCACCGGGATTGCTAAAGGTTCAGGCCGGAGTATCGAAGCAGTTAATTTATACGAACTGCTGCAAACTGCGGCAAATTATTTAGAAAAATTTGGCGGTCATCATATGGCTGCAGGGCTTTCCATGGAAGCTAGCCAGCTGGCACGGGTCAGTCAAATGCTTAACGAACAGGTCTCGTCGATGGGGATTGATTTTTCAATCGGAGCTCCGTTACCAGTTGAAGACAGTCTGTCGGTAGCAGATATTTCTGAATCATTAATTGAAGATTTGCAGCTGCTTGAACCATTCGGAACTGACAACCCCAGTCCCAATTTCCTTTTTAATAATATCAGTATCAAAGAAAGCAGACGAATCGGTGCCGATAAAAAACATTTAAAATTAGTGCTAGAGTCCTCTGGCCAAACGCTTGACACGATTGGATTTGGTTTTGGAGACGAGGCCAGTGAATTTGAGAGTGCCGAAGAGCTTTCGGTGGTGGGAACGATTGGCTTGAATGTCTGGAACGGCATAAAAAAACCACAGTTGCTGTTGAAAGATTTTCAAGTCACAGGCAACCAGTTGTTTGATTATCGTGAACAGCTCCATCGGATGGAAGAATTATCCCGACTGGAAGATGCGTTATTCGTTTTGTTCGATGAAAAAAATCGCAGTGTGTTCAGAAATCTTTCGGTAGAGAGAATTTTTTCTTTTGAAGAGTTAACGAACGGCGGAGCAGTTTCGACTGTTGACTATCGCTCTCTGGTTCTGTTGGATTGTCCCAGCACAGTGGCACAAGCCCGTACGATTGTACAAGCGTATCAGGCAGAACGGTTATATTTGCTGCTGTATTCCAGCGAAAAATGCTATTTAAATGGCTTACCTAGCCGGGAGCAATTTGCTAAATTATTTAAACTAATTCAACAGGAAAAAGAGCTGGATGTCCGTCATAAAACTTCTTTGATTGCCAATTATTTGAAAATTGAAGAAAGTTTGATAATTTTTATGATTCAAGTGTTTTTTGATTTGGAATTTGTTACAATAGAAGATGGTGTTTTGCGAAAAAAAGAAGTTTTACATGGGATGTCGTTAAATGAAAGTAAGAGCTATCAATTACGGGAACAAAAAGTTTTGACAGAAAAACTATTATTATACGGCAGCGTGAAAGACGTGGAAAAGCATCTTTTTTAATGGGAGGAAATAACATGAACTTAAAAGACTATATTGCAAGTATTCCAGACTATCCGACAAAAGGGGTGATTTTTAGAGATATTTCACCGCTCATGGGAGACGGAAAGGCTTATCGTGAGGCAACAAATCAGATTGTCGCATATGCTAAAGAAAAAAAGATTGATATGATCGTAGGTCCGGAGGCACGTGGGTTTATTATCGGATGTCCGGTGGCTTATGAATTAGGTGTCGGTTTTGCTCCTGCTCGTAAGAAAGGAAAGCTGCCCCGTGAAACCGTTGAAGTAGATTATGCTTTAGAATACGGTCATGCCACTTTGACTATCCATAAAGACGCCATTAAACCCGGTCAGAGAGTCTTGATTTGTGATGACCTGCTGGCAACCGGAGGCACTATCGCTGCGACCATCCAATTAATTGAAAAGCTGGGGGGCATCGTAGTCGGATGTGTTTTCTTGGTAGAATTGATGGATTTAAAAGGACGGGAAAAAATCGAAGGCTATGATATCTTAACGTTGATGGAGTTTTAAACTTGTCTGCTTATCAAAAAATAGCAATAAATCAAACGGTTTTCTTTTTGGTTTATTGTTTTTTTGATGACATTTTTATACTGGATACCATTTTTTAAAAAACAACTAAGGAACAGCGAAAAACTACTCACGGCATTAAAAATATAGTATGATGTGAATTCATCAAATGATTTTTACTAGAAGGGTGACACCTAATATGAAGAAAAAAAGAAGACATCCGCTGAAACGTTTCTTCTTTCTAATTTTAGTAGTTCTTTTGCTGTTTTTTGGCAGATATTTATATATAAGTAAACAGAGAGTTGATCAAATCAACCAATGGCAGTCTCAAGTGGAAACTTTAGTAGACTATTATGATATCGGCGAATATCGTGACATTGTCTTAGCGATTATTTTTACTGAATCTAAGGGGAATCATGTGGATCTCATGCAAAGCAGTGAAAGTAAATATGGCAAAAAAGATGAAATAAGGGATGCAGATGAAAGTCTGGACTCAGGGATAAAGTTTTTGTCCGAAGCTATTCATCAATCGGAAATTTTAAATACTGACATCTGGACTGCCGTCCAAGCCTATAATTTTGGTTTGAACTATATTAATTATGTGAGCGAACGGGGGGGAGTCCACACTATTGACCTTGCAGAGGAATATTCTAAAAATATTTTGGCTCCGGCACTAGGGAACAACACTGGAGTTGAGTACCGCTATTTAACGCCCCGTTCTATCCTGCACAATGGCGGCTATCTCTACCGGGATGGGGGAAATTTCTTTTACGTGGATCTTGTCAAATGGAATGTCAGATTGTTGAATTTATTGACCTAAAGGTTGGGCATGCTGCCTGACTTTTTATTTTGGCAAATTATTAAAACAAGAATTGTTATAAATTTTTTGCCTCAATAAAAATCACCAAGATTGCCTACCAGCAATGCTTAAAGCCACCAAGATATTTTTTCTAACTTTCAAACTAACAATCCATTGTAAAAATTGATATACTAGAGTCTAGAAAAGAGAGTGAGTGCAATGTTAAAACTATCTGAATTTTTACAAGAAGGGTCAACTAATGTATCTAATTTGGTTATTAAATATTATAAAAAAATTGGGTTAAGCGAGACCGAGCTTGCCTTATATTTGCAGCTTGTCATGTATCACGATAAGGGTGATTTGTTTCCCGACATGGAGGAAATTGCTTCAACAATGGAGATTTCCTTAAAAGACGTTTATGAAACTGTCCAGGGACTGTTAAGAAAAAAAGCCATCAAAATGGAATCTGTTAAGGATGCACAAGGCAGACAGGCTGATCAATACAACTTATTTTTGATTTTTGAATTAATTGATAATTACTTGGTTTCACTGAAACAAAAAGAGCAGTCGGCTGCTGATGAACAGGACGTCGTCCAATTGTACCAATCTTTCGAAAAAGAATTCGGCAGGATGTTGTCGCCCATTGAAAGGGAAACGATCGGCTACTGGATCGAAGACGATAAATATTCTATACAGCTGATTCATTTAGCGTTGCGGGAAGCCGTTCTTAATCAGGCATATAATTTAAAATATATGGACCGGGTCCTTCTCAGTTGGGAACGGAAAAATTTAAAAACAAAAAATCAAGTTCTTGAAGAGTTGAATCGCCGTAAAAAATCAGTTTCAGAAAATGATAAACGGCAGTTTGACAAGGAACAAAAAAAGCAGGCGCGAGTGCCGTTGTATAATTGGCTGGATCCAAATAATCAATCGCAGAAGTAGGAGGAAATGAGTTGCTGTCAAAGAAGAAAACCTTGGAAGCTATTGAAATAATGGCGGAGATGTTTCCAGATGCCAGAGGAGAGTTGATACACAGAAATCCATTTGAGCTGCTGATTGCAGTGATTTTAAGTGCACAGGCGACAGATGTCTCTGTCAACAAAATCACTCCGGCTTTATTTGAAAAATTTCCCACGCCTGAAGCGTTCGCTGAAGCACCTTTGGAAGAAATCGAAGAATCCATCCGGACTATCGGACTTTTCAGAAATAAAGCAAAACATATTAAAGGCTGTTGCCAAATGCTGATTGAACAGTATCATGGGGAAGTTCCCCAAACCATCAAGGAATTGATGACTCTGCCCGGTGTGGGACGAAAAACAGCTAACGTGGTAGCCGGAGATGCTTTTGGAGTCCCTGCGATTGCTGTGGACACCCATGTGGAAAGAGTTTCAAAACGTTTAAGAATTGTAAAAAAATCGGCAACTGTTTTAGAAGTTGAAGAAGCCTTGATGAAAAAAATTCCTAAAGAGCGTTGGGTCGATACTCACCATCGCATAATTTTTTTCGGACGCTATCACTGCCTGGCGCGAAATCCCAAATGCAGTGAATGTCCGCTGCTTTATCTTTGTGCGGAAGGAAAATCCAGAGTTTGATTTTTTTGTTTTAATCTGCGGGATGATTATTCATCCGCATAAAATGGCAAACGGGCAAAGGTTGTGATGGTTATGACTCCGTCCAATCAAATAACAAACTTAGACCAATACATGTAAAAACCCCAAACGGCTAGATAGAGTGCTGTCCGTTGGGGTTTTTCTGGCTCTATAATTTATGGGACTGATGAATCAAAAATTGATTCATCAATCCCATTTTTTTGTATTAAATAAAAAAACATATAGTTCTTCTGTTACTATTAAAGCGTCTAACCTAAACAGTAAGGAGAACTATATGCTATGACACATGATATCAAAAAATTACTAAGAATTATAGACCCTGATCTAACTATTTTAGCTGTTTCTAAAGAAGCCTATCAAGACAGGCAAACACTGATTATTGAAGCTGATTATTTACCCGCTCCTAAAGTTTGCCAAGTATGCGGTTCAAGTCCTATGGACCATGAGGGGAAGTATAGGGTCGTTAAAAATGGGACTAAATCTTCTATGATTCGGTTGGAGGACTATCATCATATGCCCACCGTGATGAAGTTAAAAAAGCAGAAGTATTTTTGTCGCAATTGTCACTCATACACCACCGCTAGTCCTTACTTTGTTAAAGAAAATTGTTTTATTTCAGAGCACATCAAGTTTAAAATTTTAGATCTTTTAAAGGAGAAAATCTCGTATACCCTCATTGCCAAACTCTGTCATGTGTCTATCACGACAGTGATCAGACTTCTTCGAAGTCTAGAAGCCTACGTGCCTAACAGCCAAGTAAAAGCTGCTTTACCCACTGTCCTAATGGTTGATGAATTCCGGTCTCATGCGACGCGGGAAGATAAGATGACGTTTATTTGTGCCGATGGTGACTCTGGGAAACTTGTGGATATTTTACCGAGTCGACAACACAACAAGTTAGAAAAGCACTTTAACCGTTATCCTCAAGAAGCATTAAATCAAGTAGACTTTCTCGTCACAGACATGAATGCGGCTTATTTTAAGCTAACGAAAACCTGTTTCAAACAAGCTAAAATCGTCATTGATCGTTTTCATATTGTTAAACATATCAATACTGCGTTTAATGACTTCAGAGTGAAGGAAGTCAAGCGATTAAGGAAACAAGGGCACCTCTATGAAGCCCAAAAAATCAAAACTAACTGGAAATTACTATTAAAGGATTATCAAAACATTGATTGGACCAATTATCGTAGTTGGCGAAGCTTTAGATCTCCTAAATATCCTCTCCTCACGGAGGGAATGGTGATTGACCGACTGCTCTCTTACTCGCAAAGGCTTCACGATACCTATCACTGTTTTCACAACCTGTTGAACGCCTTTAGGAGCAAAGATGTCGCCTTATTTTTCAAACACTTGGAAGACTTGCCGGAACATCTTGATAAAGAGTTTAAACAGAAAGTACAAAATCTATTAAAGTATGAAGTAGGCATCACTAATGCTCTTATTTACCCGTATTCCAATGGCAAATTGGAAGCCAAGAATACCCATATTAAAACACTAAAGCGAGTGTCCTACGGCTTTAAATCATTTCGTAACATGAGAATCAGAATTTTTATGATGAATGGTTTAATACAAATAAAATAACGGAAAAAGGAACCAAGCAGGAGTGTTCACTTCTACTTAGTTCCAAACTAATTTTTACTCATCAGTCCTATTTGACAAAGAGCCGTTTTTCTTATTTGATTTATTTATGGCGAAGTTCCGGCTTCCGGTTTATTTTCCGGTTCAGGTGCCGGCTCCGGTTCTGGTTCAGGCAGCGGCTCTGGTTCTGGTTCTGGTTCTGGTGTTGGCTCCGGTTTCGACTCAGATGACTTAGGCGGAGGAGCAGAACTGGAACTTTCCGAAGTTTCTGTACTCTCCGAGGTTGTGCTAGGTTTTGTGGAACTGGAAGGTCTCGTGTACTGTCGTTGATTGGTTTCATAACCTTTCACAAACAGTTCATTGCCGATTTTTACTACACTGTCGGGCATTACCCAGTCTTTGACTTCAACGCCATTCATCATATAGCTCATCATAAATTTATAAATCATCATGGCAAGCTGTTGTTCCGAATAAGGAATCGAATGGAAATATTCCGAGTAGCCTGTCCAAACTGAAATGACATAGTTAGGAGTGTAACCTACAAAACTGATATTAGGCGCTCCTGATGGATCACCGATGACTTTATTTTTTTCTGTATCGTCATAGTTGGAAGTCCCGGTTTTTCCAGCATGAACGATGTTGGAAATATTTGCCGGTACCCCGGTTCCTCTTCTCAACACATCTTTCAATATATCTGTCACCATATAGGCGGTTGATTCTTTCATGACACGGGTGCCGTTGTCAGTGTAAATTTCTTCTGTGCCGTCAGTAAATTGTATCCGTTCGATATAAGAAGGGGCGTAGTATTTACCGCCGTTAGCCAGTGCTGCGTAGGCTCCCGCCATATCTAATGAATTGGTTTCACCGTGGATCGCACGAGACTGAACATTTTCTCCTGCGTATTTCACATGGAGTTTATTAAGAAATTCCTGGGATTTGTCCAAGCCGACTTCCTTTATCGTTTTAGCCGCAGGGATGTTACGTGAATCGACCAATGCTTCTCTTAATGATATTGGTCCGAGATATCTCATGTCGTAATTGTATAATGGAGTATTGGTTCCTTCGTACTTGTACGGTTCATCCACGATTGTTTTAGCGGTAGAATAGTTCAAATATTCGATTGCCGGAGCATAAACGTTGATTGGTTTCACTGCTGAGGCAAAATCCCGTTTTGCTGTGGTTGCAAGGTTTTCTCCCAGCTGAACATCATCGGGGATTTTCCGTCCGCCGATTTGGGCTACGACTTTGCCGGTATTGACATCCAAGACAGTCACTGCCGCTTGAAACTCATCATTAGGGAACAGAATCGTATTATCGGTGTTCAGTAGGTTATACAAGTAGTTTTGAGCTTCCATATCTATATTCGTATAAATTTTCAACCCGTCTGTAAAGATATTTTTATCGGTTTTTGTTTCAACTTCTTCAATAACTTCATAGATATAGTTGTCGATGACTTTGTTTCGTGCCCGATTGTCTTCCGCTGGCAGCAGTTGGTGATCGATGGGTTCATTCACTGCTTCCTGAAATTCTTTTTCTGTGATTTTGTCATCCAAACGCAGTTGTTCCAGAACTGTGTCCCGTCTCTGCTTCGCCAGTTCCGGGTTGACATAAGGGTCGTAATCATTTGGTGCTTGAGGGATACCGGCAAAAAGAGCAGATTGCGCAAGGGTCAGCTCATCCAATTCTTTATTGTAATAAGCTTTGGCCGCTGTCTTCATACCGTACAAGCCGTTTGCCATGTAGACTTTATTGATATAGTAAGTCAGAATTTCATCTTTTGACTTTTGTCTTTCCAGCTCCAATGACAGCCAAGCTTCTTGTGCCTTACGTTCAAGGGTCTGATCTGCTTTGCTGGTTGAAAAGAAAGATAATTTGATGAGCTGCTGGGTGAGAGTACTCCCACCTTGGAGACCGCCGGAACCGCTGCTCTTAAAGTTGGCAACGACTGCACCGACAATTCGGATTGGGTCTATACCCATATGTTTTTCGAAACGTTTGTCTTCGATTGAGATGATGGACTCTTTTAAAAGAAAAGGTACTTCTTCAGACTTGATTGCTTCTCTTTTTTTATTGCCCACACTATAAATCAATTCTCCATTGGCAGCGAAAATTTCCGAAGACAAATCATCTTCCAGTTTTTCATAGTCTAATTCAGGTGCTTCTTTTACATAATGCATAAACAAAGCGGCACCAGATAATAAGCCGATACATCCCAATAAAAATAAAGTTAACAGCAACTTGAGAAAAATGTTCTTTTTCTTTTTTTTAGGTTTACTTCCTGAGTTGTTGTTTCCGCTTCTGGTATTGGGAAGTGGGCTGCCTTTTTTATTTGTTGCCATAAGTTACGTTCCTCCTAAAATATGTTTCTCCAGTGCAGCCAGATAATCTACTCTTGGAGCAAAACCGATTGAAACTTCGATACCGTCTGATTCAAAAAAAGATAGGGGAATGGATTTTTTTCCGCTTTCTTTTTTATCCCACCATTCAAACAAACTAGAACTGCTGAGCATAAAGCAGCGTTTTAAAGTGGAAAACCAAATCAAAACAAAAACTATCCCTTGCTGTTTGACGCATTTTTTCATATGATAAACTTGATGATCGTGGAGATTTGCCAGAGGAAAGGAGGTTTTATTTCTTGTTTCCTTTGCCTCGAAATCCAAATAGCGGCCCTTGTAAACACCGTTATAGTCAGTGGTGGACGCCTGCTTGAAGTAAGCTTCTTTAATCATCGCCGCACTTCTTTTTGGATAGTCCACTTTCACGATTTGTATGGGAGTCGGTTTTTTATGGATGACGGCAATGTCACGCTGTAAATAATAAAGATTGCTTGCGTTGATCATCTCTTCAAAAGTCATCCCGCGGTTGCCGAATTTTTTGTTGGTTTTCTTGGAACTTTTGATGTCCGAGAAAGAACTGACGGAATAACGTCTGCCGTTCGGATAATTCAATGTCATACCATCACACTCCTAGAACGTATTATATCAAAAAACATTTTAGATTGGAAAGACTAGTTAAATGAAACCAATAAAAACACTTTATGTATCTGGTTATCGTAACTTTGAATTAGGTATTTTTCAAGAGAAAGATCCAAAAATCACGATAATAAAAAGAGCTTTAACTAAATCTTTAAATACTTATTTAGATGCCGGCTTGGAGTGGGTTATTATCAGCGGAAACTTGGGAGTGGAGTTCTGGGCCAGTCAGGTCGTCCAAGAGTTGAAGGAGGACTATCCCGATTTGCAGCTTGGATTAATTTTTCCTTTTTACGACTTTGGTAATAATTGGAATGAAAATAATCAGGAAAAACTATTATCCATGAAAAATAACGCCGACTATGAAAATTCGACCTCCCATCAGCCTTATAGCTCCCCGGTGCAGCTAAAAAATCATACGAACTTCATCCTTGAAAAGACTCAAGGATGTCTGCTGGTATATGATTCCGATTATCCCGGCAAAACTGAGTATTTTTATCGTGATGTATTGAAGTTTCAAGAAAATAACGACTATTCCATGGAAACCATCGGGATGTTTGAATTGCAAGATGTGGCAGATGAATGATTATCTGATTGATTTTCATGTAAAATTTAGATACAATATATTAGGAGCGCATTAATAGAAAAAATAAGACACTTAAACATAGATGGGGTGCTAGAAGATGGCAAATTATAATTTTACAGCGAGAGAAATTTTACAAAAAGAATTCAAGACAAAAATGAGAGGCTACGATGCGATTGAAGTAGATGAGTTTTTGGATAATATCATCAAGGATTATGAACAGTTCAACCGGGATATTTTAGACTTAAAAGAAGAAAATCAGCGTCTGATTTCAAAAGTAGACCAATTGACTAAGAGCACGGAAACCTTGTCGCGAATCCGTCAGGAAACGCCAAAACAGGCTAGCCCTGCAACTAATTTTGATATTTTAAAACGACTTTCTAATTTGGAAAAAGAAGTTTTTGGCAGCAAATTGCTTTCTAATGACAATGATTTAGACCAAACTAAACAATTTTAAGATGACTGACATCCGTGTAGTTTTCGGGTAATTACAGCAGCTCTTTAAGAGTTGTTGAGGAAAGTCCATGCTCTCACAAGCTGAGATGCTTGTAGTGTTCGTGCTTAGCGAAATCATAAGCTAAGGTGCTCTTTATTGAGCAACGGCAGCTAAAAAAGCTACGGCGTAAGCTATGCTTGAGTAGGCTTGAAAGTGCCACAGTGACGAAGCGGTTTTAGAAATAAAACCGGTGGAACGGGTAAACCCCTCGAGAGAGCAACCCAAATTCAGGTAGGGGCATTCTTTTCAAGGAAATGAACGAAGAAAAGAGACGGAGATTCTCTCCGTAGACAGATTATTACCGTTGATTTTTTTCTCCTGAGAAAAATCAATACAGAACATGGCTTATAGAAAACTACACTTATCAGGATTATTTTGCTTTCCGTTAGTTAATGGAAAGCTTTTTTAACATTTACTAACAACTGGGGTGAATAGGATGGAACGATTTAAATTAATGGCAACTGCAGCAAGCGGCATCGAAGCTCTAGTTGGTAAAGAATTACGTGATTTAGGTATTGATTGTCAGGTAGAAAATGGACGGGCTATTTTTTACGGAACAATGGAAACAATTGCTAAAACTAATTTATGGTTAAGAACAGCCGATCGGATAAAAATTATTGTCGGGGAATTCAAAGCAACTACTTTTGAAGAACTTTTCGAACAAACAGCGGCTCTCCCATGGGAAGAATATTTGCCTATGGATGCGGAATTTCCTGTGGCCGGAAAATCTATCAAATCAAAATTATTCAGTGTTTCCGATTGTCAGGCAATCACGAAGAAAGCCATCGTTAAGCGGCTAAGTGATTACTATCACCGCTATGGCAGATTGCCGGAATCAGGTGCCCATTATCAGCTGGAAGTATCTTTGCTGAAAGATAAGGTCACCATTACACTGGATACTACTGGTCCAAGTTTATTCAAACGGGGTTACCGGCTGGACAAGGGTGGGGCACCGCTGAAAGAAAATATGGCAGCTGCCTTGGTGCTTTTAACCAACTGGAGAAAAGACCGGCCGTTTTATGATCCGGTGTGCGGCTCTGGAACGATTTGTATCGAAGCAGCTCTGATTGGACATAATATCGCCCCCGGTTTTAACCGCAGCTTTGCCTGTGAAGACTGGACATGGTTTGAAGATGAAGCATTTGAAAAAGTTCGTGATGAAGCTGAATCACTGGCAGACTACGACTGTGAATTGGATATTATGGGAACAGACATTGACGGCAGGATGATTGAACTGGCGAAAAAGAACGCAGAAGAAGCAGGTCTCGGCGATTCGATTGTTTTCAAACAAATGCAGCTGGCAGATTTTCGCACAGAAAAAGAATACGGTGTGATGGTTGCCAATCCGCCATACGGAGAACGTTTGGGGGAAGAAGAAGCAGTGAGAAAACTTTACCGTGAGATGGGCGACGTTTTTCGTCCGCTGGATACTTGGAGCAAATATATCCTTACCAGTGACTTGGAGTTTGAAAAATCCTATGGTGAAAGGGCAACGAAAAAGCGAAAACTATATAATGGAGCCTTACGTACCGATTATTTTCAATATTGGGGCAAGCGTCCGCCGCGCCCAGCAAAACCAGACACTTCAAAGGAATGAAAGAGATGACAGAAAAAGAATTTTTAGCATATATCAAAGAACGGGAACTTTTGAAAGAAGCCAACAGCCTCCTTTACTGGGATATGGCCACCGGTATGCCGGAACAAGCTGCTGAACAGCGCAGTGAATTGATGGGGTACCTGAGCGGACTGGAATATGATTTGTCTTACGGCGATAAAATGACTGATTTCATGAGTTACTTTACTGAACACCCGGAAGGATTGTCAGAGTTCGGTCAAGCGGTGTTTCTCAAGGAAAAAGAATCTTTCGATCGTAATCACCGTATTGACAAAAACTGCTACTTAGCTTTCCAAAAATCACTGGCACTTGGCCACAGCGATTGGGTCAAGGCCCGGAAAACCAATAATTTCGAGGATTTTAAAGAGTCATTGTCTTCGTTGATCAGTTTTACTAAAGAATTTATTCCTTTGTGGCAGAAAGATGAAAAAACTCCTTATGATGTTTTGTTAAATCAGCACGAACCGGATATGACCGTTGAGATACTAGACGATGTTTTTGAAAAACTTCGGGAAGGAATCATGGCGATTCGTGGAACCATCGCTGAAAAAGGAACAGCCCCTGCCACGGATTTTTTATTTCGTAAAGTGACGAGGGCACAACAGAAAAAATTTATCAAAAAGGTAATCGCCGATCTGGGTTATGAGATGAGTCGGGGACGTTTGGATGACACCATCCATCCTTTCGAAATAACACTGAATCACAATGATGTCAGGATAACCACACGATGGGATGAAGACAACTTTCAAACCGCTGTTTTTGGAGTGATTCACGAAGCGGGGCATGGACTCTATGAACAGAATATCGACCCGAGATATGCCTACACTCCGCTGGCGACTGGCACTTCTATGGGATGTCATGAGTCTCAGTCGTTGTTTAATGAAATCATTATCGGCGGCAGCCGGGCCTTTTGGCAGAAACAGTATCCTTATTTTCAAAAAGTTACTGAGGGAACCTTTGATGATATTGATTTTGATACTTTTTACCGTGGGCTAAAAGCAACTCAAGGCAGTTTGATTCGGATTGAGGCAGATTCCCTAACTTATCCTTTGCATATTATCATCCGTTACGAAATCGAAAAAATGATTTTTAATGAAAACGTCGAATTAGATGATTTGCCTCAGATCTGGAACGATAAATATGAAGAGTATCTGGGAATTCGTCCAGAAACGGACTTGGAGGGGATTTTGCAGGATTCTCACTGGTCAGGCGCCAACTTCGGCTACTTCCCATCCTATGCGCTCGGATTCATGTACGCGGCGCAACTTTATCACGCTATGGGTCGGGACATGGACATCAATGCCGTTTTGCTTTCAGATGATTATCAGCCGATGATTCAATGGAATAAGGAACGTATCCATCAATATGGTGCTTCCCGCAAACCTAATCAGTTGATATTCGAGGCGACAGGGGAAACGTTAAACCCGCAATATTTGTTGGATTTTATGAAAGACAGATACTTTGATGCTTATAAAATTAAGCAATGACAACTGACTAAAAATATTGGTTTTTAGTTGAATCGAAATATACAACCAAAAAAACGGTCGGGGGAATTCCCGGCCGTTTTTTTATCAAAGCAGAAAGTCAAATAATGGACTGAGCCAGCTGATGATTTTAAGGACTGCCTTTTTAAAGGTGCTGACGTCAGAGGTGTGATTTGTCTGTACTGAGTCGTCGATTTGTTTTTCGCTGAGACTTTGCAAACTTTGTTCTTTATAGTCGTTTAAAATAGTTTCTAACTCGTCATGAAATTCTCGGCTGTTGATAATCAGCATATGCTCGCTGCTTAAAAATGCAGAACGGGAATCCAGATTTGACGAGCCGATAATACTGACGGTTTCATCAAGCAGTAATGCTTTTTGATGCAGGGAGCCTTGCCCTTGAAACTCCCAAATATCAAAGGTTTCTAAAAGTTTTTGCTTTTGATGCAGGTAGCCACCAAAGGCAAATAAATTTGGTGAATTGCTGACAGAATTAGATAAAATTTTAATGTTTCTGTGAGAAGGGACATGGATATACCCCAACATCTTGTCTGTCAAAATCACATAGGGACTTGCGATGATTGCTTTTTGTTCCGATTGGTTGATCAACGTTGACAATTGTTTCCAGACCACAGGTTCTTTCACAAGAGTCCCCACGGAATTATGGATTAAGTGGCCTGATTCTAACGGGTGATAGGTGATTTGACCAAGTACATCTTTTGATAGCAGTTCCTTATGTCTTTTCATAGCTGTCTGGATGGCTTGCTTTTTTTCTTCAAGCTGGTCATCTGTTAGGTGGCTGGCAGTATTCTTTTTCTTGTCCAGCAGGTTCACAGCATAAGGATTTTCCCATAGTTGGTTGAAGTACGTGGTAGCTTGCGGAATCAATGAGTTTTCAGAAGCTTTTCCATTTTTGCGGATAATCAGGTCTAAATCATGGACGGGTCTAGGGTTTTCAGACACCATCGTAAATCTGTTTTCGATATTTCCTCCTGAAGAAAGAAGATATTCATCGTCAACGATTATTAATTTATCATGCAGGACATTATTCATTTCCCACGGCTTGATAAAGTTAAAACCGCCAATCATTCTCAACTTAAAGTTCGGATATTCGCTAAGCAAAGATAAGGGCAGCCGTTCAAAGCCTTTTACTTGGTTAGACAGTCCGTTGACCAGCAGTTCAATGGTGACACCACGTTCGGCCGCTTCAAGTAATTTTCCGACAAAAATCATCCCGCTGTCATCGTCAGAAATCGCATACTGGCAAATCAATAAAGATTCTTTTGCCTGTTCCACCAACTGACAACGAAGAGGAAGGACATTTTCAATATGACTGTTGAGACCTGCAGATTCGTTTAAGACAGCCTGAGTTAAAACAGTCTCCATCGACTTAACATCCGTCTTTTGAACGTCCGCCGAGGTCTGATTAATTTTTATTTTAGTATAGACTAGAATACTAACGGTGCAATAAATAAAATATATAAGCAACAGAATCAGTGCGTATTTGAGTATGTGTTTCAATGTGGACAAAGCTATCATTTCTCCTTCTATTATTTGTATCCCATATCTTCATTTTAGCACCGATAAAAAGAAACTTGAAACAATATGGTGCAGGAATGTCATGTCTATTTTAAAAATTAATCAAATAACATTGAATAGTTTTATAAATTATTTCATTTAGTTTATGATAGAGACAAGAGGTGCTTAAAACAACAGTTACGGTCAAAATAAAGGAGAGAGCGTGATGAAACAAGATAAAATCCACATATTAGTCACTCTAAATGAAAATTATATAAAACCTTTAAAAACAATGCTGGTTTCGCTTGTCCAAAATAATTTTTTAGAATCATTTGATATCTGGCTGATCCACCAATCCATCTCAGATGAAAAGATAGCAGAGCTGGAACGTTTTGCCAATTTTATCAACTGTAATCTCCATGTGATAAAAATGACTGAAGACCATTTTTCAGAAGCTCCTGTATCAAAAAAATACCCAAAAGAAATGTACTTTCGCCTATTGGCAGCTGACATACTTCCTGCAGATTTAAACAGAGTCATCTATCTGGATCCGGATATCCTCGTGATTAACAGCATCCGTCCATTATGGGAAATCGATTTTCAAAACAATGTTTTTGCAGCATCGGCCCACACTGGTTTGACCGATATCAGTCAAGATATCAATAATCTTCGTCTAGGAACAGAACACGCCTATTTTAATACTGGAGTGATTGCCATTGATTTGATGAAAGCTAAAAATGTCATAAATAAAGAAACGATTTTTTCCCATATCGAAGAAAGTATCATCACTTCATTGCTGTTGCCGGATCAAGATATTTTTAATGCTCTGTATGGAAAAATGACTTTGGAAATTCCTGATGAAATTTGGAACTATGACACAAGAAAATTTTCCAAATATATCACCCGAACAATGGGACTTGTAGATTTTCCATGGATTATTAAGCACACCGTCATATTACATTATTGCGGCAAAGCAAAACCGTGGAAAGTGAACAGCACCTCAAGATTTCATGCGCTGCATAAACACTATCAAAATTTAACTAAACGATACGAAAAAGCACTTGATATTGTCATGGAAAATACCGGTCGAGACAGAGAAGAAGACCTGTTGAAAACCAACTTTGAATAAAAAAGTGAAAAACAGAGGTGACAAGTCCATGGATAAAAATCAGAGGATACAAAGTGCCGAAGAAACCTTAACCTATTACGAGAACTATCCGAAAAATAAGCTGAAACAAAGGAGCAAAATTTATATTTCAGAACTGCCCGAAAGAGAAACTAAAACTGTCTATGTTACTGAATACATAGTTTGCGACGAAAATGTCATCAACAGGATATTTCGCGAAACACCCCACGGGAAAACAGGTGTACTTAATTTTGCCAGTGCTGTTCAACCAGGAGGAGGCTTTCAATTAGGGGCATCGGCACAGGAAGAAACATTGGCAAGATGTTCTTTCCTGTATCCTGAACTTTTGCAGTTTATGGATGATTATTATTTTTACCATCAGGAGCATCTTAATCGTCATCTTTATTCTGACCGTCTTATTTATTCATCAGATGTCTTGTTCATAAAAAATGACATCTTCGGTCAGGAGACGATGGCAACGCCCGTTGTATGTGATGTGGCCACCATGGCAGCACCAAATAAATCAGCTAATAGCTATAATGATTTGCAAGTCTCTGATGACGAATACGAGGAAGATCTGCGGAGAAAAATCATTAAAATTTTAAGAGCTTTTAAGGAAAATGAGTGTGAAACCATCATATTGGGAGCTTTCGGCTGTGGTGTATTTGGTAATGACCCTGTCCTAGTAGCTGATTTGTTTCGACAAATACTATTTTCTGAAGAATTCAAACAAGGGTTTAAAAAAGTGTGCTTCAGTATTTTGGGAAATGTCGCCAACCTAAAAGCTTTTCAATCAGCATTTTCAAAATAAGTCGGTGATTGTTGAATTTCCAGTAAGCTAGACATGTCTGAATAACTAACTAACAAAAAATGACCATAAGTCTCAAAATAGAAAAAATCCCGTGAAATCACTTTGTAAAGTCGATGATTCCATGGGATTTTAATTTTTAAATATCTCTGTTTCAATTTTTAAAACTTCTTATCAATCATTTTTTAATCTCTTTTCAAGATACTGATGCCGATAACTCCCGGCCCAGTATGGACACCGAGAACGGGACTGACTTCATCAAAGTAAAAATGTTTAAAATGGCTGAAGCGTACTTTAAGTGTCTCAGCCAATTCTTTTGCCTCATCGACGCAGTTTCCGTAAGCAACTGCCAAGTCGTAGGATGTGTCAGTGCCTAAAAATTTTTCTACTTGTCCGATCATCTTCTCCAGACTTTTTTTCCGTCCCCGTGCCTTATTAACCGTATAATAAATCCCGTCTTCATTACAGGAAATCACCGGATTCAGATTTAGGGCTGTGCCGAAGATTGAAGAAACCAACCCGATTCTGCCGCCTTTTTTCAAATATTCCAGTGTAGGAATGCTGAAAAACACCCGTGATTTTTGGACGCTGTCAGCTAGAAGAGCACTAATGTTAGCGAAGGATTCTCCCCGGTCGATAAGTTCTTTGGCGTATGCTCCTTGTAAGCCGCCTCCGATGCCGATACTTTTGGTGTCGATCACTGTTGTTGTCAGTTGCGGGAAATCTTTTACCATCAAAGAAAGTATATTATTAGTTCCACTCAATCCGCTGGAAATCGTGCTGATGATTAAGTGAGTGAAACCGTCATTAATAATTTCATCTAAAATTTTACTGATAGACTCACCGTCAGGCAAAGAAGTAGAAGGGACTTCCTCGTCAAGCCGGGCATAAATTTCCTTGGAAGTAATAGTGACCTTGTCGATATACGCTCCTTCAGAATAAATAACACTCAAAGGGATAACGTAAACACCTGGTTTTTTTATGATTTCTGGTGGTAGATCCATCGCAGAATCAACGAGTAACGCGATTTTTTCTGTCATTTGCTGCACTCTCCTATAAATTTTCACGTAACGCTTTTGCTGCTACGAATTTTGCCGCAAGGGATAAGGTAGCCATCTGTACGGCGCGGTATTGATTATCTGAAAAATTAATTTCAATGGTTTGCTGTTTTTGTTCTGGTGTCAAAAGAGCAATGGAATCTTCTAGTTGCTTGCAAAACTGATCATAAGCTTGTTTGTAGTCCCCTTGATCGATTTGAGACTGGATACCTAAATGGACTGTGGGTAAATCAAAAGATTGTTTCAAAATCGTGATGATAATCAGCCTTGCCAGATGTCGTCGATCGTATCGCTTTTTTTCCGGTGCCAAAACATATTTTTTTTTGACATAGTTATTGACCATGTTGGGGGTCAGAGCTTTGTCGCTGGTGTCGTCAACTTGAAAGGGCTGGACATAGCGGCTGACAAGGGTGACCAGCTGATCCATATAAAGCGGAATATCCGGAAGTTCAGACCAGCGGGGCAAACGGATGCTCCGAAGCTCTTCCTGCCAGGAAACCTGTTTATCTTGCATGTTAGTTTTTATATATCCTTTCATCTAGTTTTTAAAACTATATCATATAATTATAAAAATTTAAAGTAAAAACACGCAGAAAAAATTTTCTGCATGTAATGGTGTTTTGTTTAAAACAATGAAACAGGGGGGATAGATTAAGAAATTGATTTTAATGATTTTTGCAGACCTTGACGTGCCAGCTGGTCCGCACCTTTGTTTTTGCTTTCGGGAATCCATTGAATGATGACCAATGGAAATTTTGCCAGCAGCTGGTTGATTTTTACCAAGTAAGGTTGGAACAGAGGATTTTTAGTATGATTGCTGTCGATTACTTTACTGACGATTTTACTGTCAGTATATAGAAATGCGGTAGTGGTATTTAAGCCTTTATCCACTGCGATTTCAAGCGCTTTGACTGCAGCAAAAAATTCAGCTTCATGATTGCTCATGTGGGGAATAGGAAAATGAAGCTGTTCATAAATCGTTTCGGTCAATAAAATGATACCGATACCGCTCGGTCCCGGGTTTCCCTTGGTTGCTGCATCAATATAAATCTTTAACATAAAATTACTTCCTTTAAAATAGTTTAGATATCATTTTACATGTGTTAATATAAACCTAGATGTTTGAAAATTGCGAGGAATTTAAGTGAAAAAACAATCGGTTACATACAAAAAATATCACTGGCAGCCTGAAATTTCCAGATTTGTTATCTACTGGTCTTACACGATCGGCTTGTTGTGTCTGGGTATCATTATCCAGCTGGAGAAAATCAAATTCAACTGGCTGACAATTACTTTGATTTTTATCTCATTGTTATTCGTCCTCAACGGTTGGATGAAATATTTTTTAGTTACGGAGAGACATCTCTATCAATGTTGTATAAATCCCAAGATAAAGAGAAGGGTAATGATAAAAAATATTGAAAGCATCTCAGTGGGAAGCCATGGCTTCACCTTGACGATTAAACATTTCAAAGGAAAGATGGATAGAAATATTTTTTTGATGAGAAGAAAAACCCTGCAAGGATTTTTGGCGGAGATAGCTTCTCACCCGGAATTTGCGGGACAAATCATTCAGATGAAAGAAAAATAAAGGCGGAGCTGACTGGATTGGTCAAGTCAGTTCCGCTTTTTTTAATTATCATTCTCTTCTCGTAATTCAACATTAGTTGCCTGCGGGCCGCGCCGACCTTCTTTTATTTCAAATATCACTGGCTGATTGGCTTTTAATGTCCGAAAACCTTCTCCCATGATGCCTGTAAAATGAACAAAAATCTCTTCATTTTCATGATAGGTTATAAAACCATAACCTTTCTTGTCATCAAACCACTTCACTGTGCCTTCAGTCATTTTACACTCCCCCAGTCAATCTATTTTAGAATACACTCTCCATTATAAGTACAATGGGAATAAAGGTCAATCAAAGGCATTGAAACATTTTATGAGATGTCTGATTTAAACTGTTATAACCTTTCCCCTTGGCTGCAAATGATTGTCTCATTGTTCAATAGTTTAAGGCTATCAAGGATACAATGTCATGACTTTTAGATTTGCCATTATTTTTGTTTCCGTCATCGGGGATTTATCCGTTTTAACTTTGCTTTTTCTGAATATACTAAGATTTTTATTTACTACTGGGATGATTTTCTAAGTTTTTTTGGGTGATAACTTGCAAATTTTGCCAGCTTATTAGTTTTTCTAACAGCCTAATATTAAAAATATTACATTTTCAATAAGAAATGATTAAAAAATTATTTACTCTTAACAATATGAAAGATTTTAGTTATACTAAAGATAACAAGTAGGGGAGTGGTAGAATTGACACATTTACAGAAGCTGATATTTAAATTAGGCTTTATTTTTGGTAAGTTATTCAAAAAAACTCCTTCAACAGTGAAGAAAAATTTGGTAAAAAAAATAACTGTCTAGTTATTTTTGATATCTTTCCCAAGCAGTAGGTAATCTGCTTGGCTTTTTTTTTGAATTGTTGCTATTATAGTTAGAGAATTTATATAAAAGGTGTGAGCTAGATGAAATTTTCACTTAAAAGACAAACAGGATTTTTTGGTATGGGATCAGCCCTATCCATCATAAAAAATGGGGAGTCTGTTGATTCGCTGGCATACGACAGCGAAAAAGAGATAGAATTTTCAGAGGGAGACCAGTTGTCTGTGAAGCTCTCCATATTGAGAAGCGAGCCTTTTACTTTATCTGAAACAAATCAAGGGCAGAAGTTGACGGTCAAATTAAATCCTATCATTTTAAGACTTTATATTTTGTTTTTTACCTTTACCTTTATTTTTCCGATTTTCTTTCAGTCATGGCTATTAGCTATCGTTATCGTTTTAGGCTATGTGGTTTTTGCGATTGCCATGACGAAAAAATTTTATTTAATAGAGGAGAATAGACGTGAAGCGTAACTCGGAGATTTTTTTAACTTCTTTCAATCGAATTGAAAAGTGGATGCGCCGACAGTTGAATAATCCGTCAAACATCGGTTTCAGCGAATTAGTGCGCCGTCTTTCACGACGCAAGGATCTGCTGATCCAAGAACATGCGGATGATTTGATTCAGTTGGCACAGCTGCGCAACGCTATCGTCCATGACCAGATTGCCCCTGATTTCATCATTGCGGAACCTAACGAATGGGCGGTCAAAACAATCACTGAAATTGAGAAAGATTTACTCAATCCTGAAAAAGTCATTCCGCTGTTTCAGAAGAAAGTTACCGGGTTTGAACAGGACACTCTCTTGAGTGACCTGTTGAAAATCGTTGCTTCAAAAGGCTACTCCCAGTTTCCTATTTACCGCCGGGGAAAATTTTTGGGATTAATCACGGCTCACGGATTGGGTATCTGGTTGGCAAGACATTCAAAGAACAACTATCTTGATATTGAAGGAAAAACTGCTTTCGATGTTTTAGATGCAGACCGCAGGAGCCAAAATTACCGTTTTATCTCGGCCAATACACCTGTATTCGAGGCAGTGGAATTATTTCTTAATTCACCCTATCTCGAAGCTCTGCTGATTACTAAAGACGGTCACCCAGATGGAAATTTGTTGGGAATCATCCGTCCGAGAGACGTATTTAAAAATTATTACGGTGAATGAAGGGAGCCAGTTATGTGGTATATCGCAATTATATTGATGTCAGTTGGGCTTGATCAGCTGGTAAAGTGGTGGACGGTGGAAAATATCCCGTTTGGAGAAACTATCATGGAAAATCCAGTGTTGTCCTTGACTCATATCCGCAACACAGGTGCCGCTTGGAGCATGTTTGAAGGGAAAATGTGGTTTTTTTATATCATGACAGTCGCTGCCTTGATCGTTCTAGTGTATTTGCTTTATCAAAACCGTTCGAACAGTCGTTGGATGACTGTGGGATTGGCGCTGATCATCGCCGGAGCTTTAGGAAATTTCATTGACCGGGTCCGGATGCAGTATGTTGTAGACATGTTTCAATTTGAGTTTATCAATTTCCCGATTTTCAATGTTGCTGATGTCAGCATCGTCATCGGTGTCATCTGCGTTTTTATTTATATATTCTTTTTCGCGGAAGAAGAGGAGAAGGTGGCAAAAAAATGACACAAGACATTACTCTGACTGTCAATGAAGAAAAAGGGCGGATAGATAAAGTTTTAGCGGGACATTTGACAGATAAATCCCGTTCCCAAATTCAGCACTGGCTGAAAGACGGCAATGTGCTTGTCAATGGGGAACCTGCCGCGGCCAATTACAAGGTGAAAAAAAACGATGTAATAGTCGTCAAGCCTCCTGAGAGCGTTGAACTTGAATTGACCCCTGAACCTATTTCACTAGCTATTGTCTATGAAGACTCGGACATTATCGTGGTCAATAAACCTCAAGGGATGGTGGTTCATCCGTCTAAAAATCATCAGACAGGTACCTTGGTGAACGGATTGCTTTACCATACCAGTGATCTGTCTGGGATTAACGATGTGATTCGTCCCGGGATTGTCCACCGGATCGATAAAGACACTTCCGGTTTGCTAGTCGTTGCTAAGAATGATCAGGCACATAAAAACTTACAGGAACAATTGATGGCGAGAACGGTGATACGAAAATATTTAGCGTTAGTCCACGGTGAGATTCCTCATGAAACGGGAACCATTGATGCACCAATCGACCGGTCTAAAAGCAATCGTCTGATGAACACTGTAAGAGAAGGCGGCAAGAGAGCTGTCACACATTTTAAAGTTCTTGAAAGATTCAAGGGATTCACTTTAATCGAATGCCGGCTGGAAACGGGGCGTACCCACCAGATACGGGTTCATTTGAAATATATCGGCTTTCCGATTGCAGGGGATCCAATCTACGGACCTTTGAAAACTTTGAAGGGGCAGGGTCAATTTCTTCATGCGGGAACACTTGGTTTTAAACATCCTGTTTCCGGTGAAAACTTATTGTTTGAAGTTGCTCCGCCTGAAATCTTTCAGACAGCTTTGAAAAAAATGGAAAAATAGTTTGCTTTTTTTAATGAAAAGAGCTATCATAAATAAGAACTAAATAGTGTTTCCTTTAAACATAGTCCCGTGAGGCTAAGAAGGAGCAATGCGTAGTGATCCCTTGGAGAAAGACTATCCAAGGACATTTATTTGCAGAATTTTCAACCCTATCTCGCGGACGAGATAGGGTTTTTTATTTGGGAAAAGGGGTGAGCAAATGAAGAAAGAAGTATTAGACGAGATGACGATGACACGAGCTTTGACACGTATTTCTTATGAAATCATTGAGCGTAATAAACATCTCGAAGACATTGTTTTGGTTGGCATCAAAACACGGGGAATTTTTTTAGCCAAAAGAATTGCCGAGCGCATACTTCAAATTGAAAACAAACAACTTCCAGTAGGGGAACTGGATATCACGCTTTATCGCGATGATAAGAAGCCGGAAATTTCTACAGGACAAGCTTCAGTTCAGGCATCAGACATTCCATTTGATATTACCGGAAAACAGGTGATATTGGTGGATGACGTGCTGTTTACCGGACGGACGATTAGGGCAGCCTTGGATGCTTTGATGGATGTGGGACGGCCGGAAAAAGTTTCAGTAGCAGTGCTGGTAGATCGAGGACACAGACAACTTCCGATTAGAGCGGATTTCGTGGGGAAAAATATTCCCACTGCAATCAGTGAAGAGATTCTCGTTCAAATGAAAGAGCACGATGGGACAAATGGTGTCTTTATCGTCACATAATCAAATTTATTTGCTTTTTAAATACGTTCAGAGAGACGAGAAGAGCATTCAGTAAAGAGGGTATCCGAACTTTACTTATAGAAAATCTTCTGTCCTTAATTAAAAGGTATAGAAGATTTTTTTGAAAAATTGTGCTGGAAGAGGGGAAAATGAGATGGAACAAGAATTTAGAAACGGCGATGCAGTACTGGATATTATGGACAAACCAAATTTTCTACAAGGAATCGGTTTGAGCTTTCAGCACTTATTTACCATGTTTGGCGCCACAGTGTTGGTGCCCATATTAGTAGGAATCGACCCAAGTGTGGCATTGATGAGTTCTGGGATCGGCACACTGCTTTACTTATTTACCACAGGAGCTAAAATCCCTGCTTACTTAGGCAGCAGCTTCGCTTTTATTCCTGCCATGAAATTATTGATGGATAATCCCGAAGCAGGTTACGGGGCAGTGGCACAGGGGGCATTTACCACAGGATTGATTTACATTCTTATGTCTCTTGTGATTAAAAAAGTGGGGTCTGACTGGCTCTCACATGTTCTCCCACCGATTGTCGTGGGTCCAGTAGTGATGGTGATCGGGTTAGGCTTGGCATCAAACGCTGCTCAAAATGCCATGCTAGATAATGGCGTCTACAGTATAAAATATATCGCTGTGGCACTGATTACTTTAGCTTTGACTATCTTATTCAATATGCTTTTAAAAGGTTTTTTAGGACTTATTCCGATATTGTTAGGTATCGTCAGCGGTTATATTGTTTCTCTAGGGTTCGGAATCGTCGACATTCAAACAATCCAGGCAGCACAATGGTTTTCGATTCCTGATATCCATATTCCTTTTTTACAGTACCAGCCCGCTTTTCATTTGAATGCCGTTTTGATGATGGCACCCATCGCTTTTGTCACGATGACAGAGCATGTGGGACATATCAGTGTGCTGAATAAACTTACAAAACGCGACTTTTTCGCTGATCCCGGTCTTGACCGGACTTTATTAGGGGACGGTTTAGCACAAATAATGGCTGGTTTAGTGGGAGGACCGCCAGTCACAAGTTACGGTGAGAATATCGGTGTACTGGCAATCACAAGAATCCATAGTGTTTTTGTTTTGGGAGGCGCTGCAGCGCTGGCAATTATTTTGAGCTTTGTCGGCAAAGTCAGTGCAGTGATTTTAAGTATCCCTGGTCCCGTCATTGCAGGAATCAGTTTTATCCTGTTCGGCGTCATCGCGTCCAGCGGCATGAAAATCATCATTGATAATAAGATAGATTTTGATCAAAAAAGAAACTTGATTATAGCTTCAGTAATTTTAGTTATCGGCATCGGCGGATTGGTATTGAAAGCAGGAACATTTGAGTTGGAAGGCATGGCGTTGGCAAGTTTGTTTGGGATTATTCTGAATCTTTTTCTGCCCAGAGAAGCTGCCAGCGAAAAGTAGAGAAGAGAAGGGAGTATTGCGATGATTATTAGCCGGGAACAAGTCAGCTTAAAGCATCTGTTGACGGTGGAGGCTTTACATGACAGAGAAGTGATGGGCCTTATCAGACGGGCACAACAATTTAAAAATGGTGCCACTTGGCTTAATAAACCGAGAGATTATTATGTTGCAAATTTATTTTTTGAAAACAGTACGAGAACACATAAAAGTTTTGAAGTGGCAGAAAGAAAACTTGGCTTGCAAGTCATCGAATTCGATACTTCAACCAGTTCCGTAAATAAAGGGGAATCCTTGTATGATACAGTGCTGACGATGTCGGCAATCGGTGTGGATGCCTGTGTTATCAGACATTGGGAAGAAAGTTACTACCACCAGCTGATACAAAGTAAAACGATCCGCTGTTCCATCATCAACGGCGGTGACGGAAGCGGGCAGCACCCAACCCAGTGCTTGCTGGATTTAATGACGATTTATGAAGAGTTTGGCAAGTTTGAAGGCATCAAAGTCGGCATTGTGGGCGATTTGAGCCATTCCCGAGTGGCAAAATCAAATATGCAGATGTTGAAACGTTTAGGAGCAAAAGTTTATTTTTCTGGTCCGGAAGAATGGTACGATGCTAAATTTGAAGCTTACGGAACCTATCTTCCGATTGATGAAGTCGTAGAAAAAGTCGATGTGATGATGCTGCTTCGAGTGCAGCATGAACGCCATCATGAAGGAGAAATTTTCTCCAAAGAAGCCTATCACCAAAAATACGGTTTGACTGTGGAACGGGCAGAAAAATTACAAAAACATGCAATCATCATGCATCCGGCACCGGTGAACCGCGATGTGGAATTGGCTGATGAGTTGGTGGAAAGCTTGCAATCACGCATTGTAATCCAAATGAGTAATGGAGTCTATATGAGAATGGCAATTTTAGAAGCAATTTTAGAAGGGAAGGCATAATGATGGCTACACTTATTATTAACAGTCTTGTTTTAAACGAACGTAACCAATTGATCCCCTGCGAATTTCTGTTGAAAGATGGAAAAATCCAAGCAAAAGGATCAGCACTGGAAGAACAAGGTGTCAAGTTTGACGAAAAGATTGATGCACAAGGGGCACTGGTCACACCTGGACTGGTGGATGTCCATGTCCACTTTAGAGAACCCGGGTTTACCCATAAAGAAACCATCGCCACAGGCAGTGCGGCAGCAGCCCGGGGCGGATATACTACCGTCTGTGCGATGCCGAACTTGGATCCTGTGCCTGACACAGCAGAAAAACTGGAAGAAATCCAAAAAATCATCGCCCGTGACGGCGTGGTGAACGTTCTGCAATACGCACCGATCACCAAAAATTTGCGCAGTGATGAGCTGGTCAACTTTAAAGAACTGAAAGAAGCAGGTGCTTTCGCTTTTACCAATGACGGTGTGGGTGTTCAAACGGCCGGCGTCATGTATCAGGCAATGAAAGCTGCGGCAGAAGTCGGCATGTCCATCGTTGCCCACACAGAAGATGAATCGTTGCTGTTTGGCGGGTGCATGCATCATGGGGAAAAATCAAAAGATTTAGGTCTTCCCGGTATTCTAAGTGCTACTGAATCTTCTCAAATTGCCAGAGATTTAATTTTGGCTGAAGAAACTGGGGTTCATTACCATGTCTGCCATGTGTCTACTAAAGAAAGTGTGCGAATCATCCGCGATGCTAAACGTGCCGGCGTCAACGTTACTTGTGAAGTCTGTCCTCATCATCTCATCTTATCAGATAAAGATATTCCTAGTGATGATGCGACTTACAAAATGAATCCGCCCCTACGCGGTGAAGATGACCGTCAGGCACTGATAGAAGGGCTTCTTGATGGAACAATCGATTGTATCGCAACGGATCACGCCCCTCACAGCCGGGAAGAAAAAGCCCAGTCCATGGTGAAAGCACCTTTTGGAATCGTGGGCAGCGAAACAGCTTTTTCATTGATGTATACCCATTTCGTGAAAACAAATATTTTTACACTGAAACAAGTCATTGATTGGATGACTGACAAGCCGGCTCGAATCTTTGGTTTGACCTCAGGGACTTTGGACATTGGTGCCCCAGCAGATCTTGCCCTTTTTAATCTGGCTGATTCATTTGAAATCAAGGCAGAAGATTTTGCCTCCAAATCGGACAATACGCCATTTTTAGGGGAAAAAGTTTATGGAGAAACCATGTATACATTTGTTTCTGGAAAATTAGTTTGGACGAAAAGGGGTAAATAGTTTGAAAAGATTACTACTATTAGAAGATGGCACAGTTTTTGAAGGAGAAGGCTTCGGGTCAAGTGAAGTCAGTACCGGAGAGTTGGTTTTCACTACGGGAATGACTGGCTATCAAGAAGAAATCAGCGACCCGAGTTTTAACGGACAAATCATTGTATTTACTTATCCTTTGATTGGCAACACGGGCATCAATCGCGATGATTTTGAATCAATTGAACCTAGCTGCCATGGGATAGTAGTGAGAGAACTTGCAAGAAGACCATCCAATTGGCGTACCAGTGTCAGTTTAGATCAATATTTGAAACAAAAAAACATCCCGGGAATCAAAGGGATCGATACACGGATGCTGACAAAAAAAATCCGTGAAAAAGGCACACTGAAGGCTTGCATTATCAATGTGGAAACTGATCCGGCCCATGCCTTAGACCAGCTGAAGGCCACCGTGATGTCTTCCAAGCTGGTGGCAGAAGTGTCCACCACCAAGCCTTATCCTAATCCGGGATTAGGCAAGAATGTTGTCGTGGTCGACTTTGGATTGAAACACAGTATTTTGCGGGAATTAAGCCGCTACCAATGTCAAGTGACGGTAGTTCCTTACAATACATCTGCCGAAGAGATTTTAAATCTGGCTCCAGACGGTGTGTTGTTGAGCAATGGTCCCGGAAGTCCAGAAAATGTTCCTGAAGCAATTCCGCTGATCCAAGGAATTCAAGGAAAAGTTCCCTTGTTTGGGATTTGTCTTGGTCACCAGTTGTTTGCATTAGCAAACGGGGCGTCTTCTTATAAACTGCCTTTTGGACATAGAGGCAGCAACCATCCTGTGCGAGACCTTGAAACGAATACAATTGACTTTACTTCTCAAAATCATAGCTATGCTATATCTGAACAGTCTCTTGAAAAGACTGATTTAGTGGTGACACATTTAGAAATCAATGACGGCAGTATTGAAGGATTGAAACATAAGACCGATCCAGCCTTTTCGGTACAATTTCATCCCGATGCCGCACCAGGTCCTCACGATGGACAGCATGTCATTGGGAAATTTATAAAATTAATGGACACTTGGAAGGAGACACCTGATGCCAAGAAGAACAGATATTAAAAAAATAATGGTCATTGGTTCCGGGCCGATTGTTATCGGTCAAGCCGCAGAATTTGACTATGCAGGCACCCAAGCCTGTCTTGCACTGAAAGAAGATGGCTACGAGGTAGTTTTAGTAAATTCCAATCCGGCTACGATTATGACAGACAAAGAAGTTGCTGACAAAGTTTATATTGAACCCATCACGGAAGAATTTGTTTCCCGTATTATTCGTAAAGAACGTCCGGATGCTCTTTTGCCTACTCTTGGAGGGCAAACCGGTTTAAATATGGCGATGACCTTGGCAAAATCAGGTATTTTAGATGAGTATCAGGTTGAATTGCTGGGGACTAAGCTGTCAGCTATCGACAAAGCTGAGGACCGGGACTTGTTCAAACAGCTGATGGAAGAGTTGGATCAGCCCATCCCGGAAAGTACCATTGTGAATACGGTTGAACAGGCCATTGAATTTGCAGAAAAAATCGGCTTTCCTTTGATAGTACGTCCTGCCTTTACCCTTGGGGGAACAGGTGGAGGCATGTGTCACGACTTGACTGAGTTGGTAGAAATCACCAGCAATGGATTAAAATTATCCCCTGCCACCCAGTGCTTGATTGAAAGAAGTATCGCCGGTTACAAAGAAATTGAATATGAAGTCATGCGTGACTCTGCCGATAATGCAATCGTGGTTTGTAACATGGAAAACTTTGACCCGGTAGGCATCCATACCGGTGATTCCATCGTTTATGCCCCTAGCCAAACGCTGACAGATATCGAACATCAGATGTTAAGGGATGCTTCATTGAAAATTATCCGTGCTCTTGAAATCGAAGGGGGCTGCAATGTGCAGTTGGCTCTGGATCCCGATAGCTTCAACTACTACGTTATTGAAGTCAATCCCCGTGTGAGCCGTTCTTCTGCTTTGGCAAGCAAAGCTACCGGTTATCCTATTGCGAAATTAGCAGCTAAAATCGCTATCGGTTTGACACTGGACGAAATCAAAAATCCCGTAACGGAAACGACCTTTGCGGTATTTGAACCTACGTTGGATTATGTGGTAGCGAAAATTCCCCGCTGGCCTTTCGATAAATTTGAAAAAGGCGAGCGTCGTTTAGGGACACAGATGAAAGCTACCGGAGAAGTAATGGCTATTGGCCGCAACTTGGAAGAGGCGACTTTAAAAGCAGTACGTTCATTAGAACTAGGGACGACCCATCTAAAGTTGGCAGAAACAGCAGATGGCAGTGAAGAAAAATTGCATGACAAAATTGTCCATGCTCAAGACGATAGGATTTTTTATCTGGCAGAGGCCTTTAGAAGAGGGGATACAGTCGAGGAACTTTTCGACTTAACGAAAATCGACCCGCTTTTCCTTGATTGTTTGGAGTACATTGTGGCAATCGAAAAAGAACTGGCTGACAATCCTTGGTGTGTGCAGACATTGAAAAAAGCAAAAGTCTACGGATTTTCAGACAAAACCATCGCAGATTTTTGGTCGGGCAGCGAAGCCGAAGTTAGAAAATTAAGACTGGAAAATAATCTAAGACCCGTCTATAAGATGGTGGATAGCTGTGCCGCAGAATTTGAATCTAAAACACCTTATTTTTACAGCACCTATGATTTTGAAAATGAAAGTCAGCCGTCCGGCAAACCTGCTGTTTTAGTTCTCGGGTCAGGACCTATCCGAATCGGGCAGGGAGTAGAGTTTGATTACGCAACTGTTCATTCAGTAAAAGCAATTCAGCAGCTGGGGTATGAGGCGATTGTGATAAATAACAATCCGGAAACTGTTTCAACAGATTTTTCCATCTCAGACAAACTATATTTCGATCCTTTGACCTTTGAAGATGTGATGAACGTAGTAGATTTGGAACAGCTGAAAGGTGTCATCGTTCAATTTGGCGGACAGACTGCAATCAATTTGGCAGACTCTTTGGACAAAGCCGGTGTGCCAATCATCGGAACAAATATTGACGACCTTGATTTAGCAGAAAACCGCGACTTGTTTGAGCAGGCATTGAAAGATTTAGACATTCCCCAACCTTTAGGAGATACTGCAACCAGTGTTCCTGAAGCTGTGAAAATTGCTGAAAGCATCGGCTATCCTGTACTGGTTCGTCCTAGCTATGTCCTAGGGGGACGAGCAATGGAAATCGTCGGTAATCAAGCAGATTTGATGTCTTATATGAAAGAAGCTGTCAAGGCTTCTCCAGAACATCCCGTCCTGATCGACCGTTACTTGGTTGGTAAAGAATGCGAAGTTGATGCGATTTGCGACGGAAAAGATGTGCTGATACCTGGTATCATGGAACATATTGAACGGGCTGGTGTTCACTCGGGAGATTCCATCGCCGTTTATCCGCCCCAGACTTTATCACCAAAAATCGTGGAAACGATTATTGATTATACAAAACGTCTTGCTCTAGGTCTTCATTGTTATGGTATGATGAACATACAGTACGTTATTCATAACGATGAAGTCTATGTAATCGAAGTGAATCCTCGTGCCAGCCGTACAGTGCCCTTTCTAAGTAAAGTCACTGGCATTCCGATGGCACAGGTGGCAACTAAAACGATTTTAGGCAAGTCGCTGGCTGAACAGGGATACGAAGGCGGTCTATATCAAAATAGTCCGTTGGTTCATGTGAAAGCTCCGGTCTTTTCCTTTGCGAAACTTCAAAGTGTGGATACTTATTTAGGACCTGAAATGAAATCCACCGGGGAAGTGATGGGGACGGATAAGACTCTTGAAAAGGCACTGTATAAGGCTTTTGAAGCAAGCAATATGAATTTGCCTCACCATGGTTCGATTTTATTCACTATCGCTGATGAGACGAAAGAAGAATCGATAGCTATTGCCCAGCGCTTTGCGAACATCGGATTCAAGTTGTTTGCCACGGAAGGGACTGCTCAATTTCTTGCCGAAGCCGGACTGGAAGTGGAAACAGTAGCAAAAATTAATAAAAACGGCAAAAATGTTTTAGATATCATCAGTGACGGAACAGTCCAAGTCGTGGTAAATACAATGGACAAGTCCCGCCAGACGAACTCTGATGGATTTATGATCCGCCGGGAGTCTGTTGAACACGGAGTCCCTTTGTTCACCTCACTGGATACGATAAGTGCGGTTTTGAAAGTAATCGAGTCTCAACAATTTTTGCTTGAAAGTTTGTAAAAATAGTTTTTAAAAAAGGAGCGAGTGTATTGAAACAGGAAGACATGCTGATCGTGCAACAAAAAATGATTGCACCTAAGATTTTTGAGTTGGTCCTGGAAGGCGAGCTGGTGAATAAAATGTCAACACCGGGACAGTTTATTCACTGTAAGCCGTCAAGGGCAGATTTATTATTAAGACGTCCAATCAGTATTTCAAGTATTGACCGTAAGAACAAGCGTTGTACGATTATTTACCGGATTGAAGGTGATGGGACAAAAAACATGAGCGACATGGTCCCTGGAGAGACCATGGATGTTTTAGGCCCGCTAGGAAACGGTTTTCCTGTGGAAGATATCACTTCAAAGGAAGTAGTGTTGATTGTTGGCGGGGGTATTGGTATCCCCCCTTTATATGAAGTTGCCAGACAGGCACATGAACGGGGAGCCAAAGTAATCTCATTTTTAGGTTTTGCATCAAAAGAAGTTATCTACTATCAGGATGAATTTGCGGCGTTAGGGCAGGTCATTATATCTACAGATGATGGTTCTTTCGGTGAAAAAGGCCATGTGGGTATGGCACTTGACAAACATTTGCCGCAAATTACCGCAGATGCAGTTTATGCCTGCGGTGCCAGAGGAATGTTAGCAAAGGTCGATGAGTTGTTTGAAGACCATCCCCGTGCCTACATTTCCATGGAAGAACGGATGGCTTGCGGTGTTGGTGCCTGTTATGCTTGTGTCTGCGACGTCAAAGATGAGAAAGATAATTCTTTATCAATGAAAAAAGTGTGTGATGAAGGTCCGATTTTTAAAACAGGGGAGGTAGTACTATGAATCGATTGAAGATTAGTTTGCCGGGATTGGAATTAAAAAATCCAATCATGCCAGCCAGCGGATGTTTTGGTTTTGGCGAAGAGTACGCTGATTATTACGATCTCAGCAAGCTGGGGGCGATTATGGTAAAAGCGGCCACCCTTGAACCTAGAAAAGGCAATCCTACGCCTAGAGTAGCTGAAACTCCTTGTGGTATGCTGAACGCCATCGGTCTGCAAAACCCCGGTTTGGATGTCATCATGGACGAAAAACTGCCGGCATTGGAAGCTTACGATGTACCGATCATCGCTAATGTTGCCGGTTCAACAGTAGAAGATTATATTGCTGTGTGTGCCCGAATCGGAGATGCACCCAATGTAAAAGCCATCGAATTAAATATTTCCTGTCCAAATGTCAAATCAGGCGGCATCGCATTTGGCACAGATAAAAAAGTGGCGGCAGAGTTGACCTATAAAGTAAAAGAAGTGGCAAAAGTCCCAGTTTATATTAAATTATCTCCCAATGTTACAGATATTGTGCCTATCGCCAAAGAAATAGAAGCGGCAGGGGCAGACGGATTAACTATGATCAACACACTGTTAGGGATGAGGATCGACTTAACCACCCGTCAGCCGATTTTAGCCAACCAGACAGGAGGCCTGTCCGGTCCGGCGATCAAGCCTGTAGCCATCAGGATGATTCATCAAGTTTCAAGGGCTGTAGACTTGCCGATTATCGGTATGGGGGGAGTTTACACGGTGGATGACGTTTTAGAGATGTATCTGGCAGGAGCCAGCGCTGTTGCCGTGGGGACAGCGAATTTTACTGATCCGTATGTTTGTCCCAAGTTGATTGAAGGACTTCCTGCAAGAATGGATGAACTGGGGATTGACACTCTGGAACAATTAATTGCAGAAGTGAAAGGAGCCCGTTAATAATGAATCACCGACCAATTATTGCACTGGATTTTCCAGACAGACTGCAAATCGAAACATTCCTATCTAATTTTCCCAAAGAAGAATCTCTCTATGTGAAGGTGGGAATGGAATTATTTTACCAAGAGGGGCCAGACATCGTACGTTGGCTTAAATCTCAAGGACATGATATTTTTCTTGATTTGAAATTGCATGACATCCCCAACACGGTAGAAAGTGCCATGAGGGGAATCGCCCGTTTAGGCGTTGACATGGTCAATGTTCACGCGGCAGGAGGAAAACGGATGATGACCGGCGCACTCAAAGGTCTTCAAGAGGGGAGCAGCGACGGAACTCGACCGATATTAATCGCTGTCACGCAATTAACCTCCACCTCTGAGGAAGAAATGCACGAAAATCAAGGACTGACATGTTCTTTACAGGAGAGTGTGCTGCATTATGCGAAAAATGCTGAAATCAGCGGATTGGACGGGGTAGTCTGCTCAGCACTGGAAGCAGCGGCTATCAAAGAGGCAACCAACCAGGAGTTTGTTTGTCTGACCCCTGGGATTCGTCCGCAAGGTGCTAGTGTAGGTGATCAAAAAAGGGTGGTCACACCGGCCAGAGCTAAGGAGTTGTCTTCCAGTTATATCGTCGTTGGAAGACCCATCACCCGCTCTGAAAATCCTTATGAAAGTTATCTGTCAATCAAAAAAGAATGGAATGGAGACGTTTAATATGAGTATTGCATCCACAACAGCTGAACACTTGCTGGCTATTGAAGCCGTCAGTTTAAAACCACAGGAGCCTTTTACTTGGGCCAGTGGGATTAAAAGTCCAATTTATTGTGACAACCGTGTGATTATGAGCTATCCTGAGATTCGAAAAGAAGTCGCAGCCAATCTTGCGGAAATCATCAAAAAGAATTATCCGGAAGTTGAAGTTATTGCAGGAACAGCCACGGCAGGTATTCCTCATGCCGCATGGGTGGCTGACATTATGGATTTACCTATGGTTTATATCCGAAGCGCAGCTAAAAAACACGGCAAAGGCAATCAAATCGAAGGTAAAATAACTAAAGGCCAAAAAATGGTGATTATCGAAGATTTGATTTCTACTGGGGGCAGTGTTCTGGAAGCAGCTGAAGCAGCAAAAAATGAAGGGGCAAACGTATTAGGTGTGGCCGCTATTTTCACTTACGAGCTGCCTGACAGTTCAAAAAACTTTGCTGAACTTAATCTTCCTTTTGAAACATTAACAAACTACACCACATTGATTGATGTTGCATTGGAGAAAAACATCATTCATGAAAATGATATTAACTTACTGAAAGAATGGAAAATAAATCCTAGAGAGTGGTTAAAATAAATTACTGAAAACTTTCAGCAATAAAGCAGTGCTTTTTATTCGTCAATTATTTTTGAATAAGATAAAATAAAACAAATGACATCCAACGATTTACAAATGAATAAAAAGATAAGGCGGGTGGTCTTTTTGAAAAGTACTGCAAAATCTTTCTTCCCTGAGTGGGACTATTCGAGTAAAGAGAAAGGACCTGAAAACTGGGCACAACTTTGTTCTGACTTTTGCGCTGCCGAAAGTGCAGGGTATCAATCTCCCATTCGTCTAGAGACAGGAAAGTCCAGTATGATGGGGAAAAGTTTAGTTGAATTTTCATATTCCCAGGAAATATTTAACAAATCATATAATAATCACACGCTGCAACTGGAAAGTACAAGTCATAAGAATATACTTGTGGTAGATGGCATGACTTACCGTCTTCATAATATTCACTATCACATTCCCAGCGAGCATTACATCAATGACCAGCAAGCCCAGATGGAGTTTCATTTAGTTCATCGCAATCAGCAAGACGAAATCGTTGTGCTGGCTGTGCTCTTTGATGTAGCAGCTTCCGGAGAGAATAACGTGAAAAATCATTCTTCTGCTGATAATCACTGGTATGATTCGAAACATCATGTGGCATTGAACCCCGCAATCTTGCTTCCTGAAAAGAAAAATTATTTTCATTATCAGGGTTCTTTAACGACACCTCCTACTCTGGAAGGTGTGAAGTGGTTCGTTTTTTCTGAGAGTTTAGAAATCACTCAAACGCACTTTCAGAAATTAAAAAGTCATTTAAGTGATTCTTTCAATAACCGGCCGCTGCAAGAGCTAAATGGGAGAACTGTCTGGTATCATGGTTAATTCGATTGAGAGATAGCTAGATGCTCTTTTAAGAATAAAAAATAATTTGCAAAATATTTTCTTTATCAAAGCCAACTAATGGAAATAAAATGAAAAGATGCTGATCAGGAAATGAACTTCCTGGTCAGCATCTTTTATTATTTTTATTTTGGTAAAGTCATTTACTAAAAAGGTTTAATGGAATCATAGAGTTAATCTTTGCTATATTGCTTTTAAAAAGTGAATTCTGAAAAATTATAAATCCTAAATTCTAAATTCTATTTTTTCCTGAATCAAGGCTATTCAGTTCCATTTCGATATATTGTATCACTTTATCCCGTTCCTCATCACTGAGATCAAAATTTTCCTTCTTATCAGTCAAATCAGCTAAAAAATCTTTATAGATTTGTTGAGCTAAAAAACCAGTTTCATCAACATCAAAGGTCATATGCGAATAAAGTTTACTCCGTACAAAACTATCAATTGTGGGTACAGCATACAGCAAATTCATGATAGGATGATAGCTCATCTGATTGCTTTCGGAGATATGAAGCAGTGCGCCTAACTGGGCAAATTTACCTATTTCAAAAACTTCCATCACAGCAACCCTTTTATTGATGTAATATGAAGCCATATCTTTATTGCCTTCATACTCTGCCATATGTGTTAACGAGATCAGTACATTGTTTATCATCATTTGACTTCCATAGAGAATTTCTTCGTAAGTTTTATAGGCCAAAGAGTAGTCACCTTTGCTTCGATAGAAATCTGCTTTCAATCTGGAATAAAGCGATGCTTGTTTTGGAAGCAATTCCAGCAGTTCTTCCGCATGGAGATAGTCTTCAACCGAGAGATAATATTGCATCAATACATCTATAAATGAATCGGAGAGGGAATTAAGATTATTTATTACGAGTCTATGCATTCTTTTTGTAATTTCTTCTTGTTCACTCTTTTGCTTCTCATTTTGAGATGTTAGCAGCATACTCAGTAAATTGGACTGCAATGCAAGGTCATTGGGGTAGTCCTCTAAGTAAATTGTTGCGACACGAAACGCTTCTGAAAATGATTTTTGTTCGAGCAAGTGAAACACTTCCATTATATATGTACGTAATTGTTTTGGCGTACAAACACTGCCATATTTCAACAAATCATCAACACTTACATCCAATATTCTCGACATTGGCAACAAATTTGAGATATCAGGACTGTTTGTTCCTCTTTCCCATTTATTTACTGCTGTGGGACTGATATTGAGCAAACGAGCCAGCTCTGCTTGTGTCAGTCCTTTTTCCTGTCTAAATTTCCGTATGGTTCCGGCAAGATTCATTCCATCTCCCCCTTTCAATAATATAGTATCACTAGAATTATAGGAATACTATGACTGATTCCTCATCTTTCAGCAAATTTATAAACTATTAGTTTATGAAGCATATCAAAAGTTGAAACATTGATGAATTCATTGAATCTTTGATATTCCAAGGGCTAGTTGTCTAGTTCTGTAATAAAAATTTGTAGAAAGTAAATCATTCGTATCCCATTTGAATAAAAATGAAAATAATCACTTTTAAAAATAGTGTAACTATGCAAATTTACAAATACTTTACAATAACCAATCTTGTTTTTTACATAGCTTTGTTAAGATTCATTTAGAGTTAAATAGACAAACCCTTATGGGAAAAGGAGAAATTATCATGAAAAAAATTGGAATAACAGCTTTACTGACAGCTGTTCTAGTTATTGCTGGAGCTTGCGGCGCAGGGGATACTACTGAATCTGGTTCGGCTTCCGGTGAAAAACCTGAAGGAAATAATACTAACAAGGTTGAAATTACTGCAGTGGGTTCTACCGCTTTACAACCTTTAGTGGAACAAATCGCAGAAATTTATATGACTGACAATCCAAATTACTCGATTGTTGTTCAAGGTGGCGGCAGCGGGACTGGCCTGACACAAGTGAGTTCAGGGGCAGTAGATATCGGAAATTCGGATGTTTTTGCAGAAGAAAAAGACGGCATCGACAGCTCAGCAATCAAAGACCATCAGGTGGCTGTCGTGGGGATGGGACCTGTTGTGAATAAAGAAGTCGGCGTTGATGATGTCACTCATGAAGAATTAGTTGACATTTTTACCGGAAAAATCAAAAACTGGAAAGATCTTGGTGGAAAAGATCAGGAAATCGTCGTGGTCAACCGGGCACAAGGAAGCGGTACTCGGGCGACATTTGAAAAATGGGGGCTTAACGATGCACAGTCTGTAGCTTCTCAAGAACAGGATTCCTCGGGGACAGTAAAGAAAATTGTTTCTGAAACGCCGGGTGCTATCAGTTATCTTGCATTTTCCTACTTCGATGAGTCATTGAGTCCGCTGAAAATTGACGGTGTAGAGCCGACAGAAGAAAATGTCGCTACTAACGACTGGAAAATCTGGTCCTATGAGCACATGTATACGGTAAAAGATGCGTCAGCGGAAATCACCGCCTTCCTTGACTATATTATGACAGAAGATGTGCAAAAAAATGTGGTTGCAAAACTTAATTATATCCCGATTACTTCCATGAAAATTTCACGTGATTTGGAAGGCAATGTGGAAACAATTAAATAGATAGAAGCCCCCCTTTCGACTGTGCTATAATGTTGTCACATTATACGCACAGTTTTATTTTTTTATGAGGAGGTCAAAAGTGAAACGAGTACTGATTGTCGATGATGAACCATCGATTACTACCTTACTGCAATATCATTTTGAAAAAGAAGGTTTTGAAGTCGTTGTTGCCCACGACGGGGAGAAAGCCATAGAAGAAGGAACAACCACTGATTTTTACTTTATCATTTTAGATGTTATGCTCCCAAAACTTGACGGATTTGAAATTGTAAAGATTTTACGACAAAAAAAGATTACTACCCCTATTTTAATGCTGACTGCTAAAGATGATGTAATAGATAAAATAGTTGGTCTGGAAATCGGTGCCGACGATTATATGACAAAACCTTTCAGCCCAAGGGAGCTTATCGCTCGAATGAAAACTATCATGAGACGCGTGGATAGAGAAAAGCCTTCTCCAGAAGAAACACAAAAAAATAAGGATGATAAGAAGCTGCAGGTGGGCGACTTGGTGGCATATCCTGAAAAATTTGTTGTTGAAAAGAAGGGAAGTCCTATTGAGCTGACCAGAAAAGAATTCGAACTTCTAGTCTATTTTATGGCACGGAAAGACCGGATTATTGACAGGGAAACATTGTTGGCTCAAGTATGGGCCGATGACTATTTCTATGACCAGTCAAGGACGGTGGATATTCACGTAAGCCATTTGAGAGAAAAAATTGAAGATGATACTAAAAAACCGAAATATTTGAAAACGATTAGGGGTTTCGGTTATAAATTTCAGGAGCCGGAAAAATGAGTCAGAGTAAAAAAAAGCAAATAAAACTTTTTTTGATAGTTGTTTTGTTTTGTTTTGCTGCCGTGTTCTTGATTCAACACTTTTTTGTTCAACAAAGCATCGCCCAGCAAACAGAGATGATGTTTAAGGAGGCGGACTGGCTTTTGCGGAGCTATCATCTGAATCAAAACGGAGAGTGGACAGAAGAGACTTTCAGTGAAATGGCATCCACAATAGACGACAGGCAACAACTGATTCTTTTAGATCCGACGGGGGCAGTTCTTTTCGACTCTGAAGAAACAAAAAGTTTAGGGGAAATAATATCTAAAACACCTGAAATTGATGCTATTTTAAAAGATAATCATGAACAGGCTAGTTTTTTAGATAAAAGTTCTTCTTCAAAGCATGGCGTGCTTCACATCGGAAAGCAGGTAAGAGCAGATTATGAGCTGGTGGGAATTATCAGATTATCCGAGGAATATGGCGGCGTTAAGGGTTCTCTCAATCGTTTGAGATGGGGTTTGACATTTACAACCATATTTTTGTTTGGGGCAGTTTATTATTTGCAGTTTTATTTGGAGAGCCGAAGCCGTCGTCCCTTAAAGTATGCTTTGCCTGTGATACAAGAGTTTTTACAACATCCTGAAAACAGACAAAAAATTGAAATCCAGTCGCGAGAATGGGCCAATTTGTATGATTCCCTAAACCAGTTAATGAAAAGCACCAATAAATTATATTTTCAACAATTGTTTAGTGAAGAAAAACTTGACTTCATCCTTGAAAATTTAACCATTGGGGTAGTGGTTTTTCAATCAAAAGACCGGCGGCGGGATTTGAATCAGGTTGCCAAAGAGTTGATAAGAGAGTCGGACGGTTTGGAAGATGAACTGAACCGCCTGCTAAATCAGGCCGAAAAAACAAAAAAGGACATCCAAAAGGAAGTTTATTTTTCCTTTCCTTTTGAGAGGTATCTCAATATCGTTGTTAAGCCTTTATATTTTTCTGAAGGAGAGAATACGGAACTGGTGGCAATCATCTATGACATCACTGATATCCGCAAAATCGAACAACTTCACGGGGATTTTATCCGTAACTTATCCCATGAACTAAAAACTCCTACAACTTCTATTCTAGGATTCACTGAAACGTTGCTTGATGGGGCGCTAGAAGATCCGGCTGTGAGTGAAAAATTTGTGGCAATCATCGATAAAGAGGCTAGACGTCTGTCCCGCTTGATTCAAAATATTTTACTTTTGATGCGTACGGAGCAAGATTTTGAAGGAGATTCGCTTCTTTGGATGCCAGTTGAAAAAATAATTCAGGAAGAAGTCCAGTATTATTTGCCGCAGATTACAGCTAAAGCTTTGTCTTTGAGACAAAACATCTCGGCTGAGGCGGGAAGTACTCACGTCCCGAAAGAACATTTCCAGCCTGTGATAAAAAACTTGCTTGAAAATGCGGTAAGTTATACTGAGGATGGAGGCACTATTACTTTAGCGCTTCAAATGTCTGACAAAGATTTAGAGCTGAAAGTTATGGATACCGGGGTGGGAATTTCCCTTGAGAATCAGAAAAGAATTTTTGAAAAATTTTATAGGGTAAGTAAATCCCGGCAAAGAAATACTGGCGGTTCAGGCTTAGGACTGTCTATCGTTGCGAACTATGTCAACTTGATGCAGGGCACAGTTGAGGTAGAAAGTGAACTTGGAAAAGGAACCGTTTTTGTAGTGTTGATTCCTAGGGAGTTTTTGAAGGCTTCTTTTAACGATTAAAATGAATCAGAATCAGTTTTATAAGCCTTCGTATTTGTAATGTATTGCATAAAATTTTTTGTCGAAAGTTAAAGAATAATATCAAATTTTAGCCTATTTTACCAGATTAGTTGCATTTTACTTCGAACAATTTTATAATTGCTTTGTTTAAGAATATAATATACTGGATTTTAGTTTAGGGAATGAGGTGAAAATCCTCAGCAGCCCCTTTCTACTGTGTACGCAAACATTATTTCAGCAAGTCCGCTCAATTGAGAAGACAGATGCGAAGCCAGGATACCTTTACTGAAAAACAGAAAGAACAATTGGATTGGGAAAATTGTTTTAGTATCTGATGAACGGACTATAAATCGTTTGCTTATTGAAAACAGTACAAAACATTCCTTAAAGATGTTTGTACTGTTTTATTTTTTCCCACTACACTAGGGACGGAGGAGATGCTGAAGAAGAAAAAAGGCTGAATTATTTGGACGTTTTATTTTTGCTATTTAAAATAAGAAATAAATTTTATCTAGATGTTCACATTGGACTTGACAGCTCAGTGATACAGAAAGTCACATTGAAAGTTTAACTGATTATTTTATAATCCAGTCTGATAATCGCTACTATCTTTCAATAAACCAGGATGAAAAAACATCGAGTAAGTATATTTAAAAACATTTTTACAGAACTTAAAAAAATATCAATAGGAGAAGATTATGAAAAAGAAAACTATTTTTATATCGTTGATTTGTTTTGCATTATTTTTTATGAGCGCCTGCTCTACACCTGAATCCAACAAGGATTCTTCAACGATTGATACGGTTGAAACTGCTGATAAAAAAGAAACTGAAAACACCATCAATGTATCAGTAACAATCTCTGATGAAGAGAAAACTATTGCTGAAAAAGAATTAGAAATAAATTCTGAAACTTCATTAATGGAATTAATGCAAGGAAATTTTGAAGTTGTTGAAGAAGGCGGTTTCATTACTTCGATTGAAGGAGTCGAACAAAATCAAAAGGATAGCTTCTTTTGGACTTATAAAATCAATGATGAGGAAGTGTTAACTGGCGCCAATGAGACATTTTTAAGTGATGGAGACAAGGTTGTGTTCACTTATGCACAATTTAAATAATCAGAAAAAAGCATATCTTTCCATTAAGGAGATTGCCTATCTTGGGTTATTGATTGCTGCTTGTGTTGTTGGAAGAACTATCTTTCAAGCTATTCCCAACGTGCAGCCGGCTACAGCAATTTTTCTGATTATCACATTTTATCTAGGTGTAAGCAGGGGGCTGATTGTTTGTTTGGCAACGATGACAATTACTAATCTCTACATGGGCATGGGGTCGTGGATGATTGGTCAAGTCGTCAGCTATACGGTTATCTTGCTATTGTTCAGTCTTTTATGCAAGATAAAATTTTTCAGAAGGAGTTTACTGCTTCAATCCATCTTTAGTTTTGGCTCTGGTTTTATTTACGGCTTCATTTTCTCCATTGTAGATGTTCAAATCTATGGAATGAAAGCATTCTTGCCTTATTATCTGCAAGGAATCCCGTTTGATTTTTTACATGCCGTAGGAAATATCGGATTTTACATCATTCTCCTTCCTGTTTTAAAGATATTGTTAAAAAAGTATCGAGAATTATTACCTTAAATCATCAAACAACCTGAAAATTCAGCACCAAAAGCTGTTCACAGGTTGTTTTTTCTTATTAATTGTGATGATAAAAAGTTGGACTTAGACAAATAATTATCTCATTTTTTTAAAAAAATTAGAGTTTATAAATACATTGAATTATTAAATAAGATGGGAAAGGGGCAAACTTGTGATAGAAGGAATTATTGCTTATTTTCAATTTTTTACCCGTTTAGTTATCCCTGTTGATTTGAAGGATCCTATGAATGCTTTGAAAAAGGGAACAAAATATCTCCCTTTATTTGGTCTGCTTTTAGGGATGATTGAGGGAATCGTTTACTATGTCAGCAGTCTTTTTCTTAACACTTTACTGGCATTTCTTATGGTGCTGTTTTTTGATGTTCTTTTTACAGGAGCAATGCATCAGGACGGTTTGGCTGATATGGCTGACGGATTATACTCTTCCCGTAAAAAGGAACGGATGTTAGAAATTATGAAAGACAGTCGCATTGGAACCATGGGAGCATTGGCTTTAATATTTTACTATTCTTTCATGATTAGTATTTTCTTAAGTTATCAGCCATTGTTTGATGGAGCAGATGGAGCAGTCATGATTGTAGCCATGAATCTTCTCGCCAAAAGCAATCTGACACTATTGTTCTATAAGATGACTTATGCCAGTGCCTCAAGCAGCGGTCTTGGTAAAACTTGGGAAGACATCGGGATAAGTGACATCATAATCGCCCAATTAAGTACTATTATTTTATTTGGGTTTGTTTTTAGATGGAACGGAGCAATTATTTATACGATGGGCGTAGTGTTTACTTTTATTTACCGTGGCTTTGTTTATAAAAAAGTTGAAGGACTCAACGGTGACACTATGGGAGCACTTGCTCCGCTAAGCAATGTGGTATTTTTATTGAGCATTTGTGCCCTTGGAGGTGTCTAAAAGTGAAAATATTTTTTATCCGACACGGGCAGACAGACTATAATGCTAATCGTCTGTTCTATGGCACCTCTGATGTTTCTATTAATTCAACGGGCATGAAACAGTCTCAGAAAGTGAAAGAAAAACTTTCAAGCTATAAAATTAAAAAAATTTATACAAGCACTATGAGACGAAGTCAAGAGACGGCCAAAATTGTTTTTCCAAACCAGGAACACGTTCAGCGATCATTTTTAAACGAGTGGGGATTTGGTGAATGGGAGGGTCTCAATGCCGACCAGATTCAAGCAGCTTATCCCTCTGAATGGGAGCAGTGGCTGCAAGATCCTTTTGGCTATACACCGCCGGGTGCAGAACCGTTTTCGCAGTTCGAAACAACGATGATTAACGGCTTCCGTGAATTATTAACCGGAAACAATGATTGTGCCATTGTCAGCCATTTGGGAACCATCCGTGTGCTGCTGAATTTTTGTTTTCCTGACCGGTCATTTTGGGAGATTAAATTAGAACAAAATAATTATACACTGGTTTCCTTTGAAGCTGGAAAATTCAAGTGTGACATCTGGAATGAATAAATTTTTTGATTTTAATTTTTCTGCTAAAAAATAAAGAATAAGTATTTTTTCTGACATTTAACGTTTGAAAAAACATCTTAAATGAGAAATCCACAGATATTTATCACTGTTATTTTAAAATAACAAAATATTGTTCTTGACAAAGAAAAAATAATACTATATTGTCAGCTTAACAAGTTAGGTATGTCTTTATCAAAAACTATACTATAATAAATTGAGATAAAAAATAATATTAAAGTGTTTGTCAAAGGGAATGAGGTGTGAATCCTCAACAGTCCCTTTCTACTGTAACGCAGACGAAATCTCACAATGCCACTTATTTAGGGAAGGCGAGAAATTAGGATGAAGCGAAGTCAGGATATCTTTGGCAAATGCTGAGTAAAGCAATTGGATCGGGAAAATTGTTTATGGCTGAGAGATCATTAGGTTGGTTTATCTGTTGTTTTTATTTTTATTTCTATGACAGATGCAGCACAGAGCATGTTTTCATTCCATGCTTTGTGCTGTTTTTTGTCGTTAAAAAGGAAGTGGTGAAATGAAGAACAGTACAAGAAAAATAGCGTTGATTGGTTTGTTTTTATCTTTAAGTATCATCGGGGCAAATATAAAAATGTTAGGTTCTATCGCCTTAGATTCTTTTCCCGGATTTATTGCAGCTATTATTATTGGACCGGGTGCCGGGGCGATTATTGGATTTTTCGGCCACATAGTCTCCGCACTTTTGGCAGGATTTCCCAATACGCTGCCGATTCACTTGATTATTGCAATGTTGATGTCTTTTTGCCTCTTTGTTTTTGGCTGGATCCGCCATCAACCAAGATTTCAAAATCTCTCCAGTCGTTTTTTATCTTTTGTTATTGCCTATCTCATCAATGTACCGCTGGATTTAATTATTTTATATCCATTTTTGGGGAAAGTCGTTTTCGGACTGTTTGTTCCCTTAACTGCTGCAACATTAGCCAACTTAGTAATTGCCGAAATGGTTTTTCTTGCATTGCCGCATAAGATTAAAAATATCTCAGGAATCCATTTTTGAGTGACAAGAATTTTAGGAGAAAAAAATGACAATCATCCATGGAGGAAATATTCAAGAAATTAGTGAACACTATCAGCTGAATCCCAATACAATTACTGATTTTAGCGCCAATATCAATCCCCTTGGTTTTCCAAAAGGTATTAAAGAACTGATTAACAGTCAACTGACGAAAATGTGCCACTATCCAGATTTGCGTTATAAAGATTTAATCCAACAAATTGCCACTTTTCATGAGTGTGCAACGCAAAACATTTATGTGGCTAATGGGGCGATAGAAGCAATTTATAATTTTTCTGAGGCGGCTGGCTTAAAGCATGTGCTCATTTTGGCACCAACTTTTATGGAATATGAAAGAGCATTCAAAAAATACCATACCAAAGTAAGCTACTTTAAAACTGAGTCATTTGACTTTGCAGTCTGTACAGATGATTTGCTGAAGTCAGCTGAAGAACTAAAAGTTGATGGGATTTGTATTTGCAATCCCAACAATCCCACAGGAAAGATGCTTTCAAAAAAAGAACTGCTGAATATTTTAGCTTTCAGTCAATCTAAACGGATATCTCTCATTATAGACGAAGCGTTTATGGATTTTGTTGAAAAAGAAGAGTCTGCTTCGTTGGTTGGCCACTTAGATGCCTATCAGCATTTATATATTTTTCGTTCACTTACCAAACTTTTTGCAATCCCGGGGTTAAGGTTAGGGTATTTGTTAACTGTAGATGAAGCATTGATGGCTAAATTACAACAAGGCAGTATTCCCTGGCGCGTGAATATTTTTGCAGATTTAGCAGGTCAGTCAGCACTTAAAGACCAAAAATTTATCAGTGAGACTATTGATTACGTGACATCAGAAAGGTCATTTCTGATAAGTGAATTGAAAAGGTTTTCCCAAATCATTGTTTACACAAGCCGGACTAATTTTATATTCTTCAAGCTATGGGAAAAATTTAATTTACAAGAAAAACTGTTAGCCAGAGGTTTTCTTATCAGAGACTGTCAGTCTTTCAAAGGGTTGACAGCAAATTATTACCGCATTGCAGTACGTACCCGGGAAGAAAACCGGCAATTGGTTGCTGCGTTAAAAGAGATATTATGGCAAGAAAAATAATCGTCACCTCGCCAGGAACCTGTGGGGAATTGATTCAAGGCTGGCTAGGGGACTCGCAAAAACTAGTTAGTTTAGGGATGAACAAATTTACTACTGTCACGATTGAAGCATCGAAGACAGCGTCAGAATTACAACTGACACCTCATAAAAGTAAAAGTTATCAAGCCTTGTTGGCCACCTGTGATTTTTTAAAAATTGATGTTGCCCGATTGGATAATCTGAAGATCACAATTTCCAGCGAGCTGTCGTGCGGCAAAGGAATGTCTAGCAGTACAGCAGATATAGCCGGCTGCATTTATGGCTTGGCTCTCTATTTTGGAAGAAGGCTGACTGTTCAAGAAGTTGTCAATCTGTGTGTGCCAATCGAAGCCACGGACAGCGTAATCTTTCCTTCACTGACTTTATTTGAACAGCAAACAGGCAGCTTGATGATTGAAAGTAATTGGCGACCAAATTTTTATATGTTAGTTTTAGAACCGGCTGCATCTCTCAATACAGCAGATTTTCATACACAACAAATTGAAAGAAGTTTTTATCAGCAGAAAACATTATTTAAACAAGTGCACCAAAAATATCAGCAGGCTGCTGCTAATCAAGATCTAAAGTTGCTGGGGGAAGCCGCAACGGCCAGTGCCTGTCTTAATCAAAGTATTTTAGAGAAACCATATTTTGAAAGTCTGAAGAAGTTAGTTGGGAAACATCATCTGATGGGGATAAATGTGGCACACAGCGGTACGGTAGTTGGTTTGTTAATGGAAGATTTGATATCACTGACCATACTTGTGAATCAAATTAGAAATTCTGCGATCGGTGATTACTACAAGCATTTACATTTGCAGCGGACATGCTTTGATGGGCTAAAGGCAGTTATTGTTGATGATAAATAATTAAACTGATGGGGGTTTAATATGAAAAAGATTATGATTGCCGGGACGTCAAGCGGCAGCGGCAAAACCTTGATTACTCTTGGATTGTTAAAAATACTGCAACAAAGAGGCTTTGAAGTACAGCCTTATAAAGTCGGGCCCGACTATATTGATACGCAATACCATACCCGCGTAGTAGACCGCCAATCTCGCAATTTGGATATGTTTATTGTTAATAGCAGGACGACAATGCAACAGCTGTTCTACCAATCTAATGTGGGAGCAGATATTTCTGTAGTGGAAGGAGTTATGGGGCTTTTTGACGGATTTGGTGTAGACAAAGACTACTGTTCATCCGCTGGTGTTGCCAAACAGCTGGATATCCCGGTTATCCTAGTGGTTAACGGCAAGTCAGCCGCCACTTCTGTAGCAGCGACCATCAAAGGTTTTCTGGAATTCGATCCAGAGTTGAATATAGTGGGAGTGATTATCAATCAGCTGTCCTCAGAAAACCACTATCAACTTATCAAAAAAGCTGTAGAAATTTATACAGAAACTAAAGTCTTTGGCTACCTTCCAAAAATACCGGAATTATATTTACCTTCTAGGCAACTAGGTTTAGTGCCTGACCGGGAAATAGATGATTTAATGCTGAAAGTCGATGAAACGGCAGCTCAATTAGAAAAAACAGTAGCCATTGATGACATATTAAAAGAAATAGAGAAAGAGGATATATTCGGTACAATCAAACCAGTCTGGACGTCTCAATATCCGGATTTTTCCGATCTTACTTTAGCTTATGCCTATGACGATGCTTTTCACTTTTACTACCCTGACAATTTAGAATTACTGGAAAAATTCGGGGTTAACTTGACATCATTTAGTCCTATCGCTGATAAAAAACTACCTGCTGCTGACTTTTACTATTTTGGCGGGGGTTATCCGGAAGAATTTGCTGCACAATTGAGTGACAATCAACAAATGAGGATAGAAATTCTTCGCAAACATCAGGAGAGCGTGCCAATTTTAGCTGAGTGCGGTGGTTTGATGTATCTGGGAGAACATTTGAAAATTAATAACATTCACTATGAAATGGTCGGGATTTTTAAAGGTTTTAGTCAAATGACCACTGGATTGAAGAATTTCGGTTACTGTTACGGTTTAGCTAATCAAGACACATTAATTGCTGACAAAGGCGAAAAAATTGTTGGTCATGAATTCCATCATTCAATTTTTGAAAGCGATGAGTCGACTGTTTTGAATATGTTTAAGGAACGGGACGGACAAGTCATAAAAGCATGGCACGGAGGGTATCAAAAAAATCAAACGTTTGCCAGTTATTTACATCTCCACTTTTATCAATCCTCTACTTTTCTGACTAAACTACTAGAGCGTGTGCGTCAGTTAAAAAAGGTGGGTTCTAAATGAAGATTAGTTTTTTTATAGCAGCTTTTTTTCTTGATATTTGCTTAGGGGATCCTTACAGCTGGCCCCATCCTGTTAAAGTCATCGGACATTTGATTAGTTTTTTTGAAAAACGTTTAAACCGACCATTTTTTTCCAAACGCAAACGATTTTTATACGGTTTTCTGATTTGTTTCGTAACAGTCGCTCTTTCAGGACTGATAGTAGCAGCCATACTTATAGTCAGTTATCAACTGAACAGGATTTTGTACGGTTTCATCTATATTTATTTAACTTACAGTCTGTTGGCACTGAAAAGTTTGTCGGTAGAAGGCTTAAAAGTTTTTACTAAATTGAAGGATGGTACGTTAGAGGAAGCTCGTTATCAGGTCAGTATGATTATCGGACGGGACACTTCGGAATTATCCAGAGAGGAAATCACTAAAGCAACCATTGAAACAATGGCGGAAAATCTAAGTGATGGTGTCATCGCACCGCTGTTTTACATTCTTATTGGCGGTCCTGTTTTGGGGATGATGTATAAAGCAATCAACACTTTAGATTCTATGATCGGTTATCAAACCCCAAAATATCAAGACATTGGATATGCCTCGGCCAAATTAGATGATTGGGTCAATTACATTCCCGCAAGAATAACTTGGTTTATCCTATTAGTAGCTAGCTATCTGCTTAACTTGAATGTGAAAAATGCCTGGGAAGTTGGGAAAAGAGATCGGCGAAATCATCAAAGCCCCAACAGCGGCTACCCAGAATCTGTGGTGGCTGGGGCACTGGAAATTCAACTGGGAGGGACACATCGTTATCATGGTGTGGAAATTTTTAAACCTCATATCGGCGATCCTTTAAAACAAGTGTCTATTGAAGATATTCTCACCATGAATCAATTGCTGTATCTTGCTGGTTTTTTAAGTTTAGTCTTGATGACAGCTTGCTATTATATCGTTTAATTTATATGAAAAGAGGAGAAACTATGGCTTACATTAAAAATCCCGAAATGATTGAAAAAGAAAGCTTTATTATTATTCAAAATATTATTAATGAAATCGCGCCGGATTATCAGTTTCGCACTAAAGATGAAGAAATGATTATTAAAAGAGCTATTCATACAAGCGCCGATTTTGATTATTTACAAAACTTGGTTTTTACTCACGATGTGGTGAGTGAATTAAAAGATTTCTTCAAAGGGACAGGAACGATTTTTACTGATACCACCATGGCATTGAGCGGTATCAATAAAAGAGTGTTGGATAAGTTAGGAATTGAGTATGAATGTTACATTAGCCATCCGGAAGTTGCCAAAATAGCTAAAGAAAAAAATGTGACCCGTTCCATGGCAGGCATCGAATGGGCAGCACAAAAAAACGGGAAAAAAGTGTTTGTTATTGGGAATGCCCCCACTGCAATCTTTAGATTGCTGGAAATGTATGGAGAACAAACGCTTGAGCCTGTGGCGGTTGTGGGTGCTCCCGTGGGGTTTGTAGGTGCGGAAGAGTCTAAAGAAGCGTTATATGAAAGTGATATTCCTGCTATCGTCACCCGCGGTAGAAAGGGCGGCAGTAACGTAGCTGCTGCGATCATTAATGCCATTCTTTATAGATTGGGGTAAGCATGATAATGGAAGAATTTGTTTCTTACAATGGAAAAAAATTGCGAAAGGGTTATACCACTGGAACTTGTGCAACAGCTGCTGCAACAGCAGCATGTATGCAATTTTTCAAAAATGAAACAGTTAGTGAAATAAAGGTGACGTTGCCAAATGAACAAGAATTGCTAATCCCCATTGAACTGGTGGAAAAGCATCAAGATTTTGCCATTGCAGCGGTTAAAAAAGATGGTGGGGATGACGCAGACGCTACTCACGGCATGCTGATTTATGCAAAAGTCATGGTAAACTCTACCGGGAAAGTTGTGGTTGACGGTGGCACAGGAATCGGCCGCGTGACCCAAGAAGGTTTGTTAGTGCCGATTGGTGAAGCAGCAATAAATCCAGTGCCACGCAAGATGATAAAAAAAAGCATTTTGAATTGTTTGCCTCCAGACCAAGGCGCTGATGTTTTGATTTTTGCTCCAGAGGGAAAAAAAATCGCAGAACTGACAATGAATGGGCGTTTAGGAATCAAAGGCGGCATTTCAATTTTGGGGACGACAGGAATTGTTACTCCTATGTCCGAAGAAGGCTGGAAACAGGCAATTACTATTGAGTTGGAAATGAAAAGGAAACAAGGCCATCAAAAAATCGTTTTATCGCCGGGGAATTATGGCGAGGATTTTGCAGTGGAGCAATTAGGCATAGATACGGATAAAATTGTTTCAATGAGTAATTTTGTAGGGTACGTTTTAAAAGAAGTTCAGCGTTTGGGCTACGAGAAAGTGCTGATTATCGGACATCTAGGAAAAATCATCAAAGTATCAGCTGGAATATTTTCAACCCATAGTAAAGATGCGGATGCGCGTGCGGAAGTGATGGTCGCCAACTTAGCTCTTTTGGGAATGCCTCCAGAGCAATTGGCAGAAGTTTATAAATGCAGTACTACTGAAGCTGCTGGGGATTTAATCGAGAAATATGGTTATGATGCAGTTTATCCGGTTATAGTTGATAAAATCCAAAATCGTTGCCAACGTCTTTTACGTTATCGTGACCCCGAAACAGTTGTAGATGTGGTGATGTTTTCTTCAAAAAGAGGGTACTTGGCTTCAACAAAACCATTGAACAGTTTGAAGGAGGAATGGCAATGATTACCATAGTGGGGATTGGGCCAGGCAGCGGAGATTTTTTGTTTGAAAAAAGTCGTGAACTTGTGAAACAAGCAGATCAGGTAATCGGAAGTGAACGACAACTGGCTATCTTCACAGATATTGATCCTGAAAAACGCAAAATTTTACCTAAAAAATTAAGTGTATTGCAACAGTATCTAGAAACTCATAGTGATAAAGAAATTGTTTTACTTGCTTCAGGAGATCCTTTTTTATATGGGATTGCTGCTTGGTTAGTGAAAAAATTGCCGAAAAACCAAATCAAAATCATCCCCGGGATCAGTTCTATTCAGTATTTGTTCAATGCTGCTAAGGTTTCCATGGCAGATAGCTATTTGACTAGTTCACACGGACGGGTGCCAGACTTTGATTTGATTGCTGGATTAAGTAAAGTAGCTGTTTTGACGGATGAAAAAATCGGTCCTTATGAAATAGCTCAGGAAATATTGCTTCGGGGGGAAAATAAATATTTTTTGATTGGAGAAAATCTGAGTTATCCCGATGAGAAACTGTCTTGGTATTTGGCAAGCGATGTTCCAAAGAAAAAATATGAGATGAACGTGGTGGTGATTTTAGATGAAAGATGAGCTTTTTATTCGAGATAATGTCCCCATGACCAAAGAGGAAGTCCGGGCGATCAGCTTGAATAAAATGAATTTATATCGGGCAAGAAATTTATTGGATGTAGGTGCTGGCACAGGTAGTGTGTCAATAGAGGCTTGCGTGACATATCCCCATCTAGAAGTTACTGCAATCGAAGAAAAAGAATTAGCAGTGGCTTTGATCAAAAAAAATCAAGCAAAATTTTCAGCAGAGAGGCTGACAATAATTAAAAGGAAAGCACCATTTAATTATTCCGGGACTTTTGATGCAATTTTTATTGGTGGCAGCGGCGGAAATTTAACCGAAATTCTTGAATGGTGTTGGGAGCTATTGAATTCAGGAGGCACAATGATTTTAAATTTTATCTTACTGGAAAATATCAGTGAAACACAAAAATGGCTCCAATCCCGGGGTTATAGTCATGAAGAAACCTTGGTACAAGTGAGCAAACAAAAGCCTTTAGGAAAAGGCCGCTATTATCAATCACAAAATCCAATTACCATTATTGAACTAAGGAAAGGCGGCGTTTAAATTGCCAAAAGTACATTTTGTAGGAGCAGGACCAGGGGACCCTGATTTGATTACGCTAAAAGGCTATCAATTGTTGCAAAAAGCAGGGGTGGTAATCTATGCCGGATCGTTAGTAAACCCTGAGTTGTTAAAGTATTGCCAACCCGATTGCCTAATTCTAAATAGTGCCCATATGAATTTGATAGAAATCATTGATGCCATGGAAGCAGGTATCAAAGCAGGAAAACAAGTCGTTCGTTTGCATACAGGAGATTTTTCAATCTATGGCTCCATCAGGGAACAGATCGAAGTGATGACTGAGCGCGGTATCCCGTTTACCTGTACTCCCGGGGTAAGTTCCTTTTTAGGTGCAGCTTCAAGTTTAGGCGTGGAATACACCGTTCCTGAAGTCTCCCAAAGTGTCATTATCACTCGTGCAGCTGGCAGGACACCGGTACCTGAAAGGGAAAGTATCCGTTCCTATGCTCAGCATCAAACGTCTATGGTTATCTTCTTGTCCGTTCAAGCTATTGATCAAGTAGTGGCTGAGTTAGTAGCGGGAGGCTATCCTGAAACAACTCCAGCAGCGGTTGTTTATAAAGCAACTTGGCCGGAGGAAATGAAAGTGACAGGAACGTTGGCAACAATAGCACAACAGGTTAGTGATGCCAAAATTCGAAAGACAGCTTTGATTATGGTAGGAGATTTTTTGGGGGAAGAATTTTACTACTCTAAACTTTACGATGAGAATTTCCATCATGAATACCGCTAAATCAAATAAGGAAAAAGAACTGGTAATTTTCGCCCTGACCGTCAATGGCAGACAACTTGCTTTGAAGTTAGCTGATAAATGGTCAGAACCGGTGATTGTTTTTGTCCCCGAAAGAATAAAAACAGAGGATACTAGAAGTTTTGAAAAAGAAAGTTTTAAAAATCAGTTGCAAGCAGCGTTTGTCAACTACCGAAAAATCATTTGCATTATGGCTGCCGGTATAGTTGTCAGGAGCTTAGCAGAAGTTTTGCAGGACAAACGTTATGACCCGGCAGTGTTAGTGATGGATGAAAAAGGGGACTTTGTCATCAGTTTATTGTCAGGACATTTAGGCGGGGCCAATCAGCTTGCCGAAGATATAGCATGTGTAACTGGCGGACAAGCAGTAATTACCACTGCTACCGATGTACAGGGTGTCCCTGCGATCGATATGATTGCACAGGAAATTTCTGGCTGGTACAACCACTTCAAAGAAAATACTCGTTTTTTTAATCGATTATTAGCCGAAAAAGAGTCCGTTGCTTTGTGTCAGGACAAGGAATATTTACGAGAAACCGATTATTTCACTGTGATTCCGTGGGGCACAGCGCTGGAATCTTTTAATGATTTTGCAGGGAGTATTTTTATTTCCAATCAAAACTTCTTTGAGACACCAACCAATAGTGTGATACTCGTTCCACAAGAGTACGTTTTAGGGATAGGCTGCCGAAAAAATGTTTCTTTCGAGGTAATTCAGGCAGAATACATAAAATTTTGTCAGCAGGAAAATATCCATCCGCGGAGTGTTGCTTTACTAGCAAGTATTGATTTAAAGAAAAATGAAGCAGGAATATTGGATTTAGCTGAATGGCTGGAAGTACCTTTTCAGACTTATTCAACAGAACAATTACAAATGGCAGCTGAAAGATACCCCCAATCTCCATTCGTTAAAAAAACAGTAGGGGTCGGCAATGTTTCCCAAGCCGCAGCAGATTTAGCAAGCAAGGGACAGATGATTTCAGGACGCTATCAGGGAAATGGCGTCACATTCGCACTAGGGAGGAAAATTTAATGTTATACGTCGTCGGTTTAGGACCAGGAGGCAACTCAGATATATCTTTTGAAGCCTATGAAGCATTGAAAAAAAGTGACGTCATCGTAGGATATACCACTTATATGCGTCTAATTAAAGAATTGGTTGGGGAAAAAGAGATTGTGGTAACAGGTATGCGGCAAGAAATCGAACGCTGTCAAAAAGCAATCGATCTAGCTCTTACCGGAAAAATTGTTGCTGTCGTATCCAGCGGCGATTCTGGCGTTTATGGCATGGCGGGTTTGATACTCGAATTAGTGAGCAGACAAAATCTTCTCCTAGAGGTAAAAGTTATCCCGGGAATAACTGCAAGTACTGGTGCTGCGGCACTCTTAGGAGCCCCTTTGATGAATGATTTTTGCCATATTAGTTTGAGCGATTTGATGACTCCATGGGAAATGATTGAGAAAAGACTCCACGCGGCTGCGGATGCCGATTTTGTTATCTGTCTTTATAATCCCCGCAGCAAGGGAAGACCCAAACATCTCGAGCAAGCTTTGAAGATTATGAAAAAGTATAAAGCTGGCGATACGGTTGTGGGCATTGCCAAAGATGTGGGACGCAAAGCTGAAACAACCTATTTGACTACTATCGATAAATTGGATGAGAATTTAGTTGACATGACGACGATTGTTTTGATTGGTAATAAAGAAACATTTATTTACAATAACCAGATGATTACACCAAGAGGGTATAAAGTATGATTTTATTTTTAGGTGGTACTTCTGACAGTCTAGCAATTGCAAAGCAATTAACAATTAAGAAAATTCCTTTTGTTTTTTCAGTTGCGACTGATTACGGTGAGTATGTCGCAAAAGCCAGTTTATTAAACGTAAAAAAAGGACGGATGGATGAAGAGACAATGACTGCCTTCATTCAAAAAGAAAATATTTCGCTAATATTGGATGGCACTCATCCCTTTGCCACATTGGTTTCTCAAACTGCAATCAATGCAGCTGAAAAAACAGGGATTTCTTATGTGCGTTATGAGAGGCCTAGTCTAGATTTAGGAAAGGGACTCCCTGTTCAAAGTATTGAAGAGGCATGCGAACTTGCCTTGACCTACCAAGGAAACATTTATTTGACAACAGGAAGCAAAACGTTGAAAGAATATTTAAAATACTTACCCGTTGAAAGAATAGTGGCAAGAATTTTGCCGACAACTGAAGTGCTTGCTATGACCGAACAGTTGGGATTGCAGGCTCATCAAATCGAAGCATTGAAAGGTCCTTTTTCCCAAGACATGAACCTTGCCTTAATTAAGCACAATCAAGCTGGTGTATTAATCACTAAAGAAAGCGGCACTAGCGGAGGACTAAGCGAGAAACTGGAAGCGTGTGAAAGAATGGACATTCCTTGCATCGTTATCTTGAAGGAGAAATTAAATTATCCGGAATGTTTCAATAGTGTGTGTGAAATTGTGCTGCGTTGTGAGGAGGAAGAAGTATGAGTGGTTTTGTTTCCCTAGTAGGAGCGGGGCTTGGCGATACCGAATTGTTAACCATGAAAGCTTTGAGAAGGATCCAGGAAGCGGATGTGGTAATTTATGATCGCTTGATTGACCCGTCTTTACTAAATGAATGTGCGGCCCATTGTGAAAAAATTTATGTAGGAAAACTGCCCAAGCACCATCCTGTACCCCAGTCAAAAATTCAGTCTATTTTGATTGAAAAGGCAATGGAAAATAAAAATGTGGTTCGTTTAAAAAGCGGTGATCCTTATGTTTTTGGCAGGGGAGGCGAAGAGGGCATAGAATTATTTGAAGCTGGAATCCCATTTGAAGTGATACCGGGCATTAGTTCTTCAATCGGTGGACTAGCTTACGCAGGAATCCCGGTCACTCATCGGGATTATGCGTCAAGTTTTCATGTAATTACTGGTCACTTGAAAGAAGGTGTCAGCTCAATTGATTGGAAAAATATTGCTGATTCAGAGGGTACCCTAGTATTTTTAATGGGAATGAGCGAGCTTGCCAATATTGTGGATGGTCTGATTTCAGCAGGAAAAGAAATAGATACACCTGTTGCAATCGTAGAATGGGCTGGTCGCGGAGGTCAAAAAACTGTCACAGCAACTTTAGAAACGATTGAAACAGAAGCTCAAAAAGCTCAAATGAAACCGCCTAGTTTGATTGTAGTCGGTGATGTGGTAAGGCTGAAAAATCAATTAGCTTTTTATGAACGTTTGCCTTTATTCGGCAAAAGAATTGGTATTCCTTACAGTCGGGGCAAAAGAATGAACCAGCTATTAAAGGATCAAGGAGCGGAAATCATTGAATTAACAAAGCCAGAGTTGACATCTGTACCATTTCACTTTCCACAGCAAGCGTACACTGAGTGGGTTTTTCTGGACTCTTTCAGCTTGGAAAAGTTTGTAGCAGAAATGATAAATTCTAAAAAAAGCTGGCTGGACTTCAAACAGGTGAAATTGCTGACAGTGGGGCATCACACGGAGTTATTGTTAAACAAAATGGGCATGAGAGCACAGGCTTCTTTCCCAGATACTACGGCATTGTTAAAAGCCATGAATCGCTTATCAGGTAAAGCATTAGTGATTGGTGAGGCTTTATTATTAGACCGGCTAAGTGAAACGATTTATGACGACCGATGGGATTTCCTCATCAGTCACCGGGAAACCATTGAACAGATGCCAATAAGTGTTTGGGAAAAATTAGATTATTTATATTTTCCAAGTTCAAAGGCGGCGCGTTTATTTTTAACTTCATTATCTGGTGTGGAACTCAATCTTTTGAAAGCTAAAGAAATCATCGTGATGGGACCCATCACCGCAAAAGTTTTTAGGCAAGAGGGAATACCTGTGAAAGAGACGGATGAGGCAAGTTATGATAGTGTTATTCGATTATTGATAAAGGAGAATGTCAAATGAAAAAAGCCTTGGTTGTCGTTAGTTTTGGTACTAGTTATGTGGAAACCCGAAAAAAAACAATTGAAGTGATGGGAGAGAAAATGAGTTCAGAATTTCCTGAATACGAAATTTTTCATGCTTTTACTTCTAACAAAGTGATAAAAAAAATCAAAGAACAAGAGGGTTTGACAATCCCCACGGTGGCCCAATTGATGTCCAGACTAAAAGAAGAGGGCTTTAAAGAAATCGTGATGCAGCCGCTGCACGTTATCCCAGGGAGTGAATATTCAAAAGCGGTTCACCAAGCAGGACGTTTTAAAAATGATTTTGAATCAATCAAGATTGGTAAACCCTTATTGACGAGCTTTTCAGATTTTAAAAAAGTTCAAGACTGGTTGGAAGACTTGGGACAAGAATTAAAAACAGGTGAAGCTTTGGTACTGATGGGGCATGGCAGTCAGCATAATGCGTTTACAACTTACGCATGTCTGGACCACTTGTTAATCGAAACGCCTATCTATGTTTGTGCCGTGGAAAGTTATCCTGAAATTGAAACAATTATCCACCGACTTCACCAAGACAATATCAAAAAGGTGATCTTGACTCCACTGATGTTAGTTGCCGGAGATCATGCTGTTAATGATATGTCCTCTGATGAGAAAAATTCATGGAAGAGTCAATTGATAAAAGCTGGTTTTGACGTAGATGTTTTATTGAAAGGCATGGGGGAATATCCAGCTATTCAAAATCTTTATATCGAACATGCCAAAGAGCAAATGGGGTGAATGAAGATGGCAAAATTTTACGGTATCGGCACTGGACCGGGAGAATCCACATTGTTGACAATCAAAGGTAAAGAACGACTGGAAACTATTGACATTTTATATGTTCCGGAAGCCAAAAAACAAGGAAAAAGTTTAGCATTAGCCATCGTTGAGCCGTACTTACCCAGTGATTTAGAAATCAGGCAGCGTCATTTCCCAATGACTAATGATTTTTCAGAAAAAGAATCAGCCTGGAATAAGATTGCCGCTGAAATTATTGAAGAAGTTCAGTCAGGCAAAGATGTGGGGTTTGTTACTTTGGGAGATCCAATGGTTTACAGCACATATAGCTATTTATTGGATAGAGTAAAAGAAAGTATTGAAACAGAGACGATTCCGGGTATCTCTTCTTTCTGTCATATTTCCAATCATCTGCAGATTCCCTTGGTGCTGGATGAAGAAACATATTCTGTGGTACCAGCGACCGCTTCAAAAGAATTTTTAGCAAATGCTTTAGATTATTTTTCAACCATTGTTATCATGAAAGTAGCAGTGGCGCTGCCAAAAGTGCTGGAGGTTTTAGCAGAACGTCAATTGTTAGAAAAAACGGTGTTAGTCAGCAACAGTTCTCTTAAAAATGAGCAAATTCATAGAAATGTGAATGATCTGCATCCTGCTGATAAATTGTCATATTTTTCAACGATGATTGTTTATAAAAATCGATAGAAAAGAGGAATATAAATGAAAAAAATGATTTGGGGCATAGTTTTTGTTTTATTAGTATCTTTTATTATCCCCGGGAGAGCACAAGCTATGCATATTATGGAAGGTTTTTTGCCAGTTGAATGGTGTATTTTCTGGTTCGTCGTATTTGCACCATTTTTCGTCTATGGTTTGATGCAGATGAAGAAGGGAATTGAAAAAGACCCTGAAAACAAAGTCTTATTAGCGTTGAGCGGTGCGTTTATTTTTATTTTGTCCGCCTTAAAAATACCATCGGCAACAGGTTCGACTTCCCATCCAACAGGCGTTGGCTTAGGTACTGTTTTTTTTGGACCAGGAGTTGTCAGTGTCCTCGGAACAATTTGTCTGCTCTTCCAAGCAATCTTTTTAGCCCATGGCGGTTTAACGACTTTAGGGGCTAATGCTTTTTCAATGGCAGTCGTTGGTCCCTTTGTTGGTTTTGGCCTGTACAAATTATTGCGCAGACTTTCAGTGAATCATTCTGTCAGTATTTTCCTCTGTGCATTTGTTGCAGATTTATCCACTTATTTGACAACTTCCCTTCAACTGGGAGTTGTGTTCCCAGACGTTTCTGGCGGCATACTGGCTTCGGTAATGAAATTTATGGGAATATTTCTGATGACTCAATTGCCTATTGCAATCGCTGAAGGTCTGTTGACCGTAGTCACATATAACTTGGTGATTTCAAACGTAACAATCAACAAGGAGGCGTTTTTAAGTGAAAAATAAACATACTAAAACAAATATTTTAATGCTGTTGGCAGTGATTGTCTTAGTTGTTGGTGCATTGCTTTTTAATAAAAGTGGTGCATTTGAGGGTTCAGATGGTGAAGCGGAAAAAGCCATTACTGATATTTCACCAGATTACAAACCTTGGTTTGAACCGCTTATCGAACCAAAAAGCGGAGAGATCGAAAGTTTGCTGTTCACTTTACAAGGCAGTTTAGGTGTGGGGATGATTACGTATATTATCGGGTACTATAAAGGGAAGAATAAAAATGCTGTCAATTGATCGCATTGTCTACAATAACCGACTCATTAATTTAGCACCACAAATTAAAGGCAGTACTTACCTTTTGCTACTATTAGGGATGTTGATTAGTCCACCTATCGTGCAAATTTTTGGGATAGTACTGATTAGTGGTGCAATCATTTACACGTCAAAAATCACAGTTGTCCGGTATCTTAAATGGCTGATGATACCTGTGCCTTTCTTACTAGTGAGTTTTATAGTTATTTTATTTACTTTTTCACCAGATAAAAATGATTTGCTGCTCAGTGTCAAGTTCGGCAGTAATTATTGGGGACCAAGTTTTGCTTCATTATCAATGGGCACGAAGTTAGTAGTCAGATCTTTAGCTTGTTTAGTTTGTACCCTGTTTTTTTCTGTGACTGTTCCTTTTCAGCAGATTTTGGGACTATTCAAGCTATGCCGTGTCCCTGTTTTTTTAATTGAAATAACCATGTTGATGTATCGATTTATATTTATTTTATTGGAAGAGGTTAATTCAATTTATCATATTCAGAATTTAAGATTTGGTCATCAAAGTTTCCAGTCAAGATACCGTTCCACAGGTCTACTGTTACAGTTAGTGATGAAGCAGAGCTTAGAGCGTTACCAGCAAATGACTGTCGCACTAGAAATAAAATTTTTTAACGGAGATTTCCCGATTTAAGAGGAGGTTAACAATGATCAACATCGAAAATATATGTATCAGTTATAATCATGAACATGATGCATTGAAAAATATTTCTCTTAAATTAGGTGAAAGAGAGGCAGTTGGTGTCATTGGTGCAAACGGTTCGGGAAAATCTACATTATTTTTAGCAATGATGGGGCTGCTTAAACCAAAAACTGGAAAAATCTATTTCAAAGGGCACCCACTTGGTTACAGTAAAAAAGAACTGATGAGTTACCGACAGGAAGTGGGAATGGTTTTTCAAAATCCTGAGCAGCAAATTTTTTATTCCATTGTAGAAGAAGATGTGGCTTTTGCTTTAAGAAATTTGAATTTTGAAGAGGACGAGATACAACGGCGATTGGATGAAGTGTTTGACATACTTGAAATACAGCATTTGCGGAAGCAGCCCATTCAATATTTGAGCTATGGTCAGAAAAAACGAGTGGCAATAGCCAGTGTGCTGGTTTTAAAAACGAAATGGGTTTTATTGGATGAACCTACTGCCGGTTTAGATCCAGCGGGAAAAAAACAGATGATTACCGTAATCAAAAAATTGATTCAACAAGGAAAAAAAGTGGTTTTATCTAGCCATGATATGGACTTGATGTATGAAATATGCAATTATTTTTATATTCTTAGTCAAGGCGAGATAGTAGCAGAAGGAGATAAGCGACAAGTTTTCAGAGATGCCGCACTTCTTAAAAAAGCTAAACTGGAACAACCTTGGTTGGTAAAAATTCACCAGCAACTTAACATACCATTATTTGAAAACGAAGAAGCTTTTAATCTCTATCAAGCAAAGTAAGGTGAGGAGAAAAAGATGACTGGAAACATAATGATTCAAGGGACCACTTCAGATGCAGGTAAAAGTATTGTGGTAGCGGGACTATGCCGTATTTTATTTCAAGACGGTTTAAAAGTGGTTCCTTTTAAATCACAAAATATGGCGTTGAATTCTTATATCACTGCTACTGGAAAAGAAATGGGTCGAGCTCAAGTTTTTCAGGCAGAGGCTGCAATGATTGAACCTGATGTCCGTATGAATCCTGTCTTGCTGAAGCCAACTTCCGATCGAAAATCTCAAGTGATTTTCAATGGGGAAGTTTTAGCTGACATGGATGCCGCTGAATATCATGAATTTAAACCGCAATTAGTTGAAAGAATTCGTCATTTATACCGGGAAATTTCTGCCGAAAATGATGTGGTGGTGATTGAAGGAGCTGGCAGTCCGGCAGAGATTAATTTAAATAGTCGGGACATCGCTAATATGGGAATGGCTAAAATTGCAGATGCACCGGTGATTATTGTTGCGGATATCGACCGGGGCGGGGTTTTTGCATCAATTTACGGCACAATCGAATTACTGCAACCAGAAGAACGTCAACGGGTGAAAGGTATCATTATTAATAAGTTTCGCGGCGACAAAAGTTTACTGGATTCAGGTTTGCAAATGATTGAAGAGTTGACGGGCGTCCCTGTCATTGGAGTGATTCCATATTTGTCGCTGGCAATTGATGATGAAGACAGTATGGCATTAAACAAAGTAAACCGCCGTTTTAATGAGGCTAAAGCAATCGACGTGGCGGTGGTTTGCTTAAGTAAGATATCCAACTTTACTGATTTTAACAGTCTGGAAATGGAATCAGATGTTTCAGTCAGGTATGTTTTTTCAAAAGAAGAAATGGGCTTGCCTGATTTATTGATTATTCCGGGCAGTAAAAATACTGCCGTAGACAACTTATATCTGCAAGACACCGGTTTGGATAAAGAAATTTTAAAAGTAAGGGACGCCGGTAAGACCATTATTGGAATTTGCGGTGGTTATCAGATACTTGGAACTAAACTTCATGATCCTGAACAGATAGAATCCAGTTATGGAACACTCCCCGGTCTTGGTATTTTGAAAACTGAAACTTATTTCAAGGAAAATAAAACGACTACGCAAGTCGTTGCCATAGCAGATGAAACTCCACTGCGAGGTTATGAAATCCATATGGGTGAAACTGTTTTGAATGGGGAAAGTCCCTTTGCGCAAATCATCGAAGAAAATGGTTCGCCTTGTCAGCGTTTTGACGGAGCTGTGAGCGAAGATGGTCGCGTTATCGGTACATATCTACATGGATTATTTGACGATAGTCAGTGGCGTCACCAATTTTTTAACCGACTGCGTCAGAGAAAAGGCTTGGCTACTCATCAGGAACGGGCTCCTTCATACGATGATTTTAAAAATAATGAATATGATAAATTGGCGGCAACCCTGAGACAACATTTGGACATGACAAAAATTTATCAAATTATTGATGGGAAAGGGTGAACCTATGTCAATCTATACTAGAAGCGGTGACAAAGGCTATACGGGATTAGTTGGCGGCACACGTGTAAAAAAATATGACTTAAGAGTAGAAACTTATGGCACGGTAGACGAGCTTTGTTCCGGCATTGGTTTTACAATTTCATTATTGTCCGACGATGACCCTTTAAAATCCGAATTGACGATAATCCAGCAAATTGTCTTTGATTGCGCCAGCGATTTGGCAGTGCCGAGAGAAAATCGCCCTTATAAAGTTGTGGCGGAAAAAAGCTCATTTTTAGAAGAAAAGATTGATGAGTACTGGCAACAGCTTCCGGAAATCAATCAATTTATTTTGCCGGGCGGAACTACACTGGCAAGCTCTTTGCAACTGAATCGGACGGTGACCCGGCGGTGTGAGCGTTTGGCTGTTAAGCTTGGCGATAAAGAGGGGTATGTCAACAAGGCAGTTTTGATTTTTTTGAACCGTTTATCTGATTATTTTTTTGCTGCGGCTCGCTGGGTGAACTACCAATCATCAGAACAAGAAATCTTGCATCATAACAGCCGTAATGTTTTTTCGAGAAAATCGAGAAAGAGGAAAAACGATGTATCCAATCATGCTAAAACTTAAGGATAAACCGATAGCGGTTATAGGCGGCGGTAAAATTGCGGCGCGGAAAATAAAATTTCTTTTGGAAGAAGAAGCGAAAATCACTGTGGTCAGTCCTTCTCTCCATCCCTCAATCAATACGGAGAAAGTCAAATGGTTAAAAAAAAGATATGAAAAGAAAGATATCAGAGAGGCATTAATTATTTTTACATGTACCAATCATGACGAGGTCAATGAGCAAATAAAACAAGATGCAGATCCGAAACAATGGGTCAATGTCACGAGCAATAAAGAGCTAGCTGATTTTTATAATATGTCGGTTTTCAAGTACCAACAGATGACGATTGCTATTTCTTCTGAAGGCGTCTCCCCTTTGAAAGTCAAAAAAACCAAGGAAAAGCTGCTTGAATGGTTTGAAAAAGAAGAAGGTTGTGATTAGACATGCATATTTTGTATATTGGTCTGACTTACAAAAAAACGCCGGTCAGCTTACGGGAGAAATTAAGCTTTTCTGCAGAAGAACTGGCTTTAGCAAATCAGCAGTTAAACGAAACAAAAAGTGTGTTGGAAAATGTGATTTTAAGCACATGTAATCGAACAGAAATCTATTGTGTGGTGGATCAACTGCACACGGGACAGTACTATGTAAAACACTTTTTAGCAGATTTTTTTCAAATAGACTTCTCGGAAATCGCATCTTATTTGGAGTTTAAAGAGGATATGAACGCTGTCAGTCACTGTTTCAGTGTAGCTTGCGGGATTGATTCCATGGTAATCGGTGAAACTCAAATTTTAGGTCAACTCAAGCGGAGTTTTTTTATAGCGCAGCAGTTGGGAGCAACCGGAACGATTTTTAATCATTTATTCAATGAAGTGATTGCTTTTTCCAAACGGATCCATACTCAATATGGTTTAAATGAGCACTCGGTATCTTTAAGTCATTCAGCCTTAAAACTGGCAGATGCTAACGGAGGAACAGAAGGAAAGCATTTATTCATTGTGGGGACCGGGGAAATGGCACAATTAGTCCTTAAAAATACTGCTAATTTTTCTTTTAAACAAGTGACGGTTTTTAACCGCACCTTGTCTTCAGCCAGAGAGTTAGTTAGTAAATATTCACCAGATTTTAAGGTTAAACCATTGGAACAGCTAAAGGATTCATTGGCAAAAGCAGATGTTTTAATCACTGCAATTACCGTCCACCAGCCGATAATCAAGTCAAGTGATTTCCAATCACAGATTAATGTTGATGACAAAGAGCTTCTCATGATTGACCTTGGTTCGCCCCGGAATATTGCCGTTGAGTGCGGCGATTTAGAAAATGTGGCTTTAATGGATCTTGATGATATTTATAGTTATGTAAAAGAAAATCAAGTAGAACGTGAAAGTATTAAAAATCAAGTCCTCCCTGAAATCGAAGAAGCTGTCAATAAATTTGATGAATGGGAGAAACAATTGGGAATCATTCCAGTGATTAAAAAAATAAGAGAGCAAACCTTGGCGATTGAAGAAATGGCTATGAAAAGTCTATTACAAAAATTGCCTCTACTGGATGATAGAGAAACTAAAATTATTCGCAAACATATGAAAAGTATCGTCAATCAAGTTTTACGGACCCCTATCAAAGAAATCAAGGAGTTATCAATTCAAAAAGATTCAGCTTCAGATATTTGTCTGATACAAAAAATTTTTGGCGTGGATGTAGAAAAAGGAGAAGGTCATGAAAATCATTAAGGTAGGCACTCGCGGCAGCAAGCTGGCAGTAACACAAACTAAATTGGTAGTCGAAGAACTCCAGAAACAAGTGACTGACATAAAAATCCAAATTGTGGAAATTGAAACTAAAGGTGATAAATTAGTCAGCCATAGTTTAACAAAAATTGGCGGACAAGGAGCGTTTGTGAAAGAGCTTGAAAATCAATTACTGGCAGGAAATATTGATTTTGCTGTCCATAGTTTAAAAGATTTGCCCACAATACTGCCAGAACAACTGACGATTGGTAGTGTATTGAAACGGGTAAATCCTTGTGATTGTTTGATCACAAATTCCGCTAGTCAGACTTTGGCGGATTTACCCATCGGAGCTAAAATAGGCACCAGCAGTTTGCGACGTCAAGCTGAACTTTTAAGAATAAGACCTGATTTAAAAATTTTACCTTTACGGGGGAACGTGGACACTCGACTCAAACGTTTAAGAGAAGGCAACTATGATGGGATTATTTTAGCCAGTGCCGGTTTAGAAAGGCTGGGGTTAAAGACACCTAGTTTGCATTTTCAAGAGTTACCTTTGAACGATTTTTTACCGGCGATTGGACAGGGTGCGTTAGCAATCGAGTGCCGCAAAGCGGATCAGCAAATATTGAATCTGATACAGCCGTTGACAGACCCATCAACTTTGGCAGCTATTCTGGCAGAAAGAGCTTTTTTACGTGGGATGGATGGTAGCTGTACGTTTCCAATCGGTGGTTTTGCCGAAGCAAAGAATGATCTGATTCAGGTAACGGGTATGATTGCAAGTATCAACGGGCAGAAAGTCCTAAAAGAAACAGTCATCCATCCAGCTGCCGAGACAGCAGGACAGTTATTGGCTGAAAAACTGATCGAACAAGGTGCTTTTTCTTTAATAAAGGAGTGTCAAAACTATGTCAAAAACACTAGTCTACACACGTCCACAAATGTGCCCCATTGAAATAGTGAATGCTTTGGCTAGAAATAAGATTGACGTTGTTCATCTGCCGATGATTCAAACAATTTCTTTGCCATGGACTTTGACAACCCCGCTTAGTTCTTTTGACTGGCTGTTTTTCACAAGTGTCAATGGGGTTAACCGTTTTGACTTTTCAAAAATAATTTCAGAAATAAAAATTGCTGCTATCGGTGAAAAAACAGCGGAAATCTTAGAGCATTTCGGGCAGAAAATTGATTTCATGCCGCAAAAATTTGACTCAGAAGATATGGCAGAAGAATGGCTCGCCACCCAAGCTTCCCCGAAAAAAATCCTATTGCCCACCAGCTTAAAAACACGACAGGTTTTAAAACAAGAACTGGAAAATGCCGGCCATTTTATTAAAGAAATATATTTATACGACACAATTTTTCCTGACTCGTCATATAGGCCGACAGTTGAGCTGATAAAAAAACAAAAGATAGATTTTCTTGTATTCTCAAGCCCTTCAGCATGGACGCATTACTTTTCGATTTTACAAAGCTGTCAAATGGTTCCAACAGCTGAGCAGCCTATTATTTTTTCGATCGGACCGGTGACTACCCGGAAAATTGTTGAAACGGGATTTAGGGTGGATTATCAGGCAAAAAAATATACTATGGAAGATGTCCATAAGATGTTATTAAAGGAGTTAGTTGATGATGCAAGAATTTAGCCGTCATAGAAGATTACGATCCAGCAGCTCGATGAGAGATCTTGTGAGAGAAAATGAACTGGCGTTAACCGATTTGATTTATCCGCTTTTTATAAAAGAAAAGGGAAAAACTGAAGAAATCAGTGCTATGCCAGGCATTTATCAATACACTTTGAATGATTATTTGGAAGAATTAAAGATTTTAGTTAATTTAGGTTTGAAAAGTGTGTTGTTGTTTGGCATACCGGACAGTAAAGATGACAAAGGCAGTGGTGCTTACGCCGAAAACGGAATCGTTCAACAGGCGATCCGCTTAGGTAAAAAGAAATTCCCGGAGCTGCTCTTCATTGCGGACACGTGTTTGTGCGAGTATACTTCCCATGGCCATTGCGGTATTTTAAATCATGATAGGGTAGATAATGATGCCACATTGCCGTTATTGGTCAAGACAGCTGTCAGTCAAGCTGAAAGTGGCGCCGATATAATTGCACCTTCCAATGCTATGGACGGTTTCGTCTTAGCCATTCGGGAAGGGTTAGATCAGGCAGGTTTCAGTCATATTCCGATTATGTCTTATACTGTTAAATATGCTTCAAGTTTCTACGGACCATTTCGCGAAGCGGCGGAGTGTGCACCGAAATTTGGTGATCGGAAAAGCTATCAAATGGATCCTGCGAACAGTCGTGAGGCGTTGAGAGAATTAACCAGCGACTATCATGAAGGAGCTGATTTTTTTATTGTCAAACCAGCTATGTCGTTCTTAGATATTGTAGCTAAAGCCAAAGAACAATTTCAGATTCCAGTGGTCTGTTATAATGTGAGTGGAGAATATTCTATGGTCAAAGCGGCAGCACAAAATGGTTGGATTGATGAGCCTGCTGTAGTGGACGAGTTATTGATCAGTATGAAGCGAGCCGGAGCGGATTTGATTATTACTTATTTTGCTAAAGATATTGCGTTGCGGAAATCAGCAAGGAAAGAATACTATTAGGAGGAAACTGGGAATGAAATATCTTCAATCGGAGTTAGCGTTTGATGAAGCGGTTAAAAGATTACCTGGAGGAGTTAATAGTCCTGTCAGAGCTTTTAAAGCGGTTGGACGCTCACCTGTTTTCATGGCAAAAGGACAGGGGGCTTATGTGACAGATGTGGACAATAATACTTATCTTGATTATGTCCTGTCATATGGTCCGCTGATTTTAGGTCATGCTGATACAAAAGTGATTTCTGCAATCCAAGAGACGGCAGCTAGAGGAACGACCTTTGGGGCACCAACTCTATTGGAAACTAAGTTGGCAAAATTAGTGCAAGAAAAAGTACCAAGCATGGAACAATTAAGAATGGTTTCTTCCGGGACGGAAGCTACCATGAGTGCTATCAGATTGGCGCGGGCAATTACCGGCAGAGATAAGATTATTAAATTTGACGGCTGTTATCATGGGCATAGCGATTCATTTTTAGTAAACGCCGGGTCAGGTGTGGCTACTTTTGATATCCAGGGATCACCCGGAGTACCAAAAAATCTTAGCACGGAAACCCTGAGTGTTCCTTATAATAATTTGATTGCGACAGAAAAAGTCTTTCAGCAGTTTACTGATGAAATCGCTGCAATCATTGTAGAGCCGATTGCTGGCAACATGGGATTGATTCCCGGTGAGGAAGAATTTATCCATGGTCTACGAAGACTCGCAGACGAATATGGAGCATTACTAATTTTTGATGAAGTGATGAGCGGATTGAGATGCCACATCGGCTCAGCACAATATCTTTACCAAATTAAACCAGATTTGACAACTCTGGGAAAAGTTGTGGGCGGCGGTTTGCCGGTGGCGGTTTTTGGCGGAAAAAAAGAGTACATGTCCTTTGTGGCACCGGAAGGGCCTATGTATCAAGCAGGCACACTTTCGGGCAACCCTTTGGCGATGGCAGCCGGTATTGCAACTTTAAAGCAACTGACGCCAGAACTTTACCAGCAGATGAATTGCTTGGCAACCCGATTGACACAGGGGATAAAAGCAGCTGCCGAGGAATTCGGTCTGTCGATTCAAACTTGTGTGAGAGGAACCATGTGGGGGTTTTTCTTTAGTGAAACACCGGTGAAAAATTTTGCAGATGCTAAAAAATGTGATCAGGCGTTTTTTTCATCTTTTTATCAATTGTTGCTGGAAGAGGGCGTTTATCTTGCCCCGTCCATTTTTGAATCAAATTTTATTTCCAGTAAGCATACAGAGGTGGATATCAAAGAAACTGTCAGTGCGTTTAAACGAGTTTTCCGACAATTGAAGCAGGGGAGGTAGTCTGATGAAAAGCTTAAATTACCGGGATCTGACAATCATACCTATTTCTAAAAATAATCATCTGGTTATTGCCTGCGACAGCAGTGCTGGTCTTGGCGAGAAAAAATATGACCAAGTAGCCATCTCACCAGGAATAGTGGCCCGCTTTTGTATACGAGTGCCGTTGATGGAGTTGTTTTGCGTTGGAGCAACTCCGCTGGCAGTATTTGACACGATCGGAAATGAGTATTTGCCAACCGGAAAGAAAATGATTGCAGGGGTAAAAAAAGAATTACTTGCGGCTGATCTAGGAGACATCAGCTTGAACGGCAGTACTGAAGAAAATATATCAACCGTGATGACAAGCATGGGAATTACTGTTATAGGTAGAAAAGATCAAATGACTATGCCTAAAATTTCAGCGGGCGATTATTTGCTGCAACTTGGAAAACCCTATGTTGGTGAAGAAGTGATTACTCATCTGGAAGATATTTTTGACTATCAATTAATTAAACAACTTTATCAGCGCACAGAAGTTGTTGATATGATTCCGGTTGGCTCAAAAGGGATTGCTTTTGAGGCTGGTTTATTGGCAAAAGACAACAGATTGTCTGTAGTTTTTAATGATGAGACTCAGGAGCTTAAAAAATCAGCTGGACCAGTGACGGTAATATTGTTGGCGGTCAACTCGGAAAGTTCTGAAGATTTAAAAAATGATTTCCCCCAGTTGAAAATAATCGGACGATTCGTTAAAAAAGGTGATTCAATATAAAAAGACTACAAGGTGAGATTTCAAATAGAATTGCTGGGAGGCGATTAGATGGCATATACATTGGTGACAGGCGGAGCCCGCAGCGGCAAATCCTCTTTTGCCGAATCTATTTGTAAAGATGAAAAAAAAGTATGTTACATTGCTACAAACGTGGGGCATGATGACGATCCGGAAATGACAGAAAGAGTTTTAAAACATCAACGTCAGCGTCCAAATGACTGGCAGACAGAAGAACGGTTTTTAGATGTGGGGGATTTTTTAAAACAAAATGATTGGGCTGATTTTTTTTTACTAGATTGCAGTACCATGCTGACCACAAATCTATTTTTTCATCTGCTGGCAGAAGATGCCAGAAAAGTAGGAAAGACAATTGCTCAGCAGATAGAACTGCTGGATGAGCCGAAAAAGATGCACTATGAAACGCTAATCAGTGAAGAATGGCAAAAAATCATCGAGTCAGCTAAAATGATAAATAAAGAGTTGATTATTGTGGCAAATGAAGTGGGAATGGGGATTGTACCAGAAGATAGTTTGACGCGCTGGTTTAGAGATGTCTACGGGAGAATCAATCAGCAGCTGTCAAGGGACGCAGAAAATGTGTATCTGGTGGTGACCGGTATCCCGCTGAAAATCAAATAATCAAAATTTTGATTTGGTATTCTTTCAGCTTTTATATTCATGAATCAAAAGTCTTTAGACTTTTCTTGAAAAGGTGTATTCTTTGGGATGAAGACTTGAATAATTATTGTAGAAATGTAGGGGTTGAAATGAAAAAAATAATATTTATGGGTGAAAGTGGTTCAGGGAAAACCACATTGTCACAGTGGCTTCACAATAAAGAACAAAAATATCATAAGACACAGCAAGTTTATTACATGGATGAGGCAATAGATACTCCAGGTGAATTTATGGAAAATAAATTTTATTACAATGCGTTGGTAAGTGCGGCAGTGGAAGCTGAACAAATTGGTTTTGTTCAAAGTGTCAATCAAACGCAAAATTATTTTCCCCCCAGCTTTTCCTCAAGGTTTACGCGACCAGTCATTGGCATTATCACGAAAATTGATCTGGCATCGGATCGACAAGCTGTTGATAAAGCAAAAAATTTACTTAAATTAGCAGGAGCGCAAGAAATTTTTGAAGTTTCAGCGGTCACGGGAGAAGGTTTAAGTGAATTGGAAGGTTATCTCTTTCCAAATAGAAAATAAATTAAAACCTCCAGTGTGAAGGTGTCCTAAAGCATTCTTTAAAGTTAGACGAAACTGTAACTTTAAGGAGCGACACCAAACTGGAGGTTTATTTTCTTAATTGTTTCTGACCATATCCTCATCTTAGAGTATCTGCAATTTTTAATAAGCTATTTTATTGCAGAAGTATACCAGTCAAAGCTAGTTTCAATACTTTGCCACAATAAGGGAGAAATTTCTAATTTTTGTCTATTACTTTCGGTCAGCTCAACAATTGGTGCCGAAATAGAGTTAGAACCCAACATTTTTTTGCCCCAATTAGGTTGGAGAACAAAAGGGCGGCAAGCAGAAACACATGGGATGGTCGTAGAGATTACCTGATGTAAAACAGTTTTATCATTCAGATTCCCGCACAAGATGATGGGAGTTTGCTTGACTAGCTGTTTTATTTGTTCAGCATTGGCTAGTTCTATCAGCTTTAACTTGTTTCCTTGAATTAAATGAAAGTAATCCAAATTGAAAGCATCAAAATAATTCAGACAAGCCAAAGTTTCTGTCACGCTTTGAGAAAGCTCAACCTCATTATTTCCTTCCTCCAGTGAGAGTCGAAGCCCTAGTGCAAAAGGGGACGTGCTATTTTTAGCAATAGTTTGTTGGAGGGTTTTGATTAAAATTTCCAAAAAATAAAAACGTCGGGTGCGGCTGCCGCCCCATTTGTCAGAACGGTCATTCCACAGGGGGGAAATAAACTGCTTAACAAGATAAGAGTTGGAACCATGAATCTCGATACCGTCAAAGCCAGCTTTGATAATTCGTCTGGCAGCTAAACAATAATCCAATATAATCTTTTCAATCTCATGGTCAGACAGGAGCGATAAATCAGTTTCAGGAATATTTAAACGTGAAGCAGCTAGTCTGCTGACAGAAGGGACAGCTTTGCCAGTATGGTAAAAATGAGAGAAAGCGCCCCCATGGTAAATTTGAACGATTGCCTTAGCCCCGGATTGCTTGATTGACGCTGCTAAGCGGGAAAGTTGAGGGACATGAGCATCTGAACTTGCACCGAGACCGTATTCATAAGCTTTACCTTCAAGAGAAGTGTAAACCGATCCGACGATGATAGCTCCCGCATCCTTATTTCTGAGCTGATAATAGCGACTTTCTGCATCAGCCGCAAGGCCACTTTTACCACTGGCAAAAGTAGTGACCGGTGCCACGATCAGTCTGTTTTTTAAAGTCAGACCAGAAGAGAAAGTCACGGGTTGATTTAACATTTCCAAGCCTCCTTTAGTCAAGATAGATTCTTTTAACGTCTAAAATCGTCTTTTGACGTGATATGTCAAACTCCTTTTTACGAGAAATCTCAATTGTATTTAAATTTAATATCTGTCATTGTTCCATGCTCATTGGATTCGATTGTTAGTTCACCTTTAAGTTTATCAAAAACATAACTTTTAATGATTTCCATACCAAACGAGCCTTCTTTTTTGACCGTTGTATCATATCCGATGCCGTTATCACGTACAAGCAAGTGGAGCCAGCTATTTTCCATACTATATATTTCCAAACTTATTTCACCAGTTTTCAGACCCTCAAAGGCATGATCAAAACAGTTTTGAACCAGCTCATTTACCACTAAAGAAACAGTCACTGTTAAATCACTTGGCAGTAAAATCCCTTCCTCAATATCTGAGCTGATAGTAATCAACTGTTGATCTGTATAACCTCTGCGAAGATTATTGATTACCGTAAATAACACCTGCTTCAGTTCGATATTATCTTCAAGTTGCCGTGACAATAATTCATGAGTGCTGGCAATTGCCATGATGCGGTTCACACTGTCAATCAAAGCTTTTTTCGCTTCTTCAGAAGGTGTCATCCGACTTTGAATACGCAGCAGGGAGATCACGGTCTGCAAATTATTTTTAACACGGTGATGGATTTCCCGAATCGCCACGGATTTGTCAACGATTTCTACATCCCGTTGTTTTAATTCAGTGATATCTAGAATCAACATAATGAACGCACCGTCATCTGAAAAAATATATTTGATTTCAAAATAAGAATTGTGGAAAAAAACTTCTTTCATTAAATCGTCTTGTAAACTTGAAGAATTAATCAAATAATTGATATGTTCGAAAGTCGAAAAATCAATCGATAAGTTATCATAATGCAGTCCGATGATTTCTCCGAGATAACCAAAATCTCTGTACATATTTCTGGCGATGGCATTGGCTTTTATCAGTGTACCGTTATTGTTGAAATGGAGAATGCCTTGTTCGATTTTATCGATCAGGTAATCAGAACCATTAAAACTTTTCTCTGCATCCGGCAAAGTGAGCTGTTCGACACTTCCCTCAAATTTTTCTTCGATGATCAGCACAGCAATATTTTTTTTATTGTTACGAATTGGATAAACAATTTGTCTGATATTGATGCCGTCCGGGGTTTTCCCAAGGAGTCCAACTGAATTCAAGGACGTTTCATAGCTGCGGTAAATCGCCGGCTCATTTTTTCGTTCCATCCGTTCCCCTAAAATATTCCGCGAATATAATGATTCCCCTTCAAGAGGAGGTCTTTGAAAAACAACGATAGCTTCTCCTGTCGTAAAATCGAAGACATCAATAAAAACGTCCACATTTGGGTATGATTTATTCTCGATAATTTTATGAGCTTGAATTTCTATTTCTTTGATATCTTTATCTGACAACAGTGTGTGATTTTGGCACAACTCACGAATTCTAAGTTTATTTTTCACCGGGTTATCCTCCAATCGAAAAAATAAGACAATGAGCTCCACTTCTGTGAAGACATCATTGTCTTTGCTTTGCATTATAGCATAATTAACTGGCCGCTTCAATTTTTCAAAACGAATAGTGAATATTTTTTTAGAAATTTGACAGAGTATCAGCCCTTCATAAACTTGTGAGCACTTTCAAAATCCGTTGACATATCTGATGATGTGTGATAGGCTTTTTTTAGGATTTATAAAATATGAATACAATAATTTCACAATGACGTGTAATGACTTTTGGACGAGGCTGTCTTTCTTTTGGAAGGGATAGTTTCGTCTTTTTTCATTAGAAATCATGTTTTAATGTCTGAAGTCGCACATCTGATTGTGAATGAAGGAGGAAGTCAGTATGAGTTTAAATGCATTAGGAATGGTTGAAACTAGAGGATTGGTAGGGGCTGTTGAAGCTGCAGACGCTATGGTCAAAGCAGCAAATGTCACTTTGATCGGTAAAGAACAAGTGGGTGGGGGACTTGTCACTGTTATGGTTAGAGGAGATGTGGGCGCTGTAAATGCTGCAGTTGATGCTGGAAGAGTGGCTGCTGAAAAAGTTGGCGAATTATTGTCTACTCACGTTATTCCAAGACCTCATTCAGAAGTTGAAGTGATTCTCCCGAAATAACCTCGTTTAATCTTATTGATTTTAGCTAATGCGGGAAGGAGATAAATATGCAAATATATACCAAGTCAGGAGACAAAGGACAGACGTCTATTATCGGCGGTTTCAGAATGAGTAAAGCCTCTATCAGAGTCAGCGCTTATGGTGAAGTAGATGAACTGAACTCATACTTGGGCATCATCATCAGTAAAATGAAATCTTTCATGGCTGTTAAACGGGAACTTCAGGAAATCCAGCAGATTCTGTTTGACTGCGGCACTGATTTAGCCACCCCTGACGGATCGAAAGGATTTCGTACGGGTGCTGAGAGTACAGAATGGCTGGAGGAGATGATAGATAGATATGAGCCTATACCTCCTGCGATAACAGAATTTATTTTGCCCGGCGGTTCCGAGCTGGCGGCACAGCTGCATTATGCACGAGCCACAGTCCGAAGAGTAGAACGAACGGTTGTTGCTCTGCAAAATGAAGAGCCGATCAACCCGGAAGTTTTAAAATTCTTAAACCGACTGTCTGATTACTTTTATGCACTAGCACGATTTATCAATTTTAGAGAAGGAAATCAAGACATTTCTTATCGAAGAAATATCAAGGTTTTTCATTAGACTATTTACTCGTGAAAAAATATGTGATAAAATATGTTCAACGAAAACTTAGATGAAACACTTTTGCTTTGGATGGAAGTTTGGTTAGAATCCAACACGGTCTCGCCACTGTATTAAGCTTTTGCTTTAAGTCAGGTCTTTCCAAGGAAAAAGTCAATATGTGTGGCCGTTTCGATGCAAAATGGTCGCATGCTCATCGTTAGGGATTTTTTTGACCTTAAGGTTTTCTCTAACGGAAATATCTGATACAACGGCGTTTCATTTACACAAGGATGTGTGGATGTGTCCGTTTCGATAGGTAAAACTCATTTGTTTCATTCATGTTATCTAATAAAATAATGTAGCACGTCGCAGTGTTATTATGGCAAAGATGCCTAAGTAGAACAGGGTAGAACTCTCTTTTATTTAGGCATCTTTATTTTATTTTTGGCATACTAATGAAGGGATGGTGATCTATGAATGTCAGTGGTTGAATATCCAACACGTATTTATTTGGATGAAGACGCTAAAAACTACTTAAAAAATTTAAAAAACGAAAAAATTATCATTGTAACTGATGGATTCATGGCTAACACTGGAAGTTTTCAAGGTTTAATGAATTGGATTACTTCGGAAAATGAATGTCAAATTTATTCTGATGTGGTTACAGATCCGCCGATAGAAAACATCATAGCGGGGGTCAAACATTTTGAAGCGTTTAATCCAACTGTTATCATCGGGTTTGGCGGCGGCTCTCCGATGGATGCTGCCAAAGCTATGAAATATTTTGCAGAGAAGAGCGGCGCTATTAAAGAAAACCGCTTCATCGCAATACCCACTACCAGCGGCACCGGTTCTGAAGTAACAAATTTTGCAGTTATTACAGATGATGAAAAAGGACAAAAATATCCTCTAGTAACTGCCGATATCCAGCCGGATGATGCTTTGCTGATTACAGATTTTGTATTGTCTGTACCAGGGAAAGTAACTGCGGAGACAGGCATGGACGTATTAACTCATGTCATTGAGTCCTATGTTTCAACAGAGACATCATTATTCAATGAAAGTCTCTGTGAAAAAGTTGTACAAGTTGTTTTTGATGAACTATTCAATTGTTATAAAAACGGGTCGAATCTTGAAGCTAGACGTAAGATGCATTATGCTTCTTGTATGGCAGGAATGGCTTTCAATACGACATCATTGGGAGTCGTTCACGGACTGGCCCACTCTCTGGGAGGGCGTTACCATTTGATACATGGTCGCTTGAATGCGGTGATCCTGCCCATGGTGATTGAATTTAATGCCGGTGTGGGTGACTTTTCATCAAGGTTCCAAGAAGAGACGGCTAAAAGATATGCTCACTTGGCTTCATTGCTTGACGGTGAAAAATATTCACCTAAAGCAGGGGCACTCGCTTTAGTTAGAGCAATTCGCCGTCTAAATCAAAAACTTGGGCTGCCTGAAAATTTATCTCACGAAGGAGTTGATTCTTCTCAAGTGCGTAAAGATCTTCCGGAGATTGTCAGCGCAGTATTAGCTGATAAATGCACTTTAACGAATCCCGTTCAGCCTTCGACACAAGATATAGAACAAATCATCCGTAAGCTGTTTCTAGTATAACTGTTTGGAACCGGGGATGATAAAAGGAGGGTTCCAATTGCCAGAATTTGAGAAACAACGTATGATTCAAGAGTATGTACCTGGTAAACAGGTCACTATCGCCCATATCATTGCAAGTCCGGATAGCGAAGTTTATCAAAAAATCGGCTTGTCAGAAGATGAAGGCGGGGCTATAGGGATTCTGACACTAACACCTAGTGAAGTGTCGATTATTGCTGTAGATATCGCTCGAAAGAGTGCAGCAATTTCTATAGGTTTTGTTGATCGTTTCAGCGGAACAGTGGTGATTTGCGGGGATGTTTCATCCGTTGAATCAGCCTTAAGAGAGGTGGTTAACACTTTAACAACAGTTCTTGGATTTCAATCTATTCCGATAACAAAAACTTAAATTATTAGAAGGATGTGCCATCTATGAATGGAAAAGTTGTCATCGTAGACGATGAGCCAATTACAAAAATGGATATCCGCGGTATTCTAGAGTATCGAGGTTACGATGTGGTAGCCGAAGCCTCAGACGGAATCGCCGCAATTGAAGTATGTCGTGAACAGGTGCCTGATGTGGTTTTAATGGATATCAAAATGCCGATACTCGATGGATTAAAAGCAAGTAAAAGGATACTTGATGAGCAGTTGGCAAAAGCAGTCGTTCTATTGACCGCATACAATGATACCAAATATATCGAAAAAGCCAAGGAGTACGGCGTATCGGGATATATCGTCAAGCCTATTGATGAACGGTCTTTGATTCCAACATTGGAAGTTGCTATCGCAGCCGGTAAAAAACGGCAAAAATTAGAATCCACCTGCGAAAAACTAGAGAAAAAACTTGAGGATCGCAAAAAGATTGAACGTGCAAAAGGAATTTTGATGGATGAACAAGGTATTACTGAAGAACAAGCATATCAACTCATGCGAAAGTTATCAATGGACCGACGTTGTCCAATGATTGAGATTGCTGATATGTTGTTGATTGGTTTGGAATAATTCATTCGACTAATTAAATAAGAGGAAACATAGATGTTTTCTTACACTAGCAAAGACGCTAAGAAGAACCCGCAAGGAGAAAGTTCTTTTTGGTGTCTTTTTTTGGAGGTGTATAAATGAATGATGAAATGATTAGTGTTGGAATAGATTTAGGAACGTCAACAACTCAAATGGTAATTTCTCGTTTGACTATAAAAAATATGGCTTCATCGTTCACTATTCCAAGAGTGGAAATTACGGAAAAGGAAATCATTTATAAAAGCGATATCATTTTCACTCCCCTGATTAATGAACAAGAGATAGATGTAGAAAAAATCAAAAAGTTTTTAGACAATGAATACTTGAAATCCGGGTTTGAGCGGACGGATATACACATTGGAGCTGTAATTATTACCGGAGAAACCGCCCGTAAAGACAACGCAGAGAGTGTGCTGCAGGCAATGAGTGGTTATGCTGGCGATTTTGTAGTCGCAACAGCCGGTCCTGACTTGGAAAGTATCATTGCAGGGAAGGGAGCAGGTGCTCAAACTTATTCCAAAGAGCATCATACTTCTGTGGTGAATTTTGATGTTGGAGGCGGTACAACCAATTTAGTTATCTTTAAAGATGACGACATAGAATCTACTGCCTGTTTTGATGTTGGCGGAAGAGTCGTTAAACTAATACCTCAGACAATGGAGGTAAGTTTTATTACTCCCAAGGTTTTGCAGATTATTGAAGCAGAAGGCCTGAATATCAAAATCGGTGAGAAAACAACATTAACAGATTTACAAAAATTAGCTTCTATTTTAGCTAACGTACTGGAAAACTCTGTGGGTGTGGGAGATACATCCCCATATTTCGAATTGCTGATTACCCACAAACCTTTACAAATTAATTCGAAAATCCATAATATTTCCTTTTCCGGCGGGGTGGCAGATTGCCTGCTAGGAAAAAATGACTACGAAGATATGTTTATCTACGGAGACATTGGTGTACTTTTAGGCGAAGCCATTAAGAATTCTCAATTGATGACAGAGTTTAATGTGATTGATTCCGTGGAAACTATCCGTGCAACAGTGGTTGGGGCAGGTTCCCACACTACAAACGTGAGCGGCAGTACGATAACTTACCAAAAAGAGAGTTTGCCAATTCAAAATCTCCCGGTATTAAAGCTGTCATCAGATGATGAAAAAGAACAATTTGCGCCTTTAAGAGAGTCAATCAAAGAAAAAATCAATTGGTACTTGATTGATGACCAACTCCAAGCTATCGCAATTTCCATGGTTGGAATAAAAAATCCAAGTTTCAAACAGATCCAGCATATAGCTGCTGAAATTTTAGCAGGGGCAGCACCGCTTCTTGATCAGAACTTGCCATTGATTGTTGTGGTGGCAGAGGATAACGCCAAGGCGTTAGGACAATCTATTTTCAATCGCTTACCCAAGGATTATCCTTTTGTCTGTATTGATAATGTTTTTGTCGAAAATGGGGATTACCTTGATATCGGTTTGCCCGTTGCTGACGGGAATGTCTTGCCGGTAGTTGTGAAAACTTTAGTATTTGAGTGAAAAAGTGATTTTTCGAGTATAAATAGAACACAAAGGAGGATTTATTTAGAATGATTTTAAAAACTAAATTGTTTGGAAAAGTGTATCAATTCCACTCAGTAAAAGAAGTGCTTGCAAAAGCAAATGAAGAAAAATCTGGAGATCTTTTAGCCGGAATTGCCGCTGAATCTTCAGAAGAACGTGTGGCTGCACGTGTCGTCTTGGCTCAACTAACAATGGAGGATTTATTTAATAATCCCGTGGTTCCTTATGAAACTGATGAGGTAACACGAATCATCATTGATGATTTAAACATGCGTATTTACAACGAGATCAAGCACTGGACAGTTGAAGAATTGCGTGAGTGGCTACTAGATTTAAAAACAACTGATTTCGAAATAAAACGCATCTCAAGAGGCTTGACTTCGGAAATGGTCTCTGCCGTGGCAAAATTGATGGGCAACCTTGATTTGATCTATGTCGCTCAAAAGATAGAAATTACTAAAACATGTAATACAACAATAGGAAAAAGAGGCACCTTTTCTGCCAGAGTTCAACCGAATCACACTACCGATGATGTGGACGGAATTATGGCTAGTTTAATGGAAGGTTTATCTTATGGTGCGGGTGATGCTTTAATTGGTTTGAATCCAGTTGACGATTCGACAGAGAGTGTGATACGTATCTTAAACAAATTTGAAGAGTTTCGCAGCAAATGGGAAATACCAACACAAACTTGTGTTTTGGCCCATGTGAAGACTCAAATCGAAGCAATGAAAAAAGGTACTCCGACAGGCTTAGTTTTCCAATCAGTCGCCGGTTCCGAAAAAGCCAACAAAGCTTTTGGATTTAATGCTGCTGATTTGGAGGAGGCAAAACATTTGGCACTGACTACCGGACAAACGGTTGGTCCTAACGTAATGTATTTCGAAACAGGTCAGGGTGCCGAGCTCTCCTCCGATGCACATTTTGGAGCCGATCAGGTAACAATGGAAGCGCGCTGCTACGGGTTTGCTAAACGATTCGATCCTTTTGTTGTCAATACTGTAGTTGGGTTTATCGGTCCTGAATACCTGTATGATTCTAAACAAGTTATCCGTGCAGGTTTGGAAGATCATTTCATGGGTAAACTGTCCGGTATTTCTATGGGAGTAGATATTTGCTATACCAACCATATGAAGGCTGATCAAAACGATGCTGAAAATCTATTAGCTTTGTTGACGATGGCAGATGTTAACTATGTCATGGGAATCCCTAATGCTGATGATATCATGCTGAATTATCAGACAACAGGCTATCATGAAACTGCAACAATGAGGGAAATCGCTAACAAACGTCCGATTCGTGAATTTGAACTATGGTTGGAAAAAATGGGCATTATGGAAAACGGCAAATTAACAGAACGTGCCGGCGATGCCTCAATATTCTTAAGATAGTAGGAGGAGGGATAAAAAAATGAATGAAAAAGAATTAAAACAAATGATTGTTTCAATTTTAGAAGGAATGGCGGTAGAGGGCGCGAATCAAGGCGTCGTAGCACCTGCTAAAACTGAATCATGCGATGCAGACACTGCAAATATTGAAGAAGATGGGATTCTTGATGATATCACAGAAGTAAACATCCGGACTCAATTTTTAGTACCTGATCCTTATGATCGTGAAGGCTACCTGAAAATGAAAGAACGCACCCCTGCTCGTCTTGGCTTATGGCGTGCCGGTCCCCGTTATAAGACACAACCTTTGCTTCGTTTCAGAGCAGATCATGCAGCGGCTCAAGATGCAGTTTTCTCATATGTGAGTGATGAGCTGATTGAGGAAATGAACTTTGTTTCAACGATTACTGAATGTCAAGATAAAGACGAGTATGTCACACGTCCGGATTTGGGAAGAAGATTTGATGAGGAAAATGCTGAAAAAATTAAAAAAGCCGTTGGACCAAATCCTAAAATAGTGATGATGGTGGGCGATGGCCTAAGCTCTGCGGCTATTGAGGCTAATATCAAAGATGTTTTACCTTCAATCCAGGAAGGATTAAAAACATACGGTCTTTCATTTGATGAAAAACACATTATTTTTGTTAAACATGCACGTGTTGGTGCGATGGATCATATCGGTGAAATTACAGGTGCAGACGTTGTTTGCTGTCTCATTGGCGAACGTCCCGGCTTGGTCACTTCTGAAAGTATGAGTGCCTACGTTGCTTATCGTCCGACAGTTGGTATGCCGGAAGCAAATAGAACGGTTATTTCTAACATACATCAGGGTGGAACTCCTGCTGTAGAAGCCGGAGCTTATATTGCCGAACTTATCAAGAGAATCTTAGAACATAAGAAGTCAGGTCTCGACCTGAAAGAAGCAGAATAGGAGGAGTGACCAAATGATAAATGAAAGGCTTGGAGCAGATGTCCTTGCAGTAAAAATCATTGCCAATGTGACCCCAGGCATGGTAAAGGAGTTCAATCTTTTACCAGAACACAGAAGTATCGGACTTATCACATCCAATTGTGATGATGTAACTTATATTGCTTTGGATGAGGCAACAAAAGCTGCGAACGTAGATGTTGTTTATGCAAAAAGTTTCTATGGCGGTGCAGACAATGCGAACACTAAACTAGCAGGAGAGGTGATTGGTATTATTGCCGGGCCTAGCCCTGCTGAGGTGAAAAGTGGTTTATCTGTTGCCGTTCAGGAAATCGAAGAAGGTGCCAGTTTTTATAGCGCCAACGAAGATAATACTATCAGTTACTTAGCCCACTGTGTTTCCAGAACAGGTTCTCACCTTGCCAAAGAAGCAGGGGTAGCTGAAGGCGAAGCAATCGCTTATCTAATCGCACCGCCTTTGGAGTCAATGTATGCTTTAGACTTGGCTTTAAAATCAGCAGCAGTGGAATTGGCTGCCTTCTATGGACCACCATCAGAAACAAACTTTGGTGGTGCACTGTTAACAGGAAGTCAATCAGCCTGTAAAGCCGCCTGTGATGCCTTTGCTGACGCTGTGAAAATGGTTGCTGCTAATCCGACTCAATTTTAGAAGTGTGGTGAAAAAGAATGCAAGCTCTTGGGCTTATTGAAGTAAACGGGTATCTGGCAGGAATCTCTGCTGCCGATACAGCATTAAAAGCAGCAAATGTTACTTTATTGTTTTCTGAAAGAATCAGAGGGGGATTAAGTACCATACTTTTAATTGGTGATGTTGCAGCTATTCAAGCGGCTGTGGACGCTGGGAGTAAAGAAGCCGAAAGACTTGGGCAGTTACTTTCAAGCCATGTCATTCCACGGCTTGATGAACAAACGAAGAAAATTTTAAAAAAATCAGCAGAAAATAGTCAAACGAAAAAGCCGCTTTCAAGGGAAGATGCCTCGAACCTTAGCAAAAAGATTAAAGCTGAAATGGCAAGTGGAGGAAAAAAAGAATCACTAACACAGGCAACAGATGAAGAAAAAGAGTCAAGCCAAGTAAAAAAATCTTCTAATGCCAAAGAAAAGCAGCTGTCCAAATCTGACAAAAACACTAAAACTGATGAGAAGAATTTACCAGTTCCAACTCCTAAAAAAGAAGAGAAACAATCAAAAAAAGCTGCTGAGAACTCAAAAACAAAAAAAACATCTGAAGCTAAAAAGAAATCTGGAACAAATCAGAAAAAAAAATAAGGGGGTTTTTGCTAGATGGAATTTGATAAAGATTTGAGATCTATTCAGGAAACACGCACATTAATCAAAGAAGCAAAAGCTGCTCAGTTAATTTTAGCAGAAATGAATCAGCAGAAAATTGATAGAATTTGTAAGGCTATTGTTGATGCTGCTTATGACAATCGGGTTAAATTAGCAAAAATGGCATGTGAGGAAACTGGTTTCGGAATTTGGGAAGATAAAGTTATCAAGAATCTGTTTTCTTCCATAAATGTTTGGGAAGCTATTAAAGATATGAAAACCATTGGTATCATTGCCGAAGATAAGGAACAAAAAATTATTGATGTGGCTGTTCCCATGGGTGTTGTTGCCGGATTGATTCCTTCAACAAATCCGACTTCTACGGTTATTTATAAGGCTTTGATTGCCATTAAAGCAGGAAACAGTATCGTTTTTTCTCCCCATCCTAATGCTTTAAACTCTATTAAGGAAACTGTTAAAATTCTAAATGAAGCAGCTGTCAATGCGGGATGCCCAGAAGGAACCATCGGAATCATTACACAACCAACGTTAGAGGCTACCAATGCCTTGATGAAAGATCCTGATACTGCAGTTATTCTGGCTACAGGAGGGTCTGCGATGGTTAAAGCTGCTTACTCTTCCGGTAATCCAGCCATCGGTGTAGGTCCAGGCAACGGTCCTGCTTTCATTGAAAAATCGGCTGACATTTCTCAAGCGGTTAGAAGAATTATGGATTCGAAAACGTTTGATAACGGAACTATTTGTGCCTCAGAGCAAAGTATTATTGTCGAAGCCGATAATAAATCAGCTGTGGTGGCTGAACTTAAAAAACAAGGTGCTTATTTCTTGTCAAAAGAAGAAGCTGATAAGCTCTCAGTTTTTATTCTTCGGCCTAATGGAACGATGAATCCGGCAATTGTCGGTAAAAGTGTTCAGACTATTGCCAAGTTAGCAGATTTATCAATTCCAGCAAGTATACGTGTATTAATCGCTGAAGAGACAAACGTCGGCAGGGATTATCCTTATTCACGAGAAAAACTGGCTCCAATTTTAGGAATGTATACGGTAAATAACAGTCAAGAGGCTTTGGCAAAAGCAACTGAAATTCTCATGCACGAAGGTGCCGGTCATTCAATGATGCTCCATTCGGAAAATCAGAACGTCATCAACGAATTTGCTTTAAAGATCCCTGTTTCAAGATTATTGATAAACACAGGGGGATCGACTGGGGGCATAGGCGCAACAACTAACCTTTTCCCAGCTTTAACGCTAGGATGCGGCGCTATTGGGGGAAGCTCAACTTCAGACAATATCAGTCCCATGAATCTGCTTAATGTACGCAGAGCGGCATGCGGAATTAGGGAACTGGCAAGTTTAAGAGAAGAACCTGAAAAATCAAAACCTGCTATCGCCATGAGTGTAATCACAAAGAGCGAAACAGATGAATTAGTCGACTTGATTGTCGGTAAAATATTAACTCGGTTACAATAATTTTGTAATATAAACCCATAAATTAGGAGGATATAGAAATGAATGCAAACGCACTAGGAATGATTGAAACAAAAGGTTTAGTAGGAGCAATTGAAGCAGCTGATGCAATGGTGAAGGCAGCAAATGTGACCCTAATCGGGAAAGAACAAGTTGGAGGCGGTTTGGTAACTGTTATGGTTCGCGGTGATGTTGGTGCTGTAAAAGCGGCAGTTGATGCTGGTGCAGCAGCAGCTGAACGCGTAGGCAACTTGTTGTCTGTTCACGTAATTCCTCGTCCACACACTGAAGTCGATGCTATCTTGCCTCAAGCTTAATCAGTCATAGGACAAATATGTCTGACAAGAAGTCCTTTAAAGGACTTCTTGTCAAGTAGGAAAAGGTGAGCGAATGGATGAAAAATTTATTGATTTGATCGTAGATCAGGTCGTCCAAAAAATCGGTGAACAAAAACACTTCCAAATCGAAGCAAGCGGCAGGCACGTCCATCTTTCCCAAGAACATTTAGAGTTATTATTTGGCGAAGGTTATGAATTATCAATTTCGAAATTTCTCTCACAACCTGGCCAATTTGCTTCTAAAGAGCGGGTGACTCTCTTGGGACCGAAAGGGGCGCTGCACAATGTGGTTGTCTTGGGTCCGGTTAGGAAAAAATCACAAGTCGAAGTTTCATTGACCGATGCCACCTCGCTTGGCATCAAGGTGCCTGTAAGAGAGAGTGGGGATATTTCAGGCACGCCTGGTGTGATTTTAGTTAACGGCAGCCGTTCAGTGGCTTTATCAGAAGGATTAATTGTTGCGAAACGGCACATACATGTGGCTGAAAAAGATGCCGAAAAATTCAATGTCAGTCATGGGGAAATCGTGAAAGTAAAAATTCAATCAGAGCAAAGATCACTCATTTTTGATGATGTGGTAATCCGTGTAAGTCCAAAATTTGCTACAAGTATGCATATTGACTACGATGAGGCCAATGCATGCGGTTTTTCAAAAAAAATGACAGGTACCATAATAAAGTAGGGATAAAATGAATGAAAAAATGATTGAACATTGGGTACAGATTATCGCCGATGAGATTGAAAAACGGCTTACATTAAATTCATCCGGTAATCTGATCTATTTGACCAAAGAGTCGTTTGTTCTTCCCGATAATACAGAAAAAATTTGGCGTAAAAAATTGCGTTTGAAAAACTCTATCCCGTTATATGTTTTGCCAAATATAAGTCTGGATAGTTTGGCACGCTTAGCTTTGCTTCAGCCTCAAACTGAAAGTGAAAAGGAATTTGTATCGCTTTTATCCAAGGGAGAAAAAGTGATTGTTATAAAGGAAGGTCGAACGTATCAAGACATTTTAGATTCCGCCAGATACGGATTTAAAAAAAGAATTCTGGAATATGAAAATATGCTTTATCTCTATGGGATAGAATTTTTATCCTTAAAGGAAAAAGAATGAATAGGGGGGGTTAGATGCTGATCGGAAAAGTGACAGGCAGTGTTTGGGCCACTAGAAAAGATGAAAAACTAAACGGATTAAAATTTTTAGTCGTGAAGCTTAATCCTACATATGGCATATCAGGTTCTACTCTGGTTGCAGCAGATAATGCTGGAGCAGGTGTTGGGGACACTGTGTTGATCACGACGGGCAGCTCTGCCAGGTGTTCTTTTCAAGAAAACATAACAATTCCAGTGGATGCCACAATTGTGGGGATTATTGATTCCATTGAGGTTGAATAAAAAGAAAAGGAGCAGGATAGATGAGTATCAATGAAATAATTATGTATATTATCGCTTTTTTCCTGGTCGTAGGTGCTATTGATAAATGTATCGATAATAAATTCGGCTTAGGTGAACAGTTTGAAGAAGGAATCATGGCGATGGGCTCGTTAGCTCTATCAATGGTCGGGATCATCTGTTTAGCACCAGTATTGGCTACGATTTTAAAACCTGTAGTGGTTCCATTTTATACAATGTTGGGAGCAGACCCGGCAATGTTTGCCACTACCATCATAGCCAATGATATGGGCGGCTTTAACTTGGCGATGGAATTATCACAGACAAAAGAGGCAGGATTATTTGCGGGAACTATCTTAGGTTCAATGATGGGACCGACAATCGTTTTCACAATTCCAGTAGCATTAGGTATCATTAAAAAATCAGATCAGAGATTTTTGGCAACTGGCGTTCTTTGCGGAATCATCACAGTTCCTATCGGCTGTTTTGTAGGTGGGCTCGTTGCTGGTTATGATATTATGATGATTTTAAGCAACCTTGTTCCAATCGTACTATTTGCATTGCTGATTATCATTGGATTGTGGAAAATTCCTGATGGGATGGTCAAAGGATTTACAATTTTTGGTAAAGGTGTCGTCATTGTTGCTATTATAGGTTTAGTTTTAGGCGCACTGCAAGAATTAGTCGGCTTGACAATCGTCAAGGATTTGGCTCCAATCTCTGAAGGTATCCAAACAGTGGGCTCTATCGCACTGACTTTAGCTGGAGCATTCGTCTTAGTTTCAGTTATTACAAAAGTTTTTAAAACGCCACTAATGAAGCTTGGTTCTGTTTTAGGAATGAATGAAATTGCTGCGGCCGGAATGGTAGCAACATTGGCCAACAATATTCCAATGTTCCAAATGATGAAAGACATGGACCCGCGTGGTAAAGTGATCAATGTTGCCTTCGCTGTCTCTGCATCTTTTGTACTAGGGGACCATCTTGGCTTTACAGCAGGCGTTGCTAAAGAAATGATTTTTCCGATGATCGTTGGAAAATTAGTTGGCGGGATTACTGCTATCTTAGTAGCAATGCTTTTCACTAAAAATATGGCGAAAGAGGATAACTCCGAAACATTGACCGCAGAGGAGGCATAAATCTATTATGGATCGTAAAGAATTAGAACAAATCATTCGCGAAGTTCTAGTAGAAAAATTCGCTAAAGATCCTGGAAAAAAAATGCTGAACAGCGGTGTTTGTTCGCTATCCCTTCCAGCTTACCATGGTCGTGAGGAAGACAGGCTTGATACTGGAAACCCGGCTGATCAAGTGTATTGTCGTGATATGCTGTCTCTGACAGAAAGTCCAAGATTGGGATTCGGTATGATGGAAATGACCGACACAGATTTCGAGTGGTTATTGGAGTATGATGAAGTCGACCATGTGATTGAAGGAGAACTTTCTGTCATTGTCGATGGGGAAGAGGTACGTGCCAAGCCGGGAGAGGCAGTTTTTATTCCTAAAGGTACTAAAGTTATCTTCTCAGTCAAAGGATACGCAAGGTTTACTTATGTAACGTACCCAGCTGACTGGGCAGGCTAAAAAATATCATAGCAAGGGGATGAAGATTTTGAAATTATTTTTAGATGAAAGCAGGGAAGAACTTTCTGAGCTAGAACAGTTTGTTAAAAATTTCGCTTTCGTCAGCGGATTTACTGCGGCGATTATCGATTTAAACGGCAATCAAGTTTCTGAAGTCTATAATAAAAAAAAAATTTATCCAGAAAAGACTAAGTCTCCTTACGGGAGCATTGCTTCTAGTTTGATTGAATTCGGCAAAAAAAAAGCATTCAAGTCTCAAACCCCTTACTTATCGTACTGCCCTAATGGACTATTATTAATAGTTTTTCCTATTATTAAAAAAAGACACGTAGCAGGTTATGTCATTTGCAGCGAGGTTCAAATAAAACCAGCAGAAAAAGTACCGGATTTTGAAATGCCCGATTGCTCAGTGGCTCTGACTGAAAAACAGCCTGTTGCGAAACATTCTACGGCATCTCTACCTTGTTTAAGTGAAGAACAGGTCATCAGCTGTCTTAGTTTACTGGCAACAGTCAACCGGTATGAGTTTCCATTTCAGCCAAAATCGCAGTTAAATTTTGCGATACCGCAAGAGTGTCAAAAATCGCCAGAAATATTAAAAGCTGTAATATTTATCAAAGAGAATCTGAATGGTCCATTGACTTTAAATGATGTGGCCAATCACGTGTATTTAAGTCAATATTATTTCAGTAAATTGTTCAAACAAGTCATGAAGAAAAATTTTGTGACCTACTTGAATGAACAAAGAATTGCCTATTCAAAAAACTTGCTGCTAAATTCTGACTTAAGTATTGAGGTCATCTCTAGTACAGCGGGTTATTCTCAAACTAGCTATTTCTGTAAAATTTTCAAAGAGCTGACTTCAGTCACACCGGCGAAATTCCGTAAAAAATATATGTCCTCTGAAATGGCAGAGTCAGTTTAATTAAAACAACTTTAAAAACCAAACTAAAAAGGCTGCTTTTGCTGAGATAGCCTTTTTAGTTTGGTTTTATTGAATTAAACTATTGACAAGTGCTTGATCAGGATTGGATAAGACAACTTTATTGATCAGCATTGCTTCCTCTAGAGCACCTTCAACACCAGCCTCAACTGCAGCTTTAACTGCCGAAACATCACCTGACATAACTACAAAAGATTTTCCTGCTATGCCGGTCCCTAGTTGGATGGCAATTATTTCAACATCAGCAGCTTTGACTGCGTAATCAGCAGCTATGATAGAACCTGCTGCAGAATAGTATTCGATAACGCCGACAGCTTCCACTTGATCAGGGATATGGGACATGTTGATACCTTGGATAACAGCGGGGCTAACCCGTGGAATAACAAGTTGTCCGACAATATGTTTGCCTCCGATTTCCGTTCCGACCTGAATTGAGCGCTCCACAGCTGCAACTTGCCCGCTAATCATTATGTAGTATTTCCCAGGACAGCTTGCTTTTGCCATGATGAGCTTAGTGTCGGCCACTTTCAGCATATAGTCGACACACTCAATACCTCGTGCAATACTATTTAATTCGAGAAATCCGATGGAGTATAGCTGTTTCATCTGACATTCATCCTTTCGATTTCAATTTCATGGGAAGTAATTGCGGTGATTTTTCCATCAATACTGGCATGGATTTTTGCACCTAGAGATTTTTCAGGTATTTCCGCAATCAATTCACCTCTGGTTACTTCCTGATTTATTGCCACAATTGCTGTAGAAGGAGCTCCTATATGCATTTGCAGCGGAATACGGACTTTTGTTGGCTCATAATCTCTTCTTTCTTCAATAGATAGATCGGCGTAACGTTGTAATTCATCTTTCAGAAGAATATTTTTAGGAGGTACTTTTCTTAAATCACGCATCTCATGAGCGACTAACTCCTGATCTTTTGCTTGGTACCGAATCCCTTTCTCCGCTAGTATTTTTTTAACATAAATATTCACTTGACGCGGCATTAACTCCATTGGACATGCAATTACTTCACAAATACCGCATTCACAACACAATAAGGCTTCCTGCCAAATCGGATCGTCATCGATAGAGTCAGGAACATTTGATATGGCTAAGTGGCGCATAATTCGATGAGGGTGAAGCGGGTGGCCAATCAAATAACGCGGACACAAATCGGTACAAAGTGTACATTGAATACATGAGGAGCGGGCAGTATTGGTGATTGTTTGATCCGTTTGACTAAAGATATCAAGTATAAAACCCGATTTTTCGAAGATAATGATACCCGAAGTAGTTTTTGTCACGACTTGTTGATCAAATGTCGATTCATCTCCCACGGCTCCCATCATAGGTCCCCCATTGAGAAAGAGGAATTCTGTCAACGATGTTCCTCCGGCTTGCTCCAAACACTCTTTAAAGGAAGTTCCGATTGGTACATATAGTATACATGGGTTTGCAACAGCACCTGTAATAGTCAGATATTTATGTGTGACGACAATATCCGCCATAGATTCATACACATTAAGCATCGTTGCGATATTTGAAACCACACATCCGACTGAAATTGGAATACCCCCAGGGGGAACAGTTCTACCGGTTATTTCGTAAACCATGATTTGCTCATCGCCAGCGGGGTAAAAATTATCCATTTTAAAAATTTCAATCGGTGCATTTTGTTCTTCAATCGCGGTCTGGAGCTGCTGAATTTGATGTGTATAATACTTTTTTGTTGCAATCACAATTTTTTTTGCGTCAAGAATTTTCCCAACAGCTGCAATCGCTTTAATACATTCGCTTGCAAAGTGGTCCATGACATAATGATCTGTTTTCAGCAACGGCTCACATTCTGCAGCATTGATAATAAAATATTCTGCTTGTGTTGCCAGTTTAGTGGCTGTTGGAAACCCTGCTCCTCCACATCCAACGATTCCAGCTTCTTTGATTTTTTCTAACAGCATAGGAGTCTCTCCATTCATGATAATCCGATTTGAGCAACAAGAAAATCGTAACCGATTTCATCTCACCTTAACTTTACGCTATAATAGGTGGCGACACAATATTTCTAAGATAAGAAAACAAAATTTTGTTGTTTTTGGACTATAATCTACAATTTTTCGTCCGTAAGGTTTGTGAAATTGAAGCAAGAAAATGAATACTATCTTAAGAATAAATAAATTATTTTCCCAACTAAAGAAAATAATAATTCTAAAAATATACTTTTTGAGTATCTTGCAATAGTAAAGTAAAGCATGATAAAATCATGCTTTATCAAACATTGTATTCATGTCACTACCAATTAAATAGTGTAGAATAAACTGATAATTTGAACAGCTTTATTCTCTATAAAAGATTTTTTTGTCCAAATTGTTGAGGTACTGGAAAAATTCAGACCACGAAATAAACGATCGTTTAATATTATCATAACAATTATTGAAAGGGGTTTCTTATGAAGTTTAGAACTAAAATATTAACATTATTTATTTGTTGCATTTTAGTACAAGGGGGAATTGTGGGTTATTTTTCGTATTATTATGCTAACGACAAGTCAATTCAAACAAAAAAACAAACGATTGCAAGTTTAGTCAATTTGATTGATATTAATCTAAATACGAAAGTTCGGTTTATTAACGATAGTGTTAGCAGTGCAGTGGAAAACAATCATATAATGCAAGATTTACAAATATCTCAGTCAACAGTGATTGACCAAACAATTAAAAACTTCCACTCTTATTTGGAACAGACTATCGGCAACATCAATGCTGTCATGCTGATTGATGAAAATACCATTCACCATTATTCAGCAAGAGCACATAATCTTAGTCAATATCCAGTAAAAATGTTTTTAGCTCAAGATTTCTTGGAAACAGCCAAAAATACACCCGGGAAACTTTTGTGGTATGGGATTGTCAAACCTGTAGTTGGTTATAGTGATGATTTAGAAAAAAAGATTTTAGCTTGCTTCGGTATAGACAGTAAGAATGTCATAGCAATTGAAGTGAATATAAATAGTTTTATAAATTTAATACCAGTTGTTCAAGATTTGTTCATAAACCAATATATTTTTATTATAGACAAAAATCATCAAGAAGTAGCAGCAAATAAGGCAGTTGGGCAAAGATGGCTGCCTTACTTATCGGAAATTGAAAATAACCACTATCAAAATCAACTTGTCATAAATGAGGAAGAATATTTTACTACAAACCAGCTCAACGGACTAACCGGATGGCGAACAGTTGCCATGGTTTCTACAAAAGATATGATAGCGGAAAATGCCCCTTTAAAAAAAGTTGTCTTGTTATTCGTAGTTACAACAACCGTTGTATTCTCAATTATTGTGTTGCTTATTTCAATTGAATTGACAAAACCTTTAAACCAACTTTCAGACGCCATGGATAATGCTCAACAGAGCGATTACCAGAATATTTTATCTGTTAATAGAAGGGACGAAATTGGTAAATTAGGCAACTCTTTCAATCATCTTTTAATTAAAATACAGCAATTAATTCGTGAAGTATATCTTAGCAAGATCACTCAAAAAAATGCTGAGTTAAGTGCACTTGAAGCACAAATAAATCCACATTTTCTTTACAACTCTCTAGACTCGATTAATTGGATGTTAATTGAAAATGATGAGGAAGAGATTAGTGAGGTTGTTGTAGCATTAGGTAATATTTTAAAGTACAGCTTAAACACCGCTATTAGCACTGTAACATTACGTGAGGAACTAAGCTATATTGAATCGTATTTATTAATTCAAAGAAATCGCTTTGAAGAACGATTGAAATACCAAATAAACATTTCTCAAGCCCTAATGACTATCGAAGTCCCCAAACTAATTTTACAACCTATCGTTGAGAATTCTGTGATTCATGGAGTTGACGCTGAAAATCACAAACTTTGTATTGAAATAATACTAAGAGCTTATGAGAAAGATGAAATTGTGTATATTGAAGTAATCGATAACGGTGTAGGAATCCCTTCGGATAAGTTAATTGAGTTAAATAAGAAGCTAAAATCTAAACAAAATAATCTAAACAGTATCGGACTTGATAATGTCAATCGACGATTGAAAATATATTTTGGAAAAGAATATGGATTAGAAATATCAAACCAACATAGTATTGGCACAATTGTAACTATCACATTACCAAAAGGAGGAAAGAAGTCTAATGATGAATTTATTGATTATTGATGATGAACCAAAAGTAAGAAAAGGTCTGAAGAAACTTCTTAAAAAAAAATATGGAGAAGAAATGTGCCTCTATACTTTCGACAATGCTTTAGAGTCATTAGACTTTTTACGATTAAATTCTGTTGATTTAATTATCTGTGATATCAAAATGCCTGGAATGAACGGACTAGAATTAATTGAAGAAATCAGAAAAGAAAATACGAAAATCGATATTGTCATCCTAAGTGGCTTTGGATATTTTGAATATGCTCAAAGAGCTATTGATCTAAATGTACGAAAATATTTGACAAAACCTACTGATACAAAAGAACTGTTTAATGTAATCAATCAAATTAGAGATCACATAGCAAAAAAAACCGATCCACGACTTGTCGAACCCCTTCGTGAATCCCAAAATATAATCATTGCCAAGTGTCTTGACTATGTTGATAAACATTTTTGTAGGAAACTATCTCTTAAAGAGATTGCGGATAATTTATTTGTCTCTCCAAATTACTTGAGTATGTTATTTAAAGAAGAAATGGGAGTTAATCTTTTTGAATATATCCAAATGCTTCGTCTAGAGAAGGCGAAAATTTACTTAAACGATATCTCCTATAAAATATTCGAAGTTTCTGAAATGGTAGGTTATCAAGATACAAAATATTTTAGCACGCTTTTTAAAAAGAATTTCGGAATAACACCTAAAGAGTATAGGAATAATGAGCATAATATTTCAAACTAAAACGTAATATTGTTGAATGGTATTATAATATTTTTGTATTATACTAAAAGTAAGCGTTTACTTAATTTTAGGGGGATTATATTATGAAAAAGAAACTATTTTCACTTTTAACATTGATTATTGTTTTAATGACAAGTGTTGCATGTGGTAGAGATGACAAGTCTGATTCTGGTGGCGGTCAAGAAACCAAAAACAAAAAGGCGGGCGATTTCAAAATTGTTTTGATTCTTCCAGGTCCAATTAACGATCAGAGTTGGAATGCTACTAACTATGCTGGATTGAAGGCTTCTAATGAGAAGTTAGGCACTAATATTGAATATGTAGAAAATGTTCAAGCTGCTGATTACGAAGCAACATTTCGGGAATATGCAGAACGAGGCTATGACTTGATTATGTCAGCAGGATCGCAGTTTGACGAAGCCGTTGCAACAGTTGCCCCCAATTTTCCAGATGCAACATTTTGTGTAGTTAATGGTACTAGAGCGGAAGGAGAAAATATTGCACCGATTTTCCCTAAAGAATTTGAGGCCAGCTATATTGCTTCAATAATTGCTGGAAATATTACTGAAAATGGAAATTTCGCCACAATTGGTGGTTTCCCAAATGAACCAATGGAACAACTGCTGGACGTCTATGAAAAAAACAGTGTAGAAATTGCGTTAGAGCGAGGAATTTCTGAATCAAAAGCTGTTCGTACTTATGCAAATAGTTGGGACGATGTTTCACTGGGGAAACAAATTGCAGAGCAAATGATTGATAACGGTGCTGATACTCTTTTTATCTACGCCAATGAAGTTGGCTTAGGATCCATTGAAGCTGCAATTCAAAAAGGAGTTAAAGTTGTCGGGTTCTCAAGTGATCAAACCGTAATCGATCCTGACATCGTAGTAGCTTCGGTCGTGTTTGATTTTGAAACATTTTATGTGTGGGCAATAGAACAGTACATGGATGGAAAACTTGTAGGAAATAAGATACATGAAGCAGGAATTAAAGAAGGTATATTTAAACCTGTTTATACCGAAAATATTGATGATGATGTGAAACAGGCTGTGGAAGGTGGCATAGAAGAGTTTAATAGTGGTAGTGTGGATTTGACACAACTGTTCAATAAGTAAAGAGGTACAGTTATGAATAAACATAAATCTTTTTTTGCAATACAAAATGTATCTAAGTATTTCGCAAAAGTTGTTGCCAATAAAGATGTATCCTTTTCTATTGAGCGAGGAGAGGTATTAGCATTATTAGGCGAAAATGGTGCTGGAAAAAGTACAATCATGAAAATACTCTATGGGTTGTATAGTGCGGATGAAGGAACAATTTTTAAAGATGGCAAAAAACAAATAATTGACAATCCGAAGAGTGCCCAAAAACTTGGTATTGCAATGATTCAGCAACATTTTTCTCTAGTTCCGGCACATACAGTGACAGAAAATATTATTTTGGGAACAGTACATGGTGTTATTGACTATACGCAATGTGAGAGTGATGTAAATACTATCGCACGTAAATACCATTTTGAACTTCCGCTATCTAAGCTAGTCAAAGATTTGGATGTCGGAACCCAACAAAAAGTTGAAATTGTTAAGGCACTTTATCTTAATGCCGAGCTATTAATTATGGATGAACCAACAGCTGTGCTGACTCCTCAAGAAGCGGATAAATTGATGGATTTTGTAACAGAATATACTCGTCAAGGAAATTCTGTTATTTTCATTACCCATAAACTAAAAGAAGTTATGAAGGTTGCTGATAGGATAATTGTGATGAGAAATGGTAGTATTTGCGGCAATCTTCAAAAAGACCAAACAAATGAGAATGAGCTTTCAAAATTAATGGTTGGAGAAGATATTATCAAAACAAATTTATTAAAAAGAGAAAGAATTTCTAATGAAATTAAACTATCAGTCAAGAACATAAATTTGAAAAGCGCCAATGGAAATTTATTACTTAACAATATCAGTCTCCATGTCTACTCTGGGGAAATATTTGGAGTTGCAGGTGTCAGTGGTAACGGACAGGAAGAATTATGTGAAGTTATCACAGGAATAAAACAGCCGGATGACGGAAGAATTGAATTAAACGGTGAACTGATAAATAATTGTACAATTAGAGAAAGAGTCAACAAAGGAGTTGGTTATGTTCCAGTCGACCGTTATCGAGATGCGATGGTTTCAAACCTTTCACTGGCAGAAAACATGATGCTAAAAACTAGTTACGAAAAAAAATGGGCAAATCATGGTCTGATTGATAACAAATTTCTTTTTAATTTTACACAAGAAATCATTAAGCAATACGGTGTGAAAACTCCTGGACCAGAAGCCAAAATTGGTAGTCTGTCTGGTGGAAATCAGCAAAAAGTCATTCTTGGTCGTGAGGTTGATTTGGGAGAAGAGTTGTTAGTTTTGAATCAGCCGACTAGAGGATTGGATTTAGGAGCGATTAATAACATCCACAGTACGATTTTACATGAAAAAAAAGCAGGAAAAAGTATTTTGATGGTTTCAACTGAATTATCAGAAATATTTGATATATGTGATCGAATTGCGGTCATGTACAAAGGTGAAATCATGGGAATCTTTAATAACGATGAAATATCAGTAGAAGAGATAGGACTTCTTATGGCTGGTTACGATCTGAGAAATGAGGTGGTAATCTAATGAATACTAAATTAAGAGATTTAATCGTTACGAACTTTCTAGCAATCTTTTTGGGTTTGTTGATAAGTGCTAGCTTATTATTATTTATCAATGTGGAACCTACAGTAGTTTTTATAAGCGCCTTACAAACGATTTTTACAGATAAATATACATTAGGAGAGGTCTTTCTAAAGGCGACACCTCTGATTTTTACAGCATTAGCTTTTTCTTTTACTTTCAAAGCCAATCTATTTAACATAGGTGCTCAAGGTCAATTTTACATGGGGGCAATTGCTGCTATTTCGTCTTCTTTGCTCCTTCAAGATAAAGTACCAGCTTTTATTCTGTTTATCTTGGTTGGTTTTTCAACAGCAATTGCTGGTGGGGTGATAGGCGCTTTGATAGGATTTTTAAAAGCAAAATTTAATGCTAATGAGTTTCTCGTCAGTATGATGTCGACCTATGTTATTCAAGCTTTGATGAATTATTTACTTCGCACCTTCCTTATGGAGTCAAAAAAAGAATATCCTCAAACCGATGCACTAAAAAGTTCTTCATGGCTTCCGACAATTGCTCATGGAACAAGATTAAATATTGGTTTTATTCTCGCTATTGTACTTGCTATTTTCATTTGGATCATTCTGTATAAAACGACCTTTGGTTTCCGTATTAGATCAGTGGGGAGCAATGCGATTGCATCTAAGGTATCCGGTATTAACGCCAAACGAATATATATTTTAACCTTTTTTATCAGTGGGGCCTTAGCTGGTTTGGCTGGTTTCACTGAAGTAAATGGCGTTCAGCACATGTTAATTCAGGATCTTAATCCAGGCGTAGGAGCAGCTGGTTTAGGAATTGCCATTCTTGCTAATTCAAATCCTATAGGAATAATTTTTGCATCACTGCTTTTTGGTATACTGAATGTTATTGGGACACTGATGGGAAGAATGTCAAATATCAATGTTCCATCAAGTTTTATTGAATTGATGCAAGGATCTGTCATGATTTTTGTTATTATGTCCTATTTTTTTAGAAACTATTTGAACAATAGAAGAGAAAAATTGAAATTGAAAAGGATGGCTTAACATGATTATAAGTATACTTAATAGAGCCATTACTATGAGTACACCTCTATTGTTTGGCTCTATATCAGAAGTTATTTCTGAAAGATCTGGAATGATGGTAACAGCAATTGAAGGTATTTTCTTAATCGGTGCATGGGGAGGCTTTATTGGTACTTACTTAACGGGAAGCATTGCTATAGGACTACTATTTGCGGCTTTATGCGGCATACTTGTTGCTTTGCTCTATGGATTTATCTGTATTACATTGAAGCAACATCAAGTGGTTACAGGAACGGCACTTAACATTCTGATTGCTGGTTTTTGCCTATATTTTCAACGCGTTTTGTTCGGTGTACCGACTTCTCCTTTAAAAATTCAGACATTAAACAAAATAGAAATCCCCTTCTTGTCAGAAATCCCTTTTTTAGGAAAAATTTTTTTTCAACAAAATATTCTGACTTATGCAGTCTACATTGTTATACCTTTAGCTTATTTTTTATTATACAAAACTTCTTTTGGATTAAGTGTAAGATCAGCAGGAGAAAATCCAGAGTCTGTTGATGTCGCGGGAATAAATGTAGACAAACTAAGATTTATTACAGTTACTTTATCAGGAGTAATGTGTGGACTTGCTGGAGCATTTTACTCTGTTGGGTATCTAGGCATGTTTACCTCAAATATAATTAACGGACGTGGCTGGATTGCCTTTGGTATATGTTTTCTTGGAAACTGGAATCCTAAAGGTGCAGCGATTGGAACATTTGTGTTTGGTTTGGCTGAAGCAATTTCTATTTTTATGCAATCAAAAGGCGGAGGGAGTTATTTCCCAAATGAGTTGTTTATTGCCCTCCCATACATTTTGACCATAGTTTTGACTGTTTCCCGAAAACATTTTAATGTACCCGCACAACTGGGTATCCCATACAAAAAAGAATAATAAATACTAAAAGATCAGGGAATTTATCTTATTCTCTGGTCTTTTGATATTTCCCTTACCAGCCCAATCACTTCATCAAAAACGATATTTAATCTTATCCTTGTCTAACAGATCAATTTTTTGATATCCTGTAAATGGCAAGATTTTTTAATATTATCATCTCAACTAAGGAGTGGATTTTCGTGCCGGATAACATAGAAACCTTGTTAAGTAAAAGTGAATTGATTTATATCAGGCATTCCAGATACACAGAAAGCGAATGGCATTCATCCTTGCATTCTCATTATTTTTCAGAAATTTTAATCGTCCTGAATGGAAAAGGCGAGTTCCTTGTTGAAAATGAGCGCTATCCTATTCAGAGAAATGACATTATCATTGTCAATCCCTATGTGCAGCACACTGAGACATCTTCGGGAGAATTTCCTTTGTGGTATGTAGTCATAGGCATCAATAATATAAAATTCGAAAAAGAAATTCAGGAAAACCGTTCCCATTTTATTTTTCATGATTATTCTGGAGAATTGCTTCCATTGTTAAAAATGGCCATTAAAGAACTGAATGAAAATGAGTGGGGGAGTGAGGCAGCATTAAAAAGGCTGGCAGAAATGATTCTCATACAAATTTATCGCGACCAAAAATTTACGCTGCTCCCGGCAGAAAATAAAAGTATTGGTAAAGACAGTGCATTGATTAAAGACTTTATTGATAAACATTTCAAAGAGCAATTATCTTTGGATGATATTGCAGATAAAGTACATTTAGACAAGTTTTATATCATTCATACGTTCAAACAAAATTTTGATACCACACCGATGAATTATTTAATGAAAAAACGCATTGATAATGCTCGCAACTTGCTGGAGAATACCGAGTATCAAATTTCTGAAATTTCTATGATCAACGGTTTTACTTCCCAGTCTTACTTTAACCAAGCTTTCAAAAAAGAAATGGGGATGACTCCAATGAAATACCGTAAGAAATACCGTCATTCTTCTTGATGTTTATATAAATATACATAAATCGGTTTCACCAATATATATAAAAAATAAACCAATAGTTCGAAATTAAACCGTTTTCTTAGATGGTATACTTAGGTCATAAAAGATTAGGAGGAGCAGTCATGAAGAAATTCTTTGGCTTAACATCAGTTTTAATTTTGAGCTCTTTATTGCTTGGAGCTTGCGGCTCAAATGAAAAAAGTAAAACGGAAGAAACTGGCGGCGGCGATGGCAAACAAGTCGTAAAAGTTGCGGCACTAGAATCTGCTTATGGTGCAGATATGTGGAACAAAATGAAAGATGCGTACGAAAAGCAAAATCCAGATGTGGAAATCGAACTGACTCTCGACAAAAAAATTGAAGACGTTATCAGTCCTAACATGAAAGCTGGAAACTTTCCAGACGTGATTTTACTTGCAACTGGCAGAGAAGCTGGTTTGACAGAAACATTCATCAAGGATAAAAACTTGGAGGACTTGACCGACGTCATTTCTATGACAGTGCCAGGAGAAGATAAAAAAGTCTCTGACAAATTGATTCCTGGTTTTACGGAGACTTTGGCAACCAATCCCTATAACGATGGAAAAACCTACTTGATGCCGATGTTCTATTCACCGACAGGTCTTTTCTACAATGCAGCTTTGTTAGAAGAAAAAGGTTGGGATGTTCCAGAAACTTGGGACGAAATGTGGGAGTTAGGTGAAAAGGCTAAAAAAGAAGACATTGCTTTATTCACTTATCCTGTCTCAGGCTATATGGACTCTTTCTTCTATAGTTTATTGTCTGCTACTGGCGGGCCAGAACTTTTCAACAGTACGATGAATTATGAAAAAGGTGCTTGGGATTCTAAGGAAGCAACAAAAGCTTTTGAAATCGTTGGAAAACTTGCAGAGTATACAGCAGAAACAACTGTAGCCAATGCTAACCATCAAGACTTCACTAAAAACCAGCAACTGATCCTTGATAACAAGGCAATTTTCATGCCTAATGGGACATGGGTGCCAGAGGAAATGAAAGATGCCCCACGTGCTGACGGCTTCAAATGGGGGATGACATCTCTACCAGCAGAAGATGCTGACGGTGATCGTTATTCTTATACATTCTTTGAACAAATTTGGATGCCCGCAGGTGCCGAAAATAAAGCAGACGGTAAAGATTTCATGGCTTTCTTGTACTCTGACATTGCGGCAGACATCTTTAAAGAAGCCAGCGCTATCCAACCGATTCAAGGAATGTCCGACAAACTAGACGGAGACAACAAGTTGTTCTACAGTATCTATGATGATGGTGCAAAAGCTGTCATGGGCGGATTTTCAAGTTCTGAAACAGTAGAGGGTGTCAACATGCACGATGCTTTGTACGGCACGATTAATAGTGTGGTTTCAGGAGACAAGAGTGTAGACGAATGGCAAAAAATCGTAGTGGAAACAGCTGACAAGCTGAGGGAAGCTGCAGAGTAAGCTTAAAATAAGCTGGGGTGGCATACCTGCCTCAGCTTAACTTTTTCGATACTTAAACTTTAGAATTATTTAACAAACAAAACATATACAAAATTCATAAAAGAGGTGACACCCATGAACAGGAAAAAACAAAAAAATATTTTTATCACACTGTGTTTACTTCCTGCGATAGTGCTGGTCAGCATCTTTATTTTTTATCCTACACTTACTGTATTTTTCATGTCCCTATTCAAATGGGGAGGCTATTCTCCTGACAAACAATTTGTCGGACTTGATAACTTTAAGATTCTGATCAAAGACATGATGTTCCTACGCTCCTTTCAAAATACGATTTTACTCATCGTGATAGTCACGATTATCACATTAGCACTTGCCTTAATATTTGCGTCAATTTTGACACGTGAGAAATTCAAGGGAGTCAATTTTTTCCGCGTTATATTTTATATCCCGAATATTTTATCCATCGTTGTTATTGCGGCTATTTTTTCAGCAATTTACGATCCAACCAGCGGTCTGCTTAACAACTTACTGGGAATGTTAAGACTGGAAGGGTTGCAGCGGATGTGGCTAGGCGATCAAAAAATCGTCATTTATAGTATTGGTTTTGCACTTATTTGGCAGGCGATCGGCTATTATATGGTCATGTATATGGCTTCCATGGCTTCGATACCGGAAAGTCTTTATGAAGCTTCTTCCTTGGAAGGGGCAGGGGCAGTCCGTCAGTTCTTTGATATCACATTGCCGCTGACGTGGAATACCATTCGAACAACGCTGACGTTTTTCGTTATCAGTACGATTAATTTAAGTTTCCTGCTGGTTAAAGCCATGACCGGCGGCGGTCCTGACGGTTCGACGGAAGTATTTTTAAGCTATATGTACAAACAGGCGTATACTAACTCATCATTCGGATACGGGATGGCAATTGGTGTGGTCGTCTTTACCTTCTCATTTATTTTATCAGCCATACTAAATAAAATCACTGAACGCCAAGTCTATGAGTTTTAGGAGGATTGGACTATGAAGAACAAAAGAAAAAATCGTCTCTATAAAGTGTTTGTTTATGTGGCGCTTATCACACTTGCGGTTTCTATTATTGTCCCAATCGCCTGGGTATTTTTAGCTTCCATCAAACAAAACAATGAATTTTACGGCGATCCTTGGACATTGCCAAAAGGTTTCTATTTTCAAAATTTTATAGAGGCTTTCGAAAAAGCCAACATGGGCTCTTATATGCTGAATTCTCTGATCGTGACACTTTTAGCATTGGTGATTTTGGTCAGTGTGGCATTGCCGGCGGCTTATGTATTAGCACGGTTTAAATTTAAAATAAAAAAACCGCTCAATACGCTGGTCATGATGGGACTATTTATCAACTCAAACTATATCGTCGTTCCTATATTTCTGATGTTGCTGGACGGAGATAAATTTTTACAGCGGCATGTAGGTTCAGGTTTTCTGATCGATAATCTGTTTATCCTTGCCCTTGTTTATGCGGCAACGTCCCTGCCATTTACCATCTATTTGATGTCAAACTATTTCCGGACGTTATCAACCTCCTACGAGGAAGCGGCCTATATTGACGGGGCCGGCTATTTCAAAACGTTGATCACGGTGATGGCACCATTGGCTAAACCCAGTATTATCACAGTGATTCTATTTAATTTTCTTAGTTTTTGGAATGAATACATTATTGCATTAACACTTTTACCCGGGCAAAACAAAACTTTGCCGGTGGGATTAATCAATTTGATGGCTGGACAAAAAGCGGCAGCCAACTACGGGCAATTATATGCCGGTCTGGTGATTGTTATGTTGCCGACACTGATATTATACATACTCGTTCAAAAACAGCTGACCCAAGGTATGACTGTCGGCGGAACGAAAGAATAGGAGGATACATATGAAAAGAACAGGACGCCTAACGATTCCCAGCGAAAAAGATTTTCTGGCAGAAACAAAAAAACTAATGGAAATCTGGGGAGCTGATGCTATCCGTGACAGTGACGGAACTAAACTAGACGAAGCGCTGAAACAGCTGGAGGCTAAAATATATACGACTTATTTTGTGGCACGAAACCATAATGACTTTATCGAAAAGCACATGGACGAGGTGCAGCAAATTTATTTGTTAAGCGAACGGGGGTTATCAGACGCAAAGGGCAGTGTGACAATCAACTTGCTAGATGGATTTTTTTCTGAGCAAATCATACCAAACCATGATGACGATCCAAAACAGTATTGGGAAGTTCGCGACCGGACTTCAGGAGAAGTGATTGAAGCAGAACACTGGACGGTGAATCAGGAAACCAATGAGGTGACCATTACAGGCGTGAAACCATTTCACGAATATACTGTATCGTTTCTTGCCTATATGATTTGGGATCCGACCCAGATGTATAATCATATCACGAATAATTGGGGAGACGTGCCCCATGATATTCCTTTCGATGTCCGCAAACCTCATTCCCAACGTTATATGATGGATTACTTGGTCCAATGGCTAGAAGATAATCCGGATACAGACGTGGTGCGTTTCACGACATTTTTCTATCATTTCACGCTATTTTTCAATCAGTTGGGCAAAGAAAAATTTGTTGACTGGTTTGGCTATGGCAGTACTGTTTCAGTGGCTACACTCCGAGCATTTGAAGCCGAATACGGCTATGCGTTAACTCCGGAAGATTTTGTTGATGAGGGTTATTATAATTCGAGTTTCCGTGTGCCTTCTCAATCTTACTTGGATTATATCGAATTTATTCAAAAATTTGTTTGCGAAGAAGCTGGAAAACTAGTTGAGCAAGTCCATAAGAGCGGCAAAGAGGCAATGATGTTCCTAGGAGACAACTGGATTGGAACAGAACCTTATGGGGAACATTTCCATAAAGTCGGCATGGATGCTGTTGTGGGAAGCGTCGGAAATGGCACAACATTACGTTTAATTTCCGAAATCCCTCATGTCAAATATACAGAAGGAAGATTTTTACCATACTTTTTCCCTGATGTTTTCTATGAAGGCAATGATCCAACCATCGAAGCAAAAGAAAATTGGCTGACTGCCAGACGGGCGATTTTGAGAAAACCTGTGGACCGTATCGGTTATGGCGGCTATCTAAGTCTGGCCAACCAGTTTCCAAAGTTTGTGGACTATGTCGGCAAAGTAGCTGATGAGTTTCGTGAGTTGTATGACAACATCAATCGCACCAAACCTTACACAGGATTAAAAGTGGGCATTTTGAATTCATGGGGCAAACTGCGCTCTTGGCAAACTCATATGGTTGCTCATGCTCTATGGTATCGTCAAATTTATTCTTACAATGGTATTTTAGAATCACTGTCCGGTCAAAAAGTGGAAGTGGTCTTCTTAAGTTTTGATGATTTAAAAAATGGTGTTCCAGAAGACATCGATGTTTTGATTAATGCAGGTGATGAGGTCACAGCTTTTTCCGGCGGTGCCCATTGGCAAGATGTCAAACTGATCGAAACAATCACTGAGTGGGTTCATAATGGCGGCGGTTTTATCGGCGTAGGAGACCCGAGTGCCTATCAGCAAAATGGCCGGTATTTCCAACTTGGCTCAATTCTAGGTGTCGAAAAAGAGCGCGGGTTTACTTTGTCCACTGACAAGTATTTCTTTGAGGAAGTATCCAATCATTTTATCACTGATAATAGCGGGGAAATCGAATTTGGTGAAGGAAAGAAAAATATTTTTGCCTTAAACGATTCCACACAAATTTTACGTATAAAAGACGATTCAGTCCAGTTAGCTACTCATGACTTTGGACAGGGAAGAGGGGTTTATATTTCTGGATTGCCTTATTCACCTGCCAACAGTGCTCTGTTTCTCCGAGCGTTGTTTTATGCAGCCGGCAAAGAAAAAGAACTTTATCAATGGTACAGTGAAAATCCTTCAGTTGAAGTACATGCCTATCCTGAAGTCGGTAAATATGCTGTTGTGAACAACCATGATCAATCGGAAGAAGCACTGATTTATTTGAACCGTGGTGAAAAAGAAACCGTCCAGCTGGCTCCCGGTGAAATCATTTGGAGGGATTATCATGAATAAGAAAGTCTTGACGATTATCAAGATTATCAGTTTCTTTTGCTTCATTTATTTAGTTATTAAAGGACAAAAACACATCGGCTACTCAGGTTTAGCCAGTATGCTTATCGGCTTGGCCGGACTTTTAATGCTGATGTGGGATTATAACAGAAAATATCAGTGAGAGGAAATGAAAGATGAAAAATGTTATCGGAGTGGATATTGGCGGCACTAAAATAGCTGCAGCACTTGTTGACCAAGACGGTTTGTTCTCCCATGAGACAGTCATCCCCAGCAGGATTAAAAATTCCGAAGAAATGTTTTCAGCCGTGTGCGAGGCGGTTGACAAAGTTATCGCTCAATCCGGCATCTTCAATCAGCCATTCAGGATGGGAATTGGTGTTCCCGGTCTAGTGAATGTTGAAGAAGGGATAGCTGTCTTTCAAAATAATCTTCCCTGGGCTAATTTTCCTATAAGAGAACGACTGACCAAGCATTATGAGATGTGCGAAGGTGTGATGCTGAATAATGACGTGTATCAGGCAGCTTATGCTGAATGGTGCAATGCCAAACTTGGAGAAGAAGATACTTTGGTCTTTTTTACAGTCAGCACAGGCGTATCTTCAGCAGTCATCAAGGGAGGTAACTTTCTAAAAGGGAAAGGATTTGCCGGTGAAGTCGGACTGCTTCCCGTCAAAAAAAACAGTCAGGGACAGTATTTAACTTTAGAGCAGCTAGCTTCTGGACCTGCTTTGGCTGAATCAGGAAGAATGCTTTACAATGACGGGACAATCACAGCAAAAGAAATCTTTTTCCGCTACCGCACGGGAGATACTAAAGCGTTAAAATTAGTGGACGATTGGGCAGAAACGATTGCATTGGGACTTTACAGTGTGATTTGTCTCCTTGACCCGCAAAAAATCATTTTGGGTGGCAGTGTGATTCAAAAAAATCCTGATATGTTGGAGCTTATCCAAAAGAAATTAAACCAGTTTTTAATCCCTGCACAAAAAGAAAACCCAACGAACATTTCAATCAGTCAGCTTGACAACCATGCCGGATTGATTGGTGCCGGGCTATCTGCCTTTCAGTAAACTGGATTAAAAAAATATTTGTAAATCTTGTTGGAGAGCATCTGGGTTTCTGATTAGCCGGTGTTTTGCTAAAAGTGACAAGATAAATTGATAACCAACAAAAAAGATGTATGACCTTAGGTAAATTTGCTACTTAAGGTCATACATTCTACTTTAAAAGAAGAAATCTGAAAACAAAGAGGGGAGAAAGATGAAAGAAAAAACACAAGAAAAACCTAATATTGTGCTGATGATGGTGGATCAGCTTCGATATGATTGTTTAGGAATCAATGGACACCCGATTGTTTCAACACCTAACCTGAATATGATGGCAGACCAGGGTTATAATTTCCATCACACTTATAGCGCAGTTCCAACATGCATTCCTTCGAGAGCGGCATTGATGACAGGACTAAGTCAAGAAAATCACGGCAGGGTAGGCTACGAGGATGGGATACCTTGGCAATATGAAAAAACCATTGCCAAAGAATTTACTGAGTTAGGTTATCAGACAGAAGCCATTGGGAAAATGCATGTCTATCCTGAAAGACAAAGAATGGGATTCGAACATGTGTTGCTGCATGACGGCTATCTTCATGAATCAAGAAAATACCACAAACCACATGGCTCACAATTTGAACAAACGGATGATTATCTCAGTTGGCTCAAAGAGAAAAAGGGAGTGGATATGGATTTAATCGATGACGGTATGGACTGCAACTCATGGGTCGCCCGGCCATGGATGTATGAAGAGGCCCTACATCCAACGAATTGGGTGGTAACAAAATCTCTTGAATTTCTAAAGAGACGGGACCCTACGCAACCTTTTTTCCTCAAAATGTCATTCACCCGGCCCCATGCACCGTTGAATCCGCCAGAATATTATTTTAATATGTATATGGATATGAAAGATGATTTTCCAGAAATCAATGTGGGAGAATGGGCGGGAAAAAACGGGGAAAATCTCCCTTACAACACTACGGCATTGAAAGGAAATTATAATCAGGAGGAAATGAATCGCTTCCGGGCGGGCTATTACGGCTCAATCACCCATATCGATCATCAGATTGGGCGTTTTCTAACTGGGATGACTGAGCATCAGCTTGATAAAAACACGGTGATTCTATTCATTTCAGATCATGGGGATCAGCTAGGGGAACATCATTTGTTCCGCAAAGCTTATCCTTATCAGGGCAGCATCCACATTCCTTGTTTGTTGTACGATCCAGGAAAACTCCTTGATGGACAAATCAAAGATATTTATGAGATAGTAGAGCTAAGAGATATTTATCCAACCCTTATTGATATTGCTGCCGGTAAAAAAGTTGAAGGTATTGATGGAATCAGTGTCAAAGAAACAATTTATCAGCAAGATATCACCACAAGAGAGTATCTTCATGGCGAACACAGTTTTGGTGAAGATTCGAGTCAATATATCTTAACTAAAGACTATAAGTATGTTTGGTTTTCAGTCAGAAATGAAGAACAGTTATTTTATTTGGTTGAAGACCCGAACGAATGTGTCAATCTCGCTGAAGAACCTCCACATCAAGAAATGTTGTCCATGTTGAGAAATCATTTGATAAAAGAACTGGAAAGTCGGGAAGAAGGCTTCGTAAAAGATGGGAAACTGGTACCTTTAAGCGAAACTAAACCCACGTTAGATTTTATTAAACCTGTCTAAACGGCAAAATAACTTCAGCACTGGATAAGCAAAAAGTATAGGAAAGTAGGGAAGAGATGTTTTATTATTTCACTGATCGAGGCAACCTTTTCAACGAAGACTTTGTTTATGGTACGGATGATTTTGGTGTTCTTTTGGATGGTGCGACTGGTCTGAATGATAAAAAGTTCACCACAGGAAACAGCGATGCACAGTACTGGAGTCATTTGTTGGGGAGCAAGCTGGTCGAAACGATTGAACAAGACTCGGAAAGTTCTCTGAAACAAAATATTTTAACAGCTGTGAAAATCGCAGCAGAAACCTACTTCGATAATATAGGAGAAGAGGCTGCAGTAAAAGAAACAGATTTTCCTTCCTGTACACTCAGTTGTTTTAAAATCCGTGGTAGAGCAGCAGAATTTGCAATTGTGGGAGATTCCCCGTTAATTATCAGTCATGGCGAACAAAATCTTGTTTTTATTGATGAAAAACTTACTGCAAATGAACAAGTTGCTATAGATGAAATTAAAACATATTTAAAACAAGGCATGTCTTATGAAGAAGGGCGAGAAAAAATCAATCCATTGCTCCAAAAATTCAGAAACGAAAAAAATACTGAACATGGCTACCCAATAGTCGATCCCTCGATGAAAGGGCTAGAAAGGATTGAGTACCATACATTTCCAGTGGAAGATGTGAGTTCAGTTATTCTTTGCAGCGACGGTTTTTATCGGTTAGTTGATGTCTTTGAATTTTTGACAGAAAAAACTTTTGAACAGTCTATCTCAAACTATCTAAAAGCTGTGGAATGGGTAGATAAGCTTAGACAAATTGAAAAACAGCAAAATTCTTTAAAAGACTATGTTCGGTTAAAAGAGTCAGACGATGTTTCAGTTTATTTTTGGAAGCAGTAAAATTTGTAATGATATTAGAGTCTGTCTGGAAGACAAGAAATTCAGGCAGACTATTTTTATTTTATGCTCTTCATAAAAGAACAAAAAGTAATCATCTTTTCACGCTTTAGCCAGAGTTAAGATAATTACTTAATTAGATTAAACATATGTTTGACCGCCTGTTGCAACACGAGTTTTGTAAAAATATTAAAATAAAATTTTTAATTCTCCTATCTTTTAGCGGCTAATTTTTCATCTATAATTCTTCCGATTTCTTCAACATCCATATTATAGAATAACTTCGCAGGAACGTTAATCACGAATGCTCCTTCTTCATTTTGTATTGGAGGGAAGGGTTCTGGAACCACTAGTGCATCTAGATCTTCTTCTTTTTTTGCTTTCTCCCAATCAAATGTAATGTCCCATTTGTCCCCTAAAGAGTCTCGAATTTTTTTTTCTAAAGTAAAGGTTTTTACCAATGATTCACCTAGTAAATAGGTTACACTAAGTAGTTGATTTGCATATAACACAAATGCAATCTTTTTCATGTTAATCTCTCCTTATATTGTATTTAGTTTATATCTTATACTTTACATGAAAATAAATTATTTTAAAAAACACGAATTTAAAAATAATTTAATTCAAAAAATCACAACATGGTGTTTAAAAGGCTATTCAATAATGTTTATAAGATTATTTTTAAATAAAATGAATTATAATTATCAATTCACAATTACTATATAATTATATCCAATATTAATCAATGTTATTTAATTAAGAATCAGCTTCGTCGGTATACGAAGCGTTAACGCTTTCAATTGGTTTTGCAATGTTGGTGACTGCTATATTGAAATTTAACCAAAAATATAACCGTCTTCTAACTTTGGCAGGTTAAGATGGAATAAAGAATGAATATGCTGAATATACGATTAGTGAATTTATCGAACCTATTGAATATGGAAGAAGTATATTTTGTGAAGATGACTATATCTGATCAGGCCAAATTGATAAACTTTTTACCTCAAATCATTATTTCCACCATAATATGACAATTTTAAAAAATTGTTTCGTAGACAATCAGAGGTTAGAATATAATTGTATATACGGTGTATACGTTTTAAGGAGGGTGAGAATAATGAGTATCAAAGAGAGAAAAATTAGAGAAGTGGGAAATTCAATTACAATCACACTTTCAAAAGAGTTATTAAAAAATCTTGGGTTAGTTCCAGGAGACACTGTATTAGTTGATGAAAATAAAATGATGGATGCAATTGTAAAAAAAGACAGCTCAATTTCAGATGAAGAGGTAAACTTTGCAATTCTAAAGGGACTTAGCAAATATGATGAAACGTTTAAGGAGCTAGTTAACCGTTGATAAGAAAAATAACTTTAGAGCAAGTTGCGAAGATTAATGAAATACAAATTAAAAAGTATTCGCCAAAAGAACAAAACGGCATTAAAGACTTTTCCGCCTTGCATATGGCGATTAATCAAATAGTTCAAACATTTGAAGGAATTGAAGTGTATCCCACACTAGAAGAGAAAGTCGCTCTTTTGATGATAGACATTATTAAAAAGCATCCGTTTCACAATGCCAACAAACGCACAGCATGGCTTGCAGGATACGTCTTTTTCTATATAAATGGAGTGGAACTGGAGGCACCTCAAAAAGAAGCAATTGATTTCGTTGTTTATATTACAACGTTCAAAGGAGATTTTGATAGTCTTAAAGAATATGTAACTCAAACATTATCTAAAAACACAAGTAAACTCTAACATGTGGCTTTGTTAACCGCATGTTTTTTTGTTTATGCGAATAACCTAAGTTGAGAATTAACTACACTATGTTTAAAACTGCCAGCAATAAAAAAAGAGTAGAGTTAGTCTTTCTCTAATTCTAATATCTAGTTTAAACAACCGTTTTTAGGTTTACATAATATATATTAAGCGAAGTTGATTGTTGAAGATACATGTCAAGATTAACTGCAACACACAAACGTTGCTAACATAACGTTGCTTCTGAAAAATAGTAAAAAAAATAAACGTCATTTAACGTTTTTCTTAGCTTTTCCAGTATTTAATTTATAACATATTTGATTTTGAATTTATTTCTTAAAGTAGACTTTCAATTGATATGATTGATAGATTTAATCAATTCTCTGTTATCAATTGTTATGTTTATGACGACTTTATCTCTGTTTTTAAAATCAGCTAAAAAATTTTAGTGAAGTTTTGAATATTCTTTTTCAAAATTCAACTGCGCTGATCGCCATTTCAATGTTTTTCGAGGTCGAGTATTAATAGAATTAACCGACTCACTAATAGTCCTTTGAGGAATCATCCTAAAATTGCTTGGTTTAGGATGGTATTCTCTAAGTAAGCCGTTATGATACTCATTAGAACCCCTTTGATAGGAAGCATATGGAGCAGTGTAATAAATTTTAACAGTAACGTATCTTCAATTAAAAAAAGATGAATCTGGTCGCCTTAACACGTTCCCTCTGTTTTTCCTTTTATACCTCTTCCCTTTCAGTCTAAGCTTTCGCCAATCAAAAGGAATAATTTTTTGGTAAATCCAGTTGTAGATGGTATTTGTACAGGCGCTAACACTCTCTACACCATGAGCTATTTGTTCTGGAGACCATTTCATTTTAAGATACTTCAAAATGGTTCGTACATTGTGACTGGTAGCTTTAATATCTGTACCACACTTAGCTTTTCTCAACATTGTCAGATTATTAGCACTAATCGTTTGATATGGCAGTGCTGCAAGACTATTGGGTTTACGTTCTTCTGAATTACGCTTTAATTCTCGATGAATAGTTGAGCGATGTCTTCCTAGTCTTTTGGCTATTTCAACTATTGGAACATTATCAACTTCGATTTTGCCCCTTTCATCAAGAGTCAGTTGCTTGTATATTGTTTGTATATCACTTGATGTCAACTCCTTTGAAGTAGATTCTAACTGGGCACGCATTTCCATAAGACCATTGTATAACGCAACACTTATGATATAGGTTTATTAGAGCTGGATACTTTCTTACTTACTTTTGAATAATTTTTTCTTAGTTCTGAGACAGTAACACTTTCAAGCTCTTCTAAATTCATGATATTGTTCACCTCCTTTTAATTATTTTTAACTTATAGAATCAAGGGATTGATAAACATAATTCTTCATTAATTTTGATAACATACATTAGTAAAATCACTAAAATATACAAGTAATCTTCATATTTGGCTTCAATTACGGAACCATGTTGGTATTTATTTCTCAACCCTATAGAATTATCAAATTCAGAGTCATTCAAAATATAATTAAAAAAGTTAATTTCTGGCTTAGAAAATAATGTATTTTCCGACACTAATAATTCTTCATTTATCATACTGTCAATTTCTTTTTGTAACTCTAGTAGGGATTTATTTAGAGTAATCTTACCATTTAATCCATGGTGATAATGGATAACTCCATATCTAAATAAGTTGATTAATATTAAACTTCTAATTTTCTGTTTGTCATTTAGATAAATTTTGTTGTTTTTATCAAAAGAAATGACATCATTTGTTTTTAAAAAATTTACATTTTGTTTTTGAAACTCATTGAAGTCATTAAGTTTTATATTATTTTTAAGAACTAAACTCAAAAAATTATTGTCGTTTATCTGTTCATTTATGTAAATTATGTGGGACTGATCAGAAAATAAAAGATAACAAATATTATCTATTACTTTGTTATCCTTATTTAAATAAATATATTTCTTTTCTAAGAAACTCGGTAAACTTGAGATAGATGGAGTTTGTTCTAGAACGAAAAGATCATGGTCAATATTACCCTCATTTACCAACTGTTTCCATTGTTTTCTTATTTGCTCTTCAATTGTAAATAAAGTTTTAATTTGAATGTTAGTCTTTTCATATTGACTAGCAAATTCTAACTTTAACCACTCAATATCAAAGTTTGTATTGCTATATTTTGTAAAGAAATATAGCAATAGCTCCTCAATTCTTGTATTTTTCTTTCTTTTTAGAAATTCTTGTAAGACATTAAAGCTCATAAGTATTAATTTATTTTTGTTTTTAAAATAAAAACTTGTTTCATAATGTCGAAGTGTCTTCATGCCCGATAAGGTTCTTACCAAAGTAGAACTTTCTAAGTTAGGAAAACTACATAAGTTAATTATCCAGTTATCATTGAAAAGGTAGTCCATATACATAATATATGTCAATAATTCTTCTGGTTGACTGTTTTCTTTAATCCAATCAATATCAATAAAACTCTTAAAATCTATTGGGCTATCTCTATACTCTTGATTATTTGTAAAAACACCAAGAGTCTTTTTCATTCCATTAGAAACAAATTCACCATCTTTATTTAAGAATAAGTCGTCGAACAATTTTTTATTTTTTTTAGTTGCTTTTAGTTTTAGTTTAGCATCAATATTTAGCTCTCTAACACCTTTAATATTATGTTCAAGGAGATTTAGATAATTGATGTTAACATCATTACTCTCAATATATTCCTCCGCTAATTTATACATTTCATCACTAGTAATTTCTTTTGGTATAAAATAATTAGATTCTTGAGAGGTGTAATTGTTTAGCAATAACTCGAAATTTTTAGGTTCTTTTAAGAATAAATATTTTACAAAATTAGGGTAAACGCATGAAAAATAATTAGTATTTAAAAGATGAAAAACAGTCAAATTATTTTCGTGAATAAATTTTTCAAAATCTATTTCATTGAATTTATTATGAAGCTTATATTTTTCAAAACATTTTAAGTAATCTTCTCTGTACTGTATCCTAGCATAATAATTAGTGTTATTGCTACCATCAGTTTGTGATGTGCTAAATAAGTAGTTTAAATCAGTTAATATTTCATTGCTATTTTTTTTACCAAAATACTTGCCTAATATTTTATGTATCGTTTTCTTACTATTCTCTATTTCGATAGTTGAATAATTAGTAGGATAAAGTTTGTTCTCCAAAAATAGTAATACATTATACAATTCTAATATATCTATTAAAGTTTCTTCTTGTCTGCTATTTAAACTATTAAGTAATTCAGTAAGCCTATCTAACTGCCAGTTTATACTTAAGTCATTATTACTATAATATTTGACCCTCTCCATAAAACATCATTATCCCTTTCTTATTTAACTATATTGAACATTATATCAGAAATGCACATTTAAATAATGCCTAATATTAAAAGAATAAACACTGGGGATTATAAATAACAAAATTGTTAATAATTTTTCTTTATACTGTCGCACTTCATTTTGCCATCTAAAAGTATCTTCAACTAGTCCAATATTGAATTGATGGACAAATTCAGCACAACGATCATATCTAATTGCTTTAACTGCACCTGGTGAAAAACGTTCAATAAGACTTTTAATCGCCGTAAGCATGTTATTAGAATTTTTTTACGCGCTTTACGTTCTACAAAAGTCATAAGACAATTCGCTACGCCACGCTTTTAAATCACTGTACAGCTTCCCGATGACCAAATTATGGGGTTTCCTTAGATATCGTTGATCGATGACTATCCAATCGATAGACAGTTTTTGATTGAGAAATATCATCAAATAGCCAATCTTCATTTTTTCTCGTTCTTCAGATGCTAAATGTATGTATGACATAAATAATCTTCATCACAAATTTAGTTTTTGTGAAGAATTACAAATCGTAATTTTCTCCTTTAAAATCCATATTATCTATGGTGTGTTTTGTTTTTCTTTTATGATTATTTTAATTGGAGTACACCCTCCCCCATTACAATCATTTTCAGATTATTATAGTGATTAGTATAAATGGAGTTCCCAGTGGTGATTGGAGTCAACAGATGAGACACTTTTGGCAAGAGATTTTTTCCGTTAAGCAGCCAGTATCTTTTGCTCAAATTCAGTCGAAGATAAATAAGCTAAAGCACTGTGAATTCTGCGATCATTATAAAAACCTCGGATTAATCTTAGACTGATCTTCCACTTTTAACATATTTTTATAATAGAACGAATTTCTTTTTTTGCCCACATTTTCAATGAACTTAATTATATCGAAACTAACAAATTTAAAACTAGAAAACAGGTATTTCTTATACAGCTTTAAAATTTGTATAAAATAAGAAATATAAATGGCTTTAAGATATTGATGTAAAGGGAATTTCATAGTATAATTATTTTGTTAAATATATGAATTTGAGTGCATTAAATAACTTTCGTAAACTTCTCAGTTTTTTGATTTCTCACAGTTATTGTATCTCAGTTTGATTTATCAAAATCATTTTTCAGATGATTTTAGCGCTGTTCTCTATACAGCGTATTTTTTTATTTTTAATTTTCTGGTTGAAAGGATAGGAGAGGAGAGAAATGAAAACGATGAATAGGATTGAGCAGAAATTATACAATGAGTTAGGGAACTTGATGCATACCGTTTATCGTGATGGGAGCATTTTGCCAAATCGATGTTCCAAGGATGGGATCGATATAGATGATATTACTGGGTATTACTTAGAACCAGTCTCATATTTGATTTACCCAATCTACCATCAGCTGCATCCAGAATCTGTGATGAATGAAAAAGGCTATGTCTTAGATAGCGAGTTAGAAATGATTATGCTAAGCCCAGTTAATATAAATAGCCGTGAGGAAATTGAAAAATATGGATTTAACAGGATCATGTTTCATACGCAGTATGACGCTCTAACCGAAATTGTTAGGCGTAACGTTCATAACGCACCAGTCACATTAGATAAAATCTACATTTTAAAGCTTGTCCTAGATAATGGCCGTGAAATACCCGTCATGCCAGATGGTAATTCGATCGGTTTGGCAGGCAAGGGCTACAAAATTGTAAACAACTCAGAGCCAATCGAGCCAGTTGAATTTTTGCTACGTCCGACCATTGCAGCCAAGGTTTTAAAATCTTTTGGCGTTGATATCATCGATGTAAAAAATCGTGGAGACGAGAAAAAGTAAGCCAGCCTTATATTAATACATATTTTATAATTTTAAGATTTTGAGAGATTTGATTTTGGATACATAAAACACTATCCAAGCTCATATTCTTGCGTTAAAGTGAAATCGGTAGAAAAATGAGTATATTTTAGAGAAAAAATCAACATTTTATTTTATACCGAATATGAAGATACATTTCTAAAAGATAAATTAACATTCCAAAATATTCAAGACTGTTCAAACCTTGCCCTTATTAATTAGCTTCTGATTTATGCGAAATATTGACGTTATTTTACCAAATAAAAAAACTTGATTCCGAAGTCAATCGACAAATCAGAATCAAGCAGAAATCTTTATTAGTGCTATTCAAATGTTCAAAATTTTTGATATGGAGATAAGCGGTCTCGAACCGCTGACCTCTTGCATGCCATGCAAGCGCTCTCCCAACTGAGCTATACCCCCTTGAAACAACTACCTATTTATTATACCAATAAAAATAAATTCTTCAAGTGCTATTTTCAAACATTTTAGAGTACTTTTTTGCCTATCACAACTGTATCTAAAATTTTTTTCTGTATTCAAAAGTTTGAGTCTGATTACTAAAAAACAAAACAGACTGACGCTTCTATTTGAAAATTAGAAGTCGCCAGTCCTCTTTATTCTAGAATGATGTTTATTTTGCCAGAAATCATGTAATAATCCTTGGATAAAATGATTTGGTCAGTGATTTTGCTCAATTCTGATTGAATTAATGGATTTTTTCTTAAAAAATTCAACTCTGAACCATTCAGCGTGTAGTCTCTATCAGTGGGATTCATGAGATAAAAAACAAACTCATCATCAGTATATCTGATAATCCCTAATAAATTATCAAAATAGCAGACATCCAGCTCTCCTGAATGAAATGCATCGAATTTTTTCCGCAGTTTGATCCATTTTTTAAATAGAGCTTGAATTTCAGTGTCTTCCCTACCCCATGGGAAAAATTTACGGTTTTCCGGATCTTTTCCTCCCGTCAGACCAGCTTCATCACCGTAATAAACGCAAGGAACCCCCGGCATAGTAAACATAAAGCCAATTGCTAAATCAAGGGAATCTCTGTCGTGATTTAAAAGAGTCAGTATCCTTTCAGTATCATGTGTGCCAAGATTATTGAAACTGTTGTAAAATGCAGCTTTAGGATAATTTTCCTTCAAAGTCTCCAAGTGCCGGCAAATTCTTTCAGCAGAAGAATGACCTTGGAGAAAGGCTAAGATATCTTGACGCAGCGGATAATTCATGACACCGTGCAGATGATTGCCTAAAATATATTTCCGGCGCTGTTCATAAGAAATTTTATTTGAAGCATCTTCCCAAACTTCACCAATCAGGACTTTATCTGGATAAGTGTCTGTTTTTTTCCGAATATTTTCAATGAAATAATCCGGCAGTTCATCTGCAACATCTAAACGCCAGCCATCCACTAGAGGTGTCCACTTTGATAGGACACTATTCTCATCGTCACCGTATATAAATTGTTGAAAACTAGCGTCCTGCTTATTAAACACTGGAAGATCTTTCACTCCCCACCAAGCGCGGTAATCTTCAGGATACTCATTAAATTTAAACCATGGAAAATAGGGGCTATTGGGGTCGTTATAGGCACCCACATCATCGCCAAACTGCTTGTTGCGATTAAAGTAGCGGCTATTCCAACCAACATGACTGAAAACACCGTCAAGAATCACACGGATGCCGACTTCATGTAATTTTTCCATTAGTGACAAAAAGTCATCAAAGCTTCCTAAAATAGAATCGATTTCCAAGTAATCATCGGTATCATACCGATGATTACTGCTTGCTCTAAAAATTGGGTTCAGGTAAAGAATAGTCACTCCTAAATCTTTTAAATATGGGATTTTCTTTTCAATTCCTGTCAAGTTTCCTCCGAAAAAATCCCAGCGGATGATTTCATGCTTCTCATTTTTGACATAAATAGGATCATCCTCTGGCGTTGCATAAATAAATGTATTTTTTCTCGGATGGTTGAGCAAACCATTTTCGTTCCCGTTGAAAAAGCGATCTGGGAAAATCTGATAAGCGATACCTTCTCTATACCATTGGGGCACATCATCCACTTGATCGAAACAGGTTAGCTGATAAGGTGTCAAGTGATCGATATCGTGCACCAGTACACCCTCTCCGCCAAATTCCTGTTGACCGTAGTAATAAAGTTTAACCCCTTCTTCTGTTTCTTGACTAATTTGGAAATAGTAAAAGTACAAGCCTTTGCCTTTATCAATCGTGTGGTGCACATTAAATTGTGATTCCGCACAACGAATCATTTCCAATACTTCCGGATTTTCATTCTCTTTCTGGATAATCAAGAACATCTTGATTTTTCCTTCTAGCTGACAGTGAATGAAAAAATCAACGGTAGTATTGACCATGACTGATCCAAAGGGCCGTTTGTAAGACAAGTCCCAAGAATCATAGTAAACTTCCATCATTAAAACCCTTCTCGTCTCCATATTCTGGCAGCGGCTCGATATGCCAGATCTCGTCCGCATAGTTCTTCACTGTCTCATCAGAAGTGAACGTTCCTGCATTGGCGATATTCACCAAACTTATTTTTCTCCAGTTCTTCTGATCTCTATAACAAGCTTCAATTCTTTCCTGTGCCTGAACATAGGATTTGAAATCCCGTAGGACAAAGAACTCATCATTATACCGGATCAATGAATCAAAAATCTCGATACCTTCTTGGTAGATATTCGGAATCGTGCCGTCAATAAACGCTTCGATCACTCTTCTGATGACCGGATCATTTTCATAATAAGAAACTGCAGAGTAAGATTGATTTTGATAATAATCATAAACTTCGTCTTTGGTGATACCGAAAATACAGATGTTATCATCACCCACCGCATCTTTAATTTCGATGTTTGCTCCGTCCAGCGTAGCAAGAGTCACTGCACCGTTCAGCATCAATTTCATGTTGCTGGTACCGGAAGCTTCTTTTGTTGCAAGAGAAATCTGTTCACTGACGTCTGCTGCCGGAATAATCAATTCTGCTAAAGAAACACTGTAGTTTTCCAAGAAAACAATTTTGATTAAATCTTTAACATCAGGGTCATTGTTGATTAGTTTAGCAGTTTCGTTGATACATTTGATAATAGTTTTTGCGTAAGAATAACTTGGGGCTGCTTTTGCACCAAAAATGAATACTCTTGGATAAGGATTGCTTTCAGGATTTTCTTTGATATCCTGATAACATTTGATAATATGCATCAAATTAAGCAGCTGACGTTTGTAGGCATGAAGCCTTTTGATTTGAACGTCAAATATGGCATCAGGCGATACTACGATTCCTGAATGTTCCTCAATAAATTCAGCCAGTTGTTTCTTGTTCTCACGTTTTGCTTGGAAAAGCTCTTCTAAAACTTCTTCATCATCTTGATAATTAAGCAGCAGTCTCAAATCAAGAGGGTCCTTACGCCAAGTCGTACCGATAGTTTTATCCAACACTTTAGATAAAGGACGGTTGCTCAGCTGCAGCCATCTGCGTTGCGCAATACCGTTTGTTTTGTTATTAAATCTGTTTGGATAGATTGAGTAAAAATCAGGCAGTACGGTTGTTTTCAACAACTCCGAATGCAGCTTGGCCACACCGTTGATACTGTGACTGCCTATGATAGCAAGGTGAGCCATATGTACTTGCCCGTCTTTAATAATTTTTGTGTGCTCGACAACTCTCGGATCATGAACTTTCAATGACATTTCTTCGACAAAACGGCGGTCTATTTCTTCGATAATCTGATAAACTCGCGGCAATAAATATTTGATCATATCAACTGACCATTTTTCCATTGCCTCTGCCATAATCGTATGGTTGGTGTAGCTCATCACTTTCAAAGTGATTGCCCATGCTTCTTCCCATGTAAGATCCTCTTCGTCCAGCAAAATCCGCATAAATTCAGGAATACACAAAGCCGGGTGAGTATCATTGATATGAATCGCCACATACTCGTGAATATTGTGAATGGAAACATTCAATGTTTTGAAATAGCGAACGATACTTTGAACTCCCGCTGAAACAAAGAAATATTCTTGCGCTAAACGAGTCAGCCGGCCTTTTTCGTTTGAATCGTCTGGATACAACACGGCTGTCAAATCTTCAAGAGCACGTCTTTCCTCAATGCTGCGGTAATGAATTTCTTCTGAAGCAGGAATTTCTACCGACCACAAACGCACCATATTGACCACATCGTTTTTATAGCCGATCATTCCCGTATCGTAAGGGACTGCTCTTAGCATTTGCTGATTTTTATAGACAGGTTTCAATTTGCCGTATTCCACTTCTTCCAAGTGAACATCACCAAAAAAGTGTACATTGACTGCTTTGCTGTCTTTACGGACTTCCCAGACATTTCCGTTGTTCAACCAGTCATCCGGCAATTCTACCTGATAGCCATCAATAAATTTTTGCTTGAATAGACCGTACTGATAACGGATACCGTTTCCGTTGCCCGGCAAACCGCATGAGGCGATGGAATCCATGAAACAAGAAGCAAGACGTCCCAGTCCCCCATTACCCAAAGCCATGTCGGGTTCTACATCAATCAATTCTGCTAAATCTATTCCCATTTCCTCTAAAGATTCTTCAACTGTTTCCAGCCAGTCCATGTTTAATAAATTGCTTTCCAACAATTTTCCTGGTAAAAACTCAATAGAAAAGTAATAGACTTGTTTCTTCTGGTTGACCAAGTAATTTTTCCACGTATGGTGCCATTGTGAAGAATAAGCTGCACGCATCATTGAACCTAGTGTGTTGTATAGTTCATTGGCTGAAGCATCTTCAACTCCCATAGCGTATTTTTCATTCAGACGATTCTTGAATTCTTTTTTGAATTCCTGCTTTGTGATTTTCATTATTTTCTCCTTCATAACGTAACACGAATGTGATTCCTGAGATGAATCTACTCCTCTTATATGAATCAAAGATTCACAAAGAGGAGTCTTATCGATTTACTATTTTTCTAATTATTTATTTTTTCTTCATTGAAGACTTTGATATAAATTAAGGTACTCTTTGCTGGAATGTTCCCAGCTGAAGTTTTTCGCCATTGCCCGCTGCACCATGATTTTCCAAGCAGCTTGATCAGTGGCATAGGTGGTCATGGCCAATTTCAGTGTTTCCATCATGAAGAAACCTTGAAATTGTGAAAAGCCGAAACCGTCACCTTGGGCTGTTACTGGATTGTATGGAATCACAGTATCCTTTAACCCGCCGACTTCATGGACTACTGGAAGTGTTCCGTATCTCATGGCAATCATCTGGGATAATCCGCAAGGTTCAAACCCAGACGGCATCAGGAAAATGTCCGATCCCGCATAAATCTTTTGTGCAAAAGAAGCATCGAAAAGAATATTAGCCGAAAACTTTTCAGGATACCTGCTCTCCATATATTTAAAGAAATCTTCAAAATGAGCGTCTCCTGTACCTAACAACACCAGCTGGCAATCAAATTGCATGATGTTTTCAAACTCTTCCACCACAAGCTGGAAACCTTTTTGATTAGTTAGACGGCTGACGATACCGATCAAAGGCACATCAATTTCCGGCAGATTGACCATGTTCTGCAACATTTTTTTATTTTCTTTCTTCCCGGATAGATCATCGGCAGAAAAATGGATGGTCAGATGTGGGTCTGTTTCCGGGTTGTTGATGTCATAATCAATGCCGTTTAAAATACCGGAAAGCTTTCCTGAAATCATTCTCAAAATGTCGTCCAAGCCGAAACCAAATTCAGGTGTTTGGATTTCTCCTGCATAGGAAGGACTGACAGTGTTGACCCGATCGGCGTAGATGATCCCCGCTTTAAGAAAGTTGATACCATCACCGATACGGATTGTTCCGTCTTCAAACTTCTCCAACCCTATCCCAAATAAATTGTGCAAGACACTTTCACTGCATTGGCCCTGAAACTCCATATTATGGATAGTCAAGACTGTTTTTATTTTGTTATAGGCTTCGATCCAGTAATACTTTTCTTTCAGTAAAAATGGAATCATAGCAGTATGATAATCATGGACGTGCAAAACATCTGGAATAAATCCGATTTTTTCCATCATCTCTATCACTGCCTGCTGAAAGAATGCAAAACGTTCGCCGTCATCATAGTAGCCGTAAATGCCGTCCCGATCGAAATAATACAAGTTGTCGATAAAGTAATAAGTTACTTGCTGGTAATCAAGACGTTTGACACCGCAGTATTGTTTCCGCCAGCCCACGTTGACAGTGAAGTCTAAGACGTGGTCCAGCTCTTTGCGATATTTTTCTGGTAAATTTTTAAATAGCGGCAGAACAACTATTACTTCCTGACCTTGTTTGACAAGCTCTTTGGGAAGTGCTCCTACCACATCGCCCAGTCCCCCGGATTTAAAAAAGGGAGCACATTCAGCAGCTGCAAATAAAATTTTCATACGTCAACCCTTCCTTAACTTTCCTTGGAAACAACGACTCCTTTGGCAATCACCTTAATATTGTCAGGAGTACCGATGACTTCCGCACCATTTTCTACAATCACATTTTTATCCAAAATCGCGTATTTAACTTTTGCGTTTTCTCCGATGGAAACATTTGGCAAAACGATGGAGTCTGCGACTTCCGCACCAGGTTTAATGATGGTTTTTCTCGACAATAGCGAATGCTTGACGCTTCCTTCGATAAAGCAGCCGGTAGCAGAGTGACTGTTAACTACTTCAGATGTATCAGAATAATAAGTCGGCACTTCGTTTTTCAGTTTTGTATAGATTTTTTTGTTTGAATAAAGTAACGAGTTAAACCTACTGACCTCCAGCATATCCATACTGACTTGGTAATAAGAATCTATATCGAAAATATTACCTAAATAGCCGGTGTACTCGTAAGCCGAACTCTTAATTTTCTGTATTTGATGCTGAATGATCACGTGAAGGTCGGCAGATGCCCCTTCCTTCTGACCTTTTTCAAGCAAATCAATCAGCCAATCCGTTTGAACAAGGTATATTTCCATGGACAGATTGTGGGAATCTCCTCTTTCTTCTGCTTCTTCAAGAAGATAAGAGCCTGTAATCGTACCTGTATCACTGATATTAATTAAATTATCAGAAGCCATGATACGGTTTTCCGGTACCCGTTTATAGACGACAGTGATATCATTGTTTTGATTCTGATGAACCTTTAACACGGCTTGAAGGTCAATATTGCAGAGGATTTTGCTCCCCATGACCACCGTGTACTCGGATTTGGATTTATGCAGATAATCTATCAACTTATCGTAATATGGTTTGCCTTGTTCTTTTTTCTTAAGAAATTCTTGATAAAGATGGATGAAATAATGGTGCTGGATTGCATCCAAATTCCATTCTTTTCCTCCGCCTAAATGGTCAAAGACAGATTGGGTTTCATCTTCATTAAATATCATAAAAATAGTATTGATTGACGCATTGACAATACTCGATAGAGGAAAATCTATCAGCCGGTATTTACAATCAAATGGCAGTGTAGCAAGAGGACGCTTATTTGTCAATGGTTTTAAATCGTCAAACTTCTTAATACCTGATAGCACAGCACATAGTTTATTAGTTCTCATCGATTTTCACTCCTATCACTTCTGAGTACCCGACCACTGCAATCTCATCGGCTCCGTCAATAACAGCATCTGTACCTATTACCGCATGTTCTCCGATAATAGCGCGATTGATGTACGCTCCTTTACCAATCACTGCTCCTGGCATGATAAAACTGTCTTTGATTACGGCGTTTTCTTTCACTTGAACATCACTGGATAAAATACTGTTTTCGACTTTCCCGGAAACGAAACAACCGTCCACTATCAAAGAATGTGAGACTGAAGCTGTTTTCGTGAGGAAATGCGGCGGAGAAATCGTGTTTTTACCAAAAACTCTCCAACCTCTATCTCTCATGTTCAGCTCATTGTCAGGATTGATAAAATCCATGTTGGCTTGCCATAAGGAGTCAATCGTTCCAACGTCTTTCCAGTAACCTTCGAAACGGTGAACGAACACATTTTCAGCACTGTCCAAATAAAACGGAATGACATGTTGACCAAAATCCAGCATATTGTCTTCTTTGTTGTAACTATTAATCAAAATACTCTTTAAACGTTCCCAATTGAAAATGTAGATACCCATAGACGCTAAATTGCTTTTCGGGTTTTCCGGTTTTTCTTCAAATTCGATGATCCGGTCATTTTCATCTATATTCATGATACCGAACCGTGAAGCTTCTTCCATCGGCACTTCGATGACCGCAATCGTCAATGAGGCATTATTTTTTTGGTGAGTTTCCAGCATTTCGCCATAATCCATCTTATAAATATGGTCCCCGGAAAGAATCAAAATGTATTGAGGATTGATGTCATTAATATAATCTATATTTTGATAAATTGCGTGGGCGGTTCCTGCGAACCACTTGCTCCCCTCAGAGCTGGAAAAGGGCTGTAATATCGTTACCCCGGTGTCTATCCCGTCCAATCCCCAACTTGCCCCGTTACCAATATGACGATTTAAAGTCAAAGGCTGATACTGGGTCACTACACCTACATTTCCGATACGGGAATTGGCGCAATTGCTCAGTGTAAAGTCGATGATGCGGTAACGTCCTCCGAAAGGTACTGCCGGTTTGGCAATCGTTTTAGTGATTTCACCTAAACGGGTGCCTTGGCCGCCAGCTAAAATCATTGCTAGCATATCAGTTTTCATAATGTATTTGGTGAAAGAAGATTCTTTCACCATCCTCCTTTCCTTATCTGGCTCTCCTAATTTTGATTGAATCTGGCTTCAAAACGATGGCACCTAAAGCCGGTACAGTCGTATTGATAGTCTCTGTGTAGTGCTTGAATTCTTGCGGCACTGTTTGACAATCAGGATTATGAGAAGTCCAGGTACCTCCAAATTCTTTCATCTCTGTGTTAAAGACTTCCTTGTACGTTCCCGGATATGGCACGCCCACAGTGAAATTCCTTCTCTCCACCGGTGTCATATTCAATATCACAATCAAAAAGTCTTTTTTACGTTTGCCGTGACGGATAAAACTTAAAACCGTTTCATCACTATTGTCGGCATCGATGATTTCAAGGGTCTCGTGGGTATCATCCAACTCCCATAACGCCCTCTCATCTTTGTAAAATTGATTGAGCTGTGCTGTAAAGTTTTGCATAGAGTGATTGAGAGGGTCATTTAAGTCTACCCATTCCAGTTGCTCATCAAACTTCCACTCTAAAAACTGGCCCCACTCACTGCCCATAAACAAAAGTTTTTTCCCTGGATGAGTAATCATATACGTATATAGATTACGAAGCTGGGAAAATTGTTTATAGCGGTCTCCCCACATTTTGTGCATGAGACTTTTTTTGCCATGAACAACTTCGTCATGGGAAAGAGGTAAGATATAATTTTCATTAAGCATATACATAAATGAAAATGTGATTAAGTTGAAATTATGCTTGCGGTAAATAGGATCCAATTCGTAAAATCTCAAAACATCGTTCATCCAACCCATGTTCCACTTGAAATCAAATCCTAAAGAACCTGTTTCGATCAAACCTGTTACTTTGGTTTCGGAAGAACTTTCTTCAGCTACCATCAAAACTTCAGGATGGCGCCCTTTCACTACGGCATTTAATTTTTGCAAGAAATAATAACCTTCAAAATTCCGGTTGCCGCCCTCGTGGTTAGGGGTCCAATAACCGTCATCATAATCACGATAAATCATACTTGAGACTGCATCCACCCGAATGCCGTCCACATGGTACTCTTCTATCCAAAACAACACACAGGAAATCAAAAAGCTTTGGACTTCCGGTTTGCCTAAGTCAAAATTCAGACTGCCCCAGCGCACATTTTTTGCCCGATCGGGGTCAAAATACTCAAACTGCGGCGTGCCGTCATAATAAGCCAATGCATCATTGTTGACAGAAAAATGCCCCGGCACCCAGTCAATCAAGACACCGATGTTTGACAAATGACAAGCTTCCACAAAGTCCTGAAATTCTTCTGGCGTCCCAAAATAGGAACTCAAAGCAAAATATCCTGTCAGTTGATAGCCCCATGACCTGCCAAGTGGATGTTCCATCAGCGGCATAAATTCGATGTGGGTATAACCCATTTTTTTAACGTAAGGAATCATCTCTTCCTTTAGTTCTTTGAAAGAATATGGAGTGCCATCTGGATGCTGACGCCATGAACTGCTGTGCACTTCATAAATATTCAATGGACGTTTAAAATAATCGCTTCTTTTTTTACGTGCAAACCAAAGTCCGTCACGCCATTTTTTTTCAGGAAAGTTATAAATGACTGCTGCATTGTTAGGACGTTTCTCGAATTTAAAGCTAAACGGGTCAATTTTATCAATAATCGTGCCGCCCTGCTGTTGAATCCTAAATTTGTACAACTGTCCTTCTTGGGGAGTATCAAGTGTGATTTCCCAAATGCCCCATTGGGAATCCAGAGTCATCAAATCGGTTTGCTCCCACTGATTAAAATCTCCGATTACCCAGACTTTTTCAGCATTCGGCGCCCAAACTCTAAATGTATACTGGTGATCAGTTTCCTGATGGAGTCCCAAAAGATGCTGTGCGAAAAAGTTTTCGCCGGTGTTGAATGTCTCTTTCTCCTTTCTAATCAAAGTGTTTTGTTCGTTCTCAGTCGGTTTTTCAACCATATTTTCACCTACTTTCAAATTAATGGTAATTAATTCGTTTAGAATCAGAAATAATAAAAAATATATTAACTATTACACTTACTATAATACCATATATTTCGTATGATTTTCACTGTTACCGCTATCATTTTTTGACAATGTAAGAGATATTGAAAAAACACGAATATTAACTGAAAATGAATGCCTTTTCGTTCGCTATATATTCCCGTGATTTTCTTCTCCTACTGTGCGGAAACCGCAAATGGATACAAATGGTTAAAAATTATAGAAATAGAGCTGAACTAAGATTTCAAAATAGAAAATATCCCATGAAACCACTTTTCTAAAACAGTGATTTCATGGGATGTATGGTTTTATATGTTTCTTCATTTTAAGTTTTGAAACTACTTATGGGTCAACCTTATTTTAAAAAATCAATGTGACCTTCTGCCTCTGGTTTTTCTCAACATTTGTCTTCTTTTTTTCCTGCGGTTTTCAGCAACCATTGTAACGATGACCAACAGAATCAGGCCTATCAATGCAATCAAACTAATCAATAGTAAAAGATTGTTTGAAAAAATTTTGATGATTTTATCTAAAAGACTGATTTCCTTATTGTCAAGTGCACTTAAGTCCATTTTGCTGATGATTGATTTTTCTCTTTCAAAAGGTATTTTTACGGGAGAAATTGTTGGGGAGATGACGGACAAGCTGCTCTCCGCCTCCAATTGATTATCTTCTCCTAATTTAAAAGTTGCGGTCTCTCCTTTGGGAACAAGGTCCAAAAGATTGTCTGACAAGATGATATCTTCCTCATTTACTTGCTGTTTTCCCGCAGGAAGGAGCTCCTTGTATTCAAAGTGATTAAAACCGTAATCCAGCATGGCGTTGGCAAAGGGATGGCGATAGTATTCGCCATTCTGATCGGACCAATCCCCTACCCCCAGCACAACTGTTATCAGACGCAAGTCTCCTCGTTTAGCTGTCATGGAGATATTAAAACCGCCAGAAGCACTGGAACCGGTCTTTATGCCGTCTACTCCCTCATAATCGTAATCAGCTCCCGGCAAAGAGTGGTTATAGGAATCAAAAGTTTCCTCATAAGGGGTTCCTGCCATGACTGTCACTTGTGAACGGTTAGTATATTCCAGTATTTCAGGAAAATTATCCAATAAATGGTATGTAAAAACTGCTAAATCTTTTGCCGTAGTCACATTGTCGGCTGTTGTTTGCAGGGTGCTGATATCAACGCCTTCCTCCGCATACAATCCTTGAAAAGCAGAGATTTGTGCCCCGGTAGCATTATAGATAGTCGTATTTTCCATACCCAGTTCCTGCGCTTTTTCATTCATTTTCTCTAAAAAAACTACCGGGTTTTTTTCAACCAGTTCTGACAACATAATTGTGGCCACATTTGATGACGGGACAAAGACCATCGGAAATAATTCCTTCACTGGATAAGACACGCCTTCGACGATGTTACTGTTACTTAATTCATAGATTTCAGAAATAGCCGCATGACGGTGTGTGGCTGTGACCTCTGTATCAAGACTGATCTTGCCGTCCCTGATAGCTTCATAAGTCAGGTAAACGACCAGCAGCTTAATGATACTTGCGGGGTTTCTAGGTACATCAGGATTTTCACTCCATAAATATTTCCCCGTGTTGGCATCAATCAAAACCGCAGACTTCGGCCGGTTGTACTCTTGGACTTCATAGCCGGATTCATTGACTAAATCCATCATTGAAGGGCTTTCTGCATAAACTCTTTGAGGAATGATACTCAAAAAGATGCTGAATATAATGATAAATGAACACCATTTCAATTTTAACCTTCTCACTAATCTTTCTCCTTTACTCCGTATCATCTATAAAGAATGATCCTTTTACTGAACTTTTAAAATCTCCATAAAAAGTTTAGATACTATTTTTATAACATGACTTCATCCCAGAAATTACTGTTAAAGATGAAAAACCATGCTTTTAAAATTATAACATATCCCCCTGCTTTTTTTCTTTCAATTTTGTAAGTTCGTAGTGTCAGATCTTCGGTAAAAAGAATAGTCTTACACATCAAGGCTCTTCACTTTTTTTAAAATTTATTATGAACTTTCTCAAAAAAACAAATCAGTTCGTTCAGTTGAAGCTTTTTGCCATTATCTAGGATGACTTCCCCTGTTAATTTGCCAAAAACCTGCTGCTGATCAGAAACGATGATTTTGTAGTCTGTGAGAGCACTGCGATTTAAAATAGGCACAAAGTCTCCTTCAAACCTGCCGTCTGAAGAAGTAATCTCCCATGGTTGTAAATAATCACTGTCATGCTTAAATAAAATATCATCCAGCTTATGCAGAACTCCGTCATAATAAAGCACATTTTCGCTGGCAGCTGAAGTGTCGCCGAAGCCATAACCTAAGTTGAAACCGAAACGCTTTCCTTCAACAAACCCATTTCCATTGCCCCAGTACCATGTATTATCATAGGTCCATACACCGCGTCCCCAATCCAGTGTTGCAAAAGTGTCTGCCGGTCTGAAGACAATAGTTTTATCCCCCAATGTGACGTACCCTTCTGCCGTCATGCAATTTATTTTTTGATTATAATAGAAGGCTTTTTTATTTTCTGGCCATGGTGTAGCAATCACCATACTGTCCGGCTGCGTTTCAGTCAACAGGAACTCACAGAAAAAATCCTGATTATCTTTGAATTTTTTAAACTCGCAGAGTATTTTTCTTTGATTGTTCACATGACTAAAAGATAAACGTAACCGTTTGTCTTCATAGTGGACATCTCCACTGACTGAGCTAGCAGGCATATTTAATTTCCCCATTGGAAAGGGTATCACAATGGATTCCGTATGCTGATATTGTGTTTTCAAATGAATCAAAGAGACAGACTCCAACCCCATATATCCGTTGTCAGAAACAGTAAAGCAGCAAACATATTCCGAATTTTGAATAATATAGTAATCCCACTCTTTGATACGCCATTTTGGTGCTTTGATTTGCCGGCGGTCATAAACTTGTACTAAAGAGCGGGACCAACCTGGTTCATCCAAATGGCCCTGTACGTTCAGCAAATTTTTAACAGTTTTGACTTCATGATTTCTCATGATTAACAACCTCCTGTTACAATATTTTCATCTTTTTATTTTAAAAATTTCTTGATGATTTTTTCTTTTTTTGATGTATAAGGCGGAAGCATCAATGGCAGGGACAAGAATGTCTTTCTGTCTAAAATAGCTTTTTGGTGGGTAAAAGTTTCAAAGGAATATTTGCCATGGTAGCGGCCTGTGCCTGAATTTCCTACCCCACCGAAAGGCAGATGGATATTGGCCAAATGCAGGACAGTATCATTTACTGTTGCTCCCCCGAATTGACAGCTTGTCAATAGGGTTTCGATTTCTTTTCTGTCTTCAGAAAAAGGATAAAAAGCTAAAGGGGGTTCGTGTTGTCGGATAAACTTAATGGCTTCAGTTAAATCATCATAAATCAATACCGGGAGCACTGGACCAAACAACTCTTCTTTCATGCTTTCAAGGGGTGTGTTCAAAGAAGCTGTCATAATGGTCGGTTCTAGGTAACGGCCAGCGACATCGCAGTTGCCTCCTGCAAAGAGGTATTGCTGATCTTTGTCGATGATATTCAGCAATCTCTTCAGTGCATCTCCATGAACAAGCCGGCTATAATCAGCAGAACGTTCCGGGTCATTGCCATACATATCTTTCACAGCTTTTACCAGTTCCGTTAAAAATTGTTCGGCTGCACTGGCAGCCACTAGACAATAGTCCGGCGCCACACAGGTTTGACCAGAATTTAAAAACTTGCCCCAGGCGATTTGTTTAGCAGCATGTTGAATTTTGGCCTGACCAGTGACGACGGCTGGACTTTTTCCGCCTAATTCAAGCGTAACAGGTGTTAAATGCTGACTGGCAGCTTGATAAACAATCTTTCCCACTCTAGGACTTCCAGTAAAAAATATTTTTTGAAATTTTTCTTTTAAAATCAATGTGTTCTTTTCTTTTGAACTGACGAAAAAAAATAAATAATCCGTTTTAAAATATTTTGTGTAATTATCAAAAATCACTTGGTTCACATGGGGCGTATGTTCCGACAATGCTACCATTGCAGTATTGCCGCCGCTGATTGCTCCGATTAGAGGATCGACAGATAAAAGCAAAGGATAGTTGAAAGCTGATAAAATCAGCACATTGCCGTACGGACTGGCTAATGTATAACTTCTGGCGGGAAACAAAAATAACGGTGTTTTGACTTTTTGTGCTTTGCTCCACTTCGGTAAATGCTTCAACATATAGTCGATACTATGGTAAATCAGTCCGATTTCAGTCACGTATGATTCTAACGGGTGTTTGCCTAAATCTTTGAAGAGTGCTTCCATGAATTTTTCTTCATTGTCTTTGAACATCTTCTTTAGTCGTTTTAACTGTTTCAGCCGGAATTCCAACTTAAATGTCTTTTTTGACTCAAAATAAATCCGCTGTTTTTTTAATGTATCCAGCAATAATTTCCCATCTGACATTTCTTCACCCCATTGTTGTCATCACGTTCATTTTACTTGAGTTTAGTCCTTTGTTGATGCTAGTTCTATTATGAATTATGGGGTTGATAAAATCAAACCATTCCACTGATACTAAAACACCCTGTCCATCTTCAATGTGAGTGAAGATGGACAAGATGTTCTTGAATTGAAAGGTTATTCGAATGCGGCAGCTACATCTTCCAGCATTAAATCTGTGGACTGGATGCCCCCGCCAGATAAATACCATACATCTGCTGCTAGGGAGATGATTTTATTATTTTTACCGGCATTTGTTTGTGCTGCCAACTCATTGTTAGCCACATCATTTTCTGAATGATCTCCGCCAATGGCCTTGGTACGGTCAATAACAAAAATGATGTCAGGATTTTTTTCTAAAATGTATTCGTAAGAGGCCGATTGTCCATGAGTGGAAGCCTCTATTTCCTGATCGGCAGGTTCAAAACCGAAAGTGTCATGAATGATTCCAAACCGTGAGTTGGTACCGTAGACGGAGAGTTGACCCTCATTAACCAAAGTTACCAATGTTTTCAACTGGCTGTCTGCCGCTTTTTGTTTCACTTCTTCAATCTTGGTTTCCAAGCGTTCCACTTCATTTTCAGCTTCCTTTTCCTTTGAAAAAATCGTCCCCAAGGTTTGAATGTTCTCTTTGGTTGACTCCCAAGTCTTCGTGTAGTCTACTGACAAGTATACTGTGGGTGCAATACTGCTCAACTCTTTTTTAAACTCTTGCTGACGACCGGAAATGATAATCAAATCTGGTTGCAGCTGATTGATTTTTTCTAAATCCGGTTCCTTGATACCGCCGGCTGACTCTATCTCCGCAAATTTGTCCAAATATTTCGGCAAACTTTCTGTTGGTGCTGCGATGATTTTTGCTTCTTCCCCTAAACTATCAATGGTGTCCAAAGCTCCCATATCGAACACAACAACCTTTTCCGGATTGACTGGGACTTCGATAGTTTCATTTTCAGAATCTGTAATCATCACAGTTGCATGCTCATTTTTTTTAGAATCGGCGGTTTGTTTGTCGCCAGTCTTCCCTGTCCCACTACCAGCACTTTTCCCACAGCCAACGAAAACCGCTACTGCCAATACTAATACACTTATAACTTTCAAGGTTTTTTTCATCCGTTTTTCTCTCCTTTAATTTCTGCTAATTAAAATATAAACAAAACCGCTTGCCCTCCATTTCGCATACTTTGATGCTCATATCGTATAACCGGTCAAGCACTTCTTTTTTTATAACTTCTTCTGTATGGTCATGTAGAAATAATTTTCCTTTTTTCATGGCGATGATCTCATCAGCATAACTAGCGGCAAAATTAATATCATGTAAAACAATGATAACTGTTTTTCCGTGAAACACTACTAAGTCTTTTAAAATCTTCATCATTTGCACGGCGTAATTCATATCCAGATTATTCAAAGGTTCGTCTAATAAAATGTAGTCCGTATCTTGCGCAAAAATCATGGCAATGTATGCCCTCTGCAATTGTCCTCCTGACAAGGAATCAATAAACTGGTCTTGGATATCTGTCAAACCGAAGTGACTCAAAGCCTCATCGACTATTTGATTGTCTGCTTGAGTGAGTCTCCCTTTTGTATGGGGGAACCTGCCAAAAGTCACCAGTTCTCGAATTGTCAGCTTTAAATTGACATGATTAGACTGTTTTAGAATAGCCAGTTTTTTTGCCAGCTCATTTTGTTTCCAGCTTTTCACTTCGTTGCCGTCAAGGTAAATTTCCCCGATATCTTTATCTATCAGCCGGCTCATCATGGATAGAAGCGTACTTTTTCCGGCGCCATTAGGACCGATCAAAGCAGTGAGCTTTCCTTCTGAAATATCAAGACTCACATCTTCTATGACATTTCTATTGCCATAATGTTTTGAAACTTTTTTTATTTTCATCAATGCTCTTGCTTCCTTTCATGAAGAATTTTTCCGACAAAATAAATCCCGCCGATAAATTCGATGACCACACTCATGGTAGTGTTCCATTTAAATACTTGTTCCACTAAAAATTGACCGGAAACTAACAACAAAATACTAATCAGACTCCCTGCAATAAACAAATACCTGTGCTTAAACGTAGACATCAACTGGTAGGTCAAATTAACCACTATAAACCCTAAAAAAGTCACTGGACCTACAAGTGCTGTGGATAGAGCGACTAACAAACTGACGACTAGCAACAGCCTTATTTGCAGAGCAGTCACATTGACTCCCAAACTGACCGCCTGATCTCTGCCTAAATGAAGAACATCCAGTGTGGGTGCAGCAAGCCATAAATAGGCTATAGCTAAGCTTGCTAAAAGGAAACCAATCCCAATCAAAGAAATATCCACATTTGAAAAACTGGCAAACAACTTTCCTTGCAATTTATCGTACTCATTAGGGTCCAAAACCACTTGCAAAAAAGTGCTGATACTGCTGAAAAGGGTTCCTAAGATCATCCCGATCATCAATAAGAGGTATAAATCCTGAGTTCCCTTTTTCAACAGAAAGAAATATAAAACTCCGCTCAAGATAACCATGAAGAAAACGTTAAGCAAAAAAAATGGAATCGTTCGATTCAACAGACTGGATACCTGAACCCCAAAAAAGAAAAAGAGCAGTGTGTGCACCAAGACATAAAGAGAATCAAAGCCCAGAATACTGGGTGTTAAAAAATGATTGTTGGTGATGGTTTGAAATGTAATCGTAGCAAAGGTTGTAGCAATGCCAACCAAGACAAAAGCGATAAATTTCTTGCCGCGAAAAGCCAATGCAAACTCAAAATTCCCATAAGTATTATAGGTAAGAAAAAGAGCAGAACATCCAACTACTGCAATAACAAGAAAAATAAATTTAACCCCGTTTTTCCCTAAAATTCTGGTCATTTTCTCCCCCCTTTAAACAAAAGAATGATAAAAATGACACTGCCGATGATTCCCACAACTAAGCTGACCGGTACTTCAAAAGGCTGTATGATAATCCGGGAAATAATATCACAAAAAATCAGAAACGTACTGCCCGCACCAGCTGTCAGCCAAAGGGTTTGTTTCATCTGGTCCCCCATATAAAGAGAAACCAGATTAGGAATGACAATTCCCAAAAAAGGTAAATTGCCAATGGTCACAAGCATGACACTGCTGGCAATCGCAACTATCCCAAGCCCAAACAATTGGGTGAGACGGTAATTCAATCCCAAGCTTGATGATACTTCTTTCCCCATGCCTGCCAGAGTAAATTGATAGGCGTATATGTAAGCAATCAGAAGTAAGGGAACACTTAAATAAATCAATTCATAACCATTTCGTGCTACTGTCGCAAAGTTTCCCTGCAGCCAAGAAGACATGTTTTGAATCAGTTGCAGCTGATAGGCAAAAAATGTCACGATGGAGCCGATAATATTTCCAAACATCAAACCAATCAGCGGAACCATTATTTGATTTTTATGAGGCAAATAGTTGATTAACTGAATAAACAGCATGCTGCCTAAAAAAGAAAAGACAAAGGCAAGCAATGACCGGTTAAGCGTTGAGGCATTTGGAAAGAAAACCATCGCCACTAAAATACCCAGCCGGGCGCTGTCCATCGTTCCTGCAGTCGTTGGTGACACAAACTTATTTTGAGTCAGATGCTGCATGATCAATCCGCAAACACTGGCGGTAGCCCCAGCGATGATCAAACTCATGGTTCGAGGGACTCTCGTACTCCATAGTACAAGTGCCTGATTTGAATTTAAATGAAAAATATCACTGATAGAAATGCTTTGAACACCAACAAATATTGAACTTATCGCTAAAATTACCAAAGTAATCAGCAGTATTATCTTTTTCAAGTAGGCCTCCTTTTAATTGAGAATGATTTTCACTCTCGATAATTATTGTATGAGTTTTCACAAAAAAAGGCAAGCTGATTTTCAAATATTTTTGTGAAAAAATAAAAAAAAGAGAACATTAGAAGCTGTTCTCTCAGTTTTAATCTTTTGCCGTTAGTTAGTCTACGGCTGTCATAATATTTTTTTGTCTTTGGAATATGCCATAAAATGTGCAAGTTTATCGAGTTTTTCAGATTTGATGATATCAATTTCAATTGCAGACAGAGATTGCAGTATTTGCTTTTTCTGCAACATCTCCATTACTGCACATAGTTGATAAAATTCTGTCAGCACTTGTTTTTCGTTGGAGATTTCCGGTGTTTCCGGATGGGCATCCTCCAAACCAAATCTCAATGCTTTAGACAAGGCTTGTTGGATTTCGGCACATTCCTCCATCGCTACAATCATCAAATATTCTTGTTCCTTCATTTAAATAATCCTCTCATCACCTTATTCAAAGAGTTCTAAATCATAAATTGTATAATCACACCGGTAAAGAAACAAATACTTCCCGTCGATTAAAATACCTGTACTTTTAGGAACTTCTGTTTTGTACAAAGATACTTTTTCCCCCGCATAAGTCGCTAGGGGTGTACCGTTTTGACTTCGGATCAGAATCACCTTTTCTTTTCCGCTAAAAGACTGTTTAAAGTCATTAACCATTGCATTCACTACCGGGATGCCGCGATCAAGATTTTTGATATCTACGGTTTCACTGTACTCATCAAAAATATTCTCTAGTCCAGATTCTTCAATAATCATGGATGAGCCCACGTGGTGCATTTCTTTATTGCCGATTGTAATTTGAATCACGCTGGAGTCTTGACTTTCCTCATCGGAATCAAAGGTATCATCTCTCTCTAACTTAATTGACTTTCCCACCACTTCATCCATAATCTGACTTTCTTCATCATAAGTTCTGATTGTCATTTCCAACCCTTTAAAACTTTCTTCAAAACCTTTAAACCACATTTTGATATCTTGGCAGCCAGTCAATAAGAAACTGCTCATCAAACACAGTAATGCCAGTGAAAAATATTTTTTCTTGGTTGTCATTTTAAACTCCTTTTGTTCCCTTATTTTAACCCTTTGTTCTGTTCATAGTTTAGCACAATTATCCTTGATTAGAATAAATTGTTTTCCTTTTTTCCCATGATTTTATGCATTAGAGCGCCAGTCTTCCTAATTTTTTCCGATATTCTAAAATATACAATGAATAAACAGCTCATCATTTTTGATATAAAACCTAGGTGTGTTTTATAAATTTATTATGTCAACTAGACCTCCTCTCTATCAAAAAAACCTTCAAAAGTTAGAATAATAATCTAACCTTTGAAGGACGGGCTTGCTACAGCTTAGTTTATTGTTTTTTCGTTTCATCTGAGTCTTTATTATCTGCCGGTTTATTCTCTGATTCCTCAGACTTCGGAGACTTCTTTTCTTTCAAGTCAATATTATACGCACTGCTGATAGTTTGTTCAATCAAATCCGTATAGGCTTGTGCTCCAGATGGATTGAGATGAACACCATCGCTTTCTAACAGACTCAAGTTCTCGGAAACATAGCTATGCCAATCTATTAGAAGGATATTATTTTTACTGTTCGCCGCATCTTTCAATATATTGTTGACTTGATTTTCCCAGTTGAACGGAATTTTAATTGTAATAAATGCCAACTGGGCGGGCGCAGTGTAGTCGATAAGCTCATCCAACTCTTTTTCGGAAAAAGGACCATTGGACCCTAATTCAAGAATAAGGAGAGTTTGTTCATCTAACTGATCCTTGTACTTTTCTTTAATGATTTCCCTGCCCTCTTCCAACTGTCTGCTGACTTTTCCATCGACGACAGTCCCCGGGAAACGACTTTCTATTTCCTGCTCGGCACCTAAAATGACCGAATCGCCAACGGCAAAAATTTGGTTGATTTTAGGCTTGACTTCTACGACGGACTCGGAAGTTTTTTTTGGCGGATCTTTTTTCACCACGATTTTTTCTTTTGCCTGAGTGGCCAATTCTTTATTAAAAAAATAATTCGTTCCGGAAATAATCCCCAAGAAAACCATGATGACCGCTCCATTTTTCAACAGACTTTTTTTATTGTCATGCCAATAAGAGCTGATTTCCGGTCTAATTTCCTTCAAACTAGATTTTCTGAAAGGTTTTTCAATCATTTCATAAGAAAAATGAGCCAGCAGAAAACTTAAAGTAATTTGTGACATCACCAGTATAATACGGAAATCTCCACCGATTCTTAAAGGAGTTGACAGAACGATGATCGGATAGTGCCAAAGATAAAGACTGTAGGACCGCTTGCCAATCCAACATAAAACCGGATGAGAGAATAATTTGCCTAAAGATGTCCCCGGATGAATAATAATAGCCAATAACGTCACTGTTATCAAAGCCACCAGCAGAAAGCCGCCCTGATACAAGAATGGTGTGAACTCCGTTACTGATACTACAGCTGCAGCCAGCAAGACTATCGCGAGCACACCGATAGCATCAAGAGCTGCCTTGGTGGACGGATGAGGGCTTTTATTCAAACGTTCATAAGGCCAGACAAAAGCTAAAAGACTGCCTAAAATAAGTGTGAAAACTCGGGTATCTGTCCCGTAATAGATTCGGTCGATTTTTTCTGGCTGATAAAGCAACAGCATTGTTAAAAAGGATACTGCCCCGATAGAGAACAAACCGTAAAAAAAATAGCGTTTACGCTTGAAAATATGATAAAAGAGCAAAATAATTACTGGGTAAAATAAATAAAATTGCCCTTCTACTGCCAAAGACCATAAATGTTTCAATGGTGTAGGTTCGGCAAAAAAATCTGCATAAGGAACTTCTTGAAAAATATACCACCAATTGCTTAGCAATGTAAGCCCCGCTGTATCCGCCTTTAGAACTGATTGGAAATGTTTAGGAATAAGAATAATTGCAAATAAAGTTGTGATGCTCAATAAAAAAAGCAGTGCGGGATATAATCGTTTCAGGCGTTTTTTCCAAAATAATTTCAAATCAATCGATTTTCTTCGCTGCCACTCCTTTAATAAAATAGTTGTGATTAAGTAACCCGATAGTACAAAAAATATGTCAACTCCAATGAACCCGCCATTGAAGAAAGGAATTCTGAAATGATATCCGAGAACCAGTAAGACCGCAAAAGCTCTCAGGCCGTCTAAACTTGTAATATAATTTTTATTTTTTTTATCTGTGTGCATCCATAATATTCTCCTTGAAAATATTCTATTTGTATCCCATGATTCATTCATGCATCTATTTAAAAAGATTTTTAGTCCGTCATAGCGTCCTTTAATTGTAATACATTTGTAATTATTTCGCAATAAAAAATACAAAAGAAATATAACCAAGGTTTTGTTTTTCATTTGTTATAGTTTTGTCATTTTTGTTACGTTGTGTTCGCTAATTTTGCACTATTTTTAGCAATAAGCTGTTTTAAACAGATCTAAAAAATCTTTACATGAAAACAAAATAAAAACGGATATTTGAGAAGCAATCAGATGGGTTGAATCTTTAAATGATTATCCATCTTTTCTGCCGTCTCAATATCCGTTTCAATCATTGGTTTTTAAAAGCGTCGATTCTTAAATAATACCTAGTTAAAAATCAGACAATCAATCGCTGACTGTCACAAAACATCATGAATTTTCTTCGTATTGCTGCCACAATGTATCAAAGTGATCCATACTCTCCACATAATTCACGCTATCCTCTAAATAACCGCTGATTTCATTGTATTCTGTAGAGAACTTGGGAAACTGGGAGTCTTGATAAATTGCTTCTGCCAAGAGTGCTAGAGCGTCTGGCATTTTTGGGTGACGCTTTGTTTGGCTGAACTGATAAAAACTTTTATTTTTCATGTTTCCATTTTTCCTCAATAAATTTTTCTCTCAAACCGCTGGATGCCCGATATCTGACAGGACTTTTCCGGTAAAAATCCTGATGGTATTCTTCGGCAGGATAAAAAGCTACCCGTGGTTCAATTGTCGTGACAATAGGTCGGTCAAATCGGCCGCTGAGTTGTAATTTCTCCCGACTTTTTTCTGCTATTGATTTTTCCTCTTCATTTTGGTAATAAATCACCGGCCGATAGCTGTCGCCTCGGTCTTGAAATTGACCAAAAGCATCCGTCGGGTCGGTCTGCTGCCAATATATTTCCACTAATTCCCCGTAAGAAATTACATCTGGGTCATAGGTGATTTCAACCGCTTCTGTATGTCCGGTCAAACCGGAACACACTTCCTCATAAGTTGGATTTTCTACATGCCCTCCAGTATAACCGGAGATAACTGAAATAATGCCCGGCTGTGTATCAAAGGGGTGCACCATGCACCAAAAACATCCGCCAGCAAATACTGCTGTTTGCGACATTGCTATTCCTCCTCTTTAGTATTATTGCCAGTACCTAAATCTAAATAAACACTCATGCGTATGTCATCATCCACTAAATTTATCCGGTCTGCCCTTAAATGAATGTTGTTTTCAATGACAAGCTGATCTAAATGCAGGATGATATGCTCTTTTTCAGGAACGATTTCCACCCAATCAGGCATATGAAATCCTGCCACTTGATTCATGACTTGTTTCACAGGTAGACCAAGGGCGCCGATAGAAACATTTTTAGCTTTCAGCTGGATATTACCGTCCTGCATCACATAGGGTTCAAAGTATAAAAAGAACTCCATGGGATAGCCTAACACTTTAAACGTTCCATTCAGCAATGCCTGATTCTCCAAGTAAAAGGTGTATTGAACACCAGAATCTTTCAGGAAATCATTCAAATAAAAACTGATAACTTTATTCAGCTGAGCTTTATTGGTTGAAATTTGAAAGCTGGGATCATCTGGCAAGACCAGCTGTTCTTGTGCCTTTTTAAATTCAACTTCTCTCGTACCTGTCACCCGTACGCCAATAAATATGAAAAATGCCAGAATGATGCCAAGCAAAGTGAGAAAAGCATATTGCCAAATGTTGTGTTTCTTAGAGTGGCCTTTTATCTTTTGGGAAGACTTTTTCAAGTCCGCCGAATTTTTTATCTCTTTAGATTGTTTCTCTTCCATGTTATTCCACCTATTCTTCCAGCCAGAGTTTAGTTGTACTCATCAATTTAAATTTAAACTCGTTTGCAATGATTTGATAGCCTAAATTATTCGGATGAAAGTTGTCTGCATCCGACAATAAATTATTGACACCTTCCTCGGAATCTTCGCTAGCTGTATTCATTCCGCTATAAATGTTTTCATTGATTGGTACAAAAAATACATTATCAAAAGCTTCAGCATTTTCCTCTGCCGTCAGATTCCATAAATCAACGATTTCCTGCATTTCAGTAATTTGACTAAAACTCAAATAGAAGGGATTATACACCCCTAACTGATAAATTGGGGCAGTTTTGTTATACTCTCTAATCAAAGTCAATAACTTTTCCAGATTTTTCTGATACTTTTCTTTGGGTTTATTAAAAGTTTCAAAATTAATGTCGCTAAACAAATCCGATTTGATGACTTTCATCAAATCATTGCCCCCCACTGTTAGTGTGATGAAGTCAGCCCTTGCCAAATCTTCCTGAATATTCTTGCTTTTTTTAATGCGTTTGATAATTTGGTCGCTACGGTCGCCGGACTTGCCATAATTCTCTGTTTCTACCAAATTTAGTTTAGCTTCCTCGCCCAACATGTCAGCCAGCAATGGCACAAATCCGCCAGACTCTGTTGAATCCCCCACTCCCTCGGTCAAGGAATCACCGATGGCCACTAAAAAAACCGCATCAGTTTGTTTTTCCGGTGGCTCTAAGGTTGCCATTAAATCTTTTTCGGCTGGAAAAACTTTCAAAAATATAAACATACTCACAATCAAACTGATAAAGAAAAATGCCAGGGAAACCGCATTCCGTTTAAAAATTTTCATTGATTCCTCTCCTTTCTTCGGATAAAAAAACAGATCAAACCAATGATCTGCCTTTATTGTTATTCTAAGTAAAGCATGATGGCAAATGCCCCTTCTCCAGTATGGGTGGCAACGATTGGCGAAGTATCCAACACTGGAATATGCACATTGGGAAACATCTCTTGCAACTCATTTTTAAATTTCAACGCTGTTTCCAGTCCAGCTGCATGAGAGATGCCTATTTTTTTCACATTACTTAATTTGCTGAGTTTATCTTTCTTCAATTCATCGAACCAGCGGTTAAAAGCCTTATTTCCCCGACCTTTACTCATGGTTTCCAGACCAGTATCCAGCAGTTGCATGACCACACGGATATTGAAGACATTTGAAAGGACACCAGTCGCCCGGCTGATGCGTCCCCCTTTAACTAAATTGTTTAAATTTGCCACTCCGATATAGAGCAGGGAATTTTTTTGTCCTTTTTCGATAGCTGCCAAAATGGTTTCGGCATCGGCCCCTTCATTGGCGAGCTCAGCTGCAGTTTCAACTAAAAATGCCAAAGATTGATCAGTGAAATGACTATCAATCACCGTCACTTTGCTTTTGGAAATCTGGCTGGCTTGTCTGGCAGCTTCCACCGTGCCGCTTAATAACCCAGTCAGGTGAAGAGAAATGATTTCAGACCCATCTGCTCCCAACCGGTCATAGACCTCAACAAACTCTCCTATTGGCGGTTGGCTGGTTTTAGGCAGTGCGGAGGCAGCAGCCATCATTTTCATGTATTCAGCCCCGTCAATGGCTGTATCTTTGTAAATCACATCATCTACCATGATAGACAAAGAAATAATTTCTACTCCTAAGGCCTGGGCAACCCCAGGTTCAAATTTAGCACTTGAATCTGTAACAATTTTTACTTTTGACATTTCATCAGTCCATCCTTTATAAAATCAATATTTTCATGTAAAATGATATACAAGGAAACTTTCCTAGTAATTATAACAGATATAATGCTCTTTTTCACTTAAAATAAACTTAGAAAGCAGGGATACGATGCAGCAAGTAAACTTTTCAAGAAAATACAACATCGTTAATGAAGTCTTCAATGCAGTGACGCACGGCATCGGCGCCGGCTTGAGTATTGCCGGACTGATCATATTATTAATCAAAGGAGCTAAAATGGGCTCTGCTATCCATGTGGTATCCTATGCAATTTATGGTTCCACCCTTATCCTGTTGTTTTTGGCATCCACGTTGTATCACAGCCTGATTTTTACAAAAGCAAAAAATGTTTTTCAAGTGTTCGATCACAGTTCCATCTACCTATTGATTGCCGGAAGCTACACCCCCTATTGTCTCACGATTATTGGAGGGGCACTTGGCTGGGTACTCTTAGGCTTAGTTTGGGCACTTGCCATTGCAGGCATCGTTTATAAATCGATTTTTCTAAAGAAAAAGGGAAAGGCCGACGTTGTCTTATACATCCTGATGGGTTGGATTTGTCTGATTGCTTTCAAGCCATTATTAGATGGTCTCGGCACAGGAGGGATTTTGCTTCTTGCAGGCGGCGGTGTTGCATACACGATCGGCGCAATTTTTTATAGTTTGAAGCGGCTTAAATTTATGCATGTAGTCTGGCATTTCTTTGTACTTTTAGGTGCAGGACTGATGTACTTTTCGATTTTATTTTATACTTAGAAACGTGTTTATGTGAAAGTATATCTTTTAATAATGAAACACTTGAAATTGCGGAAGCAATCACTGCTTCCCACAGTTTCAAGTGTTTTTTTTATTTTAATTCTTCTGTGGCAAGTCCCCTATCGAAAAGTGTTAATTGCGGAAAACTTTTCCGCCCCGCTCATAAAAAATGTCTTGTTTCCCGTAAAAATGGTTGACGTAACGGGCGGCAACAAAGAAAAAATCTGACGAACGATTTAAAAATCTCAAAGCATCTTCATTGATTTTTTCTTCTGCCAAAATAGCCACAGTTTCCCGTTCTGCCCGCCTAATAGTAGTTCGGCAAATGTGAAGTTGGGAACTCAAAGGATGTCCCCCAGGGATAATAAACTTTTCGATTGGCGGCAGTTTTTCAGTATAAAAATCAATTTTTTCTTCTAACCACTCCACGCTTTCTTTTGACAAGCGGTATGTTTCTGCCGCAGCGGGTGTCGCCAAATCAGTACCGGCATCAAATAAATAGTGTTGAATGGCTGACAATTCTTCGAATAAATCCGGCATTTCTGATTGGGACATTGAGCTAATTGCTGAGCCGATAAAAGAATTGGCTTCATCTACTGTTCCGTAAGCTTTGACACGCGGATTATTTTTTAAAACTCTTTCCCCACCGATGATGGAGGTCTTACCTTTGTCTCCACCCTTTGTATATAATTTCATAGTCATCTCTCCTGTTTAAATTTTTATGCAAGATTACAAAAGACGTTATTGTTATCTACGTTAATTAAACTATAATTATGTTATTTATAAAAACCTTATTGTTAATGTTGTGTTTTTATTAATAAATACATCCGCCAAACAAACGTTTATATCATGGCTATTTATTAAAACGTAATGATTTTATTTTTAGTTAAAAACAGATGAAGGTAAATTAAGTTTAGTTATTTTAATCCGTTAAATAACTGTATTTATTTTGGATTAAATGATATATTTACGTTGGTACTAAAAGCGAACTCAAACCATTAGGAGGTGATTTGATTTTGGAAATCAGAACATTGCAAACGTTTCAAGTAGTTGCTCAAGAATTAAATATGACTAAAGCTGCCCAAAAACTAAACTATTCCCAACCTACGATTTCAAAACATATCCAAAGTCTTGAAACTGAAATAGGCACCACACTGTTGGAAAAAAAAGACGGCAGATATCTTCTCACTTTGGCAGGCGAAGAACTTTTGAAACATTCGACCAATATTTTAAGAGAGGTCAATCTTTTAAAGAAAATTCGGCCTGAACATGGAGAAAAATATAAAATGCGTATCCAAGGACATGATTACTATCTGTTTCATTATTTTCTGCCTGTCCTCAAATCGGTGGCGGCAAAATTTCCCACTGCCTCTTTCCAGTTAGATGGGACAAACAATGAAACAGTCGTCCAACGTATCATACGAAATGAAATCGATTTAGGTATCGTTTCCGGCAATATCGTCTCATCAGATTTGCTTTATGAAAAAATCGGTTCTGAAGCAACAGCCCTTTGTATTTCTTCCGAACTTTTTAAGGAATCTATTGATTTAGAACACTATCTGGAAAAATACCCTATTGTTATCGATAAAACCGAAAAATATTCTTATGACAGTTTTTTCTTAAAAAATGTTACAACCCCGACACTTATCGACTGCAGCAGCGATGAAGTTGTTCAGGAAGCTATTTTAAATGAAAAAATGATAGGTATCGTCAGGACAGGAAGATTGAGTAAATATATTGAATCGGGAGAAATCAAAGTACTAAAACCATTGACTCGAAGCGAACCTATCCATATCGTGATGAATGCCAATCGTCTGGATAATAAATATATCACCCAGGCTTTCAACGCTATCTGTTACCGATTCAAAAAAAATCAACCTGTTCTCCGTGATTTGACTTGGAAAAAATAAACAACAGTCTAAACCACTGTTTAGATTGTTGTTTAAATTTTTCGCCTGACCTCATTTCAATCATTCTTCCAAAATCCTCATTGTCTGTCCGTCGGTTTGTTGGCCCTAGTATCCAATCAAGATTGACTATCACAAAATCAATGCTGATGATTTGAATCACTTCTTTTAATTTTTTGATAAACGATAAAATACTGATGCTTCCGTCAGACTGTTTAAGATTGGTGTCCTATTCTCAGGAACAAGCATGCCATTTAATACATATCAATGGACGAATCTAAAGAGGAATTCAAAAATGGAATCACTCATCGGAAGAAGCAATTTTTGTGGGCAAAGACATATCCAATGAGCTTTCCAAAAGTTTTAAAGCAGCAGCTTTATATTTATATGCCAATACACCGAGAGAAGCCAAAATATATTGCCGATCCAATAAAATCGTTACATCACCAGCCGGGAGCAGCATATCCTTGGTTTTTTCTTTTTGTACGATTTTTTCTAAAATCTTTTTACCATCTGCCAATTGAGTCAGTGCGCCTCCTGTGCCAATAATATATTGTATCCTTGTCAAGTCCTTGCCTTGAGCCAAGGTTGCTCTGCCGCTTGGGCCATAAACATGACGCAACTTTCCTGCATGTCTATAAACAGCTGTTAAGGTCGCTGCTTCCGTCAATCTTAGAATAAATCTTTTTTCTTCCTCTGTCCGGGGGATAAATTGATAGTTGCCCAAGATGGTGTCCACATCGAACCCTTCTTTTTCCAAAACCTCTTTTCCTACAATGTCAATCACATTCTGACTGTTGACGTACATCCCTAAATCACCCTCAACGGTCCGTTTGGCCACCGGTTCCGGTGCTACTTGTATCCGTGAAATAGCTTCATTGCCTTCGGTAACGGAGTGGACATCGGTTGTTGCCCCGCCCACATCAATTACCAGAACGTCGCCGATTCTCTCGTAAATCAGTTTGCACATATTCATGACCGATGCAGGGGTCGGTGTGATGGTCTCATTTACCAGATCGTAAACATGGCTCATACCTGGCGCGTGGACAATGTGGCTTTCAAAAACTTTTTGAATCACTTTTCTTGTAGGTTCCACATTTAGTTCGTCAATTTTAGGGAAAACATTCTCCACGACAAACAATTCTTGTTGGCTTCCTTCAAAAATCAGCTTTATTTCTTCATCGTTTTCAATATTCCCTGCGTAAATCACGGGTATTTTCAAATTTAACTCTAAAATTTTTTCCCCGTTATCCAGGGCGGTCTCTCTTTCCCCATAGTCCACACCGCCAGCCAGTAAAATAATATTAGGATTGATTTCCTGGATTTTTTTTAAGTCTGTCCGACGCAGTTTTCCTGCGGTCACAAAACGGACAATTGCCCCTGCTCCGAGAGCTGCTTCTTTTGCAGCTCTCGCAGTCATATCAAAAACTAAACCATGGACAGTCATTTTCAATCCGCCGGCAGCACTGGAAGTGGCAAACATCTCATCGTAATGCAAATCTTTGACACCTAGAATATTTTTTAAATCATTGATACTATTTTGCAGACCAATTCTAACATCTCCTGCTTCCACACTGGTCGCAGCCTGCCCTTGACCGATAAACTGAGGATTTTCTGAATGAATGTGATGAAAAGCATTGACAACTGTTGTTGTTGAACCAATTTCAGCTACCAGTACATCCACTTTCATTAAGCATCTTCTCTTTCCATGTTTCTTCTTTTCTCAACTAACGCAGTGGCTACTTGCTGACCGTTGCTGCCCCGGCCAAAGGCAGCATCCATATTGTATTTTCCGGTTGCGATTTCAGGCACTACTTGTGTGCCTCCTGCCATAATCATCAACTTGTGGCGTACTCCTTTTTCCACTGCCAAGTCATTGATTCTTTTCATGTTTTTATAATGAATATCGTCATGACTGATGATCGTTGAAGCCAAGATGCCGTCAGCATTTAATTCGATGGCAGCATCCACGATTTTTTCAACAGGCACACTTGTTCCGAGATAGTGGACTTCGATACCGTATTTCTCGATGCCTCCATGCTTGATATCAATGATTTCACGAAGTCCCACTGAATGTTCATCTTCACCCACTGTCCCCGCTACTAAGACCATTTTCTTGCGCTTGATGTCTTCACGAATCTCGTCATCAGACATGATTACAGGCTCTTCAGGGATGATTAAATCATTTTTATCGATGGTAAATGGCACCCGTCCTTTGAGTTCGATTCGTGTGCCTTCAGCGTATTGCATGACTTCTTTATTGATGACTTCTGCATCTGTCAGTCCCATCTTTTCAGCCATTTCTAAAGCGGCAAACTCTGCCACCCGTGCTGATTCAGGAATCATCATTGTCAGCAGGATGATTCCGTCTCCTTGCCATTCTGCTTCTGGAACGATTAAGCCTTTCTCACGCATGTCCTTTGTTTCTTCCAAACGGATATTGACATTATCATTTTCATCCAACTCGTCAATGAAAATGATTTTTTCCGGTTTCTCGAGAGTAGAGCCGTTAATTAATTTTGCAGGGTCTTCTTTAGCGCTTGGGTCGTACTGCTCGACATTATTGTAACCAAAATGGGCAGTTACCGGCGCCATGTAATCCTCATCACGCTCGTAAACTGTTCCTTCTCCCACGCCCCCGTTGATTTTTCTGGAAATGCCGTCCTCATTACGTTCAGGGAAATTACCCGAGTCTACAAAAAACGCATCTTCTACTGCCTGGAAATAACCGCCGTCTTTAATGATGGCTTCCATAAATAAAACTGACCGCTCTTTGATTTCTCTAGCTTTTTCTCTCAGAGGTCCATCCTCTTTCAAATCAAGCATTTCATTTAAGCCGTCCAGTCCCTGAAAGACTTGTTTGGCAGTATCCACCGCTTCGATATTATAAATATGCCATGGCACGTTTCTTCCTTCATCTGGAGTGATGGTAGATTGAATGTCTGCACTTGTCAATTTGGAAATCAACAAGTTGAGCACGTGAGTCACTGTTGCTTCCCGAGTAGAAGCTTCCATGTATTTCGTGTTTTGCTGTGCCCTCATCCGATAGTCGCTGAAAAACTCTCTCAAAGCTACTGCGTAAGGCAAATCCAGATACATGGACGGTGCAGGCGGTGCAGTAGGCGGCACCGTAGACAGACAAATATTTGATTTCTCCATTCCTACTTTATAAGAAAATGCGGAGTTGATTCCATGCTGAACGATTAGTTCGGGCATCACTTTCCATGCTTCCCTTGCTGTTGCATTGGCATTATGGGCCCCGTCAATTTGTGCAATTCCTGCCCAAGCCATTACCTTTTTTGATTCACAAGCATCTACAAATGAACGAATCATATTGATGTTACGGTACAAAACATTATACTGGGGATCTTGATGGGCGCCATTGACGCCTTCCTCGGCAAACATCACCGCAACTTCCGGCCCGGCAATCCCTGAAACATAGCTATGGTAATTAATTGGCCGACCTACTTCATCTTCAATGGCATCTAATGCTTTCCTTTGAGCTCGCACTTGTTTACGAGTGATGGGAATGCCCCCGGTCCCTTGTGGTGTACCTTCGATTAGACCGTCAAAATGAGACTGCCCTGCTGTCCGTATCACCATGATATGGTCTGCTCCGTGCCATGCCGCCATACGCATACGCCTGATATCGTCTTCAAAACGTCCAGAGGCTATTTCTGTCGTAATCGTAGACGTTCCTTGCGGGTCAATATTATTAAAATATTTTGCTGAAGGTAAAGGAACCGATTGTTTCAAAGATTCCGCCATGTCTTTATATACGAATTTATGCATTTGATAGTTTGGCACAGGGGTCCGCCAAACCCATTCTTTTCTTCTTGGATGATAATTTTCAAGGTCGGCTAAAATCTCATTGATATTAAGTTTTTTATTTTTGTCTAATTTAATACTTTCAGTCATTCGCTTTTGCCTCCTTTGAAAATGTCATTCACCTGATCCCATAATTCTCCTTCATAGAGTTTCAGACCGGCTTCGCGAATCTCCAGATTATTTTCTTTAGCCACGCGATAGACGATATGTCCAGCACCTTTGCCGATTAGATTTTGAGCTAAAACCAGCTCAACGATTTTTGCGGCTTCAACAGATGAGAAACCCATACGCAAAAGAATCGAACGCTCTATTGACGGAGAAGTATATTTCCTTCCCATCTCAAGCAAAGGTTCAACTATTTCTTCAGCCAATTCCCAAAAACGTGTTTTCAATTCTTCATCAGTTAAATTTGCAAGATGTTTTCTTTCTTCTTCAAATTTAATGTTTTCCATAATTCTTACGCTTCCCCTCTCTACAACTCTGCAATAATCTTTTTCACCAGCGAGACATTGCTTCTTGTTTCTTCAGCTAAAAATTCTAATTCTTCAGCGGATAACTCTCGGTCTATTCCCTTGACGGCATTTTTTACAAAAGATTTTCTCAGATAAGCCAAGTCTAAATCTTTCACACTGATTTGTGCAGGGGATGACGGCAAGATGATATTTTTACCGGCAATCTCCTCCTGAGGGTCTCCAAATCTGACATCAATACCGTTGTCCCTTGCAAATGATAACTGAGGTTGAACGCTTTTTCCGGCACCAGTATATTCAGTTTCCTGAACTAAAATCAACTGGTCTTCATCCATCTCCTGTGCAAGAGCAAATGCAGCTGCAAGGGAGGTGTTTCCTGCAGGCCCTTTTTCCAACCCTTCCAAATTTGCTAAGGCTTCAGTGATAAAGAAGACTTCCCCTTGTTTCACCAGCACATAGCGGTCCATATAGCGCAGAGGGCGGGCTGCTGATCTTGGAACGTCGGAACGATCTGGACCAGTAGTAAACGGTACGCCAAACCCCGTGTGACCCGTAGTAAATGATTTGCGGTTGAAATCAGTATCAGAAGCCATATGCAAACCGCTTAAATCTACGCTGGCACCTACGATTTGTGTCGATGTGTTTCCGGCCATGCTCATTCCCCGTGCCGTTCCAGTCAGATTGCCTCCTCCAGCATTCGTAGCGACAACCACATCAGGCTGACGGCCCACCTTTTCATCAAATTGTTGGACGATCTCTGCACCTAAAGTTTCGATTCCAGCGATGCCGAAAGGGGTATATAAAGAAGCATTAAAATACCCGGTTTCTTCAAGAAGCAGCAGAAATTTATAAAATAATTCAGGTCCCACTGTCAATTGTACGACCTCGGCACCAAGAGCTTCACATTTTCGCGCCTTCTCTACGATTTCCGGCTGCCCTACTCCCTTGGAATCAAAGCATTCCTGAACAACGATACACTTTAACCCCAGCTTAGCGGCATGGGCTGCCACAGCTGCACCGTAATTTCCCGATGTGGCTGTTACCACACCTTTGTAGCCAAGTTTTTTAGCGTGATAAACGGAGATGGTCGCACGTCTGTCTTTAAAACTGCCTGAAGCGTTAGCCGCTTCATCTTTAATAAATATCCGTGCCCCTTTGCCTGCCGGAGCATATTTCCGAGCGAGTGCGGTTAAATTACTCAACTCGACGATTGGTGTGCTGCCAACACCAAGTTTGCTTTGAATCTGGACCATTTCGTCCAAACCATACCCGGCTTCAGCCATCATTTTTTCGTAATCAAAAGCAATACCTTCAGATTCAAATTCATCATAATCGATTTGAATGGAATTTTTCATGATACTGTTTCTTCTCGCCATTACAGCTTCATAGCTTTTATCTAACAATGCTACTCACCTCCAAAGAGTTCTTTTTGTACTATTCTGTCGATTTCCAATATCTCCGGAACAAAATTACCGAAACTGTGGGTGTAAGTTGGAAAAACTTCTACCAGGATGCCTGTTTCCTTGCGGCCAGTTACCGTCTTAATGGCTACAAGCTCATTCAGCTCGCTGTCTTCTTCCAAATATCCCTTGACCCACATCTCCAGGGGAACTTTTTTTGTGTCTTCCGGAACTTGGGGAGCTCTTTGTTCGGCGGTCAAAATAGTCGAATGAATCTTAACCCAGTCTCCTTTTTTTGCCATGTTTCTTCCTCCTTTATTTCTCGCGATTTATTTAACTATTTTTGCATCAGGGTGGATTTGGTCACGAAAATCTCCTAAGATGGCCCGCGGAATTGGCAAATCGATCATAGTCACCAAACCTGGACGAGCATTGATGGTTTGAGGAATCATATTCACACACATTGCTATCGTCCCAATACCCCCTTCAACCTCGGGAGAACCGACCATGTTGACTTTTGGTGTTCCTTCGATAATCACGTAATCCCCTGTGTTGACTCCCACTTGTTCCGGCTCGATTTGTTGGGGATGGTCCATTTCGATAATTGTTTTGCCGTCTTTTTTAGCAAATGCTTTCATTGAAACACCGGCAACTTCTCCAGCCTTAGCCTCTCCGTGGGGGGCTTTCCTGTCAACATCTGTTACGATTGGTTCCATATTTTGTTCGATTTCATCAATTTCCCATCCAAGACCTTCAACAATCAAACCAATTGATTCAGGAAAGCCGACATGGCCTGATAGAGACCCGTCTTTTTTCCCGTTTTCAAACTCTTCCACTGTGATTCCGATACCCTGTTCTTCCATCACTGCTTGACCGAATGGAGATAAAGAATTCACACGCCGGGAAGTGATATGTTTGATGTCCGTGCAAGCACCGGTCAGCACCAAAACTAAAGTATCCATGATTAGACCTGGATTCACTCCCGTGCCAAGGACCGAAACGCCGTTTTCTTTTGCCAATTCATCAATTTTTTCAGCAAGTTCGGGACTTTGAGCCTTTGGGTAAGCCATTTCCTCTGCCGTGGTGATGACATTCATCTTGTTTTCTATGATTAATCTAATTTTATCGAAAGCTTTGGCAGTAAAGGAATCTGTGCAGAGTAAAACAACGTCGGCAGCTTTTTTAGTGATTGTTTCTTCCACGGTGCCGATGTGTATATTTTCATTGCCGGGAAATTCTTTGCCTAAAATTTCGAAAATCGGTTTACCGACTTTATTGCCGATATCGATGGCGCCAACCACATCCACACCTTTTTTCTGCATCAAGACTTCCGCCATTCCGCTGCCCATTGCCCCCATACCCCAGATGATTACTTTTACATTTTTCATTTATGAATCCCCTCTCTTTTTCTACTCTTTTTGACTATCTTTCAGCAAATCATGCTCCACAACTTTATTTTTATATTTTGCCCAAAAACTGGAAATTACAAACAATCCGATAAACACTGGTGCGCCAGTAGTCAACGATGCCCTCTGGGTTGGGTCAAAGACCATTCCAGTGGCAACTAAAATACATAATATGACTAAGGCAATAGGTATAAATGGAAACAGTGGAATCTTATATTTCAAATCTGCTAAAGAATGGCCTCGGTTTACGAAATATTTTCTAAACTTCACTGCACAGACACCGGTAATAGCATAGACAACTAATTCTGCTGATCCTATAAACGATGTCAGGAAAAGATAAACCACATCAGGAGAAATAAAACTGGCTGCCACAGCAAAGCACGCAAAGACCATCGTTACCAATAACGCATTCATCGGAACTCTTCTCTTATTGATATGCCCGACAAATTTTGGTGCCTGTTCATAGTGCCCCATGGACCATAGCATTCTGACTGCTGAATAAGCATGAGCGTTGGCAGACGATAAAGCCGAAGAAACGATAATCAAGTTTACGATGATTTCGGCGGAACGGATGCCGGCGGATTTGAACACATAGGCAAAAGGACTTCCTAGTAAATCTGCTTCTCTCCAAGGCAGTAAGGCAACCAAAACAAACAACGTTAAAAAGTAGCTGATAACAATACTCAACACACTGGTTCTGATAGCTTTCGGCAAATCTCTGCCGGGATTTTCGCTTTCCCCAGCCGCAGTGGCAAACATATCAGCCCCGCTGTAAGCAAATACCGCAGTCATCATTGACATCAAAATAGGAACGAAGCCCGTAGGAAACAGACCGCCATCGTTGGTGAAATTCGACAAGCCTACCGGTTCATCTCCTATTAAACCGGTAATCATTCCCAATCCGACGATAATAAATACCACAATTAAAATAATTTTTAAACTACTGAACAGAAAAGAACTTGATCCGTATTTATCACTTTCTGAAGCATTTAAAACGAAAAGCAAAAAACCAAATCCGACAATCCAAACAATTCCCGGAACATCAGGAAAAACATTTTTCATCATGATTGAAGAAGCTACCAACTGGGTTGGAACTGTGACTGCCAGTTGCAACCACTTGACCCAGCCGACAGTAAAGCCAGCACCATACCCTAAAAATTGAGAGGCGTAAGCTTGAACATTCCCAGAAACAGGCATTTGCACTAACATCTCCCCCATGCTGACCATCATAAAATACATGATGACCGCACCAAAACCGTATGCGACAAATAATCCGCCTGGACCTGCCTGTTGCAAAACGTAACCTGTTCCCAAAAATAATCCGGTCCCTATCGTTCCTCCAACACTCAGCATAGCCACATGATGGGATTTCATCCCTCTTTTTAACTCCACATTGGATGTGTCTTCCGAAGTACTTTTAATTTCTGCCATCAAAATCTACCTTTCTTTTGGTATTTGTAAAAGAAAATTAACCAAATAATTTGATATAAGTTGTGTGTACATCATCTATGAACAATAAAACTCCTTAGCTACATACTGACTCGTAAAACAACTTAAAAGAGAGCCGTAATCTAAGTTAAAAACTATTTTGTCACCCACTTGATAATTCCTGTTGGTGCGGGTCAAATCCAAAATCAAATGATCTGAACTCGCTCCCAATATGACGATGGTTTGATCTTGGGGATAGATAGCTGTTTCAGAGACGTCTTGTTTGCCTAGAGCAACAATACCTCGCAGCATCACACCCTTATCTTCAAAAGTTGGCGAGTGTCCAAAGGCATCGACACCGATTTTACCAGTGGGAAGAGATGGTTTTTCTTTTACCTCAATCAACTCTGCTTCCAGTTTAAAAACATCTTGGTTCATACCCGGTACATCTTTTCCAAAAGCTGTCTCTTTCCCAAGTACTAGTGCCTCTCCAATCCTTAAATTATTGATTCCGTCAGGGATGTTTTGCGTCTTATCATCAATCAAATATAAGGAACTGGAATTTCCGCCCGAAATCATTTCCAATTTGTAATTTAAAAGTTCTTCAATTTTATTTTTGTAATATAGCAATTTCTCTAAATTTTTTTCCTCTGGAATGACTGCCCCATAACAAGTTAAATTAACACCTATTCCGATAATCTGAATATGTGATAATTTATTGATTTGTTTTACTGCATCCAGCAAATCTTTTTCGTAATAGAACCCTTCTCTTAAATCTCCCAGATCTATCATTAGGAGAATCTGATGTGTTTTATTGATTTTCTTTGCAGCATCATTTACCAAATTAATCGTTTTCATTTCTGAATGAAAGCTGATATCCGCATATTTGACCACATCTTCAACTTCACTAGGCATGCAAATCCGAATTAAAATTTTCTTTTTTGTCGATTGTTTATAGCTTTTCAAATTTATGATTCGTGAATCGCCAAAATAGTCGATACCTTCACATTTTTCAAATACTTCCATCATTTTGGGGTGAGCAGAAAAAACTTTAGTTACTGCGGTAAATGACAGCCCTGATGCGTTTAGTTTGTGTGACATAAATTCAAGATTTTGACTTAATTTCCCTGTGTCAACTCTGATTTTGGGATAACTCAATCGATTTACCTCCTTTCAATTTTTTAAATGATTGACCACCCAAATCATAATATGATTTTTTTGAGAAAATATTCTAAAATCGAATAGTTACTATTCATTTCTGAAAGCGTTTTTATTTGTGAAGTTGTTAGATGCATTTCATTTTTTATTCTTTATATCCTGAAAAATCAGTGCGGCACAACTCTGAACTTAGAAAATCCTGCATGATTTCACACAAAAAAAGCATACATTCAGAAGTATCAATTCTTCTGAATGTATGCTTTTCACAATTTTACAATAATAATGTTGTTCAATCTCACTAATAGTACATCTGCTTACCGAAAATCTGATTTATGCTAAAGACTTTTTATACCTTCGAATTTTTTTCATCGCCCAATCATAGTGACTGGCTGTAGTTGAAACGAAATAACTGCCTAATGTGCTGCCGCCCACCCAATCATAAACACCTTTTGAAAATAACTGATCATTGGAAAACTGTTCGAGCAGCTCCATGACTTCTTTGTGACTTTCAACAACTAACGCCATAGCTTCAGTAAAAGGCGTTTTTTGATATTTCTGCCAAAACTCAACGTTCATAGCGCCGTATGTTCTCCAGTTGTAACCTTCCAGCAAAAATGGTTTTTCTTGTCCTTGCGTATTGCTGGCAACCCATTCCAACAAAAGTTTATGCCATTCATGCAAATGAATCAATATGTCGCGGATATTTTTGTCCCTCTTCCAATGAGCTTCTTTATCTTTAGAAACATCAAAAGAAAAATCATTGGTTTGCTCCTCTTCAGAAAGTACTAAAATCATTTTTGTCATTTTTTGGTATTTATCATCTGAGGCGGAGATTAAGTCTTGTTTTGTTGTCGGTCTAGCCATTCCTTTCATCCTCTCATAATAATATTTACTTTGGCCTAAAAGAATATGGAAGAAATAATTATGCGGATAAAGCCGCCATCTTTAAATCTTCATATTTTAGTATAAACCCTTACCTTAGGGCCGAGTCAATGCTGGCAGATGAAATTGCACATAACCGCATAGAGTTGATCTTGCCTAAACAAGATGGGATTAACCAAAAAGTTAAATCATAGTTGTTTTAAATCAATCACATTTCTTTCTTCTCCATAAGCTAAAGCTGCTAAGAAAACAAAAGAAATCACCAGTCGCTCCAACTGTTCGTCTAAAATATTAATATCAAAAGAAAAATCTATCTCTTTAGTCACCGAAACATCTGCAATTTTTTCACCATTTCTAAAAATGGCAAATTCATCTCCTAAAAAGCTCCCTTCTAGCGTTAGTCCTTCCCCTTTTATCTTGTAGATACTCTTTAGTTGTATCATATCTTTAATAATCGAGATTTCCTGCCAAGAATTAACTTTAAGAAATAGTCTAGGTAAATCGAATCCTCCGAGACTGTATCGTTTTCTTTTAACAGTGCCTACTTGCTGATTACGACTGTCTTCAATGACATATTTTCTTTGTGTGGGTATAGCTGCAGTTGTCTGTTTCATAGAGTAACGGATATTTTCTGCTTCATCAACGGCCTGAAAATAATCTCCTGTTTTTTTCACCTTGACCTTCATTCCGATAGTATCTTTTAGCATCTCTTTATCCTCCCTCAATAATTTATCAAGAGAAACGCCATATAAATCACTGATCAAAAGAATGGTTTCTATGTCTGGAACGTTTCTTCCTACCTCCCAGCTAGAAACGGTTGAACGGGAAACATTTAATAAACTGCCAAGATGTTCTTGCGTCCATCCCTTTTTTTGCCGTTCTTCTTTAATCTTTTTGCCAATGTTCATGATAGCCACCTCTCATATCAATTATCTTATGGGACATACAAATAACTCCAGCCACTTTTCGTAGAGTTGCCAAAAAATCATGATACGTATCGTATCTTATATTTTTCTCCCTTGATTTAGCAACTTCTTCTTTTATCTTATACTTATTCGGAAGGCAAGTCTATATTTTTTGATTTTAGAGTGTTTAGTGATGGCAGTAGAAAAATTCTTTACGGGCTTGGTGATTTCAATTCCGTTTTAATCATTTTAATACCATCAACACCATTTGACGAGGAAACAAAAAAATCTGCCTAAGCCTATTGCTTAGACAGATTTTTGATTTTTTGAATCATTTTAGCTTCCGCAAACACAGTTTGACAAAAGATTTTTTAACTAAACAAATACAACTGAGCAATCTCAACTGAACCAATTTGCAGAAAACCGCCTATTATTTTCTGGCGGCCAAAGCAAGGCGGATAGTTTCGTCTACCAGTTCGGACTGGGCATCCACCACCGGGAAACGTCCATTATTAGTTTCCTCTTGCATCAACGACAATTCTGTACATCCCAGCAAAGCCACATCACACTTCTGACCTTCAATCATCTCTTCTAAAATCTCATCATAAAGTGCTGTATTTAAAAAATCATGCTCTTTAATATCCCGATAAATCAAATTGGTAATCTTAGTCTGAATTTCTTTGCTTGGGATAACCGTTTCAAGATTAGGATATTTGTCCAGTTCTTTCTCGTATACCTTGGAATTAATAGTTCCTTCGGTCGCCAGTAGCGCTACTCTCAGTAAAGGCTTTTCATCACCAAATCTTTTCTGAACAGCTTCTACAGCTAAACGGGGCATATGAAGCATGGGAATATCAGTTGCTCCTGCCAGTTCTTCATAAAAATTATGTGCCGTGTTGCACGTCAAAACAAAAAAATCTGGCCCCAGCTGACTATGCTGGCGGATATCTTCTTTGATGGCCAGTGCAGGATTTTTATCTGATTTGCCAATTAAATAAGCTGTCCTGTCAGGCACCGTCGCATGGTTGACTAATACATAATTCAAATAATCCTGATCTGAGGTTGTGGGCGTCCGTTGGTTCAACACATGGATAAAGCTTTCTGTGGCCAACGTGCCCATTCCGCCTAGGATAGTAAAAAAATTTTTCATAGCACCACTATTTCTTTCTAAAATATTTCTTGAAACGTGAATGGTATTGCTGGAACATCCGCTGAACAAGCAGGTAGCGTTTAATAGACATGTCCTCTTTATAGAAAACGGTTGAACCATACTTCCCTTCATTTAAATAGTTCATGGCTTTCTCTTTGTCCGGACCTTCTGCAATATATTCACGGAGAATTTTTTTCGGGACACCAATCCACAACTTGTCTCCTTTGCCGATCAGTGTTTCAGTGAAAGGTTTCTCAAGGACATAATCCTCTACGATATACCTTGCAAGATTATACCCGCCCAATGTGACATAAAAGCTGCTACGTCCTTGACGCAAGTTGATTTCGAACAATTTATATTCTCCATCCCGTGCGTCATACTTCATATCGAAATTAGCATAGCCAGTGTAATTGATACTTTCTAAAAAGCCTTTTATCCTCAGACAAATTTCTTCATTGTAATCAGGCATAATTGCAACATAGTTTCCCACAGATGCTGGTGTGGGATCTTCTAATAACGGATGTCCCAGACACATCATCCTTACCTTATGATGCTGGTCCACATAAGCATTGAGCACCCGCATCCGCGAATCATCTCCTGGAATAAAATCCTGTGCAATCATTTCCGAAGTGTAACCGGCACGATAAATTTTCTCAATGATTGTGTCGAATTCTTTTTGAGTATCGATGATGAAAGCTTTTTTGCGTCCTTCAAAATCAATGTCCAGCCACTCCACACTATCAGCAGGTTTTAAGGCCACTGGAAATTCAAAAGGCAAGGAAACTGTAGTATTTTCTTCTGCCAGCTGTTTCGTAATAATCAGCGTTTTTGGATAAGGCAGATTGTATTTTTCACAGGTCTCATAAAAAGAAACTTTATTAGACAATAATGCCTGTGTTTCTAAATCTACTGTCGGACAAATAAATCGCTCAGAAAGTTCTTCTTTATATTGTGCGATTAGTTCTGTATAACCATCACCGCAAGGTATCAACAGAAGCTTGCGCGGGTCATTTTTATATTGTGTCATTAATTCCCTCATGACTTGGATAAATCTTTGAGGGTCGTCAAAACCATCGTGTGCATGCACACGGACAATCTTGCTGTATTTTGTTGCAGATAATTCCCCAGCCCCATGAGCTTCGGAAATAATGCCATATTCTTCGTAGAAGGAACGAGCCATTCCATACACATTAATATCACTGCCAAGCAAAATTGGTTGAAATCGCTCTTTGACTTCCTTACTCACGCTCAAACCCCCTTTTTTCCAACCACTCCAAGACCACATTGACATCACCAAGATAATCGACTTTTTTCGTGCCGATGATTTGATAACAGTCTACACCTTTGCCGGCAATGATGACTACATCTTCAGCAGAAGCATCATCCAATGCCTTCTCGATTGCCGACTGCCGGTCAATAATCGTTTGGCTTTGAGTGGAACCTGTCAATGATTTTTCAATCACTGCGGCGATTTCTGAAGGATCCTCTGTTCCGGGATCATCAGAAGTTAAATAAACATGATCAATGTATTTTGAAATTACCTCTCCAAAACTAAACCGGCGGGTCTGTGCCTTATCACCTGTGCTTCCAATAACAAGCCTTAACGTCTTGTCTGGGTATTCTCCCACAATAAAGGACAAAAGCATATCTAAGCTTAAATGATTGTGGGCATAATCGATATAAACCGGGAAACCATTCTTCACTTGAATTTTTTCCATTCTGCCGGGAATCGTTGTTTTTTTGATGGCTTCTTTGAAAACGGAGGTTTGTTTGTTCAAGATAAGAGAACAAGCCATCAATGCACTTACAGCATTGCTTTGATTAAAGGCACCCTCCAATTGAATGTCATAAGTCCCCTCTAAATTCAACTGACTATCTTCAACGGAAAAACTTTTGCTGTCAAAAGTTTTAAAATGTACGTCTGCTTGTTGGGAAATCCCTGAATAGGTCCAAAAATCATCTTTATGATATTCGCTGACTTCTTTCAGAAAATCAGCATAATCACTGTCCATATTTAAGATCATCTGTCGGGAATGATGGAACAAGCGGCGTTTGCAATAAAAATAATCATCAAAATCAGGATGTTCGATTGGACTGATATGATCCGGAGAAATATTTAAAAAGACACCAATATCATAAGTCAAACCATAAACACGCTCCTGCTTATAGGCCTGAGAAGACACTTCCATCACTAAGTGGGTGACACCGTTATTGAGCGCTTCACGCATCATACGATACAAATCCAAAGATTCGGCTGTCGTCAATTCAGACGTAAATGTTTGATCACCGCCCAAATGTGTCTCCAGTGTAGAAAACAGTGCGGCTTTATTGCCGGTGGCCTGTTGTAAAATAGAATGACAAAAATAAGCTGACGTGGTCTTCCCTTTAGTCCCTGTATAAGCAATAATTTTCAATTCATTTTGAGGGTAATCATAATAATTCATGCTGATGATCGCCATGGCTTTGCGAATATCAGTCACGATAATGGCAATGCAGTCCTCAGATATTTTTTCGTAGTACCTGTCAGACACATAGACCTTCGCACCTTGCTTTATGGCACTTGACAAGTAGTCTTCTTTAAAATTTAGACCCTTGCAAAAAAACAAAGAATCTTTTGTTGCTTTTCTCGAGTCGTAAGTCATACCGGCTAAAGAAATATCGAGAAGTTCTTCTGGCAATTTATAGTACCATGAACCTTCAATGATGATCTCTTTTAAAATATTACTTTGTCGTAAGATTTCTAAACTTGCTTCTAATTTTCTCATCTTATCGCCCTCTTTCATACTTAAAATAGTATATCATATAACCGAAAAATCCAAAACTATTCTTGCAAAACAAAAAGGTTAAGAGTCTCCTTAACCTTTTGTGTCTAAGTTCTCGTCAATAAAATAGACTTTGTACCAAACCAAAAAAGTAAAAATCGTCCAGATTTTACGACGTTCATCTATTTTTTCATTGAAATTATCATCCAGCAGCTGAAGGATTTTTTCTTGATGAAAGAACATACCAGCAAAATCAGCTTCAAACAAATTGCGAATGTCCTTGTAGAATTTTTTTTCTCTCAACCAGTCTTTTATCGGAACAGGAAATCCTAATTTTTCCCTGTCTGCCCATTCATCGGGCAAATGCCGGTTGGCAGCTTTTCTGAAAGCATACTTTGTATTCTCTTCGTTGATTAAATATTTTGTAGGGATACGCTCCGCCAGTTCCATCATGCGTATGTCCAATAAAGGTGTTCTTGCCTCCAAAGAATGAGCCATCGTCATTTTGTCGGCTTTGAGCAGAATATCTTTAGGCATCCACTGATGCATGTCCAAATATTGCATTTTTTTGACTTCAGGCAAATCCGGGACTTTTTTGTACTGACGTTGCACAATATCATTCACACTTTCGCTGTCATGAAAAGGTTCCTTCAAATAGTTTTCAGCTTCCTTTTCGTCAAAAACGAATGCTTGACCGATGAAAAAATCTTCCGCCGGTGCCAATGACTTGTATAAGTGCATGGAACCTTTGAAATTCGGCATTTTTTTGATCGTTCTTGCCAGACGGTAACGTGATTTTTTCGGCAGTTTTTTTAATTTCTCCGCAAACACCCGCACAACTTTAGAACGTGTGGCGAAACCGTAATCTGTATAGCCGGCGAACAGCTCATCGGCTCCTTCTCCAGACAAGACCACTGAAACTTTTTCACTGGCTAACTCTGAAAGAAAATACAGCGGCACACAAGATGGATTTGAAGCTGGTTCATCTAAATGGTATTGAATCTTAGGGAATTTTTCAAAGGCTTGATCCCCTGTCACCACTTTCGAGTAATTTTTCAAGCCAAGTTTATCTGTTAGTTTTTTAGCTTCATGGGATTCGTTGTAAGTTTTGTCTCCGAACCCGATGGAAAAAGTATAGTTTGGACGGGCTAATGCAGTAACAAAGCTGGAATCCACTCCGCTGGACAGGAATGTTCCCACTTCCACATCACTGACTGAATGGGCAGCAACAGACTCCTGCACTGCTTCGTCAATCAAATCAATGGCTGTTTCCAGTGTCATTTCTTCTTCACTGAATTCTGCATCCCAGTATTCAGTCAGCTCCATCTCATCTCCCCGGACAAAAAAATAGTGTCCTTCTGGGATCCGGAAAACATTTTTGAAAAACGTCTCGTCAACTGCCGAATATTGGAAAGTCATATATGGTTTTAGAGCTTTGGGATTTAGCTCCTTCACAAAATCCGGGTGATCCAAAAAACTTTTTATTTCTGAGCCAAACATAAATGTGCCATTTTGATGATAGTAATAAAATGGCTTGATGCCGAAATGATCTCTCGCCCCAAATAATTCTTGTTTCTCCCGATCCCAGATTACAAAGGCGAACATCCCCCGCAAATGTTTCACAATTTCTGTTCCATACTCTTCGTAGCCGTGTAAGATAACTTCTGTATCTGCCTTAGTTTTAAAAATATGCCCTTTTTCTATTAATTCTTCGCGAAGCGTTTTAAAATTATAAACTTCCCCGTTGAAAATAATAACTTTAGTGTCATTCTCACTATAAATCGGCTGACTTCCGCCTTCCAAATCCATAATACTCAACCGGCGGAAACCAAAGGCAACATCTTCATCAACAAATTGTCCTGCACTATTCGGTCCTCGATGGACGATTCGATCCATCATTTTTTGAACAATTTTGTGTTTTTCATCTATAGAATATCGATTATTTATAAATCCGGCAATGCCACACATAAATTTTACCTCGTTTTCGTTTTCTTTCCCGGGAAAGCCTGTCTCCCCTAGGAATCAGCCGTTTCATTATAGCATAAAACATTTTATTGATACAGTAGAAGAGATGGATTTTTTGCCCTTTTTAATATTTTCTTATGGCATTTTTTTCTGACAGCCTCGTTCATTTCTGCCCGTTTTGTTTAATGAAACCGAAAACAACTCTAATACAATCAGTCAAGCCCTTTCACCATTGCCCTCCGAATTAATATGATAGTCATGTTTTTCCTTGACAGCCATTTTTTTGATGGCTGCTTCTCCTAAATCAATCTGCATTATTTCTGACAAGCCAGCAAATAAATCGCCATATCAGTCAGTTTCCTGCTTATCGTTTTTTATAAGCATCAAATACTTCTGCCAGCTCTCCGTAGAGCAGCAAAAATTCCTTTTCGATACTACTGATATTGAAACCATGAGACAGTTTGTTTGCATACACCATTTTTTGCAGGGTTTTAAAATCCATTGCTGCTTTCCGTTCAAAAAATCTTTTTTTACTATTTTGAAAATTCAATGCGGTCACCAGTAAAGCAAAAAAAAAGAGTGATAAACACTCTTTTTTTACTTTCTAACGTTGTTTTCTTTTATAGGTTTCGAAGGAATGGGAATATTTATTTTTTTCATCCAGTGTCCCTTCGCTGATATCGATCATCGTCCATTCATCCCAATCCACATCTGGAATATAGGTATCTCCTTCAAAGCTTTCATGAATGACTGTCCGGTAGATAATATCACAGTATGGCAAAAAAGAATCATAAACTTTCGACCCGCCTGTGATAAAAACAATGCCGTCATAATTTTTTTCATAATTCAGCACTTCTGCAATGCAATGCATCACGATTGCATTGTCAGCTTGATAGTTTTTATCCGTCGTCAAAATAATCGTCTGTCGATTAGGCAACGCTTTTTTATTCATTCCTTCGAATGTTGTGCGTCCCATTACGATAGTATTATTTTCTGTGGTATTTTTAAAAAATTGTAAATCATTGGGAAGATGCCAAGGCATTACATCTTCTTTACCGATCAACCCATTTTCATCTTGTGCCCAAATTGCCGCTAACATAATTTTGTATCCTCCCAAAATAACTTCCCGCTAAACCGCAATCGGTGCTTTGATCGCTGGATGGGGTTGATAATTTTCAATTTGAATATCTTCCATTTCAAAATCAAAAAGCGATTTTTTCTCCTGATTTAATTTTAACACAGGGAAAGGACGAATGTCCCGTGATAATTGTTCTTCGATTTGCGCCACGTGGTTATTGTAAATATGGGCATCGCCAAATGTATGAACGAATTCCCCTACGTCAAGCTGTGCCTCATGGGCGATCAGATGAGTCAAAAGTGCATAACTGGCAATGTTGAAAGGAACACCCAAAAATACATCTGCACTTCGTTGATAAAGCTGGCAGCTTAACTTTCCATCTGCCACATAAAATTGAAAAAGAGTGTGACATGGCGGTAAGGCCATCGTCGGAACATCTTCAGGATTCCACGCCGACACAATCAGCCTTCTGGAATCAGGAGAATGTTTAATCATTTCCACAACGTCTTGAATTTGATCGATGGTTTCTCCATTTTTCGTTTGCCAATGCCGCCACTGAGAACCATAGACATTACCTAAATCTCCGTAAGCTGCAGAAAAATCATCATCAGACAAAATCTTTTGACAAAACTTGTCTTTCTCCAGCAAATAAATTTTGCGGAACCCTTCATCTTCAGCAGCCCGCAAACCAAAATCTGTCATGTCGGGACCAGTATAATCCGCACTTTTCACGTAACGTTCAAAAGCCCATTCGTCCCAAATATGATTTTTATGCTGGAGCAAGAAACGGATATTAGTATCCCCTTTTAAAAACCATAACAATTCGCTTTTTATGAAACCAAAAGGCACTCTCTTAGTCGTCAACAAAGGAAAGCCTTTTTGAAGGTCGAAACGCATTTGGTGACCAAAAATACTTTTAGTTCCGGTTCCAGTGCGGTCGCTCTTTTCTACCCCTTCATCTAATATTTTGCGGCATAGTGCCAAATAATTTTCTTCCATTACGAATTCCTCCCTTTCTAGTCCTCCGCAAACTCGCTTAAATATTCCCAACGGTCCAGTTTATAGGCGATTTTCTCCTCCACTTCATCCACTTGAGTTTGAAGCAGATGAAGTTTTTCAAAATCACTAGTTTGTAAATTCATCTCTTCTTGCAGTTTTTCAAGCTCTTGTTCCAATTCATCGATTTCAGTCAAGATAACATCCCATTCTTTTTTCTCCATGTAAGTCAATTTAGTTTTGACGGATGGTTCTTTGGAACTTTGAAGATTTTGTTTCTTTTCAGATTTCTTGAACTGTTTTTCATCAGTTTCATCTGCCAAAGCTTCATTTTTTTCTAAAAAATCGCTCATGGAACCAAAATACTCAAGTATCTTACCATTTCCTTGAAAAACAAGCAATTTTTTCATTGTTTTATCTAAGAAGTAACGGTCATGGCTGACTGCGATTACCGCACCTTCAAAATCATTCAGGTAGTCTTCTAAAATCGTCAGCGTGTCGATGTCCAAATCATTGGTCGGCTCATCCAACAGCAAAACATTGGGTTGGGCAATCAGCAGTTTCAGCAGATACAGACGCCGCTTTTCCCCGCCGGAAAGTTTTCGGATTAGTGTTCCGTGTGAATTTCTTGGAAACAAAAATCTTTCCAGCATATCAGGTATACTCACAACACCATCAGTAGCCGTCCGGACTTCTCCGGCAACATCTTGCAGATATTTGATGATTCGGACATCTTCAGGAATTTCTTCAGTCTGCTGGGTATAATAAGCAAGCTTGACAGTTTCGCCCAGTGTGACGATACCTTTGTCTGGCGCAAGCTTCCCTGAAAGCACATTCAATAAAGTTGATTTACCGGAGCCGTTTTTCCCAGTGACACCTAACCGTTCATTCCCCTGAATCAGCAAGTTGAAATCTTTTAACAGGCACTGATCCCCCATCGTTAAGGAAATATTTTTGGCTTCGATGACTTTTTTACCTAAGCGGGTGGTGCCGATATTGATATCCACTTGCGCTTTTTCCTGAGATTGGTTGAGTGTGTCCTTTAACTCATGGAAACGGCCGATTCTCGCCCGCTGTTTCGTCCCCCGAGCCTGCACACCGGCACGCATCCAGTCTAATTCCTTTTTATATAATTGTTTTCTCTTGTGCTCTGCCGTTGCTTCCGAAGCTTCTCTTTCACTTTTCTGTTCCAAATAAACTTGATAGTTTCCACGGTATTCATAGAGTTTGCCAAAGGAGAGTTCAAAAATCCGGTTGGTTACCTTGTCAAGAAAATACCGGTCATGGGTGACTAATAAAATAGCCCCGCGGTATTGTTTCAAGTAACTTTCAAGCCACTGAATCGCTTTATAATCCAAGTGGTTGGTAGGTTCATCAAGAAGAAGGAGATCCGCTTCCTGAATCAAAGCTTGAGCCAGCGCCACCCGCTTTTCTTGACCACCTGACAAATTTTTTATCTTTTGTGAAATATCACTGATTCCAAGTTTTTGCAAAATGGTTTTAGCATTAGTATCTGCCGTCCAAGCATCTTCTTTATTCATTAATTCTTCTGCTTGAATATAGCGTTTTTGAGCTTGGGGATTTTGACCGTCCTTTTCCAGCTCTTTCAATGCAAGTTCGTATTGCTGCACTGCTCTCAGCACAGGGGACTCTCCTGTAAAAACTGCTTCAGCAACGCTAGCTTCCCCATCAAAAGACGTTGTTTGAGACAAATAGCTTGTAGTAAAGTCATGGGGATGCTTCATCTCCCCGGCTTCAAAGGTATCCTTACCCGCCAAGACATTCAACAAACTGGTTTTTCCTGTCCCATTGATACCAATCATACCAATCCTGTTATTGGTATGTATTAAAAAAGAAATATCATCGAACAATAACTTGTCGCCATAACTTTTACTTAAGTTGTCAACTCTCAATTCTTTCAAGATATCACATCATTTCTATACAATGTCTTCCTTATTTTAACAAATTATCCTTTTCCTCACAATTCTAAAAAAGAACAAGAAATATTTGAGGACAACTTCTCTATAATACATCATTCCTAGCCATTAATATAGGGAGAATAAGACATAAAAAAAGAAAACAGCTTATTTACTCAAAAAAACTGGAAAGACCTTCTCTTTCCAGTTTTACAATCTATTTATATTTCTTCGCCGTAGACACTGGCCACCGTGTTATTAGCATCAATCACGATATACAAGTGACCGTTTTTGCCAATCTTCGTGCTCTGGTATTTGTTGTCCAGTCCTTCTTGACCAGGAGTACCTTTGTCCAAATACGGGAAATAAATTTGTTCGGATTTTCCGTCATCAAATTGGATATCTATTTTTAAAATATCTTCATATTTCAATGCTCTCTGGAACATCCCCAACTCCAAACCGCCTAGATTAATATCATCTGTTTGGACATGATCAGCTTCTTCAAACAATTCTATTTTGATGCCTTCGCAAGGTCTGATTTTTTGGAAATCTCCCCCGTTAATTCTGCCATAGCTGGTAGTTACTTGTTTGATCCAAAGATCTCCGATGAACTCCCGTTGAATAGTCCAAGTTTCACCATTTCTGAAATAAAATTTTAACGCAGTCATCTCTTTTGTCATTGTTCTGGCTCCTTCACAATTTATATGTTCATAATATCACAAAGATTTTAAATTACAATATCTTTGTGAAAAATATCATCCGATTATAATTTTTCTAAGAATCGCTGGCGATTAACAGCAACACGCTGATGGGTACCGGAAGCAATCAGTACATCCTTTTCGTACACCTGGATTTTAAAATCAAACCGCTTTTTATCTTGCTTGACCAGCTCTGCAGCAACTGTCACTTTGGCACCAATAGGGCTTGCTTTTAAATGTTTCACATCTATGGAAATCCCCACTGTTGTTTCATCAGCAGTTAACGAGTCGAAAATCATCTCTTTACAAGCATTTTCAGCAAAAGCAATCAAAGAAGGTGTTGCTAAGACCTCCAAATCACCTGAGCCCACAAATGATGCTGCATGATTTTTTTCAACTAAATATTCTTTTTTATATTGTTTCATTTGCACTCCCCCTTTCTAAAACGTATTTCATCAGCCTTTCCGGTTCATTAGGCAAGGCTTTGAGAACGACTTTTTCTTCGACTTCCTGTAATAATTCTCCCAGCCAAGGACCAGGTTTTTTATTGGTCCAGGTTAAAACATCGGAGCCGCTGATCGACAAATCCTTCAAAGAATGTATCGTTAGACCGTCATAGCAAGCTAGCGCCTCTGATATCCGGTTGGGCTGGCCCGTTAACACAAGCATTTCTTCTGTCATAATGACTTCTTCCCGTGACAATGGATAAATCATCAAAGGAACCCAGAAATCATGCAAACGATAACGATAAGCTGGTAAAATTGCTGTCACAGTTTTGATCAGCTGGTTGGAAAGTTTCCACGCTCTCAAGAATTTTACAACTTCTTTGTCTGTTAGTTTTAAAAAATGAGCAATAATCGACCAAATAACCGCTTCTTTTTTTATTTCTTTTTCTGGAAGGGTCATCAACTCAGTCAATCCGGCTAAATGATTGGAAAATCCCGGGCAGCACTGATAAAGTTCGCACTCCAAAAAAGGAATCAGTCCAATCGTTCTTTTAGCTTCTGTCATTAATTTAATAAATTCGATCTGAATACGTTCCACTGAAACATGATGCAAGAGTGCATGATGATCTTTGATAGCTGTCAAAGTTTGTTCTTCTATAGAAAATCCCAGCTGACTGGCAAAACGTACCGCACGCATCATCCGCAAAGCATCCTCATGGAAACGCTCCTGTGGTTCCCCAACCGCCCGGATAATCTTTTTTTTCATATCTTCCTGTCCGCCGAACAAATCGATCATCTGTCCTTGGGTGGTCATAGCTAAAGCATTGATAGTGAAATCCCTCCGCTTCAAATCATCTTCCAAATGTCTGACGAAAACCACCTCGTCAGGACGTCTGAAATCCTGATACCCTGACTCTGTCCTAAATGTTGTGATTTCATATTTATTTTGATGGTAAAGGACCAACACCGTACCATGTTCTATGCCGACATCGATGGTGCGGGGGAATATAGCTTTGATTTCTTGTGGAAACGCATTTGTCGCAATATCGATATCATGGATAGGTGTTCCCAGCAAGAGATCACGGACACATCCCCCTACAAAATAAGCCTCGAAGCCAGCTTCTTTGATTTTAGCCATGACAGGAATTGCCTGTTCAAATTCAGTCGGTAACTTGTGCCCCATGACGTTCTTCCTCACCATCCATCTCTGATAATTCATTTTTATTTTTTCTCAAAAAACGATTTTTATCTCTTGTTCGAAATTTTTTCATATTATTATGAAAAACCTCAGTTAAATCTATCCCTAAAGAATTGGACATAATAATTGCAGCAATCAGCACATCTCCGATTTCTTCACCAATCGATCGGCGGTGCTCCTCAGGCTTTTTTTGTTTGTCTCCAAACTCGTGGTTTAATTCCCGGGCCAACTCCCCTACTTCCTCAGTCAGTGTGGCTAAGAGAGACATCGGCGGGAAATAACCTTGTTCAAATTGCTGGATATAGGCATCGACTTCTTGTTGAAGTTCTTGAATGGTCAAATCTCCCTTTTCTATTTCCAAAAAAGCCCTCCTCCCATATACATTTCATTCTATCAAAAGCAGTTGCTTTTATAAAGAAAGCTGCACCAAAAGGGCAACAGCCTCTTGCAGCTGTATTTCTACTTTTTATTATTCTTCATGCAAATATTCACTTAATTTTTCAAACATTTTGATATCTTCTTTTTCCAGTGCTGCATCCAGTTTGAGCCGGAGTTGTTTATCGTAAAACTCCTTTTCCAATGAATTTAGAAAATTATCCATATCTTCGGAAGAATAATCCAAATCGTAAACATTCCAGGAGTAATGAGGATTGTCTTCCAAAACAGCCAGATACAACTCGTTTTTCCACTGATCTTTAAATAAAAATTCTACAAATAAATCATATTGCCAGTTCATTCGTATTTCATGGAAAATCTGTTCAGCATCGTCAAAATCTACCGTATATTTATACATTTCAAAGGGTTCCAGATCAAAGGTATTGTCTGAAAATCTCAAGCCTCTGGGAGTAGTTTCTGCATGCTCTACAATCCGTACCTTTTCCAAAATGTTTTCATGACCAATCAGATAATCAATCAGCCAGTAAGCCTCTCGCTCTCTGAACGCAACATTTTCCATCACCCATTGCAAGAATTCTTTTTTCGCTTCCAGGTTAATCATGATTCTTCATCCTATTCTTCAAGTAAATCATAAACTTCAACATCGTCAGGCACTAATACCAAATACTGATGAAGGATATTATCTGCTTCCTTAACATTTCCTTCTTCTCTCAAAAACAAGCCGAATTCTTTCATAAATTCCGGGTCATCGGACAATCCCTCATAAGCTTTCCGGTATTGTCTGCCGGCTTTTTCATACTCTTCCAACCCGTCATAGGCTTTGGCTAAACTCCAGTGTCCCTGGACATTCATCAACTCGCGGCCTTCTTCCAACAAGTCCAGCACTTCTTCATACTTTTCCTGAAATAAAAATAAGTTGCTTAATTTGATTAGTGTCAGCTCTGTATCTTCTTCAATTTTTAATGCATCCAGCAAATACTCTTCTGCTTCATCCAGTCGATGATGTTGAAAAGCAAAATCGGAAGCCAAGTGGTACAGTGAAAGGTCATATGGATTTTCTTTTAGTCCTTCTTTGAGCACTTCTTCAGCTTCATCTTTCATATTTTCATCTATCAGCACACTGGCGAGCGGCACGTAAACGTTTAGATAAGTATCCCCCATGAAACGAACTTCCTGCAGCAATGGAATGGCCTTTTCTCTTTCTCCCAGCTGATTATAAAGAAGGGCTAAAAAGTACAGCACCTCGTCTGATCGTTCAACAGACAGCTCATTTTCAAAAAGAGTAACAGCTGTATCAAATTCCCCTGTCTGACTATAAATCATAGCCATTTTCTTAGGCAGCCTTGTCTGGGCAAATTCTTCAAACCCCTCTTGGAGAAGTTGCTGATAATAAGCCAACGCTTCAGGATATTTATCTATTGCAAAATAAAATTCTGCCAAAGCAAACTTGATTGCCGGTTCGTCAGGAAGGATGGTCAGAGCTTCTTTTAATTTGCTTTCACTGACCTCCGGTGCATCAATAGTCAGGTATAAATCTGCCGCCACCAGCAAGCTTTCCGGATAGCCGGGATCATCTTTTCTGACATGGGATAAATAATCTAAGGCTAAATCTATCTCGTCTTCTTCAATGGCAATTTCTGCCAAAGAGATGTTCAATGTCCGCTGATTGGGATTTTTTTTACTTAACTGATGGAAAATCTTTTTTGCTTCATCCAAAAAACCCATCCTCAGCAGCTCGTCTCCTAAACTTTCTAAAATTTCCTCGTCATCGAAACGCAATGCTTTTTCTAAAAATATCTCACTTTGTACGTAGTCATCATTATCTATCGCTGCTAACATCTGTTCACTATATGCTGTCATTTCCTCACCTCTGCTACACACTATTATAAACTAATCAGAAGAAATAAGCACAAAGTAAATCTCATTTCCCTTGATTAGTAAAATTACGACAAAAAGAAAAAACTAGCCAGCTGAAACTGACTAGTCTTTATATATCATTATTTTACAGCGTCTTTTAATGCTTTACCTGGTTTGAATGCAGGTACTTTGCTTGCTGGGATATCAATTTCCTCACCAGTCTGCGGGTTACGACCTTTACGTGCTGCACGGTCGCGTACTTCAAAGTTACCAAAACCGATAACTTGTACTTTTTCACCGTCAGATAAGAAGTCTTGAACAGATGAGAATACTGCATCAACAGCTGCTGTAGCATCTTTCTTAGTTAAGTTAGTTTTTTCAACAACTTTTTCAATCAATTCTGCTTTGTTAGCCATGTGTTTGTTTCACCTCCGTAAATTATAAGATGTTGCCATCTTTTGTTTCTACAAACCAATGTTGAAAAATTGATGAATCAATATTTCATTATCAAAGATATCACAGAAACATTGTCTTATCAAGGAATTTAACCATTTTGTTTGAAATAATTGAGAAAGATATGAATTTGATTAAAATATTGATTTTTATTTTCTCCGCCGTGGAATAATGTGTATCGGTGTGCCTTCAAAAGGAAAAGCTTTGCGAATTTGATTTTCCAAAAAACGTTTATAGGAAAAATGCATCAGCTCTTCTTCATTGACAAATATCACAAAAGTGGGCGGTTTGACACCTACTTGTGTAGCATAAAATATTTTTAAACGTCTGCCTTTGTCTGTCGGTGTAGGATTGATAGCCACCGCGTCCATAATAACATCATTCAGGACAGATGAGGAAACTCTCAAATTCTGATTCATACTGATTGCTTCAATCATTTCAGGCAACTGTGACAACCGTTGTTTAGTCACAGCGGAAACAAAAATAATTGGTGCATAGTCTAAATACTTGAACTCTTCACGCACCTTCGTTTCAAATTCCTTCATCGTGTTCGTGTCTTTTTCAATCAGATCCCATTTGTTAACCACGATGAGGATTCCTTTTCCTGCTTCGTGAGCAAAGCCGGCAATCCGTTTATCGTACTCTCTGATGCCTTCCTCCGCATTTAAAACCATCAAGACGATGTCTGAACGGTCAATGGCACGCATGGCACGCATGACGCTGTATTTTTCTGTACTTTCATAGACTTTTCCGCGTTTTCTCATGCCTGCTGTATCAATCATAACAAAAGGCTGACCGCTTTCCGCAGTGAAGGACGTGTCCACAGCATCTCTGGTAGTCCCGGCAATATCTGAAACAATCACTCGTTCTTCCCCTAAAATCGCATTAATCAAAGAAGATTTCCCTACATTGGGACGGCCGATCAAACTGAAGCGGATGGTGCCGTCATCAACGTCTTCTGAATTGTCTTTAAAGAATTTCACTGCCTCATCAAGCAAATCACCTAAACCTAAACCATGACTGCCTGACACCGGATAAGGTTCACCTAATCCTAAAGAATAAAAATCATAAACATCGGCACGCATTTCAGGGTTATCTACTTTGTTCACGGCTAATAGCACCGGCTTTTCAGTCCTGTGAAGGAGTCGCGCGATCATCTCATCAGCATCTGTCACACCTTCCCGGCCGCTTGCGACTAAAATGATAACATCGGCCTCGTCCATGGCTATTTCAGCTTGGTATCTGATTTGTTCCATGAAAGGCTCGTCACTGATTTCTATACCGCCTGTATCAATGATATTAAATTCTCTGCCTAACCACTCGCCCACAGCGTAGATTCGATCCCTAGTGACTCCCGGGGTGTCCTCCACAATTGAAATTCTTTCTCCTGCAATACGATTAAACAAGGTGGATTTTCCTACGTTAGGTCTGCCCACGATTGCAATTGTTGGGTTTGCCATTCATTTAACTCCTTTCTTCCTTTGATAACTATACTTGGACATACATAAAATAGCCTAGGCTTCATTCATCTCAAAGCCTGACTATTTTTAAACAATCACTATTGATGATGGACTGCACCATTGTAGTTTACCTAAATGAGAGCTTCCATGCAAGAAAATTCTTCTTGCCACACAAAAGCACCGCATAGTTCATGCGGTGCTCAACGGAATGCTTATTCCTTTTCTTCGGTGATATCAGTTAATTGTTCTCCCACAATGTCCCCTAAGGTAAATCCTGACTCTTCTTCTTTTTCGAAGGTCTCATAGGATTCTTCTACAGGTTCTTCTTTTTCTTCCAACGCTTTGATACTCAAAGCGATTCGGTGTTCCTCAGGTTTGACTTCCAAAACTTTAACGGTGATTTCTTCGCCCTCTGTCAACACCTCGTGAGGGGTTGCAATATGTTTGTGAGAAATTTGCGAAATGTGCACCAACCCTTCAACACCAGGGAAAACTTCCACAAAAGCGCCAAAGCTGGTCAAGCGTTTGACGATTCCGTTCACTACTGACCCTACGGCAAGTTTATCTTCTATGCCGATCCAAGGTCCCGGTAAAGTTGCTTTGATGGAAAGTGAGATTCGCTCATTTTCTGCATCAATGGAAAGAACTTTCACTTCCACTTCTTCACCAGCTTTTAGGACATCAGAAGGTTTTTCAACGTGTGTGTGGCCGATTTCTGATACGTGGACCAACCCGTCGATGCCTCCCAAATCAATAAATGCACCAAAATCAGTCAATCGTGCCACAGTTCCTTTGATGACAGAACCTTCCTCAATCTCATTCAGCAATTCTTTTCGTTGTTCAGCTTTTTCAGCTTCAACTATTGCTTTGTGAGAAAGAATCAGCCGATTTTCCGACGGCTCGATTTCAACAATTTTAAAGGTCATTGTCTTGCCCTTGTAATCAGAAAAATCTGATACATAGTGATCTTCCACCATGGATGCCGGTACAAAACCACGGACGCCGGTGTCTACGACCAAACCACCTTTTACAACATCGGTAACGGGTGCTTCGATGGTATTCCCTGCTTTGAAATCTTCTTCGATTTCCTCCCAAACTTTTTTAGCGTCCAAGCGACGTTTGGACAATAAATAATTTCCGTTTTCTTTGTCTTTTCCGATTGTAGTAATCACAACCAGATCCAAAATGTCGCCGACTTTAACAAGCTCATTGATGTCTTCGACAGGAAAAGTCGACAGTTCTTTTAACGGAACTACCCCTTCTTCTCCAGTACCTAAGATTCCAACAAGTGCTTGCTTGTCTTCAAGCTGCAGTACCTCTCCTTTGATGATGTCGCCAATCTTCACCTCTTGAACACTTTCGAGAGCATCCAACATTGAAGTATTCTCCGTTTGTTCTTTTTCAAATTCTGACATGACTAATGGCCTCCTAACCAACAAAAAATTTCTATTTACATTGTATCTTATAAATCGTGGGATATCTAGTAATACCCTTATTTTTTTAAAAAACAGCTTAGATTTCTATATTTTTTTCTATTTCTGCCACAACTTCTTCAATGGTCATGCCAGTTGTATCGATTTTGATGGCATCCTCTGCCTGAATCAATGGTGAATTTTCCCGATGAGTATCTTTATAATCCCGTTCAGCAATTTCACCTTTTAAAACATCAAAATCCACTGTCATCCCTTTAGAAATGTTTTCCTCGTACCTTCTTCTGGCGCGTTCCTCCACACTGGCGACTAAAAATATTTTCAGTTCAGCTTTTGGCATAACAGCCGTCCCGATGTCCCGACCATCCATCACCACACCACCGTCAGCACCCATTTTCCTTTGTCTCGAAACCATTTCTTCTCTGATTTTTTTATGGGCAGACACTTCAGAGACATTATTGGTCACATCGTCTCCACGAATCTCTTCCGTCACATCCTCGCCATTCATCCATACCCGCTGCTGCAACGAATCATCAGAGGTAAAACTGATAGTCGTCTGGTCCAGCAACGAAAGAATTTCAGCTTCGTCTGCAGCCGGGATTCCCTCTTTTAAGACTGCATAGGTCAGTACCCGATACATTGCCCCCGTATCCACATAAATATAATTTAATTTTTTCGCCAACAATTTAGCTACCGTACTTTTCCCCGCCGAAGCCGGGCCGTCGATGGCTATGCTAATCTTTCTCCCCATTAAAACGCCCCTTATCTTCTAGTCATTCAGTTAAAAAAAAGCCGTTGTTACGGCTATTTTTATTGTAATCTTAACTGCTGATTGATAGAAATCTCAGTACCGCTCAGTCCATTCAACTGCTGCAATTGTTCCACAGTCAAACCATTATTTCTTGCGATGCTGTATAAAGTATCTCCTGGTTGAACCACATGGATACCTCCAGATGGTGTTGGTTCAGGAGTTGGCGCTGGTGTAGGTTCGGGTTCCGGTGTTGGTATTGGTTCTTGCACATTAACATCTTCTTCCGGTTTCTGAGTCGTTTCTTTGGTTTCTGTTTCCTTAGTAGTTTCCTCAGTCTTCTTTGTGCTAGTTTCTGAGGTTTTTATTTCAATCTTATCCTCTTTTTTGGCAGTTGGTGTTCTATTGTCTGTTGCTTTTACAAAGATATATATCACCAAAAAAGTGATAGCCAGCAACATCACAACTAAAAGTGTGATAAACCCAGCATTCCCTTTGGATTCCTTGCCTTTGTTCCTCTTTTGTGTCCTTGAAGCATTTGAATCATATTCAGTTTCATATATCGGCTGTTCCCATGGTTTTTTTTCATTGTCATTCTTATCCACAAATAATTCCTCCTTGTAGATTAATTATCTAATCTAGCAAATGGTTTTCATAACTCCTATCCATCTTACAATATTTCAGTACAAATATCCAATCCTAAAATAACTTTTTTAAGATTTCTTTTGAATTTTGTAATTTAGATTCTTTTTTGTTCGGCTGTATGTCCCTAAGACCGATGGGATAGTCAGTTATTTCCTGATTGCAATTATCGCAACAAACTTCTTGTTGGTGCTTTGCTGTTTCAGAAAAATAAGATAATATTTTTTCACGCCTGCAAGACGATGTCACTAAATATTCTTCCATCAATGTAAGTTTATGGTTTTTTTCTTGTAAACGTGACTGGACTTTTTCTTGAAGTTGATGAGCAGGTTGATTCTCTGCTCGAGAAAAGTCATACCATTTTTTCTGTAAATCAGAAAAATGATTTAAAGCCATCCCCTCATTATTTTTAGTGAACGGAAACAGTTGGGTAAATTCATCGATTTCTTTGGCCAACTCTTTTTGAAAATATCTATGTACCGCCCGATCCTGTTCCAAATACAGGACTACAGAAAGAGTCTGCAGACCGTCCCGTCCTCCCCTGCCGGACTCTTGGATAAAAGATTCCAAACTGTCTGGAAACTGGTAATGAATGATATAGCGAATGTTCGGTTTATCAATCCCCATCCCAAAAGCACTGGTGGCAACTAAAACATCCAATTGGTCGGTCAAAAACTGCTGTTGAATGGCAGAGCGTTCCATGCTAGTCAATCCGCCGTGGTAATAGGCGGTATCAAGCGGAGTATTTTTAGAAAGCCAGCGACTGACTTCTTCAGTATCACGGCGGGTATTGCAGTAAATCAGCCCGGGGCCAGAATATTTGGAACAAAAAGAATTCAACCACAAAAGTTTTTCTTCTTCTGTGTTCAACTTTTCCACATCATAAAAAATATTCTCCCGGTTGACTGTGTGTTGGATCATCTGAATATCCTGCCCTAAAAAAAGTTTTTGACGGATGTCCTCTTTTACAGTTTCTGTGGCGGTGGCAGTCAGTGCTAAGATTTTCTTTGCACTCAGATGCTGGGCAACCACAGCCAATCTTTCATAGTCAGGGCGAAAATCAATGCCCCATGTAGAGATACAATGGGCTTCGTCCACCACAAACAAACTCACTTCCAACTGCTTTAACCGTTGTAATATTTCGTCTTGAAATAATGATTCGGGAGTAATAAAAATAAATTTGTACTTAGCTAACCGGGATAAAACCCATTGTTTTTCGTGGAGGCTTAACTGACTGCCAAAGGCGACCACGTCCTTTTCCCCAGTTCGCTGCAGCTGTCTGACCTGATCCTCAATCAATGAAAGCAGAGGCGACACCACAACTGTAGTACCAGAAAGCAGATAACTTGGCAATTGATAACACAGGGATTTGCCGGTACCGGTAGGTAAAACGGATAAAACATTATCGTCCGATAAGATTTTCTGAATCGTTTCTTCCTGTCCTTTTTTAAAAGACGAAAAACCAAAACGCTCTTTGAGCAATAGATGAATTTTTTTATTCATCAGCTTTCACCATCCCTCTTACCCGCCAGATTTGATAAAGGCGCATCTCAAAAAATGATACATCCGGATATGATTCCTGAATCATGGATATTTTCCAGTCGCGAAAATCTGGCCAGCTTTCTTCTGCTGCTAATAATATCTCCCTAATTTCAGGAGTCAGCACATCTGCAAAAGGAAATGCCGGGTCGATGATGGCAAATTCAACCAAATGATCCAAAATCGTACTTTTTTTAAGCCGTCTAAGTTTGATTAATTTATCAATATTTTTGATTTGCAAGTAGGATTGATAGGTTTGATAAGCACTTTGATTATAGTTGGGCACATCTGCCAGCTGATATAAACTATACATGATGGGATAGGCTTCTTGAAAATTATTTATAATAGTCAGCACTGAATGGATGCAATGGCGATGAAATAGTAAAAGTTCAAACTGACCAAAGCCCAAAAGACTGCCAAGCTGTTGGTAAGTTTTTCCCACCACTCCGGCACCTGTCAGCTGATTAGTCAAAAAATCCCCTTCCAACTCCGGCAACGTTGCTGCCAATTGCTGCCATTCTGACGTAAAGCCTAGGATAAATTTTTCTTTAGAATGCTTCTCCAGCTGATGGGCCAGCCATTTTTTTAATTGAAAATGTTTGTAGGGATTATTCTCCACCGGCACATAGGAGGGATTACCAGCATTTAGTTCCGCTGTCACTTGGGTAGAAAATAATAAAAAATCAAAAAAAGACTGCCATGATTTCCCGTAAGTAAAGTAATCTAGTTTGGCATAATTAACCAAGTCAGTCGTTTGCAGAAAATTTTTCCCTTCATTGGTGATGCCGCCCTTTTCATCTGTCACAGTCAATAAATTTTTCTTCACTAAACTATTTATGGAACGCTGGAAAGTTTCTTTATCCAGTTTAGGCAATACACCAAAGTAAGGCAGCTGTCCGTAGAAATGTCCGTAGCACAAAATAGAGGACGTCCTCTTGCCGATCAAAAGCTGATAAAGTGTACTGATTCTTGCCTTGTAACCATGAGTGAAGAGCGTTAAAATAAATGTATCAAGACTCATTGTCATTGAAATACCTCTTTTTAAGGTGATTGAGTTGCTAACTAGAATTATACCAGAAAATTGTATTGCCTGCGGTCTTTGCCAAGTCAAAGCTCCGGATATTTTTGATTATGATGCTGCTGGTATCGTGATTTTTAAAAACGATCCTGAGGCATTGAGCCAAATGATTCCCAGTGAACAAAGGGAACAGTGTCTGTCAGCATATAAAAAATGTCCCACAAGGGCAATCATTATCGAAAAAGAAAAAACGGCACCCGAGAACTGATTGGGGTGTCGTTTTAATTTTTATATTTTTATTGTAAATGATGACTGAGGTTTTGTTTCTTCTCTAGCCAAGGCAACAAGTTTTTACGGACAAGTATGAATGCGGTACTCACGATGACCGCCTTAATCAAGTTAAAGGGCAATACCCCGAACATGATGTATGAAGCCAATGTCCCCGGCAGTTGGAATCCCATGAATTTAGCATACACAGGCAAGATAAAACTATAATTTGAAAACATCATCACCGATGTCATCAAGAGGGTTCCCAAGATTAATCCTCCTGCAAGTTGTTTCGTCGTTGCTTTTTTATTTGATAGGAAATAAACTGGCAGCACGAAAGAAATTCCCGCTAAAAAGCTTGCCAAATCCCCTACCATATTAGGAACGCTTATCCCTGTGGTTAGAAAATGCAAAACCGACCGAACAGCTGCAATCCCTACGGCAGCAAAAGGACCGAATATATAGGCCCCAATCAATATTGGAATCTCACTAAAATCGACTTTCATAAATGCATACGCAGGAATGACAGGAAACGATAAAAACATTAATACATACGCGACAGCACCTAGCATGGCAACTCCTACCATACGTTGAATCTTACTTTTTCTCATACAACTAATCCTCCTAAAAGGATTCATCTCCACCGAACTTTAACATCTGATAGTTTTTCAAGGGTCGATTTCAATAAAAAAAGCTATTTTCTGTCCACGGGCAGAAAATAGCGAGAAATCTTACTTGATACTTCATCAAATAAGCCCAATCCTCTTTATACCAGACTATACTGTCGGTTTTGGAATTACACCAAATCAGCTATTTCAAAAAGAAATAGTTCGTGGACTATCACCACCGGTCGGGAATTACACCCTGCCCCTGAAGACGAACCTTAATATTTAATTACTTTTATACTATAACAAAATTTTTTGTCCTAGACAAGTCTTCTGTTTCTACCTTAGTTATCAAATGCTAGGCATCAGACTGATTCAACAGTTCTTTGACTTCCCTTGCAGACAGACTTCGGTATTGACCAGGTGACATGCCTGATAAATCCAAGGTACCTAAACGCTCTCTTTTTAATTTCATCACGGGAAAACCGATTGCATCAAACATTTTTTTCACTTGATGGTTCCGTCCTTCATGGATAGTCAGTTCCACGATTGCTGTCTCTGCTTTTTTGTCTCTTGATAAAACCCAAGCCTTGGCAGGTGCTGTTTTCCTTCCGTCAATTTTGATGCCTTTTTCCAATTCCCTTAATTGTTTTTGGGTTGGCAGACCTTTGACTTTTGCCACATACACTTTAGCTACTTCATTTTTTGGGTGAGTAATTTTATTCATGAACTCTCCGTCATTGGTCAGCAATAATAATCCTGATGTGTCATAGTCCAAACGTCCCACCGGAAAAATACGCTCTTTAACCCCCGGCAATAAATCTGTGACAACTTTACGACCTTTATCGTCACTGACTGCTGAAATAACTCCTCTAGGCTTGTAAAGCAAGAAATAAACATTCTTTTCTCTAGTTAGAGGAATCCCGTTGACTTCAATCAGGTCTTTTTTTGACACTTTGACCCCCATTTCAGTCACTACTTTTCCGTTTACTTTTACTACACCTTGAGCAATCAGCTCTTCTGATTTTCTACGAGAGGCAACACCGCTTTGAGCCAAAAATTTTTGCAGACGCATTTCTTCCATTTATTTATTCACCTGTTCCTTCTTCAATATCATTTTTTTCACTAGACAAGTTTTTTTCATCTAAGCCGGGTATTGCAGCAGCTGGTCTTTCTTCAGCTGACACTTTCTCAGTTGATGTATCATCATAGCTGATTACCATTTCTTTAAGAGCCTCTGTATCATGAATGCCCTGTCCCTCAAGTTGTTTTTTAAATTTATCAAAAAATAAATCACTTGGGAGTTCCTCTGTCAATTCTTCTTCCATTTCTTCCACTGAAGGCAAATCATTGATTGTTTCCAGACCAAAATAATTCATAAAATAAGAGCTTGTGCCGTATAAAATAGCCCGCCCCGGTCCGTTCACACGACCTTTTTCTTCAATCAGCTGACGGGCCAATAATTTTTGCACAGAGCCAGTGGACTGGACACCGCGGATTTCATCAATTTCCATCCGGGTTACAGGCTGTTTGTAGGCAATAATCGAAAGAGTCTCTAAAGCTGCCTGGGACAGGTGATTGGACATGGGAGACTGGGCATATTTTTTTAAGACATCTGCACATTCTTTTTTAGTGGACAATACAAATTGATTGCCTACTTCTAAAATATGCAGGGCGCAATCCTTATCTTGCTGATATTTATGCTCTAAAAAACGAATACTTTCAAAAACTTCCGCCGTCTCCTTCTTTAACAAAAAAGACAACTCATCTAAAGAAATCCCTTCCTCTCCTACAACAAATAAAAGAGATTCAATTTTTCCGTATAAACTCATCATTCAGTCTTTACTCCAGTTCTTCCGAATAAGTGTATAAATAAATAGGTGCACGGTGATTCTTCTGCTGTGCTTTCACCCTACGCGCCTTAATTAATTCTAGCAGCGCCATAAAAGTAGTCACGATTTCACTTCTTGAATAAGTCACAAATAAGGACTCAAAAGACAGTCCTTGATTTTCAGGTAAATCCTCCATGGCGTGTTCAATGAATTTAATTTGTGCCTCGATCGAGAGTGTATCGGCAGTGATCGTGGTTTCTTTCGGCGCACGTAGTTTACTGCGCTCCAAAACATCATGGAATGCCAAAAACAAATCAATGGTGCTGACTTGGTCTGGTTTTAAAGGTTCGATTTCTCCTTTATAATCACTTAAATCTAACGGCTCTTTCGTGTAATAAAGACTTCGCTCTGCCTCTTTATCTTTGAGCACGTCTGCTGCATACTTAAACTTCCGGTATTCCAATAATTGTGCCACTAGAGCGTCCCGAGGGTCTTCACCTTCTTGTTGATCCAAATCGTCTTCCAAAGCTAACTCTTGTTTCGGCAGCAACAGTTTGCTTTTGATCGACATCAGCGTTGCCGCCATGACGATGTACTCTCCTGCAACTTCTAATTGCAAATCTTTCATAGATTGAATGTAATTCATATATTGTACAGTGATTTCTGCGATGGGGATATCATAAATATCTATTTCTAACGTCTTGATTAAATGGAGGAGTAAATCCAAAGGACCTTCAAAGACGTCTAATTTTACTTTCAAAGTTTCCATTGAATCACCCTTTCCATGTTTAAGCCGTTAGTATTATAACACATCAAGACAAGAAAATTAAATTTCTCTACGCGCGGGGGAAATATTGTTTATAAACTTCCGCCATACGTTTCTTAGTGATATGAGTGTAGATTTGAGTGGTTGAAATGTCTGCATGTCCTAGGAGTTCCTGAACCACCCGTAAATCAGCCCCGTTTTCCAGCAAATGTGTGGCAAAACTATGCCGAAGAGTATGCGGCGTCACCTTTTTAGTGATTCCAGCCTGAAAAACATAAATTTTTAAATTCTTCCAGATTCCTTGTCTGGTGAAACCATTTCCCCGATGATTTAGAAACAGAAAAGGTACGGACTTCCCTTTGTTTAACAGTTGGGGACGAGAATGGGTCAGATATTGCTCTATCCAATAGATAGCATGGTCTCCTAAAGGGATGATTCTCTCTTTATTTCCTTTACCAATCGTCTGAACTAAACCAAGCGACAGATGTAAATCATCCATTTTCAAAGAAATCAATTCAGTCACCCGCAAACCAGTGGCATACATCACTTCAAAAATAGCTCTGTCCCGCAAACCAAGGGGTGTTTTAGTGTCAGGTGCTTCAATCAATTTTTCAACTTCCTCTAAAGACAGTGTTTTCGGTAATTTTTGCGATTTTTTGGGAGTTTCTACATATTGCATCGGGTCGTGGTCAGTGAGTCTTTCAATCCTTAAAAATTGATGAAACTTCCGCAAAGTAGACACCATTCGAATACTGGTGGCGGAAGATTTCCCTTCATCTGAAAGTTTTTTCAGGAATCCCATCACATGGTAGCGGTCGACCGTCTGCCACTCTTTAACATCCATACTTTTTAAATATTTAAGATATTGAACCAAATCACGCTGATAGCTTTCAATCGTGTTTGCCGAAAGTCCCCGTTCGATTTTTAAAAAATGAATATAGTCTTGGATAACATCCATCATCTGACATTCCCCCCTTTTCAGTTTGTATTCCACAGTTTATTTTATTTCCGATACATATATTATGTCAACTAAATAAAAAACTACTAAGCAATCGTACGACGTGTTTATCACTTAGTAGTTATTTACTCATTTGATTTAGTTTGGCGGCACTCTCCGCAGACACCGTGGAAAGTCAAACGGTGATCCGTCACTTGAAAGTTGAAATTTTTTTCAACTACTTTTTCTACCTCGACTAACAAATCTTCTTCGATTTCCTCAATACTGCCGCATTCAAGACACAGCAAATGATGGTGAAAATGTTTTGCGCCTTCTTTACGTAAATCGTAACGCGCCACACCGTCATTAAAACTGATTTTATCTACGATTTTTAATTCAGTCAGCATTTCCAGCGTCCGATAAACAGTAGCCAAGCCAATTTCTGAACTTTTCTGCTTGACCAGCATATATATTTCTTCCGCAGAAAGATGGTCTTTTTCATTTTCAAGCAAAACTAAAACCGTTGCTTCACGCTGCGGCGTCAGCTTATAACCGCCATCATGCAGCTGTTTGCGGATACTTCGCAACATCGACTCCTGACTCATGTTCAACGCCCCTTTGTTTATAATAATTATAATCTACTAAGATATAGCAAATGATTAATTTATATTAATTATAAAGTATAGTAGAAATATTATCAACCATTCTCAATTAGGAGTTTTATTTTGGGTCGGTCTTTTTTTTACAGTATAAAAAAGAACGAGCATTCCAATGAAGCTCACCAGCACACCGAATAACAACATGGCAGAAATCCCCCGATTCTGGACGAGCTGTCCGCCAACTAGACTCCCCACCACGTTACCTAAAGTTACGGCTGCCATCACAAAAGTTTGTCCCTTGACTTGATCTTCTTCTGTCATCATTTCATTGACATAGTAGGCATAAGCCGGAGTAATCAATGCAAAAGAGAAACTTTGCAACAATTGTGCCGGAAGAAACATCAAAAACGTACCGGCAAAATAATAAATCAAACTGCGGATAAAAAAGAAGATACCGGAAATTTTCAACGTATTTTGAACTGTGAACCGGGCTTCGATGCGCTGAAAGCCAAGCATCACTGGTATCTCACAAAATGCTGCCAGTGCGATCGCATAACCCACTTGTGCATTCTTGCCCCCTACATTGTCCACCATCTGGGGTAAAAAAACATTCACAAGTGTATGAAATATAAAAAGACAACACAGACCTGCAAGCAGACCCAGCAACGTGGGATATTTTTGGAACAACTCCCGTAAAGTGGTTTCCTTTGATTTTTTTTTCTCCATATATCGGCGGTCAGCTGCAAGAGAATCAACTTTAGGCAGACTCAATAAAAGTATAAACAACATGACCATAATTGTTGTTGAAAGCACGGGTATTGAAAGGATGGAATGACTATCAAGCCATTTGCCCAAAAAGAATGAGGTCAAGGCATAAGTCAAAGAGCCAATCCCTCTGGAAAATGAAAATGAAGTGGGAAGTCCGCTGTTGATATACTGATAAACAAGCGTCGTAATCAAAGGCTGGATATTAAACAGAAAAACCAATGAAACACAATACACCAGCGCAACAACCAACGTATTGCTGCGCCACAGTAAAATCAAGCCATTCAAGACCGCGGTGACTCCAGCATACCCCAGCAGTACCTTTTTTACAGTCAAATCGGCGAAACGGTCTAAAATAAAGCCTGTGGCAAACTGGGCAAACACAGAAATCAAACTGGCAGAAGCAATAATAATCCCTATGGTGGAACTATCCAAACCTTTCGTCAGTAAAAAAACAGTCGCAAAACCGCTGATTGAGCAAAAAGACACCCAATAAATCCCTTGAAGAAAATTCAACTGCTGTTTCAATCTATTTGTGTCACTCATACTCAATTAACAAAACCCTTTCCTTACAGTGAGTTCTTAGCTGCCTCTTTTCAAAGGCAACTATCACTTCTCTTCTTCTTGTAATAAAATCGTATAACCGCCCTCTTGCTTAACTTTTTTTTCTTTCATTAAACTTCCCAGGGCACGTTTAAACTGCCCTTTGCTGATGGCAAACATCTCTTTGATTTCTTCCGGAGTAGATTTATCTGAATAAGGGATTTTCCCCTCTTTCGATTGACGCAGAAATGTCAAAATCATCTGAGCATCATCGCTGATTACTTCGTGGGCCCGGGGTTTCAAAGATATGTTTAACATGCCGTCAGGTCTGACACCAATCACACGGCCATGGATGATTTCTCCTAATCTCGGTTCAACATAACGTTCTGAAGGATGGATAAACGCTAAATGAAAGTCATCAGTCAGCACAAAACTTCCGACGGCTTTTAACCGGTAAACTTTTCCGGAAATATTTTTATTTTTCATTTCCTCTGTTGCCGGGCGGCTCATGGCTTCAATCCGCTCTTCTTCAGCCAACGTTGCCCATAGCCGGTTTTTTTCATCGGTTCTTAAGGTAATGTATAACATATCGCCTTTTTTAGGCCACAGCTGGCGCATTTCTGATAACTCGTCTGAGGACAGGGCCATTTCTTTGTCTGGAAGCCCAATATCTACAAAGACACCTAAATCTCTTCTGCTGGCTGCGACTTCAGCGAAACCGTAAGTCCCTTTAGTGATTTCGGGAAGATTAGTTGTAACCACTAATTCATCTTTCTGATTCATATAGCCAAAAACTTCTACCGCATCACCAAGGCTATGGCTGTTTTCATTTTCATTTTTATTTAATCGAAAGGTCACACCATTTTTTTGTACAAAATAGGCAGAATCATTTTCATCTGTGATAAGACCCGTCCAGATTGCTCCTAATAATTCATTCATTAAACGTTCAACTCGCTTCTATAAAAGTATGCCTATTATAACACAGCGGACACACAAGGACACTAAAATAAACAAAAACACAGGGAACAGTTCCCTGTGTCGAAATGTTTTCTGTTAAATAATACTCATGATGATAAAGTTGATAATAAACAAACCTGTAACGACCCATAGTATCGGGCTGACATCTTTTGCTCTGCCTTTGCAGGTTTTTAGAATTACATAAAAAATGAATCCTGCAGCGATACCGTAAGAAATACTGAAACACAGTCCCATGAAAATCGAAGCAAAAAATGCAGGGACAGCTTCTTCAAGAATCACCCAGTTGATTTCCTTAAAGGAACCTAGCATCATTACACCAACGATGATTAATGCAGGTGCTGTTGCTTGAGCTGGCACAACCGCAATTAGCGGAGCAAACAAGCTGCTTAATGCAAACAAACCGGCAACTACCACAGAAGTCAGACCAGTACGTCCGCCAGCGCCGATACCTGCAGCACTTTCAACAAAAGTTGTCGTATTAGAGGTACCGAAAATCGCTCCGATAGAAGTTGCGATAGCATCAGCAAAAAGTGCTTTGTCCATTTTTGAGCTGAAGCCTTTGCTGTTTTCCAGAGCTTCTTCATCTTCTTTACTAAAGATACCAGTTCTTCTTCCAGTACCGATAAATGTTCCGATCGTATCAAAAGTGTCTGATAAACTGAAAGCCAAAATAGTCATCAAAACTTGCGGAATTTTTGCGGCGTCAGAAAATAAACTTGGCAATCCTTCCGAACCAAATGCTGCACCGAAAGTAACCCCTAACTCTTTAACAGAGTTGCTGAATGAATTTTGCTGAAAATCGATGGTAGATAAGTCAACGACTCCCATCAAAATACCAATCGCAGTTATCCCGATGATAGAAATCAAAATTGCTCCTTTTAAATCCAAAACAACCAGTACCACGGTAAGAATGATACCGATAACTCCCAAAATCATTTCTGGATTGTTGAACATTGCCAACCCGGGAACAACGCCTCCGTTGATAGTAACGTTGGTAGTGATACCATTTTCAACAGTTGAATCAACGATTGAAGATGTATCACCTGAAAAAACTAAAAAATTAGCGCTTTTAAGTCCAGCATAAGCAACAAAAACGCCGATGCCTCCGCCGATGGCATGCTGTAAACTTTCAGGAATTGCTTTTATAATCATCTTTCTTATTTTTGTAACTGTAATTAAAATATTAATAAGACCGCATAAAAAAACCATGCCTAACGCTTGCTGCCATGAATAACCTAAACCAAACACAACCGTAAAAGTAAAAAAAGCGTTCAAGCCCATTCCAGGTGCTTGAGCATAAGGAACGTTAGCAAATAATCCCATCACCAAAGTCCCAATGACAGAAGAAATGATTGTTGCTAAAAATACTGCTTGAAACGGCATTCCTGAAGCAGACAAGATGCTGGGATTTACAAACAAAATATAACTCATCGCAAAAAATGTTGTTAATCCGGCCATTATTTCTGTAGACACATTTGTACCATTTTTCTTTAACTCAAAAAACTTTTCCATTCTTTCTCCCCTTCAGTTCTCGATATTAAAAATCATTGCAAATAATTGTTCGCGTCATTCGCTCACAAATTCTATTATAGTTATAGAATAAAAATAACACAACACAAATATTAACTTTTATTGCATTAAAACTTTTAATGTTCGTGTTTTTAAGTTAAGTATCTATATTTACTCCAGTATAAAAAATCTTTTAAAACTATTAGTTGTGCTGAACATTTGAAATTAAACACAAAAAGAGACTTGACGAAAAAGTCTCAAGATAGTGAAAATCCCATGAAATCAATGATTAAATCTTTGATTTCATGGGATTATTGATTTGTAAATGTTTTATTTCAGGTTTAAAAAACTTATGGTTCAGCAACTTTACACAAATTTTTAAAAAAATTTGTTAATTTATTTTTTTACGATTCAAGCTTAATGAGTTGAGCAAAACACTAACAGAACTGAAGGCCATTGCTCCTCCGGCAACCATTGGATTTAAGAAGCCAAGTGCAGCAAAGGGGATACCGATTGTATTGTAGAAAAAGGCCCAGAACAAATTCTGTTTGATTTTTTTCATCGTTGTTTTCGATAGTACAATCGTGCTATTTACTTTTTGCAGGTCGCCATTCATGATAGTCACATCAGCGGTTTCCATGGCAATATCTGTTCCAGTTCCCATTGCCAATCCAACATCTGCTGTAGCCAGTGCCGGTGCATCATTGATACCATCTCCGACCATGCCGACAAACTTGCCAGCTTTTTTCAAGCTTTCCACATAATTTGCTTTATCCGCAGGCAATACCTTGGCAAAAATATGTTCCGGACTCAAACCGATTTGTTGGCCGATATACTCAGCCGCCAGCTGATTGTCTCCAGTCATCATATAAACTTCAACCCCTTGACTCTCAAGTTCCTTGATGGCGGTTAAAGAAGTTTCTTTAATTTGATCAGCCAGTCCGATAATCCCCACAAGCTGCTGAAAATCGGCGATATAAATCACCGTTTTTCCTTGACTTTCAATAGTCGCAACTTCCTGATCGGCTTGACCAGTATCTATACTTTGCTGGGTCATTAAACTTTTGGTTCCAATGTAGTAACTGACTTGGTCAATTTCACCCTTAATACCTGCCCCGACCAGTGCTTCAAAATTAACTGCTTCTCTGGAGATGTTTAAATCATTTTCCTTCGCCTTTGCTACAATCGCTTTTGCCAATGGGTGTTCAGAATTTTTTTCTAATATTGCTGCTAATGTCAGCATGTCATCAGTCTCTATATCAGACTGATAAATTTTCATATCGGTGACACTTGGCTTGCCTTCTGTTATAGTACCTGTCTTGTCAAGGACCAAAGCATCGATTTTTGATGCCCGTTCCAATGCTTCACCGTTTTTAATCAGGATACCATTTTTAGCTCCCAGACCTGTTCCCACCATGATAGCAGTCGGTGTTGCAAGTCCTAAAGCACAAGGACAAGCAATAACTAAAACCGAAACACTGTGTATCAAAGACTGTTCCCAATTTCTAGTCACTAACGCTGTCACAACTAAAGTAACCACTGCGATAATCAGCACTGCCGGCACAAAAATCGAAGAAATTTTATCGGCAATGGCTTGAATCGGTGCTTTAGTTCCTTGAGCTTCTTCCACCATTCGAATGATACGCGAAAGGGTTGTTTCAGAACCTACTTGGGTGGCTTTGAATAAAAAGCTGCCGCTTGAATTCAACGTTCCACCAAAAACATCATCTTCAGCCTTTTTTTCTACTGGCAAGCTCTCACCTGTCAGCATGCTTTCATCAACCGTTGAAAAACCTTCCACCACACGGCCATCCACCGGGATTTGCGTGCCCGGCAAGACTCTGATAGTATCTCCGACTAATACTTCTTCAATACTGACCGTCTCTTCCTTGCCGTCTCTGATAACAATCGCTTCTTTTGCCTGCAGAGCCATCAGCTGTTTGATAGCATTGCTGGTTTTATTCTTCGCATTTTGTTCCAAATATTTTCCTAGTAAAATCAAAGTGATAATGACTGCACTGGACTCAAAATACAAATGTGTGGGATCTCCGCCAAAAAAGCCATTGTATAAACTTAATAAATAAGCTGCACTGGTACCTACGGCGACTAAAACATCCATATTTGGTGCTTTGGTACTGATGGCGTGATAAGCTCCTCTATAAAAACGCCAACCGATTAAAAACTGCACAGGAGTTGCCAAAATAAATTGGACCAGAGGCTCGTGTAACAGCATTGTCAATGTACCATGACTGCCTGCCATCATAAATACCATGGCAATCAGCATCGGCGCACTAAGAACTGCTGATACAATCAAATCACGTTTCATTTTCCGATGTTCTTTTCGTTTATGTTCCGCAATTTTGGCTTTGTGAGCATCATCATACAAAATCGCCCCATAACCAATTTTTTCAATACTTTCGATTAAACTTTCAACTGATAATCCTGATTCATGCTGAATAGTAGCTCTTTCCGTTGCCAGATTTACGTTGGCATTCAAAACTCCTAATTGTTCGTTCAATTCTTTTTCAACTCGCGCTGAACAGTTGGCACAGGTCATTCCAGTAATGGAAAGTGTATCTACTTTTGTTGTTTGTTCTGAACTCATTTTCACACCTCGACTTCATACCCGGTTTCTTTCACCTTATTTTTTATCGTTGCCAAATCAACGACTGATTCATCAAATTTTACTGTTGCCTGATTTTTTTTCAAATTGACTTTTACTTTATCAATGCCGTTCAACTCATTGATACCGTCTTCCACTCTTGCTGCACAATGTTTACAAGTCATGCCATTTACTGTAAAAGTTTCTTTCATTTTTCAATATCCTCTTTCCTTTTATGATTATATTTGTGACAGGTACACTGTCCCGGCACACAATTACATTTTATTTCTGAAGGTGCTGTTTGTTTCTTCTTGGCAAGGATATCTTCAAGGTTTTCAATATCCCCGACACTCAACTCGGACATCTCAATCATTTGCCCAACAGTGATGCCTACCCTTCTTGAGCAAATTTGGGACAATAGCATTTTCATGGTGTGGTTGATTGCATCCTGTTCTTCTATCGCCGCTTTATAAATAAATCTTTTGCCATCTTTTTCCGTCTCCAACATATTTTTTTTGACCAGACGTCCAATCAAAGTTTTAATCGTCGGTGCCTTCCATGACATTTTTTCAGACAAAACGTCAACAATTTCGGAACTGGTGGTTGCATCTTGAGCCCAAACCACTCGCATCACTTCCCACTCAGCATCACTAATAGCGATGTCTTGCATTGATAGTATGCCTCCTTTCTCAATCGTTTACCTTTGTAATCATCAACTAAATATAGTTTACAACTGTAATTAAAAAAAGTCAACAATTCATTCTTAAGACTGATGCTCTTTTTATTTGTTTCAAATATAATAACTAATATGAAGAAAATGTCGGGAGGTCGCGGGTATGAGTTTAACAAAACAAGATGTGTTTGAGACAGATGATTTTCTGATTCTCTCACTAGGAGCATTGTCTTTACTTTTTTTTATGTGCAATTGGGATTTTGATTCGCCATTCATCACAGCATCACAAATGATGGTGACATTAGCCAGTCTGATTAATTATTTCTCTAATTTACACTCAACAAAAAAAATGATCAGTTCCATCTCAATGATTTTAGCCTTGTCTCCTTGGGTGTTTCTGCTTCTCTTGAGCTTGATCGGTCTAGTGTAGTTAGCTAATCTTTCCACTTGATTTTGTTTGAAGAAGATTAATTCCAAGTTAAATCAAAAAAACCTGAAGCTCAATTTTTGGCTTCAGGTTTTTAGTATTCTTTAAGTCAAACTCACAAGTTAAGGATAAATTCTGTGTAATAAACGAGGGAATGGGCTTGCTTCACGGACGTGTTCCGTACCGGAAATCCAAGTCACAGTCCTTTCAAGTCCCAAGCCAAAACCGGAGTGAGGCACCGGACCATATTTATTCAAATCAAGATACCATGCGTAATCTGCATAGTCTAATTGATCTTTTTCCAACTGCTCCATAATATAATCGTAACCTATGGCACGTTCACTACCGCCGATGATTTCCCCGTAACCTTCCGGAGCAATCAGATCAGCGCGGATTACCACGTCATCACGGTCTGGGTGAGGTTTCATATAGAACGGGCTCATGGATTTCGGATAATTCAAAATAAACACAGGCTTGCTGAAATGGTTAGCAATAAATGTTTCATGAGGCGAGCCAAAGTCATCTCCCCACTTGATATCTTCAAAACCATTTTCATTCAGTAAAGTTACTGCATCATCGTAAGTGATACGCGGATAGGGCAGTTCTGTATAGCTCTTCAACAACTCTTTGTCCCGTCCCAAAACGTCCAAAGCGTAGTCGCAATTTTCTAGTACTTTCTCAATCATGAACGCCACATACTGCTCTTGTATTTCCAAACTCTCTTCATGTTCCACAAAGGCCATTTCAGGTTCCATCATCCAAAATTCTGTCAGATGACGGCGAGTTTTAGATTTTTCTGCACGGAAAGTCGGACCGAAAGAAAAAACTTTGCCAAAAGCCATAGCCGCAGCTTCTAAATATAATTGTCCTGTTTGAGACAAATAGGCTTCTTGACCAAAATAATCTGTATGGAACAGTTCTGTTGTTCCCTCTGGAGCACTGCTTGTTAAAATTGGCGGATCGATTTTAATAAAGCCACGTTCATTAAAAAACTCGTAGGTGGCACGAATCAGCTCGTTGCGAATCTGCATAATCGCGTGCTGTTTAGTTGAACGCAGCCACAAGTGGCGGTGGTCCATCAAAAAGTCTGTGCCGTGTTCTTTTGGCGTAATAGGATAATCATGACTTTCACCGATAACTTCGATGCCTTCAACACCAATCTCGTACCCAAATTTTGAACGTGTATCTTCACGTATTTCTCCGATAATTTTTACAGATGTTTCCTGATTCAATGATTTTGCCAACTCAAAAACTTCTTCAGGCACTTCAGACTTAACCACAACGCCTTGAAAATAAGCTGAACCGTCACGCAATTGTAAAAAAGCAATTTTCCCGCTGGAACGCTTATTAGCAATCCACGCATTGATTTGAACTTTTTCACCCACATGATCTTTTGAATCAATAATTCGAATTCTTTCCATCGTTTCCATTCTCCTCGCTTCTCACCATTTAAATCTACTCATTCATGACTTTATTGTCTTTTTTTATCAATAAAGTTTTTAATTCTTTCAATCCCTCGTTCAATCGTTTCAATATCGGCAGCATAACTCAATCGAATGTGGTCCGATGTACCGAAACCTTCTCCCGTCACTACTGCTACATGGGCTTCTGTCAACAGGTCACTGACAAACTCTGTGACATTTTCATAGCCGCACATCGTCAATGTCTCCCTGACATTAGGATATAGATAAAAAGCACTCGGCGGCTTTTCCAGGGATACTCCAGGCAATGCCGCTACTTGGGGATACACACGGTTTAACCGTTCTTCAAAAGTCCGTCTCATCTCTTCAACAGATTCTTGAGGACCCGCTAATGCTTCAATCGCCGCATACTGACTAACTGCTGCACAGTTGCTGATGGACTGTGAATTTAAATCAATCACTGCTTTGATAACTTCTTTATCCCCTAAGATATAGCCGATACGCCAGCCGGTCATGCTGTAAGCTTTAGACACACCATTTACCACAAAACACTGGCGGCGGATCTCATCTGACAGTTCGATGAATGAGACAAAACGATTATCATTATAAACCAGTTTGCCATAGATTTCATCTGCAATAATACGGATATCATGAGCCACAGCCCACTGTCCGATAGCTTCCAGCTCCTCACGGGTATACAAGGCTCCTGTCGGATTGGAAGGAGAGTTGATCAACAGTAATTTTGTCTTATAAGTTCTTACCTGTTCTAAATCAGCCACGGTTGCTTTAAATCCGTTAGTCTCCCTTGTTTCTAAAAATACAGGGACTCCTTCGGCAAGTTTGATTTGTTCGCTGTAGCTGACCCAATATGGCGAAGGCACGATGACTTCATCCTCAGCATCCAGCAACACTTGGAATAACGTATAAAGAGCAAATTTTGCCCCTTCGCTGACGACGACTTCATCCATCTGATATTCAAAGCCGAAATCTTCTTTTGTCCGTTGGATGATTGCTTTTCTTAACTCGGGAATTCCGGCAGAAGTCACGTAAAAACTCGCTTTTCCGTTTTCGATTGACTGAATCGCTGCTTGCTGAATATTTTTTGGTGTTACAAAGTCAGGTTGTCCCAAGCTTAAATTTACCACATCTACCCCTTGGGCTTTCAGTTCATTGGCTTTCGCAGCCGAAGCTAGGGTGACAGAGGGTTCTAATTTTTTTGCTCTTTTAGATAGGCTCATTTTAACACTCTCCTTTATCTTGTGTCTTGATGCTATAGTATTTTTAAATGCTACCTTCTTTAAAAAGATAACATTGCTAGACTTTTTCTAAAATCGATTTGATTTTCCCGGTAGAAAAATCAACCAAATAATAATTTAACGAGTTGTTGTCGTTTTTTGTCACAACTTCCCATACAGGCACATCTTGATATTTTCCCAACGTAATCTTCAAAAATTTAATCGGTCCGTGATCAGCTTCGACTTTTGCCAAGGCCTGTTCTTCTGTTATTCCGTCTTTCTGATTGAGGATTGTGATTTTATCACCGGTTTGGGAAATAATGGCAATCACTTCTTTGTCCTTATCCGTTGTTCCAACAAGGGTAAAATAAGTTTCTTCACGATTAAACCAGTAGAAATCAGAAACATAATCAAAAGTTACATAATCTTCTGCAAATGCCAAGGCCTGTTTTTCGGCTTGTTTTATCGGTCTGACTGAACGAACGTAGAAGACGGTGGTAAACAACAGACATAGACCTAAGAAAATACTGACACCTATTCCAATTTTTTTAGGCATATTTCCCCCTCTTTCTCATTCTTTCAAATCATTATAGCAAAACTTTGCCATCTTGTAAGGAAACTTTGGGAAAATCATAAAAAGTTTTTCAAATCTTTTAGAATATTTTCAAAAGAAAGCTCTGTGACTGGAAGATCCTCCGGCAATGCTGACTGAATTTTTTTGGCATAGCGCGCTTTTACAAGACGGGGGTCCATCATGATGATTGCTCCCCGGTCCTCTTTTGTTCTCAGCAGCCTTCCAATGCCCTGACGCAGCCGCAAAACAGCTTTAGGCAAAGAGTACTGCTGGAATCCGTCCATCCCCTGTTGCTGCAGAAATTTTAATTTTTCTTTGATGAACGGTCTTTCCGGTGATTCGAAAGGCAAGCGTGCAACAACCAGCAACTGCAAAGCATCTCCCGGCAAATCAATTCCTTCCCAAAATGAATCTGCCCCTAGCAGAACCTTTTGACCTTGACCGGTAAATCTTTTCATTATACGTTCTCTAGAACCTGACAGTCCTTGACCCAGTACCTCGATATTATGATTAATCAAATCGGGCTGAATCCCATGGTAGACATTTTGCAGCATCTCATGGGAAGTAAACAAGACCAACATTTTGACTGGCAAGTTTAAAGCCAAGGAAATCACACTGTCTATTATATATTTTTCATAGTAGACACTTGAAAGGTCGCTAAAGGAACTGCTCTCTTCCGGCACGTAAAAACGAGCTTGTTTGCCAAAATCAAAGAGAGTTGGAAATTGAATAAACGGCATGGACTCAATCCCTAAATTTTTTGCCAAGTATTGTGTATCATTTCCTATCTTCAAAGTTCCGCCAGTAAACAGAATTTTATCGTACCTGTCGTACCATGCAGAAGTCTCTGCTGATGAAGGTAAAAATTCACTGGTATACAGATAAATATTTTGCTGTTTTTCTTCGATTTTCAACCAACGGACAGACTGTTCTTCGTCCGTTGTCAAAAAAGCATCAATAAAGTAATATTGTTCACTAATATTTTCGCACAAACATTGCCAGTTTTGCAAAGTCAACTGTTCGGATATCAGCCATTTATCCAAATTGCTGGTGATGTAGTCATGTCCTTTTGCTATCAAAGCGATCATGTCTTGCAGTAGACGATTCAAGCGAAAAATATCTTGATTTAAATAAATCGGCAAGTTCTCTAGGCCTCTGCTTGTCAGCAGAATCTCGTCGTCGAATTGATGGGCAGTGTCGATGAGAGTAGTTTCGATAATGTCGTCTTGCACCATTTCTAGGACATTGATTGTCTCCAAGGCTGTACGCTCCAGCAGTTTGTTTTTGATCGGCCAGACTTGATCCTTAATGATTTTCCGCCAATTCGGCTCCTGTTCGTGAAAATGAATCAACTTGAATAGCGAACTTTTCAGTTGGGAAAAACTTAGCTGACGGTAACCTAATCTCTCAGCTATTTCAGGAAAATGATGTGCCTCGTCAATAATCAGATGATCACTGGCAGGCAGCCATGGAAATTCTCTGAATGTTTCTTTAATCAAGAAAGCATGGTTAACAATCAATAGATTGGACTGACGGACTTTCTTCTTTAAGAACAGCCAAAAATCTTCTTCATAATAAGGGCTGGACTTTGTCACATATTTTTCGCCTAAATGCTGCACATGAGAAAAAAACACATGATCCAAATTAGCCAGATTTAATTCACTCATGTCTCCCGTATCAGTCTCAAGCAGCCAGACTATGCATCTCATTTGATAAAGTGCATACTGTTTCTGCTTCAAAGGGTTGGCCAGTGTGGCCGCAAACTTTGTCAAATCGATAAAATATTTGGAACTCTTGATCACCGTTGCTTGCAAACTAGCAGGATTTATTTTATTAACAAGAGGCACTCCATCTTTTAACAGTTGATTTTCCAATACAATCGAGACAGTACTCACGATAAGCGGATTGCCGACCGTGGCTTTAAAGCTCAAAGGAAATAAATAAGCGAATGTCTTGCCGCTGCCGGTAGGGGATTCAATACTTAAATTTTTCACTTCAGAGTCCTCTGCATCAAAAAAATCATAGACTTCGTTCATCATTTGTCCTTGACTGTCGCGGTAGTCAAGAAATTCGCCGTAGACAGCTTTTTTATCTTCTGGCTCCCTAGGGAAAATTCTTAATGGTTTTTGCGGATATTCTCCTGCTAAATCATTCTTTTTTTTCAACGCCAAGTGATGGACTACTTGAATCCCTTCTGGCAAGGGTAAAAGATTCTTCTGGAGTATTTGCAACTGCAATTTTAAAAAATCTCCAGTGTCCATCGCCAATACGTCTGACAAAGTAATGATTTTTTCGAGGGTCACAAGCGGTATTTTTTTTATTTCTTCTTGAATCATCAAAAATAATTGACTTGTAACAGAAGCATCACTATCTGCCTGATGGGGCCTGTCGTGATTAAAATCAAACTGCTCGGCAATATCAGACAACCGGTAGCTCGGCAGCGTAGGCAAAAAAATCTGCGCCAATTCCACCGTATCCACTCCCGCCATGGTCATCTCGGGAAACCCAGCCCGTTCAAATTCAGCACTCAAAAATTGATAGTCAAAAAAAATATTATGTGCCACAAAGACGCAATCATTGAGTAATTCAAATAATTTTGGCGCCACATCTTCAAAATAGGGTGCGTTTGCCAACTGTTCGTTAGAAATATGAGTGAGGGATTCTATCTGTTTTGAAATTTTTATACGCGGATTCAGATCTGTGGAGAAACGATCGATCACTTTGCCATTTTGAAGAAAGACGCAGCCGATTTGAATGATCCTATCTGCTTGAACACTGGTGCCCGTAGTTTCGATGTCCACCACTGCATAAACTGAACGCTGTTTCATTGAAACAGTTCCCTCCTTTTATTTTCAATAGTTCTTATTATACCTTATTTTATTTGGAACAACAGGAGTTCTCTGCTTTTTTTCTCAATTAAATGCAATCTTTTATACTCTTTTTCCAAAAAATCTGTCATTTGATAATTCATTGGATTTTAGCAATTTGTTCTCAAAAATTCCGCCTTTTTCCCCAAAACAAAAAAAGACTTTCCACTAGTTTAACGGCTCTATAATTTATGGGACTGATGAATCAAAAATTGATTCATCAATCCCATTTTTTTGTATTAAATAAAAAAACATATAGTTCTTCTGGTACTATTAAAGCCTCTAACCTAAACAGTAAGGAGAACTATATGCTATGACACATGATATCAAAAAATTACTAAGAATTATAGACCCTGATCTAACTATTTTAGCTGTTTCTAAAGAAGTGTATCAAGACAGGCAAACATTGATTATTGAAGCTGATTATTTACCCGCTCCTAAAGTTTGCCAAGTATGCGGTTCAAGTCCTATGGACCATGAGGGGAAGCATAGGGTCGTTAAAAATGGGACTAAATCTTCTATGATTCGGTTGGAGGACTATCATCATATGCCCACCGTGATGAAGTTAAAAAAGCAGAAGTATTTTTGTCGCAATTGTCACTCATACACCACCGCTAGTCCTTACTTTGTTAAAGAAAATTGTTTTATTTCAGAGCACATCAAGTTTAAAATTTTAGATCTTTTAAAGGAGAAAATCTCGTATACCCTCATTGCCAAACTCTGTCATGTGTCTATCACGACAGTGATCAGACTTCTTCGAAGTCTAGAAGCCTACGTGCCTAACAGCCAAGTAAAAGCTGCTTTACCCACTGTCCTAATGGTTGATGAATTCCGGTCTCATGCGACGCGGGAAGATAAGATGACGTTTATTTGTGCCGATGGTGACTCTGGGAAACTTGTGGATATTTTACCGAGTCGACAACACAACAAGTTAGAAAAGCACTTTAACCGTTATCCTCAAGAAGCATTAAATCAAGTAGACTTTCTCGTCACAGACATGAATGCGGCTTATTTTAAGCTAACGAAAACCTGTTTCAAACAAGCTAAAATCGTCATTGATCGTTTTCATATTGTTAAACATATCAATACTGCGTTTAATGACTTCAGAGTGAAGGAAGTCAAGCGATTAAGGAAACAAGGGCACCTCTATGAAGCCCAAAAAATCAAAACTAACTGGAAATTACTATTAAAGGATTATCAAAACATTGATTGGACCAATTATCGTAGTTGGCGAAGCTTTAGATCTCCTAAATATCCTCTCCTCACGGAGGGAATGGTGATTGACCGACTGCTCTCTTACTCGCAAAGGCTTCACGATACCTATCACTGTTTTCACAACCTGTTGAACGCCTTTAGGAGCAAAGATGTCGCCTTATTTTTCAAACACTTGGAAGACTTGCCGGAACATCTTGATAAAGAGTTTAAACAGAAAGTACAAAATCTATTAAAGTATGAAGTAGGCATCACTAATGCTCTTATTTACCCGTATTCCAATGGCAAATTGGAAGCCAAGAATACCCATATTAAAACACTAAAGCGAGTGTCCTACGGCTTTAAATCATTTCGTAACATGAGAATCAGAATTTTTATGATGAATGGTTTAATACAAATAAAATAACGGAAAAAAGAACCAAGCAGGAGTGTTCACTTCTACTTAGTTCCAAACTAATTTTTACTCATCAGTCCTATTTGACAAAGAGCCAGTTTAACTCCCAGTCAAAATCAGATGGAAAATCTTTTTAAATCATTCGGAAAAAATCAACTGATTCATTTTTCTTAAAAATGACGACTCAGCAGTCCGTCTATCCAGAAAATCGTCTGTTTCGTCAAATCAAAATGAATCAAACGACTGTCTTGCTTTTTGATTGCTTCTTCCATATGGCAAGCTTCATAATATAAGGCATCCTTACTTTTCCCTGCCGTTATGGTCTCTTTTCTGCCGTCAGCTTTAACTAAAGTAGCTTCATCTGCCCGCGGGTATTCATAAATTTCAATATAGCCCTCATCCCCGGCAATCAGTGCCCGTTTAGGAAGTTTAGAACGGAAACTCAGTGTTGATGCGGCTAAAATATTTTTGTCTGTCACCATGCCGATATTCCATCGCTCATCCACACCTGTCTTAGAATAAGGGATTTGAACTTCCTTAATTTCTGCTACTTTTCCCTCGATAAAGAAACTTAAAAAGGACATTGCATAAATCCCTATGTCAAGCATGGCACCCCCGCCCTTTTCTTTTGAAAAGAAACGATTGGTGGGGTCGTCTTCTTTTAAGCTCCCAAAATCTGCCTGCACAGACTGGAGCTTTCCGATGGCCCCTGCGGCTATCATCTCCTTTAATTTTTCCATTAAGGGCATGTGATAGATGGTCATTGCTTCGGCTAAAATCAACTGTCGCTCAGCCGCAATTTTTTCCAATGCCAGCAGTTCATCGTAGTCATGCCAAATCGCCTTCTCACACAAAACATGCTTGCCATTTTCAAGACTTTGTTTGATCAACTGGAAATGCTGACTATTAATTGAAGCAATGTAGACCACATCAATCACCTGATCTGAGAGTAAGGCATCGTAAGACGGATAGGCTTGCGTGATGTCGTGTTTTTCGGCAAATTTTATTGCCCTTGCTTCATCTCGTGCTGCAACCCCATAAATCTTTTTCCCATTTTCACTTAAATTTTTAGCAAAGGCTTCTGCAATCGCTCCTAAGCCGATGACACCCCAGTTTAACACTTCGCCCATGTTTCCTTCTCCTCTTTCCATTTTTTTCTATGATAAAACAAACCACATAAAAAGCTTGAAAGATAGTCTCTCAAGCTCTGATTTCAATTAAAAGGCATCCGTCAACGGCGGGACTACTTGTTTCTTACGAGAAACTACCCCCGGCAGCAATGCTGTATTACTTTCCAATGTCACGTTAAAGGCTTGTTCGACTTTTTCTTTTGGCTCTCCCGCAATCAAAGCAACCGAATTGCTGTTTAAGATGTCAGTGATAATCAAGACAAATAAATCATAATTATTTTGATTGTTTTGTTCAATCATTGCCTCTTCCAAAGCAGACTGGCGCAATAGGACTTCGTCAACATCCACTGTATTAACTTGACCAATCCGAACGACCTTCTCTCCCATATTGAAACTTTTGGCATCCATATCCAACAATTCTTTTTCCGTTTTAGTAGAGAGATTTGTTCCTGCCTTTAGCATCTCCAAACCATACGTTTCCATATCAATGCCAGCGATTTCTGCCAAAATCCCGGCAACTTTTTTATCCTCTTCCGTGGAAGTAGGTGATTTAAACAAAAGCGTATCGGAAATGATCGCAGACAACATCAACCCCGCAATTTTTTTAGGGATGTCGATCTGATGTTCTTTAAAAATTTTATAAATAATCGTGTTAGTACAACCAACAGGCTCAGCACGATAATAAAGCGGATTAGCTGTTTCAAAGTTGGCGATACGGTGATGGTCTACCACGGCCAACACTTCTACTTCCTTGATGTCTGCAACGCTTTGCTGTGCTTCGTTATGATCCACCAGCATCACCCGGTCAGTTTCGTTTTTTGCAGTTTTGATGACTCTTAATGGAGCTGTTCCAAATTCGTTCAAGGCAAACGCAGTTTCTTCATTCATTTCTCCCAATGCAACAGCCTCTGCCTCTACACCAAGCTGATTTTGCAGATAGGCAAATGATATTGCTGAAGCGATCGTATCCGTATCAGGATTTTGGTGACCGAAAACTAATACTTTTGACATTTAATTCCCTCCAAATATAATTTCAAAGTCTATTAAATTATAACACAGAAAAAAGAAGGATAGAAATAGTATCTAGCGACAAATATTATTTGCTGGATTTTCACATCCCGGTAAACTTCAATTTCTATTGCAGAAAGCTGCAACGATTAATACAAAAACTGCATGAATCAGAATGTCATAAACGTAAACACTGATCCATGCAGTTTTTTATTTTAAAAGCATATAACTGCCAATTGGATTAAGCAGTTTTCTCTTGCTTATTTTTTTCTTTATAGCCTTGATAGTCGTCTACATGCAGCAATTTCTTTGCATTTTCAACTCGTTCTTGGGTTGGCGCATCAATGCCTTCCAATGGATAATCAATCCCCAATTCTTTCCATTTATAGATACCCATTCGATGGTAAGGCAATACTTCAACCTTATCCACATTGCTCAATGTTTTAATAAATTCGTCCAAACGGATAAGATAGTGGTCGTAGTCCGTTCTTTCAGGAACTAAGACGTGACGAATCCAAACCGGCTGACCAATGTCTGATAAAAATTTTGCCATCTCAAGAATATTGTCATTTGTATGTTGTGTTAATTCACGATGTCCTTCCGGGTCGATATGTTTGATATCAAACAAAATCAGATCCGTATACTCAAGCACTTCTTGAAATTTGTTGAAAAAAGACTTCCGTTTGGTGAATGGTTTTCCACAAGTATCAATAGTTGTATGGATCCCTTCTTTTTTGGCTTTCTTAAACAAGTCCAGAATAAAATCAAGTTGCAGCAAAGGTTCTCCCCCGCTGACTGTGATCCCGCCATCTTTGCCCCAGTAGCTTTTAAATTTTAAAGCCTCTTCAATAATTTCATCTGCTGTTACTTGCCTGCCAGCCTTCAAGTCCCATGTGTCAGGATTATGACAAAATTGACAACGCATTTGGCACCCTTGGGTAAAAACAACAAAACGAACGCCCGGTCCGTCCACTGTTCCAAAATTTTCGGTAGAATGAATTCTTCCCATTACTGATTGACTCATTATGTATTCCCCTTTTCTCATCGTTTCAATCTTTCTTTGAAGAACAGCACAGCACCCAACAGATAAAATGTTTTTTCATAAATAATACTGAGACAAGGGGCACTTGTCTCAGCATTTTACTATTAATTAAAGTCTGTCATGTGAAGTTCTTGAAATAACGTCCGCTTGTTGTTCTGGGGTCAAATCACGGAATTTAACCGCGTAACCAGAAACACGAATAGTTAAGTTAGGATACTTCTCAGGATGTGCTTGTGCATCTAACAATAGCTCATTGGTAAAGACGTTCACATTGATATGGTATCCGCCTTTATCGAAGTAACCATCCAACACATTACGCAAGTTGTCGATTCTCATCTCATCATCTTTACCCAAACCATTTGGATTGATTGTCTGAGTATTTGAGATACCGTCCAATGCGCAAGTATACTCAAGACGTGCAGTAGAGTTAAGGGATGCAAGCAAACCGTTTTTCTCACCTAAGAATTTACCATCTTGATAACTTGGGTTAGCTCCTGGAGCTAAAGGTTTTCCAGCACGACGTCCGTCTGGTGTGTTCCCTGTTGCTTTACCATAAACCACGTTAGAAGTGATTGTCAACAATGAAGTTGTTGGTGTAGCGTCTCTGTATGTATGTTGACGTTTGATTTGACCCATGAAGTATTCAAGGATCCAGTTAGCCATTGCATCAGCTTCCTCACTGTCGTTTCCGTAAGTTGGAAATTCGCTTTGAGGAATGTAGTCAACAGCCAAGCCGTCTTCGTCGCGAACAACTTTTACATTGCCGTGTTTGATTGCCATCACACTGTCGGCAGCATGAGAGATACCTGCAATCCCTGTTGCAAATGTACGTCTCAAATCAGTATTCATAAATGCCAACTGTGGTGCTTCGTAAGAATATTTATCGTGCATGTAGTGGATAACATTTAGTGTATTGACATACAACTCTGCCAACCAGTCCATGATATCTTTGAATTTGTCCATAAACTCATCAAAATCAAGAGTATCTCCCACCATTGGACGGAATTTAGGCCCAACTTGTGCCTTAGTTTTCTCATCTACCCCGCCGTTGATAGCGTATAGGACAGCCTTAGCCAAGTTCGCACGGGCTCCGAAGAACTGCATGTCCTCACCCATAACAGTAGCTGATACACAACAAGCGATAGCTGAATCATCAGATTTCCAGTTTTCTCTCAATAGATCATCATTTTCAAATTGAATAGATGAGCTTTCTTTCGCAATTTTCGCTGAGAATGTTCTGAAACCTTCTGGTAATTTTGATGAATACAACACAGTCAAGTTTGGTTCAGGAGACGGTCCCATGTTAGTTAACGTATGCAAGATACGGAAGTCATTCTTCGTAACCAAGGATTTACCATCCATTCCCATACCAGCGATTGACAATGTTGCCCAAATCGGATAACCAGAAAACAGTTGGTTATACTCAGGAGTACGGGCAAATTTAACCATACGCAATTTCATGATCAAATGATCAATCATTTCTTGTGCTTCAAACTCAGTGATGATGCCATTATCAAGATCACGCTGAATGTAGATATCCAAGAAAGCTGAAATACGTCCGATAGACATTGCAGCGCCGTTTTGTGATTTGATTGCAGCCAAGTAGCCGAAGTATAGCCACTGGATTGCTTCTCTTGCGTTTGATGCTGGAACAGAAATATCAAAACCATAAGATGCAGCCATTTCTTTGATTTGACCAAGTGCACGGATTTGCTCTGAAATCTCTTCTCTCAAACGGATAACATCTTCAGTCATTTGATGTCCGCCGGCAGTACTTAAATCTTTTCTCTTTTCTTCAATCAAACGGTCGATACCATATAGAGCTAAGCGGCGGTAATCTCCGATGATTCGGCCTCGTCCGTAAGCATCAGGTAAACCAGTGATGATTTTATTTTTACGAGCAGCTCTCATCTCAGGTGTGTAAACATCAAAAACACCTTGGTTGTGAGTCTTTCTCCAGTCAGTAAAGACATGAGTCATCTCGTCATCAACTTCATAGCCATTTGAACGCAACGCGTTATTTGCCATGTTGATACCGCCAAAAGGCATGAATGCTTGTTTCAATGGAACGTCAGTTTGTAAACCAACAATTGTTTCTTCATCTTTAATCAAGTAGCCAGGTGCATGTGACGTAATCGTTGCAGGAATATTATTATCCATGTCATAGACGCCATTTTGCTGATGTTGAACCTCAAACAATTCTTGTAGTTTTGTCCATAGTTTATCAGTGCTTGGTGCAATCGGCTCCAAGAAACTATCGTCGCCACGATATTCAGTGTAGTTTTTTTGAATAAAATCTCTTACGTTAATGGTATGATCCCATTTGCCACCTTTAAATCCATCCCAGTATCCCATAAAATTGGACCTCCTCTAAGTCTTTGCAATTGAATTGCAACAGCTTTATAAACACAGTATAACACAAGATAAAAAAATCACAAGACTTTTGCTCGAAAAAAGATGAAATATTTTAAAATTATTTTAAACGCTATAATGAACGCTGTAATATCAACGTTTTATCGCTTGAGACATTGTTTGCAAACTTATAAAAAGTAAATGAAAGTTTTAATTAAAGAACTGATTCTGTTATAAAACAGCTTTCTTAATTGTTATAGTTGTTATACTGTTTCAGGATATCTGTTTAAAGTTACAATTAGAAATACCAATTATCAGTAACATTTTAGTCAGCTTTAATGTATAATTAACAATCATTCAACTGGATGGAAGGGGGAATTGTAATGAAGTTGCTAAAATTAGCAACGAATCGAATCGTGTTAGTCATAGTTCTGCTTCTGCTGCAATTAATTGCACTTTTTGTGATTGTCATGAGATTTCAGGAATATTTTGTTTATTTCTATGCTACCTATATCTTGATTTCGACCGCGGCTATCTTAGATATCATCAATAGCAGGAAAAATCCGGCATATAAAATTGCCTGGCTCATCCCTGTGATGATTTTGCCCTATTTTGGTGTTTTTATTTATATGATTTTTGGGCATCTCTATGTTAGACGGAGTTTTAGATCAAAAATGGCACGGATCGAGAAAAAAGAAATCGAGGCAATCAAAAAAACTATTCCCTCCATCGATATTGAGAATAAATTCAATGACGATGATGCTAAGATACAATCCACCTACTTAAAAAACTTTGGTATTCTGCCCTTAGTAGAAAACAGCTCCAGTAAATATCTTCCTTTAGGCGAAGATATGTTCGAAGAAATGAAAAAAGAACTGCGAAAAGCTGAAAAATATATTTTTATGGAATATTTTATTGTTGAAAAAGGTAAAATGTGGGATGAGATATTAGAAATCTTGGAAGAGAAAGCTGCTGCCGGTGTGGATGTCCGCTTCATGTACGATGATTTCGGCTGCCTGTTTAAATTACCCCAAGGCTACGATAAGCAATTAGAAAAGAAAGGAATCAAAGCCTGTGTGTTCAATCCGATTGTTCCCGTCCTTTCTTCTATTTTTAATAATCGCAATCACCGGAAAATAACGGTAATCGACGGTAAGGTGGCATTTACCGGCGGGGCAAATCTGGCTGACGAATATATCAATGAAGTGGAACGTTTCGGACATTGGAAAGACACAGCGATTGTGATGTACGGTGATGTGGCATGGGGATTCACTCTGATGTTTTTATCGCTTTGGGATTTTGTCCGCGGCGAAGAAAAAGATTTTACGTCTTATTTTCCTGAAAAAAAATACGAAATTGAAAATGCTTCAGGTTTTTATCAGCCTTTTTCTGACACGCCTTTCGATGACGAGTCTGTCAGTAATACAGTTTATTTAAACCTTATCAACCGGGCTAAACACTATATCTACATCACTACACCCTATTTGGTGATTGACAACACCCTAATGGAGGCCTTATGTGCGGCGGCCAAAGCCGATGTGGATGTCCGGATTCAGACGCCTCATATCCCTGACAAATGGTACGTCCACTCTGTGACCCGTTCCAACTATGATCAGCTGGTAGAAGCCGGTGTCCGTATTTTCGAATATACTCCTGGATTCATCCATTCTAAAACTTTTGTGGTAGACGATCTCTATGCAGTGGTGGGAACTATTAATTTGGATTACCGAAGCCTATATCTGCATTTAGAATGCGGTGTCTGGATGTATAAAACTGAATCTGTTCAGCAAGTTCTTGATGATTTTATCGAAGTACAAAAAGTTTGCAAAGAAATCACTCTTGAGGACATACAAAAGGTGGGATGGTGGCGCCATCTTGCACGGGCTGTTCTTAACATGCTCGCACCATTGATGTAGAGGTGTTATTAGCTCGCTATCATCACAAGCTCGTTGAAATTCATTCGAAAAAATCAGTTGCTCCGTATGAATTTTTAGATCAAAGTAAAATATTTTAAAAATTTAAAATCCCACGAAATCAATGGTTCAAAAATGATTTCGTGGGATTTTTTCTATTTTGAAACTCTCAGGTCATTTTTTTTTCTCCTTTTCAAACCTTCTCTGTGCCTGTGCTGCCTATAAAAGCTGACCTTTCATGAAAGCCGGCAGGCCAGTTTGATTAAACAAAGACACCTAAAAACTATCAAAATAAATTTGTTAGAAACTTCAACAACACTCCTATTATGGTGAAATCAACATCTCCGAAAACCACTGTGCCAGTCCCATTACTTACATAAGCAATAAATATAGAAGAAAAAAAAGTCATCAAGAAGCCATTTACCAATGCTCCAAGAATCGCACCACGTCGTCCTCCTGTACTATTGCCATAAGTTGCCGAAACTCCGCCTATAAAGAAATGTTGAAGCATACCCGGAATAATAACTGGTAAGTTGGTAAACATTAATAGTACCATGCCGATGATCCCAGCACCAAGACTGACAAGGAAACCTAAAATCATTGAATTAGGCGAGTATTTCATCATAAACGGTGCATCTAAACCAGGAATGGCACCTTCAATAAGTTTTTCTGCTATCCCTCGAAAAGCCGGTATTATTTCAGAAATTCCCATGTTGATGCCAACCAATACGATTTGAACTCCAGCAGAAAAGATGATTCCTTGCATAAATGCGAAAAACAAATAACTCTGCCCATTGCTTAGGTTTGATTCAACGAAATCAGATCCTGAGAAGAGACTCACTATGAAAAAAAGCAGGCTCATTGTAAGAGACATAGAAACCGCCGAATCTTGCAAGAATCCAAGTCCTTTGGGAACTTTTAAATCTTCAGTTGATTTTTCCGGATTGCCGAACCATTCGCCAAGTTTTCCAGCCAAAAAATAGGTAATGCTGCCTGTGTTTGCAATAGCTAAACTTTCTTCCCCAGTAATTTTTTTAGTGTATTTGTGCAGGAGTGCAGGTGAGAAACTCATATACAAACCCAATAAGACCGCACCAAGAAATAAGGCTAAAATCATATGAAAACCACTTAAAATCATTGCCAGCATCCCTGACATATACAATGCCAAATGCCCTGACAAATATATGAATTTGAAATGAGTGAACTTTGCAATCACCAAATTTATTATCATACCCATGATGAAAATAAATGGTGCTAAAGTATACTTCTCGGTTAATATGGCCCCAAATGCGTCAGAATTGATTACTACGGCACGCAAGTGAAATGCCTGCATAAACATAGCGCTGAAATTATTCAAGGACTCAGCAACAATTCCAGCGCCTAAATCTAACAATGTAAAACCCAAAATAGTTTTTAACACACCTGAGACGATTTCTGTCAAAGATTTTTTTAAAAGAACAGACCCCAGTAATACAAAAAAGCTGATTAATATTGCTGGTGTGGATAAAATATCATTGATAAAAACGTCTATCATCTAAATTCTCCTATCTAAAATTCTAATTTGTTCAGCATTTTTAATGTCCTAAATTAAAAAAATTCACGAAATTTTCTCCCAAAAACCACATGATTTATTTCAGATATTAGGAAATTAAAAAGTCAAAAAAATTATATCATTTTTTCACTTTCCTAATAATATTCTCCTCCATTCTGCTCATAATTGACATTATTTTGACAATATTAACATGCTAATACTTGAACCTCACTTTAAGCCACGCACTAAACACTAACAAATCGAGAAATTTTTATCTGCACAATCAGTCTAGTATCACAATTACGTGATTTGCTAATATGATCATTTAGTATTACGGTAAATATGCTTTTCGTACATTATAAGGGTCTCTGATATTCAAAAGTTCCCTGACTAAAAAAAAAAAGACTTAAAATTGACGAATTATTTGAAAACGAAAAAAAGTCCATGAAAAAGATAAATTTAAAATCCCACGAAATCAATGGTTCAAAAATGATTTCATGGGATTTTTTCTATTTTGAAACTTTCAGGTCATTTTTTTTGCCCCTTTTCAGACCTTCTCTGTGCCTGTGATATTGATTTCAGACAGCTTTTTGTCCACTTCAATTATAAAGTTCTTCCGGTCTGTTAAATTATTTACCACATCTGTTTTATCCATCTCTACAATCAAGACTTCTGATGCTTTGTAACAATTCATCACCCAAGCATCGTAGCCTTCCCACAAAGCATAGTAATAATCGGTCAGTCCCTCATCTTGTTCGAAGTCTCTGCCCCGCTCTTCTATTCGTGCCTTTACAGTCTCGAAAGATCCTTGCAAATATATCATCAGGTCGGGAGATTTCTTTGGCAATTCGTTTAGTTCTTCCATCATGTTATCCAAAAGTTTTTCGTAAATGGAAAATTCTAGTTCGGATATCTTACCTAATTCCTTATTCACTTTTGCAAAGTACCAGTCTTCATAAATCGATCGATCTAAAATAGAATGTTTACTGACAGAAGCTCTTTTGATATCTTTGAAACGTCGCTGTAAAAAATCTAATTGCAGTAAAAAAGGGTATCTTTTTGCTTCCAGTTCTTTTTCACTGGCAGTATAGAACAAAGGTAAAATCTCATTATCCCTCACATCTTCATAAAAAACTTCTGAGTGAAAATGGTCTCCTAATATTTTTGCGACACTAGTTTTACCAAGTCCAATCATTCCGCCTACGACAATCATTCACTTCAACTCCTCTCCCACATTAAAAAAAATAATATTGCCTGTTCATTTCTAGAAATGGTTTATTTTAAATGATAAACAAACAGCTCTTCCCCGTCCACTATTTCTCCGGTATTAATAAAACCAAATTTTTCATAAATATATTTCCCTTTAAGATTGGCTGGAGTGGTGCTCAGATAAATTTTCGCACAAACAAATCTCCCCGCCATTTCCTTGACGATTATTTTTAGCGCCTCTTGTCCATAACCCTTCCCTTGAAAATTTTGATCCAGCATCAAACGGCACATGTCATAGACATCATCTGCTGCATTATAGCCATACATGGTAAAACCGATAAGTTCTTCTCCATCAGCAATCCCTTTAACAATCCAATGACCTTCATTACTGTAAACTGATTCAGCGATAGAAAAAGCATTTGGAGCAACATAATCTGCTCCTTGTTTTCCCGGATTCAATAAACAAATCTTCAACCAGTTATCCTTAGTCACATCTATTAATTTTATTCTCCCCATTTTAACTTTCTTCCTCCTGCTGATTCCAAATATATAAAGCAAATATTGATACTACGACCAATGATTTCAGTCTACTTTAAAAAGTTTATAAATGAAAGACAAAAAAGAACGATGTTTCCAAAACACCGCCCTTTAGCAACTCTTAAACAAAACTATTCATTGCCGGTGCTTCTACCGACAGAAATTAACTGCTGACACTTAATTTTTTTTCATAATAGTTTACCGCCCTGCTCAATGTAAAAGTGATTACAAAATAAATCAGTGATACGATGGCGATGGGCAAGAAAGGTTTGAAGCTGGCCCCTTGCACCACCCCAGCTTGAAACATCAGCTCAGTTACACCAATAACAGAAACGATTGATGACTCTTTAACAATTGTTACCAGCTCATTTCCAAATGCAGGTAAAATATTTTTAACCGCTTGGGGTAAAATAATCAAACGCATCACCTGTGTCTGGTTCATACCAAGAGATGACGAGGCCTCCCATTGCCCCACGTCTATGGATTGAATTCCTGCCCGAATGATTTCAGCAACGTAGGCGGCACTGTTTAATCCCAACGCCACGATACTGGCATTGAATGCACTAAGTTCGGCACCTAAGACAGTGGAACCAAAAAAGATGATGAAGACTTGTGCCATAAGAGGCGTTCCTCTGACAAACTCGATATAGATAGTCGACAGCCATTTAAGCCACTGCTGTTTTGACAATTTCATCAAAGCTAAAATTGTTCCCAACACGATACCCGGAATTACAGACAAGACAGCTAAAAACATGGTGGTCAAAGTACCTTTTATAAAATATGAATAATATTTTTTAACGAAACTCTCATCTTTGAACATCAGTTGATTGGCTTCTTTTTGCCACCCCGGCAAAAGGTTTTTGTCTTTGATCTCTTTGATTGATTCGTTGATTTTAGCCTCTAGAATTGGCGCATTTTTTGAAATAGCAATGGCTGTTTCTTTCTTGCCGTCTGCAAATGCCACATCTGTAACAAATAAGTTTTTATCTTGTGAGGCATAAGCTTCGGCTACCACGCTCTCCAAAACTGCTGCGTCAACTTTTTTATTTTGTAAATTCAACACCACGTCAGCCCCTTTAGGCAAGGAGACTAACTGACTGCCTAGCAATTCTTTATCGGCTAAAGCTTCTTGTGTTGATTGTTTTTGAACACCTACTTTAGCACCGTCAAAATCATTGACTGTCAAAAATTTATCCGCATTTTCTTTTCTGATAATCACTTTCTGCTCAACTTCCATATAAGAATCAGAAAAATTGACTTCCTGCAGCCGTTCCGGTGTTGGGGACATCCCTGAAATGATTGCATCGATTTTCCCGGTTTTCAAAGCTCCTAAAAGAGAATCAAAATTCATCTCAGTGATTTTTAACTTCACACCTAAATCGTCTGCAATTTTATTGGCGATGGAAATATCGAAACCAACGATTGTATCCTTGCCATCAACGGTGGCGTGAAATTCATAGGGAGCATATCCGGCAGACAACCCGATAACTAACTCCCCACTTTCCATTACCTTGTCATAAACCGGGTCTTCCTCTTCTGCGAAAACCTTGCTAGGCATGCTACACACACTCAACAGGATGAGCGGTACTAACCAAAGAATAATTTTTTTCATTTCACTTCCTCCATTGTCTTCTGTATTCGTCTATTTTAAATCATTCCAACTCTTGCCATGCCTTGGCAATCATTTTTTCAACTTCTGAACTGCTAGTGCCTCCGTAGGAAGTTCGACGATTCATGGCATTTTTTGAATCTAAAAATTGATAGATTTCTTCGGAAATACTTGGTTCGATTTTCTGATAAGTTGCCAAGTCGATATCTTGAAGATAAATACCTTTTTGAATACAGGATAAAACGAGCTTGCCGACAATTTCATGAGCTTGTCTAAAGGGAATACCTTTTGTTGCCAAATAATCAGCTAGTTCCGTAGCATTGGAAAAGTCTTGATTGGTACTTTCGTACATTTTTTCTTTATTGACCGTCATTGTCTCTAGCATGCCTTTCATTGCTTTCAAACTTAACGTCAATGTAGCTACCGTATCGAACATCCCTTCTTTATCTTCCTGCAAATCTTTATTGTAAGCTAAAGGCAAACCTTTCAAAACCGTCAACAGACCGAACAAGTTGGCATAAACTCTGCCTGTCTTGCCGCGGATTAATTCAGCATAGTCCGGATTTTTCTTCTGGGGCATAATCGAGCTTCCTGTGGAATATTGATCGGAAAGTTCGATAAACTGAAATTCATGTGAGGTCCAAAGAATAATCTCCTCACAAAGACGTGAAAGATGCATCATTAAAATCGATGCGTTGCTCAAAAATTCTAAAATAAAATCACGGTCGCTGACACCATCCAGGCTATTATCATAGACGGAACCAAATCCAAGCAGTTCCGCTGTGTAGTCTCGGTCAATCGGAAAAGTTGTTCCTGCCAGTGCAGCACATCCCAAAGGTGAAATATCGATTCTTTTGATACTTTCCGATAGTCTTTCTTTATCTCGACTAAACATTTGATAATAAGCCAGCAGATGGTGACCAAAAGAAATCGGCTGCGCATGTTGCAAATGAGTGTAACCGGGCATCAAAGTGTCTGTGTTTTCTTCCGCTTTTGCTACCAATGTCTTCTGCAGAAGATGTAACTCTGATAATAGAGACTGCACGGATTTTTTTAAATATAAATGCATGTCAGTCGCCACTTGATCGTTACGGCTTCTGGCTGTGTGTAATTTTCCAGCCACAGACCCGATTTTTTGATGCAGAGCTTGTTCGATATTCAAATGAATGTCTTCGTGTTCAGGCAGATAATCGAAATTATCGGCTTCAATGGCCTCCTTGATTTCTGTCAATCCTTTTACGATTAAGTTTTTATCCTCTTCAGTGATGATTTCACATTTCGCCAACATACTGACGTGGGCAAGACTTCCTTGCACATCTTCCAACGCCATTTGGTAGTCAAAACCAATGGAGGCTCCAAAATCATTCAACCATTCTTCCCCATGGGCTGTAAATCGACCCTGCCATAATTTCTTCATTTGATTTGCTCCTTTTTATAGACTCATTGCAGCTTTTTCTTTCAGACTGACTAAAAGTCATGATTCTGACAGCAGCGGGGAAATCAGCCAGTAAGCTGCTTTCCCCTTTCATGGAAGAAACTTCCCATTCATTTATTGCTGATATTAAATATTATTTTTTTTGCAGTGCTTGAACTTCTGCATTGACTTTGGATGGCAGTCCCCACAATTGGATAAAGCCGACCGCAGCATCTTGATCAAACGTATCCGCAGAAGTATAAGTAGCTAAGGCTTCGTCATAAAGACTGTTTGGTGATTTTCTGCCTTCTACAATCACATTGCCTTTAAATAATTTGACTCTCACAGTCCCATTGACATATTTTTGAGAAGATTTGATAAATGCAACCAACGCATCTTTGATTGGGTTGAACCATAAACCATCATAAATAATTTGAGACAGTTGTAATTCAATATAAGGTTTTGCGTGAGCTAATTCTTTAACTAGTGTCAAATCTTCCAACTCTTTATGAGCTTTCAGTAAAACTGTAGCTCCCGGACATTCATAAACTTCACGGGATTTGATTCCCACCAGTCTGTTCTCCACATGATCAATCCGTCCGATTCCGTGTTTGCCTGCTAAATCATTTAAAGATAAAATCAACTCAGACAGGAGCATTTTTTCGCCATTGATGGACATTGGTACACCTTCAACAAAGTCGATTTCAATAATATCTGCTGTGTCCGGTGTGGTTTCAAGACTTGCTGTCAGCTCGTAAGCATCTTCTGGCGGTGTGGCCCATGGGTTTTCTAAAATGCCGCATTCATTGGCACGTCCCCACAGATTTTGATCCACAGAATACGGACTGTCTAAATCGATAGGAATTGGAATTCCTTTTTCTTTGGCATACTCGATTTCTTCCTCACGGGACCACTTCCACTCCCGGATAGGGGCGATGACTTTCATCTTTGGATCCAAGGTTGCGATAGACACTTCGAAACGCACCTGATCGTTTCCTTTCCCAGTGCAACCGTGAGCGATGGTCGTGGCGCCCACTTCATGAGCCAGTTCTACTAATTTTTGGGAAATCAATGGACGGGACAATGCAGAAACCAAAGGATACTTCCCTTCATACATCGTATGTGCCTGCAAGGAAATCAAGGCATATTCCTGCGCGAATTCTTCTTTGGCATCGATTGTATAAGAAGCGCTGGCACCTACATCCAAAGCTTTTTGTTTAATCCCCGCTAAATCTTTTCCTTCACCTACATCTAAACAGCAAGCGATAACGTCAAATCCTTTATCTACTAAATATTGAACAGCTACAGAAGTATCCAATCCTCCCGAATAGGCCAATACTACTTTTTCTTTCATATTTATTCACTCCTAAATCGATTTTTATTTACTATAACAAATAATAATTTAATTATCAACACATTATTGCATATTAATTCATTATTTTTGAATTTTATCGCATTTATACATAATAAAATGAATATTCACTAAATCTAACCCGTAAAAACGCCTTAACAACCTTACAGTTTAGAAAGCTATGTTGAGATTAATAAACAATTGTAGTATAACTGATATATTAATAAGGAGGTTCGAAAAATGATTGAGGTAGTTGGATTAAAGAAAAATTATGGACAGACACAAGCACTAAAAGGGATAGACTTGACCATTCCAAACGGAAAAATTTTTGGCTTTCTTGGCCACAATGGTGCCGGAAAATCTACGATAATAAAAAGCCTTGTCAGTATCATTGAACCCACCGAGGGGAAAATTTTCTTTGATGGGGAAGAATTGAAAAATAACCGGCTGGCAATTAAAAAAAGTATCGGCTACGTCCCTGACACACCAGATATGTTTTTACAATTAACTGCTGATGAGTATTGGGATTTGGTGGCAGCTGCCTACGAAATACCAAAGGAAGTGCGCCAAAAAAGACAAAAAGAGCTGCTAGCCTTATTTGAAATGACCGGACAAGAGTTTGAAACCCTTGATGGTTTTTCTCACGGGATGCGCCAAAAAGCTATCGTCATCGGTGCCCTTTTATCTGACCCTGACATTTGGATATTAGATGAGCCATTGCAAGGACTGGACCCGCAAGCTGCCTTCGATTTAAAAGAATTGATGAAAAACCATGCGGAAAAAGGCAAAACTGTTATCTTTTCTACTCATATTTTATCTACCGCTGAACAACTCTGTGATGAGTTGGCAATCCTTAAAAAAGGTGAATTGATTTATAATGGTTCAGTAGCTGATTTATTAGCTTCTGAAGAAAATGAATCTCTGGAAAAAATATACCTGAAAATGACTGGCAAACACTCTAACGATGAATTGATCGAGGAGTTGGAGGAAACAGAAGATGAGTAAAAATCAGCTCTTGGCATTATTAAAAGTCAACTTTTTATATGTCAATCCTCAGTACACGACAAACTCAAGAAAAAAGAATAAAAATGGCAATCAAATCGTTAAAAATGTGGTAATCCAGTATTTATTTCTTTCTGTATTTTTTGTTTTTATCTATGGGTTGACCATGTTTGCGGTGGATTTCAGCCAATTTCCCGGGTTTTTTACCTATTATGTCGCCTTATTCAGCTTGATGAGTTTTTCCCAAATATTTACTTCAATTTTTAATATATTTTTTCAAAGTAAAGATTTGGCAAGTTATCAGCCGCTGCCATTTAACCTGAATCAGATTTTTATCGCGAAATTTGCAGTCGTTGCCTACACGTCTCTGCCATTTTTATTTCCCATACTGGCCCTTTTTCTTTTGGTCGGCTGGCAGTCTCAAGTTTTTATTTTGATCAATATTATTTTTTCATTGATTGTCTTTAGCGGATTATTTATATTGTTGTTTGAACTTTGTGTCATCTGTGTTTTTGGTATTACACGAAGCAATTTTTATAAAAATAATCAAAAAATCGTATCATCAATTTTGATGCTGATCCCAACAGTTTTAGTCGTAGTGGCTGTATTATTTTTAAATTTTGATACAAATACTTCGTCAACAGTTATGTCAGACCGGGGTATCATTCCAGTGATTTATCCATTTTACGTCGTTGTTACCCAGCCATTTTCATTTAACAGTCTCTTGATTTTAGCTGCTATCGTGCTCTTGATTGCCGGTTTGTACCGTCTTATCAGTCTTTGGATAGTACCAAGTCTTTACGATATCACAACTGTCAATCACAAAAAGAGAAACAATAAGGGGAAAAGGAAAGAACGTTCCTCTTTAAAAGAAGTATTGATCCATTATAATCGCGGTCTCATCAACGACCCCACATTGATTATGCAGTCCCTTTCCAGTACGATCATCATGCCGGTCGTCATGATAATTTCTGGTATCATTGGAGCACAAGGAGCATTTAATCTTTCAAACCTGAGCTTGGATTATGGGGGTGTGTTTTTTCTCACAGGTATCGTTTTTGCCTTAATGACCGTCAATGGCGCTTCATTTGTTGCCAATTTGATTTCGCTGGATAGAGAAAATTTTAATTTTATCCGCAGCTTGCCTCTTTCCATGAGGGCCTATCTGGCAAATAAATTTTGGTTTGGCTATATTATTCAAGTGGCATTGAACATTTTCGTCATAGTGTTAGTATTTCTTTTTTTGAAGCCGCCACTTTTATTAGCGGTGTGCACATTGTTAGGAAATATTATTGGAGCATTTTTTATCTGTCAGCATTATTTCTATCGCGATTTTCGCCTGTTGGAGTTACAATGGACAAATGTCTCACAATTGTTCTCCCGCGGCGGTGGAAACTTTGCACTGATGTTTTCTATGCTCGGATCAATATTCGGCGGGATTATTTTAATCGTTTTGTATGCCGTAGCGATTACTTTACTGAGCCAATTGGCTTTAGTAATCAATCTTGGCGTTCTAGCCGTCTTAGCACTGATCTTTCTTTTGCTTTTCATTTTCTATAAAAATAAATTTTGGCAAAGACTTAGTTAAATAAATAATCAAAAAAGTGTCAGATCTTCGTTCATCAACGAGTCTGACACTTTTTATTCATTCTACTTTACCGATAAATTTTTCTAATCTAAATCTTCGCCATTGGAAGCAATGACTTTTTTATACCAGTCAAATGATTTTTTCTTTGAACGTTTCAATGTTCCGTTTCCATCGTTATCCCGGTCAACGTAGATGAAACCGTAGCGTTTTTTCATCTCTCCCGTCCCGGCACTGACCAAATCAATACATCCCCACGTGGTATAGCCTAATAAATCTACCCCGTCGATTTCTACTGCTTCTTTCATTGCTTTGATATGGTCACGCAGATAATCGATTCGATAGTCGTCCTCCACATAACCATTTTCATCTGGCGTGTCCACAGCTCCCAAACCATTTTCCACGATAAAGAGCGGCTTCTGATAGCGGTCATAGAGCTGGTTCATGGTTGATCTCAAACCCAGAGGATCGATCTGCCATCCCCACTCTGAAGCTTTCAGATATGGATTTTCCAGTGAAGCAAAGATATTTCCTGCCACTGTTTTGTTCAACTCTGGATCTGTTGAAACAGTACGGGAAGAGTAATAAGAAAATGAAATAAAATCAACGGTATGTTCTTTCAATAGTTCAAGGTCACCATCAGCAATTTCCAGTTGAATCCCTTTTCTCTCCATTTCTTTTAACGCATAGCCCGGATAAGCCCCCCGTGATTGTACATCAATGAAGAAATAATTCTCCCGGTCCTTCTGAATAGCAGCAAAATAGTCTTCTGGATTACTGGTGTAAGGATAATAGTTCCCAGCTGCCAGCATACATCCCACTTGATTTTCAGGGTCCACTTCATGGGCGATTTTTGTTGCAATCGCACTTGCTACCAACTCATGATGGGCCGCTTGATACTTGATTTGCTCTTCATTTTCTCCTTCTTCAAAGTAAAGACCAGCTCCCATAAACGGTGCATGTAATATCATGTTGATTTCATTGAAGGTCAACCAGTATTTGACTAGACCTTTATAACGGTTGAAAAGTACACGACAAAGATTTTCATAAAAACCGATTAGTTTCCGATTTCTCCAAGCCCCGTATTCTTTTACCAAATGCATGGGACAATCAAAATGAGTGATGGTCACCAGTGGTTCGATACCGTACTTATGACATTCTTTAAATAAATCTTCATAGAAAGCAAGACCTTCTTCATTTGGTTCAGACTCATCCCCTTTTGGAAAAATCCGACTCCACGCAATCGAAAGACGGTAGGTTTTAAAACCCATTTCTCCAAATAAAGCAATGTCTTCCTTATAACGGTGATACATATCAATGGCACCTTTTGCCGGATAAAAATGCTCGTCATCGAAATCAAAATGTTTCATTTTCCCAGAAATAATTGGAAAACGGTCCTTCCCGATAGGCACGACATCAACATTTGCCAAACCACGTCCGCCTTGATCATATCCGCCTTCACACTGGTTGGCAGCAGTGGCACCACCCCACAAAAAATCTTTACGAAATCCCATTTGTTATTACCTCCCAAAATTCAAAAGCTTACTTTTATATGGATAGTACTGACTATATCGTAACATATATTTTCTGACTTTTCTTAAAAAAACAAGACAATTTACATCAATAGTGTCAACAAATCCTCCCCGGATTTTACATCGCTCTCACTTGTTTCGATGATATCAAGAAAATCATCTTTATTTGTAACGATTACTGGTGTTTGCGCACTATAGCCGGCTTCTTGGATTTTTTTGACATCAAACTCCACTAAAAGGTCTCCTTTTGATACACGGTCTCCCTGCGACACATGGGCTTCAAAGAATTCTCCGTTGAGCTGCACAGTATCCAACCCAATGTGAATCAAAACTTCCGCTCCCTCATCCGACACTAAACCAATCGCATGCTTTGTCGGAAATAAAGTCATCACAGTGCCGTCAAATGGTGCAACTGCTTTACCTTCTGCCGGGTCTATCCCTACTCCTAAACCTAAAGCCCCTGAAGAAAATGCCTCATCCTTGATTTGAGCCAAAGGAATAACTTTACCTGCGATTGGACTGCCGACAATGATTGGAGCTTTAACGAGAGAAGAGCTCTCTTCTTCGACTGCTGCCTCAGCTGTGTCATCCTTCCAGAAGAAGAAGGTCAGAACAAATGCTATAATCATTGAGATTCCAGCGGCAACTAATGATTTCCAAATTCCTGACGTATCATTTGTAGCTGGATTTACATAGTTGAAAACTCCAAAAATCCCCAGTCCGCCAACAGTATAAGCATTTAAATCAAACATCATCATGACGATACCACCGATACCTGCGGCAACCAGTGAAAAGTAAAATGGTTTCTTTCTTGGCAAAGTTATCCCATAGATAGCTGGTTCCGTAATACCGAAAAGACCGGAAATCATAGCTGGAATAGTCAAACTCTTAGTTGCCTTATCTTTTAATTTGAAGAACATGGCTAAAACAACAGCCGTTTGCGCAAAGGTGGTACCAAACATCGGTGTGAGGGCTTGTGAATAGCCGAATTGCTGCACTTGAATAAAGGACAGCGGAACCACACTCCAGTGCAAACCGAAAATAACCAAAACTTGCCACAATGTTCCCAAAACCGCACCGTACAAAATTGGAGAAAAATTAGCTACAGCTTCAAAACCAACTTGGAACAGATTTGTCAAAATCGTAATCACAGGCCCAATCACAAGAAATCCGACAGGGACAGAAATTAATAAGACAAAAAGCGGAATAAAGAAATTTTGAATCATCTCAGGGATGATTTTCTTTCCTAGCTTCTGAATTTGTGCAGCAAAAGCAACTACGAAAATAACTGGAACAACAGAGCCGACGTAGTTATTAGCAACCACTGGTATCACGCCAAACAGTTTCATATAGGCCGTTCCTTGAAAAATTCCGCTTCCTACTACAGCTGGGGTCGTCCCGGCTGCTTCAAAAAGTGCAGCAAGAGTATCCTTCTGAAGTGCCGGCATACAAAGAGCCATACCAATAGTCATACCGACAATTGGTGCCAACTTGAACTTTTTGGACGAAGTATATCCAATAACAATAGGCATAAAATAAAAAATTGCGTCTCCTACATTAAAAAGTAATTTGTAAAGGTCCCCTTCACCGTTCATCCATCCAAAGGCGACAAGTGCACTTAAAATCCCTTTCAACATCCCGCTGGCAGCCAACACTCCGAGAAACGGTTGGAAGGAACCGCTGATGATATCGATCAAACGGTCAAAGAAACTCATTTTTTCGTCTGTTTCTTCTGATCCGCCTTCCGATAATCCAGCCACAGCCATGACATCGTCAAAAACGTCTCCTACATGGTTGCCTATGACTACCTGATACTGACCGGCACTTTTCATGATAGTTACAACGCCTTCAGTATTTTTTAGAGTCTCATCATTTGCTTTGCTTTCATCCTTGAGTTTAAATCTTAAACGTGTGATACAGTGCGTCAAATTGTTGATGTTTTCTTTTCCGCCTACATTTTTGACAATCTCTTTTGCTAGTTTTTCATATTTTCCCATTTCTGTTCCTCCTAAATAATTGCATACGTTGATACAAATTCTCTAGCAGGTTTAGCCAACTTAATGTCACTATCCAAATTGTTTCCGCTGTACCTCTATCCTCCTTAGATTATTTTTAAACTAATTCACTTTGCCTGATGACCCGGTCGATATGAATCGTCAGATAAAGTAATTCATCTTTTGTAATCTCGTACTTGTACTGCTTGGCAATAAAGTCCGAAATAGTCAATGCACATTGGTAAGCATTGCGATACTTGAGCTGTATCATTTTTATCAAGTCCTCGTCTGTTTCATCTTTGTAATGAGTGTTGGAAACAAGACGATAGGCAAAAAACTTTAGATGCGTGATAAATCTGTAGTAGACCACAGATTCTTCCTGAAACTCTATGTGAAAATTGTATTTGATAATCGTAGTAATTTCTTGCATGATTTTAGTAATTTTTTCAGCATCATTAAAATTTGGGGCAAGTCCGCTGTTCAACAAATGCAAGGCAATAAAGCCAGCTTCATCTTCAGATAATTCCAAACCGATTTTATTTTTTATGATTTCCAGCGCTTGCAGACCTACATCGTATTCTTTTCTGAAAAACTTTTTTATATCCCAGATAAGGATGTTCGTGATTTCCACCCCATCTTTGACCCGTTTAACGGTCGAATAAATATGGTCGATCAAATTGGTATAAATATTCTCGCTGAAGGTATTATCCAGATGTCTAGTCGCAACGTCAACGATTTCATTCGCTATCTCAATATACTCGATGGGCACATCTCTCAATATTTCTTGAAACCGGTAAGAGGCAACCTCATCTTTCAGTACATAAGTCTTGTCGATCGAATTTTTTGGAACGAATTCACCAACCTTTTTTTTAAAAGCAATCCCTTTCCCCATGACAATGGTTTCCTGCCCGTCCGTATCATGAGTAACCACCACATTATTATTTAAAATCTTGTCAATTTTCACCTTTATCTTCTCCATTTCTCCTTAGAAAAAATAAATACCCAACCATGCGAAATAAACAGAAAAAGCAACCTTCCATTTGATTTCACACGATTGGGTTTAGCTTGCGAACTGCAATCACTATCCCGTGTATTCCTTTTCATAATAAATAGTAGCTCAAAAAAAGCTCTTTGTCAACCACATGTGCCCGTTGTTTTGCGAAAAATAAATTTAACTATTCAGCCTTACATACCAAATAATGGATGTATACTCATTTGCTTCAATACGCTGACAAAAGAGAATCTGCATACAAAACCGGCTCTTAAATCTAACGCATTCCTAAAATTACTTTCGTTAAAATGCTTATAATGACTGGTTATTGCAAAACTAAATTCGCTCTAAATTCTTCTATTCTGGTTTTTTATACATACTTGCATCCCAAGGAATGTTTGGATCATAATTATCAGGCGGGCGATGTTGCGGCGCAGTGATAAACCACCAAACGCCGAATTTATCAATAATTGTGGCAGCACATGGACTCCATGGTAATGGTCCAATCGATTCTTTGATGATTCCTCCCTCGCTTAAAATCCGGTATACTTTATGCACTTCTTCTTCGCTTGCCAATGTCACTCCTATCTGTACCGCTTGTTCCATAGCAACTTCATCTTGTGCTTCTACGACAGCGAATCCCCTGCCACCTTTTGATAGTTCAGAATGAAAGTAGCTTCCATCAGAATTTTTCACATGATAGCCGAGCTCCAAACCAAACGCTTCTTTGTACAGTTCGACAGCCTCCGCACTATTTTTGACAGAAATTCCAATATTAATTTCCATGGTATACCCTCCTAATCATGACAAAATTTCCTGCATTCATAGTATTCACCAACAACAAATCAATGCTAAAAACTTTAATACATTGAAAAATACGTTTATAAAACCGTATAAGATTCACCACAGGCTGTTTTTCATATTTGTGTGAAGGCTGTCACTTTATTAAAAAATAAGCTGCATACGAAAATATATCATATGTTCTTGCTTAATAATTACAGAAAAATCACTTTTCTTTTTCTTCATTCTCAGCAGAAACTGGCGGGCGGCACGGGATGATAAAATTCATTCCTAAAGCGATAAACATTCCGATGAAACTGTCAACAATTCTGCCAAACGCATAGCTGTAAGATTGATGACTGGGGATCATAAATAAAATTGTCAGCAGTGTAGCGCTGGCTCCCACTGTGCCTTCCGCATAGCCTAAAGCAGATAAAATAGCGATAATCAGCACGATAACCAAAGGAATCGAAATCAGCTGAACCAAATCCGTTTTACCAAAAACATCAAAAATAGCAATGACCAGCAAAGAAAAAATAGCCCCTAGTACATTGCCGACAACACGGTGTTTGCCAAATTTCAATGTATTTTCAACATCTTCCCTTAAAGTAAAAATAGCAGTAATCGATGAAACTACATAAGTCTCCCGCTGCAATAAAAGACTAATCAATATACAAATAAACACACTCAATCCTGTTTTAACCGTCCGCATCCCAATTTTCAAATTTACAATCTCCTTAAATCTTTCTAGTCTCCAAAGAATCAGCCGACCTTGCTGCACCGATTACTAGTCAGCTCTCCCAATAAAATAACCCTTACAATACCTACAAAATAAAAATAATTGCTGATAATTTGATGATACCATAAATCCCGGCAGATTTAATTAACAAATATAAAAAAGCAGGAAGCATTTTAAGCTTCCCACTTTTCTAATTACTTAACAATTTGCTGAATTTCATTTTATACTCATGAAACTTCTGATCTTCCTCTAGAAGGTAAGCAGGATTGCTGAGAATTTTTCTGCTAAAATCTATTTCTTGATCCACTTCGATTTGACCGGGTCTCTTGGACATGACGATAATCCGGGTCCCCAGCTTTAAAGCTTCCTCAATATCATGGGTTATCAGGAAAATGGTCTGACTGCTGTCGTGCCAGAGTTTACGAATCAGGGTCTGCATAGACGCTCTAGTGATAGCATCCAGAGCGCTAAAAGGTTCATCCATCAAAATCAATTCAGGCTCGTTGATAAGAGTCCTCGCAAAGGCTACTCGCTGCTTCATTCCCCCTGAAAGTTCAAATGTATGAGAATCGGCAAAATCAGTTAAACCAACCTTTTCGATATAAACTTGACTTTTCTTCCTGATAGCTTCTTTATCTTCTTTCCTGATTTTAGGACCATACTCAATATTTTGGCGAACAGTAAGCCAAGGATACAAAGTAGGAGACTGGAAAACCACTCCTCTGGTTACATCAGGAGCGACGATTTTTTTTCCGTGCATTTCACAACTTCCAGAACTGGGCATTAAATATCCTGCTAAAATCTTCAGCAGCGTACTTTTACCGCTACCAGAAGGTCCAATAACACAAATAAATTCATTTTCAGAGATATTCAGACTGATATTTTTCAATACTGGAAGATCTTCAGCTTGCTTTTTAAAATGATGGCTCACGTTTTTAACAGCGATTATTTGATTATGAGTTGTGTTTATCATTTTCGGCACTCCATTTTTTATTCCAAAGCAAGTTCGACATATTTAGAAGAGACAAAACTGTTGACTTCTTTTTCATCAGGCACCCGCTTTATTGACCCCTGTTCTTTTAAGAAAACCGCTGTATCTAAAAAAACTTCGTGAAATTTCCCTAGTTTATCAGATGTGCCCAAATAGCTGTCGCTGGCTTGTTCTTCAAGTGTGAGCCATTCTGTCGCTTTCATCTGATTCAATGCATCATCTTCAGAAATTTCAAGTGCTTCTGCTGCTGCTCGAGCCGCCTCCCCGGGTTCATTTTTATAAAGGGTAACAGCTTCATTCAGTGCCAATAAGTAATCTCGAACTAATTCAGGATATTTTTCCGCAAAATCTTTATGAACTAAATCAATATTGGCTGTCATATAGCCTTTTTCAGCCAACTGTCGACTATCAATTAGCACATTGCCTGTTTCTTTGATTTTACTCAACGTAGGCTCCCATGTGTATGCTCCGTCTATGTCCCCACGTTCCCATGCGGCAACGATCTCAGCCGTCTCCATATCCAGAAGCGTGACATCTTTTTCAATACCAGCTTCTTCAAGCGCCTTTAGCAAACTCAAATGGGAAGTAGAACTGAAAGGTGTAGCAACTTTTTTCCCTTTCAAATCTTTGACTAGGGTTCCTTCAAAATCTTTTTGAACGACTAATGCTTCGTTTTCACCTAGCACTTCATGAATCCAAATCAACTCTACCGGCAATTCAGTTGCACAAGCGACGACGCCATTAGTATAGCCCATCTCAGCAAAATCTATGCTCCCGGAAGCAAAAGCCTGATTTGCTGCTACACCAGAGTCAAAAAACATAAATTTTGTTTTGATGCCTTTATCGTCGAAATATTTCTTGAAAAAACCTTCTTGTATGGCTACTTGTTTATCATTTGGCACCCGAATAATCCCAATCCTTACCTCCTTGGGCATTGCACCACTCTCTGTATTTTGTTCTTTATTTTTTCCACAGGCAGCAAGTCCACTGCTCAGTAAAACAAGCAGACTAGCCATTAAAAAAAATTTGTTTTTCAACTTCATCTACTCTTTTCCTTTCCAAAAAACAACTTTTTTCTCTATTTTTTTTAGCATATAATCAATTCCCAGACCAGTAATCCCCATGATGATAATACCGACAAACATGACATCACTTTTTAAATATCTGGATGCGTCAATAACCATCCAGCCGATTCCAGAAGTAGCGGCGATCATCTCAGCCGAAACTAGCGTTGTATAAGCAACCCCCACCGCTGTTCTAAGACCGGTAAAAATTTCGGGCAGACAGCTGGGCAAAACAATCGTAAAGAAAACATCTTTTTTATTTGCTCCTAGAGATTCCGCACTTAACAAATAATCCGGATTGATATTCCCAACAGCCGACACACAAGCAAGATAAATCGGCGCGAATGCAGCCAAGAAGAGCAGTGTCACCTTTGATGATTCGTCTATCCCCAACCATAAGATCAACAGCGTATAATATGCCAGAGGCGGCAGAGGCCGATAGAATTGAACTATGGAATCTACCACTCCTCTAACCCGAACAAAATAACCGCTTAGTAGACCGATTGGAATTGCGGTTATGATAGCCAAAGAAGAAGAAAACAGCAGTCTCGACAGGCTGACTCCGGCATGTTTCCAGAAAGATATCCCGTTATATCCATTTTTCAAAATATCAAAAAAAGTTATGACTACTTCTGATGGGGAAGGCACCAGACTTGAAGAAATTAACCCAGTCTCTGTTGTGATAAACCACACAAAAATAATCGCTGCCCATGTTCCGATAGCATAATATCGAGTGTTGATTTCTTTATTCTTTTCCATTATATCCCAACTTTATCTTATAATGTCAAAAAGGCATAAGATATTAAACGATTCTTATGCCCTTCTTCTTTTAATGATTACAGCAAATCGAAACGGTAGTTAGTAACCACAGGTTGACGTCCGGTCACTTGATCATTGTAATATTCATACATACACAAGCCCAAGAATGATCCCATCAGATTGTGGACATTGTCAAATCCACGCATCTGTAAAGCTTTCACCATGTTGTAACTACGTTGGCTGGATAAGCAATGAACATAGACAGGCTGGTCTTTTGGAATTTCCTCCAAACGATTTCTGAATTCGCTAAACGGAATATTTACAGCATTGATCATATGTCCTTCAGCATATTCATCCGGTTCACGACCGTCAATGATAAATGCATCAGATTCGATCAGTCCTCTGATCTCAGTCACTGGCACTTGCTTGTATTCCCCGTTTAAAATATTTAAACCAACTAGGGCAGCCATGTTTACAGCATCTTTGGCTGTTCCAAACATTGGTGAATAGGAAAGTTCTAATTCTTTCAAATCTTCCAGATTACCGTTCATAGTAATCATTGTTGCGATGATGTCTATCCGTTTATCCACGTTTCCTTCACCCATGCACTGGGCTCCTAAAATCTGGCCCGATGGATATGCAAAAATCAGTTTAAAGTAAATCGGACGTGCATTGGGCATCAACCCAACTTTATCTTTTGGAATGACATATGACGTGCGGTAGTCGATACCTTCTTTTTTACAATCTTTTTCATTCAATCCAGTCGAGGCAGCGTTCATCTCAAAACACTGGATAACAGAAGAGCCAATTACACCGGTGTTGCGATAGTTTTTCCCGTACATATGATCCGCAGCGGCCCTAGCCTGTCTCTGAGCTGGACCAGCCAAAGTCAGACGAGTAGGTTTTCTCGTAATCAAATTCGTTGTTTCAATCGCATCTCCAACAGCATAAATATGCGGTTCAGATGTCAAATAATGGTGGTTGACCTTGATGCCTCCAGTTTCTCCGATTTCTAAACCTGCTGCTTTGGCAAGAGTCAACTCTGGTTTTACCCCAATAGCCATGATTACCGTCTGAGCAGGAATCTCTTTTCCGGAAGCCAAGATGACACTACCTTTTTTAATTTCAGCAATAGCATCCTCCAAAACCAGATTTACTCCATTATCCAAAATCTCTTTATGAAGAATTTGTGCCATGTCATAGTCAAAAGGTTCCATGACTTGATCTGACGCTTCAATCAAACTGACATCTTTTCCAGCTATTTTTAGATTTTCTGCCACTTCGATGCCGATAAAACCGGCACCAGCCACCACTACATCTTGAACATCATGTTGATCAATGTAGCGTTTGATTTGATCGATATCTGGAACATTCCTTACTGAAAAAACATGTTCCGAATGAATGCCTTTGATACTTTCAGGAAGCACGGGATTGGCTCCCGGGGATAACACAAGCTCATCATAGGCTTCCACAGTTTCTTCACCTGACAGAAGATTTTTTACAACGATTGTTTTTTCCTTAGGATTTATTGCAATCACTTCATGATTAACACGAGCATCAATGTTATACTGTTTGTCAAAAACCTCAGGTGTCATCAAAACTAAATTTTCAGACTCCTCCACGATGCCGCTCAAATGAAATGGCAAAGCACAATTTGAGAAAGAAACAAAAGGTCCTCTTTCAAACATTACGATTTCAGCAAATTCATCGATCCTTCTGATTCTCGCAGCTGCAGAAGCACCTCCTGCCACTCCGCCAATAATTAAAATTCTTTTTCCCATGATGGATGCCTCCTATATTTTTTTAAAATCTTTTTTAAACACTTTACCTTAAACTAATCAAGATTTACTGTTTTTGCAAGTTTGTTTCCAAGAATTCCTCCAGTAACAAGTGCAATCAGGAAAATCCAGCCAGATAGTGAAAACTGGGCAATTGGAGAATACAAAGCACCCACATTACAGCCATTTGATAGACGAGTACCAAAGCCCATCAATAATCCTCCCAGTGAATAGAAAACCAATCCGTTGATTTTCAATCTTGGAAAAGATTTGACAGTCTCCATAAATTGTCCAGAAGTCAAAAGGAAAATTAGCGTTCCCAACATGATACCGATATTTTGAACCGTTACGCCATTTGCCAAGAAAGGAGCTGTAAAAGTTTCAGGGGCCTGATGAGTAAAATTAGCCAGAGAATCTGCTGAAACACCAAAGACATTCAGCAACTTACCAACCCAGATACCATAAGGCGTCGAAGCTCCCCACCCGCTTTTAGTTACTGCCATCAGAACAACAAATAGAATGGTTAACATAAATGCACCTTGCTGTAATGTCCAAGGCTTAGTCAATACGTAGTTTACCGTAGATTCATTCGATGCTGAGAAGCTTTCCACATCCAATGTCTCTTTTTTATCTTGCACTCTCTCAGAAGGAACTCCTGTATAAGTTCCCTTTTTGATACGAGACTGTTCATATCGATAAGATAAGTAAATCACGATGGCAGCAAAAATCATCGTCAACGCGATAGCTCCTAAATAGCCATTCAAACCGTCCCATTTAAACCAGTCCGGTAGAAAAACTCCTTGGGAAAACAGCTTGCCAGTTTCTGAAGTGAATAGAGAATCAGTGACCCAAGCTTGTGTGCTTTGAAGCGGAAAACCGACAAAAACTCCAATACCAAAGAAAAGCAAAGTAACCCCTGCCCTTGGCAAATCAGTTACGATGTCAGTCATCACCCCAGAAGCACAACAAGATGAAAGGGCCATCCCAATTCCGAACAAAATCCCGCCAAGGATTAGTCCTAAATTAATCGGATTGATCCATAATCCGTACGCAGTGATATCTTCTGCAAATACTAGAAAAGCAGCAGTTGCGATTGATGTGATAACAAACATAAACATCAACGTGCGCATCAATTTAGTAGAACCTGTCCTGTAAGCTCTGTTCACACTCCCTGCAAATCCAGTATAAGATCTGGATAAGGTATAACCAAAAACAAGTCCGATGATCAATCTAAAATACAGCATATTTGATGGCAAAATTTTCAAACCGACCGTTAATAGAACAAAAAATAAAATAAATCCAAAAATTCTTTCCTTAAGTTTCATAAATTTTCTCCTTTGTGAATTTTCTAACTAGCACATTATAACATCAAGAACAAATTTATTAAAGCTCCCATTAAAAGTTGATTAAATTTACAAAATGAACATTACGAAAACATGTTTTTGTTTAATGCGAATTAAGTCCCAGCAAAATAAAGCTGCTTATTTTCTAATGATTTTATTAAAAAAGATAGAAAACAAAAAATAAAAAAATTTTGACTGAATCTTACTCATTCGCTGAACTTCACAAACTGCAAGCTCTATCTTTTTTAAATAACCAAGAAGTCTTTATATCAGAAAGTTAAGACTACCTTGGGAAACAGCTTGAAATCATACTAATAACTCGTTTTGTCAGATAAATTTAAAATAAAAAAGGCAGAGGTACACGAGTCCTCTGCCTTTTATTAATTCCGACTGGAACTTCTTTCATGCTACAGGCTTAACCTTGGATTGCACTAGAGAAGTTTAATTTTTTTCAATATAAAATAAATGATAAGTGAAATCATTACCATAATCCCCAAAAGGATATAGTAACCGTTGGGATTTTGAAGTTCAGGCATGTTCTCAAAATTCATGCCGTAAATGCCAGTCAAAACCGTAATCGGTGTGGCGAAAACTGTGAAAACTGTCAGTTTATTGATGACATCGTTGGTTCGGGTGCTGACGGCACTGTCGTAAATTTCCAAGAGATGACCACAAGTTTCATACAGATTTGAAGAAAACTCGTACAAACGATTGATGGCAACATCCAAAGTATTCACAACTTTCATTTCTTTGTCAGAAATCAAATTATTGATATTCAAAACCAAATCATCTCCAACATACAGCAACAACCTCATATATTTTTTCACTTTAAAGCAGTTGTTCTTTTTCTCCACTATTTCTTCCATCCCATGAACTTTGTCGCTTATGATGATTTCATTTTCAATTTCAGCTAAAATTTCCTCATACACATACAAGCTGTCGAACATTTCGCTGAATAAAGCATCTAAAAAACTGACATATAAGCGGCTGACATCATTTGTCTGAACAGATGGAAGAAAATCATCTAGAAAATCCTGCAGAAGATGGCTTTCTTCTGAAAGTGATAAAATTAAATAGTTTTTGCCAAAAACAAGAGAAAAAGTTTCAAACTCAAATCTGCCTCCAAGTGTTTGAAAGTAAATCAAATTTAAATAATCATGATCTTCCTGAGCATCAAATCGGATAAATGTGTCGGCACGTTTCATCAGATTGTCGGAAAACGCATGGATACCCAGCTGGACAGCTATTTCTTCTACCTGGTTCTCTTTTACAATCACAAAACAGGGCTCATCGGCGATTCTTTTACCGAATGTCTGACTATTTTCTTCAAGCAGATTATATATTTTCATAGGACCCAAACCTTCCTCCCAGATTTTATCGTCTTTATTTTATCATATTTCACAAAAAGAATAACTTGCAAAAATTTGTTTGACGTCAAATGTCCGGAAGAAATCATATGAATTGCTTCTGCTAGCTCTTAGTCTCATTTGATAGTCTTTTTTTAAGGATTAAAGCAATAATAATAATCACGAACATCAGTAGACTCGTTAAAATAACCGCTTGCTGCAAAATTTTATCCTCCTCAGTCTTCTCCTTGACAGGTTTTATTTTCTCTCTTTCTTCTGGAACATATTTCGTTCTGCTGCCTCTTACCAAAAGCCTATGAGAATTGATACCGTAAGGAGTACACGTAATCAATGTCAAGTAGTCTTCCCCGGTTTTAGTTGCCAAGTATTTTAAATTATCGGGAGTGACTACTTTGATTTGGTCAACTTTGTAAGCTAAAATTTTCCCCAAAACATGAACGTAAAATAAATCATCTTTTTTCAAAACAGGCAAGTCCGTAAACATTTTTGAATGGGCCAAACCGCTGTGTCCGGTCAGTACGCTGTGATTTCCTTTTCCACCTACAGGCAAAGACGTTCCTTCCATATGTCCCAAACCTTTTTGCAACACACTTTCACTGGTTCCATGATAAACGGGCAATTTGACTGAAATTTTAGGTATGTCAATCAGCGCCATGGTATTATCGGGAAAATTTAATACCTGCTGATAATCTTTAGGCAACGCCATACCGCTGCCGACGATAAAAGGGTCTTTCACAGGGTCTCCTTTTAAATTCTGATTATAAGTTACAGCTTTTTGCCACTCCTCTTTTATTCTTGCATCCTCTTCCGCATTTATTTGCTTTTCGTAATCCAGGGTTTGAGTCGATACTTTTTTATTATACAGTTCCTTACTTAATATGGGATATAGTAAAAATCCCAATCCCGCAAAAATCAACAAAAATGTAAGCAGCCATCGTTTCATATCGTTCACTCCTAAAAATTAAAGACTGAAAATTGATAAACAATGTTCAGTCTTTAAGCTGTATCCATTCCTTATGATATTTTTTTCTTCTTGTTGGAAAAAATACCAAAAATGATTCCAACACCGATAATGACGACTCCCGCCACAGAAAAAATCAACGCAGCTGTACTACCGGTTTTTGGCAACAATCCTTTTTTGCTGTTTTTTATTTGGGACTTAATCGTAAATGTAGGAGCGTCCCCTGAAGAACTGGCGTGATCAAAAGATACTTGTACAGGATCATCTAATAAGTGATACCCTGCCGGCGCTTTTGTCTCAACCAGCCAATAGCTTAGATAGTCAGTAATGGTCTCTGCACCTTGCTGGTCAATCACAGAGCGATAATCCTCGATTCCTTTGAACTGGGCAAAGCCATTCCCATCTGTCTTAACAATCCAGTCAAATGCTTGGGCATAGCCATCCTCGCCAACGTCGATAATCTTGCCGTTACTATCTTTTTTCAGGTAGTTGCCATCTTTAGCATTTTTGGGGGAGGTGGCTAATTGAAATTCTGCCCCTTCAAGTTTCTTATTATCTCTGGCACTCAATTTTTCAATTTGGATTACAGCAGTATGGATATCTACCGATGTCGTTTCTATATTGATTGTCTGACCATTTTTATTGACAAAATTAACCGAGGCCTTGTTCCCTACCACCAGCTGTTCTTCTGCATCTAACGTTTGATTTACTTGAACATCAAATGACAAAATAACAAACTTGTTGTGTGATAATTTCTCCCGGCCGGCTGCTGTAAAATCAACTGAAAAATTTGATACAGTGTCTAGGGTGTAATCTTGCCCTGCTATCAGCTGAGTACCTGGCATCATCTCTCCTTCTTTTGTATCAGAAGTGTAGACTGTTACACTGCCTGTTTGCAATGTTAAAGCACTATGCAACTTATCAATAATCGAAAAAGCAATATTATCATCAATGGTTGGGTTACTATCGTGAATCCCTGCAGGTACTTTAGTATTGATCCGATATGACATGATACCTCCAATCCGATTGGCCAATGAGGTTTGTGCGATTTTTTCAGATGACATTCCTTCATTTTTAGGATAAACATGAACATCTGTCAGCCAATCTGAACCGTTGGGATCGGTCATTGGGACATGCACAATAAATGGCGCAATTGGATTTAAGATCATTTCTTCTCCATCAACTTCTACAGAGGAGATGATCCGTTCAACCACTATGTAAGCTCCTTGTGCCAGATTTGCAGCAAATGCAGTCCCTTCTCCGTCTGTAACGATAGAAGACGATGACACTAAATCATAGGTCACTCCTTCATCTGTGACGGTCAACATGGTTTCATCAACAATCAGACTTTTACCTTCTGGATAAGTCCCATCGATTGGTTCAACCTTATACAAATCAAAAACAATATCAGCGAGCGGAACTGCCGACTCAGGCAGCTCATTCATAGGGATTGCTTCTCCATCGTTAGGGAGACCGGCTAAATCAGCATCTGACATATAATACTTATGGATGTAGAGATTTCCGGTTTCAGGGGGCACACCAGCTGCTTCAGCAGTCGTTAAAAAGCTGCCAAACGAACTTAGTGATACTATCAATGTCATAATCAGTGCTATAAATTTTATAATTTTGTTTTTTTTGTTTTCCATATTTTTTCCTCTTCTCTTTTAATTCAACAATTTTCAACCCAGCATTATTTTTTAAATTTTGGTTCGGCAAAGATGAAATACACTCCCCCTATTCCTAAAAATATTACACCTGCAACAACAGCAACCAAAGCACCGAGACTTCCTGTCTTGGGCAATACCGTTGTGGGATAATTAGGTAACTTTAAAACTTTTTCTCCTTCCTGTTCTTCAACCATAAATGCAGGTGGCAGCTTGTCACCTAGTGCTTCTATGTGTATCCGCTCATCAATATTCTCTTTGTACGGATCGTACTGAATCTTCCAATGTCCTAAAGGCAACTCATAGCCCGAGTGAGTCTGAGTTTCTGCTAATAAATAATCTCCTTTTTCCAAATTATCAAAGTGCACTTCCCCTTTTGCATCGCTTACAGCTTCTCCCGTAAATTGCCAACATCCAGTAAGGGGGGCGCCTTCAAACTTCCCATGCACATGCTCCATGTTCTCATCCAAACATTGATACAAAGTGAATACGACATTTTCCATAGGCTGATATGTTTCAGTCACTTTATAAAATACTAAAGGGAATAAAGGTTTAGCTTTATTGGGAAGCGTCAGGGACAATTTGTTAGCTGCATTCCCTTCTGCTAATGTTACTTCTATTGGTTTCCCATCAAGTTTCGCTGTACCATCATTCAAAATCTCGATCAGCAGTGCTTCTGATATTTTTTCAAAATTTTCAGGAGCTTCTATCTCCGTCAATGTGTACGTTCCCGGTGACAAATTTTGAAAAGTAAAATAATCCAGCTCTTGATTATCAGCCGGCAACGTTATATTGGTATCCGGGCCTGTTAGTTGGAAGACTGCTCCCTTTAACTGCACACCACTTTCATCCGTTTTTTGAACTTCCAAATTGAAAGGTTTCAGACGATTAAGGTGTTGCAAAGTCCAAAAAGGCGCATTTGGCTCAAGATTATTTCCTGAGTAGATAATCTCCCCATATTTAGTCAAAGAAAATTCATAGTCTCCTGTGACAGTATCGTAACCAACAGGCCCTTGTGTTTCTTTCATCCGGTAATCTCCTGACTCAAATAAAGTAAAGGAAGCTGCCCCATTATGGTCTGAGACTTTTTCCTCCATCAAGTCATAAATTCCGCTCAGGTTTTTCTTTTCCAGTTGAAAAACAGCACCTGGCAGATTTAATACCACATCGTCCCTTCTATCAGCATATTTTTTTATTCCAATTGAAACCGGCGAAAATTTATTTTCAACGGTTAAATGCACAGTGTCATTTTCAACTGCCACACTTTTTCCATCAATAATTACGTTGCCGTTTCCGTCTATGCTGATTTGCCAAGAAGCCTTGTTAGGCAACAAATGACCCTCTGGAGCTTTTATCTCTGTTAATACATATTTTTTCCCAAGAGTCATGCGGAAATTTTCCGGTAGTGTGTATGTGCCGTCCTCATTGTCCGCTAATGTCACTCGATTCTTGCCATCCGTAGATTCTAGAATAAATTCAGCTCCGGCAAGTAAATCATCTTGTTCATTGACTTTGGTGATAATCAGATTGGTTCCCATGTACGCACGTGTGAAAAATACTCCCTGACTTTGCCCGCCGATGGGATTTCCGGCAGAAGGACCTGTCCCGCTGGTAAATCCCCAGTAAACATTGTGAGGATCTGCTACATCATTTCTCAAGTTATAATTTAAAGAAAAAGAGGCCCCTCCTACTGAACCGTACAACGTACCATGACCGTAATTGCCAGCAGGATTCCAATTGTAAACAACTTTTTTCCATCCCCCGTCTGCGATTGGAGCGAGTATTGTCCCAGTTAACAAGACAGTATGTTTGCTGACCATATCATTACTGCTGCTGGTTCGGATAGCCACATGTCCTGCATGATTCCAAGTAGGAGTTCTATGATTAATGAGTTCAAAATCGCCATCTTGTAAGGATTGATCTTGATTGCTCCAAGAGTTGTAGTAAGTATCAAATTCTAAAACATGGGCACGACCTAACCCGTTACCGTATGCTCCAATGGACGAACCGCCTCTTCCCACGTGTTCGGTGTTACCATTTCTAAATACCAAAGTAATCCCGTCTGCAACAGTTTGCCATTGAGAAGCATCGCCAAGATACGCATAAAATTCAAGACGAAAAGGATCGTCAAGATTTATCTTTCTTTTGCTCCAAGCCTGTCCAGAAAAACTTGCTCTATTAGGACCAGTCAAATCAATGACATACTCTCCCGGAATATCGTGATAAATGGTTGAGCCGGAAAAATTATAAAACTCCGACATGTCAATGGGTGTGACACCGTATGGTAAATTAGGATATCCTGCTACCGCTGCAAAACTTTTTGTAAAAGGTGTTTCCACGATTAAAATTACTATCATTAAAATCAAACTCAAAAATATTTTTTTGAATTGATTCACCCTTTTCCACCTCCCCAGTTCTCATCTTATTTTAATATTGTGAATCAAAATTTTAAACTTGCCGCTAAATCTGTTTTAGCTGACTGTGATGAAAACACAATATTTTAAAAATATAGTTTTTATAGAATTATTTTTATAACACACAAATCATTATTATCGATATAAAAATATTTTTCGCCAGCAAAAATTTACCTTTGAATAAATTCTATAAAAGCCGGTATTTTTTACCTTGATAGATTATATTATAGGTTTATTTTTTAAACAACCATCTTGTTTATCTTTTTTTAGGAGAAATTAAAAAACGATAAAAATAATTTACATATTGTTTTTTGGTGTTTTTTATCTAATTATATTTCACTAAAAAACAAAAATTATCTTTCTAAAAGCATTATTTAATATTTATTACATTATTAGAATTTTCTAATTTAACCTGTTCTAAAAATTGTTTTTTACAATTTCAACGTACCTTAAAATTTCAAAAGTCTTTTCTAGAAGAATATTGTAAAAGTTTTTCAAAATTTAAATATTTACATATTTTCTAAAAAAGTATTTTAGAATAAACCATTTTAAATTATTTTTTCTTAACTAATCTTCAGCAAAAATAAAAAACTCCTTTATCAACTTTTTTTAAAGTTGATAAGGGAGTTTCAAAATCCTATCATTATTTTATTAAATCAACAACTGATGTTAACTAACTACTATCTAATCCCCAATGCAATTCTCGCATATCGACTCATTCTATCAGTCGTCCATGCAGGATACCAAACCAGTTTCACATCTGTTTTCTTGATTTCAGGTATGCTGGACAGTGCTTCGTGGATTTCTTCCGTAATCACATCAGCTAATGGACACCCCATCGTTGTCAATGTCATTTTTATTGTGCACAAGCCCTCTTCATCTAATTCCACTTCATAAATAAGACCTAAATTGACGATATCAATGCCAAGCTCAGGGTCGATGACTGTCTCTAAACAGGCTAAAATCCTTTCCTTTACATCCTCAACTTGTTTATCTACTTTATTTTCTTCAGACATTTAAAACATCCTCCTTGTTTAAATTAAAAAAATGCCACTAAACTGCTATCATCTAAAACTGTTTTTCAAAAAATTCCGCCATCTCTATTGTAATCTTATAAGGCACTTTATGTCCATCATCAGTAGTTGTAAATGTTAATCCCTGTCCATAATCTTCCTGACAATTCTTTTTATAAAAGTCAAAAGTTGGTTGGTAAGGTACTGTTTCATCTGCTGTACCATGCCAAAAATGAAGAGGACGGCCTGACAATTTTTCCGGATGTAAACTTAAATCCAATACTTCCAGTTGTGCGATAGTATTGTCCACTTCCTCTTGACTACACCCATCATCGTCAACGCCCACCAGCAAAGATTTCATGAACTCAACAAAACGAGGAGTGCCCATCAAACAATCGCCTGCTTTTACCCATGGGTATTTCGCCATCACGCCACATGTGGTAATTCCGCCCATTGAAAGTCCTGTTACTCCTACTTGCTCTTTCGACGCAAGACCGTTTTCGACATAGGCATCAACAATTCCGGAAAACTCCTCAATATTTCTTAGAACAATATGCCAAAACTCCATAAAATGTTCTTCTGTTTCAAGATGATCTTTTCTATCTCCATGAAAAATAGCTTCGGGTAAAATTGCTCTCATACCTCTCTTGGCTAGCTCGTAACCATTCACAAGAACAGCTTCCTTAGTGCCCGTCCAGCCATGATAGAAAAAAACAAGCGGACGCAACTCGTCCCGATAGTTTTCTTTGATTATCTCAAGAACCGGTATGCCAGCAACTACTTTACGGTGTACTTCTATCATTTGTCATTCTCCCTTTTACTTTAGCAACATTCTGCGGATTACTCTGTCAACACAAAATATAACATCTACAAAAATCATTAAGATGATTGTATCAAAAAAAAGGAGAAATTTAAACTACTATTCCACTTGCCCATAAGCATTTCTTAACATTTCTTTTTGCTGATCCTCGGTATAGAACAGGCCCATCACATGTTCTGTCGGCATCACATTGACAAATGCATGGGAATCAATGTCGTAAATTGCTTTTTCAATATCATATAATTCGTAGCGGCTCACAACAATCATATAAACTAACCGCTCTTTTTTAGAGATACCACCTTTTCCCGGAAAAATAGTGATTCCTCTAACAACTGTTTGTCGCAACTGATCTACCATACTTTTTTCAGGAATATCGGAGATGACCATCAACGTCAGCTTATTGCCGCTTGTATGGATTTTATCAACCACAATGCTTAAACAATAAATCGAAATAACAGTATAGATGGCTTGTTCCCAGTTGAATAAAAGACCCGCTAACAAAATAATCAACAGGTTCATCGAAAACATCATATTACCGACAGATCTGCCAGTGGATTTGGCAATAATCACCGAGAGTACATCAAACCCTCCTGTGGTAAACCCAAATTTCAGGCATAAAGCTGCACCGATTCCAACTAGCACACCACCTACTATGGCATTCAACAAAGTATCCTCAACAATCCCATGCACAGGAATGATTAGCAGTGATATGGAGAAGCTAAAGACCGTTAAAAAACTATAGATGGTTGCTTTGGGTCCCAATTTTATCCAACCCAACATAAATACAGGGATATTAAGTAGAAAAACTAAAATTCCAGTATCGATAGTGATACCAGAAAAAATATTTAATGCTTCTGAAAGTAATTGTGACACCCCATTCAAACCCGCCGAAAAAACATTGGCAGGAATCAAAAATAAATTCAAACCGATAGCAGCCAGTACGGCATTGATTAAAATAACAAAAGATCTGGTAACTATCTCATAATTTTTGTTAAACTCACGAATCCTCCTCACAACACATTTCCCCCTATAAAATCTATTTCTTTTTATACCATCCCCATCCTACAACAAAAAAAAATAAAAGGATACCTCTTATTCTCTTTCTTTAATCAATTTTTTATGTTAAAGTTAACACTAAACAAAGGAGGTTAACGTATGGATTTTTCAATTAAAAAAATTACTATTTCAGCCCAGCTTGCAGTTTTTATCGCAGTAGTCTCTCAATTAACAATCCCATTAGGTATCATTCCCTTGACTGGGCAAACTTTCGCAGTAGGATTGGCTGCCACACTGATGCCCCCCAGCATATCAGTTTGTGCTGTGGGAATCTATTTGTTGTTGGGCATCATCGGACTGCCGGTTTTTGCAGGACTTTCGGGAGGGCTGGCCACCATTTTAGGTCCAACAGGAGGTTATCTGATCGGCTTCGTTTTCAGCTCTTTTTTTATTTCTTATTTGGTCTCAAAAAAATCAGATAGCTTTATTTGGATTTTTATTGTAAATATTTTAGGAATGATGATTTCACTTCTGGTTGGAGCAATCGGTTTAAAACTACACTTGGGCAGCTCTTTGATGGAAGCACTGAAGATGGGAATCATCCCGTTTGTTTTTCCTGAAATAATCAAAGCTTTTTTTGCTTCATTTTTGGGTATGAAGGCTCTAGCAGTCTTTCGGAAAAGGTTTCCTTCCCTCATCAATTAAATCAGATTAACTAAAAAATCTGAAACTAAAATAAAATCCCATGAAATCATTTTTCTAAACCTTGATTTCATGGGATTATAAATTTGTAAGTTTCTTATTTCGGATTTAAAAAACTACCTCTGGGTCAGTCTCTTTCAACTCAAAATAAAATTAACTTTCATGGCTGTACTGAGATAAACGAAACTGCCCCCGAAAAATTTTCTCCTTCCTAATAACGATAAAAGTTTCCCTTATTCTGAAATTAATCAATATCGGGAGGGCACCACTCTGGCACCAAAGGGCATCAATGCCAGCTTAGCCAATTTAAATGACTGCATGGCAAAGGGAATTCCTACAATTGTCAAACACAACACCAATCCGCTGATACAGTGGGCAATCGCCAATTCGATTCCGCCAAAAATCAGCCAAAAAATATTGATTAGAAAATTAAATCCGCCCCCATCATACACGACCTCTTTACCAAAGGGCCAAAAACTTAATCCTGCCATCTTAAAACATTGAAGGCCAACCGGAATGCCAATGATTGTCACACACCATAATAGCCCAACCAATGTCCAACCAAGTCCTCCCCAAAAACCTCCGAAAATAAACCAGATGATATTTCCCAAACAACTCATTTTCCCACCCGCTCTTATAGTTTATATTTACAAAATACTGTTAAGCTACTGAAAATATCATATCATGTTGAAGTGTTTCTGAAAACAAAATGTAAAAAAATCAAACTAAAGTCTGAAGAAAATCAGCGAAGGATTTCATTTGATTGATGTAAAGATTTGAAGATGAATGTTACAATCTGGTCAATTCATAATGTTAAACTAATTCCCGCAATACCAACTATAAAAAACAGCTTCTGCCTTCAAGACAAGAGCTGTTCTTTTACATATTCTTTATACAGTGGATGAGTCTCCAACAGTTCCTGGTGGGTCCCACTTCCAGTGATTTTTCCATTTTCAACGAAATAAATTTTATCAGCATCTACGATAGTGGACAATCTATGGGCGATAACAAATGTTGTCCGCCCTTCCATCAAATGTTCTAAAGCTTTTTGGACTTGTTCCTCCGATTTAGAATCTAGACTGGCCGTTGCCTCGTCCAACATTAAAATCTTAGGGTTTCGCAAAAACGCTCTGGCGATAGCCAAACGTTGTTTCTGTCCACCGGAAAGTTTGACTCCCCGCTCCCCTACTTCTGTCTCAAGCTTTTCAGGAAATTCTGATACAAAATGACTAGCATAGGCCAGCTCTAATCCCCGCCATAGTTCTTCATCCGAGAGTTTTTCTTTTAACCCGTACTGAAGATTATCACGGATACTTCCAGAAAAAATCGCAGAATCCTGAGAAACATAGCCTACTTGTCTGCGCCAGCTGTGAAGAGCGATATTTTCAATCGGTTCATTATTTACTTTTATTTCACCATTATCCACTGCATAAAATCTTTCCAGTAACGAAAAAATTGTAGACTTTCCACCACCACTAGGTCCGGCAAAAGCAACCACTGAATTAGGTGCGGCCGAAAACGAAACCTCCTGCAAAATCTTTTGTCCTTCTATGTAAGAAAAATCAACATCTGTCACTGAAACAATCTTGCCGGTGATATCCACATCCATACCTGAAGAAAAATCTTCTCCCGGTGTCCCCAACAGTTCTTGGATTCTTTCAGTTGCCCCTCTGGCTTTTTGTAATTGAGAGAAGAAAATTGGAAAACTGGCGGCCGGCATCAGAATATTGAATAAATAAAGTAAAAAAGCAATCAGGGTCCCCGTAGTAAGAGTGCCTGCCTGAACTCTGATAGCGCCATAACCTAAAATGCCAATAAACATCCCAAATATTGCCGTACTCATAATAGGCTGCAGCAAAGCACTGACTTTTGCTTCCTTAATACTCACTGCCAAAATATTTTGTATCAAAACAGCACCGCGTTTTTCTTCGACTTCTTCACCGTTTGAAGCTTTAATCAAGCGAATTTCGCCAAGTTTTTCTGTGGCTTCCCCGTTAAAGTCAGCAGTAGCCTCCTGTAAAGCTTTCCCTAACTTTACCATGATTTTACCGATGGGAATCATGATGATGACCACTAAAGGCACCAGAATAAAAATAAGTGCCGCCATTTTCCAGTCGGTTAAAAATAAAATAATCAATGCACCTATCAACTGTATCATTCCAGTAATAAACGAAGGGAAATGACCTAAAACTAACTCTTTTATGAGCATGGTATCATTAACCAGTCTTGAACTTATCTCACCGCTTTTATGCTCGTCAAAATAACTGATTGGCAAACGAATCAGATGGCGCCATACAGTATTCCTTAAATTTGCCACAGTCGTTTCCCCAGCATACCGAAGCAAGAAGCCTCCTAAAGCGCCGAATACAAGTTGAACGGCAAATAAAGTCAACAAGCCCAGCAACATAGTACGATCAATTTCAGCCAATTTCGCCGTGTCTATCAGACTTCTCGTCAATTGAGGGAGTATCAGTGAGGAGCCCGTTGTCGCTAAGCTGAGAAGCAATCCTAAGACAAAAATCATTTTTTTGTTATTTGATTGATTGATCATTTTTAAAAAATCGTTTAATTTAAACTTGTTTTTCTCCATAAATTTGCTCCTAACAAGTGATGGATTCTATCCTATAAAAATATCATTTTTCGATGCGCTATCTTCTACTTTTTTTTACTTTAAACTGCCAAGTATTTGAACAAAAGAACTTGTTAATGTTTTTTAGACTAGTTAAAAAGAAGCCGCTAATAAAACAAGGGCTTCTTTTGATTTAAACATAGCAACTAGCCTTAAACATTCCATCTAATTTTTGGATTACGTGCAGAGAGTTTACACAGGTGTATATCCGTCAAACAAGCAAATCTATTCCGCTTGTTTCTCTTTGCAATAATCAATTTTCAACTCATAGTCCTCAGGGGATAAAACCGCATCTCCCAAATTTTGACTGCCGAAGTCAATTAAATCCAAACGTGCCGTATAGGGTTCAAAAGCAGCATAACGTTCTTTTGGGGTGTTCAATTTACCTTTAAAATATTTTTCCCCTTTTATAAACAAAGTGACGCCTATTTCCACATCCTTGATGGTGTTGGATTTATTGTTAATCAATAAATATTCTAAAATCATGTGAGGAGATTCTATCGTCAGATTTCCCCCGACAAGAATCAATTCCTCCTGTTGTTTGTCTAACTCTGACTTGTGTTCCTTCAGAAATTTCTCCCAAACCTTTATGTACTCCTGATCTTCCGTCAAAGCCGAAAAATTTGGCTCTTCCTTTAAATATTTGGACCATTCGATTTTCATTTTATTCCTTCTTTCAGTTAATGTGCTTGATAAATCCCCTTGTGAAAGCAAAAGTAATGTGCTAATCCAATACGTAGCAAAATCATTTGACTAGCACAGTTCTTGAATTCAAACTCAAACTTCATTATATCATATTTATTTTAATTGCTGATTTGATATTTATGAAGTTTTTGACATTTTATTTTTGAGATAACTTTCATCTCTTTCCTTGACCTTCTATTACTCTAATCTTTTATGATTAAAGATGAGAAAGTAGCGGAAATTTCTATTTAACTCAAAATCTATTTATTTTTGGCCTTTAGCTGTTCATGGATAATTTTGTAAATATGCCTAATTGACAGAGAGGATGAAGATCATGGAAAAAAAGAAGGATAGTCACGTCATTTTCGGTCTTGTCGTTATGGTTGGAGCGATTGCAGGAGGGTTAGTACCTACAGCAAATGCTTTAGGTCTTAATGCAGGACTTACAGAGGCACAGGTGCTTATCGGTCAATCTTCTTTAGGATTGATTGCAATGCTTATTCTATTTTTTGCCACAGGAAAATTTAAAGACTTTTCTCTCAAAAGCTTTTTCAGCTCATTATTTATTGGTGTTTTTTTGGGATTAACAGGTTTCTTCCTTGTAAAAGCTCTTTCCGAACTTGAAGCAAGTGTGACGGTCATCTTACAATTTCAATTTACTTGGATTGGCATCCTGCTTGATGCTGCCTATACAAAGCAAAAATTAACAACACAAAAAATCATGCTGATTGCTGTGATTTTGTTTGGGGTTGTTCTAGGCAGTGGTGTTTTTGAAACCGGATTGGGAGCTCTCAGTATCAAAGGGGTGGTTTTCGGATTATTGAATGCAGCATGTTATGCATTGTATATTTTTTTTAATGATGCCATTGAACCTGAACTACATTGGCTAAAAAAAGGAACGGGAATCGCAACAGGTGTTTTAGCAGTAGTGATTATCACTAGCTTGCCACAACTCAGTACCATCGGAAATGTTAATGTTGCTGACTTTTTAATCTATGGAGGAATAAGTGCTGTCGTGGCGATTATATTGCCTATTACATGTTTCTCAATTGGTATACCAAAGATAGGCGCAGGATTATCCTCGCTACTATCCTCAGTTGAACTTCCTGCCGCAATCCTAGGAACACTTTTATTTCTAGGAGAAAAAATCTCATTCTTAAGATTTATCGGAATGCTTATCATCCTAGGTGCTATTTTATATTCTAATCTCTCAGAACAAGAAAAAATTTCTCCCGAGTCAGAGAATTAATCTATTAAAATTTAGGAAGGTGAAAATAATGACTTACGTGCTGATTACAGGTGCTGCTTCTGGTCTTGGAAAAGAACTTACGTTAATGTACAGCAAGATGGGCTGTGTTGTTTTTGCTTTGGATATAAATCAAGAAAAACTCGAACAACTTCCGACAAAAAACATCATCCCCTGTCATCTTGATGTTTCCAAGGAAGTGGAATGGGATAAAAACGTTATTCCTAAAATCAAACAGCACACGAAACAATTAGCTATTGTGATTGCGTGTGCGGGAACAATGCAAGTTGGCAATGTTGAAGAATGTACTGCTGAAGACTGGAAATTAATGGCTGACGCTAATTTAAACAGCCACTTTATGACTGCAAAAAAAGTGATACCGTTCTTGAAAACTTGTGCAGGAAATATCTTATTTATTGGTTCGCCGTCTGCTCAACTTGCTGTAAGGGATGAAGTTGGCTATGTCACATTTAAACACGCTACTGTTGGACTAATGAAGTCAATTGCTTTCGATTATGGAAAGTACAATGTCAGATCTAACATAATCCATCCAGGGTGGATGAGGACTGCAATGTCAGATGAGGAAATGGAAGAAATAATGACAAAGGAAAATGTTTCTCTCGACGAAGCTTATGAAATAGTTTGTCAGCATGTTCCTCTGAAAAGACCAGCAACTCTTGAGGAAGTTTGCGAAAGTATCAAATTTATCACATCAGAAAAAGCTGGCTACATCACAGGTGCTGAACTCAAGGTCGATGGCGGCATTACAATCGTTGATCCGGGAATGATTGCAATGATGTGAAGTGGTTTTCACATTTCGTTCAATCAAATAAAAAAAGTGTGAACCTGTAAAGATTCACACTTTTTTATCTTTTATTTTCTAAACCACCACTTGGCAAACAATTTCCTCGTGCCAGCCTACAATGATTCTCCAGTAACCTGCCAATTCTTCATCTAAATCGGGATCTGAAGTGTCCACGTGCAATAAGTTATCATGCAGTGAATACAATTTATCAGCCGTAGCCACTATCCAAACATTTTCTTTTTTGATTTGTCTGATAACTCTGGGACTCAACTGCTGATTACCCCGTCCAAAAATATGGCCTTGTCCTCCTATGACTGTGAGAATCAAAATAATATTTTTATCACGAATATAGTCGTAAATTTCCCTTTCAGCTCCGTCTTTAATGACCACTTCTTTCTGGCAGACCACATCTACTCCCAATAAGCTGCCCTCTAGGCCAAGTTTTTCCAATATGGTGTAAGTGGTGCCCCCTGTACCGAAAATATAGCATGTGTTGTCATCCTCTTTAGCCATTCTTTCAATAATTTCATCCGCAATCCCCTGCAAATCATGCTCACTGAATTTAACTGATGCTTTGGACTGCTGCATCAAATTTCTGGCAAAAGGAATTTTTAAATAGCCATAGAGCTTGGCATCCACAATATTTTGACGAAATTTTTCCTCGTCAATGTCCATGACTTCACATTCGACCGTACCTATTTTTTCAAACTGATTAACATATTGTTTAATCAAAATGCCGGCATCTTTAGGGTTGTTGGCATAGACTGCCGAATGGATTTTAACCCCAGCGGGAATCCCCACACAAGGAATGGAAAGACCTACAGCGTTGTAAATATCTCTTGCTGTCCCGTCACCTCCAGCGAAAACAAGCAAATCCACCTCTTTTTCCTTCATGAGTTCAGCCAGTTTTAGTGTGTCTTCGCCGCTTGTACGTTCTTTTTTTTCATCTAGAACCTGAAAAGAAAAATCCAAAGACTTCAGCACCTCTTCTCCCATCAAACCAGAGCCAGTCAGAAATTTCAGACGCTCTTTTTCCTCCTCCAGCTGGGAGAGAGCAATTTTAGTTTTTTCATTTGAGCGATACTCGCTTCCCAAACTCACAGCTAATTGCTGGATTTCTTCGCTGTCGCTCCCTTTTAAACCAGCAGGCCCCCCAATCCCTGCAATCGGATTTACTATCAAACCGATTAACATCAGTCAATACCGTACTTCTTCTTATATTGTCGCCATGAGCAAATCACATTGGCTGGATCCGACTCATAGTAATTTTTGATGCCGTGGCAAGGTGCATTATGGGGGGCAGTCCTGATTACTTCCGGATCGTTGTAACACTCCCAGGAAATTTTCTCCAGAACTGCGATAAATTCGTCTACGTCTTTTTTACTGTAAGAATCCGTCGGCTCAAGAGTGAATGGTTCCGGGACAATATGAGGATGATGAGATTCCCAATAATGCTCCATACTGTAATCTACCAAACGTCTTTGAACATCCTCTGTCCCAAAGCCCGTATCTTCTTTCATTTTTTCCCAACTGTAACGACATTGCTCAATCCGCCGTTTGCCTTCTGCATAATACATCGTAACACCTCTGATTTGGGAAATCTTTTTGATAGCGTATTGATTGTTGAGCACGGCACATTTGGCTGCTTCTTGCACGCCATCCGCCCCCAAACTTCTAAGCCACATGTATACTCGAACAATAATCGCCGCGTTTCCCATAAAGGAACGAACCTTGCCGATAGATTGCTTGAGATCATAATCCAAGTGATACTTTTCCCCGTCAAAAGTGACTTTAGGCACCGGGATATAATCTTTGAAAACCCCTCTGGCTCCTAAAGCTCCCACTCCAGGCCCCATACCGCCGTGGGGAGCAGAGAATGTTTTATGGAGATTGTAGTGAATCAAATCAAACCCCGCCTCTTTAGCCCGAGTAATTCCCATAATGCCGTTTACATTTGCCTGATCATAAACTGCTACCGCCCCGACTTCATGAGCAGCATCCACATATTCTTTGATTCTCGGATTGAAAATACCCGTGTCTTCAGGATTGGTAATAAAAATTGCAGCTGTTTTTTCGGATAAGGCTGCTTTGAATGCCTCCAGCGTTGGATAACCCTGATCTTTATCGTGCATCAAATCGATGACTTTGTATCCGCATGTTGCCGGAGCCCCTGCATCCGCCGGGTGAGAGAAAATCGTCGTTACGATTTCATCTCTGTCTTCCCCTTTATCTTCAAAATATTTACGGACAATCACAGCGTTAGTATAGATTGCCTGAGCACCTCCCCCAGGTTGAAACGAAAAGGCATCCATTCCAGAAATTTCCTTTAAGTATTGCTCTGTTTTGTAATAAATTTCGAGCAACCCTTGGATTGTCGACTCGTCTTGATAAGGATGAACCGAAGCAATATTACTATTTCGCGATACCAAATGTTCCTGAACTTTTGGACTGTATTTCATGGTACATGTTCCTTGACCGATATCCACGCTGACATCATTTCCCAATGTCTCCTGAGAGAGCCGCATGTAGTGACGATTTACCCTCATTTGTCCTATCTCCGGTAAATCAACAGTTTTTTTGCGTTTCAGGGACTGGGGAATCATGTCCTCTTTGTTTTGCAGTTTCTCTTTTATTTTTTGATCCACATCCGGTGTTATGACGCCCCGCTCACCCGGGGTGCTCATTTCGTAAATAATAGGTTCACTCCACCGTGCCTGGTGAAAATCCCTTAATAAAGTCTTTTGATCTTGTCCCATTGGTCGTTCTCCTCCTTTTCCCTTTTATTTCAATATCTGCTCCAAACATTCTGCAAGGAAATCAATTTCTTCCCGAGTGTTCACTTCTGTCACACAATACAGAGCACAATTATCAAAGCCATCATAACACCCTGTCAAATCTAAACCGCCAAAAATTTCTTTTTCTAAAAGTTGATCATTGATTTCCTTAACTGTTTTGCCAGATTGAGAAAAATCTACAACAAATTCTTGGAAAAAAGGACTTGTGAATTTCAGGGATACATTAGGAATTTTAGATATTTTTTCCGCTGCGTATCGACTATTGTATAAAATTGTCGTACCCACTTCCTCCATGCCTTTTGGTCCCATCAAAGCCATATAGACAGCAGCCGAAATCATCCAAAGATTGGTACCCGTTCCAGTGTACTCATTGCCAAATGCTCTTTTCGAATAGTGGGTTCGTTCAATCAGCATATTTCCAAAAACATACTCCCCTTCAACTTCCGGTTCAGCAAATCCATAAATGAAATCCTTATAGTTATTTAAGTATTTGGCTTCCCCTTGGGTTGAAATGAATCCGGCCTGCCCGTTTCCAGCTGAAAGATGCAGACCTAAACTATGCAAATCACCGCACGTGATTGTAGCGCCATAATTTGACGGTGCTTCCAAAATCCCCAATGAAATCGGGTTAACATACACTATGAATTCTGCACCGACAGAAGTTACCAGTTGACCGATTTCTTCTCCCCGGTCTTCCAACACGCCGACAAATCCGGGATTTTCTATCATTACAGCAGCCACTTCATCGCTTAATTTTTCCTTTAAATCAGCTAAATCAATCCGCCCCGTTTCCGGTTCAAATTTGATATAGTCAACTTGTATTTCTAATTCCTCTTGGACAGAATGCATATAATTTTCCAGTATGGATTTATAAGCAGGATTCATCAGTTCCGGCACCAAGATTTTCTTTCGATTAGTAATCCGGCAAGCCATTGCCATGGCAGTAGAAATGGCTTGTCCGCCATCAAATTGCGGGACACTCATCACTTCAGTATCTAAAAGTTCTGCCAGCATCGAATTGTACTCAACAAATGTCTGATATTTCCCATGGTCACCCCAACTCTCGGCGCCATAGCAAGTGAGAAATTCCCCGCGAGTAGTGATTTCATCCACAACAGCTGGTATAAAGTGCTGGGCACATCCTGCCCCCAAAAAGCTGGTAAACTCATCACAATTTTGATTTTTGGCTAGTATTTTTTCCACATGCTTTTTAAGACTGAATTCATCTAATATGCCATCAGGTATACCCAGTTTTTCTTTATAACGCAGTTCCACTGGAATCTCTTCATACAAATCCCACATGTCTTTTGCACCAACAAAGTCCATCATTTCTTTTTGAGTTTCAGGGTTAGAATTGGGAATATAAGGGTAGACAACTTTTTCTTCCTTCATTTCCTTAACGCCTCCTAAATTTTTTGTTTGCGGATAAAACTCCGATTCCCTCCACTGAGTCACTGAGTCCTTTAGCTATATCTCACTCTTCCGTTCAGCAAATTCCTAAAAGTAACACGTCACGTGACAAAAATCATGTTTTAGGACGCTAATGTCCCATCTTCCTTGATTTTACAAGATTACAGTAATAGAAGGTCAAGTTATTATTTGAATTATTTGAGAATTATTTTTATAATAAAGTCAAAGGCGTTCGATTTACACATATTTTTTATACAACATCATTCATGTGACTGCTGCTCCGTCAATGGCACCATAAGGAGATGACCAGCCGTGGACAAACAGGAAAGCTATACTATTGGCGAACTGTCCGACATCTGTGGTATCAGTACACAAACCCTTCGTTTCTATGATCAAAAAGGTCTCCTGGCTCCTTCGGGAAGGGATACAGAAAATAATTATCGCTTGTATTCCAATGATAAGGCACTTGAGGCTCTTGTTATTCGTGGGATGCGTCAGCTAGGCATGGAATTGACAGAATTAAGAAGAGTAAAAAAAAATCGTGACATGCAAGAAGTCAAACAGAATTTGAAAGAAAAAATACTATGCCTCCAACAAGATATTGAAGATATCCAAAGACAACTGGACGTCACAAAAAATACTTTTAAAATTCTTGAGTCTTCTTTGAATGAAGTTAAAAATTATGACGAACAAGAAGTTTTTTTCAATCATCTAAAATACGAGACAATTGTTTCTATCCGTTATCCGTCAAGCGTTAATGCCAGCAAGATTTTTTGGAAGCGGTATGCCGAACTTATCCAGTTAGTTGAAAAACTTAATTTAACGATTGAAGGTCCATTTTCAGCAATCTTTCACGACGACTATGACAATCAATTTTTTAATGATGTTGGGGATTTGGAAGTTTTTTTCCCCATTAAAAAAACCGATGTCTGCTCGCAAAACATTAAAACGTTGGCTTCGCCTTTGATGATCAGCAGTATTCATTATGGCAACTATACAGACTTGCTGGAAGTTTATTATACATTGGCTGATTTTGCTAAAAAAGAGGGCTATTATATTTGCGGACCCAGTTTAGAAGAATATCTCATTGATTTTTCTTTAGGGTTAAATGAAGAACATTGGGTAACTAAAGTCAGCTTGCCGGTAAAAAAAGAACACACAAGTCGATAATCTTCTGCTACACATAATTACTTTGCATTCCATCTAAATAAAAAAGTAAGAACAGGCAAGAAAACTCACCTGTTCTTTTTCTATTTCAGACCTTTTAGGGGGTGTCTGACGTTATTTTATGTAAGCATATTTGTAGATACATGTAGGACCAAAATTATGATACTCTAGTCCTGTCAAACCAGCTCTTGTCAACTGTGCTCTTCCTTGTTGATACAAAGGAATCAAAGCTGCATCTTCTTCAACAAATTGTTTTTCTACTTCTATCAATGTTTCCCAGCGTTTCCCAAGATCATTGCCGTACTTGTTAACAACATCATCGATTAATTGGTCATACTTTTCACTTGAATAATTTAACGTATTTCCTGTTGTGTAACTTTCAAAGAATGTCATCGGGTCTTGATAGTCAGGAGCCCAAGTTCCGATTGCCAAATCATAGTCGCCTTTTTTAATGATTTCGATTGAATTATTTAAAGGCACAGTTTTGATCGTAACCTTCAGCCCCGGCAAAGATTCTTCCAGCTGACTTTGGATGAATTCCGCAACTTTTTTATCACTGTCTCCATCTTTTGCCAACAGTTCCATCTCAACATCACCTTGCAACTCAGCTTTAGCCTTGGCTAAATATTCTTTGGCTTTCTCAACATCCGTTACTGCCAACTCTCCGGCATCTTCACGGAAATCAGCTTTAGTCTCAGGGTTGAACACAAAATTCCAAGGGATATAACCAAAAATTTCTTTTGAGCCGTCTGCAAGAATATTGTCTACCAAACCTTTTTTGTCAATGGCATAAGCCACAGCTTTACGCACATTCTCATTGGCAAAGATCGAGTCTTTCCCATTTCTGATTTGATTCATCCGGATAGAATAAATTTTTGAACGCTCAATAGCTTCATATTCAGGATTATCTATATTTTGTTGCGCCAGCTCTCCCGATAAAAATGCGATATCTAATTCACCAGATTCAAAAAGGTTGAACGCTGTATTGGTTTCTTTGATAACTTGGAATTTGATTAAATCTGACTTCACTTTGTCAGCATCATAGTAATCCGGGTTTTTTTCTAAGTCCCAAGTTAGTGATGATTGATCCCAGTTTTTCATAATAAACGGACCGTTGGATACGATATTTTCACTGCTTGTCCCATACTCACTGCCCTTTTCAGTAACAAATTTTTCATTTTGCGGGAAGAACGGGGAGAACGCAAGCAACGATGTGAAATATGGCACTGGTTTTTCCAGTTTGATTTCAATCGTGTAGTCATCTACTGCTTTGACGCCTAATTCTTTAGGATCTTTCCCGTTATTGATGATGTCGCTGGCGTTTTCAATCATGCCGTCCGTAAGGAAAACATAGTTGGCCTGCTTTTCAGGATTGACCAATTTTCTCCAAGCAAAAATAAAGTCATGTGCAGTCACAGGGTCACCGTTGCTCCATTTCGAATCTTCTCTCAAAGTAATCACATAGGTTTTGCCATCTTCTGAAATTTCCGGCATGTCCTTTGCAACTGCAGGAATCACATTGTCATCTTTATCTAACTGATACAACCCTTCAAATACATTGGATTGTGCATTAATACTTGGTTCATCTTGTGTGTAAATAGTATCCATTGAACCGATTTCAGATTCTTCCATAAAACTAAGCGGTCGTGCTTCGCCAGCTTTTTCTTTATCTCCGCTGCTGCCAGTCTCTTTCCCATTACCGCCGCAACCAGCCAGCAACAAAGTCGCACTTAATGCCAAAGCCCCTAATGTCAGCCATTTTTTCATTTTACTCATCCTTTCATTGGTTAGCTAATCTAGTTCAGTCATTTCAATCATTTCTTGTTTTACTTCCAGATAAGCATAAGGAAGACCTTCTCCCTCATACTCAAACTCTCCTCTTTGATTGTCAATCGGGTCTGCTCTTAGCGTGTTCTTTTCAGGCACAAAATTTTTCTGGATTGCACTGTTGGCGGGCATCCGGAAAATATCAAGGTTTCCAAAATAATAGTTCCAACGATCAAAATTATTCATTCGGTATGCTGACCCTCCAAAAGATAAATCTGCAAATACCCAGCCATAGGGTTCAACGTAAAATTGGGCCCAGTCATGACAGCCTGTGTAGTGCTCACTCACATATAAGCCCGACTGCCATTTTGCGGGAATCTTGGCCATGCGGCACAAAGTAATAAATAAAATCGCCTGAACACCGCAATCGCCTTTTAAATTGACCGCCGCATATTCAGAAATATTTTCAACGGTGAAATATTCTCTCATGAAAGTATAATTCACTTTTGTGGTGATAAAATCATAGATTTTCCTTGCTTGTTTGATGGGATTCGTTTCACCATCCAGTATTTCCGACAAAACTTTTTCCAGATATGGCGTAAAGCGGATATGAGGCAATTCTTCTTCTAAAAACGTGTTGTTTGTGATAGGTTTTGCCTTATCAGGGTCTAAGTCTACATAGTTCACTTGATTGATATAACTGTATTCTACTGAAAATTCCTGATCTTCCTCCAGCACTGTTTCAAAACAAACTGTCCGCTGTTCAGTGTCCTCGGGTGCTATAAAAGTTGCTTCCGGAGTGGTATTTAAGATTTTTATATTGGAAACTTGTTGACATGTTTGGGGAACTGGCAAATAAACTTTGACTTTCTCTCCTGCACGTTCATACTCTTTTTTTACTTTGATAGATTCTTTGATTTGTGTTTTGACTTTCCGAAAACCTTTTTCTTTCATCAAACGGATATTTTCATCCAACTGAGCCTGTCTCGCCTGTTCAGTTCCATTGTTTTCCTCATTTTGCTGTGCACGTTCTTGGTATTCTTTTTGAGTTTTTATCAGCGTTTGCAAAAAACGTCTTTGAAAATGAGGCTGCCCATCAATATATATCCAATCCACCAGACCGGCTTCTTTGAGCGTTTGTAATTCTGAATCATCATAATCTGCCAATGCATCTTGCAGCATTGTTTGCGCTTGTTCCCAAGAATAAGGATATTCGTCAATCCCGATCATTTTAAGGATTTCTTTTTCTATCCGCAAGCGCTGCTTGAGAGCGTCTGGGATGTCACGCTTCAAAAAAGCGTCAATCGTAGCTGCTGCCCCCTTAAAATCACCGTAATTTTTTTGCTTAACAATATCTTCCGGCAATGGGATACTTAAATACTCTAAATCATACAACATTAATTGCTTCCCCTCACTTTCGTTAAACCTAATCCCGGCTGATCAGTCAATGATAAAATTGGAGTTGCTTCTAAAGGTACTGGCCCGGAAAAATTTGTTTCCGCTAAAGCAAATGTTGCATCTAAATCCGCTCTGGTGATATTTTTCTTGGCGGCAACTAAATGAGCACCGGCAGTCACCCCTAAGTCAGTTTCTTCCACCATACACCCCACCATGCACTCCACTCCGGCAGCTTCACAAATGCTGTTGATTTTTTGTGCTTCGTAGAGTCCGCCGCATTTCATCAATTTGATGTTGACAATATCCACCACACGTTTCTTAATTAGACGCAAGGCATCCTTGGCATCAAAACAACTTTCATCTGACATAATCGGAATCGGAGAATGCTCAGTCACATAGGCTAAACCTGCAATATCGTGATAAGGTACAGGCTGTTCAATTAATTCGATATCATAATCTGCCAAACGCTCAATCATTTGGACCGCTTCTTTAGGACTCCAGCCCTGATTGGCATCCAAACGCAATTTAATATCTTCACCCGCATTTTTTCTTATTGTTTCGATTCGTTTGATATCTAGGGCATTGCCCATACCCACTTTGATTTTTAATGTACCAAACCCTTGGCTGACCGCTTCTTTTGCTTTGACTCCCATGATGTCAGGCGTATCAATGCCGATAGTCATATCTGTTTCAACTTTATTGTCATGGCCGCCAAGAAGTTTATATAGAGGCAAGTTTGCTTTTTTTCCCAGCAAATCATAACAGGCAAGATCAATCGCTGCTTTCGCGGAATTGGCATGTGCCGCGATATGGTCCATGATTTCATGAACTTTTTCCAAATCGGTGGGATCCACACCGATTAAACCACGTTCAAACATTTTGATGCACTCCACTGTCCCATCTAAGGTTTCACCAGTGATTAAAATTCCGGGTGCACCTTCTCCGTATCCCACAAGACCCTCATCAGTTTCGATTTCAATGATTGCACTTACGGATTCATGAATTGTTCCCAAGGAAATCGTAAATGGTGTCCTTAGTTTAACAAATTTTTTTGCAATATTTATTTTGGTTATCTTCACATTATCTCCTCCAACATTTGAATGTAAAGTTAAAAAATACTTATTATTTTAACTATTGGTTCAATAGTAAGGCCGTTAATTAAAAAAGTCAATATTTTTAATGATATTTCAGTTAGAATTATCTAATTTTAAGTCTAGCTTGTTTTTTTAAACTTAATTAGAGATAATAAGACGAAAAGAAAAAATATGGAGATGTAATCATGGACTTCAAAGAAATCAAAAACCTGAGAAAAGAAAGGGATATGACTTTGACTGAATTGGGCATTAGAACTGGTTATTCAGCTAGTTTTCTATCCCAAATCGAAAGAGGTGTCAATCGTCCCTCATTGGAAGCGTTGAGAAAAATAGCCGAGTCACTGGATGTCTCTGTCGCATCATTGATGGCAAAGGAATCTCCAAAAATAAAGGAACACGGTGAAAAAATCACACATGGGTTCAAAGTAATCCGAAATTCAGAAGACACAGTGTATAATCCGTGGCAAACTAGTTCAACCTACTATAACACGCTGTTCAATCTCCCAGTTCACACGGACAATATGGTCATCTCTAAAATTTACATTGATGCCCAGTCTTCTTCGAGTGGAAAAAAAATCACACATAACTTAAGTGAGATAAATTACGTGCTTCAAGGAGAGGCCACTATAGAACTGGACGATCAAACTCTGACACTACAAGAAGGAGACGCCATCTTTCTAGAAGCTTTCACCAAGCACAATGTCAATAATTTAACGGACTCAGGACTGCTGCTTTTCACTCTACAATTTTGAAACAGATACTCATGTCCTGTTTTATAATGATTTTCATTGGTAGCAGACTGAAAATATCTTATCAAATACTAAACAGCTTGAACCCATAATAATTTATGTGTTTCAAGCTGTTTTTAGGTTAAGAGTTTAAATTTACAAATTCTTTTCTTCTTCGATTTTGTTAATCGTCTCTTCCTTGATGGTTTTCCTTAAACCTTTCAGATAATCTGAAAAAGCTACTTCTTTATCACCGTGGGTCAAGTTCAACTCATACTCTAAAGGAATCCATGTGGAAAGATCAGATTCATTATGCTGAATTAAAACTTCCAATTTATCCAAAGCTTTGTAAAGTTTTGCTTCTAAGGTTGTTAATTCTTCCATCTCTTTAAATAATAACGTAAGTTCGTTTTTATAGCTTTCAGGTAAATCATTCAAAAATCCGTTAATTTCGATATGCTCATTCACTTCATCCTGTTTCGTCTTATTAAAGGCGGGAATATCACCTGTAACTGCCTCTCCTAAATCATGAAACAAACACATCAGTATCACTTTATCCCTGTCAACATCGGGAAACTCATCTGTCATAAAATAAGCCATCAAGGCCAACCGCCAACTGTGTTCTGCCACGCTTTCCTGTCTACCCGACGATGTCCACGAATGTCTCGTCGTATTTTTTAATTTTTCTGCTAACGACATCAGTGATAAAAATTTTTTGCTTTCCATTACCAAACACCTTCCATTCACCAAATTTATTAATCACTAATCAAACAGATTGGTTAAAAGCTATTTGAAATACTATTTTCAAAAATAGCAGATATAGTTTAAATGTTGTTGCTTTCATTGTGAGTAGAAACTAAATGTTCCCTGAGATATTTATGTGTGCATTGAGTTGCTCGATGGTGTCTGTTAATAAAATGGTAGTATGTTTTGTTTAAAAAAGTGCATTGGTTTCTTATATGGCACACTAACAATATTAAATGAAAACGGCATGTTTTTGTCTGTGCCTACATCTAGAACAAAAATCACTTTTCCTTCCTTTCCGATGGTTAATATAACTTGAGCTTGCTAGCCATGGGTTCTGTTCATTTCGAACGTATTATAGGGATAAATTACTTGGCCAACACCAATATAACAATATGCAGTCTAGAACAACTACAATAAATCCCATATCAATTATACTCTCCGAAGAGCACTCAAGCAAACATACTTTATTTTCTCCAAAGTCAATTCAATGCTTATTAATTAGTTTCAAAAGGAGAACTGACAATCATACAAAAATGACGATTGAAAATAAAAAAGCAGTGTTCAAGAGTTATTAACACCCCTAAATCCTGCTTTCTCAATTCAATAACCACTGTCAAACTTTTTCAGACCGTATTTATATAAAATTCAAAAAAATTATAATATAGAACTTACTCTAACCAATGGATTGTTTTTCGTCACTAGGGCTCAGTTAGCACACTTCTTACGTAGTTTCTCAAAGGCCCACTTTGCCTGTCATTTAAGCTTAAAAATCACTGCTGTCCACGCCCTTGATTGGAAGATTTCCGTCTGACACACCATAAAGTTTCATCTGATAGCCAAATCCCCCTTGCACTGTGATATTCTCTCTTGATTCTGAGTATCTTCCACTAGGTCCGAAAGCATGTTCCGTGCCATACCATTTACTGCCCTCTCCTGTAGCAAATCGCATACGATAGGTGCCCGCCGGCAAATTTATGTAGCAACTTTCTTTGCTGCGGATATAGGCTGTCAATGTTTCGTTGCCGCTGCCGTCTAAAAATTTTACAAAATAATCTCTATCCCCAGCTTCAGGAGTCAAAACAGTAATCGGACTGCCGGCATTTGCACCGGACAGTACACCCGTCCCAGGTCTCTCTTGAATTTTTACCAATATCTCTTTGTCAATGTATTCGGTGACATCATTGACTACTTTATCAAATTCAGCCTTGACTGTCTTGTCCATTTCTTCGGTGACTTCTTTAGGAAGATTGACGGAATCCTTTGAGTAAGCTACTTTTACTTCTTTTTCGTTGCCAAAAGTAAAAGGAGTATCTCTACTATTTAGATTCAAATTGTTATCGACAGTTACTTTTGCTATCGGATAAAATTGGCCTACGTTCTCCTCTTTTAACCTCTTTTTATAATTTTCACCAAGTTCATGTAATTTTTCTTTGTAGTCTGTGACAAACTCAAGTTTGACAGAATAGTACTTCTGTTTTGAATCTTCTTTTTTTCCTTCTTTTTCTTCTTGCACAGCGATTATTTTAGGAGCCATTCCTTTTGGTGAAGTTTTTTCAAGCTCCTGTTTCAACCGGTTTGTAAAGTCAAATTTCTGATATTCTGGAATTTCTATTACCATTTTATCCACAAATACATCTTTCTGTTCTTGGGCTCTACTTTGCAAATCTTCCAATACCTTTTCCGGCATATCTGCGGTAAACTTTTTTTCTTTTTCCTTGACAGTCAAAGTTATTTTTTCTTGCCGCATAGTTTTCTCTTCTTTCCCCAACAGAAAAGAAATCAAACTTTCATCAAGCAGCTGAATTGCTTCTTTATGATAAGCGGAAACATAATCATTTTCTTCATTATTTTTATTATCTTTATCATAAAGCGACTCAATCTTCATTTTTGGTAATTTAACATCCAGCTTGGAAATTTCGACTTCGTTTATATTTGGAAGTCGGATAGTGATATCATACGTGAAATTTTTTCTCTTTTTATTTTCTTCAAATTGTTTTTCATACTGAGGTTTGAGTTGTTCCTTCAAATCACCAAAGTCCATATTTTTAACATTAGCATTCCAAAAATCCTCATCCACCAGTACATAGCCAGAGGTTAAAAACATCTTTCTTATAAAATCAGGCATGATTAATTGATCTTCTTGGATTCTTCCTTCTTTAACTAACTTTTCACGCATGGCCAACGTTTCTTCATCAAACTCTACATCATCTAAATATGAGGGCACAGAACTACTGGTTGTTGTCACACTACCAGTGTCATCTTCGCCTGAAGTTTCAGTGGTACTGCTGCTTTTTGTTTCCTCAGCTTTCTTTTCAGTTTGAAAAAAATCCTCAATGGCTTTTGCATGTTTCGATACCTTAGAAGAACATCCCGTTAATACTAATAAAGAAATCATCAAAACACCAATTTTTAATACTCTTTTCATTTTCTCTCCTCCTTTTGTACTCAAATCAATTTTCAAAAGTTCTTACTAAATAAACCAGCAACTCTAAAAATAAGGAAACCACTACTTGCCTTAAATCAAAATCATCCTGTCAATCTGGAAACACATTAGTGAATACGCTTTCATTTCGCTGTCTATTGAAAAAATCTTTTGAAAAGCAAAACTGATATATTATTGCATTTGAAATATTCATGCTAAGATTCAAGGAGGGCTGTGAAAAATAAAATACTGTAATTAATATTTCGTATAATACTCTATTTGTAAATCTACTTGCTAATAACTTACGTTCATTATATCATGATATTTTGTTGAAAAGAATGGAAATTTGCTGTCAATATCATTATCAAAAATATTTTTCAAGAATTATTAATAAAGCCTGCAAAATTTTAGAAAATCCAAATGTGAAATCAAACTAAAAACTTGTAATATATTTAAATTGTCTTTTCCCGCAAAATAAACAATTTTATGGTTTTTTTAAGCAAACTAAAATAACCTGTTAAACCCTCTTCATTATCAGGGCGTTTAACAGGTTATTTTTTCGCGAAAGCCGATGAAAACTACTTCTTTACTTCAAATCTTTCAAACTTAATTGAGCAGCAAAAGTATGGAAAGCCACACCTTCTAAATCAGAAGCTTGAAGAACAGTCTGCTGATTTTGACTCAAAACAATCATGCCTGCTGTTTCTTCAATGGCCACTTTTTCCGCCTCTATCAATGTTTCCCAACGCTTGTCGGGATCCAGAGCATAATCTTTAGACGCTTTGTCAAGCAATTGGTCATATTTCGCGTTTGAGTAGTTCCGGTCATTTCCGGAATACAACATATTCAGAGTGGAAATAGGATCTTGATAGTCCGGTGCCCAATAAATCAAAAACATATCATAATCACTTTCCCGACTGAGATTTAGGGCCGACTCAGTTGGCAGGGAACGCATGCTAATCGTCAAGCCGTCAAAACGATTCTCCCACTCCCCTTGCAAACTCTCTCCCAATTTTTTGTAGTTGTCAGCATCAGTAGTCATCAAATCAAGGGTGATGTTTTCACCCAGTTCTTTTTGTGCTGCTTGCCAATATTTTTGTGCTTCTGCTTCGTTAAATTTCATCAGATCCCCTGCATCTTCACGGAAATCCGCATCAGTAGATGGGTTTTTGACAAAACCTTCAGTAATCATTCCATACAAAGGAACTGAACCGTCAGCTACTACATTATTGATTAAAGTTTCCTTATCAATACTTAGAGCTAAAGCTTTGCGAAGATTTTCATTTGCCAAAGGTGTTTCTTTATCTCCCCGTTTTTGATTTAAACGAATGTAATTCATCGTAGAGGTTGGATAAGCTTTGTAGGCTTCGTGATCCTGATTCATCTGAGCCAGAGTCCCACTTAGAAAAGCCAAATCCAAACTGCCATCTTCAAAAAGATTAATGGCTGTAGAAGGTTCTTTGACTGCTTGATAATAAATAACATCCATAGCCACATTTTTTGCATCCCAATAGCTTTCATTCTTATGCAATTCCCATGTGGTGTCAGTTTGTGCCCAATTTTCTATTGTAAAGGCACCGTTGTAGACAACAGTATCCCCGCTTGTGCCATATTTATCTCCGAATTCAGCAACAGCATTTTCATTTTGAGGCAGGAAAGTCGGAAAAGTCAGCAGTGAAGTAAAGAATGGTTTCGGCTCAAATAATTCCACTTTCAACGTTAAATCATCAACAGCTTCCACTCCTAATTCGTCCACTGGCATCTCACCGGCAGCCACGGCCACACCGTTTTTAATCGTTTCCTGTACAAGAAAACTGTAGATATAGCCATTCTCCGGATTAGCCAACCGTTTCCACGAATATTCAAAATCCTTGGCTGTGACAGAATCACCATTGGACCATTTCATATCTTCCCGAAGTTCGATTGTGTAGGTCAACCCGTCTTCTGAAATGTCAGGAAGCTCTTTCGCTGCTGCCGGTATCACTTCATCTTTTTCGTTTAAACTGTATAAACCTTCATAAACTGCCGATAAAGCTATCGCATCGGGAAAATCCAGCATCCCTGCCGCATCCAAAGTGGTCAGCTCACTTAAAGACATCAAACTTGCCGTTTTCTCCTCTGACACTGAATTTGTTTTTTCCGACTCTTTTGATTTGCCACAGCCAAACAACAAACTGGCACAAACTGCCAACAGAGCAATCCCTTTAATTTTTTTCATTTAATTTTCTCCTCCTATTACCTTTCCGCTAAAAACCAGACAACAACCGCCGGTACATCCCCGTCATTATAGTTTTTATGTGCTTCACCAGCCTCAATCAACTGTGCATCGCCGGCCCTACCGATTAAATCACGTCCGTCTTCTAAAACCGTATGTGCTTCACCGGATATCACAAAAGAATACTCGTCCTGATCATGTTTGGCAAACCCTTCCTGAGGACTTTTTTCCCCTGGCTGAAGAGTGATGATGCCCATCTGTACATGCTGATTGTGATTATTTGTCGGATCAAAAAAGACCTCAAATAATTGGTTTGGATCCATTGATTTAATTTTCATGACACTCCTCCTTAGTTGATATATAAGTTCTATCATAACAAAATAATGAGAACATATCCATTTAGATTTAATGTTTTTATCATTTTGAAAAAATATTTTCTGTTGAACTGGTCCTTTTCGGAATTTCTATATTTTTAGGTCATAAAAAAAGACATGGAATCAAGTCAGACTTGTTCCATATCTTTTTTAGTTTTTCTGTCCGTCGATTATCTTCGACCAGTCAGTACATCTGCTTTGAAAGTTAATTGGAAGCAGAACTTGCGGCCGCCTGTTCATCTGCTTTGACACAATCAATAGCAATAACCAGTGCAATGATTACCTCTTCCAAGCTCTCGTCAAAAACAGAAACCTCATAACTATCTCCCCAAGAAAACCATTTCTTTTGAACTGACCCCACTTTTCGCCCATTTTTCTGGATATCGAACTCCATATCCCACCAATCCCCTTTTACAGTCAAACCATGGGCAGAGATGGCATATTTGGATTTTAAAAAAGACAACTCTTTTTTGATTTCAATCATTTCTTGCCCACGAATCTTAACATAAAAAAATGGCAGCAAGCTGAAAACTTTTTTAGTGATAGTTGCAATTTCACTTCCTTGAACATTTTCTATTGAAAAAGATTTCGGGACTTTAAAAAAGCTTCCTTGTACCCGATAGCAAGTGTTTTCAGAAGAATCTTTTACTGTAAATTTCTCACCAATACTGAATACTTGTTGTTTGATATAAAATTTTTTCATTGTGTCTCCTTCAAAAATGATTTAGTATTATCTTCATAAATTACCGGAAAATAAACGATCCAATGAAATGATTATATCATGTTTATTCTCTATAAATCTTTGGTGAGTGGAAAATTTTTAACCATTACAAGAAAATCGTTAAACTATCAAACACCGATGGAAGTATTTCTGAGTCATATGGATGAAACTATATTGTCTAGCTTAATTTGACAAATCAAAAGTATAAAATAAAACAAAAAACCCTTGATATACAAGGGCTTTTCTAGGTTTAGTCTCAACCAGATTCAAAAATTGATTAACGTCTTTCTTTGATTCTTGCAGCCTTACCGTGTCTATCACGCAGATAGTACAACTTAGCACGGCGCACTTTACCACGACGTGTCACTTCAATTTGTGCAACACGTGGCGTATGTACTGGGAAAGTACGTTCCACTCCTACACCATTTGAAATTTTACGAACAGTGTATGTTTCGCTGATTCCAGTTCCTTGGCGTTTGATACAAACACCTTCAAAAATCTGGATACGTTCACGTTCGCCCTCAACAACTTTTGCATGTACACGCAAAGTGTCCCCAGGTCGAAACTCAGGAATATCTGAACGTAGTTGTTCCTTTGTGATTGCTTCAATAATTGGATTCATTTCATCCATCTCCTTATTCCAAACACTCTTATGTTCTCTGACACAGCGGAATGTCGTAATAGATGAGCCTTTTGACTCACCAAATAATTCTATCATGACTGAGTTTGTAAGTAAAGACAAAATCATTTTTTAATCAAATATCCTCAGAAAAACTTCCCGCCTCGTCTACTGGCTCTTTTTCTATCTCTGCCAGTATTTTTTTCATTTGGTCCGTTAATTCAACTTTATCGAGCATTTCTGGCCTGCGTTCATAGGTGCGTCGCAAAGATTCCTTTAGCCGCCATTCATCTATGAGCTTATGGTTCCCGCCAATCAGCACATCAGGCACTTTCATCCCTTTATAATCTGCCGGACGTGTATAGTGGGGGTGTTCAAGCAATCCAGTAGAATGAGAATCAGCTGCAGCAGATGCCTCATTGCCCAGTACCTCCGGCAAAAGTCTTACAGCAGCATCAATCATCACCATCGCTCCCAATTCTCCCCCGGTCAACACGTAATCCCCCAGAGAGACTTCATCTGTCACAAGGGAGCGGATACGTTCATCATAACCTTCGTAATGCCCGCAAATAAATACCAGATGTTCTTCTTGGGCAAATTCCTCTGCCACTTTCTGGGTAAAAGGCACCCCCGCCGGATCCAATAAAATCACGCGTTTTTTTGTTTTGGGATGATCCTCGGTAATGCTAGCCAGTGCGTCATCAATCGGTTGAACCTTAAGAAGCATCCCCGCGCCACCACCGTAGGGATAATCATCCACCTGCTGATGTTTGTTGTCAGAAAAATCACGAAAATTATGAACTTTAATGTCCACCAGCTCCCGTTGGACAGCTTTACCTAAAATCGATTCAGTCAATACACCCCCAAACATTCTCGGAAACAAAGTCAATACATCAATCTTCATCGTCAATCAGTCCTTCTGGAATTTCCACATCCACTCGTTTATTAGCCGTGTCTACTGCTTTAACCACCGACTCAATATAAGGGAGCAAGATATCTTTTTTCCCAATTCGCTGAATCACCCACACATCATTAGCACCCGGAGACAAAATTTCTTTAATTTTCCCCAACTCATGATTATTTTCATCAAAGACTGTACTTCCAATAATCTCATGATAATAAAATTCATGTTCCCCCAAAGGTTGTGTGTCTTCCATTCTGATTTTCAACATACCATCTCTGAATTTTTCCACATCGTTGATATTTCCGTGGTCTTTAAAACTTATAACATCAAAATTTTTATGCTTGCGGTAACTATTAATAATCAGCGGTACCGCTTCTTTCCCCTCTTGAAACAGATAAAGCTGCGTCCCTTTTTTATATCTCTCCTCAACAAAATCCGTCACAGAAATTACCCTGACTTCGCCTTTGATTCCTTGAGTATTCACTATTTTTCCCACGTTTAAAAATTCAGTCATTACGTCACATCTTTCTTATTTTATCCTCTCACATTGTAACATTACAAGGTAGTGCTGACTAGCTTTTCTATCCCAAAGAAAACCTTTCTTCTCTACTTTTTAAGCGGGGGAATCGTATTAATTAAAAAAGATTTTCCAGATATGAAAAAATCCAACACGAACAATATATCAATTCCGTATCTAAAAAGCACAAAAGCTGTGACTTGATTTACCTAAGCAAATCAAGTCACAGCTTTTTAATCGACAATATTCAAGCGAATTTTTTTTGGACCTTTTGTCCTTACGGAGTAGACAATCGTACGGATTGCTTTGGCCACTCTTCCTTGTTTACCGATCACACGACCGATATCATCTGGATGAACGCTCAAATTGTATTCCATAAAATCATCTGACTCTTCAATTGTCAAAGAAATTTCTTCTGGATAACTGACTAACGGACGGACAATGGTTAATACCAAATCTTTCACATCTGTCATCTCTTATGCCACCTTATTTCTTTTCATATTTCGCTTCATGATGTTTCTTCATGATTCCTTCTTTAGAAAGGATATTGCGAACTGTATCTGAAGGTTGTGCACCTTTTGACAACCAATCTAAGACTAACTCTTCGTTGATTGACACTTTTGCAGGTTCTTCAACTGGAGAGTAAGTTCCCACTACTTCGATATAGCGTCCATCACGAGGAAAACGTGAGTCTGCTACTACCATACGGTAAAAAGGATTCTTTTTAGATCCCATACGTTTCAAACGAATTTTTACTGCCATCTATCTGTCACCTCCATGTTCCTTAATCACAAGAGCTAGTTTAACACGTTAGCAAATAGATGTAAAGTGTTTTTTCTTTACAGACTAATTTTTTCCAAAAAAATATTTGCAAAAAGCAGTCTGGCATTTCGTCAGTTTGCCCGTAAAATGGTTTTTATCGAATAATATTCTGCCCGTAATCAGAAAAACAAGTAGTCCAATTCATTGAGCAAAGGATATGCTATCCGATGATTTGACTATCTCTTCTTCTTACGTTTTTTCCGCAAAGCTTTTTTCTTGGCATTTTGTTGTTTACGCGCCATTTGGTTAAAGGCCATCTTGCCCATTTTACCTTTGATACCGCCGCCAAACATCTGATCCATACCAGCCGGCATCTTGCCGCTGCTCATCTGCTGCATCATTTTTTTGCTTTCTTTAAATTGTTTGATCATCTGATTCACTTGGACCACACTATTTCCTGAACCGGCAGCAATTCTGCGGCGTCGGCTTGGATTCAGCAAATCAGGATTTTCTCTTTCTTCCGGAGTCATGGAGTAGACCATTGCTTTTTTACGTTCGATATCTTTCGGATCCACTTGGATTTTGTCCATTCCCGGAATATTACTCATACCGGGGATCATCTTGATAATATCCTCAAACGAGCCCATATTTTGAAGCTGATCGAATTGTTCAATAAAGTCATTGAAGTCAAAAGTATTTTCTTGCATTTTTAAGGCGAGTTCTTCAGCCTTTTGCTCATCGTACTCTTGCTGGGCTTTTTCGATTAATGTCAGCATGTCTCCCATGCCGAGAATCCGGCCTGACATCCGATCTGGGTGGAAAACCTCTATATCTGTTAGTTTTTCCCCTGTCCCCACAAATTTAATCGGCTTTCCAGTGACCGCGCGGATGGACAGTGCAGCACCCCCACGAGTATCTCCGTCAAGTTTTGTAACCACAACACCTGTGATTTCTAGTTGCTCGTTAAAGCTTTCTGCAACATTGACTGCATCTTGACCGGTCATGGCATCAACAACCAGCAATATTTCATCTGGAGAAGTCAAGTCCTTGATTTCTTTTAATTCATTCATCAAGACATCATCTATATGCAGTCGCCCGGCAGTATCAATAAAGACATAATCATTTTTTTGTTCCTTTGCCAAGGCCATCCCTTGACGAACAATTTCCACTGGACTGACATCAGTTCCCATATCAAATACCGGCACATCTATTTGCTGCCCGATAACTTTCAGCTGTTCAATAGCCGCTGGACGGTAAACGTCACCAGCAATCAACAACGGTCGTGCGTTGTCGTTTTTCTTTAAAAAGTTCGCTAATTTTCCGACAAAGGTGGTTTTACCTGCTCCCTGTAAACCTGATACCATGATAACGGTGGGGATTTTGGGAGATTTATTCAGCGGCACTGCTTCCTGACCTAAAGTTGCCGTCAACTCCTCATCCACTATTTTTACAATTTGCTGGGCCGAAGTCAGGGTCTCTAATACTTCACTGCCGACTGCCCGGTCGCTGACCCGTTTAGTAAAATCTTTTACCACATTAAAGTTTACGTCTGCTTCAAGTAAAGCTAAGCGGATTTCCCGCATCATTTCTCTGACATCAGATTCCGTGATTTTTCCCTTACGACGCAATTTTTTCATTGCATCTTGTAATCGTTCCGTTAAACTTTCAAAAGCCATCTACAAAACTCCTATTCTTCGATTTCTTGGATAGTTTTTACCCATTCTAATATTTCTGTTTCTTCCGGATAATTATTTTTAAGTTTTCCTTTGATTTTTTCGATAATTTCTTTGCGCACAATATAATTAGAATATAAATGCAACTTTCGCTCATAATTTTCTAAAATTTTCTCTGTCCGCTTAATATTATCATAAACAGCCTGTCTGCTGACATCATATTCATCAGCAATTTCAGCCAATGAGTAGTCGTCTGCATAATACAGCTCGATGTAATTCATTTGTTTTTCCGTCAAAAGTGTGGAATAAAATTCAAACAAAGCATTCATTCGATTAGTTTTTTCGATTGACATATACTTCCTCCTTCTAAACAATTTATCCCGTCTCTTTCCAAAGGCACTTTTTTCCGCTTGCCTTTTTTAACATACGAATCATTATTAGAGAACGAAAAAACTCCTTTATATTATAGCATATTCCCGCGGTGTGTTTGTAAGAAATGTTGGCATACTTGAAAATAATGTGTTAAACTGTTGTCATGCGATGAGGCGACAGAACTCGGTTTATGAGTTCAGCTTTACCAATAACACTTTGTGGAGAGTGGGTAAAGTCGTAAAAAAACAGCAAAGGTATCTTACCCTTGCTGTTTTTTATTTTTTACATAGTCCCCGATACGTTTGACAGCTTCTTTCAAATTTTCCATGCTGGCCGCATAGCTGATACGCACATAACCTTCTCCACCGGGACCAAAAGCATGCCCCGGAATAACGGCTACTCTATTGTCATAAGCTAACTCACGGCAAAATTCCAGGGAGGTTAGTCCAAATTCAGATGGGATTTTAGCGAAAATGTAAAATGCCCCTGTCGGTTTGGCAGAATCAAACCCCAATTCATTTAATGAACTAATCATAAAGTCACGCCGTTCTTTATAAGCTTGCCGCATAACCAACCCGTCATCTTTACTTTCAGTTAACGCTGCAGCTGCAGCTTTTTGTGAAATAGTAGATGCGGCGGTCACGATAAACTGATGCACTTTCCGTATTTCCTGAGTAATTTCTGCAGGCGCCAATGAAAAACCAATTCGCCAACCCGTCATTGCATGAGATTTCGACACACCATGAATCAAAATCGTCTGTTCAGGCAGAAACTCAGCAATAGAAACATGCTCCTCTTCATAAACTAATTCACTGTAAATTTCATCAGATAAAACAAAGACATCATGTTGTTTTATCACTTCAGCGATTTCCATAACTGCCTCGCGGTCATAAGTCACACCAGTTGGATTGGTCGGGTAGTTCAGCAAAACAGCTTTCACCCGCTCGCCGTATTTTTTAAGATTTTCTTCCAACAGGTCTTTTTTTAGAATAAAATCTGTGGCAGAAGTATCCATATGGACCACTTCAGCACCGGCCATATGAATCACTGGATGATAGCCGGGAAATGCCGGCGAAGGAATCAACACCACATCTCCGGGATTGAGAATTGTCAAAAGACTGGCAGCATAGGCTTCTGTTGCACCTACGGAAACAGTGATTTCATCGACAGGATCATACACCACATTATATTTTTCTTTCATAAATCCTGCGATTGCTTCTCTCAATTCTAATAGCCCGGGATTTTGAGAATAGTGAGAATAATTGTCCTCAATTGCTTGAATCCCAGCTTGCTTGACTTTTTCAGGGGTATCAAAATCTGGTTCTCCTAATGTTAGTTTGATAATATTTTCTAATTGACCGACTTCTTCGTCGAAAGCTCTGATAGGCGATGGTTTGATGCCGCCTAATCGTTGATTGAAACGACTCATTGTAACGTCCTCCTTTAAAATGTTGATCATTGCGTCGTCAACAATTGTCTTTCATTATAATACAATTAGAAACAAAACCCAATAACTTTCTTGTTTTTAATTTACTCTGTGCTTTTAAAATTGAGGATAATAGTTTCTCATATTCTAAATTTTAAACTTTATCAGATTGAAAAAAATAAATTCCAAATAAAAAATACCGCAGAACATCTCATAAAAGCAGTATGTTCTCGGTATCTATAGATTACTAATTTTATTTTCTCTTTAAGATATCAGAAATATTAAAAACACTGTTAAGAACGATAGCTGACAGTGAACCGGCGACTATTCCACTGCCAAAAATATTTTGAATCAATTCTGGAAATTCTGAATAAAATTGAGGGTAAACAGAAGGCAAGATTGCCATACCAATACTGATTGCTACCAATAGTTTTCCATTATTTTTGTCCAAATCCACTTCTTTCAGCATGCTGATACCACTGGAAGCAACAGCGCCGAAAAGGGCAAAACCAACACCTCCCAACACCGGTTTTGGGATGATATTGATAAACGCTGCAGTTTTCGGCAAAAAACTTACGACTATCAGCATCATACCTGCTGTTGCCGTAGTAAATCTGCTATGAATTCCTGAAACGTCTAGTAATCCAATATTTTGGACGAAAGCAGTGGGCATAAAAGAATTAAAACTTCCGGATAGCAAAGTAGCGATACCAGTAGTTGAAAATATTTTTTTTACATCTTCTTCTTCAACTTGTTTTTTGCAAATGCCGTAAATACCCAAAGTACACCCAGAAATCTCTACCATCAACAAGATAGTCACTATTGAAAAACCAATAATCGTTGAGACATCAAATTTGGGAAAACCATACTTGAAAGGTTGAACAAACCCAATCCAAGGGGCCTCATCCACCTGAGTAAAATCAACAAACCCGAAAAATATGGAAACGATCGTTCCAATTAATATAGTAAAAAGCGGAGCTAACGTACTGAAAAATCCTTTAAGAAACTTACTCAGCACAATGTTTACCGCTAAAACGAATAAAGCAAGATAAAGATTCTGAGTGTTTGCAATTCCCTCGGTTACTATCCATCCAAAAGAGCTCGGCATTAGTGCTATTCCGATGACCAAAATATTGGTTGCCACCACAATCGGAGGGAATAATCTCAATAATTTAGACCAAAGAGGAGCAATCAACAAACAAAGAATCCCAGAAACAATCGTCGCACCGGCAATTTTTTGAAATCCTTCAGTAAAATCAGCGGAAGTGGTTAAAGCATGAACTGCGACATTCAGAGTAGCAAATCCCGCTCCCATCACCATGGGCATATTCGTACTCACTTTTGGAATAATATTTAGACTGGTTAAAATACTGGTAACACCTGTAGTAAAAAGCACAGCATTCAGCAGACTCTGAGTGGCCTCTGGAGGCAAACCTGCCAGACTTCCAATCAGTAAAGGGCCAGCAAAAGCAGACAGAATCGCAATCAACATGTGCTGAAAAGCTACTGAAAAATTTTTCCCAATGGATAATTTTTCATTTACACAATCTAATTCGTTAATTTTTTCCATCATTTTCCCCTTTTCCTACTTTTGTCTCCTCTTTACTGTCATTTCCACTGCATCAACAATCTTATGATACCCGGTACAACGACAAAGATTCCCTGATAAACCGCTTCTAATTTCATCTCTAGTTAAATTTCCACGATGGTTTACTAAATCAGTAGAAGCCACGATTAAACCGGGTGTACAAAAACCGCATTGAACAGCACCCGCTTCAATATAATGACGTTGAACATCATTAGGTGTTCCATCTTCAGATGCGATACCTTCTATGGTCACGATGTTTTTTCCTTGTGCCCAAACAGCTAGGTAAATACATGAATCCAGCGTCACACCATTAACACTGACACTGCAAGCTCCACATTCTCCAACACTGCAGCTTTCTTTAGTTCCTTTCAGATGAAAATCCTCCCTCAGCATCTCCAGCAGGCTTTTTCGGATATCCACTTCTTTTTCAACACGACGACCATTTAAAGTAAAAGAAATCAATTTATGCATACTGGTTCACCCTCCTTGCATACTCAATATTTCGACCAGGTAATAGCTGAATCAAGTGCTCTCGGTAGTGCTTTGAAGCACGCCAAGAATCTCGCGCCTTTGAATCCAAAACACACTGCTCGCCAATTATTTTCAAAAGCTCCTCCGAAAATTCTCTGCCTTCTGCATATTTTTCAGCCTGAATTGCTCTAATTGGTGTGGGACCAGCCACTCCAAAGGCTATTCGCATATTTGTCAAATTTCCGTTGGCTTCTTTAAATAATGTAGCACAACTCAAATTGGCAATATCCAAGGCATTCCGTTGAGCAAATTTTGTATAATGACCGATGAACCCCATGTAGTTATCTTTTGAAATGATGATAGAGGTCAACACGTCTCCTTTTTCTAAAGCAACCTTTCCCGGGCCAAGATAAAATTCTTGAATTGGCAGCCTTTTAGTACCGTTCAGACTTCTGATTTCTAATAGTGCATTGTATGCAAAAAGTGTCGGTGCACTATCAGCTGAAGTTGCTCCGTTACAAACATTCCCTCCAATAGTACCCACGTTCCTTGTTTGGGGACCTCCTACTGTAGAAACTGCATAGGCAAGTAAAGAAAGATATTTTTTTATCAGCGGATGCTCGGAAATTTCTGTAAATGTATTCATAGAACCAATAAATATCGTTCCTGCATCATCGATGTGTATTTCTTTCAAAGAGGCAATGGACTGCATGCCCACCAAGTGCAAATCTGGGATCAAATGGCGGCGGTTACGCAAATCCACCAAAAGATCCGTGCCACCAGCAATAATTTTGGCGTGCTCATCTTCTGATAAAATCTTCATCAGTTCTTCAATATTCGCGGGTTCGCTGAATTTTTTAATTTCAAACATATTAAATCCTCACTTTCACATTTTTTTAGTCAGCTCTTCAAACACGTGTTGAGAATGCAATGGAATTTTGTTGATTTCTACATTTGTTGCATTCAACAATGCGTTTCTAACTGCAGCAGCCGGTGAAACAATGGGATTCTCTCCTAAAGACTTGTTACCATAGGGGCCGACCGGATCAGGGATCTCGATAAAATCAATCGCTAAATCAGGAACATCTAGAAAAGTCGGGACTTTATAGTCCAGTAAATTATTATTTAACGGCATGCCTTTTATGTCATAACGCAACCCTTCACTTAGCCCCATAAAAGCTCCCATAATCATACCGCCATGAACTTGTCCTTCTGCAAGCAAAGGATTTAAAATAACGCCTGAATCATGAACATTAAGCATCTCTGAAAGGGAAACTTCGCCTGTTTCTGTATCTACCTGTATTTCTGCGAATGTTGCACCTGTGGCATATGAGGCATTTTTAACGTTAAGAGAGGATTCAGTCACGATCGCTTGAGCGTAATCTTTGTGATAAAAGATGACCATTGCCAGCTCGGATAATGTGCTGAGCAGTTCCCCGGTTTTCTGATGAATGATATCTCTGTCAATAATAGTGAGCATGGCTTTGTCCACATCTAAAAATTGTGCTGCTCTTTCAATCAAAGCATCGCGCATTTTTTCCGCTGCCTCTTTTACTGCCATTCCAGTAATATAAGATTGACGCGAAGCAAAAGCTGCCGTATCAAAGGGAGCATAATCGGTGTCAGTGACGGAGTCTATATGTATATCCTCATAATTCACTCCAATTGTTTCAGCAGCCATCTGTCTAAATACTGTGTCCGATCCCTGCCCCAATTCAGTTGCTCCCACAATCAATTTAAAACAACCGTCTTGTATCAAAGTCAATCGTGCACCTGTTACTTCCAAGTCAAAAGGCCAGACACCTGTTGAATAGGTAAAACTTGCAACTCCAATACCTTTACGAATTTTTTTGTTAGAAGCATTGAACGCTTTGATATTTTTTTGTCTAGTTTCCCACTGGAATTTTTCTTTCCCTTTTTTGAACACCTGGGCCATATTATTATGAGTAAAAGTAACTCCTGACATTTCGTTTACTTTACCGGATGGAAACTGATTTTTCATTCTGAATTCAATGGGATCCATTCCTAATTTTCTTGCTGTATCTTCCATGACTGATTCCAGAGCAAACATGGCCTGAGGAATTCCATAGCCCCGCATGGCTCCCCCTGTTCCGATATTTGTATAGACAGATTTCACATCATATCTCATAGCTTCAGGATAATAGCTGATATTGAAGAATGCGGACCCGTTTGCCGAAACAGCATGTCCATGGGAACCGTAAGCACCTTGATTAAAAAGAACGTGACTATCGATTGCCGTTACTTTTCCCTCATTGGTAACACCTATTTTCATATAGTATTTCGAAGAATGCCGTGTTCTCGTGAAGCCCATCGTCTCCTCACAATCAAATTCAAGACGGACAGGTCTTCCTCCCACTGCCATACTCATCGCAATTGTCAGCGGTTCTAAACTGACATCTTGTTTGTTGCCGAACCCTCCGCCTATCAGGGGTTTAATAATTCTCACATCAGAAAACCTTACGCCTAAAGCTTGTGCTGTAATCTGTCGGCACAAATGGGGAACTTGAGTTGATGACACACATACCCAGCGCTGGTCTTCGTCTTGATATGCAAAAGCCGAATGCTGCTCTAAATGAACATGGAGTTGTACAGGAGTTTCATAGACTCCTTCGACAATCATATCCGCCTTCGCAAAAGCTGCGGCTATATCACCATGCTCGTGAACAGTGTGAGCCAAGATGTTATTTTCGATTCCTTCATGTATCTCAACAGCTCCGGTCACCATGCTTTCCTCCGGAGTTAAATACACTGGATACTCTTGATAAGTCACTTTGATTTTTTCGATTGCTTGCTTAGCCGCAAGTTCCGTTTCTGCAATAACTGCTCCTATCTCGTCCCCATACTGTCTAACACGTCTAGTCAAAATCGTCCGGTCTATAGGGTCCCTTTCTTCAGGATTAAGCTTCCATGGATGGCCTGCTGTACTATAAAGATTTTGAGGAACATCTTCTGGCAATAAAATTTTTATCACTCCAGGAATCATCTCTGCTTCTGAGACATCGTATTCAGTTACTACCCCATGAGCAATAGAAGAACGTAATACTTTTCCATAAAGAGCATTCGAAATTTCATAATCCCGAGTATACCGTGCTTTTCCCAAAACTTTTGAAAGAGCATCCCACCGTTCATGGGAATCACCAATAATTTTACACTGCATGTCTTTTCCTCCTTATTTAGGCAACTTATAAAACGCTTACAAAAACAACTGTATTTTTTCTTTTTCCCTTAAATCTCCTCCACCCCAAACAACTGTTTAATATTTTTCATTGTATTATAACACAATTAAAAAAAGAGTAAATATTTTTTTTATTAAAAAAAAATAATTTTTTGTTAGATAAAAAATTAAACAGACAAGTCCTCTGTCCGCCTCATGGCTCAGCAGATAGACTTGTCTGTTTTTATGATTCTTATTCTTCGTTGCTTGTATCTTCTTTCGTAATGTCTGTGTGTGCAACTTGCGAAGCTGTCACCACCAGTCCATCAGCTTTCTCATCAGTCAGGAACGAGCCGTTAGACGTTCGGTCACTGATTGGGTAATCTTTGGAACTAAAACTTTTTAGTTTCCCTTTTTCAGTTATGACCTGAATCTCATCATCCTCTTCGGATTCTGTCATGTAAACCACTCGGTGAGGATTATTCTTCAATTCACGAAGAACTAATATGCCCCGTTTGGCGCGGCTCAATGAAGAAATTTCCTGTGCCAGCATTCTTTTCACTGCACCCCGTTGTGTCACTATGGTAATCGGCGTGTCTCCCTCTGACCAAACTAAAATCCCGTTAACCACATAATCCCCTGCTTTGAGATTCATTGAAATCACACCAGCCGCTCGTGCTCCCACGATACTCACCTCATCCAGTGAGTAACGCAAACCGAAGTTCCGATGACTGACCAAAAACACATCCAAGTCGTCATTCTTATCAACTAAATAAGCATTGACGATTTCATCCGCACCTTTCAGATTCATGCACAATGTGGCACGGCTTTTGTAAGTTCGCCAGACATCAAACTCTGTCATTTCAGTTTGTTTGATCATGCCTTCTTTTGAAATAAATACAAATACTTTGTTTTCATCTATTTTATCATAAGTATAGACACCGATAATTTTTTCATCTTTTTCAAAATTAGTTATCATTTGGGACAAATGTTCTCCCACATCTTTCCAACGAATATCACTTAACTCGTGGACCGGCCGGTAAATCATGTTGCCCATACTGGTGACAATCAAAAGATGTTGCAGAGTGTGCAGTTTTTCAGCAAAAATCAAATAATCCGTTTCCTTCATGCCGATTTCCTCGGGGACTGAGGCGCTGTAAGAACGCAGACTGCTGCGCTTGATATACCCTTCCCGAGTCACCGATACAACGACATCTTCTTGTGCCACTAAAACTTCTGTTTCAACAACAATTTCTTCAATTTCCTCTTGGATATGAGTTTTACGAGGCGTGGCATATTTCTTTTTCACTTCTCTCAATTCTTTTTTCATCAATTTTAGCAATTCATTTTCATCACTTAAAATCAAATTTAAAAAAGCAATAGTTTCGGCTAATTCTTGCGCCTCTTTTTTCAGAGCAGTGATGTCTGTGTTAGTCAAACGATATAATTGCAAAGAAACGATGGCTTCAGCCTGTACTTCTGAAAAACCAAAGGCTTGAATAAGATTATGTTTGGCATCTTTTTTATCTTTACTTTTGCGAATTGTTTGAATGACCTGATCCAAGATGGACAATGCTTTGATTAAACCTTCGACAATGTGCTGACGTTTTTCAGAACGTGCCAGTTCAAACCGGCTGCGGCGTTTAATCACACTTTTGCGGTGCTCAATATAAGCTTCTAAAATCCGAATCAGCCCAACTTGTTTTGGTCGTTGCTCGTCTATGGCTACCATGTTGAAATTATAATTAACTTGCAGATCAGTGTTTTTATAAAGGTAATTTAGAATCCCTTCGGCGTTGGCATCTTTACGCAACTCCACCACAATCTGCAACCCTGTGCGGTCTGTTTCATCACGGACTTCCGTAATACCGTCGATTTTTTTCATCAAACGGACTTCGTCAATTTTTTTGACCAGATTGGCTTTGTTGACTTCATAAGGAAGTTCGGAAACCACGATTTGTTCCCGTCCGCCCTTTATTTTTTGAATCTCAACTTTTGAACGGAGCACCACGCGGCCCTTTCCTTCAGTATAGGCATTCTTAATTTCATCTTTGCCTTGTAGAATTGCACCTGTAGGAAAATCCGGTCCCGGAATAAATTCCATGATTTTTTTCAATTTAGCATTAGGATGATCAATCAGGTATATCGTTCCGTCAATAACTTCTCCCAAATTATGGGTAGGGATTTCAGTAGCATATCCCGCAGAAATCCCGGTTGAACCATTCACCAGCAAATTAGGATAGCGGGCAGGTAATACGGTGGGCTCTTTCTCAGTATCATCAAAATTCCAAACCAAGTCTACAGTTTCTTTTTCGATATCTGCCAGCAACTCGCCGCTTAATTCAGATAAGCGTGCTTCCGTGTAACGCATGGCTGCTGCGGGATCGCCGTCCATACTCCCGTTATTCCCGTGCATCTCGATTAAAACATCCCGCAATTTCCAATCTTGGCTCATTCGCACCATAGCTTCATAAATACTGCTGTCGCCGTGGGGATGATAGTTCCCCATGATATTTCCCACACTTTTCGCAGACTTTCTAAAAGCTTTATCGTGGGTATTTCCATCCTCGTCCATGGCAAATAGAATCCGTCTTTGAACTGGTTTCAGTCCATCACGGATATCCGGTAAAGCCCGTTCCTGAATAATATATTTTGAATAACGGCCAAAACGATCTCCCATGACATCTTTCAGTGCCATCTCTTGAATATCATTTCGTTGCTGCATTCTTTCCACTTCCTTCATTCTCTAAAAATCTGCAAATAAATCTATTTCTTCAAAATCATCATGAAGTTTTTTATCCTGTTCAGGGTCTGGAACACCCGTCACTTCATTTGACTCTTCGCCAGTTGTCTGACCAGGTTCATGATGCTTAGTATCTAAAATACTTCCTTCTTCTTCAAGAGTGAACGCCACATTATTTTCAATCCAACGGCGGCGTTTATCCACTTTGTTGCCCATCAGAGTAGAAACGATTTTTTCATTACTGCCGGATTCCCCGTCTTCTTCCGAAAGCGTAACACGGATCAATGTCCTGCTGTCTGGATTCATGGTTGTTTCCCACAGCTGATCGGCATTCATTTCCCCAAGTCCTTTATACCGTTGGAGCATATAGCCGCGACCCATTTTTTTAGTGACATCAGTCAACTCTTCATCCGTCCAGGCATATTCAACGGTTGCTTTTTTTCCGGCACCTTTTGATACTTTATACAACGGCGGCATGGCAAGATACACCTTGCCCGCTTCGACAAGTGGCGTCATAAAGCGATAAAAGAAAGTCAACAAAAGCGTTTGGATATGGGCACCGTCTGTGTCCGCATCTGTCATGATAATGACTTTATCGTAATTGCAATCTTCAAGGGTGAAATCAGAACCATAGCCGGCACCGATTGTATAAATCATTGTATTTATTTCTTCATTTTTTAAAATATCTTCAAGCTTAGCTTTTTCCGTATTCAGAACTTTCCCCCGCAATGGCAAAATCGCCTGAAACTTCCGGTCTCGTCCTTGTTTAGCTGAACCGCCAGCAGAATCCCCCTCCACGAGATACAATTCATTTTTCTTAGGGTTTCTAGACTGGGCTGGTGTCAATTTGCCCGACAGCAAAGAGTCTTTCTTCCGTCTTTTTTTCCCGTTACGACTGTCTTCACGGGCTTTTCGAGCAGCTTCACGCGCTTCACGTGCCTTTAATGATTTTCGTACCAGCATTTGGCTCATCTCATTGTTTTCCTGCAGATAGAAACCGAGCTGTTCAGAAATTATCGTTTCTACTACTGTTCTAGCAGGAACAGTGACCAGTTTTACTTTTGTCTGACTTTCAAACTGGAGCAGATTTTCAGGAATTCTGACTGAAACAATGGCAGTCAGCCCTTCTCGTATATCGCTGCCATCCAAATTTTTATCTTTGTCTTTCAACAAGCCGACTTTGCGGGCATAGTCATTAAAACATTTAGTCAATGCTGTCCGCATCCCTGTTTCGTGGGTGCCGCCATCTTTGGTCCTAACATTGTTTACAAAAGAAAGCACATTTTCCGAATACCCGTCATTATACTGAAAGGCGAATTCTGTTTCTATTTCATCTTTTTCTCCCGAAAAATAAACCACAGGGGTCAAATCATCTTTTTCTTCATTCAAATAATCAATAAATTCTTTAATTCCTTGCTCATAGTGGAAAATTTCTTCCGCCGGTTCTTCTGGACGTTCGTCTCTTACAATGATTTTCAAGTTTTTAAGCAAGAAAGCCGATTCCCGTAAACGTTCAGTCAATGTTTGAAAAGAAAATTCCGTCGTGGTAAAAATTGATTTATCCGGCATAAATTGGATAAAAGTACCATTTTTCTTCTTGGAAGTTTTTCCTAGTTTTTTAAATTTTTTGTCAGGTCTGCCCCCGTTGCGGAATTTTTGTTCATACTCCACTCCGTCGCGAACAACACGCACGATTAACCATTCAGAAAGCGCGTTGACCACACTGGCTCCCACACCGTGAAGTCCCCCGGAACTGCGGTAGCCTCCCCCTTGTCCAAATTTTCCCCCGGCATGAAGTACGGTGAAAATCACTTGAACAGTAGGCACACCAGATTCATGCATTCCGATAGGCACGCCCCGGCCGAAGTCTTCCACGCCAATACTTCCATCCTTGAAAAGGGTGACTTTTATTTCGTTCCCGTAACCTGCCAAAGCTTCGTCCACGGAATTATCAACAATTTCAAAAACCAAATGATGCAAACCTTTGGCATCATTGGATCCAATATACATTCCCGGTCTTTTTCTTACAGCATCAAGACCTTCCAGTACTTGAATGGACGAATCATTGTAGTCATTTTGTACTTTTTTAACCATGCTCTGTCAAACTCCTTATTGCTCTGCATCATTACAAAGCCAATATTCTCAGCAATACAGCCTTTCTATTATAACATTAAGTTTTTAAAATGAAAAAACAATTAAGTCTTTTCTTATTTTAACAAACAAGCCCTTTCTTATCATACGTCATAATGGTGCAAATTTAAAATAATTTTTTTCAACTTGAGGAAAACTTCTGATTGTCGATGAGTATGCACCTCCCATGAACTCAAAAATAAAAAGCCTTTTGGAAAAAATCCCTCAGGCTTCAACTTTGATTTTATGATAAATTACAGAAAATGGTCTCATTTGCTTCGATTGAACATACCCGCCGCAGCGCACCCATTTCTTTAACTCTCATTTCCGATAAAGACCGGTCAATCCTATATCCTCAAAAACACTTAATCCCATCTTTTTATACCAACTGATAATTTTTTGATTTTCCTTCGATCCGTCAGTCATCAGCACCAGTTGACGAATATGTTTCGATTCATCTAATATTTGTTTAATAAGCAATGTGCCGATGCCTTGCTTTTGATATTCCGGCATAATCAATATATCTTGGATATATTGAATCGAGAGACCGTCTCCTACTGTGCGAAGCAATCCTACCAGTTGGTCTTCATTCCAAGCTGAGATAACCGTTTGACTGTTTGCTATCAGTAATGATAAATCCGCAATTTGTTCTGTATATGAAAGCCAGCCAACAGAAGTATATAGTAATCTTAAATCATTATCTGAAATTTCTTTGGTTCTTTTATACTGAATCATTCTGCCACACCCTTTGTTTCAATCATTTATGGAATTTTCCTGATGAAAAGACAAGGACACTTTATACCGGTTGACTTGTCTTCTCTTTCACTATGATAAACTATGGATGATTTTTAGACAAAAAAATAGTCTAGCAAGTGGAATTTTTCTACCTTAAACACATCCGAACCAAGTTCCATGTATCAAAAACCTGATCCTTTATATTAAACACTTGCTAGACCATATTCAATTGGTAAGGAGTACTCAAATTCCCACTTCCTTTTACAGTTTCTTTAAAGCTCATACAAATTCTCTTCACACGTAGATGCTATCTTCTTCTACTTTCCTACTGGGAATTCATACGCCCCTTACACATTATTTATACCATATTCAGCGTTTTATTGCAAGCGTTTTATTTAACATAAAGTACAAATTTTCTCCCACAAGATTAACAAAAATAAACTGATATCTGTGTTACAATTTAGACAATGGATAGAAACAAATAAAAATTATGAAAGGATAGATTTCATGGAAAAATTTTCTAGAGATCATGTGATTTATAACTTTGAACATGGAATGAACGAGCGCTATCGTGTTGCTTCTGGGGATTCTTTTGTTGTTGAAACCAATGACTGCTTCCATCAGCAAATCGTCAGTGAAGAACAATTGTTGATGGAGATTGATATGGATATCGTCAATCCGGCAACAGGACCGATTTACGTCGAAAATGCCGAACCGGGGGATGTTTTAAAAGTAGATATACTTGATATCACACTGCCTGACCATAGTGTGGCAGCCGCAGTTCCCGGTGAAGGAGGATTGGGAGAGGAATCGAACACACCTATCGTACAAATTATTGAGATCAAAGACGGCAAAGCACATTATTTAGGGAAAGAAATCCCCGTCAATCCGATGATTGGTGTTATTGGTGTGGCCCCAGCAAAAGAAGATGGCGTTTGGGGGACACACACTCCTTGGAAACACGGTGGAAATATGGATTCCAAAGTGATAGGCATCGGTTCTACACTTTATTTTAACGTTAATCAAGCTGGTGCTATGCTAGCTCTCGGAGATTGTCACGCGGCAATGGGTGACGGAGAATTATGTTTTACAGGGCTGGAAATCCCAAGCAATGTCCACTTGCGGGTATCAGTCTTGAAAGAGAAACGTTTGTTGGATTGGCCTATCTTGGAAACGAATGATACCATCAGCGTTATTGGATCAGGAGAGACTTTAGAAGATGCCATGAAAGCCGCTTCCAGTGATGCGGTCGCCTATATACGCGACACACTGAGCGTTTCTTGGCCGCAAGCTTACGTTATGGCAAGTCAGGCGATGGATCTGAGAATCTCTCAAGTGGTCAACCCGATGAAAACAATCCGTGCTGAAATACCGAAATATATTTTAACTATGGAAGAACTGCTGGAAAAAAGATAATAAGCCCTGCAAAAAACACACCTCCCAAAACACAGCCAATGTTGCTGCACCTTGGGAGGTGTCTTGTGAGTTGCGTTTACAGATGTTGACACCCAAATCTTAGAAAGTCAAACTCTCTTTCACCTTTTCAAAAATCAATCCTATTTCCTCATCATCAATCGTACGAACATCTAACAAATAATTGTCAGAATGAATTCTCCCTATCACCGGTGCTTCACCTTGCCGCAAGCGAAAAGCGAATGCTGTCACGCTTATTTCTTTTGGTTTGACCGACACTATCCAGGTAGGCAATTCCTGTTCAGGCATAGACCCCCCTCCGACTTGAGATTCTCCTTTTGTGACTCTCACATCTATTTCATCTAAATCAGATAAACTGTCAGACAATTTTTTTGCTCTCTCTTTTAGGATATCTTCTGATACCGTCAACATACGCAATGAGGGAATCGCCTGAACCGCTTTTTCTTCATCGAGATATTGACGCAGAGTGCCTTCCAACATTGCTATCGTCAACTTGTCGATCCGTAAAGCACGCGTCAGCTGATGGCGTTTCATTTGGTCGATATATTCTTTTTTCCCGACAATGATCCCTGCTTGCGGTCCCCCTAACAACTTATCTCCGCTAAATGTCACGATATCCGCGCCCGCATTGAGCGCACTGCTGACTGTTTCTTCTTTTCTTAAACCGTATTTTTCCAGCTCTATCAATGTACCGCTGCCCATATCATAAATCAAAGGAAGTCCTGCTGAATCGGCAATAGCTTTCAGCTCTTTTAAAGAAACACTTTCAGAAAATCCGCTGATAGTAAAATTACTACGATGGACTTTCATCAGCAGTCCGGTCTGCTCCTCATCAATGGCTCTTTCGTAGTCCGTTCCATAAGTTTTGTTAGTCGTTCCTACTTCTCTAAGCTTACAACCGCTCAATGTCATGATTTCGGGAATCCTGAAAGAACCGCCGATTTCAACCAGTTCTCCCCTCGAAACAATGACTTCTTGTCCCGAAGCAAGGGCAGACAGACTCAACAACACTGCTGCAGCATTATTATTCACTACCAGCGCAGCTTCTGCACCGGTCAACGTCACTAACAATTTTTCCAGATGTTCATATCGCGACCCTCGTTGGCCTGTTTCCAAATCATACTCTACATTTGTGAAATGAAAAGCAACATTCAATAATTGTTCTTTCAAGTCACGTGCCAGTTTGGAACGTCCTAAATTAGTATGCAAAACTGTTCCTGTGGCATTGACTACTCTTTTAAGTGTAGGCTGAGACTCTTTAGCAATCAATTGCTTAGCTTCTAACAACAAACCGTCCAGTGTTTGGGCCTCCACATCATTTTCTAACTGCTGTTTTCGGCTGTCAGCAGCCACTCTTCTAAAACAGTCCACGACAAATTCTCTAGGATAATCGGCAAGCAGTTCTTTTCCTGTCCGGGTTTGAAGCATTTCGGTGATGGACGGCACGGAAATTTTTTTAGTCATCTCTCTCCCCCTTTTTTGATTGGTTATTCACATCTGAATGATTCCCCGCTGTCAAGATCCGGTAATCATCAACTCTTTCGGTGATATGCAGCTTATCAAGATAATCCAATATCAACACAGCATATTTTCTGCTGGCGTTGATCAAATCTCTGAACTCGGCCAATGTCAATTTACCGTGGGTATGGATATGTTCTTTAACCAAGTCCACCGCCTGATTAAAGTAATCAATATGAAGGACATTTTCAGCATCTAGTTGGACGACTGTTTTTCCAATCAAAGATTCCAACACTTCTTTTTTTTGTTTATCCCTCTCTGTCACTTCATCTTGTCTCATTGCCTGAAAACCTGCATTCAGCAATTTCTGTTCAATCTCTTTTCTGTCTTTTTGCTGATAGGCATTGTAGACAATTTTAAAACCTGACAAATAAACCATGGGAGCCATTTTGATTATTTCATCCTGAGCCATTTTTGTTAACAAGGTATCAAAATCTTTTTGCTTCATTTCCAAATTGATTTTCGTTCTAAGTTCCTCTTTAGTCATTCCTTCTTTCAAACGGAATTTTTTATGATAATTATTTAGTTGAAGAACCACTAGATCTTGAAAGTTTTCGTAATAGTCGGCATGAAGATATCTACTGCCAAATTGATAAATCAGATGAGATTGGACCATTTTTTCTAATACATGCTCGATTTCCTCTTGACTTGCACCAAAATACGAAGATATCTCTCCACTGGTCATAAATACAGCAGTATGACTCAGCATATAATCGCTGATTAGATTTTCCAATGAATTTTTTTCTTTCATTTTTAACTTTTCAATAACTTCTTCACTAAAACGTTTATGTTTATCAGGAAGTTCATCTAACACTCTCCCTCCGCCGATAGTCGTCATTGGAGAATAGGAGCGCAAGATAAAACGGTCGCCTTTTTTCGCAACAACTTCTTCTTCAAGCCTTAACTGGAGATAGGCTTCTGCTCCTGCCGGAACTTCCTCAACTCCAATAGGTACAACCCGGCACATGATTTCTCTTGTCCCTATATGAAGCCTGACTCGATCCCATAGTGACAAAGAAAAATTCTCCAGCAGCAAAACTTTAACATCAAGCATCCAAGTTTTTTTCAATGCCTCTGGAAAAGCTAAGGTATCGCCACGCTTTATGTCACTCACTTTCACATTAGACAAATTTAGAGCCGTCCGCGTATGAGGAGAAACATGGGAGACATTTTGTTCGTGAACTTGAATGTTGCGGATTTTTGTCCTTTTGCCTGAAGGATACACCATCATTTCATCTCCCGTGCTTAACTGCCCATCCATCAAAGTCCCTGTTACAACAGTACCAAAACCTTTTACGGTAAACACCCGATCCACATGCATTCTCGGCATGTTCACAGCAGTTTTCCCATTTCCTATCTCTTTGCTTTGTTTATCAATTAAGTCAATCAATTCTGCTATCCCCACATCATCTATTGCATCGACTTTGACTAGCGGTGCCTCTTGTAACGGCGTTCCAGCAAATTGATCCCGGATGTCTTCTTCAACCAGCTCCATCAACTCGTCATCGACTAAAGAAATTTTAGTCATCACGATGATATAATTTTCAATGCCCATCAGCTGCAGGATATCCGCGTGTTCTTTGGTCTGCGGCATGACTCCCTCGGTACTGTCAATAACCAGCAAAACCAAATTGATGCCTGACAAACCGGCCATCATATTTTTAATAAAACGTTCATGACCCGGTACATCAATGATTCCTGCCCGGTTGCCACTTGGCAGGTCAAAATACGCAAAGCCTAAGTTGATAGACAACCCGCGTTGTTTTTCTTCTTTCGTTGTATCTGTTTCAATGCCAGTCAATCTTTTAATTAACGTGGATTTTCCATGATCGACGTGTCCGGCAGTCCCGATGATGATATGCTCCATTTAAATCCCCTCTTTATCCCGCTTACTTAACTATATTCCACTTAGAGAATCTCTTTTCTATTCATAATCATAACACAAGGCCCTTGTCCCCCGCACTTTTTACTCACTTTAAACGCCATAGCTTTTCTTGATTTGATAGACCGCTACTTTTTTCTGTGCTATACTATTTTCGGGAGTGGATGGGTTCTGGTGTTCCCTCTGGTCTTCAAAACCAGTATGAGGAGTTAAGAGCTTCTTAGGTGGGTTCGATTCCCACACATTCCCGCCAAATAATCTAATTTTTTAATTTATCATCAAACCATAAAGAATTTATTTTAACCATTCCTTGAATGGTTTTTTTGTTTTATCATCCCCTCCAGCACATGCTGAAAGGGGTGATTTATTTGATAAAATTTAAAATTTTCCGTCATGCTGACATAAAAAAGTCCAAAAAAAATAGTCTAGCAGATTTTTTCTGTTTAGTTGAATTGATTTGAGGTTCTGATGATTCTCAATCTTTCATTCTAAACATCTGCTAGACCTTTTCCAATGGTAAGGAATTTTTCAAATCCCCACGATCCTTTCCATGACTGACTTACTCGTCAGCCGGTTCACTATTCTGCTGCAAACTGCTCTCAGCATTACCGGGAATTTATCTCATCCCTTACACTTACTTTATACCATATTTAAGAATATTTTGCAAGCGTTTTCTATGCATCTGAATAACCTTGGTTAAAAAATAATTCGACTGGGAATTTTGATAAAAAATCAAAGTTCTAACGGCCCTTTTCGTAGGGTATTCGTTTACTTACCAGGTTTTCTTATATATACTTTAGTTAACAAAAACTTTTAGGAGTGACGAAAATGGAAGAAACTATCTTTTTCAATTTAGGGAATGCCCTCGCTTCAAAAAAAGACACAAAAGAACTCATGAGAACAGCTCAAGTGGAATATGACAAAAGAAAAGGGAAACTCATCATCGTCGAAGACTCTGAAAATGGCGAGCTGGTATTATTCGATGTATCGGACAGCGAGCAACCTTCAGAAAACACCCGAAAATACTATGTCAAAAAAGTGATTGAATAAACTTCTCCGGTATATTTTAAAAATCATCCAGATAACACAAATAAGTAAGAGCAATCAATAAGAGAAAGGATTTTTAAAGCTGCAAAAAAATTCTCATTTATCAGAAAGACGTTCTTTTTATCCATGAAGTTAGAAGAAATCATTCAGAACATGCTATTGCTATGTATAGATATGCCTGTGTGATAAAATATAGTTAAGGAGGCGTTTAAAATGAATGTAGAGTTTAAGAATATTCTTGTTGCATTTGATGATTCTGAACCGTCTAAGAGAGCATTCGAATACGCAAAGTCCCTGGCCGATAAATACGGCAGTCACATCACACTTCTCCAAGTCTTAATTCCTGTCACTGATTATTTGATTCCTGATGCATTCATCTTGCGAGATTTTATTGAAGGTCAGAAAGAAATTGAGGAAAAAGTTCAAAAAGAATTAGAAAGTACGATTCTTCAGTCAGACTATACTCGAAAAAACGCCATAGATGTCATTGTCATGAGAGACACACCCAAAAACTGTATTGTTGATTTTGCTAAAAATAATAATGTCGATCTGATTGTGATGGGAGCAACGGGCAGACATGGTGTTCAAAAAGTGTTGATAGGCTCCACTACTTCCTACGTCATGAGTCGCGCTACTTGTAACGTTCTAATGATAAAATGATTTCTATGAATATTCGTTTTGATACTTTAGCAGTTGGAGTCTCTAGGAAATGATTACTTGTGCCTATTGATTTTCCGTTCAATAATGTGACCTATAATCAAGCTGGACAAGTTATATCCTCTCTGATGACAGTAAACAAGGGAGGCAGTGTTATGACAATTATTTTATTTTTTGGCATAGGAATATTTGCTAGTTATTGGACCTACAAAATTTTAAAAAAGTTTGTCACTAATAGCATTTTGTTATCGATAGCCTTGTGGGTGCTGCCACTTTTAACAGTCTATCTAGTATGGGAATATGTAAACGATTGGGGCGGCCTCTTTTATCTAGTGTCCGCATTTGCGGCTGCTTTGACTAATATTTATTTACATTTCCTCCTACTGTATAGATATTTTAAACAACGTTTCGCTAATTAAGATTAGTAGAAGCTAGATTAATAAACGAAATCAAGTGTCAACTTGAGCAACTTGCTCAGGTTGGCACTTTTTTTACTTGGGGTAAATTCAAACATACACGTATGAAAAATATAAATAAAAAAGGAGCAGATTTCTCCACTCCGATAAAAATTCAACTTTTAAGTATGCTGCGTTTATATGTTTTTTTGCTGTTTTTTCGATTAAAAAGCAAGTAGCTACGATAAACAGATAACACTTGTTCATAATTGACAATCGTTAAATCCTTTATTTGGGCATATTTAATCGCTTGATGAAACTGATTTTTAGTAAATAAAGTTCTATATTCCTGATTGACCCACTTTGACACAAAGTACAGATATTGAGTCCAATCTTCAGCCTTTATATCAGCCTTATGCCTGTTTAATTTTACCAACACACTGTTCACCCTGGGCTTCGGGTGAAAATATTTAGAGGGGATTTTCAGTAATAACTGAATAGAGACTTGAGTATGCAGAAGCAAGCCTAATGTACGATGAATATCCAGCATACGTTTGTAGAACCCCTCTTCCACCACCAAAAATATCTCCGAGGCTTTACTTTCAAATACCGTTTTTTTTAACGATTTTAGTGCTCAAATTATATGGAATATTGCCAACTATTTTATAATCCGTTGTGTCAGGAAATTTAAACTCAAGAATATTCTGATTGACTACTCTAATATTTTTACTGTCTTGCAACTTTTTTGAAGAGAAATTAAACAATGTATTATCTAATTCCACAGAGTGAACGCTTTTGCAATGTTCAGCTAGCTTTGACGTCAAATGTCCCTTCCCAGTTCCAATTTCATAGATTACGTCTGACTTTTTTAGTGCAATTTTTTTTATGATTTGGTTGAGTATCTTGTCACTTGTTAAAAAATTTTGTGAGTATTTGATATTTCTCTCCATGTAACCACTCCTAAGGTGATTACATCGATAAACAAATAAGAAGCTGAATGAATAATTATTTGTAATTTTATTTATCTATTAGATTTAGAATGAAATGATCAATTAACGATAGTTAACAAAATTATTTATTTATCTGCGTAATCACTGTTTTTAATATACTGCAAAACAGTAGACATTTTATCTACATTACGCATTTGGAATACTAGCATGACGAATTCCTCCTTCTAAATGACAAATATCTTTGATTTCAACTCCAACTTCCGCCACCCAGTATACTAAAATTTCAAACGATATGCCATCAATATATCTATACCATACTTGATAATTTTACTTTACAATAGGAACAAATGTTCGTATAATAACTTCAAGGAAGTGACGATTATGAGTAATTTCGACTACTCATTGGAACCTTTACGAGATATTTTGTTAATTGACGCCAAATCTTTTTACGCCTCTTGTGAATGTGTTGCCCTAGGAAAGCACCCGCTTCAAACAATGCTGGTCGTCATGTCAACTACTGACAACACAGGGAACGGATTAGTCTTGGCAGCCTCTCCTCTAGCGAAAAAAATCTTAGGCATTTCCAATGTAACAAGAGCTGATGACGTACCGGATCATCCGGACTTGATAAGAGTAAATCCCCGCATGAACTATTACATAGAAGAAAATATCAAAATCAACAATATTTTCAGAAAGTATGTTGCCGATGAAGATTTGTTTATCTACAGTATTGACGAATCTATTTTAGATATAACCAGAACCCTAAATTTATTTTTTCCGGATAAAACTTTGACCCGACGTCAAAAACGCTGGAAATTCGCCCGGATGATCCAATTAGCCGTAAAAAATAAAACCGGTATTTACTTGACTGTCGGCATCGGAGACAATCCCCTTCTTGCCAAACTCGCTCTGGATAATGAAAGCAAACATTCAAAGACTTTTATCTCTGAGTGGCGTTATGAAGATGTGGAAAACAAAGTTTGGAAAATTAATCCCATGACCGACTTCTGGGGTATCGGCCGAAGAATGGAAAAACGTTTTTCAAAAATGGGGATAGCTAGTATCAAAGAGCTGGCAAATGCCGACCCTAACGTGTTAAGTGAAGAATTTGGTGTCATGGGATTGCAATATTACCATCATGCCAACGGAATTGACCGAACCATCTTATCTGATACTGCACCTATCGTAAAAGAAAAATCATACGGCAACAGTCAAGTATTGCATCGCAATTATTATATTCAAGCTGAAATAGAAACTGTAATCAAAGAAATGGCGGAGCAAGTTGCAGCCCGTATCCGAAGACATGGTTTTCAAACAAGCTGTATCAATCTTTATATTGGCTTTTCATATCATGAGAAAAAGGCAGGATTTTCCCATCAAATGAAAATTCCTGCAACCGATTCGACTAAAAAACTGTCAGATTTAATTATCCTCCTATTTCGCAAGCATTACCATGGAGAGTCCGTCAGACACGTTGGGGTGACCTACTCAAAATTAACTGACACCAAGCAGATACAGATGAATTTATTTGAACCTTATGAGGAATTAATAAAAAATGAAAATCTTGACAGAATCATTGACAGAATCAGAAAAAAATACGGTTTCACTGCCATTGTTCATGCAGATAGCCTAAGTGACGGGGCCAGAAGCATTGCTAGAAGCGACTTGGTCGGCGGACATCATGGCGGCGGAGCAGGAGGTCTTGACGGATTATGAAACCAGAATATCGAAATATTCTGCGCAACTACCAAGATAGAAAAAAAATGAAGTGGGCAGGATTTTATTTGTCTGATCATACGGCGCGTATTGATAAAGATACCGCGGCACATTATCCTGTTTGTTTAAAAAAAGAACGTATGGGTGCCGTTGAAATTGACCAAATTCTTTCGGAAGCTAAAATCAAAGATTTAACCGTATGTATTCAAAAAGAAGAAATAGATTTAGAACACTCTCAACTTTCTAATATTGAAGGGAAAATCAGCGGCTATGACGAAGCCGGTATTTTTATTGGCGATAAAAAAATATTCTACGAACAGATAAGGCATGTGGCAATTACTGACAGCAGAAAATGGTCGGCTCTTTAGCTTTGCCTTCAAACTAAAAAAACCGATAAAATCTTAAGATTTTATCGGTTTTTTGATTACCCCAATGCTCTGACATAAGCATCTACTGCAAATAAAGCGTCAGTCACTGCTTCTGCCGTTACTTCAAAGGGCATTTGATGCATTGTTTCCCCGTCGATGGTTGCCTGTTTTCCAACTTTTAAAAGATCCTCATAGCTCGCATCGGCAAGTTTCAATTCTGCTAAAGTTGTCGGCAAACCTAAACTCTGATAAAAACGAATATATTTATCAAGTACCTCTCTAGGTTTGTTTTCTAAAAACAGCTGGGTCAATGTCCCATAGGCAACTTTTTCTCCATGGGTCATGCTGTGAATTTCTCCATGTAAAGCTGTGAAACCATTATGAATGGCATGGGCTGCTGCCAAACCGCCGCTTTCAAATCCAATACCACTAAGCAGTGTGTTGGCTTCCACCACTGCTTCCAGTGCTTCTGTAACAACTTTTGCACGGTTCGCTTCGATTGCCTGTATGCCGAACTCAAACAATGTTGCCTCACACTTTTCAGCGATGGCTGCTGCTGCCAACGTCGGTACGCCCCCTGCCATTGTTGTTCCATTTTTTTGTAAAACAGCACTTACCTCCACTTGTGTCGCCAACGCGTCAGCAATACCGGATGCCAGCAGTCTGACAGGCGCTTTGCTGATTACTTGTGTGTCTACTAAAACAAGCTCAGGATTTTTCTTGTAAAACAAATATTTTTCAAATGCTCCCTCTTCAGAATAAATAACGGATAAGGCTGAAGTCGGTGCGTCTGTGGAAGCGATTGTCGGCAAAATCCCCACAGGTACTTCTAAATTATCTCCGATTGCTTTTGCCGCATCAATTGCTTTTCCGCCCCCGAGACCGAGGACCACGTTACAATTATTCTCAGAACCAATTTTACTGACCCGATCGATTTCTTGAATAGAGGCTTCCCCATTGAATGGCACATAGGTCACTGCAAAACCATTGCTCTTCAAATCTTCGGTAAATGACTTTCCAATAATCTCCCATACCACATCATCGCAGAGCAGCAACGGCTTTTTCCCAAGTTTTTCAATATGATGAATACCTGTTTTCAAGACACCTTTTCCTTGCACATAACGTGACGGACTTGCAAATACTTTTTCCACGATTTTTCTCCCCTTCTATTAGATAGTGATACACCCATAATGTATCACAGACTTTTTGAAATTTTAAATAAAACAAACTACATTTTCATCACATAAATTTTGCTTTTTTATTGCAAATCTGCTATTTTGGTTCCTTCACCAAAGATTGCTTCCCAGTCAGAGGTGAAATCTGCCACTGCTTTTCCGATTGCCGGCATAACCAGTGCTTGCTGAATGATATCTGTCCCCATGGTCGCAGACTGTGCCCCGTTTTCGAAAGCTGCTGTCACTTGCCCCACATTTTTAAAACTGGCTGCCAGTATTTTTGTTTTGCTGTTCGCTCGGCTGATTTGATCAGCCATCTCTCTTATCGCCTCTCTTGGATCGATATTCAGATTTTCCATCCGGTTAAAATAAGGTGCGATATAATCTGCCCCCGCCGCGATAGCCAAATAGGCTTGAAATTTAGTGTAAACTGCTGTAGCTGTCACACGGATATTTTTTTCTTTCAATGCTTTGATGACTTTTAAACCTTCTTCGTTCACCGGTACTTTAATAAAAACATCCTTGTCGATTTTTTCTAAAATTGTCTGAGCATCGGCCATCATTCCATCAAAATCAGTTGCGACTACTTGAACATGGAGAGACTTTTCGGAACCGATCACTTCTCTTATTTGTTTCATATGATTGAAAAAGTCGATTTTTCCTTCTTTTTTAACAATACTCGGATTCGATGTCACGCCTGCCAATGGTATGATTTTTTCATATTTTTTTATCTCATCAAGATTAGCTGTATCTAACATAAACTCCATTTAAGTCCCTACTTTCTATATAATCTTCTATTAACACTATAGCAAATTCTAAAAGGTAATTCTTTAATCAATGTAGGCAAAAATCGGTAACGCCTGATATAACAGCATTTATCGCTAATAGTTATAAAAGAAAGCACAAATGTGCTTTCTTTTATAAAATACTGCAGTTATTTTATTCAAGTCCATCAACAATAGCATGGATCTCATGTGTTTCAAAGCTTTCTTTAATCAGCTCAATTTCTTCATCAGACAGTGGTTCCATATCTTTTAATAGATACTCCCATCCCAAATAATCATATTTAGCTGATCCGTATTGATGAAAAGGAAGCAAATGAACCTCTCTGATATCAAGTTTCTTAAGATAGTCAATAACTTTTTCGATATTTTCCTCTGTAGCAGTATATTCGGGAATCAAAGGGATTCTCGGGGTTACTTTCACCTCTGGAAACTGCAAAGCCATTTCAAAATTATCTTTCATATTTTTCAAATTGATTCCAATCACTTTTTTTGCCTGAATCGGGTCTAATATTTTTATATCAAACAATACTTCATCAATAAATGGCAATAAAACTTCTAGGCGTTCTTTTTCAAAGCATCCTGTAGTCTCAATAGCTGTATTGATACCAAGATGATGTAATTCAGATAATACTTCTTTTGCAAAGAGATGTTGCATCAAGACTTCGCCTCCAGACAGCGTGACTCCTCCACCAGAAGTGCGATAAAAAATTTCATCTTTTAACACCTCATTAACTACATCTTCCGTAGTCTGCCACTGCCCAATCGTTTCTTTTTTTCCATTTTTAACCCATTGCACAGGTTCTACTGCTTTTCTTGATTCAGGATTGGAACACCATGGGCAAGCCAAAGGACAGCCTTTCAAAAAAATAATTGTACGAATGCCTCTGCCATCATGAATGGAATAGCGTTGAATATTAAATACTAATCCTTTTTGCATACATGTCATCATCCTTTTTAAAGTTCATGTTCTACACGAGCAATAATATCATCTTGTATTTTTTTGTTTAAATCAACAAAAAATGCACTGTAACCTGCTACGCGAACTAGCAAACCAGAATATTTTTCTGGATGTTTCTGAGCATCTAACAAAGTTTCTTTTGATTGAACATTGAATTGTACGTGTTGAATTTTCAACTTAGTAAATGCCATTAAAAAATCAGCAAATTTATTCAGCCCTTGGTGCCCTTTTAATGTATTTGGCTGAAATTTTAAATTTAGCAAACTGCCATTGACCGTCAGATAATTATCAAGTTTGCTGACAGACTTCAAAACTGCCGTAGGTCCCAAACGATCACGACCAACCATTGGCGATAATCCACCGTCCGCTAACTGTTCCCCTGCTTTTCTACCGTCTGGTGTTGCACCAACTGCTTCCCCTAATGGGATATGTGCCGAAACAGTATAAGCTCCCGGAATAAATTGCCCCTGTCGAACGTTTGTATACTTTTCTAATTCTTTCGCATAAAATCTAAAAACTTCTGCAGCAATGTCATCAACCTCATCATTATCATTGCCATACTTATCAAAATCTTGAATGACATGCTCTTGTAATGAGCTATATTTACCAGAGTAATTAGACTCCATCGCATCGACTAATTCGTCAAATGACATTTCTTTATCTTCAAAAATCATCTTCTTGACGACATAAAGTGAATCGCTCAGATTAGCTTCTCCAATCCCTTGAATCCCTGAGAAATTATATCTTGCCCCACCTTCGGTCACATCTTTTCCATTTTTTATGCAGTCATCTATTAATACAGACAGAAAAGGAGTTGGTGCGTAATGACGATGTCCTAAATCAACAATATCAGATCCCTCAGCGACTAAGCGAACATAATACTGAATTTTTTTGTGTATGTTTGCCAATAATTGTTCATAAGTGATATTCTCAGTGCCCCTCAACTCATACATGCTCAACTCCATGATACGTAATAAATTAAACAATGCTATGTCATGTAAGCCATATGTTTTTCCAGGGATACTGATTTCCACACACCCTACAGTCGCAAAATCCCTCGCATCTTCTAATGAAACACCCTTGCTCAAAAATCCTGGAATAATCACTTCGTCATTGAATAGTTGTGGGATACCTGTCCCTAAGCGTATCGTTTCACAAGTTTTTAACAAAAATTTCCTCGGGATCAACTCGTTCATACGTACGGAAAGATTGGGTTGTGGTAATAGAATTTCATGGTACAAGTCTAACATCATATAAGAAAGCGGGTTAACTGACTCCCTTCCTAAACGATCAACGCCTCCCAACACAACGGTATATCCAGTAGGGAAACCAGCAAAACACTTGGCACTGCTCTCACTTCTCAATAGAACAACATCATTTGTTTTAACATAAAAATCACCAAGGACTTCATAAAGAAACTCATCTGATACACTTTCATCTTGAGACTTTTTATAAAAAGGATACAAGTATTGATCCATACGCCCTAAGGACAGAGAAGAAGCATTTGATTCGTATTGACCGACAATACTAGTCATCCATAACAGCTGAAGAGCTTCGTAAAAAGAATCAGGTTTCTCTGTACTTAGTTTTTCACACATTTGTTTAATACCTTTTAATTCATTAGACCGATGTTCAACTGGTTCTATCTCTGCCATTTTTCCTGCCAATTCAGCATAGCGTAAGAAATGTGATTTCATTCCTTTAAAAATAATTAAACTAGCCTGGAAAAATTCGTTTTCCGGGTGTTCCTTCGATAACTCTTGTAGCAAAACGATATAATATTGAACACCTTTTTCCAGGATTGCAGGAAAGTCCATTATAATATGTCCTTGACCTTTATCAGTTTGATTCAATTTGAATACTTCATCTTTTAAAGCATCATTTATTTCATCTGTCAGTTGACCAACAATAAAATCTTTCATGGAATGATTTTCCCAGTAAGGATAAAGCTCTTCCAAATATATTTTTTTATCTTCTTCTGTAAATTCAAATTGATCTTGTGGACGAGAATGAATCGTATCCATCTCTTTAATAATCCAATAAGGATCCATCTCTGGAGAGAGAATACCAGAACGTGGACGAACAGTCCGATTACCTACTAATAATTCTCCTTCTCGGATACTGATCTCAACATTTTCCAAGATGTGTGCCACAGCTTTGGCTCTACGAATAATGACAGCTTCTCCCACTGTCTGCTTATAACTCTCAGTATATAAAAGGGCCCTTTCAAGAGAAATTTGTCTTTTATTTTTGAATAAGTTGTCTTTCATCATTTGAATTCTTGAATTCACTTTAGAAGTTGTGTTGTCTGGACGCTGATTTTTATTAATAGTAGTTATTGCCATTCCATTCATCCTTTCTTTTATATCCGTCTTTATTATAATTGTAACAACAACCTAATTCCATGTTTTCCTTTGATTTAGTTCAAATTAAACGTTTTTAAGTAGAAAGTCCCAAATATATTGGACTTGTTATTGGAATTTATGCTAGAATAAATCAAAAAACAATACTTACCATAGTAGTAAAAGGAGTAACAAATGAAAGCTGATGAAATTATTAAACGTCGCAATGAGATTTCTAATATTATCCACCAACAAAAAACTGTTAAAGTCAGTGAGTTGGTCAAGCTCTTTGGAGTTTCTGATGAAACAGTCCGAAAAGACTTGACCCATCTAGAAAAAGAAGGAATTCTAAAAAAAAAATATGGCGGTGCTGAATTAATTCCCCAAAAGGAACTAACACCTGTTTTTTACCGCACACCTGATAACCTTGATTTAAAATCCCCTTTAATCGATGCAGCAAGTCAATTAATAGATGAAAATATATCAAGTATCGGTATTGATCAAGGAAGTACTATGGCTTTATTGGCTAACCATTTAAATGCATTCACTCAAAAAGAAATTTTTACCAGCTCGCTCGCTGCAATCTTGGAGCTAGTTCACAGTAAGCATAATCTCTATTGTTTTGGAGGAAAGTATTCTGACAATGATATGTCATTTCAAAATAATACTACTGCAGAGATTTTCCCTAATATCCAATTAGATCTGTGCTTTTTGGGATCTAGCGGCGTTAAAAATAGAAAAGGTTTTTGTACTTCTTCCTTGGTAGATGCAGAAATAAAAAGAAAATTATTAAACAAATCGACCAAAAGAATAGTCATCCTTGATAGAACAAAATTTGATTCCAGCTCACTAGTAGAAGTCGCTAGTTGGCAAGAAATAGACTTAGTGATTAGTAATAAAGGAATTCCAATTGATTATGAAAAAATGATTCGGGCACAAACTAAATTATTATTAGTATAAACGAAAGCACGTAAGACAAATGGCTGATAAAATTATCCATAAGTTTTACGTGCCTGTTTTTATTTTATCTCGCGAAACTATAAAATTTCAATTTCCAAATCAAAATCTACTTCATTAGTCGACGTCGAATCTATATCAACTTGTTCTTTAATATTCTTCTTCAATAAGATAACAATCAGCGCAGTGACACCTGAACCGACAATAGTGGCAACCATATACATAATAGGGTTTTGAGCAACAGGAGCAACAATCCATCCCCCCCATGGAGCAGGATTGCCAGCACCAAGTAGAATTGCAGTCGCTGAACCGATTGCACTCCCTATAATATTAGCTGGAATCACCCGAATCGGATCAGCCGCAGCAAAAGGAATAGCCCCCTCTGAAATACCAACCAAGCCCATTATTATAGCTGCTTTCCCAGAATTTTTCTCTTCGACCGTGAATTTTTTAGGTGCAATTATAGTGGCCAATCCCATTGCAAGTGGCGGGACGCAAATCGCAACACCGATGCCTCCCATAATTGCTAAAGCTGTCTCTGACGGCAGTCCCGTCACAGAGTCAATGGTACCTACCATCGCCGAACCGAAACCAAAGGCAACTTTATTAATTGGTCCCCCCATATCTGATCCAATCATGGCGCCTAAAACCAATCCTAACAAAACTAAATTCCCAGTACCCATTGATTCTAAGGCATTGGTCATAATGTTCATTAAGGATGCAATTGGTTTTCCTATGATAAAATACATGATGCCCCCCACAATTGTTGTCCCAAGAAGAGGAATAACAAATATTGGCATCAAAGAGCGTAGACTAGATGGCAATTTTATTTTTTTGATATAGCTTACAACGATACCTGCTAAGATACCAGAAATAATCCCGCCGATAAATCCTGCTCCGATGCTATTAGCAATCATCCCACCGATAATCCCCGGTGCAATCCCTGGTCTGTCTGCCATGGAAAAAGAAATATACCCTGACAGTATCGGTACCATCAATCCTAATCCTGTCACACCAATAGTTGCCATCCCTCCCAAAATGCCTGCTTCAGGAACTGAAGCAGTACCTGAGAAAAGTACACTCAATGCTAAAAGAATACCTCCTGCTACTACAAAAGGAATCATATAGGAAACACCCGTCATCAAGTGCTTTCTAATATCTTTCAATAAATCCATCATTTTGATCACCTTTCATTTCTAATTTATTAACCTAACTTTTCAATCAATTTCTTTACAATAGCATCTGCTTTATTAATGCAATCCCCGGCACTGACTCTTACAACAGGCTTTCCTTTGAATCTTTCTTCATTTTTAATTCCAATATTGTTTGTTAAAATAATTGCATCTGCTTCTTCAATCCATTCACGTGTCAACTCGTTTTCAATGCCAATTGAACCTTGTGTCTCAACCTTAATTTCCACATTATTATTCTTTGCCGCTACTTCTAAACTTTCTGCTGCCAAATACGTGTGGGCTACTCCAGACGGACATGCTGTAACTGCTGCTAATTTCATTTGACTCTCTCCTTTATTTTATTTAGTTAAAGTACTTGCTAGTGTATCAGTAATCATTTCAACAAGTGCCTGCTCATCTTCAAGAGTTTCCAGCTGATTTCTAAAATCTTCATGAATTAATTTTCTTGAAAGTGCAGCAATAATTCTCAAATGTTCATCCCCTTTACAAACATCTGGAACTGCTAAAAGAAAAACAATCTTCACTGGTTCCCCATCCAAACTATTCCATTCTATCGGAGATTTTAACCTTGCAAATGCAACTGTACATGAAGTTACGTGTTCACACTTGCCATGTGGGATTGCAATTCCAAAACCAATACCTGTCGATGTTAACTCTTCCCTTTCCATAACACTATCTATGTATCCATCAAAATTTAAAATTCTTCCAGCATAGTCAATCCTTTCTCCTAAGCGCATCACGACTTCTTTTACATTTGATGCTTCAAGGTTTAAATCCACCAATTCTTTTGTTATTATTTCCATTATCTTCGACCCCTTTTTAAAATAATGAGTTTATCAACTACTTTGGGAATAAGATCCCTTCCAATCATCCGATCTAACTCCAACAATTTTGTTGGAATTGGTAATAATTAGTTGATTTATCTTAAGGTAATCTTCTCAATTTTTATTTATTTTCACAACATGTTTTTTTGACAAAAAAAATAATAACGCTGTCATCCCTTTGTCAACAACACATTGAGCAATGTTTATAAAATATGATTTCAAAAAAACAGCACAAATGTGCTGTTTTAAATAAAAATAAACCTTTAAAATTCCAAGTTTTTTCGTTGCTAAATTGGATTATCTATAAAAATGTACTTATGTTATATTTTAAAGTCATAGCATCAACCCCTAAACTAGCTAACGTTCACACAACTCAGCATAACCCGTATCTTTTTCCAGCCTTAATAACTCCAGCATAGTTTCCTGATCTGAAATAAGACAATTGATATACTTCCCTTTTAAAATCGAAGCAATAGCCCGTGCCTTTACCTTACCTCGTGCAATACCCACAGACAGAGGAACCTCCGCCAATTCTTCCAGAGACAGTCCGATAGTTCGATCATCTAAGTCTCCCTTTAAAATTTTTCCGTCATTGTCAAAAAAACGGCAGCAACAATCCCCCACAGCTTCTCTCAACTTTAAATCTTCAAAATCTTTAGCAGTCAGCAAGTCGCGCCATTGACTTTTTTTATAACTTAATTGACCGCCTATGCCAACAAAAGCCACATCCAGATGCTCCCACCTGTCCTTTAGTTCACGAAAATATTTTGAGCCTACAATTCCCTCTTTTAATAATTTCGTTTCTTGAACTACCGTAGCATTGATAAATAAACTTTCTCCTTCAAATCTCCTCGATAACTCATACACCAAAGTATTCACATGGAAATTAGCGTTGATATGGCTGGGCCCGCCCACTATGGGAACAATCGTCGCATTTTTATCATATTTGCCATTAATTTTATCAATAGCACGCCAAAGAGTGGCTCCCCAGGACAGTCCCACCACATCGTCAGTTTTAATATTTTTCTTCATAAATTCCCCGGCAGCTGATGCCAGTTTTTCTTCTTTTTCTTCAGTTGAATCAGATTCCTCAGAGGGAACCAGTTCAACCTGCTTTAAACCATATTTTTCCTTTAGATAGGACTCCAGTAAAAATAATTCTTCCCCGTAATCAACTATTTTGATTTTTACGATGCCTTCTTTTTTGGCCTGAGAAATCATCCGGCTGACAGTCGTTCGATAAATGCCCAATATTTTAGCGATTTCCGCTTGTGTTTTTTCTTCAATAAAATAAAGATAGGATACCTTTGCCAGTTGTTTCCTTTTTTCATCAAACATGATTGCCCCCGCTCTCTTTTTTAATAAGATTTTACCATCCATCAGACAGATATTTATTCAAAATATAAAAGGACATAGAACCATTTGATTAAACCATCAATGATTTCCTGTCCCTTCATAAAAACACAACATGTCTTTTTCATTAGCCGCAACATTTTTTGAAAATTAAAACATTCTTACACAGTGACCACACTGATATTTTTTTCCTCAAGAAATTGTTTGGCAGCCGCTGGAATAGCCTTGTCTGTATAAACTTTAGCAACTTCATCAAACTCAAACTCGGTAATCACACCTTTTTTGTGGAACTTGCTGGAATCAGTCAACAAGATGGTGTTATCAGCGTGTTCCGCCATAACTCTTGCTGTGTCGCATCTAGTGATATCACTCCCGGTAAAGCCTCGCTTTAAATCAAAACCATCCACACCAACAAATAATTTATTTACGTGGAAATTTTCTATGACCAGCTTGATTAAAGGACCCACGTTCACTTGAGAATCTTTTTGATGTTCGCCGCCCAAAAGAATAATTTTAACGCTCTCCGATTTTCGGATGTAGGAAGCAATGAAACTAGAGTTAGTGATAATCGTCACGTCCGCTTTATTAAAAGCCAGCTCTTCGGCTAAAAGTGCACAAGTAGATCCGGATTCAATCATCACAACTTCCCCGTCAGAAATACTTTCCGCAGCTTTTCTTGCTATTTTTGATTTCAAGTCATAATTTTTTGCCAGACGATAGTTAATGTCTGCTTCATTATTCAATAAAGCGTAGCCGTGCTCACGATGAAGAATTCCGCGTGCTTCTAATTTATCTAAGTCTTTCCTAATGGTTACTTTCGAAACTTTTAGGAGCTCTGCTAATTGATTGACCTCAATCTTTTTTTCTTTACTTACTAATGAAATAATCTCTTCTTCTCTTGACATGGTAACCTCCTTACAATCAACATTTTATCATATTTTTGCTTGTAACTCAATTGCCGACTTGTTTCTTTCGAAACTTTTAAAGTTGCGTTTGAAACAAACTGTGATATAATAATTTACGAGGGGGTTTACTACGATGACTAAAAAAGCATGTATTTTCAATATTCAAAAATTTAGTATTCACGATGGACCTGGCATCCGCACGGTCGTTTTTTTCAAGGGTTGTCCGTTAAGATGTTATTGGTGTTCAAATCCAGAATCCCAACTGGGAACACCTGAAGAAATGTGGGACAATCAAAAGAAAAAAAATACTGTCGTGGGTGAATTTAAAACAGTCGATGACATTGTTGCCGAAGTAATGAAAGATGAACCTTTTTATCAAGAATCAAATGGCGGTGTCACCTTATCAGGAGGTGAAGTCCTCTATCAAGCAGAGTTTGCAATCGACCTTTTGAAAGAACTGAAAAAAAGAGGCATCCATACTGCTTGCGAAACAACCGGTTTTGCAAAAGAAGATGTATTCCGGGAATTTATCAAGCATCTTGATTTGATTTTCTTTGATGTGAAACACTATAATTCCAAAAGACATCGTGACGGTACAGGTGTCCCAAATGAACTGATTCTGAACAATCTGAAAATTGCTCTTTCCGAGCATCCTAATGTTGTTGTGCGCGTTCCGGTAATCCCTTTTTACAATGACAGCCTGGATGATGCAAAAGGCTTTGCAAAATTATTTACCGATATGGGAATTACTTCAGTGGAACTATTGCCTTTTCACCAGTTTGGCGAAAAAAAATATACCTATCTAAATCGTGATTACAAATTGCAAGATATCCCTCAACTTCATACAGAAGACTTGGATGATTACCAAAAAATCATATCGTCCTCAAATATTAACTGCAACGTTCAGTAAATCCATATTGCTTAGAAAATAAATTTATAAATTAAAAATCCCATGAAATCAACGTTTTAGAAAAGTGATTTCATGGGATTTTATGTATTTTAAGACTTTTAGGTCAGCCTAACTGATTTAATAAATCTATTTAGTGCTGATTTGATAAGTGTGAGAAACTTTTTCATAAATAAGCTGTTTTTTCTTAAATAGCATATTAACTACAACGTGGGTAGTAAATAATAGTGCATAACTGGCAAAAAGCAATGCCAAATAGTAAAAAGTCTCCAGCTGTTCATCAGGGACTGTTCCGGTGGCACTTAAAATCTGCGGCAGTAAATAAAAAAGAAGAAAACAATTCAAACCAAATAGCAGTTGACGTTTTAACAAGGCCTTCTTGGAAATATCTTGACCGTCTTCGGAGATGATTTTAAGATTGATGATTTTTTTCCCTATGGTTTGACCTTTAAAAAGTGTCAGCGGGACAAAGTAATAATAAACCACGAGGATGATTAGCGTAATTAAATCATTAGAAATGAAAAAGCCGAGAAAAGAATGGGTAAAATTAATAATCCACCCCACGAGAATCCAATCTACGATAAAAGCCACTAAACGACGCAAGTAAGTAACTTGGTGCTTGGACTTGTCTTTTAAAGTCATCTCTATCTCTGAGTCCTTCGGGAAAAACATTCTGAAAAACGGTGTCAGCCAATAGCCAATGGCACCGCCCAATGTATTTAAAAATAAATCATCCACATCAAATAACCGGTAAGGCCGAGGATAAATACCATAGAGCCCGCTTAATTGTGTCAATTCAAAAAACAAGGAAAGCAAAAAAGAAAAAAAGATTGTTTGCTTTAAATTTCTTTTGAATCCGTAACGCAAGTAAACCCCAAATGGCAGTGTCAAAAAGACATTGAACAAAGGCTGAATCAATACAGATTGTTTTAAAGCTAGAAAATAAGTGCTTAAATCAAACGGACACCAAACCGTATGGGCAGCAAACTCTCTGACAAATGCAAAAGGCTGGAGATTGTATGTAGGCAAAGTCGATTCAGCTACCTGATTGATATCTGGCAAAGGTAGAATCACCAGAAAATATGCTGCCAGCAAATATAAAATAAAACTGTAAATAACCACAGCGAACCATCTGAGAAAAACCCCATATTTGTGATAATGATAAATTAATATCGGCAATGACAGCAGCAACGCAACAAATGGAAAGCTGATGACCGCAATTTTAACCGGCTCAATGTAAGCACTCATTCTTTTCCCTCTTTTGACTAAATTTTCTCTAAAATATCCGTTTGGTCTCTCTTCGAACAACAATCTAAAAAACAACTATCATCCAAGAACAACGATGATAGTTAAGGCTGCTTCCTTTAATCTTCTTCAATTTCCCTCTGGTAATGCTCTTCCAATATTTTCATAGATTCGATCAATCTATCCTTGCCTTTATTTTTCAGCAAGTCCAAATCTCCCTCTAAAATCTCTAAATATTGCTCATGTAATTCTTTTGCCAATTTTTTGCCATTATCAGTGAGCAGCAAAAAATAAAGTCGTTTATCTTCCCCGGACTGAGATTTTTCAATCAGATCCAGTTCCCCAAGATTTTTCAAAATACGGCTAGTATAGCTTTTATCCAAATCCAACCGGACTTCAATGTCTCTGGCCGTTAATTGGTCAGATTCATTCAACTCAAGCATCACCTTTATTTCATTAAAACTTAATTGCTTATTGGACATTTTCTTTTCAATAGTGTTTAGATAATTAGAAAAAATACGAATGAAAGAACTAATCTGCTTGCCATCTTGTTCCTTGGACATTTGCATCACCTCTATCCTCACTGATTCGCGGTTCCAATACTTATATACTCTATGATACGAAAAAAAAGGACCAAACACAATCAGAAAACCCTAAACCTGTACTTCCTTTCACTTAAAAATTTTATTTTCGGACAAAATGAACATAAATACCAAAAAATAAGCGAACAGTTTCCACCGTCCGCCAGTTTAGGATGAAAAAATAAGCAATAGTACCAAAATATTATTAGATACAATATAACACTTCCCCGTTTCTCCATCATTTCAATATTTGCACAGCTATGTGAAATCAACTAAATAAACATAGCTAAACATTGACCATTTGTCCGTAAAAGATTACGATAGAAGTGTGAGAAGATTTTTAATCAGAAAGGACGGTCCGTATGAAAATAGGAATTATTGGTGCAACTGGAAAACAAGGAAATTTAATTTTACAAGAGGCTTTAAAACGTGGGCATGAAGTTCTCGCTTTTGTGCGAAATAAGGATAAACTTTCTCAAGAGGTTCCTTACATTGAAAAAGAACTTTATGATTTGACCACTGAGGAAATTGAACCTTTAGACGCAGTAGTGAATGCTTTCAATGCCCCGCCCAACATGCCGCAACTTCATCAATCCTCTTTACGGCACATTACTAAGATTTTGAAGCAAACACCGGTAAGACTTTATGTTGTAGGCGGTGCCGGCAGTCTGTATATAGATGAATCAAAAACCACCATGCTTTTTGAACAGGAAGGCTTCCCGGAGTCTTTTCACTTAACAGCAGAAAACATGGCGAAATCTCTTAAAGAATTAGAAGGTTCGACAGGAACCATCTGGACTTACGTCAGTCCAGCCGCCCATTTTGATTTTAACGGTCCTAAGACAGATCAATATAAAATCGGCGGTGAAGTGATTACCTACGATGAAAACGGCAAAAGCTATCTGAGCTATCAAGATTACGCTTCTGCCATGCTGGACATTATCGAAAGCGGCAAATATGAAAATGAACGGATTTCCGTTTATTCTTGATAAAAAAAATAGAAGCGGACCTGTTTGACAGGCTCGCTTCTATTTTTTTATTTTATTGTTTCCAGTTCTAAATGACTGGCAATACTACTAAGTATTTTCCAGCTGAAACTGTCCTTCTTTGACAGCATTTTTTATCATAAGTCTACTACTTTCAATCTCTAAAGAAGAAATTTCACCAGCCTCTGCCAAAAAAATGAAAAACTTTTTCATTGAGGCACCTAACTGACTGACGTTGGTCATATTTACTTGTAAAAATTTCCCCACATACCATTCAGAAATAAATTGGGGCACTTCATGTGCATGAGTTGCCACTGTCTTGATGTCATAATACAGCAGATAGTCATCGATAAATAAGCTGGCATTTTCCTGATGTCTTCTGATTACTTTTTGACTTAACTGTTCTTTCACTGCCAGATATTCTCCGAAAGATTCCAGCAGCTTGGCATTATTTTCCCTGATTTCCTCAGCGATTCTTTCGTAATCACCGCCATCTGCTGCTTTTCTGAAATTCTGCCATTTTGAGAAATCCTGCCAATTTTTGTTGATTTGATAAGAGGAGTTTTCTTGCTCCAAAATCTCGTCATTGCCCAGTGTTTTTTTCACATGAATCTTGCCCACTTTTTTAGCTCCTTCAATAAATATGACTACTCTAGTTTGATTTGATGTCAACAAAGTGCCAGACTGTATATTTTCTGCCTGTTAGAGATTTGTTAGACATGCTAAAAATTCCATGGTCTTCTCTGTCAGCTGTTCCCTTCTTTCACTGTAAGAGTCTGTTTAGCAAGTATTTTTTCACTGTGTATTATAACACCATCTTCTGAAATTAACGATATTTTTTTATCACGCTCATTAGCGGTTAACTTCGCTTTTCAAAACAATATTCTGATACAATTTTACAGTAATAAAGTAATAGAGAAGATAAATCGCTGCAAAAACCGTAAATGGCAGCCAAATGTGACTGTAAGGTTCCGGCATCAGCAGTTCAAACATTTTTAATCCGAACAGCACATGGATTGTCCCTAAAATTCCCGGAACTGCAAAAACTACCAAAATTTCCTTATAGATTGAGGATGATAATTTTTTCTTTCCTACACCGATTTTTCTCAACATATCGTAACGTCCAATGTCCTGATAAGCCCCTGATAAAATCTTGAACATCAGAGAACTGGCTAACATTGCCAAAAAGGCGATACCGAGAAATGCTCCCATGAACATGAAGCCGCTAACCATCATGCTGATCATCGAATACAGTGCAAACTTGCTATTGGAGGTATAGGTGTTTTCAGGATTGAATCTGGCTGTTTCCAGTGTTTCGATTCTTTCAAAAATATCCAGTTGTCCTTCAAAATCATCCACCAGCAGTACATGGATAACTCCTGCTTCTCCCTGTACCTGATCAAACTCACTTTGCGAGAGCACATGATAGGCCGGTGCATCTAAATAAGGGGCATGAGGATTCATTATCTGGGCAAAAGCCTGCATAATTGAAAAATCTGTGCCATTGTTGGTAGAAAAACTAACTCCCTCACTAAATTCAGTAAATGGCTTGGCTTTCTTGGTAAAACCCGTTTGATTGTTCATCATAATCGGGTGTGTCCTAAGTTCATCATACAAAAAGTAAAATTCTTCGCCATTGCGTTTAATATGGTAAAGTCTTTCCTCTTTCCCTTCCAGCTTCTCCATTTCCTGTGACACAGCTTCATCGGGATTAAAAATAACCGCATCGTAAGGGGCTTGTTTGATTAGTGCTTCTTTGTAATTGTTAAAAGCATCTCCTACTGTGATAGCTCCTAAAGAAAGAGCCAGCAACATGGTGACCATCCCTAAAACTCTGCTTAAAGAGCTGGCTTTAAAACTCAATTGAGATAAAGTGAAAATCCGTATTCCTTTCCTGCTGAACTTTTCGTTATTTTTAAATGCACTGATCACTGCCGGAAGCATGGCAGCAAAAAATAAAAAGGTACCGAACGTGATGGTAAACAAGGCAATAACCAATGCTAAAATAGAGAGCTCCTTCACATGCCATAGAGAAAAATAGCCAATTATTATCAAAACTACTGAGACGACTGTCAAACTAATCGTTTTTAATTTATTCGGACGGTGCTTTTCTGACTGCTGTTCTTCATGCAACAGATCCAGCAACTTGGTTTTTGAGAATTTTGAAGAATTGGTAACAGCCGTCAATACGAATAAAATCAAGAAGAAAATAAACGTGACTGCCACTGCGCTCAATGAAAAAGCATTGTACTGGTCAGAGGATACTCGCAACTGATTCAAGAGCACTTGGCTCATCACAGTTGAGAAAACAACTCCCAGCATGACTCCTGCAATCATTGATAAAAAACCGATGAATAGAGTCTCAATCGTCATCATCTGTTTAATTTTTTTCTTTTTGGCTCCGAGCATCATATACATACCATATTCTTTTTTACGCATGGACAATAAAAAAGAGTTGGCATAAAAAATATAAACAATCGTAATGATCCCAAGTAAAATGGCTCCCAGTTGAAAAATGAAAGCGACCATAGAAATGGTAGGAATCACCTCTTGAAGAAACTTAACATTTAAAGACAATGTTTGAAACATATAAAAGATTGAAACCGAGATTATCAGTCCCATCATCAAAACCAAATAGTCTTGCCAACGTTTTTTTACATTGATCAAAGCTAATTTCCAAGTCATGAGTTACACCTGACCTTCCGAGAAGTCGACGTGAGACAAATTCGCCAAGATGTTTTGATAAAAATCTTGTTGGCTGCCCTCTCTCCGCAACTCTTTGAAAATCATGCCGTCTTGAATAAATAAAATTCTCTTACAATAGCTGGCACTCATGGGATCATGGGTCACCATCAGGATGGTCGTTTGATAATCTCTATTCAGACCACGCAAAGCTTCCAGCAAATTTTTAGCATTTTTGGAATCCAACGCTCCTGTCGGTTCGTCTCCTAACAGCAGTTGTGGTTGATGGACCAATGCCCGTGCGGCAGCAACCCGCTGTTTTTGCCCGCCCGAAACTTCCGTAGGGTAGTTAGCTAAAATTTGTGTGATATCCAGTATCTCAGCAATTGTTTTGATTTTCTTATCGATTTTTCTTGAAGGTACGCCTTGTAAAGATAGGGGCAATCCGATATTTTGACTCATAGTCAAATTTTCCAGTAAATTAAAATCCTGGAAAATAAAACCGATATTGGTGGCTCGAAAATCTGACAGCTGCTGTTCATTTAAGCCGGTGATGTTGTTTCCTGCAATCGTCACGTCTCCTTGTGTTGGCGAATCCAGCGCTGACAACATATTCAACAACGTGGTCTTTCCTGAGCCGGAAGGACCCATGATACCCACAAATTCACCTTCTTCAACATCAAATGAAATATCTTTCAAGGCTTCATACTGCTTTTCATTTTTTTTCCCGTAGATTTTTTTTAAGTTTCTCACACTCACCACTGAATGGTTCATTATATTTCCTCCTGTTTCTCTCTCACATTTGATTTGCATACTAAGGTTAACACACACCAGACACAAAAAAAATCAGTCCTAAGTCCAACATATTTTGAAAATTTTCATTAATTTTATTAAATTTCTTTTAACTTTTTCGTTGCGACTTCTGTCACCCCATATTATATGCCATCTCCATAGAAATTTAAAAGATCAGCACTTAACGAAAAAAGTTAACATATTTGACGTTCGCCTCCAACTTTAACGTGTTACAATAAATAAAGATAAATAAATTAATAAATGAAGGAAAGGACGACTTTAATTGATGAAAAACAAACCAAATGTCATTCTCATGTTAGTCGATGACTTAGGAGTCGGTGATGTTTCTTGTTTCAACTCCGATGGGAAAATAAAAACCTCACACCTTGACCAATTAGCCGAAAGCGGCATGCGTTTTGGCAATTCCCATGCCACCAGCAGTCTTTGCACACCATCAAGATACAGCTTGCTGACAGGCAGATACAATTGGCGTTCGCGATTGAAATCATTGGTACTGCACGGAGATTCTGAAACCCTGATTGAAAAGAATCGGATGACTTTGGCTCAGCTGTTCAAATCCCAAGGATACCACACCGCTGCTGTGGGAAAATGGCACCTGGGGATGGATTGGCATTATAAAAAACACATCGACTACAAAGCTTACGGGGTGGACCCATCAGACTATGCCGAAGCAGAGGTGGCTCCAGATAAACAATATGGTCGTTCCGGCAATTTTGATAATGACTACCCGACACAGCTCATTGAGGGTATCGATATTGATTTTTCCAAAAAAATCAAATATGGCCCCAATCAATACGGCTTTGATTATTTCTTTGGCACGCCGGCCTCTTTGGATCAGCCGCCCTTTGTCTACATAGAAAATGACACTGTCACCGAAATTCCAACGAAAGTCACGGGGATTGCTAATTTAGATAGAAAAGGTCCTTCGCAACAACAAGAGTGGCAGTTGGGTGTCATCGCCGATAATTACAAACATCAAGAATGCCCTAAACTTATGCAAGATAAGGTCATAGAAATCATCGAAAAACAAGCTGAAAAAGACGAGCCGTTTTTCCTTTACTACCCTTGCCACCTTGTCCATGGTCCTATCTTGCCTGATGAACAGTTTCAAGGAAAATCCGGTCTGGGCCCATACGGCGATTTTGTCCTCCAGCTTGATTACTATGTGGGTGAAATCAGTCAGACATTAAAAGAAAAAAATATTAACGAGAACACGATATTTATTTTCACCAGTGATAATGGTGCTTCCGGTGTTGCAGATTTCCCTAATCTTTTAGCCCAAGGGCATAACCCCAGCAGTATCTATCGGGGAAAGAAAATGGACATCTGGGAAGGGGGTCATACGGAACCTACGATTATTTCTTACCCTGACCATATCAAAACCAATAGTTTTTCCCATCAGCTGGTTTCTCATTCAGATATATTTGCCACCTTTGCAGAAATGTTTGATGTCCAATATAAGGATGACACAGCCGAAGATTCAATGTCCCTCCTGCCTATATTGAATGGCAGCAACAAAGAAATCAGAAAAGACATTGTGGTGAGCTGTGCCAACGGAGGTTTAGCACTCAGAACACATGGATGGAAGTTAAACCTTGTTAAAAACGGCGGAGGAAATCTGGCGAGAAACGCTGAAGAATCCTTTGGACCTTTTGAATTATTCAAAATCGACGAAGACATTCAAGAAAAAAATAATGTGATTGAAGATTATCCTGAAATCGTCCAAGAGTTGATGGCCCGTCTGGAAAAATATATCAAATCAGGTCGTTCAACTCCCGGGGAAAAGCAAAAAAATGCGCGAAACAATCCTACTGGAAATTGGGACGCCATCAGCTGGCTCACAGATTATCCGGAATATATAGAAACACTTGAAGAGTCTCACACATAAAGAATTTGAAAATCAAATGAAAAATAAACCTGATGGGAAATCTGCTTTTAAAAAGCTGGTTTCCCATCAGGTTTTATGTGATGTCATTTAGTTTTAGATGGTAATCATTTTTGAGCAGCAGCAGCCATGATTTTCTCGAAATCCAGCTGAGCAGTGTTCTCCACACGATAATCAGCATCCCTCATAGAGACTTCATCTCCAACCCCTACAGAAAACATCCCTGCTTTTCTGATGCTTTCTATACCTGCCTCGGCATCCTCTACCCCGATACATTCGGAAGGTTGCAAGTCAAGAAGTTGAGCACCTTTCAAAAATATTTCAGGATCGGGTTTGCTTTTACTCAATGTTGCGGGATCAACTACTATATCGAACATCTCAGAAATTTCCAGTTTCTCCAAAATGAACGGTGCATTTTTACTGGCGGAAGTCAGTCCCATCTTTAAGCCGTGCGATTTGATCTGATTCATCAACGCCATTATTCCCGGAAGAATATCCTCTGGAGTAATCGACTCAATGAGTGTCAAGTAGTCGTCGTTTTTCTCCACAGCAAGTGCGGACTTTTCTTCATCCGAAAAAACATTTTCTTTATTGCCGTGTTTTAATATCCGGTCCAGAGAGTCCATTCGGTCAACGCCTTTTAATTGTTCGTTGAACTCTCGGTCGATTTCAATACCGATTTTTTCTGCCAGTTTTTTCCAAGCTTGGTAGTGGTACTCTGCACTGTCAGTAATTACTCCATCTAAATCAAACAGAAAACCTTTTATCACTACTCTTTTCCCTCATTCCTAGATAATTTCACTTGAAGATGACCGTCCAACACCATTTCTTCATCAAATATTTCTAGCGGTAAGTTCTCCCCTGACAGCAATTCTATTTCCACATCTTCGCGACTGACAGACAATTCCAACAGGCGTCCGCGGTAATTGATTTTAAAGCGGTAGCTCTGCCAGTCCTTTGGAACAAATGGAAAGAATGACAATTTTCCGGTCAAGGTGCGCATGCCGGCAAAACCATGAACGATTGCCAGCCAGCTGCCGCTCATTGAAGTGATATGCAAGCCGTCTTCGGTATCATTGTTATAATTATCCAAATCAAGCCGGGCCGTACGTGCATAAAATTCCACAGCCTTTTCTTCCATTCCCAACTCTGCCGCCAAAATACTATGGACGCATGGTGATAAGGAGGACTCATGAACCGTCAGCGGTTCGTAAAAATCAAAATGACGCTTCTTTTCTTCCTTTGTGAATTCATGATTCAGGAAATACATGGCTTGCAATGTGTCTGCCTGTTTGATATATGGCGAACGCAAGACCCGGTCCCAAGACCATTTCTGATTTAACGGCAAATGTTTTTTATCCAATTCTGCCACAGGTGTGAGATCTTTATCCAAAAAAGTATCGTGTTGAACGAAAATTTCCAAATCTTCGTCATAAGGATAGTACATCTTGTCAATGATTGCCAGCCATTTTTCCATTTCCGACTGGCTGACTTGAAGTTCTTCACGTTTTTTATCGGAAACTTTGGCTAGAGTGTCTAACGTATATTGCAATACCCAAACAGCCATTCTATTTGTGTACCAATTATTGTTTACATTATTTTCGTATTCGTTAGGACCGGTCACACCGTGGATCATATATTTATCGTTGCGTTTAGAATAATGCACACGGTCTTGCCAAAAGCGTGAAATTTCCACAAGGACTTCAATACCTTCGTCCAATAAATAACTTTCATCGCCCGTATAGGTAGAATAATTGAAAATGGCATGGGCGATTGCAGCATTGCGGTGGATTTCCTCAAATGTAATCTCCCACTCGTTGTGGCACTCGATACCGTTGAAAGTCACCATTGGATACAGGGCACCTTTAAGCCCTTGCTGTGCGGCATTATGCTTAGCTCCTGGCAGCTGCTGGTGCCGGTATTTAAGTAATTGTTCTGTCACTTTAGGCTCTGCCACCGACAAATACATCGGTACAATATAGGCCTCTGTATCCCAGTAAGTAGCCCCGCCGTATTTTTCTCCAGTGAAGCCTTTAGGACCAATATTCAAACGAGCATCTTCACCATAATAGGTAGAAAACAATTGAAAAATATTGAAACGAATCCCCTGTTGCGCTTCATCGTCTCCTTCAATGACCACATCTGCTTTGTCCCAGCGTTTTTCCCATGCTGTCCGATGCTGTTCTTCCAACTCTTCAAAAATATATTTTTCCAAATCAGCTAAAACTTTTTCTGCTTTCTCAACATGTTGTTCTTCAGGAACATTACGAGTATTGATGACAGCCACTCTTTTTTCTGCGGAAAAAACATCTCCTGCTGTCAACTTGACTTGAACCATTTCATCGGCATATTTCGCAGACTGGCTAGTCAGTCTTGCCATTGAATAGTTTTTGTCTGAGTCTTTACCGGAAACCGTAAAATTGTTTCTCATTAAAGAAGTGACACTGAATCTAGGTGTGCCAAAAGGATTTTCTTTCGTTTCCATCGTTAAGTAGCTGCCGGCAATATCAGCTTTTACCCCTTTTTCAAGCCAAAACTGTTCTTCATAGTTGCTGTCTTCGTTCGTAACATTGCCATCTAAATATGAAGTCACTGAAACGTCAGCTGTTCCTGACAAAACTTCCATTGTCAAACGGACAACTGCTAATTCAGGTGTGGCGATGCTGACAAAACGCTTAAAGTTTAATGCTACCTCTGTATCCCCCAATTCCACCACATAGCGGCGGGACAAGATTCCAGTTTTCATGTCCAGTTCTAAATAAAAATCCCGGTAATTGACTTTATTCAAGTCAACCGTTTCGTCATTAATCTTGATGGTCATGCCGATGAAGTTTGTTGCATTGATGACTTTACCAAAATATTCCGGATAGCCGTTTTTCCACCAGCCGACTCTTGTCTTATCCGGAAACCAAACCCCCGCAATATAGGTTCCTTGATGAGTATCACCAGTGTAAGTTTCTTCAAAATTCCCCCGCATCCCCATGTAGCTGTTGCCGATAGACGTCAGACTTTCCTGAAGTCGTTTGTTTTCCTTATCAAAGCAAGTAGTGGTAAGCTTCCACGGATGGATATCAAATAATCGTTTATACATGTTCGTTCCCCTCTACTTTCCTCTTATTTCACTGCACCATCTGCTACCCCAGCAATGATTTGTTTCTGCATGATGAAGTAGAAAATGATGACAGGGACAATTGCAATGACTAAACCTGCCAATGCCAAATGCCATTGTTTTGTATATTCCCCGAAGAAGAAGAACATCTTCAAAGGAATGGTTTGTTTCCCTTCTTTATTAATCACTAAGGAAGGCAGCAGATAGTCGTTCCAAATCCACATTGTATTCAACAATGCCACCGTGACAGTGGTTGGTTTAAGGATAGGGAAAATCACATGTCTAAAAATCTGCCAGCGTGTGGCGCCATCAATGACAGCCGCTTCGTCTAAAGCAACAGGAATGGCTTTCATTGCCCCGTGATAAAGGAAAATCGACATACTGGCACCAAAACCGATATACATGAAAATCAAGCCCCCGCGGTTCAACTGGTCGATTTTCCCAAAGATGCTGACTAATGGAATCATCACAGACTGAAAAGGAATCAGCATGGCAGCAACAAACATCATGAACACCACACCGCTTACTTTGGTTTTGACCCGTTGCAAGGCATAGGCCGCCAGAGCAGAAAAGAAAATAATAAAGAGCACACTGGCCACGGTAATCAATAAGGAATTAAACAATGTCTTAACAAAATCTAAATCTTGAAAGGCTTGGATATAGTTGTCAAATGTTGCCTCTTTAGGCAGTCCCAACGTATTGGTAAAAATTTCTTTCTTAGGTTTTAAGGAATTGACTATCATCAAGTAGAAAGGAAATACCCAAGCAGCTACTAAAACTAAGCCGAAAATCCCAAATAGCCATTTTTTCTTTTTAGCCATCATACTTCAATCTCCCTCTTTTTAGTCAAATAAACTTGAGTCAACGATATCACCGCAATAATCACGAAGAAAATAATAGCCTTCGCCTGAGCATATCCCATCTTGTTTTGAGAAAATGCTGTATTGAAAATATTCATTGCAACCATCTGAGTCGAGTTGTATGGTCCCCCAGCGGTCAAGGACAAGTTTTGATCGTACAGTTTGAAAGAGTTGGACAACGTCATAAACAAACTCACGGTGAATCCCGGCATAATCATCGGGAATTTTACCCGCCAAAATTTTTGCCAGCTGGTAGCTCCGTCAAGACTGGCCGCTTCCAGCAAGGATTCGTCCACACTTTGCAGATAAGAAATATAAATGATCATAATGTAGCCCGACATCTGCCAGCACATGACAATGACCAATGCCCAAAATCCCGTCTGGGTAGTTGATAACCATATTTGCAAAGATTCTATTCCTAACGCAACACCGATACTGGCAAAAGCTTTGGTAAAAACGAATTGCCAGATAAATCCAAGAATCAAACCGCCAATCAGGTTTGGCATGAAGAAGATGGTCCGCAAAAAGTTGCTTCCCTTGAATTTTTGTGTCACAAGCAGTGCCAATCCTAAACCGATCACATTGATTAAAATGATAGCAACTACGGAAAATTTAGTCGTAAACCATAGGGCAGAACGAAAACCCTCATCTTTAAACACATCTATATAATTTTGGATTCCCACAAATGCTCTGACTGTCACTCCGTCCCAATCAGTGAAAGAGTAATACAAGCCGTAAAACAGCGGCAGGATCACAACACAAAACAGAGCCACAACAACCGGAGCGGTAAAAGCATAAAACCAGCTTTTTTTTGCACTCATTTTTTAACCTCCTTAATGTAAAAGGATAGAGACTCGCTTTAGAGCTCTATCCCTGATGAAACGATTATTTTCTTGAATCTTCCCAAGATGTTTTGACTTCATCCATCAACTCATCCCAAGTGCCTTCGTCGCTGACATATTTTTGGATGCCTGCACCTAAAACGTTCATTCCCCAATCAGTCGGGTAACCCATGAACACCCAGCCAGTAGCATCTCCAGCATTTGAAAATTCGTAAACTTGTTTTGACAATGGATCAACAATTTTTTCAGTATCGAAACCGGAGTAAGCTGGAATAAATTTGAATTCTTCAAGCACTACTTTTTTACCTTCTTCTGAAGTATACAGCCAGTCTAAGAAGTCTTTAGAGGCTTGCTGCTCTTTATCTTCTGAGTTTTTGTTCACTGCCCAGTAGTTTGGTACGCCAACCGGAATTTTTTGCTCTGAAACGCCATCCACTGGAATCGGCAGAATACCTACATTGTTCTCGGCAAATTCCGGATCGATTTCTTCGATTGTTCCATATACCCAGTTACCTTGTTGTGTCATGGCAATCAATCCATTAGAGAACAGTTCTTCCATTTGTTTCGAGTAATCTAGACTGTTGGTCGGTTGAACAGAGTATTCCTGCATCAAGTCGATATACTCTTTAAATTCTTTGTTATAAGTGAAGTCAAGCGTTTTTGATTCGTAAGCTTTGTTAACATCATTGTCAAACTCTGGTGCAATGAATGTATTGGATGCATGAAGTCCAGTGATCCAAGTTTCTTTAGCAGGTAGAGCAAAAACTGCTTGCAAACCTAATTCTTCCTTCTTGCTGTCGATAATCTCTGTCGCTTTTCTCAAATCTTCTTGAGTAACGATATCTTCTACTTTGATGCCCGCCTCTTTAAATACTTCTTTATTGTACAATAAGCCATAACCTTCCATGTTGTACGGAAGTCCTAGGATTTTTCCATCTCTTGTGACTCCGCTGGTAGTTCCTTCGAGTGCATTTTTAGCCGCTTGAGTGTCGCTGACATCTGCCAATGATTCTTCCCAAGTTGTTAAATCTTCAGGTCCGCCAATATTGAAAATATCAGGCTCCTCGCCGGAAGCAAATTTAGTTTTCAATGCCGCTCCATAGTCGTCTCCGCCGCCAACAGTTGAGATGTTGATTTTTACACCCGGGTTCAACTCTTCATATTGCTTGGCTACTGCTTTAAATTGTTCATTGAACTCTACTTTAAATTGGAAAATGTCTACCGTTACTTCGTCACCCTTGCTTTCTTTCTTAGCGTCGCCGCCTCCACATGCTACCAGTGACAAAGCAATACCAGCAGTCAATAAACCTAGTCCTACTTTTTTCCAACTTTTTTTCATTGTTGTTAAGCCCCCTAAAATTTTTAATGTTTTGATTCACTAACCACATTATTGTTCCTGTGGACAAAATTTGCAAGCGATTTATCATTGTTACCGATAACAGAATTTTACTTTGACACTTTTGTGATGATAAAACCATTTTGGGCTATCTGCCCCTTGCCATCTGCAATCTCAGTATTCAAAGACAGCAACACTTGCTGATTAAATAACTCAGCAGTTTGGATATGACTGCCTTTATTGAACCAAGCCTTCAATTCTTCCCCCTCAGTTTTCCGGGTAAATTGCAGACATTTACGCTCATCATCCAGCTCATCAAAAATAATTTCTCCATAGGATAGCACCGGTTGAAAGTTTCGCCGCAAAGCTATCAACTTTTTGATAAAATCAAGCAAATCCAAATCCTGCCGGTCTTTGTCCCAAACCATACATTTCCGGCAATCCGGGTCATTTTCGCCGGTCATGCCTATCTCTGTGCCATAATAAAGGCAAGGAGAACCGTGCTGCAAAAATGTAAAAGCCAATGTCATCTTCGCCACATCTTTATCCTCCTGGGCCATTGTCAGCAACCTTGCTGTGTCGTGGGAATCCAGCATATTAAACATAACCTCATTCGTTTGTTGGCGATAGAGCATCAGTTGATCGATAAGACCATCCGACAACATGGAAGCACTGATAGTGTTCTTCACAAAAAAATTTAAGATCGTTTCAGTATAGGCATAATTCATCACTCCATGAAATTCGTCCCCGTTCAGCCAATTTTGAGAGGAGTGCCAAATTTCACCTAAAACATAAACATCTTCTTTGATTTCAGTAACCTCGTGATAAAACTTTTTCCAAAATTGATGATCCACTTCATTTGCCACATCTAAGCGCCAAGCGTCAATATCGAATTCTTCGATCCAGTAGGCCGCGATTTTCAGCAAATAGTCCTGAACTTCCGGATTAGCTGTGTTTAATTTAGGCATGCTCGGTGTGAATGAAAAAGTATCATAGGTCACTTTTTTAGCTTCTTCCATTCGTTGCTCATCAACAGGGGCAACTGGAAACTGGCGGATATGGAACCAATCCGCAAATTCGGATGCTTCTTGTTTATTTAAAACGTCCTGCCATTGAGGAGAAAAATAGCCCATGTGATTAAAAACTGCATCCAGCATAATTCTGATGCCTCGCTTGTGAGCTTCTTTTACTAACTTTTTAAATAAAGCTTTGTCGCCAAAATGAGGATCCACCTCAAAATAATCAATCGTATCGTATTTATGATTGGAGTAGGCTTTAAAAATCGGACAAAAATAAATGCCGTTAATGCCTAAATCTACCAAATAATCCAAATGATTCAGGACACCTTGCAAATCACCGCCAAAAAAATCGGTCCGGTCCGGATGTTCTTTACTTCCCCAGATTAGTGTTCCTTCCGGGTCATTAGCAGGATCACCATTATCAAATCTTTCTGGAAAAATTTGATACCAGACTGTTTCTTTCACCCATTCAGGGGTCTTGACACGGTCCACTTCATGAAAATAAGGCAGACGAAAATAATTTTCGTTAACCGCTAAACTATCTAGAGAAAAGCTTTTTATCCCGCGGTCCCCATAAAAGAGACTTTCACCATCATTTCCAATCAGATGAAACCCATAACTTAATCTTCTATAATCCGCTGAAACTTCCGCAAACCAATAGTCGAAAATATCTGTGCTAAATATTTTTTTCATTTTTACAGGCGAGCGGTACCACTTATCTTCTGTGACAAGATAGGGATCGCCGTAAAGCAGGTTCACTTCCCGTACATCTTCTTTTTTTGTCCTCAACCGGAGGTGAACACAGTCTTCCTTATATAGATAGGCGTACTCACTCTCTGGTCGGTGATAGACTGCCGATTTTTCCAAATTAATCTCCCCTTTGATTCACTTACTAACTGTCATTGCTACTTCCAAGCATACATAAGCTGATTTTTATTTTCAACAATTACAGTGCTGTTACCGGTATCAAAAAGCCTCTGACAAACCGTTTTGAGTTGACGGTTTGCCAGAGGCCTTAAACTGAATATTTTTCTACGCTTGAGATTCGATGTAGCCATGAATGATTTTTTTCACATCTTCTTCAAAATCTCTTGTGTTGATCATCCGTGCTTTCCTGAGATATTCTTTTCCTTCCACAAACAATAGCAAGACAGGTGCTGTCAACGCTTGAAATTCCGCAGCCACCTCAGGAACTTTCAAACTATCAACGACCATTCCGTGGACTTCGGGAAATTTTTCAAAGATGGCTTCCACTTGCGGCTGCAACCCATGGCACACACTGCATCCTGTGGTCACAATGTATAAAAAAGCGATTGGCTGATGCTCAATATTTTCTAAAATTTCTTCTATATTATCATACGGAATAAATCCCATATCTATCACTCCTCTTTTTCATTTTTCATGACGGGTCTTGTGTAATAATCAAGTGCTTTATCTTCTTCTCTCACCAGCTGATACAGTTGTCCCGCCCGAATATCCAGCGACAACAACGAGTCATTTTGGCTGTTTATATTTGTTACGACAGGTAATGTCAACTGGTTTTTCCGAAGGTTCAAATATACCCGTCCTTTGTTGCTGAAACCAAGGACACGCAGATAGCTGTTTTGCCAAACATTCATTATTTCATCTTGTGTCACCTGTAAAAGAATGTAGAGGCACAACCGCTGCAATCGCGTCCATGTGAACCGTTTTGTTTTAACTTTTTCGATGAACTCTTTAAAACTATCTGCTTCATTGACATATTTCTTTAAACGATTTTCAATCCCTTGGGTCATCTGATAAATAAATCTAAGCTGTGACGCCGATTGTACTGTGAGCTGATATTTCAGCAACGGCCAAAACAATTCCCAATCAATAGGCTGATGCTCTTTTAATACCTTAAACGTTTCTTCAGGAACTACCTGTTTTATTTCATGCCATTTTTTTCCCTTTACACTCTGCCGGATACTAGTTCCGCTGGCAAAGTCTCCCTGCGTAATTTCCGTCTGATGATGTTCACTTTCCTTACGGGGAATCGGAAGCAGTTCCATGGGAGAATCGTATAAAATATTTTCTTTCGCATAGCCCATACCTAAAATATGATTGGGCGAACTGAAATCTAAAGTCATTTCAGGATATAAACGCCGGTAAACTTCCGTCATCTGTTGGGGATAGCTCATACCGTTGTTTTGAATAGTCTTAAAAGTTTCATCAATCTCTGTCTGATTATCGTGTTGAAATCTAGCGAATCCATGGTAATCCATCTCACCAGAATAATCCGTCCCAAAAGAAAGGGTGTCTACCCCTAAGTCCTGAAGCAGCTTAACTCCGCCTTTTGAAAAATAATCTGCCGACTGAACGGCATAAGCAAAAGGCAATTCAATGACCAAGTCGATGCCATGATTTAGAGCCAACTCTGCCCGCGTCCATTTGTCAATGATTGCCGGTTCTCCCCGTTGAAGAAAATTGCCGCTCATCACTGCCACCATCACATCTGCTTGACTCTGCTGCTTTGCTTGGCGGATTTGATAGCGGTGACCATTATGGAAAGGATTATATTCTGCAACAATCCCACAACTTTTCATACGACTTCTCCTTCCCATTCTTTCCTCATCATTTTCTATTCCTGTTTCTATTTTACACTAAAAACTCCCCATAGAAAAAGATTGTGAGGATAGTTTTCGATTCCTCACAATCTTTTGTCATCCTGTTAATCTTTTAGCGATTCAATATACTTGTAAGCTTCAATCCCGGCAATACTTCCGTCTCCCACTGCTGTGGTGATTTGACGCAAAACTGTCTGACGGACATCTCCGATAGCATAAATCCCCGGCACAGATGTTTCCATTTTTTCGTTAGTGATGACCCAGCCTTCCTCATCTAAAATATCTAAAGAAGTAAAAGCTTCAGTGATTGGAATCACGCCGATGTAAATGAACACACCACCCGTTTCGATTGTAGAAAGTTCACCCGTTTTCGTATCTTTCAATTTAAGGGTATGGACTTTTTGATCGTCACCTTCTATTTCTTCTACCACCTTATTCCATAAAAAATCAATTTTATCATTTTTGAATGCACGGCCAGCCACTATTTTTTGACATCTTAATTCGTCACGTCGATGGATAATAGTGACAGATTCAGCTAATTGTGATAGATAAATGCCTTCTTCCACTGCTGAGTCGCCGCCGCCCACCACTACCAGCGGCTGATTTCTGAAGAAAGCACCATCACATACAGCACAGTAAGAAACGCCTCGACCGGCATATTCTTCTTCACCGGGAATACCTAATTTACGGTGTTCCGCTCCTGTCGCAATGATAACTACTTTCGTGTCATAGCTGCCATCTTCGGTGATGACCTTTTTATAATCTCCATGGTCTTCTACATCTGTTACATAGCCGTACCCATGTTCTGCCCCAAAGCTTTTTGAATCTTCGTACATTTTTTCAGAAAGCTCCGGTCCAGTTATCAAACCGGCACCGGGGAAATTTTCAACTTCGGCGGTATTTTGCATTTGACCGCCATAAATCCCTCTTTCAAGAACTAGAACTTTTAAATCGGCACGGGAAGCGTAAAGTGCCGCCGTCATACCGCCGGGACCGGCCCCAATCACGATTACATCATACATGTATTTATTCCTTCTTTCTCAAACTTGTTGTCTAAATATAACTCTACTCATCTCACGTTCGTTTGTCCAACCTTTTGCTTGAAACTGAGTAGTAAGAGAAAGCAAGTTATCATTTTGAAGCTCTCGCAATTTCCATCTTAATAAACATACTTTTATTAAAAAACACGGCATTCAACAGACAATAAATCATCCCTTGTAATGCATACTAAAACTATTATTTATACTATTAATTATCGAACCAACTAGTCAGATGATTGTCTGGAAATCCAAATCCCAATGAACCTGACAATTGTGAATTTTTTTATAATTGGCCGTTTGATTCACCAGCGGTAAAGCCCCCACATACCTAGAGGTCCTATGGAGCCAAAGAAGGCTTGAAAATGAAGATACCTATCAAAATTAATAGCATGAAAATCCAAGGTGATAATGCAATCAAGATAACTAAAATGTTTAATTTAACATTTTGATGCTTCTTTATTTGAAAATAAGAAACTGCAACTGGAATAAGTTGTAGTACTACCATGGCAAGCATGTGATTTTTCGACAGCTCTCTCCCATTTAAAATAAAGATAATCAGAGCAATCAAACTTAAAGCAGCAGAGGCAATCGTCGCTGTATTAATTTTTCCTTTAGTCATTATAAAACCCTCCTTTTTATTTTAAGAATAACAGATAGGAAGTCCTTAGAGCAAACTTATCATGCTAAACTAAAGTGATACATCCGCTAAGCTCAAATTCTGCTTCTATTTTTTAATATTGATTTGTATTCTTCGATAATTTTTATTCCTGAGCTCGTTCCTATGCGTTCGGCACCAGCTTCAATCATTTTTTGAGCTGTTTTAAAATCTCGGATACCGCCAGCTGCTTTTACTTTCACTTTGTCACCAACAACCCCCTTCATCAGTGCCACATCTTCAACTGTTGCCCCTCCTGTTCCAAAACCTGTAGAGGTTTTTACAAAATCCGGCAAGATTTCTCTAGCGATTTCACAGACGATTCTTTTTTCTTCCTTTGTCAAATAACAATTTTCCAAGATTACTTTACTTAACATCCGATGTTTTTTGCTGGCTGCCACAACCGCTTTCATTTCTTCCCTTATGTAGTCACTATTTCCATTCTTTAATTCACCAATATTGATAACATAATCAATTTCATCTACACCATTTGCTGCTGCATCTTCAACTTCAAAAACTTTCGTTGCAATGGTAGTTTGCCCTAACGGAAAACCTATAGCTGCTCCAACATGGACAGGACTATCTTTTAGTAATTCTGCACACAACTTGACTGGTGAAGAATTAATAGCTACCATTTTAAAACCATAGTCATCAGCCTCATGACATAAGCGTTTGAATCCTTCTTGCGTTGCATCTGCTTTCAATAATGTATGATCAATCATGTTTGCCAATTCTTCTGCGGATAAATTAAATGTCATGCAATCTCCTCCTATGCTGTCGACTCATATTATCCATTGTTTTCCAGTGTCATTCAATAGTAATTGTTAAGTTCCTTCGATAAAAATGTCATAAAAAAAGCATCTTGAGGTATAACTCTCAAGATGCTCTGATAAATCTTTATTCTAATCATGATTCTGCTGCAGCCTGTACATATCATAATACAGACCGCCAACCTCAATCAACTCATCATGGCTGCCTCGTTCAACGATTTCGCCTTTATCTAAAACTAAAATCAAATTGGCATCACGGATTGTTGACAGCCTGTGGGCGATTGCTAAAGTCGTCCGCCCTTTTCTCATCCGTGACAAACCTTCCTGAATCAGACTTTCTGTCTCTGTATCGATATTTGCTGTCGCCTCATCCAATACTAAAATCTTCGGGTCAGTCACAATTGTTCTTGCAAAAGAAATCAGCTGACGCTGACCGCTGGAATAACTTGTCCCTCGTTCTATGACTCTGGCATCATATTTTTCCGGCAAAGTATTGATAAATTTATCAGCCTGCACAAACTCAGCCGCTTTACGGATTTGCTCATCTGTGATCGATTTATCCAGAAGACGGATATTGCTTTTAATATCGCCATAAAACATAAAGGCATCCTGCAAAACCAGCCCCATCTTACGTCTCAGTTCCTCCATAGGATAACTGCGGATATCTTTATCGTCTATCAGGATTTCCCCTTCATAAAACTCATAAAAGCGCATCATGACATTGATGATGGAACTTTTCCCACTGCCGGTATGTCCCACCAAAGCAATCGTTTCTCCCGGATTGGCTACAAAACTGATATTTTTGAGAACGTAGTGATCGTCGTCATAAGCAAAGCTGACATTTCTAAATTCTATTTTCCCCTCGGTGATTTTTTCCTTTGCTTCTTCATATTGTTGCGGTACCAGTTCCTGATGGTCCATGATTTTTAAAATCCGGCTACCAGCTACCAAGCCGTCTTGGAAAACACTTAAAAAATCCATCATATTGATCATCGGCTGGAAAAAAGTCTGTACGTAGGTGATAAAAGCATAAATCATTCCCACGTTGATTACGGTCTCCAAAGAAAGTTTACCAAAGAAATATAAAACTAGAGCGGTATTTAAAGCTACCAGCAAATTGATGACTGGTGCTAGGAGCAAAGAGTTCGTTTTAATCATCGCATATTTTGTCTGCAGATAATCATGATTGATTGCCTCAAACTCCTGTTCCAGTCGTTTTTCCTGACGAAACTGCTGAACGATACTCATACCGGAAATGGACTCGTTGAGTTTAGTATTCAACTGGCTCAATTTCTCCCGCATACGACGGTACACCCTTGAACTGAATTTTTGATAATACCAAACAATTACCACTAGAATAGGCAAAAACAACATCACATACGTCGTAAGTGTTGGGTTGATCAGCCACATGGCAATAAAACCGGCAAGTACGCCGGAAATACCGGTCAAGACACTTAAAAAAACAAACCAAAATTCTATCAGTGTTTCCGTGTCATTGGTCACCCGGGAAACAATCGACCCGGCCGGTGTTTTGTCAAAATAACGCATGCCTAACTGCTGGACTTTTTTATATAAGGCCAAACGGATATGCTGGGACGTTTTTACCGCAGCTTCCAAGTATAAGAAATATTGGAAAAACCAAATAATAGCTTTCAAACATACCACGCCAAAATAAAGCAAAGCAAAATAAATAAAAATCGAAAAAACAGTATTCCCAGTATTCAAGTAATCATCAATGAATATTTGGATAATTCTTGGCAAAACCATATTGATACCGGAAAGAACTAGCGCAAGTATGATTGAAGGGATGAACAAATGCCAAAAAGGTTTTGTAAAAGCCAACAATCGTTTAACAACACTGATTTGTTCTTTGCCGCTCATAGAACGGGTCCATTCTGATTGATACTGATCTTCCACTAGCGACTCCCCCTCTCGATTTTTGATTCCAACTGCTGACGCTGATACATTTGTGCATACCAGCCCCCAGCCGTCTCTAATTGCTGGTGAGTGCCCCGCTCGATAATCTCCCCTTTATCAATAACAATGATTTCTTCTGCATGAAGGACACTGCTCAAACGGTGGGCAGCAATAATCGTTGTTTTATCTTTGCGCATCTCTTTAAGATTAGCTAAAATGATTTCTTCTGTTTTAGCATCTACTGCTGAAAGTGCATCGTCCAAAATCAAAAGTTCTGGATTCAAAATCAAGGCTCGGGCAATAGAGATCCGCTGTTTCTGCCCGCCGGATAAAGAAACACCCCGTTCTCCCACCATTGTTTCGTAACCTTTAGGGAATTCTAAAATGTCTTCGTGAATGGCTGTCAATTTAGCCACTTCTTCCACTTCTTCATCCGTTGCTTCCGGCTTGGCGAAACGGATATTGTCCCGCACTGTCATGGAAAACAGAAAGTTATCTTGGGGTACGTAACCGATGGAGTTCAACAAAGCATCCAGAGAATAGTCCTGCAAAGGATGATCTCCAAATTTGATTTCTCCCTGATAATCATCATATTCCCGTGTCAAAAGTTTTAAAATCGTTGTTTTCCCTGATCCTGTCTTCCCAACGATTCCTAAAGTATCCCCGGAAGCAATATGAAAATTGATATTTTTCAAACTGTCATGGACATCATCGTAATAGCGGAATTGCTGAATATCAAAATCAATAGCGCCTTGTGCTTCTTCTTGAATTGCATGGGGATTTTCCTGAATATTAGATTTTTCAGCCAATAAATCCTGAACACGATCGTAGCTGGCACTTCCCCGTTCTAAAATATTAAACAAACGGCCAATGGCAAACATCGGCCAAACCAGCATCGAGATATAAGCAAACATGGAAACCATGTCTCCCACCTCGATATAATTTCTCGAAACAAAATAGCCCCCGATTGCCAGTGTCAAAATATAAGACAGTCCGATAATAATCGTGATTAGGGGATCAAATAAAGAGTCAATCAGATTGACCCGGTGCCATTTTACAATTGCATCATCAATTTTGTCAGAAAAATCCTGAACGTCTTCCTCTTCTTGGCCAAATGTTTTGATGACCTTGATACCGGTGATACTTTCCTGTGTCTTATCATTGATGTTAGAAAAAGCTTCTTGAGATTCTCTAAACGCGGTATGCATACTGCTGCCCAACTTACGGGAAACCAGTCCCAATAACGGTAAAGGAATCAGCACTAAAAGAGTTAAACGCCAATCAATGAACACACACATGGCAATGATTGTCATCCCGCCGTTCACTAATGAGTCTACCAGTGTTAAGACTCCTCCTCCGGCAACGTTTTGAATCGCATTCAAATCGTTGGTCGCGTGAGCCATCAAATCACCAGTACGGTATTTTTGGAAAAAAACCTGATCCATGGATGTAAAATGATGAAATAATTGCCTGCGCAGTTTCTTTTCCAAACGGGCGGAACTTCCCCAAATATTGGTCCGCCAAACATAGCGGAGCAAATACTGGCCGATACCGCCGAAAGCTACTACACTGATATAAAATAACAGCTTTTCAATTGTTAAGCTGTGTCTGTTGATTTCATTTACTACCAACCCGATGATTCTTGGTGTCATGATTTGCAAAGCTGCAACTAAAACAAGAGAAATGACACCATAAATGTACGATTTCTTTTCCTCTTTAAAAAACCAGCCGATTTTACGAAAAACCTGCATCCTCTCACTCCTAACTGTAAAACCATTCTTGTCGCAATAACAAGTCTATCTGTCATTTTTTGTCGATTAAGACATCCAATGAAAAAAATATTGCAAAACTGCCTCCCTTTTTTTCGGAAAACAAAAAACAGGCACCTAAAAAAGCGCCCGTTTACACATACGAATTGTTCCTTTAATAGAACTACTTCTTCTGATTTTGATTTTTCATGTTCTGCATCATTTGACGAATCTTTTTCTCAGAAGGTTTTTGTCCCATTTGCATCATCATCATACGTAATACATCCTCATTAACGGGAGGATTTTTTTGTAAGTAATCTTCCATATATTTTCTTGCGATGAAGAAGCCGCCTACCCCACCTAAAAGAAGTGCAGCAATTGCTATTAAAACTACCCATCCTATACTCATCTCAAATCGCTCCTTTCATCTTAAATAATAATACCCTCAATAAGAGATTGTACTAGACTTGTCTTCATTTGAAAAGTAAAATTTTTGAATCTCATTAAATGTTCACTGTTTATGAATTTTGAATCTCTTCTAATACGTTAGGATTGAAAGTTTGTTCCCTGAACATGGCAATTTCAAAACCATAAGGTGCTTTTGCTGTTTTCTTATCGGGACCTACGTAAGGCGTTTCAAGAATTTTCGGAAGGTCGGTCAATGCTTCATGGTGTACGATTCGATTGAGTGCTTCAAAGCCGATCTCACCAAAACCAATATTGGCATGACGGTCTTTATGTGCTCCCTGCGGATTTTTCGAATCATTGATGTGTACCACTTTTAACCGGTCCAAACCGATGATTTTATCGAACTCTGTCAAAACAGCATCAAAATCTCTGACATCATAGCCGGCATCATGAATATGGCAAGTGTCCAGCGTAACGGAAAGTTTTTCATTGAAGGTCACTCCATCAATGATTTTTGCCAGCTCATCAAACGTCCGGCCGATTTCTGTCCCTTTTCCTGCCATCGTTTCCAAAGCGATCTGAGGTACTTGTTCCCGAGTGAGAACTTCATTTAACCCTTTGACAATTTGTGCAATGCCCGCATCTGCTCCTGCCCCTACATGAGCCCCGGGATGCATCGTGATTTGTTTTCCGCCCAGAGCTTCAGAGCGCATAATTTCATCTTTTAAAAATTGAACAGCAAAAGGAAAGTTTTCCGGCTTGATCGTATTTCCCAAGTTGATGATGTACGGGGCATGGACGACCATATGACTTAGATTGTGCTCAGCCATAAAATTCTTTCCTGCTTCGATATTCATCTCTTCTACCGCTTTACGACGTGTGTTTTGCGGTGCTCCTGTATAAATCATAAATGTGCTGGCGTTATATCCGACTGCTTCTTCTGCCGCTCCCAGCAACATCTTTTTTCCACTCATACTGACATGAGAACCTATAATCATTTCCATCCTCCTATAATTATCATACCTATCTATTGTAAACTTTTTTATAGACAGAAACAATCTTAGTGCCTAAACTTTTTTAAATCTGTTCTAAACTGTCGGTGTAATTTTTTGGGATTTTTTTCGTTTATATTTTATGAGCAAGAATCTATCAAACGTACATAAATTCTACACAAGTTGATGCTATGATAAAGACAATAGGAAATGAAAGAGGTGATATAAATGACACGTGCGAAAAAAATTTTATTCTTCATGCTGACATCTGTGTTTATCTTTGCGGTGCCTCTCACTGTATCAGCCAGAGGTCATGGCGGCGGACACCCTCGGGGGAATGCCGGAGAAAACTGCTGGAATAGCGAAAGATGTCTTGCAGGACAGGGAAATCAAACCCGGCAACAGCCAGCCCAACCTCAAACAAGTGCGCCAGCAGCGGATAAACAAGAGGAGCAGGCAACTGACACAGTGCAACCTCAACAAAGAATCCGACAGCGCGATCAGCAATGCGAGGACCCCGCTAAAAGAGAAGATTGTCCCTACAGACCTTACTGCAATAATCAAAATAAAAATAGCGGAACATCCCATCGTCATAACTGGGGAAGGAACCCCGGATGTCGCTTAGCACCAGCTGCAAGCTGATGATTAACAATAACAACTGCCAATTATTTTTAAACGATTACCTTCCATGAATGTTTTTACCACATCGTCATGGGAGGTTTTTTTGTTTTTTCAGCTTACTTCACAGCAAAAATCAGTTCTTTTTATTTAGAATTTTTTTGCGTAACTCTTTTCTGTCGTTTGAAAAATATACGTTTTTCTTATAGTGTGGAATCACTGGCTTTTAAATGTCATCAGGTTTATTTTACAAAGGAGATGATTAAAATTGGCATTTATCAGATTACTGTCAGCCGGACTGTTGGAAATCGTGTGGGCGTACACTCTAGGGAGAAGTAATGGTTTCACTGAGTTGCCCTGGTCATTGATTACTCTCGTATTGCTGCTCATCAGCCTGTCCCTGCTAGAATCGGTCATTGAAGATTTCGGCGTAGGGATGACCTATGCTATTTTCACGGGCATCGGAACAGCTGGAACCACTGTAATGGGCGTCCTTGTTTTCAATGAGGCAAGTAATTTCCCTAAATTTATTAGTCTGTCCATTCTGCTGATAGGAATCGTAGGTTTGAAACTAACTTCAACAGAAAAGGAGAGTGAAACGAAATGAGCTGGGTTTTCCTGTTTACTGCGGGATTCATGGAACTGATTTATGTGATATCGCTGGAAAAAGGACACAAGACAAAAAGAATCATCTGGCGTCTTTCATCTGTCCTTTCTATGCTTATTTCCATTTATCTCCTCAGCCAAGCAGCACAAACAATTCCCTTAGGTGTTTCTTATGCTATTTGGACGGGACTGGGGTCGCTGTTTAGTGTCTCCTACGGAATCATTGCATTAAAAGAATCCAAAAAGCCGATCAGATTATTTTTCATTGCTTGCATCGTTACCGGTGTCATCGGTCTGAAAATATTTGGTTCATAATATTATCCCTTCGTCTTTGACATTGGATATGAAAAAACTTAAGCTGTGAGAGCTGTCTCTAATCAGAGGACACCGGTCAGCTTAAGCTTTTTTATTTTATTAAAATTTCAACAAGAAGTAGTTTTTCTTGCCCCGTCTAAGAACAGTAAACTGCCCTTCGATGGTATCTGTTTCTTCTAATTCATAGGTTACCTCTTGCTGACGTTCCCCGTTAATATATATCGCACCATTTGTGATGTCTTCCCGTGCCTGACGTTTTGATTGGACCAATCCTGAAGTCACCAGCAGTTCGACTAAATGACGGTCGTCCGATGCCTGAATTTCATAACTTGGGACATCTTTAAAACCTTGGGCAATTTCCCCAGCATTCAGAGATTTTATGTCGCCGCTGAATAACGCTTCAGATATTTTCACTGCCTGTTCAAAAGCCTCTTCGCCATGAGTCAAGATGGTCACTTCTTTGGCTAAAACTTTTTGTGCCAGACGCTCATGGGGTGCTTCTTTAAATTTTGTTTCAATCTCTTCAATTTCTGACAGAGATAAAAATGTAAAATATTTTAAGAACTGAACGGCATCACGGTCGTCTGTATTGAACCAAAATTGGTAATACTCGTACGGAGTCGTCTTTTCAGCATCCAGCCAAACTGCGTTTCCTTCTGTTTTTCCAAATTTCGTACCGTCTGCTTTTTTTATCAGGGGCATCGTCATGCCGTAGCCTTGTACTTCGCGTTCACGACGCAACAGTTCTATCCCGGAAGTAATATTTCCCCACTGGTCGCTGCCGCCTAATTGGAGCAGACAGCCTTCACGATCGTACAACTGTAAGAAATCATAAGCCTGAAGCAGCTGGTAAGCAAACTCAGTATAGGAAATCCCTGTTTCAATCCGGCGTTTGACACTCTCTTTGCTCATCATATAGTTAATCGTGAAATTTTTACCCACATCCCGTAAAAAATCAATCAGCAATATGCTGCCCAGCCAATCGTAATTATTGGCAATGATAGCTGGATTTTCGTCATTGTAAAAATCAATAAATCTTTCCAGCTGGCCTTTCAAACTGTCAGACCATGAAGCCACCGTTTCACTGGAGTTCAAACTTCTTTCCGCATCTTTAAAGGAAGGGTCCCCAATCAGACCGGTACCGCCTCCCACCAGTGCAATCGGAACATGACCAGCTTTTTGAAAGCGGCGTAAAGTCAATATAGGCAATAAATGACCGATGTGCAAACTATCAGCCGTCGGATCAAACCCAATATATAATTTCACAGACTCTTCATTTAACTTTTTTTCTAATGCTGATTCATCTGTTACTTGATAAACCAAACCGCGATCTTTCAATTCTTGTAAAAAATCTGCTTGCATAACTTCTCCTCCTAAAATTTCTCTACTTGTCTATCTTAGCTTATTCAGAAATGAAAATAAAGCTCTTCTGCCAACAATTCTTTTCTTTTTTATCACCGTCTTAGTTGTAACTTTCAACGATTTCTAACAATTCTCCAGTTTCATAAATTTCAACGTCAGGTTTTATTCCTCTATCCAAGACTTCTTCATATTTATTTAAAAAAATGACTTCCCAGTCTGCTTGTTTAGCTCCCACCACGTCGTTTTTATAAGAATCGCCAATCATTAAAAACCGCCGCCCTTCTGCTTGCACACGTTCTTCAACAAGTTTAAATATTTCCAGTTGAGGTTTTGCCAAGTCAAGGGCCCCGGAAATAAAGAAATACTCAGGAGCGATCCATTGGTCAAGGTTCAACTGCTGAATTTTTTTCATTTGATGCTCTTCAGGACCATTAGTCAAGACTGCCATTTGAACACGACGGTCAGAAAAATAATCCAAAACTTTTATCATCTCTGGGTCCAGCGTGATATTATTTTGAAAATATTCATAAACTTCTTGAAACTCCAACAATTCTGAAGAATCTATTTGAATATCAAATTCTTGAAAGGCTTTCCCCATCCGGTAGATATACATTTCTTCCATGCTCATCTGACCGCACTGGCTTTGATAAAAAACTTGGTGGCTGTACGCCTGTCGGTGGCAGTACAATTCTTTTAAAGGAATTGAATATTTATCGCCAAATACCTGATGGTAAGCTTGTTGAAAAGGAACAAACTGGTCATACAAGGTGTCATCCACATCAAACACAACTGTAAACAAATGAAACCCAACTTTCCTTCGTATTTTCGATTAGTCATTGACTAATCCCCCATAACCGTCCTTTCTACTCTAACATATTCTTGACTTTTTTCGTACAGGAAAGCAGGAAAATAGCATTAAATTCTGAAAATCGATTGAAAAAATTTTCCTTTTTTTAAATTATTTGACACTTACTTTCTCCTATTTGGTTATTTAAGCTTAAAAGAACGATTATAATCCCTCTATTTGATCGCCACCCTAGGCAGTCAACTTCTTTTTTGATATAATATACCGCGTAGAAGATGAAAATGAGGTGAGGAATCTGAATACTTCTAATAAAGATAATAAAAACAATAAACAAAAGAAGCAAATATCAGCTAAAAAAATAATGAACAAAAAAACACTGATTTTCTCCTCCATCATTTCCATGGAAGTTTTGAAATCGACCCTTTATTTTTTCCTAGCCGTACTCTTTTTAGGCGGTTCCCTTGCACTTGGAATCGGCTTAGGGTATTTTGCCAATCTGGTGGAAAGGACGGATATTCCATCAGGAGATGAAATCGTCAGAGCAATCAATGATATCGAATTAGTTTCCCATGTTAATTATTCAAACGGAGAACAGATTGCCGAATTGCGCTCTGACTTGATCAGAACACGTGTCAGCAAGGAAAATGTTTCTCCGCTAATCAAACAGGCATTGATTGCCACAGAAGATGAATATTTTAACAAACATGAAGGTATCGTCCCCAAAGCTCTGATTAGAGCCATGGTTTCAGATATCACTGGTTTAGGAGGAAAATCAGGAGGTTCGACAATCACCCAGCAGCTGGTAAAACAGCAACTCCTGACAGATGAAATAAGTTTTCACCGAAAAGCAAATGAAGTCCTGTTGGCACTCAGAGTGGAAAAGTTCCAAACAAAAGAAGAAATCCTGACCGCCTATTTAAATGTTTCTCCTTTCGGGCGAAACAACAAAGGACAAAACATTGCCGGTGTGGAAGAAGCTGCTCGAGGGATTTTTGGCAAACATTCAAATGACGTCAGCCTGCCTCAAGCGGCATTTATTGCAGGACTTCCCCAAAGTCCAATCATCTATTCTCCTTACACTAACACAGGGGAATTAAAAGAAGATTTGTCAGAAGGACTTGCACGGAAAGATACCGTTTTAAGCAATATGTACCGTGAAAAATACATCGACAAGAAAACTTACGAAGAAGCCAAAAATTATGATTTGACAGCAGATTTTCTTCCGAGAGAAGAGATTAATCAACCCGATAATGGTTACCTTTATTATTACGTTGAAACACAAGCCATTGAAGCGCTGATGGCAAAACATTATCAAAAGGATAATGTGGAAAAAGAAAATGTCTTTTCCCAAGATGTGTTATATGAAAAGTATTATAAGATGGCAGAACGTGATTTACGCAGGAACGGCTATACTGTTGAAACAACAATCGATAAAAATATATATCAAGCCATGAATAATGCTGTCATGAATAATGCTGGATTGCTTGAAGATTGGTCCGGCGATACGATTCAGCTTGGCGGTATTTTGATGGAAAATCAAACTGGTAAAATCCTTGGTTTTGTGGGCGGCCGCGATTATGCGACCAACCAAAACAACCATGCTTTTCAGACCAAACGATCTCCCGGATCCACTATGAAACCTATTGTTGCTTACGCCCCGGCAATCGACAAAGGATTAATCGGCACAGAATCAAAACTGGCTGATTTCAAACGCAAGTATGGTTCGGAAAACACTAATTTAACAAATTACGGCGGCACATCTAGCGAATCCTTTATCTCTGTCAGAGAAGCTGTCAGGGAGTCGGGAAATATCTCAGTAGTCAATCTGTATGAAAGACTTTTGGAAAGTGCTAACCCTGCTGAATATTTCAGCAAAATGAATATCGACATTTCTGACAGTGTCACGAATCTTTCATTGCCTTTAGGGACCACAGATTTGAGCGTCTATCAACAAGCCAATGCTTATCAAACCCTTGCAAACAAAGGCGCTTATTTGGAAGGCTACGTGATTTCAAAAATCACAGACTCTAATGGAGAAGTGGTTTACGAGCACAAACCCAATCCTGTCCAAGTGTTTCAACCTGCTACTGCCTCAATCATGGCTGATTTGATGCGGGATGTTTTGACAGGCGGTACTGGAACAACAGCAAAATCCAGTTTGTATAATTATGGTGCAGCACTTGGGAATGCCGATTGGGTCGGTAAAACAGGGACATCTGAGGAAGATAAGGACTTTTGGTTTACAGCATCGACTCCAGGTGTTACCTTGAGTACTTGGATTGGAAAATCTTACGGCAAGCAAATGCCCCAAAGCTTCGGGCAAAATAATATGCGCGTATGGGCAGCGATTGCCGGTGCTGCTTATCAAATCAATCCTGACATTTTCCAAACTGCACAGCGTTTTGATTTAGATCCTTCAGTTCATGTTGCCAAAGTCTCCAACATCACTGGTACGAAAATGGGTACTGCCTACATCAACGGCATACAGTACTATACGCCCGGCAAAGAAGTTGCTTCTTATTTTGTACCAGCTAGCGGTCCCCTTGACCCGACTTTCCGTTTCGGGATAGGCGGAACCGATGCCCAATATCAAAACTATTGGAATAAAAATACAAAAGTTGAAAAAAAAGAAGATAAGAAAACAACAAACAACAATAGAGATCAAAATAAAGTTGATGAAGAAAATGAGGAAGAAGAAGACGGGGAAGAAGACGAAGAATAGTAAAAACGCTAAAGATAAGTCATTAAAAAAACCGCGAAATCATTCGCGGTTTTTTTCGGCTCTATAATTTATGGGACTGATGAATCAAAAATTGATTCATCAATCCCATTTTTTTGTATTAAATAAAAAAACATATAGTTCTTCTGTTACTATTAAAGCGTCTAACCTAAACAGTAAGGAGAACTATATGCTATGACACATGATATCAAAAAATTACTAAGAATTATAGACCCTGATCTAACTATTTTAGCTGTTTCTAAAGAAGTGTATCAAGACAGGCAATCACTGATTATTGAAGCTGATTATTTACCCGCTCCTAAAGTTTGCCAAGTATGCGGTTCAAGTCCTATAGACCATGAGGGGAAGTATAGGGTCGTTAAAAATGGGACTAAATCTTCTATGATTCGGTTGGAGGACTATCATCATATGCCCACCATGATGAAGTTAAAAAAGCAGAAGTATTTTTGTCGCAATTGTCACTCATACACCACCGCTAGTCCTTACTTTGTTAAAGAAAATTGTTTTATTTCAGAGCACATCAAGTTTAAAATTTTAGATCTTTTAAAGGAGAAAATCTCGTATACCCTCATTGCCAAACTCTGTCATGTGTCTATCACGACAGTGATCAGACTTCTTCGAAGTCTAGAAGCCTACGTGCCTAACAGCCAAGTAAAAGCTGCTTTACCCACTGTCCTAATGGTTGATGAATTCCGGTCTCATGCGACGCGGGAAGATAAGATGACGTTTATTTGTGCCGATGGTGACTCTGGGAAACTTGTGGATATTTTACCGAGTCGACAACACAACAAGTTAGAAAAGCACTTTAACCGTTATCCTCAAGAAGCATTAAATCAAGTAGACTTTCTCGTCACAGACATGAATGCGGCTTATTTTAAGCTAACGAAAACCTGTTTCAAACAAGCTAAAATCGTCATTGATCGTTTTCATATTGTTAAACATATCAATACTGCGTTTAATGACTTCAGAGTGAAGGAAGTCAAGCGATTAAGGAAACAAGGGCACCTCTATGAAGCCCAAAAAATCAAAACTAACTGGAAATTACTATTAAAGGATTATCAAAACATTGATTGGACCAATTATCGTAGTTGGCGAAGCTTTAGATCTCCTAAATATCCTCTCCTCACGGAGGGAATGGTGATTGACCGACTGCTCTCTTACTCGCAAAGGCTTCACGATACCTATCACTGTTTTCACAACCTGTTGAACGCCTTTAGGAGCAAAGATGTCGCCTTATTTTTCAAACACTTGGAAGACTTGCCGGAACATCTTGATAAAGAGTTTAAACAGAAAGTACAAAATCTATTAAAGTATGAAGTAGGCATCACTAATGCTCTTATTTACCCGTATTCCAATGGCAAATTGGAAGCCAAGAATACCCATATTAAAACACTAAAGCGAGTGTCCTACGGCTTTAAATCATTTCGTAACATGAGAATCAGAATTTTTATGATGAATGGTTTAATACAAATAAAATAACGGAAAAAGGAACCAAGCAGGAGTGTTCACTTCTACTTAGTTCCAAACTAATTTTTACTCATCAGTCCTATTTGACAAAGAGCCTTTTTTTCTAGCTTATATTCTTTATTTTGTTGAGCCGCGTTTATTGATACCATGAGGCAAAATGACGACTTTTTCTTCAATTTCTTCTTTGTTCATCAACTTGGTCAACAACCGCATGGCAACTGCTCCAATATCGTACAAAGGCTGTGTGATACTTGTCAGTCTTGGGCGGACGATTTCAGTCAACAAGGAGTTGTTGCTTGTAACAATCTCAAAATCATCTGGTATTTTTACGCCATTATCTTGTAAAGCATTGGCGATACCCACTGCAAGTTCATCAGATACCACCAAAGCAGCAGTAGCTCCGCTGTTTAAAACTCTCTCAGCCAAATCAACGCCTAATTTGTATTCGAAATTGGACTCAAAGATTAAGCCCTCTGAATATTTCAAGCCTTTTTCTTTCAACGCTTCTTTGTAACCTGATAATCTTTCTTTCCCATTGATTGGGTCCAGCAAAGGTCCGCTGACAAAGGCAATTTTTTCATGTCCGTTGTTTGCCAATAGTTCCACAGCTTCTTTCGTTGCACCTTTGTAGTCGATATTGACAGAACCGACCTGATTATCCGGGTCCACAGAACCAGCTAAAACGATTGGTGTTCTGGAACGTGAAAATTCGGCACGAAGCTGGTCTGTGATATGGTGGCCCATAAAAATAACCCCATCCACTTGTTTAGCTAATAAATTATTTAACACATTGACTTCTTTTTCTGAATCTCCATCTGAATTAGTCAAGATGATATTATATTTATACATTGTCGCAACATCGTCGATTCCTCGCGCAAGTGAAGAAAAATAGATATTACTTACATCGGGGATAATTACGCCGACTGTTGTCGTTTTTTTACTTGCAAGACCTCTGGCTACCGCATTAGGCCGGTAGTCTAAACGGTCAATCACTTCCAATACTTTCTTTCTGGTAACCGGCTTGACATTTGGGTTGCCATTTACAACACGTGAAACAGTTGCCATGGAAACATTTGCTTCTCGTGCAACATCATAGATGGTAATCGTTTGTTTTTCCATCTCAACATTCCTTCTTTCTTTTATCTTCATTTATACATTTTCTGAAAAAGTAATTTACATTTCTCAATTTATAGATTAACAAATTGTATAACATTTTGCAAGCGTTTTATCGTATTTTTCATGAAAAAAAAAGAAAATTTCATCTATAACGTTCAAAAAGAGGCAAATTCTTCGAATTATTGCCTCTTTGTGTTTATTTTATTGATTTTTTTAAGGCTTTTAAATTATCTCTCATAACAGAAAGATAATCTGCTCCTTCATCTTGTTGTTTTTTAGACAATGTTTCTAAAGTTGACAGAGTGGACACTTCAGCCTTTGTTGCCGTTGCAATAGTATCAGCTAATTTGCTTGATCCAGCCTGCTCAATATAAATAACAGAAATTCCTTGATTTTTGACATAGTCTTCAAGCTCCGCCAATGTTTTCGCACTTGGTTCTTCATCAGGAGTCAAACCGGTGATCGCCACTTGATTAAGATGGTAACGGGAAGCTAAATAGCTGAAAGCTGCATGTTGAGTGATAAAGGTCTTTTTCTGTGCCCCTTCAAAAACTTCTTTGAAATCTTTGTCAAGATCTAAAAGTTCAGCACTAAATTTTTCATAATTTTTTTGATAGATAGTTTTATTTTTTGAATCAACTTCTGCCAAGCCTTCATAAATTGCTTTTGCTTCTTTTTCTGCCAAAACAGGGTCTAACCAAACATGGGGATCGGCACCATGGGAGTGGCCCTCGTGTTCTTCATGGGCATCACCATCCTCTTCTTCCCCCATTAACTCAATATCACTGCTGGCTTCAATAATTTTAACTTTTGATGTATCTACAGATTTTAATACAGAAGGAACCCACGTTTCCATTTCCTTTGAATTATAGACAAACACGTCTGCTTCTTGAATTTTAGCAATGTCTTTGGCACTTGGCTCATAGTCATGGGGCTCGACCTCTCCACTCATCAAAACAGACACTTTTCCCTGATTTCCCACAATTTTTTCAGAAAAATCATACATTGGATAAAAAGTCGTCACAACTTTTAATTTTTTATCCCCTGTGGAATTTTCTTTTTCTGTTGAACATCCTGCAAAAATAAATAAACCTAAAACACTAAGCAATATAAATAATCTAGACTTCATATAAATTCTCCTTAATTTTTTCAAATCGTAATCATTACTATTTGTATTATACATAAAAAAAAATAGAACGCAATATTTTTTTACTAATCCAAGCATTTTTTCTCAATCCATCGACTATAAAATTAGGCTAAACAATTAAAATAATCATTTGTGCTCACTAAAAATAGTTCATACGAAAAGGTTATAAGAAAAACTGAAATTAGTGTGGTTCAATCTTTTTACCCTATCATTTCCCAATGATAGATTTTGATTCGATTCGTATTCTTTAACTAAATATGCTATGCTAAAAACTGATAAAATGAACGGGGTGAAAAAATGACTATTCCAAATTGTCCAGAGTGTGGTTCTACATACGTCTATCAAGATCAGGCATTATTTATTTGTCCTGAATGCGGTTTTGAGTTTACAGAGTCGGCCAGTGAAGCTGACGAGGAAATAATCGTGAAAGATGCTAATGGCAATCCTCTAGCAACCGGCGACACTGTAACGGTGGTCAAAGACCTAAAAGTCAAGGGCGGCTCAGGTCCTATTAAAAAAGGCACTAAAATTAAAAATATCCGTATTCTTGATGAGCCTGTCAATGATCATAATGTAGATGCTAAAGTTGATGGAATCGGCATGATGCAATTGAAATCAGAATTTTTAAAGAAAATCTAAGCCAAAAAATACGGCTAAAAGAAACAGTTCTCCAAAAATATTGGGAACTGTTTCTTTTTTTGTCAGAGCTATTTAGTCTATTTTGTTTTTCCTGCAACTTTCCACTGCTTTGCCAAAAATCTCAAATACCGGATTGAAACAATCAGAACAATCCATAATGCGATAACTTGTTCCAAACGTAAAATAAACCAAAACAATCCAGATATAGTCGGAAAAGCACTTCCCAAGAAGCCTGTTGCAAGCTTAAAAGCCACTGCCGAAATCACTAAAGGAAAGGTTAGCGCTGCAGAGGTAGGATAAAATGGAAGACTTAACAATTTAGGTAACTGATATAAAACATAAGCATAGAATACTTGGGCGACAATTAACTGGATAACCACAAACCAAACTATTTTTTCATCAAAAACGATCATATAGCCTGCTAAATTCAAAGAAACAGGAGCTGCTAAAATAGCTAATGTGGGGCGCAATGGCTCTGGTAAGGGTAAATTTTTTAAACGTTTTAAAACCGCTGGCAGTAAAATAAAAAAAGCCAGAAATCCAAAAGCGTAAACTATTTTCCCTAAAACCTGTTGCTTAAATAATGAGGACGTCATACTGACCACCACTATGCCTACATAGACAATAAACCATGATGGCAACACCAGCGATAATTGTTTTTTATTGACAAAGGTCGCTGTAAAATAAATCAATAAACTCAAATGAATAAAAATCCCCAAAATCCAGATTAATAAAGCTAGCCAATAACTCCATGGCAATAAAAATTTCGAAATTAAAATCATTCCCATACTCAATGTTGGAGCAATAGCGGCTATGGGTACTTCTTTTATTTGCTTTAGAAAGCCGGGAAAATCAAACATGATTTTCAAGGCGACACCCAAGAGAATCGATCCGCTGACGATCACACAGAAGATACTCAACCATTTGACTTCACTAAATAAATTGGCCAAACCAACAAAACTTAATCCGACAGCTGCGGCAGGCAACGGCAGTATTTGTAATAAATTCTTCATGATTCTTCTCTGCTTTCTTCACTAATTTTTCCAATCAGCGGTGCAGTTGCAGGATTGATTTTACCTGCTTCGATCAATTGTTCGGTCACCCAAGCTACCACCTCACCTGTGATTTTAATGCAGTGCGCCTTGCGTCCTTCAGATTTAAAATCATCTCCACGCCACTTTCTCGTAATAATCCGACAGCAACATGAACCATATTCTTGTTTGATGTAATCATGAAGTTCTTTAGAAATTTCAAACATTTCCGGATCCATAGGCTCCCCTTTTTTTCGGCCATAAACCATCCCCAAAGCAATTTGACCGCCAGAAACGGCACCACATAAACATTGGGCCTTACCCATCCCAATAGGGAAACCGGAGGCTAGTCCAACCACGCTGTCATCATAAGGTTTTCCTAAGGCTTCATTCATAGTATCAACAACTGCTTCAGAACAATAATAGGTGCCAGACCGGAAATATTCCTTAGCTGCTTCTCTAACCATCTCAATATATGCTTCTTTTTCCATCGATTTAAAAGTCTCCTTAGTTCTGTTCATTTTATTTTTTTCTTGTAAAAATTCCATTTTTCTATCAAAATAATTTGACTTTATTTACTGCCCATAAGAGCTGCACCAATCGCTCCCGTATATTGCGCCAATTCGTGAGTCTGAATGTCCTGTCCTGTATATTCTGCTAATAATTCCGCTATTTTTTTACTTTTAGCCAGACCGCCGGAAAAAAACACCTCTCCCTTGTAGGTATTGCCGATGCGGCTGAATTGACTGGCTATTCGCTGACAAATCGAATGTAAAACACCTAGAGCAATATCTTCACGCCTCTGCCCTTCGGCAATCAAGCTAATGACTTCTGATTCAGCAAAAACGGTGCACATGCTATTGATTTTCACCGGAGTCGCTCCATCTACAAAGACATCTAAATTTTCAATAGGTTCTGCTAAAATAGTCATTAAAACTTCGATAAAACGCCCTGTTCCGGCGGCGCACTTATCATTCATGCTGAACTCGGTGACAAAGCCCAGTTTGTCCAATTGAATCGTTTTGCTGTCTTGACCGCCAATATCGATAATACCGGTGGTCCTTGGTTGGAGAAAAGCTGCTCCCTTAGCATGGCAACTGATTTCTGTTACTGATTTAGCCGCTATCATCAATTTACGACCATAGCCAGTCGTAATGACAGGAACTTTACCTGTTTCATCTAATTCCTTTAAAACTTGTTCCATGGCTTTTTTAGGATTCCCGGCAGTTAAAACTAATGATGAGCCGATTATCTGACAATTTTTCATCAGCACACCCTTCGTCGTTGTTGATCCTGAATCTAATCCGATTACTTTTATCATAATCTTGCTTCCAGCATTTCGATAAAGGCTGCCACTCGTGTATTGATTTGTTCGATATCTGAGGTGGAATAGTCGGTCTCTAAATAAAGATAAGGAAGCTCTTTTTGCTCATTACAAAACTCTTTCACCTTTAAAGATTCGACTGAAAAAGGCGTGCAAAATTGCAAAACCATATCTACAACACCATCCACTTGATACTCATCAATCATCCGGTCTAACATCTCTAAACGAGGCTGATTATCCCACATACAAGCACAGCCGATGTTGATATATTTTTCTGCCAAGGCTTCATAGACATCTTCCTTATTTTCATCTACTAATTGTTCAACAGGTTTAGCCACCGTACAATTTTCATAGGCTACGATTTCACCCCCATGCTCCTCAATGGCACGAATCACTTTTTCCGTCACACCGCCGATTGGCGAACCAGTGATTAAGATTCGCGGTTTTTCAGACCTTACTTCGTCGCGTTGCCTATAGTCCATCAGCACTTTTTCAGTGGCTGTGTTTAAATTATTTATCAAAGCTTCTTTATCGAAAGAATAATTGGCTCCGTACATCATCTTGAAAATATCCGAACCGCTAATAGCAGCAGGTTTTAATTTTCCTAAACCATAAAAATCTTTACGGGCTTGTCTTTCCCGGTTCTTATCCTTGATGGCTTGGCGGATGGCTTCTTCGGTAATAGTCACACCTAAATAAACCTCTAATTTTTCTTTGAATCGAATAATTTCAGCTTTCCACAAATCAAAGGCTTCTTGACTATTGCGCATATTTGGCAAATGCATCAAATATAATTCCTTAAAACCAGCCATATATTCATACATTTTTTTCTTGCCGTCACAGGTGGCTTCTCCCACGATAATATCGGAAAAATAAAAATAGGGACACTTATCTGTTTTACCGAAACCATAGCTAGATTTTATTAAGGGACAAAGGTTACGTGGTAATTCTTCCTCTGCATCAGGAATCGTTTCATCCGAAGTGGAGCACAAACTAATCTGCAATGCCCCTGCTGCCGTAGTAATCTCTTCTGGCATAAAGGTACAATAAACGCCTACTATCGGTATCCCTTGCTCTTTTAAATTTTTAACACTGATAAAACCTTCACGACGTGCCTCAGCAAATTCATCAAATATTTCAGGTAAAGTTGTCTTTAATTCCATTACTTTGCTCCTTCTAATGTTTAAATAGTAAATAAAACTGAAATAAACCTCCTGTCTGTTGTCCAAGAGGTCTTAATCTTCAATTAACCTATTTTCTACTTACTATTTCGTCACCTATTGTGAATGAACGAGCTTGATAACTAAAATAAAAATGCGAAAGATAATCGCTTTCAGTTATGGGATCCACCTATTTGTCACAGCTTATGCCACTCAAATAAATTTATAATAGTAGAGACGGCCAATCAAAGTAAGACTTAGAAACTTCTAAGTTAGTTGCTAAACAGACTCAACCAACAAGATGATAGTTTGCTTTCATCAGACATCCCCACTTTCTTTTATTATTAACAAAACTTTTTAAATAACGCTTACAAGGTTCCTCCCTGAGTATACATTGCTTATTTTTGTTTTTCAACATTTATTTAGCTTACCTAAAAAATATTCAATTTTCCAGTTAAAAATAGTGAGGATAATGAGTATGAATCATTCTTTCAAAAATCCTTGGTCTCATTCCTAGTCAAATGACACAAATAAAAAATACCCATGATTTGCAGCTTCTTCAAATTAGAATAACCTTCTAACTTTTAAGAATCTCCACAAATCTCTGAGTATTTTTTAAAATCATTATTTTTTCTTCTTACCTTTAGGATCAAAGCTAAAGGCATCTTTCATTTTATCAAAAAAGCCTTCCTCTTGCTCCCCAACACTATCTCCGCCAGCTTCGGCAAAGTCTTTCAAAGCTTTTCTTTGCGCTTCGTTCAGGTGTTTAGGTGTAATCAGCTTCACTGTCACATGTTGATCTCCGTTGCCGCTTCCTCTCAGACGTGGTGCTCCCTTACCGCGCAAACGGAAAGTTGTTCCTGTTTGAGTACCTGCCGGTATTTTTAACTTCACTTTACCGTGAACAGTTGGCACTTCGACTTCAGTCCCCAAAGTCACTTGGACAAAACTGACTGGCAAATCATAAAAGATATCTGAACCTTCACGGTTAAAGATGTCACTTTCTTCCACTCGGAAAACTACGAATAAGTCGCCATACGGACCGCCGTTATACCCAGCTTCTCCTTGACCGCTTAAACGCATTTGCTGACCATCTTCAACGCCTGCCGGAACATTGACTTTCACGGAATGATTTTCAGTCACACGTCCTGAACCATGACAATCCACACATGGGTCTTTGATTATCTGACCCTTGCCTTGACACTCTGGACAGGTCTGACGGCTCATCACACGGCCGAGGGGCGTCTGACGTTCTACATTGATCGTTCCTTGACCATGACAGCGCGGACATGTCTCAGGATGAGTACCCGGTTTAGCACCAGAACCATGACAAGTCTTACATTGATCTTCACGTTTGAATGTCACATTTTTTTGCGTACCAAAAATAGCCTCTTCGAAAGATAAATTCAAGGAATATTGTAAATCAGAACCTTGACGAGGTGCATTAGGATTAGCCGATCTGCCGCCACCGCCAAAAAACGATTCAAATATATCTTCAAAGCCGCCAAAACTTCCGCCTCCGAAACCTTCAAAGCCGCCAAAACCGCCAGCACCAAAATTAGGATCCGTGGACGCGTGTCCATACTGGTCATATGCGGCTCTTTTTTGGGAATCGCTAAGGACTTCATAAGCTTCTGAGACTTCCTTAAACTTTTCATCAGCCCCGGGCTCTTTGTTGATGTCGGGATGATATTTTTTAGAAAGTTTCCGATAAGCTTTTTTTATTTCATCTTCAGAGGCACTTTTAGATACACCCAAAACTTCATAATAATCTCTTTTCGCCACGGGCTTTCCTCCACATTTCTAATTATTCTTTAAAACCTTTTAAATCATATCACACTTCACCATAGGAAGAAACTCCATTCTCTGATAAAGTGGGATTCAAGCAGAGAAAGCCAATTCCCTCCAAAGGTCACTGGCTTTCATCACGAACATTATTTTGTATCATCGTCCACTTCTTCGAAGTCTCCGTCTACCACATCATCAGCAGAACCTTGAGCTTCATCAGCTCCTTGAGCCGCTTGTTGTTCTTGGGCTGCCTGTTCATATAATTTAACTGTCAACGCTTGGACAATTTCATTTAGTTCATCCCGTTTTGTCTTCATTGCTTCTAAATCATTAGCTTCGACTGCTGCTTTCAACTCGTCACGTGCAGTTTCTGCCTTTTTAACTTCTTCCTCGTCAACTTTGCCTTCAAGTTCTTTCAAGGTTTTATCGACTGAGAAGAGCAATGCGTCCACATCGTTACGCAAATCAGCTTCATCTTTTTTAGCCTTGTCAGCTTCGGCATTTGCTTCAGCATCTTTGACCATTTTTTCAATTTCTTCATCTGTCAAACCTGAAGAAGATTTGATTGTGATTTTTTGCTCTTTTTGAGTTCCTAAGTCTTTTGCACTAACATTAACAATCCCGTCTTTATCAATATCAAAAGTTACTTCGATTTGAGGCACACCGCGTGGAGCTGGCGGGATATCTGTCAACTGGAATCTTCCCAGTGTCTTATTGTCAGTAGCCATCGGACGCTCACCTTGTAGTACGTGAATGTCTACGGCCGGCTGGTTGTCTGCTGCAGTAGAAAACACTTGAGATTTGCTAGTTGGAATTGTTGTGTTACGGTCAATCAGTTTGGTAAATACTTGCCCCATTGTTTCGATTCCCAGTGATAGTGGTGTAACATCAAGTAAAACAACGTCTTTCACGTCACCAGAGATAACGCCACCTTGAATCGCTGCTCCCATTGCCACAACTTCGTCCGGGTTCACTGATTTGTTAGGTTCTTTATTCGTTTCTCTCTTCACTGCTTCCACAACTGCCGGAATACGGGTAGAACCGCCGACTAAAATAACTTCGTCGATTTCAGAAGCTGATAATCCAGCATCTTTCAATGCACGACGAACTGGTCCTTTAGTTCTTTCTACAAGATCTGCTGTTAATTCATCAAATTTTGCACGAGTCAATGTCACTTCCATATGAAGCGGGCCTGCATCTCCTGCAGTGATAAACGGCAAGCTGATTTGAGTGCTTGTCACACCGGACAAATCTTTTTTAGCCTTTTCAGAAGCATCTTTCAAGCGTTGAACCGCCATTTTATCTTTTGATAGGTCAATGCCATTTTCTTTACGGAATTCAGCAACAAGATAATCAATGATTTTGTTATCAAAGTCATCTCCACCAAGCTCATTGTCACCGGCAGTTGACAACACGTCAAATACTCCGTCACCCAACTCAAGAATCGAAACGTCAAAAGTTCCTCCGCCTAAGTCGAACACAAGAATTTTTTCTTCTTTTTCTACTTTATCCAAACCATAAGCAAGAGCTGCTGCTGTCGGCTCGTTGACGATACGTTCAACTTCTAAACCGGCAATTTTACCAGCATCTTTTGTTGCTTGACGTTGAGAGTCGTTAAAGTAAGCTGGAACTGTAATAACCGCTTTAGTTACTTTGTCCCCGAGATATTCTTCAGCGAAACCTTTCATATATTGTAAAACCATGGCAGAAATTTCTTGAGGGGTGTAAGATTTCCCTTCCATCTCGATCTTATAACCTGTCTGCCCCATATGACGCTTAATCGAAGACACAGTATTCGGGTTGGTCACTGCTTGACGCTTTGCAACTTCCCCTACTTGAATTTCCCCTTCTTTAAATGAAACAACTGAAGGAGTTGTACGGTTTCCTTCTGGGTTTGGGATAATTTTTGCTTCTCCGCCTTCTAATACTGCTACGGCAGAGTTTGTTGTTCCTAAGTCGATACCTATAATTTTGCTCATAATCACTTGCTCCTCTGTTTTATAATTTTATTTTTACTGCGCTACAATCACCATAGATGGTCGCAACACACGATCATACAATTTATATCCTTTTTGAAGCACGACAACAATTTCTTCCACTTGTTGCCCTTCTTCAATCGGCACAGTTTGCACTGCTTGATGAAGGTTAGGGTCAAATACTTTGCCTAATGCTTCGATTTCTTCGATTCCCGAAGTTTTGAAAGCAGCTAGTATGCCGTCTTTCACCATTTCTACACCTTTTTTCAAATTCTCTACCTGTTCTGCTGAAATTTCAGCCTCCAAGGCCCGATCTAAATTATCCAGTGCAGGAAGAAGTTCTTTAGCTAAATCCTGTGATCTAAAGCGGACAAGAGCTTCTCTTTCTTTTTGAAATCTGTTGCGCATGTTGGCAATTTCTGCCTGTGCACGGAGGAATTTATCCTCTGCTTCTTCCAATTCGATTTTTAACTGTTCTTCGGAAGACAATGCTTCTATTGAACCTGCTGATGATTGTTCCTCGTCAACAGCCTCAACATTTTCAGCTGCTGCTTCTGTTACCTCATCCATTGTTTCTTCCTTGTGTTCTTCTGCCACTTTACTCATCCTTTCGCTACGTCTTTATGAATCCAACAAACGGTAATAGTCTGCTAAATAGTCCGCCAATTCATGTCTAAAGGCTTCGACTAGACCAAACATGCGAGAGTAAGCCATGTTCGTCGGCCCCAAGATTGCAATGGTTCCGGTCCCATGCTCAGCCACATCGTAAGAAGCGGTAATCAAGCTCATGTTGGTCAATAAATCATTTTCGATTTCTTCGCCGATTCGAATCTGTATCCCTTCTTTAGGTGCTTGAATAAGAGAGGAAACCTGATTCTGGTTGCTCATCAAGGAATAAACCAGCTTGAATTGATGGACGTCTGGAATCAAATCCACATCAAGCAAATTCATCTGTCCGCCGATATATACCCTTTCTTCAAATGCGTGACTCAAGATGGATTCAAAAATATCCATGATTCCTCTTGGCGTTTGAAAATATCTTTGCAAAATCAAAGGAATTTCCGTACGCAATTTATTATACACAGTGATCAAGGGTTGCCCGACCAACTTATCATTGATGATTTGAATGATTTTTTCAATATCGCTGCTGGAAATATCATCAGGAACTGTAAAAACTTGGCTCTCCACATTTCCTCTGTCAGTAACAATAATTGCCATCAGTTGTTGATTGTTTAACGGAACAACTCGAAATCCCGTCAATCTCCGATCATTCATCTCAGGTCCCAAAGAAAAAGCTGTATAACTGGTTAAATCAGATAGAACTTGAGCTGATTTTTCGATAATTTCATTCAATGCGGTAAAATTCCGGTTGAACGATTGTCTGATAGATGACAATTCTTCATTAGTCACTGTGGAAGGTTTTAAAAGATAGTCTACATAAAAACGATACCCCTGTACGGAAGGCACCCGCCCGGCAGAAGTATGAGGTTTTTCAATAAACCCCTCTCTTTCAAGGAAGCTCAAGTCATTTCGAATAGTTGCGGAACTGGCATTTATGCCGGCGTTCATCAACGTTTTCGATCCTACTGGTTCTCCTGTCGCTGCGTGCAGCTGAACCACAAGGGCCAATATATCTAATTGTCTTTGTGATAGCATTCCTTTCACCTCTTTTTTTAGCACTCAAGTATCCAAAGTGCTAATCACATGTCTCAGTATACCAAGACAACAATCTCTTGTCAACGGAAAACCACGCAATATTAGCACTCGATAACAGCGAGTGCTAATATTGCGTGGCAGCATAGATTTTAGTTTGTATGGCAACGTTAGCCTTCATCAATCAAGTAAAAACTGCTCAAATACTTCGTTGCCCAGCATGAGTCCTTTTTTGCTCAATGCGATAAATTTCTCATCAACCGTGACTAAATTGTTTCTCGCTAAATCTTTAATCGCAGGACCATACACATCAAAAAGAGACCGACTAAACTTTTCCTCAAACTTGGTTAGAGAGACCCCTTCTAATTTTCTCAAACCTAAAAACATTTCTTCTTCCATTTTATTTTCCAATGTCAATGTTTCCACTTCACGGATTGGCAGTACACCTTTTCTCAAAGGACTTAAATAATGTTGGATAGGACCATGATTTTTATATCGTTTTCCAGCTAAATAGCCGCTTGCCCCAGCCCCAAGTCCGTAATAATATTCATTATCCCAATACACTAAGTTGTGACGGCTCTCTTTGCCGGGAATTGAAAAATTACTGATTTCATATTGGATTTTTCCGGCCGCTTCCATTTTTTCAGCGGCTAATTCAAACATATCTCCCTCAATATCTTCAGTGGGTAGATGCAATCGTCCTTGCCTAGCCCAATTATAAAAAACTGTCTGATTCTCGAGAATAAGAGAATAAAGAGAGTAATGAGGCAAATCTAAAGTCAGGGCTTTATCTAAAGTTTCACGAAAACTTTCCAGAGTTTGACCGGGCAATGCATATATCAAATCAATGCTCACATTATCGAAGCCGGCTTTTTCTACAAGTGACAATGTAGTGTAAACATCTTCTTCAGAATGTCTTCTGCCGATTTTTTTCAATAGGCGGTTATCAAATGTTTGAACGCCCATTGACAGGCGGTTTACACCATAATTTTTTAAAACATTTAATTTATCAAGGGTCAAATCACCTGGATTTGCCTCGACTGTAAACTCATTGCCGTTGTTCAGCGGAAGCCTTGAACGAACCCCCGCCAGCAACACGTCCAGCTGTTTGGCTGACAATGCTGTAGGTGTGCCTCCCCCGATATAAATTGTTTCTATTCTTTCCGAAAAATGCTTGGCTTTAATCAAATCTATTTCTTGCAGCAGTGCAGAAATATACTCATCCACCGGCTGTTCTTCGATAAGTACCTTGTTGAAATCACAATAGTAGCAAATATGCTCACAAAACGGAATGTGAATGTAAGCTGAAAGCTGCTGATACTGGTTTTTTTTATTTTCTAACATCTAGTAAATTCCTTCCAAAAACTTCCAAAATTGTTTCGATAACTTATGATTGACTAACTAATCTACTCTATTTTGCAAGATAATTTTGAAAAACACAACTAAATGCTTTCAATAATTTCCTAATAGGATTTTTTACACAGATTTCTCGTTTTCCTCACTTGGTTTGATATAAAGAGATACCTGTGCTGTCCAAAGGATTGACAATTGCTCCCAAATAATTAGGAAATAATTCGTTTGAATCATCTTTGCCGATAGATATTTCTGTCGACTTCGAAGCGCGACATGACATAAAAAAGTCCTCCTGCAAAATTTAAGTACGATAACTTAAATTTTGCAGGATGGATTTATTTTTAGTGCTTAGGCTCCCATTATTTGCTAGTTGTCAGGATTTCAGCAAATCGTATTGCGACTGGTACAAGAAATAGTATCTACCTTTTTTTGCCATCAACTCATCGTGGGTGCCGTGCTCGATAATTTGGCCCTGATCGATAAAGAATATTTCCGAGCTGTTTTTTATAGTTGATAACCTGTGAGCGATTATAAATGATGTCCTGTTTTTCAACAGTTCTTTCAATCCGTTTTGAAGGAGTTCCTCTGTGTGTGTGTCAATACTTGACGTCGCCTCATCCAGTATCAGGATACGCGGGTCTGCCAGCAATGCTCTGGCAAAAGAAATTAGCTGACGCTGTCCAGCAGATAAGGTACTTCCCCGCTCTTCAACTACCGTATGATAACCATCTTTCAGGTCTTTGATAAAATCATGTGCCCGGACAGCTTTACTTGCTCGGATAATTTCCTCTTCCGTGGCGTCAAGTTTTCCATAACGTATATTTTCAAGAATAGTTCCGGAAAAGATAAATGTATCTTGAAGCATCACACCCATCTGCGAGCGCAGTGACTGGAGCGTGACATCTCTTACATCTTTGCCGTCTACCTTGACACTTCCATCGTTCACATCATAAAATCGGCTGATCAAGTTGATGACTGTTGTCTTACCTGCTCCGGTAGGACCAACCAATGCAACTGACTGTCCCGGTTCCACCGAAAATGTCATATCATCCAAAATTTTCTTTCCGTTTGGTTCGTATCTAAAAGTAACATGCTCAAAGGTCACATCTCCCCTTACAGTATCCAAAACCTGAGCATCGTTTTTATCCTGTATTTCAGGTTCTTCATCCAACGTCTCAAAAATCCGTTCTAAGTAGGCTGTTGCCGTAATCAAAGAGTTATAGAAATTACCAATATTAATCACGGGATTCCAAAAATTATTGATGTAGCCCATAAATGCGATTAGCGTACCAGTACTGACTTTTACACCGATTTGACGAATACCGATAAAATAAATCAAACACGTGGTCAAGATTGAAATATTTTCCACCGATGGCCAGAGGAGACGCATGATTTTGATTGCCCTCATCCAAGCCGAACGGTAGTCATTTGACAACTCATCAAAAATCAGTTCATTTCGTTCTTCACGGGTGAATGACTGAGTGATACGAACTCCAGAAATACTTTCATGAATATAAGCATTCAAATTAGATTGTTTATTGCTTAGGTGCTGATAGGCTTTACGTTGCCGATTTTTGATAATCATCGTGATAAGAAATAATAAGGGCAATAATGCCAAACTATAAAGCGTCAGCCGTACATCTATGAGAAACATGACAATCAGCGTAATAAGAACATTGAAAAAATCTGAAATTAAATTAATTAGTCCATTACTAAGCAAGTCGCTTAATGTGTTGATATAATTAACGACACGAATCAAAATTTTCCCGTGAGGTCGTGAATCAAAATAAGAAAAAGGCAACTTTTGCAAATGTGTAAAAATATCGAAACGTATGTCCAGCAAAATCTGCTGCCCCAATTTTGTAATATGCCAAATACGATACTTCAGGCACCATGCGATAAACAGTAAGAAAATAAGAGAGAGACCGCTGACCATCAGCAACAGCTGGATATTTTTTTGCGGAATGATTTCATCTATTGCCAGTTTAGTAAAATATGGACCCGCCATGGATGCCATATTAGCCAGTATAATCGTGAAAACAATCCGTATAAACGGTTTTTTATATGGTACAACATACTGAAATAATCGTCGGTAGTGAGACCAGTTAAACTCTTCCTGTAAAACTTCATCTTGAGAAAAAATATTCTTAGCCATCTATCTCACTCCCTTCATCCAAACCAAGCTGCTTCCTATAAATGGTTGCATACTCGCCATCTTGCTCCAGCAGACTGTCATGACTGCCGCTTTCTACGATACGCCCTTTTTCCATGACTAAAATCAAGTCCGCCTCTCTCACCGAACTGATCCGGTGAGCAATGATAAAGGTTGTGGTATCATTAGTGACTCTATCCAGCTTTTTCTGAATTTTGCTTTCCGTTTCCATGTCTACCGCAGAGGTCGTATCATCCAATATCAACACGGCTGGTTCTTTTGCCAGTGCTCTGGCAAGGGAAATGCGCTGTTTTTGTCCCCCTGACAAGCCAACACCTCTTTCACCTACAAAGGTTCCGTATCCTTCCGGCATCCGTTCGATAAAATGACTGGCATCTGCAATTTCTGCCATATCACGGATTTTTCCAATCGGCATTTCAGGATCACTAAATGCAATATTTTCTTCAATCGTATTGGAGAATAAGAAAACATCTTGCATAACCATGGAAACCTGTTCCCGCACAACCTTGATCGGCCAGTCACGAATATCTTTGCCTCCCAACTTAACAACTCCTGAGGTTGGGTCATAAAAACGGGAAATCAAATTCACTAAGGTTGTTTTCCCTGCACCTGTTTGCCCTAAAATCCCCACCGTCTGTCCTGCCTTAACCGAAAAAGTAATATTTTCCAAGATATTTGTTTCAGGGTCATCACTGAAATGAAATGACACATTTTCAAAGACGACATCCCCGGTCAACTGTTCGACTTCATCCTCATGAACAATCTTCAAACTGCTCCGGTGGTTTAGCAGTTCACGAATTTTAAGACAGCTGGCAAGAAAACGCTGGGTATCGTTAATCAGCCAACCACTCATTCGTAAAGGGTTGTTCAACATCCAAAGATAACTGTTGAAAGCCACCAAGTCACCGATACTCATGCGCGCCTGAATCACGAATAGACCACCAAACAGTAATGTGAGCACGCCTAGCAGTCCCGCAAGAAACTCAAGGGCAGGCAAATATCTGCCGGAAACTTTAGCGGAAGCCATGTTTTTTTCCATATAGTCTTGATTGGCTTGGTTAAACTTTTCAACTTCATAATCTTCTCTTGAAAAAGCTTTGACGACACGATTCCCGCTAATATTTTCTTCCACCATCGAGTTCAACCTGGAAAAAGACTCCCGGATATCAAAAAACTTCGGATAGCTTTTGTTAGAAATACTACGGGTCAGGAAAAAAATAGCCGGCGTAATCAAAAGCATTATAAGAGTCAAAGAGACGTTTATCGAAAGCATTACTGCCATTGCAACGCAAAACCATAAAACCGACTCTATGATACTGTAAGATGCCCACGAGACAAAGTGGCGGATGGCATCTGTGTCGCCAGTCATTCTTGCCATAATATCTCCCACACGTGTATGATTGAAATAATCAAAATCTAATTCGTGCAGCTTATGGTACATATCTTTCCGCAAATCAAAGAGTACATTTTGTCCGACTTGCTCAAACATGTTTTGATAAATATAACGGACAAGCGTTCGCAGCAGTGTCACACCTATCATCAAAAGCAGATAAGGTATTAAACGTTCTTCTTTCCCCTGACTAATGACTTCATCAACAATTTTTCCTGCAAGCAATGGATTGACGATAAGCAATAACGCACTAATAATCAATAATACCGTTGCGATAAATTCCTGCAACTTATAAACTTTGACATAACGCCAAATCCATTTAAAATGAATCATATTTTCACCTCTCCTTATTTATGTTTCAACTATAGTTTAGATTAACCTGTTTTTTTGGATAAAAGAATGGATTATCTTCACTAAATCATGTAGTATATTGTAGAGATGTCAGGAGTGAGAAATAAGAATGTTAAATATCCCATCTAAAACATTTAATCCGGAAGTGTTATATGTTTTTGACGCTTTCTGGGAACCTGGTCAGTCAGCCAAACAGCACTTTCACGATTTTATTGAGCTGAGCGTCATCGTTGAAGGAACAACTACCTATCATATAAATGACAGAACCTATACCTTTAAACAAGGTGATGTAATCTGTCTTAATCCTTACACTATGCACTGGGAAGAACAACAGACTACATCAGGCAGTCATCAATTGCATATCGGCATAGAAAATTTTCAACTTTCAGGATATGAGCCCAATTACTTTCCGGCACGCTCACCTATCCTTAATTTGGGCAGCTTGCAAAACAGTTTTATGGAAACGATTCAGCAGATTATTATTGAAAAAAATGGGAACACCCCTTATCAAGACTTGGCGATGAAACATTTGGTCAGTCAACTTTGGGTGCATATTTTTCGTGCAGCAGCATCCCAGTCTATCCAACTGCATCCAAAAAATTCAAAAAAATCAGATAGAAAAAAACTGATCAACGATATCATTTACTACTTGGAAACCTATCATGCGCAAGACATCAAACTTGAAAGTCTGTCCAGCAAAATGTATATCAGTCCTGCTTATATATCCAAATTATTTAAAGAAGAAACAGGAGATACCCCGATTAATTACCTTATCAAAGTCCGCATGAACAAAGCAAAAGAGCTGTTGGAAAATGAAGAGATGTCGATTAAAGAGGTTGCCAATTTGGTCGGCTATCAAGATGCTTACCATTTCAGCAAACTTTTTAAAAAATATTTTAATATCCCGCCGTCAGAGTATTCGAAAGAAAAAAACAAACATGACTTGTAGAAAGTCCTGTTTGTTTTTTTGGCTCTTCGTCAAATGATGTGGATGGCTAGAATTTTAGCCTAATTTAATAACAGATCTAGACAACTTCGCTTAAACAAGTGGGGTTGTCTTTTTGGTCCATCAGTTTAAAACTGACAAGAATGCGATGCTTAAAGTGCCAAAAGCTGCGATAGCCATAAGCAGTGTGTTTAATGACTTTAATTTTATTGATTATCCCTTCAAGTAGGCCATTGGAAAAAGGATACTTGAAGGTATTTTCAATCCTATTCAAATGTTTTTTGAGGGTTTTTACGGAGGTTTGCATATAAAGTGAAACCTCAGGTTTCATTGCATCTAAATTTTCTTTAAAACTCTCAAAATCATTGTTTTGAGCATCATAAAGCAAATGTTGATAGAGCTGATAAGTCGCTTTTAAAGTTGGATCAAGAGAAAGAAGATAATCTATAATTTCTGTTTCAGGCATCGGCTTTTTGAATAAACGCTGATAAGAATAGTCTTGATAGTTAAGGTGACTGGCTGATTTTAACATCAAGCGCCAGTATCGTTTTAGCTTGCGATAGTCTTTCATTTTTTCACCTTTACCCACAAAGAATTTTTTCATAATATCTACTCGTGTTTGGTTAAGAGAACGTGAGATAAGCTGAACAATATGAAAACGATCAATGATTATTTTAGCATTCGGGAATAGTTCCTGAATCACCGTAAAATAAGCAGCATTCATGTCTATGACAATTGTTTTAACACTGGCCCGTGCTTGAAGAGAGTAGCGAGAAAAATAGGTACGTAATGTTTTCTGTCGCCTATTGGGAAGAATATTGATAATCTTACGTGTGACAGCATCACAAAAAATGAAACTCATTTTGTCCGTGACGTGTTTGACTGATTTAAATTCATCAAAACAAAGATTCTCAGGTAAAAATTGAAAATCAGGTAAATGTTCCTTGCCCCGATGGACTAAAATACGTGTGGCGGTTGTAGGAGAAACCCCGTGGCGACGGGCAAGGTCCTTCATAGAAATATTATCCTGAAGTTCAATGGCAATGGACTGTTTAACTTTATTGGCAATAAAACACCCTGTCTCAATTTCAGGAGAAGAGGCTACAAAAGTCGTTTGACACTCACGACAAAGGAACCTCTGTTTTTTCAATTGAATGAATGTTGGTTGGTGTGACATACTCAACCATTTTAACCGAGAGGTTAAGAACCCATTTTTGACAATAGAAAAAGCTTCATTAATGGCACCACAATTAGGACAGTGAGTGGGACGATAGCTAAGTGTAGCGAAATAAAGCAAGCTCGTCAGCCCTTTTATTATCACCTCCTGACAAACTTCTTTTTCAAAAGTGATATTTTTATCTTCTAAATTCAATGATCTTCGTATAAAATGGTGATGAGACATATGAATCTTCCTTTCTGAATGGGTAGTAGTCGACTTCATTCTAACTGGAAAGTTCATATGTTTCTATTTTTATAATAACAAAATAGGTGTGAATGAATTTCTTCATCCACACCAAAAATTATACAGCCGTTTTTTTTGCTCTATGATTTATTAGAATGATGAATCAGGGCTGAATTATAAAATGACAGCTCCATCTAATGATAAAAGCAGTAGTCTGTCAATTCTCCAGATGCTCTTTTATCCTAACAAAAACAGCTCATAAATTCATTACCAAAAAAGAGAAAATTTATAATAAAAATGAAAATTGACTTCATTTACGTATATGTATAGCTTACAATTAACTTAACGTCCGTTTATAAGGAGGAGTCAATGATGATATTTTCAACGATTTTGCTTATCCTAGCAATTCTTCTATTCATTTCATTTTTCTATTCTATCTTTAAACGTCGGTTCAAAAGAGGAATAAGACATTTTATTGTAAGTCTTATATTCATAATTATGATGACTTTTTTCGCTCCTCAAAGGATGCGGCTCGAGGTCGAAAGCAATCATCTTATCACAAATGACCAAGGCACCGCAGTAATCAAAGGAGAAACTCATCCGGAAGCAACTTTAGAAATTGAAGGAAAAAAAATAACCCTATCTAAAGAAGGTTCTTTTAAATACAAAGTCAGCTTGTCATCGGCAAAAAAGTACACTGTTGATTTAATCAGCAAATTGGCGGAAGAAGAACTAAGAGAGAAGGTAACCATTGCTCCTTCTAGCGAATTTAAAAAGTCTATCGCTTTAAAAGAGGAGAAAGAAAAACAGAAACGACTTGAAACAGAAAGAAAAGCTCAAAAACTTGAGGAAACCAGAACCGCAGTCGTTCTTGCTGAAAATGAACCTACTAAGGAAAATTATGATGAAGCCATTCTCTTAGTTAACCAACTGGAAAAAAATGATGATGACTTGGAAGCTCGGCTGGAAAAAGTAAAAGAGAAAATAATTTTTGAGGAAAAGGTTGCTGAGACAAGTTTAGCAGCAGAAAACGCCTTAAATGCCGCGGAGCAAAATAGAACGAGGGAGAACTATGAAATAGCTTCGGCAGCAGTGAAAGAGGTCCCGGTCAATCGTACTGACTTTGAAAATCGTCTCGAAACTATCAATCAGCAAATCATCGCTCAAGAACAGCAAGAGGCAGCAGCGAATATTCCCGAAGCCCAAAATACATCCATTGTTTTAGTAACCCCCACTGGAAAAAAATACCACAGTCGGGCTTGCGGTAACGGTACGTATACAGAAGCAACCCTGCAAGAAGCTCTAAATCGCAGGCTAACACCTTGTGCCAAATGTTTTTAATCCCCGCTTATTTTATAAATTATTAAAGAAGTTTTTTATAGCAACAACTAATGATTTAGCGAAGAAAAACGACTGAAAAACTCGATTTTCTTCGCTATTTTAATTTTTTAATTGTCATAATAGGTTAGAGTAAAAACCAAAATCCACCGCAAACTCAAACCTAGTCAATCAGCAATCGTAATACTATCTTCAAAATATTTCTGTGTTTCTATTTGGTCTTTTTTCAATTGCTCAATCAATCCCTCAGGACCAGAAAACTTTATTTCACCACGTAAATAATGGTACCAGCGCACCTTCACATGTTCTCCGTAAATATCGTGATGAAAATCTAAAATGTTGACTTCAACCGTGATGTCACGGTCTTCTTCAAAGGTGATATTGCGGCCGATTTGAGCCATTCCGGGATACCATTTCCCTGCCACTTCCAATTCTACAGCATAAACACCGTTTTTAGGCAATCTGACAGTCGATCTGGTCTTGACATTTGCTGTTGGAAATCCCAGCATTCTGCCACGGGCGTCCCCATGAACCACCGTACCAGTCGTTTCGTAAACATAGCCCAGCTGTTGGGCTGCCCCAGCCATATCTCCCGCTTCCATCAGAGTTCTGATTTTGGAGGAGCTGATTTTTTCATTTTCTTCTTCTTGTTTTTCTACACAAATAATGTCAAATCTATCTTTTGCATAACTAGGAAGCTGTTTCATCGAAGCTGTTTCAGCAGGCCCATAAGTGTAATCAAATCCAGCGACAGCCGCCTTTGCATGCAAAGCAACAATATACTGGTCAACAAATTCTTGCGGCGATAAGCTTGCAAAAGCTGAGGTAAACTCGATGAGATACAGGTAATCCACGCCTAAGCGCTCCATGATGTCGCATTTTTGCTCAATAGTAGTCAGATACTTCATATCTCCCGGCTCTATTTTCTTAAAAACGATGGATGGATGCTGATTGAACGTCATCACAGCTAATTTAAGACCTCGCTTTTCCGCTTCATTTTTTCCGCGATTGATGACTTCTTGATGTCCGCGGTGGACACCGTCAAAAAAACCTAAAACCAAGACCACATCATCTTGAGGGATCATATCTTCTGTATATGGGTGATGAATTTCTATTACTCTCATTATTTTCTCTACCTATTCATTTCTTAAAATTTTTCTCGGTTTCAACCTATCCGTTTTAGTCGGATGAATCTCATAAATACCTACCACTTGCTGATGATAAAAAACAGGGAGAATTTCTCCATTTTTTATTTCCCCAACATCTTTTCGGTTCAAAAAACCGCCATGTTTAACAATGTCATATTGTTCTTCAGTTAAAAAAAACTTTCTGTATGACTCATCGAATGCTTTTTCGATCGGCAAAACAAACGACCAGTCCCCCCGTTCCACCAAGTCAGTAATCTCCTGAAGCGTGAGACTTTGTCCTTTTTCCAGTCCGCCGCTTGCCGTTCGAGTCAAATCAGACATATGGGCAGGATAGCCAAGTAATTCCCCAGTGTCTACTGACAAGGTACGCACGTAGGTTCCTTTGCCGCAGACCACCCGGAATCGCCACGATTGAGTTTGTGAGTCCTCATGATAACGCGGTTCGCTTATCCGTTTGAAGGAAAATATTTCTGCCATGCGTTCAGGACGTTCCACTTCAAGCCCTTCTCTGGCATATTCGTACAGTCGTTTTCCTTTGACTTTAACCGCGGAATACATGGGAGGAACTTGAGTGATAACACCTTCCATTTGTGCCATTGCTCCGTCGATTGATTCTGCGGTCAGGGGTTTTTCCACAGCTCTCACAGCCACTTTTTCTCCGCTGGAATCTTCAGTTGTTGTTGAAAAACCGATTGTCATTTCACCTTCGTAAACTTTAGCATTGTCTTGCAAAAATTCTATCACTTTAGTCCCTTTGCCGATGCAGATAGGAAGAACACCTTCCACATCCGGATCAAGAGTCCCGCCATGACCGATTTTTTTCATTTGTAATATACGTCTTAATTTGAAGACACAATCATGGCTTGTCATGCCACGCTCTTTCCATAAGGCAATAATTCCATCCATGAAAATAACCTCTCTATTCACTTAAATAACTCAATCATTATAACATAAAAATTATTCTTTGAGTGAATGAAGGATTCTTCCCATCTAATTTAAGAAGCAACTAAAATAAAAAAACTGCCATATTTCTTATGATATGACAGCTTTTCAATATAAGTCTAGTAATCAGTAATACTTGGTCGTTCTTTTTTTAAATTGCCTACTTTATGACTGCGTGATTGGATTTCTGCAGTGATGTCCTCAAATGAAATGTCTCTTTCTGCCAACATCACAAACAAATGATACAGCAAATCACTGGTTTCTGCGATAATTTCTTCGGAATCATTTTTCATAGAAGCAATGATGACTTCACTGCTCTCTTCTCCTACTTTTTTCAAAATTTTCTCGATACCTTGATCAAATAAATATGACGTATAGGAACCTTCCTCCGGAAATTTCTGACGGTTCTTAATCACTTGATACAATGATTCAAATTCATTGGCCATCTAATCTTCACCTCCGTACAACTGATTAAAGAAACAAGTCTTTGCCCCGGTATGACAAGCACTGCCGATTTGGACAACTTCTATTAAAAGAGTGTCAAAATCACAGTCCACCATGATTTTTTTAACTTTTTGATAATGACCGCTGGTTGCCCCTTTTACCCAAAGTTCTTGACGACTGCGGGAGTAATAGGTGGCAAGTCCTGTTTCCATCGTCTCCAGCAAACTTTCTTTAGACATATAGGCCAACATCAGCAATTCTCCAGTAACTGCCTCCTGAACTACGGCAGGGACTAGGCCCTCTTGCTTACTAAAATCGATTTGTTCTAATAATTTTTTACCCATTATGGCTGCACCCCTTGGTTAGTTAGAAAATCTTGAATCTCATCAACGGTAACTTCGCCATAATGCAGGAGGGAAGCTATCAACGCAGCATCTGCAGCTTCCTCAACAAACACTTCGGCGATATGAGACATTTCTCCACAGCCGCCAGAAGCTATCAATGGCAAACTGACAGCAGCTTTGACCATTTTCAACAGCTGGATGTCGTAACCGTTTTTCATCCCGTCAGCTTCCATGCTTGTCAAAAGAATTTCCCCGACTTTCAACTGTTCCAGTTGGCGGCAATAAGTTAACAGCTCAACACCGCTTGGTTGTTTCCCGCCGTGAGTCATCACTTGCCATTGACCATCAATTTTTTTGACATCAACAGCCGCAACGATGGTTTTGCCGCCAAATTTTTCTACTGCACTCCCGAGCATCTCAGGGTCTTTCAAAGCCGCTGTACCGATGGAAACTCTGCCGGCACCTTTAGCCAAAACGCGGGCAATGTCTTCTAAAGTTTTGATACCTCCGCCCACAGTTACTGGAATGTTTACACTTTGGCAAACATCTTCCACTACTTTTAGGGACGTATCCCTCTGCTCATTTGTCGCTGAAATATCCAAGATGATTAATTCTTCAGCACCTTCATCGGCATATTTTTTCGCCAGTGTCACCGGGTCCCCCAGAACTTTCAATCCTTCAAAGTTGACTCCTTTGACTACTTTTCCATCTTTTATATCCAAACATGGAATAATTCTTTTTTTCATCTTGTCACTCCTTACTGTAGAGAAAGTGCTTCTGCCAAATCCAAAGTCCCTGCATAGATGGCTTTACCAGTGATAGCGCCCTCCAAACCAATTTTTTTGATTAGAGCCAAATCTTGAATATTTTTTATTCCGCCGGCCGCAATTATCGACATCTTGGTCAGGGAGTGAATCTTTTTCAATAGAGCCTCGTTCACTCCTTCTAAAGTGCCGTCTCTGCTGATATCCGTCACGATAATCCTTTCTACTCCCATTTCTTCCAGTTGCGAAATGAATGACTCGTAGGGAACAGCAGATGTTTTTAACCAGCCGTGACCATACACATAATTATTTTTAATGTCCACGCCCACAACGATTTTGTCCTTGTATTTACCTAGCGCTTCTTCCAAAAACTGTTTGTTTTCCAATGCAGCAGTTCCCAGAATCACTCGGTCAACACCATTATCCAAATAGCGGCTGACTTTTTCCATATCTCTGATGCCCCCGCCCACTTGCAGCGGAATCGTCAAACGGCTAGCCAACTTGAGAATGATTTCCTCGTTGACCAACGCTCCATCTTTTGCCCCATCTAAATCCACGATATGTAAAAATTTCGTTCCCAGTGATTCAAATTTTTCAGCCAAAGACAGTATGTCATCGCCGACCACTTCTTTCTGGTCATAGTCGCCTTGATACAGTCTTACTGGCTTTCCTTCTAAAATATCGATTGCCGGCAACACTAACATTGGATCACCCCTTTTGAAGAAGGTATTTCTGTCCCATTTATCTTACTAGCCTTGGCAAGAGCTCTCCCCAAAGCTTTAAAAATAGCTTCAATTTTGTGGTGGTCGTTATCGCCGTACAGCACATTGACATGCAACGTAATTTTCGACTGCATGGCAAAGGCGTATAAAAATTCTTTCGTCATTTCACATGAATAATCTTTGATCATTTCTCGCTGCAACTCGCAATGATACACTAAAAACGGGCGTCCGCTGATATCCAAATCCACATCGCATAAAGTTTCATCCATGACCATCCGCATGCTTCCGTAGCGCTGGATGCCTGCCCGATCTCCCAAGCATTGATTTACCAGCGTTCCAAGCACAATACCGCAATCTTCAATGGTGTGATGGTCGCAGACGGACAAATCCCCTTCTGCTTTCAATGTCAAATCAAAGCCTGAATGAAAGGCAAACAAAGTCAGCATATGGTCAAAAAATCCGATGCCGGTTTCCACACTGCTTTTACCTGTGCCATCCAAATCGATAGAAGCTTGAATTTTCGTTTCCTTTGTTTCTCTATTTATCTCACTTTTTCTCATTTGATTTTTCCATTCCTTTTAATTTTTTCAACACTTCCAAAACCTGTTGATTTTCTGAATCCGATCCCACTGTCAAACGAATGATTCCTTCGCCCATCTGACGAATCGCAATACCAGAGTCGGCAAATATCTCAGCCACCTGAATGGTTGAATCACACGTGCCGTATAAATAATTTGCCTGCGAAGGATACAGCGTCAAACAACTTGGATCAATTTTTTGAAAATTTTCATACAAAGTATCACGGGCCTTTGTAATTGCGGCCACATCTTTTTTTATCAGGTCGGAATGTTTTAAAACGATTGTTGCCGCTGATTGAGTAAGACTATTCACATTGTAAGGAACCTTTAAAGGTTTGATATGAGCAATCATAGCAGGATTGGCAAGTAAAAATCCGCAGCGAAGTGCTGCTAAACCAAACGCTTTAGACAATGTTCGAGTGATTCCTAAATTTTGATACTTCGATAAATAAGGAACCATCGTTCGTCCGTAAAACTCCGTATAAGCCTCATCGATAATTACTGGAATATCTGAAAAAGCTTCAATGATTTTCAATATTTTCTGGTCCTCAATGACTTGACCCGTAGGATTATTGGGATTGGAAAAAACAATCAAGTCTACTTGTTCGTTTTTCCCCTTGGCAATAAAATCATCTACATCAAACGCCTTTTCAACACCTAGTGAGTAAGGAATGAGTTCTCCCTCATTTTGCTGGACAAAATAATCGTACATTGAGAAATCCGGGTCCAAAGTGTAAAGTTTTTTTCCTTTGGTGATATATGTACTAATAAGGAGCCCCAAAACTTCATCGCTCCCGTTTCCCGCGATAATCTGTTCCGGATTGACCCCAGCGTAAACACCGTAGGCCTCGCATAGATCTTTCGCACCGTCATCAGGATAGCGGTTGAATAAAATATTCGGCAATTCTTCCTTGATTTCCTCAATAATTTCAAGAGGAAGGTTCGCTGGCTTTTCATTGGCATTTAGCTGACAGCCAGTTTGCTGTTCCACACGGTAGCCTTTACTCATCTTTTTCCCTCCTGATTTTGACTGCATTGGCATGACCTTGAAGTCCCTCGTGGACTGCCATGTTTATGATTTTGTCCCCGTGTTTTTCCAGTGCGTCCTTGGTCCAGTGCAAATAAGAAGAGCGCTTGACGAAACTTTCCACTCCCAAAGAAGAATAAAATCTCGCCGTACCGTTCGTAGGCAGCACATGATTAGTACCGCCAAAATAATCGCCGATACTTTCGCAAGAATCATACCCCAGAAAAATACTTCCGGCATTTTTAATCAAAGGCAGATAAGTTTTCGGCTGATCCACCAAAAGTTCCAAATGTTCAGGAGCAATTCGGTTGGATACCGCTATCCCTTCCTCGATAGATGAAACTTTGAGACTATAACCATAATTTTTCAATGAAGCAGAAGCAATTGCTTTTTTTGGCAAATCGGCCAATTGCTTTTCAATTGCTTGATTCACAGCTGCGATTGTCTTATCGGATAATGCAATTAAAATACTACTGGCCAAAGGGTCATGTTCAGCTTGGGATAATAAGTCTGCTGCCGCATAGGCGGGGTCCACTGTTTCATCTGCTATCACTAAAATCTCGCTGGGGCCGGCAATCATATCAATATCCACGATACCGAAAACAAGTTTTTTAGCGACACTGACATAAATATTTCCCGGTCCGACGATTTTATCCACTTTAGGAATCGTTTCTGTCCCATAGGCTAAAGCTGCAATGGCTTGAGCGCCCCCCACTTTGTAAATGGTATCGACGCCAGCCACAGCTGCGGCTGCCAGTATCACAGGATTAATGTTGCCTTGAGAATCCGGCGGAGTGACCATGATGATTTCATTTACGCCGGCGATTTTTGCTGGAATCACGTTCATCAACACACTGCTGGGATAGGCCGCTTTCCCTCCCGGAACATAAATACCGACTTTATCAAGGGGAAGCACTCTTTGACCGAGGTAAACACCATCAGACTGTGTTAATTCATAACCTTTTGCTTTTTGAGGCTCATGAAATTTCTCAATGTTTTCTTTTGCCTCCCGGAAATTTTCCATTAAAAACGGATCAACAGTGTCAACAGCTGTGTCGATTTCCTTTTGGGAGACTACATAGTCTTCCAGACTAACTGAATCAAATTGCTGCGTAAATTTTTTTACTGCTTGATCACCGTCTAACTTGACCTGTTCTAAAATACTGGTTACCTGTACGATAATCTCAGGATTGATTTCACTGCTGCGGCTTTGCAACAGTTTTTTCATTTCATCTTCGTTTTGATAATCCACTGCTTGCAACATACACTAGACCTCCTCAGGTTTGATATCATCCAATAAAGTCAAAATTTCTTCTTTTTTCAAAATAAAACTTGCTTTGTTTACAATCAGACGGGCGCTGATATCACTGACCGTATCAAATACGACAAGACCATTTTCTTTTAGAGTCGTCCCAGTTTCCATAATGTCCACAATGCCATCACATAAGCCAAGCAGAGGACCGACTTCGACTGACCCCTCGATTTTGATAATCTCCACATCCATACCTCGTTGGTTAAAGTATTGTCTAGCCACCCGCGGGTATTTCGTGCCGATTTTGATATGTCCCGTTTTATTCCACAAATCGCAATCAGGCAATCCCGCGACTATAAAACGACATTTGCCGATGCCTAAATCCAGTAACTCGTAGCAATTGCAGTTTTCTTCCAACAAAGTATCCTTGCCCACAATCCCTACATCTGCCACCCCATGTTCCACATAAGTAATGCAATCTGGAGCTTTGGCTAAAAAATATGCGATGTCTTTCTTTGTGTCCTGAAATACCAATTCCCGGCCTTTATTTTTTAATTTATCCACACCGTACCCGTTTTTTTCAAACAGCGGTAAGCTCGCTTTCTCAAGCCTGCCCTTTGTTAAAGCAATCATCAACATTTTCTAACCCCCTAACACAGATATCTGTCAACTGATCATTGACTTTTAACTCGATCGGAGAATTTCCACCGAGCATTTGTCTTTTTTTCAACGCTTCCACAATAAGTTCCTGAGGATATTCGACGGTTATAGCTGAAGGTTGTGGGGAACTTTCCATCCTTTTCATTAATTGATCAACTTTTATAGAAAAACCAACTGCCGGTAAATCAAACCCGAATTTTTTCAGCAACTGGTCGTATCGACCGCCGCTTAAAATTCTCAACCCGACTCCTTCGACAAAAGCCTCAAAAATAATACCAGTGTAATAATTCAACCGGCCGATTTTCCCCAAATCAATATGAACCAAGTCTCCATAACCTAAAGAATCGATTTGTTCATACAATAACGCCAGCTCATCTAGAATACTGAGTAGATCAGCATCTACTATTTTTTCTCTGGCTTTTTCAAGGATATCAAATTTACCATTCCACCAAACAAGCTGATTGATGATGACTTGATAATCTTCCGGCAGTGCCAGTTTCTCCAGATAAAGAGCCAAATCTGTCACTTGCTTTTCACCAACAAGCTTTGCCAGATGACTTTTTTCTTCATCTGTGATTTCAACTTTTTCACAAATTTGATTGAAAAAGCGGCTGTCTCCCAGCTCCAAGATAAAGGTCATGTCTTCCAAGGACGTTAAAACATCTAGTGCACAAATAATCACCTCTAAATCGCCAGTTTCTTTAGGCAATCCAAGCAGCTCTACCCCGCAGTCGCAGATTTCATTTTTTTTGCCGGTTAATTCTTCATGGACTTTGAAAACACTGGCACAATAGCGGAATCTTAACGGCATTTCAGCATTACGAAATTTCTTTGCTACTACCCGTGCGATAGGTATGGTCATATCAGCTCTTAAACTCAAGAGATTTCCTTGTTCATCAATAAATTTGTAAAGAGCTTTTTCATTAAGACTCTCAAAGCCCACTTGATAATTTTCATAATATTCGATAGTTGGTGTCTCGATTACTTGATAATTCCAACTGGCCAAGCGGGTCTCGATGTCCCTTTCAAGCTGTTTTTTCAATCGTGCTTCTTCTAATACATAATCTCTGGTTCCTAACGGACTGTAGAACTTCATTTCAACTCTCCCTCCTCTAAAAAAAACAAAAAAACTTCCGTCCTGAAAGGACGAAAGTTTGACTTCGCGGTTCCACCTTAATTCGCCAGCATCTCGCAATGCTGACCTCAACGAGTGCGTTCACACTCAGGAAAGATAACGGTTCCTTCCGATAAAGACTCATTAAATCAGTCTTTACAACTCCGAGGTGTGTTTCAATATAGACCCATCTTCTTTCTCACCAGCCAAGAAGTCTCTGAATTGTTTCTATATCTACTCTTCTCTTCAACGTTTTTGATTTAACTTGTATCTTACCCATATTAAATGAAATTGTCAAGATTATTTCTAATCTTTTTTTAATTAATTTTTAATTTTCTTGTTTTTCTTCACCCTTAATATGTTTAAACATCTAACATCCGTCACGCCCCACTTTCTCAACACAAAAAATCATAGGTATTTTAAAAAAATAAGTGAGCAAAATTGTTAAATTCTGATATAATAGTAACCATATTGAAGAAACCCTTTGATTGCAAATCCATTCCTTTTTGATAGCGGTCGTCATCATTTACGTAATCATTTTTATCATTATCAAAAGGAAATTTGAAATCAGCCGGGGTTCGAAAAGAAAGGATGTGAACCGACGCCGTCTTATGTGAAATATTTCACTTTAACAGCGTCCGCTTATGAATCGAAAAACACTTTGGATCACACAAACCGCATTGCTTTTAGCTCTATTAGTCTCCATTCAGATGATTACTTCATCTATGAAGAACACCTTCATCACAGGCTCACTGGTCAATTTAATCCTTATTATTGCAGTCATGTTTGGAGGATTATCCAGCGGTTTGACCGTTGCCTGTCTATCACCAATTTTTGCTTTCTTTTTTGGCATTGGACCGGCCTTCTGGCAAATAATTGTCTGCATTGCTTTGGGTAATGCCGTACTCGTCATCGCTTGGCACTTTATTGCCGGTAAAAACTCGGAGAAGTCGGTTGCTTCAACTGTGACAGCAGCTATCGTCGGTGCCCTTGCCAAATTTATATTCTTATACTTATCGGTAGTCCAATTCCTTCTGCCTTTTGTTTTGCACTTACAAGGACCTCAGGCAAAAATGATTTCAGCAACTTTTTCTGTGCCTCAGCTGATTACCGCATTGATCGGCGGCGGAATTGCCATTGTTGTTTTACCGCTGCTGACTAAAGCTCTGGGCAATAAAGTGAGATTAAACTAACAAATCAATCCAAAGAAAAAGCTTCGCCGTAAAATCAGGCGAAGCTTTTTTGTTCACTATCTTAAATATTTTTCCAAAATTTTAATGAGCCTTGTCATTGCCAGTGAAGCTTCTGTCGGCAGTGAATCGAATCCATGATTAATCGTTTCTTTTTCTCGAATAAAATTCAATCTGGTTTCCATTCTAACTTTCAGCAATTCCATATATTTTTTATCATTAAAATCAGGCTCATAGCCCTCTACCGGTAAATAACTCAACCCTGCTAAAGGTCCCATAGGCTCAAAATCAGCTTTATTTTCAATGATTTTTTCTATCAGGGAAAGTGTGATTTTTGCGGTAACTTTCTTATCATTATAAAAACCAGTATTCAAAATATAGCAATCAATGTGATGCTCTGAAAACAATGTTTTAAAACTCAAATAATCTTCTCCCAGCGGATAGGCCCTGAAAGGATTAGCAAAAGGTTCAATAACGAGATTGTCTATTTTAACATTTGGATCTAAATTTTCTGCTGTTGAACGTTTAGTCGCCAAAGTTGCCCCGAAAACCGCCGGCAAAACATCTCCTTTTAACTTAACTACCGGAGGCAAACTATCGTCTTTCATAATCCAAAAAATAGCATCTATTTTTTCAGATAAATGATTGACCCTGTTTGGTGTGGCAAAACGCGACTTCACTGTCCTTCCGTTACCGTTTCTGATATCCTCAGTCACCAGTACTTTACGATGATCAACATCCAAAGTGACACCTACATTTTGAGCTGTTAAGAAGTATTGAACATCTTGACTTGCCATAGGGTAATCCTGCGTCTTATCAAAGTAAGCCGGCTCTAAAGCAATAGACGAGCCGTCTTTTTTCGAAATCACAAAAGCATCGTCATGAAGCACCTTGATCGGATATTTATCTTGGTGCGTTGCCAGTGTAATGGTTGATTTGCCAGAACCAGACAAACCGAAAGCAGCCATCGTATAATGACTTTTATCACTGAGTTCGAATTGTTTCATACCGCCATGACACGAAACAAACTTGTTCCGGTGTGCAATCGTCCACGCCAGAGTCAAAGTCGCTTTTTTAAATTCTCCAAAATAGCGCAAACCTAAAATCGCCGCCACGTTATGATCAGGGTCAAATAAAGCTAGTCCCATTGGATAATCAGGATGTGACCAATCTGGATCTGCGAATAAAAAGATATCTCCTTCCGCAAAAGATTTAGACTGCTGATATTTATCTTGATACTCTTCATTCATCACCTGAAAATTCAGCAGATAAGAATAAAGTACTTGTTCGTAACCTTCAGGCATCATAATATGCCCGTTGATCATAAAATCTTCATCCAGTCCGACAACGACACGGCTTCGGTAAAACGCTTTCTTTTCCGCTTGAAACAAAGCTTCTCTCAATATTGCCCCGTAGTTTGTAGATAAATCTGACTGCTGGTTGATAAATCGTCTGACAGATGCCGTTCTGCCCACGATACCACCGCAATTATCTACTAAGATTTTGGCATCTGCAGGCAATCCTAGTTGTTCCGGCTGATAGACAGGCAAGTCCGTCACAATCGTACCCGGTGCACTTTCAGCGAGCGTATAGGCCTCTTCAAGCGTCGTTACTTCTTTTACATGATTCCCATAAAAAGCCGTTTCAATCATCACGCGGAAATCTGAAAAAATCGGGTTTTCTTGGTTGATATCTTCAACTCTAAACTGACCAATTGAACTCATAAATTCATCTCCTTCTAGCAATATGTATAAAACTTTCTATGATAAAAACACCTTACAAAGCAAATCGTACCACTCTATAAATTAATTGTCAAAAGACTTTAAAAGTCTAAATGACGCACCGCTTGCACGGTGCGTCAAAGTTGATACATGAAATCTTATTTCCTCAGCTAGTTAAAACTGTGACCGTTTAGTAAAGCTTGTATGCAGCACATCATGAGCTTTCTTACTACCCGGTTTTCCTAGGAATTCTTTATAGACTAGCTTAACAATCGGACTATCATTGGACTTCCGAACGCCGCGATTTTTATCGGCTGCATACAGAGCTGCCGCACGTTTTGTTTTCAGGTCTACAAAGTTTCTGACAGAAGCCGGTTGAACAGGTTGCCCACCACCGTTGATACAACCGCCCGGACATCCCATCACTTCAACGAAGTGGTAAAACTCTTCGCCTGACTGGATTTTATCAATGATTTTTCTCGCATTGGCGATTCCGGAGACAGCCGCCACTTTAACTTCAGTACCATTTATTTCGTAACTTGCTTCCTTGATACCTTCCATTCCGCGGACTTCTTTAAAATCAATACTGTCTATCGGATGACCTGTTAAAGTTTCGCTTGCTGTACGCAGTGCAGCTTCCATCACTCCGCCTGTTGCACCAAAGATGTATCCGGCACCTGTGGCTTCTCCAAACGGATTGTCAAACTCCTCATCCGGCAATTCATTGAAACGAATACCTGCTTTTTCGATCATTCTAGCAACTTCACGAGTAGTCAGTGCCACATCGCAATCAGAATATCCGGCTGCTGCTTCATCTTCCCGTGTCACTTCGAATTTTTTAGCAGTACAAGGCATAACACCCACAACAAAAATATCTTTCGGATGAATGCCGGTTTTTTCAGCATACCATGTCTTTGCCAATGCACCAAACATTTGCTGCGGTGATTTACAGCTAGACAAATTAGGAATCAACTCTGGATGATAAGACTCGCAATACTTGATCCATCCCGGAGAACAGGAAGTGAACATCGGCAGCGGTCCGTCATTTTGCACCCGCTCAACGAATTCATTTGCTTCTTCCATGATCGTGAAGTCTGCAGCAACGTTTGTATCGAAAACTTTATCAAAACCGATTCTGCGAAGTGCCGCGACCATTTTACCTTCCACATTAGTACCGATAGGGATACCAAAAGCTTCTCCCAAGGTCACACGAGTTGAAGGAGCAGTTTGAACAATCACGTGTTTAGTCGGATCATCCAAAGCTTCCCAGACTTCCTTGGTTTGGTCTTTCTCAGCAATCGCGCCTGTCGGACAGACAACGATACACTGACCACAAGAAATACATGCCACATCTCCCAGACTCTTTTCATAAGCACTGCCGATATGGGTTCTGAAGCCCCGGTCATTCGCTCCGATGACACCGATATCTTGCCAAACAGAACAAGCGGCGACACAACGTTTACAAAGAATACATTTATTATCATTACGATACATGTGAACAGAAGTATCATCAAAATCATACTGCATGTTTTCACCGTTGTAATAATCTTCATCATCAACGCTGAACTCTTTACATAACTTCTGCAGCTCGCAATTTCCGCTTCTGATACAAGACAAACATTTTCTTTCATGAGTCGAAAGAATCAACTCTAAATTAATTTTTCTCGATTTAAATACTTTCTTGGAATTAGTGGTAATATCCATCCCTTCTCTAATCGGATAGACGCAAGCAGTGACAAGGTTTTTCATTCCTTCCACTTCGACCACACACATCCGGCAAGCACCTATTTCATTGATTTCTTTTAGAAAACACAAAGTAGGGATTTCGATATTATTGATTCTCGCTGCTTCAAGAATTGTCGATCCTTCTGGAGCTGTACACACTTTTCCATTAATAGTTATCATAATTTCTTTCACAAGTCTCACCCCCTAACCCACATTGACTGCATGGAAACGACAAGCTTCCAGACATTGACCACATTTGATACAAAGAGACTGATCAATATAATGAGGCTCTTTGACACTTCCGCTGATAGCATCCACTGGACATCTTCTGGCACAGGCGGTACATCCGGTACAAGCAACTTCATCAATTTCATAGGTGATCAAGTTCTTACAAACACCGGCTGGACAACGCCGTTCCATAACATGGGCGATGTATTCATCTTTAAAGTAATGATAAGTGGAAAGCACTGGGTTAGGTGCTGTCTGACCTAAACCGCAAAGAGAATTTTCCTGAATATGGAGACACAGCTCTTCCATTTTATCCAAGTCTTCCATAGTTGCTTTACCCATGGTGATTTTTTCTAAAATTTCCAGCAGTCGTTTGGTTCCAATCCGACAAGGCACACACTTACCGCAACTTTCTTCTACTGTAAATTCCAGGAAGAATTTAGCAATGTCCACCATACAGTTTGCTTCGTCCATAACGATAAGTCCGCCTGACCCCATCATGGAGCCGATTTCAGTCAGATTATCATAATCGATTGGGACATCGTAGTGTTCCACCGGGATACATCCTCCGGAAGGTCCACCGGTCTGGGCAGCTTTAAACTGCTTGCCGTCAGGAATACCTCCTCCGATTTCCTCAACGATTTCTCTTAATGTGGTTCCCATAGGTACTTCAACAAGACCTGTATTCACAATATTTCCGCCCAAAGCAAATACTTTTGTTCCTTTGGATTTCTCAGTTCCCATTTCGGTAAACCATTTTGGACCTTTAAGAATGATTTGCGGAATGTTAGCGTAAGTTTCCACGTTATTAACAACGGTCGGTTTTCCAAACAAACCCTTAACAGCAGGGAACGGCGGACGAGGACGAGGTTCCCCTCGATGCCCTTCGATACTTTCTAACAGCGCAGTTTCTTCACCACACACAAATGCCCCTGCACCTAATTTCAAATCTAAATCAAAGTCAAAACCGCTGCCCAAAATATTTTTTCCTAAAAATCCATTTGCTTTTGCTTGCTCGATACCGATTCGCAGACGTTTAACCGCAATCGGATACTCTGCTCTCACATAGACATATCCTTGATTTGCACCAATGGTATATCCCGCAATCGCCATCGCCTCAATAACTGCATGAGGGTCTCCCTCTAAAACGGAACGATCCATAAATGCTCCCGGGTCCCCTTCGTCAGCATTACAGATAATGTATTTTTGATCAGAAGGACTCTCTTTTGCAAAAGACCATTTCATAAAGGTCGGGAATCCAGCACCACCACGTCCCTTTAGGCCTGATTCTTTCAAATCGTTTAATACATCATCAGCGGTGTATTCGCTCACAACTTTTGCCAATGCCTGATAGCCGTCAAAAGCAATGTATTCTTCGATCTTCTCAGGATCAATCCGACCGCAATTTCGTAGAGCAAGTCTTTTTTGCTTATGATAAAACGGTGTATCCAATAACTTATTAATAACTTCTTTAGTTTTATGGTCATGGTAAAGCAATTTTTCTACGGGTTTCCCGTCAATTAAATGCTGTTCGACAATTTTTTTAGCATCTTTTGGTTTTACGAGATGGTAAAATACTCCCTCTGGATAAACAATGGCAATAGGTCCCTGAGCACATAAACCAAAACAGCCCGTAGAAACGATTCTCACCTTATCCGCTAAACCATGTTTTTCAAGTTCATCTTTTAAATTTTGAATGACATCTCCACTTTTGGAAGAGATACATCCAGTACCTGCACAGACCAGAATTTCTTTTTCATACTGTAAATCTGATTCTGTACCGTCTTCGAGACGAATCGCAACATTTTGGCGATAACTTTCTCGAAGCTCTTTTAATTCACTCCAATTTTTCATATTTCTGCTCCTGACTCTTTTAAATCAAAAGTTTCGGCCAACTATGTCTAGTATTTGCGTTACTCTTGATTTTGATAAGTAACCAATACTTTATCGCCTTTTTTCTTTGTTAATCGGCCGTACACCTCTTCATTGACCGTGATGACTGGTGCCAATCCACATGCTCCGATACAACGAACGGATTCCAATGTGAACTTACGGTCTGGTGTGGTTTCCCCGGGTTTTATGTTCAGACTTGTTGCATAAGAATCTAAAATATCCCCGGCCCCTTTAACATAGCAGGCAGTTCCCATACACACGCTGATGGTATACTTGCCCTTAGGCACAAAAGTAAACTGAGAGTAAAACGTAGCCGTGCTGTAAAGTGTTTCTAAAGGAACATCTAATTTCTTGGATATTCTTTCTAAAACTTCCACCGGCAGATAGCCATAAATTCTTTGAGCTTCCTGCAATGCCGGCATTTGTGCACCTTGAACACCTTGTAAATTTTCAAGACATTCTTCAAATTCCTGGAACTGTGATTCCGTTTCAATGAAATCAAATACTTTTTCTGTTACACTCATTTGTTCTTATCCCTCCTTTCTTCTTTGATCAATCATTCACTATAGAAAGCGTGAACATAAAAAAATTCAACACTTTTAGTGCCTTTCTTTAATTATAGCAAAAACTATCCAAAATAAAACACTAATATTGTGAAAAGGTACACATTAATATTATTTTGGTCTCATTAATAATAATTAGCCTCTCTAAATATTGGCTGTATCGAAGGTTTTGAAAAAAAGGCTGCTCAAATGCAGCGTGTTAACTGCAGCTGAGCAACCTAATTAACTGTTATAATGTGAATTAATGTTCAATCTGAAAATCAGTTTCTAAATCTTGAGTGTTGAAACTTAACCGGTCATTTTCTACGGTAATTATTATTTGTTGTTTTGGTTGAACTTTACCTGCTACGATTTCTTTTGCCAACGGCGTTTCCACTTCTTTCGTTAGAAATCGTTTCAGCGGTCTCGCGCCAAATGCCGGTTCATAAGCCCGTTCAGCAATCCATTCCTCGGCTTCATCAGAAATCACCAATTTCATTTCCTGATTTGCTAGTTTTTCCCCTAGTTCATTGGTCATTTTCACAATGATCCGTTTCATATCATTCAGCGTCAACGGTTTAAATAAAATCGTATCGTCAATCCGGTTTAAAAATTCCGGCTTGAACTGGCTGCGCAGCAAGTCTTGCACCTGTCGTTGTGCCTCTTCAGAAATTTCTCCTTCAAGAGTCAAACCATCTAAGAGAATATGTGAACCTAGGTTACTTGTCATGATTAACACAGTATTTTTAAAATCAACGACGCGACCTTTATTATCTGTCAAGCGACCGTCATCCAGCACCTGAAGTAAAATATTGAATACATCCGGATGTGCTTTTTCGATTTCATCTAAAAGAACGATAGTATAAGGGATACGTCGTACTGCTTCCGTCAATTGTCCCCCTTCTTCGTAGCCGATGTAACCCGGAGGGGCACCGACTAAACGGGAGACACTGTGTTTTTCCATGTACTCGCTCATGTCGATCCGCACCATATGATCTTCAGAGTCGAACAAGTTTTCTGCTAACGCTTTGGCTAATTCTGTTTTCCCTACGCCTGTAGGTCCCAAAAATAGAAATGAACCTAAAGGACGGTCAGGATCCTGCAATCCAGCCCGGGAACGAATGACGGCATCAGCCACTGCTTCCACAGCTTCATCTTGTCCAATCACACGTTTGTGAAGTGTTTCGTTCAATCGTAAAATCTTTTCCCGTTCTCCTTCTTCTAAACGGGCAACTGGAATACCGGTCAATCGTTCGACTACCATGGCAATTTCATGTTCCGTGACAGATTCCTGAATGAGACGTTCATTGATTTGAGTGTTTCTGCCTTCTAACTCTTTTAACTCTTTTTCCAGTTGCGGCACTGTCCCATGACGTAATACTGCAGCCTTTTCCAAATCATAATCGCTCTCTGCTTCTTCCAACTGACGACGTGCCGTCTCAAGTTCGCTGCGTTTTTCGCTGATTTTATTGACTTCTTCTTTTTCAGTTTCCCACTTCATTTTCAGCTCATTTGCTTCTTCCCGAAGTTCGGCTAACTCCTCCTGCAAAATAGCTAATCGTTTCTTACTAGCATCATCTGTTTCCTTCTTTAATGCTGCTTCTTCGATTTCCAACTGCATCAACCGTCGGGTCACCTGATCCAGCTCTGTCGGCATAGAATTCATTTCCACACGGATAGAGGCACAAGCTTCGTCTACCAAGTCGATGGCTTTGTCCGGTAAAAAACGGTCGGTAATGTAACGGTTGGACATGGTAGCGGCCGCCACAATAGCATTGTCATTGATGTTTACTCCATGGTGGATTTCAAAGCGTTCCTTTAGCCCCCGCAAAATACTGATGGTGTCTTCGACGGTCGGCTCTTGAACTAAAACTCGTTGGAACCGCCGTTCCAGTGCCTTGTCCTTTTCCATATACTCACGATACTCATCAAGGGTCGTCGCACCGATACAATGGAGTTCGCCCCTAGCTAACATCGGTTTCAGCAAATTGCCGGCATCCATGCTGCCTTCTGTTTTTCCTGCGCCGACGATATTGTGGATCTCGTCGATAAACAAAATAATTTGACCGTCGCTTTTTTTGACTTCTTTCAATACAGCCTTTAGACGTTCTTCAAATTCACCACGATATTTTGCTCCTGCGATCAGTGCCCCCATATCCAAAGAAAAAATAGTTTTATCTTTCAGGTTTTCCGGCACATCCCGTCTGACGATTCGCTGGGCCAAACCTTCGATGATTGCTGTTTTACCTACCCCAGGTTCTCCAATCAGTACCGGATTATTTTTAGTTTTTCGTGATAAAATACGGATGACATTACGGATTTCTTCATCCCTGCCGATAACAGGATCCTGCTTCCCTTCTCGGACCCGTTTAACTAAATCAATCCCGTATTTTTCAAGAGCTTCATACTGCTCCTCCTGATTTTGGGAAGTCACTCGTTCTCCACCCCGCATCTCTTCAATTTGTTTTTTCATTGAATCAAAAGTTATATTTTGTGTCAGTAAAAACTTTGTCAAACGATAGTTTTTTAATTTCATAAGTGCCAATAATAAAATCTCAGTGGATAAATAATCATCATGAAAGTCACTTTGGATTTTCTCGGCTTCTTGAATAAGATAAAACAAATTCTGACTAAACGTTTGACCATACTGAACATTGCCTTCCACCACAGAAAGCTGGTCCAAGGCTTGCTCTATTTCACTTGAAAAGCGATTTAAATCCACGCCGGAATCTTTATAAAAATTATAGGCAAAATTTCCCGGCTGCACTAAAGCTTTCCATAGATGTGAAATATCGATTTCCTGATTTCTTCTCCGCATAGCAATTTGCTGTGCTTCAGCGATGGCCTCTTGAACTGTGGTTGTCATTTTTTCTACTGCCATATTGCTACCTCCTGTTTAATTTTATGTCCGCCGTAAACTGACCTTGACTTTCCATGGTGTTATGAAAAATCATCTAGATGAAAAGTGCTGGTCAATTTTTTGTCAATCGCGGATTAGGACATTAAAATCTCTAGACCACTTTAGTATACTCTTTTGGTCAAATATGGTCAAAACAAACGTACATAATATAATTTTAAGTTTTAACTCAAATGTTGAAGTTACTGCAAAAAAATATTTCTCCCAAACATATCGCTGTTTTGTTTTCCCAGAGCTTGATATAATAGAAAAAATTGAAGGAGTTGATTCACATGAAAAAAACAAATTTTTTGGTTGTTTTTTGGTTGTTATTGGCAATAATTTCATTCATCGTTTTTTTGTTCAATTTCAATAGTTTTTGGCATGCAATTTCTTATCTGATTTTTCCTGATAAAGACGGGTATATGGACGGCCAGCAAATTGCGAGAAACCTTCTGACTACGATTCCTATGCTGTTGATTACATCTGGAGCATTTTATTTTGGATTGAAGCAGGGGCTTAAAGTTTATAAAGAAATTTAAAGAAAAATCACATCGAATCAGAACTGTCGTTGCTGACCCAATCTCTTTTTACTTTAGTATCATTCTTTTTAGGGAGGAGAAATTATATGAATGAGTTTGAAACGATTATCAGCCAGATTGAACATCCAGCACACAGAGAAAAAATTACCGAACTTTTTTCTTGGATTCATCAGTCGTTTCCTGAATTGGTTCCTGTCATCAAATGGAACCAGCCCATGTTTACCGCACATGGCACTTTTATCATCAGCTTTAGTTTCTCCAAAAATCATTTTGCCATCTCTCCAGAAACGGTGACGATTAATCATTTTGCCGCTGAAATCGAAGAAGCAGGCTACGATCATACTCCTAATATTATCAGGATTAAATGGGTGCAAGACATTGACTACACATTGATCAAAAAAATGATTGACTTCAACATTGTTGACAAAGCAGAGCATAAAAAATTTTGGCGTTAATACCAAAAATAAAATTAATTGAGAATATTTCTCAATTACTATTGATTTTCTTACAAAAACAATTTAAGATATAGACATAGACTTTTACACACGCATAAAAAGTCATTTGATTCACTCTTATCCTGACTCTGAACCTCATATCGAAACAGAAATTTTCGCTTCCTTTTCTGCTTCGATGTGACGTTCTTTTTTATTTGTCAACGAGATTGTTTGATTTTTTCTCTTATTTATATTACAAAATCTCCAGAACATCGTTATTTATTCTGGAGATTTATGCTGCTTAACAAGTTGGGGCATTTTCCCCATACAATTTTATAAGAGTCCTTGGTCGGTCAGAAACTTTTTAGCCACTTCTTTTGCTTCTTTTCCTTCCACATCTATTTCATAATCCAATTCTTGCATCTCAGTATCACTGATACGGCCTTCTAAAAGGTCTAACACTTCTTTCAATTCGGGATTTTCTTCAAGCACTTGATCACGGCAAATAGGTGCACCGTGGTAAGGCGGGAAAAGTTCCTTGTCGTCTTCCAAGATAACCATGTCATATTTTTTCAGTAAAGAATCTGTTGCATAAACTACCATAACATCTATTTTTTCTTGTTCGATGGCATCGTACAACAATGACGTGTCCATTTTCAGCGCCTCTTTAAAATTCATCTCGTACAAGGCAATCATCGGGTCAAAACCGTCTGCATCACGTGTATAAAAAATATGATTAGCCCCGAATATCAAGCTCCCGGAAGGTGCTGACAAGTCACTCATACTTTTGATGCCCATCTCTTCGGCTTTGCTCTTCAACATAGCTAATGCAAAAGTATTATTGATACCGATAGGCTGAAACATTGTGATCTCATGGTCGTCTTTCAATTTTTTCACAGTAATATTATAAATTTCATCTGCGCTGATTCCTGTGCTATCAGGCAGTTTCAATATTTCGTTATAAGCAGTCCCTGAATATTCCACATAGATATCTATTTCCCCTTTTTCCATTGCGGGAAAGCAAATGGACGTCCCGCCGAGATTTTGTTTCCTCTCTACTTTAAGTTCTGTTTTTGCTTCGATCAGCTGGGCATACATTTCACTCAAAAGGATATTCTCAGTAAATTGTTTTGAAGCAATCGTCACTTTTCCTTCTTTGCCGCCGCAGCTGCTGAATAAAATGATACTAATCATGGCTATCAGTCCTAAAAACAGTCCTTTTTTAATAGGTTTCATTTTTCTTCCTCCTCAAGGGTAAACCTGACAAAAACAGTCATTTGTCATCAACGACTTAATCGTTTTTCCAACGTTGACAGCAGCACATCAAATAATACTGCCAGCAAAGAAACCGGTATAGCGCCAGATAGCATCATAATCATGTTCCGCGTTTGTATCCCCCGCCAAATCGGCATGCCCAAACCGCTTGCCCCTATCAAAACTCCTGTAGTAGCAATACCTAGAGCAGAAACTAACGCCAAACGAATTCCCGACAAGATGACAGGGAAAGCAAGGGGCAGCTCCACCCGGAAATATATTTGCATTTGCGTCATGCCTATCCCTTTTCCGGCACGAATAGCTCCCTGGTCTACGCCAACGATACCAGTGTAGGTGTTGCGGACAATCGGAAACAGAGAGTATAAGAAAATAGAAAATATGACAGTAGAGTTGTTTAATCCAAAAAGCAGCATGACAAAAGTAAACATGGCAAGTGTAGGTACCGTCTGAATGATATCAACAATTACGAAAACGATTTTTGCGATTTTTTTATGTCCACGCAACAAAGAGCCAGTTGGGATGCCAACGAGACAGCCAGCTAAAATACCAGTGAAAACAATTTGCAAGTGCTCCATGAGAGCAATTCCGATCGCTGAGAAATTCATGTCTTCCCCCCTCTCCTGCCCCGGCTAAACTGAACAGCTTTGTTTTCCGCCGCAGACAGTAAGAAACTTACCAACAAGGCTAATAAGGTAGCAGGCAAAGCGCCGGCAAAAATCATATCGTAGTTGTAAGCTTGCAATCCTGACCAGATCAGGTCGCCTAAACCGCCGGCACCGATAAAGGCGGAAAGAGTTGCCCAGCTGATAATATAAATGCTGGATAAGCGTATGCCAGTGATGATTGCGGGCAAAGCAAGAGGAAGTTGAACATTAATCAGTAATTGGCGGCGGTTCATTCCCATCCCTAATGCTGTTTTGATATATTTCGGATTTATCGAACGGATTCCTGTGTAGGTATTGCGCATTATAGGCAACAGCGAGTATAAAAACAAAACTGCCACGGCCGGAACAAATCCCAGGCCGAGCACAATCATGGCGACCCCTAAAAGCACTAAACTGGGAATGGTGTTGACCACACCAAAAACCCCTAAAATAACTGCTGCAATTTTTTTATTTCTCGTGAGCAAAATACCAGAGGGCAACGCCACCGCCAATCCGAGCAACACAGCCGTCAGACTGATCATGATATGCTCCCCCAATGCTTTCCAAATCATCTCTTTATTGCTGGATAAAAATGAAAAGAAACTAGTCATTTTGTTTCCCTCCCCAAACAACTTGTGCTAGAGACTTGACCATACTTGTTTTGGTAACGACACCCAACACATGGTTTTCTTCGTCTACAACTGCTAAAACGTCTAAATTCAGTTCAGTGATCAGGTCAAAAGCTTCTTTTGCCGGCGCGTCGGGCAGAATAGACGGGAGCTTGTTCAACTGTAAATCTACCACTGAAATCCCCGGCTGCACTTTATTCATGATATCTTCAATACCCAAAGACCCTAGCAAGCGGTCTTCATCGTCTACTACCAGCAATGACGAAACCTGCTCACTTTCCATCAAGGCGATACTTTGGGCGAGACCTGAATTTACATTGACTTTAAAGACTTTACTGCGCATTACGTCCTTGACTCGTTCCACGCTGCTAAGATAAAAGCGGTGTTTCCCCACAAATTCAGCAACAAATTCATTTTTGGGATTTGAAAGCAACTCATCTGGCGATGCCGCCTGCACAATAGTGCCTTTCTTCATCAATACGATGACGTCAGCAATTTTTATCGCTTCATCCATGTCGTGAGTGACAAATACGATTGTCTTATTTAATTTCTTCTGCAATTTTTTGATTTCATCTTGCAGATTGTCCCTAGTAATCGGGTCTAAGGCACCAAAAGGTTCATCCATCAAAATAACTGGGGGCTCCACTGCTAAGGCACGCAAGACACCGATACGTTGCTGCTGTCCTCCTGAAAGGTCTGCCGGATACCTATGTAAATAAGTGGCATCCATCTCTACCATTTTCAGCAATTCAAGCGTGCGTGCCTCACGCTTTTCTTTCGGCCATCCCAAAAGCTTAGGGACGATTTCTATATTTTGTTCAATCGTCATGTGCGGGAACAAGCCAATTTCTTGAATGACGTAGCCGATACCTCTGCGCAATTCCACAGGATCGATCGTTTGTATGTCTACCCCATTGAGATAAATTGTCCCTTCGGTAGGATCTATCAGACGATTGATAAGCTGTAATGTGGTGGTCTTGCCGCATCCGGATGGCCCCACAAGTACCACAAGCTGACCGGCTTCTATTTCCAAATTAAAATTATTTATGACTATGTTATCTCCGTAAGCCATTGCGACATTTTCAAATCGAATCATGGTCTTCCTCCTTTCGCTGCTTGAACTAAACAAATGTCATGTGTACACAAAAAGCCACCGCAAGCGATGGCTAACCAAGTCGATTTTTTCTATGCAAAGTAAATTCTGCCGAAAGTTAAGGATATGAAAATTGTTTCATCAGATTTTCGCTCTCGGCACATCTGCTCTACATCCAATCCTGTCATTTTGGAATGTTCAGCACCCTTAAAAAAACAGGATGAAAAAGAAAGCGTTTTTATTAATATTAAAACAATCAGCCGCTAGACGTTCAATAAACCGTCTATCCCTTATAACAAAATTATAGCAAAAAAGGGCCGTTTTTACTAGCAAGGTCCTGTTTGGCTTTATTTTCGCAAAACACTGAACTTGATGTATAAGGGTACGTAAAATATTCATAAAAAGTTAAAATGTTTTCTTAGTTGGAAACACTTCTGCTTTCCTTCTCTTAACATAATCGTGATACAAATAATGCCGGAAAGTTCGCAGGAATGTTCTCATTTTTGTGAATTTGCAACAAATGCCATAAAAAACTAGCAAAGAAAACATTCCGCAACTAAAAGAAAGACCTAAGTTCTATAGACAAGGTAAGAAAAAATGATAACAGTTTCCTCCTTTATTTCATAAAATTTGAAAAAATCTTTAAGAAACAACCCAGCCAAGAAAAAATCGTTATTAACAACGCTATTTGGAAAACAGCCCCTTCTTCGTAAGAAACTTTCAGCCGATTTTCTCCTTTTTGCTGTGTAACGCTGATTATCCCCAAACTGCTTAGCTTGATTTCTTCTTCCGAAAGCTTTCTCCCGTTTAACTCTAACTTAGTCCCCCTGTATTTAATAATTGGCACAGTAACATTCAAGTTCTTTTCTCCCAGCCACTTTACTATCAGGGGCTTCCCTTTCACTTCTTTGACAACTTGCTGGTTTCTATCAATAATACCTTTTTTATACAATTGGTAATTGTTTTGCTCCTCATGGTAGTAAACCGGAGGTAGTCTGGAGTTGCTTTTTCCACTAGCTGTAATGCTCTTTGTTTATTTTTATCAAAGAAAGATGATTTCACAAGACTGTTGTCAGCTTCGTGAACGAAGACATGTATCCCGGACTGCAAATAATCCTCCTCTGTTTGCCAGAACGAAAGAATCACTATGATTAAAATCAGAGTCTGAAGCAAACTGATGGGCAGCAACCATTTTGTCGCTTTCGCTGCTTTTAATTCTTGCACTAGTCCTTCCTTCAACAAAATACCAAAGTTAACAATCAGCAAAACAGTCGCTGGAATAAAGAAACGGAAAGGAAATTGAACAATTTTAGCAATTCCGACTTCTTTGTCTATTAAAAATTTCCAGGGAATCAAATTGCTGGATAACAGCAAAAAGAAACTTTCTGCGAAAAGCAGTATTTTTGATATCTCTGGCAAGTGCTGTTTTTTCTGCCAAGAACTATAAAACTGAACGAACAGCAAAATCAGCAGTGAACAGGGCATCACCAGCATATAAACACTTTGCCAAGTAATCGTACTTAAATACATTGAGTAATTGATGAATGGGGGCAATATTTTTTGTCCTCGATATAACTCACCGAAACTACTCCAGACATTTAATGTTAAAAGGAAAAATAGCAGTATGGAAAAAAATAATTCTTTTAATAGACGAAATTTTGCTGGTGAGTGAAAAAAAGTATACATGAAAAAAATCAAATAGGTCAACACCAGCAGAACGCTGGAAAAAACATGGGTTTGAAACATCAGTGCCGTCAAAAGTCCTAAGGAAAACCTATTGATTTTCTTTTTTTCAATCATGTCCACAATGGGAAGCAGGCAAACTGGCAGCAAAGCACCGCCCCAAGCCGAAAAGCCTTGACGGAGAATCCAATATTGGACTGAGAAAGTCATCATGAAGAGTAAAGACAAAACACTCTGCCATTTGATGGGTACCCTAACTTTTTTCAATAGATACGCCATGCTGCTGCCTGCCAAAAGATACAAAATAAAGTTTGATAACAGTTGATAGTGAAACCAAGTCGGGCTCAGCAAAAACAACACGCCGTGCAAATAAGACATCATGGGCCCATAGAACGGAAGAACGATCCTAGCTGACTGTTGAAAACCGTAAAGAGAAATAAAATATTGGAAATTTTGTTCCTTGATTTGCATTCCAGCATCATAAACCCTGTTGAAATGAAACAACGCATCGGAACCTACAATCATCTGTCTGCTCAACAGTTGCGGCAAAATAAACAGAAAAGCAGTCAAAATAATTATCGGAAATAAAGAGAGATGCTTCTTGCAAAATGACCTCATTTTATCTCACCTCCAAAGGGTGGCGGTACAACACAGCTTTTAGTTTCCAGAAAGTGATACCCGCAAGACTGGTAATCACATAAGTGGCAAAAAATAAAGACAAGCCGGTGATTTGTTTCCCATTAAAAAAAATAGATGAGATTCCTTTGATTGATTCTAAAAAAGCTGGATGTAATAAAAAGTTTTTTTGGGTTAAAAATCTTATGAAGTGATTTTTGTGAAATTTTGGCTGTTTTGATTGCAAGATAAATGCCAGAAAAAATAAAGAAAATGGAATCAGGCTGAAAAAGAAATTTTTATCATCCCCTTGATTTTGAAACACAAACCAGCCTTCCAGACAAAAAAGTAATAGACTTAAACTCAGTTTCACCGGCAAATTCTTCCTGAAAATTGACCGATGACTATTCTGTGCTAAAATAAATCCTGACCAGATAAATATTGGAGAATAAAACAAACCGTTTCTAGTCGTGAAAAACACTTGGCGATAGGAAAAGTAAAGATTGCCGATTAGTGTGTTTTCCATGTAAGCAGAATAGGTCTCCACTGCTCCGAAACTATAAAGCAGCAGCAATAAGCCAAAGGTCAACAAAATCTTTTTTTGTCTGTCCAGTTGATTGACAAGCCAAAGCCCTGCCAATAATCCCGGAAAATACCAAAGATGGTAACAAGTGCCGATATACAGAAAAGCACCGGCCAAGCCAACCAAAAAATAAATAAAAGGCAAATTTTGCTGGCGTAAAAATGACACAGCGAATGGTAAATAAATAATACTCCAAAGCAAATATTGCTTCAGCAAACGCTGAACATACCTTTCCTGATAATTAGGCGACTGAATCTTTTTTTGGTAAAGAAAGTATCCGGTGGTAATCAGGAAAAAAGGAACAGCTGTCCGACACAGCATGCTTTTCACAATAAAGTGAAGGACATCGTGCTGGAAAAGTCTGCCGCAATGGACAAGAATAATCAAAACCGAAGCAACATATTGTATAATACTGATGAGTGTGTTATTGGATGATTGTGAGTGATTCATAGAAACTCCTTTCTGCTAAATCACATGGTATAAATCATCCGCAGAAAAATAAAGAAACAAAAAATGACTCTAAAAAAAATGGGCGATACAAATGGTGACGAAAGAAATAAATTCTTTTTTTCTCCTGTCACGTTTTGTTGCATCCCCGTCATTACAAGGATTTCAGCACTATGACCAATAGTTGTTAAAAGGAGATATGAATGGATATCGGAAAAATAATCAAGCAAAAAAGAACGGAATTAAAACTAACCCAAGAAGATTTGGCTAAAGAATTATTCGTCTCACGACAACTTATCTCAAAATGGGAAAATGGGAAAAGTTATCCTGATTTGGAACAAGTTGTCAAATTGAGCGAACGTTTCAATCTTTCTTTAGATGAACTTTTAAAAGATGATGAAGACATTGTGAAAGAATTGACCTTTGACACTGCAAAGAAAAAAATATTTAAAACTTTACTGGCTTTGTTGACGATTGCCATCATCAGCTTACTGTCGATCATCGCTTTTATAGTATACGTGGATGGTGCGTTCTTGGAATATGATGACATCACTGTGACTAACATCGAAAAAAGAATCCTTCCTGAAAAAAAAGTTTCCCTCCCTTGGAGTGATGATGTCATTACGTTGCCAGCGGATGTGGAAACGACTATTCACTTCAAAACAGATAAACCTTTCGTTCATTTAAACAAAATCAGCGGATGGAAAAATGTAGCCCGCGATCAAAGCATTCAAGTTATGGTACGAGGAGAGTATAAATTATTGGGAGGGAATAAAGAAAGTCAAATCCTTATCCGGAGTGACAGGGAGAATGTTTTTCATGGATATGAGTCAAACGTTGGAAAAAACATTTATATCATGGATTTAAAAAAAGAAAGAAAAGCCGTTAGAATGATGGAAGATCCACTGGCATTTCCTTCTATTGAAGACATATCGAGACTTTTGATTTCGTGGGAAGACATTGAAAAACTCCCCGAGACGCCATCAAAGTAACTTAAAAAAATATCCGGCAGACCGGTTGCCCACCCATAGTCATGAGAATAATCTCATTCATCTATCGGCGGTATTTTGAACATCAGAGCAATAAATTTATGGTAAAAGAAACATCTCCCGGTCTCTGTTTAGCTACTTCAGGTCCAACGACCGTCAGTTCCCTAAAAAAACCGTCAGAAAACTGACTAAGAGAATCGCTGGAGGCAGATACTTCGTTTTGTCATTGCTTGCTCTCTCAAGGGCACCCTTCTCTTTTAAAAAAAGATTGTTGAAAAATGTAAAGCAATAATAGCCAATCAATGTTCCTAAAAGATTAGTCAAAAGGTCATTGATATCTGTTGCTCGATATAGTGTAAAAATCTGGCTGATTTCAATACTCAAAGAAAACATTGCCCCTAATAAAAAAGTGTTTTTAACGGTTTTAAATGCGGGACTTATGAGCGGCACGAGAAAACCTATGGGTATAAAGGCAAGAATATTTAATAAGAAGCTCAGACTGAACCCCTCTGCAAAAGGCATCAATTCAATTGCTGGATTGACTATCGGTTCCCCCAGCTGCGACATCCGTGACAGACTGCCAACACTTGGAATACCAAAAACATTGGTCAGTGTGATAAGAAGGTAATAATAGAATGCTGTTGAAACGACCACAAATTTTAATTTCCCCTCTTTGACAGATCCGTTTTTAATTACCCAAAAAATCATAACACCAATCACCGCAAATCCTATCAAAGCAGAACTATTTACTTCTAATAAATCTATGATGCTTTCCCACCAGCTAAGTTGAATCGACACCCCATCTTTCATTGTCTAACCTCCATTATTCCTTTTTCTTTATTATATAAACAACCTCATGGAACCACATCCAACGAAAGTCTTGTTTTTTGTCAGATGGTCACAGCTAATCAAGCAAAATGTTGCCTAGGAAATATTGACCGTCCGATAGCATTACTGGAAAGGCGGAAACAGGATACGAATACAATATATTATTCTCTAACCATAAATAAAAAACTGATGAATCTGCGACAACCGTGCAGAAATCATCAGACACTAGTCGTAGGTCCTAATTAGTTCAGCTTTTTTGCAAAATCTGCTATGGAGTCACAGACAAAAAATTACTAGACTTTCTCTAATGAATAGATATGCTGTACTCCCCTTCAACAAAGAACTTTCCGGGAAGAAAATGTTAAAATTTTTCATGTTTGATACAATCATTTCATTTTATTTAAAAAAAGTTATACAATAGAGTTATCAAATCACAGGAGGTTTTCAATATGGATGACACTATTGTTGAGCTGCTAAGGTCAATTGACGAAAGACTTCGTGAGATGAATGAAACCTTAAACTCAATCGAAAACAACACTGACTTGCAAAAAAATAACTCTGCGGATGTACTGGAAACAACACAGGACATTAGGGAAATTCTTGTTAAATGGGAATACAAGGAAGAAAATCCAGATGCAAATGTTTATTTTTAATTGACCGACTCTTACGTTCGCATTCTGCGTAAGAGTTTTTTTGAGTTGCTGAATAGTTTTTATCAGTCCAATATCTAGGTGAAAATAAACTATTTTTCGATTGTTCACTTATCTTCAAAATGGCTTTAATCAAAACGGAAATTACTTTACACCTTGGAAAAAGTATTCCGCAAGTTCCGGAAATTTCATAAAAAAAACATCTGACAGATAGCGAATAAGAAGTTATATTTAGTTCGATTCATTGTTGACAAAAATGAAAAAAATGTAACTAAGTTGCTCTAGTTTGCCAACTGTCTATTCAAAAATCACAATACTAGGCATTTTATTTTAAAAAAAGACGATGATAGAATATAATCGCTTTTGGTTGAATATGTTCATTTGTTCGTATAAGGTATCCATTAAAATTTGGAGGGATTTTATGTTTAGAAAAAAATTTGTATCATTGGCTTCATTACTTTTGGTTGTTATTCTTTTTTCTGCATGCGGAAAAACATCACAAACTGAAAGTACGACTGATAGTGACACAGTGGATAGAGAAGCTGTGCGTCCGCAAGACGACTTTTATGAATATGTTAATGGAAAATGGCTAGAAGAAACAACAATAGATAGTAAAGAAGACGTGGCAAGCATATTCTCGGAGATTCAAAAAAATGTTTCGGGCACACTGCAAAATGATTTTGATGAGATGATTTCGGGGAAACTGGAACCGACAACGCCTGGCAGTATACAGTTTATAGATTTTTATAAAATGTTGCTGGATAAGGAAAAACGCAACAAAGACGGAATGGCTCCCCTGCTTCCTTATTTAGAAAAAATTGAAAATATTTCTACTTTAGATGACTTAAGCAATGTTATCGGAGAATTTACCCTTAGCGAAATTCCCTTACCGATTCATATCAGTATCATGACCGATATGAATGATGCAGAAAAACACCTGATAGCTGTTGACGCCCCTTCCATCCTGCTCTCAGATAAGAGTTACTACGAAGAAGGCAGCAAAGAAGGACAGAAAGAACTCAAGGAACATGAAAAGTCTTACATGAAGTTATTGACTGCTGTAGGAAAAACAGAACAAGAAGCGGCAGCCATGGTTAAAAACTATCTAAAAATTGATAGGCTAATTGCTGAAACCGCTAAATCCACTGAAGAAACAAGTGATATAGCAGGACAGTATAATCCCTATTCTATTTCTGAATTAAACGCGGTGATAAAGACTGTTGATTTGACCCAAGCAATGGAAGAAATTACCGGCGTAAAACCTGAGACTATTACTGTCCTTAATCCTGACTTTGCTAAAAATTTACACCTGATTGTTAATGAGGAAAATTTGCCGGCTATCAAAGACTGGATGTCTATCGACATGATATCTCAATCTTCCGAATTCCTCTCTGAAGAAATCGCAAAAGCGGGGTCCGATGAACCAGTGCCAGATGATGCCGATGATTATGAAAAAGATTTTAAATCTAAGTCTTATGAAACCGCAAGCGATCTGTTTAAAGATGCCATCGGGATGTATTATGGAAAAACTTACTTGGGTGATGCTGCCAAGAAGGACGTCATTCAAATGACAGAAAATATGATTTCCCTATATGAAGAACGTTTAAAAAACATTGATTGGCTATCAGAAAAGACAAAAGAAAATGCGCTTAAAAAATTAGACACACTAATCGTTCAAATTGGATATCCTGATAAGTTGCCTGCATACTATGAGCATCTGACCATTGATACAGACGTGAGTGCTTTCGACAACGTGCAGACGGTTCGAAAAGCCATCAATGAAAATCAGTTTTCAGTATATTCCCAATCGCCTGACCGGAAAGCATGGAAGACACCTGCCCACGAGGTTAATGCTTTCTATGACCCTCAAGCCAATACCATCTGTTTCCCGGCAGCTATTTTGCAAAAACCGGTTTATCATGTGGATCATTCCAAGAGCCAGAATTATGGCGGCATCGGAACCGTCATAGGACATGAACTATCCCATGCCTTTGACACTAATGGAGCAAAGTTTGATGAAAAAGGAAATTTACACGATTGGTGGACAAAAGAAGATTACAAAGAATTTGAGAAAAGAGCACAAAAAGTAGTCGAACAATTTGACGGCATGGAATTTGAAGGCGGCACAGTCAACGGCAAGCAGACAGTCAGTGAAAATATTGCGGATTCTTCAGGAATTTCCATCGCACTAGAATCGCTGAAAAACGAAGAAAATTCAAACTTGGAAGAGTTTTTCACCAGTTGGGCAACCATGTGGCGCAAAAAGTCTTCTCCTGAAATGACACAACAATTATTACTGATTGATACCCATTCTCCTAACAAACTAAGAGCAAATGTCCAATTATCTAATTTGGAAGATTTTTATACTACTTTTGATGTTAAAAAAGGAGACAAAATGTATCTTGCACCAGAAGAAAGAGCTTCTGTCTGGTAAAATAGTTAGGGATGGTTTGTTAAAATAATTTTTTTGATGAAATGGAAGATAAACACCCCTCCACCCATGAAAACAGGCGGAGAGGTGTTTGATTTGTATGCCCACAAAATTAGTGGCATTCTCAATGTTTGAATTATTATTTCTCTTTATTGACCGGATATTCGTACAAAATGCCAATATTGTCCAGCTTATACGATTTAATTAGTTCACTTTGTCATTCGTTATCAAAACAAGCAATTAAGAACACTTATAGTGGTTTAATTAGTCAGTAATTATCATTGATTATCAAATTAAGATGGTCAAAATCTGGTCAATTTAGATATGTTATTGGGAGCAATATCACAGAGCTAACCAGAAACGGATAGCTCTTTTTTGTATCTTTCCTTATTCTCTAATCAGACTAATTTCTTCCAAAGTTTTTTGGTAAGTCTCTTTCTCCCACTCTGCTTCTGTTCGGCTATAAAAAATTGTTTGATATTCCAAGTGTTTTTTTTCGTTTCCTAAATAGAAATAAGCAACTGAGAGTGTCGCATACATCCAATAGTTTTCCTCTTCATTCTCCAAGCTACTCTCAATTATAGAAATAACATCAGTATAAACTTTTTTGCTTTCATACATCAGGAAGCCTTTAACTTCGTCCGTTATATTATTATTTTGGGTTTTCAACGCTAGGCAGTTTGCATAATTCTCACCGTTGTAGTAATCTTTTTTGATGATATAGCCTTTGTTGTAGTATTCTACAGCTTCATCCAAGTAATCAAAGTTATTGTTCAACCTGTATAAGTTTTTATAAATAGCGCCTGTAATACCTAAGGTCTCTAAATCTAATGACTTTTCCGGATTCAATTCTTTAATTAATTCCAGCGCATTCTCCAATGCCTTTGTTTCATTAGGTAATTTAGATTTATATGTTGATAATGCTAGTTGTTGAACAACATATTCATTATTTGGAAGAGCCTTCTTTAATTTTTTCCAACTGACTATCGCACTCTTAAAATCAGCTTGTTTCATAAATTCTTTTGCCTCATTTAACAAGTTAATTATAGTTTCGTTGCTTTCCTCTGCAGTTTTTATAAACCGATTATATTCCTCATCACTAATTGTTGGAGGTTGTGTATTGGGTAAGTATGTATATAGAGGACTATCGACTATCTCACCTTTACTTGACAAGACAAATTCCTTTAAAGATTTTTTAATCTCATTTGCCTCATCTATATCTAGTTCTTCACCAATCTCTTCATACGTCAGGTATCTAGAATGCTCTAAGTCAAAAGGAATTTTGTTATCCTTTTGAACCATAATAATTGTTGAAAATGGTCTAACTGCGTGTCTTACACCTAATTCATAGATAGCATTTGCATTAAGTGTAGTCAAATCAGCGATGACCAAATCTGCATTCAATAGAAGGGCATACATGCTTACATCAATAATTGACGAGCCTGCTATCTCATCAGCTCTGATTAACTTATACTCTGTTAATTCCTCTTCAAACAGTGGCTTAATAACTTTTAGGTATATTTTATCTAAATCAACTTTTTTTGAATTCTGGTAATCCATCTTTTCCCCAAACCCCATAGCTACAAAACAAACTTTTTGTTTCATTCATGTTTTCCTCCATTCACTTAATTAGCATAATTCCTAACTGCATTAATTAAACTAGATGAATTCCAACCTACTAGAACAGTTGCATTATTCGATATTTTAGTGGGGGTCTTTTCGCTTCCCCAAGGCTTTAATCCGATTATTGGTTTGTTTAATCGCAACGCTTCATCAATTTCATAATCAATCCATTTACTATAATTAGTGTACATACCCGCAACTACTATAACTGCACTACAACCATTAATTTGTCTTGTCAATTTTTCTTTTAATTCTTTATCAGTCGAAGAATCAAATGGATTATCAGCAGAGACCGAATGATTAGACCATTTAAAGTATGGGCTATCGTCAAGCCAGCCTTTAACTTTGCCATAATGACTCGCATAAGTCCATGAATGACTAATCAATAATCTGTAATTTTTTAAATATGGCATATTTGTATCTCTCCATTCAAATTATTTTTATAAAATCTGGATACACATAAACATTTCTAAAATTATGATTTCCATATTTTTCATTTTCAAAATTCGTTACGGATTTCACTTTAAACTTTACCCTGTCTCCAATACTTATTTCCTGAGCAATAGGAATAAATTTATAGTACAATTGCAACCAATGACTCTCTTCTTCATGAAATCTTTCACCAATAGGAATCAAGATATCAATCTTACAAAAAATGTAATCTGTGTATTTAATAATATCTGTTATTGTTGCTACGTATGTAGAACTTGACGGACTTAGTTTTCTTAAGTGCTCGCAACACACATCAACTTCATCATATAAAACATCATCAGTTACATCTAATTTCATCTTTGATGATAAATCTTTGACAAATTCTCGTAACCCTTGTCTACAATTATTGGCTCCATTTAAGATTATTCCCATTTTTTTCTGATTTATACAACAGTCCATAAACTCTTTGGAATTTCTATCGAATCCCGGTATAAAAAACAAATAATACTCATTTTTTGTAACCCATGAGGCACCCATTTCATTAAGACAAACAACACTCTTAAAATAATCTTCTGAAAGTAAAAATAAAACAATGTTACTTTTCTCGATTCTGTTACCCAAATAATTATAAATATTCTCCCCTAGAGGGATTTTGTTTTTCTCATGCGAAGTATATACTATATCTGAATTAGTAATCCCAATAGAAACCATTAAATTCCTAAGAGCGTTACCATATTGTCTATCTACAGAGTTATGACTCAAAAATACTGATTGTTTGTTATCAAAAAAAGAACTAACAAGTTTCCCAAACATCGAATTTTCACCTACCAGACATTTTGTACTCAAATGTAATTGTACCATACTCCCCCACTTATCTAAAAGTAAAATTAAATTATTGGCAATTCTTGAATAATGTACCTGAAATATTTGTAGGTCTGTTTCAAGTACATATCTCCCACTTCTTTGTAGGACAGTTCAACTATTTCAGACCGAAAAATATATTTTGTTTCACCTGTATCTGAAGCGCTAAAACACTGTTGTATCAATATCTGTATCACGTTGTTTCAGATAGGTTTCAGATACCAAAATTCTTTATCCTTTTACAAAACGAAAAAAAAGAATACCCCATGTGAGCCATGTATGCTCATATAAAGGTATCCTCTATTGGGTCAAAAAACAACGGGGTGGGGTCTGCCATCCTATCATCTTCTTGGTATTATAAACTGATCATGTTAGTGGTGTAAATAATGCGTCGTAATTCTGCTGGGTACTTGAAAAAAGTTGCCAATTCCGTCCAGTTGTCCATCCAACTTTTCGTGATAATGGGATATTTCTCGCCCCATTTTTCATCAAATTTGTTGAGTGCTTCTGACGCTAATTCTTCCGTAGCCGCCTTATAGATTGGTTTTAAGTCAGCCGTTACCGACCTCAAATCTTTATACCCGACAAAACGAATACTGCTACGGATTTGATGAACGATACACTTTTGAATCTCTGTTTGTGGGAACGTAGCCTCAATGGCTTCGCTAAAACCACTTAAGTTATCTGTGCAAGCAATGAGAATATCCTGGACACCACAATTTTTCAATTCATTTAAGGCCCTTAACCAGAACTTGGAAGATTCAGATTCACCAATCCAAATACCTAATACATCTTTATAGCCTTCAATCGTTACACCTAGAACAACATAAGCTACTTTTGACTGGATCCGACCTTCATGTCTCACCTTAAAATGAATCGCATCCATAAAGATAATCGGATACAGCGCTTCTAATGGTCGATTTTGCCACTCTTTTACCAAAGGCAAGATCTTATTGGTGACATTTGAAATAAGCGTAGGAGAGACTTCCGCACCGTATAAATCATTAAAATGTTCTTCGATATCTCGCGTGCTCAATCCTTTAGCATACATGGAGACAATTTGATCTTCTAATCCTGTTAAGGAGGTTTGATTTTTCTTAATAATTAGAGGCTCAAATTCACCGTTTCGATCACGTGGAATAGCTAATGGCACCTTGCCATATTCTGTTGACCGTAAGGTCTTAGAACTCGTTCCATTGCGTCTGTTTTCTGTCGCTTTATTTTCTTTGAAGTTCTTTTCATACCCCAGATGTGTATCTAGTTCTGCTTCCATAATTTCTTGGATTGTTTCCCCAAACATATCTTTGAACGCATTTTTTATATCATCAGTCGTTTTTATATCGTAATGTTAGGTCATTTTTTTATTTGATCTTTTGAGAGCATACTCATTGGTGTATTCCTCCTAGATGATTTTTTTCATTATACCATTTTGGAACTTACACAAAATATTGTACACTCCCCAAAATTTTGCTGATATGATGGCTCATCAGTAAAAAAGCTGGTCAAAAGCTGGTCATTTCAAATATCAAGGTAAAATAAAAAAGCTAGAATCCTTATCTATCAAGGGTTCTAGCTCCTATAAAAGGTTTATCCCACACTGCCTTCCATCTCGTAACTTATCAATCGATTCAACTCTACCGCATATTCCATCGGCAATTCTTTCGTGAACGGCTCGACAAAGCCCATCACAATCATTTCAGTCGCTTCTTCTTCCGACAAGCCTCGGCTCATCAAATAATAAAGCTGCTCTTCTGAAATTTTTGATACTTTGGCCTCGTGCTCCAAAGCAACTTGGCTGTTGTGGATTTCATTAAATGGAATCGTATCACTCTTAGATAATCCATCCATGATAATCGTGTCACATTCAATGTGTGAAATAGAGCCTGCACTATTTTTTCCAAAGGTAACCTGTCCGCGGTAGTTGACTTCCCCGCCGCCTTTAGCGATCGACTTGGAAACGATAGAGCTGGAAGTATTAGGCGCATTGTGAATCATTTTTGCACCAGTATCCTGAATCTGCCCTTCATTAGCAAACGCCACTGACAACATGGTGCCTCGTGCACCTTTTCCATCCAAATACACACTTGGGTATTTCATCGTAGTCTTGGCACCCAAGTTTCCATCGATCCACTCCACGGTTCCGCCTTCCATTGCTTTGGCACGTTTCGTTACTAAATTGTAGACATTGTCAGACCAGTTTTGGATGGTCGTATATCGACAATAAGCATCTTTTAAGGTGAAGATTTCCACGATAGCCGCGTGCAGACTGTTAGAAGAGTAAGTTGGTGCGGTACACCCTTCCACATAGTGAACACTGGCTCCTTCATCAACGATGATCAGCGTACGCTCAAACTGTCCCATATTTTCGTCATTAATCCGGAAATATGTTTGGAGAGGAACATCTGCTTTTACTCCCTTTGGCACGTAAATAAAGGTTCCCCCTGACCATACCGCTGAATTTAGCGCCGCAAGTTTGTTGTCAGTTGGCGGAACTAATTTTGCAAAGTATTGTTTAAACAGTTCAGGGTATTCTTTTAAAGCAGAATCCGTGTCGGTAAACACGATGCCTAATTTTTGAAATTCTTCTTTCATATTATGATAGACAACTTCTGATTCATACTGGGCGGAAGCACCAGCCAAATATTTTTGCTCTGCTTCTGGAATTCCCAGACGCTCAAAAGTTTCTTTGATTTTTTCAGGCACATCTTCCCAGTCCCTAACTGGTTCATCACTTGATTTTTTATAGTAAGTCAACTCATCAAAATCTAAATCAGAAAGATCTGGTCCCCATGTCTGCATAGGCATTTTTTTATAGGCTGCAAAAGATTTCAGCCGGAAGTCCAACATCCATTCCGGTTCTTCTTTCACCCGGGAGATTTCTCTGATAACTTCTTCTGTCAATCCCTCACCAGTACTATAGACCGGCTTCACATCATCGCGAAATCCATATTGATATTCGCCAACTACTGGTACATCTTCAATTTCTGGTATGTCCGTCATATTACTTTCACTCCTTATTCTCGCAATGTTCTTGAGATTCGGTGGCAAGTGCTTCTTTCTCGTTGATTCCTTTTTCTAAAGCCTTCCATGCCAATGTGGCACATTTGATACGGGCAGGGAATTTAGAGACCCCCTGCAATATAGCAGCATCACCGAGTGCATCTAGGTCTGCCACCTCATTGCCTTGAACGAGCTGGGAAAAATCTTCCGCAAGTTTCAAAGCTTCATCCTCTGTTTTGCCTATCACAGCATCTGTCATCATGCTTGCACTAGCCATGGATATCGAACAGCCGCTCCCGGCAAAACGGGCATTTGTCACCATGCCGTCCTCGATTTTTAATTGCAGCTGAATCACATCGCCGCATGTAGGGTTGTTTAATTCGATTTCATGAGTCAATCCCTCTTCCAAACCAAAGTGGTGAGGGTGACTGGAATGGTCTAAAATCACTTGGCGATATAAATTGTCTAGTCTAGATAATGCCATGATTGAAAAACTCCTTTGTTGCAATGACTGCTTCGATAAATTTGTCCGCTTCTTCGATCGTATTATAAAAATAAAAACTTGCACGTGCCGTAGACTGGACATTTAAATGTTGCAATAACGGTTGGGTACAATGATGCCCCGCTCTCACCGCCACCCCCTGCATATCCATCGCTGTTGCCACATCATGTGGATGTACACCGTCGATATTGAAAGCTATCACGCCTGAACGTTTTTTCGGATCTTTTGGTCCATAGATTGTGACACCTTCGATGGCTTGAAGTTTAGGCAAAACATACTCAATCAAGGTCTGCTCATAATTATGTATCGTCTCCAAGCCGATTTCTGTTAAGTAGTCTACCGCTGCACCTAATCCGATACCACCGGCGATATTAGGTGTGCCTGCTTCAAATTTCCATGGCAATTCTGCCCAAGTACTCTCTTGAAGGTAAACAAAATCTATCATTTCTCCGCCGAATTCCACAGGCTCCATTTTCTCAAGCAAAGATTGTTTGCCGTATAAAACACCGGTTCCTGTTGGTCCGCACATTTTATGTCCGCTAAACGTATAAAAATCTGCATCCAGTTGCTGCACATCTATGGGCATATGAGGGACTGACTGTGCACCGTCCACTACCATCACAGCTCCCACATCATGGGCAAGTTTAATAAGGTCTTCGATCGGGGTGATAGTTCCCATCACATTGGAAGCATGATTCAATGCCACGATTTTTGTTTTTCCTGTAATTTTTTCCCGAGCATCCGCCACGTCTAATTCGCCGTCTTCAGTCAGACTGATATATTTTAGCACCGCTTTTTTCCTTTGTGCCAGCTGCTGCCACGGAACAATATTTGAATGGTGTTCCATGTGAGAAATAACGATTTCATCGCCTTCTGCCACGTTAGCATCGCCATAGCTTCTAGCAATCCAGTTCAAACTTGTGGTTGTTCCTCTTGTAAACAACACTTCTTTTGTAGAAGCTGCGTTGATAAACCGGCGGATTTTCTCTCTGGCATTTTCATAAGCTGAAGTAGCCCGTTCCCCCAAAGTATGAACACCTCGGTGGACATTGGCATTATCATGTTCATAATAATATTTCAAGACGTCCAGCACCTGTTTAGGCGTTTGTGAGGTTGCTGCATTATCCAAATAAATCAAAGGCTCATCGTTCACTTCTTGAAACAGAATAGGGAAATCTTGACGCCATTTATCAACATTCAGCATATTAAATTAACTTCCTTTCGATAACTTCTGCCAATTCATCACGAACTGCAGTCACTGGAATAGCTGTCAAGACTGAACCTAAGAATCCGCGAATGACCAGACGTTCTGCCTCCACTCTCTCCAAGCCGCGGCTCATCAGGTAATACATTTCTTCTGGATCGACCCGGCCAACACTGGCAGCATGTCCAGCGGTTACTTCATTTTCATCAATCAGCAAAATCGGGTTGGCATCTCCCCTTGCCTTATCAGAAAGCATCATCACGCGACTTTCTTGTTGGGCATCTGAGCCAACTGCTCCTTTGATAATATGTCCGATACCATTGAAGGTCAACGTCCCACGCTCACGGATGACTCCGTGCTGCAAGATATGGCCCACAGAATGACGGCCATAGTTGGTAACACGAGTGTCGATTCCTTGCACTTGACGTCCCGCGCTGATAGCTACCGCCTTAACCTCTGAATGAGAGCCTTCGCCGACTAAATCAGAATCAAAGTCTGCAACAACGTTTCCGTCATTCATGACCCCGATAGCCCAGTCAACACTGCCATCCCTTAAAATATGGGCACGACGGTTGAAGTAAGTCGTAACATTTTTACCCAACTGGTCAATGGCAGCAAATTTCACCTGTGCGCCTTGTTTTGCAATCACTTCTACGACAATGCTTGCTGTTGATTTTGCTTCCCCGTCGCCAATGGTCTCAAATTTTTCCAAATAGCTCACAGAGCTGTTAGTGTCTGCTAAAATCAATACGTGCTTTGTAAAATTCACCTCGGAATCTGCACTGTGATAAAAATGCGCTTCCATAGGCTCCTCAATCACAACATTTTTAGGAACGTATAAAAACATTCCGCTATTCATAAACGCCGCATGAAAAGCCGTCAACTTGTCTTCATCATATTTTACCGCTAACTGCATATAGGCTTCTCTAACTAAATCCCCATGCTCTTTCAAAGCTGTAAATATATCGGTAAAAATCACTCCTTGATCGACCAACTCTTGAGGCAGTTGTTCTTTGAGCGTCCGGTTATAAAACTGGACAAACAACGGATGATTTGTTTCTTTGTTCAGCAATACTGACTCATCGAAATTATCTTCTCCGTCGAAAACCAGTCCCTTGACTTCTGTCAGCGGCCAACGATGCATTTTGACCCGTTCGATGACCGGCAAAGCCAAGTCTTCTATTTTACTCAAGGCTGCCAAACGCTGCTCCAGCATCCAAGATGGTTCTCCTTGACTAACTGAAAATGCCTTTACGTCGTCAAGATAAGTTTTCTCTATCGTTTCCTTCATTTATCTTGTCACTCCCATTTCTTGAGGCAAATGCCTGCTATCACTTATTATTCTCCAGCTAACTCGATACCCAATTCTCTGCTGATACCGGCATACCCTTCAGCCTCTAGTTGTTTAGCCAGTTCTGCATCACCCGTTTTTACAATTCTGCCATCCATCATAATATGGACAACATCTGGTGTGATGTAGTTAAGCAAACGCTGATAGTGAGTAATAATCAGTGCACCAAAATCATCGCTGCGCATTTCGTTGACTCCCTTGGACACAACTTTCAACGCATCGATGTCAAGGCCTGAATCGATTTCATCCAAAATTGCAAATGTCGGCTCCATCATCAACAGCTGCAAAATTTCATTACGTTTCTTCTCTCCGCCGGAAAACCCTTCATTCAAATAACGCTCCGCCATTTCTTCAGGCATGTCCAACAGAGCCATTTTCTCATCCAGTTTCTTGATGAAATTCATAACTGAAATCTTGTCATCTTCCGGGCGCTTGGCATTAATCGACGCACGCATAAATTCAGCATTGGTAATGCCTGGAATTTCACTCGGATATTGCATGGCTAAAAATATTCCTTCGCGGGCACGTTCGTCCACTTCCAATTCTAAAATATTTTTACCATCCAGCAGAACTTCTCCCTGTGTCACTACAAAATTTGGGTTCCCCATAATTGCGGCAGACAGAGTTGATTTTCCTGTCCCGTTTGGTCCCATAATGGCATGTACTTCTCCTGTATTCATTGTCAGATTGACACCCTTTAAAATTTCCTTGTCGTCAATCGATACATGCAAATCTTTTATTTCTAAAACAGACATCAAAAATCCCTCCAATAAATTGTTTAGATAAAAAATATCACTAGTCCTATTCTAGTCTAATTGAGGATGAAATTCAAATGAATATCATCAAATTTCTATCAAAATCAACGATCTTACCAAAAATATATTCCCCTTTTTTATAATCATTATAAATTGATAGTATTTTTAACACATTAAAAAGACTAGACGAGCCTCCTCGTCTAGTCTAGCTTACTTTCATTTGAGTTGATATAAATCTGCTTTAAAACTCCGTCTTTCTACTCAACTAGGTACATATACTTATATTCGTAAGAAGCACCCGCTGTATGTGCAATCATTCCCTTTAGTTTTGGATTTCTCAAATGTCCTTCTGACATCTGATAAACTGGGATAACAGCCGCGTCATCGTTGATTAGAATTTCTTCCGCATCCAGGAAATTCTGCCAGCGTACTTCTGGATTTGTTGCATTGGTCGTTGCAGCTTCCTCAATCAGCTTATCATAAGCCGGGTTAGAGTATTTGCCGCGGTTATAAGGATTGCCGGTTTTGAATAAATCCATAAATGAGCTTGGATCATTGTAGTCAGCTCCCCAGCCAGTCACGACAAAGTCAAAGTCCCCTTTATTGGTACGGTCCAGACGAATCGGCTTGGTCACTGCTGTTACAGTCGTTTTGATTCCCAAAACATCTTTAAATGTCCCTTGCAGATACTCAGCGATTTTTTTGGTAGACTCATTATCATCTGTCAAAATATCAAATTCAATAGTGTCTTTACCAATTTCTTTTTTAGCTTTTTCTATGTACTCTTTTGCTTTTGCTTCATCAAACTCTTTTTTAGCTTTCGTGTCTTCGGTAAAATCTTTTCCTGTTTCAGGATTGCTGGAAAGATTTGTCGGCATCAGACCTGTAGCCACAGTAGAACCGTCACCGATAACATTTTCAACAATGGATTCATTATCAACAACTAATGAAATAGCTTTTCTAAGATTCACATTATCAAAAGGAACGGTCTCAGATACTTGATTGAATTCCAAATAGATGGTGCGCCCTTCCTTATCGGTTACGTAATCCTCATTGTCCCGATACTGTTGTGCTAATTCCCCAGTCAAAATAATATCGTCCAGTTCGCCGCCTTCATACATATTGACCCCTGTAGAGGCTTCTTTTACGACCTGAGCTTTGATTTTTTCCATTTTAACCGTGTCTGCATCCCAATAATCTTCATTTTTCACATAGGTCCAGTCAATGTCGGAACCCACACCGTCAAAGTCTTCTAACACGAACGGTCCGTTATAATATGAAGTATCACTGGAACTGGCATATTTATCACCAAATTCTTCCACAGCTTTTTTATTCACAGGGAAGAACGAAGGGAAAGCCAACAATGAATCAAAATAAGGTGTCGCCACGTCAAGCGTAATTTTGACTTCATAATCGCTTAATGATTCGATTCCAAGCTCAGATGGTTCTTTTTCGCCAGCGACCACGTCTTTACCATTTTTCACGGATTCGAACAGATAAGCATATTCGGAAGCTGTAGCCGGGTCTGCGGTTCTTTGCCAGCCGTAAACATAATCATCAGCCACGACAGGATCTCCGTTTGTCCACTTAGCATCTTCTCTAAGTTTGATTGTATAAGTCAACCCATCCTCACTTTTTTCTGCCAGTTCAGCTGCACCGGCCGGAATAATCTGATTGTTCTCATCGATGCGATAAAAACCTTCGTAAAGTTGATTTAAAACGGTAAAACTCAATTTGTCTGTGGCAGTAGAAATATCAATCGAAGCAACTTCTTGCGGAGCTGCAATAGTAATAACTTGTTCCGCTGCCAGTTTTTCTTCACCTGACGGACTGCTCTCTCCTGATTCTGCGGTCTTTTTTCCCCCATCGCCGGAGCAGGCTGCAAAACTTAGTGCTGCAAGACAAAGCAGCGTTAGACCTGCTAACTTCTTTTTAGCATTCATAAACAATATCCCCCTAAATTAAGATATGTTTATATTACGCCATACATTAGTAATTTTCAATCATTTTTTAATCTTTTTTTAATCTAACGAATACTAAACTCTAATCCTACAGAGTAGATTTCAACCTTATATCTATCGATGACTTAAATATACTGCAATACTTTATCTTCCTGATAGGCTAAATCAATTAGCCCGCCGCCTAAACATTCTTCACCATCATAAAAAACAACGGCTTGCCCCGGCGTAATCGCCCGGACCGGCTCGTCAAAAACGACAGTCCCTTTCGTTGGATCGTTTTCATCTAAAGTAACGGTCACTCCCACATCCTGCTGGCGGTAACGGAACTTAGCCGTGCAACTAAAAGTCAATTGTTCCCAGTTTTCTTGAGTAAAATGAATCTCGCTTGCTTCCAAACTCGTAGCGTACAGTTTAGGGTGATGAAATCCTTGCCCTACAATCAAGGTGTTCGTGGCTAATTCTTTACCGATGACAAACCACGGTTCATTAGATTCTCCACCGCCGCCAATCCCTAATCCTTGACGTTGACCAATCGTATAGTACATCAAGCCGGCATGTTCTCCTTTAACCTCTCCGTCCTCTGTCACCATTTTTCCGGGGGACGCAGGCAGATACTGACTTAAAAATTGTTTGAAATTTTTTTCTCCGATAAAACAAATTCCTGTTGAATCTTTTTTCTTAGCCGTAGCCAAACCGGCTCTTTCGGCAATCTTACGCACTTCTGATTTTTTCAAATGACCTAAAGGGAACATTGTCTTAGCCAATTGCTCTTGAGACAGTTGATTTAAAAAATAAGTCTGGTCTTTCGAGTCGTCCACTCCTCTGAGTAAATGGGAATTTCCTTCCTCGTCTCGAACCACACGTGCATAGTGTCCAGTTGCCACATAATCTGCACCAAGATCTAGTGCATAATCCAAAAATGCTTTGAACTTTATTTCTTTGTTGCACATCACATCCGGATTTGGCGTGCGCCCCAACCGATATTCTGAAAGAAAATATTCAAAAACCCGCTGCCAATACTCTTTTTCAAAATTTACTGAATAATAAGGGATACCGATTTGGTTCGCAACTTTAGCAACGTCTTTGTAATCCTCCGTCGCCGTACAAACGCCGCTTTCATCCGTATCATCCCAGTTCTTCATAAAAACTCCTACAACATCATACCCCTGCTCTTTTAATAAAAGAGCAGTCACAGAGGAATCCACTCCTCCGCTCATGCCGACAACCACTCTAATGTGACTGTTGTCTGCCATGTAATCACCATCATTTCTAACTAGATTCTGAAAATTATCTACGATTTGAAGGTCGGAAATTTCAGTGTTTCTATTATATACTTTTCCCGACAGAATTTCATCTATCCGAAATCATCTGTGAAGCCTAAAAATTATTCTATTATGAAATAGAAAAAAATTACTGATATTTTGATATGCTTTATCATTCTGTGTTACAATTTCATTGATTTAAAAGGAGGATACCAGTGAAAAAGATACTAAATTTCTGTATGCTGATATTTTTATGTGTACTCATCACCGCTTGCTCGTCTAAGAAAACAGCGACATATCAACAAGCAGTCGATGGTTCAGATGTTCAGGTCATCCTCACTATTGAAAAAGATTATGTGTATCAGCAGGAACAAATCACCCGGACATCTTTTGAGAGACTGGAAGAACTTGCAGGGATCGAAAAATTATCAGCTGCAGACTTGACCAGTTTAAAAAAAGACATGGTGAAAAAGAATGAAATCCTAGATGGATTAGATGGGGTCAGCTATCAAATCAGTTTTGAAGATGAACATCTCGTTGAAACGATCCAACTGGATTACCAAAGAGTTAACTTGAATGCTTTGGCATCAGTCAAAGACCTCAATTTTAAACACCCTCATTCCGGGGACGATTATATCAGTGCAAAAGCTGCGGATAAGCAATTACGCAAAAACGGATTCAAATTAGTAGAGTAACATCAAAAATTTTATTTTCAAAAATAAACGAGAAAGACTCCTAAAGTCAGATTTTTAATCTAACTTCAGGAGTTTTATAAATTCTAACGCAAGGCATGACTACCCACAAATTGCAAACTGTCACTATAGAACATGTTCTGTTCGTTCGATAATGTCGTCTTGTGTTGCTTTTGATAAGACATTGAAGAAAGCTGAGTATCCAGCGACGCGAACGATTAGATCACGGTGTTTTTCAGGATGCTTTTGGGCATCAATCAGAGTTTCTCTTGACACGACATTATATTGGATATGGTAACCATGAAGCTTATTGAAGAAAGCACGAAGCAGCATAATCAATTTTTGCTTGTCTTCTTCTTTTGCCAATGTTTGCGGATTGACTTTTTGATTCAGCAACACTCCGCCGATGATTTCCTCTGTTCTTAATTTGGAAACAGATTTCAGTACAGAAGTCGGTCCATTTTTATCCATATTATGAGAAGGAGAGCACCCTTCTGCTAGCGGTACCCAGGCATTACGACCGTCCGGCGTGGCCATAGTTCCTTTTCCTTGCCCAACGTTGGCAGAAATCGATGATGTTCCTGAGTAACGTTTTCCGCCGATAGGGCCCCGGCCAAAACGAGTATTTGGATATTTTTTGACTTCTTCGATATAACTATCATAAGCTTCAGTGACTAGCTGATCCACGTAATCATCATCATTTCCGTATTTAGGAACATCGTTAAGGATCATCTGTTGAATTTCCTTGCTGCGGTCGCTGGCGTAATCCGTCATCAGCGCTTCCCACAGTTCTTCAGGGGTAAATTTTTCTTCTTCAAAAACGAGTTTTTTGATTGCTGCCAACGAGTCAGCCAAGTTGGCGATACCCACTTGAAGTCCAGAAATAAAATCATAAACGGCTCCGCCTTCTTTTAGCGTCTTCCCGCGTCCGATACAATCTTCTGTCAATGCAGAACATAAAATATCCGGTACTTCCCGTTCCAGTCCTAAATCGATAGCATTTTCGACAATCACGCTCATTCTTGTCAACTCACGCACTGTCTTATCCCAAGCGTCTTGAAGTTCTTCAAAAGAGTTCATCTCTTTGAAATGACCATAACCTTTTGCAAAACGCTTGCCCGATACCGGATCAATACCGTCATTCATGGCAATCATCAAAATCTTAGGAAAGTTCATATAACTCATGCCAGTACAACGGTAACCCCATTTTCCAGGGACGGCAGTTTCCACACAGCCGATGGCACTGTAATCATAAGCATCTTCTTCTAACACTCCGATATTTTTGAATGATGGGATAATAATCTCATCATTATTGAAGGCAGGCATACCAAAACCTAATTTCATCACTTCAATACATTCATTCATAAATTGATTGTCCAGTCCTGAATGATAGCGGACGGTCAAATTGGGTTGAGGCAATTTAGTTTGAGCCACACTCTGCAGCACAAGATAGGACAATTGATTGACCGCATCTTTTTTGTCCCGTGTTTGTCCGCCAATTGTCACATTCTGATAGAGTGGACTGCCGGCACTGCTGAAGGTGTGAGCCTGACTGCGTACCTTATTAATCGTCAGTGTTTTGATCCATAGGTTTGTCAACAACTCGACAGCTTTATCCTCAGTGATATTTCCACTGTCTAAATCAGATTTTAAATAAGGATACATATACTGGTCAAAGCGACCGTAAGAAAGTGAATGGCCATTGGATTCAATTTGTAAAATTAATTGGATGAACCAAACAGATTGCACGGCTTCTAAGAACGTTTCAGCCGGCTGGTTAGGAACTTTGCCGCAAACCCGACTGATTTTCAACAATTCGGCTTTTCTTTCAGGAGTTGCTGTTTCGGCCATCTCAGCGGCTAATTTTGAATAACGTTCAGCAAAAGTTTTAACTGCATCAAGGACAATCAAAATAGCATTATAAAATTGATATTTATCAATACTTTCAGGTTCTGTCAAATCCAGATTGGCTTTTTCTGCCAATGTCCGCTGTCTATAACCTTCCAAACCTACCTCAAGTACAGTTCTATAATCGACGGCCAAGTGGGCATCTCCGGAATTCATTTTCCCTTCCATGCCGAAGAATCCCGTTTCCATAAACACAGAGACTTCCTCTGGCAACAATGCACCGGCTTTTGCTCGCAAGTTATTATTTTCCCAAAACGGTGCAATCGAACGTAAATCTTCTTTTGTTTGCTCAGTAATATAGAAGACATCCCCATCACGCTTTTCAAATAAATCTAACTCGTTCAAAACAAATTCCAAAGTGTATTCAGGAAAAATCGGAGCATCTTTGTTGGAAGCGGCTTGATTCCCTACAATCATTGTTTCATCTTCGATATAGATGGACATTTTTTCTAAGATATTTTTCAGCATCAAGGCACGTTTCATCACATTTGGTTGATTTTGATGCTCTTTGTAAGCTTCGGTAGCTAATAAAGCACGTTCCGCACAGATATAAGGTTTTTTATTCAGCACTGACTCACGATATTCGTTCATACGATTGGTTAGGCGTCCAAAATATGGTTCATTTGCCATACTTTTTCTTTCTTTGATTTGAATACTCATCATCTTTCCTCCTGTTTTTCGTTCGCAAACAATTATTGTTTCTTTCGTAATTATATTACCATGTTTAAGTAGCTAAAGTCAATATTATATACACGTTTTAAAATAAAAAAAGCAAAACACATTTTCACAAACATGTTTTGCTTAGATAATTTCCAACTTTAAATTTTAACTCTTGATTTTATTCTACAATATCAAAACAGCCTCTTTTAACCATTTCCGACAAAATAAAATCAAAGTTTTGTTGTAATTCTTTAAATGAATCATCTTCGAAAATATTGATTTGACGTAAACCGTTGGGCGTAGTTACACTCATCTTCAATGTTTTCAAATCTTTTGCCACCGTGATTTTCAAACGAGGACCAGATTTACTTACTGTCATATCTAGAGGACGATCATATTGTAAATTGCCCTGCTTCGTTTCAACAAAGCCTAAATCTCTAAACGTATATCTTTTTGCCTGATCACTCATTTTATATTGTACAGAGGATCCACTTACTGTTGACACTTGATCGAATGCCATTTTCTCCACACTCCTATCATCTTTCTGTTCTCTTTCTCATTATAGTAAAAAAAGGCGCATAACTCTAGTATCTTTTGTTTTCTTATGCTATAAAAAAATATTAAACACTTTTAATCATTTTAATCTTTTTTTAATCTTATAATTTTGATATAATGGAAAACATTACCCATAGCTCTAATTTATCTCAAATTGTTTTTTCTTGGGACATATCCAGGTTACGGGAATGATTTCATTATTTTAGTATTAAAAGGAGAGAAGAATGAATGGCAAAAACTTATAATTTTTCAGCAGGGCCGGCAGTGTTGCCGCAAGAAGTTTTGGAAAAAGCACAGTCAGAGTTTCTTAATTATCAAGGAAGCGGTATGTCCGTGATGGAAATGAGTCACCGTTCCTCCATTTTTGAAAATATATTAGAAGACGCAAAAAAAGCGTTAAGGCAACTGATGAACATCCCGGAAAATTATCATCTTTTATTTTTACAAGGTGGTGCCAGTCTGCAATTTACCATGATCCCGCTGAACATCGCGCAAAACCAAACAGCCTATTACGTGGACACAGGCAGCTGGTCAACAAAAGCTATCAGCGAGGCAAAAAAAGTGCCAAACGTTACAGTCAATAAACTGGCAAGCAGTGAAGATAAAAATTTCAGCTATATTCCGCAAGTTGACACAAGTTCAGTTCCAGAAACTGCGGCTTATGTCCACATCACAACTAACAATACTATAGAAGGAACGAGCTTCCATACACTGCCGAACTTTAAAAATATCCCCTTAGTCGCAGATATGTCGTCAAATATTTTGTCTAATGACTACGATATCAATGATTTTGGGTTGATCTATGCAGGTGCCCAAAAAAATATCGGTCCGGCAGGGCTCACTTTAGTAATTATCCGTGATGATTTATTGAAAGATCACACCAATATCAGCAACATGTTGGATTACCGTATCCATGTAAAAAATAATTCTCTCTACAACACACCTAATACGTTTGGTATTTACATGGCTAAGTTAGGCTTTGAATGGCTGCTTGGAAAGGGAGGAATTCCTGAAATAGTCAAAGAGAACAAAGAAAAATCAGGACTGCTCTATGATTTTATCGATCAATCTAAACTCTTTACTTCTCCGGTTGACCCGAAAGACCGCTCCATTAATAATATTCCTTTCTTGACTGGCGATAAAAAACTGGATGCTGAATTTGTCAGTGAAGCAGAGGCGTTGGGCTTGGTAAACATCAAAGGACACCGCTCAGTAGGAGGCATGCGTGCCAGTCTTTACAATGCGTTCCCTATGGAAGGTGTAAAAAAACTGGTAGACTTTATGGAAACATTCGAAAAAGAACACGGAGGAAAATAAATGGCTTTTGATATTCAAATCTTTAACAATATTGCTGAAGAAGGATTAAGACAATTCGACAGTGCACGTTACACTCTTAACGAGACAGACAATCCTGATGCTATCTTACTGAGAAGTAAAAAATTGCACGACATGACATTCTCTGAACACACGATTGCTGTTTCCCGGGCAGGTGCAGGCACTAATAACATTCCGGTCGAACGTTGTACCAAAGAAGGGATTGTGGTGTTCAACACTCCCGGAGCAAATGCAAATGCAGTAAAAGAACTAGTTTTAGCCAATCTGCTGCTATCCGCCCGTCCGATTTTAAAAAGTGCCCAGTGGGTTCAAACAATCACTGACGATAATGTGGAAGAAATTGTAGAAGCTGAGAAAAAATCATTTGTGGGAACAGAATTGGAAGGAAAAAAACTGGGTGTCATCGGTTTAGGGGCCATCGGAGCGATGGTGGCAAACGATGCTTACCGTTTGGGAATGGAAGTCATGGGTTACGACCCTTACGTCTCCGTAGATACCGCGTGGAATATTTCTCGGCGTGTCAAGCGTGTGACTAATCTTGATGAATTGCTGGCAGCTTCTGACTATATCAGTCTTCACGTTCCTTTAATGGAGAAAACACATCACTTGATTTCAACTGAAGAACTTAAAAAAATGTCTCCTGCTGCTGTCCTGTTGAATTTCTCCAGAGGGGAATTAGTGGATAACGATGCTGTTTTACAGGCATTGGCTGAGGATGAAATTGCCGGATACATCACTGATTTTGCAGAAAAAAGTTTGCTGGGTCATGAAAAAATCACAGTTCTGCCACATTTGGGTGCCTCTACTGAAGAAGCTGAAATCAATTGTGCCAGAATGGCTGTCAGAACGTTGAAAAATTATTTAGAAACCGGCAATATCAAACGTTCAGTTAACTTCCCAACAGTGGAAATGAGTTTTAATACCGAATTTCGTTTGGCTGTCTTTCACGAAAATGTCCCCAATATGATCGGTGCGATTTCTAACATTATTGCTGATTCAAAATACAATATCGATAATCTAAGCAACCGCAGCCGGGGAGATATCGCCTACACACTGATTGATTTAGACCGTGTCACTGAGGAACAGGTACTGGCGTTGGCTGAACAATTAAAGACACTTTCTCACGTGATTCGCGTACGACACATCAAAAATCTGCAGCGAAAGGATTATTAAAATGGTCGTCATTAAACCTTTTAAGGGGATTCGCCCTGATAAAAAAATAGTTGATAAAGTAGCTTCACTGCCCTATGATGTGCTGGACAGCGAAGAAGCCAGAGAGTTGGCTTCGGACAATCCCTATTCTTACCTGCATATTGATAAAGCGGAGATTGATTTGCCGACTGATATTTCACCCTATGATGAGCAAGTCTATTTGCAGGCAAAAAATAATTTGCAGCACTTTCTAACGCAAGGGTGGCTGATGAAAGAAGCCCAAGACAGTTACTACCTTTATGAACTGACTATGAATGGCAAAAGCCAGACTGGAATCGTTGCATGCACCTCTATTCAAGAATATATGGATGGGGCAATTAAGAAGCACGAATTTACCCGGCATGAAAAGGAATTGGACCGTATCCGTCATGTGAGAACTTGCGATGCCAACACCAGCCCGATTTTTCTTGCTTACCGCGGAAAAGAAACAATCAGCGATATTATTAGTGATTGGAAAAAAGAACACGATCCTATCTATGATTTTACAAGTTTTTACGACACTGGCCACCGAGTTTGGCTGGTGGATGATTACGCCACGATTCAACAATTAGAAAATATATTTGCCAAAGATGTGGACAGTCTTTATATTGCAGATGGCCATCACCGTACCGAATCAGCTGTAAAAGTCGGAATGGAGAAACGAAATGAGTTTCCCCAAGCCACAGCGGAAGCTGAATTCAATTATTTTCTGTCGGTCATCTTTCCAGAGGAAGAATTAACGATTTATGATTACAATAGAGTTCTCAATGTTGATATTCCGGAGAATTTTTTGGAACTTTTAGAAAAAGATTTTATTGTGGAAAAAGCGGGAACACAACCATACAAGCCTGAAGAAAAACTTAATTTTGGGATGTACTTTGGTAATTCTTGGTACCATCTAAAGGCAAAACCTTCCCAAAAAGATGTTCCTGTCATTGAAAAACTTGATGTTTCTGTTTTGCAAAAGGCTGTCTTTGAGAAAATTTTTGATATCACTGATATCCGTACAGATGACCGAATTGATTTTGTGGGCGGCATTCGCGGTCTGGAAGAGTTAGAGAAGTTGGTATCAAGTGAGGAATTCAATTTAGCCTTCTCCCTTTATCCTACTTCAATGACAGAACTGCTGGAAATTGCTGATGAGGGAGAAATCATGCCGCCGAAATCTACTTGGTTTGAGCCAAAACTTTTAAGCGGATTGTTCCTGCATGATTTAGAAACAGAGAAACTGGCCGATTGAAAATCAGCTGCTGAGTAATTATCTGAAAATTAAACTAACCCCGATGAAATGCATTTAACTGCATTTTATCGGGGTTCTTTTCTCTAAATAAGTCTAGTCAGTCATTCCTTAGTTGGTAGAATAGAGTTTATATCGATTTTCTTTTGCTGTTTCGTACAGAGTTATCTATCTCAACAGCATGATCGCATCTGGCTTTACTGAAAAAAAACGAATGGAAGACGGAGCGGCAGTTTTATTCCCTTTCCACCAAATCCTGTCTCCGCCATGGCTAAACCAAGCACTTTGTTCGAAAGGAGATTCCTGTCTTTCTATATATTCTATCTCAACTTGGTTCTCACCTTCAACTTCTGCTAAAAAATCTCGCGCCCTGATACCAATATGAGTAATCTCCTCTGAAATTTTTTTATCGGTGGTAAAAACTTCTGACCAGCCTTTCACTCTCAACTGATGGGAAGCGAGTTTGTCGATTGGAAAAATATTTTTACAACCTGTCAGCTTTGCTGCTTGGATAGTAACAGGATTTTTAAAAATTTCTTTAGTCTCTCCCATCACAACTTCCTTGTCTGTCATGATGGAAATTTTGGGACATAAGCGGTAAAGCTCATCTAAACTATGACTAACAATCAACACATTACGCTCTTCATGGCTCATCAGCTTTTGAAGTTGCAATAGCAAACCTTCTTTCAACGGTGCATCCAACGCCGAAAAAGGTTCGTCAAACAACAATAAATCTGGATTTGAAGCCATCAGCCTAGCCATTGCAACACGTTGCTTTTGCCCCCCTGACAAGTGCCGAGGATAACACCTCTCTAACCCTTCTAATTGAAATGTTTTCAGAAATTCAGTTACTTTAGATTGATTTTCAGCAGCACATTCTATATTCTGCTTCACTGTAAAATGTGGAAAAAGTGCATACTGCTGAAACATTAACCCCACACTTCGTTTTTGAGGAGGCAAGTTGACTCCTTTTTCCTTATCGAAAAGAATCTTGTCCCCTAGTTGAATTATGCCTTTGTCAGGAGATTCTATCCCGGCAATACACTTTAGCAGCATACTTTTTCCGCACCCGGAAGCACCAAGAACCCCCATGGTTTCAGAGTCAATAGAGAAACGAATCCGTAAATCATTGTGACGCATTTTTTTCTCAATATCTACTTTTAATCTCATAATGCTTTCCTTCGCGACTTTATACTTAATATTTCAATCAAAAAGAGAATCAGCAAACAGATAACAAGGATGATTGTGACATAAATTTTAGCTAATGACCAATCCCCGCTTGCCACAGCAGAATAGATTGCTAGCGGCAAAGTGCGTGTTTTTCCTGTTATGTTGCCTGCCAGCATCGTTGTGGCTCCAAACTCGCCCAGCCCTCTGGCAAAAGCCAGCACCCCGCCAGTCATCAACCCATTAGCAGCTAAGGGCAGTTCGATTTTCAAAAATATTTTTTTTCTTGAAAAACCTAAAGTTTGGGCAACAGAAATATAATCAGAATCCACCTGTTCAAAAGCAGTCAAAGCAGAGCGATACATCAAGGGAAAAGAAACAGCAACTGCGGCAATGACAGTCGCACTCCAAGAAAATGCCACTTTTACTGCGAAAAATTCGATCAAAAATTTCCCGAAAGGTTGAGTCACTCCAAATATTTCTAATAAGAAAAAACCGAAAACAGTTGGCGGTAATACCAAAGGCAAAGTAAACAAACCGTTTATCAGCATTTTTAAAACGGGTCGTCTGATTTGAAATACCAGATAAGCAGCCAATGTTCCTATGAAAAATGTAAAAAAAATCGCCATCGTACTTGTTTTTAAAGAAAGTATAATTGGACTCAAATCCATCTACTTCACCTGCTCATTTATAATAAAGCCAGCTGCTTCAAATGCTTTCCACGCCTCTTCTGTTTGTAAAAATTTGATGAACACCTCTGACAACTTTTTATTTTTAGTAGTTTCTACAATCCCTACCGGATAGATAATCGGTTCATCCAGTGTACCTTTCGGCAGATTTGCAACCACCTTCACTTGATTATTTGAAGCTGCATCGGTAGCATAGACCAGACCTGCTTCAGCACTTTCTGCTGCCACCCAGTTTAAAACCTCGGTCACGTTAGTTCCTAAACTAGCATGTCCTTTAACGTAGTTCCAATCACCAAGAATCTTTAATGCTTTCTCCGCATATTGCCCCGCCGGAACACTGGCAGGATCGCCAATCGCAATACTATCTGCTTTGGTCAAATCAGAAAAATTTTCCCATTCTTTATCTGAAGATGCGGGAATAATCATAACTAATTCATTGCACAGCAAAGGAATCACGCTTTTTTCTGCTATTAGGTTTTGTTCTATCAAATTATCCATTTGAGTTGTAGCAGCAGAAAAAAAGATATCTGCTTCTAATCCTTTTTCAATTTGGGACTGCAATTTCCCTGAGCTGTCATAGGTACAATCCACCGATACACCCTTATGCTCTTTTTCAAACATGGGAATCAATTCCTTTTCAAAAACCTTTTCCAAGCTTGCAGCAGCAGCTATCAGCATTGTTTGTTCCACAACAGAATCGTCACTATCGGAGCGGCTTCCGGCAGACTGATTATTTTTTTCTTGTGTTTTATTTCCTCCGGCGCATGCAAATAAAATAATGTTAAATAGTGCCAAGATTAGTAAAAATCTGAAAGTTTTTTTCCTCATGAGTCATTCCTTTTAAATTTAATTTTACCTGATTAACAATTTTATTTTTGACCCTCATCATTTTTCCCATTGATTTTTGGAAATCTGAAAAATTGCCACTTCATATCTGACGTTGTACTTCGAAAAGATAACGTGTTGATAAATAAATCTAATTTTTTGCTATTTAATTAAACTATATTAAATAGCCGCCGTAACCTAAGGAGGCTATTTCGCGGGAACTTATCGGGTCTCCTGCCATTAAGCGCGGCAACAGCAAGTCGAAAACTGTTCGATCTGAAAACATAACACCACCTGGCAAGCCTAAAATCGGTTTTCCTTGCAGATAAGCCAACATCAGCATTGAGCCTGGTAAAACCGGAGTTCCATGGGTGATAATATCTGCACCTGTTTGTTTTATTCCAAGAGGTGTCCGGTCATCAGGATCCACACTCATGCCGCCGGTACAAAAAATAATTTCTGCCCCTTGGCTTAGCATCTTATTGATGGCTGAGGTGATTGAGTCTGGTTTATCATCAGTGATTTGATGCCAACAAACATCCACTAAGGGATAATCTGCCAATTTATCTTTCACAACTGGAGTAAATGTATCCTTGATTAACCCGCCAAATACTTCGCTCCCTGTAGTAACGATGCCTGCTTTCATTTTTTTGAAAGGGAGCAACTTTAAAATAGGCTCGCCATCAGCTAATTTTTCAGCCTCCATTAATCTTTCTTCTGCTATTCGCAAGGGTATAATTCTCGTGCCTGCAACTTTCTGTCCTTTAACCACTCTCTGGTCACTGCAAATCGTCGCAACGGCAACATCTTGGATACGATTCATTTGCAGTAATTTTTGCTGATCCACTTTCAACAAACCATCCACATTGGCTATTGCTTCAATTTTTCCTTCCTTGATCTCTGTCGGAAGCAGATGCTCTTCTGCAATTAATGAATAAAGTATTTTAGCAGCGTCCTCTTCATGAACCCAGCTAGGGTCATCAGACCAGACATATAAAAATTCTTTCCCGATAGAAAGCAGTTCAGGAATATCCTCGGCTGTAACCACATGTCCTTTTGGAAATGCCACACCTTTGAATTCATCTTTTATAATTTTCGTAATGTCTTGACAGAGTGTCAAACCTTCTGCCTCAACTGTTTTAATGACTTTCACAATAAATTCTCCCATCAATGTTCAGTGTTCAAGTCTGTAACGATTTCCAATGCGTGGGGCAGCACAGGTAATAAGTAATTTAAATTTTCTTCCACGGCTTTTGGACTGCCGGGCAGATTAATAATTAGTGTTTGCCCTCTTAAAACTGCTACTCCCCTGCTTAACATCCCGAAAGGAGTTTTTTCCAAACTCATCATTCTCATTCCTTCGCTGATACCGGGAACTTCCTTGTCAGCCACAGCTAAGGTAGCTTCAGGCGTCACATCACGTGAACTTAGTCCAGTTCCGCCAGTTGTCAAAATCAAATCGCATGTTGCACACAGTTTGATCAACTGTTCTTCAAGCATTTTTTGTTCATCTGGCAACAATTCTTCGGCAAGTACAGTAAAATTTTCCGGAAGTATTTTTTTTATCAAAGGACCTGATTCATCCACTCTCTCCCCACGAAATCCTTTATCACTTAATGTGATGATTCCTACTTTAAAAGACCTCAAGAGTATCACCTTTCTTTACATGACCACCCTTCACCACTACAGCAAAAATGCCTTCTCTTGGCATGATGCAATCACCCACACGTGCATAGATTTGACAATGTCGGTGGCATTCTTTCCCGATTTGCGTCACAACAAGTTCTGAATCGCCGATTTTCAATTGGGTACCTACCGGCAGCCGCCGCAAATCAACTCCTGACACAATAATATTTTCACCAAAAGCACCGTTTCCTACATGAGCTCCGCGTTCATTAAACTCGGAAATTTTCTCAAAAGAAAGCAAACTGACTTGCCGATGCCAATTACCGCCATGAGCATCGGATTCAACACCGTATCCTTTGACCAAATTAATTTCTGCCATTTCATATTTTTGAGTACCTCTTTTTTCGCTGATATTAACAGCAATGATTTCTCCACTTGTCATATTTCTTCTCCCCATCTGTTAACCGCCTATCTCTGACATCAATCTTGTTTCTCCCTGTTCTTGCAAAAATCGGTGTCTTTCTGGTTTTTCTTGCACAGCTTGAGCGATTCTCATCAACAACTGCTCCTTGTCTTCTGAACGAACAGCTGTTAAAAGATTGCAGCCATCATCCATATGCAAACATGTTTTTAAATTGCCACTTGCAGTGATTCGAATGCGATTGCAAGTCTCGCAAAAACAATTCTCCAAGGCACTGATAAATCCAATTTTACCCGTAAAGCCTTTTAAACAATGATAAACAGCTGGTCCATTGCCTAATTTTTTATTGTAAGGCATAAGATTTCCAAAATTATCTTCGATGATTTGTTGGACTTCTCTTTGACTTCTGCCTTCACATTGACGCCCCATCCCAATGGGCATCATTTCGATAAAACGAACATGTATCGGATAATCTTTTGCAAGTGAAACAAGCTCACAAATCTCGTTTTCAGATAATTCTTTGCGAGAAACAGTATTGATTTTGATATTTGGTAATCCGGCTTCAATAGCTGTTTTGAGTCCGTTTAAAACTCTAGTCAGCTGACCTACGCGAGTAATCTTATGAAACTCTTCTGGATCTAATGTATCCAAACTTAGATTTAACCCATCCAATCCAACCTCTTTCAGAGCAAAAGCATATTTACTTAAAAGCATCCCGTTAGTAGTCAGTGTTACTTTTTCAATCCCTTTGATTTGTTTGATGCTCTTAATCAACGGGATGATATCTTTTCTAACTAATGGTTCTCCCCCAGTAATTTTAATTTTTTTAACGCCCTCTTCTGCTAGCGTTCTTATTAAAAAAATAATTTCATCAGAACTTAGTAATTGTTCTTCCTTTAAAAAGCACGTACCCACTGCGGGCATACAATAAGTGCATCGCAAATCGCAACGGTCAGTGATAGATAATCTGACATAATCAATTTCTCTACCGAATGAATCTTTCATCGGTTTTAGGCTCCTTTCATCCGTAAAAATTGAAGTCGCCGCTTTTACCGCCTTTTTTTTCAAGCAAATGGATATTTTTGATAATCATTTTTTTATCCAATGCTTTGCACATGTCATAGACAGTCAATAAAGAGACATTTACCCCCATTAGAGCTTCCATCTCCACACCCGTAGCCCCAACCGTCTTCGCCGTGCATTTGACAGCTAACACTTGACTTTCCCGCCACTCAAAATCAACTTCACACTTGGTCAATGATATTAGATGACAAAGAGGGATTGATTCAAAAGTTTTCTTTGCTGCTAAAATACCAGCTATACGAGCCACTTGCAGCACTTCGCCTTTTTTAATTTGATGAGTTTTAATGGCAGTTGCTACTTTCTCATTGACATAAATTTCCCCGTAAGCGGTGGCTGTCCGCTCTGTCGGATTTTTGCCGGATATGTCTACCATTTGGGCCTGACCTTTCTCGTTAATATGTGTTAAATCCCCAGCTGAATCCATCTTGCACCTCTTCACTAGTTATAAAAAAATCACAGTTTAATTTGTTTAGTTTGTTAAAAATCTAGCTGTCTTTCCAATAATATACAGTCACTTTTTCACCTTTTTCAAACTTTCTGTCAGCAGTTTGATCGATCAAACAGTTGCTCTCAAGGAGATTACGGAAAACAGAAGATGGCTGTTTTCCTTTTTTAAAATAAACCAAACCATCTTCTTCATAAGCTTGAATAAATCTTCGCAAATTTGACTTTGGCAAATCCCCGGTCAATATCACTTCTCTTTTCATCAATCCTAACTTAGAACACTGCATAAATTTCGCCAAAACAGCCCAGTAAAATAAATGAAAATTTACCATAGCTGCAAAAGGATTGCCAGATAAGCTTAAAATCAAGCGGTTTTGATATCTGGTTGCCATCACTGGCGTGCCCGGTTTGATTTTGACAAAATGAAAGATTTTTTCCCCACCAAGCCTTCCCATAACTTTGGACAAGTAATCTTTTTCGCCAACGGAAACGCCCCCTGTGGTGATTAAAAGATCCACCTTTTGGATATTTTCCTTGATTTGATCCGCCAGTTCATCAACATCATCAGAACTTATCTCTTGAAAGATTACTTTTCCATTAGTTGATTCGATCAAAGAAGCGAGAGAGTAACCGATACTGTTATATATTTTTCCAAACCCCAATTCAGAACCTAGAGGTTGCAACTCACTGCCTGTTGACAGTATTCCCACCCGCAGAGGAGCTAAAACCTCTACTTCTTTAATTCCTAAACTGGCCAGCACACCTATTCCATGATGTGTCAAATATTGATGTTTGGAAATCACCGTCTGATTTAACTGAATGTCTTCCCCTATTTGTCCATAGTTGCAGCCTGAAGGTATTTCATGATAGACCTCTATCTGATTTTTTCCGCGATTGGTCCATTCCTGCTTGATTACTCCATCAAAGTTTTCTGGAATAGGAGCTCCGGTCATAATCCTGACTGCTGTGCCCTTTTTTCCAGTTGTCTGTTTTGTCACTTCTCCGGCAAAAATCGAATCCGTCACTTGCAGTTTGACCGGACGTTCCGCTGTTGCTCCCAGAGTATCTTCAGAAAAAACCGCATACCCGTCCATCCCAGACCGTGGGAAGCTGGGCACTGGTATATCTGCTGTGATTTTTTTCCCGCAAACACGGCCTGCCCCCTCGGTAATGGGAATTATTTCAGTTTTTCTTTGCTTCAACAAAACTTGACAGGCTTTTTCAACAGCTTCTTCTAATTCAATCATTTTCACTAGATTTCCCTTCTCTCAACTGCAAATGGCTCTGTTACTCAATCACCCCCTTTAATCCCCTAAAGATTCGGGCACTTTTCAGTTATACTGGACAAATATCTACAGCACAGACTTTATATTCTGGAATGATGGCTATATCATCAAAAACTGCATTGGTTATCTCATTGACATTGCCGTCTGGAAAATGAAAAGTCATAAACACTTCACTTGGAAAAACCCGGTCACCTACAGCGGCATAGGTTTCAATTTCTCCTCTTCTTGAGCTGACTTTTACTTTGTCTCCTTCTTTGATTCCAAGTCGTTCAGCATCCTGATAATTAATCTCAATATAGGAGCGATTAGAAATCTGATTGATGCCTTCCGTTCTTCCAGTCATTGACCTTGTGTTGTAATGATACAGCATCCGCCCTGTGGACATTAAGTAAGGGTAAGTCTCATCTGGAAGTTCCTTAGCTTCTTTATATGGGATGGCCATAAACAACCCTTTACCCCGGGTGAACTGCCCCACATGCATGATGTAAGTCCCTGGACTGTCGACTGTTGGACACGGCCATTGCAATCCGCCGTCTTCCAGTCTAGCGTAATTGATTCCCCCAAAGGAAGGGACAACCGAAGAGATTTCATCCATGATTTCTTTAGCAGATTCATACTTTATCGGGTAGCCCATTCGAGTCATCACTTCGCAAAAAACTTCAAAGTCTTCCCTTGCTTCCCCTGTCGGCTCGACCGCTTTGCGTACTCGCTGGACTCTTCTTTCCGTATTGGTAAATGTCCCGTCTTTTTCAGCGTAACTGATACCCGGCAAGACCACATCTGCATAAGCCGCTGTTTCTGTCATAAACAATTCCTGTACCACAAGAAAATCAAGATTTTCTAACGCTTCCCGGACATGTCCCGTGTCTGGATCGGTCACGATTGGGTCTTCACCGAAAATATAAATCCCTTTCACTTTTCCTTCAGCCGCTGCCGGCAAGACTTGGGTAGAAGTCATTCCTTTTTCTTGACTGAGAGATACTCCCCATGCTTGTTCGAATTTTTCAATGACTTTTGGATTGTTGACTTTTTGATAGCCCGGAAAATCGTAAGGCATACAGCCCATATCGCAGGCACCTTGAACATTGTTCTGACCTCTTAACGGATTGACACCGCAGCCGGATTTCCCGATTTTTCCGACTAACATGGCGAGATTAGACATACTCATCACGCCTTCAGTTCCAGTGGAGTGCTCCGTGACACCTAAACAATAAATAATCGGTGCTTTTTCTGCTTTGGCGTACATTCTCGCTGCTTGCCTTAAATCATCCGCATCAATGTGACAAATCTCTGCTACTTTTTCAGGTGTATAATCCGCCACCATTTTCTCAAGTGCTTCATAGCCTTCAGTTTTATTTTCTATGAATGACTGATCCATCAGATTTTCTTTTATAATAACGTGCATCATCCCGTTGGCAAAGGCCACATTTGTTCCCGCTTGAATCTGTAAGTGAACGGCACTGTCTTTCACTAAATCTATTTTTCTTGGATCAACCACAACTATTTTCGTTCCCTTTTGTATGGCTTGTCGAATTTGTGCCCCAATGACAGGATGAGCCTCTGTCGGGTTGGAACCAACCAGCAAAATCATATCAACATCCGTAGTAATATCTTCAATGGGATTTGTCATAGCCCCTGAACCTAACGTGTGGGCTAGGCCATGAACAGAAGCAGAATGACAAACTCTGGCACAATTGTCCACATTATTGGTACCGAAAACGGTACGAACCATTTTTTGGAACACATAGTTATCCTCGTTTGTCGCACGGGAGCAAGAAAAACCTGCCAAAGCATTCGCTCCATGCTTTTCTTTCAGCTCGGTAAATTTTTCCGTTATCAGCCCCAATGCTTCTTCCCAAGTCGCTTTTTCAAAAACACCGTTGCGCTTGATTAGTGGATGAGTCAGCCGGTCTTTAGCTCCCACGAATTTATAAGAGGCAAAGCGGCCCTTCACACAAAGCAAATTCTTATTAGCTGCACCATCAGCAGGCTCTACACCAACAAGTTTATTTCCCTTGATAATCAAATCCATCTGACAGCCTGTGCCGCAATGTGGACAGGTAGTCCTAACACGACTGGTTTCCCACTTACGATAGTTCTTGTGATCTTTTTCAGAAAGTGCTCCCGTAGGACAAGCAGCGACACAATTGCCGCATGACTCGCAAATCGACTGATCAAAAGATATTTCATAACTTGGCGTCATTTTTGTGTCAAAGCCACGATTTGCAATGCTCAGCACATCACGACCTTGCCGTAACTGGCAAACTCTGGAACAGCGGCGGCACATGATACATTTTTCCGGATCATAGTTGAAAAAAGGACTTGAGACATCTTCTTGATAACAAGGCATCCTTTTGCCTTCCGTAAAGCTTGTACGTTCGACACCATATTCCATGCAATAATCCTGCAGCTTACAGTCGCCATTTTTCACACATGCAAAACAGTCTATTTTGTGATTACTCAAAAGTAAATCAAGCACGAATCGTCGTGAATCATGGACTCTCTCAGAATCTGTATAGATAACCATATCGTCTTTACATTGAGCAGTACATGCAGTTACCAGTCCGCCTTTGCGTCCGCCTTCAACTTCAACCACACACATGCGGCATGAACCATCTGGAGCCAGTTCTTTTAAATGACACAGCGTAGGAATTTCCAATCCCAATTGACTTGCAGCATTCAAAAGTGTGGTCCCCTTTGCCACGGTAATCGACTGACCATTGATAGTCAGTGTAACAGTGTCTGTCTTAGTAATTACTTCACTCATTTACCAGCTCACCTCCTCTAATTGCCTAACTTCTTCTCCGATTCCCTCATAAAATTCTTCAGGATATAATTTTAAAGCGCTTCTCATTGAAGTAGCAACGGATTGCCCAAGTCCACAAGCAGACAGATGAGTGACATGGGTCATCATTTTTTCTAGACGTTCGATGTCCCCGATTTGTGCACGCTTCTCCTGGAATTTTTTCAATAGTTCCAGCAGACGGGTCGTGCCCAAGCGACAAGGAGTACATTTCCCACATGACTCATGAACAAAAAATTCTGCCACATTGACTAAGTATTCAACGATGCTGACTTGACTATCCATGACGACAACCGCTCCTGACCCAATGGATAAATTTTTATCCCATAACCCTTCGTAGGAATAAATACAGTCTTCTAATTTATCAACTGCACCGATTGGACCAGACTGACCGCCAAAGTGAATAAATTTCAACGGATTGCCGGTAGACGACCCTCCACCATATTTATCTGAATAAATAAGTTCATATAGAGGTGTGCCAAGGTTTACTTCAAAAAGACCGCGATTCTTCACATGCCCGGATAGGCAAACAAGCTTCGTTCCTCCTCCGTCTTCACTTCCCAAATCTTTAAAACTTTGGCCTCCTTCTCTTAAAATAACCGGTATGCCGGCATATGATTCCACATTGTTTACCAAAGTAGGTTTCAAATAAAGTCCCACATCTGCCAAATGAGGCGGTTTCACTCTTGGACGTCCTGTTTTCCCTTCAATGGAGTTCAACAAAGCTGAATTTTCTCCGCAAACATAAGCACCTGCACCGGAAATAATCAGGATTTTAAAGTTGAATCCTTGGATACCTAAGATATTCTCTCCCAAGTAGCCCGCTTCCGTTGCGTTGTCAATGGCTTGTTGAAATACTTTTTGTATCCGGCGATATTCTCCCCGCATATATATGTAGCCCATTTGTGATTTGAATAAGTAGCCGGCAATAAGCATGCCCTCGATGACACTTAAAGGATCTTTTTCTAATAATGCTTTATCTTTAAACGTTCCAGGTTCTCCCTCATCTGCATTGCAGACAATGTACTTTGGCGTTCCTTTGGAGTAATACATATGTCGCCATTTTTTCCCTAAAGGATAAGCGGCTCCTCCACGTCCGCGCAAATGAGCGATGTCCAGTTCATCTAAGATAGTTTCATCGTCCATTTCGATTGCATTTGCCAAGCCTTCAAATCCGTGAAACTCTTTGTATTCTTCCACGTCTACGGCATTTTTCATACGGTATACCCGCTCTAATAAAACCGGTTGATTTCTTTCCAGCATTTTTCTCCCCCTTTATAAATTTTCATAGCAGCCGGCCCGTAAATCATCCAACAGCTTGTAAATAGAGTCTTCTGTCAAATTTCCGAAAACTGTGTCTTTGATTTTAATGACCGGACTGGCATCGCAGGCCCCTACACAAGGAATTTTATTATACATAAACATCCCGTCCTCCGTCGGCTCATCTGCAGGCACACCTAACGCTTTTTCCAAAACATCTAAAACCATTGTCCCGCCAGAAAAATGACAGGGGGTGCTGTTGCAAACTTTCAAAACATATGCGGGCTGAGGTTTGGTTTTTAAAATGGCATAGTAAGTCAAAATCTCATACACTCGCGCCTCAGATAGATGTAGTCTGTCAGCAACGAGTCTGGCTGTTTCCTCGTCAATATAACCGCCTTCTGAACGAAATTGAAGTTCCAGCAAAATATTTAAAATACGTTGGGGATCAGACTCATATTCTAAAATGATTGCTTCTTTTTCTGCTAAATTTAATGAACCCATAAATGCTAGTCTCCTTTATCTAATAATCACGCTAATTGAACTATTTTTTTCTCTATCAATGACTGGATGTCTTTTGATATAAGCGGCTTGTTTAGTACTATATCTGCCCTTTGGATTACATCTGCTGCCGATTTTTTAATTTTTCTCTGATTATCCATCATGATAAACATATCCGGGCGAATTACTTCCCTCAGAGAATTGGATTCGCAGACAAGCAATGCTTCATCAGGAATTTCTGAAATAAACTCTTGAAAGGCTTCTTCCAGACATTTTTGAAAAGCTTTCAACAAATACACTTTCTTGCAGCCAGCCTTCAGCAACTGCATCGTATCCTTGCTTCCTTCAGTTTCCTTCTCCTCAACCAATTCATATCCTTCACTGATGCTTGTACATATACCGCATCCTTTCATTCCTCTCTGGCAAACTCCCCTGGCCCCTCTGATTGTGATGATTTTTAAGCCGTAAATAGGCAGCTGGCTGCTGTAGCGGGAGATGATTTTTTTAGCCATGGTCGTCTTGCCGCTATTTCGTCCTGTGGAACCGATTTGAATAACCAGCGGATAGTCAGATCCTCTCATTTTTTCACCACCTGTTTTCATTTGAATGTACGTTTTTTAATAACTGGCCAAACTTCTCATATCTGTTACCTTACAAAAGAAAATGTAATCGCTACCAACGTTTTTCAAAAAAATAAGGCAGGACATCAAATCTTTTTTACTCAATACCAATCCGAAAGTTCCTCAGGATAATTGATATTTTTAATGACTGAGTTTTGACTGGAAGCAACTGCTTTCAGTGATAATTTTGAAAAATTACTTTTCAGCCGATAATCCCCTTCAAGAAGTTGTTTTTTGAGTATGGGCAGGCAGGTTTTACCATAAAAAGCAAATAGAGGTTCTAGTTGTCCTTCTTGTTCATAAACAACCACATCATAAGCTAACCTGTCAGCAGCCATTTGCTTGATTAAAGCAAAGTCTAACTTTGGCATGTCACAAGCAACCAAGAACAAACTGGCAAATTCACATTTTTCCAGAGCTGTCACCAAGCCTCCCAAAGGACCGCAATCAACGTAATAATCTTCCCAGATAAGACAATCTTTAAATGCTTCGGGAAACTTTTCTCTGTCATCCGTTACCAGCGCTACTTGTTTAAAAATCTGTTGAAACTCTTTGACTGTTTCTAACAAAACATAACTTCCCTTGATTTTTAACAGGGACTTGTCAAACCCCATCCGGGAACTTTTACCGCCGCATAAAATCGCAGCAGTTGCTTCGATTGGCCGATTCAAATCATTCACCCGCTTTATCAAAAAAATGTTATTATAGATTGTTTAAAAGGCATTGCCCTCTATGCTAAAAATTATTTTTCCTACCTAACTTTTATTTATATTATAAACTATCTTATTAACTAGTCAACAACTTTTCCTAAATCTTGGCTATCTTACTTTTTTAAAGAATGATAAATAAACACTCTGCTGAATCGTGTATCATTCAGCAGAGTGCTTTAGATTAATCCGTATTTTTCAATGCTTCTAAAACTTTTTTGAATTCCAGTTCTGTTTTGAGATACTCTTTAGAGCCTGGGATTTGAGTTGACAGCTCTGACATCAGCCGGTCTTTCATGAAGCTCAATCTTGTAAGGTCTGGATTTTTTTTAGGAGCCGCCATTTCACTTTTTGAGATAATTTTTTCATTCTTGATGACTAGTTCACGTGACATGATTTTCTCTCGAAAATATTTATCATGGGATACAAATATCACCGTACCCTTGTATTGACTTAAAACATCTTCCAACTCTTCTCTTGTTGGTATATCCAGATGATTAGTAGGTTCGTCCAAAATCAAAAGATTTTTGTCTGAAAGGATATGACCCAACAATTTTAATTTGGTTCTCTCTCCCATGCTTAAAAGTTTAATTTTCTGATGCCATTGTGATGCTTGAAATCCTAACTGGATAAACATGGTCATAACTATACTTTTTTGGTCCCTTGTAATATTTAAAAAGTCGGCTATGGTTTGTTCCAAGGGCAAGTCGAACACTTCCTGACTTAAATAGCCGATGTTATTACTGCCGGAACGCCATAGTTTACCTTCAAAATCCTCTTTTCCTAAAAGGATATTCAGCAATGTGGTTTTACCGCTGCCGTTTTTTCCCGAAATGGCTACTTTTTCCTTTGACTGGATGGTAAATTCCCCTCCAGTAAAAAGTGTTCTTGAATCAAATTTTTTAGACAAACCTGTCGCAATGAAGACAGCTCCTTTGCGAGAATCATCAGTCTGCAAATCTAGTGTAATTTGAGCCTCTTTTTCAACTTTTTCTACTCCATAAGCATCTAATTTTTTCAATAATCTTTTTTCAGCAGATTTCCGCTGTTTATCCATTCGTTTGGCGGACAAGCGATAATATTCTTTGAATCCCTCTTGTTTTGTCGATTGAGCATGGGCTGAGGCCGACATATCTTCAAGACGTTTCATCTCTTGCTTCACACGTTTTATTTCTTTTTGCTGTTTCTCATAATCTTTTTGCTGAGTTTTCCTTCGATGTTCCCTGACTTCTCTGTATTGACTATAGTTCCCATCATAAGCAATGATTTCTTGGTCTTCAATCGCCCATATTTTCGTTGCCACTTGATCCAAAAAATAGCGGTTATGGGAAACGATTACCACGCTGCCATGGTATTTTTTCACTATGGCTATTAATTCGTCAACACCTTCTTCATCCAGATGATTCGTCGGTTCATCCAGCATCAAAAGAGGTTTGTTTTTACTGATTCCCTGAAATAACCGTTGTTTTAATTTCTCTCCCCCGCTCAAAGTCTGGAATGACTGTTTCGTCTGCCATTTTCTCAATTGATTGGAGAAATTAACTTCTTCGGCTTGAAAAGACTCCACCTCTTGTTCAATCAAAGCGATATCCTCCCCGGCTATCTGCCAGACGATACGCCGATTGCTTTGGTCAGCTTCCATGCTTTTTAAAATATTCAATAGTGTTGTTTTCCCGGCACCATTTCTTCCCACGATACCGATTACATCCCCGGTGTAGATAGCTAAATTATCCCCGCGAAATAAAACATCTGAGTCAGTCTCAGCAACCAAATGATTGATTTTAATTAATTCCATCATCTATAAACCACCTTTCATCGGCGGGAAACAAAAAAACCTCCCGCATTTGGAAGGATTAGTACATAAATAAACAAGACAAAAAGGTCTTATCATTAACATGTCTCATGTAAAAAAATGCATACTAATCCCGTTGTGAAACTTTTATGTCAGGATTAGTTGTACATTTGCTTTACCTCGTGCTTTCGTATGATAAAATAAGTATACGATGTGTCTTATCTTTTGTCAAAAAAACGTTATCAAGGAGAATACTCATGTTCAGCGGAAATTATTTAGTTTATCTGATTGTCTTTATCTTGATTCCTTTTGCCCTTTTTATTTACTGGGCATTGAAAAAATCCACAAGTCTATGGACAGGAGCTTTTTTCCTTTATTCAAGTGCTTCCCTCCTGCTTATGTTTCTCATCTGGCTAGAAAAAATTTCAAAAAACTTGACCTTCATTATCGCAGCAATTTTAGCGTTAGGTCTTTTGCTCTTAGGTACATTGGGTATTTATGCCATGATTATCGCACTTTTTTGGAATGAACGCATACTGTTAAAATTTGAGCGGCCTTCATTTTCTAATTTTTTACCGCTAATCGTTGCTACGATGTTGTTGCTTCTAGCAATCGGAAATATAGTCATGGTGATTTATTTTCCTGACACCTGGTTCATCAAAGTATTTTCTTTTGTAATCAATTTAGCCATTTACTTATCAGCGGTTTTCTTTTTTTACTCTGTTACAAGCGTCATTTATAATCTCATGCCTGTACGGGGAAAAGTTGACTGTATCATTGTGCTGGGAGCCGGGTTGAATAAAGACAAAGTCACACCTCTGCTTGCCGCCAGAATTGATGCCGGAGCCAAATTGTATTTATCCCAGCAGGAAAAAAAAGCCCATACTCCCACGATTATTTTATCCGGGGGTCAAGGAGCCGACGAATTGATTTCAGAAGCTGAAGCAATGGGTAATTACCTCCGGGCAACTTATCCGCAAATCGAGCATGTTTTATTGGAAAAACAGTCCACAAATACTGAAGAAAATTTGCGTTTTTCAGAACTGGTCGCCAGAAATGAAGACCCTGCTGCGGATTTCAGCAAACAAAACATTGTGATCGCCACAAGCAATTACCATTTGCTGCGCGCCGGTAAATTAGCAAAAAAACAAGGAATCAGCGCACAAGGCGTTGGTGCTAAAACACGTCTGTTTTATCTTCCTGCTGCATTTATCAGGGAATACATCGGTTATCTTGTATTTTCGAAAACGAAACATTTGACCGTCATGGGAGGGATTTTTTTACTGACTGTCGGCTTAGATTTGATTCTTCATTTTGTATTTAAAATATAAAAAAATGCCAATAATTCAACTGTAAAAGCTTACATAATTTAGATATATAAATAAAGGCATTTTAAGGCAAATACCCGCTGGAAAAATGGCTTAAAGGCCGTGCAAATGCTATAATTAACGTAGGAAACATTTATAGTTGAAAGGTGGAATTTACTATGACTCAAATCAAAGAACATCAAAAAATTATCTTGGTCGGCAATGGAGCTGTCGGTTCAAGTTACGCTTTTGCTCTAGTTACTCAAAATATTGGACAAGAACTGGGGATTATCGATGTTAATGTGGATAAGGCAGAAGGAGATGCCATCGATTTGTCCCACGCTTTGGCGTTCACTTCGCCAAAACGCATTTATGCAGCAACCTATGACGACTGCCACAATGCAGATTTAGTCGTCATTACTGCAGGAGCTGCACAAAAGCCCGGTGAGACCCGTTTGGACTTAGTTCATAAAAACTTGCGCATTTTCAAAGATATTATTGACAACGTGACACAAAGCGGTTTCAACGGCATCTTTTTGATTGCCTCAAACCCTGTTGACATACTGACCTATGCTGCTTGGAAATTTTCAGGATTTCCTAAAAGCCGGGTAATCGGATCAGGGACCTCTCTTGACTCGGCCCGATTCAGACAAACCATTGCGGAACTGGTCGGTGTAGATGCACGAAATGTTCATGGATACATTTTGGGAGAACACGGGGATACAGAATTTCCAGTCTGGTCTCACGCAAATATCGCCGGTCTGCAAATTTATGAATGGGTAAAAAGTCACCCCGAAGTAGATGAAGAAGAACTCGTTAATATTTTCTTCAATGTTCGAGATGCTGCCTATACCATCATCAATAAAAAAGGGGCCACTTTCTATGGTATTGCAGTCGCCTTGGCAAGAATCACTAGAGCCATCCTTGATGATGAAAATTCTATCTTCCCCCTCTCTGTTTATCTAGATGGTGAATATGATCAGGAGGACGTATACATCGGTGCTCCCGCAGTTATCAACCGCCAAGGAGTCAAAGACATTATCGAAATACCTTTGACCGATGCAGAGAAAGAAAAAATGGAGCTTTCAGCCAATACCTTGAAAGAAGTATTGCATGATGCCTTTGAAAAGTTTGATAAGGAAAATCAAAAATAAACAGCTAACTAAAAAAATTACAAAAAAGGAGCAAAATCCGAAGATTTTGTTCCTTTTTTATTGTAAGAATTTTCGTATGATCCATTAATTAAAAAAAATAAGTTCAACGAGTTGCATTATAGATAAAAAAAGTCTATAATGCAATTTGATTATAGATAAAAAAAGTCGATAATAAGATTTTGGTAAAGGAGTTGAGAACAAAATGAAATTAACCCACGCTACAGAACAAGCTGTTGCAGTGATGGCAATGTTGGCTACACAAAAACCTGATGTCTATTTGTCTTCAGATGCTATTTATAAAAAACTTGATGTATCGAAAAGTTATGTTCAAAAACTGTTGCGCAAGCTGGTGGTTGCAAATATCATCGAGGGCGTCACAGGATCAAACGGCGGCTTTTATATCAACCGTCCGCTGACAGACATTTCATTATATGAAGTGGTCTCTGCCATCGAAGGCGAGTTCAAATCTTTTTCCGGACAAAACGTATTGTCTCAGGCTTTTTCCGGTTTCAATCCACGAGCTCGTGAAGGACATCAAGTCATCGCTGACTATTTTTCCCAAGCTGATGAATACTGGATCCAATATTTAAAAAATATTACAATTGGAGAAATCATGCGTGATGTTTTCTCTGAAGAACAAGAAATTCCCCAGCATGACTGGAATCTTGAATAATGACAATTTAGCAAACTGTATAATTAAGGAATGATTAATATGAAAAAGGTAATCGAACTATATCGGCAAGACTGGAAAAGAGTTTTTCAAAATAGACTGACTTTACTATTAGTTCTTGCGCTGATGATTCTCCCCTCACTGTACGCATGGTTCAATATTGCAGCGCTTTGGGACCCGTATTCCAACACTAAAGATATCAAAGTAGCGATATTTTCAGAAGATCAGACTGCAACTGTTCTTGACAAAGAGGTCAATATTGGAGATAAAATCATTGAAAATTTACAGGAAAACGACACATTAGACTGGCAATTTGTCTCTTCAAAAAAAGAGTTGGATCGCGGCGTAAAAAATGGAAAGTATTATGCTGGTATCGTCATGCCGCCTGACTTTTCTGCCAACCTTGTCAGCTTTGTGACCGGAGATATTAAAAAACCCGAAATAGAATATTCAGTCAATGAGAAAATCAACGCCATCGCTCCTAAAATCACTGATAAAGGTGCTGCCACTATTCAGAGTACCATCACGACAGAATTCATTGATACAGTCAGCCAGACCGTTTTTAAAGCAATGAATCAAGTAGGATACGATATTGATTCCCATTTGGTTTCTATCAATAAAGTAGCAGATAAGTTACTGTATGTGGATGAACACTTAGACGATATCGACAACTATACCAAGGAAATTACTGCCCTAAATAAAAAAATGCCCGAATACAAAGAAAAATTGGCGCAAGCAGGAGAACTGAAAGCCTATTTGCCGGAGGTTGACCGACTGGGACAAAAAGTGATCAAATTAAATGAAAATCAGGAACAAATTGAAAAAGCGGGTCAAATGTTTCTCACTCTTCAGAAAAAAATACCAGAAATAGAAAATGCCGGACGTCAGCTTAAAATGGTTGATGATGATTTTGATGACATCATAACTACTTTGAATCAAGCTGTGGCGCAAGCAGAAAATGGCTTGATTATAATTAAAGATACTCAAGATATGCTGCCGGAAATCAGCCAATTTGTCAATCAAGCAAATCAGACGCTGCCAGTGATTCAGGATGATGTAGACAAAGTTCAAGAAGCATTGCCGCAAGTTGCCGCTGGTGTCAGCACGAGTTTACAAATTGTCCTCGTCGTCAGTCAGGATGTCGTTAGAGTGACCGATGATTTATTAAACTTTATTGATATCAATGAATGGACACCTGAGCAAAAAGAAGAGATTAAACAACTGCTAAATGCCTTGAATGAAAAATTAGTGCGCCAAGATAGTGTTATAACTGCTTTAATCAATGTCTTATCCGATTTGCAGGAACTTTCTGGAAATCAAAATTTACAAACTTTTATTGACCATTTAAATAGCTTGAGGGGAATTGGACAATCTCTCCAACAAACAGTTGTCTATCTCCACGATCACATTGATTCCTTAGATAGTGGAGAAATCAAGCAAAAATTGCTGGAAATTCAAAGTTTTGCAAGTCAGCTGAATCAGACTCTCTCACAAATCAACGTGTCCCAATTGGAACAGCATATTGCTGAATTACTGAAAGATGTCTCTTCACTTCTAGATACTGCCAGTCACATCACAGGACAAATCATTGATAAGGATTTGATAGACTCTCTGGACAGTTTGTTGAACAACACCACTAAAATTATTGAAGATGCCCTAGAATTTTTCGAGGAATATCAACAAGAACTCCCATTGATCAAGCAAGAAATTCATGATGCAAATTTACTGCTTAATAATAATATGGCACTGGTTACTAAAGGGATTAATACTGGTGTCGCGCTCTATCAAAAAGACTATCCCGAATTAAAGAAAAAACTTGCCTTGGGAGCCAATTTTTTTGAAAATGATTGGCCCGAGGTGGAAAATGAACTGGTAGGTACAATTGACACCATCAATCGCAAGATGCCCCAAATAGAAGAAGCTTTAAAGTTAACAACAGAATTTATCGAAGATGATTGGCCTGACGTGAAAAATGGTCTGCATAAAGCCGCAGGACTTGTCAGAAAAGGTGAGCAAGATGTTGACTTGAGTCAATTGATTGCTTTGCTTAAAAAAGATGCAGCCGAAGAAAGTGATTTTTTGGCCGAACCTGTTGTTTTAAAACAACATTCCGTCTATCCGGTTCCTAACTACGGATCAGCCAGTGCACCCTTTTATACTGCACTTAGTCTATGGGTGGGAGCTGTGCTGTTTTCCAGCATCGCTACAACAGATGTTTACTTAGAAAAAAATCAGAAACATAAATTTAGTGCCAGGGCACAATTCTTTGCCCGAATGCTGACTTTTCTGACAGTAGGGTTATATCAAGCACTTATTGTCAGTATCGGGAACATATTGTTATTAAAAACTTATGTGGTCAATCCTATCTGGAGTGTGCTATTTGCTGTTTTAGTCGGACTCGTCTTCACGACCCTAGTTTATGTGCTGGTGGGACTATTCGGCAATATCGGTAAAGGAATGGCGGTCATTATTCTCGTCCTGTCTATTTCCGGCGGCGGGGGTAATTTCCCGATTGAAATGTCTGGGCCGTTCTTTAAAATGATCCACCCTCTACTCCCTTTCACTTATGCCGTCAATTTACTCAGGGAATCAACAGGGGGTATCTATTGGCCTAATGCCAGTCGAGATATTGGCGTGTTAATCTTGTTCGCTCTTGTTTTTACTATCGCAAGCTATTTCTTACTGCCGCTCTTAAAAACATTTATGAAAAAATTAAATCAGCAATTAAAAGAGGGGCATCTATTGCATTAAAAAATTTTAAGATAAAAAAGGAACAAAATCCGAAGATTTTGTTCCTTCTTATTTTTGCTAAGTTATTTGTCATTGCCCTGTAAAAAGCCAGACAGATACTGAATGATGAAACTTTATCTTATCACGTCAACTTTGTGTTCCATATAATTCATGACAAATTCTTTTGAAAGTAACGGACTGTCTCCCATGGTCGTATGACTCAAGGCAGCATAATTAATCGCAAAGTTCACTGTCAGTGACTCTGACCAATCTTCACCGAAACCGGTCAAAATACCAGCAACGAAAGCATCTCCCGCACCAATACGGTCAAGAATCTCATAAGGAACTTCTTCTGAAGTGAATTTTTCACCATCTTTATACATGAAACCTTGCAGAATTTTTTCGCTGCCTTGTTCCTTGCGATAAGTTCCGGCAAAAATATCCATTTGATATGTTTTCATAAACTCTGCAACAATCTGTTCTTCATTCTCACCGGTCAGTTTTAGTAAATCAGTCAGGTCACGTAAAGAACCAAATGCAATATCGGCATGACTCAGAATTTTTTTATAGGCTTTCAGCAATTCTGCCATACCTTCTTCAGTATTAAGTGAACTTCTAAAATTAAAATCAAAACAGACCTTAACACCTTTCTCATCGGCAAGTTCTGCCAAAGCCAAAGCATTGGCTCGAGATATTTCAGAAGTAGACAAGGCGATGCCGCAAATATGAACAATATCGACTCCAGTCAGAGCCTTTTCCATCGCACTTTTTTCCAAAACATAAGTATTAAAAGAACTCATGGAACGATTTAAGTAAGTGACTTCAGAAGGTCGGGAACCATAACCCATTTCTAAAATATAGAGTCCCAAATGATTGCCATCAAAAATGATGTGCTGATCTGATACACCAAGTTTTCTGATACTCCCGGCAGCAGCTTTTCCTAAGTTATTGTCTGGTAAAATCGTCAATGTGGCAGTCTCGTGGCCGCTTTGAAATACCCCTGACAAAACATTTAACCCTGATCCTGTAAAAGAAAAGTCCATTTGATCAGTCTGACTTATTTTTTTATAATCGCTAGGGTTCAATCTCAGCATAATCTCGCCAAAAGCTAATATCTTCATTATGGTCTCCTTTATTTGTCTGCTAATACTTTTTTAGTCATTTCAAGTAACGTCTTCACATCTTCTGGACGTGTGTTGCCTGTTTCTTTATCAATAATCGAGCTGTAGATATGAGGAATGATTTTCTTAACTCCTGCGTCTACTGCAATTTGTAAAATTTCTTCATAGTTTTCCAAGTCGATGCCGCCTGTAGGCTCCAAAGCAAAATCATGAGCTGCACAAGCTGCTGCCACGGCTTTGTATTCTTCTATATGAGCTAAGCCTTTCATTGGGAAATACTTGACTGAAGAACCACCCATGTCTTTTAGTAATGCAATCGCTGCTTCGATTGTTACTTCTGCAGGCGTGATTTGAGAAGACAGTGGCCCTGTTGTGATGGACACATAACCTACTTTGCCTGTGGGAGAAACTAAACCATTGACAAACGTCTCATCTTGTTTCAAAACAGCTCTTGAGCCTCCTACGCCAGTGAACACTTGATTGACGTGTTGAGGTTGAAGGACTTCTGACAAACGAGTGACCATGTTGCTTTGATTGGGGTCGCCGGCACCGAGTCCCACAGATAAAGCATTGTCTGTTGCTTCCTGATAAAGTTTCATGTCTTCGATTGCTGCCTCGTCAGTGTCATACGCTTTAGATAATACACCTAAAACAACATGCCCTTCAGCCGCTTCATAGCAATCTTTAGCATTTTCCACTGAATGTGCCAATACATTTAAACAAACTCGCTCTTGGTAAAAATTTGGTGACTTTTTCATTATTTATCCCCCATCACTATTGCTTTTATTTTTTCGATGATCAATTGTAATTCATTTTCATCCACAGAACGGATATCAAACTCAATAATGCCATTGTTGGCTTGATACTCCCGTGTATACACAGCGGTGTCGCCTTCTTTTAATTTTTTAATCAGTGTCCATGCATCTAAATCTGGAGAGACGACCTCTACTTTGCCCCGGAAAATATCACGTCCTGCAGCGTCTTGGACAACGGAGACTTTCAAACCTTCCAGCTGATTCAATGCTGTAACAAATGGCTCTAGTCTTTGTTTCATGCTTTCGCCGTCCTCACTTCCATGAGCCAGGTAGTCTTCTACTGCTTGAACGAAGCCTAGAATATTATCCTTGCCAATCTTCATTGAGCGGCCTAGTCCATGGCTTTGTTTTTGAATCCAAGAAATATAAGGTTCTCTTCCTACTACTAAACCGGAACTTGGTCCTTCGATAGCTTTGGCACCACTGTAGATAACAAGATCTACGCCTTGAGTGTAATATTTTTTCAAATCTTCTTCCGCCGCTGCATCTAGAATCAATGGCAATTTGTGAGCTTGGGCCACTTCCACCATCTGTTCGATAGACAGCATACTCTTTTGAACGGCGTGGTGGCTCTTGATATAAAGCAAAGCAGCTGTACGTTCTGTAATCTGCATCGCAACTTGATCAGCCGAACATTCGTTGGCATAACCAGCTTCCACAAGTTGTCCCCCGCCTTGGGCAACCATCAACTCAACACTTGTACCGTAGTTGACATTGTGTCCTTTTGGCATGACGATTTCACGACGAGTGATGCGTGAAGTATAAGGATGCATGGTGTGGTAGGCGTCCCCTCGTCCAATCAATGCAGACACTGATTGAGCAATCCCTGCACTGGCAGAAGATACAACCGTGGCATTTTCTGCCCCTAGTAATCCCGCAAGGTACTTGCCAGTTTTTTCTGTTAAATCTGCCATTTCAAAAAAATTCTGTCCGCCAAAAGCTTGCATTTCAATCACTTTATCGCTGACTTTTGAAACACCTAGTATGGTCATTTTCCCACTGGCATTAATGACCCGTTTTAAATCATATTTTTTGTAGATATCCATCATCTGCTCTCCTATCTTTTTAAACTATCAGCTCTTGATTTATAAATTTTAATGGTTTTAAAATCAAGCCTGCTGCGTATTGACCGGATAAACTTTCCCGCCAACAATTGCATAATCTGGTTTAATCTGTTGATTGATTTCGGTCTCGTTACCATTGGAGTCGATAAGTGTTTTCTTCTTATCTTCTACATGGAAAATCGTGATATCTGCATCCATACCGACGGCTAATCTTCCTTTATGTTCGAAATGGAAAATTTCTGCCGGATTTTCTGTAATCATTTTGATTATTTCTTCTAACGGAATACCGATGGACAGCATTTTTTCTAATGTGGTCGCCAAATCATAGACTGGTCCGTCTTCTCTGTTGCGGTGATAAATGTCTGTGCTCACCGTCCGACACAACAATCCTTCATCAATCGCCTTATTGCCCACATCAAAATTAAAACTATCTGTACCATGACCAATATCAAAATTGACACCACGGTGATAAGCATCCCAAACAAAGTCTTTGATTTTGCCTTCTGTATCTACGATGCCGTTCAACTTACCATTATAGCAATGAGTGACAATATCCCCTTTATCCAACAAGCTAAGTATATCAGATAACTCGGGAGGAGCAGAACCGATATGAACCATCAAAGGAATATGATTTGCTTTTGCCTGAAGAGCTTTCGCCATCTTGAGCGGTTCGACGTCATTGTCTCCCACCACTGTCCGGCTCATCCGAGCTTTGATACCTATGATAAAATCAGGCAGCTCTTTGATTTTTTTCAAATTCTTCTCTTCATTGACGTTAGTTAAGTCTGATAATTCATCTTGGGTCACAATGCCAGTTCCAGAAATATTCATCAAAGCAAAGACATTTGTTTTTGCCTTTTTAGCCAATGCATGAAAATCATCAATATTCTTTTCTCCGGAAGTCCCCGCATCAATAACCGTCGTAACACCTTTTTTAATCCCAATCTCATCAGGAAAATCATAATACAAAGTCATTTTCTCATAGCAATGAACATGGCTGTCGATCCAGCCGGGAGTAATAATTGATCCGTCTGCCAACATCAGTGTGTCAGAGGCATCTTGAGTAATTTTTTCAGCAACTTCTGCAATTTTTCCGTTTAAAATCCCGATTTCCAGCGATTTGCCACTAACGTCTTTACCATTCTTAATAATTAAGTCTAACACGAAGCATCCTCTCCTATTTTTGACTAAAAATAAATTTGCTCCACGGTTTTATATAATCGAGTAAAATCAATTCTTCTTGTGGAATTTGTCCAACCTTATTTTTTCTGTTGTCAGAATGAGGCTCCAATACGACCTGCAATTCATTTTTGTATTTTCCAAAATTATCGTTACCGATGACTACATCACCACGTTGAAATACCAGCTCATTGTCATGTGGCGGATTTTCTTCCTGATTATATTTCTTTCTAACTATCGTCGAACGAACCATTTGTGCAGTAATATCTCCACGACGGAAATGCTGATTATCAAACAAAATATTCTTTTCTACTTCATTGATGTCAGCAACTAAATCAACAGCAAACGACGTCTGATAACGATTCACTTGACTTAAGGCAACCAGTTCTTCTTCTGAAGCATAGGCATTACCGATAACCACATCATCAATCAGTCCTGTAGCAAACAAGTGCTTGGCTTGAACATCTATTGGCAAATTACGGTGCATCTCTAGTGTCGGCAGACCATCATTGATATCCCAAGGGCCGATTTCTGCTGTCTGAGATGTGATAAAAGCCGCAGACCGTATCCCTTGTTTTTTGAATCTTTCACTACATTTGTTAAAAAAGTCCAGCGGCAAAGCTGAGCCGTTTTGAGGATAAAAATTGTGACACCCATAAATAAACGGTTTGTTTGCTTCATAAGTTAAAATATTGTCCAAATAAGCAACATCATTACTCATGTTTAATTCAATAATCAAACCATAAGGGTTAAACGACAAATTCGCTTCTTTATTCCCGTCAAAGCCTAAATCCAATCGAATCCCATCTGCCCCGACTTCTGAGAAAAATGACAAATCATCGTAAGAAATTTCCAATGCTTCGAAGATAGAAGGTGCAATATCCAAAATTACTTCATAGTTAAGCTCCTTAGCAAAATCTATCACTTGCTTGAATTTCTTGAACACAACGTCTTTTCCTTCAGTCACTTCCAGCATACTCATAAATATTCTGGAAAATCCATTTTTAGCCGCCAGCTCTAAATATTTTTTGTCTTCCTCAAAATCACTGTGATCCGGATACAAGGAGACTCCAAGTCTTCTCATCATATTATTTTCACTCTTTTCTATTTTATTAATATCTTCCTAAACTTTCCAACAATAACTGAACCAAAGAAAATTGTTGCTGCGATCGGTATGAAATTAAGCTTGAATAAGTAGCCGATAAAAACAGACAGCACCATTCCGCCAAAGGAACCCAACAAAACTAAACTTGCCTTCCAGTGATTTAATCGCTCAGAAAACGGACTCTTTTCAACCAGAAGTTGAGAACCAAAAAAGATAATCAGAAAGACAGTAAATTGTAAAATTGTCATAGATAATCACCTAAAGGGTAAGGAGCTTTCATTCCTTACCCACCTTTCACATATTACATTTTATGCTTGAGCTGCTTCTTCTGCTTCACGTTTCAACTGATTTGCTTCAAATACTTTAAAGAATGGATAGTAAATTGCTGCTGTGATAACAAAGTTAAGGATTACCAAGACACCTGACATTATATGCCAGTCTGTACTCATCCATGCAGCAATCGGACCAGGGATTGTAAACGGCAAGCGTGTCGCCATCTTTGGAACTATACCTGCAATCGTAAAGAAATAAGAAACTGTTGTGGTTACCATTGGAGCAAGGATAAATGGAATCCCTAAAATTGGGTTCATCACAATCGGTGCACCGAAAATCACAGGCTCGTTAATGTTGAAGAGACCCGGAAGGAACGACAATTTACCTAAACTTCTAAGATACTCTGATTTTGAAAACAGGAACAAAATGACTAGAGCCAACGTACCGCCAGCGCCACCAATCCAAACGAACCATTGTAAAAATTGTTCAGTAAAAAGGTTTGGCAAATCAAAAGCTGATACTCCTTCAGTAAAAGCATCTACGTTCTCTGCAATAGACATGTCCCAGAAAGGACGGATGACTGGCCCCATGATAGCTGGACCGTGAATTCCCAGAACCCAGAAGAATGTAATCAAAAGAACTGTCAGCAAACCGCCAAACAAACTATTTCCTGCTAAAACATTTTTGAATGGCAACAACAAATTACTTAGGAAAATATTGATTTCAAATTTTAAAACATATTTTATTGTCCAAAACAACAAAATGACAGCAGCAGTCGGGAATAAAGCCACGAAAGAGTTGGATACTTCTGGCGGAACTCCAGCAGGCATCTTGATGGTGATTTTTTTCTCTTTCATAATGCGGAAAATTTCCACCGCGACTATCCCCGCGACAATCGAACTGAACAGTGAGGAAGAACTTAGTGAACCAACAGACATATACCTTCCAGCAGCAATCACACTGTCATAGCCCACCCCTTGCAGGTCAACACCTTGAACATCTGCCACTACTCTAAACGGAGATACCACTGTGATTAAAAAAGCAAGTGTTCCAAGCATTCCGCAAGTCAGACCATCTAAGTCATAGCTTTTTGCTAACGAATAAGAAATTCCAAAAGTGGCGTACAATGCTAGTATCCCCACTGTAAAACGAGAGGGAATATCAATCATTGATTGAAACTGAGACAGATACTCGGCAACAGACGGAATAGGGAAATTACTAAAAATAGTGAAAAAAGAACCGACGATAGATAATGGCAGTGTTGCAATAATCCCCTTTCTGATGGCTGTCATGTGACGTTGGGAACTTATTTTCCCGGCAACCGGAGCAATTTTCATCTCCAAAAGATTAATGAATTTATCCAAATATAAAACCTCCTAATTATACTACATAGAATATAACATTATAATCTTTATTTGTAAACGATTTTTTAAAAATCGTCCTAAATCAGCTATACTTCATACTCTATCACATAAGAATGACGATCAACATCGTAACAGCCTACAGAATATTCAACCAAATTTTGTGCTTGATCGTAAGAATAGCGATGGCGTTTCAAATAAGTAGATTGATCAAGATTTAAAATATTTTTAATTTCATCGTCAGCCACTTCGATAGAAAAACTATCTTTGATATAAGAAACGGATTGTCCTTGTTCACTAAGCCAGCTGTATAAAGATGTTTCACTTTTTCTCAGGGGCTCTATTTTTTTCTTATACGGCAAATAATGCTTATATAAAATATAAGGGTTGTCATTTAAATAATACATCCTAGTCAGACAGACAACGCGTCCCCCTAATTTTTTTTGGACATCAGCAGGAAGTTTCTCAAGGTCCTCGACTTCTTCTAATGAGACAACTTTTTTTGTCAACAGGTGCCCTTCATTTTCTAATATAGCAGAAAAGGAAGTAGCTTTTGACAATTTATTAAACGGACGATTGCTGATGACCGTTGTCCCCTTACCGCTTTTTTTCTCCAAATAACCTTCTTGGGAAAGTATCTCAACAGCTTTTCTAATAGTGATTTTACTGACATTATATTTTTTTTCTAATTCAGTCTCTGTAGGGATAAAAGTTCCCACCGGATAATGTCCTATTAAAATATCAGATTTTAAATCCTTTGCTACTTCAACGTATAAAAGTTTTTTACCTCTCATATGACGACCTCCAGGGTTTAGTGTTTGAAGAAAAATCAGCATTCAAATTTTTCTCTTGATAGTTAGACTTACTACAATAATCATGCTAGGATGTCCGGTTATCTTTCAATCGCTGTGCTAAAACGACAAATCTAATCATATTTTAAGATATCATTCTTTCAGTCAGATATCAAACGAGAGAAGAAAATATGAAAAGTAAAAAAACAGTTCACTTGAACAGCGAACTGTTTTTTATGCTATCCTTATTTTTTCAATGCTTCCTGTGCCAACAAATTCAAGTAATTCCAAGGACGGTTGAAGTGGGGTTGGAAGAAAAAGTCTTGTAATGCCAAGTCTTCCAAAGTCATTTTATTTTGGACAACAACCGATAAGGTATTGGCTGATTGAGTGATGTCATATTTAGACATCAATTGTCCACCCAAAATAACCTTGCTGTCTTTGTCGAACACGAGCTGCATGTATATTTTTTCGGTGGTAGGCATAAATTCGGGACGGTAATTATCTTCAAACCAGACGGCATCAGCGTTAATTCCCTGAGCCAATGCGTTGCCAAGAGTCATACCGGTGGAACCGATCGTCCAGCCAAACAAATATAGCCCTGATGTTCCTTGTGTTCCTCTGTAAGCTAACACAGGCTCTTTAATGTTTGTTCCCACAAGCATTCCTTGACGCACAGCGTTAGTAGCAAGAGGAATATAATTTGGTGTCTCAGTAGGATTATAATGAACAATCGTGCTGTCGCCAGCGGCAAAAATATCTGGATTGCTGGTACGCATATACTCGTCTACAACAATCGCTCCAGTAGGCAGCATGTCAACTTTCCCTTTTAAAAGTTCAGTTTGTGGCTTAAAGCCAACGCACATGATGGCCAAGTCAGCTTCATACAAACCAGCTGGTGTTTTGACACCGGCCAATTTACCGCTCTCGTCGCCTACAAATTCAGAAACAGTTTCATTTAAAGCAAGAGTAACTCCTTTTTGACGCAGTTCTTCTTCTAAAATATCCGTATGGCCTGCATCGAGATATTTATTTAAAATACGGTCCAAGCCGTCGATTAGTGTGACTTCTTTTCCTGATTCTACAAAAGCTTCCACTAATTCGATACCGATATAGCCTCCGCCAACAACTGTGATTTTTTTCGCGTGTTGTGCTTTGGCAATGATTTCTTTTGCCTGATTATAGTTTTTACACAACAGCACATTTTCCAGTTCCCGTCCTGTAATCGGAGGGATAATCGGCCAAGAGCCTGTGGTCATTACTAATTTATCATAGGACTCAGTCATTAATTCTCCGGTTTGCAAATTTTTTGCTGTCACCTGTTTATTGTCAGTATCGACTGTAGTGACTTCATGCTCCATGTATAATTCGGCACCTAAGCTTGCCAGTTCTTCCGGATTTGAATAAAATAATTCTTGCGCATTTTTTACGACTCCCCCTACATAAAGGGCAATGCCGCATGAAAGGAAAGAGACGTTATCGTTTTTTTCAAAAACAGTCACGCTCGCATCCGGATTATTTTGTAAAATATTTTTGACCGCTGCCGTTCCGGCGTGCGTGCATCCTACTACGATTACTTTCATTTTTAATAACCACCTTTTCAATCGTTTAGTCTTAAAAATCAAACTACCCTCAAGACCTTCTATAATATACCAAAGGACTGTTGCGGCAAACATTATTTTGCTTGCTCAATCACACCAAAATCTTCATTTTCTAAAACATTTTTTTCACAATGACTTTCCTAGGGACTGGTACCAATGTATTCTAGTCAACGAGATATTGTGCAATGTTTTTCACAATATAAATATTTTTCGTGAAAAACAAACTGCTTTCAAGTGATTTAATATAAAAACAGCACAAACAGATGTCAAAGATATCATTTTCAGCTTAAAGATTTTCAAAAAAGTGTGTCTTTGAAAAATACAAATCGTAAAAAATGATATTCAGGCTTTTAGATCATTCCTTAGCCAGCCATTCAACAATGTCTTTTTCAATTTCAGCGGGTGTGGTCTGAGGAGAATATCTTTTTATCCCTTCTTCCTGTTTGGCAACTAAAAACTTAGTAAAGTTCCATTTGACCGTTTTTCCCAACCTACTGGGAGCTTGATCTTTCAAATATTTAAACAGGGGCAGCGTCTCAGTGCCATTGACTTTAATCAGCTCATGCATGGGAAAACTGACACCATATTTCAAACGACAAGCTTCTGCAGCTTCACTGCCGTTTTTTAGTTCCTGTTTGAATTGATCCGAAGGGAAGCCTAGAACCATCAAACCCTGTTCTTTATATTTTTCATATAAACGTTCCAACTCTTCGAACTGAGGTGCAAGCCCGCATTTTGTTGCTGTATTGACGATGAGCATCACTTTGTTCCGGTAGTCACTTAAAGGATAGACACGACCATCTTCCAAACGCACGTCAAAATCATAAATCGACATCAGATAAACTCCTTTCATTGCTGTTTTCATTATAAAACTATCCTTTGCATTATGCTCTTAAAACGACTTGGGATTCACATGGATACAGATACTTATAACAAAAAAACTACAGTAAAGACTCACTTTACTGTAGGAAAAAACTAAAAACCAGCCTTTATTTAATCCAAAATTTTAATTATTTTTGTTTGGGGCATTTGTGGCGGTAAACTATGTGTCATGATGGGCACTACCGGTACTTCCAATATGACCTTATCTTTTTCTTGCAGAGTCTCCAGCTTTTCAGACTCCTGAAAAGTAAAAGCAATTGTCTGATCATTCGGCACCAAATCATTACCATCAAGGACATCTCCGATGAAACGATCTTCTGCTACACTCTTTACTCCTACCAATATCTGACTGTCTTTCAATTTTGCTTCCTCGCTTCTGACATAATCTCTAATGAAAAAAAAGCTTGTCCCCACCACTAATAAACCAATTATAAACATCAGTTTCTTTTTCATACAAATTCCCCTTAACTTAGTTATGTTATTGTAAAGAAATCCGTTATTTGACATCTTCATTATAATGAAGATGTGAATTTATTGTCAAAGGTTAAGCCTTTTAAAATAACAATTTAATATCAATCCGAAAGTCATTTTCAAGGTACAATATTGTATAAAAATCTCTACTGATAATGTCAAAGATTCCATTGAAGGACGCTTGGGATAGTTACCAATCTTGTTTGATTTTTCTTACAATAAATCCTGCTTCATGAATCCAATTTTCAGGATTGGGAGATTGAGCTGGAGAAACAATCGAAATATTTACCATAGGACCGGAGATTTCGTAACCGTTTATACTGATCCAGTTGCCTAATGCAGTAGTAATCAACGGCATCTGGGAAAAGTCTCCATGAAAAACCACCGAAGCTATTTCTTCCGCTTCCTGAGTGAAAAATTTGACGTAATCTGTGTCCTTATATTCTCCGATAACACTGCTCTGGATTTCAACATCGACATTTTCTTCTTTATATTCAGAATCATGATAGTAGGAAATCCCAAAAGGCGGGGAGGTAAAAACAGCTTTCTGTTTTAAAAATTCTTCATACAGCTCCTGCCAAAGTTGCCCTTCTGCATCAAATTCCGGCAATATTCTTCGGATGCTCATGACTTTTCTTGCAGGCAGTTTTCGAACGCTGATATTATAACTGCTCATCAGCTGTTCCTGGTCATCTTCCATCAACAGTTCAAGAAATTTTTGTTTGTTTTTTAATTCTTCAAATTCATGTTGCAATACTTGATATTTTTGTTCAAAGTAATCCGCCAGGTTATCACCGGTGTCTTCTTTAATTATCTGCTTGATTTCTTCTAAAGAAAAACCGATTTGCTGCAATACTTTGATTTGATTCAATTTATTAATCAATTTGGCATCATAATAACGGTAGCTTGTTTGTTCGTCAATATGTGTGGGCAAAAGAAGACCGATTTTTTCATAGTGATGCAGTGCTCTGACGGTGGTATTGGTTATTTTAGAAAATGTGCCGACTTTAAACATAGAATCCCTCATTTTTATATTATTTTGGCTCTAGTATAAACTGCTGCGTTAGGTCAGAGTCCGACCTTTAATAAAAAAATCACTTTTCATAAAAAATTAACTTAAAGCATGTCTTTTTATGGTTTGAGTGTTCTCTATTCTTAGTTAGATTGCTGCTTCCCAGCTAAGATTCATTGCTTTTTTTCAATTTTTCATAATAAGCTGCCATTGCTACTTCCCATTTTTTCTTGTCGATATGATTGATTTCTCTAATGACTTTTGCTGGATTCCCTGCAACGATAGTATTTTCTGGCACATCTTTAGTAACGATTGCCCCTGCACCCACAACGGAATTCTTTCCAACCGTGACTCCAGGTAAAATAACTGCGTTAGCACCAATCCAGACATTATCTCCCACAGTAATCGGCAAGCCAAATTCCAGCTCTGTTATTCTAACTCCCGGATCGGTGGGATGCCCGGCAGTATAAAATCCGGCTCGTGGGCCTACCATCACGTTGTCACCAAATGTTATTTTGTTCACATCTAAAAACAAACAGTCCATGTTAGCATAGAAATTTTCACCGATTTCTACATGACGTCCGTAATCCACATATAACGGTGGATTCACGTAAAAAGAACGACCTGTCTTCCCAAATAGTTTTCTTTCCAGTTCGATGATTTTTTCCGTATTTTCAATAGGCTCTTGATTAATTTTCTGTGCTAATTTTTGTCCTTCCAAAGAACTGTTTTCCGGGAAAATATTTGGGGCAAAATATAGCGCTCCTGCCAGCATTTGTTCGTAGTCAAAATCTTTTTTCATTTGCCTCTCCTTGAAATATCTTTTTATTCTTTTTAAAGTAACACTGTATCTTATTTGTTTTTATATGAAAACTGCGTCACTAAAAGTAGTGGTTACTGCTTTCAAAAAACCGCGAATTTCGATGTCTGTTCAAGTTTAAAACTTAATCTTCATTTTCCCATAGGCATGCTAATTTTGTCAAAGAAACGTTAAAGTAATGTTTTTTCCAAAAGATTAATGTTCATTCTGTTCCTATGTCTTATCCAAATCTAAAAAACCACGGATGAACGCTCATCCGTGGTTTTTCATTATTTAATGTTCCAAATTATTCTTTCTGACATTGATTATAATGTGCCGTCCGAGCCATTTCCTTTGAACCAACCGGTCTTACAGTTAATCGTCACTAAATAATATGGCGTAGCCGGTTTCCAGTCATTGAACAACGGAGCGCTGGTATCGGTGGCGTACAGGTCATAGTAACCCTCGCCATCTATGATTTTACTTTGAACTAAAGAATAGCCTCCTGCTACAATATATCCGCGGCGGAAACACTCATTCAGCACCGTCTCTTGCACACCTGGCGCCCATACCCACGGGTCGCTGGAAATTGTTCCCGGATCGAGATTGTTCAGAGTACCGCTTTGAACTGTCGGATTTTTGTCATGCCATTTTTGAATCCGGTCTGCCCCAAAAATATTTGTCCCGCTGCCTTGACCTGCCTGATTGACTTGCTGGTTTTGAGCGGCGGCAGCATTTGCGGCTTGTGCACCTGCAGCGGCCTGCGCTGCTTCTTTTTCTGCTGTTTCTTTTTCTTTTGCAACGAGATAATCGTCAACTGATTTTAATTGTTTTTCAAATGTCTCTTTTAGTTCTTTGCGTTTGATTTTCCCAACAGCTTCCTTAGCTTTGAGATAATCTTCCCGTTTGATATTTTCAACAATTTTATTGTCCTTGAAAACAACGGTCATCAACTCTTTGGCTTTGTTTGTATTCGCCACCTGCCCTTTAGCCACTTTAATGCCTTCATTGATTTTTTTATCAAAAGCATCTTGTTCCTTTTCGGATATTTCTAGTCCTACACTGGAAATATTCTCTTTCACCAATGCCTGGTCATCTAATGTATCCCCCGTAAGTATTGGTTGATCAAACAAGATGTTCAAACTATTTTGTCTTTCGAAACGTTCTCTTACATCTGTCTCGATTTCTTGCAAATCATTTTTAAATTCTTTGTTATCAATAGCTTTGATTTTTTCGCTGGCCTTATCAATTTTATCTTTTGTCACAGCAGCATTGAGGAAAATTTTATTTTCATCAAAATAAAGTTTCTCAAAATCTATTTTGGCTTGCTTATAAGCTTTCTCAGTCTCAGCCGCCCGTTTTTCCCTAGCGCTGGTTTCATACTTATTGTAACCCCAAATTCCTGCAGCCAAAAGCAAAACTATCACTAGACCAAAAATAAGGTTATTTGGTTTCTTCTTTTCCGGCTTCTCGTCATCGACAGCCGCCGAAGTTCTTTCTATATCTTCGGGAGATTTTTCCGGGCGTTTCCAGTTTGTTTCTTCTTTGGCTCCGGAACTTCCAACCTCCTTTGTTTCTATTATGGAAGAAACACCTTTTTCTTCCACAGTCTCAGCGCCTGTAAAGGCATTTTTTTTATCCTCTGCTTCATCCAAAGCTTCTTTAAGCTTTTCTTTTTCAAGTGTTTGGGTTTCCTGCTCGTATTTTTCCTTTAACCGCTGACGGATTTCTTCATCGGTGGCCTGCTCCATTTGCTTGCGTGCTAAAACTTCTTCTGCTGTCGGCTTTTTATGAATATATTTTGAGTTAGGATTAATCACATCACAATTAGGACAAAATTCTGTACCTTCATCATATTCAAAGCCGCAATTGGGACATTTTATTTTTTTTGCCATTGATTATTCTTCTCCATATTCATTAGTATAAACACAATTTTAACATATTTTTACCTGTGCTGAAACTTTTTCTACTATCTCAGTCCTTATTTCAAATATTACCTTTGGTTACTCCTTCAATGTGATGATTTCAAAATCTGTTACATAGCCTTGCACCTGATCATCCACCATCCTGGCCTTGAATTTCACCTGATCATTTTTCTCTAAAAATATCCCTTCAGGATAAGTGTTTTCGGACACGGTATAAATAATGCCGTCTTCCATCAAGAATTTTACGATGATACCGTCATCTGTGACAATCGGACTGCTGACTCTTGATACGTTTCCTTCCAACTCTTTTTCAACCATGTCCTCCGTTGCACCTACGTTGGCATTTTTCTCCCCTATTTTCAGCCGATACGTCTGCAAAGCTTTGGTCACTGTGTCCTCCATTGCCAAAATATCGCTGTCTGTGGCGTTCACATAGGCAATTTTTTTGAAGATGCCATTTTTATCCAGCATGGACACGACCCATGTGGGAATTCCGTCGATGTTATACAGCAAAGGCATACTGCCTTTAAGCTTTTTCTCCGGATAAACTAAATTGACCAGATTCAACAGCCCTTCACTGTCCATCATGTTTTTCTTGCTGTAATAAGTCAGCTCTCCTGTGCGGGCATTGATAAATGAATAGCCGATAGCTGAATCATCAGAACTTGAAGGAGAAGTAAAGTCAGTGAAATAAAGCATATCTCCTTTTTCATTGAAAATCGGCGTCACATCATCTTCAGTACCGTTTTCGGTGGCCAGCTTCACGCCTTTTTTCGCCATTTTGCTATTCAGCCAGCCATTTTCATACTTGCCATACACACTGTTCATCTCACTGGCCATCTCCGGCGAAATCGGAGCATCGATAAATTCAGGAACATCTTTCAAATCATAAACTTCAACTTCTCCTGTCGTGGTATCCAATACGGCAATTTTCATTTTCCGGTAATTAGGATTTTCAGAAATCCCTCTTGCCTTATACAATGTTTGAACGTAATAAGCCTTGCCCTCATCGTCAACTTCTAGCTGGGGCACCCCCATTGTTTTATAGGTAGACGTGGCAAAATAAATTTTCCGCTCTACATCTTTAAAAAAATAAGCACTGGGGATATAGGCCATGGGATTTTTCACTGCGACAGGCTGGGCATAAATATCAGTGGCTGACATCATCAGATACCCTTCCGACGTTTTCCCTTTAAGCCAGCGCCAAAAGCCTTTGAACTCAAGGGGAGCGATGTAAACCACTTCATCCTTGATTTTTTGAACCTGCAATTCTCCTAAATCATAAAATTGCTGATTATCAAACTGATTCATAGATTTTTTCATTTTGTTCCGGACGGTTTTCGGCGGAATCGTCACCGGAGTATCTTCCTTATCCAGCTCTGGCGTGTCTGTTCCCTCTACAATATTCAAGGTATGATACACCTGTTTTTTACTGTAAATATCATAACCCCCTGAAGCAAGCAGTAAAAGGATGAATGCTGCTGCAATCAAAAGAAACTGCCGAACCATGGGCTTTACAAGTTTGACGACCAAATCATCCGCCTCGTTTAATAACCAGATGACGCCCCCAGCCAACAACCCCAAAACCAGATTTATCAGCAAATAATTTAATAAAGACTTACTGGGTAAAACAAACCAGATGAAAATAAACTGACCGAAAATCAAAAAAATAACGGACAATACTAATCGCAATCGTTGAGTCCGATTAAGCGAAAATTTCTTTTTGAACAAATACATTCCGATTACAACCAAAAAAAGAATACTATTTAAAAATATTTGAATAACCACTATTGCGCCTCCTTCTTTGAAATTATTTTAACCTTTTTAAGCAAGAGAAACAATGCTAGTTATAATTTGCTTCCTTCTGAGCTTTTTTTTAGTATAATAGGAGACAACAACGACAACTAAGGAATGGACGATGAAAACGACTCTATTTTTTCAATTAAAAAATAAAATGTCTCGCTATTTATCATCACGCGTTTCCAGCATCCAGCGGATCGTCGGCTACTATGTTTTTTTAACCCTAGTTTCTTTTGTTTTGCTGAAAATCCCTTGGTTTCGACACTCAGGGGTAGAAACCGCACTGATTGATGATCTTTTTATGGCTATCAGCACAATCAGTGTGACCGGTCTCAGCACATTTAACATCAATCAAATTTTTAACCATCGAGGGATTCTTCTGCTTGAAATCCTTTTTCAGGTAGGCGGTCTAGGTATCATGATGATCGTCACCTATTTTTTAATCATTTCACGAAAAAAAATCACTCTGAGTCAACGCCAGCTGATCATGACAGACATGAACCAGCCGAAACTCAGCGGTGTCGTCAGATTAATCCGGGTGACTTTAACTTTTTTAATCGCCATCCAATTTATTTTCGGCGTGATTTATTCTTTTCATTTTTATCTCACTGATATTCATGCAACGATTTCTGAATCTATTTTCTTTGGTTTCTATCAGGCGATTTCGGCGGTCACAAACTCAGGTTTTGATGTGACTGGTGCTTCTATCATGCCATATAGAAACGACTTTTTCTTTTTAGTCAGTACCATGATTTTAATCATGATCGGCGGTATCGGATTTCCAGTCATTATGGAAGTCCGTGAATGGCTGGCACACAAACGAAAGAAACATCTTGTGCCCTTTAGATTCTCTCTTTTCAGCAAACTTGCTATTTTTTCTTTTATTATTTTATTTATTTTTGGTACAATCATGATTTATTTACTGGAAAAGAATCATCTTTTTGCTCCCATGGCAGAAAATCAGAAGTGGCTCAGCTCCATGTTCTACTCTGTCAGCACCCGTAATGCAGGACTGCAGCTCCATAGCTTAGATCGTTTTCAGCCCGCGACCTTGCTGTTGTTTTCTGCTTTAATGTTCATCGGTTGCAGCCCGAGTTCGGTAGGAGGAGGCGTGCGGACCACCACCGTTGCCATTCTTTTTCTATACCTTGCTTCTTTTATCAAAAGTGAAGAAAACGTGAATATCTTCGGGAGAAGGATTTCCAAGGAAGACATAAAAAAAGCCGTGGTAGTTTTCAATTTATCTCTTTTCATGTGTTTTTTTTCTATTATTATTTTATCTGCCACAGAAAAACATTCACTGCTTTCTATTATCATAGAAGTGACTTCTGCATTTGGGACCACAGGACTTTCTTTGGGAATCACTTCTGATTTATCCTTTATCGGAAAAATCATTATTGCCCTTTTGATGTTTATTGGACGCGTGGGCATGCTCTACACTCTAATGACCTTTGTTCCCAAGGAAAAACAAGACAAAGCATTTTCCTATCCTACTGAGCAAATCATCATCGGCTAATTTTTTTCACAACTTGATCAAGAGATTAAAGGAAATTATTTAAGCAAAGGTCTTCTCAGAACATCTCTCTCGAGAATATCTATTTGATAAAATAGTTTAAAGAATGACCTGCGTATTTTAAGAATATGGTATGATAGACGTTGTCTTGAACGAGACATACTCTCACAAATTTTAGGGGGATTCACCATGAGTTTACGTAGTCAATTAGCACTCGCTGTGGGTAAATCAAGCCAGTGGTTTCTAAAGACTTTTACAAAAGGCGGCAGCAGCTTGCCAGGCAAACTAGCTTTAAAAATCGATCCGGATATTCTGGACACTATCGCAAAAGACTATGAAGTGGTCGTTGTCACAGGAACCAACGGCAAAACTTTGACGACCGCTCTGACTGTCAATATTTTGAAACAAGCATACGACAATGTCCTGACTAATACCACCGGAGCTAATATGCTCCAAGGTATCGTCTCGACTTTTTTATCGGCTAAATCACGGCAAAAGGGAAAAAAATTTGCTGTGCTTGAAATTGATGAGGCAAGTTTAGCCAAAGTCACCAGCTACCTCAAACCTTCTTTATTCTTGTTTACTAATATTTTCCGCGATCAAATGGACCGTTATGGAGAAATTTACACGACTTACCAGATGATTTTAGATGGGGCTGCCAAGGCACCTGAAGCGGTGATTTTAGCTAACGGAGATTTGCCGATTTTCAATTCGAAAGAAACAGCTAATCCGCGGGTTTACTATGGCTTCGATCACAAATCTGATGAAGATGTTACTCCCCATTCAAACACGGATGGGTTACTGTGTCCGAAATGTCATCGGATTCTCCAATACAAAATGATTACTTACAGCAATCAGGGAAAATACTACTGTCCCCACTGCGGTTTCAAACGGCCGGAGCTGACGTATCAGCTGACCAAACTTATAGGGATGGATCATACTTATTCTGAATTTGAAATCGATGGCGAAACTTACCGCATTGAAGTAGGCGGTTTGTATAATGTATACAATGCCCTAGCGGCAGCAGCAGTGGGAAGTTATTATCAAGTAGCTCCCGAAAAAATCCGTGAAGGACTGTCCAGCGACCAAAAAGTATTTGGACGGCAGGAAGTCATCCACATCGAAGACAAGGAATGTACCTTAGTTCTTGTAAAAAATCCTGTCGGACTCAACCAAGTCATTGACATGGTGGCACTTGCTCCCCAACCTTTTCAATTAGTTCATCTGCTGAATGCTAATTACGCTGATGGAATCGATGTCAGCTGGATTTGGGATGGAAATTATGAAAAATTTGCCGATATGGATATTCCTCATGTCATCGCTGGGGGCGAACGCTCCGGAGAAATTGGGTTGCGTTTGAAAGTGGCGGGACTTGAAGACCATAACTTCAAAGAAATCAAGGACATCCCAAAAGTCGTGGAGACAATCAAGGAATTACCGCCCGGCAGAGTGTTCATCCTTGCCACTTATACCGCCGTACTGCAATTAAGAAAAGAATTAGCTGCCCAAGGCTATATTGACGGAGGAATGTAAAATGACCGGTTATTCGATTCATGCCTGCCATCTCTACGGCAACCTTTTAAATACCTATGGCGACATCGGAAATTTGCTTATTCTAGAATATTTTGCCAAAAAAATCGGTGTTTCGTTCACTTACGAAGTTATCAGTTTAGAAGAAGATTTCAAACAAACCGCCTATGATTTTGTTCTTTTCGGGGGCGGACAAGATTTTGAACAGTCTATCGTTTCCAAAGACATACAAGCTAAAAAAGAGGATCTAACAGAATACATCCACAATGGCGGTGTGTTTCTAGCCATCTGCGGAGGTTTCCAGCTTTTGGGTGATTATTACGTAGGTGCCAAAGGTGAAAAAATCCCTGGTATTTCTGCCATCAACTACTACACAGACAGCCAAAAAAATCACCGGTTCATCGGTGATATCAAAATTTATAATAAAGAATTTGATGAAGTCTATGCAGGATTTGAAAATCATAATGGTCTGACTTATTTAGGAGAAGGTATCCAGCCTCTAGGTGTTGTCCAAGAAGGTTTTGGGAACAATGGCAAGGACCAGACTGAAGGGGTACATTTTAAAAATACTTTCGGTTCTTATTTTCATGGACCTATTTTGCCACGAAATGAACATTTGGCAAAAAGGCTGTTAAAAATAATACTGGAGAAAAAATATCAGGAAGATTTTTCTTATGTGTTAGATTTATGAAAAATAAAATAAATGGGCTGGATGATTATGGAATCAGATTTTTCCTTAATGCTTTATCACCAACCAAAATCTAACTTGCTACAAAAAACCACTTGCATTGGCAAAATCAATGCAAGTGGTTTTCTTAATAACTATCTGCACTCTCATCCGTATCAATAAACATCTCGCGGGTGAAGCCTTCTCCTATCACGCTTTGGGTATCGCTAATCGTAACGAAAGCCAAAGGATCGATGTCATTGATCAAATTTTGTATGGCCATCAGCTGATCACGGCTGATCACCACATACAATATTTTTTTGGGTTCCCGTTTATAATACCCTACACCATTCAACAAAGTAATACCCCGGCTGATTTTTTGGTCGATTGCCAAAGCTATCTCTTCGTAATGATCTGAAACAATCATGACAGTCTTCTTTGGATTGGAACCTTCTAAAATAAAATCCAGCACTTTGGTGGAAATCATCAGTGAAACGACTGTCAGCAAAAATTTTTCGATTCCGATTACTGACAGAGAAGCAATTACAACAATAATGTCAAAAAACAGCAACGCGTAGCTGACTTTCCAGCCTAAGAATTTATTCATAATTTTAGCTAAAATCATACTTCCAGCCGTTGTGCCGTCCCCCTTCATAATCAGGCCCAAACCGATGCCCATGAGACCACCGGCAGCGATTGCTGCAACGATTCCTTCCTCAGCCACAAACTGAAAATCTTCGGTAAATTTTAGAAAAACAGACAAAATCCCAACAGCTAATACCGTATACAAAATTGTTTGCTTATCTAGCAGCTTCCAGCCTAAAAATAGTATGACTGCATTGAATAATATATTTGTTACTGCTGGTGAAATATGATGTGTATAGTATAAAATCATCGTAATTCCGGTAACACCGCCTTCACCTAGTTTGTTCGGCAGTGCGAACATGTTGACAGCTACTGCAAATACAAAACAACCAATCATAATCTTGATTACATTAAAAATAATTCTTTTCCTTTTTTTCGTCATCTAGTTTCCCCCTTTGCCCCCTTAATCTACTTAAACAAATTTCTATTTTCAAGTCAACCATTTCAAGAAAAAAATTCTAAGACCGACTACTAAATCACTATGATTAAGCAGTCATTGACAGGTGCTCAAGAGATGTTTTCTAATAAAAAATTTCTTCGACCATCAGGCAGTTCCGGAAATTATCAGCAAGAGAATCATTTGTATGCCCGGAATTTCATGTATGACCATGGTTCTTTTTTTACCTCGGCAAAAAACTTCAACCACTATTGCAGTTGAAGTTTTTCAATTATTTCTAATAGTTCCCGCCTGAAATCACCAAGTTAAACAACTTTTCTATATCGCTGGAAGCTGCATTATATTGCACTTTCAGCTGCCCTTTGATTGATACACTAAACAGTTCAATCATTTCTTAGTTGGTCGATGGCACTTTCCTGATGTATCAAACGGTACACTAAATTAGGTAAAAGCAGACAAATCAATGCGGCAAAACAATAGAGTAAAATTAATGTTATCAAAGGTATTTCATAGCTTGTCTCGTAAACATTAGTCAAGGAAAAAACCAAGTAGCTTAAACTGTTCCCTACGATGACTGAAAGAACTAGGGAAATACCTGCATAGATCATCCCTTCGTTCAAAAGCATTTTCTGGATTTGTTTAGTGGTCATGCCGATACTGCTTAAAATCGCCAAATCTTTGGAGCGGCTGAAAATACTCGTAGACAGTACGTTGATGTAATTCAACAACCCTAATAACGCCAACACAAAAGCAATGACTGACCCCATGATCAGCAGCTGGTTTTCCGACTCTTTCATATTTTCATAACGTTCGATTTTAGATTCGTAATCGATTTGTTTATTCTCACCAATCACAGATAAAATCTGTAAGTCAGTTTCTTGATTATAAGGCTCATGATAATCAATAACCAAATGATCCACAAATGTTTCTGAGCCAGTCAGACGGTCTAAAAAATGATTGGAAACAAAAATCTCCGGGAAAAAACTGCTGTACTGAATGGTTTCAAAGAGTTGATATGGTTTGGCAACGTAACTGATACTGATTTTCAAAGGTCTGGTTTCAAATTGATAATCTATCGTCTCGTTTTCCAGCGACTTCAGTTCCTGATATTCATGTTCTAAGGCACGTGATATCACTCCTACTTTGCCCTCATCAAATTTTTTCTCCGAAATGGTCAGTTGAAATTTTTTCTTCATTTGCTGAAACTGTTGACTGTCAAGACCAACCAAGGTTCCGAAAAAATTTTCGGGTCTATCTTTCATCATTTGCCGGCCCTCTTTTTCATAATCAACACCATAACTTCTCTCAAATGCCGGTTTTAAATACTTAGAAAACTGGACTTGAGGTTTTGTCAATTCGATATTAAGAGCACTCACCCGGTGAACAGCTTTTACTCCTTTTAAAGATTCGATTTGGGAAATAAATTCTTTTTGGAACACCTGAACTTGATCTTCTTCCCCAGAACTGCGATTGATCAACTGGAAATCAGCCACTTCCAGTACTTCCAAAATTTTCTTAGCATTGTTATTTTTTATGATTGAAGCAACGACTGTAAAAGCAGTCATGCCAATAAATAATGAGAGAAAGACCAGAATGGCTTGTTTTTTATTTCTAAAAACATTACACCATGCCATCCCGCGGATACTGCTGCCAGTCTTGCTTTTTTTTGATTTTTTTACTGCCGCGCCTTCTTGCTTTACTGCCTCAATAGGCGAAATCTGTGCGATGGATTTTGCCGGTTTAGCCACACTGATAAAAATTGTCAGCAAGCTGAAAAGGCCGGCAAGAATGTAAATAATTGGCTGAAACTCCCCCCGAAAACTCACAGGCCCCGGAATCAAGGAAACAATCAGTTTTGGAATCAAATAATTGGAAATTCCCCCTCCTAGTATCAAACCAGCAGGAATCCCGACCAGTGACAGCAGGATGATTTGCCTAAAAACAATTTCACGGATTTGTTTGCCGGTAGTTCCGATGGTTTTCAGTAACCCAAAATAATATGCTTCTTTTCTGAGGGAAATATAGACAATATTGTAAATCAGCAAATAACCGCTGACCACGATGACTCCAATGATTCCGACGATTGACATGACCATTTTGAACAACATGTCCCCCATCTCAGTATCTGCAAAAAAATGTTGATATTTTGTTAATTTTAGTGCTTCTTCCATTTCAGCCTCGTCTTGTTCGCTGATAAAAGGCGTGGAGAAATTCAGATACACGCGGCTCCTATCCAAATCATCGGCTGTGATACCTGATTGCTGATAAAATGTTTTTGAAACAAATCCCCGGTTTTTCTCAGAATAATCATTAAAATATCCAGAAAGGACCATCTCTTCGTCTCTAAGTCCATCATAATAGGCCAAAGACATTGGCAGGACCATACCGATCTTTGGTTGAGCGATCCCCATTTTTTTTAACGCTTTTTCCGAGAGCATAACTTCATTTTTTTTCTGCGGATAAGCGCCTGTTAACTCAAGAAGTACCGGTTGAAGCTGTTTTTCCCAATGAATCTCATCTGCCCAAACAAGACTAGTGCCCACAGCAGTGCCTTCATAATCAGCCACAGTGACACATCCGACTGCCAATCCTGCTGTTTTGACTTTTTTCATCTCTTGAACAATAGCGAGTTGTTTCTCAGAGGGACCCGTCAGCATACCATTATAATCACTGCCGTACATGGATAAATTCCGCTGATTCAAAACAGAATAATAGTTGATACCGATGCTGAATACAACAACCAGCATCATTGCTGCAAGGGCAACTGCCAAAACCAGCAGACGATTTTTTACAGGCTGCTGTTTCATTTGAGTTCTGGCCAGACGTTTGATGACTTTGCGGTTATTTACTTTCAGCATAGGGATCATCCTCCAAAAGTTTGCCGTCTTCGAGACGGATGATGCGGTCTGCCAACTGGGCAAAATCATCATTATGGGTAATCATCACAATCGTCTGATGCCATTTTTTACTCGTTCTTTTTAACAAACCCAAAACATCTAAGGCTGTCTTGCTGTCCAAGTTGCCAGTAGGTTCGTCTGCCAAAATAATGGCAGGTTTTGCTGCCAACGCTCTAGCAATGGCCACTCGCTGTTGTTGCCCCCCAGACAAATTATTAGGCATTTCAAATTGTTTATCTGCTAAGCCAAGTGTATTTAAAACCAGTTGAATATATACCTCGTCAACTTTTTGTCCGTCTAACTGGATAGGCAAAACAATATTTTCATAAACATTTTGTAAAGGCAAAAGATTGAAATTTTGGAAAACAAATCCTATTTTCCTCCGGCGGAAAATCGTCAGCTCATCTTTTGAAAGTTGTGAAATATCTTGATGTTCGATCCACACTTTTCCTTCTGTCAATGTATCCAGTCCGCCCAACATATGCAGCAAGGTGGATTTTCCACTTCCTGAAGTCCCCACAACTGCCACAAACTCACCTGCTTCAACTGAAAAAGAAACCCCGTCCAGAGCTTTCACCAAGTTGTTACCTGCCCCATAATATTTCTTTAGGCATTCTGCTCTTAAACTTTTCATAGCTCTCCCTCCTTCTTATACAGTTAATCATAACAGGCAAATCTATCAGCCCTCTGTCTGAAATCTGTCACTTTTGACAGATTTTACTGTCCTCTCGGGAAAAACAAAGAAAACTCTGCACCGCCAGTCTTTGACGTGCTGACTTTTACGAAGCCATTTTGTTCTTCCATGATTTTCCGCACCAAAAACAAGCCGATCCCCAAGCCTTCTTTTTCACGACTGCTTTTTCCGCGGTAAAACCGTTGAAAGATTTGTGCTCTTTCTTCTTCTGGAACCCCTTGCCCTTCATCCCTGACCGTTATCTTGGTGAAAAATTCCTGCTGTTCACTGGAAAAAACAATTGTTCCATTCAATGGAGAATATTTAACTGCATTTTCCAACACATTATTCAAAGCCTCTAATGTCCATCTTCTATCGCAGTTGATTAGCTCTTTGATAACCGTATGTCCTACAAAATTTATATTTTTTTCCTTTCCTTGAAGTGCCACCGATGAAAGTGAGTCTTCCAAAAGTGTTTTTACGGAGATTGCTTCTTTATGGCTAGTAATCAAATTATTTTCCATATAAGAAGTCTTCATCAAACGTTCAACTAAAAAAGACATTTTAGCCGTGTGTTTATGAATTTCATTTGCAAACACCTCAGCTTCTTCCGATAAAGGTTGTTCTAATAATAACTGGCTGTATATAGTCAGATTAGCCAACGGTGTTTTTGTTTGGTGGGAAATGTTGGAAACTAATTCCTTAACAGCATCCTTTTCTTCTTGATTTTTTTCCTGCTGAAAAGAACTGATTGAAAGGAAACGATTGATTTTTTGCCCAATTTGTGAAAGGTAATGTTCATCATAAGAAACTTCCAGCAAATCCCCTTTGAGAGCCTCATCTAACTGATGGTTTAGTGTATCCAATGTGCGTTTGGCTTGACGGGACAAATAATAACCTCTGAAATAAAATCCAAGTGAAAACACCGTCATTAAAATCACTGCAACTGAGAACATCATATTCTCACTTCCCAACGATAGCCGATGCCGTATACGGTTTTAATCGAAACATCGGGATTGCTTCCCAATTTATCACGCAACCGTTTCACTGTGACAGACAAAGCATTTTCATCGATAAAATCCGAGTCGACGGACCAGAGTAATTCTTCCAAGCGTTGTCTCTCCAATGTCCTGTTGGGATTCCCGCAGAACACTTTGAGTAATTTGATATCATTTTTCGTCAACTCCAAAGACTGTCCATTTTTGGTGAAATTTAAATGTTCAAAATCAAACGTCAGTTCAGTAAATTGAAAAACTTTTCGTTGCTGGTATTCACTTCTCCGTAAAATTGCTTCCACTCTCGCTCTCAGGATAGTTAAACTGAAGGGCTTTGTAATATAATCATCAGCTCCTAAACCCAATCCAGTCACAATATCCATTTCCAAATCTCTTGCGGTCAAAAGAATAATCGGCACAGAGGAGGTCCGCCTGACTTCCTCACATAAGTCAAAACCGCTGCCGTCTGGTAAATTTACGTCCAGCAAAAGCAGACGAAAATGTTCAGAATTCAATTGCTCTTTTGCTTCTTTCAGAGTCGAACATTCGATAATTTCAAATTCTTTTAGAGCAAGACCGTAAATGATTCCTTTTCTTAAGGACGTATCATCTTCTACTAATAAAATTTTTTCCATGGCTTTATTCTCCAATTTTTTATCATTATCACGAAACAACTCCTTAACATTTTTTTGAGATATTCTTCCAACCTTTTTTGAACCTTAATATTTTTAAACACATCGGAACCGATTTACTCTGACCATACTTGATCTTGTATGATTCCGGCAGCTTTTAAAAACATCGTTGTGACTACTGGTCCCACAAAGGTAAAGCCTCTTTTCTTCATGTCTTTAGCAATCAAGGCTGCTTCCGGCAGTGTATTCGGTACCTGCTCCAGAGTTTCATAATGTTTGACTACCGGCACTCCGCCGACAAAATCCCATAAATAGTCGGCAAAACTTATTCCTTCTTTCTCTAAATTTACAATGGCTCTTGCGTTTTGTATCACTGCACGGATTTTCCTTTTATTGCGGATCATTGCCGGATCTTCGGCAATTTTAGCCACCTCATCTTCAAAAAAACCGGCGACTTTTTGATAGTCCATCCCGCAAAAATGTTTTAAAAAGACTTCCCTTTTACTTGCCGCAGCCTTCCAGCTTAACCCGGCTTGAAAAACGCCTACTGTCAACAGTAAAAAAAGCATTTGCCCGTCTCTGGTTGGCTTCCCCCACTGTTGCGAATACCAATCATATTTTTTCCTATTTGTTTGTTCCATTACGCTCCCATTCCCCGTTTGCAAATCTAGCTTGAACTGTCCACTGTGCATAGTTGACCACCTTTAACTGAAACTATGATAGCATGTTCCAAGGCCTTATTACAGCCTAATATCGAAGCAAGTCACCTAGTTTTGCCCTAAACTAAAACTTTTTCAAAACACTCTTTCTCAAAACGTTCAATTTATTTCCGACAGATGGAGAATCATCCGCCAAAAAATATTTAAAATGCCTATCTGAATTTATTTCCCACGCCTGTGAGAATATCAAGTGAGATTATTTTATCCCAAATTCAAAATGTGATATGCTTGTGCTAATGAGAAAAGAGGGTTGATTATGTATCCGAAAACAAAAAACAAAATCGAAGAATTAGTAAATAAAGGCATCATGCCGGGGGCAGCATACTGCTTCATCAAAGGGAACCAAATTTACCAAAGAGCGTTAGGTTTGAGACAAATCATCCCTCAAAAAGAACAGATGACCATCGACACCCTTTTTGATGTGGCCTCCTTGACAAAAGTCGTGGGAACTAATTCTGTTATTTTGAAATTGCTAGAAGAAAATCAAATCCATGTTGATGACGGATTGCAGCAGCATCTGCCTAATTTTCAAGATAAATATGTGACCATCAGACACTTGCTGACTCACAGCTCAGGAATCAACGGTTTTATCCCAAATCGCCAACAACTTTCTCAAGAGCAACTAATCAAAGCTTTTTTACAGTTGAAATCAAATCCTAATCTGAGAGGGAAAGAAATCAAATATACGGATACTGGTACGGTCCTGCTGGGTCTGATGATTGAACATCTCTACGGAAAACCAGTACAGCAGGTAATCGATGATGTGGTCCTTAAACCGCTGAAGATGACTCAGGCAACTTTCTCCCCCGTCGGAAATAAAATTGCCCCCACTGAACTGAATAATCTCAGAGGGCTGATCAAAGGAGAAGTCCACGACCCCAAAGCGTTTATCTTAAAGGAACGTTGCGGCAGTGCCGGACTTTTTGCCACGCTGAACGACTTGATGAGTTTTACTTTTATGATGCTTTACAATGGCAAGATGCGTGACGGGGAATATTTTTTAAAAGAGGAGACTGTGACTTCTTTGTATCAAAGCTGGTCAATGATTGATTCAGCGCCCCGTTCTCTAGGGTGGGATTTGAAATTTGAGCCGGAGACGGAAAACCCCGTTCTTTTTCACACCGGCTATACCGGCACTTTCATGCTAATCGACAGCGCCCAGATGGAAGCTTTCATCTTGTTGTCCAATCGTATTCACCCCTTGGATCATAAAGTGCTTTTCCAAATCAATCGCGACGAGTTGATTGATATTTACTTGAAAGAAAAACAAGCACTCTGAGAACTGTCACTCTCAGAAAGCTTGTTTTTTAGTTTTCTTATCTATAGTTGCGACTACTCGTCACTCTCATCGTCATTATCATCTTCTTCGGAATAAAAATCTCCAGTAACGATTTGAGTAAGTTTCCGTCTAGGGTTGAGTTGAGTGTCAATAATCAGTGGCACCCGTTCGGTTACTACATCACTGTACTCCAAACCAAACCAGTTGGCAGTCGATGTGGTAATCGTTTTGATGGCAATTTTTAATTGATAAATGACTTTATCTAAATTGGACAGACCAGTATTCACTCGTGCCAATTCTTCTTTTAGCAGTACAAAGCTGAAATCGCCCACTTGCCTGCCCGGTAAAATCGTATATTTTTGAGGTTGTTTTTTGATCATTCCCTGCTCCATCAAATCATTGACAATTTGCCGGATATAAACATTGACATCTTGACGGACGCGGAAACCTAACTTCAATTGTACATTTGCGATACAATCGGTTCCCATCATATCCACCAAATATTCCTTCGTGTAAGGTTCATCAGTGACAAACACATTGACAAACCAGTAGACTTTCGCACGTTTAGGTTTTTTATCCAAAATCGAGTACAGGATTTCCCTGCCGATTTTGTGCCCTCTGAGATTGGGGGTTAAAAAGACCACATTTGTTTGAAATAGGGGTAGAGAGTCATCATTGCTCAATGAAACCAGCTGGTCCACATAATCTTTAAGGTCCACTCGCACCGACACTCTTTCCCTAATCAGATAACTTCTTTCCCAAATTACCATGATAAGCAATATAGCCACAGCGATACCTACCGCCGTATAACCTCCATGGAGAAATTTCGTTGCACTTGACAGGAAAAATATCGTTTCAATAGCGCCAAAGAAAGCAAAAATACTAAATGAAATAACTTTCGGCACTTTGTTTTTCAACAGATAAAACAGAAGCAAAATCGTCGTCATCAGCATGGTGATAGTAATTGCCAACCCGTAAGCCGCCTCCAAGTGAGCGGATGTTCTAAAGGCTATGACGATACTGACGCACAGCAGACATAAGGCCCAGTTGATAGCCGGGATATAGAGCTGCCCTTTCTGGTCTGTTGGATAAATAATTCTTAGTTTCGGGAATAAATGCAATTTTATCGCTTCTGAAACTAAAGTGTAAGAGCCGGAAATCAATGCTTGTGAAGCAATAACTGCTGCAACAGTAGCAAAAGCAACCGAAAAAATCGATAAGCTATCGGGAATCATTCTGAAAAAAGGATTTAACACTTCCACAGCCAAATATTTAGGATCATTGTTGACAGAAATAATCCATGCTGCCTGCCCCAAATAATTCAAAATCAAACACACTTTGATGTAAGGCCAGCTGCCTAAAATATTTTTCCGTCCCACGTGACCCATGTCAGAATACAATGCTTCTGCCCCTGTAGTTGCCAGGAAAACACTTCCTAGAATAAAAATCCCCGCTTTATTTTGCGGGCTGGTCAGCAATTTTATGGCGTAGTAGGGATTGATGGCCCGGATAACGGAAAGATCGCCTAAAAAATTATAAGCGCCCACCAGACCGATAAAAGTAAACCATCCCAACATAATCGGCCCGAAGGCTTTCCCAACTTTTTCTGTACCAAAACGCTGAATCATAAACAAAGCTAAAACGATTGTGATGGTGATAGCCACGATCACATTTTGATTGTTGCCAAAAATATTGTAAAAAACCGGGATGCCCCGCAATCCCTCCACTGCAGTCGTGATGGTCACGGCCGGTGTCAAAACCCCATCCGCCAACAAGGTGGCTCCTCCAATCATCGCCGGGATAATCAGGTAGGGACTCATCTTACGCACCAGCGTATAAAGGGAAAAAATCCCTCCTTCTCCATGGTTATCCGCACGCAAAGCAATCATCACGTACTTGACTGTGGTCAAAAGCGTCACTGTCCAAATAACTAGAGAAACAGCGCCGATAATAAAATCAGACGAGACTTCACTTAGCCCGCCATTCCCCTCGATAATAGCCTTCATCACGTACAGCGGACTAGTTCCGATGTCCCCGTACACCACTCCCATTGCGATTAATGCGCCACTCAATTTAAACTTGTCAAATTGATTGTCCACAACAGTCTTACTCATTTTTTTCCTCCGAATTTTTTTAACATTTCTATAAAATTTGCTATTGATTAAATGAAACACTGATAGTTATTATAAAACTTTTAATCTTAAAGTCAATTCGATTTTTATTCTCCCATTCCCATTATTTTTCCTTCTGTGATTCTTCTGTGATAGAATGGGAGAAACTATTATTTTCAGGGGTATTTTAATGAACACTACAATCAAAGCAATTATTTCAAAAGAAAAAAAATATTGGCTTGCAGCCTTCCTGCTCCCAATCATTGTCATGGTCATCAGTTTTCTGACTGTTGGTGTCTATCCCGGCAGCGACATCAGCATTATGGCCAGTGATTCCTTTTCTCAGTTTTCAAATTTTCACGCCAGCTTTCATAATGCATTAACTGGGAAGCAAAGTATTTTTTACACTTGGAATGCCTCACTAGGCTTAAACTATCTTGCATTGATTTCCTATTATTTAGGCGGGATTTTTACGCCTCTAGTTGCCTTGGTCCCAAACCAGTTCATGCCAGATACTTTGTATTTTTTGACTCTGTTAAAATTCGGCTGTGCGGGACTGTCTTTTTGGATTTTTTCACGCAATACTTATAACATCCGGCCTATGTTCCACGTGGGGATGGCAACACTCTACGCCTTGATGGCTTTTTCAATCGTCCATTCCGAAATGATTATGTGGCTGGATACATTTGTCTGGCTGCCGCTGATTTTATTAGGCATTCACCGGGTGATGGACAATAAAAAAACCAGACTGCTGTTTATTTCCTATTTCCTTTTATTTGTCGGAAATTTCTATTTCGGCTTTATGGTAGGAGTTTTTTCTCTACTTTATTATTTAGCCCGACTGCTGTCTGATTGGAAAAGGTATCAAAGCAGTCTGCTTCATTATTTTTTGACCTCTCTGCTTGCAGGAACAGCATCCATGGTCATTATTTTGCCTACCTTACTTGATTTGCAGGCTAACGGAGAAACGTTGACGAAAATCACTAGATGGAAAACACCTGATTCTTCTTGGTTCGACTTGATTTTCAAAAATATGATTGGAGTCTATGACACTACAAAATACGGTTCCATCCCTTTTATTTATATCGGGCTGCTGCCGCTGATTTTTTGTACATTTTATTTTATTTCGCGAAAAATTCCATGGAAAAATAAACTGCTGTTCGGCGGGATTTTTGCTATATTGACCGCCAGTTTTTACCTTGAACCGTTAAATCTATTCTGGCATGGATTTCACGCACCAAACATGTTTCTTTTCCGTTACAGTTTCCTGATGTCTGTTCTGGTCATTGTTTTGGCAGGTCATGCACTGGAAATAGTTAAACGGGAAGACGCCTTGGTGCTGGCCAGTATTGTCTTCGGATGGGCTTTGCTGTTCTTTATCGCCTTTGGCCTCAAAGGTGATGAAGATTATTCTTATGTGACTATCAGCCACTTGGCTGTCACCATCGGCCTATTGATGAGTTACCTGATTCTTGGAGTATTGTATGATTATCTTACTGGAAAAAAGGCAGTAACAAAAAAAAGCGGAGTGCTGCTTTCACTTTTCTTTTTTATCTTGCTGCTCACTGAAGTGTCGATTAACTCAATTCAATTGGTTCAAGGCATCCTTGAAGACTGGAACTATCCTTCGAGAAGCCTTTACACAGCACCTTACAAAGATTATAAAGATGCTGTGGACACAATCAAAAAAAGAGACGATGATGAGTTTTACCGCATGGAAAACCTGACACCTGTTTCCTCTAACGATGCTTTCAATTACGGATTCAGCGGTGTCAGTATGTTTTCATCCATACGGAATCGTAATACATCCACTCTTTTGAACAGCCTTGGCTTTCGGTCAAGAGGTACTAATCTGAATATCCGTTATCCCAACAACACACTTATAATGGATAGCCTATTGGGGATTCAATATAATCAGACAAAAGATTACTTGTTTAAATACGGCTTCGACATTGACTACCACAATGACACTTATACCATGTACCACAATAAGTTAGCCGCAAGTCTGGGGATTTTAACTGATAACAAGATTTATTCTGTTCCGTTTCCAGAAAATGATAACTTGTCTTCTCAAGAGAATTTGTTAAATCAGCTGGCAGGAACCAATGCGTCTTATTTTTCTTCTATTTATCCTGAAATTACGGAAACCAATAACACGCAGCTTACGGTGACAGAAGGTACTTTAAGAGCCAGAGAAAATGAAAAAAACCAAAGTCAGACGATTACTTGGACTGCCGATGTGCCTGCCCAAAAACAGGCTTATCTCAGCTTGTTCCCGAAAAACTTTTCCGAGTTAGACGGGCTCCGCGCAGAACTGACAATCAACGGCATCAATCAAACATCCCAAGTCAATATCAACGGGCAGTACTATGATTTAGGGTATTTCCCTAATGACAGCACCATTGTCTTTACAGTAACTTTTACCGGCCGAGAAAGTTTTTCATTTGTGAACCCGCCAATTATTTTACTGGATATCCCTGCCTATGAAAGAGCCATGACCAATATTCAAAAAAACAATGTGCCTTTTCAAGTAAAGGGAAGAAAAGCGAAAGCGGCCGTCTCCATCGAAGAAAATAGTATTTTATTTACCACGATTCCTTTTGACGAAGGCTGGTCGGCAAAAGTCAACGGTAAAAAAGTCGATATAAAAGATTTTAAAAATGCCTTCATCACCTTGCCTTTAGAAAAAGGTGTCAATACAATTGAATTGACCTTCCTGCCTCAAGGATTTCTGATTGGCCTGATATTATGTATCGGCTCTGTTTCGATTTATATTGTTTACGAAAGAAAACTCAAGCACCGCGAAAAAACGTAGCGGTCTTGAGTTTTTCTTTTCATTGTCATATTTTTTTCTTCAGATTGACCAGACAGCTTGAGCTCACCGATTTTTTTCTTCCCCATAGGCCAGTTGCAGCAATTCAAAAGGACGGGAAGAAAAAACTTTGCTACCGGTCAGCAGCAAATGTAATTGAATAGCAATCAGCCAAAAACCGCTGCGGCTTCGGTAGCACAAATAACGGGGCTCCCATTCTGTGGCAAAACCTTCCTTAAAAATTCTCAACTCTTTCCAGCCGTATTGCGGGTAGCTGTAATGATACAATAAATTCACGATTTTTTCTGAGATAAAAGAGCCTTGGTATTCCCCCACTTTCGCAAAGGGAGTCAACCCGATACTGAAATAAGGCAGTTCTTTCTCACGATAGTAATCAAGCAGACTGACAACCATGAAAGCGCCAATCGTTCCCGGTGCATCTGTTCGGTATTGGAGCAAATCATAGGAAAGCCGCTCCCCCTCTTTGATCGGTTTCAATGTTACAAATCCTTGCACCACATGGGCCTGATCCCGGACAATACCGATTGGGGCTTTGGCTAAATAATCTTCGTCAAAGTGTCCAGTGGAAAAATAACGACGGCCATGTACTTCTTCCCATTCTGCCGCAACTTCTCTGACCGGCAGCAGAAGTTCCTCGTCTGGAAGGGAATGATACATCGTGAACGTGTAACCCTTGCTTCTCAACCGTTCCACTTCCAAGCGGATTTCCGTCCGGTCGCTCAGCTCAGCAGAGCTTCTTTCCTGTAAGCTTACGATGCCTTCCTCCCCGATTTTAATAAAATGGAAGCCAACATCATGGAGCAGCAAGGCAAAACGGTCGCTCACACTATAAAAAATCAGCTCATAGCCGTGCTGATCCGCATAGCGGTGAAAGGCCATTATACTGTCTTCATAGAAATCAGCTTCCCCCACCGGATCTCCCAAGACAAATAGTTTATTCGCTTTTATTTGAAACTGAAAAAAGACTTTGTCATAACCGCTTTGCTGATAGAAGAAATAACGGCGGTCTTTTAAATAATTTAAATGAGAGTAACTCGTTCCCTCATGACGGCTTAAAAGCCAGTTGATGCGGGCATAATCATATCCTTCCCCGGGCTCTTCTTTTGCCGCTAAATAGCGATAGAGTAAAAAAATAGTGACAAAAGCAATCATCAGACCGACCAGCCCTTTTAACCAAACATTAGAAGATGGAAATAAAATGAAGGTCAATTTTTCCGGGGTCGTCACTTGTTCCGTATTAGACAAATATCCTACCACGGAATATAGGGCAAATAAAACGCCATAAAGCAAAGCATCAAACCCCATAGCTTCCCAAGAAAAAACTAATTGTTTACGGTAAAATTGTTTACGTGATAGGTACAAACATCCCAAGATGAAAAGGTAAAAGGCGGACAGTTTCCAAGAGCGGACGTTGCTCAGTGTATTCACGATACAGAATAACAACAGGAAAACCGTGGGCAAATAAGCCTTTTTCACCTGATTAGCAACCCCTCTTGCCAGTCCTAAAAGCAAAAAACCTACCATCATATTAAGTGTCTGGTCCAAAAAATCAAAAGAGTAAGAAGAGATGCTGGCAAAAAATTTAGATAGATGGGACAAATTAGGAATGGTAGATAAAATCACCATTAAAATTCCTGCTAAATAAACCAAAATCACAAGAAAAACATGGGCGACTTTCTCAGAAACCAGCTTAGGCAGACCATCGAAGAAAATATTTATTTTTACTCCTGTCCTGATCAGGTAAGTTGCCAGTCCGGAGAGAAAAGGGATAACAAAATAGAAAATACGGTAAAACAACAGCCAAACCAATGCCATCTCTTTTGAAACACCTAAACTTGCCAGCCCCATAATCATCAAAACATCAAAGGTCCCCATTCCGCCGGGTACCATCGTTATCATTCCAATCAAAGTAGCTGAAACAAATAAAGGATATAAGTCCAGCGGAGAAACTTTTACATTTAAAGTAAAACCGATGAACATAAAAAATATCATGGCAAACAGCCATTGCCCTAATGAAGCTGACAACAACTGTATCACTCTGACAGTAGTAAAACCTGAAAATAAATTTCTCCGGCGGATGATGATAATCCCCACTAAAACAGGCGTGTAAAAACTTCCCAGAAGCAGCCAAATCCAATAGTTCTGAAAAATATGATCCGGCCGAAGGAGCAGAAGATCCGCTAAAGTTACAAAAGAGAGAATGGACAGACCGGACAACATAAATAATGCCACTTTGGAAACGGCAGCAACGATTGTCTTTCCCTTGAGATCGGAACCATAAAATTTCCCTCTCAAAGTCGCCCCGATCACTCCGCCGAATCCGGCAAAATTATTTAACGTATTAATAATCCAAGCAGCAGAAAAAAATTCTTTTTTCCCTATGGGTTCTCTGCCTTTATCTTCCAATATTTTTACGGTTGCCCAGTCATACAATAGCAAAGGGACCGCAGCAAAAAAACCTGACAGGGCAAAAATGAACAGTGTGCTTTTACTTTGGCTAAACATAATTTCTTTCAGTTCAGACCATGTCATGCCATGTAAAATCTGGGCAAATTGATTGATGACAAATAAAATAATCGAAGCCATAAAAATCAATTTGATGACAAGCTGGTATTTTTTTATCATCTTCAACCATCTATCCACATGTGCTTTCATCTCAGACACCCTCCCTAGCTTATTCTCTATTATTTTACCACATTATGACAAAAGAATTATGATTGCAATCCTATACCTGTTTGCTTTATAGTAGTTCTATAAAGAAGAAATGAGGTTATCCTATGAAAATCGGATTTATCGGGGCAGGCACTATGAGTACTGCCATTATCAAAGGTCTGATAGACAGCCGGTTCACTTCCCCTGAATATATGACGCTGACAAAGTCTAAAGTGGAACGCACTAAGGAACATGCCCGTCAACTAGGTGTTTCCTATTCATTAAATAATACTGAACTTGCTCAACGATCGGACTTGATTATCTTGGGGGTGAAACCCCAAAAATTACCTGACATATTAAATGAAATTGCCCACGTGATTGAAGGGTCAAAAAAAATCGTGGTTTCTATTGCTGCTGGTTTTAACCTTGCTAATATACAGTCTTTCCTTGGCAGTCAGGCAAAAATCGTCCGGGTGATGCCCAACATGAATATTGCCATCCGCCAGAGCGTTTCCGGTATATCTTTCTCTGAAAATTTTTCTACTGAAGAAAAGAATCTCGTCTCAGAATTATTCGGTCAGCTTGGGGTAACTTACGAAATGGCTGAAAAAGACTTTGTTACCTTTACTGCTATCGCCGGCTGTTCTCCTGCATTTACTGCGATGTATATCGACGGCTTGACACGGGCAGCTGTAAAAAACGGTCTCCCCCATCAATTAGCTCAAGCTATTGCCTTGGATGCTGTCAGCGGCACTGTGGAATTGATGAAGACCACAAATCTCAGCTCATGGGATTTGGTCAATCAGGTGTCATCACCGGGAGGTACCACTATTGAAGGTGTGGCTTCGCTGGAAAACGACTGTTTTATTCCCAGCCTATTCCATGCTGTGGATGCAACAATCAAAAAAGATCAAGAGATGTCAAAAGAATAAAAATCCCGTGATTCGTCCATGTATGATTTCCTAAAAGTCAGACCAAAAATCTGACTTTTAAGGCGCATGACAATGTTCACAGGATTTTTATTTTCCCAATTTTTTATTTTTATCAGTAATAACTATTTTTTGTTTATTCGCAAATCTGCTGTGCTATCTCTTTTAATGCTTGAACAGCGGTACGGACTTCTTCTTCTGTATTGAAAAAGGAAAAACTGAAACGGACCACACTTTGTTTCTTGGTTCCTAATGCTTCATGGATTAGCGGAGCACAATGTCCCCCAGCTCTAGTCGCGATACCGTAGTCATTTGCCAGTCTGTCGCTGATTTCTGAAGAATCTTCTGTACCGATACTCAAACTGACAATCGGGCAGCGTTCCTTAGTGCTGAAATCCCCGTACACCTTCACTCCATTTATTTGGGAAACTCCTTCATGAAAAAGTTGAACCAATGACATTTCCTTTTGATGAATACTGCACAAAGTTTCATCTAAGATAAATTCCACCCCAGCTTTTAAACCGGCAATGCCAGGGCCATTCAACGTTCCCGCTTCCAATGCAGTAGGCATAGCGGTCGGATGGGTTTTGCTAAAAGTGGCAACACCACTCCCGCCTACTTTTAGAGGTTTTAAATTTATCGCCGGATTGACATATACCCCACCTGTCCCTTGAGGACCAAAAAGACCTTTATGACCGGTAAAACATAAAATATCTATGTGCTGTTTCTGGATGTCTATCGGAAGGGTTCCTGCCGATTGTGCACCATCAACGATAAAAATCACATTATGTTTATGAGTAAGTTCTCCTATTTTTTCTAAATCTACACTGTTGCCGGTCACATTCGAGCCATGAGAAATAATCAATGATTTAGTGTTGGGCTGGATAGCTTCTTCCAAATCGTAATAATCTATTCGCCCCTTTTCATCCACTGGTACAATCGTCAATTCAATTATTTGCTGCTCCTGAAGCTGATATAATGGCCGCAACACCGAATTGTGTTCCATCATCGTAGTTATCACATGATCTCCTTTTTCATGGAGACCTTTTATCGCAAGATTGAGACTTTCTGTTGCTCCTGAAGTAAAAACAATCTGACTGGATTTTTCGCCATTAAAAAAATCGCATAGTAATTGACGAGTCTTAAATAGCAGCTGAGAGCTTTCCAATGAGGCATCATGAATACCTCTGTCGGGATTTCCTAAATGATTTAAGGCATCTACGACTGCTCGGATCACACTTTCCGGTTTTTTCAAGGTTGTCGCTGAATTATCTAAATAAATCATTTCCCACTCCTTCTGAGAATTTTTTAATGAAACTGATACGCTTGCTCTTGCATTAACTTTGGACAAATAAAATCATCAGCAAGCAATTTTTACATAAGCTTTTCTAAACGTTTGTCCGGTAGAGCATACTGAAAAAATGACTCACTTTTTTTATTTTTCCATAAATATCAATGATTTAGATTTGCATACAGCTCCAGTATAGCCAAAAGAAATTTCCATAGCAATCATCAAATCAGATAGGAAGCCTTTATTAAAAAAATTCCGTAAAAGTCTCACTGTGTGATGACTTCACGGAATTTCTGTTCTTAACAAGGAATCGTTAAGAAAATTATTATTTTGTCATATAGTCTTCCAATGCCAGCATAGCATCTTTAATCACTTGCGGGTTGACGGGCTCCGCTAATAAATGAATATACTCTTTAGGAGAGGCCGCTTTTTCAACCACCTTGTCTAAATCATCCAAGGGTATCTTCATCTCTTTAAGTGACAGGGGCAACCCTAATTCTTCATAGAAAGGTTGTAGCTTTTTGATGTCTTCCCATTTATCTTCAATTACCAGTTGAACCAAAATTCCGTAGGCTACCTTGTTGCCATGGAGAACGGCCCGGCTTTCAGGAATCACTGTCAACGCATCGTGAATGGTGTGCGCCCCGGCAGTCCGCCCGTAGTCATCCCCAAAGCCACCCACGAGACCAGCCAACATGATATTAGTTTCGATAACCTTTTTAAAAGCTTCATTTAATTTTTTTTCATCCAGTGCTTTGATTGCTTCTTGACTATATTCAAGCAAATTATCACGACATTTTTTAGCCATGCTTTGGGCAATTTCAATTGCAACAGAAGTCTCATCCAACTGAGAGATGATGGCATTTGACTCATACCATTTGGCTAAGGTGTCTCCGATGCCGGCAATCAAATATTCTCTGGGCGAGTCCAACAGCATCTCTGGTTCCACCAACACTAAATCCGTACTGTAAGGAAAAATCCTCATCTCCGAATGCTCTCCGTCATCATTATACACCGAACTAAGAGAAGAATAAGCAGCACAAGTGGCAGCCAACGTCGGTAAAATCACCACTCGTATTTTCATCTTGTGGGCAATCATTTTACCTAGGTCAGAAATTTTTCCTCCTCCCACAGCAATCACAGTATCTATGCCGTGTTCTTTAGCAACTAAGATGTGCTGATCACGCAGTGTGTCCGTACAATGATTGCCGTAATGGCGGAATATCACTTCGAAATCTGTCAGATCAGGAAAATAAGATTCTGCAGCTTTCCAAGATTTCTCTCCATGAAGCACTAATATTTTTTCCACACCTCTTTTAGCCAAATGGCTTGGCAGCTCCTTCCAACTTCCTGTTTTGCATATATATTCCTGAGGCGCTCCCCGCACGATCAAATTCATTTTCATTAGACTCAACTCCCTTTTCTTTCTCATATTATACATAAATATCGGCAATAATTACAAGAGAATGTATAAAAAATCTATTTATGCATAAAACATGTATTTAATTTCAACTTATAGTGAATATACTATTTTTTTTATTGCATATTTTTTCATTTTGATTTATAATTCATATCATATTCACTTCAAGGAGGAAAATCAATGAAACATTTTAAAAAATATTTTTCAATTTTAATGTTAGCAATTATTGGTATGACTTTTTTCATTCCTATCAAAGCTGATGCAGATACAGAAGATAAAATTTACGACCGTATTCAAGAGGAAGGTGTCCTAAGGGTCGGTCTATCCGCAGATTATCCCCCTTATGAGTTCCATACTACTGTGAACGGCAAAGACAAAATCGTGGGTATCGATATTTTTATCGCCGAAAAAATCGCTGAAGACATGGGTGTGACATTAAAAATCGAAGAATTTGGTTTCGATGCATTATTAGGAGCATTGAAAACTGGAAAAATCGATTTGATTATTTCTGGGATGTCTCCCACACCTGAACGGTTAAAAGAAGTCAATTTCTCAGACCCTTATATGGAAGTAAAACAACGGGTCGTTGTACGTAAAGGCGAGGAAGAACGTTTCAGCAGTGTCAATGATTTTGACGGAATCAAAGTCGGTGCCCAGAAACAATCCACTCAAGAAGAACTTGCTAAAAATGAATTGATTGGGTCAGAAGTTGTTTCCCTGCAAAAGTTTACTGACATCATTTTGCAGCTGCAAAACAAAAAAATCGATGCTGCTGTTGTGGAAGGCCCTGTTGCCGAAGCTTACCTGTCACAAACCGAAGACTTATCCTTTGCTGATAATGTCCAGTTTGCAGATGCAGATAAACAAACTGCTGTGGCTTTGTCAAAAGAAGCACCGGTATTGCTGGAAAGAATCAATGACGCTATCGCCAACATCAGAGAAGAAAATCTGATCGAACGTTATAAAAAAGAAGCATCTGCTTTGATGTTCAATGAAGAATCTTTCTTTGAGAAGTATGCATCTTACTTTTTAAAAGGAACAGGCTTTACGATTCTTTTAGCCATCGTGGGAGTATTTTTTGGAGCTATTTTAGGGGCAATCCTGGCAATAATGAAAATATCTGCCAACAAGCTGCTGAAAATCATTGCTACAGTTTATATCGAATACGTCCGCGGTACACCGCTGCTCGTGCAAATTTTCTTAGTGTTTTTTGGCACAAATGTTATCGGATTGGATTTGTCTGCCTTGGCATCAAGTTTAATCGCTCTGTCACTGAACAGTGCGGCTTATGTGGCTGAAATCGTCCGTGCAGGAATCAATGCCGTTGATGTGGGGCAAATGGAATCTGCCCGCTCACTGGGGATGAATCAATTCCAGGCAATGAAGTTGATCATCATGCCTCAGGCTATCAAGAATATTTTGCCGGCATTGGGAAATGAGTTTGTCACGGTCATTAAAGAATCCTCTGTGGTCTCTGTCGTAGGTGTGTCAGAGCTGATGTTTCAGGCGGGAGTGGTCCAAGGCGCAAGCTTTAAACCATTTATTCCGATTGTGATAGCTTCCATTATTTACTTTATCTTGACATTTAGTTTGTCTAGAATTTTAGGAGTTGCTGAAAGGAGATTAGGAGCCAATGATTAAAGTCGAAAATTTACATAAATCATTTGGTAAAGTTGACGTGTTGAAAGGTATTGACGCGACGATTAACCAAGGAGAAGTAGTAGTTGTGATCGGTCCTTCCGGGAGCGGAAAAAGTACATTTCTCCGCTGTCTGAACTTGCTGGAAAAACCTCAGCAAGGTAAAATATTGTTTGAAGGTAAAAATTTATTAGATGCCGACACGAATATTAATGAATTGCGTCAAAAAATGGGAATGGTGTTTCAGAACTTTAATCTTTTTCCACACAAAAGTGTCTTGGAAAATATTACCATCAGCCCGATCCAAGTGAAAAAAGAATCACCGGAAAAAGCTAAAGCCCACGCTTTGGAACTATTGGAGAAAGTCGGATTAAGCGATAAAGCAGACAGCTATCCGGCACAACTTTCCGGCGGGCAAAAACAACGGGTCGCCATTGCCAGAGCTTTAGCGATGGAACCCACTGTTATGCTGTTTGACGAACCTACTTCTGCCCTTGACCCGGAAATGGTTGGAGAAGTGCTGAATGTTATGAAGACATTAGCACAATCAGGAATGACCATGGTCGTAGTAACACACGAGATGGGCTTTGCCAAAGAAGTTTCTGACCGTGTCCTCTTTATGGCAGACGGTATCATTCAAGAAGAAGGTTCTCCAGAGGAAATTTTCACAGCACCAAAAAATTCCCGGACGCAAGATTTTCTAGGCAAAGTTTTATAAAAAATGAGGGGAATAAACTTATGAATCACCAGTTTTTGAATCATTATTACCAGCAACCGGAAGAAAGTATTTTGATGGAAATTGCTAATTTAGCAAAAAAAAGCACAGGTTTGATTGATCTTTCCATCGGTGATCCTGATTTGATTACCGATGCAAGCATCATCCAAGCAGCATTTGAGGATGTAAAAAAAGGACATACCAAGTACACTGCTCCCGACGGCAGTGCAGAGTTCATCGAGGCAGTCATTCAATTTTACAAAAAAACTCACGGGCTGACGTTCAATCATGACCAAGTCAGAGGGACTGTGGGGGCACTCCACGGCATGTATCTTGCGCTGCAAGTCCTGTTGAATCAAGGAGATGAAGTGATTATTCATGAGCCTTACTTCTCTCCTTACAAAGAACAGGTCATTGCGGCAGGCGGTACCCCTGTCATCATCCCCACCTATGAAAAAGACGGTTTCCAGATCGATACAGAGATTTTGGAAAAAGCAATCACTGCCAAAACAAAAGCGCTGATTTTGAATACGCCTAATAATCCCACAGGTGCTGTTTTTTCTAAAGAAACCTCGGAAAAAATTGCTGAATTAGCCAAAAAATATAATTTTTATATTTTGTCTGATGAAGTCTATGAGGCTTTTACTTTTTATGATGAGTTCACACCTTTGGCGGCACTGGCTTCGGAACATACCATCACTTTCGGCAGTTTTTCGAAAGCTTTTGCCATGACGGGCTGGCGTATCGGCTATATGATTGCACCAAATTATATCAACGAAGCGGTCAGTTTACTGAATGAAAATGTCACCTATTCGGCGCCTACCCCTTCTCAACGGGCCGGTATTTACGCGTTGAAGCACAGTGAAGAATTGATTCCTAAAGTGGTTGATGTGTTCAAAGAGCGAATGGAATACATTGCCCACAGGGTAGCTAAGATCGACTATCTCTCATTACACGAGTTGAAAGGAAGCATTTACGCTTTTATCAATATTTCCGCCACTGGAATGACTTCTGTGACATTTTCAAAATATTTGCTGGAAAAAACAAAAGTTTTACTCATCCCCGGAAAAGCTTTCGGAGACAGCGGAGACGACTATGTCAGGCTGGCAGCGACACAGGAAATCGCTGTATTGAAAGAAGCCTTTGACCGGATGGAGAAGCTGACATTTGACGCTTAAAAAAACATTTTTATGAAAAGTCGAGTACACAAATATGCTAAGCAGGCGGCAGTGACCGTTGCTTAGCTTATTTTACGTTTAAAACATGTGAAATTTATGAAAATACAGCTGTTGATTGTTAAGTTCAAATTATAATTTATGAAAGGTCGGAACCATTTGGTCAAACGTACAAAAATAAATATAGCCGATATCTTTTAAAGTCTTTTTTGCCTTTTTGATGTGGGAACCCAGATGCTCAGGTTCATGACTGTCGCTTCCTATGGTAAGAATCGTTCCGCCCAATTCGCGATAAAGAGTCAAAATATCTATAGAGGGTGTCAACCCTTGAATTCCGTAACGAAAAGAAGAAGTATTTAATTCGATACCTTTGTCATCGGCAATAACGATTTTTAAAATTTCTTCTATTTTTTCTCTGCTGTAAGCCAATGTGTCCACTTCTTTGTCCAGATATCTCCTGACCAGATCCATATGTGCCAAAACGCTGTAATCTTTGTAGGCTCTCACCAACTGGTGCATTTCTTCATAATAGCGTTCGCAATTTTCTTCATAGGTCCGCCCTTTTTGAAACTCCCCTGTCCAAAACTCTTTGTTCTCTACTTGATGCACGGACAGCAATATAAAATCAAATGTATAGGAATCATAAAGCTTCCTGAATTGAGGAATCGTATGCATCTGCATGCCGAATTCCAATCCGGTTTTGATTTTTATCCGATGTTTATATTTCTTTGTCAGTTCTGCCAGTTCAGAAAAATACCGCTCGTAGTGGACATTCTTGACTTCCCGGTTTTTCCCCGGTAAAAAAGTATCTCCCGGCTGCCAGTCCGGTTTTACGCCATAATCTACATGATCGGTAAAACACAGTTCTTCCAAACCGATTTTAAGTGCATCTTTAATCACATCTTCCATCAAATACCAGGAATCATCACTATAATCGCTATGAACATGATAATCGGCATACACCATCTAAAAATCTCCCTTCAATTCCAAATCTGTTAATGCTGTTCACAAATAAGAAATCAGAGAACCATAACATCAACTTTCCACCTTTTGAGTGTCTTATAAACCTCTCTAGCCACTGAAAAATCCGCCTCTCTCAAAATCAATGGTAAGTTATAGTAATCTGAAAAGCCTTGTTGATTTCTTCGGCGGTGATTTCCGTCACTGTTTTTCCTTCGTGAATCAAGGCCAGAAGTGCATGTCTGGCAGCAATTCCCAAGTCAATTTTGTTCAGTTTATTTTTCAATAATACTCGTTTAATTCCCTGTCCTCTATCAGTAATGATGACCTTTCCTGTATCAAAAGTTAATTCCCAAGGTTGGGAGTTTAATGATGAGGGGGCTAAACGAACCGCCTCTGCCACTACATTATTTTCAGGACTGATAACCTCAAGAGATTTCCGTTTAAACTCTGCCCTCTCCGTCCTTGCTGGAACATCAGTCTTTCCGAAAGCCAATGCAATACAAAAATCACTGCTGCTTCTTTTAGGTTTGACACCGGCGAACCAGCCGCTCCCAAGTCCAATACTCTGAATATACAAATCCGCCTGCTGTAACACAAACCCCGCATTGGCATAGGCTGAGCTTCGTTTATCACAATAGCTCAACAAATAATAAGGGGCGCCTGACCCATTGGTAACCTCGTTTTTTGTTACCAGCTCTATTCTGACTTGTTCTCCGGAAAACTGTTCTGTCTCTGACAAACAGGTCCGGATAGCCGAAAGCTGCTGCTGGTCTAACAAATCTTTGCTAAACCCCCTGACTTGTCTTCGAGTAAAGATTGTTTCATATACTGTCATTTTTGCCACTCCTTTTAATTTCGGCAACGTAAAGAGATGAAACAACATCATAACATAAGTTCTTAGTTGATTAGTTATTTTCCAGTCCGATTTTTTGATGATTCAATTCCACCAACAATGCAGAAAAAATAATATCAATGATATATTGTGCGGAAAAAAGTGAAGACAATGTGTCAATATGAAAATAGCGGTTAGTATCCAGTTTAATCAGCTCATCACAGTAATCGCGAAGCTCCGCCACTCTCCCCCCGCCAATCACAACAGTGTATATCTGATTTTTTTTCAATCTTTTTGCAATTTTCAAAATCGTTTCATTCACTCCGGTCAGCGTGATAAGTACAGAGACAGTCTCATTTTTATAGGGTGATTTGTAAATGTAACTGCTGTTGTAGCCGCTGTGTGACTGACAGAAAACACCAGTGGAATTCAACTTGAAAGCCATTTGATCCGCCAAGGAAGACGTGATTCCGATACCGTAAACATCCACTATCTTTGCGGCAACAATTTTTTCACACACATGCTGCAAGACCGTCGTATCCAGCAGCAACTTCGTATTAATCGCTGTTTTCTGGTAAAGGTTGGGCAATGTTTCGATGATATCTTCCACTTCCAACTCATTATGGATGGGATTATTATCTACTATCAAATTTTCAGCACGCCGCAGTTCTTGAAGTTCATTATTTAAGTCTACCACGAACTCCCGATAAGATTTACTGCCGATTTTTTGATAAAGTCTGGTCACCGTTGCTTGCGACGTATAGGTTAATTTCCCTAACTCCTCACTGGATAAATTGATCACGTCATTCTCCCGGTCCAAAACAAATTTTGCAATCACCCGTTCAGAAGGGGTCAACTTTTTCTCATCTTTTAATTTTTCTATCAGCATCTTTATTCACACCATCCATTTATTTTTCCTTGAATCAATTTTTTGTAAAATAACAACAACATTCGATTTGCCAGCAAGTGCTCAGACGGCCATTTTTTAGCACAACATCCAAAGATTTTTTATCTGGAGAGTTTGTTATCGAGACTCTCCTTATCTGTTTCCTTCATTATAGCAATAATTCCTTGCTTCCTTAAATCATTTTGAAGAAATATTTCATTTTATTGCCTCTCCTGCTCCTGCTTTTGAATGCTTCAACCATAATTCCCATATCTATTGTTTCTATAGAGAGAAACCGTTAACATAGAAGTATGAGTATTTTTACAATAAAATTTTAGGAGGAATTCTTAAATGTCAAAAAATGCACTTAAGATTGCAACAATCGGTGGTGGTTCCAGCTACACACCGGAACTAATCGAAGGTTATATCAAACGAAAAGATGAACTGCCGATCAAAGAAATTTGGTTGCTTGATATCCCTGAAGGAGAAGAAAAATTATCCATCGTCGGCGAGATGGCCAAACGTATGGTCAAAGCTGCCGGACTAGATTGGGAAGTCCATTTGACCCTTGACCGTCGTGCCGCTTTGAAAGATGCAGACTTTGTGACGACACAATTCCGTGTGGGCTTGCTTGACGCCCGGGTGAAAGATGAACGTATCCCTCTTTCTCATGGTGTTTTGGGCCAGGAAACCAATGGTGCCGGCGGAATTTTCAAAGCATTTAGGACGATTCCGGTGATTTTAGATATTATCGAAGAAATGAAAGAACTATGTCCTGATGCGTGGCTGATAAACTTTACCAATCCAGCCGGCATGGTCACTGAAGCAGCAATCAAACATGGCGGATGGAAAAAAACTGTGGGATTGTGTAACGTTCCTATCGGACATACTAAACAGGCGGCTGAAAAACTTGGAGTGCCTGAAGAAGAGTTATTTGTCAAATATGCAGGTATCAATCACTTCCACTGGCATCGTGTTTGGGATAAAGAAGGTAAAGAACGGACAGACGAGCTGATCGATTTAATCTATGGACCGCAAGTCGAGTCTGAAAGTCATCTGAAAAATATCCACAGCGTGCCGTTCCACTACGAACAAATAAAAGATTTAGGAATGCTGCCGTGCGGCTACCACCGCTACTACTACATTGAAGACGAGATGCTGAAACACTCCATCAAAGAGTTTGAAGAAGGAAAAACCCGTGCACAGGTCGTTAAGGAAACGGAGAAAAAATTATTCGAACTTTATAAAGATCCTAACTTGGACTACAAGCCAAAAGAGTTAGAGCAACGTGGAGGAACTCACTATAGTGATGCAGCTTGCGAAGTGATTGCAAGTATTCAAAACGACAAACACACTCATATGGTAGTTTCCATTGAAAATAATGGGACCATCAATGATTTGCCTTACGACTGCGCGGTAGAAGTATCAGCTTCCGTCACCGCCCACGGTCCTGAAAGCTACAATTGGGGCAAATTCCCGCCGGCGGCCCGCGGTCTTCTTCAAGGGATGAAAGGAATGGAAGAAACTACCATCAGAGCTGCAATTACTGGCGACTATGGTGCTGCCCTCCATGCCTTTACAGTCAACCCGCTGATTCCGGGCGGAACCATGGCGAAAACATTATTGGATGAACTTTTGATTGCGCACAAGAACCATCTGCCCCAGTTTTCTGAGGACATCAAGCGCATCGAAGAAACACAACCAGAGACTGTTTCTTATGTTGAAGAACTGATGAAAAGCAACTAAAAATTGATGATATTTTTTAAAAATATCTGTCAAAACAATCTGATTTAATTGTTCCGATACAAACTGCTTCGTTTTTGAAAATTCAGAAACGAAGCAGTTTTTCTTTTATTGGACTTCTTTTGCGAACAATAAATTTCAAGCAACAGTTCCATAAAGCAAACCAGATTTTTGCTTTATGGAGCTGTTCCTTTTATAATTTGATAGAAAGAAATGATGAAAGAAAGCTGGTGAAAATAGATGAAATTTCACTTTATTGATATTTCCCGCCAATGGATGGAAGCTATGACAGAGCAGGATGTCCGTTTTTACATCGAACAAAAAGACCAAAACATCCGCTTAGGAGATGTCGTTCAGTTTATCCCATACACTGGCTGACGTTTTTCATCTAGACAGTTTGTCTATGGAAAAGTAACCTTCATTACGGATTATGAACAAAATCCCGGGATGGTCGTGTTCAGCTTTAAAGAATTGTCTCCCTTGTCTGAAACACTGTTCAACGAATTGCTGGATGTGTTCTATGATATTTATGAGCGGGACATGATTGACTTTCCGGAAATGCCAGAGGATTTCAACCATATAGCAGAAAAAAATGAGCAAGTCAAAGAAGCGTTTTTAGCATTCACCGCAAGTCTGTCACAAGACAATGATGGCACTCAATAAAATCTGACCGCTCAACGGTATCTTTTAAATCAAGCACCGGAAAACTGTTTTTAGTTTCCAGTGCTTGATTTTCTAATGAGCATTGTCAAACTATTCGATTACTGATACTCCCCCCATGTAAGGACGGAGCACTTCTGGAATCGTAACGGTGCCGTCTTCATTTTGATAATTTTCTAAAATAGCAGCAACTGTCCGCCCTACGGCTAAGCCTGAACCATTTAATGTGTGGGCGTAAGTTACTTGCCCTTCCTTGTTACGATAGCGGATTTTGGCGCGCCGAGCCTGAAAATCTGTACAGTTTGAGCACGAACTGATTTCACGGAAGGTGTTTTGCGCCGGCATCCAAACTTCGATATCATAAGTTTTGGCAGCTGAAAATCCCATGTCCCCTGTGCACAAAACTATTGTCCGGTAAGGCAGTCCTAATCTTTTTAAAATATCTTCGCCATTTTCCGTTAATTTTTCCAGTTCTTCATAAGAAGTTTCTTTTGCGGCAAACTTGACCATCTCCACCTTATGAAACTGATGCAACCGGATGATGCCGCGGGTATCTCTTCCCGCACTGCCCGCCTCAGATCTGAAACAAGGACTTAAAGCGGTCAAATAAATCGGCAATGCTTCTTCTTGCAAAATCTCATCTGCATAATAATTTGTCAGTGGTACTTCGGATGTAGGAATCAGGGTATAGTCAGCCCCTTGGATTTGAAACACGTCTTCTTTAAATTTAGGAAATTGCCCCGTACCAAACATGGCACGACTATTGACCATATACGGGGGGACTATTTCCTGATAGCCATGCTCATTGATGTGCGTATCCAGCATAAAGTTGTACAATGCCCGTTCTAACCTTGCACCTAATCCTTTGTAGTAAACAAAACGGCTTCCTGCCACTTTTGCGCCCCGCTGAAAATCAAAAATATCCAAATTTTCTCCGATTTCCCAATGATGTTTCGGCTCAAAGCTGGTCTCAAAAGGCTGACCCCAGCGCCTGACCTCCACATTATCTTCTTCATCATCCCCCACAGGCACAGTCTCGTGAGGCAGATTAGGCAGTCCTTCCATCAATTGTTTAAAAGAGTTATCAATCTCTTCTAACTCTTTAGTCAGTTCTTTGATGGTTTGATTGAGTGCCCTTGTTTCTTCGATGATTCCCGACAAATCCTTGCCCTCTCTTTTAAAAAGTGCTGCTTCTGCGGATAGCTGATTGCGCAAATTTTTCTTTGTCTCGATTTTCGGCATCAGCTCCCTACGCTTTTGATCCAACCTTAAAAAAAGAGACAGGTCCTCTTCTCCAACACCACGGGTGGTTAACTTTTTAGAAAACGCTTTAAAATTATTTCTCAATTCTTTTACATCCAGCATACCTATCATGTCCTTTCATTTTTTAATCTAAAAAAGCTTTCCCATCCCAATAGAATCCATCTATCGGGACGAAAAAGCATGTCTTTTATCCGCGGTACCACCCAAAATCAACGGCTTCAACTCTGCCGCTGCACCTTATCAGCTTAATAACGGTCGCTATCCGGAATAAATTTCTTTATTCCCTCTAACAGGAATGGATTTCATCTCATCATCTTGCCAATTTCCACCAAACATCGGCTCTCTGAAAAAATGACGCAGACTACTCGTTCCATGAGTCTTTTCTAATATCTCTTTCACTTTCTATGATACCCGTTATATACAGCTTGTCAACTTTAAGTCTATTTTATAAAAACGCCTCAAAATCTTATTCTAGAAAAATCATAATCAAACTTTCTAATAATGCGTAACCAATAAATTCAAAAAATTATCCAAAATTATTTCAGCTTTTCTATCCCCATTGAGTTTATTGTGTCAATTTTTTTATTTAAGACTTATAATAGATGTGAAATGTATAAACTGGCGAAAAGAAGAGGAATTCACATGCAGACGAAACGATTATTTGATGCTTTAGCTCTTAATCCAATCATTGCGGCAGTCAAGGATAAGGATGATTTGGAGGCCGCATTGAAAACAGATGTAGAAGTTATTTTTGTTCTTCACTCCGATATTTTTAATATCAAAGAAATCTCAGCAAAAATCAAAGCTGCCGGTAAAATTGGATTTATTCATTTCAATTTTGTCAAAGGTTTGTCCGATGAAGATATCAGTTTAAAATACATACGAGAAAACACTGATTTTGATGGTGTCATCTCCACAAAAGCTAATCATATTTCCGCTGCAAAAGCCCTAGGATTTTACACGATTCAACGGCTGTTCCTGCTTGACTCCATCTCTTTGGAAAATATCCACTCCCAAGTCCAGATGAAACATTCGGATTTGATAGAAATCTTACCTCACGTCAACAAAAAAATCATTCACATCGTCAGGCAAAAAATCAAACGTCCTTTGCTTATCAGCGGATTGATTTTGGATAAAGAAGATGTCATGAATGCCTTAGCCAACGGGGCGGCGGCTATATCTTCCACCAATCACTCGGTGTGGAAACTTTGAATTTGAATCAGATTGTCAAAACATGTGAAAAATAGTATAATTAAGGTAAGTTAATAATTGCTAGAGAGATGAGTGCACATAATTGATTTCCGTAGATAATATGGGGTCGGTTTGGTGCGCTCTTTTTTGTATGGATGACAGGAGGAATAAAAATGTACGATATCATTATTATTGGTGCAGGAATCGTTGGAACTTCTATTGCCTATGAATTGGCGAAATATCAGCTGGATATTTGCGTTTTAGAAGCTGAAAACGATGTCAGTGTAGGAACGACAAAAGCCAACAGTGCCATTCTCCATTCAGGCTATGACCCTAAATCCGGCTCTTTAAATGCCAGATTAAATGTGGAAGGCTCTGTTTTGGCAAAAGAACTTTGCAGGAAACTGGATGTTCCGCGAAAACAAATCGGTTCATTAGTGATTGCTTTTTCCGATGAAGATATATCCACCTTGGAAGAACTTTATAACCGGGGCAATCAAAACGGCGTGGAAGGTCTTGAACTGCTGACAGCGGAAGAAACACTTGCAATGGAACCTAACTTGAATCCGGAAGTTTGCGGTGCGCTCTATGCGCCGACCGCAGCTATTGTCAACCCTTGGGAATTTGCACTGGCACTAGGCGAAACCGCTAAAATAAACGGTGTTGATTTTAAATTCAATCAACGTGTCTTGGATATCCAAAAAGAAAAGGACTGCTTCACTGTTGTTACCGGGAAAGATTCTTTTCAAACAAAACTGGTCATCAATGCCGCCGGGATTCATGCAGAAGAAATACATCGTTTAGTGGCTCCCCCGACCTTTAAAACTATTCCTTGCCGCGGGGAGTATTATCTGCTGGATCTGGAAGAAGGAGGCACTGTCAGCCATATAGTTTTTCAATGTCCGACAAAAGTCAGCAAAGGCATTTTAATCAGCCCCACCACCCACGGCAACATCATCGTTGGACCGAATGCTGAAAACATCCCTTCCGAGCTTTTAAACACCGGTGCTGATTTAGCTAATACTTCTGCTGGTTTGGAAGAAGTTGCCAAGGGAGCCAAACGCAGTGTACCTGCCATCAATCTCTCAAACTCTATCAGGAATTTTTCAGGTGTCCGTGCTAATACAGACCGGGGGGAGTTTATTATCGAGAAAGTTATCGAAGGTTTCTACGATGCTGCCGGAATCAATTCCCCCGGTCTCACAGCAGCTCCCGCCATCGCCCGTTACTTGGCAGACTTAATGGCTGAAGACGGTTTAAACCTTGTGGAAAAAGAATCATTCATTGATAAGAGAAGCAGAATGCATTTTAGTGAAGCTTCCATCTTAGAAAAACAAAAAATCATCAAAGAAAATCCTGATTATGGACGGATTATTTGCCGTTGCGAAAACATCACTGAAGGTGAAATCCGCCAGAGTCTCCATCAGACTTTGCCTGCCAGTTCAGTGGACGGGGTTAAAAGACGGACAATTGCCGGAATGGGAAGATGTCAAGGTGGTTTCTGCGGTCCCCGTGTCGTAGAAATCATTGCGGATGAGCTGAATATCTCCCCCACAGAAGTGGACCTAGATAAATTAGGCAGCCGCATCTTGACCGGCATCACAAAGGAGGTTAACTAAATGTATGATTTAATCGTGGTTGGCGGTGGACCCGCTGGTTTGGCAGCCGCCTTAAGCGCTTATGAAAACGGCTGTAAAAAAATACTAATCGTGGAACGTGATCTGGAATTGGGTGGCATCTTAAATCAATGTATCCATAATGGATTCGGCTTGCATTATTTTAAAGAAGAATTGACTGGACCAGAGTATGCAGAACGTTTTATCGACCAGCTGGAAAACACTTCTATCGAAGTCAGACTTGACACCATCGTCCTGGAAATCACTGAAGATAAACAAGTCCATACCATGAGCAAAAAACACGGCTATCAAGTGCTGCAAAGCAAGGCAATCATCTTAGCCATGGGTTGCCGGGAAAGGACCCGGGGAGCTATCCAAATGCCCGGCTCCCGTCCTGCCGGTATTTTGACCGCCGGAGCTGCCCAACGTTATGTGAATATTGAAGGCTATATGGTGGGGAAAAAAGTCGTGATTTTAGGTTCAGGGGATATCGGTCTGATTATGGCCAGACGCATGGTTTTGGAAGGTGCGGAAGTATTGGCTTGTATTGAGCTGATGCCTTATTCAGGCGGTCTCACAAGAAATATCGTCCAGTGTCTGGATGATTTTAATATCCCTTTATACTTATCACATACAATCATTGATGTTGCAGGTAAAGAACGATTGGAGTCCATCACCATGGCGAAAGTAGATGAAGAAAGAAAACCGGTTCCGGGAACCGAACAAATCATTCCCTGCGACACTCTTCTTTTATCTGTGGGTCTAATTCCCGAAAATGAATTGTCCCGCAGTGTAGGTCTTCAACTAGATGGGCAAACACGGGGCGCCATGGTCTACGAAAACATGGAAACTTCTATCCCCGGCATCTTTGCTTGCGGGAACGTGCTCCATGTTCATGATTTAGTGGATTATGTCAGTGCAGAAAGTTCTCTGGCTGGAAAGGCGGCTGCGAAATACATTCAACAGCAAGACCGAATCACCGAAGCTGAGCATGTGAAAATTAATCGCGGTCAGGGTATCTCGTATATCTTGCCCCAAAAAATCCGTAAAGAAAACGTTGATAAGAAAGTAGATTTGTACTACCGGGTCAACCAAGTTTACGACACCTGTATCGTCTCGATCCAACAGCAAGGAAAAGAAATCGCAAAATTCAAACGAAAAAATCTGGCACCAGGCGAGATGGAAACTATTCCCCTTAGAAAAAAACTATTAGATAAACTTAACGGCAGTGAACTAAACATTGTCATAAGGGAGGCGTAGAAAATGGCTGAAATCATTTGTATCGTTTGTCCAGTAGGCTGTCACCTTACGGTAGATGAAGAAAATGGCTACAAAGTAACCGGGAATCAGTGCAGCAAAGGGGAAGTTTACGGAAAACAGGAACTGCAAAATCCGGTCAGAACGGTCACTTCCACTGTCAAAATAAAATCCGGCAGCCATCCCCGTCTGCCAGTGAAAACCAGCGACACGATTCCTAAAGGTAAAATGAAAGATATTATGAGGCTAATCAATCAGGCAGAAGTCACTGCTCCAGTGTCAATAGGCCAGATAATTATTCCAAATATCCTTGGCACAGGCGTTGATATCGTAGCGACAAGAAGTATGCCGAAAGCAATGTGATGCAAAAACACCTAGAAAGAAGAAAACTTCATTCTAGGTGTTTCTTATAATTTAATCAATTTAGCTATTTGACTACGTTCTGCATCTTCGATTTTCATTTTGATGTAAGCAATGGTTTCCGTTAAGTCCGGGATTGTTTTATACTCTAAAGAGTTCACCCGGCGTCTGGTGGCAATGATTTCTTCACCAATCAGGAAACATTTTTTTTCAAGTTCAGCCAGCTTTACCAAATTTTCACTCAGTTCTTCCTGATCCACATCTAATTCCTTGATGACGATGGGAGTGTAATAACTGCTAGTTTCTCCGCCTCGGGGAACTAGATTTTTATCAGGTAATTCAGCCAAGTGATAGCTAGGCACCCGCACACCTAAAACGTGCTGGAGAGACGTGCCCACATCCATTTGAAATTGGGAAGCATTTAAACTGTGCTGTAAAAAACGGTCATCAGATTCCAGACTTGCGTGTTGATAGTTTTTAAACAACGTCCCCAAACGCTCCTCCACAATCCGGCGCTGGATCACTGCTTCTTCCGTCATCTCTCTAAAATTTCTAACCAAAGAATCCTGTTTTTCTTTCAATAATGTGTGACCACGAGTGGCGATCTGAAGCCGATTGGATAAATTTCTCAACTCCACCCTCGTCGGATTGACATTTAATCGGGCCATTTCCTCACCCCTTAATAGTATTGCTCCAAGTAAGTGCTGCGGACTCGTTTCAGCTGGCTTTTCGGAAGCATCCTTAATAATTTCCAGCCTAAATTCAATGTTTCTTCAATAGTTCGGTTTTCATAAAATCCTTGATCGATATATTCTCTCTCAAAGGCCCGGGAGAAAGCGGCATACTTATGATCCAATTCAGTCAGAGCACTGTCTCCCAAAATGCTAGCCAACTCAATCGTTTCTTTTCCTTTAGCATAGGAAGCAAACAATTGATTCATCACGTCTGCATGGTCTTCCCTGGTTTTATCTTTGCCGATACCTTTATCCTTCAGTCGGGAAAGACTTGGCAAAACGTCGATCGGCGGCCGGTACTCAAGCTTTGACAAATCTCTGGAAAGAATAATCTGTCCTTCTGTGATGTAGCCGGTCAAGTCAGGAATCGGATGGGTCTTATCATCTTCCGGCATGGATAAAATCGGCATCATCGTGATAGAACCAACTTTATTTTGCAGACGACCCGCACGCTCGTAAATGCTGGCCAAATCCGTATACATGTAACCAGGGTAACCTCGTCTGGAAGGCACTTCTTTTCTTGAAGCAGACACTTCTCTAAGAGCTTCACAATAGTTGCTCATATCAGTCATGATGACTAGCACGTGCATATCCAAATCAAAGGCCAGATATTCTGCAGCCGCCAAAGCCATCCGCGGAGCAGATAAACGCTCGATGGCGGGATCGTCTGCTAGATTCATAAATAAAACTGACCGTTCGATGGCACCCGTCCGGGTAAATTCATCAATAAAAAACCGCGATTCTTCAAAAGAAATCCCCATGGCACAAAAAACCACCGCAAAGTTTATATCGTCTTCCAACACTTGAGCTTGTCTGGCAATTTGTGCCGCCAGTTCATTGTGAGGCAAACCGGAGCCGGAAAAAATTGGTAATTTTTGACCAACCACAAGAGTGTTGACACCGTCGATGGCACTTACTCCCGTTTGAATGAACTGATTGGGATATTGGCGCAGCACCGGGTTCATCACACTGCCGTTAATGTCCCGCCGTTCATACGTCAGCAAATCAGGACCATTGTCGATCAAGCGACCCTGCCCGTCAAAAATTCTGCCCATCATCTCACGGGAAACGTTTAGACTGACCGGGCGCCCTCTGAAACGCAGCTTGGCTTCATCTGGATTTAAACCGATATTGGAGTCATACAGCTGTATAACAGCATGGTCTCCTTCTATTTCTAATACCTTTCCCACCCGGACATCATTTTCACTCTGATAAATTTCAACTTCTTCGTCATAGGCGATATCAGAAACACCTTCAACGATTAACAGCGGACCGGCAATTTTTTGGATATTTTTAAACTCCTTCAATAATCTGGTCCTCCTTCAAACTTTCTGCAATTTGCGACAATTCTTCTTTGTTTTCTTTGATGATTCGTCGAATGTCATCCAAATGTGTCTCATCAATATATTTCATTTGTCCGATTTTTTGAATACTCTCGCCATTTAAAATATCTGCGATATAAACGTGTTCATGCATCAACGCGTCTCTGGCTTCGGCAAAAAACTCCATGATACACGTCAGCATCAGCTTTTGTTTCGTATGGGAAGTAAACATATCTTCTTCTACGAAAGCATTTTGCTGCAGGAAGTCCTCTCTTAACATCCGGGCAATTTCCAGTTTCAGAATTTCAAAATCTGACAAACCGTCTTTTCCGATCAACTGGACTACTTCTTGTAATTGCTGTTCCTCTTTTAACAAAGCCATGGCACGTTTCCGGTATTTAGGAAAATTGCGGTTCACTTGTCTGCGCATATAGTGATCGACTCTGTCTTGATACAATGAATAACTTTCCAGCCAATCGATGGCAGGAAAATGTCTGGCATAAGCCAAACTGGAATCCAGTGCCCAAAACACTTTAGCCACTCTCAACGTTGCCTGAGTGACCGGCTCGGACAAATCTCCGCCAGCAGGAGAAACTGCACCGATCATGGTCACAGATCCTTCTCTCGTCTTTTCTCCCAAACACTTGACGATCCCTGCCCGCTCATATACTTGAGCCAGCCGGGAAGCTAAATAAGCTGGATACCCTTCATCACCGGGCATTTCCTGCAAACGTCCACTCATCTCGCGCAGTGCTTCTGCCCATCTGGATGTGGAATCTGCCATCAGAGATACATCGTAACCCATGTCTCTAAAATATTCTGCAATGGTCATACCGGTGTAGATAGAGGCTTCTCGGGCTGCCACCGGCATATTAGATGTATTAGCAATCAACACCGTCTTGTTCATCAGCGGTTCTTTGGTTTTGGGATCGATTAATTCGGGGAATTCATACAGCACGTCTGTCATTTCATTTCCCCGTTCGCCGCAGCCGATATAAACCACCACATCCGAATTAGACCATTTAGCCAGTTGATGCTGGACCACTGTTTTTCCGGAACCAAAAGGCCCGGGGATACAAGCAGTTCCGCCTTTTGCCACCGGGAAAAACGTGTCGATTACGCGCTGTCCTGTGACTAAAGGTGTTTCAGGAAGTCCTTTTTCTTTAAACGGCCGTTGTTTCCGAATGGGCCAATATTGCCGCATGGTAACTCCCTGCTCATGTCTGTCTTCTTTTAAGATAGTGGCGACTCTTTCAGTAATTGTGTATTCCCCGTCAGCAATCCAATTGACAATCCCTGTGATTCCTTCTGGGACAAGGATATAATGTTTGAATTTATTTTCCATCACGTAGCCGAGATAATCTCCTGGGATTACAGTTTGTCCTATTTTGGCTATGGGATGAAAATACCACTTACGCTTCTCATTCAAGGTGGTTATTTTTGACCCTCTAGTCAAGTAGTACCCTTCTTGAGCTGCAAATTCTTTTAAATCTCGGCCGATACCATCCAGCATGCTGGATAACAGTCCCGGACCCAACTCCACACTTAGGGGGCGGTGTTGGGAAACCACTTTTTCCCCTAACTTGATGCCCGAAGTTTCCTCATAGACCTGAATAGATACCTCATCATCCTTGACTTCGATGATTTCTCCAAGCAATTCCAGATTGGAAACCAGCACTGTATCAAAAAGACGGGCATTTTTAATCCCGTTTGCCACTACTAAGGGGCCGGATACTTTGATTATTTGTCCATCTTGCAAACGTCTTCCTCCTAACTGATTGTAACTCCTAAAGCTTCTTCCGTCAGTTCTTTAAGTCTTTTTTGCGCCAACTGGTGATGGTGCAGCTGATTGGGAAGTATGCTTATGTTCACTTCGAATTCTTTGTTGTATTGTTGAATGGTTTCCTGATAGTCTTGAAAAATTGGTTCAGTAACAAAAATAATATTGACACCCGTATGCTGAAGCTGACGGACAAGATGTTTGAAATCGCCATTTCTTTCCAGAGTGACCACCTCAAGACCCAAAGTTTTCATCATACCTTCTGTCTTCTCATAACTTAAATAAACTACTTTAGCCATTGATTGTCCTCACCCTTTCCAAGACTTCCTCATTCGGCAAATGATACAATTTGCTCTTTAAAATCAGGCGCAAGTTAAACAACTCGTAAACCTTTTCCAGACTGTAGGTAAAGATGCCTTCCAGCCCAATGGTTTGATAACGGTAAGTCTGATAGCTTTCGATCAGCCAGTTATCAAATCTTTTTTCCAGTTCGATAGGATGGAAACCATCCTGAAAAACTTCTTGATAAAATGAGTGCTGCAGCCAGCGAATCCCTTCTTTTAAAGGAAGTGTCTCCAGCCGTTCCAAATCTGCCCGGGAGAAATTTCCGCAAGCATACTTTTTGAAAGTAATCCGATGATCCTCATGACGAAAATAATCGTTTAGAAAAAATTCATCGATTCTGCTTTTCGCATAGCTGGAGATGATTGGATGCAGACCATTTTTTGCATATCTGCTGTATTCCGCTAAAACTTTCTCATCTAAGTTTTCATAACCTGTTCCCTGATTTTTCTGAAAAATATCCCGTTTGACAAAAAGGACTTTCAAATATTCATCGGGAAAATTCAGCTGATACAAGGTGGACTCCAGCTCTGCCAGATTGTCCTGATAAAGATCATCAATAGTTTCGATGGTCACTTCTCCTCGAAGAGAATAATCAAAACGGGCAAGAAATCTCTGGATATCTTCCCAATTTTTCAATTGAATCAAATCGTGGAAATCAGCTTTTTTTAACAATTTTTTCTGCATATACACGACTTGGATGTTGGACATTAGAAAGTCATCTAACTGTTTACTTCTTCTCATCATGCTCATCCTCAAATAAGTAATCCATCATTTGGTTGGTCATTTCCTGTTTTCTGTAACGCATGACTTGATTCATATCATAGTTGATATCAAAATTTGGATAACATAAAAGAAAACCTATTTTTAAATCCTCTTTCAATCTGATGTCATAATCGGCACCAAAACGGGAACGGGCACTTTCATAACGGGAAGGTCCGATAAAGATAACCGGGCGTTCATCATGCTGCAATAAAAAACGGGACATCCAGTCAAAAAATATCTCGTCCGACAAATCATGAAAGTACTGGACACAAGTTTCCAACTCCTGATCGATCAGCGTTTGTCTGAATTCATTCACTCTCAGTTGTTCCGACATAGAGATGCGGATCATCTCCTGTCTTTTTTCAGCATTCAGTCTTTTGCGGTAGCGTGATTTGCGCTGTTCCAACCGGGCAACCCCTTCATCGATGATTTTTTGGTAAGCATCTTCTGCCTTTTGCTGAGCAGAAACAAGAAAGGCAGTTTCTTTTTGCAAATCTCTTTCTTCAAGATTTTCAACGATATTTGATAAATTTCCGTACCTCATCAGAAACTCACCGTATTCAAGATGATCAGGGAGCTGACAAACGCCAACAGAGCGTATGTTTCTACCATGATCGTATAAATAATGGTCTTGGTCATCTGCTCTTCATCACGGGCCAATAAGGCAATCCCGTTGACTGAAATACGACCTTGAGCCATGGCACTTGGATATCCGACGATAGCCATCGGCAAACAAGCGACTAAAATAAACAAACCTTCCTGCAACGGCATCGCTGCCGAAAGACGTGCCAGACACATAATGGCGATAACGAAACCGTAAAGTCCCTGAGAGGCTGGCAGCAGTTGAATAATCAATGTTTTACCAAATTTTTCAGGCTCTTCCGCCATCAGCCCTGAAGCTGCATCTCCGACCATCCCCACGCCTTTTGCACTTCCAGTGCCCGGGATAATAATTGCTAAAGCCATGCCTAAAACGGCCATGATGATGCCGCCGTATTCTATAAAAAATTCTGTGAATTTCATTTATCTTCCTCCTGAATGATATTAATGTATGTGTTGGGACTTCTAAATTCGCGGAATCTTTTGCCTCCACCCACATAAAACTTCCCGAAAAACTCAACATAAGTCAGACGTGCCGAATGCACATAAGAACTTAAACCGCTGATACCCAAGTTAAAGGTGTGTCCTCCTACAAAAACGATTGCTCCGACAATCACACCAATCACGCCAAAACCGCTCAACATTTCAACGATCAAGTTGAAAGCAAACCCGATGGAAGCTCCAGCCAATCCTAATGCCATCAAACGGGAGTAGGATAACACGTCACCGATATAACCTGTCATGCCGTACAAACTATACAGACCGCTGGCAAGCTTGCCAAAGATGGTTTTAGCATCTCTTCCGTTTGTCAATACGATGCCTATCATCCCGACGATTAGGATAATCGTTCCAACTCGAGTATAGGGTTCAAGCAAAGGCGTAAACATTTGGGAAACTAATATGATGGCACCGCCCAAAGCCAGATACCAAAAGATTACATCGAATAAAACATACCAAGGCTGTTTCCATTTGATAAAGAGATAACCCTTAATCGCAAGGCCAATGAACAAATGGAAAATACCAAAAACAATCGAGAAAATCAGAACGGTCATAAAGTCCTTGTTGATATCCAATAATCCTTTGACAGGGATTAGACCCCCAAAGAAAGCCCCATAGGCCCACCCAATTAATGTGGTTGGAACACTGAGATACATCAAAAATCGAATAAAGTTTGCTACGCTTTCTTTAAAATTGCCGAATTTCAGGGCAAGCAGGGTTGCCAGACCCATAATCAAACCGTAACCGATATCTCCCAGCATCATCCCAAAAAAGATGGCATAAAATGGCGTAAATAAAGGTGTAGGGTCCAGCTCGTTGTATCTAGGAAGAGAATACATATTAGTAATTCCTTCAAACGCACTGAAAAATTTGTTGTTTTTAAGTTTGATGGGAACATCTTCTGAATCAATCGGTGTTTCTGTGATGTCTGCCACAAACTGGTCGTCTGTAATTTCTTTCAGCAGCTCCACAAATGAATCTGTATCAGAAGTAAAAATCCAACCATCTATTCTGGTAGTTGTTTCAGAAACCAAAAACTTTTCAAAAGTTTCATATCGGAGCATTTCATTGTTCAGGTATTCATAGTAAAGCTGTAATTCTTCACGATAATTCCCGATACTCCCTAAACGGTCCTCAATAGTTTTTCTTTTATCAATAAGTTGAGTTAACTGATATTGCAGTTCTTTCATATCATCAGTTATTTGAAGTGACTTGCTGCTGCGTTTTTCGAAGTGATATTTATCAAGGATGATATCAATTTGTGCACGTTTATCCATCCCGGGGAGAATCACCACTACATTCAAGTGATTCGATAAAGTTTTTGTCATGTAAAAAGTATTGCCGATTTTTTCTAAATCTTTGGCAAAACTATCATAGTTTGTTTTGTCTACCGTTCCAATAATTGGCTTTTCTTTGCTTAATTGAATGATTTCTTCACTGCTCATGCGAACGTTATCGTTCCATGGCCGGTAGTACTCAAAATCAGCAATAGTTTTTTTCGATGCGTCATAATATTTATCATAAGTATCCAACAGCATTTCAATGTCGATATGCTGACACCTTTGAATAAGCTCATCGAAAGTAATCGATAAAACAGGTTGTTTTTTCTTTAATTTCTGCTCTTTTTCAATCTTTTTGATTGCGTTTAAAATATCTTTCAAATGTTCCCGCATGAATCGGTTTCTCTCAAAGTCATAAGCACTCTTTTTATTCTTGAAAAAAGATGTTTCCTCGGAAGAAATATCTTTAAAAGAAATATTTTTATAGTGCTGCATCCTTTCAAGAAGCGGTTCAACATGCTCATTTAAAAGAATGAGTTGAAATTCACTCATTTTTACTATGGCCATAACCGAATATCTCCTTTATTAGTTCTTCTCTGGCGTATTTTTTATTTTCTTCGTATTGTTTACGATAGAACTCTATTTCATTTTCTACTTGTTGAGCCATTGAAATTTTATATGCTTCAATCTCTTCTTCGACTTCTCTTCGCCAGGTGGATTCTTCCTGATCAAAATCATGATTCATCTCTTGTACTAATTTATGGGCGCGTTGTTTAGCTTCACGAATCAGTTTTGCTTCTTTTTCAAGAAGAACAGATTGATTGTCATCCGTCTTTTTTGCTAATGTCTCAAGTAGCTGCATGTCCTTTTCCAAAAATCCAGAACCCCCTTCCTGTCAATCAGTGGTCAGCAAGTGTTAATTGTCTCATTAAAACCTGCCAAATTTTAACATCATATCTCTAGTATAGATAAAATTTTATAATGGATTCAATAAAAAGACAAGTTTCTCATAATTTTATTAGAATTAATTTCTCAAAAAACCGATTAGTACCATAGGTTGAAGCACAAAAATCTGGCTTTCATGAGTTTATCTTAATTTACTGCTGTTATTATTCTCTTATCTTAACCATAACGTTCTAGACGATTTTCGGAAATCTTGACTAAAAAAACAGCCCTGATAAACTGTCAGGACTGTAAATAAAATAGTTGTATAATTTTTGATAAGGATGAATATTCCAGCTAGCATAAAGATGTCCAACACTTATCGGAAAAAGAAGAATAACAAATTTCATCGTCTTTGTAACTAAACCTCATTAAACACAGACAGTGAAACCAAAGATGTCATTCTTTACGAAAACCTTATAAAAAAATTAAGAAACATCTGAACTGAATTGAATTGAAAATACCTTCAACTTTTTTCTAATAAACTTCTTAAAAGACCTAATAGTAACATCAAAGTCATTTAACGGACTAATTGTAGTTATCTTATCTTTTGATACTTCATACATCGCATTCTTGTCGAGTTTAAACTGACAAATCCAAAAGACAACTCCACATGTTTAAGAAGAGTTGTCTAAGCTTGTTATTTAAAGTCAACTAAATTCTAGCCGTCCACATTATCTGACGAAGGTCCAGTCCCTTTATCAGTTTTGTTTTTATTTTTAAAACTTAGGGTTAGCCACTTTTCCTATTTCGATGCTTGTATCGAACAGACACAATATTCAAATACAGCTGATAGCTTTTAATCATTGTACGATTAGTTTCTTTCTACTCATTCTAACTGTCAATTCAATTACAGGTCCAATCATGAAAACACCTAAAAGAGTCCCAACACCAAATTTTCCACCAAGCACTACACCACTAATTACTAGTAAAAAATCTAACAATATTCTTATAAATTTTATACTCACATTGGTTCGTTCCGATATTACCATCATTAACCCTTCAAGCGCACCACAACCTAAATCTCCGAGTAAATATATACCCGTGCCAAATCCTAATACTACTGGTCCTAAAAGAACATAAATTATTTTCGGACCATTTAGGAAGGATTCAATTGTTAAGGCTGATAGTATATTAATAAAAAAACCTACTGAAAGTCCATTGATAAAACTTCCTAAACCTATTTTTTTTCTATCAACAATAAATACCAAGAACAATACAATAATATTAAACAATTGTGAAGCTGTACCAAAGAGAATATCAACATGATTAACGATTCCTAAAAGAAAGGTACTTATTGGATCCACTCCCCAGCTGCCGTAAATAAACATTTGAATGCCTAAGGCTGATAAAAATGATCCTAATAAGACTTGCAGACACTTCTTAATTAATCGTGGCATTCGCTTCATCCTCTGCGATTTTTTTCTCAATTTTATTTCCTTTAATATTTGCATACAGAACGACTACTGCGATGAAAACAAATAAAATCACCCATCCAATCCTGTCCAGATCACCAAAAGATAAATATGAACCGTAAGAAAATAAAATTAAACTGATTATTGGAATAATCTTTGTAAAAGGGACGGGCAACTTAAATGCGGCCTTCTTATATGCTTCTGGGTTCTTTTTAACAAGAAAGAATAAAGCAAATGCTGGTAAAATTCCAAAAATCATACCTACACCATTACCAAGCATGGAAATATAGGTAATATCCATCTTAGTCACTATAGGAAACATACCTACGATATAAAAAATAAGTAGCAGAAAATGTTGAGTTCCAAATGTTTTATTTTTTTTCGCTAATCCTTTAGGCAACCACCCATCTTCGATTGCCATTGCCAATCCTCGTGTACACCAAGAGAAAACACCATTTAAAGAACTAAAGAAATTCGCCAGGGCTCCACCTATGATAAAGAAAACAAATATGGGATTCGGAAGAATTTTTTTAGCAACCAAAGTCAACGGCTGAAATGCAACTTCTTCAGTTGGTAAAACTCCTGTTGCAACTATTCCTAAAATAAAATAAAACACCGCAACAACTAAAGTAGAAAAAATCATTACAAAAGGAATCATTTTACCTGGATTTTTTGTTTCACTACCCAGCTCTGAAATATACTCAGATCCAACCATCGCAAAACGTAATAAAGCAGAAGCCACAAAAAACTGAACAATACCATTGGGCATTACTGATTTCATTTCAAAAAACGGCTTAAAATCCGTAACCTGAGGTAATCCGTAAATGGAAAAAGCTGCTAGAGCTGCCAGTAAACAAATAACCAGTATTGTTTGAACTTTAGCTGCCATATGGATGCCGACAATATTAATAGCAAAGCAAATTGTCATTACAATACCAGCAACTAAACGAATATCTACTGAAACTAATGATGATAAATACTCAGCAAAACTCAGTGCATAAACAGCAATCACTAATTGACCCGTTACTAATAGAATCACATAGAAAAAGCCTGTTTTTTTTCCTATATAATCACGAACATAGGTATACATTCCTCCATTTGAAGGTACAGCAGAGCCCATAGCTGCAATACATACAACAGGAAAAAGTGTGATTATCGCTCCTACAATAAACGCCCAAGGTGTCCCGTACCCAGTTAAACCAATACTCACGCCAGTTAAAACCATAATTCCAGAACCAGTTATTTGACCAATAGAAATACTCATTAAATCCAGGAAACCTAATTTTCTCTTTTTTTTCATATTTTTTTCCTTTCTATCTTGAGCAACTGATATTTTCCAGACAGATAATGAATCTTTTAAAGTGACTAAATATCCTATCTTAATCTAATACATTAGGTACCCCAACTGATTTAGCAAAGTGATAAATTTTAGCTGCATCCTCCAAATAAACGCTTGATAAATAAGCATTCTCCAAATTATTTCCCATACTCATTGTTCCGTGATTTGCTAACAAACAAGCTTTCCGATTTACCAAATAAGGAGACGTTACTTTTCCTAATTCAACAGAACCAGCCGGAGCAAAAGGTGCTAGTTTAATATCACCTCCAAGGAAAGGTTTCATCTCAATAAGTATTTCCGGTATCCCCTCTCCGCACACTGCAAAAGCCGTGGCATAAGGTGAATGGGTATGAACTAGAGCAGAGTCACTCTTGAAATATTTATATATTTCAGTATGCATCGGCCATTCAGAGGATGGTTGATGTGGCCCTTCAATAATCTGTCCATCAAGTGAAATAACTGAGATATCATCCACTACCATAGTCGGATATTCGATACTACTAGGTGTGATGATTACTAAGTTTTTATGTTGGATGTACATACTTATATTCCCACTTGTGCCCGCCATTAATTTTTCGTTATATGCTTTTTTTGCAAACATTAATACTTTTTGCTTTGCCTGTTCTAACCCCATCTTTATACCTCGAGCTTCACAATTGCTTCTAGTGCAATTCGAATGCTTTCATCTACTGTTTTTTCTAATAATTCTGGATCTGGATCATTGTCTTCTGCACTTTCTAAAACGGCTAAGGCAGAACCATCTACAGATAAAATAGATCCTGCTTTTTTACCAAACATGGATGCGGCAATATATAAAGCAGCCAGTTCCATTTCCAAACCAACAGCGCCTGACTTAGCTTGTTCGACAGTATTGGTTGGCAAAATCCCCCCATAAAATGCACCATGTGTCACAACAACACCATCAAAAATTTTACTTGAAGATTTCTCTGATTCTTCAAGCAACACTTGTGTTGTTTTAAAATCGGCAATCGCAGGATATGATTTTGGAACATACATATCTGTCACGCCATCTTCTCTAGCTGCCGCAGTAGCAACTATTAAGGTCCCTGGTACGACATCTTTGTTTAACCCTCCACAAGTTCCAACTCTTACCACAACTTCGGCCCCACCTTTCATCATGCCAATAAACGCTAACATCGCACCACTGGCACCAACACCGTGGGAGATTACCATAAGTTCTTTACCTTTATATTTTCCTTTATACGTCCAATACTCTCTGTTCTTTTGAACTTCCACAACATCTTCTAATAAAAAGGAAATTTTTTTCGCTCTTTCAGGATCCCCTACGGTAATAACGCGTTTTGAAATCCCACCTGGTTTGATTTGTAATCCTGGTAACATTTGTTCAGTCATTTTTACATCTCCTTCATTTTTTTTAACATTTTTTCGTATGATGGTTCAGGATATAAAATCCCTTTTTCAAAAATCATCGCTGTAATTAACTCATTGGGCGTCACGTCAAAAGCCGGATTATACGTTTTTATATTATCGGGTGCTGTTTGTTTTCCAAAACCATGAGTTATCTCACGGGAATCTCTTTCTTCAATAGGAATGTCTCTACCAGTAGCTGTTGAAAAATCCACGCTAGCAAATGTAGAAGCCATATAAAATGGAATATTGTGATGTTTAGCGGCAACAGCCACGCTATAAGTGCCGATTTTATTCACCAAATCACCATTTGCAGCAATTCTGTCGCTGGAAACAATAACTGCATCAATCATCCCCTGTTGCATACAGTAGGCTGCCATACTATCGCAAATTAATGTAGTATCAATACCTGCAGCTTGTAATTCGTGGGCAGTTAATCTAGAGCCTTGAAGTAGTGGACGAGTTTCGTCTGCAAAAACTTTGATATTCATCCCTTTTTCTTTTGCTAAATAAAACGGAGCCAAAGCTGAACCACGCTCAACAGTTGCATAACTACCCGCATTACAATGGGTAAGAACTGTCATTCCATCCTTCAACAAGGATAATCCATATTCCCCAATTTTTTTACAATCATTAATATTTTCCTGACGTATATGATGACATTCATTCAGCATGTCCTCTTTCAAATCAGCTATAGTTTTTGCATTAGACTCCCTGCTGATTTTTCTGATACGGTCAATCATCACAAAAAGTTTGACAGCTGTCGGTCTAGCCGTTGCCATGTAATCTGCAACATCCTCTACCTCTTTTTTAAAAACCTCAAATGAATCCGCTTTCGAATGTTGAATGCCTAAATATACACCGTAAGCTCCTCCAATACTCAAAGCACCAGCACCTCTAATTGTTAGAGTTTTGATACATTCATGCATTTTTTCTGCTGTTTCAACACGGATGTATTCTGTCTTCACTGGCAGTTTAGTCTGGTCTAAAATAACCACTGCATCTTCATCCCATCTAATCGAGACTGGTAATTCTTTTTCCATTACGATCCTCCTGTGTTTTTCTTTTTTTTTGTTATAACAACTAGAATATACAACATTTACAAAGAATAGTCAACATTATTATGAAATTAATGTTGTTTATTCTGCTTAATTGTTGTATCATGTGTTTATAAACAAAAATAATTAGAAAAACGTGGTGATAAAATGTTAAAAGTTGATAGACAAAAATTTATTTTAGAGCAATTAAATGAAAACGGAAGCATCATGGTTTCTGCTTTGAGTGTTGAGTTAAACGTCACAGAAGAAACGATTCGAAGAGATTTAGAAGAACTTGAACAACAAAATAAATTAAAACGCGTGAGAGGAGGAGCATACTTACCTCAAGAGTTTGATAAGGAAGTACCCATAAATATTAGAGCTAATATTTATAATAAAGAAAAAGAAATGATTGCTAAAAAAGCAATGGAGTTTATTAAACCAAACGATACGATTTCTTTAGATTCAAGCACCACTGCTTATCATATCGCATCTAAATTAAAAGACGCCAGAATCAAAGTTACTATTATCACAAATTCGCTAAGAATCAGCCAATTAGTTGAAAATGTGCTAGATATAAAGCTAATTTGTACTGGTGGTGTTTTAAGACATCGTTCAAGTTCATTTGTCGGTTATAGCGCAACAAATAGTCTCTCGCAATTTTTTTCAGATAAAGCATTCGTTAGCTGCTCGACACTTTCTCTCAAACATGGTATTACAGACAATAGTTCTAGGGAAGGAGCATTAAGAAAAACAATGATAGAAAACTCTAGCGAAGTTTTTTTAATTGTAGATTATACTAAATTCGATACGCCTTCTTTATATAAAGTTGCAGAACTAACAGATGTCAAGAATATTATTACAGATAGAACTCTAGATGAAATAACGAGCACAAAATTGATTAGCCAAGATGTAAACATAATAATTGCAAACTAAGGAGGAAATAATCATTGGAAAATTTTATTTATTATAATCCTGCAAAAATCATTTTTGGACGAGATAGTCAAGAAACGATTGCAGAAGAAATTTTGCCTTACTCATCTAATGTACTTCTTGTGTATGGAGGAAAATCTATAGAAGAGCTAGGGATTTATGAGTCCATAACAAATCTGCTGAATCATAAAAATATCACATACTTCGAGTTTGGGAAAGTCGTGCCCAATCCTTTGCTTGAACATGTCCAGGAAGCAATTAAAATTTGTAGAAAAAATGATATCGGTTTTATTTTAGCTATTGGTGGAGGAAGTGCTATCGATACTGCAAAAGCAGTGGCTTTAGGTACGTTATACGAAGGAAATGTATGGGATTTTTATATCGGTAAAGCCTTACCCAAAACAGCGTTACCTATTGGAACAGTACTGACATTACCATCTTCCGGATCAGAAATGTCTAATGCATCCATCATTTCTAAAGGTAGTGAAAAATTGGGGTTTGAACACTCTTTGATTATCCCAAAGTTTTCTGTGCTAAATCCGGAATACACCTTAAAGTTACCAATGCATCATACTTTTGTAGGAATATCCGATATCTTTTCTCACCTATTAGAAAGGTATTTTACTGACTCAACTCATGTCACTTTAACAGATCATATGCTAGAGGGTGCCATGAAGTCATTAATAACGAACGCAAACAAAATCAAAAAAAATTCGAGCTCTTATGATTACAGAGCTGAAATTATGTGGACTGCATCTGTTGCTCATAATAATTTTTTGGATACTGGACGAGTTTCTGACTGGGGATCTCACCGTATTGAGCATGAATTAAGTGCACAATATAATATCATTCACGGGGAAGGAATGGCAATCGTTTTTCCGGCGTGGATGACATACGCAGCTAAAAATAAACCGGAAAAATTAGCCCAATTAGCAGTGAGAGTTTTTAACTACGATCCTTTGATGTATTCTGTGGAGGAACTTGCGAATTTAGCCGCAGAAAGTGTACAAAACTTCTTCTGCAGTTTAGGGATGAAAAAAAATTTAGAACAATTAGAGATTGACTCAACTCATTTTTCAATTATGGCAAAACGTGCCACAAAAAACGGAGCCGTTGGACACTATCTCAGATTGGAGGAAGCAGATATAATTAAAATTTTATCAATTGCTTTAAAAAATGACTTTTAATCTGCTAAAATCATGACCACCTATCAAATAGGTGGTCATGATTTTTGGCGCTGTGTGATGATGTATCTGATTGAGGTAAAGCAGGTCAAAACTATTCTCCAATTAACTTTTGAGAATCATAACGAATTAAGAGCTATATTTTTTATCTATCCGATTGCATAATTTTGGGTATGGATGAAATCTTTATTCACACCTATTTGTTATAAAAAACATATGAATTTTCTAGCTAGAATAAAGTCGTCCAACACTCATTAAAGAAGGTGAATTCACATATCTAATCATGATTGTATCGGGACTTCATTAAATTTAGAAGATTAAAATATCATTTTTGAAAAGAATTTCATATAGCTTTTAATACTTCGAGCCTCGCACTCTTGTCATTTTTAACCCGATAACCAAAAAGACAACTCCACTTATCTAAGCGAAGTTGTCCAAGTTTGTTATTTAAAGTCAACTAAATTCTAGCCATCCACATCATTTGACGAGAGCCAAATTTTATTGGGTGAAGTTATCAAAATATCCTTGGATAAATACGATAGGTGTCCCCTTGTCTCCACTGCCGGAAGTCAAGTCTGCCAGAGAGCCAATCAAATCTGTCAATCTTCTTGGCGTAGTTCCTTGTGCTTCCATCGCACCGGTCAAGTCGTCACCTTTATTGGTGATATGCTGTTTGATGGCTTCCTCTAATTCTGCACCATCCAAGTTTGAAAAATTATTATCTGCCAAATATTTCAATTTCACCTCATTAGGTGTGCCTTCCAAACCTGATGTATAGGCTGGAGAGACTACCGGATCGGCCAACTCCCAAATTTTTCCTACAGGATCTTTAAACGCTCCGTCACCATAGACCATCACTTCCACGTCTTTACCTGTTTCTTTTTTCATCAGCGACTGGATGGTATCAACTACCGGCTGACTTTCACGAGGAAATAATTTCACACCGTCTTCAGTGGATTTATTGGACCCTAACAAACCATACTGTTCATTATATCCGCTGCCGTCCACTGATTCAGATAAAATATTATCCAAGGTATATACTTTTTCTGCTCCATTTTGTTCCAATATCCTTTTCGTACGGTAACGTGTGTGGATATCGCAAGCCAGAATGTTTTTTGTATAGTTTAAAATAGTTTTCGGTTTTTGAGAAAACACAACTTCGCATTGAGCGCCCTCAGCCGAAATCAATTCTTTATAGTACTCAATATAGTCGACACCAGTAAAACGATGTTGATTAAAGCCGAACAAATTACGGAATTCTTTTTCAGTCAGCACGTCAGTCCAAGGATTGACCCCTTTTTCGTCCAGCATGTCCAGAGTAATCAGATGATTACCCACCTCATCAGAAGGATAGCTCAGCATCAGCACGATTTTTTTTGCCCCTCGTGCAATCCCTCTTAAACAATTAGCAAAGCGGTTGCGGCTCAAGATGGGAAAGATGACCCCGATAGTGTCATCGGCAAACTTATTTTTAATATCCGTAGCAATTTGGTCAATGCTGGCATAATTATTTTGGGCACGGGCAACGATTGATTCGGTGATCGCGATGATGTCCTGATCATGAATATCAAATTTTTCGGCCTCTGCTGCACGCAAAATACTGTCTACCACGATTCGTTCGATGTTATCTCCAGTTTTGATGATAGGGCAACGAATACCTCTTGACACTGTTCCAACTGTTCGTTCCACTAAAGATCGCTCCTTTTAGACTCAATGGTCTCATAAAATATCATTACTCTAGTACTATACACGTTTTATGAGCATAAGTAAAATGAATTTCAAGTAATTTGGCTGGTGTTGCTGCTAACGGTAGTAATTTCAAATCAAACAGTCTTCCAAACATTTAAAATGATAAAAAGTCAAAAATCAGACCAACAAATTTTGATATTACTAAGCAAATTAAAAGGAGAATCAACATAAAAATCAATGAAAGTTGGTTTGACAAATGATGTGTCCATTCAATCTATCTCCTACTCTTCAAACATTTCCGCCAAAAATCCTACGGTCAGTTGTTCTTTTTCCTGTTGAGTAAATTCCCGGTGGATTTTGCCGTCCTTTAAAAGAATCAGCCGGTTCCCATAGGTAATCGCATCTTCCAACCGATGTGTAATCATCAGGCAAGTCAAGTTTTTTTCTTTGATTCGTTCGTCTGTCAATGCCATCAAGGAACGGGCGGTTTTCGGATCCAAAGCGGCAGTGTGCTCATCCAGCAAAAGCAGTTCAGGGGTTTTGATTGTTGCCATGATTAAACTCAACGCCTGTCGCTGTCCGCCTGATAGCTGACCTGCGGACACATCTAAATGTTTCTCCAAACCGTTTCCGATTTCGCTTGTCATTTGATAAAATGTTTCTTTGTGCTGGGCCAGCTGACGGTTTTTAAACTTCCTCTTTTCTCCCCGGAGAGTTGCCAGCAATAAGTTTTCCGATACTGTCATTCTTGGAGCTGTCCCCATCTTAGGATCTTGAAACACACGGCCGATATATTTGGCCCGCTGTTCTTCTTTCTGATGGCTGACATCCCGGTCGTTGATTTTCACTTGACCTTGTGTCAACACTAAATTACCTGAAATACTATTAAAAAGAGTAGATTTTCCGGCACCATTTCCGCCTAAAACAACGACGAAATCCCCTTTGTTGACGGTCAGATCCACTTGGTCGAGGATGTTACGCGCCTCTTCAAACTCTCCCTTGATTGTTTTCGTGGCATTGACTAATTCTAATACAGGTGCTGTCATCAGTTATCCCCTGCCTTTCTTTACAAACTTTTGAACAGATAGTTGCGGCAATATTAAGAACAGTGCCAAAATCGCCGAAGAGAAGATTTTCAGATAATTAGTGTCTACGCCCAGTTTGATAACACCTAAAATAAGCAGCTGGTAAAAAATACTCCCCACAACAATCGCCACTAACCGTTCTCCCAAACGCAGCTCACCGAAGACAACTTCCCCGATAATAATTGAAGCCAATCCGATGACAATTACTCCGATTCCTTTACTCATGTCGGCACTGCCTTCGTACTGGGCCATCAATGAACCCGAAAGTGCAATAATCCCATTGGATATAGACAATCCCAACAATTTCATGTTGTCTGTTTTTATCCCTAAAGATTTTGCCATGGACTCATTGTCTCCCGTTGCAATGTAGCCTTGTCCCAACTGTGTATGAAAAAAGAAAAATAGAAAAGAAACAATTAGTGCCACGGCAATCAAGCCAATCAAAATCGTATCATAATTTTTGGGCAAGCCTGAATTAGACAGGAAATCACTCAAACGGCGATGATTCAATAAAGACAAGTTTGAACGTTTCATGACAAACAGCATGACTGACTGCAACGCCGACATCACTAGTATCCCGGATAAAATGACTGGGACTTTCCCTTTGGTATAGAGCAGACCTGTCACCAATCCCGCTACCATGCCTGCAAGGATTCCCAACAATGTGGCCGGAACAGGATGGACCCCCATGGTAATTGCGGTCACACTGACCGCTCCGCCCAGAGGGAAAGAACCTTCCGCCGTCATATCTGGAAAATTTAAAATACGGTAGGTCATAAAAATCCCCAAACCTAAAATAGACATCAACAGTCCTTGACCGATACTTAAAATCATTTTTCAGCTTCCCCCTTTATGAATCTTGCCTCGTCTTGATAGTTTTCCGGCAGTGTCAGCCCGAAAAACTCCATTTGCTTTTGGTTGACGACCAGCTCGCCAGTCTTGTAGGCGTAGACCGGTGTGGTTGCCGGATTGCTTTTCCCATCCAGTATATCCGCTGTCATCTCACCGGTTTTTTCACCTAAAGCATACTGATTGATGCCGATTGTCGCCAATCCTCCTTCAATCACCATCGTATCCACCGCAGGAAAAATCGGGACTTTATTTTGATTGGCAATCTGCACTACGGTTGAAATAGCGTTGGCAATCGTATTATCCGTAGGGATATAGATTACGTCCACTTCTTTCGTCATAGCATTCACCACTTGAGTGATTTCATTAGTTGAAGGCACCCCATATTTTTTTATTTCAATGCCTTTCTTCTCGGCTTTTTCTTTCACGATTTCCACTTGGCTTTTAGAATTGTCTTCTGCCAACGAATATAAAATCCCCATCGTCTTCACCTCAGGCAGCAAATCTGTTAAAAATTCCAACTGTTCGTCTACTGGCGATTCCAAACTGACTCCAGTGATATTCCCTCCCGGTTTTTCATTGGACTGAACGAGCCCCGCCTGTTGGGGGTTGGTGATTCCTCCCAACATAATTGGATGTTCGTCTGTCAGATTAGCAAGTGCTTGGACGGCTGGAGTACCGATACCTACAAAGATATCTGAACCTTTGTCCAGCAGCTGCTGACTCATCACACTGAGTTTGTTTTGATCTCCTTGACCATTTAAATAATAAATATGAACGGTTTCACCGTCTTTATACCCTCTTTTGGCCAAGTAGTCTACGGTCCCTTGATGGATATCATCCAAAGCCGGATGGGTGATAAATTGTAAAATCCCCACCGTTGGGATCTCTGTCTCTCCTTTGACTTGAGCTTCTTTCGGCAGAAGCCCGCCGTCAATAAAACCGTATATCAGAAATGCGCTGACGAAGCTGACGACAGCAAGGACAATGGAATTATTTGTTAGTCGTTTCATCAGTTTTTTCCTCCTCTGCGGCTGTGACAAATGTGGCTTCTTCCTTCATTTTTTTTGACAAGGTAATATTAAAACGCTCTGCCTGTTCCTCATTAATAATCAAGTCACCTGTTTTAAACGTATAGACTGGCGTGGTCGCAGGATCACTTTTCCCTTCTAGAATGTCGGCAACCATCTCGCCGGTTTGAAGACCTAATTCGTACTGATTGATACCAATCGTCGCCAATCCGCCCTCTGCCACCATTGTATCCACTGAAGGAATGATGGGAATATTTTCCTGATTGGCGATTTGTGTAACGGTAGGCATGACATTTGCAATTGTATTGTCCGTTGGAATATAAATCACATCAACTTCTCCAGCCATCACCGTCACCATTTGAGTAATTTCGTTGGTTGAAGGAATCGCAAAACGCTTAGTTGTCATCCCTCTTTTTTCAGCTTCTTTTTCTACCATCTGCACTTGAAATTCTGAATTATCTTCTGCCGAAGAAAACAGAATACCGATTCTCTGCGCTTCAGGCAATAATTCTTTCAGCAACTCTATCTGACTATTCACTGGTGACTGGTCACTGACACCGGTAATATTTCCGCCCGGTTCTTCATTGGAGTCCACCAATCCGGCACTTTCAGGATTAGTGATTGCTCCCAAGACGATCGGGATATCTTTCGTGACGTTTGCCAAAGATTGTGCTGCCGGCGTGGCAATACCAACCAAAACATCAGATTTTTTGTCTATCAACTGCTGGCTCATCATCGTTAGTTTATTATGATCCGCCTGCCCGTTTTGAAATTCGATGTTTACTGTCTTGCCTTCTTGAAATCCGCGTTCTTCCAAACGGTCGACCATCCCTTGATAAATTTGGTCCAGTGCAGGATGACTGACAAACTGCAAAACCCCCACAGTAGGAATATCCTCTACAACTGCTTTCTTGTTTTCTGCTGGCTCCTTTACCCCGGCGATAAATCCGTATGTCAAAATCCCCAAAAGGGCCGCTATCGCTACTAATAATCGCTTATTCATCTCATTTAACCTCCAATAAAATAATAATAAAAAGACAATAACCAGAACTAATGTTAGTGTGGTTATTGTCTCAAAAAAACAAAAACCCACATAGATCGCTTTTCTATGCGGGTTCAACTATTTAAAATCAAACAGGTCATGACCGACATAGATACAAGATTTAGATGTACTCTAAAGTTGTATCTACGACATCTTTAATCAAAGAAATCATACATACAACCATCTACGCCAGTTTTGCCAAGCCTTATTCACTTTTGTCAAACTTTTGTCTAGATGCTGCATGTCAATCCCTCTTTTCTTTTTAAGTTGCCTATAAGTCTACACATAATCTTTTCATTTGTCAATCAGATTTTGAGAGTTTGTTCTTCTCTATTATTGAATGACGGATTCAGAACTTTCAAGAGATTCTTTTTCTGTCCCTGCCGCTTCAGGATTTTTTAAATCATCAATCACATCACTGTCGTCAGCCTCACCAGTCGTTTCTTCTGTTCCTTCCGAATCTTTCTCTTTATTTTTTGTTTCCTCTGTTTTCTCCCGGTGGATCGGCTGTTTCACGCTCTCTAAGTGATCCATGAAGTACAACTCTATTTCCTGGGACTCTGTAAAACTCACCCGGCGAGCCTCCGTCTGATTTAAGAAATGTATCAGCGTCACGTCAGTTGTTAAATTAAAAAAACGTTTGGTTTCTTTTACATTATAAATCAACGGATAAACATAAACTTTTCCGCTCATCCCCGACCTCTTTTTTTCATCTTGCAGCACTTTTTCTAAACTAGAATAGTTTTTTCCATTAGGATCAACAAATAAAAGAGTGACTTCATTTTCATCGAGAATCAAGCGTTTGGCTCCCTGGTAATCTACCGCAATAAAATTTTTTCCATCCACCAATCGGGAAGATAACACTGAATGTATCTGTTTATTCCTGATATTGGCCCGGACATGGGGGACAATACCGAACCCCAGCAGCAGAAAGATAATCGCCGTCAATGCGGTCAGGATATACTTTTTTTGTTGAGCGTTTAAGTTGTTATTTAAATTTGTCAGCTTTTCCAATAGTTGTTCTTTTAAACGATTCACCTTATCCATCATCTCACCTCTCACATAGTTTTAGTATACTCATTCTTTTTAGAAAAAGAAAGTACTTATCAAATTAAAAAGTACTTATCAAAATAAATTGGACATCCTTTTGATTTAAGGATATATTTAAAACAGTTGAATCAGAAAGGGGGATTTCCATGTCCTTTGACGGTTATTTTACACACGGCATGGTTCAAGAACTCAACCAAGTCCTTAAAGGCGGCCGGATTGCTAAAATTCATCAGCCCTTTGAAAACGAAGTGATCCTAATCATCAGGAATCACCGGAAAAATTTAAAACTGCTTTTATCTGCTCATCCCAGCTATGCACGGATGCAAATCACAGATATCGATTATACTAATCCCGACACTCCGCCCAATTTTTGTATGATGCTGCGGAAATATCTGGATAGTGCGATTTTAGAAAAAATAGAACAAATAGAAAATGACCGCATCATTCATTATTCCTTTTCAAAAAGAAATGAACTGGGCGATCTGGAAAATATCGTACTGATTGTGGAACTGATGGGCCGGCATAGTGCGATTATCTTGGTCAACAAAGAGACCGGCAAAATTTTAGATTGTCTGAAACATGTGGGGCCTTCGCAAAATTCCTATCGTTTACTGCTTCCGGGTACTGAGTACATCGAACCGCCGAAAAATGAAAACCAAACTAATCCTTTTTCCGTAGATGACAAAAAGTTGTTCCATTTATTATCCACGGCGGAAGAACTGACACCTCACTATTTGCAGCAACATTTTCAAGGATTGGGATTTGATACTGCCAGTGAACTTTGTTTTAGATTAGCACAGCGCAGTCAGGAAAAACTGAAAGTCTGGCGACAGTTTTTTGTCTCCCGGCAGCTTTTAGAACCATCGATTTATGAAAAAAAGTCGAAAGAATTTTTCAGCTCTGTTCCTTTTACTCATCTGGGACAGCCTACAGCAACTTTTTCCAGTCTCAGTCAATTATTGGATACTTTCTACGAAGGCAAAGCGGAAAAAGATCGGGTCAAGCAACAAGCAGGCTCTTTAATAAAAAAAATGGAAACAGAATACAAGAAAAATCAGAAGAAAATCAAAAAGCTGGAAAAATCTCTGGCAGATACCGAATCAGCGGAGACATACCAGCTCAGAGGAGAGCTGCTGACCACTTATCTCTACATGATTAACCCAGGAGACAATGAAATCACTGTGGAGAACTATTATGATAATAATCAACCGCTGAAAATCTCTCTTCAGCCGGAACTGAGTCCGTCGCAAAACGCACAACGGTATTTCAAACGTTACAATAAACTGAAAACTGGTGCAAAGATGATAAAAGAACAGCTGGAAAAAGCCAAACAGGAAGAAAATTATCTTGCTTCCGTGCTATCCCAGCTTGAAATTGCCGCACCTAGCGATATTCCCCTTATCCGTGAAGAATTAATTGCCAGCGGTTATATTCGCGAAAGACTTAAAAAGAAGAAAAAAAACACTGTCAGCAAACCTCAAGTTTTTTACAGCAGTGATGGAGACCAAATCTTGGTAGGAAAAAATAATCTGCAAAACGATCAGGTGACACTGCGGACAGCCAAAAAAACTGATCTTTGGCTCCACGCAAAAAATATCCCCGGTTCCCATGTGATTATCAAAAATGATGCACCTTCGGAAAAAACCATTGCTGAAGCTGCTAATTTGGCAGGATATTTTTCCAAGTACCGCTTGTCCAGCCAAGTCCCTATCGATTACGTCCCGGTCAAGCACGTCCGCAAGCCTAGCGGTGCCAAGCCAGGCTATGTGATTTACGAAAATCAGCAAACGATTTATGTCACACCGGACAAAAAGTTAGTAGAACAGCTTAAAAAGACTCCGTCATAAAGAGAAAATCCCCAAAAGTCAGATTTCCATCCGACTTTTGGGGATACTTTTTTATAAAATCAAACTTCAGTTTTCATTAATTTGTACATCAGTGCTTTTTGTGCATGAAGGCGGTTCTCAGCTTCTTGATAGATGACTGACTGTGTTCCGTCTATCACATCGGCAGTCACTTCGCTGCCCCGGTAGGCAGGCAAACAGTGCATGAACTTGCAGTCCGAAGCACCTGACTGCATGACTGAATCATTGACTTGATAGTCCGGCAAGAAAACAGATTCTTTCAATGCTTTTTCTTCCTCCTGCCCCATACTTGCCCAAGTGTCGGTATAGATAAAATCTGCACCCTCCATCACTGAGTTTGGCTCGTCTGTGACAGTAATCACCGCTCCTGTTTCTTTGGCCAACTCTTCTGCAAGAGAAACGATTTGTGCAGAAGGTTCATAGCCCTTTGGAGATACCACTGCTACATTCAAACCAACTTTAGCCCCGCCGATCAGCAAGGAATGAGCCACATTGTTCCCGTCACCCATATACACAAGGTTGACTCCCTTAAACGTCTCTTTCCACTCATAAATCGTCTGCAAATCCGCCAGACATTGACAAGGATGGTGCAGATCCGTCAGTCCATTAATCACCGGTATGGTGCTGTGGGCGGCCAAAGCCGCCACTTCGTCATCTTTGTAGGTACGGATCATGATACCGTCAAGATATCCTGACATCACGTTTGCCGTGTCTTTGATTGGCTCCCCCCGACCTATTTGAGAATCCTGAGTGTTCAATACGATGGCATGACCGCCAAGCTGCAGCATGCCTGCTTCAAAAGAGAGACGGGTCCGAGTGGAGGCTTTCGCAAAAATCATTCCCAGAATTTTTCCTTTTAAGGAATCCGCATAGTGCGCCGGGTTCTTTTTCATGTCGATTGCCAACTCAATGAGCTCCATTATTTGTTCCGTAGTTAATTCTGTTAAATCTAGGATATCTTTTCCATAATAGTCATTTTTCATCTGCTTCTCTCTCTTTCGTCAGCGTAGCAATTATTTTATCTAAACCTCTTTGCAAGTTTTCTTTACTGATGATTAGTGGCGGCAGTAAACGGATTACTGATTGCCCGGCTCTGAGAACTAATAATTTTTCTGCCATCAAGGAGGCCATGACCGACTCAATACCATCTGTTAATTCTATCCCGATCATCAAACCTTTCCCTCTGATTGACAAAACATTTGAACAATTTTCCAGCTTTTCAGACAAATAAGCCAGCGAAAATTCTCCAAGTGCCTCAACATTTGCCAATAATGACGGCGTATCAATCAAGTCCACGACTTTTTCAGCCGCACTTAAGGCCAATTTATTCCCACCAAAAGTCGAACCGTGAGTGCCCGGTCCGAATGACTCTCCCAACGGGCGTTTTGCCAGCATAGCACCAACTGGGATGCCATTGCCTAAGCCCTTGGCCAAAGTTATAATGTCCGGTTGGATATTATAAGTATCGCTGGCATATAAATTACCGGTACGTCCCATTCCTGTCTGGACCTCATCTACTGCAAGAAGGAGTCCATAAGTATGGCACAGCTGGACAACTTCACTAAGCCACTGTTCATCAGCGGGTATCACTCCGCCTTCCCCTTGGATCAGCTCAAGAAAAATAGCCGCCGTATCCTCTGTAATGGCATCTTTCAATGCCTGACTGTCATTAAACGGAACATGAACGAAACCTTCCACGATACTGCCAAATCCACCATGAATTGCTGACTGCCCTGTCGCCGACATACTGCCGAAAGTCCGGCCGTGAAAAGAATCTTTGAATGCAATGATTTGATTTTTCCCCGTATGTCTGCGAATCAATTTAATTGCCGCCTCGTTGGCTTCTGTTCCACTGTTGCAGAAAAATGCCAACATGTCTCGGTCGCCAATCAACTTTTTTGCAACTTTTTCCTGCAGGGAATTCTGATACAAATTCGGTGTATGCCATAACTGTTTGGCTTGTGCCGTCAAAGCTGCCACAAGTTCAGGCTGGGAATAACCCAGATTAGCCACACCGATACCACTGGTAAAATCCAAGTATTTGGTTCCGTTGCTGTCATATAAAAAAACATCTTCCCCCTTGACAAATTCCACTGGGGCTTTACCGTAATTGGGCAGCAAATAGCTGTTCATCATACTCTTACCTCCACCCGGGATATGACTGTACCAGCTTCATGGATGCAATCAGTAATGTGCACGTTGCTGACACCTTTTTTCACTGCGCAGACTGCATGTTCGACTTTAGGAATCATTCCCCCTGTTAAAACTTGCTGTTCTTTCAAATCAGCCGCATCTTCCGGGGATAAGTTATCTACCCACTGATCACCGACTTTAATACCCGGCACATCTGTCAGCAGAAAAAGAGATTCCGCTTTGAGACTTTCTGCTATTTTACACGCCGTATCATCTGCATTGACATTCAGCCATTGATTAAACTCCGTCAGTGCCAGAGGTGCAACGATGGGAATGATGTCATCTGCCAGCAAACTTTCGAAAAAGGGCACGTTCACTTGAGTGACACTGCCGACTTTTCCATAAATCGCCTCATTGACATAGTCACCCGTAAGACAATGCTGATCGGCAGCATTGAGCCCCACAGCGGCAAGTCCTTCTTCAAGGAATTGATTGGTGATATCCGGCTGAACTTTTCCAATCAGAACCATCTTTGTCACATCTAGCACCTCATTGGAAGTGACCCGCAGACCATTGACTATTTTTACTTGAATATCTAATTTTTCCATCATCAAAGACACATGATTGCCTCCGCCGTGAACCACAATGACTTGTTTGCCTTGATTTCTCCACGAATGGATTTTTTCAAAAAATTGTTTCGTTAAATTTTTTCCGGCAACACCGCCCAGTTTAACTACAATATAATCTGTCATTCTCGTTTCCTCCAATTACGTATGATACGCAGCATTGATATCGACATATTTGTATGTCAAATCGCAGCCCCAGGCACGCCCTGTTTCTGTGCCAGAACCAATATCAATGGCAATGACCACTGTATCTTTTTTCAGCACCTTCGCCATTTTTTCATTTGAAAAATGACAAGGTTCGCCAACTTTCAGCACGTCAATATTCCCAATAGCAATGTTGATTTTTTCAGGTTCGATTTCTGCGTCTGCGTAACCAATCGCACAAATAATCCGCCCCCAGTTGGCGTCTTCTCCAAAAATCGCTGCTTTCACCAGATTGGAGCCTACGACTGTTTTAGCAATGTGATTGGCACTTTTGGTGGAATCACACCCTGTCACTTGCACTTCAATCAGTTTGGTTGCTCCTTCGCCATCACGTGCAATTTTTTTAGCTAAATCCTCCGTAACGGTCAAAAGCATTTCCTTAAACAAAGAATAATCGGGATCATCAACGGTTAAGGGAAAATTGTCCGCTTGACCATTTGCCAGCACCATCACCATGTCATTGGTCGAAGTGTCGCCGTCTACTGTGATTTGGTTGAAAGACTGATCAACACATTCCTTCAAAGTAGATTGCAGCAATTTATCCTCGATGTTGACATCAGTAGTAATAAATGCCAGCATGGTTGCCATATTGGGATTAATCATTCCTGAACCTTTTGCCACCCCAGCAACCGTCACTTCTTTATTCTTTATCGTATTGCTGACAGTTAATTCTTTTGTCGTCAAATCTGTGGTTAATATTGCCTGATGAAAATGCTGGGGATTTCCGGAAAAGGTATTGAGCAATTCAATCCCCGCAGCCATACTCAACATCGGCAGCTGTTTGCCGATAACTCCTGTCGAAGCAATTCCCACTAACTCATTAGAGATTGCCAATTTTTGTGCAATCAAGTCTCTGGATTTTTGAGCATTGGACAAACCTTCACGGCCAGTACAGGCATTTGCCACACCTGAATTGACCAGCACAGCTTGAATTTTTTCCGAGTTTCTAATTGTTTCCTGATTCACAAGTATGGGTGCCGCTTTAACTTTATTAGTAGTATAAACTGCAGCGACTGTCGCCGGCACTTCGGAATAAATCAATCCAAGGTCATGTTTTTTACGCTTGAGACCGCAATGAACGCCGTCAGCGTAGAATCCCTTCGGACTTGCAATCGTCCCATTATCAATGATATTCATAAGTTATTCTCCTTTTAAAAATATGATGGGACCAAATCCAGTCCGTGCTCTTCAGGAAATCCGGCAAACAAATTTAAATTCTGAACAGCTTGACCGGCTGCTCCTTTTATCAAATTGTCGATGACTGAAACAATCATCAGGACATTGGTTGCTTCATTATAAACGATACCGATGTCACAATAATTTGAGCCTACGACTTGTTTCAAATCCGGCAATTTTCCTTTCGGCTGAATTCTGACAAATTTTTTATCTTGATAAGTCTGCTGATAAATATCGTGCAGCTTGTCTGCTTCTTTTTTTTCTTTCAACTGAACATAAGTCGTACAGAAAATCCCTCTGGATACCGGTATCAGACTGGTTGAAAACTGAACCTTGTCATATGTTTTAGACCACTCCGTCAGTTGCTGTACGATTTCCGGAATATGCTGATGCTGATTTGGTTTGTATAACGTCATATTGTCATGGGCATCAACAAAGTGGCTGTTTTGAGAGAGAGATTTCCCTGCTCCCGATAGACCCGATTTAGCATCAATAATAATTGTTTCTTCAATTAAATTATTTTGAACCAAAGGCGCTAACCCAAGCAATACTGCTGTGGCATAGCACCCGGGATTGGAAATAAAGGGGCTATCTGCCGTTTTCTTAAAAAATTCTGGAATTTGATAGGTAAACTGTTTTAAGTAACGGTAAGGAGCCGGTTCTTTCTGATACCATTTTTTATAGCGTGTTTCATCACTGAAACGAAAATCTCCTGATAAATCTATCACAGGATGGTTTTTATCAACAAAGGCAGGTGCTAAACGACTTGAAACTCCAGACGGTGTTGCTAGGAACACCAAATCACTGTTGGCAATAATCCAATCAGTTTCCACAGGTCGTAAGAGATTATCTGTCACACTATCAGTATGGGGATAAATTTCCGATAGCATTTGACCTGCAGCAGAATCGCTATGCAATGATGATATGCAAACGTCTGGATGTTTATGCAGTAACTTTACTAACTCCATCCCACTATACCCTGTTGAACCAATAATCGAGACATCCACATGATCACCTCCACTTATTTTTATTCATTATATATGCATTCATTCGGAAGGTCAATACATATTTATACATTTTTTGTAAAAATACACATTATTTATACAAAAGCATTGAGACTATAACTAAAAAAAGTGAACACATCTTACATTTGTGTTGTTCATTCTGCTAAAAAATTGATTTTTCGTACGACAAAAAACGACATTATCCAGAAGTTATTCATGGATAATGTCACCTGCTTATATTTTACTTGTTTCTTTAAACAATTCAATGACTTATTTCAGTTTGACAGGCATCTTTCCGGATACCGGTAATTCATGGGTCAGGACACTGACCGCTTTTTCCAATACAAAACTGGAAGGTTCGTAAGTGAAAACTGTTTCCTCAATTTGCTCGTTTTGAATCAAATTCACATCATAAGGATTCCTCATAACAATATGTTTTGTTCTGACAGAAAATGATTCAGCTGCAGAAACAATCCAATCTTCTTTAGCCACATTCACCGTACAAAGTATCAGCATGTCTGCTTCGGAAAGAGCTTCTGACAAATCAATATCAGTATCAGTCAACCCCTGTTTATCATATAAAACCACTTGGACTTCAGAACCGAATTTATTAAATAGAGAAGAAAAATCGTAAGAATGACGAATATCTTCTACTCGCAGCATCCCCTTTTCATTAGGAAACAAGACTACCACTTTGTCAGACAATGACGGTTGCTCGGAAGACTGTTTATTGATGACATGAGTCAAACCTTTTTGATAGACTTCATCAGCAAGTAATTGATGGGACTCTTTTTGCAAGTCTGTTAAATCGTCCGGCTTCTTCTCCCAATCGAGATAACCTTGTTTTAATTGATTGATCCGCTCGATAGAAGCATGTATACGGGAAATGTCCAATTCATTATCAGCTATTTTGCCGGAAATATAGTCCATGGCAGCGATTTGTTCCGCCAGCGTATGGGAAACCATCAGGAAGTCACACCCGGCTAGCAAGGCTTGATAGCAGCCCTCTTTTACTCCGACTGTTTTTGCAATAGCATCCATTTCTAAACAATCCGTAGTCACAACACCGTCAAAGCCGAGTTTCTCCCGTAAAAGACCGGTAACCATCTGATAGGAAAGACTTGCAGGTCTTTTATCTATCGAATTGAACTGAATATGAGAAATCATAACAGTATCACAATTTGCCTCAATCCCAGCTTTAAACGGTACAAGTTCGGTTTTTTCCAGCTCTTCAAGACTTTTATCGATAATAGGTAATGACAAATGGGAATCCACTTGTGTATCCCCGTGTCCCGGGAAGTGCTTAAGACTGGAAATCACTCCTCCGGCTTGCATGCCTTTCATACTTGCCACGACAAAATCAACCACTTTTTCCGGGTCATCTCCAAAAGAACGAACACCGATAATAGGATTTTCAGGATTGTTATTGACGTCAGCCACAGGTGCCAAATTCCAGTTAATACCGCAGGAAGCTAATTCCTCAGCTGAGGCTTCATAAACTTCAGATGCCAGCTTTGTGTCGCCAGTCGCCGCTAATGTCATAGCACCAGGAAAACGTGTCAGCACGTCATCGATCCGTCTAACTACACCATTTTCTTGATCCAGACAAATCAGCAATGGCCTGCTGTATCCGGCATCTCTAGCTTCTTTTTGCAACTCTTCTGTCAATTGATTCAACTGTTCCAAAGTGCCGATATTGCGGTTAAACAGGATAACTGCACCGATATGGTAATCGTGGATCAGCTGTTTCAGCGAGTCTGTCACAGTAATTCCATCAAATCCAACAACAAATAACTGTCCGACAAGTCGTCTTATAGTCACAAGCTTATGCTCCTTTCATTGGGACCAGTTTGATGCTGACATTTCCTGTTACGTAAGGCATCAGCTCAAGCAAATCAGGGTGAAGGAAGCCGATTTTATTTCCTTGCGGAGAGAACGGCAAATCCTGTTTGCAAAATTGAAGTTCCCCAGCATATCTGCCGGCCAAATCATTTTGCATGATGATGTCCCCTTTATGCCGACTCCCATTGTTTTCAGGAGAAATTCCTTGCTTTCTCGGTGTCATCAATCTGACCACCTGCTCTGAAACATCTTTACGGCTGCGCAACTCTTCTTTGAATAAATAAGCATACTCTGGTTGGAGAACTACAGGGAGTGTCAAAGTATTGTTATGCAAATAATCATGGATCCATGCCATGGTTTCATCGTAAACCATACTGTCCCCGATCATTATGCCAGTAGTGTCAGCTGTTTGGATTAACTCCACAGCGGCAGCATAAGGATGCATGCTGCGGTGTTTTTCTACAGTAGGCAGTCCTTCATACAGAGGGAATCTCTTTAGTCTGTCCCCAGGAACAAAGGTGATTACCGGGATATTATATTTGGCAAAAACGCGATTGGTCTTGATAACTGAATCCAGCGACAAACCTGTGTCTGTTTTAGGATAAAAATTATGCACTCCGATGATTTCCTCAATGGCGATACCATGTGCCTGACACTTGTTGATATACTCTTCCGAAACCACACTGGCGTTCAACATAATTTCAAAATCCTGCTGCAATTCTTTGACAGTGTTCAAATCATCAAATCCGTAATCCAGCCTTAAAGCCTTGACACCTAATTCTTTTAATGCTAAAAAATCCCCTGAAGCAATTTCTAATTTTTCAAAAGTAATCGGAGATACATCTGGTACCAGATGCATCCCGTATTTCTTACAGTAGCCAAGCAACTCTTTGATCTGCACTGCCGCCTGAGAAAGATCTTCCTCGGGGATATGCAATGAGGTAAACACATATTTTGCACCGTTTTCCGATGCTGTTTTAAGATAATCTTCAGTCATATCTTGTAAATAAACTGAGATTCCAAATAAATAAGTCATTTGTGAGTCTTCTCCTATTCCATTTCGCTTTCCAAAACAAGCTCTTGCTTCTCAAGTGCTTTAACAAATGGCGAGTAAATCATGAAACTGATAATCCAACCTGCGATTACAAACAGTGCAGCTGCCCAACTACCGTTAGTTGCTAGAAACGCTTTAAGCGGTGCTGGCGTAATCCACGGTACATTTAGCACTGGGACAGGAATCAAACCGATCGCTTGAGAAACTGCTGAACCAAGGGCAAGTACCAAAGATGACAGGACAAATGGAATCATCATCAACGGGTTCATCATAATCGGCAGACCAAAAATCAATGGTTCTCCGATGTTAAACAAGGTTGCCGGAAGTGCCAACGCACCCAATGCTTTGAATCTTGGAAGTTTTGAACGTGTCAGCATGAATGCCAACGGGAACAATCCTGACCAGATGTAGTTATCCATAAAGACACTGGTAAAGGTGTAAGGCAATGCTTCACCGGCTTGCATCGCTGTTTGGTTGGCAGTCATCATCTGTGTCCAGAAAGTACCTGCTACTCCGGAAACGATATTACTACCGTGGATTCCCACTGACCACAATATCCGGTTTAAAAGCGTAACGATAATCATCGCAAAAGATGAATCCCCTACTGTAACTAACGGTTCAAAAATACTGCTGATGACTTCACTGATATTGATTTGAAGCACTGATCTTAACAACCACCAGAAGACGATAACAAAAAATGACGGGAATAATGAAGTGAAGGCATTCGATACCATTTCAGGAACACCTTCCGGAAGCTTCATGACTATTTTCTTTCTAACAAAGAATCGATACATTTCTACAGTAACGATTCCGACGATAATAGCGGTAAAAACTCCTAAAGCCCCTAGAGCTGCACTAGGGATACCAGTAAATGATCCCGGTTCTTTTGCGCCTTCCACCACTGTAGAAACAGTCTGTGCCGGATTTACCAAAAGGAATGAGGCAACAGCCAAAATCATCGGCTGAACAACATCCATTTTTTCATTTCTGTTTTTAGCATACCATTCAACTAATGCATAAGAAGTAGTAATCGTCGTGTATAATGCGATAAATGCTGTACCAACCCCTGAAGCTTCAGCCAGCGTCCAACGGAAGTCCCCTAAAAAGTTTAAATATGTTTCGCTGGGGAATGAAGCCAACAACAAGAACACGGAACCAATAATCAACAAACTCATGATTCCTAAACCGGTCCTCTGAATCACCTGAATATATTTCATTTGTGAAAATCTGATGAGCGGTGGAGCTACTTTTGTTTCGATAACACTTGTAAGTTTTTTCATATCTTTTCTCCTTTATAAGTGATAAATGATTTCGTTTCCATTATAACCTGAATGAAATTATATTTCAAGTATTATTTACGTTTAAGAAAACTTTATTCCGAAAGTTCGTGCTAAATGAATGCAAGGACATTTTTTATCTGCGTGAATAGTAATATTTAAATTAGTGACTATCTAATTTTCTTATCATATATTGCCCACTAAAAAAATTTTACTTCTTCACTTATCATCTGAAGTCAATCTTTTATTAAATCATATTTCTATTTCATATGCCAAAGCCTTTTATCATTGTAGGCAAGTTAACTTCTTGTATTTTTCATTTGTCAAATTAAGCTAGACAGATTGTCTTTATCTACATAACTCATAAATACCTCCAACGGTGTTTGATAATTTAATGATTTCCTTGGGATATGATTTCTTTTTGAAGCAACGGATTGAATAAACGCTTCTGTGACGTCACTAAAATCCGTGGTTTTAAACAAGCCATCTCTACGTAGTAGTCCGTTAGAATTTTCATTTAATCCACGCTGTGAAGGGGTACCAGGATCGGCAAAGTAACTATCAATATCATTGACATTACTCATAGTTTTCCAATTAGAAAATTCTTTGCCACAATCAAAAGTAATGGATTTAAATAAGTGTTTAGGTACCGATTCTAACCACTGATTTAATCTATTTTAAATATCTATGGCTTGTCTCCTTTGTGGTTTCAGCGTAATGACCACTTTAGACAGACGTTCAACAAGTGTGATGACGGCACTTTTGTGTTTGACACCAACGATCGTATCCCCTTCAAGGTGACCAATTCTTTTGAATAGTTGGTGTGCTCGCTTTTTCGTTGATGGATCGAATGTCGAAAGGTTTGTTTGCCACGCCTTTCCTGATGCCTAGCTTACGTTTTCCTTTTAAAGGCAAGTCAAGCACGTTGAATAAGCCTTTTTCAAACATACGATAGAGTGTGCGTACAGAGCAATTGATTGGAAATTCTGCACGACCAACGATGACATCAGGCGGCTAGTTTTGAGCAGTCATTTTTTGACATAGTTCACTTGTTCTGTAGGCAACACAATCGGTTGTCTTCCGCAGCAGGCCTTATTTTGTTTGTATTGTTGATAATATTTTAGTGCTGTTTTCCCCTGTTTGAAACACTGATAAACCTTGTTGATGGTTTGCCTTGAGCGTTTTAATTGACGTGCAACGTTAGCAACAGATTCGTTTATTTTGAAATAAGACTCTATCATTACGGGTTCAACTGGTGTAAGAGGGTGTCAGTCATTTGTGTGCACTCCTTATAATTCTGTGGTAGGAACTATGTTGAGTGTCGCACAGATGACTTTTTAGTTGTCTAGCTTAATTTTACAATTGCGAAATATAAAAAAACTCTACCCTAAGAAAAAAAGATTCATAGTAGAGTTTCATTTTTCAAAATAATATTTCATGTTATCGATAAAGAAAACAATCTCAAAATGACATAAAATTAAATGACGCCTAGGTATTTTAATAAGACACTGATAGCCATAATAGTGATAATAATTAAAGCAGAATGTTTACCATTAGTTTTTTTCAACACATTGTAAATAATAATCGTAGCTAGAAGTGCTAAAAAGTTTGGCATGATTGTATCAAGCATTTCCTGAAGTTGAATAACATTTTCCCCTGCCGATATTTCAAGAACTGTATTGATTTTTACTGAGCTAGCAATCATAGAGCCCACTACCATCAACCCAACAACATTTGCCATACTTGAAATTCTTTGAATAATCGTATTATCTTCATTTTTTGTAAAAAAGTCTATTCCTTTCTCATAACCATAAACCAGACCAAAGTATTTCCCGCCCATATTGACAATATTATATAGAACAAACATTAAGATTGGACCTAAAATACTGCCGTTTAATGCCAAAGATGCACCAATACTTCCTACGATAGGTACCCAAGTAAATTTTAGTAAGCTATCCCCAATTCCTGCTAATGGACCCATTAGTCCAGTTTTCAAGGCTATCACACCTTCTTTATCTTCTGGAGTTGTTGTTATTTCTTCCATCGCTGCAGAGATACCTAAAATAATAGCATTACCTACCACATGGGAATTATAGAAAGTATTATGACGTTTCATTGCTTCAGCTAAATCCTCTTTATCTGGATAAAACTTTTGAAGAACCGGTGCAATCGCTCTCATAAAACCTGGCGCTTGCATCGTTTCATAGTTTAAGGTTACACGAACATTTTGAAGTCGCCAAAATAATCTATTCAGATCTTTTTTTGTTAATTGTTTTTCCATTATAAATCATACTCCTCTTCATCAGAAAAATCAGAAACAACTGTTTGAACGGCTTGCTGTTTTAATGCTCCATTATGATTGCTTTGATCATGTAATAAAGCAAATGCTAGTGCTATTAGAGCAATTGGTAGTACTGCCAGACCTAAATATGATGATAAAACAAATCCTAAAACCAAGTAAATCCACATTTTTCCTTCTTTAATCATTACGCTCATTAATAAAGCCATACCAACTGCGGGAATGATTTTTCCAGAAGCAGAAAGTCCATCAAGGAAAGTAGTTGGTAAGGAATCAACAATATTCTGTATGGCACCGCTACCAAATTTAATTGCGATAAACGTCGGAACAGCTCTGATAACACCAATTAATAACATTGGGGGGTAAATCAGCCAGTTAGTTCCTTTAACGTCTGCATTTTCTGCTAATCGTTGTGCCCAAGGATTTAAAGAAACATTGACTGTTTCCCAAAGAATTAATAATTGTTGTGCTAAAATGGAAGTTGGAACAGCCAACGTGGTTGCAACTGCTACTCCACCACCACTAGAAATCGCTAATGCACAACTGATGATAGAACCACTCACGATATCAGGAGCCATGTAAGCTCCAACATTACCAATCCCCATCCACATTATTTCTAATGTTGCCCCAATTATTAGTCCTTGTGTAATATCCCCCATAATAATCCCGGTAACAAAACAAATCATTAATGGACGACGTACCATCTGTGTTGTTGCATCATCAACTCCGCAGATAAAAGCCCATAGTGTTAGTAATAAAGTAGTCATCTAGATCAACTCCTTCAATTTTTTTGGTGAATCATTAGGAACCATCTGAATATCTATATCTACACCTTTAGCTAATAGATTTTTAAATACTTTTCTTTCATCTTCAGTAACAGAAACCGCCTTGGTCAATTGCTCTCTTTCTGGATTTAATCGCATGCCACCTACATTTAATTTATACATTTTAAATCCACCATTAACGATTTTTTCAACATCATAAACTGAAGAAAACAATAACATGGTTGATCGGTTGATCGGATTTTTCTGAATAATTTTTAAAAATTTCTCTGGAGAAAAAATTGCTAGCTTGACATTTGAGGGAGCTGTCATTTTTAAGACAGATGATTGAACTTTGTCTTCAGCAACTTCTTTATTTAAAATAATAATTTGCTCAATCTCATGCACATTCACCCAAGTTGTCACCACTTGTCCATGAATTAACCGGTCATCAATTCTACAAAATTTCACATTCATCTTCATTGTTATCCTCCTTGCTTAACACTTTTGTTATATTAGTAAAACCAGATAAATATGTCTTCTCAAGATCCTCTGCGAGCTCATCAAGTGACAAATGACGATTTAACAGTAACTGAATTAACATTGGAAGATTTAAACCGCTGATTGCCAATACTCTGTCATTTTTCATTACAATATTTCCACTCACATTCGAAGGTGTTCCTCCAAAAAGATCCACTAAAATTACTGTTCCTACTGAAGTATCAAGACCATCTAGAAGAGACTGCATCTCTTCTAGAGCTTCCTTCAAGTTGACATCCATTTCGACGGAAAGGCATCCACAGTTTTCTTGTTTACCAACAATCATTTCTGCACTTTCCAGCGCTGCCTCTGCAAATTTTCCATGACTTGCGACTAAAACCGCAACTTCTTTCATCAGCTACATCTCCTCTAAATAATTTTCCTTCATTACTTCAATCTGATCCGAAGACAAATCCAGCTGCCTTACTGAATAATTTTCAATCGAGCCATATTGTTCCTTTATATATTCTATCGTAGAAGTGATAAACACTTCTTTAGTATCCAAAACTGCCATCAAATAATTGAGATACCTCTGATTGTCGGTCAACTCCTTATACATTTGTAATTTCAATGCGTTTCTTCGCTTTCTGATTTCACCAGTCAACATATAATCTTTTACGACTAACTCTTCTTTTACTCCCAATAAAAGCAACAATAGCATGGATCCAAAACCTGTTCTATCTTTCCCACCTCGACAATGCTGTATAAATGGAGCATTTTTAGAACAAGCATAAGCATGAATCATTTTTTTCAGTGCCTGAATTGATTCTGGATTATTCACCATATATTGATAACTCTCAATCACCTTGAGATCAGGATTTTCAAGATATTTTTCTTCAACTAATCCTTGCTCTAAAGACTGAACTAATTTTTTGTTTTCAGAATGAAGATCCACAACTTCAGCCGCTGCTTCAGAAAAGCTTGAACGAGGGTCACTAAGAATTATTTTCTCAACAGTAGGAATATTTCTGTTTGGATTTAACCCCCTTTCGTGACTGGAACGAAAATCAATGATGGTTTTTAATCCAAGCTTTGTTAATAATTCAACATCCTGATCTGTCAATTTCGATAATTGATCTCCTCTGTATAACATTCCCCACTTGGTCTTCCGATGATCAGTGGTTTCATAACCTCCCATATCTCTTACATTGATTGCTCCTTCTAAAGGAAGAACACGTTCAGAAAATAAAGGAGAAAAGCCAGAGCTATTTATATATTTGAAATAAGGACGTCCTTTACCAACAGGTGAATATAAATTAAACTCTCCCTCAACATTCTCTCCCACTAAAGTGGTGATTGATTCTCTCATAGGAGAATCTCCGACAAAAAGTGCCACATTTTGTTTAGAAGCATTAATGATTTTAATTTCAAGTTTATCATCGTTTCTCGAAATATTAACATCTTCTAACACATAAGGTTGTTTCAAATTCATACAGTTCACTTCCCTCTTTTTCAACTATGTAACTGCTTTCAGTTTACCATTCGATAATAATTAACTCAATATAAAAACATGAAAATAATTAACAAAAAAGAGTATTTAAAACAGCAATAATAGTAAATATGCACAAATAAATTTTAAGATTGACTATGAAGTAAGTCGTCAGAAAGCCACATAGTACTGAATCAAAAGATACTAAAAAAAACATTTGATAATATTTTACAATAAGATATTAATCGTTAATAATTATCAGATGTTACTTCTCTAGTTTTTATAAATTTCTCTTGAAGTTCTTTATTTTCCAGTAAAAGAGTGGTAATTACATCAATTAAATAGACCATTGAAAACTGCGAATTAATGAATTTCTGATTATCAATAAATTTTGTACTATACACGTAAAGATCCAAATTACTCAAAGCAGCTAACGGATTTTCTGAAAAACTAGTAATCGAGACCAATCTAGCATTACTTTTTTTAGCCTGTGTAAAAGCATCTAGTACACATTCTGTTGTGCCGGAATTAGAAATAGCTACAAATAAATCTGTTTTCTTAGCAATACTACCTCTCATGACCATATCTACAGTGTCACCATAACTAACAACAGGTAATCCCATTCTCATCAAGCGATTACCAAATGTAGAAGCTGTTGTACCTGAATTATTCAAACCCATAATTATTATCTGTTCTGCTTCAAGCAAAAATTTTATAAAAGTTTCAAGCTTATTCATTTCAATCAAACTTTGAGTATTTTTTATCACCATCTGATAATAATTAAAAACATCTTCTGAGATTCCCTTCGTTTGAAATTGAACTTTCGGCACTGATAGTGAATTAATTTGAAATTTCATATCTGAAAAATTTTTACAATCAATTTTTTTAGCAAACCTTGTGACAGTAGCTGTCGATGTCCCCGTCTTCAAAGAAAAATCTTTAATATTCATGTTTTTTATCTCCGAACTGAATCTCATAATGTAATCAGCAACTTTTTTTTCTTGCGGCGATAAAAATAAATAGTCATTTTGAATGCGTGTTAATATATCCATAGCAGTCTCCTCCTAATTGATAGGATAGCATTTTTTTTAAACAAAATCTAAAAGAACTTATTTCTTCTGAAATCGAAAATATAAATAATGGCAGTGCTAATGAATTTTTTCAATCTACACCAATAAAAAAATCAACAAAGACGGGACTGACCCACTAACGTAGGACACAATAGAAGTCAAACAAGCTGCAATTAAGATGAAGTTGGAGAGAAAATCACACCAGAAATTATAGAGAAACTATGTATAAAAAATAGAACACAAGTGAATACATGGTGGCGATGATATCGAAATGGTGGAGAACATCGATTTCTTCAACCAGTAGGAAAGCAATATACCTATGGAAAAGGTCCTGAAGGTTTAAGTGACATCGATAAATTACAGATTGAAAATAAATTTTTGAGGAACAAAATCTCTATCATGGAAAAGTACCACGAATTGGAAAGGATGTGACGCCACAATTATTTGTAAAATTAGTTGAAGAAATGAAGAATCAACTACCCGTTAGAACCATTTGCCAATTATTTGGCATTGCTAAATCAACTTATTATCGATGGAAAAACAATCGTTTGTGACTGGCTTAACGGAGAAAGAACAATTAATTAAAGAATTATGTGAAAGCTATCGGTTCACTTACGGTTATAGAAAAATCACTGAATTCATACGAAGAACTCAAATTATAAATAAGAAAACCGTTCAAATAATTATGCAAAGAAATGGGTGGAACTGTCGTGTAAAGGTAAAAAAGAAAAATAAAATTGGATCCGTTCGTCAGGTATGTGAAAATAGATTAAATCGAAATTTAAAATCTGAAGAGCCATTCAAGAAATTAGTGACTGATATCATTTACCTTTTGGTTCAAAGATGATGTATTTATCATCGATTATGAATGTGTATAACGGCGAATAGTGATAGCGTAAAATATTTTGTGTAAATAGAAATTTAGGGTAGTAAAAAAGAAAGTCCATTCTGTAAAATTAAAGTTGCGACACAGAAATTTTATAGGAGGACTTTCACATGCCCAATTTTACTACAGAAATTATGGAAACACTAATCAATAAAGGTGATTTAGACGAATTATTTCGTAAACATTTGGAGTCTGCTGTCAATTCTTTGCTACAGGCTGAGTTAACGGCTTTCTTAGATTATGAAAAGTATGATCGTTCTGGCTTTAACTCTGGTAATTCCCGTAATGGGAATTATTCACGCTCATTCAAAACAGAATATGGAGAATTAAACTTAGTCGTTCCAAGAGATAGAAATGGCGAGTTTTCTCAACAGACATTACCAGCCTATAAAAGAACCAATGATTCTTTAGAGACAACCATTATTCAGCTATTCCAAAAAGGTATTACAATGTCTGAAATAGCTGATTTAATTGAAAAAATGTACGGCCATCACTACACACCGCAAACCATTTCTAATATGAGTAAAATCATTTCTGAAGATGTCTCCGCGTTCAAAGATAGGAAACTAGACTCACGTTACTCCGTCATTTTTATGGATGCGACCCACATTCCCTTAAAGCGACAAACGGTTTCTAAAGAGGCAGTTTACATTGTGATTGGCATCAGATTAGACGGGACCAAAGAAGTGTTAGGATTTACGATTGCCCCAACAGAGTCTGCTTTTGTTTGGAAAGAAATCCTTCAAGATTTTAAAGACCGCGGGTTAGAAGAGAGTTTATTAGTGGTGACCGATGGTCTAAGTGGTATCAGCGTTAGTATTCGCAATGTTTATCCTAATGCCCAGTTTCAACAATGCTGTGTCCACGTTGCTAGAAACATTGCTCACAAAGTACGAGTAAGCGATAGAAAAGAAATATGTGATGATTTTAAACAAGTTTATCAAGCTGATTCAAAAGAAGAAGCGATCAATCAAATGCATTTGATGAGTGAAAAATGGAAGAAGCAGTATCCAAGAGTGGTCAAACTACTCCTGAATCCTGCTATACTAACATTTTTCAATTTTCCTACCTCCATCAGACGAACCATCTATTCGACTAATCTGATTGAAGGCTTTAGCAAACAGCTGAAAAAATATACTAAAAGAAAAGAACAATTTCCTAATGAAGAATCTCTTAAGAGATTCTTGGTGTCTCAATTCAATAATTATAATCAAATATTTTTAGGGCGTGTTCACAAAGGGTTCAAAGAAATTCAAGATACTTGGGAATCAATGTTGTAAATTAATCATTCGGGATGGACTTTCCATTTACACATAATTCTTGACACTACCTATTGTGTTATAAAAATGGAAACATATGAATTTTCCTGTCAGCATATAGTCACCACAATTAATCAAAAAGAAAAATCCATATATCTCATCATCATTGTATCCGAACCTCATTAAATTTAGAAGAAAAAATATCACTTTTGAAAAAGAATTTTGTCAGGAGGTTTAAATAAAAGCGCTTACCAGCCTGCTTTATTTTGTCACTCTTAGCTATACTCCCATTCATTGTCCCAACTGCGAAGCGAACAATAAAACTTTTTTGCCGTGACTGTCAAACAACTTTTGTTGCTGCCTCCCCTGAAATTGACGCAGGGTGTTTTATCGCCAATAGAGTGAAACAATCCATTGCCATTGAACTTCAGAATAATCTTTCTATGAAAGATTTGGCTCGTCGTCATGGAGTGTCTCCTACTACCACCACACGAATTTTGGTCCAACGGGGCAAAGAACACACACCTGATTTTCAACATTTACCTGAAAATTTATGTTTTGATGAATTTAAATCAGTCAAACACGTCACGGACAAAATGAGTTTCATTTTTTGTGATGCTGTCACACGTAAGATTATCGATATTCTTCCCAATAGGCGACAGAAAACATTACGTACCTATTTTTCTCGCTACTCTCTTCAAGCACGTGCCAGTGTTAAGACAATTGTCATAGACATGAATGCTGCTTATTTTACGGTGATTCAGGAACTATTCCCGAATGCTAAAATAATCATTGACCGTTTTCATATCGTTCAGCTTATCTCACGTTCTCTTAACCAAACACGGGTAGATATTATGAAAAAATTCTTTGTGGGTAAGGGTGAAAAAATGAAAGACTATCGCAAGCTAAAACGATACTGGCGCTTGATGTTAAAATCAGCCAGTCACCTTAACTATCAAGACTATTCTTATCAGCGTTTATTCAAAAAGCCGATGCCTGAAACAGAAATGATAGATTATCTTCTTTCTCTTGATCCAACTTTAAAAGCGACTTATCAGCTCTATCAACACTTGCTTTATGATGCTCAAAACAATGATTTTGAGAGTTTTAAAGAAAATTTAGATGCAATGAAACCTGAGGTTTCACTTTATATGCAAACCTCCGTAAAAACTCTCAAAAAACATTTGAATAGGATTGAAAATACCTTCAAGTATTCTTTTTCTAATGGCTCACTTGAAGGGATCATCAATAAAATTAAAGTCATTAAACGCACTGCTTATGGCTATCGCAGCTTTTGGCACTTTAAGCATCGCATTTTTGTCAGTTTTAAACTGATGGACCAAAAAGACAACCCCACTTGTTTAAGCGAAGTTGTCTAGATCTGTTATTAAATTAGGCTAAAATTCTAGCCATCCACATCATTTGACGAAGAGCCAACATTTTCTGTTGGGGCTTACTGCTTTTCTACTTTAAATAATTTTTCCCACTTTAAGTGACTCAATAATGTCTTTCAGCTTCCCTGCTGCTGACCAGCGCATTGACAAGGGACAATATCAAGGCGATCATAAACGCTGACCAAAAACCATTGACATAAAATCTCCCCGATCCCACGATAAACGAAGTCAACTGAAGCATCAAGCCATTGATAACAAGACTGAACAATCCTAAAGTCAAAATCGTGATCGGCAAACTAAAAATATGCAGTATCGGTTTGACAAATCCATTTAGAAAGGACAAGACAAAGCTAGCTAGAATTGCCGTCAAAAAACCGCTGATATAAAGCATATTGGGAAACAAGTAAGCCAGAGCCATAAAAGTAATCGAATTTATCAATAGGCGTTGGAAATATCCCATTTAAAAGTCACTCCACTCATCTTCTTCATCAACTTTTTCTGCTTCTTTTCTAGGTCGTTTTTCTTGACGGTCACCATAGTAGGCTTGATTACCGTAATATCTCTTTTGATTATTCGGACGGTAGGGCCCACTTGCTTGTGGAATCACTACTGCCAAAATGATATATAAGAAAAAGCCGGGAAATCCTGCAGTAAAAAATGACAGGGCTAAGTAAACAACACGGATGATTGTCGGATCAATGCCAATGTATTCGCCGATGCCTCCCAAAACACCTGATACGACAATATTATCTCTTGATTTTGTTAATCGTTTTCTCATCAAACTTCCTCCTCTTAACACCAGTTAAAGGGATAATCTCCCTCTAACTATTGATCTGTATCCTTCATATAAACAGTTCCCGTAGTCGTACTTAAACGGACATGGATTGTTTTCTCCGGATTAAGTCGGCGGAACTGAAGCATTTGATTGGTCTTTTCTTTTTTCTCGCGTACGACTTCAAAATTGGTCAAACGGTTTCTGATCGACCCTGTATTTGTTTTTGCCAATCCTTCAATGCCGACCGCTGTCGGTAAAGCAAGCTTTATGGCACCATTGACAAGGTTGACTTCAATCTTTTTCGTTTCTTCCGACTTGACAGTCATACGGATATCGCCATTCACATTTGACACCACAATGTTTTCAATCGAGGAAAGCAGTGTGAAATCTCCATTCACAGAATCAGCCATAAAATCCAAGATATCAGATTCTGTCACTTTCACATTTCCGTTGACACCCTTTACCTCTAACATTGTAGCACGGAATTGATCAAAACTCATGTCTCCGTTAGTGCTTTTTACAAAAGCATCGCTCGCCTGTACGTCAGTGAAGGAGACATCTCCATTCAATAATTTTACAGACACATGATCATAATCCCGTTTCGGCAAATAGAAGACCAAGTCTGCTTTGATACGTTTATTAGGAATTTGGAAGGAAATTCTTTCATCTGTCACATCAATCTGACTTCTTTCAAGAAATGCTTCCAATGGTGTGTCAGCATCCATCTTTCCGTAGAGCTTGATTGCTGCTTCAACTTTCAAGTCCTCAGACTCCCAAGTTTTGAATACTACTTTACCATTTGCCAGTTTCACATCCAAAATCGATGCAGTTGTCGCTGGATAATAAAATTCATGTTGGAAACTGCTGGAAGTCATGCCTGGTACTTTGATATTGATATCTTTCCATTCAACATTGTCATTGACTGTTTCAGTCACTGTCTTGACTGTGTCCCGGAAAAATCTTCCCAGTTGCGAACCGGCTTCACTCATCTTTTTACCGAATTTATCTCCGGCTTGACCCATTTTTTTGCCGAACTCATCAAAGCTTTTCTCCCAATCTTCCGGAATGTCAAACTTATGACTCCACTGTTCAGCTGTTCCTTCAGACTGCTCTTTCCGGATTGCTTTTAGTTTTTCTTCTAAACTTTCTTTGTCCACTTCCAGTTCAACGACTTCCTGTTTTAATTCGTTCAACTCCGCTTCCAAAGCTTGACGTTCTTCGATTTTTTCATCTTCCAGTGTTTCAAGTTCTTCAATGGTATTGATTACCATGATTTGTTCTTCTTTATCTTTGATCTGATCAGCCAACTCTTCCAATGCCACATTCACCGTATCTAATTCGGCAGATGCCTTGTTGGCTTCGGTGGCCAATTCATCTAAAAGTTTTTCCAATCGTTCCTGATCGACTTTCTCACTGTCTGCGAAGAACTCCGCATCACTTTTTTCCTGCTCAGCTTTTTCCTTCTGATCATACTCAAAAGTTTGGGCGCTTTTCTTCACTTTACTTGCTTCTTGGTCCAGTGACTTTTCATCCTTTTCAGTTGCCATATTTTCTAACAAAACTAAAGCTTCCTCAGAAGTAATAATCCCTTTTTTGACTAATTCGAATACTCTTTCACGTTCATTCATTGTTGATAGCCTCCTTAGCTAAATATCTATCTGACAATACCTATTATGCATGGTTTTCAACGAAATGTCATAGGTCCTAGGATGGATTTATTATTAAGACCTTTCACAAATAAAATAATTTTTCTATGTTATTTAATCCAGAAGTCCCGAACAGGAATCATTTCCTAGTTATAGATTGCCTTGATCGGATCCATGCGGGCAGCACTGAATGCTGGAATAATACCGAAAATCACACCGGTCATAACCGACACACCGGAAGAAATCAAAAATATCTGCGGTGTCATTACAGGAATGATATCTATAAAACCGCCTGCCAGCACTGATAAACTATATCCAATGCCTACACCAATCAGTCCGCCTAACAGTGTAATGAATGCTGCTTCGGATAAAAATTGAAACAGGATCACTCTTGGTTTGGCCCCGATAGCCCGACGGATACCGATCTCTCTTTTACGTTCGGTGACGGAAACATACATAATGTTCATCACACCGATACCGCCCACTAAAAGAGAAATAGCTGTGATAGCCATCAAAAACATCGTCAAACTGCCGATGGCGTCTTCCATTTGTTTCATTTCCTTCTGATTCATATCATTTTCAGCAAAGAATCCCTTAACGTCTTGATGATTCTCTTCCATAATGCTGATAGCTTGGGCCATCACTTCATTTTTGTCTGCCCCTTCTTCCAACTTGAAGTTGATTCCTTTGATTGCCTGACTTTTGGACAGTTCATTGTAAGAAGCGCGGGAAACCAAACTGCTGTCGACTGTACTCCAGTCAAGAGCCATTGCTTCTGACTGACTCAAACTTTCGTAGCTGAATTTTTCCAAAATCCCGATAACTTTGTACATATAGCCGTTGATCGACACCGCCTTATCCAACAGCTCTTCCGGGTTTTCAAATTGATTATCATAATCAAACAGACTGTGATTCAAGATAATCACATTTTTCCCAACGTCGCTTTCATTAAAATCCCTGCCGCATAAAAAACTTTTTGAGGCATTATTGTTGGGAGCCACTTGAAGATAGGAGACCACATTAAAATAATTCATTTCAACTTGCAAGTTGTCGCCGCCGTAAAAATTGCCGTACTCCGGATAGATGGCTTTAACCCCTTCGATTCCCTGAACTTTTTTCATGTCCACCCTTGAAAAAGAAAAATCCGGTTCCTCATAATAATAAACGCCAAATTCATCGTCTAATTGCATCGTATAATGCAATTTCACCACATCGGTGTTCATGGCACTGGTGGAACTTAGAATTTGTTTTTTCATCCCTTCTCCCAAGGTCGAAATAGTAACGACTGAAGCAATCCCGATGATGATGCCCACCATCGTCAAGAAGACGCGCAATTTATGGGCTTTAAGACTCAAAAAAGTACTAATAAATAAGTTTCCTATCATTGGATCGCCTCCTCAAGAAATCTGCCGTCTTTCATGTAAACAACCCTTGTAGCATAACGAGTCAGGTCTTCATCATGGGTCACCATAACGATTGTTTTACCACGTTGATTCAGTTCTTTCAACATCTCCATAACCTCGGTGCCTGTTTCACTATCTAAAGCTCCCGTAGGCTCATCCGCCATAATCAGCAAAGGATCATTGATTAAGGAACGGGCAATCGCTACACGCTGCTGCTGACCGCCGGAAAGTTCGGTCACTTTTGACTTTGCTTTGTCTTCCAAACCCACAGCTGCCAGATACTTTCTACCTAGTTCATTTTGTTCCCGCCCGCTTTTCTTTTTTTCGTAGACACAGGGCAATTTAACATTTTGGATGACGTTCAATGAATTGATCAAAAAGAATTGTTGAAAAATAAAGCCAAAAAACTCATTGCGAAATTCTGATTTTTTGTTTTCTGTTAATTTGGAGATATCTTGTTGGTTAAAAAGATAGCTGCCATCCGAAATTCGATCCAAAAACCCAATGATATTCATCAGTGTGGTTTTACCGCTGCCGGATTTCCCCATGACCATGATGAATTCTCCCGGGTAAATCGTCAAATCAAGATTTTTCAGCACATGAAGTTTCTCTTTCCCGGCAGGAAAATATTTGTTGATATTTTTCAGGACAACTAAAGGTTCCTTTTTTTCACCGATTGCTTCCACTTTTTCTCCCCCTTACTCCTCATTTCCAGAAGGAGAAGATTTTTCTTCTGAAGCTGTTTCATCCAAAATATCCCCTTCTTTGACAGCTTTTTCCGAAGTCACGATAATCCGGTCGGCAGATTCGATACCAGAAATTACAATCGTATTTTCCCCTGCCTCTTCGCCAAGTTGAAGTTCCCGGCGGATGACTGAACCAAAGTCATTGACCAAGACGTATTTTTTATCTCCGTCTTCTTTGATGGCTTTCGTAGGAATTTCTACTTGTTTGTCTTCCAGATTGACTGTTGCTTGCACATGATAGCCATTTTTGATTCCCTCAGTGGAATCAAGAGTAAGTTTCACACCATAGTTTGACATGGAACCGCCGCTGCCTTCTTGAACCTGTGCCTCCCCATTTGCTTCAAGGGGATTATCATCAATATAAGAAATTTTTCCTTTAACGGTAATATTATTTGAAATGACCGTGATTTCAGCAGGTTTGTCCACAGCTATTTTAGGCAAGTCTTTTTCGTTTACTTTTCCTGAAACATAAAACCCGTCCGATGTCAGGGTCAAAATAGGTGTGTTCTCTTCCTTGACTTCCGGGATTGAGACACGTCCTTTAAACTTGGCCGTTGTTGAAAGATACTGTTTAGTTGAAAGGTCGTTTAATTGTTTGTTGATGAAGAAAGTTTCTTCATCTACCGAATCCACTTCTGATTGATACTGCTCATCTAAAGTTCCACCGATAGCCAACTGTTCTTCCACAGAAGCATTATTATAATTGTCTATGGCACGCTGCCATTTAACTAAGATGTTTTCCCGTTTAGTATAATTCCGCGACAACTGGTTATTCAGCTCTTCCAGTTGTTTTGTGACCTCTTTATCTTCATACACATATAAGACAGTGCCTTCTTCAACAATGTCGCCATGATTGACTTTGATATCAGGTTCGCTGCTCATCCGTGTGTCTTTCGAAAAAGCTTCCATTTGATTCGGCTGTACGATACCGTTGATGTAAACTTGCTCGACATCAGGCACCACAAAATATTCAATCCCATAATCATCTTCCAAGGATTTTGAAGTTTCCGCTTTTGAATCTTTGCCGTTCACTAATTTTAATACACCAAAAATCACTGCTGCTGCAGCAATCAAACCTCCTATAATCATCAACCATTTCTTTTTCGCCATTTTTCCCTCTCCTTTTTAAACAACTTGTGAAATACTTTCAATTTACCTTCAAGCAATCAACAAATTGAGCTAATCCAATATTTTGTTTAAGCATCCTTTTCAAAAAAAGATCCTTTCAGAGTCTTATTTTAGCATAGTTTAAAAATATAAATAATCAGACCTTAGTCTCAATTAATTCCCTCGAGTCAAATTTCAAGGCAGTATTAGCCTAATTTATACTTGATATTTTTATTTTTTAATAACAAAAAGCCTCTGAATGTCAGAGACTTGAGCTGATTTTATTTCAATCGTCATTTCATATTAACGAACAACTTTCACTGTTTGAACCCAACTGCATCTCTTGGTAGTGTCTGGCAATCATATATGCCTTAATCGGTCAATATTTCAAAACCGTAATTCCGGATATGTTGCTTTAACAATTCTAAATATGTTTTTGCCATGTCGCTGAGAGTCATTTTTTATTTTCCACTACATATTATCTATTTAAAAAAGCTTCTTGACTTTGATTAATTACTTTTTATCTTCTATATTAAGTTATCGGATTAGTATTTTTAAATTTATTTATCTGAATTAAAAAAAGCCCCAAAAGATAATACTTTTAGGGTGATGCTTAGATAATATCCAATTCTTTGAACTCGCTCAAAATTTCAACATCTCGTGAAACACTCACAAAAGCATTGGGATCTGCTTCTTTCATGATTTCTTTAAGAATTTCCATTTCATAATTCGTTATGACGGTAATCAGCACTGCTCTTTCTTGTTTCGTGTAGGCACCGATAGCATAGCTGATGACCGTGATTCCCCGTATCAATTGTTCTTGCAGTTGGGTGGAAACTTCCATTGGATGCTGAGTAATAATCATTACCTGAACTTTTTTATGTTTGACATAAACCTGGTCTGTTGCCTTTGCAGCAACAAAAATCGACAACACACTGTAAAATGCGTGGGGCCAGCCAAAAATAAAACCAGCCGTCAGCACGATTATCCCGTTGATAATCATGGAAATATTTCCTACGCTTTTGCCCGTCACTTTTCTAAGACTTAGAAGGATGATATCCATCCCTCCAGTAGACAGTCCGTGTTTTAAGGCAAACCCCAAAGAATATCCGCTGAGTGCCCCGCCAAAAATCGCACAGATAATCGGGTCTTTTGTCAACTCTAGGGTTGGAGTAATTTGAATCGCAAAAGATGCAAAGGTAACACCGATAACTGTGAACAGAACAAATTTACGATCCACTAGAAACCAGCCTAAAATAAACAAAGGCACATTGAGGGCATAATAGACCACAGAAATTGGTACCGGGGAGGCTGTGACTTTTTCTAAAATCGTTGTGATGATTTGGGAGGCCCCTGTGATCCCCCCGGCATAAATATTTCCATTCCGCCAAAAAACATTTAAAGCCAAAGAATATAAAAAAGCATAAATAACTAAAACAAATAATTTAGTCGCATAATCCTGTAATTGATTTTTATATTTTAATAATATCCCCATAATCGTCTCTCTCTCAATTTATTAACATCTCTCTTATCATACACTCTCAAAAATCCCCTTGCAATCTCTTTCGATAACTTCTGACAGACTAGTATCTCAAATGGTGATAATTTGTTTCGTTTTATTAAACTTATTGGGAAATAATTGCTTTTTTGCCGAATGGTCCATAAATACCCTTTGCAATCCATAACTATAAAAAATCTCAGAGCAGAGCGCGAATTTTTATGAGACGAACTCCACCTTAGCAGTCAAATCTGAAAAAAAGCATCATATAAAAAGGGAAGAAAAACCTTTCCGGCGTTTCTTCCCAATCTAAGTCAACCTAAGTCAACAAGTATCTATTGCAGTCGCAGACATCATGTCTGATTATATTTAGAATAATCCTGAAATGACCCCATTTTCATCTACATCAATTTTTTCAGCAGCTGGTACTTTTGGCAATCCCGGCATTGTCATCACAGCACCAGTCAAGGCTACAATGAAACCTGCCCCTGCTGAAACCTTTAAGTTCCTGATGGTGACTGTAAAATCTTCCGGCGCACCGATTAGTGTGGCATCATCAGAGAAAGAGTACTGCGTTTTAGCCATGCAAATCGGATAATCCCCAAAGCCAAGTCTTTCCAATTCATTCATTTCACGACGGGCTGCTGGTGTTAATTCAATTCCTTTGCCGCCATAAATTTTTTGGACGATTTTGACCAATTTTTCTTCTATACTGTCCTCCAAATCATAAACGAAACTAAAATTATTGTCTCTTTCCGCTAATTCAACCACTTTATGTGCAAGGTCAATACCGCCTTCACCGCCGCTGCCCCAAACATCAGAAAGAACAACTTCCACACCTTTTTCTTCACAGGCTTTCTTCACTGCATCAAGTTCCGCCTCTGTGTCTGTTGGAAATTTGTTGATGGCTACAACAACCGGCATACCGTAAACCTCTTTAATGTTCGACAGATGTTTTTCCAAGTTAGGCAAACCAGCAAGGACAGCAGGAATATTTTCTGGTCCCAATTCTTTTTTAGAGACACCCCCATGCATTTTCAAGGCTCTGATCGTTGCGACCAAAACAACTGCATCGGGTCGGATATCCGCCAGACGACACTTAATATCAAAAAACTTTTCAGCTCCCAAATCAGCCCCGAATCCTGCTTCTGTAATGGTATAATCCGCATATTTCATCGCCATTTTGGTCGCTAAAACACTGTTGCAGCCGTGGGCAATATTGGCAAAAGGACCGCCATGGATCAATGCCGGTGTGTGCTCAAGGGTTTGAACCAGATTAGGATGGATTGCATCTTTCAATAATGCTGTCATTGCTCCCTCAGCTTTTAAATCTCCAGCAGTCACAGGATCTCCTGAAAAATTATAGCCGACAATAATTTTTTTCAACTTATTTTTTAAATCGACAATGTTGTCAGCCAAGCAAAGAACTGCCATGATTTCAGAGGCAACTGTAATATCGTAACCATCTTCCCGCGGTACTCCATTTATTCTGCCTTGCAGCCCGTCAACGATATGACGCAGCTGACGGTCATTCATGTCCACCACACGTTTCCATGTGATTTTACGGCTGTCAATTTGCAGGGTATTCCCATGATGGATATGATTATCAAGCATGGCTGCAAGCAAGTTATTAGCTGCTCCGATGGCATGAAAATCCCCTGTAAAGTGAAGGTTGATATCTTCCATCGGCACTACTTGAGCATATCCGCCGCCAGCAGCACCGCCCTTCACTCCAAAAACGGGACCAAGAGAGGGCTCCCTTAAAGCAAGCATCGCTTTTTTGCCGATTTTCGACAGACCATCAGCCAGTCCAACAGAAGTAGTAGTCTTTCCTTCACCAGCAGGCGTCGGAGTGATAGCAGTCACCAAAATTAATTTACCGTTTTGTTGATCCTTCATTTTATCCAACTCATGTGAATCTAATTTTGCTTTATACTTTCCATATAAATTATAATCTTCCTCTTTTAATCCTAGAGAATCAGCGATTTCTTTGATGGGTTTCATCTCAACTTTACTCGCAATCTCAATATCTGATAAATGTGTCATATTAACCAATACTCCCTTTCTTTTATATAAATGATAAAAATAAATTCCTTCTGTTAGTGCAAAGGTTGCCCACTTGAAACTAATTTATTAAAACCTAAAATCAGCATCAATTCCTGTACTAGAAATTCAATAAACGTTGTTAATCTATCATCTTAAATTTTACTTTAATCAAAGCTTTTATGCCAGCAGCAAAACAATTTCAATCTTAAATAGTATTCTGCCTAGCTGTCTGTTCTAATATTTTGAAAACATCAAAGTCAGACCATTAAATTTTAAAAGACATAGCTTCGGTTTATCCTATTATTTATACATACAGCCATTTAACCATCTTCAACTTTGTAAAAATAAACATTCTTCATTTACAATGACAGACTGATTAAAACTGCGGATTTATAAATTTTATGAACATTTTTTAGCTAAATTATACTCGCTGGATTTTTTAAATAGTACACTGTAAAATTTCTAATTAAAGCGAACATTATCATAAATTTTATTGATAATATTAGGATATCACATTTTTCTGGAAATTTGCCCTTTGTCTGTTAAAAATTTAAAATTCTCATTATTTGCAAGTTGATATCCGAATCAAATACTTGAGTAAAAAGTCATAGTCAAAATTCATGTATTATTGATTGTATAATTTTGGGTGTGGATAAAGAAATTTATAGAATATCATAAAAAAGGAACCAAGTAGCAGTGTGTACTTCTACTTAGTTCCAAACTAATTTTTACTCATCAGTCCTGTTAGACAAAGGACCGAATAGGACATTCTTTTTCTACTACAAATTTCTATTTACACAAAATATTTTTACGCTATCAACAACTGGCAAACCTAAATAAAGGAAGCTGGCTAAAATTAGAAATGCAATTATTTTTTTGTTATTTTCTTTGAATATGAAAATAAAACTATTGTCAAAATCCCTAATCCCAAAACAACTGGTATAATCGACGGATTTTCTCCTGTTTTTGGTAACGATTTTCCTAAAAGGTTTGTTGATTTTCCATCGGAAAGTTTCAAGTTATTTGATGGAGTTGTCTCTTTTACCAGTTCAGATTGGGCTTCAGTCAGTGTTTGAGCGGCTTCATTTACTTGCGCCTGTGTCGCCTCAGGGTTAGCCAAGACTGCCTTTGCATCCTTTAACGCCGCTGCAAACACTGACCAACTTTCTGCGGTATATTTCGACTCGTCTTTTTTCTCTGCTTCTTCAACCGCGCTACTTAGTGCGGCTTTGTCTACTGCCGGTGGAGTTGTTTCTTCCACTAGAGCTGATTGGGCCTCAGCCAGTGTTTGAGCAGCTTCATTCACTTGCGCCTGTGTCGCCTCAGGGTTAGCCAAGACTGCCTTTGCATCCTTTAACGCCGTTGCAAACACTGACCAACTTTCTGCGGTATATTTCGACTCGTCTTTTTTCTCTGCTTCTTCAACCGCGCTACTTAGTGCGGCTTTGTCTACTGCCGGTGGAGTTGTTTCTTCCACTAGAGCTGATTGGGCCTCAGCCAGTGTTTGAGCAGCTTCATTCACTTGCGCCTGTGTCGCCTCAGGGTTAGCCAAGACTGCCTTTGCATCCTTTAACGCCGTTGCAAACACTGACCAACTTTCTGCGGTATATTTCGACTCGTCTTTTTTCTCTGCTTCTTCAACCGCGCTACTTAGTGCGGCTTTGTCTACTGCCGGTGGAGTTGTTTCTTCCACTAGAGCTGATTGGGCCTCAGCCAGTGTTTGAGCAGCTTCATTCACTTGCGCCTGTGTCGCCGCAGGGTTAGCCAAGACTGCCTTTGCATCCTTTAACGCCGTTGCAAACACTGACCAACTTTCTGCGGTATATTTCGACTCGTCTTTTTTCTCTGCTTCTTCAACCGCGCTACTTAGTGCGGCTTTGTCTACTGCCGGTGGAGTTGTTTCTTCCACTAGAGCTGATTGGGCCTCAGCCAGTGTTTGAGCAGCTTCATTCACTTGCGCCTGTGTCGCCGCAGGGTTAGCCAAGACTGCCTTTGCATCCTTTAACGCCGCTGCAAACACTGACCAACTTTCTGCGGTATATTTCGACTCGTCTTTTTTCTCTGCTTCTTCAACCGCGCTACTTAGTGCGGCTTTGTCTACTGCCGGTGGAGTTGTTTCTTCCACTAGAGCTGATTGAGCCTCAGCCAGTGTTTGAACAGCTTCATTTACTTGCGCCTGTGTCGCCTCAGGGTTAGCCAAAACTGCCTTTGCATCCTTTAACGCCGTTGCAAACGCTGACCAACTTTCTGCGGTATATTTCGACTCGTCTTTTTTCTCTGCTTCTTCAACCGTGCTACTTAGTGCGGCTTTGTCTACTGCCGGTGGAGATACTTCAAAAGAAAATGTTGCTGTTATTTCAGGTCTAACCTGACTTGTTACGAGTACCTGATATTGGCCGATAGAGGTATCTGAGGTTGTTGTGATTAAACCTTTTTCATTGATAATTGGCATCACTGACTGCTCTTCAGCTTTAGCTTTATCTAGCAATTCATATACTACTTGAGAGCTCCAATCATCAGTTTCAATATAGGGTTCTTTCCCAACAACTTTTAGTTTTATTTCGTAGTGATTTCCTTGAGCAATGATCGCAGATTCCTGCTCAATCTCGATTCTTTCTGGAATTGCATGTGTATTTACATTTTGGAATATTTTCAATTCCTTAGGATTAGAAATACCAACTTTTTCTTCTAAAGCCGCTGGAAAACTATACTTCCCTGGAGGACTACTTGGAGAATAGTTACTCACATCATCATCCCAGGAAATAACTTTTAGTACAACTTCACTATCATCGTTTAAGATAGCTGTTACTTCATTCGGCATATCTAGTTCATCTCTTGATGTACCAATGAATCTATCTAATGCAGGGAGTTCATTAAAGCCAATAATATGTTTAGAAGTTACTTTTACATTTGCAACAATAGGGAATGCTACTCCCACTGCTTTACCTATTACTTCAAACTCACCTTCCTTCTGATAAAGGTCTGCTGAAATTTCAGGCCAATTGATCGTTACTTCTTTTTTTGTTCCATCAGAATAAAACACCGTCGTCTTTCCTGGTAGAATCGGTTTCTTCCCAGCTTCAGTTTCTATGTTAATTAATTCATGTTTTAACTCAAAAACATTGGACAAGACGATTTTTGGCGCTAAAGTATCCTCAGTGATTTCTTGCCCTTCAGATAATTTTAGTTTGCCATCTATAAAATCTTGATAGGCTTGTTTCGCTCCTTCTTTAGAAAATGCATCAAATCCAGCATTATCTGCATTATATCCAGGAAGTTTGCTGTCCGTGATCACTAATAGAAAACTCATCTTTTCAGGAATGGATTCTTCACTTTGGACTATTCTCCTCATGTAATTGCTGATATCAACATTCACGATATTATTATTGGCAATAATATCTGCATTCTTATATGAATTACGTGCAATAAACTCTTCATTAGGAACACTCGTATTCGATGGTCCATTATTCCACGTGACAGTTTCACTGGACCAGTTAGAATCTGTTGCATAAACTTCCATTTGAAATTGCGTGTTATTTAACCTCTCATTATCTGTGTCGCCTGCTGTTACCCAAGCATCGTATCTCATGACACTTAATTGGAGATTTGCTTCTTTTAAATCTTTATATTTTTCTAATTCCTTTGTATCTATTTCCACATAAATACGACGATTATAATCTGCAGCACCTGCATTCTTCAATTTTAATCCATACTTGCCGGAATAATTTACGCCATAAGGATATTTATAGGCATCACTACCAACTGTACTAACATTACCAGGTTCTGCCGAATAGGCTTTATTCCCTTCTTTCTTTTGTACAAAAGCTGTTTGCGACGTCTTAAAGGAAACAATATCTTTTCCTTCTCCTAATTTTCCTGTAAAGGTTACCTCAGCAGTGATCTGCCCTTGACCCTCTTTCATGCCCACAGCGTTCCCTTTTATTTCTACTTTTCCTTGGGCATTCACTTTATCTTGGGGTATCCTTTCCCATTGAATTGTAAATTCTTTTTTACCAGAACCAACTATCTCTCCATTCACTAATTCTTCAAATTCAAGCTCAAGGGTTTCTGGCAGTTTAGGATATACTCCCGTTGCAGATTCAATTTCCAAAAATACATCTTTGTATTCAGTAACCTTTTCAAAATTAGAAACCTGATGCGCCCCGATATCTAACACTTTATTTTTCAAGCTATTACCGAAAAAGTCTTCACTTGCATTATTACTTGCTGACAATCCTTTTGAGACAGCAGGTGAGTCTTCTTCTAAATTAAAAAGAGAAGCCCTTTTTCTCAATCGCTCTTTTGATGTGAATTCTGCAACACTGTCCGTTGCAGGATTCATTGTTGAAAATTCTTGAGATCCAAGTTCATCCAGTAACGCTTGATTTTCTGTGATTGCTAGTTTAGGTTTCTCAAAAATATTATTTCCTTTTTCTAATTTTTCAACCGTTGCCCCACTTTTTTCAGTTGCTACTTCTTTAGGCCAAATTAAATTATTTTTAAAGTACTTTTCTGGGTTATCAACCATTTTCCGTTCGACTGGTTCAGTTCCATTAGAAGGATAGTTTGACAAGAATTTTAATGTTCCATCTCCTTCTTTGTATAGAATATTATTATGGAAATTTGCAACTGTACGGCTGTTATCGTTACTATTACCTTCTCCAAATAAGGAAGTCGATATTCCATCGCCTACAAAGAAAGTATTATTATGAATCAATGGCATGGCTGCTCCGTCATTTTTCACCCAATAATGGAAAATACTTTGCTCTTTATACGTGTAACTGGAAGCCTTTCCAGGATTATCCTTACTTGTTCCCCGGTTTCCTCCGCCATCGTTTGCCGAAATATTATAACGAATAACAGAATTTCTCTGGTCAGACATCAACAAAAGAAATCCGCCTGTATTATGATGAGAATAATTATACTGATATACAACATTGTTAGATTGCATATCTATATCATAAGCTTCCGCATCGTTATATCCATATTGAATACCATAAACTTCATTGTATTGGAAAACACCATCATCTACTGACATTGCCCAAACCCCGGCATAGTTGTGTGTCCCATAATCGGCATTACACATACGAACAGCAACATTGCCCTCAACGACACCACCACTTTTAACTTCAGATAAAACTATGCCGTCTCCAGCAATGTCTTCTAAATAATTGTTTCGTATTACAATATTAGAAAATGTTTTATGGAAAGTATTTCCTTGAGAAGTATCCGAATCTGCCTTTGTACGTATTCCTTCTAGACCCACACGTTGAACGACATTGTTTTCGATTAGGATGTCATTAAATCCAGTTGTTGTCCTATGATCATTGGGAGGAGTAACGATGGTTCCATCTTCATCAAACCAACTCCCTAATACAATAATTCCTCCTACAGGTTTTAATCGTTTAGTCGAAGTTTGACCTTCGAAATTTAAATAGTATTCTGTTTGCACATCATGAACATAATTGTTACGAACCCTAACACTATTAAATGTTCGATTTTGCTCATAACCCCAAATCAAAATACCTGCACGCTGGGCATCTCCTGGTTTTTTGTAACTTTCTAAATCATTCAAATCTGGAGTGTTTGTTACCTCAAGGTTAGATATGTCCCAGTACTCTTGATTTACTAATTGAACAGTACCGGAAATTGCTCTCTTGTATTGACCGATACTATAAGTTCCACCACCGTTGATCACGGGACGTCTTGTAGATTCAAAAACCGCATTGCCTTGCGAGTCAGTGTCATAAATATCAATAACAATATGATTCCCTTTTGAACCATTCCCTTTTGGATGTAAATACTGATTGTTCCAAGTGCTTTTTGCATGGAGAAGAATGTGATCACCAGGTTCAAAATTTGTTTCATTGACTTTTTTAAAATCTTTCCATGCAGATTTTGGTGAAAGTCCATCATTATCATTGCTACCATCTTCACCATCTACATAGTAAGTGCTTCCATTTTCAGCAATTCCTTCTGACTTAAAAATTAATCCCTCGGTTTTTATTTCTTCTCCATAAACAAATAAAGTGGAAACATTCAAATGTACAAGAACTAATAAAACTGATAATATCATGCGCGAATATTTTAAAACCATTTTTGAATTCATTTTCTACTCCTTTGTCAATTCTGAAAGTGTTTTATAAACTGTTTTTTTGCCTCTTTAGTTAATTTAACACTGACCTCCTTTTTATAGGCATCAATTTTTTCATCGTATTTCTTATTAATGAAATAAGTTTCACCAAATTTTGGTGCTTCCTCGAACGTTAATAGCTGCCCTCCTTCCTTGTTTACTGTATAAAAAAATTGCTGCTCATGATATCCGGTTACTATCTCACCAACCGGTGTACCACTTAATATTTCACCAATAGCAATTGAGTAAATATCTTCCTTTTGAATCTCTTCACTTTTTAAATGAAAAGATGTAATAAAAGAGTCAGGTAATGATTTTTTAAAATAAGATAATATTTGTTCCAAATTACTATCAGGCAGAATTTCTTCAGCAATTTCTTCTAATTTTTCTTTATCTTCACTGTCAGTTATGATTTCAACTGCTTCTATCATATACTCTGATTTTTTATATTTATCATCCAATTGATCAAATGATTCTCTTAGTTCTTCATTGGTAGGTGGCTCTTTTTTTAAAAGTTCAGTTTTGATTTTATCTATAAGTTGGCTATCCTTATTATCTAAAAATTGCCATAATTCTAAGCCATTACCATTTTTCTGCCACTCTTTTTTCTCACTAGAAAAACTTACTGGTTCAATAATTTCAAGTTCTTCAGCAATTTGAGAAACAATTATATGGTCTTTTAAATCATTGAGTGCTGCAATATATAACTCATCAATGGGTTTTTCATCATTATAATCAGTCTTCCAAAATTTTTTGCCAAAAGAACTTATTCCGTATTTATCTGAAAACTGTTTAGCTACTCTATTAGAATTCTTTTCTCCATAAGTAATAAGTTCTTCAATACTAATTTTTTTTGTATTAATATCTCCAAATTGATTAGGGCGGGAAATAATAAAAATAATTATTATTACTAAAATTATAGAAAAAATATATAGATTTTTTCTCCTCATTTTTAAATCTCCTTTATTTTACGTAAAATTTATATACCTCACGAACATTATAGCTTATTAAGCCACTTAAAGAAAGCGTTTTTTTGTAATCTCCAATTTATCCATAAATAATATAACTAAAATACTTATATTTTAGTAAACATTAGAAGGGTAATCCGTAGAAACTATTTATTTTTTTACTAATATGTGTTCCCGAATGTCAAGTAGAAATTATCTACTAGTTTTTTTAGGCTCTATAATTTATTGAACTGATGAATCAAAAACTGATTTGTCTGCCTTTTTTCATTGTTACATTTGCCAAATTAAACTAGACAAATCATCTTTATTTACGTTGATCATAAATACTTTCAACAGTGTTTGATAATTTAATAATTTCTTTGGGATATGATTTCTTTTTGAAGTAACAGATTGAATAGAGAGTTTTGTGATATCATTCAAATCCATGGTCTTAAATAAGCCATCTCTACGTAACAGTCCATTAGAGTTTTCATTGAGACCACGCTGTGAAGGTGTGACAGGATCGGTAAAGTAGATGTCAATATCATTGATGTTACTGATGGTTTTCCAATTAGAAAATTCTTTGCCACAATCAAAAGAATTGATTTAAATAGAGTCTCTACCTCATACAGGAACTTATTTTTAAACAAATATAACAAAACCGGTAGAGAAAAATTCCCTACCGGATGGATGAACTCTATTCAGTTTTAATATCATCAACACCATTTGACGAACAACCAAAAGAAAGAGACCGACGTTCCAGTCAGTCTCTCAAGAAACTTTTAAAAATTATTTTGTTTTTTCTTCTGTCACAGAAACACCAAACCAGTTATTTGGAATTTCTTCTGACGTATAGTAACTATAGTTATAACCTTTCACCCGGTCATTGACAACAGAAATACGGTAGTTGTAGTTGATTGGAATCACAGGGATATCCTTTTTAACTAATGCTTGGAAATCTTTATAAGCTTTCTTACTGAAGTCTTCATCAAATGCTTTTTGTGAAGCAATATCTTTCAGTGCTTTATCCATTTCCTCGGAAGTATATCTCATCATGTTGAACTGTGCTGTCCGTCCAAATGACTCGGCAGGGTTAGGGTCAGTTCCTACCCCCCACGCAGCAGCGTACACGTCTACATCGTCACTGTCCCCTAAAACTTTATCATAAAATGAGTTTAATTCAATCAGACGTCCAGTAGTGTACTCCACTTTCAGACCGATATTTTCCATACTTTGCTTGAAGTAATCTGCCACTGTTTCTGAGCTGCCACTGCCTGACATTGCTGCCAGATTGATAACCAGTTCCTTACCTTCTTTGTCTTCCACAAAACCGTCGTCATTTGTATCTTTATAACCTGCTTTTTCCAAGATCTTTTTAGACTTCTCTGGATCAGCCTTAAATGCTTCCAATTCTGAATCATGAAGGTCTGTAAAGGCAGGTACGATAACTGAGTTGGCAGGTACACGTAATCCGTCATAGATTTTTTCACCTAGCTGTTCAGTATCTATAGAGTAAGCAATAGCTTCACGCAAAGCCTTGTCAGCCATTTTAGCTTTAGAATCGGAAACAGCTTCTCCTTTTTCCTTATCAAATTTACCAAATTTGAAACCAAGGTATGAATAATACAACTCTTCACGGCCGACGTTTTGATATCCTTCAATTTCTTTGTAGCTCTCAAAACTGTCTGATGGCATATCTAAAGCAACGTCAAAGCGTTTTGCTTTTAGTTCGTCTACAATCGTTGAGTTAGGTACCACTGTGATGACCATCTTATCCAACTTAGGTCTGCCTTTGAAGTAATGTTCATTGGCAACATATTCCACACTTTCACCTGTTTTAACATTAGCAATCGTGTATGGTCCTGTCGTTACAGGATTTTTACGGATTTCATCTGACTCTACTAATTTAGCGACCGGGATATCTTTTAAATAATGTTTTGGCATGGCGTATTGAAGCAAACCACTGCCGTATTCCACACTTGGATTTATTTCATTGTAAGTGATTTCCACCACTTTATCATCGACTTTTTTGATTCCGGAAATTGTGTCAGCTTCTCCCGCATGATACTCAGCCATACCCACGATATTTCCTAAACGGTCATCGTAACGAACGCCGGTATAGTCTTTATGGGCCACCACTTCATAAGCGAAAATAACATCATCAGTCGTTAAAGGCTCTCCGTCGGACCATTTCAAATCATCCTTCAAAGTGATAGTGACTTTGTTATTTTCAGTATCAAGTTCAGGAGTCGCCAGACCAGTATCATCATAGCGGAAATCTTCGCCAGTATTGAATAAAAATTGTTCAGCAGGCTCTAACAACATCCCATCGTAAGCATCTTCATACAAAGCATATGAAAACACCCCTTGGAACTGAGTATCATAAGGCATTGCAACCTTTAAAGTTCCTCCCTCAAGAGACTCTGCATCGTTTTCGATCATTGATGGAAATTTCGCTGCTTCCTCCGTTTTTTCTCCGCCGTCTGTCGACTTGTCTGCTCCGTCTTTACTGCCGCAAGCAGTAAAACCTAATGACAGGAGAGCAGCAAGTGCAATAAATCCTAGTGCTTTTTTCTTCATCATTATTTCCCCTTTCTTACCCCAATCTTTGTTTTGCATCAGCCGAGCGCCCTAACGCCTGACCAATATAATTTATACTCAACATCATTATCAATACAAATAATGATGCAGGTAACCAGACCCATGTTTTGTTCACTAAAACATCAGAATCTTTGGCAAATCCAATCAGAGTCCCTAGACTGGGAACGTCTGACGGGAAACCAAAACCTAAAAAGCTAAGTCCTGTTTCGATACCGATATTCGCCGCAAAATTTATGGTTAAATTGGTAATGATTAGCGAACTTAAATTAGGCATGACTTCTCTGAACATGATTTTAAAATCACCAGTGCCTAATGTCTTTGAAGCACTGACGTAATCTTTTCGAGCTTCTGACAATGTCTTGCTCCTAAATAACCGGGCTTTTCCCACCCAATAAAAGGCACTCATAATCGTCACAAAAGAAAATATATTATACTTCGGCACGATTGTAACAAACACAATGATTAGCATTTGCATCGGCAAAATCATTACAAAGTCGACGATTCTCATCAAAATATTATCCACGATTCCGCCATAATAGCCTGAGATAATTCCAATGGAGACACCAACGATAGATGTTATGATTGTAATACTGAAACCTATTAAAATCGAATTTTTTGCTCCAACAATCAATTCTCCAAAAACATCCCGACCTGAAATATCCGTTCCCAACCAATGCTGGCTGCTAGGATTGGCATACTGGTTCAAAATATCGACCTTCATCAGCTCTTTCGTATCAATGATTGCCGAGCCTATGAAAGCAATCGAAAGAAGCACGGCAACAATCACTAACGAAGCAATCGCTACTTTGTCCTTCTTGAACTCTCTGACAATCACGTTAAATCCCATGGGGACCGTACTTTCACTTATTTGTTGACTTTCACTGGGAGTCACTTCCGCCATTTTTTTCACCCTTCCTCATCTCAACTGGTTTATTGTATCCTGATTCGCGGATCAACGATACTTAAAATAATATCGGACAACAACGTACCGACTAACGTAGCAATACCAAGAATCAAAACAAGGGCTGTGATTACACTATAATCCCGTCCGTTTAAAGAGTCGATAAATAGCTTCCCGATGCCGGGATAACCAAAGATTGTTTCAATAAAAATCGAACCGCCGATTAAACCAGTGATTTCATAACCAAAGGTGGAAGCCACCGGCAATGAAGCATTTCTAAAAATATGCCGAGTATAGACTTTGCCTTCCGGCACACCTTTTGAACGTGCCGTTTTAACATAATCCAAGCCTTTTGAATCGATGACTTCTGTTCTCAAATACTGAATCGTGACTGCAGTTGCCAACAAAGCTTGTGTGATGGCAGGCAAAATAATATGTCTGAATTTATCCACATAAAACTCCAGTGTGCCATGAGGTATACCCACTGTTCCTGAGCCGTTTGTCGGGAACCAGGCAAGCTTGTAGCCGAATGCATACATCATCAGCAAAGATAAAACAAAAGGCGGCACAGCAAAACTGATATAGTTGTAGGCGACGACAAACCGGTCAAATACCGAATTCTGATACCTCCCCGCAAACATCCCGAAAGGTAACGCAATCGCATAAGTCAATATCAAAGCCAAGGTCGAAAGCCAAATCGTGTTGACTGCCTTGTCAGCAATAACACGGGAAACCGGCATTTTTTTGACATAGCTGATACCAAAATCTCCTTTGGCAGCATTTTTCACCCAGTTGACATACTGGGTAGGCCATGGATCATTCAATCCTGCTTCTTCACGCAGCTCCTCGATTCGGTTAGGGTCAGTGTTTGGCGTAATCAGTCCCGTAAAAGGGTCTCCGGGCATTGCCTTAGCCAAAGCAAAAATGAACATACTTAAAATAATGACTTGAGGAATCATCAAAATAATTCTTCGTAAAATCGTTTTCCACATGATTACATTCCCTCACTTTCATGATGAATCACAGCCGCTTTATGGGTGGAAGAAATATCTTGCAAGTCATAGACCCGACCGTTCTCATCATAATAGTCGCTGATCAATTCCTGATATTCCTGTTCAACACCACGCCGCTGAGCTTTATGCTGTTCACGATTTTCCACGTCTATTTTCGGAATTGCCGAAAGCAGGCGCTTGGTGTAGATATGTTGAGGATTTGTATAAATGTCTTCACGTGTCCCGACTTCAACAAACCGTCCTTTATGCATGATTGCCAAATTGTCGCACATGTACTTGACGACCCCTAAGTCATGGGAAATAAATAAATAACTCAAATCATACTGCTGCTGGATATGTTTCATAAAATTCAGCACTTGTGCTTGCACAGATAAATCTAGGGCTGATACAGGTTCATCAGCGACAATCAGTTTCGGACTGGTCGCCACTGCCCGTGCCACACCCAGACGCTGACGTTGTCCCCCGGAAAACTCGTGGGGATATTTATATAGCGAATCTGTGGGCATTCCGACGATGTCGAGCATCTCGCGCACACGTTTTTTTTCTTCCAAGTCTGTCAGATTTTCAAAGTTTCTGATGGGTTCTGCAATAATGTCAATGACTCGTTTTTTCGGATTCAAACTTGACATTGAGTCCTGAAAAATCATTTGAACGTCTTGATTATATTTGGTAGCTTTTCTCACCGAACGCTTGGTCACATCGTTACCCTCATAGACAACTTCTCCGCTGGTAACTTTCTCTAACCCGACCACTGACTTGCCGATTGTTGATTTCCCTGAACCGGATTCTCCAATCAGTCCGTAAGTTTTCCCCCGTTCGAGGGTCAATGTCACACCGTCTACCGCATAGACATAGTCAGTAATTCGGTTGAAGAATCCGCTTCTGATAGGATAATGTACTTTTAAATCATTTAGTTTCAGCAATTCACTCATAGCACTTCTCCTTCTTCATCCCTGAAATGAAACTGTTTGTAGCAGGTACAGCGAACATGATGTCCCGGTGCTACCTCGTGAAGTCCCGGATCTTCTTCGTGAGCTTCAGCCGGAATCCAAGGAATGCGTGCAGCAAAGCGGCAACCTGTTCTTGGCATCTGTGTCAAAGACGGAACAACACCTTCAATAACATGCAAGTCTTCATCTGGCGAATCTTCTTGAGGAATGGAATTCAGCAGTGAGCGAGTGTATGGGTGTTTGGGATTTCCAAAGAGTTCAGCCACAGGCGCCGTCTCAACAATTTGTCCTGCATACATCACCGCAACCCGGTCTGCCATTTCCGCAACAACTGCCAAGTCATGAGTAATTAAAATAATACCCGAACCGGTTTCCCTCTGCAGATCTTTCAATAAATCCAAAATTTGAGCTTGAATGGTCACGTCCAGTGCTGTTGTCGGTTCGTCGGCAATAATAATCGGAGGCTTGCAAGAGATGGCGATGGCGATAATGACGCGCTGACGCATACCGCCGGATAGTTCGTGAGGATATTGTTTTGCTACTCTTTGGGCATTTGGGATGCCCACTTGGTCAAGCAGTTCGATCACTCGAGCTTCTCTCTGTTTTTTATCAAAGTTTGTATGATAGTTTAGCGACTCGGCAATTTGCTCACCGACTCTCATCAAAGGATTCAACGCTGACAAAGGATCTTGAAAGATCATCCCAATGTCATTTCCCCGTATTTTGTTATACAGTGTTTCATTGAATTCCAGCAAATTCAAATCTTTGTAAATTACTTGTCCTGTCGATTTGGTATTTAAAGGATTATGCAACCCCATAATAGTGGTTGCTAGCGTACTTTTCCCACACCCTGATTCTCCAACGATAGCTAAAATTTCATTTTTGTCCAATGTTAGAGAAACATCGTCCACGGCGTCGTAAAAAGTATCTTTGATTCGAAATCCAGTATGTAAATTTCGGACTTCGAGCAGCTGCTCCTCTTTACTCATATAATACCCCTCTTTCAATGTTTCTTAATTGCATTAAGGAGATGCAATCACTAGTTTCATTTTTTAAAAAACTGTCTTTTTTTCTATAAAATCCCCCAGTATTCTCTGATTATACTGAAATGTTAGTCTATTTTCAATCAACTAAACATGATTACACATGAAGATTTCATTGATTTCTCATTTAAGAAAAACAGACAATTATTTTGCTTGGCAACAATAATCATCTGTTCTATCTTATTATAAGTGAGTTGCTATATAGTCAACAGCTGCTCCGACTGTTTCAATTTTTTCAGCGTCTTCGTCGGATATTTCTGTCCCAAATTCATCTTCCAATTCTAAAACGAACTCCATGATTTTTATCGAGTCGGCTTCCAAATCGTCCTTGATGCTTAAACTTTCTACGATTTTATCTTTTTCAATATCAAAATGTTGCAAGATAATCCCTTGTACCTTTTCAAATACTTCTTCACGTGTCAAATCCTGTCACCTCCAAATTATCTGTAGTGGTATGTTATTTCTAGACTTATTGTACTTACTTTTTATCAATTTGTCTATAGCGGTCTACAGAGAATCCTTACTTTCAGATTTTTTTCTTTCAGCATAAAAAGCAACCAAGTCATCTGTGATTTTTGTCTCAAGCATCACGGAAATTTGGCGGATTGTGTACGCTACAGCTTCGGGACCTGTACTACCGTGAGTCTTCACCACTGGTGCTTTTAGTCCAAATAAAACTGCCCCTCCGTAGCTGGAATAATCCAAACCGTTCTTCACATTTTTTAAAGCGTCTTTTAATAAAACTGCGCCTAACTTGCCCTTGACACCGGAATCTAAAATAGAAGCTTTCAATACAGACATGATATTCAGTGCCGTACCTTCAATAGACTTTAGAACCGCATTGCCGGTAAAACCATCTGTGACGACAACATCAGCCACACCGCCTAAAATATCCCGGGCTTCCACATTGCCGATAAAATGAATACTTTCTTCACTTGCTAAAAGTTCATAAGCAGACTTGGTCAACTCGCTGCCCTTTGATTCCTCACTGCCGTTGTTCAACAGACCCACTCGAGGAGCGGTGATTTTTCTGACATTTTCTGCGTAATGGGAGGCCATGATGGCAAACTGTAAGATATGTTCAGGTTTATTATCTGCGTTGGCTCCCATGTCAATAAAATCGAATCCCTGTTTTTTCTCATCAAAGGTGGGTAATGTAGACATCAGTCCCGGACGCTCCACATTCGGAATACGTCCCACAATGAATAATCCTGCGGCAAGCAATGCTCCCGTATTTCCGGCAGAAAAAACAGCATCAGCTTCCCCGTCTTTGACTGCCTTGGCTGCCAAAACCATGGAGGCTTCCTTTTTCCTTCTAATTGCTCTGACCGGTTCATCATCACTTTCGATTTTTTCCTCCGTATGGATGATTTTGATGTTTTTTTCGTCAGTCACATATTTTTTTATTTCTGCTTCATTCCCGTACAATTGAAATTCAATGCCAGGGAAATCTTTCTTCGCCAGCATCACGCCTTCTACGATTGCCTTGGGTGCATAATCTCCTCCCATGGCATCAACTGCTATTCTCATAGTGTCACTCCTTTTCATAACGGTTCGTTGTTCCTTAAACAGCTCAAAAAATTCAGCATTGATTTAATTTTTAAGGACTTCTTTACGTTCAATCTTTAATATTATAGCATAATTTTTATTTCCTGCTTATCAATCAAACTCTGATCGTCCCTGATGTTTTTTCAAATATTCTGAGAGAGCTTGATTTTCAGTTTGCTGCCACCATTGGTCTTCCTGCCAGATTGCTGCTGCTTCCTGACGGGCACGTTCCAGCATGTCAAAATCAGCCACAATATCACCCACTAAAAATTGGGGAATGCCAGATTGTCTGACACCAAAAAACTCTCCGGGTCCGCGCATCTCCAAATCTTTTTGGCTTAAAACAAAGCCGTCATTGGTTTCTGTCATGATTTTCATCCGTTCAACGCCAGTGTCATTTTTAGGGTCGGCAACCAGCACACAATAGGAAGCCTTGCTTCCTCTGCCGACGCGGCCCCGCAGCTGGTGCAGCTGTGCCAGACCGAAACGATCTGCATCCATAATCAACATAATCGTCGCATTGGGAACGTCCACGCCTACCTCGATGACCGTCGTTGAAACCAGTATATCTAAAGACTTATTTTTAAAATTTTCCATGATGGTTTCTTTTTCATCGGCTTTCATCCGTCCGTGAAGCAAACCTACCTGATACTCGGGAGCAAAAAAATGATGAAGCATTTCATACGTTTCCTCAGCATTTTTCAAATCCAAAGCTTCCGACTCTTCAATCAAAGGACAGATGACATAAATTTGATGACCCTTTTGAAGCTCTTTTTTCGACCATTCCAGCACAGTTTCCAACTGTTTAGGTCTGACCCATCTGGTCACAATCGGGATTCTCCCTGCAGGCAGTTCGTCAATGATGGAAACATCCATTTCCCCGTAAGCAGTAATCGCCAGTGTCCGGGGAATGGGTGTTGCCGTCATAAACAAAACGTCAGGGTTGTCTCCTTTTTCCCGCAGCAATTTTCTTTGATTGACACCAAAACGATGCTGTTCATCTGTAATCACCAAACCAAGTTTATGAAAATTCACACTTTCTTGAATCAGCGCATGGGTACCGATAACGATATCCAGCTGATGATTAGCCAGATGGGATAAAATCTCCCGGCGTTCTTTCGCTTTGGTGGAACCTGTCAACAAAGCGATGCTAACATCGAAATGTTCAAATAATTTTATCAGACTGAGGAAATGCTGCTCTGCTAAAATTTCTGTCGGTACCATCAAAGCACCCTGATAACCGGCAGTAACTGCCGCATATAGTACGATTGCCGCTACGACCGTTTTACCGCTCCCCACATCTCCCTGCAGCAAACGGTGCATGTGGAGGGGGCTTCTCAAATCCCGGCAAATATCATTGGTCACCCGTTTCTGTGCATCTGTCAATTCAAAGGGCAAGTCTGCGATAAACGCTTTGAGTTGTGCCACATCATATAAAATTTCTAAGCCTTGGGCCAAAACCTTTTCCTGATAACGCAATTCCTGCATCCGCATCTGAAATTCAAAAAATTCCTCAAAGATAATCCGCCTTCTAGCTTCTTCATTCATCCCCATGTCCTGCGGGAAATGCATTTGTTTTACGGCTTCTTTTCTGTCTAAAAAATGATATTTTTTGATAAGCTTTTCGGGCAGCCATTCTTCAATCAGCTCTTGGTATTCTCCCAATGCTTTTCCGATCAAATCCACCAGTGTCCGCTGGCGGATATGTTTATTCACATGATAGATAGGGGAAAATTCATCTTCCGGATTTCCTGAGCCTAAAATTTTTATGCCCATTAGAGATTTCCTTTTGTCGTCCCACTTCCCGAAAACTGCAATGTCTTCTCCCTGAACGACCTGATTTTGCAGATAATGCTGATTAAAAAAAGTCACGTTGACTACGGCATGGTCTTGCAGCATTTTAAAATTCAAGCGGTTTTTCCGGTAACCGTAATGGGAAACGACTGCCTCTGTGATTGCTTGACCTTTCAGCACTACCTTCTCCCGATCGGCGATGTTTTCAATGGAGCGTACCTGAAAATCATTGTAGCGAAAAGGAAAATATGTCAGCAAGTCTTCAATGGTATTAATTCCTAAATTATTCAAATGTTCCAGTCTTTTCGGCCCCACTCCCGAGAGTACGGCCACACTGTCCTGCAAACTCTTCACTCTGGCTCACCTCATTGATTTAAAAAAAGCCAAACAAAATGTTTGGCTTCGGCTTTTATGACAACACCTATTCTACTGAGAATAAGTATGGATACACCGGCTGGTCTCCTTGATGAATTTCAACTTCAAGCTCTTCATCAAGAGACTCGATCTGCTCTTTGATTTGATTGGCTTCCACAGCAGCTGCCTCTTCTCCAAAGATAATGGTGACGATCTCACTGTCCTCTGTCAGCATACGTTTGATTGTTTCTACTGCTGCTTCAAGACGATCCGGTGTTGAAACGACAATATCTCCGTCCACCATTCCGATAAATTCATCTTTACGGATTTCCAAACCATTGATTGTGGTGTCTCTGATTGCTGTCGTCAACTGTCCGCTGATAACCTCATCCAGCATTTCAGTCATTGCTTCCTGATTTTCTTCAAGAGACAGTTGGTCATTGAATCCCAGCATGGCTGTCATTCCTTGGGAAATTGTTTTCGCAGGAATCACGATGGCAGGCACATCACTCACTTCTGCCGCCTGATCTGCAGCCATAAATATATTTTTATTATTAGGCAGGATGATCACTTTCTCAGCATGGACTTCTTCGATTGCTTTCACGATATCCTCTGTACTTGGATTCATAGTTTGTCCGCCGCTGATAACATAGTGAGCTCCTAAACTTTTGAACAGCTCTTGAACGCCTTTACCTGCTGCCACTGCAATCACACCGTAAGGCTTGCGGGTTTCCGGTTTTTGTTGCGCATTTTCTTGATCTGCTTCTAAAATCGTTTCATGTTGCAGACGCATATTGTCTACCTTGATTTTCATCAATGAACCGAATTTTTGACCATAGTTCATTACTTCTCCCGGATATTCTGTATGCACATGGACTTTTATCACTTCATCATCAGCAACTACTAATAAAGAATCTCCCAGACCGCTTAAATAATTGCGAAAAGTATCGTAATCAAATTTACTGTCAACAGTCTCTCCCTCGCCGATTTTTACCATGATTTCCGTACAGTAGCCGTACTTTATCTCATCAGTTGAAACATGGCCTGCCACACTCCGGTGGTGTTCGGCATTGACCATCTCTGTCATTTCTGCCGGACTTGGCTGGTAGATTGGCAGTTCAGCAACTTTTCCGGAAAGCACTTCTAAAAAGCCTTCATAAATGAAAACCAGTCCTTGTCCCCCGCTGTCCACTACCCCAACTTCTTTTAACACCGGCAGCAAATCTGGTGTTTTCTCCAATGATTTTTTTGCAGCTCTGACAACTTCTTCCATCACTGCCACACAATCATCTGTTTTCTGAGCTTTTTTAATCCCTGCGCGGGCACTTTCACGGGCAACCGTCAAGATTGTCCCTTCCACCGGCTTCATGACCGCTTTATAGGCTGTTTCCACTCCATTGGCAAAAGCAGCTGCAAATTGCTGGCTGTTTAAAGTCTTTTCTTCTTTGACTGCTTTTGAAAATCCTCTGAACAGCTGAGATAAAATGACGCCCGAGTTTCCTCTGGCACCCATCAAAAGTCCTTTTGACAACAACTGAGTCAGCTCTCCTACGTGCTCAGACACTGAGTTCGTCACTGCCTTTGCTCCGCTGGTCATTGATAAATTCATATTAGTCCCTGTATCCCCGTCAGGTACAGGGAAGACATTCAACGAATTGACATATTCCGCATTTTGTTCCAACCGAACAGAACCCGCTCTAACCATCGCTTGAAACTGCCCACTGTTGATTTGTTTGATTTCCACTTGAATAATCCTCCTTGAGATTCCATTGATCCGACAACTAGTCTGGCAGTACACGTACATCCTGAACAAAAACGTTCACTGAATTTGCAGTGATTCCCAACATCGTTTCCAAATTGTATTTTACTTTTTCTTGGACATTTCGGCAAACTTCAGAAATTTTTGTCCCATAACTAATAATCGTATATACATCTACCGCTACACCGTTTTCTTCTTGGCGCACGACTACTCCACGGGAATAGTTCTCTTTGCGAAGGATATCACTTAAATTATCTTTAATCTGATGTTTACTAGCCATACCGACGATACCATAGATATCTGTTGCTGCGCCTCCTACAACAGTGGCAATCACATCATTGCTAATTTCAATGGTTCCTGCTTGTGTATTAATTTTTACAGCCATAAAACTAATCCTCCTTAGGGCACAAAAGGCCATTTTCTTACATTATTTTATCATAGTACTTGTTAATTTAAAAGGTTAACTCACTTGTCAGAGTGAAACTATTTAAAAAATTCGCTTAATTTTTGAAAAATTTACTTGAAAGTTTCATTTAGTATCCATCTTTTCCCCTTGCATTCATTCAAGGTTTATGATAAATTATTCTAGTATGAGCTAGTCGATAAACGCTCCGAGATCAAAGCAAAGGAGGAAGGAACATGGCAAAAGAATGTTATATTACTGGACGCAAAACTAGAACTGGCAACTCCCGTTCTCACGCACTGAATGCATCTAGACGTACTTGGAAACCTAATCTGCAGAAAGTTCGTATTTTAGTGGATGGTAAGCCTAAGAAAGTTTGGGTTTCAACTCGTGCTTTGAAATCAGGTAAAGTTGAGCGTGTTTAATTTTAATACAGTAAAAAACTGTTAGCAAATTTGCTAACAGTTTTTTTTATCGTCTTTGCTCTGAATCACTGCAATGATTCCCTCGCTGAAGGAAAATCTAGCTGATTTTCCAGTAAACTCATTACTGGCATAGCTAATCGGGCGAGGAACATATTGGTCAGTCAGAAGATATTTAGTATCGTAAAGAGTCAAGTCTTTCGCTTCCGTCAAGCAGACAAACGCCAAATAATTTTTGTCCGCCTCCTTTTCAACGATATACTCCCCCGGCAAATAGTAAGTAAGACTGTTTTGCCTGTCCACAATAGATATTTGGGAAGTATAAGGAGCCAGTACCGGATTAAAGGGCAGCCACAAATTCGACAGTAGGTGATCCAAACGTCCGCCGGTAGCGCCAATTATGCTCAGCGACGCTTCCGGGTAGGTGTCAAAAACTTTTTGGACAGCCAGCTCCGTATCTGTAAAATCTTTTTCCGGTTGAGCATAGTGGATTGCAGCAACATTTTTCTCCACCAGTGCCAATTCATCTTTTGTCAATGAATCGAAATCTCCCACCGCCATGTGGGGGATGATTCCTTTTTCCAGCAAATGCCACGTGCCCCGGTCTACTCCTACCCAAATGGAAGAAGAAAAAAAATCATTTTTAATATCGGGCCAAAGTTCAGTAGGCCCTCCTGCTGCTAGGATTACTGAAGTCATTTATTTAAGCGCATCCTTTAATTTTTGAATCTGTCTAGCTGGGTCATCACTTGCATAAATATAGGAACCTGCCACAAAAACATCTGCTCCTGCTTCCGCACATTGCTTGATTGTTTCGTCTGTCACTCCGCCGTCTACTTCTATTTCATAAGTATAGTTTTTAGATTTTTTCAAATCAGCAACCGCTTTGACTTTTTCTAAAGTTTCAGGAATAAATGATTGACCGCCGAAGCCGGGGTTTACAGTCATGATCAATACCATATCAACCATCGATAACACAGGGTCGATTGCACAGACCGGTGTGCCGGGATTGATGACGACTCCTGCTTTTACTCCAAGAGACTTGATTTGCTGGATGCCCCGATGCAGATGATGGGTACTTTCAGCATGAATCACAATAAAATCTGCTCCCGCCTTGGCGAAATCGTCTATATATTTTTCCGGTTCGACAATCATCAGATGAACATCTAGCGGCAATTTTGTCACTGGTCTCAAAGCAGCCACAATGTTCGGGCCTAAGGTGATATTAGGAACAAACTGCCCATCCATCACATCGATGTGGATGTAATCTGCACCTGCCTCCTCCACCATCACTACATCTCTTTCTAAATTTGCAAAATCCGCACTTAAAATCGACGGTGCAATTTTCATCTTACTCATCCTCCTAATTTAATTTTTGCTGCGACCGTATAAAGGTTTTCTGTTTTCCAACTCATCCAGCATTTGTAAATAATTTTTATAACGCTGCTCAGAAATTTCGCCCTGTTCCACTTGTTTTTTAACTTCACAAGCCGGCTCATGGACATGACGGCACTCGCGGAATTTACAAAATTCACTGGCCCGCCTCATTTCTATGAACTGTTTGGACAGCTCGCTTAAAGCCATATCAGGCAAATCAATAGCGCTGAATCCGGGAGTGTCTCCCACTAAGCCGTCCAGTAACGGGATAAATTCAACATGCCTTGTGGTATGCTTTCCTCTTCCCAGAGACTTAGAAATTTCTCCTGTCTCCAAAGCCAGCTCAGGAGAGATTTTATTAATCAAGGTAGATTTTCCCGCTCCGGTTTGGCCCATAAAAACAGTGATGTTTTCGGGGAAATATCTTTCAAGCTCCGCTAAAAGCGAGTCGGGGTCTTGAAACTTGGGAAGCAAAACATCATAGCCGATTTTCTGATAATACCGGCAGGCCATTTCTATTTCTCTATAAGAATCTTCGTCTAATAAATCCGTTTTGGTCATATAGACGATGGGAATGATTTGATGATATTCCAGATAGACTAAAAAACGATCTAAAAGATTGGCAGAAAAATCGGGTTCCACACAACTGACAATGATTACCGCCTGATCGATATTAGCAACCGGCGGACGAATCAACTCATTTTTCCTCGGTAAAATTTCAAGTAAATAGCCGTCTGTTGTCGAGTCGCTTTTAAAAATCACTTCATCCCCTACCAGAGGAGTGATATTTTTATTCCTAAAGTTCCCCCTCGCACGTGTCTGATAGGTTTCCCCTTCGGAATAAACATAATAAAACCCGCTTAAAGCTTTTCTAATCTGCCCTCTTGACAAGCCAATCCCTCCTTTATGTTGGCCAGAGTTTTCACTAACAGTTCCAGTATAACATACTCTTTTTTACAAAGAAAAAGAAACTGTCAGCTGAAAACCAACAGTTTCTTTCCTTTAATTCCCGCCTTCATTATCCCCAGTTTTATTATCAGAGTCATCGGCTCCGTTATCTGCAGGTTCCGGCTCAGGTTCTGGATCGGGTTTTGGTTCAGGTTCCTTAGTTTCTGGAGGATCAGGTACTGGCTCTGGGCCTGAAGAAATGATCAGGGCCACCATGTTGCCTTTCACAAGTACTACACCTGAACTCGGAGAAGTTCTAACAACTCTGCCGACAGGAACGGTGTCTGAGTGTACTTCCTGAATAGAATAAGTTAATCCATTGTCATTTATGTAGTCAATAGCATCCCCTTGAGACCAGCCCGTCAAATCTTTGAGAGTCACCTTTGTTTGTCCTTTGCTGACTTTCAAAGTAATTTCCCGATCTTTAGGAATTTTAGAACCGGCACCAGGCTCTTGAGAAAATACCCTGCCGGCGTCTACATCCCCATTTTCCTCTTCGATTTTTTCGATATTTTCCCGCTTGAATCCTAATTCTATCAAGTCACGTCTAGCTTCTTCAAACGTCATATTAAAATAATCGCCGACCACTGCCAAGTCTGGTCCTGTACTAACGATCAATGTGATTTCTTTGCCTTTTGCTACTTTGCTGTCAGCCACCGGATTGGTCTTGATGACATAGCCTTCATCTACAGTATCGCTAGGCTCCTCCTCGATTTCATCGGCTACTTTAAACCCTTTATTCTCTAATATTTGCCGCGCATCTTCCACAGATTTTCCTGATACGTCCGGCACAGCTTCTGACCGGGGGGCAAATATAAGGAAACCAACGACTGCCAAGATAACGACTCCGATACCCAGCACCCAAAATTTGGCACGATTCTTTTTCTTTTTAATTTTTTTGCCGTCTTCCTGATCTTCCTGCTTCTCCAAAGAATGCTCTGCAGGAGCAGGTGGCTGTTCCATCGCGTGAAACGCTTCAGGCATATCCCCCGCAGTGATTGGTGTCAGTACCTTAGTTTCTTCAATCATAGATTGAGGTTCAAATCTCGCTTCGTTCGCTCTGTCTGCCGAAAGGCTCGTTGCGATATCATTCGCCATCTCATCAGCGGAAACATAGCGGTCAGCAGCTTCTTTTGTCGTTGCCTTTAAGATGACATTTTCCAAAGCCTGTGGAATTGCCGGGTTGATTTCCCTGACCGAAGGAATTTCTGATTGAAAGTGTTTCAATGCAATCGACACGGCTGATTCGCCTTCAAATGGCACCGAGCCAGATAAAAGTTCATACAAAATGATTCCCAAAGCATAGATATCCGATTGACGGGTAGCCATGCTGCCCCTTGCTTGTTCGGGAGATAAATAGTGAACTGAGCCCAGCAGTGTGTTCGTCTGGGTCAGGGATGTTTCTGATAAGGCAATAGCGATCCCAAAGTCAGCGATTTTCACATTGCCGTCTTCATCCATCAAAATATTTTGCGGTTTTAAATCCCGGTGGATGATCCGGTGTTCATGGGCCAATGAGATGGCCGCAAGAATTTGGCGCATGATGATAACCACATTCTCCAAGGGAATCGGATAATTATGCTGAATATATTTTTTTAAATCTGTTCCTTTGACATACTCCATCACCAAATATTGTCTGCCGTCTTCTTCGCCTACATCATAGACGCCGACGATATTAGGATGGACTAATTCTGAAGATGCTAAAGCTTCACGCTGAAAGCGACGGATAGCTGCTTTGTCATCTAAAAAGTCAAAGCGTAATACTTTGACGGCCACATCACGGTCCAAAATCAGGTCATGAGCCAGAAAAACATTGGCCATTCCGCCGCTCCCGACATTTCCGATGACCTTATAACGGCCATTTATCATATCACCTATTTCAACCATGGGACTGTTCACCTGCTTTTCTTTCGTAATCTACCAGCAAAACAGTGATATTATCTCTGCCTCCAGCTTCATTTGCCTGCTTTATCAAAGTCTCAACTGCCTGTTTTAATTCATCAGTTTGCGAAATAATCGTCAGCATCATATCATCGGGGACCATATTACTCAATCCGTCGGAACAAAGTAATAATCTGTCTCCTTCCAATAGTTCAAAACTAGTGACATCAATTTCAACAGTGCCCGGAATTCCCAAAGAACGCACCAGGACATTTTTTCTTGGATGGGTCATCGCCATTTCTTCCGTGATTTCTCCAGTTTTGACCAGTTCATTCACTAAAGAGTGGTCCTCTGTTACTTGCTTGATGGTGTCTTCGCGGATCAAATAGGAACGGCTGTCTCCCACATTGGCCAACACAACGGTAGCTCCTAACAGAACGGCCGCAACAATCGTTGTCCCCATCCCTGTCTGTCCGGGGTTGTCTTGACCCTCTTCGAAGATTTTTTCATTCAGGCGCTGGATATTTTCCAACAGCCACTTAACGACATCTTCTTGATCAGTCAAATTTGTTTCCCGCCAAATATTTCCCAAATCTGACACAGTCAGCTGACTGGCAATATCTCCTGCCTGATGACCTCCCATTCCGTCAGCAACAATTGCTAGACGAACCTGTTCTCGGTTGAAAAAAATACCGACTGAATCTTGATTGGTCGTTCTTCTTTTTCCTACATCTGTTTGAAACTCGATTTTCATTTTACACCTCTTACTTTACAGTTGCCTACCTGCGACGTTGAATATTACAGATAAAAAAGCCATCCGTACCGTACTCATGGGGATACAAAGTTACATAGAGATTGTCTCCCTTTGCAAATTGTTTTGCACCTTTCACTGCGACCATTTCAAATTCCGGATGGTTTGCAAGAAAGGCTTGGATTACTTTTTCATTTTCTTCCGGTAAGATTGTACAAGTACTATATGATATTATACCCCATTGTTTTACCTTTTTGGCAACACTTTCTAAAATTTCAAGCTGAATTTGAGGCAATTTTTCAAAATCAGCCGGAGTTTTACTATATTTGATATCAGGTTTCCGCCTCAAGAGTCCCAGTCCGGAACAAGGAGCATCTACTAAAATTCTGTCAAAACTCTCATCAGGAAAAGTTTCTCCTGCTTTTCTGGCATCGAGTTCCCTTACTTCCACCACATCAGCAACCTTCTGCCGCTGGCTGTTTTCCCGGATCAGTTTTGTTTTGTGGGAATGAATGTCCAAGGCAATAACTTTTCCGCCTTTTTCTGCACCAAGATATTGAGCGATATGAGTCGTCTTGCCGCCTGGCGCTGCACAAGCATCCAGCACTAAATGATTTTGCTGGATGTCCAAGCCAGGGGCCACAAGCATCGAGCTTTCATCTTGAATCGCCATTGCTCCCTTTTGAAACAACTGACTGCCAGCTAAAAATCCGCTTTTTCCCACAACACCGAAAGGAGACAGTTTGCTGGCTGAAACATCGTAGCCTTCCTGAATCAATATTGCCAAACCTTCCTGACGAGTCAGCTGTTTTTGGTTAATACGGCCGCTGACCCGGCTGGGCTGGAACAGAGATTGCCCCAACTTGACCGTTTCTTCTTCGCCTAAAATCTCTATCAGCTTGTCGACCAGCCAGACTGGCAAACTCAGTTCAACGGATAATCGTTCACTTTTATTTTTAATCTTCTCAGTTGACGGCAACGAACTTCTTAAAAACGTCCGCAAGACACCGTTGATAAATTTTCCGATACCTGGATTGCCGTACGCCTTGCCGATTTCTACGGCATCATTGACAATGGCGTGTTCGGGCACCCGATCTAAAAAACAAAGCTGGTAAAGGGAGAGCAACAATAACTGCTTTACCCAAGGATCGATTTTTTTGGCTTTCTTGATGAAAGGCTGCAGGTAATATTCTAAAGTTAATTTGCGGCTGATTGTACCGTACACGATTTCTGTCATCAACCGGGCATCCTTTGCACTTAGCTTCCCGTCCCTTATCCCCTGATCGATTAGTAAATTAGAATAGGCTTGTTTTTCTGATACCTTGACGAGCAGCTGCATCGCAACAAAACGCGGGTTATGTTTGATAGGTGAATCGATTCTTTTCTTTTTAGCCATTAAACCAACTTCTCCCCAATCGTCAACTTTCGTCCCACTCCGTTCAGAAATTCTTGTGCCGTAAGCACACCTTTGCCTGCCGGCTGCAGCTCTAAAATATCATAGACGGTATTATCCCCCGCTGCCACACTAAGGCTGTCTTTCGACAAAGCAATGATTTCACCGGGACGACTAGATGTTTGTTCATCACTAGCTCTTCCGGCAAAAATTTTCCAGCGTTGACCCTCATAAGTTGTGTAGGCAACAGGCCATGGATGCATCCCTCTCACCTGACAGTCAACCTCTCGGGCAGTCTTTTCCCAGTTGATTTTTTCATCTTCCCGGGAAATATTAGGGGCATAGGTTGCTTGAGCCTCATCTTGAGGAATCGGCGTGATCTTCTGCTCAAAAATCAGCGGCAGCGTGTCCAAAAGCAGTTCTTTCCCCACTAAACTCAACTTATCAAACATTGTCCCTACATTATCTGTCGTTTCAATGGGCACGACTTTTTGAGTCAAAATATCGCCGGCATCCATTTGCCGGACCATTCGCATGATTGTTACCCCTGTTTCCTTTTCTCCATTGATAATGGCGTAGTGAACTGGTGCACCTCCGCGATACTTAGGTAAAAGAGAAGCATGGACATTGACCGAACCGAAAGTTGGTGCATGAAGCAATTTTTCAGGCAAAAATTGCCCAAAAGCGGCGGTGACAATCAAGTCAGGGGCCAGCTCCAAAACCCGGTCCATCTCTTCCGAACCGGATAATTTTTCCGGCTGTAAAACTTCTATGCCGTGTTTTAATGCGGCTTCCTTGACTGGCGGCTGAGTCAATATTTTTTTTCTGCCTACAGGACGGTCAGGTTGAGTCACTACTGCCAGTATCTCATACCCTTGAGAAATCAATCCTTCTAAAATAGGGACTGAAAAAGATGGTGTCCCCATAAAAACTATTTTAGTCATCTTGTTTTTCCTCCATGTATTTTTCTGCCTCGTCACGTGTCAAGCGCCGGATTATCTGGTCAATAAACACTTTGCCATTGAGATGATCAACTTCATGTTGGATGATCCTCGCCAAATAATCTTCGGCTTCCATCTCATATTCTAATCCTTGCCGGTCAAAATAACGCAGCACGATTTTTTCGGCACGGGAAACTGTTCCGTACCAATCTGGGATACTGAGACAGGCTTCCACGTCTATTGTCTCTCCCTCCTGCTCGGTAATAATCGGGTTGATCAATTCCAAAACTTCTTCTTCATCAAGTTGGATTACAGCGACTTGCAATCTTTTCCCGATTTGCGGTGCCGCCAGTCCCACACCATCATGCGCTCTCATCGTCTCCTGCATATTGTCCAGCATATCGATCAGTTGGTCAGTGATTTCCGTGACTTCCTCAACGACTGATGTGAGAAGTTTGTCAGGATATAAAATTATTGGATAAATCATTTTTCTCCTCTAGATAAAATTCAACGGCTCCATGTCGATTACTAACTTCAGGCCTCGTTGAATTTCCTGTTGACTTTCATTTAGTATTTTTTTCAAAAAGGTCATTAACCCTGATTCAAATTTATATTTGATCACTATTTGATAAAAATAGCGATTGTTTACCCTCATCACCGCTTTAGGTGTCGGTCCTAAAACGATTGTCTTGTCGGAAACTGCTTGAACCAGCTGTTCCGCAATCTCATACATTTTTTTTGCCACAACAACTTCTTCTTCGTGGCTGCCGACGATTTGGACCGTAAAGAAAAACGGCGGATAATTCCCCTGATGTCTTGCCATCATCTCGGTTTGATAAAACGTTTCATAATCGTGTTTCTCGGCTAATTGGATTGCATAATGCTCCGGATTAAATGTTTGGATCAACACCTCTCCCGGTTTTTCTCCCCGACCGGCACGACCGCTGACTTGCGTCAACAGCTGAAAAGTTTTCTCGCTGGAACGGAAATCCGGCAGATTCAAAGCTGTATCAGCATTGAGCACTCCTACAAGAGTAACCTCTGGAAAATCCAATCCTTTAGCAATCATCTGGGTTCCTAATAAGATTGAGGCTTCTTTTCTCCCAAAAGCATCTAGCAATCGTTCATGTGCACCTTTTTTTCTCGTAGTGTCCACGTCCATCCGAATGATGCCCGTATCTGGAAATAACGTCTTCAGTTCTTCCTCTACTTTTTGTGTCCCCGTGCCATAATAGCGTATTTTATTGCTACGGCACTCAGGACAGATTTTAGGAATCCTTTCTTCATGACCGCAATAATGACATTTCATCGCGTAGCTGTCCATGTGCAATGTCAATGATATATCACAGTTGGGGCAGGTGTGGACATATCCGCAATCCCGGCACATGACAAAGGAGGAGTAGCCTCTGCGGTTCAGCAGTAAAACGATTTGCTCTTCCCGCGATAATTTTTCTTTCATGCGTTCTAATAGTTGGGGAGAAAAAGTCTGCATTTTCCCTTTAGCAACGACTCGGCGCATGTCAATCACCGTAGTATCAGGCAACTCCGCTTCTGAAGAGGCCCGCTTGGTCAATCGCAAATGATGATATACTTTTTTTTGTGCACGAGCTCTTGATTCCAAAGAGGGCGTGGCACTTCCTAAAACGACAGGGCAGCCATGATACTTTCCCCGCCAAATCGCGATATCTCTGGCATGGTATCTCGGACTTTCCTCTTGCTTATAACTGCCTTCATGTTCCTCGTCAATCACGATAATACCGATATTTTTTAAAGGGGCAAAAATTGCTGAGCGTGCCCCTACTACTACATGAGCCTGTTGTTTTTCTATCTTCCGCCATTCATCATAACGCTCACCTTCTGATAAACCGCTATGCAGCACGGCTACCTCTTCGCCAAAACGTTCTTTGAAACGTCTGACAGTTTGCGGTGTGAGGGAAATTTCGGGAACAAGAAGAATTCCTGTTTTCCCTTGAGCCAAAGCATGGGCGATTGCTTGAAGATATACTTCTGTTTTACCGCTGCCTGTGATTCCCTGAAGCAAAAAGGTTGTTGCCTGATGGTTGTCCATCCCATGAATCATTGCATCGCAGGCTGTCTGCTGTTCATCATTCAGTTTTTCAGCTGATGTTTTTTTGAATTCGTGGTGAGCATAGGGGTCCCGCTGAACTTCTATATCAACAATTTCTAACCATTTTTTTTCTGCCCCGCTACGAATTGCTCCAGGAGTCAGCCCGTATTTTTCTCGGGCCTCCTGATAAAGCATTTTTTCACCTTGAAGAGTTTGAAGAACTGTCAGGAGAGCGTGCTGCTGATGGGCATTAGGTCTGATACCTGCTCTTACTTCTTCTGCTTGCTCAAAGTCCAGCAAAGAAACAAAACCTTTTTTAGTTTTTACTTTGTTGCGTTTTAAGACCTCGTAACGAACGTCTATTTTATCTTCATTTCTCAGTCTGGTCAACAAAGGCAGATGCCCCTGTGCTTCGGCCTCTGTCCAGCTGATTTCATTCAATCCTTTAAACACGTCAAATTGAATTTCCTCTGAGACCTCATCGACTAAGACTAAATATTTTTCATAAGTGGTTTTCATCACACTGGGAAGCATGGTCTGCAAACAGGTGATTTTAAAAGACATGGTCGTCTGACTCATCTCTTCTGCTAGCGCCAGCATTTCCTGATCCAGTACCGGTGAGAGATCCATCACACGTTCGATAGATTTTAACTCAAATCCCTGATTTTTTTCATCTGCACTCCTGATGCCTATGACAAACCCTTGGACTTTCCGATTACTGTTGCCGAAAGGAACGACCACACGCATTCCTGCTTGAATCACTTGCTGCAAATCAGGAGGAATGCGATAGGTGAAGGGTATATCTGTCTGCATGGTAGGCACATCCACAATTACTTCTGCTACATCCGTCATTTCCTCCGTCCTTTCTTTTTACACATTTTCATTTTACTAAAAAAAACAGCGTTTGTCTTCTAAACGAAAGAAAACAGAACAAACTCTCCGTTTGCTCTGTTCAAAGTTTATCTTTCTTCTCTAAGTTTTGCTTCTAATTCTGCACGCTCGCGATTTTTTTCAGCCAATCGCTGTTCTTCCTTCTGGCGGATCAATGCCCGTTTTAATTCTGGATTAGGGTCTATCACAACGTCTCCGTCAACGATTTCTTCCAGAGCCTGTCCTACACGCTTCACAGAATAAAAATCTTCCTTCATCGGAGTCGCCCCTGCTTCCAACTCATGGGCTCTCTTGCTGGCTAAAATCACCAGCGAATATTTAGAATCGATTTTCTCCAACAGAGCATCGATCGATGGTTTCAACATCATAAACTACCACTCCTTTATCATTTCTTCATATCTAGCTAATACATTGGCGATCCGGCAATGTTCACTTTCAATAATACAGCGGATCTTGCTGACTGCCGAGTCAATCTGATCGTTCACCACAGCGTAATCGTAATGGCTCATCATTTCTATTTCCTGCTGGGAGACTTTCATCCGTTCTTCGATTACCGACAAATCATCCGTCCCGCGATTGACGATGCGTGATTTCAGTTCTTTCAAATCAGGGGGAGTTAAAAAAATAAAAATACCATCTGGTACTTTTTCTTTGACTTTCATTGCTCCCTGAACTTCTATCTCCAAGAAAACGTCATGGCCATCCGCCAGCGTTTTATTGACATAGTCCAAAGGCGTCCCATAATAATTTCCAACATATTCAGCATATTCCAGCATCTTGCCTTCTGCAATCAGCGTTTCGAACTCCTCTTTCGTACGGAAAAAATAATCAACGCCTTCTATTTCTCCTTCACGCTTGTTCCGCGTCGTCATAGATACTGAATATTTTAAACCGATCCCTTCTGATTCAAACAGTGCTTTTCGAACTGTTCCTTTACCAACACCAGATGGGCCGGACAATATGAATAATAACCCTTTTTCCGGCATGCTGTCTTCCCTTTCACTTTTCAATTACTTGTCTTACCATACTACGCTATATTCCAATTGACTGCAAGGGTTATGATAAAATTTTTATCTTTCTGTGTCCACTGTCTACTCCACGTTTTGGGTCTGTTCTCTGATTTTTTCGAGAATCGTCTTCATTTGAACCACAGCATTTTTAATAGACATATTTGTCGATTTTGACCCGATCGTATTTACTTCACGATTCATTTCCTGAAGCAGAAAATCCAGCTCCCGACCTACAGGGGTTGTTTTTTCCAACAATTCCATCACTTTTTGCTGATGGATGTTCAAACGATCCAATTCTTCATGAATATCTCCCCGGTCGATCAAAAGTGTGATTTCTGTCAACAACCGCTGTTCATCATAGTTATGACCAACTTCTGTCATCAGTTTGTTTTCCAATCTTAAACGGTAATCTTCCTCAATTTCTGGTGTCATCTCACTGACATTCTTCACCTGACGGGAAAAATCTTGGAAATACTCAACTAGAACCTGACATATCTCCTCCCCTTCTTTTTGGCGGGAGGCATCAAGCTGTTCCACTGCAGCTTCGAAAGCTTCCTTCAGGTAATCCATCAAATCTTCTGTCAGCGCCCGGTTCTCAACAATTTCAAAAAAGTCTTCACGGTTGGTAATCCCTGAAAGCAGTTGTCCCGGATCGAAAGCAGTCTCCTTGTAGCGAGCCTCCTTTGCCTGCCACAGTTGTGCAACGATGTCATCCAACAATCCCCATTGGATTTGGACACTTTTCTGATCTTCCCTCTGATTGAGAAAATAAATCGAACACTCTACTCTGCCGCGCTGGATTTTTTTATTAAGCATATTTTTTAATTGATGTTCAAACTGTTGAAACTCCCGTGGCATCCGGAACTGGCAATCCAGAAATCGGTTGTTGACCGACTTAAGCTCAATTTCTAAATGATAGCCGTCCTTTACCAGCTGACTTTTTCCAAAACCAGTCATACTTTTCATATCGACAGGGCCCCCCTTTTCTACATTTTAAGCATTGCTTGTTTTAAAGCTTCGAATTCTTCGTTGGATAATGTGATGCCTTTCCCCATTTTTCCGTGGTCAGGAGCCCAATCCCGCAGATCAAACTTAGCCGGGCGGTCATTCCAGCTGACTAAATTCAATTCTTTGCGCCAGCCTTTGGCATTTTCCGACAACACCGCGATTTCTTCAACAATCTCAAATTTAAATTCTTGTGCCAATTCTTCCACTTTCCTTTCTTTAATCAAACAACTTAACATTTGTGCCATCAGCATTGCTGCCGGATGAAGTTTCATCCCGATTTTCCATACCTCTGTCGTAATCCGGTCATCCAGAAAAAATTGCAGAAGTAAATACAGCAAAGATTCATCCCCGATCACTGGCGTTTTATCCAAGTATTTTTGAATCCATTCCAAGGGAGACAACAGTATGTCTTCATGAAATATTTCTGCCTCATCATAGGAATACTGTCCTTCGTAGGCTTTTAAAATCCCCTGAATAAATGACTCCAGTGTATAACATTTAGTAGGCGAAAGATCGAAAGCTTCCCCCAGCAGCTCTAAAACGGCAAACAACCATGTATGAACGGATACCCTGTCATGGTATAGTTTACGAATTTTTTCGCTGACTTCATCGATAAAATCATAAGAGAGAATTTTTATTTGTTCAGGTGTCAGTACTTTTTTCATCAATAAACGATTATAGCGTACTGCCGACCCCTTTTTGGCTGAGTCACTGAACGTATACCAGCTGCCAAAATACTCTCCCAACATTTTTTTAGTTTCAAGGTAACCCAGTTGAATATTCCATTGGGACCGCCCGCTGTCAAACAAAAGGACGGTGCCAAGCGGCCAGCGGCTCTTCAACAAATAAACGGCGGTTTCCGGCGGGATAAATGTATTTTTGGAAAACCCCGGACCGGAAATATCAGCGATAATCAATTCAGTTGCTCCTTGATTAAGTGCCACATCAACAGGAACATTATTCCGATAACCTCCGTCAACATAAAATTCCCCATCAATTTCAGTTGCTTCCATCGCCGGGAAGAACGATGCAGAAGCCAACAGCCAATCGATCAGCTGGGTTTCCGGCATCTGTTTCAAGTCTATTACTACTTCAACTAAATTTTGCATTTTAGTCGTACATAAAAACAATTTTTTTTCAGAAGCAAGCAGCTGCTTAGGGTTCAGCAGTTGACCAATCAACTCTCTTAAAGGCTTGCTGCTTACACCTTTATTTGTTAAAGCCGAAAAAGCAAAATTTTGCATTTCCTCCAATAATCTGTCCGGCGAACGAATAGCGCTGCTCTCCTTGGCAGGAAAGTCTAAAATTTTTCTGGTTTCAATTTTTTGCCACATATCCTGTGCCGCCGCCAAGTCTCCCTGTAAAATCAAACCGCCATTCAAGGCACCCACGGAGGTCCCTGAGATTATCTGAAAGTCGACCCCATGCTCCATCAGCCCTTGCCAGACGCCAATCTGATATGCACCTTTGGCTCCTCCCCCAGCCAACACCAATGCTGTATGATAGGTCAACACACTTGTATAGTCAAACCCTTGTTTTTCAAAACCATTTCTTTGCAACAACTCATCCACATAGTGATTTTCTTTCAGCAAAGAAAGCTGTACACTAGTCATGAACTGTCTTTTGACACAATTGATCAGCAAATCTAAAACATTTTGAACGCTCAGCTTTTCCTGTCTTCTTACCAGAACACTGGTGACTTGAGCAGATGTCTGGTGGGTTTCGATGCAAAAAGCCGCCTGAATTTGATTGTTTTTGATCATCAGACAATGGGAAGCTTTATCGTCAGCATGGTGAAAGTAGGCATCCAGCCAATTTTTCCGGCTTCTTTCCAATGATTCTTCCAATGGCAATAAAAAGGCTGTCTGTTCTAAAAAACTTAAAAACTCCCCTACAGTCGACTGATAAAGGGGGATCATTTCATAAGATTTCATCTCATCACTTCCTTTGATTTGGCCGTCATCATTCTTTACTGGACAGCAATCAGGTATTCAAATCCTTGGCCTTTGCTTATCTATGCGGAAACTTTCAAAAAATTGAAATGTTGCTTTGTCTTTGTGTTTTTTGTATAATGGTAACACATGATGAAAGATTGGAGGGAATCTCTATGGAAAATAAAAACAAACGCAATCCGATGAAAAATTTCACAAAAATCATTTCCGATTCTTCCCAGAGGTTTTTGGCTTCCTTTCTTGATGATTCTCTAGCGCAGAAGAAAGAGAAGGAAAAGAAAAAAACTCTCATTCAGCAGGCAATCTCGCAAAACAATATGGTTGTATTGCAAATTGTTTTAGATGAGCACCCGAACGGCCCCTTTGAAACCCTTTATGGCAAGGTCAGGGAAAACAAGAATAACTCCGATGTGGTGGTTCTCGTTTCAAAAGATACAAACGAAATCAAAATGATTCCCATTGATCAAATAAAAAAAGTTAGTATCATGGGACATTCACATAAGAAAATGGCAAAATAAGTCGAAATTCTTTCGGCTTATTTTTTTACTCTTCTAAAACGATTTGCCCCACTGCCACTAAGTCCGAATGGGAAATGGATACATGGACTTTCCCTTTAAAAGGGGATTGAGTGACTACCGGCTTGCCATTGGGTTCATTTAAAATTTCGATATCTTGCAATCCCAAAGTGCCGATGCCTGTGCCCCATGCCTTGGAAAAAGCCTCTTTACAGGCAAATCTCCCTGCAAAAAATTCTGCCCGCCGATTCTCGCTGAGTGCTTCAAACAATGCCAGTTCTTTTGGGGTCAATACCCGGTTAACAAAAGCCGGCTTCGTCTGAATGATTTTTTTTATACGGGAAATATCTGTCACATCAATCCCGATGCCGTAGATACTCATTGGTCTTCACTTCCAAAAAAATATTTCTTAAGTCAACTAAGCAGAAAACAGGAGATGCTTTTCTGTCTTTGGTTGCTGATTTTTTATCAGCTGCTCTGTGTCAAGGATACCATTTTCAAAATAATTATCCTAGTAAAAAAAAAATTAAACAGGAGAACACTCCCATTTAATTGTTTTTTGTTTTATTTATGACTAGTACGGATCACAAAATCACGTTTGCTTTTGTTACTGCGTTTTTTGCTGTTCCAGTCTTTACGTTTGTTTTTATTGCTTCCTTGAAAATCACGGTCACGTCGCTCGTTACGACGAGAACCGCCTCCGCCTCCTCGGCGGTCATTGCTTCTCTTGCCTTTTTGTTTTCCGCTGTTTCGACGGGTAGCCGGCAAAGGTCTTTCAGGAGTGATTCTTACAGGAACTTCAGACGCATCTTCTTTGGTCACTGATTTGATTAGCAGTGCTACTAAATCTTCCGCAGAATATTGGGTCAAAAGTTCACTAGCTGTTGCCTGATAAACGTCCAAGCTATTTTTTTCCAAATCTTCCTGAATTTGCTCCACGGCTGTACCGATTTGCCCTTGAAAGGCCTCTCTTTGCGTCGGTGGACGCAGGGGAGACATTCTTTTCTTAGTAAGCTCTTCAATAACGTGAAGATAACCCATCTCGTTAGGCGTAACAAAAGTGACCGACATACCGTCTGCACCTGCTCGTCCTGTCCGACCGATTCGGTGGACATAACTTTCCGGATCTTGAGGAATGTCATAGTTGATGACGTGGGTCACCCCGGAAATATCCAGTCCCCGAGCCGCAACATCTGTCGCTACCAACACGTCAATCTTATTGGATTTAAAAGCACGCAGCACACTCATTCTTTTTTGTTGTGTCAAATCTCCATGAATGCCTTCTGCCTTATACCCCCGTGCTTCCAATCCTCTGGCCAGCTCGTCCACACGGCGTTTTGTACGTGCAAAAACAATCGTCAATTCCGGTGATTGAACATCAAAAAAGCGTGTCATCACATCGAATTTCTCAAAATCTTTACAACGAACATAATATTGATCAATCAAACTGGCAGTCATTTCTTTAGCCTTGATTGTAATATGTTCCGGTTTTTTCATAAATTTAACGCCGATATCTTTGATACTTTTCGGCATTGTGGCAGAAAATAACAATGTCTGACGCTCTTTAGGGGTTTCAGCAATAATTTTTTCGATATCTTCAAGAAAACCCATGTTCAGCATCTCGTCTGCTTCATCCAGTACCAATGTATCTATTTTATTCAAACGCAATGTTTTACGTTGAATATGATCAATCAAACGTCCGGGAGTTCCCACAACGATATGAGGGTTCTCTTTCAAGCTGCGGATTTGACGGCCGATGTCTGCTCCACCGTAAACGACCTGCACACGAACTTTCTTTTCTTTTCCAAGTCTGAATAGTTCCTCTTGAGTTTGAATAGCCAGTTCCCTTGTAGGTGCCACGACCAGTCCTTGCGTTTCTTTTTTACTAATATCTATTTTTTGAATCATCGGTAAACCGAAAGCTGCTGTCTTACCTGTCCCAGTCTGCGCTTGCCCGATAACATCTCTTCCTTCCAAAGCTAAAGGGATTGTCCCTTCTTGGATGGGGGTGGCTTCTTCAAAACCAATTCTCTCAACTGCAAGCAGCAGTTCGGGTGCTAGACCTAAATCTTTAAACTTCAAATAATATCCTCCTAAGTAGTTTTATCTATTATTTACATACAAAATCATTCTTATCAGTGTCCACATCTCTATAATACTAGCATATAATACGTTTTGTTACAAACCTTTAGTTTTGTTTTCTTGAAATTTCCTCAACAATTTCTGCAAGTTTCATACTATTGCTGCCTTTAAATAAAATCATATCCTGGGGCTGGAGCACTTCTTTGATTTTTTCTATCAGAGCGTCCCGTTCCTCAAGAGAAAAATAAAAATAGTCCAGCTCTTTTTTTTCTATCAATGCGTCAGCCAAATGCTCCATCCACTGCCCATACAATAAAACCACATCGATGGTGTTAGGATCAATAAAATCAGTCATTTGGCGATGCATGGCAGCCGAATCTGTCCCCAGTTCGCCCATATCCGCTAAAACTGCAATTCTTTTCCCGCCGGACCCTAAATCGATTTGACTAAATGTTTGCAGCACCAAACTCATAGCCGTCGGATTGGCATTATACGCATCGTTTAGAATGTCTGCACCATTCCATGCTTTTTTCCATTCTGCCCGGCTGTGGGTCAGTTGGAGTGTTTCCAAACCTGCATGAATCTCGTCTTGCGATAATCCGAAATGTTCGCCCACAGCAATGGCGATTAAAGCATTGTTCACATTGTAATCACCTACAACTGGAATCGTAAACTCTCTTTCGGCAAAATGATTCGTCACAAAAGTGATAGTGTTTTTGGTGCGGGCAACAATTTCAGCCCTTACATCTTCCGTTCCCTTCTGACCGAAAGTTACAATTTTCTGTGACAGATTTTTTGTTAAACTTTTCAGCAGAGGCTCTTCCCCGGGAATAATCAGTTCACCATGAGGCGCCAGGCCTTCGGTGATCTCCATCTTCGCTTCGGCAACTCCTTGGCGGGAGCCTAAATATTCTAAATGAGACTCGCCGATAATCGTGATGGCGGCAACTTCAGGTTCTGCAAGTAAAGATAAGGGCCGGATTTCATCTTTATGGTTCATCCCCATCTCCAAAACCAGCGCTTCTGTCTCAGAAGGCATGTGCAAAATAGTATAGGGCAGACCGATTTCATTATTAAAATTCCCTTGGGTCTTGTAAGTCTTAAATTTTTGGTTCAGCACGCTGGCCACCATGTCTTTTGTGGTCGTCTTGCCGTTGCTTCCCGTGATGCCTATCACTCTTGGAGCAATTTTTTTCACAAAATAGTGTGCCAAATCCTGCATGGCTTGCAAACAATCGTCTACAATCAGCAGAGGAAAGTTTTCCGGCTTGGGCAAAGGATTTCCATCTTCCCAAAAACTGACACTGGCACCATTTCCGATGGCCGAATCAATAAACTCATGACCGTCTCTTGTTCCTTTCAAAGGAACGAACAAACTATTTTTCACGATTTTTCGCGTATCAAATTCCACACTTTTAATGATAACCTCTGACCATTGACTGTAATTATTTTTAGCCTTCACGACTTCAGCTACTTCTATTAAAGTAAACATTTTCCCGCCTCTTTCTCTAATCGCTCTTCTTTCAAAAGAAAAGGAGCTGAGACGCTTGCCATCATCAACCCCCCAATAACACTTAAAAATAACTAGACAGAAGTCTTCTTCAAAAAAAGCTGGCCCTCACTGATTCAAAATAAACTTTTCAGGAACTGCCGGCTTACTTTCTGAATATCATCACTTCTGTCTCAATCAACTATTCTTATTCATGAATAAATTGTTGTTTCTCTTTATGGCGCATCAATGCTAATTGAATCAACTCTTCGATCAAATCCCCATACTTTAAGCCCATCTCTTGCCAAAGCAGCGGGTACATACTGAACGGCGTAAAGCCGGGCATGGTATTCAACTCATTTAAAAACAATTCGTTATTATTGGTCAAAAAGAAGTCGCATCGGCTCAAACCGCTGCAATCTAAAGCAACGTAGGCTTTTTGGGCTAGTTCCCTAGCCTTGTCTTGAATTTTTTCAGGAATCTCTGCCGGGATTTGCAGCGTTACCTGATTGTCAAGATATTTTGACTCGTAGTCATAAAATGCCACATCTTTCACGATTTCACCAGGCACTGTGGTCCGGACTTCATCGTTGCCCAACACGCCTACTTCGATTTCTCTGGCATCGATACCTTGCTCAACAACCACACGACGGTCATACTGAAAAGCCAGTTCGATGGCTGTCTGCAATTCTTCCCTAGTCTCTGCTCTATTGATTCCCACACTTGAACCCATATTGGCAGGCTTGACAAACATGGGATAAACTAAAGACCCTTCGCAATAATCAAAAACCTCTTCTTGACTCTTTTTCCACTCGCCCTTGGCAACGGCGACGTATGGAACTTGGGGGATTCCGATCTGCTGCAATACGTGCTTGGTCATGATTTTATCCATCGCACAAGCGCTGGACAAGACACCCGTCCCCACATATGGCATGTTGATGGTTTCCAAAAGTCCTTGAATCGTCCCGTCTTCCCCATTAGGTCCGTGTAAAATCGGAAAAACTACTGCGTCTTCCTCTTCAATATCCCCGACTTTGATTTTTGTTGCTGTCTCTTCGGTTAAGTGAAGAACTTTCTCATCTGCCGGCGCCTCGGTCAACAACGGTCCTTTCAGCCAAGTGCCTCCTTTAGTGATGTACACTAACTGCACTTGATAGTATTCAAAATAAAAAGCTTGAAGCATTGAGTAAGCTGACAGAATTGAAATCTCATGTTCAGCACTCTTTCCACCATACAAGGCAACAATCTTCATATTTCTCCCCTCAATTCTACAAAACTGTCTTCATTATAGCAATTTTCAGCAGAAAAAAACAAGCCTAAATCCATTATTAGACTTGTTTAGAACCGTATAGCAAACCTACGTCCTCATATTCCATAGTCCATGTCTGATTCTGCTGGGAATAAATCAGGGTCAAAATCTTTTCGTCTCTTTCAGTAGCTGTTTTGATTTTATCCTCCGTAATGTACACTGGCACGGAATACAGCTCATCAATCAAATCTTTTTGAGAAAAGTCAAAAACTACCCCTTCTTGAAGAACCATTTTGGCTTCTTTCAACAACGTCAAGTCAACTGTTGGTATAGCTAGTTTCTGCTGAAAAAATAACCTTCGATGGTTAAGCTGGGTTTCAACTTGTCTTTCGATCGTCCGCTGCAATACAAGAAAGAATTCATCTAAATGTCGATAGTAAACTTTGCCGTATTCATCCTCCCGGCCAAAGAAAACAAAATTATTTTGTAATTTATAGAAAAATGGCGAATGAAGATGGGTTCTCATATGCGCAAAATACAGCAATTCTGAAATTTCAATCGGGGTCAGCTGTCTCAGCAAGTCAATACTTTTGAAGTCGATCCACTTTAGACCACTTCCATTGCCCATGGTGCCGTTAAAAAATTGACGGATCGTCTGCTCGCCGCGAATCATCCGCAAACCTGTAGAAGGCTCAAACTCTCCGACAGACGGTTCAGCAGATAACAACAGAATGTTTTGCGGAAATGAAGTGATGGCTTCTTGAAAATCTACAAGTGACATTCCTTTTGACATCACTGAATTAGAGATCGTATCTAAATGAACATACACTTGAGTCGATTTCACTGTGTTCACCCCTTTAACTTTTTACCATGTATTCTATTCTACATCATTTTCAAAAAAAAGGCAGAACTGCAACTTTAAATTTAGGTTACATTCCAAGGTTTGGAAATACTATTGTAACAATTATAATTCACTTCCAATGCTATTTTCATTTTTTTATGTTATTATAATCAAAAAAGAAAAGGGGTGAGGGGGATCGGCAAAAAGAAAAATAGACCAGTCCTTCATGAAGGACGAGTCGCCAGAAGGAAAAAACCGAATAAAGTAAAAAACTTCTTTATTAATTTGTTTCTCTTCCTATTGCTGATCGTTGGATTAGCGTTGATATTCAACAAACAGATACAATCCTTCCTGCTGAACCAGCTGTTGGATAAAAACCGGGTGGAAAATGTTTCGAGAAACGATATCGAAGCCAATATGAAAAAAAGTGCGACTTTTGATTTTGATGCGGTGGAATCCGCTGATTTTGAATCAGTCTTAAAAGGTCGTCTCAATAACGACAATATGTATGTGGTCGGCGGTATCGCGATTCCGGAAGTCAGCATCAATCTGCCTGTTTACAAAGGTCTTTCACCAAATGCGATTACATTCGGTGCAGGAACGATGAAAGAAGAGCAAAAGATGGGTGAAGGAAATTACGCTTTGGCGAGCCACCACATGATTGATCCGAAGATTTTATTTGGTCCTTTGGTCCACATTGAACTGGGCCATACTATTTTTTTAACAGACTTAGCCCACATCTATGAATATACGGTCACCTTCAAAGAATACGTCGCCCCTACCCGGGTTGATTTGATTGATGATGTGGAAGGCAAAGCATTGGTGACTTTGATTACTTGTGATTACACAGGGGAAAACCGCATCGCTGTGCAAGGTGAACTCGTCAAAAAAGTCCCTGTTAAAGAAGCCACAAAAAAAATGCAGAAAGCTTTTAATTTAGAAGAAAATCTAATCGAAGGAACTATCATAAATTAGGGTGAACTGATAATATTTACTTGCAGTTTCACTAGGCAAACAGGCATGGAAAAAAAGAAATCTCTTTTTCCATGCCTGTTTTTGCTAGTAAACCAATAGTAATTGTTTTTTCTGATGCCCTATTATGTTTTAAATTTCTTCTTTGATTATCTCCAGCCACACTTCACTGCCTTGATCAATCAATTCGTAAGTATAGTCAAAATCACCTGTATAATAAGGATCCGGGACTTCATCAATATTCCTGCTATCCACAACAGACAGAAACAATTTTATTTTATGGTGATAGGCTTCTGGTGCCTCCCGCTTCAAGTCAATAATATTTTGATTGTCCATTCCAATAATATAATCAAAAGTAATAAAATCTTCTTCACGGATAACTTCTGCTTTGATGCCAGAATAGTCGATATCATGTTTATCCAAAAGTTCTCTTGTCCCGTGATGAGGGGCTTGTCCTACGTTCCAGCTGCTGGTAGCTCTGGAAGCCACTATAACTTGACCATCCACCCCGTCTTCTAAAAGTTTTTTGCGGAAAACTGCCTCAGCCATTGGAGAACGGCAAATATTTCCCAGACAGACGAATAAAACTTTTTTCATTGTTCCACCTCATCTAATATTTTTTCAAATTTTGTGACAAAATTTTGTCGTGATGCTTCACTAAATTTTTTTGGTCCTTTTGTCTTTTGACCGCTTTGTCTCATTTTTGCGGAAAAATGCCGGCTTTCAAGGAGCATATCTATGGTTCCTTGTGTGTATTCTTTCCCGGAGTGGTGAAGGACTCTCACTTTTTTAGGCAATGCCAATGCAGCCAAACCATAATCTTGCGTCACTAAAATATCCCCATCATGCAGCAGAGAGATGATTTTAAAATCTGCAGAGTCTTGCCCCCTGTCCACGTACACACAAGTGACATTTTTAGGGACTCTATTTGATGCATGGTCATAACTTGTCACCAGAGTCACCGGCACTTTTCGCCGTTGGCATATTGTATAAATGTTCTCTTTGACGGGACACGCATCCCCGTCTATGATTACTTTCATGAAGTTCCTCCTGACTTTCCTATCTTGAAAGAAAAGGATGATGTGCCGGCACATCACCCTTTTCATGAAATTAATTAGCCACGATATTGACTAGTTTGTTAGGAACAGCGATGACTTTTCTCACCGTTTTATCTGTCAGCTGTTTAGCAATTTCTTCGTGCTGCAGCGCAAATTCAATCAGAGCATCTTTTTCCATATCACTTGCTACAGAAACACGAGCTCTTACTTTTCCATTAATTTGAATGACGATTTCTATCATATCTTCCGTCAGTTCTTTTTCATCATAAACCGGCCATGGAACATAAGTCAAACTGCCATCCATTCCCAGTATTTCCCACAGCTCTTCACCCAAATGAGGTGCGATAGGCGCAAGCAATTGGACAAAACCTTTCACATAATCATATGGAAGGGAGTCCTGTTTATTCGCCTCATTAACAAAAATCATCAACTGTGAGATAGCTGTATTAAAGTGCAGCATCTCAAAATCTTCCGTGACCTTCTTGACGGTCTGATGGTAAACCCTTGTCAGCTTCCCATCATTATAGGTAGTGATTCGGTCACGCATCTTTCCTTTTTCATCAACGATCATCCGCCAGACACGGTCCAGGAATTTGCGTGCGCCTTCCAACCCGTTTTCACTCCAAGCAATAGAAGCATCAAGAGGACCCATGAACATCTCATACAAACGCAGTGTATCAGCGCCATATCTGTGGATCACATCATCAGGATTGATAACATTTCCTTTGGATTTAGACATTTTCTCATTGTTTGCTCCCAAAATCATGCCCTGATTATAAAGTTTCTGGAACGGTTCTTTGGTATGAACCACACCGATGTCATATAAGAACTTGTGCCAGAATCGTGCATACAGCAAATGCAGCACCGCATGTTCTGCACCGCCGATATAAATATCCACAGGCAGCCAACGTTTCAGTTTTTCCGGATCGGCCAGTGCTTTTTTGTTATGAGGATCGATAAACCGCAAATAATACCAAGAGCTTCCAGCCCATTGCGGCATGGTGTTTGTTTCCCGACGGCCTTTCAAACCCGTTTCAGGATCTACCACGTTGACCCAGTCTTCAATGTTGGCCAAAGGTGATTCGCCAGTACCGCTAGGATGAATATCTGTCGCCACAGGCAATCTCAAAGGCAGCTCTTCTTCCGGAACAGCAGTTGTCGTACCATCTTCCCAGTGAATAATCGGGATGGGCTCACCCCAATATCTTTGACGTGAAAAGAGCCAGTCGCGTAGACGGTAGTTGATTTCTTTTTTCCCTACCTGATTTTCTTCCAGCCAGTCAATCATGGTTTTGATTGCCTGTTCATTTGTCAAACCATTCAAAAAATCTGAATTGATGTGAGTGCCCTCACCTGTATAGGCTGCTTCATCCACATTGCCCCCTTGGATAACAGGGATGATCGGCAAGCCAAATGCTTTGGCAAAGGCATAGTCGCGTTCGTCGTGAGCCGGAACCGCCATGATAGCACCAGTCCCATAACTGGACAATACATAGTCGGCAATCCAAATCGGCATTTTTTCCCCGTTCGCCGGATTGATGGCATAAGCACCTGTGAACACGCCGGTTTTTTCTTTTGTTAGCTCTGTACGATCCAACTCAGATTTGTTTTCGGCTTCTTTGATATATTTTTCGACCACTTTCTTTTGTTCTGAGGTCATGATTTCTTTCACCAAAGGCAATTCTGGGGCAAAAACAGCATACGTGGCACCAAACAACGTGTCTGGACGAGTGGTAAATGCTGTAAATTCCTTGTCAGTTCCTTCGATTTTAAAAGTGACATGGGCCCCTTCTGAACGGCCGATCCAGTGACGCTGCATCTCTTTAATACTTTCCGGCCAATCCACCAAGTCCAAATCATCAATCAAACGATCGGCGTACTTTGTAATCTTCAACATCCACTGTTTCATCGGCACACGGTAAACTGGGTGATCTCCTCTTTCCGACAGACCATCGATCACTTCCTCATTAGCCAATACCGTTCCTAGAGCCGGACACCAGTTTACTGGTACTTCAGCTTCATAAGCCAGACCTTTTTCAAATAACTTAGTGAAAATCCACTGGGTCCATTTGTAGTAAGAGGGATCAGTTGTGTTAATCTCACGGTTCCAATCATAACTGAAGCCTAAAGAGTTTATCTGTCTTTTAAAAGTTTTTATATTTTTTTCAGTAAATTCAGCCGGGTCGTTCCCGGTATCCAGCGCATATTGTTCAGCCGGCAGTCCAAATGCATCCCATCCCATGGGGTGTAGCACATTATAACCTTGCGCCCGTTTCATTCTTGACAGGATGTCCGTCGCAGTATAACCTTCGGGATGTCCCACGTGCAACCCTTGCCCTGATGGATAAGGAAACATATCCAAAGCATAATAATTTGGTTTGCTTTCTTCTTCCGTTGTTTTGAACACTTGCTCTTTGGCCCAATATTTCTGCCATTTCTTCTCTACTTCGAGATGATTAAATCCCATTTTCGTCCCCCCTGTAATTAAATAAAAAAAGTCCTATAAAAGCATTTTCTGCTTTTATAGGACGTCATATCAACGTGGTACCACCTAAATTTCATCGGAATCTCCGATGCTCTCATGCTCGATAACGTGAGCAGCCGTCTCAGAATGTTAGCAATCATTTTTGTTTCTTAAGGCAAGTTCAAAAGTTCCATCATACACATTTTCACCAAACATGTGCTCTCTGCCATGATCCCACTTTTTACTACTCCTTTTCTGGATGATGACATCATATCAAAAAAGAATTGCTTTTGCAAATATTACTTCACTCTCAGGCTTTGGCCCACATAAATCACATCACTGGTCAGTTTGTTCCATTGTTTAAGCTGGGCAACAGAAACTCCTTTTTCCGCAGAAATTTTCCACAGCGAGTCGCCGGCTTTAACAGAATAATATCCTGCACTTGAAGATGGTTTGCTGCTGGTCGACACGGACTGATTTACATTAAGTTTCTGTCCCACATAGATGACATCGTCTTTCAAATTATTCCAGGACTTCAACTGGGATACTGAAACACCATATTTCGCAGCAATGCCAAATAATGTATCCCCTGATTTTATAGTGTAGGAGGTCGTGCTGGTACTGGTGTTCGCCGGTTTGCTCGGGTTGCTGGTATTGCCGGCACTTCCTGAAATTTTTAACTTTCCACCCACATAAATCATATCGCTTTTCAGATTATTCCAAGACTTCAATTGAGCCACACTCACTCCATATTTCGACGCAATACCGGATAGAGTGTCTCCTGATTTTATAGTATAGGATGTGGTAGTATTGGAGTTTTGATTATTAGTCGGCTTTGTTGTGCCAGACGAAGCAGTGGTGTTTAACTTTATCTTCTGCCCCACGTAGATCAAATCACTCTTTAGGTTATTCCAAGATTTAAGTTGGCTGACAGACACTTTGTAACTTAATGCAATGCCGTACAACGTATCCCCTGATTTGACTGTATAGGTTTTCGTGCTGGTTGTAGTTGTATTGTTATTGGCAGTATTGCCCGTCGGATTGCTGTTGCCTGCAGCAGCTCCTTTAGCAGCCACTTTCAGCTGTTGTCCGATAAAAATCGTATCGCTTTTCAAATTATTCCAAGATTTCAACTGTGCGACTGTTACGCCATATTTCAACGCCAAACCATACAGCGTGTCCCCGGCTTTTACCCCATGAACTGTTTGACCGGAAGTGTTTGAGGACTGACTGCCAGTGTTCCCGGTGCTATTTGAACCTGTAGAACCACTGGAACTACTGCCTGAAGTATTCAGCTTCAACGTCTGCCCCACATAGATTAGATCACTTTTTAGATTGTTCCAAGATTTCAATTGGACCACAGTCACTCCGTACTTCAATGCAATGCCAGACAGCGTATCCCCTGCTTTAATCGTATAAGTCCCGTTGGTCGACTGATTATTATTGCTGTTTTGATTAGAGTTATTAGAAGACGTCCCCCCGCCGGAGCCCCCTCCGCTCACTACATTTTTTACGGTCAGAACATTGCCCACATAAATCGTATCGCTTTTCAAATTATTCCAAGATTTCAACTGGGCCACTGTCACACCATATTTTAGTGCAATACCATATAGTGTATCCCCTGCTCTGACAGTATGTTTCGTAGAATTGCTGTCAGGAGTAGTAGGCGGCGTAACCGTCGTCCCACCTGTGTTATTTCCGGTATTTCCGCCACTTTGATTCCCAGTGTTTGTATTGCCGCTGCCTCCTAGCGTATCATAAGATGTTAAGCCATAACGGTCAATAATACTGTTCAATTTAGAGCCGTAATTCGGATCTGTGGCGTAGCGTCCTGTCAGCCAAGCTGTTGCATCTCTGAAAGATCTAGTGTTGCTCTTCCATGCGCCCGAATAAAAATAATTGCCCGCAGAAAAGCTGGTGTTCCTTAAAACATTGGCATTGTCTTGTAAAGACTGGCTGTAAGAAGGATATTTTCTGAATGCCGCCGGGACGATAACATCCCGTCCATTGATATGTTCCCAAGTTTGCATCGTTACAGATTGGCCTTGATAGCTTCCTTTGATACCAAACAAATTATGATTCGGCGGCAAAGACAAGGCACTTGAACCCCAGCCGCTCTCCAAAATTGCCTGAGCAATCATGATAGACGCGTATAAATCATTCTGTGCAGCCACAGTTTGGGCCTGATCGCCAATCGTCTGGATAAAATCCTGCTCTGACGAAAAGGGGCTGTAACTTCTGGCAGAGCGGTAGAATGCTGTAATCCCTGTTGGAAAAGCATTTTCCTTCAGCTCTTTTTCTTCTGTCACGATTGGCCCGTCAGGTATCCCTTCCTCGCCTTCATAAAGAACTTCTTCAGTAGTTTCTTCGTTTTCGGCCTGATTTTCTGCCGATGATTCCTGATTTTCCACGGTCCCTTCAGATGAATCTACCACTTCCGTTTGAGATACATCTGTTGTTTCACTTGTCACCGTACTGCTTGTTGTTTCAATATCAGGAAGTTTTTCCGTTTCCTGCTGATCTATCATCTTAGGCTGCTCAGGATCCAATTCTGAAGCTTTCACTGTTTTGATACCCTCCAGTGTTGGTACTAAAGCAGAACCCACAACCATTGAAGCACTCAATAACGAGGCTCCTTTTCTTAAAATCACAGGAGATTTCGGGTGATTGTTTCTTCTTTTTTCTGAACGTTTCTCACTCATTTTTTCCACTCCTATTTCCCTAAAAATTCACGTTTAAATAATTATAGCATTAATCCATTAAAAATAACTGTTCAACACTCATTTGTTACAGAAAAATAATAATCGTTAAACAAGAGTTTTCAACTTTCTTTTCAGAAAAATCTCCATTGATAAAAAACTGCTAGTCGAAACCTATTAAAGGCGATAAATCAATAAAACTCAAGTCTAATCCTCCCTCATACTTAAGGCCGATTTTGGCCCAATCCTATTGTAATCATGCTGAAAAAACTATATATTGAGTATAGAAATCAATGTAAAGAAAAGAGGATCTCTATGAACAAGGAACATTTCATGACGGAATTAAAAATTCAATTGCGTCCTTTATATAATGCTCAACTGGTTGCTGTACTTGAAACCTTTGAAAAAAAATTTGCAGAAGGTGAACTGGCCGGGAAAACAGAACAAGAAATTTCAAAAGAACTTGGGTCTCCAGTGGAGATTGCCCATGAAATTTTAAAAGACCTTAACATCCAGCCTACGGCAGAATCGAATGCCTACCATGATTGGGAAGAAGTAACTCCTGATAATTACAGCCAAGACGACGGGTTTGACTACTATCACAGCTATGATCAGCGCTATGCTGCACCGCCAAAAAAACCGTCAGCTTTTTTAAGATTCTGTCAGATTACAGGAATCCTCTTTTTTAATTTATTTTTCATGGTTTGGGTACTTTTCGCCGCCGTAATGGTTTTAATCGGTCTTTGGATAACAAATATTATCCTTTTGCTTACGCCAATTTTAGGTATCATCAGCTTTTTTATTCCATTCACATCCTACCGGCTCCTTACATTGTCAGGAACGATCGTCTTGTTTGGACTGGGCTTGATTGGTTTCGTGATTTTAAGAGCCTTGACCATCTATTTCCTGCGATTCTCAAGATATTACATCCAATCCAATCTAAGAATACTGAGGGGTAGTCAACAATGAAAAAGAGTACAAAGTATATTTTAATTATTGCTGTTTTAGCCCTCGTCGCCGGAGCAGTCGGGGTCGGCATTGGTATCGGTCAAGTGAGCAAGGACCGGCTGGATGTGGACTTGGCACTAAATAAAGAGGTGGAAGAATTAACCTTGCGCATTGACAATGCCAGCCGGATAAACTTGCAGATCGGCCGAAGCGAAAGTGACCATATAACGATTAAGGATCGGTTCATGCCCACCAAAACGGCTTACGATTTTAACGAAAAGGGAAAAACCGCAGAATTAGCTTTCACACTTGATAATACAAGTCCTCTGCCTGAAGACTTGCAGATAGGCGTTCATACCGGAAACGAATTAGAAGTAACCATTCCTGACAGTATCAAGAAACTTCATATTCAATCAAATTCCAGTCAGCATACTTCCTTGAACTTCAGCCAGTTGACCTTGGACAAACTTTCCCTGAATGCTACCAATACAGACACGCATTTTTATGACATCGATATCCATGAGTTTGAAAGTGCAGTCGACAGCGGCTCTGTCCACCTGAACGACAGCAATATCACCGGGAAATCAACCGTTAAAGGAAAAGCGGCTTTCATCGCCCTTGAACGAACCACCTTAGCAGAAGATACCCAGCTTGTTTCGCAGTCAGGAGACATTCAACTTTGGAATGTTACGGCAAAAAAATTAACGTTGGAAAATAAAAAAGGGGATATTACACTAGAGGAAATTAAAGGCCCTATCCAAGCTGTTTCGGAAACAGGCGATATTTATCACCTTGCTTCCAAACTGACCGAGGATGTTCAATTGACTTCAAAGAACGGCAAAGTCATTTCCATATTGAGAGAAAAAGCAAAATCCCAAGTCAATATCCAAGTCAAAAACAGTCCAGATACTTTACTGTTCAATGAAGAAAAAACGGCATTCGGCGATGACAAGGCGGATCATACAATGACTCTCCAGTCTGATTTGGGCGTCGTCAGAGTGTATCAGCTGATTCCCATTGGCTACGATGAAGAAGAGGGAGAAATCCAGTTAGACGAAAAGGCAGATCCAGATACTATTGATCATTATCGCATTGATGGCAAAGATGAAGCAGTGATGGAAGACTCTCGAATCGATTTTCATAATAGCTATTGGCCAAATAATCAATTGTTCGGCATTTACTACCACTATTAAGCTCTGATAGTCAATGAACTTTAATCTCTACTTAAATAAAATCTATGTTATAATGAAAAAGCTCTTTAGAACTCTAAAGAGCTTTTACTAATTGAAAAGAGGCACCCAATTGAAACACACAAATAAAACATTATTCTTACAATTTTATGCCAGCTCAGCACTGGTTCTTTTTATGATTCTTGGCTATACGGCTAAATTTTACGAAGAATGGCTATTAAAAATCGATCTGCCTATTATAACGGCTGTTGCCGGCCATCGTTCAGCAACTCTGACCAGTATGTTTATCTGGTTTACCAAATTCGGCAATGCTGCCACTGTCATTTTTTTATTACTTGTTGTTGCGGCTTTTCTTTGGCAACATAAGAAAAAGGTGGAGTGTGCTTGGCTGATAATCAATTGCGCCCTTTCTGCCGGCGTGAATTTTCTGATTAAATTCTTATTTGAACGCCCGCGCCCTTCCATCAGCCATCTGGTTTCGGCAACTCATTTTAGTTTTCCCAGCGGGCATGCCATGATTTCAATTTTAATGTACGGCACATTGATTATTATTTTGGCCCCCTATGTCAGACTAAATATTTGGGCTAAAATCGCACAGCTCGTCCTCGCCCTTTTGATATTGCTGATCGGTATCAGCCGTATTTATCTGGGAGTGCACTATCCTTCAGATGTACTGGCAGGGTATTTATTAGCACTCAGTTGGCTGGGTTTGAGTTATCCTGTTTTTGCCAAGTACCGTTTCAAACAACTATTCCATCATTCATAAGAAAGAGAGTCTTGTCATGAATTTTGTCTACTCCAATGATCCAAACAAACGATTTCATACCCTGAACTATGCATTTAGAAAAAAATTTGGCGAGAAAGTCTTCAAAGTGACCATTGACGGCGGCTTTGATTGTCCAAACCGTGACGGAACAGCGGCATACGGCGGTTGTACTTTCTGCAGTCTTTCCGGTTCAGGAGACGCCATTTTGGCACCGAAGGACCCATTGCCCGTTCAATATCAAAAAGAAGTGGCACGGATGCACGAAAAATGGCCGTCAGTCAATAAATACATCGTCTATTTCCAAAATTTTACAAACACTCATGCCTCTGTGGACGTCATCCGTCATCGTTTTGAACAAGTCATTAATGAAAAAGGGGTCATAGGACTTTCAGTCGGCACACGGCCCGATTGTCTGCCTGATGATGTGGTGGAGTATTTGGCAGAGTTGAATGAACGGCTTTATCTTTGGGTAGAGTTGGGACTGCAAACAGTCCATGAAAAAACAAGCCGCAATATCAATCGTGCCCATGACTACCAAACTTATCTGGACGGTGTGGCGAAACTTCGCAAACATCAGATACGGGTCTGTACCCACCTGATCAACGGTCTGCCGCAGGAAACACCAGAAATGATGCGGGAAAATGTCCGCCGTACCATTTTAGATTCTGACATCCAAGGAATCAAAATCCATCTGCTTCATTTGATGAAAAATACTCGGATGCTGCGTGATCATGCCAATGGAAATTTGAAATTCATGAGTCAGGAAGAGTATGTGAGTTTAGTTTGTGATCAACTTGAAATGATTCCCCCGGAAATCATCATTCACCGTTTGACAGGTGATGCTCCCAGAGATGCTTTAGTCGGTCCTATGTGGAGTATCAATAAATGGGAAATACTAAATGCCATCGATGATGAGATGAAACGACGTCAAACTTATCAAGGGATTTATAACGTCAGACACGAAGGGAACAGACAATCATGTTAGCCAGTGCATTAAAATTTGGTCATCAGTTGCTGGCAGAGGTTATCGTCTCTGGAGATACTGTAGTAGATGCCACTGTCGGAAACGGCAATGACACCTTGTTCCTCGCCAAACTCGTGGGAGAGCAAGGCAAAGTCATCGGCTGTGATGTTCAAGTTCAAGCAATCGAAACCACAGAGCAAAAATTAATTGAGCAGCAACTGGCTTCTCAAACCCGGCTATATTTACAAGGTCATGAAACTATCAGGGACATTCTGACTAAAAATGAGCGAATCAAAGCGGCTGTTTTCAACTTAGGCTACCTGCCTAAAGGAGATAAACAAATCATCACACAGGGAAAAACAACCATCACTGCACTCTCTGCATTGATGGCTCATCTGGAAAAAGGCGGTCGTATCGTCATCGTCATTTACTACGGTCACCCTGGAGGAAAACAGGAAAAAGAAAGCGTCCTTGAATTTGTCAGAACAATCCCACAAGAAGCGTTCAATGTATTGAATTATCAGTTTATCAATCAGAAAAATGCTCCGCCAATATTGATTTGTATCGAAAAGAAATTAAGGAAAAATGCTCCTTAAAATTCTGCGATTCATTTATCTTACAAAAAAGACTTTGACAAGGCTGATATGTGCCTGTCAAAGTCTTTGTTTATTCTGCCAAACTGGCCAAAAGTGCCTCTACTTTATCTGTCTTTTCCCAAGTGAATTCAACATCTGTCCGGCCGAAATGACCATAAGCCGCCGTCTGTTTGTAAATAGGTTTTGTCAAGTCCAGCATCTGGATGATACCTTGGGGACGCAAGTCAAAATTAGCTCGTACTGCTTCAACTAGCCGTTCCTCTGATACTGTTCCCGTGCCGAATGTATCAATAGCGATTGACACTGGATGGGCAACTCCAATGGCATAAGCCAGCTGCACTTCGCATTTTTTTGCCAACTTCGCAGCTACAATATTTTTTGCAATGTATCTTGCTGCATAACTGGCAGAGCGGTCTACTTTTGTTCCGTCTTTCCCGGAAAATGCTCCCCCGCCATGACGGGCATAGCCGCCGTAAGTATCCACGATGATTTTTCTTCCGGTCAAACCCGCATCTCCTTGGGGTCCGCCGATCACAAAACGCCCTGTTGGATTGATAAAATAACGTGTTTTTTCATCAAGTAATTCAGCGGGTATCACAAAACGAACCACATGCTCCATGATATCTTCTTTGATTTGTTCCAAGGACACCCCATCTTCGTGTTGAGTGCTGATAACTACTGTATCAATACGTTTAGGCTGACTCTTGGCATCATACTCTACTGTTACTTGGGATTTGGCATCTGGTCTTAAATAAGGAAGTTCTTTACTCTTCCTTAATTCTGACAAGCGCCGTACCAAGCGGTGACTTAACGAAATAGGCAAAGGCATCAGCTCAGGCGTTTCATCACAGGCAAACCCAAACATCAAGCCCTGATCTCCAGCTCCGATATCCTTTTCTCCTTGTTCTTCTCTCGTCTCCAACGCATTGTCCACCCCTTGGGCAATGTCCGGCGACTGTTCGTCGATTGCTACCATGACAGCACAAGTATCTCCGTCAAAGCCGAATTTGGCCCGAGTGTAGCCGATATCTTTAATCGTTTGGCGTACTACTTTCTGAATATCCACATACCCTGTCGTAGATATTTCTCCAAATACAAATACCAAGCCAGTGGTGACTGCTGCTTCACAAGCAACCCGGGCATGCGGGTCCTGTTCCAATAAAGCATCTAAAATCGCATCACTGATTTGATCTGCCACTTTATCCGGATGGCCTTCAGAAACAGATTCTGAAGTAAATAGTTTTTTTTCCATTATTAATATTCCCCCATTATTATTTTTCGGTTACAAGGCATCTTTAAAAAAACAGCTTTTTAAATCCTATCGGGAATCTTGCAACGTTCTTAGTATAACAAATTTAAAGTAAAACACCATACTTATTTAAAAAGCAATCCCTACTTGACGAAATTATGTTCTTTCTATAGGATTATTAACATAAGTCATCTACTTGAAGAGGAGACGTAAAGTGAACAAAATAAATAATCAATCTTTTAATTTTTCATTTATTCTATTAAATGCAGTAATTCAAACCATCATCAGTTTTCTTCCGGGAATGCTGCTGAATAAAACAGGCCGTTATTTTTCAATTCACTTGCTGATATTTGTTGGCTACCTGCTGTTATCTGAATTTTTTATGGCTTTAATCAGAGACCGTTATCAATCTGGAAGAAAACTTTCTGTTCAATTATACAGTGTCAAATTAGCAATTTCTTCTTTGTTGATTATTTTATACGGCATGAATACGACGTGGCAATTCGGGGTCATTTTAGTCGGTTATGAAGCTTTTCAATTTTTATCTTTTTCCAGTATTTATCACTACCCTGACTCTTTTCTTTATACCGTCACTCAAGCTTTTTTTAAAGGCATCGTTTTAAACATGATGGTCTATCTGTCTGATTCTTTTTCCTTTAAACTGGAATTGGCTCTTTTGTTTACAGTCAGTGCCTGCGTTATTTTATGGCACACATCAATCATTCAGAAAATATATTCTTACTTAAACCGGCAAAGAATTTTCAGTTTGCTCAGTGTTGTTTTTGTGATTATCACCGGATCTGCTCTATATTTTTTTAACCTGAAAAAACAACTGTCTTTCGCAGTATTCATCGTGGCATCCCTTGGTTCAGCCGCAATCTTTTTAGTATCAAGTCTCATGAAAAACTTCCGCAAGCGGGAACTGTTCCTAAATATTAGTGTCCTGGTTTTGTTATTTATCATCTATTTCAATTGGAAATAATCTGCTGGAATAAAAATAGATGACCCCAAAAGTTAGAGTGATCTCTAATTTTTAGGGGTCAGTTTTTTTCAGAAAAAAAGACGCTGCTTTCGCAACGTCTTTTAAAATGATTATTTTAATTCTACTGAAGCGCCAACTTCTTCTAGAGCTGCTTTCAAAGCTTCTGCTTCTTCTTTAGCAACGCCTTCTTTGATTGGTCCTGGAGCTCCATCAACAACAGCTTTAGCTTCTTTCAAGCCTAGGCCAGTTGCTTCACGAACTGCTTTGATAACTTTAACTTTTTGGTCGCCGATTGCTGTCAATTCAACTGTAAATTCAGTTTGTTCTTCAGCAGCAGCACCATCACCAGCGCCACCTGCAGCAGCAACAGGTGCTGCAGCTGATACACCAAATTCTTCTTCGATAGCTGAAACTAATTCGCTTAGTTCTAAAATGCTTGATTCTTTCAAATCAGCAATGATTTGTTCAATATTTAATGCCATTTTATATTCCTCCATTATATATGTTAGTTTTGATACGAAAATTTTAAGCAGAAATTAAGCTGCTTCCCCTTCTTTTGCCTCTGCCACTGCTTTGACAGCATATGCCACGTTGCGTACAGGAGCTTGAAGGACTGAAAGCAACATTGAAAGCAAGCCTTCGCGGTTTGGCAATTTGGCCAATGCAACGATTTGTTCGATTGAAGAAACTTTTCCTTCAATGATACCACCTTTGATTTCCAATGCTTCTGCATTTTTAGCAAAATCAGCAATGATTTTTGCAGGTGATACTACGTCTTCGTTACTGAAAGCCACAGCTGTAGGTCCAGTGAATACTTCATCCAAACCTTCCAAGCCAACTTTCTCAACAGCACGTCGTAAAATAGAGTTTTTGATTACCCGCATTTCCACACCGCTGTCGCGCAATTGTTTACGCAACTCAGTCACTTCTGCCACGGTCAGTCCGCGGTAGTCAACTACCACAACAGATGCTGCCTGGTCAAATTTCTCTGCGATTTCTTCTACTAGTTGTGCTTTTTTTTCAATCACTTTGTTGGTCATTGATTAAATTCACCTCCGTAATAATAGATGGTGGAGAGTCTATGTCCTGTCAGCAGCAAGGCTTTGAAAGCCTAAAAGCGCTGACGGAGAAACAAAAAAACTCCATGCCACCGTTGACATAGAGGGACTATTGATCATACTCAATGTGGTCCTCGGCAGGAAATTAAGGCATCAGCCACCTGCTGTCTTCGGTACATAATTAAATTATTTTATTTAACCTAGACAACCTTATCATGTAAAGCCGTCTAGGTCAAGTATTTTTTATTACAAAGATTGAACGTCCACTTTGATGCCAGGGCCCAATGTAGTTGTGATCACCAGGTTTTTAATATAATTTCCTTTTGCAGAAGCAGGTTTTGCTTTCAAGATCACGTCATGGATAGTTTGGAAGTTTTCGATTAGCTTGTCGTCAGCAAATGAAACTTTCCCCATTGGCATGTGAATGTTTCCTTGCGGGTCTACACGGTAAGTCACTTTACCAGCTTTGACTTCTTCAACCGCTTTTGTAACGTCCATAGTTACTGTGCCGGTTTTAGGGTTAGGCATCAGTCCTTTAGGTCCCAACACACGGCCCAATTTACCAACTTCAGCCATCATGTCCGGAGTTGCTACAACAACGTCAAAATCGAACCAGCCGCCTTGGATTTTTTGTACCAAGTCTGCGTCTCCCACATAGTCAGCTCCTGCTGCTTCAGCTTCCTTAGCCTTATCGCCTTTAGCAAAAACCAAAACAGATTGAGTCTTCCCTGTTCCGTTTGGCAAAACGACCGCTCCACGGATTTGCTGATCTGCTTTCTTAGGATCTACGCTTAAACGATAAGCAACTTCGACTGTTGCATCAAATTTAGCGAAATCTATTTCTTTAGCCAAAGCGATTGCTTCAGCTAAATCATAATTTTTTGTGTTATCAACTTTTTTCAAAGCTTCTTGCATTTTCTTGCCTTTTTTAGCCATTTTGTTTCCTCCTTGATTGTGGTTATAACGGTAGAACCTCCCACGTGATTTATATTTTTCAATATAAACTGACTGAGAAGCTACTTCTTTGTGATTACTAAAAATTATTCGACTGTAATCCCCATGCTTCTTGCAGTACCTTCGACCATGCGCATAGCTGCTTCAACATCAGCTGCGTTTAGATCTTCCATTTTAAGTTCAGCAATTTCTTGTACTTGCGCTTTCGTTACTTTAGCAACTTTGTTTTTGTTCGGCTCTCCAGAACCTTTGTCTACTTTTGCTGCTTTTTTCAAAAGAACAGCTGCCGGCGGTGTTTTTGTAATAAATGTAAATGAACGGTCTTCATATACAGAAATTACTACTGGGATGATCAAACCGATTTGATCTTGTGTACGAGCGTTAAACTCTTTAGTGAATCCCATAATGTTGACACCTGCTTGTCCCAATGCTGGTCCTACCGGTGGTGCCGGTGTTGCTTTCCCAGCTGGAATTTGTAACTTAACAATTTTGTCTACTTTTTTTGCCACGTGACATACCTCCTTAAGTCCGTGATGTGGTTAATTGGAGCTAAGATTTCTCCTCCCACGATTCTTTTCGCAAAGAAGTGTGAAATTTACACACCCATATATTATACAATGATTTCTAGAAAAAGCAAGATTATTTCCCTTGATTTGACGTGCATTCTTTATCAGAATTAAATTAGAATGCTTTTCTTACAATTTGATCTCAGTTGTCACTGTCGGATTCACAAAAGTTCGGGAGAATTCAAGAGACACTAGAGTCCATGTTTTAAGCTTAGAAAGCGGATGACTGTTGCGCATAATCATTAACATAACTGATTCTTTAACATCAAATAAATTTTTTCTAATTTGATTAATTATATAACAGTTATTAGTTGGAAAATCCCATTTTTATGTTAAGATGGGGACGGATAAACTTGAAAGGGGTTTTGCCGATGAGCAACAACCAGTTTAAAAGCGTGTTTGATATAATTGGGCCTGTCATGGTCGGTCCCAGCAGCTCCCACACAGCAGGTGCAGCACGCATCGGAAAAGTCGTACGTCAAATTTTTGGAGAACAACCCGAAACGGTGGACATCTTGCTTTACGAATCTTTTGCAAAAACTTACCGGGGACATGGTACGGATATTGCCATTGTGGGCGGACTGCTTGGCATGGAACCAGACGATCCCAGACTAGCTGACTCTTTAAAAATCGCCTATGAACACAAAATGGAAGTTTTGTTCATCCCTAAAAAAGAAGCGGCTGAGCACCCTAATCAAGTCACTTTGATCTTGAAAAAAGGCGAAAGAAAAATGCGGATTACCGGGATTTCCATCGGCGGAGGAAACATTCAAATATCAGAGCTAAATGGATTTAAAATCCATATCAATTTGGGAACACCGACAGTCCTAATCGTTCACCAAGACGTGCCTGGAGTAATCGCTGAAGTGACCGATGTCTTCCGTCAAAAAAATATCAATATCGCCACAATAACCGATTCACGGGCAGCCAAAGGTGAACAAGCGATTATGATACTTGAGATTGATGAACATCCGATAACAGATACTATTGAAAAAATCAAAGAAATTCCACACGTTCACAAAGTCGCTTTCTTTGTTTAGGAGGTTAAAATGTTTAACACAATCGAAGAATTAGTCGAGCTGGCTAATCATTGGGGATCCGTCGCTGAAGCAATGATTCAAGTAGAAATGGCCCAAATGAAAACCAGCAGAGAAGAAATATTAGCACTTATGAAAAGAAAAAAAGAGGTCATGTTTCAATCAATTGAAAAAGGAGTGGCAGGAGTAACTTCAGTCACCGGACTGACAGGCGGAGATGCCAAAAGATTGCACTCTTATCTCAATGAAGAAAACTTTCTTAGCGGTGAATACATTTTGACTGCGGTACAAAATGCCATCGCCGTCAATGAAGTGAACGCGCAGATGGGATTGATTTGCGCCAACCCTACTGCCGGCAGTGCGGGAGTAGCCGCTGGTGTACTGGCAGCAGTGACCGAGCAAAGACAATTGAACGAAGAACAACAACTGCAATTTTTATTCACAGCAGGAGCTTTCGGTCTGGTCATCGCCAACAACGCTTCCATCAGCGGTGCTGCGGGCGGATGTCAAGCTGAAGTCGGATCAGCCAGCGCCATGGCAAGTGCCGGACTTGTAGAAATTTCCGGTGGTACTCCTGAACAATGTGCACAGGCAGTGGCTATGACGTTGAAAAACATGCTGGGATTGATATGTGATCCAGTGGCCGGGCTAGTCGAAGTCCCTTGTATAAAAAGAAATGCCTTGGGCGCCTCTCAAGCGTACATCACGGCTGATATGGCATTAGCTGGTATCACCAGTGTCATCCCGCCAGACGAAGTCATCGAAGCGATGAATAGTGTGGGAATGCAAATGCCTTCAATCTTTAAAGAAACTGCCGAGGGGGGCCTGGCAGTAACACCTACCGGCAAAAAGATAAGTCAACAAATTTACGGGTAGTTTTTAACTCTCTGACATAATCAGATAAAACAACTCTCAGAAAAATAAAAAAGCCGTGCAATCTTAACAGTTTGCATGACTTTTTTCTGTTTTATAGTTTATCTACTTGATCAAAATCAACTTCAGTGGAGGTTTCACGTCCGAACATGTTAATATTTACTTTCAGTTTGTGACGCTCGTTATCAATTTCCGTAATTTCTCCTGTCAAATTGGCAAAAGCTCCTTCAATGATGGTTACCACGTCTCCCAAATCAACATTCAATTCTGTGTGACGTTTGCTCATGCCTAGTTTCCGTAAAATTACTTCGATTTCTTCGCTTAACAACGGAGCAGGTTTGCTTCCGGCACCATGGGAACCTACAAAACCTGTAACACCAGGTGTGTTTCTGACCACATACCATGAATCATCTGTCATGACCATCTCAACTAGCACATAACCAGGAAAAGTTTTTTTCATGTTGATTTTTTCTTTGCCATTTTTCACTTCACGCTCTTCTTCTTCCGGGACTACCACACGAAAAATAAAATCTTCCATTCCCATGCTTTGAGCACGTGACTCAATGTTTGCCTTTACCTTATTCTCATAACCCGAATATGTGTGCAGGACATACCATTGCTTTTCAAATGTTTCCATTTTTTTCGATGCCTACTTTCTTATAAAATAAAAAAACCTCAGCCGCATCCGAAGTTTTCCTCAAAACCAGTATAACACTGAACCAGTCCATTGGCTAGCAATTTATTGTGCTAATTTTCAAAGTTAAAAAACGAAAAACAATTGTTTTTCGTTTTCCCATGCTATTTAGCAAAAAAAGTAACCAAAATATTTAATGCATAGTCAACAATCCCGAAAAATATAACAAACAGTACTGCTGTCTGGATAACGATTGCTACATCTTTACGGAGTTTTTTTCCTGTCGGCCATGTCACAAGTTTTAACTCTTCAGCCGTTTCCTTGAAAAATTTCATTCCTTTAAGCCTCCTGCTACTTGGTTTCCCTGTGAATCGTATGTTTTTTACAATATTTACAAAATTTCTTCAGCTCTAAACGTTCTGTTCTTTGTCCCTCACTGATCACTTTTGAATAATTGCGAGACCCGCAGACCGAACATGCTAGAGAAGTTTTTTTAATTGCCATAATATCAGCGCCTTCTCACTTGAGTTTACTCATATACATTACCATTATTCAAACCTAGTGTCAATTCTGCGCAACAAAAAGATACAACTATTCAGTCTCTTCTTTTTATGATAAAATGGGGATGATAAAGGAATTGGAGGGATGCTTTCTATGCTAATTAAACAAGTCTGTATACCTAAACGAGATCTGACAACGGTCAATGAAAATTGCACGTTGGAAAAAGCTCTTGAAATACTCGAAAAATCCGGGTTTCGATGTGTGCCCATCCTTGATGATACGGGAAAGATTTTTCGGGGAAATATTTATAAAATGCATATTTACAAACATAAATCTGAAGGCAAAGATATGCAGCTGCCTGTGACTCATTTATTGAAAAATGCCACAAAGTTCATACATTTAGACTCCTCTTTTTTCAAAATATTTTTTACCATCAAAGAATTACCGTACATTGCCGTACTAGATGAACACCAGCAATTTTATGGGATACTCACCCACAGCAAATTGCTGAATATTTTGGCACAATCTTGGAATGTGAACGAAGGCCGTTACGTAATCACTGTTGCAACAACGGGCAACCGGGGCGACTTATCCAACGTAGCAAAAATCATTTCAAGACACGTAAACATCACAAGCTGTATCACATTAGATGTTGGACAGGATGAATTCATCCGCAGAATGCTGTTCACACTTCCGATCGAAACTACCGAAGAGGCATTAAAAACGATTATCGACCAGCTGGAACGTAGAAATTATGGTGTTATCGAAGTCGAAGACCTTCAAAAAGAACGGGAAAGATAATTTTATCCCCTTAGTCAGATATTTTCCTGACTAAGGGGATTTTTTATTTTCTCAATTCAATTATTCGAAACCTTCTGCCACAGCTTCGGGAAAGTTTTCTTCCACAATGTCCGCACAACGATGACACAGTGTCGGCAACTGCTGATGGCTGCCCACATCTTTCTTAACTGCGCGGCAACGTTCGCAAACTTCTCCTTCGGCTTTTTCCACTAGCACTGCCACTTGGTCGAACGTCAAAGCTTGTTTACTTGGGACAGTTCCTGCCGGCATGATTTCCAGCTGTGAAACAATCAGTAATTGAGCCAAATCAGTATCCAAACTCTTAAACAGAACCTCTGTCACTTCATTTGGATAAAGAGTGACTTTTGCTTCAAAGGATTTCCCGATCATTTTTTCATTTCGGGCTTCTTCCAGAGCTTTCAAAACATTGTCCCGCACTTTCATAAAGGCGGCCCACTCTTCCATCAATTCTTCCTGATTTTCAAAATCAGCAGCTTCAGGCATTTCTGCCAACTGAACATACTCTTCTTCTTCTTTTAAATAATGCCAGATTTCTTCGCTGGTGTGAGGCAAGATCGGCGTCAATAATTTTGTCAATGCTACCAACACATCATAGAAAACTGTCTGCATACAACGGCGGCTGTAATCTTCCTCAGCTTCGATATAAACAACATCCTTGGCAAAATCTAAATAGAATGCAGATAAATCTACTGTACAGAAGTTTACGATTGTTTTATAGACAGTAGAAAAAGAATATTTATCATAACCTTTTTCTCTGACTGCTCGGATCACTTCATTCAGACGTACCGTCATATATTTATCCACGGAGCGAAGTTCCCGGTAATCCACGCGGTGTTTTGCAGGGTCAAAATCACTGGTGTTTGCCAATAAAAATCTCATGGTGTTACGGATTTTACGATAGATTTCAGAAATTTGCGTGAGTGTATTCATATCCACACGCACATCCGACTCATAGTCTACGCTGGCAACCCAAAGTCGTAAAATATCTGCACCCATCTGTTTGATTACCTTGCCTGGCTCAATCGTATTGCCTAAAGATTTACTTTGTTTTCTTCCTTGTGCATCCAATGTGAAACCTTGGGATAACACGGCTCGATAAGGTGCGACACCATTGATAGCAACACTGGTAGTGATACTTGAGTTAAACCATCCGCGATATTGGTCCGACCCTTCAAGATACATATCCGCAGGAAAACTTAAATCATCTCTTGTACGCAAAACCGCTTCGTGAGAAGAACCAGAATCAAACCAGACATCCATGATGTCATTTTCTTTGGTAAATTTCCCATTAGGACTGCCTTCATGAGTGAAGCCTTCAGGGAGCAACTCCTCAGCTTCCCGGTCATACCAGACCCGTGAACCGTGAGCCGCAAATAAATTTGCCACATGCTCAATCGTTTCCGGTGTGATGATTGCTTCGCCGTTTTCAGCATAAAAAATCGGTAAAGGAACTCCCCATGCCCGTTGCCGAGAAATCACCCAGTCTCCCCGGTCGCGCACCATGTTATATAGACGAGTTTTGCCCCATGGAATAATCCAATCGACTTTCTCGATTTCAGATAAAATATTCTCTCTGAATTTATCGATGGAAGCAAACCATTGCGGTGTGGCTCTAAAAATCACCGGTTTTTTCGTACGCCAATCATGAGGATAGCTATGGGTAAAGAAATCTAGTTTCAGCAATGCTCCTTTTTCCTTCAATAATTCTGTGATCATCGGATTGGCTTTGTCATAAAATACGCCTTCAAATCCCGGTGCTTCATCAGTGAACACACCTCGGTTATCTACGGGAGATAAAATTTCTAAACCATATTTGTGTCCGATTTGATAGTCATCATCCCCATGCCCTGGTGCTGTATGGACAAGACCTGTACCGGCTTCCAGTGTGACATGGTCTCCCACTAACACAAGAGAATCACGGTCATAGAATGGATGCTGTGCTATCAGCCGATCCATCTGGCTGCCTTTGATTTCTTTCAGAACTTCATAATTTTCCCAGCCGATTTCCTCAGCCACGTGTGACAATAATTCTTTTGCCACCACATATTTTTCTCCTTGAGCTTGCACCACAACATACTCAAAATCAGGATGAACGGAAACACCTAAGTTAGCCGGCAATGTCCATGGCGTGGTCGTCCAAATAATCAGCTGGGCATCATCATCGATAACACCTTTGCCGTCCTTCATTTTAAAAGCAACGTAAATAGAAGGAGACTTCACATCTTTGTATTCAATTTCAGCTTCAGCTAAAGATGATTCACTGGAAGGAGACCAATAAATCGGCTTCTTCCCTTTGTAAATATAACCCTTTTCAGCCATCTTGCCAAACACACGAATCTGTGCGGCTTCGTACTCAGGTGTCAGCGTGATGTAAGGATTATCCCAGTCTCCTGCCACCCCTAATCGTTTGAAATCTTCCCGCTGCGTATCGATTTGCGATAAAGCGTAATCGCGGCATTTATCCAAATATTCTGAACGGCTCATTTTTTTCCGGTCGACGCCTTTATTCGTCAAGACCTGCTCGATGGGCAACCCATGCGTATCCCAACCGGGAACATAGGGAGACCGAAATCCCGACATGGATTTAGAACGTATGATAATGTCTTTACTGATTTTATTCAATGCATGTCCTAAATGAATATTCCCATTTGCGTAAGGAGGACCGTCATGCAAAATAAATGTCGGCTTTCCTTTATTTATTTCCTGTCTTTTTTCATAAATTTGTTTTTCTTCCCAGTCTTTTTGCCATTCGACTTCTCTGACCGGGAGATTCCCCCGCATTGGGAATGCTGTTTTTCCAAGTTGCAGCGTGTCTTTCATCTTCATTCCGATTTTCTCCTTCTTCCTAACGATTCCATATTTATCCTATGATTAGAAATAATCTACGTTAACATTTTTTATTTATCTATTAAAAATAAAAAACACTTCGCCCCAAAATAGGGACGAAGTGTTCGTGTTACCACCCAGATTCCAAATAAATACCTGTTGATTTATTTGCTCTTGCCATTCGTAACGTGAATGAATCGGCAAGTACTATGTTCGTTTTCATACTTGCTTTCCATGAAGGATCTTTCTTATTTTTAGGGTCCGTCAACCTTTCACTATCGTTGACTCGCTTTTAGGAATAAAAATAAGCTTTTCTGTTTCATGCTTAGTCTTGTGAACGTCTCACGCGACTATATTTTGGTTTATTTTTTTCTACTATTTCATCATTATTTTCTTCAGCTTCAATGGCGTCCAACTCGATTGCCTGGGTATGCCCTTCAGCAATATTTTCATCTGAAGGTTCAACAACTTCAGTCAAAACTTCCTCTGTTTCTTCGCTCACAAACATTTGCTGTTCGTTTTTTAATTTTTCCTCACTCTCCAGCAGCTCTCTAACGTGAGAATGCCGCTCGTCCATATAGGTAGAGAATGGTTTCAGCAGTTCATCCCATTCGCGGCCTTTAACGATTTCAAGTTGTGATTCCAAAAGCAGAGAAAGATTGCGGTGAAACTCTCTCGTTTTTTTCTTCAAATCATCTGTTTCATTGGCCAATTGAGAAGCCTGAATTTGAGCAGTCTTCAAGATTTCCGAAGAAATCCGGTTAGCATCTGCAACAGTCGCTTCTGCTGTAGCATTGGCTTCATCCAAAATTGCTCTGGCATCTGCTTGCGCAGTGCTCACCAATACGTCAGATTCTTTTGACGCAGTATTTTTCAATTTATCTGCGGTATCTTGCGCCACGATAATTGATTGGTTCAAAGCATCTTTCAATTCGTTAAAATAGGTCAGCTTTTCTTCTGCATGCTTTAAATTCTTTTCCAACTCTTTTACTTTTCTAACGGATTCTTCGTAATCATCAATCACCTGATCCAAAAAATCATCCACTTCATCTTGATTATAACCTTTAAATTTTGTAGAAAATGTTTTATTCTTGATATCCAACGGAGTTAATGCTGCCATGCCGTTCACCTCTTGATTTTAATTTTTTATTACACCAACAATCAAACGAAACTTGTCTTTTCGTGTTTTTCCGTCCAATTCTTCCAAACGAAAACGTCCATATCCCCTGACAGAAACAGTGTCGGCTTTTTCAATTATACTATCAGCTCGTTCCACACCGCTCCAATTAATCTTTACTTTACTGGATTCTACCAAAGATTTAGCTTTTTGTCTTGAAATTTGAAAAATTTCAGAAACAAGTACATCTACTCGTAAAGAACTGACAGTAGCGGTCTCCATTTCCCAATCATCTTGGGGAAGGATGACATCGTTTATCGTCCGTTCTTCCAACCTGACACTGATATTTCCAATTTTTATCAACTGAGTGACCACATAGTTTTGAACATTTTCGCTAATAAAAAACTGCCAGCGGTCCCCGTCAGTGATGATATCACCAAAATATTCCCGTTTAATCCCTGTTCCCAACAATGAACCCAAGATATCCCGGTGCTTTAACTCAGCAAACTTTTTGGGATACAGAATTTCGTAAACAGCTGTTTCAAAATCCTCTGCTGCCGGCTGATAGTATGAAGGATAAATCAATGCCCGCTTTCTTTCCGCCTCTTTATATCCCCCATTGAAGGAAAGCTCCAACTCATCACTTGAGGTCCTTAAAATCGTTTCAAGCAAAAATTGCTGTCTGGGATCAAGAAAATCAGTCAGAAAAGGGGAATAAAACTGATCCACCTGATAGATCCAGTCATTTATTGAATCAAGAAAAGGATGCTCATCTTTTCGAAAATGTTGATAAACATTTGCCTCCACAGATAATCATCCTCCCACGATTTTTCAAATTTACATAAAAGCAAACATAAGCCGTACTAAAACTCTTGATACAAGATTCAATACGAAAATTGCAGCTATGATAGTAAAACCTATCCCGCCAAAGTTTAAATTAAAGCGGTCAAACAGCCTCAGATAAGGCTCACATATCCGGGCAAGCAACTGACCAAAAAAATTATCATACCCTCCCGGAAACCAGGAAAGCAGCGCATATAGTGCTAGACAAACCGAATAAATTTCAATCGCCTTAAGCAAATAATATAACAAACTTGCCAAATTAATTCCCACTTTCTTAATTAAAAATCAGAAAACTGTGTGCGTAATAAACTTTTGGCAACGGCACTGTCAATTTCCATATTAGGCGGTGTACAAATAAACATCAAGCCATCCAATCGTTGAATGTCTCCATCCAAGGCATACACCGTTCCTGTAAGAAAGTCAACAATTCTTCTTGCTTGGGCCTCTTCGACAAGGCGAAAATTAATAATCACTACCTCGTTGCGGAAAATCGCCTTAGCAATGTCTTTGGCTTCCGTATAAGTACGCGGCTCGATTATGGCTATTTTTTTCACCTGTCCATCACCTTTAACTTTACCTTGATATTTATTTTCTGCCCTTGATTCTCTGGAGACAACAGCTTTTTCCATACTCAAAATATTGCTGTCGTTTCTAACTGCTGACTCACGAGCCGATGATGACCGATTCACTTTCTGCCTGCCACCAGACTCAGTATTCTGTCTGCTCTTAGTCTCACTTGCCGGTTGATTTGAATATTGAGATTGATGATGAGCTGGTTGCCGAACTTCCTGAGTCGCCTGCACAGGCTGTGAATACTCAAAATCATTTTCATAATCACCGGCTCCATCCAAGCCAAAAAATCTTTGTATTTTTTCAGTTGTCAATGCAAAACTCATTTGTGCTCACCCTCTTCATCATGATTTTCAAACAAACTTGTTCCAATTCTTACAAATGTAGCTCCTTCTTCCACTGCTATTTCAAAATCATTGCTCATTCCCATACTAAGCTCAGAACATGGGGCATGAGGCAGGTTTAATTCAGCTATATCATTTTGTTTGTCCGCAAGTTGCCTAAAATGCGCTCTGATGATTTCCGGCGATTCATCCAAGGGTGCCATGGTCATCAATCCTACAACTTGAATTTTATCAAATTTTTCTAAATCCTTAATAAATTCTTCTACGCTATCTAAAGAAATTCCTTGTTTCGTTGCTTCGCCTGAAACATTCACTTGAACAAAACATTTAATCACTCGAGTGGCTCTTTTTTGGATTTCTTTGGCTGTTTTAAGCCTGTCAAGCGCATGAAAATAATCAATATCGTTAATTATATCTTTTATCTTTCTTGTTTGCAAGGTACCAATCAGGTGCCAAGTGACCTGATGCTCGTCTTGGAGCTGATGCTGTTTTTCCAATAGTTTTTCTGCACGGTTTTCCGCCAGATCCGCTACACCCAGATTCACCAATTCTTCTGCACAGGCACTTGTCACCGATTTAGTCACCGCTACAAGAGTCACTTTCTTTTTCTTCGGGGCTTTTTGAATCGCTTGATCAATTTTAGTTTTGATAACCTTTAAATTTTCCTCAAGCATTCCAAATTCTCCTATCTTCTTCTTCTAAAAAATGGTGGTGTATTTAATTCTTCGTCATCATCATTTTTACCATTAGAGTCGGGCTCTCTTCTGAAAGTTTCCAGCTCTCTTTTTTCCATTGTCTCAAAATCAGCATCGCTGATGACTTCCCGCTGACTTGGCTCTTTACGGATATCCCAATCACCAAAGCCGCTTTCGTCTTCTGGAGTTTCTGTTTTGACAGTATCAAACTCTACAGGAGGTCTGCTGATTGTTTGAGGCTGTTTTGGAACAGCAGTTGAGCGTGGACTGCGTGATTTAGAGCGCCCTTTTTTTTCTTTTTTTGAAGAATCGATACCTGTTGCAATCACTGTCACAATAATCTCATCTTGTAATTCTTCATTGATAGAAGTACCCAAAATAATGTTCACATCACCGTCAGCTGCTGCTGCGATAATGTCAGAAGCATCTTGTGCTTCAAATAATGTCATATCCAAACCGCCAGTAATATTTAGCAATACTTGCTCAGCACCATCAATAGATGTTTCAAGCAATGGCGAAGAGATAGCCTGTTTCGTAGCTTGGATTACGCGGTCTTCCCCGCTTGCCGACCCGATTCCCATCAAGGCAGTTCCTTGATTTTGCATCACTGTTTTAACGTCGGCAAAGTCCAGATTGACATAGCCCGGAGCAGTGATCAAGTCAGAGATCCCTTGAACTCCTTGACGTAAAACATTATCAGCTTCTTTGAAAGCTTCCAAAATCGGAGTCTTTTTGTCAACGACTTCCAGTAACCGATTATTAGAAATAATCAATAGAGTGTCGACATTTTCTTTTAATGCAGAAATTCCTTCTGCTGCGTAGCGGCCCCGCTTCGGTCCTTCAAAACTAAACGGACGAGTCACTACACCAACTGTCAATGCGCCTAAATTTTTAGCGATACGGGCAACTTCCGGTGCAGCACCTGTACCAGTACCTCCGCCCATTCCGGCAGTAATGAAAATCATGTCTGCGCCTTCTAATGCTTCAGCGATTTGCTCTTCGCTTTCCTCGGCAGCTTTTTTCCCAACATCAGGTTGCGAACCAGCGCCAAGACCGCGAGTATATTTTGGCCCAAGTTGGATAAGAGTTTCTGCGTTGCTGTCACGCAAAGCTTGGACATCTGTGTTGGCAACGATGAATTCAACGCCTTTGACATTTTCTTCAATCATTCTGTTGATAGCATTGCCGCCGCCGCCGCCCACACCAATAACTTTGATAACAGCGCCGTCTTCCATGTGGTTATCTATTGTAAATTCCATTTTCGCTTTATCCTCCCATATTGATTAGTCAAAAATATTTGAAATGAAGCCCTTCACCTTATCAGTCATTTTCTTTCCAGTTTTTTCTTCCTCTGGATAGTCGTCATAAGCTGGCGGCTGTTCTTGTCTGATTGGTTCGGCAGGCTCTTGTGTCTGCTGGTAAGAACTTTCCGCTGCCGGTTTAGTTCCCGTCACGGCATATTTTGAAATTTGATGAATTTCACTTAGTTGTGCCGCATATTCCACAATGCTGATTGCATTAGCGAAAATTGGATTTCTCAATCCCATATGATTAGGGACATGAAGTTTAACATGGACGCCTAGAACATCAGAAGCCAGCTCAACTACGCCAGGCAGACTGGCATTGCCTCCTGACAGGACTACTCCGCCAGGCAAATCCAACGAATCTATTTCAGCCAAGGCTTCTTTCGCCTTTGTCAAAATTTGTTCCTCACGAGCTTCGATTATTTCAGAAAGGTAGCGCTCATCAACTTTTATAGGTTCGTTTTGACCGATGACATCCACAGGAAACTCTTCAGAAGAAGATGTCCTTTCCGGATAAGCATCGCCGTAATTGATTTTCAACGCTTCTGCATTAGTCAGAGATGTGTTGAGTACAACGGAAATATCTTTAGTGACGTATTCGCCGCCTTCTTGCTCAACATGGGTGAATTTTAGTTGATGTTCATGCATGACAGCAGTGGTGGTTTGACCTCCACCCATATCAATGATGATCGTTCCAAAATCTTTTTCACCACTTGATAAAATCGATTCGGCCAATGCTAAAGGTGTAATCACCATCTCGTCTAATTGTAAACCTGCTTTTTCAACACATTTTTTGATGTTGTGAATAATGGTTTTTGGTCCCGTATAGACAAGACCTTTCATATCCAAACGAACACCAATCATCCCTCTAGGATCTTTGATTCCGTCAAAACCGTCCACCTTATATTCTCGTGGAATAATCGTAATGATTTGACGTTCCGGCGGTGTTGAACGGACGATTGCTGCCGATGCCACATTTCTGACGTCTTCGTCAGTGATTTCTTTAGACTCGGTGCTTACTGCGATCATGCCCTCACATTGTTCCACTTCCAAGAGATTTGCAGGAAGCCCCACATTTACTCTCCTGATTTGAATACCTGATTTTTCTTCTGCTTGTTTAATTGCGCGTTTAATAGTTGCGACTGCTTTATCAATATCTACAACGATGCCTCTGCTCAAGCCTTCTGACTTCGCATTGCCAACGCCAATAATATTTATTTGTCCTTCGATATATTCAGCTACCACAACTTTTACGGATGTAGTTCCGATATCCAGGCCAACGTATATTCCTGTGTTTGCCATGACAGGTGCTCCCTCCTACATATTTTCTTACTTTTTGAATGTTTTATTTTCGAACAATTTAGCTTAAAATTCAAAAGATTCCTACTCTTACTAATTCTACCATAAATTGGAAACATTACAAAACAAGAAAACGTAAATTAATCATTAATATTTTCTGTTTTTTCAGCATTTTCAGAGACTTACTGATTCGCTGATTTTTCTTGTTCTTCTTTTTCTACTTTCTCTTGTTCATAGGATTCTTTTGTTGCAAAAGAGTAGGTAAAGACACCTGCTTCCATATCTACTACACCAGGTTCTGACATTTGACTAGCAACTTCATCATAATAGCCTATTTTTTTATCTAAATTCATCACAGAGCCGATAATCTGATTGTCATCTTTCAATCTGATGATGACTCGATTCACATTATGCTTTGTTGGAGACAGAACGATTTCAAGAATATTTTCCTGCATCGTTTCGTCCATGCCGTGATAAATTGACATCATTTTTTCTAACTTGTCGCCATTTTCAAAATTTGTAAAAACCGGAAATTCCTGATGAGTTTGTTCTACTTTTTCATCAAGGATTAGTCCGTTTTCCAATATCAGGAAAAACTCCCCATCTTTCTTTGCGTAGGCAACTTCTTCATATTCTTGAACGGTCAACAGGATATTATTAATATGACTGATGCTCCGTGTGACTGATTTAACCCTTGGATTCTTTTTCTTGACATCACTTAATGCTTTTTTGTCAAAGTATGCCTGCCAAAAGAATTGATCTTTTTTATAGTTAGTTGACTGGGCAATATCTACTTCAGAAACTTTTTCAGTCCCTGAAATTTCCAGTGCACTTAGTTTGCTGATAGGCGAGACATAATACACTAAAGCAAGAGTTGCCACACCAAAAATCCCCACGATCAATAATAACCGCCGCTTCAAACGAAGCCTTCGTTTCTCTTTCATTTTTGGCAATTTATCTGCAAATGATTTCGATTTAGGTAATTCTCTGGGCTTTTCCTCGTTAGCATCGTCTTTTTCAGGCGGAGGTTTTTCTCCATCTTCTGGCGGCACTTCGCCAGAGGTTTCTAGCAGAATAAATTGCGTGTTTCCTATCTCAACCTTTTTCTCATCCGGCCGGTCTGAAGCATCGCTCTCCTCCTGCCCCTTAAAAGACAGTTTCTCAACTTCGTTCTCTTTTGGTGTTTCCAGCCATTGGGGCTCTTTGCCTTCTTGCTCAAGGTACTTTAAATTCTCTTGCTGCCAAGGAGTAAGTTTCTTATTATTTTCAGAATCATTACCTGTTTGATTATCTTTAATTCCCACAAGACTTACCTCCTTAATTATCTATTGGATTTCTTTTAACAGCATATATAACCTTTCAGCTGCATCAGGCATCCCCATACTTTTCGAAGCCTCGCTCATTGCCGAAAGTTTTTTTTCATCCGACATTAATTCATCGATTTTCTGCAACAAAAGCTGTCCTGAGAGTTCTTTGTCTGTCACTGTTTCTGCAGCGCCTTTTTTTACTAGCGACTGGGCATTTTTTGTCTGATGATCATTGGTCACGTTGGGACTTGGAATTAGCAGAGATGGCAAACCAATGCCGGTTATTTCAGCGATTGAAGTTGCTCCTGCTCTTCCTACGACTAACTGGATGCTAGCAAGCACCTGTGTCATTGACTCGATGTAAGGAACTATTTTGACATTTGTCAATTCCATGTCTTCTGATTGGGCTATCACATCTTTATAGTATAAATTTCCAGTGCCAATCAATGTCTGATAATCCCGTTTATTTAATTCTTCCAGGATCTCTGTGACGGCGTTAGCCATAGAATAAGCTCCCCGACTGCCGCCGAAAATCAGCACCGTCTGTTTTTCAGGATCTAAAGAATAGTGTTCTAAAATACGACTGGGACTTACTTCGGCTACTTCCTGAGCTCGAGGATTCCCTGTCAAAACAACTTTTTTCTCAGGAAAAAAACTAGCAGCTTCATCAAAACAAATCGCCACTTTATCTGCGTATCTAGACAAAAATTTATTGGCGATTCCCGGAACACTGTTTTGCTCGTGGATTAAAGTTGGAATCCCCAGCTGATGAGCAGCATATACCACAGGAGCACAAACATATCCCCCTGTCCCTACGACCACATCCGGTTGAAACTGTTTCAGTATTTTCCTGCTTTCTTTTAAGCTGACTAAAAACTTTTTCACTGTCTTAAAATTTTCTAAAGATAGACTTCGACGAAAGCCTTGAATATCTATAGATTCAAAAGGGATTTTTGCATCCTCGGCTATTTTTTTCTCCAATCCATTTTCAGTACCAATATAGAGAAACTGGGAATCCGGCTCGACCGCCTTGACATACTGTATTAATGAGGTTGCTGGATAAACATGTCCGCCTGTTCCTCCGCCTGATACTAATAACTTCATTCAAAATCCCTACTCTTTTCCAAATTTTTAATTAATTTTTTGAATGTCTCTCCACGAATTTCAAAATTAGAATATTGATCCCAGCTTGCACACGCCGGTGAAAACAAGATGATGTCTCCTGATTCAGAAAAATCAAATGCTTGTTTGACAGCATCATCCAAAATTTCTGTTTTTTTAATCAGCTGAATCCCTACATCTTGTGCAGTTTTCATTAATTTGTTTTTCGTTTCTCCGTAGAACACTCCTGCTTTGATACCCGCTATCGACTTTTCCAAACTTTCAAAATCATTGCCGCGATCCAACCCGCCAGCAATCAAAATCACTTGTTGCTTTTCGTCTTTAAAAGAACGCAGTGCTGTTTCTGTTGCAAGAATATTCGTAGCTTTTGAGTCATTATAAACTTTTCTGCCTGCTATAATACCCACATACTCCAAGCGATGTGCTACTCCAGAAAAGGTACTCAACGCCTTTTTGATTGCTTCATTAGGTGTGTCATAAAGTTTTGCCACAGCGATAGCAGCTAGTGCATTTTCTAAATTATGTTCTCCCGGAACGCCTAGCTCAGCGCTATCCATGATTTTTTCTTCTCGGTAAAAAATTTGATCGTTTTCAATATAAACCCCATCGGTCAATATCTCTTTTGTTGAAAATGGTAAAACACTTGCCTTAGTTTTCTTGCTTAGATTCCGCAGTTCTTCTTGATCAAAATTCAGTACCAAGTAATCAGACGCTGTCATATTTTTTTGAATCTGCCACTTAGCAGAAACATAATTTTCTCTGTTTTTATGATAATCTAGATGGGCTTCATACAAATTAGTGATTACGGCTACGTGAGGATGAAATTTTTCAATGCCCATCAGCTGAAAACTGGACAATTCAGTGGCCATAACATTTTCTTTGGTTACAGTTTGGACCACCTGACTGGCTACTTTTCCGATATTTCCTGCCAAGTAAGCAAACTGACTTTCTTTGCCTTCGTTCAACACTTGGGCAATCATAGTTGTGGTTGTGGTTTTCCCATTCGTACCCGTAATACCGATGATAGGCGCTTCAGAAACCTCATAAGCTAATTCCACTTCGGTGATCACAGGCAATCCTTTTTCAATGGCCTTTACCACCATTGGATTATCATAGGGAATACCCGGATTTTTGACCACAAGTTCAAAATCTTCATCAAGCAGTTCAGTAGGATGACTTCCTGTGATAACTTTAACACCTAAAGCCAACAGTTGCTGGGCTTCTGGATTCTGATCGAAAACTTTGCCGTCATTGACTGTCACAATGGCTCCGAGTTGATGCAGCAGTTTGCCGGCACTCAAGCCGCTTTTCGCCAGTCCCAAGACTAAAATTTTTATATTTTCATATTTTTTCACAGCTTTCATCCTATTCAACTCCTTCTGATTTTGTAACGTCGGTCAAACTCTAAATATTATTTTAATACAAAATGGCAAGTGTTAGTGTGGACATGAGCAAACCAATAATCCAGAATACGATATTGACTTTCCACTCTGACCAGCCAAGCATTTCAAAATGATGATGAATAGGTGCCATTTTGAAAATCCTTTTGCCTCTCAACTTAAACGATGCGACTTGCAGCATCACGCTGGCCGTTTCAACAACGTAGACAAAGCCTATTAACAGCAGTGTCCACTCTTGTTTTAACATGATGGAAACACCTGACAAAAGACCGCCTAAAGCTAAAGAACCCACATCTCCCATGAATATTTTAGCTGGTTTCTTGTTAAATAAGAAGAAACCTAACAAGCCGCCAATAGCTGCTAAACAAATTAGTAAAACATCAAATTGGGCCTGATTCCAAGCAATAATAGCATAAGTACCAAAAGAAATCATCCCTAAACCTGCCACGAGACCATCCAAACCATCCGTCAAATTGACAGCATTGGAAAATCCCACAAGCCAGATAAGAATAAACAAACCATAGAATAAGCCTAAGCTTATTTCGCCGATTAAAGGCAATGTCAGCACGAATGTATCTGTTTGTTGAAAGAGAACCAAGAAAAAGATGATCCCGCCAACAATTTGAGCAATCAGCTTTTGCAGAGAAGTCAGTCCCATGTTGCGTTTTTTAAAGATTTTGATAAAATCATCCAAAAAACCGATAGCACCGTATAAAAACAGAATAAATAATAAGCTTAACAATGTGGCAGTCATTTGATGTGTCACAGCCCCGCTAAGTATCGACGTCACAAAAATCCCGAACAAGAAGACTACGCCGCCCATCGTAGGCGTCCCGGCTTTGATATTGTGCCATTTGGGTCCTTCTTCTCTGATTTGCTGTCCCTGTTTTTTCGCTTGAAAATATCCGATAAAAAAGGGCATGAATGTAACGGTAATTGCAAAACTTATCGCTATAGGTAAAAAAACTTGTGTCCATTCCATGCTAGATTGCTCCTATTTTTTTCTAAAATTCTTTTATTATTGGTCTTATTCGTTACTGTTTCGTATCTAAATCCAAGGCCATCTTTAAAACGGGATTGGAAATTTCAGCAACAACCTCTCCGCCTCCGACAGTGTTATCCAATTTAACGGTGACATACATGATATATTTAGGGTCTTCAGTAGGAGCGATTTGCGCCACTGAAAAAATATACCGGTCCTTATAGTAAGCACCTTTCTTGTTATTAAAAATTTGTGCTGTCCCGGTTTTTGCCGACACACGGTACCCTTCTATCCCAAAACTTCTACCAGTTCCATAGTTTTCATCTTCCACCACAGAAGTCATCAAGTCTAATGTTTGACTGGCTGTAGCTTCTGATATGGGTTGTCCGACTGCTTTAGGACCAATGTTTGTGGTCTTATTATCCCCGTCGACAATTTGTTTAATATAATTAGGTTTTAACATCGTTCCCTGATTGGCAATGGCTGTATACCCTTGAACCATTTGAAAAGGTGTCACAGAAATACCTTGTCCAAAAGCAGTAATCGCCGCATCAACACTGTTAGTCATATCTGGCAAATATCCCGGATTTTCATTTAACAAGTTGGTACCCGTAGGCTGCACAAACCCAAATCGTTTGATATAGTCCTCCCATTGAGTCCCCATTCTCTGTTGCAGTGTGACCATTGCAACGTTACTGGAGTAAGCAAAAGCTTGCCGGAAAGTGACAGTCCCCACACCTGTATTGTCCCAATCATAAATTTTTGTGCCGTCCTCAAACTCGAAGTCTCCTGTTTTCACAAGACCATTTTGATCAAATTGACCCAAATCTATGGAGGAAGCAACGGTGAAAACTTTCATTGTGGAACCGGGCTCAATCGGCATTTGTGTCAGCAGATTATACCACTGGATACCTTCTTCGTCCTCATCGGATTCATCTGCCTCCTCGATTTCATCGATGACATCTGAATCTCCCCCCAAACCTTCCTTAGTTTCAGGATTAAACGTTGGGCGCTGAGAAGCTGCTACAATATTGCCGGTTTTCGCCTCTACCAGCATAGCTGTCATTTCATAAGGATTGTATTTCTCCTGAACTTCATTCATCTTGTCTTCCAAATACAAGCCTAGGCTGACATCCAACGTCGTATAAATATCTTTCCCATCTTTTGCTTCTTTTTTTACAATTCGAGTAGTTGGGATTTCCCGCTGATTTTTATCTTTCAGATACTCGATTTCGCCATTTTCCCCTGCAAGCAAGTCATTTTCAGCTTCTTCGATTCCCATTTGTCCAACTAACCCTTTAGTCTCATCTAATTCATCTTCTTCATTTTTAGGAAATTGGGCAAAACCTACTAAATGAGAGGAGAAAATTTCATTTGGATAAGATCTCGTTACATGTTCATTAAAGTAAATCCCTTTTATCTCAAGTGCTTCCAGCTCTTTTTCAATTGAATTTTTTTGTTCCAAAGAAAGCTGTTTTCCATCAGCACCAAACTCTACTTGCTTTTGCTCTTTGTTAAGTTGTTCCAGCACATAACTTGCTGCCAGATTGGTGTTGTTTTCTAAGACTTCGGAGATGTTTTTCTTATCTTTTTCTTGAACAAACAACTTTTCACGGTCTTTGCTTTTTCCTGTTTTGCTTTGCCCTAAGTATTCTTCATCTAAAACTGCGTATAACGAATAAGAAGTAGCGTCCTCAGCAATTACTTCGCCATCACGATCATAGATGGTGCCCCGCTTTGCTTTCACTACGCTACTACCTTGATATAGTTCCTGGGTCTTCCTGTTTAGGGAAGTTTTATCGACCTTCCCGACTAAGACAATATAATTAAATCGGGCAACAAATATGAAAAAAACACCAATGGCGGTTCCAAACAGAAGCGTTGCGAACTTTCGCCGATTCAACTGTGGGTTAGTGCCCTTCTGCCTAATAAAATTTTGCCATTTTTTCCACATTACTCTGTCACATTCCTTATGTTCTCTTCATTCTTTTTAAGTCCTTCTTTTTCTGCTGCTTCCCGCAGTCGCTCAGGTCTGGAAAGCTCCCCTTTTTCTTGTTCCAATTCCTTAACAGCTCCGCGCAAGTTTTCTTTTTCTTCCTGTATAGTTGCTATATTTTGTTCTTGTTGCGCGATTTTATTTGATAGTTGAATAGTTAATCCAGAAACTCCTAGAAGAAACAATACTAGAAAGCCAAAAATAACTTTTTCCATTTTGGAAATTTTACGCAATCGGCTGACTGGTTGTTGATAAATGACAACTTCTTCAGTTGTTTCTACTTGATTATCACCATAATGGTCTTCATAATAGTCAACTCTATTTGGCTCCGCCATTTTTTCTTCTCCTTCCTTTCATAACATGTTTTTCTCAACCACTCTCAGCTTTGCACTTCTTGAACGGTTGTTATCCGCCAGCTCTTCTTCGGAAGGCATGATCGGTTTCTTATTAATTAGTTTTAATATAGGTTGATGGTCATCAGGCAGCACGGGCAATCCAGGAGGTGTGTCTTTCGGCTGACTGTTTTCTTTAAATATATTTTTCACTAGCCGATCTTCCAAAGAATGGAAAGTGATTACTCCTAACCGGCCCGCTGGTTTTAATATTTCAATAGCTTGCTCCAAAGATTCTTCTAAAACAGAAAGTTCATCATTGACCTCAATGCGAATCGCTTGAAAAATTCTTTTCGCCGGATGTCCGCCCTTTCTTCTAGCTGGTGCTGGTATGGCTTCTTTAATAATTTCCACCAGTTCTCCAGTGGTTTCGATTGGTTCCTCAATTCTCTTCTTTTCAATCAGGCGTGCAATCTGCTTTGAAAACTTCTCTTCGCCATAACGAAAAAAAATCTTGATCAATTTCTCATAACTGTAGTCATTTACAACATCTCTGGCAGTTAGAGAAGATTGTTGATCCATCCGCATATCAAGAGGCGAATCATGATGATAGCTGAATCCCCGTTCTATCTCGTCTAATTGTGGGGAGGAAACGCCTAAGTCATATATAATCCCATCTACCTGACCGATGTCAAGCTTTTCCAGCTCTTCACGCAGATATTTAAAATTTTTCTTAATAAATGTCACTTGATTTTTTTCAACAAAAGGAGCAAGTTTCTCTCTTGCATGGTCAATCGCCAGCTGATCTTGATCAAAAGCATAAAGGTGCCCTTTATCGGAAAGTTTGGACAATAAATAAGCGCTGTGTCCTGCTCCCCCCAAAGTACAATCAACATAAATACCATCTGGATCAGTAACAATATTATCAACAGTTTCTTTCAAAAGTACTGTCACATGATGGAATTTTTCAGTCATTGCCTATGGTCCTTTCCTAAAACCCAAAATCAATCATTGATTCTGCCAATTCATTATAATTTTCTTCTGCATCTTCTGAGAATATTTCCCATTTCTCTTCGCTCCAGATTTCGATGCGGTCTGAGACTCCGATGACCACACAGCCTTTTTCCAACTCGGCATGATTTCTCAAAGTCTGGGGGATATTTATCCGGCCTTGCTTGTCAATCTCACATTCTGTTGCAGCTGAGTAAAAAAACCTCACGAAGGTACGAGCGTCTTTTTTAGCCAGTGGGAGATCCTTTAACTTTTCTTCCAGGTGAGTCCACTCATTCAATGGATAGCCAAACAAACAGCCATCCAGCCCCCTAGTCACGACGAATTTTTCTCCTAGTTCTTCGCGAAATTTTGCAGGCATGATTAGACGACCTTTGGCATCGATATTATGTTTATACTCACCCATAAACATGATAGACTACCCCCGAATCCACTCAGTAAATCTAGTCTACCACATTCCCCCACTTTCTACCACACAGATAATGAAAAAAATAGTTTTTTTTTTACAAACGAACAAAAACCTTGATAAATCAAGGTTTTAACATCTGAATTATGCTAAGAATAATAGCAAAAACATATAATAGCACTGTGGTTAAAAATGTAATTCGCCAAAACATTTTAAAAAATCTTTTGTATTGGATGTCACCAAAATATCTCGCATGTCCCACGGCGACACCAATCCCGATCAGCAAGATGATAATGGCAACATAGGGCATCATAGAAACAGAAAATGATTCTACCGATAAAAAATGTAAACCGATAAACAAAAAAAAGGTTGCGACATCGGGCATCCTTACCCCTGCCCGCTCTGTCAGCGAAAGACGTTTAACGATAAAATTGCTGGCGAACATAATCAAAAAAGGATATATGTACCAAAAAACCAGCATGATAGATATTGTTTTCATAAATAGTAAGATCCTTTCCTATGTAAATACATCATACAACGCCAAGTTTACACCTGCGTTGCAATCAGTTTAAACAGTGTGATTTTTCTTTGTGTTTTTGTCACAATAAAGTGATAACCTGTAATCTTTTGAAACAATCGTGTTACTTTCAACATCAAATGAAGACTCTCAATAAGAAAGAAATAATTCGATTTGATACACTAAAAAACTTGATAATCTTCACTCAAAACGCTAAGATGAAGCTAATGAAAAAAAAGGAAGTGAACTGCTTTGAATAGCAAAAAGTTTAACATCATTAAAAAAATCGTCATTTGGTTGATGCTCATCGCGATTGTTGGCTCTATCGTGATTACCGGAATTATCAGCATCCTTTAATAACTGGTGGGGGATTTTCCCAAAATTTATCAATCAAGTTGATTAGCATAGCAATAAACGACAAAATGTTAAAAAATTTAAGCCCTAGGAATTAGACTAAAACCTAGCTCCTGGGGCTATGAGTGTCTTCAAGACTATTGAGACAATCTCAACAATTCAAAAGCATGTTGCCGAGACAAATCGGTTACGACTTCCCCTGCAAGCATCCGGGCGATTTCTTCCACCCGTTGTGTCTGGTTAAGTTCACCAACCTTCGTCTCTGTCCGATGATTAACAATTTCTTTTTTGATAAAATATTGATGATCTGCAGCGGCAGCAACTTGAGGAAGATGGGTAATACACAAAACCTGTGAACTGCTTGCAATATGATGAATCTTCTCTGCAATAGCTTGGGCCACTCTCCCGCTTACCCCTGTATCAACTTCATCAAAGACGATACTGGTAATTCCTTGACTTTCTGAAAAAAGGCTCTTCATCGCCAGCATCACACGAGACAACTCGCCGCCTGAAGCCACTTTTACTAAAGGTTTCGCCGGTTCTCCGGGATTGGTGCTGATGAAAAATTCCACCTCATCTTGTCCGGAATGCTGCCATGCTTTTTTTTGAAATTGCACTTCAAAAACAGTCTTCTCCAAATACAAATCTTTCAGTTGATTGATTATTTCCTGCTCCATCGTTTTAGCAATCGTCTTCCTGACTTGGGTTAGCTGATCCGCTGCATTTTGTAATGTGACTTTGACTTCATTTTGCTCCTTAGTCAGCTGCTCCAACTGATCGCCGGCAGTCAGGGACGCATCCAGCTCTTTGACAACTTGTTCGTAATGGGACAAAATCGCGTCCTCGGAATCCCCATATTTTCTTTTCAGTTGGCGAATCATGTTTAAACGTTCTTCCACATAATTGACCCGGCTGTCATCCAGCTCGATACTGTCCAATTCTGCTTTCAAACTGCGGCTCGCTTCTTCAAGCTGATAATAACTGGAAGCTATTTCTTCATATAAATGTTGATACTCTTGATTCAGGTCCTGAATCCCATCCATTTCGTCCATAGCTAAAGCGATTTGAGACAACCCGCTAAACTCATTTGCCTGCAATGCTTCATAGCTGCTGTTTAAAGCATCGGAGATTTTTTGATAGTTCATAAACCACTGCCGTTCTTTTTCAAGTTGTTTTTCTTCCCCCACTTGAAGATTGGCTGCAGAAATTTCTTCCTTTTGGAACAACAACATGTCCATACGCTGGGCATATTCTTTTTCGTTCGTCTGAACTTCATTTAATTGTCGTGTCAACTCTTGATAACGATGATAGATTTCCTGATAAGTTTGTTTAATTTCAGAAATTTTCTCTTGCCCAAACTGATCCAAATAATCAAGGTGACGTTCCACTCTCATCAGTTCCTGATGTTCATGCTGACCATGAATATCTACTAAAAAGTGACCGATACGTTTTAATACTTGAATATTTACCAGATGGTTGTTCACCCGGCAAACGTTTTTCCCGTTTTTAAAAATCATACGGGAGACGATGACTGTATCGTCTTGTACCTCAATCCCAAATGTTTCCAGCACCTCGGTCATTGGCTGCAATAATTTTGGTCCAACAACAAATTGACCTTCCAAAACGGAGCGTTCCGCACCTTGTCTGACGAAATCCGCAGAGCCTCTGCCGCCAGCCAGCAAACCGACTGCATCAATGATGATTGATTTCCCCGCACCGGTCTCTCCGGTTAAGACAGTCATGCCGCCGTGAAAAGAAAGGCTTAAATCCGAAATAATCGCAAAATCTTTAATCGTTAACTCCTGTAACATTTTCTCACCTGCTTTTAGCGTGTATTGCTTCTAACTGTTCCTTCACATTCTTTGCTTGTTCATCGCCTAAACAGAAAAGAAGGATTTTATCATCGTCGGTCATCACGGTAAAAAGTTGAGAAGAAAATTTTTCCTCTACTACTTTCGCCAATGTCGTTGCCGTCCCCGGGACCGTTTGAAGCAGAACCAGATCGCCTTTATACTTTAACTTCCGCAATGAATTCCCTAACATTTTTTCCAGTTTGATGGAGGGTGCCTCTTTGGAGCTGCTCATCATTTGATATTTTGTCCGACCATTGTCCAGCACTGTTTTCACCAGCTGCATCTCTTTAATATCTCTGGAAATCGTTGCTTGAGTGACGAAAACAGATTGAGCCAGCAAATGCTCCACCAGCTCTTCTTGTGTCCCGACTTGATTTTCGCGGATGATTTTTTCGATTAATGCATGACGTTCTTTTTTTCTCACATCCAGACCTCCTTGGCTCGCTTCAGTTATAGTGATTGGTGTGCTTCGTTGACAATTTCTTGACTAAATTCTTTGATAAAGTTTTCAGTTTTTATATCAGGTTTTTTCCTGTTAATCAAATAGACTAAAAACTCAATATTTCCTTCTCCCCCTCTTATAGGAGAATAACTGGCACCTTTTATTTCATAGCCGGCTTCCTGCATAAAAGATAACAGCTGAGATAATACCATTTCATGGACTTCTTTGTCGCGAATGATGCCATTTTTCCCCACGTATTCCCGACCGGCTTCAAACTGGGGTTTAACTAAACATACAACTTCCCCTTGATCCTTTAAAATCGTTTTCAGTACAGGTAAGATCAGTTTTAGTGAAATAAATGACACGTCAATGGTAGCAATGTCGGGAACACCTTTTTTAAAATCTTCTGGTTTAGCGTAACGGAAATTTGTTTTTTCCATCACTACGACCCGTTCGTCCTGACGAAGTTTCCATGCCAGCTGATTGTAGCCCACATCAAGGGCATAGCTTAATTTAGCACCATTTTGCAGGGAGACATCTGTGAATCCACCAGTGGAAGCACCGATATCCAATACAATTTTATCCCTCATTTCAATACCGAAGACTTCAATCGCTTTTTCCAATTTTAGCCCGCCGCGGGAAACATAAGGCAAACGAGACCCTTTTAGCTGCAATTTCGTGTGCTCAGGAATCTTCATCCCCGGTTTATCCATCCGCTCATTGTTTTCGTCATAAACAAGTCCTGCCATGATGCTGCGTTTCGCCTGCTCACGAGTGTCGCACAATCCTTGGGCTACGACTAAAACATCTACTCGCTCTTTTTTCATTTTAATCATCTCAACTTCCAGATCAACTTTTCCAGTAATGTTATTTCTTCTTGTCCGATTTTATCTTGGGCCTTATGAAGGGAAGACACTGCTTCAGCGATATGATACTCTAGTTTTTTTTGTGCTTCCTCAATGCCTAGCAAGGACGTATAGGTACTTTTGTTCAAAGATTCGTCTGAACCGATTTTTTTGCCCAACTCCTGCTCATTTCCTACCACATCTAAAATATCATCTTTAATTTGAAAAGCAATGCCATAATTATCACCGTAACCGGTTATCAAGTCTTCGATTTCCTTTTCTGCATAAGCTAATTTGCAGGCTGCTTTGACAGCAAATAAAATCAATGCCCCTGTTTTCCGCCGGTGGATGTGCTGTAATTGTTTCAAACTAAGTTGACGGTTCTCCCCTTCGATATCTGCCGTCTGACCGGCGATCATCCCGCCGGTGCCCGCAGCCGAAGCCAGCTCCTTGAGCAGCGTCACTTTCATATCGCTGTCAAAATCAGTTGAAGCCAGCAAATGAAAAGCTTCCGTCAATAGACCATCCCCGGCCAGAACTGCCATCCCTTCGCCAAACACTTTGTGATTTGTGGGTTTCCCGCGGCGAAGGTCATCGTTATCCATTGCCGGTAAATCATCATGAATCAAAGAATAAGTATGGATCATCTCCAAAGCCGCAGCAACTTCGTAATGCTCTTTTTTCACTTCTACTTTCAAAAAGTCCAAGGCAGCAAGAAAAAGCAGCGGTCTGATACGCTTGCCCCCTGCGGAAACCGAGTAATCCATTGCTTCCCACAAACTTGGCTCAGTGGTGTTTTTCTTAAGAAAACTTCTCATCGCCTGATTAACCTCAGGCAAATGAATGGCTGAAAAATCCGTCAGGCTCTGTTCACTCATGTGCTGACTCGCTTTCTTCAAAGATTCTTTCTTCACCATTTTCATTCATGATTTTAGTTAAAACTTCTTCTACATCCGTTAATTTTTTTTGACAGAATTGACTTAATTCGATTCCTTGTTTAAAGCTGGTCAATGCTTCTTCCAAAGGGATATCTCCCTTTTCCAATTCTTTGACGATTGCCTCCAACTGCTCCAAAGCTGTTTCAAAGGTCTGTTCTTTTTTACTTGCTGCCATTCTTTTATCCCTCTTTTTTCTCTTCTATCGTTAATACTTTTGCTTCAGCTACTCCATCTGAAAAATGGATATTGATGTGACTGTCAGGCGTTAGTTGCGTGACGGAATGAATGATTTGCTCTTCTTCCGTGACATAACCGTAACCCCGGCTCATTATTTTCAGCGGGCTCAGCAAATCAAGCTCGCTGGTTGCCTGCAGCAATTCCTTTCGGCTCTTCTCTACTCGGCGGGTGATTTCTGTCAACAGCTGTTTTCTTAGAAAATCCAATTGCTGCTGAGAGTGGATGATTTGATTTTTAGGCTGTGTCATCAGCAACCGCTGAGTTAAATCATCAGTCAGTTTCTCCTTATCAGCCAGCACTTTTTTACTATTCAACTGAAACTGCTGCAACAAGCGGTCTAACTTCAAAGTTACACTTTCATACAAACGATGGGGTTGTCTAAAAACATAAGAATCCATCGGACGTAATAAACGCTGCTGTTTGTGCCTTATCTGACCGATAAATGCCTGCAGCAGACGATTTTCTTTTTCTTTGATTTTCAGTAATTCTTCCGACAGATTGGGTACGGATAATTCTGCCGCAGCGGTGGGTGTGGCTGCCCTGACATCTGCCACCAAATCAGCGATAGTAACATCCGTTTCATGACCAACAGATGAAATCACCGGAACTTGGGCTTCTGCAATCGCCCGAGCCACAGATTCTTCATTGAACGGCCATAAATCTTCTATGGACCCGCCGCCCCGCGCGATAATCAACGTATCGAAATTCCCCAGCTTTTCAACCTGATAAATATTTTTTACAATGCTTTGGGCAGCTTTATCCCCTTGAACAAGGGTCGGGAAAACTACTAATTCAACAATCGGATATCTGCGTTTTACCGTGGTCATGATATCACGGACGACCGCACCGCTCGGACTTGTAATCACGGCAATCCGTTTAGGGAATTTAGGCAAACTTTTCTTCGGTGCAGAAAACAAACCTTCTTTTGCCAGTTTTTCTTTCATTTCTGCCAGTGCCTGATATAACGCCCCCACACCATCCGGTTCCATGTGTTCAACATATATTTGATATTGCCCGCTGGCTTCATACAAGGAAACCCTGCCGATTACCAGTACTTTCATCCCTTCTTTAGGCTGAAACTTCAGCTTTTGAAAAGCTCCTTTAAACATAATAGCTGAAATTTTAGCTTTTTCATCCTTCAAAGAAAAATACTGATGGGCATTGGGACGAAGGCGGAAATTAGATAGTTCCCCCGTAAGATACACTCTTTGCAGATAGGGGTCTTGATCGAATTTATATTTTAAATATTTAGTAAGTGCTGTTACAGTTAAATATTGATTTTCAGACAAAGTGTCACCTCTTACTTATATTGATCCACAATTTGCTTCATAAACATTGTTAAACCTAAAGGAGAAATTCCCCCTTTGACCAGACTCAGATATCCTGCTTTTCCCATCACAGCATCATTGTCCACATCTCCGGATAATTTTCCAGTCTCGTCTGTGCTCATGCCAATATCCACAACAGCCGCCCCTTCTTTGATAAATTTTTCATTTATTAAGCGAGGTTTACCTACTGCTGAAATAAGGATATCTGCCTGAGATGAAATTTTTTCCGGCTGTTTTGAGTGAGAATGAAAAACTGTGACCGTTGCATTTTCTCTCATTAATAACTGAACAAGCGGCTTTCCGACGACTTTTCCTCTCCCAAAAACCGCCACATGTTTCCCTTCTACTGATAGATCATAAGCTTTTAACAAAGCGAGGGCCGCTAAAGGGGTGGTCGGTACCAATCCTTTTTCCCCCAGCAATAATTTACCTTGATTTACCGGATGGTAGCCTTCCACATCCTTTTCGGGAACCATGGCAAGTCTTAGAGAAAACTCGTCCAAAACATCCGGAATCTTTCCATCTAAAACTAAGCCTGAAATTTTTGGATGTTGGCTAAGCTCTGCAATGATTTCATGACCATCTGCAGGAGAAATCATGCGATACTCATAGATAATTCCCAGCTTTTCAGCTAATTTTTTTCTCCGTTTATACAAAAAGGAAGGTTCATCAGCAAAACCCAAAGTCACAACATGAATATTTTCGCCAGCTTCAGATACTCGTAGTTTTATTTCTTCCTGTAGTTCAGCCGAAATTTTTTGACCATCCATGATTACTGTCATGTTGCAGCTCCCCTTTCAGTACAATTGCACTTCCATTTTATCACAGTTCACAGAGCCAGGAAAGAAATCAAAAAGCCCAGAAAGTCTTTTTGATTTTCCGAGCTTTTACTGATTTACAATGTTTGATAGAACACCATTGACAAATTTTCTGGACTGATCATCACTGTAAATTTTTGTCAGTTCTAGAGCTTCATTCAAAGCCACGATATTAGGTGTCTTTTCTTCATAAAGCATCTCATAAATGGCAATACGCATGATAATCAAATCTGTTTTAGCAATTCTGGTGATACTCCAATTTTTTAAATTTTCTTCGATTTTCTGGTCGATTTCCTTTTGATGTTCGATGACTCCGGAAACAATAGTGTCAAGATAAGAAGGGACAAACTTTTCTCCATCTGTATCTAACAAATCTTCCTCGCCAAATGTCAGGGCGTAATCGATTGCAGCTTCTTTCGTCAATTCTTGATGAAAATCGAAAGGATAAAGAGCCTGCAGTGCCTTGACTCTGATTTCACGACGGGTCAGCTCCACACTATTCATCCTCTTCCAATTGTAGTAATTCTTCCAGCGACGGGGCAGTCATTTTTTCAGGAATCACTGCCAATACGTGGATATTTACCTCCAGCAAATCCAAATCTGTCATGTACAGCACTTGCTGTTTAACTTTCTCTTGCATTTCTAGCGCAACTTTAGGAACGGACACCCCATAATTTAAATAGCAGTAGAGGTCAACTTTTATTCCTTCGTCTACAATGTTAAGGAACACGCCTTTGCCATGAGCTTTTTTTCCGAGAAGTTCATTTACATTGGATGCTAAATTACTTCTCATCCCGTAAACACCTTCAACTTTTGCTGCAGCAATGCCGATAATGACTTCTAAAACTTCAGGAGCGATGACGATTTCACCGCCTGAATTATCTTCCATATTTTCTAATATCAATTCTGAATTTTGTGCCATGTTACTATCTCCTTCCTGCAATAAAATAATCAAGCTCTTGAAGAGTAAGAACCATCTTCAGTATTAATAACAAGTTTATCTCCCTGATTGACAAAGAATGGTACTTGCACCACTAACCCTGTTTCCATTTTAGCTGGTTTGGAACCGCCGGAAGCAGTGTCCCCTTTGATGCCGGGTTCAGTTTCAGCTACTTCCAAAGTCACGGTGTTGGGCAAAGAAACACCGATAGTCTCAGTCCCATACATGATGATGTTGCAAACACTATTTTCCAATAGATAATTCAGCTCATCTTCAATCAATTCTGTCGGCAACTCGATTTGTTCATAAGTTTCTGTATCCATAAACACATGATTATTCCCGCTGGCATACAAATATTGCATTTTTTTATTGTCGATTTGCGCACGACTTACTTTTTCTCCTGCCCGAAAAGTCTTTTCTTGCACGTTGCCGCTGCGTAGGTTTTTCAACTTAGTCCGAACAAACGCCGCACCTTTACCTGGCTTAACATGCTGAAAATCCATCACACGCCAGATGCCTCCATCAAACTCGATCGTTAGTCCTGTTCTTAAATCATTAACTGAAATCATAATTGTCCTCCTAAGTTTTCCTATTGCTTATAAAATAATTAATTCTTTTGGTGAATGTGTCAAGATTTCTACACCTGACTCTGTCACTAACAAATCATCTTCTATTCTCACACCGCCGATTTCCGGATAGTAAAGACCCGGCTCGTTGGTAATGACATTTCCTGGTACAAAAGCTTTTTCAGCTAACCTTGAAACATTAGGTCCTTCGTGAATTTCCAGTCCGATACCATGACCCGTCGAATGACCAAAAGCTTCAGCATGCCCTTTTGAAGCAAAATAATTTCTTGCTACCCCATCCAACTGCACACCAGTTATTCCCGGTTTAGCCGCATCTATCACCATCAGTTGCGCATCTAAGACTAGCTGGTGAAGTTCCTTCAACTTCTCATCAGGTTCTCCCAAAGCAATCGTACGTGTCATGTCAGACACATAGCCGTTGTAATAACAGCCGTAGTCAAGTGTGATCAGATCACCTTTTTCGATAATTTTTTCGCTTGCTACACCATGGGGCATGGCAGAACGAATGCCGCTAGCCACAATCGTATCAAAAGAAACTCCTGTAGCACCCAAAGAACGCATAAAAAAATCCAACTCATTGGCCACTGTGATTTCTGTCATTCCCGGCTTAATAAAATCTAAAATATGTTCAAACGCCCGATCAGCAATGACACAAGCCTGTTTGATCACAAGAATTTCAGCTGGTTCTTTTACTTCTCTCAGCTCTTCAATGATTTCTTTTACCGGTACCAGCTCGCAAGTCAATAGCTCTGACAGCAGTTGATAGGTCCCATAAGTGACAAAAGATTCTTCAAAAGCTAGAGAAGTCAAATGATCTTGTGCAACAATCTTCGCAACTTCATCGTAAATCGGTCCAGTGTTTTGAACGATTTCATACCCTTCACACTCTTTTTCCGCCTGTTCAGTGTAGCGGAAATCTGTCACAAAATAAGCCGCATCCATGGTAATCAACGCTAAACCGGTCGTACCGGTAAAGCCGGAGACATATCGAAGATTATACGGGCTGGTGACTAAAAATGAAGAGATGTCCTGTTCTTTCATTTTATCTCTCAATTTGTTTACACGATGTATCATGATGAAACCTTCCTTCTAAAAAACTAACACATGGTCATTATACCAAAGTAACGAAAAGATTGAAACAATAGACTTTACTAATTCCTTGTACACACTTTACTGTATTGCTATACTGATAAAAAGATGGGAGGGCTTCAACTAATGAAAACAATTGGCTTAATCGGAGGAATGAGTTGGGAAAGCACCGTGACTTACTATCAATTAATCAATGAAATGATTGGAAAACGATTGGGAGGTTTACACTCCGCAAAATGTTTGCTGAACAGTGTGGACTTTGAGGAAATCGAATACCTGCAGTCAACAAATCAATGGGGTAAAGCCGCAGAAATCTTAGGAGAGGCAGCACAATCTTTAGAAAAAGGCGGTGCGGATTTCATCATACTCTGCACCAACACCATGCACAAAATTTTTGATAATCTTACTGCTGCAACTTCCATCCCTTTTATTCATATTTCTGATGCAACAGCCGATGCTCTTAGTGAAAACGGGATAAAAAACGCCTTGCTTCTAGGAACTAAATACACAATGACAGAAGATTTTATAAAACAGCGATTAAATTCTGCCGGAATTGAAATATTTATTCCAAGCACATCGGAAATAGAAGAAATCAACCGAATCATTTTTGAGGAATTATGTATGGGCAACATCGTTTCCAAATCAAAAAACTATTTTCTTAAGGTTATGGAACGTTTTCAACTAGAAAATATCCAAAGCGTCATCTTAGGATGTACAGAGATTGGCCTGCTCATCAATCAATCTGACTGCGAGATTCCTGTAATTGACACCACAACGGTGCACTCCGAAAAAGCCGTTGACCTTGCTCTCAGTGAATATCCAACCTAAAATCAGACTAAGCCAAAAAAATTTTTATCTTGGCTGTTCAACATAGAATAAACAATATTTTCTTTCCCATTTATTTTCTCGGCTTCCTCATTAACATAAGGGGATACGAAAATTGCCTGCAACTCAAAATAATAATCCCATGAAACCAAATTTCTAGAAAAATGATTTCATGGGATTTCCTTTAATTTTGAGACTTAAAAGTCAGCCTTTTATCTGGCTGGGTGACGTTTTTTTAAAGAAAGTTTATTTAATCTCGACAACTTTTTCAAAATTCGGTGAATTACTGATCGTGTCCACCACAGGACATGTATTTTCAATAAAATCAATAAAAGACATGATTTCCTCTTCAGTGTTATCAGCTTTAATTTGATAAGTGGTTTTTATATTGAATAATCCGATTTTTGCTTCAGGATTTCTACCTAAAAATCCGTCAGTATCAATATCCCCTTCCACTTTTATTACGATGTCCTCAAGGTTGATTTTTTTAAGTCTGCAAAAACTTCTGGCAACGATGACTTTGCACCCTCCAACAGCTGAAAGCAAAGCTTCCACGGGATTCATCCCTTCATTTGTTCCCCCAAGATTTTTAGGCTCATCCATTACAAATTCAAAATCTCTAACTTTACTAACTGTTTTCAATCCCTTAACTGACTCTACTGTAGCGCTCATTCTTTCTTTCGGCACCGCTATTCCTCCTTTTGATATGTTAAGTATAGCTTAGCACATAGTGAAAACGTTAACAAACATTCCTTGAATTTTTCATCAAAACTTAATTTTATGCACCATTTTTTTAACAAAATTGCTTACTAAGTTAATTTTTTTATTCATTCAAAAAACTTCAGTTCCACTGTCAACCTGGAATCTGAAGTCTAAAAATACAGCAATATAAATTTTGCCTACACATGTAGAAATCATCAAGTAATAGCTTAATTAACCTTCCCGCGCCTATTTCTTCCTGAATTTTTCTTTCAGCCCCCGCTTGACTACGTCGAAGAAACCTAAAGATTGTACCATCTGACTGGAATCGACGTATTTTCTCATGGCTCTGAGAACATCCTTTGGCTTTTTCGAAGCAAAAGTATATGTACCGTTTCGCTTTGTTTGGATAGCATACCGGGGAATCCACTTGCCCTTGAACATCACAGACGCAAGAACGTAATCAACTTCTTCCCAAGGTATTTGTATAAATTTTCGAGTGTCACGCCCGTGGTAAAATTCAAAGCCTTTGTCGCCAATCATAATTTTGCCATAGTCAGTCAGTCCGGTATAGGCGGTCCCGTCTATAACTAAATCAACTTTTGTGTTAAGCGATTGTACCATTGTATCTGCCCCATTCCTAAAATATCTAGTCATATAAAGTATAAACTTTTTCTGCTAAATAGGCTAATAAAAAAAGCCTGGCACAAAGTCCAGGCTATGGGAATCAATTATAGCAGTCCGATAACGTGTCCGACAATCCCGACTACAAATAATCCTAGAATAATAACAATCGGAGACACTTTCTTCTTCAGCAACCACATGCACAACAACGTCAACAGTAATGGCACCAAACCAGGAATCAACTGATCCAAGTTGTTCTGTAATGTTGTTACTTTAATTTCCGACAGTGCCATACCTGAATTTACTTGCTCGAAAGCCTGTTGTAATCCTTTACCAGTCATTTCCAGTTTATCCCATTCGATAAAAGCACCTTCGTCAAGCTGAACTCTTGAAACTACCGGCTGGAAGTTGATGGATACCCAACGCTGTACCAGTGCCGCTAATACGAACATCCCCAGAATGGATGCCCCTTTAGTAATATCTTGCAGCAAACCGCCTGAAAGGTCTTCAGTAATTTTCGAACCGGCTTTATATCCAAATTCTTGTGTATACCACATGAAGCCCCAACGAATAAGGTTCCAGACCACAAAGAAAATAATCGGTCCCAGAATGCTTCCGCCCATCGCAAGTGAAGCTCCTAGAGCACCTAGCATTGGTCGGACAGTAAACCAGAAAACAGGGTCTCCGACACCTGCCAACGGTCCCATCATCCCTACTTTTACCCCTTGAATCGCAACATCATCAACTGGTGCCCCGTTTGCACGGTCTTCCTCAAGTGCTAATGTTACTCCTAAAATTGGTGAAGCGATATACGGGTGAGTATTAAAAAATTCCATATGACGTTTCAAAGCTGCTGAACGGTCTTCTTTAGATTTATATAATTTTTTTATTGCTGGAATCATTGCGAAACACCAGCCGCCATTTTGCATACGTTCGTAGTTCCATGATCCTTGAATAAAAGTAGAACGCCATGCAACAGACAGCCGATCTTTTTTTGTTAATTCTATTCTTTCTGCCATCTCTTATTCTCCTCCTTCAAAATTAATAATCATTGAGTATGCTGTCTAGCGGATCACCGTGGCTGCCATTGCCGCCTGAAGAACCGCCCATTTTTGATAAATTCAAATAAATCAGCGCAAGTGCAACTCCTAGTACCCCTAGACCAATCAAAGTGATTTGCGTAAGTGCAGCTACAACAAATCCGATAGCAAAAAACGGCCAAACTTCTTTCGTCGCCATCATATTGATAACCATCGCATACCCTACTGCAACTACCATGCCCCCGCCGATAGCCATCCCATCTGCTAACCATGACGGCATAGCTGCTAGCGCTCCTTGAACAACATTTGGCGGAATAAATAATAGTGCTCCGGCAGGTATAGCAATTCTCAGCCCCTGCATGGCCACTGCAATAATATGCCAAAGTTCCATCTTTCTATAATTGCCTTCTTCTGCCGCACCGTCCATGATATGAACGACTGGTACTGCAAGTGTACGAACAACCATTGTCAAGACCAATCCTGCGACAGCCAGCGGTACTGCAATAGCAATCGCTGTTGAAATATCTGTCTGTGTGAAGCTTGTTTTTCCTTCAAGTCCTAAAACTAAAATAATTGCTGATGCCACTGATGCCAAGGCTGCGTCCGGCGCAACAGCCGCCCCGATGTTTGCCCATCCCAGAGCGATCATCTGAAGTGAACCGCCAAGAACAATTCCTGCTTCCAAATGTCCGGTAACTAAACCAACTAGAGTACAAGCGACTAACGGCTGATGGAATTGAAATTCATCCAAAATACCTTCCATACCAGCTAAAAAAGCCACAAATATGACTAGAATTATTGATACTATATTCATGATAAACCTCCTATTATTATTGAATGTATTGTGTTATTTAGCACTAGCCAATTCAGTTTTTGCTTTATTAAGAATCTCATCCATGTTATCTTTAGCATCATTTGGTACTTTACGCACATCAAACGTAATACCTTTAGCCTTCATTTTTTCGAACGATTCCACGTCTTCATCGCCCATGGATAACACTTTGCTCACCACTACTTTTCCTACTGAGTGAGCCATTGAACCAACGTTGACTTCCTTAATATCCACACCGCCTTCGACTACTGTCATAACGTCTTGCGGGTTTTCAAATAGCAGCAAAGCTTTAGTCCCCCCAAACCGAGGATCTTTGTAAATCTCAATCATTTTTCTGATTGGAATGACATTAGCCTTAACTCCTGGAGGTGCCGCCTGTTCAATTAATCTTTTCCGCATATCATCTTTGGCAACTGCATCAGAAACAACAATGATACGATTTGGTCCTACTGATTTCGTCCATGCTGTGGACACCTGTCCGTGCAACAGACGTGAATCGACACGAGCCAAAACGATTTTCAGTTGTCCATCGCCCACCACTGTTCCTGGCGGTAGCGCCCCTTTAGGTTGTGAATCTGCCACAACAGCTGCTGTTGGTGTTTCCGGTTCCAGTGATTCCGGTTTGACTTTCACGCCATCTTTTGCCACGTCAATGATATGAGTAGCAATCTCATGTGCAGATTCCATGGATAAACGAGAAGCAAACGTCTCAATCAGCATTGGCAAATTCAGACCGCTGACCACTGCCCACTTGTCTTCATTGCCGCTTAAAACATGGTTGGCTTGATTAAATGGTGTTCCTCCCCACATATCAACTAAAAACAGCACTTGGCTATCTTCTCCAAATGACGCGATGGCATCTTCGATTTTCTTCCTTAAATCTTCAGGACCCTCACTAGGCATTAATGTTACAGCTGCTACTTTTTCTTGTTCCCCAAAGATCATCGTGCCGGATTGTAAAATACCTTCAGCAAATTCTCCATGGCTCGCTAGAATAATCCCTACCATTCTTTCTCCCTCCTACAATTTTCTTAGCATACTTAACTTAAAGTTTTTTAGCACTGCATCGTTAAAATTTTAATAAATCAAAATAATTTCTTTTTGCGAATCAGTTCCATTAAATCTTGTTTGTTGTCGGCAATAACTTTTCGAGTCTCTATCTCAATACCTTTGCCCGATAAATAATAAAATGCATCCACATCCTTCTCATCTACTGCGACAAAATTAGAAACCATTTTTTTACCGATTGTATAACTCATCCCCCCTACGTTAACAGATGACAGGACAACCCCTCCTTTGACAACTTGGACGACTTCCAGCGGATTGGTGAACAACAACATGACTTTGACATTCATGAATAACGGATGATTGAAACTTTCAACTAACTTTTCGGGTGTGATCACATGAACTTTGATTCCAGGCGGTGCTGCCTGCATCAACATGGTCTTGCGCATAGGATTGAGCGTCACTTCCCGGCTGACGACTAAAATCCGTTCCACGTTGAGCATCTTCACCCAAACAGTAGCGACCTGTCCATGGATCAACCGATCATCGATCCGAGCTAATTGAACTTGCATTTTATCACCTGCTTTTGCTTTGAACTTTAAGTTAACTAGTACCACCTTAATATAAGCAACTATCGTTCCAACTTTAGTGTGTTGCCCTTAAACCCTAAAACATCAACACTTAAAAACAAAAACAACACACTGGTCAGTGTGTTGTTTTTGTCGATACACTAGATTTTGCTAGTGTGTTTTTTATATTTTGAATTGTATAAAATATTTCTTCTTCAGAAAATGTAAGTGAAAAAATTTCTTCCAGCTGACGGATTTCTCTCACAACCACATCATATAATTCCGAATCTTTTTCAGCATTGATTTGCTCCGTTTCCGCACTTAGACTTTCATGCCTTACTGCACGTTCTAGTACCCCTGCCATATGCATGACCACATTCACATAGAAGCTGTGACTGGCTTTAGGGGTGAAACATCCGCTGACTCTATCTGTGAAATCCCACAGCGGATCAAACACTTTAGCTGGATTGATAAATGTAAAATAATTTTCAAGTCCTTCGCGGCACAGTCTGCGTGCTTCTGATTCATCAATTTCCACAGGTGTTGTTTCGACAGTTTCAGTCAGCAGCAAGTCCTGTAAATCTTCTACTGCTTTGCCGGACAGTAGTGCCTCCATAGAAAAATAGGGAACATTAATTTCCGGATCTACCAGTCCTGTGATTGCAATCAACTCATAGTCTTCACGAATACTATTCAAAGTTTCCAGCATATTAATCACAGAAATCGGTATAATTTTCAAATTTTCTCGATAATAATCTCCCAGCTGTTCGCTGATCAATGATTTCATCCGCTCAGCGGCTCCTTTGCCGGAAGCACAAATAGCAACGATTGCTTTAGGTTTGTCTGACATCGGCTGCTTATCAGCGATGGCTGAGCTTTCTACCCGTTTGACCTGACTGTAGCCGTAAAAATTTTTCAAGGAATCAAACAAGCGATTTAAGTCTGTATCAATCAGCTTGGTTTTTCTAGCGGCTTCTAATACGAGAGCTGTGGTGACCATATCGATCGTCCGCACTTTTAAGCCCGTTCTTTGGATAATCTCTTCTTCAAAAGCGAAGAGAGAACCCATATCAACCAATAATAAAATACCATTTTTGGAACGAACTTCCTCCGCTGCAGCAACCATTAATTCCAAGGCTTCTTTCGGCGGCATATCCACTGGCATATCGACAGCGGCTATATTTTCATTGCCAAAAAGCTGCACTGCAACTTGAGCCATGCTGGAAGCCGTACTCTCGCCATGGGCAGCGACAACGATGCCTATTTGCTGTGCACTCTTATCTTCTTTCAGAGAGACAATCAGCAACGTCAAATAATCTGTTTCCTCTACCGGTAATTCCACCTGATATTTTTCAGCAAGCAATTCTTTGATTGTCAAAGCTACTTGATACTCTTTAGGACATTTCCTCACAATTTCTTTAATACTTTCGTTGCTTTCCAGAAATTCCTGAGAGCCATTTTCCGCCCGCCGCAAATAGGCGCTGATATGAAGACTTAAAGCATAAATAAAATTCACTTGAAAATCATACTGAAGCTCCTCAATGGCAATTTCACGGATTTTCTTTGTCAATTCGATTAGTTCAGGGTCAACCAATTCTACTAAGTTGCTCTCAGCTCCTAAGGTCAGTCCATGGTTTTTATAGAATTGACTCAAGTGACTCTGAATGTCTTCCATGACAAAGCCGATGATTTTTTCTTGCGGGATGCCCTCTGCTTTTAAAACAGTGGCTTTTTCTCCAATCCATTCGTACAAATCGTAGGGCAATTCGTATGCATCAGGAGTTTTTGACAAGTCCACCTGATTGGGCGAAATAATCATCTTAGGTTCCAGGAGTTGGGCCAGTTCCATGGAAGTCTGCCGGTTGGTCACTGCTTCAGTCAAACCTTTTTTCAACTCCGTAGGTAATCCGTCCACATCAATAATCAAATGTTCTTCGCCTAAATGATTCAGAAATCCGCGGGCACAAACCAGTTGGACATGGGATTTCAGCTGTCCTACATTACCGAAAGTAACACTGCCGATAATCGCCTTGACCACATCCGCTGTCAAGATGATATCCCGCTGGATGCGCTCGGCCTCGATGGCAAACATCCGGAGTGTCAAATCGATTTTTTCCCGGGGCGTTCTTTGATTGAAATGGGGCAATTGAATATTGATTGGTATGCGGCGGATAAATGTATTCAGGAGTGCAGATGCGGGCTCTTCGGTCGTAGCACAAATAATCCTCACATTCGCTTGACGGTTTTTGGTCGTCTCACCTAACCGATTATACGTACCGTGATCCATGAAGTAAAAAATCATTTCTTGCCCTTCCGGTGGCAGACGATGGACCTCATCCAGAAACAGCATACTGTTATCCGCTTCGCAAATCAGACCTTCTTTGTCTTGTTCAGCACCGGTAAACGCACCTTTTGCATAACCAAACAAATGGCTCATCAGCAATTCAGTATTGTGGGAATAGTCGGCACAATTAAAAATAACCAGCTCTTTATCATAGCCGATCAACTTGTTCTCTTGAGCAAATTCAAACATTAATTTCGCAAAATATGATTTTCCGGAACCTGTGGCACCTGTAATCAAACAATTTAACCCTTTAGGCGGATACAAGACTGCCGCTTTTGCTTGTTCTACGGAAATCTTTAAACTTTGAGAGGCACCGATTAATGAGTCAAAAACACTGTGCTTCATTTCAAGTTCATACTTATTATCGTTGGACATAATCATTTCTGCCGAGAAATTAGCCATATACCTTACCGGTCTGCCGCTGCTTTTTATAACGAGCCCTTCCCTAACCAGTTCATTTAAATCACGGCTGGCGTTCGGACGTTGAATATTTAATGCTTTGACTACATCTTCTGTGGTCACTCCTTTAGATTTTTCAAAATCAGCCGCTGTCAGATGACTCGTTCGTTCTACCACAAACGTATAAACTCTATCAGATCTTTTCATCTTCTCCCTCTTTCAATTATCGGCAATTGTTTTCCCAACTAAGCATTAATTATGGCTATTATAACAAATCTGCTTAAAATTTCCCATCAATCTTCTTACACTTTACTGCTCACAGATACCTTTGTTATATATCTGTTATTTAAATCAACTAATATCTGATTTATATTTTATCATCCCGTAATACAATATGCTACAAAACACTCTTTTTAAGGAGTCGTGAAAATTTACGTTTAACATATATTTTGTTATTATTATCCATATAGAAACTATTAGAGATCATGATTTAATAAAAATCCGTTTTGCAAATAAAACAGATAGCCGAAAAATCTTTCTCTGTATTTTTCTCTGCAACAAATGAACCTTTTTAATACTTATGCCATTTGTCAAATTAAGTTAGAATAAAATTTCATTTTGCCAATAGACCGATAATAAAATGTACCTTATGGCATGAAAAATACAGCTTTAGGTTGTATACTTAACTAAAGGAGGTTGAACAGAATTGAACTCGATGATTTTTCACCCTATCAGCAGAAAAGAAACAGCTCTTCAAGAAATCGCTGATCATGATGTATTGATCAAAGATCATGTTTTCAGACCCAAGACATGGGAACGTCTATCTCTTCCGAGTGAAAATAAAGATGATATCCGATTTTTTGGACTTGAGTTTGAATTTAACGTTGTATCTACCAAAAATAATAGGCATCTTGACAACACAGCCATTTGCAGGAACATCTTATCACTCTTAAACGCCTCTGGACCTCACTTTCACATCATGGTCGATAACTCTGTCAGAAATGGGATCGAAATCGTCTCGAACCCGATGAGCATCGCATACATCAGGAAAATGTTCAACTTTCACGCAATCACAAAGGAACTGAAAAATTTAGGCCTCGTGGCATCCAACGACACCGGCTTTCATATACACGCAGGATTCAATCATACATTGAGGGAAAGGAATCTTATCTTAAAGCTGTTTTCGATTTCTTATCCCCTTTGGCTGGAGCTCTCGCGAAGAAAGATAGTCCGGCTGCAAAACCGTTATGTTTCTACGGAGTTTTTCATGATGAACGAAAAAACACTGAGAAGACATGAACATAATATTACTTCATTATTAAAGACCGGAGATTCCTTCGTAGATTTCAGCAATTTATTTTTTGACAATTACGAAGTGAAAAACCGCTATAACGCAATTAACTTTTTAAACCCCGACACTGTTGAATTTAGGCTGCTTAATGGCACAGTAAATCCGAATACTATCACTGAAAGCATCCAGTTCATTACTGATTTTATCGCTTTAGTGGATGAAATCTCCGTCACGAGAGAAGACGATGTTTTCCATCTTCATCATTTTGTGGAAAGGACAAACAGTTATTCTTTAATGGATCGAACAACTAAGCAGATAAGAAGAAGCTACAACCTTCTGAAAAACAACAAACTTTATTATAATTATTTCTACCTAGTGGATTGCTACTGGTATGAGGGCAGTATCAACTTCGCCAAAGAGGGAGATTATGTCATGTCGAAAAAAGACTACCAGCACTATCTGGAGTTATTGAAAAAACTCACGACTCTTCTTCAACGGGGAATGATTTTCGAAGCGAATCCTGTCAAAGAACAAATCAACGACTTTTTATTGGCTACGATAAGGGAGGTAGTTGCAGTAGAGGACTTTGTTTTGGGAACGATACCTGTCGTACACAATGTTTTCTACACAGAATTGCCCAAAGAACATTTCCATAAAAAATATGTCCTATTGAAGGGTATCAATAAAGACTTGGTCACCCCTGTGATAAAACATCTCCAGAAAACATAGAAATAGCAGGCGCCAACAGACGGCTGTGTAGATGCTGTTTTTTTATATCAGGATATCTTATTTTAAAAACATCAATTTTATTATGATATTTCTACGTACAGGAGGCAGCAAAAATATGATTGAAACAGGCCGATTGATTATCGTTCCGGCTTCCAAAGCGGACATCGACACTATTCTTGCGATCGAACACGCCGCCGATAATCGGGATTTTATTTTTAGGGGAACGAAGGAAGAACATCTGGCAGAAATCAATGACCCCACAGTGGGCATCTGTCTCATCAATACAAAAAGAAACGGTGAGACCATCGGATTTCTAATTTTCGCTTTGGACGAAACATCGGAAAAATTTGAATTAAGAAGAATTGCGATTGGTCAAAAAAAGCAAGGTTATGGAACCGAAGTCTTTGAAGCCATGCTTCAATATGCCTTTGAAGATTTGAAGATGAACAAATTCTGGCTGGACGTTTACACAAACAATCACAACGCCATCAGACTGTACGAAAAGCTCGGCATGAAAAAAGAAGGTGTCCTCAGACAAAATCATAAAGATGAACGCGGATTTTTAGATCAAGCACTGTATTCCCTTTTAAAAAGTGAATATTTTAATCCCAAACACTTGAAAACCTCTGAGTGATAGTTTTTAACAAATTTTGTTTTTTTAAGTGGAAGTCTCATTTTTAATCATCTGTTTGGCAGTGTAGAATAAGTCTAGATAAAAAATAGGAGTTGATCTGATGGTAAAACCACAGGAAGTCAATAGTCCAAAAGAAAAACTGGAAGTAATAACGATCATTGAAGACGGCACACTGACTGGCAAAGGTTATTCTTTCGCCAAGGTAAAGTGGAAAGGAAATGAAGCCTATGCTATCAGATATGATGGGGATAGCGACAAAGACATAGGTTTCCCTACCAGCGGCAGAGGGTATCATCCGGCTTGGTTTATTTTACCGGAAGCAGTTGCCCAGCCGTATCTGAGAGAACTTGTGACACAAAAGATTTTTGCTGAACATTTGGAAAAATACTTTTAGCGAAAAAGAACTATGCTAAAGGTAAAAAATAATCAGGTATCCATCGCTCTAGGACCCTTTAATAGCCGGTATTCCAACAAAAAAAGAGGCTGACCCATAAGTCCTCATTTAAAACAAAAAAGGAACGAAATCTTTTTATGATTTTGTTCCTTTTTTTAGCGATAAAAATAGCACTTCCTTGTATAATTAAAGTACCAACCATAATCAAAAGGGAGTGCTATCTATGTATAAAGATTATAACATGAATCAGGTCACCTTATCATTAGATTTAGAAATTTATTTGGAAAAAGATGACATTGCTTTTGCGATTAATAATCTGGTGGAAAGTATACCAGAAAAAGCGTTCACGGCTTTTGACCATCAGATGGGAGCAACTTCTTATCATCCTAAAATGATGTTGAAGTTGATCCTGTGCGGTTACACACAGTCTATTTTTTCTGGCAGAAGGATTGAAGAGCTAGCTAAAGACAGCATTCGTGCGCGATGGTTGACACAATCGCAGCAACCCAATTTCAGAACGATTAATCGTTTTCGTGTGCATCCTCATGTGCAAGTCTTATTAGAAGAATGTTTTATTCAATTCCGAAACCTCTTGGTTTCTCAGAACCTTATCGAAACAGACGCCATTTTCATTGATGGTACCAAGATAGAAGCCAACGCCAATAAATACACATTTGTCTGGAAAAAGAGCTTACAAAACTATGAGGCCAAACTGACTGAAAAATCAAAAGAGATCTACCATCAACTTGTGAAGGAAAAAATCATTCCTTCTATTTGCGATGAAGATAAAGACCTTTCAGAAGAGGACTTTTCCAAAATCATCACTGCATTAGAAACAAGCGTAAAACATTTTACGCAAGAAATTGATACCTCTAATTGTACTGAAGAGCGGAAACACCTACGCTCTCAACGAAAGATACCTAAGAAAGCTCTGGAACAATTCTCTGATTTTAAAGAGCGCCAGTCTCGGTATAGCCGCCAAAAAACTATTCTAGGTGAGAGAAATAGTTACTCCAAAACAGATCACGATGCCACATTTATGAGGATGAAAGAAGATCACATGCGGAACGGGCAGCTTAAAGCAGGTTACAATATACAAATTGCGACCAATCAACAATATGTCTTAGCCTATGATGTCTTTCCGAATCCTACGGATACGAGAACTTTAGTCCCATTTTTACGGACAATAGAAAATACCTATTTTGATTTACCAGACTATATCGTGGCGGATGCCGGTTATGGCAGTGAGGAAAACTACGAAACAATTATAGATGACTTTGAAAAAGTTCCTTTGATTACGTATGGGATGTACCGCAAAGAGAAAAAGAAAAGCTTTAAAAAGAATCGTTTTAATCCTTTGAATTGGCGGTATGATGAGTTAAGAGACACCTATTTATGTCCCATTGACCGTGAAGTCCCGTTTAAACGTTATGCCATTCGTACAGATAACTATGGATACCAACGGCAATTGAAAATGTACGAATGTCTCTCTTGCGAAGCCTGTCCTGTTCGCTCTCAGTGCACAAAAGCTAAGTCGGGACGCAATAGAATGATTCAAAAAAATGGTAATTGGGATTATTTTAAAGCTTACATCCAGACACTTCTGAATGACGAATGCACAGGTAAATTATATGGTCAAAGAAAAATAGATGTAGAACCAGCCTTCGGAAATCTGAAGGCGAATTTGGGCTTCACACGATTCTCCGTAAGAAGCAAGAACAAAGTAAAAAATGAGTTAGGTTTCGCATTTATGGCAGTTAATCTGAGAAAGTTAGCTGTCTATCAGCAGACAAACTTCTTAAATAGACAAAAAAATAAGGAAACCAAAATCTTTTTATGGATTTTGGTTTCCTTTTTACTATTTTTGAGACTTATGGGTCAGCCTCCGAAACTTTAGTTTTGTTATGGTTATTATTGCGCTACCGGATAGACGGATACTTGTTTTTTATCTCGTCCTTTTCTCTCGAAACGAACCACACCATCGATTTTAGCGTATAGTGTGTCGTCGCCTCCGCGCCCAACATTTGCTCCCGGATAAACTTTAGTTCCACGCTGACGATAAAGAATAGAGCCACCTGTTACAGTTTGCCCATCAGCGCTTTTAGCGCCCAAGCGTTTGGACTGTGAATCACGTCCGTTAGCAGTTGAACCGCCACCCTTTTTAGTCGCAAAAAATTGTAAATTCATTTTTAACATGTCATCGCACCTCCGAATCCTATATCATGCTGACCTCGATCTTTACAAATCGAGGATACTCTTCTGCTACATCCTGTAAGCCAAGTAAAAGATTTTCCAACAGAACTTGGGAAACCGCAAGCTCTTTTTCTGATAAATCTTCTTTCAATGTCACATATAAATACCCTTCATTTTCATTGTCGATATCTACTAGAGGCTCAACCTTTGATAGAACAGCTATCCCGTTCACGGTGGAGAACGCCAGTGCTGAAACTGCTGCACATACGATATCTTCTCCTTTGTCCCCGGCTCCAGCATGACCTGAAAGCTCGAAGGAGTGAATGATGTTTTCTGCTCTGTCACGTTTAAAGAAACCTTTAATCATGAGACACCCTCTTTTCGAAAATGAATTATGCGTTGATCGCTTCAATCATCACTTTAGTGTATGGTTGACGATGTCCTTGTTTACGATGGCTGTGTTTCTTTGGTTTATACTTGAAAGTCACGACTTTCTTTTGTTTGCCTTGTTTTTCAACAGTTCCTTCAACAGTTGCACCGTCTACAAATGGAGCTCCAACTTTAGTTTCTTCTCCACCGACTAGGATAACTTCGTCAAAAACAACTTTTTCTCCAACTGCTGCGTCCATTTTTTCAACGTATACTGCTTGGCCAACCTCAACTTTAAGTTGTTTTCCGCCCGTTTTTACAATTGCATACATGCTTGTAAAGCACCTCCTTATAATTAAACTTAGACTCGCCATCGTAAGTGATCATTTCTAAAGAAATAATACTTTTACTCATTCTGTGCGGTTGTAGTTGTGGTGCCCACAATTACAACATTAAAATTGTATCAAAAAAGAGAAGCTAGGTCAACTAACTTCTCTAAATAAACGTAACTATCTTTCGACGACAAAAAATTCTGTCAATCCTACATCTTCAATAAATTCAGACATTAAAATCTTTTTTAAATTTCCTGCCATATAATGGGTCGCATAAATTTTTCCTTGAGAAATCCAACCATCCACATATCCCAACAATGTATACATCAGATAGTTGAGCAAAATTTCTTTTGGAATTTTGCCATCAGTGATCCCGGCATTTTCCTTATATTCATCGATGCATTTCATCAAAGAATATTCTAATAACTGCCTGTAATCAAAAGCATCTTCGTCTTTCAACAAAGCATCAAAAAATTCCGGATGTGCTTCCACAAACTCCAGCATGCGATTCAGCGAGAAGTATTTCGTATCCTGTTCTTCTTTCTCAATCATCGTTGCTGCAAACAACTCGGATACTAACTGCTCCATCATCGCCGTGACAAACGTATCCTTGTCTTTGTAGTGCAAATAAAACGTTCCCCTGGTCACCTCTGCCGTCTGTGTCAAGTCCTTAATATTAAAATTACTCAGCGATTGAACAGATAACAGTTTAAGAAAGGCGGCCTTCAATTTTCTTCGCGTTTTTAAAACCCGTGGATCAATTTTTCCTTCCATGTGTAGTTTTCCTCTTCCCTTTCCCTTATGATGTTTTCCCCTCAACATCCCCAAATATTGTTAAGAACAATTTCTAGTGTATCTATTTTTTCAAAATTTGTCCATTTATATCATCATTTTGTCTGCTGAGACCGCGAAAAAATTTATTTTTTACACTAAGAAAGAAAATAAGACAGCTTATTTAATCTTAAGCAGCTAAACTTTTGAAGAAGAACCTAAAAACAGTTGACATAGTTAACTAGATTCACTATAATAATCTTTGTTGTTCAATTTTGTCACAGTAGCTCAGCTGGATAGAGCATTCGCCTTCTAAGCGAACGGTCGGGGGTTCGAATCCCTCCTGTGACGTCTGTTAAACACATAAAGGCATCAAGGATAATATAACATCCTTGGTGCCTTTATTTTAGTTAATTTTATTTAAAAAAGCAAAGAAAACGCTCACAAACCGCTTTTTATAGCACATACGTTTTTTTGAAACAAAAAAATTATATAAAGATTTTTCGAGCATCAATCGGAAAAAATCTTTTTTTATTCGTCACATCAAAAGGATATCTAAAGTTCTACTTCATCCTGTTCTTTTGTTACTAAAAGTACACCGTCTCCGAGAGGAAGAATACTGGTAGTCAACTCTTCATGGTTTAAAACTTTGTCAAACAACAAATTTAATTTCCGGTGAATCCCCCGCTGTCCCCGGGGAATTTCTTCAATAGGATGCAAAACGGTACCAGCTTGTAAAACGTCGTCAATCATGACGATACCGCCTTTTTTCAAGAGTCTTAGACACTCAGGTAAAAAATCAATATATTTGGACTTTGCGCTGTCCATGAAAATAAAGTCATAAGGTCCTTCTAATGTTGGCAGGATATCTACTGCATCTCCTTCCAAAAGTGTCACTTTTTCTTCCAAACCTAGACGTTTAAAATTAATTTTTGCCTCTTTGATCATCACATCAAAACGATCGATGGTAGTTATATGTGCATCTTCCGGAGCCGACTGCGCCATCAGACCAGCGGAAAAACCAATAGCCGTACCAATTTCCAAAATTTCTTTCGGCTTAATTTGGTGAAACAGAAATTGCAAAAAAACAACTGTCTCATGAGGAATGATTGGTACGTTACGCTGATTAGCTTCCTTTTGGATCGTCCCCAAAGTTCCTGTCAATTGTTTTTGTTTTTGCCTCATAAAATCGACTATTTCTTGTTTGACTACAGGTCGACGCATCATTGGATTAAGCAAAATATTCACCCTTTCATCATTTGTCGCTTTATCATTATACGAAAGACTCGAACTGGAAGCAATTAAATATTAGACTTGATTTAAATACAAAAAATGGTATAGTCGAATAAAATGACTTAAAACATAGTTTATTATCCTACCTTTTGAATTAGGTATAGTTGAAAGAGAGTCGATAAAATGAAGATTGATATTGAAAATCCTGTCCATTATTTAACTGAGGAGTTAGCTCATTTAGAAGCTGTTCTTGAGCTTCCTAAAGGGACAGAATATTTTATGAGTGATTTGCATGGCGAATATCAGTATTTTTCTACCGTCATTCGCAGCGGTGCAGGCAGAATTAAAGAAAAAATTCATTATTGTTTTTTTAATCAATTAGATGAAAAGGAGCAAACCGATCTTGAAGCTTTGATCATCGCACCAACGGCATTTTTAAAATCAATCAGAGAACAAAAAAAAGAAACTGAAGAATGGCTCTATCTGACTGTTGATCGTTTAGTCTATCTGACCAGATTTTTGAGCGGGAAATACACTAAAGAAAAAATTATTTCCTTAGCTTCAAATCATAAAGACATCCTTAATAATCTTTTGTTCTCAAAACTGGAAGTATCAAAAAATATCAGCAAAAAAATTGTAAAAGAAAATGCAGCCGAAGAAATCATTATCGAATTAAGCACGATTATTCAAAATATTACCATTGACCATTTGCATATTATCGGAGACATCTATGATAGAGGGCCTGAACCCGATAAAATCATCGATTTCCTCCAAAGCTATCACTCTTTAGATATCCAGTGGGGCAATCATGACATCACCTGGATGGGAGCTGCCAGAGGCTCCAATATATGCATGATGAATATCATCCGTATTTGCGCGCGGTATGGTCACTTGAATATTTTAGAAAAAGCTTATGGTATTAATTTGAACCCGCTCTATCATTTTGCATCGACTTATTATAAAGACAATCCAGCGTTCTCACCGATAACAGATGAAGAATCCACATTATCAGCCCAACAAAAGAGCTTGATGAACCGGATTCAGCAAGCAACAGCTATCATTCAATTTAAGCTGGAACATCAGTTGATTAAACGACGCCCGGAATTTCAAATGGAGCACCGACTGCTTTTCAATACCATTGACTTTGATCAGTTGATTATTGAAAAAAATGGAGAAATCTATCCATTAGAAAATACTTGTTTTCAAACTATCTGCTCTAAACAACCTGATCTTCTGACAACAGAAGAATTAGAATTACTTACATCTTTGAGAACGTCCTTTAACCAATCAAAAAAACTGCAAAAACACGTCCAGTTTCTTTTAGATAAAGGCAGTATGTACCTTTGCTACAACGGCAACTTGTTAATTCACGGCTGCCTCCCATTGCACCCTGACGGCTCTTTTCAATCGATTACTCTACAGGGAGAAAAGCTATGGGGGAAAAAACTCATTGATTTTTACGAAAAACACGTTCGGCTATGTTGCGCCAATCCAGAAAAAGAAACAGATTTTTCCACGGATATGCTTTGGTATCTATGGGTCGGCGAGTATTCCTCACTGTTTGGAAAAAAAGAAATGACAACCTTTGAAAGATATTTTATTGCTGATAAAGCAACCCACTTTGAAGATAAAAACGCCTATTACGAATTAAGAAATGAGCGGACGGTATGTGAAAGAATTTTAGAAGAATTCAACTTATCAAGTAAAGATTCCCACATTATCAATGGGCATACACCGGTAAAAGACATTAGGGGAGAAAATCCCATCAAGGCCAACGGAAAGTTAATAGTGATTGATGGAGGTTTTTCAAAGGCTTATCAGAAGACCACTGGAATCAGCGGTTATACACTGATATCAAACTCTTTCGGTATGCAATTAGTGACCCACCAAAAGGGAGAAAACAATGGCAGCAAACCACAGACATTAATCAGACGGCTGGTAGACCGTGCCAGTCAAAGAAAGCTGATCAAAGACACTGACGTGGGACAAGAACTTAAAAGACGGATAAAAACAATCAAACAACAACTCGTTGCTCTTGAAGAATAGAGTTTCAAAATATTCCCCCCTAGTTGCCATCAATAGCAGCTAGGGGGTTCAGCATTAGACAGTTATACTTACCGTCCGGTCTTATTAGTTTAATTTTTTTATATACCAGCAATCCATGGCAGAATGTTCAGGCTGTCCTAATGGTTGGGATATTTGGGTAAAGTCATAGTTGAGATAAAGGTTGTTAGCTTCATTTAAAATATGATGAGTTTCAATATACAAATAATCATAGTCTTCACTCGCATGAGATAAAATACAATCCATCAATCGTTTTGATAATCCCTGTCCTCTTTTATCTTTTTTCACATATAACTTTTGTAATTCTCCGGTATCAGATACGCCAGCTATCGGGCCATATCCGCCGCAAGCAATCACTTCACCATCATCATCTTCGATAATCCAGAATCCGCTCTTGGGTGTATCCGAATAAAACTGTGACAAATTGCTCAACTGGGGGTCCATGTATGCTGTCCCCTTCATCGCCAATCCTACTTCTTTAAGAGAAGATTTTACTAATTGTTCAACAGCCTGATTATCTTTAGAAGAAATAGTTCTCAACAACACAACCTCCTCCTTCTCCTTTCCTCTATTTTTATTTTATCATTTTTACTTGTTTTTTTATAGACTGCTTTAGAATCAAATTAGCACTTAAAATACAAAAGGCAACTCTTTTATCTTAGTGTCAAATCTGACTTACTAAACCATCAGAACCTTTAATAACACGAGCTTAAAATTTAGCAGCGAACTTATATTTGATGTCTGGGTATTAATTACGCATAGTATTTATTGAAAAATTTTCATTGTTTTCCAATCTAATAAAATTTTATTATAACTCTTTTTCTTTAATTATTTTCCCAGTTTCTTTATTCATTATCACCCCATAGTTGTCTTCCTGAATAAAAATATTTTCTCCAAGATCAGCAAAAAATGTAGCCCTTTCTGATAATATTTGCCCATTTTTATTAAACAAAATATGCGTACGCTCTTCATACGTAGACTCACTATCTTCATTTGCCCTTGGTAACACATAAATATTATCTGGACTAATAGCTCTGCCAGAAAAATAAAGTTCCTCTGTTGCAAGAACTTCTCCTTTTCCATTAACAACAGAAGTCGATTGTTCATTTTCTGAGTATATGGATTGAAAAAATAAATTAGTTCCCCCTATGCTATAAAGACTATCCTCAAAGGAACTGTCAATTACCTCTTCGTCTACAGTCATTAACCCGTATGTTGATTCCTTTTGAAAACTTACTATGCCTTCCTCATTAGGGAGACTCAAATAATCATAGGTCGGCTCAATAAGAGTTTCGCCATTGATTTTATTTAGTCCGTATCTTTCATTTTCATGGAAGAGTATATATTTATTATTCTCAGAAATAGAAATAGAAGAAGAAAAAGTTGGAGGCAAAATCTCTTTTAAGTTGCTGTCAATAATGCCACTCTTTCCTAAAACATTTGTTACATGAAAATAGTCAGCGAAATTATACATAAAATAAATAGAATCATAGGGTAATTCTTCGACTATATTTCCCTGTAAATCAACGACGTTAAATTTGGAAGACTCATTTTTCTTGACTGCGATTCGTTTATCGCTCATCACAAGAGCTTGCTCATTGATTGGTTCAACTATAATCTCACCTTTCTCATTGACAACACCAGCAAGATTATTTCTATAAAAAGTAGTTAATGTGCGGCCATAAAAAGGCATAAACTGATATTCTCCAGCTTCTAAAACAATATTACCTTTTGAATCAATTAAGCCGCTCAGTATTTTATAATTTTCGTCATCCTCTGATTCAGATTTAATATTAAAATCCATCACTCCATTTTTTGATTGCATTACTGTATTATCATAAGACGATACGTAATTTATATTAAACATATTAAGTCCAAGAAAATCATCATCTGCAATTTCTTCACCTTTAGTATTAACAAGTACGCTCTTTTCTTTCCTATTAACTACCCCTGCACCAAACTTGTTGAAAACCACAGGTGTGGTGCTGAGACTTTCATTAATAATAGTCAAATTCTTATCAAGAATGCCAAAGTAATCACCGTTTTTGTATGAAAAAAATTGGGTCTGAACCGTTTTTTTGCGTTTGTTTTTCGCTTGTTGAGAAACGATTCCATTGTTAAAACTCACCTTATCTGATGATGAAAAAAAATAGTAGCCTCCAGCTAAAAGTCCAATCCCTAAAACAAGCGTTCCAATAATGATTAGATTCCTTTTAAGATTAAAACGTTGCTTAGTTGGCTCATTTTGTGCAAAAGCAGACATCTCCGTCTCATTTAATGTGCCACATTTTGTACAAAATTTTGCATCTTCAACTAAAGGCGCCCCACATTGTTTACACTTTTTCATTATATTCCCTCCAAAAAAACTTATTTGTCCGACTATCCTTCACTTTTTCTCCCTGATAAAATTAAACCATATTGCATCATCTTGCCTTATTGAAATCTAGATAGCGTGCTGTGAAAATTACTTAAAAACTCTTGCACAGCCTCTTCCTTGGGTAAGTCTACGGAAAAAGCTGTGCAATAGTTATTCATCTGAAATTGTGGCATTGACTGCTGTCATTGCTGATACTACGCGGTTATCGGAATCATTTTAGTTCATTTTTTCCTGACATCATTCCAAAATATTACAATTGCTCTAAACTCAGAGAAAGTTTTATGTTTACCTGCTCATCCCTGATTAAAAGAACATGTTAGAAGTAACTGAAGTCAAAATTTCTTCAAACAAGCTCAGTAAACTTCCTCCTACGATATCACCTAATAAAATATTTGCGAAAATTTGAATTATAAATGCTAATACTAGTGCACCGATGGTCCAATAAAACTTATTTTTATTCGTAGCAAAGTTATCAAGTGACCAAATATTTGCGATATAAGAAATATAGATCAAGAAAAATATAAACAGCAAAACAATTGTAAAAATAAAGCTAAAACCAAATCTAGATACAAATGTAAAAATAAACATTATCACTGCACCATAAACACTAATACTGATTGGAGCGTATACTCTATCAAAAGCTTCCATTAAGCTAATATTAGCTTTGAAAACTTTGCTTCCTAACAAAAAGATAGCCAATACATTAATAAATTGACCAACCAAAAATAAGAGCAGCAGTGGTAAAAACATTTTAAATTGGAAATTTAATCCAGTAAATGATTTCCCCAAAGCATGACTGATACCCAAACTAATTAAAACATTAACGACAATATAAGAGGTTAAGCCGAATACACCGTTTGTATTTGCTTTTCCTAAAGCAGGCGACTTGATATTCTGATTCAAGTAAGATAGGTAATTTTTGCTTCTATCTGTCAATTGATTCACTGTCTCTTGATTAATACTGATTAAAGGGGTTCCTTGAGTTTGTTGCTGATCCTGTTGCTGTTCAGTCTGTTCTTGATTTGGTGTAAAAGAAACAGTCTCTTCATCTGCCGATTTCGTTACCGGTTCGTTAACATTATTTGTTGCCTCAACACTTATTTTCTCCTCTGTGTTAGGGATTTCTTGTTGTTTTCCCCCACAAAATGGACAAAATTTTACACTCTCTTTTATTTCTTTTCCGCAATGCATACAAAACTTCATTTTATTCATCCTCCAATTTAATAATTCCTAATTTATATTTCCAATTTAAAATTCGTAAAACCGATGCCTCAAGCGCTTGCTCGGTATATTCACCATTTAAGACTGCTGATATCACTATGGGTATTTGTTGCTGATAAGTAGATGATAGAATCAAATCAACCCCAGATTTAAGCGCAGCTAAAGCAGCTGCTTCTTGAGAAATAAACTCAGCTAAGCCAGACATATCCATGTCATCGGTCATAATCACACCTTGAAATCCCAACTCCGTTCGAAGAACATCAACAACTTTCGGTGATAGTGAAGCTGGAACAGAGGAATCAATGCCCTCTATAATATTATGAGAAATTAAAATACTATCAGCACCTGCAGCAATCCCTGCTTCAAAAGGTGGTAACGACTCTTGATTAATTTCTTCAAGAGATCGTGTGTCACGAACTACATCAACGTGAGAATCAAAATTATCACCATATCCAGGAAAATGTTTCAACGTTGAGCCTATTCCCTCTTTATTAAGTTCAGAAACAACTTGAGCAATATAATCACTGGTGCCTTCAACATCCAGACCGATGGTTCGATCATAAATAAAACTTTCCGGATCAACTGAAATATCCGCGACAGGATATAGCCCGCTATGGATACCTAACTCTCTGAAAATTTCTGATTTTCTCCGTACATCAGCCAACACTCCCGCCATTCCCTCTGCTAAATATATTTCCTGAGGCGATCTAAATTTCTCAGACACTACTAAATTATTCTGGCTAATACGGGTGACAGTTCCTCCCTCTTCATCGGAAGCGATAAGCAAGGGTATCTCACTGCTATTTTTAAAATCTGCTATTTTTTTCTTCAAGCTAAGTTTATCTTCGCCGATAATATCTCGACCAAATAATAAATATCCACTTAAATGGTAGTTTTTTATATCTTCAATTTGATTACTTTCAGGAACTCTAGCCAAAAAAAGCTGTCCTACTTTTTCATCAAGTGTCATTTGACTGATTAACACGTTCAATTGCTCTTCGATAGTCATGACATGTTCTGTAGTAGACGTCGTGGTTGTTGAATAATTTTCTTTTTTTGTTGTTTCAGTTGTCACTGATTCGTTTTGAGGTTGTTTATTATTCAAAAAAAGAATTAGCACCGTCACCAACACAATCATAAGAGCACTTGTTATCAGAAAGATGTTTCGTTTATGAAATAGCATCAAGCTAAGACACCCCGCCGTTGTCAACAGTCTCAAAATTTTCAACGCCACCTAAATCAACAATTTGGAATTGATCTTCTGACGCATCATACTTAAATGTTCCCTTTTTATACCTGAAGACCTGAACGATATCATCTACATCATATGATTGATAGATTGTACGATATTCAATCAAATATTGTACCTGAAACCTATCTTCCCCAATCATTGTAAAAGTTTCAACTGTAGGTCTTCCCGATACTCTTGACTTTTCTTTACTAGAACGAACCCCTTCAATAAATTTGATAAAATCTTGATATTCTTTATTCTCTTTACCATTCTCAAAATATTTAGAAAAATCAGATTTTTCAGACTCTCCCAAATCTGTAAATTCATTAGTATAATAAGAGACATCGTAATAAAAGCCATTTAAGAAACTCTCCATGTCATATTTTGTTGGAATGTCTTCAAACTGAAGTGATAGTTCTGAATAATAACCTTCCTTGTCATAATCCTCCGCAAGAAACTCATCAGATTCTATCTCTCGGGAAGCAGTGCTTAGTTCTTCTTTGTCAAAATTTTTCTTAACTTGAACAGTCATGCCCTGATGCCAAACCAAATCTTTAATTTCTGCTGAGCCATCTTCAATGGTACCTACTTTTTTATCGTCAACAAAGACATCAGCTTCATCTATATTTGAGCTGACCAAAAAGGAAACTTTGTGCAAATCAAAAGTCACTGTACTGTTTTCTTCAAAAAAATCATTATTCAAACGAATCAAATTGACAGTTGACATCGTTGAAACATCATTTAGTGTTCCTTTGACTTCATATTCACCAGGTGTCAATGGACCTATTTTAATCTCTGTTTCTTTTCCATCACCATGTTTTTTGCCATCAACTTCGATTTGAATTCCCGTCTGTTCTTCCGTATTGACAGTCAAATACGCAGGATAAATCTTTAATTTGTATTTTTCGAAGAAAAAGAAAGCTTTCCCATCTTTTACAATCTTCAAATCTGCATTAAGATTGTTGAGGTTGTCAAAACTACTGATAAGTAGAGAGAACTCCTCTTTATGATTGTCATTTTTGTAGTAGTTCGTCATTTTTTTTAGATTCTCTGCACTGACTTTATAACTTGGGTCCGCAGATTCAATGACTTGGGCCCATTTTTTTGGATCTTTCGATTTAATTATTTTCTCGAATCTTGTCACTTGCTGATTGTAACTAAAATAATGATTGCCATAATAATATGCACCCACAAAAATAGCAAAAACTACTCCTAACGCAATTAAAACTTCCTTTTTTTTGCCAGACATTGGCGCTTTAGGTACAGCTGATTTTTGATTTACATTAGGTGGTGACTGATTGGGAACAGTTTCCACTGTTTTCACGACAATATTTTTTTCTTCAGAAGCTGCCTTTGTGTCGTTTGTCAACCCTTGATCCAAATCAACACCACATTCTTCACAAAAAGAAGATTTATTGTCGTTTTTATATCCACAATTCCAACAAAACATCTTATTATACTCCTCCTTTGTTTATAAAACCTGCCATTCATACATTTTAACACACCTAAATTGATCTTTGAATAACAAAAATAATTTTTGGCTAGGATTTCGCTTTCATGGACGTACGAGAGATAAATAAGCTGCAAAGTTTGCATAGAATTAAGACAAGATAGAAATGGATAAGAACCGTTTTGAGTGCCACTCAATGATTTTTTTAATTGTCCACCTTAATTTACAATCGTTGTTCCTTCAAACATATGCAAGTCCTCTTAGTGATTTAGCTAAAAACAAAGATACTGGAGAAGACTTCCCAGAAAAAGAAAAAGCCTCAGACGTCTGAGGCTTTTTTAAAGGTTTGGCAACTAACAGCAATTTTATTAGGATAATCCATTCATTTCCAAATCATTCATTGCTTCTTCTAACCATGGGTGTAAAACAACAATATCTGATAGTGCCCATTCAATATAAACTCTGCATCCCTCATCAAGAGAAACTTCCAGCGCCTTGTTTAATTTCTCCAAATATGGCGCACTGTGTTTTCTATCCCATTTAATTTTATCTGCGATAAATATTATTTTATCAAGATCTGATGCATCTTTCTTAAGTGTTGTGTGACACTCAATTGCTGACAATATTTCTGTATCAGTAATACGAAAAACTTCTTCAGCAATAAAAACTGATTGTTTCTGATGAAGAATCATTGGTAATTTTTCTTCCTCTGCCAAAACCTCTTTTCCCAGTTGTTGATGCAACTGCAGCCTTTCTTCATCAGGAATCACAAGACTAATATCATGTAATAAGCCTGCAATATAAGCTTTTTTTGGTGAAATATTGAACCCTTCAGCCAACTTTTCAGCTGTCTTGGCGACATTGATTGAATGAGCGATTACATCTTCTTTTTTATGATAAGCTAAAAATTCTTTAACATTATCCTTAATGTCCTGAGATTTAAAAGATAACTGATAATCAATAATTTGCTTCATCACTTAAACTTCCAATCTTTCAATTATTTTTCAGCAGGTCAAATATAATTTGGCTTATATTTTCAGATGATGTCCTGCAAGATTCCTACTTTAACCTTGTAGAATAAATTTATTCGCCATGTTATCAAATAAATCATGCATTGAAAAAGATAACATCTGTTTGGGTATTTTAAACTGTTGATATAACATTCATCTATAAAAAAGAACTTCTCTAAACATAGAGAAGCTCTTAAAAAGTTGTTGGAACATAATTTTTTATAGTGACGATTACTCTGCTGCGTTTTCGTCTGTAAGACCGTATTTTTTGTTGAAACGATCCACACGTCCGTCTGCTTGAGTGAACTTTTGACGACCTGTGTAAAAAGGATGTGAATCAGAACTGATTTCTACTCGAATTAACGGATAAGTGTTTCCATCTTCCCATTCGATAGTTTCAGTTGTATGTTTCGTCGATCCTGACAAAAATTTGTAGCCAGTCGTTGAATCCATAAACACAACTGGTTGGTATTTTGGATGAATACCTTCTTTCATTGTTTATCTCTCCTTTGCCCTGGATCATTTGCTGAACCAGAGTTTCTATTCTTTGCTTTCACAACAGTATGATATTATCATATCTTTTTTAATTAAGCAATGATTTTATCGTAAATTAATGGCGGATATTTTTGCCAAACGAGACATCTTTAAAGGCTTTGAACAGCTCTTGATTGTTCTTAGTCCTTCTCAGAAAATTCAACAATTGTTCCGTATATTCCAGCGAGTCGCCTTTCATATTACGGCGCAATTTCCAGATATCATCAAGATTTTTCTGGTCAATGAGAAGCTCCTCTTTTCTGGTACCGGATTTTTTCACATCAATGGCCGGGAAAATCCGTCTTTCAGCTAACTCCCTTGAAAGATGCAGCTCCATATTTCCCGTTCCTTTAAATTCTTCATAAATCACGTCGTCCATTCGGCTGCCTGTGTCAATTAATGCTGTAGAAAGAATCGTCAAACTTCCGCCTTCTTCAATATTACGGGCGGCACCGAAAAACTTTTTAGGACGGTAGAACGCCGCAGGGTCTATCCCTCCGCTTAATGTCCTTCCGCTAGGCGGTATCACCAAGTTATACGCTCGAGCAAGCCGGGTGATGTTGTCCATCAAAATAACCACGTCCCGTTTATCTTCCACTAAGCGCATAGCACGTTCCAAAACCAGTTCCGAAATCCGGGTGTGATTTTGCGGCTGCAAATCAAAGGTGGAAGACACTACGTCAGCATTTACACTGCGTTCAATGTCTGTGACTTCCTCAGGACGTTCATCAATCAGCAGGACAATCAGTTCAACCTCAGGATAGTTTGTCGTGATTCCGTTGGCAATTTCCTTTATCAAAGTTGTCTTACCAGCTTTCGGCGGCGCGACAATCAGCCCCCGTTGACCAAAACCTACAGGTGAAAAAATATCTATCATCCGGGTTCCCAGTCTGCCCGGCGTTGTTTCCAATATTAGCTGGTCATCAGGATAGGTCGCCGTTAATGCAGGGAAATGAGGACGTTCTTTTGCCTCTTCCGGATTTTTTCCGTTGACAGATTCCACATGCATCAAACCGTAATAACGCTCGGACTCTTTAGGCGGGCGCGCCTTGCCTGACACTTTGTCCCCATTTCTCAAACCAAAACGTCTGATCTGCGAGGAAGAGATATAAATATCTTCCTGACTAGGCGAGTAATTGATAGGCCGCAAAAAACCGTAGCCATCCTGAGAGACGATGTCCAAAATCCCTTCCATCATAAAGAAACCTTGTTTTTCCGCCTGTGCGCGAATGACCGCAAGAGATAATTCTTTTTTATTCATTTGACTGTAATAGGGAATCTTAAATTGTCTTGCATAAGCATAAATCTCTTTTAGAGTGCTGTTTTCCAACTCTCCCATTGTTAAATAGTCTTTCATAAAGACTCCTTTCACTTATCGGGCTGCTGCCGCGATGACTTTCTCTGTACTCCTCTTTCTGCCAGCTTACAAAAATTATATTCCGTTTGCCTTGAGCACCTGTCTTAAAAAATATCTGATATCACTCTTCTTCAATCATGCGAATGTCGGCACCCAAATGAGTCAACTTTTCAATAATCGAATCATACCCGCGTAGAATATATTCCACATTGGTAACTTTTGTTGTTCCCTCAGCAATCAACCCTGCCATTACGAGACAAGCCCCTGCCCGCAAATCGCTGGCAGCCACCTCTGCACCGTGTAATTTGGCTGGTCCATTCAAAATAATCATATTGCCTTCCACATGACAAGTTGCTCCCATACGAGCTAATTCTGGGATATGATTGATACGCTGCTGGTAGATGGTGTCTTCTATAATGCTTTGACCTGTTGCTTTTAACAATAGAGGGGTGATAGGCTGTTGTAAGTCTGTTGCAAATCCAGGATAAGGAAAGGTCTTCACGTTCACAGCTTTTAAATCTTTGGCAGGATGCACGTATACGGCATCTTCACTGATATCTAAATTCACGCCGATTTCCTGAAGTTTGGAGATGAAGCTTTCGATATGCTCATGAATCACATTGCGGACTAAGACACCCTCGCCTGCCACTGCGGCAAGAGCGATGTATGTACCGGCTTCAATCCGGTCGGGGATAATAAAATGGCGGCAGCCTGACAATTTTTCTACACCGTCGATTCTGATCTCATTGGTTCCGGCTCCACGTATTTTTGCGCCCATATTATTCAACAGGGTAGCCACGTCAATGATTTCAGGCTCTCTGGCAGCATTTTCAATTACCGTCCGCCCTTTGGCTTTGACAGCCGCCAACATGATATTGATGGTAGCACCAATGGAGACAACATCCATAAATATCCGCGTGCCAATCAAGCCTTCTTCTGGTGCACGTAAATACATGGCTCCATGCTCTGAGTCAACTTTTACTCCCAATGCTTCAAAACCTTTCACATGCTGGTCGATAGGCCTTGGTCCCAAAAAACAGCCGCCGGGAAGCCCCACTACTCCTTCGCCAAACTTAGCTAACAAAGCACCCATAAAATAATAAGAGGCTCTCAAGCTATTGATTTTTCCGCTTGGCATCGGTACAGAAACCATTTCCCGGGGGTCGATAGTCATCTGATTATTTTCGAAGCTTACTTTCACGCCCATGATTTCTAAAATTTCTTTCAAAGAATAGACATCGTCTATATCCGGCACACCTTCTAAAACCACAGGAGAGTCAGCTAATATCGCTGCCGGAATCAATGCAACAGCACTGTTTTTTGCTCCGTTGATCGTCACTTCACCTGTCAGTGGTTTCCCGCCATTGATAACAAATTTTTTCATTTTTCCACTCATTTCCTCAAATCTCATCTATTAACCATTCATAATTTATTGTTTTATCCATAATCTTTTCCATTTTAACATAAATAGAGGCTTTTAAAAAGTAGGCTTAGTCTAAATAAGACAAATATATCTTTCAATAAGTGATGGACAACAAAAAAACTGCAGAAGATGCAATCATCTTCTGCAGTTTCACCTGACACCGTTTAAATTTTCAGCAAATTAATTTTATAGACCTTTTTAGGAATTTTATTTTTCCGGCTTTACTCTAAACCAAACATGAATTCCGTTTGGATCATCAACTTGTAAAATCTTTTTTCCATTATTAAAGAAAAACTGATGGCCTGATGATTCCACATTCTCCTTTAAAGCCATTAAAGCCTCCATGCTTGCAAGCTGAAAAGAAATGTAGTCCAATCCCAGATGTTTGTCATCCAACGTGTCCACTTGGGCCCAATTGCTTAGGCTGAGATGGTGGTGATAACCACTCGCTGACAAGTAGGTCACGCTTCTGAAACGGTCGTCTTTGACATGAAAGCCTAAAATATTCTCATAAAATTTTCTGCTTTCTTCCAAATTAACCACATTCAACTGCACATGCCCCACTCTAGCTTCCGTTGTCAACGTTTCGTAAGGCTCATCCGTTTCTGCTAAAAGAGAATCCAAATCCAGAGGGGCATACTCCCAGGCAAGCGAATTTCCACCATTCTTATCCCAATAAATTTCAACAACATTAAACTCAGGGTCCCTAATAACGATTGATTCAGCGTATCCGTGATCTACTAATTCCAAAATCGGATAGTTGTTTTTTTCCAAATGCTGATAAATTTTACTCAATTTTTGTCTAGTTGGAACAACCAATCCCAAATGATTCAAGCCGTTGTGAGTGTATGGACTTGGCAGCCCGTCCGGTTGTTCAAGAAGGATCATTAGACTTTCTTTGGTCTCTTTGATACCTAAAAAGACCATGCCGTTTTCTTCGCTTAAAATATCAAATTTTAAAAGGCTTTGATAAAAATTTAACTGTTTTTCGATATCCTTTACTTTTAATGCTACCAATTCAACAGATGTCTCTTGATCGATGCGAAATTTTCCCATTATCAACTTCCCACGCTTTCCTATTGCTACACACATTATTCTAACATTGAATGAAAAAAAAGTGTAGAAATAACCACTCATTCTCATAGAAGTGTTTTTTAATACTATTAATAATACATAAAAAGGCAAGTATCTGCTTGATAAGTATAAGCAGATACTTGCCTTTATTTTTATTATACAGCTATCTCTTCAGAAAATTGACTGTTATATAAGTCCGCATAGAAACCATTCTTTTCCATCAATTCCTCATGGTTGCCGGTCTCAACAATTTCGCCGTGATTCATCACAATAATTTTATCAGCATCTCTAATAGTAGACAGTCTATGGGCGACAACAAAACTTGTCCGACCTTTCAGCAAGCGTCCCATCGCTGTTTGAATCAAACTCTCTGTCCTGGTGTCTACACTCGAGGTAGCTTCATCCAATATCAGAATTTCCGGATTTGCTAAAAATGCTCTGGCGATAGTCAGCAATTGACGTTGTCCTTGAGAAATATTGCTGGCTTCTTCATTTAAAATCGTTTGATAGCCTTCTGGCAAACGTCGAATAAATTCATCTGCGTGGGCTGCTTTAGCTGCCCGAATGATTTCTTCTTCAGTTGCATCTTTACGACCATAAGCGATGTTATCATAAATAGTCCCGGTAAACAGCCACGTATCCTGCAGCACCATCGAAAAACGACTCCGCAGTTCCTCACGGGAAATGTCCCGGATATCTCTGCCATCCAGCTTGATACTTCCGCCGCTGACATCATAAAATCTTTCTAAAAGATTGATTAATGTGGTTTTCCCTGCTCCTGTTGGTCCTACGATTGCAATCATATCTCCTTCAGGCACCGCTAGATTAAAATCAGTCATCAGCAGGTCTTCTGCTTCATAGCCAAATTGAACATGATCAAAAGTGATTTTATCCGGCGTGCTGATCGGTGTAATATTAGATTTCTCATGTGTCATTTCTTCCTCGTCCAACACTTCAAAAATACGCTCCGCAGAAGCAATAGTTGCTTGAATGGTATTCATCAAGTTTGCCATCTGAGTGATAGGCTGGGAAAACTGTGTGGTGTACTGCAAGAATGCTTGAACATTCCCCAGAGTCATGTTGCCATTTGCCACCTTGATGCCTCCCAGCACTGCAACAAAAACATAGCCTAGATTTTTAATAAAATTCATCAAGGGCATAATCATTGCCGAAATGAACTGGGCTTTCCAACCAACTTCAAAAAGAATTTTATTTTCTTTTTCAAACTCTGTGATTGACTCATCCTCGTAATTGAAAGCTTTGATAACTGTGTGCCCCGCATAAGTTTCTTCGATTTGGTCATTCAGCAGACCTAAACTTTTCTGCTGAGTGCTGAAAAACTTTTGTGATTTGGGTGCTACGATCATAACCACAACCAAACTCAAAGGAACAGTTAAAAGCGCCACTAATGTCAGCTGCCAGCTGATGGACAGCATCATCCACAAGATACCAAAGAATGTGACTACACTTGTCAGAAGTTGGGTCAAGCTCTGCTGCAAGGTCCCGGAAATATTATCCATATCATTGATTGCACGAGACATGATATCTCCATTGGAATGTGTATCGTAGTATTTTATAGGCACTTTATTCATTTTATCTTTCAAATCATTTCTCAACTGATACACAGTTTTTTGAGAAACTCTCGTCATGATTAATTGCTGGAGCAAACCCATCAATGCGGAAACCAAAAACATGACACCAACGGAAACTAAAATCGTTTTGACCGCATCAAAATCTATGGGCAGTTCTTTGAGCGGCTCTCCTTTTTGCATCATTATGAAACCTTTTTTGACACCTTCAAAAATTTCCGTCGTCGCTTCCCCAAGTCTCTTAGGTGCTCGGATTTGAAAGACAGTTCCCACGATGGCAAAGATAAAGACCGCTAAAACTGCATATATTTTGGAAGACATGTATCTCAGCAAGCGCTTAGTCGTTCCCCAGAAATTCTTAGCTTTTTCTGGCCTTCCTGACGACATTCTTCCTCTTGGTCCTGGTCCATGTGCCATTAGATTTCCTCCTCTCTCAATTGTGATTCAATGATTTCACGGTAGGTTTGATTCGTCTCTTTAAGTTCCGCGTGAGTTCCCTGACCAACGATCCGCCCGTCATCGATCACTAAAATCAAGTCTGCATCGACTACTGTGCTGATCCTCTGTGCCACAATCACGACCACAGCGTCTGTAATTTCTTTTAACAACGCCTGCCGCAACAGCTTGTCAGTTTTGAAGTCCAGTGCAGAAAAAGAATCATCAAAGACATAGACACTTGCTTCTTTCACCAAAGCTCTGGCAATGCACAATCTTTGACGCTGTCCGCCAGAAAAATTAGAACCGTTTTGTTCAACTTTACTGTCCAGACCTTCTTCTAATCCTGCCACAAAGTTTTTCGCTTGTGCAATCTCCAGTGCATGCCAAATTTCTTCATCAGTGGCGTTTTCTTTTCCGTATAGCATATTTTCCCTAATCGTTCCAACGAACAGTTTAGCTTGCTGGGGAACAAAACCGATACGGTCACGCAAATCTTTTTGAGACACTTTAGTGATATCATGTCCATCTAAAAGAATATTTCCCGCCTCAATGTTATAAAATCTGGGGATGAGATTCACCAATGTGGTTTTTCCTGAACCGGTCCCGCCGATAATGGCGACTGTCTGTCCTTGTTTCGCATCAAAGTTGACATCGTGCAATGCAAGTTTCTCTGCTCCTGCATAACGGTAATCCACATGATCAAATGTCAAGGAAGATTCTTCAGTTTCAGAAAATTGCTCCGGTGAAATCGGATCGATGATTTCCGGTACAGATTCCAATACTTCATTAATCCGTTTTGCTGATGCCTGACCTCTTGGAATAAAGACAAAAATCATAGTCATCATCATGAAACTCATTAAAATTTGTGTGGCATAAGTCATAAATGCCAAAAGATTTCCTATTTCTAAATTGCCTTCTGCAATATAATGACCGCCGACCCACACGATACCGATATTGGTCCCGCTCATAATCAACGTGACAATCGGAATCATCAGAGAAATAATTGAAAACACCTTGATTGCTGTATTCACATAATCTTTGTTTGCTTTATCAAAACGTTCAGCTTCATATTCAGAACGGTTGAAAGCCCGTATAACTCGGATACCCGTCAATCCTTCTCTAAAAACCAAGTTTAATTTGTCAGTTTTTTTCTGCAATGAACTGAACAACGGGACTGCAAAGAATAAAATCACGCCGATAAATACAATCAAAATCGGCAACACAAATAGAAAGATTCTTGTCAATTCCGCATCTTTTTGATATGCCAAAAAGCTAGCACCAAGTAATGTGATGGGAGCGTTGATCATGATTCTTAAAACCATTTGAGAAACCATTTGAATTTGGTTTACATCATTTGTAGTTCGTGTGATCAGGGAAGCTGTCCCAAATCTATCGAACTGCTCGTTTGTTGAATATTCGACTTTTTTGTAGATAGAAGAACGTAAATCTTTTCCCACCGTTTGTGCTTCACGGACAGCGAAAAAAGTATTTCCTACCGCAGCGATAATGCTGATAACGGACACACCGATCATGATGAAACCAATTTTCCAAATGTAATCAATGTCTCCTTTCGCTACACCGTTGTTGATGATATCCGAAGTAAGTGTAGGCAGATACAGATCGCTAATTACTTGAACGATCATGAATAAAATGGCGCCTATCGCTGACCAAGGCGACATCTTTTTTAAAATTTTTAACATCTAGTCAACCTCCCTGTTGATTTCTACTCCATTTTTTAACCAGCCTAATTTACGGTCAAACTCTATGACCGCCTCACGAGCCTGTTGTTTAGGAGGTAAATTTTCTTTGCGAAACGCCTGTACAACTGTAGAAAATAAAATGTGCAAAATCAAGTGCACCAATTCCTTTAGTTCCTCATCTGACTGGATACGCAAATTGGTCGTGTCTAAATCTTTAATGGAAATTCTGCCCGGACCTTTTTGGCTTTTAGGAAATTTCTCCATTCTCTGCGAATACTGATGCATTCTGACGTTAAATCCTCTTGAAACATGACGTACCACATGGTCATCCATGTTCAAAAACAACTGCCGGAAATATCCCACATATTCCCCTTCCAAGACTTCATGAATAAGAATTTTGAAATACTGGGTATAAGTTTCAAATAAATCCCCTTTAGTCTCCTCCAAAAGATGGGAAAAAGTTTCCATACTATTTCTTCTTAAAAAGTCAAAAAAATAGAGATACAGGTCTTCTATTCCGTCAAAATACTGATAAAAACTCCCTCTCGGTATGTCGGCAAGTTTTATAATGTTAGAAATAGAGGCTTCCCGAATTGAATGAACTGAAAATTCTTCTTTGGCAGCTGCCAATATTCTCGCTTTTTTTTCTTCAGGCAAACGAAAAAAAGTTTCCGTTGGCATTTTTCACACCTCCCATTTATGACACAATGTCATTTTATATGACAAGGTGTCATATTGCAAGACTTTTGTTTCAATATTTTTCCTGAAAATGTTGAAAAAATAGTTTATAAGCAGTATTCTTAGAGAGGTTGAGTGATTAACGTATTAGATTTTATGGGCTTGTTTGATTTTTTTTAAGCTAAAAAATTTCTGCTCATGTAAAATCTGCTGCTAAACAAACTATTCATCTGGATTAATGTCACTTTATTCAAAAAAATTAATTTCACAGCTGCTTTTAATAATGACTGTCTGTTAAACGAAAACTTTATACATGGAGGAAGACTATATGAAACGAAAACTTTCCTTGGCATCTTATCTGGCCGTAGGTTCTATGCTTTTTGGTCTCTTTTTTGGTGCAGGAAATTTGATTTTCCCAGTCTCAATGGGACAACTGGCTGGAAAAAATACCATCCCCGCCATGATTGGATTTATCATTACCGGTGTAGGGTTGCCATTTTTAGGCGTGATGGCGATCGGCTTTTCAAAAAGTACGGGACTTTTTGATTTAGCTTCAAAAGTATCGCCGAAATTTGCCGCCTTTTTCACGGTCGCTCTCTATCTTACGATTGGTCCCTTTTTTGCATTGCCAAGAACAGCAACCGTTTCTTTTGAAATTGGTTTGACTCCTTTTATCTCTGAAAAATGGTGGTCTTTGGGATTATTGATTTTCACCGCTGCATTTTTTATTCTCGCTTGGTTATTTGCTTTAAGACCTTCAAAAATCATGCTCTGGATCGGAAAAATTTTAAATCCCTTATTTTTAGTTTTTTTATCCGTTTTGATTATCAGTGCTTTCGTTTCACCCATGGGGACTGTCAATATCGGCACCCCGCAACAAAACTATGTCAATCAAGCGTTTATGACTGGATTTTTAGAAGGCTATAATACGATGGATATTTTGGCTTCACTGGCTTTTGGAATTATCGTCGTCCAAGCCATTAAAAATCTCGGGGTGACCTCGCCTAAAAAGATTGCAATAGATACATTGAAGTCAGGTGTTGTCACGATTATTTTAATGAGCATCATCTATGGCAGCTTGGCTTTGATCGGTGCAATGAGCTTAGGTCAACTTAATATCGCAGAAAACGGCGGACAAGCTCTGACTCAAATCGCTAATTTTTATTTTGGTTCATTTGGCACTGTCCTGCTGGCAATCATCGTCACTCTCGCATGTCTAAAAACAGCTATCGGTTTGATTACCGCATGTAGCGAAACTTTTCACCAGCTCTTCCCTAAAGTCAGCTACTTGAACTTTGTCCATCTGTTTAGCTTGACTGGCGGATTGATTGCAAATGTGGGCCTCTCATCAATTATTGAGTTTTCAATTCCAGTACTGATGTTCCTTTATCCCTTAGCCATTGTCTTGATTGTTTTAGCTTTTATTACTCCACTTTTCAAAAACAGTCAGATAGTCATGCAAGTAACGATGGGATTTACTGGTATCGCCGCCATCTTTGACGGGTTAAAAGCATTCTCATGGATCAATAACAGTAACCACTTCATTGCAAAACTACTGTTTAAATTTACTCAAACAATTAATGATATCCTGCCACTTTCAGAAATCAGTATGGGATGGATAGTGCCTTCACTGACAGGATTAGTTATTGGGATTTTTTGGAGCCAGTTCTCAGCAAAGAAAATCAATAGTTGAGCAACTAAAAATAGATGTGCTTTCTTATTTTTCTCTCAAAAATCAACTGCAAATCACTTTGAACTCCGTGATACTCCTTCAATTGCAGAAGCTAAAAAACTTCTCTGAGAAATTCTCAGAGAAGTTTTTTGTCAGTGATTAGCAAAATTTTAAAACTGTATAACCTATCCCCTTGCCGAAAAAGCTAACTCATAAAACGGTACAAGCTGCTTGTAAGTTTCAAGCATAAATTTTCTAGCAGCTTCATGGTCTGCCAGGATTTTGTCACCTTTTTTGATGATTCGTCCGACCATAAACTCTCCTTTTTTCACATCACGCCAGCGAATCAAAGCTTTTTCCAAATCTATTTTTGCTAAACTTTCCACGGTTTCTTTCGTATGATCCAAAGAAACCACAAAATCTTCAGGCAACTTTTTCAAAGACGATTGATTTTCTAAAAACAGCTGGGCCATTTCTTTTTCAAACTCCGGATTATCTATAAAACTTAGCCACATGCCGATGTATTGATCGTTAATCGTCAACTGAAAATGTGGAAATCTTTTATACCCTCTTTTATTTCCTCCCATGGCACTCCAAGTGCTTTCGGGAGCATGGGCGGTTCGACGGCGATGTTGGGCAATATGAACCAGCAATTTTTCACCTAATATCAGCTCCAGTTCTTGAACAAAATAGTCATCCAACTCCTGAAACTTTGGCTGAATCTCCGCTCTGATTGCCGACATCCGCTCTTCTAGACCGGTAATTTCAAACACAGCAAAACTTTCTTGAGAAAACATTGACTTGCACTCCTTTTAAACAATATCCACTTCACATTTTTCATTTTAAGTTCATTAAAACGAAAAATAAAAATTCTTATCTAATGATTATAACAAATTTATTTATGTTCAGCTAAAAAATACGAAATTAAAGACCTATTCTTTGAAAACATAGGCTGTCCACCAATATTATCACGTAAAGAAGATATACACTTCTCTTGACCTAATCAAAAATCTTTTAACCTGCCAACAATAAACAAAGCCGGAGCACAACATCCTCTCCGGCTTTGAAAATTGAAAATTTGGCTGTATAATTTTTGGTGTGGATGAAGAAATTCATTCACACCTATTTTGTTATTATAAAAATAGAAACATATGAACTTTCCAGTTAGAATGAAGTCGACTACTACCCATTCAGAAAGGAAGACTCATATGTCTCATCACCATTTTATACGAAGATCATTGAATTTAGAAGATAAAAATATCACTTTTGAAAAAGAAGTTTGTCAGGAGGTGACAATAAAAGGGCTGACGAGCTTGCTTTATTTCGCCACACTTAGCTATCGTCCCACTCACTGTCCTAATTGTGGTGCCCTTAACGAAGCTTTTTCTATTGTCAAAAATGGGTTCTTAACCTCTCGGTTAAAATGGTTGAGTATGTCACACCAACCAACCTTCATTCAATTGAAAAAACAGAGGTTCCTTTGTCGTGAGTGTCAAGCGACTTTTGTAGCCTCTTCTCCTGAAATTGAGACAGGGTGTTTTATTGCCAATAAAGTTAAACAGTCCATTGCCATTGAACTTCAGGATAATATTTCTATGAAGGACCTTGCCCGTCGCCACGGGGTTTCTCCTACAACCGCCACACGTATTTTAGTCCATCGGGGCAAGGAACATTTACCTGATTCTCAATTTTTACCTGAGAATCTTTGTTTTGATGAATTTAAATCAGTCAAACACGTCACGGACAAAATGAGTTTCATTTTTTGTGATGCTGTCACACGTAAGATTATCGATATTCTTCCCAATAGGCGACAGAAAACATTACGTACCTATTTTTCTCGCTACTCTCTTCAAGCACGTGCCAGTGTTAAAACAATTGTCATAGACATGAATGCTGCTTATTTTACGGTGATTCAGGAACTATTCCCGAATGCTAAAATAATCATTGACCGTTTTCATATCGTTCAGCTTATCTCACGTTCTCTTAACCAAACACGGGTAGATATTATGAAAAAATTCTTTGTGGGTAAGGGTGAAAAAATGAAAGACTATCGCAAGCTAAAACGATACTGGCGCTTGATGTTAAAATCAGCCAGTCACCTTAACTATCAAAACTATTCTTATCAGCGTTTATTCAAAAAGCCGATGCCTGAAACAGAAATTATAGATTATCTTCTTTCTCTTGATCCAACTTTAAAAGCGACTTATCAGCTCTATCAACACTTGCTTTATGATGCTCAAAACAATGATTTTGAGAGTTTTAAAGAAAATTTAGATGCTATGAAGCCTGAGGTTTCACTTTATATGCAAACCTCCGTAAAAACTCTCAAAAAACATTTGAATAGGATTGAAAATACCTTCAAGTATTCTTTTTCCAATGGCCCGCTTGAAGGGATTATCAATAAAATTAAAGTCATTAAACGCACTGCTTATGGCTATCGCAGCTTTTGGCACTTTAAGCATCGCATTCTTGTCAGTTTTAAACTGATGGAGCAAAAAGACAACCCCACTTGTTTAAGCGAAGTTGTCTAAATCTGTTATTAAATTGGGCTAAAATTCTAGCCATCCACATCATTTGACGAAGAGCCTGAAAATTTGGTAATGAAATTTTTCTAAATTTTATGCTGTCTATTAACTCCCAGTAAAAACTCTTATACCATTGGCTCATCACATAAATTTAAAAACTAGCCAATAGTTTTAAACTTTTGTAACTTTAATCAAATCAAAAATATCTTGAAAATTCGACGGGTCCACGTGCCCGGTTTTTTCTTCCATTGCATTCAACATTCCAAGAGCCATTGATGTTTTCAAAGTATCTTCCAAAGAAAGTTCCTTTGAAAGTCCAATCGCCAATCCTCCTACTGAAGCATCACCGCTGCCCACTGGATTGACAACATTGATTTTAGGAATAGACACATCATAGTAGGTCTCATGAAATTTGACAAACGCCCCTTGCCCGCCTAAAGAAATCACAATCAACGGAATGTTGGCGAACAATTCATTAGATAGAATCCGTTTGATATCATCCACATTTTCTTCATCGATTGTCTCATGAACGATTCCCTGAATTTCTTCCAGATTAGGTTTGATTGCATAAGGCATGCTCCCTGAAGCCAAAACAGTCGCCAAAGTACTGCCAGAAGTATCTAAAATGACTTTCTTCCCTTCCCCATGAGTTTTCCTGATGATATCTATGTAGACTTCAGGAGAAACGCCTTCGGGCAAGCTGCCTGAAATAGTGACCACATTTGCATCGCTCAGCAATTGACCAAACTGACTTAAAAAGCCCTCTGCTTCTTCAGCTAAAATGACTGGACCTTTCTCCAAAACTTCAGTCTGCTTTCCATCATCATGCAAAATAGCGATGCAGTTGCGTGTCTCTCCGCTGATTGGATAAAAATTCCCAGCAATCCCTTCGCTGCTCAGGTTTTCCTCAATATATCCACCCAAAGCTCCACCCAACAATCCTGTGGCTGTCACTTGATGACCCATTTGGTGGATCACCCGGGTAACATTCAACCCTTTGCCGCCAGCCGTTTTGCTGTAGTTGTCGCACCTGTTCACTGTGTCGATGTTAAGTTGATCTATCTTGTATGAAATATCCACAGATGGATTCATTGTAACTGTTAAAATCATCCTTACAGCTCCTAACTTAATTTCCCGTGCCAAGATTGGGCAGTACGGTACAGCACTTCATTTAATTCCTCAATGTTTATTTTCCCTTGAGTCTGGAGCCATTTTCTAGCGGCTTCTTCTCCTTCTCTGGCAAATACTGTCACGCCATCTTTCCACGTCGCTCTGCCGCATAAAACACCATTAAATGTAGAGCCTGCTTCGGCCGCAAACACCAATGTTTCTTGGAATAACTCAGCACTTACACCGGCACTTAAAAAGATGAATGGAAGATCTGATTTTTCGCTTTGTTCTTTGAAAAATCCTAGGGCTTCTTCGCGAGAATAAACAACTTCATCATCATTCTTTGCAAAACCTTCCACATAATTCATATTGACTGGTACTTCCATCTTTAAAACATCTACATGGTATTTTTCTTTCGAAAATTCTGCCATCATTTCGTTCACTTTATGAGGTTTTACTTTGGCGAACTCCACACTGGAATTATCTTCAATTTGAGCATCGTAGGAAAGCAATTCCAAATAAAAAGGAATATCTTCAGCCACACATTCAGAGCCGATTCGTTCCACAAAAGCGTGTTTCCGGTCATTGACAGCCTCTGATTCATCTACATCATAATACAGTAAAAACTTAACTGCATCTGCGCCTTGTTCCTTGATTCTCCGCACAGACATATCAGTAATCAAGTCAGGAAAACGTCCCGGCTCGGTGGCATCATAGCCTGTCTGTTCATAAGCTAGTAAAAGTCCTGCTTTTTCATCTTTGACTTTGGCTGCCGGCAAGCCGTATTCTGGATCAAGCAAAATTGAGGAAGCATAAGGTGTCAACTCTTCTGACACTAATTCCTTAAATTTCACAACTGCTTCATCTATGTTGCCGCTGTACTCTTCCTTTTTTAACATCTTCCTTAAAGCTCCACGCTGATCAATCGCCAGAGCAGCAATCACGCCTTCTTCAGTAGATAGTTGATTCATAAATTTTTTCTTTTGTTCTGTCAATGTTTTCACAAAAAATCCTCCTTTTAATGCTGGGACAACGATTCTATAACTCGTGGATAGTAACACCCTTAACGACTCTGTTTACTGTTCCTGTTGGCGAAGGTGTATCTGGTTTATTGCCCACTTTTACGGCTGTCAGAAGCGCAAAAATTTGAGCAATCATTACAAACGGCAACGCAGCAAAGCCATCCGGTAAAAGTTCGTCAGAGACCAATGTCAAACTCTCCCCTTCAAAAGAAGTGTCGTTTTGACCAATAGCAACCGTGTTGACAGCAATATCATTTTCTTTTATTTCATTTAAAATATCTTTATCATATTGCTGTGTGTAAGAATCATTGCTGACAAAAGTGAACACGATCGTTTTTTCATTGACAAATGATTTAGGTCCATGACGAAAACCCATTGAAGAATCAAACGCTGTGGTAACTTTTCCGGCTGTCAATTCCAACAATTTTAATTGTGCTTCTCTTGTTAATGCAGATAAGCTTCCGGAACCTAGATAAACAACTCTGTCAAATTTCAGATCGACTAGCTGCTGTATTTTATCCTCTAAATCAACAGCCTGATGTCCCATGGCAACCATGGCATCAACCAGTATTTTTTTCTCAGTATGCTCCTTGTCAAACGTCAACAAAGTAGTAAGTGTCATACATGAAAAACTTCCAGTCATGGCAAAGCCCTTATCGTTTGATAACTCCGGCATCAATAATAGGAATGAATTGGAAGACTGACGGCTATCTTTGGCCAGCTGTCCTTCAGGAGCACAGGTAATAATCAAGTGTCTTAAATCCTTGACTATTTTATTAGCCAATTCAATTGCAGCTACACTTTCAGGACTATTGCCGCTTCTTGCAAATGAAACCAGTATAGTCGGCTCATCTTCTTTTAAATAGTTGTGGGGAGCTGAGACAATATCCGTTGTAGGGATTGCTTCAAATTGATATTTTTTAGTATCACCAAACCGAATCAAATGGGGTCTTACTACATCTCCCACATAAGCAGACGTTCCTGCACCGGTAAAAATTATTCTGATTTTTTTGGATGCTTTCTCTTCGAATTCTTTTAAAAACACCGTTAGTTCTTCCTGGTGATTTTCATAAATTTCATAAGTTTCTTCCCATAATTCAGGTTGTTGTTTGATTTCATTCGCTGTAATTTTTCCGCCTACTTCATCAAGCTGTTCTTCGGTCCATTTCAACATAGTGTTGTCTCCTTCTTTCTATAGTCTATTGTGTAATATTTTATATCTAAACTGATCCGCCCGAGCCACACTCAGGGTGTACTCGATCACCTCATTAGAGATATTGTAAGTTTTTCTAATTAGATTCAGACTTGCTGCACCTTCTGGAATGTCTAACAACTTGGCATCTTTTGCATTTACCAGACTTGCATAAAATTCTTCTTCAGCATATTTGATTTTTTCTTTATAATCATCGCTGAAAATATCATACATCGGCTTTTGTTCCAGCCTTTCTGGTGTTAAGTCCGAAAATTTTTTATACGGCAGATATGAACGTTCCAGCATCATAGGTTGCCCATCTGCCAGCCTCAACCGTTTTATCTTGATGATTTTTTCCCCAGTGTAAATATCCAAATTAGTGCTGAAATATTTATTGGCTTCTCTTATGTCAAATTCTAAAATTTTCGTCTGAGGATTTTTTCCCAGTGATCTCATCTGCTCTGTAAAACTGTAAGTCCCCGTCAAGTTTAAAATACTGTCGGACACACTGGAAACAAACGTCCCTTTCCCATGTTTTTTATAAATATAGCCTAAATGCTCCAATTCTTGTAGAGCCAGCCGGACTGTTGTACGACTAACACCATATATCTCAGCTAACTCTCTTTCGGACGGGAGTAAGTCGTGAGGTTTAAGTTCTTTTTCAATCGTTTCCCTTATAGTATCTACCAGCTTCCCATATAAGGGCTGCTTCGCGTTTTTCATCTTTATCCTCCTTCCAACTAATACCAACTGGTTACAACCACTTATATTATTGCTTATTTTTTATGGAAAGTCAAATATTTTAAAGTATTTAGACATTTATTTTTATCCTTTTATTTGGAAACAATGAAAATTTTCCATACTAAAAATCCAGAAGAACACATCTTCTGGATTATATTGTTTTGATTAAATTCCATTGTCAAACGACTATGGCCAAATTGACGGCCAGATCCCGAATCCTGAACCTACCAGACCAATTATTAAAATCAGACCAATACATTTCAAAGGAGTCCATCCGCGTTTCGTCAATAAGAAATAAAGCATAACTGTAACCATCAACGGAATAGCCTGTGGTAAAATACCGTCAAGAATTTCCTGTATATCAACAAATACTTCTTTTTCCTGATATTGATTGAAGGTTACTTCATAGTCACCACTATCCAACACTGTTACGCTGGCACCATCTTGGAATTCCTCTGTAAGCGCCCCGTCATCATCTGCTTTATAAAGGAACTCATCGTATTTTGATACGTCTTGTTCGGAAGCAACGATTGTTGTCACTTGTCTGACTTCATTTGTTGTTCCATTAGGAATTTGCACATCCAGTTTTGTTGCGCCATACACAGAGATAAGTGAACCTACGATAAAAATACCTAAGATACTAGCTGCCCGAGTAAATTCCTTAGCATTTTCTGTCAAAATACCAATAGCATTTGTTCCCAGTTTGTAGGACCATTTCATTAAGAAAATACGAACCGCAAATTGCGCGATGTTAAAAATCAAAAGGAAAATAAACGGTGCGGCAATATTGCCGTTGATCGCCATATTAGAAGTAATCCCGGCAGTTATAGGCACTAGAGTAAACCAGAAAAGAGCATCCCCGATACCGCCTAAAGGTCCCATTGCAGCTACCCGTACCGCACGAATCGTCGGGATATCTGCTTTATTCTGCTCCATTGAAAGAATGATACCCATTACAAAAGTTACCAAGAACGGGTGAGTGTTGAAAAACTCCAAGTTATGACTCATAGATGCTGCTAAGTCGTCTTTATCTTTATGAATTTTTTTCAATCCTGGCAGGATTCCGTATAACCATCCAGCAGACTGCATTCTTTCATAGTTGAATGATGCTTGTAAAAAGAGCGAACGCCAAACCATCTTATTCAGTGTCTTATCGTCAAGCTGTTCAGCTGGTGTCAAATCTTTATAAGTTTCAGGTATATTATATGCCATCTTCTTCTCCTCCTTCACCACTGCTTACAGCAGACGTTTTAAATTTCGTTTGGATTTGGAAATCCCAATAAGCGATTGCAAAACCGATAAAGGCTAAAATAATCAATGCAGGTCCACTTAGTGAAGGTGAAGCCATGATGATTGTGGCCAATCCGAAACCGGCCAATAAAAAGCCCCAAAGATCTCTTGAAAGCATCACTTTCATCAGAATAGCAAACCCTACATAACGCATCATACCTCCAGCGGCGCCTAGACCACCCATCAGCCACTCTGGAATCACAGCAACGACTTGGGCACCGAAAGCAGCACCACCGATAAAGAACAATGTAACAATAATTCCAAAAATTAATCCTAATAATCCCATTGCTAAATAGTTGATTCGTTCAATACCTTTTGTGTTTGCTTCATGAGCATAGTTGTCTGCTACTGTCATCATAGGTGACATAAGTGAAAAAATCAGAGTAACGGCGTACTGTCCAAGTATAGAGAAAGGAATCGCCGTTGCAACTGCTGCGGTAGGTTCAAGTTTGAGCGTGATCGCTAAAACTGTTGCCATAATTCCTCCAATAACAGCATTCGGCGGCTGTGCTCCCCCGACTGGCATATTTCCGATAGTCATCAGTTGGTATGTACCCCCAACGACTAGTCCCGTTTGAACGTCTCCCAAAATTAGTCCGATAACTAATCCTGTAACAATTGGCTGGTAAAGTGATTCCAAGAAACTAAACTGGTCAATTGCAACAATGAAAGTAACAATAAAAATCAGCAGTACTTGTAAAATTGAATAATCCATTGTTTCTCCTCCTATTTAGTAAACAATTTAGACACGCTTTCCGGCGCGATTGATGGCACACGCTGAATCTCCAAGGCTACTCCTGAAGCTTCTAATTTTTTGAATGCTGCCACATCCGCATCATCGACCGCTACCGTTGTTGCTACCTGTCTCTTCCCCTCAGACATGTGCATATTGCCAATGTTGACTTTTTTTATTTCCACACCCCCTTCCACTAATCTCAAAGCATCCTGCGGACTTTCAACAATGATAAATATCTTTTGCCGATCAGCCGCCTTATGGATAATATCGATAGTTTTTTGAATTGAAAAATAACGAGTGGCTACCCCTGTCGGTGCTGCCATATCCATAAGTCCTTGACGTATTTTATCCTCGGAAACCTTGTCGTTTGCAACTAAGATAAGATTGGCACCGATAGAACTTGTCCACTGTGTGGCAACCTGTCCATGTATCAATCGGTTGTCAATTCGTGTTAACAAAATATTGGCCATGATTTTTCCTCCGTTAATTTAATATTTTTGAAATGGCATATCTGGAAACTTCCATGATTTGACCGGATTTTATTTTAATATCCACAGTCTCTTTATTAACTGCTGCTATTTCACCGTATATTGCATTTAAGATGATAACTTTTTTACCAACCCGCAAATTCTCATGAAGTGTCTTATAATATTTTTTCTGATTCTTCATATTTCTAAGATTAAATAAATAAACAATTCCAATAGTAATGATGATGATAATAATTAAAACAATTGATGAGTATAATATATTTTCCCACATACTTAGATACCATCTTCCTCAACAAGTTCGTCTTTCTCGCGAATTTCACCTTTTGAGATGCCTGCTTGCCCTGTTTCGATCAATTTTTCGATCACTTCTTCCAAATTGCTGTTTCCCAAACGAGTGCCCGCAAACTCCAGCAACACAGGAAGATTGGTTCCTGAAAGCACCTCCACTGTTTCAAACTTTCCTTTTACAAGCATTGAGATGTTAAAAGGTGTTCCGCCTAATAAATCTGTCATGATTATAATGCCAGAGCATTCTTTCTGCATGCTTTCAACGGAAGTAATCAGCTGGTTTTCATAGTCTTCCAATGAGCTTTGCTCAAGAAACGGCACCGCTTTCATTTCCGCTTGATTTCCCGCAATCATCTCAAGAGCATCCAGCAGACCTAAAGAAAATTCTCCGTGCCCAGTGATGACACATCCAATCATAAAAATCCCCCTCTCACTCTAATAGGTCGTAATAACCATCTGGTTACAACCACTTATAATATAACTTGTTTTCTTTTTTGTGTCAAGAATTTATATTTAAAACCTTTTACCATTGTGTTTTGTCATTGATAATTCACATAGAAACAATTTTAAAAAAGATGACAGAATTGATTTCCCTTTGATTAACACCAAAATATTAATAATTTAATCTACACATCTATTGTTATATTAAAATCTTTATGTGTGCTTATATGATACTTTGAAAATGATTGCCTAACAAAAAAATGCTTCTCTCCCGGGAGACGTTTTCAGAAAATAAATGATGATTTCAAAATTATTTCATGATATAATGTCCGCTGGTTTGAAAAAAATAAAAAAATCAAAAATTTAAAAAGAAAAACATTCTTTTTAATAATGGAGGGAATTTATGAAAAAAAACAGAAAAACTTGTGTCGCTACTTTATTAATATTGTTATTTTATGTGTTTATACCCAATATTAGCTTGGCAGTTAATATTGAGAGTGAAACTGATGCTAGACTGACCGTCTCGCACATTGATTACACGAATTTATCCGAACAGGAACAAGACCGTGTCACCTTGGATAAGTCTGAAACGGTAAAAGTCAATAACATCACACAAGAAGACACTTATTTAACAATTGTTTATAGTAAGAATGAATCTCTATCTCCACTAAATGAAACGGCTAAGACTTCTTTACAAAAATTACTGCCTAAAACAGGAATGAAAAATAATTTACTTCTGTTAATCGGCTTAATATTATTGTCTGTTAGTATGTGGATATTGCTAAAAAGAAAGCAGTTAAAAAAATCAAAAATTTTATTCTTTTTATTCCTTTTTGGAACAGGTCTATCCATTCCAGATTTGAATGACAGATTTTTTGCAGACACTGAATATCTTCTAGAAGATAAGACATTAACAGTGATTAAAGGTGAAAAATTTACCTATAATGTTCCTGAAATCGACGGTTATGAAAAAATCGGCTATATCTTGGATGAGAATAGCGAGGAACCTAGTATTCCTACACCCCCTGTTAAACATATAGGTAAGGTAGAAGTAAATTATTTTGATACTTCTGAGGAAAAAATCATTGAATCTTTCATCCTTGAAGGTGAAGTCGGCGAGTCTTACCAGACAGAACAAAAAGAATTCACTGGGTACGAGTTTCTTGAAACTGAAGGAGACGCTGTTTCGGGGGAATTTAAACCTGAAGATCAAACTGTCACTTACATCTATAAAAGGCAACAAGGCACTGTCACTGTCCACTATGTAGACGCCGGGGGCGAAAAGCTTTTAGAGTCTGTCGTGCTGACAGGGAATGTGAATGACACTTACCAGACTGAACAAAAAGAATTCTCTGGGTACGAGTTTGTTGAAACCCAAGGAGATGCTGTTTCAGGCGAGTTTAAACCTGAAGACCAAACTGTCACTTATATTTATAGTGAAGTCATAGGTAAGGTCAATATTATTTGCTATGATCAAAATAATATTGAAATCCACAGGGAACAAATTTCTGGACAGGTAGGTGCTGATTACAACATCGAGGCTCCATCTATTGCAGGTTACATTTTTGATGATGAAAAAATACCAGAGAACGCTAACGGAGTGTATACAAAAGAAGAAATTGATGTGGAATTTTTTTATACTCCGGAACAAGGGCAGATAGTTCAGATTACACATTTTGTTTACAGAGATCATCATAATAATAACATCATTATTGATGAAGGCTACTCTAAAATTGATCCTGATGGAGCATTTTACAACTATACTATAAATAGTATCCCAGATTACCTCATAGCGGATCTTAAAGTAGAAAACATTTCAGGGTTTCCGCTTCCTTATGAGATGAATATTTCTTCTAATGGGCAGCTTGCCACTTTCTCGGGACAATCAAAAGGTGATGTTATAATCAGGGTTTTTGTTGATTTAATAAAACAAGAAATTGACTAAGCTTTCTTATTTTCTATTTTTACTTGCTTTTTAGAAGAGAAACTACCGATACCAATGATTCGAATTTTATTTTAAAGGGACGTTGTTTTCCATCACCATTTAAGGTCACTCATATAATTGGTTTCATTTTTATTCTGCAGTTGTTTGAAGCAGACAGTTACTTTTCCAAAATGAAGATTAGTTATCTGTTTTAGTAAATTTTAAAATAGCCTTGTGCTTGCACCTATAAAAATTAGGATTTCAGATAGTTCAAAATTAATCTGACAAGACAAAAAATCAACAATCAGCGTATATCAGATGATATATGCTGATTTTTTGACGGCTTTCTATTCTTTTGCTTTCGGTGAGCTCAGATAAGAGTGATATTTTTGCAAAACTTTCTCTTCGTGTATATGGTAAAATAAGTGATAATAAAAGGAGTGTGGCTAAAATGAAACAAAAAATTCAAATTTGGGATCATGCAGGAGAAATTCTAAGCGCTGTTTCAAATGGTGTTCTTCTTACCACCAAGTCAAAAGATAAAGTAAATGCCATGACTGTTTCATGGGGAACTTTGGGAATTGAATGGTCAAAACCGATTTTCACAGTTTTTGTCCGTGAGCATCGTTTTACCCGTGAACTGCTGGAAGAAAATGGTGAATTCACCATCAACATACCCACAGGTAATTTTGATAAAAGAATTTTAAGTGTGTGCGGTAGAAAATCCGGACGCAATACTGACAAAATCAGTGATGCCAAGTTGACTCTAGTAGAACCAGAAAAAATTTCCGTCCCTGCCATTCGCGAGCTTCCTTTAACACTAGAATGTCGAGTGATTTATAAACAAAGACAAGATCCTCAAGCTATTACAGAAGATAATCAGACCAAGTATTATCCTCAAGAGGTAGAAAGTGATTTTCACGGATCAAACCGTGACTACCACACTGCCTATTACGGAGAAATACTTGCTGCTTACATAATTCAATAATCGCAAAATCCTTAAAACAAATGTTTGTTTTTTTGAGAAATCCATATTTAAAGGTCTTTCTGTTTCACGGCTGTTTTTCTTAACACACACTTATACTTACAAACGGTAACCTTCCACCTCTAAAGGAATCAGCAAACAACTTTTTGGTTGTCTGCTGATTTTTAGATGGATGATCTTCGAAAAGGTGACAATCTTTGGAATATCCAGCTTGCTTATCTATAAATAGTTGAGCCATTAATTGTCTTCAAGTTGGTAATATGCTATGATTATTTTATCTTATAACAACGAGGTGAAACACGTGTCCAGCTATCCAAGAATAGCCAAATACTTGATTATCGGTACACTAGCCAAATGCGGTATTTCAGCTGTACCTTATTTGAGTGCGTCTTTTTTTGATGGTACACGTGTCTTAATCGGCTAAAATAATTCTTTTCATAGAATTACTCCCGATGTGTGTATCTAGACGCATCGGTTTTTTTGCGTTCAAAATTCGATGAAAGGATGATTTCACTAATGTTTAAATCTTTTATAGTTACGATTAAAATTTCTTGCAAACAAGAATTCAGCGGCGGAATCGTACCGGTTATAAAAAAGCAATTACTTAATTACGTTTGGTTTTATTTTATGTGTCAGATATGGTTATTTATCGGACAAAACTCTGAGATGTCTTTGACCACCGCACAGTTGCTGACATACTCTCTTCTATCCACAGTTTTCAGACCGCAAATGGACATTATCAGTCCAGCGACGTCCTCATTGTGGGAAGGCTCTATTATTGGGAGATACACACGACCCATGCATGTTTTCTCCAGTTTTATAGCGGAAACAATTGGGAAAATTTGGATACCTACTTTTTTTACTCTTTCACTTCCCTTAATCATATTGGCTTCGATTATTGGAATAAACCCGTTGCCAGATTCTTTCTATACTGGAGTGATGGGTTTGATTAGTCTTTTGTTGTCAGCCAGCCTTGGCTTTGCAATGGATTTTATTTTTGCGGCTCTTGCCATGCATTTAAAAGATAAGTGTTGGGCTGCACTGCAAATTAGGGAGTCTTTGCTGAATCTTTTGACGGGTGCGGTGATTCCATTAAACTTGATGCCGCTGTCTGTGGGGAATTTTCTAAAACTTCTCCCCTTTGCTTCTCTTGCTAGTGTCCCTATAAATATCTATATGGGGATGACTGAGCCAGAGAATGCTTTGTTTTTACAATTGATTTGGAATATTCTTTTTTGGGTGATTGCCCACTTCGTCTATAAAAAAAGTGAAGAGGAGATGATTTCTTTTGGCGGCTAATTTTAAAACAGCAATTAGGCTGCTCAAACTCCATGCAAAAATGGACTTGCTTTGGTTTTTGAGAGAACCTTCATCGTTTTTTATTTATATTTTTTCAGAAACTATTTCCGCTCTTTCTGCTGTGGCAGGAGTCTTTCTGATTGCTACTCAATTTGGCGAAGGGGCAGGAATCAACAAAAACCAGATTATTTTTATGCTGGGTTACAGTCTTTTAGTTGATGGAGTTTATTGGCTATTTTTCCGGGGAAACAATATGGGGGAAATCAGCAGAATCATCGGACGAGGGCAACTAGACCACTGTATGATCCAACCGGTATCTTTACCGATTCAGCTTTTAACTAATGGCTTTGCTCCTGTTTCCAGCAGTCACATACTTCTTACAGGAATCATCGTGACTGTCTACGCGACATATCAATTAAAGCTAAAAGTTTCTATCTTCTGGTTGCTTTTATTAATTGGCTTTGTCTTATTGTCCATGCTGATTATTTTATCCTTAGTCTACATTTTTTCCGCCAGAGCTTTTTATTTTCCAGTGGCTTCAGAAGAAACAGCTGGCGAAGTTTTATCTTTCACAGCTATCAAAGTTTATCCTTTGAACGGCTTTCCAAAAATCATAAAAAATTTTTTGATTACTATTTTACCTATCGGACTTACTGCATGGTATCCCAGTATTCTTTTACTGAACGCTAACTCAGAGCAAGCAATCAAACTATCTTATGGAATTTTACCAACAGTCGCCAGCATATTCATAGTGATTGCTGTGTTACTTTTTAAGAAAGGACTACATTATTATGAAACAAACAGCAGCCCAAGATACTCCGGCTTTGGTCATCGATAAAGTTACAAAAACATACACGAAACTCCAACCAAAAAACAATTTAAAAGAGACACTTCTTTATTTTATGAAACCGCAAAAAATAATCACCACAGCACTTGATGATATTTCTGCGACTGTGAATAAGGGCGAATTTGTAGCATATGCCGGTGCTAACGGTGCCGGCAAGTCCACAACGATGAAACTATTATCGGGTATTCTGCAACCTAATAGTGGAAAGGTAGAAGTTTTAGGACTCGCCCCTTCTTTAAATCGGGTGGAGCTGATGAAAAAAATCGGTGTGCTCTTTGGACAGCGGACAGAACTTTGGTGGGATCAGCCAATCATCACCAGCTTTGAATGGAAAAAAACAGTGTGGGATATCCCAGATGAGATATATCGTTTAAATTTGGAAATGGTCACTGACCTGCTTGATTTAGGTCCTCTGATGAATACTTTTTCAAGAGAACTTAGTCTCGGACAGCGTATGAGAGCAGATTTGGGGATGCTTCTGCTTCACAGCCCAGAAATTATTTTTTTAGATGAACCTACTCTTGGACTAGATGTTCTGGCAAAACGGCAAATGATTGCTTTTTTGAAAGAGTTGAATGCAGAAAAAAAGACCACTATTTTAGTGACCAGCCATGATATGAGTGATTTGGAAGAGATGGCTCAAAGAATTATTTTATTATCCAAGGGGAAAATTATTTTTGATGGGGATTTCCACCAGCTTCGAGATGTCCGTGGAAGTATTTCTGAAATACATATCGAAGTAGCGAAAACACCTCCAGTGATGGACTCCCTGAAACTCCTTAAAAGTAATGGTCAGAAACACGTTTATTCCATTGTGGATGGGGACATCCCCCTTAATCAAATATTATTTGAATTGTCTAAAATCGGCGATATCAATAATTTGGAAATTCGTAAAACATCTATTGAAGACATCATTGCTGCGCTGTATACGGAATTACGCGGGTGAGCGGGTTAATTAGGAAAGGTTGTATAGTTTTGGTGTGGACGAAGAAATTCATTCACACCTATTTTACTAATGACTTTAGTCGGTTGAACACGAAGTCGTACGAAACAAAAATCACGCGTATAGCACGTGGAGGAACTAGCTTTAGCGTTAAGAAACTCCTTTCGATATACTAGATAGTGGCTACCTGATCCTATGTCAAGATTTAGGACAAGTTAAAATGAGAGCTTCTCTTACTTTATTACGATCAAAAAATGATTTTAGCGGATTCAAACATAGTCTACAAACAGTAAATCACTCTATATGAAAACCGCAGTCAAAACCCTTAGAAAACATCTAAAGAGAATTGAAAATACCTTTAGCTATCCTTTTTCTAACGGCCCTCTGGAAGGACTGATCAATAAAATCAAGGTCATTAAACGGACTGCTTATGGTTATCGTAGTTTTTGGCACTTTAAGCATCGCATTCTTGTCAGTTTTAAACTGATAGACCAAAAAGACAACCCCACTTGTTTAAGCGAAGTTGTCTAGATCTGTTATTAAATTAGGCTAAAATTCTAGCCATCCACATCATTTGACGAAGAGCCGGTATTACGTGGTGTTTCGCTAAAAACAGAAAAGCCATCCGAAACGTTGATATATCAACATTTTGGATAGCTTTTCTGTTTACGTCGTGTTACGCTGTATCGCGTAAAAATACCGGCGGCCGGTTCGTATCTAAATCCTCTTAAGTATATGTAAACTCTGGGATGCCTCATCTGTTTAAATATAGCTTGCGCAAAATTTGGGCAAAATAATTCTCTATCCCAAAAACAGATATTGTATTCTTTCAATCACTATCTAAGCTATGAGCCAATGTTTAAAAATATCTCTTGAGTTATACGTATACTATTTTGATGAGTTAAAAAATAACCCCACCTCGCTAACTTATTTCCATTGCCCATCAAAAAAGCCACTCGAGAGAGTGGTTTTTTTGATGTCTTCATTCACCGGTTTAAAAAAGATAATAAAAATGTCACTACACCTAACGTTGTTAGCCACAAATTAATTGCCTCCAATTTCCCCGTGTCCAAACATTTTTTTAATTCTCTGATCACCATCAAAATAATAATAACTGTGACCATATAAGTGATATAAAATGTTCTTAGACCAGATGCCCAAACTGTCGGGGAAAACCCTAAGATCACTCTTGAACAAAAGGCCATCAATAGTAATAGTATCAAAAAAACAGAATGCTTTTTATTGCTAAAACCAATGTAAATACTTATACACAGACTAAATAACAAGCCCAATACTAATAAAGTTGGAATCCATGTGCTCGGATGGTACAGTGATAGATTTGTGCCATGGCGTGTAAAAATTTTTTCTAAAAAATCTGTTTTCCAAATCATAGAATCCCCAAATCTAAATCCACTTTTACTTACATCACCTAAATAAATCAATATATTAAAAGTTAAAGGTAAAGAAACGATTAATCTTGAAAAGTAATTTTTAGATTGCAACCATACCAACATGGCTAATGCAGCAAAAAATAATGTAAAAATAAAAGTATTGCTGAAAAAGAATATTTTTCCAAATGACGAAACCCCTAAATCTATTTTATTTACTAAATTAAAGTGTTGGTACTCAGGAAACCAAGTTAGTATCTCTGCCTCATATCTCATTTTGTTTCCAGGGGTTGTGGCCGAAAAGATCAAGGATAACAAGCTAATAATTGTAAATAAAGATAATTTTTTCTCATATTGTTTATTTTTCCAAAGATAAACCGATAAAATAATTGTAAGTGTTAAAAAACATATATTCGCTTGTTCTTGATTGCTGCCTACTATCAAGAAAGGTAGCACAGCAAAATAAATTGGCAAGTTGATTTTTTCCCCTTGTAATCTTTGATAAAAAGGATAAAAAGATGCCATTAAAAAGGCAATAATCCAATGATAGTTTAGTGTTGTTGCTACCCATCCTGTTTCCCCCATTAGTTGTAAAGGGATAAAGCAATAAACGGCAGAGACTAACAACACATTTTTTATTTCTAAATTCCTGAATACATATTTACATAGCATCACGACAGTACCCCACATTATTGTGGTGTTTATTATCTTCCAAAACACAAAGTGCTTAGAGAAAAACATCAACAGCAGTTCTATAATAATTCTCGAGCTCCACAATCTATAATAATCAATAGAAGATGTTATATATCCCATTGAACTTACTCTTTTTAAAAAAATAATATCATCATGGTTAAATCTTGGAACATAGAAATTATAAATAAGAAAAAGAAAGAATAAAAAAAATAAAAATAACTGATTTTTATTCTTTTTTAAAAACTTTATACCCATTATGTGCCCACCTTTTTGATTTGATTATATCATAAGATATAAATCATTAAATAATCCATAAAATTATTTTTGTTTTTTTCATAAAAACTACCTCCTAATCTAACAAAAGCCTATCCCTAAACTAAGAAATAGGCTTTTACTTTTAAAAAGTATTATTGTTTAGTCGTCTTTGCAACTCTCTTACCATATCCGACTGTGGACTAATGATGCCGTCCTGAGTAGTACCAAGATATCGTTGTAATGCCCTAATCGTGTTGGGACCAAATAAACCGTCAGGAGTTATGCCTAGTTTCCGTTGCAACGCTGCCACCACGTTGGACCCTATTTGCGTGTAATCAAATTGAGCCGCATAGATATACTGGTTATGCACGGATCTCCACTGGTGACTGATAATACCATCCCTGATAGGGCATCCCAGATACTCCTGCAGACGTTTAGCTGTTGCTGGTCCAAAACTACCGTCCTCTGCTAGTTTATTCTGCTGTGGCTTATTATCAACGATGATGCCACCTGCTGACACGATCTCATAATAATGTACCGGTAATCCGGAATAGTCTCCCATCCACTGATAAGCCGGTGTGTCTGCCATATTATTACTGCCGTAACCGTAAGTACAATGTATAATCCGTGAGTTGCTCAAAAATATCCCCGTGTGGCCACCAGAGCCTAGCGAGTTGCCTTTGACACCACTGATAAACAAGTCTCCCCGTTTTACCGCAGATCGTGTAATCGGTCGTAAGATTTTACCTTCCAGTGCATATAATGTCTCGGTGTTGCCGATCCCCGTCCCCTTTGGCAAGATGCCTCCTGCAATCAAAGCGTTATATACCGCACTTGAGCAATCGTAGCTATTGGGTCCTAAACGGTTAACCATCGAGTAAGTGATCTTACCCTTACGATCTAGCATCCACTGGACCATAACGTTTTTATTCATCTACTCACTCCTTTTCGATTTTAAATACCGTTCCGTGTTGTTTTGCGTGTATTCGTGATCTAAACCATCGTCAAAATTTTCAGATGCGAACATATCATCTATCAAGTTTTGTAACCAACGAATTATTTTCATGTTTTCGTCAATCCTTTCAAAAATAAAAAGAGCATCCTAAGCTACTCTTTTTCGTTTTTATTTAAAAGTTTTTCTATTGCTTTATCCAGTAGATCTAACCCTCTGTGTTCCTTTCCGTCACTATTACCCCTGATATGAGCGATCACACTCCACATTTCGTTAGCGATAAAAGCTGCCAACACAATGTATAAGGTTCCTAATCCCAACACATCAAACATTAAAAACACAGGGACAATTGCGACAGATAACAAAATCATGCCGACCTTTGTTGCCAGACCGACCTTCATTTTTTTTGAATTGTAACTGCCGTTAAAAATAGCAAGGAAATACCCCAAAATAAAATCAAGCATGTTAAGCACGATATATGTGACAATCACCAAGTAAAGCTTGGTATTATCGTCCTGGAGTAAACTCTGTAACCAATCTATCATTTCCATTTGTACCACCTTTTCTTAATTTAAAAAGCAACCGATGCGATAAACACACCGATTGCTAACGTAACTAAATTTCAATTTCTAAATCAGCCAAGATTTCTTTTACTTGGTCACGAATCAATGCAGGCACTTGATCAACCGTCTTTTTACCCTTGACAATCAAAGTTGCATAAATCACAGCCATCACTTCCACCTCCTTTTTAAGCAAACAAAAAGCAATCCTAAGCTTCAGCCTCTGAAACCAAGATTGCTTGCACTTCTTTTCTAAGCTGTTCCGGTACGTTCTCAATACGCTTCAGCCCCTTTTTGATTAGACTTACATAGACTTTAACCATCAAACGATGCCTCCAATCATTTCATAAACTTCCGCTAAAGCCAACTGGGTATTTGTTAAGTCTTCTTGTGTTTTTTCTAACTCTTGTTTCACAATTTCCAACTCACTCGGTGCTTTTTCTAACTCTTCTAACTCTTTATACTTTCCCTCATCCAAAACTGCAATTCCGTTAGCTATCTTGACACAACCGATTAAGCCAATCAATGTTTCTTCTGCTTGAATCTCAAAAAAATTAAGAAGCTCCTTGTCTGCCCAGCTGTCGATATATCCGTCTTTTGTTAGCTTTACAAATATTTTAACCATTGTAATGGATCACCACCCGTCTTAATACGATGGCATCTGACGGTCCTCCAGCTGCATTGGACTCATGCCCTCTGATTTGAGTATTTGACACGTAAAATGTTTTTTCTACATTACCAAACCACGCTTTGCGCATGGACCATTCGCCAATTTCGCTGATTTTCGGCGGTGTGATAAAAAGACTCGTATGGTTGTAATCTCGCGCAGTAGTTGCATACCCAGAAAATATCAACTCAATCAATCTGACATCCAGATTATCTGGATTGTAGTCGATGGCAGTATTAGCATCCAGATGCGTCACCATTTCAACGACTTTTTTACTTATTAGTTTTAATTTACCGATTGCTTCTTGTATTGCTTCTTGCAAAATCCGGAAATTTTTATTGAGTGGGTCTTGCGATCCCAACTCCCCCTCGTTAAATATATGCAATGCTTCCATTTAGTAAAAACCTCCTACAACATTTATTTGGATGGTACGATTTCCCTCAATTAATCTAAAAACAGTGCCACTAATTTTTATTATCTTATAATCTTCCATCTTGTAGTTTTCAGGTAGTTTAACAATCATTGAGTTACGATTTAAAAACTCTACGGTATGATTAACTTTATTGGCATTACTCCCACCAAGCGGAGATAAACCTAACGGCACTGTTCCTAGCCCGCCTGTCCAAGCCATTACATGGAGTTGAGGATACTGCATCAGGTTGTGGTCAATGCGGACTTCAAAACTTTCAGGAACATAAGCGGAGCGGATTCTGATTAATTCGGTCAGCAGCTTCCCACCAGGATCAATTGATTCGATGATTTCTCTCACTTGATTAAACCATTGGTCAAAATCCTTCTGTTGCTGGATTACCTGCTGGTTAAATGATTCAATAATTTGTCGAATTTCTTCCATCGATATTTCTTTTACATCTTCAAAGGCATTTAGCACATCTTCCATTCGTTGGATATAGGGTCCAAAATCTCCACAGCTATCATCGATTCCAGAAATCACCCGAAAAGAAAAGTTTTGAGTGGTGCCCACTAATTGATTAGCCTTCATAAATTTAAAATAAGCAAATCGCAATGTGCCCTGCATATCGTATTGATTCAACGTATAAAATATTTTTCCATTTTTAGCATCAACGACCACCGCTTCTTGTTCCACTGGAATAAACCTTTCAAAATAAGCACAAAAATAGATTTTTAATCCGGTTAAATCATAAGGTTCTCCATTTTCAATGATAGATGCCTCAATTGTTTCTGTACCAACATTACCTTTTCTGACTTTCATCAAGCCGATATGATTATAGGGTTCTGTTGTGCTTAAAATCATGTCCCATTTTTCTTTTGTCAAATTACCTCACATCCTTTCTATGGTGGCGTCAGTCCGATAAACGGTGCCGGATCCACATATCCGCTCCATTTGGCTGTCTGTACACTAAAGTGAAGATGTGGTCCTGTACTGTCGCCGGTTGACCCCATACGTGCGATTTGCTGACCTTTAGATACTTTGGTACCAACACCAACTAAACGTTGGCTGTTATGTGCGTAGCCTGTCATATAGCCATCGTCATGTTTAATCAGAATCCACTCTCCCATATCTGGGTCAAATTCTGATAACCAAACAGTTCCATCTTGTGCAGCAAAAATCGGATCTCCTGTTGCACCACCAAAATCAATGCCATTATGCATCTTACCCCCTCGAGGACCAAACCACGATGTGACTCGTGTACCTTGCAATACAGGCAAAGCGTATTTACCGCCCGGTTGTTTCAAGTCTTTAAATCGATTATAAAAATCATTGGCTGCAGCAACACGTTGACCTAATTCTTCCACGCCTGCACGTTCATAGTTTTTCAAAAAGGCAAACGTAGCATTCTCAACGCTCGTTGTAGCCTTAAAACCCGCCACTGTCGTTGGACTAACAGCACCAATCCACTGGCCATTAAACATCGACCATTCAATCAGTTTCCCTTGAGCGGTCATGGTTCGATAGTCGTCTGTGATCCCAGCTGCATTCATCAACCGCTGAACATATTCCCGACCGTTATATGTTGGACTGCCAACTAATGGATAAGCTGACCCATCCCACTGGACAATCCCATAAGCAGGACCGCCAATTTGATCTGTGTCCGGATTCATGGTTCCGCCTGTTTCCCGGCTGGCATTCCCAAGTATTCCGGCTGCGGCCTGTTTGCTATATCCTTGACTTAGTAGATACTGCCATAACTGCCATGCAAATTTATCAGCTTGAGTGATGATTTCTGCCGGATACTGTCCGTTCCAACCTCCATCGCCTCCACCAGTTCCTCCCGGTGTGACTTTGACGCCGTTAATGTAAAATTCTCCTTCCAAGTTTACTTTTCCATATAAGTTTAAAAGTCTGTTGCTACTATGAGAATCCGCTGGAATTTGAACAATCGGAGTCGAATTACTGCTTGTTTTTGATTGAGAATTTAACGAAAAGATATAACCAGGCTCCTGAATGATTGCCGTCCCATTCACTCTTCCGGTTGTTCCCGATATCGTGGATGCTAATCGGCCAAGACTTATTTTGTCATTTGGGTTAGCTACATCATAAAATACAATTTGTCCATTATACATATCGATCAGATAATTGACATTCTCTGCTTGAACACGGACACCGTTTAATATTCCTGCTTTGATAAAATCCGCAACGATCCTTCCGTCCTGTGTAATAGCCGTCTCGTAAGGACCGTCAATTCCATTTTTAGAGTGTCCCAATCCTCCTAAATTCCAACGCCAAACTTCTTTAGCTTTCGAAGCATCAGGATTATCCATGATTAAAATTTCTCTTGGAGCTTTTTCTGGCCGGAATAAAACATATCCTTCTTTATTTCCAGTAATCCACGCTGTGGCATTTTTAACATTTTCAACTAGCACTTCTCTTGCGATAGAAAGTTCGTTTCTAACAACTTGTGTCTCCGTTTGAGATTGATACGTGTACATATTCAAGTCATTTCCAAGTGTCATGCTCTTATATTTTTGAATTGTTGGATACCAAACACATTCAACCAAACGTTCCTGTATATCAATACCCAACTTAGGCACATAAACATGAGCTGTATCTCCGAAACCTAACTTAGTTAGATTTTTATAGACATCCTTGTATTCGATCGAATTTTCTAAACTTACCATGGACACATCATGAGTTACTTTTGGTTCATGAATACGGTCTTTATCAAATAAAGATTGCCCCCACTTTTTTAATTCTTCTATATCTACTATTTCAGAATTTTGCCTTTTCCCTATCCGTCTATTCTCATCAGTCACTCCCGAAACTTCTAAATATTTGAAAACAATTGGATTTTTTTCTTCATCGTAATCATTTTCCGGAGTGCCTCCAACAAGATATAAAGAATTAATGACACTATCCGAGTCAATAGTTTCTTCTACACTTTCCAAATTATGTCCAAAATCAATTCTAAATCCTTTATCTTCACCTATTCTTTTAGACAGTTTCAACTCCCAGTTGTTCATATCTAATTCGGAATCTGTCACACCCACTAGATTCTGGCTACCATTGTTACTACCCATAATCGCTTCAAGCGGCTTAACTTCCTTGGCTGTAAATTGGTGCTTAGTTTCAACATCAGAAATAAAAATATGCTTTTGAGGGAAAGCCAGACTCTCTTGCAAATGAGACATGATTTGAATCCCGTCTCCTCTAGCAGTGAAAGAATATTCAATAAAGTTCCTGTTCGCAATATAAGCGATATGCCTGCCGGTAATCGAAAGTGAATTTAAATTCTTCACAGGTGTATTTATTTCAAAAAATTGATACGTTCCATCAATCCATTTGGCTTTTACAAAATTTCCTTTTTCAAAGTAATTGACATTTAGACCATCTAACTTATAAACACCATAAAACTGATATTTGTTGTTTAGAATCCTGTGAATTTCAGGCAACTCCAACCAATCTGTTAACGTTGCACCATTAATATCCAAATCGACTGGCATTTCTTGATAAGCATAAATATCGTATATCATAGCCACACACTCCTTGGATATAGTTTGCCAGTTCCTATTGATTGGTTAATAAACAAAGAATTGTTCCCCGGTTTTCCTTTCAACCAATTTCCTTTAGTAAAAAGCAACACACCATTCTGGACAGCTAACTTTCTTTCGGTATCTACAAATAAAAAACCCTTTTGAGTGTTCAAAAGAGTTAGTGCCATATCATTTAGTTGAATATCTATCGTTCCACCAAGGGAATTTATTTCTAAGTAGGGTTGACTTGTCTCCTGTCCATGGTCAAAATACCTGTTTGTCCCTTTATTTATATCAATAGCAGTTTCCCTTACCTTTCTGCGAAAAGGCTGACTCCGAAAGAGTAAATCAAACGTGTAAAACACGCCCCATTCATTTTCAAACTGATTTTTTTGATTAAAACTTGCAATACACTCACGATATTTGTCAGGGTCGTTGTGAGTAATTAGTTTCCCACTGCCTCTTAACCAGTCTTTTACCTCATAAATTCTTTCAAAAGGAATCGAGACAGACTTGATTGGATAATCATTCTCACTGAATGACCTACATCTTTCTTCCTGGTATATGTCCAGGCTACTGCATCGCTTGCCAACGGCGTGGGCCACAATAAAAGTTCTTGATCGTTGGTGACTCGCCCCCACGGCTGAAGCTGGTAATACAAACGATCTTGCCTCGTATCCGATGCTTTCCAGGTCAGATAATGTGCGGTCGAGCTCCATATTGGCAAAGTTAGCAACATTTTCTCCAACAATCCAATCGGCCCTGAGATCCTTGATAACTCTAAACATTTCCGGCCAGAGATCGCGGTCATCCTCCTTGCCTTGGCGCTTCCCAACTGAACTGTAAGGTTGGCAAGGGAATCCGCCGTGAATAAGTTTAATTGTTCCAGTGTCAATCCCCTCACTCTCTAACAACTCTTTGTTTAGTAATTTGATATCTTTAAAAATTGGCACATCCGGCCAATGCTTATTTAATACTTGCCTCGGGAATTCGGCATACTCGCAAAAAGCAACTGTTTTAAATCCTGCCCATTCCGCTGCCAGATCGAGCCCGCCGATTCCGGAGAACAATGATAATGCCTTCAATTCCTCACCTCAAATCTTTTATGCGGATTAGTTATAGTAATCAACACTGTTTAGACCATTATTTTTAATTCTTAATTTTCTTTTTCTATATTTGATTCGTTATAGTTAATTATCGGTTTTTTATTATTTTCCACTCTTTCCATAAGATCCTTTGATATAATCAAATTCAAAGGAGGTGAAAATATGCTAAAAAATATTTCCGTAACATTTCGAGATGGAACTTATACTACGGCCTTAAATCTTCCAAATTTTTGTCCTCATTGTGGTAAAACAATGTCCCCTGAAGCGTTTAAAGGTGTTTCTGAGTTTAACGGATCCGCTTCCCCTAATAGGTTAGGGATTTTGGTCCAGTGTACTGCTGATGAATGCGGTAAATACTTTGGACTTGGGTATTATAAGAAATTAAATGATAAATCGTACAAATTACAACGTTATGACTACAGACCACCAATAAAAATATCTTTAGTAGAAAATATTGACAAAGTTTCTCCTTCTTTTGTTGAAATTTACACTCAAGCTGCAAAAGCTGAAGAAGAAAAACTAGATCAAATCGCTGGTGTTGGATATAGAAAATCCTTAGAATTTTTAGTGAAAGATTATGCCATTAGAATCTATCCTGACGAAAAAGAAACAATTGAGCCTATGTTCCTTGGAAAAGTGATTGACAATTATCTGTCTGCATTTCCAAAGCTACAATCTTTAGCTAAGGCTGCAACATGGATTGGTAATGATGAGACTCACTACGTCCGTCGACATGATGATAAAGATATACGTGACATGAAACAATTCATTAAATCGGCTTCCCAGTTTATTGCTGCCGATTACGATGCCGATCTAGCACAAGATTTTATCGAGGAAAATGGTTCATAAGAAATTTTATAAGCTCTCGATTAGTCTGCATAGCTTTCTCGAGAGCTTTACTATTCAATTCCAGCAAAGCTTCCAAAAATTCAACTCTATCTTTCAAAAAAATAATTTTTTCGTTTGATTCCATTTTTTCACGCTCCTAATTTTTTGCCGATTACACACACTAATTAAAAATCTTATCCGCCCATATTTCTTGCTTATACAACCTCCGTTTTGCTGATTTCTCTTTTCTCTCTTCATCTCGTTTTATTTCATTGAGGATTCTTCTCGAAAACTCATAACTCAAACCTAATCTGTCAACTATTTTTGAAGGAGTAATTCCTGGATTTTGTCTAAGCATCTCTTTAATGTCTTTCTTCGATTCCTTTTTAAACTCAAGTTCTATTAAATACCAGTCTGCATACACGATCTTATAACCTAACATCCTTTTATTATGAATATTTCCAACAACATCCTTTGTACTAACACGCAAAAATTTGACAATTTCTTTTTTTGAATGAAATTTCCCTACTAAGTTCTTATTTTTAAACACAAGATACTTGTAGGCCTTGCCCTCAAGAATTCCACCGAGTTTCATTATTCGGGTGCATATACTGCAACCTTGACACTCACCGACATCACCGTTAATTACATAATGCAAAGCCATCTCTTCAGCTAACTTCCTTCTTACAATCCTTTTATCCACCGATATCCCCCTTCTATATTTTTTCCAATCTCAAACCATTGCCATTTGTTCTTCTTTTGTATCCTGGTGTACCATAATGAAAAATAGTCTGGGGTTTAACTCCCCGTTCTGCCGCTATCTCTCGAATTGTCCCTCTTGCCAACAATTCATCTCTGCGATAAAGTGCATACTCTCGTTTGAAAATATGTCTTTCCAGCCATTCTTCATGGCTGATGAACTCCGTCTTCACTTTCGGCTGATAAGAAAAAAGACTGCTACTGTCCTTCGACTTTCTCCAAAGCTTTAAGTAAAGATGAATTCCCGTCATCTCATTCTGAACTGCAGTAATTTGCGTGATAAAATGATTAGGATATTTCTTTTCAAACATCTCCATTCCCATATCGTTGGAGAGAAAGTATTTTTCTAACTGCCTGTTGGTGTATTTGTAATTGTTCGGCTGAATGGTCGGACGTATCAAATTCCTACTAGATGACCATCTTTTTTTGCCTTTCGGGTCTTTTAGCATGTATCTGGTTATGCCCTCAACCCCATTTTCATTGAACTGCAGACGTTGAACATTGCAGTAGCCAATTCTCTGCCTGTTTTTCCCTCGACCTTTGAACCAACAATTTTCTACATCATCTCTACTTAACCCACTATTCATGACTAAGTGATGATGGATCCTAATAGCACCTTTTTCATCATCTGGTTCAGAGTATTCTGTTACCAAAAAATATTTCAAACTTGGTAATCCTTGTTTCTTGATTCGGTACTCTATTCGCCTGATACCATTCCTGATTTCTTTTTCAGCTGCTTCTAGGGAATCCGGAAGAAACTCATCTTTATAAGAAAATCTTACAAAATAATCTCCCTCTTTAAAATTTCCATTAACCAGCTGTACCGCATACCTTTTACTATTTTTATCATTAAGATTTTTCTGTGCAGGTCTTGAGATATTTCTTTTCTTAGGACGTCTGCCTTTAGCATGTAGGTCCCTTTTATTAAAAATTGGAACTAGGTCTATCTCCAGATAGTTTTTCCCACACTCTATTCTCTTTTCCCTAATTGCCATAATTATTAGTCCTCTACAACATTTTCTAGTTTCGTTACAACGTTAATACCTTATGCAAGGCCGAGAAAGGCTCTTTAAAAGCCTTGTTTTATCAACGTTTCGTAGACTAAAAACTCGAAAAATGCTATAATGGAATTGTCATATTCGGATAGCATTTTATTCGAGTTCGGGCGGCTGTGTTATCAGTCGCTTTTTTATTTGTTTGGAACAACTTTCTTCTTCGTTCGTTAAATGATGTTTATGACGATAGAGAGCTAAGTCCAAAACAAGTTAAAGTTTTGGGAAAAGTTGTAAAATAATATTATTAAAAAGGAAACTATGGAATAAAGGGGGATTCTAATGGGTTTTTTTAGTAGGATTAAAGAGCTGGCAAATTTAAAAAAGGAAATTGAAAATCAGAATGTTGTTCTAGAACAAAAAAGAAATGTTATTTCGGGATTAGAAATCAATATTATTGAAATTCAAAATAAAATTAAAAATTTGGAACGTGACTTATCCAACAGAGAGCAAACTATGGAAAACATTAGGGGCGTTTTAAGAGCTGAAAATGAACGTGAGAAAAAAATTATTTTAGAACAAGCAAAAAAAGAAGCTGAAGCTTTTGAGCTAGAAGCAAAGAATAATTTAGCTGCTCTTCTTGAATCGTTAAAAAAATATACCATTGAAAATGAAGATTTAACCGAAGAAAATGAAAAATTGAGAAAGGAAGTTAATCGTCGACTTAACCAAGCTAGAAAATTTAAAGCTCAAGTTTTGGGATTGAAAAATTTTGATGAAAGATTTCCACACACAATTAATTTTGATAGTGTTAATACTACAATTGAACAACTTTCGCTTGAACTTGATGAAGATACAATATTAGGCACCATACTTTCCCTGCCATTACACTCAGATAATTCCAGAGAACTAAGAAAACTTTCAAATGCTACAAAAAAAGAAATAAAAAGATTATTGGAAGAATATGAGTCTCGCTATAATACAAAAGCCAACAGAACTATTTATCATTTGATGATTATCGGACTACAAGCGGAGATGGAAATATTACTATATAAGCTCACTTATGAAAAATTGGATGTGACAAAACAATCAGTAAAAGATATCATGACCAAGTACCTTGTCATTGCAAGCGAAGGGAATCAAAATATTCTACCAACAATAACAAAATTTATAGCTGAAATAGAACCACTTTATTTGGAATTAGTTGATATTGAATATAGGTATTATATTTATCGCCAACGAGAAAAAGAAGAACAAATCGCTATCAAGGAACGGATAAAGCAAGAAGTTGAAGAACGGAAAGCATTAGAAGCAGAGAGGAAAAAACTCGATAAAGAAGAATCAAAATACATCACTGAAATGCAAAGAAATAAAGATTTGCTCGAAATAGAAACTGATGAAACCAAAATTAATCAACTAAAAAATCGACTTCAAGAACTGGAACAGCAACTTGCCGCAGTTGAGGAGAAAAAGGAAGAAGTTACTAGATTGGCTCTCGGTAAGGCAGGATACGTCTATGTTATTTCGAATTTAGGTTCCTTTGGCTCTAACATCTTTAAAATCGGTATGACAAGACGTTTAGAACCGCAGCAAAGAGTTGATGAGCTCGGAAGTGCCTCAGTGCCTTTCAGATTTGATGTACACGCAATGATCTTTAGCGACGACGCTGTCGCTTTGGAAAATAATCTTCATAAAAACCTTTCTGATAGCAGAGTCAACAAAGTCAACTTCAGAAAAGAATTTTTCAGAACTGATATTGACTCTTTGGAAAAATTAGTCGAAGACGTTGACCCCACAGCTGACTTTGCACGAACGATGTATGCTGCAGAATATAAACAAACATTGGCTATTGAGGAAAATACAAAAGCATTTAATATATAAAAACACGCCCCTCATCCTGTAAGATAACGGCGTGCTTGTTAAAAAATAACCTAAAGTAGGTGTATTTCTTATACCCTATTTTAGCAAAAAATAGGAGGATTAACAACATGGCTAGCTTTTCTAAAAGAAATAGTAAATGGCAATATCGTGTGTCATACAAAGATGCTAATGGTAAGTATCGTAATAAAACTAAGGGCGGTTTTGACACTAAAAAAGAAGCACAATTAGCAGCTTCAGTTGTAGAGGAAAAATTTTCACGTGGCATGAACACAAATCCCGAAAAAATTATTTTTATTGACTACTTCGAGGAATGGTACAAACTTTACAAAAAGCCATTCATCTCCGATAAAACAAAAAATAATTATCGCATCTCCATTGACGTAGCACGTAATTTTTTTGGTAAAATGTCCATTGCAGAGATTACAGAAGACTTATATCAACAGTTTATTAACAATTACGCAAAAGATCCAAAAACTGGTAAGAGGCGATCTAAGGAAACAGTTGCTAAAGTTAACGTGCATGTAAAAGCCTGTTTGAAAAAAGCGGTTAAGTCTGGAATACTATCCTTTAACCCTGGTGACGATGTTGTTATCGGTGGATACGAAAAATCTTTAAAGGAACGAAATAACTATCTTAGTGAGAATGAGCAACTGAAGTTAACCCAAGAAATAGTAAAAGGTCTTTCTCCCAGGCAAGTGTCACCTTATATCGTACTCTTCTCTCTAGCAACTGGCGTCCGCTTTTCAGAAGCGATTGGTTTAACATGGGACTGTGTTGACTTTAAGGCTGGAACAGTTAACATCAATGAAACATGGGACCTGACAAAGAATGATTTTGCTCCAACGAAAAAC
>NZ_CM178746.1:2125000-2407500 GCF_058683555.1 Vagococcus sp. QWL-13
AATAGAAAAAAATAAAGCTTTGAGAGTAGACCTCTCAAAACTGAACAATGTTTAAGACGTGTGTAGTTTCCGCAGCCAGAACAATGTCTGGCTCTTATTCCTTAGAAAGGAGGTGATCCAGCCGCACCTTCCGATACGGCTACCTTGTTACGACTTCACCCCAATCATCTATCCCACCTTAGGCGGCTGGCTCCCGAAGGTTACCTCACCGACTTTGGGTGTTACAAACTCTCGTGGTGTGACGGGCGGTGTGTACAAGGCCCGGGAACGTATTCACCGCGGCGTTCTGATCCGCGATTACTAGCGATTCCGGCTTCATGCAGGCGAGTTGCAGCCTGCAATCCGAACTGAGAACAGTTTTAAGAGATTAGCTAAACCTCGCGGTCTCGCAACTCATTGTACTGTCCATTGTAGCACGTGTGTAGCCCAGGTCATAAGGGGCATGATGATTTGACGTCATCCCCACCTTCCTCCGGTTTGTCACCGGCAGTCTCGCTAGAGTGCCCAACTGAATGATGGCAACTAACAATAAGGGTTGCGCTCGTTGCGGGACTTAACCCAACATCTCACGACACGAGCTGACGACAACCATGCACCACCTGTCTCTTTGTCCCCGAAGGGAAAGCTCTGTCTCCAGAGTGGTCAAAGGATGTCAAGACCTGGTAAGGTTCTTCGCGTTGCTTCGAATTAAACCACATGCTCCACCGCTTGTGCGGGCCCCCGTCAATTCCTTTGAGTTTCAGCCTTGCGGCCGTACTCCCCAGGCGGAGTGCTTAATGCGTTTACTGCAGCACTGAAGGGCGGAAACCCTCCAACACTTAGCACTCATCGTTTACGGCGTGGACTACCAGGGTATCTAATCCTGTTTGCTCCCCACGCTTTCGAGCCTCAGCGTCAGTTACAGACCAGAGAGTCGCCTTCGCCACTGGTGTTCCTCCATATATCTACGCATTTCACCGCTACACATGGAATTCCACTCTCCTCTTCTGCACTCAAGTTCCCCAGTTTCCAATGACCTTCCCCGGTTGAGCCGGGGGCTTTCACATCAGACTTAAGGAACCGCCTGCGCTCGCTTTACGCCCAATAAATCCGGACAACGCTTGCCACCTACGTATTACCGCGGCTGCTGGCACGTAGTTAGCCGTGGCTTTCTGGTTAGATACCGTCAGGGCGGGAATAGTTACCCTCCCGCTGATTCTTCTCTAACAACAGAGTTTTACGATCCGAAAACCTTCTTCACTCACGCGGCGTTGCTCGGTCAGACTTGCGTCCATTGCCGAAGATTCCCTACTGCTGCCTCCCGTAGGAGTCTGGGCCGTGTCTCAGTCCCAGTGTGGCCGATCACCCTCTCAGGTCGGCTATGCATCATGGCCTTGGTGAGCCCTTACCCCACCAACTAGCTAATGCAGCGCGGGTCTATCCATCAGTGACACCCGAAAGCGTCTTTCATCCGATGACCATGCGGTCACTGGAATTATGCGGTATTAGCACCTGTTTCCAAGTGTTATCCCCCTCTGATGGGCAAGTTACCCACGTGTTACTCACCCGTCCGCCACTCTTTTTCTTTCGATGGAGCAAGCTCCGGTGAAAGAAAAAGCGTTCGACTTGCATGTATTAGGCACGCCGCCAGCGTTCGTCCTGAGCCAGGATCAAACTCTCAATAAAAGTATGATTACATCTTGCGATGTTTAGCTCATTAAATATTTTGCTAGCGAATTGACTTCACTAAATTTAGTATGGTTTTACTAGAAGTAAACCCCCTACACATTTGGTTCGTCTTATTCATTGTTCAGTTTTCAAAGGTCTACGTGACAGCCGCAAAAGCTGTCGGTTGCCTTGTTGCGACAACTTCTAAATATTAGCATCATTAGTTGAGTATGTCAACTACTTTTGTTAACTTTTTTAAAAGTTTTTTTGCACACTTTTTAACGAGACAACTTTTACAGTCTATCATGGCCTCGTTTGTTTGTCAAACTATTTTTTTAAATAAAAAAAGCTTTTCAACACAAGACAACATCGTCCTAGGGACTCTTATTACTATATCAAGTCCTGTGTTAAAAAGCAACTAAAAATCTATTGTTGATTCTCTAATTTTTTTTGGCACTCTGGGCACAAGCCGTAAAGCTCCATACGATGCTCTTTTATCTGAAAGCCAGTAAGTCTTTCGACTGCGACTTCCACATCTTCCAATCCAGGATAAAATGTATCGACAATTTTTCCGCAAGACTCACAAATAGCGTGATAATGCTGCTGAGAGCTGAAATCAAATCTGCTTGATGCATCTCCATAAGCCATTTCCTTTACGATGCCAATTTTAGTAAACAGTCTTAGATTATTATAAACAGTTGCCACACTCATATTCGGAAAACGAGAGACTAGAACTTGATAAATTTCGTCAGCGGTCGGATGGTTGTCACTGTCAATTAAATATTCTAAAATCGCATGTCTTTGTGGTGTGATTCTTATGTCTGATTTTTTTAATTCAGCCACTGCGTGTGTTACTTTATCACTTGTCATTTTCTCGCCTCCTTCTTACCTTCTACAAGTATCATACTATATAAGTATCTTATTTTTCAAGAAAGTAGTCTGTGTTTGTTCAAACCTTTCTTCTTTGAAACGGATTTCTCATAAGCGTGATTAGTCTTTGTTTCCTACTTAGTGTTTAAAGTACCCTCTGTCAAATTGCCAATCCGTCAGATGAATCAATACCTAGTGAACTTAATCATGCTTAAAAGTCAGTAATCATTTTCACTATTTCCGATTTCATCCGGGACAAAAAGCGGCACGAAATTTTCGGCCGCCTTTCATATCCTATTAGTCAATCAGTATGTTTATTTTTTCAAAATCCTTAAAGCCTTCTCTGATGAATCGTTAGTGTTACAACATATCAAATAATGATAATTGATTTTCCTCCGGCATCCCGTCTAATACACCATTTTCTGAAAGGTACTCAATGATGGTTTTAGAAACTTTTCCTCTGGTGGACAGATCTTCTTTAGAAAGAAACTCTTTTTCTTCTCGTGCAGCGATGATTTGTTTCGCCACGTTTTCACCTAAACTGGGGATTGCGCGGAAAGGTGCAATAAGTGCATTCCCCTCAATAATAAAATCGTTAGCATCAGATTTATACAAATCAACCATTTTAAATTCGAAGCCTCGTTCAAGCATTTCGTTAGCAATTTCCAAAACGGTCAGCAGATTTTTTTCTTTGGTAGAAGCTTCCAACCCTTTGTCCATGATTTCTTTCATGCGGGCTTTTACCGCTTCTTTACCTTTGGACATGGCAACTAGATCAAAGTCGACTGCCCGCACTGAAAAGTAAGCTGCATAATACAAAACAGGAAAATGAACTTTAAAGTAAGCCACCCGCAAGGCCATTAACACATAGGCAGCCGCATGGGCTTTCGGAAACATGTACTTAATTTTAAGACAAGAATCGATATACCACTCCGGAATCCCTTCTTCACGCATAGAGGTTTGCCAGTCGTCAGGAATCCCCTTGCCTTTTCGCACGCTTTCCATAATTTTAAAAGCCAAGCCATCTTCCAGTCCATTGTGAATCAGATAAACCATGATATCGTCACGACAGCCGATAACTTCCGCTAAATTAGCCCGTCCCTGACGAATCAATTCCTCTGCATTGCCCAGCCAAACATCCGTTCCATGAGACAACCCTGAAATTTGGAGCAATTCGGCAAAAGTTGTGGGATGGGTCTGTTCAAGCATCCCTCTGACAAATTTCGTACCGAATTCCGGGATACCTAAAGAGCCTGTTTTAGAAAAAATTTGGGCACTATCGACACCAAGCACTTCGGGGCCTGAGAATATTTTCATTACTTCCGGATCATCAGTGGGAATAGTCTGAGGGTCGATTCCAGACAAATCCTGCAACATACGGATCATGGTCGGATCATCATGTCCGAGAATATCTAGTTTCAGTACGTTATCGTGAATGGAGTGGAAATCAAAGTGAGTCGTTTTCCATTCTGCTTCCTGATCGTCCGCCGGATACTGGATAGGGGTAAAATCATAAACATCCATATAATCAGGGATGACGATGATCCCGCCCGGATGCTGCCCAGTCGTCCGCTTGACCCCGGTAGCCCCTTTAGCTAACCGATCTATCTCGGCACTGCGCAAGTTTAAATTAAAATCTCTTTCAAATCCTTTCGCAAAGCCAAAGGCCGTCTTATCTGCAACTGTTCCAATGGTTCCCGCACGATAGACATACTCTTCACCAAAAAGCTCCTTCGTATAATCGTGTGCTTTCGGCTGATAATCCCCTGAGAAATTCAAATCTATATCGGGAACTTTGTCTCCATAAAATCCTAGGAACGTTTCAAAAGGAATGTCGTGCCCGTCTTTGGCTAAACGGCACCCGCATTTCGGACATTTTTTTTCAGGCAAATCGAAACCAGAACCAACCGACCCGTCTTCAAAGAATTCCGAATATTGGCACTCAGGACAGCGGTAATGGGGAGCGAGAGGATTGACCTCTGTGATTCCTGTCATTGTAGCAACAAAACTTGAGCCTACTGACCCGCGAGAACCGACTAAATAGCCGTCGCTAATACTTTTATGAACTAATTTTTGAGAAATCAAATAGATCACTGAAAATCCGTTACCGATAATACTATCTAATTCTTTTTTTAGACGTTTTTCAACAATATCCGGCAATGGATCCCCATATAACCGTCTGGCTTCATTGTAACTTAAATTGGTGATTTCCTCTTCAGAACCTTCGATTTTCGGCGTATACAGTTCGGTCTTGACCGGGGAGACTTCATCAAATGATGCCGCCAGCTCCTGAGTATTGCTGACCACCACTTCCATTGCTTTATCTTTGCCCAAAAAGGCAAACTCTTCCAACATCTCATCTGTTGTCCGGAATTGAACATCAGGCAAGTCATAGCGGTTTAGCGGGTTCGCTCCCCCCATGGAATTAATCAATACTTGCCGATAGATTTTATCCGTTTGCTCAAGGTAGTGGACATTGCCCGTTGCGATTACCGGCTTGTTCAAATCTTTGCCAATTTGGACTAAATTACCGATGATTTCTTCTAAATCTTCCTCGCTTTTTACTAATTCCTGTTGAAGCAAGGGAGCATAAACGGGTTTAGGCATGATTTCTATGTAATCATAAAATTCCGCCCGACGACGCGCTTCTTCATAGCCTTTCTGCATCATCGCTTCGAAAATTTCCCCGTTGCTGCAAGCCGAACCCACCATCAATCCGTCACGCATCTCACTGATTAATGAGCGGGGCACTCTTGGAACCCGGTAAAAATATTCCACATTGGAAGCAGAAATAATTTTAAACAGATTTTTTAAACCTTTTTGATTTTTCGCCATGATCACTCCATGGAACGGACGCGCTCTTTTATAAGCATCTCCTTCGCCTACATGAGCATTCAGCTCGTTATGTTTCAAGATGCCGTGCTCTTCTTCCGCTTTTTTGATAAAGAGCCAGCACAAATAACTGGTAGTTTCAGAGTCGTAAATTGCCCGGTGATGCTGCTCCAGATGGACGCCGTATTTTTTGGCCAATGTATTTAACCGGTGACTTTTCCATTGGGGGTGTAAAAACCGCGACAACTCTAGTGTATCGATTACGGAATTAGGTGCTTCAGGCAAATCGTATTTTTCATAACTGGTATTAAGAAAGCCCATATCAAAACTGGCATTATGGGCAACTAAAACCGCATCGTCGCAAAAATCTTTAAACAGGCGGAGCACTTCTTCTTCCGATTTTGATCCGCGGACCATATCATCAGTGATTCCCGTCAAATTAATCGTTGTTTGAGACAGGGGATGTCCAGGGTCGATAAACTCCTCAAAGGTTTCAATGATGTTGCCTTTTTGCATCTTTACGCCTGCCAGCTCGATAATCGTATCATAAACGGCTGACAAACCTGTGGTCTCCACGTCAAAAACTACATAGGTGGCATCAGATAAAAGGATGTCTGCTTCGTTGTAAGCAATCGGCACACCGTCATCAATGATGTTGGCTTCCACGCCATACATAATTTTCACCCCATGTTTTTGGCCCGCATGGTGCGCATCCGGAAAGGCCTGTGCCCCGCCATGATCTGTGATGGCAATCGCAGGCATCCCCCAGTCTGCGGCCTTTTTAACTAAATCGGCTGCACTGGGTAGTGCATCCATAGTACTCATGTTGGTATGGGCATGAAATTCCACACGCTTTTTATCATCAGGCGCTTTATCTTGACGGACTGCTTTCTTGACTTCTATCAAATCCTGCCCGTTCATCACCAAATCACGCATAAACGTGTCTTCCTGCACACTGCCTCGCGCTTTCAGCCACATCCCTTTTTTGATGTTCGCAAAAACCGCTTCGTCTCTCTCCCCATTGGAAAATTTCTTCACAATGAAAGAGGACGTATAGTCTGTCATTTTGATTATCAAAATCTGTCTTCCTGAACGGAGATCTCTGGCTTCAGCATCGAACACATAACCTTCAATGGTCACCCGGCGTTCTTCTTCCAAAATTTCCGCCATAGGAGTGATAGGTTCATCATTGGGAATATTTCTTCCCAGTTGAACAGGTCCTTCCAGCACAGCCGGCTCATTTTTTTTCTGCTGCTTGATTTGATCATTTTTTACAATCGCCTGAGCCGCAGCTTCCATCATTTTTTCCTGTTGATCTTTTTGTTTTTGCTCAAATTCCAGTCGGCGCGCCTCCGCTAAACGGTGATCTAACTTAGGAATGATTTTAAACTTGGGAAAACCAAACTGTTCATAACATTTAGCTATTTCAGGGAAAAACTGCGTTTCCAAATAGGATAGCAGTCCTTCTTTTTCCAGCGAAACGATGATCTGTTCACCAGCAATTACTGGTAAAACACCCTGCAAAGAACCGTTAATCATTGATTTATTCCCGTTGCTCTGCTGGATACAATACTGCCAATATTCCTGAAGCTGCTGTTCTGTGTATTGGTTGTTGTCTGCTATAATATTCAGCTCAATCGTTGCGATTCCGGAAAATCCCCGGTGAAGCTTCAACGTAAATTTTTGCAGCAACTCAATAGGCAACAACTCAAAGAAAGCAAAGTGAAATTCCCAAATCCGGCTTTGCTTTTTTACGATTACCTTCTTGATCTGCCCTTCTTTCATCAAAGGGACCTCATGCAGTTCTTGCTCCGGGTCGATCTGGTCTAATAATTTTTGAAAAAGTTCGTAGGGGTTTAAAGCCATCAGCTCGTCCTCCTTCTTATCACTAAATCCTACTTTCGGATAAGTCCCTAGCTGACTCAAGGTCAACTGAAATCAGCTAAAAACGCTGATACGCAACGCAAAGTCTATTTGTATTAAGAACTTATCGGGTTCAGATGTGGATTTCCTAAAAGAAAGAGACATCCAACAAAAAGGTTTTGTTGATTGCCTCTTTTCTTTTATATTATACTCTTTTTTGATTTTATTTCCAAGGCAGAGTCTAATCTTTCGACTTCAATAAAATATGAAGTGTACTGACCAGCTCATCCTTACGCACTTCAATCATCTCGCCAGTATTGCGAATTTTGACTTCAACTACACCGTCTGCGGCTTTTTTACCAATCGTGATACGGATAGGCAAACCGATCAAATCGGCATCCATAAACTTCACACCGGCACGCTCATTGCGGTCGTCAATCAGTACCTGATAACCTGCCTCTACCATTGTCTGATAAATCTCATCTGTTAGAGCGCTTTGATACATATCTTTCAGATTAAGGGGAACTAGATGCAAATCAAAAGGAGCGATTGCCAGCGGCCACTTCAAACCGCCTTCGTCAATATTTTGTTCTGCGATTGCGGCAACCAACCGAGAGACTCCAATGCCGTAACACCCCATGATGACGGGTGTTTTCCGTCCTTTTTCATCAAGAACTTCCGCTTCCATATCCACACTATAGCGTGCGCCCAATTTAAAGATATGGCCGATTTCGATTCCTTTCGTAAAAGCCAAGACACCCTCTCCATCAGGTGAGGGATCCCCTTCTTGTACCAAACGGATATCTTCAAAAATATCTGGCTCAAAATCCCGGCCCACATTTACATGTTTGAAGTGATAACCGTCTTCGTTGGCACCGGTTATACCGTTTTCAATATCTTGGGTATGCAAATCGGCATAGATTTTAATCGTGTCCGGAATTCCCACCGGTCCGAGAGAACCGAAATCAGCCCCAAGAAATTCTAAAGCTTGACTGTTTCCTGCCCGCTCCAACACGCTTGCCCCCACCGCATGCCGTAATTTTATTTCATTTACTTCGTGGTCGCCCCGCACCACAGCTAAAACCGGCTTCTCGTCTGCTATAAATAAAATCGACTTAAAGACTTTGTCAGCGGGAATACCAATATATTCGGTCAGCTGTTCCACAGTGTCGCAATCAGGGGTGGCGATTTTTTCCAAATCCTGCAGTGTCTCCCCTTTATGTTTAGGTGTATACAGACTTGATGCCATCTCCAAGTTGGCAACGTAGTCTCCGCTGGTAGAATAACAAATCGTGTCTTCACCGATATCCGACAGCGCCATAAATTCTTTGGACTCTCCGCCTCCCATAGCACCCCCATCGCCAATGATGACACTGAAATCTAAACCGCAACGTGCAAAAATTTTCGTATAGGCGGCTTCAAACTGCCGATAGACATTATCTAAACTTTCCTCGGAAGCATGAAAAGAGTAGGCATCTTTCATTATAAATTCACGACAGCGAAGCAAGCCAAATCTTGGCCGGCTTTCATCACGATACTTAGTTTGTATCTGATAGAGTGTCAACGGCAAGCGTTTATACGAAGTGATTTCATTGCTGATCAATTCAGTAAATGCTTCTTCATGAGTCGGCCCCAGCAAATACTCATGCTTGGCACGGTCTTTCAATTTAAACAGTAGTTCTCCATAGGTGTCATAACGACCAGTTTCCTGCCACAACTCCGCCGGCAACAAGGCTGGCATAGTCATTTCTACCGCATCGATTTTCTCAAGTTCTTCCCGAACGATTCTTTTGATACGTTCTAAAACTTTCTGTGCCAAAGGTAAATAGCTGTAAATCCCGCTTGCTACTTGCCGGATATACCCTGCCCGGAGCAGCATCCGGTGACTTAAAGCTTCCGCGTCGCTTGGTTCTTCACGCAATGTCGGTACCAACATTTTAGACTGTTTCATTTCTTTTCCTCCCAAAGTAAAAACTATCTGCCTAAAAATCTCATAATGTCATTCCACATTACTAATACCATCAGCCCAATCAAAAAGGCAGCCCCTACCATTGTAATCCGCATCTCCCATTCCGGACTCAATGGCTTCCGTCTAATCCCTTCTACCAAATTAAACAATAATTTCCCGCCGTCCAGCATTGGAATCGGCAGCAAATTCATAATCCCCAAGTTGACGCTTAATACTGCAGTAAAACTTAGAATGGCGATGATATTTTGATTGGCTATCTCTGAAGAAGCCTGAAAAATCATCACCGGTCCGCCCAATTTATCTAAACTGAAACTGCCCAATAAATCCCTTAACAAATTAAAAATCAATAATGCGTTTTTCTTTGTCTGTCTGCCTGCCTCCTTAATTGTCCCGGCAATCCCTAACTGCTCCAGTTCAACACCAGATGTGATACCAATCATCACTCTTTGCTCCCCATTATCCGTCATCTTTTTCGGAGTAATGGAAAGAGTTTTTTCCTCTCCGTCTCTGTCAACAACAATCGGAACAGTTGTGTCAGCATTTTTTTGAACCGCTTTGCCAATATCAGCATAGGCATCAATCTTTTCTCCTGCAATGGAAATAATTTTATCCCCGTCTTTCAATCCAGCTTCCATTGCCGGACTGTCTTCACTCACGCCGGCGATTTGATTGCTGGGCGTATAGATACCACCCTGATAAGTCAACATAATCACAAACAAGATAAAAGTCAAAATAAAATTAAACAAAGGACCAGCGAAGTTTGTCAGCATCCGCTGATATAATTTAGCCGACTGAAACTGGACATCAACGGGGGCAATACGGACTTCCGTACCGTCCTCTTCAATAATCATCGCGTCGTGGATGACGGAATAAACTGTTTCTTTTTCTTCGTCTCCATTGAGATAACCTTTGACAAATAGTTTTTCCTCCAAGTCTACTTCCAAGACTTCCATCGGCACACTATTAGCCAACTGAACCTTACTGCTCGTATTTATTCTAATTACTTCCTGCTGGTCATTTAATTCTAGAGAGATGGCTGTCCCGGGATTCAACTCTACTTCTTCCTCTCCAAGTCCTGCCATCCGAACATATCCGCCTAACGGCAATATCCTGATCGTATAGGTCGTTCCCGACTTATCTTGATAAGAAAACAGTTTAGGCCCTACACCGATAGCAAACTCACGTACCAGAATCCCAGACCATTTAGCAAAAAGAAAATGTCCTAATTCATGCATGATTACGATCAAGCCAAAAACAAACAAAAAAACTAATACAGCTTTCATAAATAATTCAACACTCTCCTTTCCTATAGTAAAACATCTGAGAGAAAACTCGTTCTTTTATTTCGAGTTATAATTCCGCTTCCTCACCTAAAAAATCCCTAAAAAGCTCATCAAAGGAAAAACAAACAGCAAACTATCAAAGCGATCCAAAATTCCTCCATGTCCGGGCAATAAATTTCCTGAATCTTTAACACCAAAGTGGCGTTTAAAGGCTGATTCCACTAAATCGCCCATCTGTCCGGCCATAGACAAGACTACGGTGACGGCTAGCATGATCGTCCATGGGTAATTAAATCCCGTTTTGGACGGATAGACGAAAATCACTAAGCAAGCCATGAGCACGGCACAAATCACTCCACCGACGGAACCTTCAATAGTCTTATTCGGAGAAATATGAGGGGCAAGTTTGTGTTTCCCGATTTTCCTTCCGATCATATAGGCGCCGATGTCTGTTGCCCAAACCACTGCAAGACCGTAAATGATATATAAAAATTCCGAACCGCTGCCCCTGGCTGAAACAAAGCTTTGAAATCCCACACCGACATACAAACTCACCAGCACTGGAAAGGCTGCATTTTCAAAAGTGTAGGTATTTTTCGAAAAAACCGCCATGCACAACAGCAACAGTACTATCAAATAAAACAGATGGAAATTGGACATGCTTTGAGGAAAAAAGAAAAACCACTTTTCTCTGGGCAAAACTAAGGCAACAGCCCCCGCAGCAGATAGAACTCCTTCCATACTCACTAATCGCAAACCATTCATTTTGAACAACTCGTGTACACCAATCACTGCCAAAGCAGCGACCGTCAATTCAAAAGCCCAGCCGCCATACCATACAATCGGTACAAAAAGGGCTAAGGCAACGACGGCGGTGATGACTCTTTGTTTCATTCTTCTGTAGTCTCCTTACCATTCTTTTTAGACTTTAGACCGCCAAAGCGGCGATCCCGATGTTGAAAACTCCCAATCGCATCGTTAAAGTGCTTTTCATCAAAATCCGGCCAATAGGCTGGCGAAAAATACAATTCGCTATAGGCGATTTGCCAAAGCAGAAAATTACTGATTCTTTCTTCCCCGCTGGTCCGGATCAACAAGTCAGGGTCTTGCCACTCAACGCCTAAGCTGGCTGTCATCAAATACTGCGAGAACAATTCCTCCGTGATTTCTCCGGTCAGTTCTCCTGCCCGCACTTCTGTCACGATTTGATTAATCCCAGTCAGCATTTCAGCACGACTGCCATAATTCAATGCAAAATTTAAAATCATCCCTGTACTCCCAGCTGTTTGTGCTACCGCGTCTTTAACAGCTTTTTGAGTATGTTCCGGGAGATATTCAGTATACCCCATGACATTTACTCTCACATTTTCTTTAATCAGTTCCGGGACAAATTCATCAAAAAAATCTACCGGCAGCTGCATCAGGAAGTCCACTTCCTTCTCCGGACGTTTCCAATTTTCAGTAGAAAAAGCATAGAGGGTCAAAACTTTAATCCCCATATGACTGGCATGCCTCGTAATTTTTTTTACGTTGTTCATCCCTTCCCGGTGTCCGGCAACTCGAGGCAGGCGTCGATTTTGAGCCCAGCGTCCGTTACCGTCCATAATGACAGCGACGTGATTAGGCACAGGTCGTTCAGGGTCAAATGACTGCCCTTCTTCTGCTTCCATATAGCGTTCTTTTTGAGGAAACAAACGAAACATTGTTACCCATCCTTCCTTTTTCTTTCTATCTTCATTATTGTAGCAAAAAGAACTTGAAAAACCTACACAAATTCGTTGATACAGATGATTTATCCTTCAAGCTAAAGTAAAATTTAACAAAATTAGCACCTAATAAGGAAAATATTGACTTTCGATGCTTATCTTCATACAATGGCACTAGAACGAATGCCAAAGGAGGAGAAGAAAATTGACAATTAAAGCGTTTTGCCCTATCCAAATTATATAATTGATGATAGCTTCGCCTTGCAAGGTGTTGCATGGAAAAACACTTAATTCGACATTTTCTTTATCCGCATCATGGATACTTTTGAAGTTGGCTTAAAAACCATCTTCAAAATCTTCTTTATGCGTGCCGAAAATCGAAAATAGCGGCATTTCGTTAAGATAGTCTTTTCTGACATATCTTCTGATTTCCAGCCCGCTCTGTAAGTTTAGCTGTCATCATTGGAAAGGAGTATCTCCATGAGTAAGCTAAATATGAACCGGCAGCGACGAAGGAAACAGGTCTTTGGCAGTCAGACATCAACAAAAATGCCCCGGCAAAAACCCAAAGGACGAAAACGTCCATTAAGATTTCCGCGTCCAAAAAAATAAACATAAAAAGTCTTACTTTCTCAAGATGAGAAAGTAAGACTTTTTTAAACTTCCAATAGCTCTTGTTCTTTTGCTTCTGTAATTTTATCAATGTTGGCTGTACTTTTATCTGTGATATCTTGCACATCTTTTTCTAATTTATGCAGGTCATCTTCAGAAATTTCTTTGCTCTTTTCCATCTTTTTTAACTCATCGATGGCATCCCGGCGAATATTTCGGACAGAAATCTTAGCATTCTCAGCATATTTCCCAACCTCTTTGGCAAGTTCCTTCCGGCGCTCCTCGGTTAGCTGCGGAATCACCAGACGAATCACGTTTCCGTCATTAGCTGGACTTAATCCTAAGTCGCTGGCTAAAATAGCTTTTTCTACGTCTTCCAAAGAATTTTTATCAAAAGGCGTGATCATAAGTACACGTGCCTCAGGAATGGTAATTTGTGCTAGTTGATTCAACGGTGTCATGGCACCGTAATACATTACTTCCACACGGTCCAAAATACTGGCATTCGCCCGGCCGGCCCGGATGTAGCCAAGCTCCCGCTGAAGATTTTCCTCAGATTTCGTCATTCTTTCTTTCGCATCTTTTAATACTGTTTGTACCATCTTACTTCCCCCTCACTGTCGTTCCGATATCTTCACCTAAAACTGCTCGTTTAATATTGCCGTGCTCATTCAAATTGAACACGACTAATGGGATGTCATTATCCATACTCAGAGAACTTGCGGTGGAGTCCATCACTGCCAGCCCTTTTGAAATCACGTCCAGATGTGTCAGTTCTTTAAATTTCGTCGCATCAACAACTTGCTTCGGATCAGCAGAGTACACACCGTCCACATTGTTTTTAGCCATCAAAATAACATCTGCGTCGATTTCCGCTGCACGTAATGCAGCCGTAGTATCTGTTGAAAAATATGGATTGCCTGTGCCGCCTGCAAAAATAACTACCCGTCCTTTTTCCAAATGACGGATAGCCCGTCTGCGGATATAAGGTTCTGCGATTTGACGCATCTCGATAGACGATTGGACACGGGTAGGCACACCAAGGTTTTCCAGTACATCTTGCAGTGCAAGAGCATTCATTACTGTGGCTAACATGCCCATGTAGTCAGCTTGGGCACGCTCCATCCCCATTTCAGCGCCGATATTCCCGCGCCAGATATTTCCGCCGCCGACAACGATTGCGATTTGCACACCTAATTTATGAACGTCTTTGATCTCTTTTCCGATTTCTTCGATTGTGGGTGGTTTGATTCCAAAACCAGTATCCCCGGCAAGGGCTTCTCCACTCAATTTTAATACGACACGTTGATATTTTGGACTAGACATCCGATTACCTCCAATTTTGTACTGAATCTATTTTAGCATATTTTACTTGCAACTCACACTGGTTACCGGTGAATTTACCTAAAAAAAGGGAGCGCACTTATGACAGCGGCTTCCCAATTTTTATGACAAGATAACTCTTATTTCATTTGACTTCTTACTTCGTCAGCAAAGTTTTCTTCACGTTTTTCAAGACCTTCGCCTACTTCAAAACGGACGAACCCTTTAACTTCAGTGTTGTTGGCTGCCACATATTTTGCAACAGTCACATCTGGATCTTTAACAAAAGGCTGATCTACCAAGCAAATCTCTGCCAAGAATTTATTCATACGGCCGATTACCATTTTTTCAACGATTTTTTCCGGTTTGCCTTCGTTCAATGCTTGTTCAGTCAAAATTTTCTTTTCGTGCTCTAACTCTTCTGCTGGCACTTGATCTTTAGTCAAGTAACGAGGATTGATAGCTGCAACGTGCATTGCGATATCTTTCGCTACGTTTTCATCTGATCCGTCCAGTACAGTTACAACTGCAATCGTTCCGCCGGCATGAAGATAAGCACCGAAAACTTGATCGTCATTTTTTTCAACGATTTCGAAACGGCGGAAAGCAATTCTTTCACCAATTACTGTGGTCGCTTCAAGAATTTCTTTCTCGATCGTGCCATTTTCAGTAGCGATAGCCAAAGCCTCAGTCATATCAGCCGGTTTGTTTTCTGCTACTAATCTAGCGATGTTAGCTACTAACTCTTTAAATTGGTCGTTTTTAGCAACGAAGTCTGTTTCAGAATTTATTTCTACAACAGCTGCCACGTTACCTGCCACATGGATATTTGCCAGACCTTCTGCTGCGATACGGTCGCCTTTTTTAGCTGCTTTCGCCAAACCTGATTCTCTCAAGTGGTCCACAGCTTTATCCATATCTCCATCAACTTCAACAAGCGCTCTTTTAGCATCCATCATGCCTACGCCTGTCTTATCGCGTAACTCTTTTACCATTGCTGCTGTAATTTTTTGTGCCATTTTTTCATTTGCCTCCCAAAGTATTTTCTTTTACAAAAAAGTCTCAAAGGTAAAGCGGGGCTACTATCGTTCGCCAACTACTTCATAGCCTTTGAGACACTCTATTTTTATGATTGATTATTCAGCGTTGTCGCCTTCGACTACTTCTACGATTTCTTCCATAGATTCAGCTTTTGGGGCTTCTTCTGTTTCTGTTTCAGCTACAAAAGTTTCCTCAACAACATCGTCTTCACCTTGACGTCCTTCGATGAAAGCATCTGCCATTTTCCCGGAAATCAGTTTTACTGCACGGATAGCATCATCGTTTGAAGGGATAACTACATCGATTTCGTCTGGGTCGCAGTTAGTGTCAACCATTGCAACAATCGGAATATTTAGTTTGCGAGCTTCTTGAACTGCAATGCGCTCTTTACGAGGGTCTACGATAAAGATAACATCAGGAATTCTAGGCATGTCAGCGATACCGCCCAAGAATTTTTGCAGACGTTCACGTTGTTTGATTAGGCCGGCAACTTCTTTTTTAGGCAATACTTCAAAAATGCCATCTTCTTCCATTTTATCGATTTCTTTTAGACGACCGATACGTTTTTGGATTGTGTCCCAGTTAGTCAATGTTCCACCCAACCAACGATGGTTGACGTAAAATTGACCTGCTCTTTCGGCCTCTTCCTTGATTGCTTCTTGTGCTTGCTTCTTAGTTCCTACAAAAAGAGCCACGCCGCCTTCTTCGGCAACATTTTTCATATAGTTGTAAGCATCGTCAACAAGACGAACTGTTTTTTGCAAGTCGATGATGTAAATCCCGTTTCTTTCAGTGAAGATATATTTCTTCATCTTAGGGTTCCAACGACGTGTTTGGTGTCCAAAATGCACACCTGATTCTAGTAATTGTTTCATACTGATTACTGCCATGTTTTGTTTCCTCCAATTTGGTTTTATTTTCCTCTCTCAAAGTCAACTGCATGAAAGACTTCTGATGAAGCACCCCTTCATCCATCCTTTGAGATGTGGTATTAGTCATGTATTTTTACATAACCTTAAACAGTATAATATAAATCATTAGTAAATTCAAGTTTTTTTGACGCTTCGTTTTTTAGAGTTTAAACGGACAAAGCAAAATCTCTATGATAATTTTTTACGTTCCTTTTTAATGATGGGATAATCAAAAGTCTATCAGCCGACTCAATATTTCCTGTGCCAAAATATTTTGATTGAAAAACAGCTTGTTGCTTATATTATTGTTCGTTTATTTTAAGGCTTTTTAAAATAAAGTAACCTTTATCTCTGGTCACTACTTCCACATTGCCGAAAACTTCCCGCATTTTTTTCTGGGCACTGGGAGCTCCCTGCTTTTTTTGTATCACCACAGTCAAAGTTCCTCCTTTGGCGAGCAGTCGATAGGACCCCTCAAGAATACTATGAACCACTTGTTTGCCGGCGCGAATCGGCGGGTTGCTGACGATTGCAGCATATTCTTCCAAATGAACATCGTCATAAATATTAGAAATATGGATATCCGCTTCTTTGATACCATTGAGAACCGCATTTTCAGCAGCTAATGCCACCGCACGTTCATTGACATCTACCATCTCCACCGACCGATTGGTACTGTACGCCAATGCTAATCCGATAGGTCCATAACCGCAACCCACATCCAAAATTTTCCCAGTCGGCAAATCTTCATCCGAAAAAGTGTCAATCAATACACGGCTGCCAAAGTCTACAGTCTTTTTTGAAAAAACATGACTGTCAGTGATAAATTGAAATATTTGCCCTTTCAGTTCAAACGACCACTGTTCTCTGTCGTGGGGTGTCTCAGGAGTGTGTGTAAAATAATGTTCAGTCATGGTTCCATTTCCTCTTTTTCTCCATAATTTTCTGCTGGAATAGCTCTGTCAGTTTTTCATAACCAAATTCTGAAAAGTGCAAGCCGTCTTCCTGCAGCCACTCGTCCGCCTGTTCAGAGTGAATCATCTCATCCAGAACACTCACGAAAGGCAGCTGTCTCTCTTTTGCTAGCTCAGCCAGCCCATCAGAAAATTTTCTGCAGCGGCTTAATGGACGATCAAATTTTCTGACTGCTTGTTTCGTATAAGGAGCGCTGAATAAGATGACTTTTTCAGGACCGATTTTTTCGATCATGACTGACAGATTCGCAAGGTATTTATTTAAACTCATCAACCGGTCGATTGCCACATCATTGGCACCAAAAAATAGAGTCACGATATCAGGCTGATAACGCAAGACATGCTCCTCCAAACGTTTTAGTCCGTCTGCCGTGGTGTCTCCAGGTATACCGGCGTTGATGACATGATCTTCGGAAAATGCTGCTGCCACTTTGCTGGTCAATGCATCCGTGATGCCTTCCTCATTCCAGCCGGCAGTAATACTGTCCCCAAACAAAATAATTTTAGCCAAGTTGTTCCATCCTTTCTCACAAATAGCCATATTTATGCTATACTCATACTATTATTTTTCAATTATCATAGCATAAGGAGCTTTTATTTACATGCAGAACGAAAATAAAACTGAAAAATTTTGCCGGGATTCGCGCACGATTCAAACTCATTTGGTCTTCCCTCAAGACACTAACAGTCATAATACATTGTATGGCGGGAAATTAATGTCCTATATCGACAGTTGTGCGGCGATTACTGCCTTACGTCACACTAAGAAAACAGTAGTCACTGCTTCTACCGACCGTCTGAATTTTTTAGCACCTATTCCGTCTAATCATGCCTTGACGCTGGAAGCTTTTGTCACCGGCACCGGAACTAAATCCATGGAAATTTTTGTCAAGGTTTCCGGGGAAGATTTACTCAACAACCAGCGCTATTTAGCCGCTACCTGTTTTACCACATTTGTCGTTGTAGGCGAAGATCTCCCAGAGGATTATGTGATTCCCACCATCAGACCTGAAACCAACGAGGAAAAGACCATTGCGGAAAACTATCTTGAACGTAAAAATAACCGTCTAAGGGATCTGACTTTAGAAAAAAAGTTTTTATCTGATATTTCTCTGACAAGTTATTGATTCTTCATAAATTTTAAGTACAATTAATAAAAATATGTTAAAATGTGACTTATGATTATCGTAAAGTAAAGGCGGTTGAATTATGAATATCAATGAATCGAGAAAATATCACCGGTTTTCTCGTGAAGAATGGAAAAGTTTTTATCGCAACGGTGTCCCACCTTTAACTGAAGAAGAACTGCAGGAGATAAAAAGTTTCAACGACAAGATTTCTCTGCAAGATGTTCAGGAAATTTATATCCCTATCACCCATCTTATCAAGCTGTATATGAAGGAATATGAATCGCTTCAGCTAAGTAAAGGTCTGTTTATTCAATCGTTTCAAGATGTGCCCCCATTTATCATTGGCATTGCAGGAAGTGTGGCTGTAGGAAAAAGTACGACGGCCCGCTTGCTTCAAATGATGCTGTCGCGCACTTTTAAAAGGAGAAATGTCCATCTGGTGACAACAGACGGATTTCTTTATCCTAATCGAGTTTTACAAGAACGCGGATTGATGAACGATAAGGGATTTCCGGAAAGTTATGATATGGAGCTTTTGATTAATTTTCTTGGTGAAGTAAAAAGCGGAAAACCGAAAATCAAGCTTCCGATTTATTCCCATGACATCTATGATATCGTACCAAATCAATACCAAGAAATCGTTGAACCTGATATTCTGATTGTTGAGGGAATCAATGTCCTCCAGCTGCCTTCCAATCAACAAATTTATATGAGTGATTTTTTTGATTTTTCTATTTTTGTTGATGCAGATCCAAAGACGATTGAAAGATGGTATCTGGATCGTTTCGAGGCATTATTGGAGACCTCGTTCCAAAACCCGTCTAATTTTTATTATCCTTACGCCATTGGTCCAAAAGAAAAAGCAATAGCCATGGCAAAAGATGTCTGGAAAAATGTCAATCTGCGAAATTTAAATGAATTTATCTTGCCTACCAGGCACCATGCAGATTTGATTTTACGCAAACAGGCTTCCCATGAAATCAGCGACATCTATTTAACCAAATATTAACTATAGAAAGAGTGAGCTTTGTTGACAGAAAACACCTCATTAGAAACTATCATTGTATTGGATTTCGGCAGCCAATACAATCAGCTAATCACCCGCCGCATACGTGAATTTGGCGTCTTTTCTGAATTATTGAGTCACAAGACAACCGCTGAAGAAATCAAAAAAATGAATGCAAAAGGTATTATTTTTTCAGGGGGACCAAACAGTGTTTATAAAAATGACGCGTTCAAAGTTGACCCGGAAATTTTCAATTTAGGATTGCCGATTCTCGGTATTTGTTATGGTATGCAGTTAATGACGGAATACCTTGGCGGAAATGTTGAACCTGCTGGGGTCCAAGAAAACGGTCAAGCCTTCATCGATATCAGCAACACAACAAGTGGTCTTTTTGCGGGCCTGCCTTCCAGACAGCAAGTGTGGATGAGTCATGGGGATTCTGTCACAAGTCTTCCCCCAGAGTTTGAAGTTGTTGCAGTCAGCTCCGACTGTCCTTTTGCGGCCGTTGAACATCAAGAGAAAAAATTCTACGGTGTTCAATTCCATCCGGAAGTTCAACACTCAGTCCATGGGAACGACATGTTAAAGAATTTTGCTTTCTCTATTTGCGGTTGTCAAGGCGACTGGTCTATGGAGAATTTCATCGATTTGGAAATCGCAAAAATCAGAGAAACAGTGGGAGATAAAAAAGTCCTCCTTGCCCTATCCGGCGGAGTGGATTCAAGTGTGGTTGGAGTGCTGCTCCAAAAAGCCATCGGCGATCAGCTGACATGTATTTTTGTGGACCACGGTTTGCTCCGCAAAAACGAAGCAGAGGAAGTCATGGAAAGTCTCGTTGGAAAATTTGGTCTAAATATCATTAAAGTAGACGCACAAAAACGTTTCCTCGATAAATTGGCCGGTGTTTCCGATCCGGAACAAAAACGTAAAATCATCGGCAACGAATTTATATATGTTTTTGATGACGAGGCTGCCAAACTTGACGGCATCGAATTCCTTGCCCAAGGAACATTGTACACAGACGTTATCGAAAGCGGCACTGAAACTGCAGAGGTCATTAAGTCTCATCATAATGTAGGCGGATTGCCAGAAGACATGACTTTCCAGCTAATCGAACCGCTAAACACACTTTTCAAAGATGAAGTTCGTGCATTAGGAACTGAATTGGGGATGCCTGACTCGATCGTCTGGCGCCAACCGTTCCCAGGTCCCGGATTGGGCATTCGTGTATTGGGAGAAGTGACGGAAGACAAGTTAGAAATCGTTCGGGATAGCGATGCCATCTTACGTGAAGAAATTGCCAATGCCGGTTTAGATCGCGACATTTGGCAATATTTCACCGTTTTGCCTGGCATTCGCAGCGTGGGAGTAACTGGAGATAACCGTACTTATGATTACACAATCGGTATTCGGGCCATTACTTCTGTCGATGGTATGACAGCTGACTTTGCTAGAATCGACTGGGATCTGTTGCAAAAAATCAGCGTGAGAATAGTAAATGAGGTCCCTCATGTCAATCGTGTGGTGTATGATATTACCAGCAAGCCACCGGCAACAGTAGAGTGGGAATAAACAACAACACTCTCAAATCCACTGATACGTAAGGGTTTGAGAGTGTTTTATTATTTTGTGGTAGCGCATTTGGTAGCATGTCATTTCTTTTTCATTTTTATCGCTTAAAATGTTGGTTACCGTTAAAATTTGTCAACGATTTTTTCGCTGTATCAATTTTTACCGTTCCACTCAATGCTTTAGCGACTTGATTATCACTCCTTTGATACAAATGCGAATATGTTCCTAGTGTTGTTTCGACATCTTCATGACCCAGTCGTTCTTTTATTATCAAGACATTCATATTATGCTCATTGATCAATAATGAAGCATGTGAATGCCGCAAACCTTTCGGTTGTATTTCCTTCACACCAGCAAGTTTTGCATGTCTTTTTACAACCCTGTTTATTGTACTTTTTATCATTGGTTTTCCGTCATATGATAGAACTAGTTCAGAGTTTATGTTCTGTTCTTGACGTTGTTTCCAATCCTTCAAAATTTCTATCGTATCGTCATCAAGAGATATCGTCCGTTTGCCCGCTTCCGTTTTAGTTGGACCAAAGCTCCAATCATTTTTGCTTTTCAATCGCAAAGAATGTTTCACACTCAGTGTTCCTTGATCCAAATCAATATCTCTATCCCAAACTAAAGCTGTTGCTTCATTAACTCTCAAGCCGGTCATAAAATACAACCATATCATTACAAAATATAGATGTTCTAAACAATCCGCTAAATTGAATGTTTCGATCACTTTTTCAAATTCTTCTTTCTCCCAGTATTCGACTATCACTTTTTCCTTTGAAATAGCCCCAACGCGTTGGGTTCTATTTTCATTTACCATTCCCAATTCTTTAGCTTTAGTCAAGCTTTTAGAAAATATCCCATAAACAGCTCTCGCGTAATTTTTTGAATATTCATTTAACAAATGGTTTTTCCACGATTTTATGATGAATGGTTTAATACAAATAAAATAACGGAAAAAGGAACCAAGCAGGAGTGTTCACTTCTACTTAGCTCCAAACTAATTTTTACTCATCAGTCCTATTTGACAAAGAGCCAAAATTCTCTTCCTTACTTCTGACACATATGACTTCTCTGAAGCACTAACATAGATAGACAAAAAAATAAGGAAACCCAAATCTTTTTATCGATTTTGGTTTCCCTTTTACTATTTTTGAGACTTATGGGTCAGCCCCGAACGATAGGAGCGAAATGTAAAAAAAAGAAAAGTAATTACCTTTGACAAATACTGTTTTTGCAATTTCAAAGTTCCAAATAGTTCGAATCCCCAACAATACTATTAAAGCTGTTGCTGAAAAAAGAAGCAAAAAATCAGAGCCTGCATTGAACTAAACCTATCAATAAGGCAGATCAACTGATTGGTTAAAGCATATAAAGAAAGAGGGAAAATGACATTTGAAGATTTTGATCAACCTATGGGATTGACAATAAATCTCAACAATCGCTGTATAAATTGATCACCAATTTATACAGCTCCGTTATTTAACTTTTTCAACATCCTCAAAAAAATACAGTTGTTTTTTCTAAACTTTTTTTTCAAGCTCCAATAAGGCACGTGCTTCATCTGGAGTTGCAACGACTTTCCCTAATTCTTCAATCAACAACTTAGCACGATTAACAAATTCTACATTAGATTTGGCCAGTTGACCTTTAAATAAATAACTATTATCTTCCATACCTACACGGACATGCCCACCTAGCGCTAGTGTAGTCATCAAAATAGGTGTACTTTCTTTTCCAATGCCAAAGGCACTCCATGTTGCATCTTCAGGTAACAAACTTTTCAAAAACACTAAATTTTCAACAGTTGCGGCAATACCACCTGGTGCTCCTAACACAAATTGGAAATGTAAAGGACTTTGTAAAATACCCTTTTCCAAATAGTACAACGCTGTATATAACATTCCTGGATCAAATATCTCAACTTCCGGTTTAACATGTGATGTTTGCATTTGTTTGCCTAATTTTTCCAAAAAGGCAGGGCTATTTTCAAAAACCGTTGAGTGTTGCCAGTTCATCGTGCCACAATCATAACTTGCCATCTCTGGCAACAATTCTACAAAAGGTTTCATTCGTTCATCATCACCAAATCCAGTTCCGCCAGATGTCGTGATATTTATGACAATATCGCATTTATCTCTAATTAATCCTACAGTTTCTTTGAATTTTTGGAAATCCATTGTAGGGTTTCCTTGTTCATCTCTAACATGAATATGGGCAATAGCCGCCCCAGCTTGATAACACTTATAGACTTCTTCAGCAATTTCTGTTGGTGTTAGTGGAACATTAGGATTATGTTTTTTTGTTGTATATCCTCCTGTTGTAGCAACAGTAATAATAACTTTTTCTTTCATTATGCACCTCCATCTTTCTCATCAAACATTGCGACTGCACGGATCCACCCAGCACTGGCAGCTTTAATTTTCACCGGGAAACAACTAAATTTAAAGCCTGTCGCTGGCACTTGATCTAAATTAGCTAATTTTTCAATGTGACAATATGCTTTTTCAATTCCAGCAAAATGTCCTTCCCAAATAATGCTTTTATCACCCGTTTCATCAAATTCTTTTCCGACTAATTTTAAAGGTCGATCCCAACTCCAAGCATCCGTTCCCATCATGTGAATTCCCTGATTAATCAACCACAAAGTTACCTCTCTTCCCATACCACAACCAGCAGAAAGATAATCAATCGTTCCCCATTTTTTTGAAGCGCCAGTATTTACTAAAACAATATCACCTGGCTTCAAGTTGTAGTTCAAACGAGAAAATTCCTTCTTGAAATCTTCTATTGTGGCTGCATAACCGTTGGGTTTATCCGTAAAATCAACAACCACTCCATCTCCATAGCACCATTCCAATGGAACTTCATCAATAGTCCATGCACGCTCACCATTGTTCATTGTAGGATGATAATGATAGGGAGCATCTAGATGGGTGCCTGCATGTGTTGTTAATTTAACATTTTCTAAAGCCCATGCCACACCACCGGGTAAATCATCCGTCGTAGCATTTCCAAAGAAACTTAGCATATAATCAATCTGATCCTCATGTGTTTGATAATCAATCTCTGGAATCATTCCTACTGGATCTGATGGTAAATTACTTTCAATAGCTGTACTTAAGTCAACAAATTTCATAATCAAAACCTCCAATTTTTTATTAAAACATTATTCCAACAAAGTATGCAGCAATAAATGCAATAAAACTTCCAACGACAACTGAAATAAATAGGTCTTTATACGTTTCTTTATGAGTTAATCCCGTCAATGCATACATCGAAAGTAAAGCACCACACTGTGGTAAACATGTTAGAACACCTGAAGCAATTGCTGATAAACGATGGATTATAGCTGGATCTATGCCCATATCAATATAAGATTGAATAAAATTATTCATCACAATACTTAGTGCGCCTGAAGAAGATCCTGTAACTCCAGCCATTGATCCATTTAAAATAGATAAGCTTATCAATGGATTGCCGGGAATTCCTTGAATCCATCCTAAAATCGTTTGGAAACCAACTGCTGAGGAGACCACAGAGCCAAATCCAACTGCTGCTGCAGAAAAGATCGTTGGTGAAACAGATCCAACTGCACCAGCATTTAAAATAGCTTTGTGACTTTTAATATGTTGATGAAACACACAAGCAGCAATGAGTATGGCAATAGCTAATGCAAAAATAATAATATCGCCTATCTTAAAATAACTTCCAACAAAAATAATAATAATCAAAGTCAGCAAAGGTGCTAAGCTAGCAACTAGACTGGGTAACGTTTTTGTAGCTAACGTTTCGTCTTTTTTAGCATATTTAGAATCAAAAGTTTCACCATTAGCTAAAGCAACGCTCAATTCTCTTTTCATCCGCCATAAGCCCCAAAGCGTCACGACAATTGAAGCCACAATCCCAACCATTGGAGCTGCCGTAAGCGTGGTCCCCAAGACAGTTGTTGGAATAACATTTTGAATAGCAGGTGTACCTGGCATCATTGTCATAGTAACAGTCGCTACTCCTAAAAAATAAGGAGTAATAATTAAACGCCATGGTATATTCAATTTCTCGAAAAGATTACGAGCTAATGGCACAACAGCAAATAGAACAACGAATAGACTCACCCCACCATAAGTTAATAGTAAGCTAACTAAAAATATAGCAATCAATACCGAATAAGGTTTTTCAGTTCCAGTAATTTTTAAAATGGCGTTTGCTATGGTGTTAGCCGCACCGCTTTCTTCAATATATTTCGCCAAAATAGAACCTAACATAAAAATAATAAAGAAGGATGTCACAAATCCGGATAAACCATTCATATATGATTTTTCACCAGAAATTAAACCTGTAATTAAATCAATCTTATTCGTAAAAATCACTATCAAAGCGGCCAATGGTGCTAAAATTAAAATATTAACTCCTTTTAAAGAAAACCATATTAATACAATAACAGCTAATAATACGCCAACAATTGGAATTATTGTCATTTTCTTAACCTTCTCTTTCTACAACAATGGACACTCCCATGCCACCACCAACACATAAGGTTGCCAATCCACGTTGAAGATTTTTGTTTTTTAATCCATGCAGTAAAGTTGTTAAAATACGAGCTCCTGATGCCCCAATCGGATGACCCAGAGCAATAGCTCCACCATAAATGTTCACCATATCCATGTCAAAATCAAGTTCTTTAGCAACTGTCAATGCTTGAGCTGCGAATGCTTCATTAGATTCAATCAAATCAAAATCAGCTATTTCATAATTTAGTTTGGCTAAAACTTTGCGTGTTGAAACAACTGGACCATATCCCATCGTATCTGGATCGGTTCCCTCAAAGGCATAACCTTTGACTACAGCTAAATAGTTTATGCCCAATTCTTCGGCTTTTTCTTTACTCATTAACAATATCATCGCTGCCCCATCATTAATACTTGAGGAATTCCCTGCTGTAACTGAACCATTCTCTTTAAATGCCGGTTTTAAACGTGCTAGTTTTTCAAGGCATACTCTTTCTCTAATCCCTTCATCTTGTGCGACCAAAAGCGGTTCTTGTTTGCGCCGGTTCACTAAAATAGGAATGATTTCATCTTTAAAAACATTGGATTGCCTAGCTGCACTCGCCCTTCTTTGACTTTCAATGGCAAATAGATCTTGTTCTTCACGCGAGATATCAAATCTTTCAGCTAGGTTTTCCGCTGTTATGCCCATATGATGATGAGAAAAAGCATCTGTCAAACCATCATTAAGAAGGGTATCGATAACTTGACCATTACCCATTCTCAAACCAAATCGTTGTTCAGGAAGTACGTAAGCTGACTGACTCATGCTCTCAACTCCACCTGCTAACACAACATCTCGATCACCTGTCATGACAGCTTGAACTGCATTTAAGACAGCTTTCAATCCAGAACCACAAACATTGCTCACAACATAAGCTGGAGTTGTCACGGGAAAACCTGCCCCAATTGCTATTTGGCGAGCAACATTCATTCCTTTTCCAGCTGACAAAACATTGCCAATTACTACTTCTTCAACCATCTCTTTTGTAACAGATGTTTTTTCGAATAATCCCTCAGTTGTTTTAACGCCTAATTCTGTGGCTGATAAACTAGCTAAGACCCCACCAAAACTACCGATAGGAGATCTAACAGCTTCTACAATCACAACATCTCTCATTTACTTTCCTCCATTTTTTAAAGTGTTTTTGAAAGTTTAAATCTTGCTTCTGTTTTTTCAAAAATTTCAGCAAGACTGCTATCTTCACTGATCTCAATGAGTGTTAGTTCATCTTCAATAAATTCAAATACAGCCAAATCAGTAATAATCATTGTCACTACTTTTTCAGCAGTCAATGGTAAACGACAATTTTTCAAAATCTTTGGAGCGCCATTTTTAGCAACATGTTCCATTGCAATAATAACTTTTGGTGTTCTCACTACTAAATCCATGGCTCCACCCATGCCAGGTACCATCTTGTTAGGAATCATCCAATTTGCAAGATTCCCCATTTCATCTACTTCCAAAGCACCTAAAACGGTGGTATCTATGTGTCCTCCCCTGATCAAAGAAAAAGAAGTTAAACTATCGACATAAGCACCACCGTCTATTATTCCAGATGGAATCCCTCCTGCATTGACTAAATTAGGTTGTATTTTATCTGCCACTTGATTAGCACCGACTAAACCATTTTCAGAATGAAAATATACCGCAATCTCTGGGGATATAAAATTGGAAACAAGCGTAGGTAAACCAATACCTAAATTAACAACATCGCCATCCCCTAGTTCCTGAGCTACTCGTTTAGCAATTTTTTCTTTGGTTGTTAACAACTCAATGCTCATTTTTTCCCCCCCTCTCGCTAACTAAAATTTTATCTACTAAAATAAAAGGAGTGATAATTTCTTCTGGAAGAAGTTCGCCTACTTCAACCAATTCATCTACCTCAGCGATAACAATATCTGCTGCCATTGCCATCAATGGATTAAAATTTCTGGCGGTTTGCTCATAAATAAGATTTCCTAATTTATCTGCTTTTTTCGCTTTAATCAAAGCAACGTTAGCTCTTAGAGGTTCTTCTAACAAATATGATTGATTATTTACTTCGATAACTCGTTTACCTTCCGCAACCACAGTACCTACGCCTGTGGGGGTTAAAATCCCACCTAAACCGGCTCCTCCTGCATGGATTCTCTCAACTAAAGTACCTTGTGGAACTAGTTCCACGTTCATTTCTTTTTTAATCATTTGTCGACCTGTTTCAGCATTTAAACCAATATGAGAGGCAATTAATTTTTTTACTTGTCGTTCTTTAACTAAAAAACCAACTCCTAATTGATCATCTTCTAATTCCTTTAGAACACCTGTATCATTGGTAATGACTGTTAAATCACGAACTGAACTTTTAGCCAATAATTTAATACAGTTTACAGGTGCACCAATTGTCATGAACCCTCCAATCATTATATGATCTTTGTCATGAATATAATTCATCAACTCTCCTTTTGATATCTCCTTCAAGGCTAACACCCCTCCCAAAACTTCAAACGCTTTCTTGTTGATGTGCTAATCATATCAACTTAATAAAATATCGTCTAAGACTTTAAATTCATAGCACCCATATGATATAGTTATAGGTAAATTATAAATAGAGGTGATAGCATGGATATTAAACAACTACGCTATTTTGTTCAAATTGTTGAAAGCGAAAACAATTTAACGAAAGCTGCAAAAAAATACCATTTATCTCAACCGGCTTTGAGCAAGATGATTAAAACTTTTGAAAATGAAGAAAACATTTTAATCTTCAATAGAAAAAACGGAAAAATATCAGAATTAACAAAGGCTGGAGAGCTTTTATATGAACATGCTCTAGAAATTATTGACTCGTATGACAATATGTTATTGCAGCTTGGCAACTTGGATAATCAATACAAAGGGACCGTAAAAATAGGTATTCCACCACTAGTAATTACTATTGTTTTTTCTCGATTTTTAGCCAAGTTTATTCTTGAAAACCCAACTATTAAATTAGAAATCACTGAAGCTGGCGCTCATGAATTAAAAAAAATGTTGCTCGTTAATGACATTGATTTAGCAATATTACTACAACCAACTGAATTAACAAATATCGAAGAATATATCATCGTTGCTGATGAACTTCATGCCTTTATGAGCACAGAAAACTCACTTGCAAACCGATCCTTTCTAACATGGGAAGAACTGTCTAAACAACCCTTAGCCCTATTCAACGAGTCTTTTATGATACATCATATGATTAATAAATATTTTCAAAAACTAAACTTAAAACCCAATATTAAGCTTTTGTCAGGCGAATGGGACATGCTTTTAAGCTCTACTTATAAGTCAAGCATTGTTTCCATACTCCCCTCCCCAATTGACAATATGATTCAAAATAAAAATTTTACTCATTTACCATTGAAAGAGCCTCTCCATTGGGAAGTGACAGTCTGTCGCACAAAAAAAATACATATGAGGTTAAATCAATATGTATTAGATGAAATTTTATATTTTTTTAAAACAGATTCTTCTGCCCTATTATTAAAAGATTAACAATACTTATTTGAGATTACCCAAAAATGCAGAAAAACGACTCCACATTTAATAAAGTAAAGTCGCGAAATACAAATACTTTATCAGAGGAGCTGACTCGACTATACCAATAAATCATTGAAAATCTATCAAGCGAAAAGAAGTTTATACCACTTTACTAGTAAATTGAGCTAGGACATACTGAAACCAACACAAAAATTCTTTTTAAGTATAGTTTATGGGCTTTCCAAAGGACAGTCACTTCTTCTTTATGAGATTGCTAGAAATCTGTAAGAACCAATTTATTTCCTTATAGGATTAAGGGACTCAGTCGCAACTCTATGAGCTTTTCTTCTTGCGCTTTTTTTCACAAAATATCTAGAGATGCTTAAGCCGACTCTAAAAGAGGATATGCTTGTTTTATTTGATGATTCTGACATTATTAAACCATATGGGGAACAATTGAATACTTACAGAAAAGTTATGAGGGCTCCACTAGGAAAATTGAAAATGGCTATCTATCAACTCTAGATAAAACTTTTAAAAATTAGAACCTCTCACACGATGATTTCTTCAACTGTAAATATTTTTATCAAAAATTTTTGTAGTACTTCGCACTTTATTTCGTCACCCACAAATATTGTCAGCATATAAATTTCTTCAAAAACTAAATCAATGGAATATTTTGAATCGCCTCCATTTGATTCAGAACAAAATAATTGAATCACTTTTTCATTCAACAATTCCTTTAAAAATTTGATTTGCTGAATGTCCTGATATGTCAATATCTCATGCCATGAAATCATGTACCCTTCCTCCTAAAATTCATTGTATCGCGCTTTAGCAAGGAATACAGCGTTGCTTATAAAAAAATATCCTAAAATAAGGATATTTTTTTATTACTTTTCAAGTGGCAATGGTGTCAAAACCAATTTAATTAAAATTGTGGCGGCAATCTTTCCTCAAAAAGATTCTTCATACCGATACGCTGCGAAATTCTGCCATTTGTGTATACTCTAAATTGTTTGCCATTTTTTAGTACTGGGTATTGATTATCATTTGTATCTACATCTACATCATAGAACTCGCCATACTCATCTGTGCGCATTCCCTGTGGAAACTCATTATGACTATAAACTTCAATTGTCGAAGGATTCTGTTTGGCTCCGTACGACCACACATCCTTACGACTCATCAATCCATTAAAACCATTAGTTTTTTCTATGATTTCTCGCGGCAGCTGATGATGACCAATTGCTACATTGGAGCCTTTAGAGAACTCTCGATAATTTTGTCCTATGGTCTTTTCCCATGATTTGATAAATGAATAGAGTTCTCGATTCTTTTCTTCATTCCAAATTGCTTAATTGCTGTGCCATTTTGTCAGTATCTATTTGCATCTCCATCCCTCTCACTTTCCTTATACTCATTCTTCTTAACTATTTCAGGTTCCCAATTATCCTTACCTGATTTACGGTTAGAATACTTGACAGAAGCTTTATTAATTGCAGCAGTTAATTTTGGCACTGCCTTAGTTGCTACTACTGCTGAACCAATTACAACTGAAGTTGCTCCAATAGTTCTCGCAATCTTGTGTGTTTTCTTTTTATCTTTTTCAACCGCAAAGTTCTCAATTTCTTTTCTTTTTCTTCCATATCGGGTCACCACCTAATTCGATTATATATATATAATTATATCACACGCGTTTTATGACTACCCTAGCGACGTTAATAAGTGTCCTGCCTCAACATGAATGCATCATCATAATAAGGACAGCTTATAATCTAAATTCCTAAGCTACATACCAATCTTTTCCACAAATTCAGCAAGAATCTCTTTCATTTGTTGACCTTGCTTACGGATTTGGTCAATGTACCAGATTCCCTCATCCTCTGCCATTTTCTGCATCAATTCAAATTTCAAACTTTGATCAGTTGACTTGAACTCTTTTATCTTGGCATCCGGCATTAAATTTGAACGCAACGAATTGTGGCCACGCGCCATGATACATAGATTTCCAAAATTATTTAGTTCTTCTGGCGGTAACTTCTCATGACCTTCGTCCGCATTAGGATTTTGAGGATAGAAATGCTCTACAGAATTTCGGTATTTAAAATCAAAATCTGAAGCTTTGATTCCACGATTAAAGCCATGTGTTTCTTGATACCATAGCACAAAATCAAGGAAGTTAAAGATGTAGTTAGAGGTATCTACTCCACTATCAAACACTGAATCATCTTTAGTGAGTGAGGTAAAACGTTGGCTGGCAAATGCTATCAACTTTTTAACCAACAAACCATTGTCACCTATGACAGCATCATCATTTAAAATTTGTAGCAGACCAAACAAGAAGCTCTTATAAATTTGACGTGGGTCGGTGACTTGAAACATAGATTCAATCTTTACCACGATATTCTGAGTATCATCGTCATCATAAAACGTATTGCGAGGCGAGAGCTTCTTATTGTTTCTACTCTTACCAACAAGCATATACGGTTTGTGCAAACTCCAGTTCGAATCATCAGATGAATTATCATTTATGCTGTCTGTCTTAATCACGTAGTTATCGAAAACAAAACGTGTCTTTAAAAGTAAGTACATGAATTCATAAACATCTTGATTTGACGTAATCTGTTGCTCAAATTGATCAACCAACCTCTTATCATCCAAAGAAATCCCTCTTGATTCGTAATTCCAATCAAATGTTTCTTTATCCTTGAACAGCTTCAATACTTGAAGAATAAAATTAGGGAAATTTATGATGGAATGATATCGACCAGTATCATCTGTTTCATCAGCTTTCTCTGGATTGGGCGTCATTTGCAACATATCATCTAGAGAAATTGCTTTAAAAACTGATGAATTATCGCCATTTGGAAATGCCGAAATAACTTGAGTAAAATCAGTTGGAAGAAACTGATTCCAATTGGTAGAAAATAATTGTTCACGAACTTCTGGCTTAAAACCAATCTGAACATATTTATCTAGTCTCTGGCAAGCATTCCAAACTTCAGAGATAACACTTCTTCCTTTTGGATCTTCTTCGGGTAGTAGCCCCAACAAATATGCTTTTACAATCTCATGCTTTTCAAGTTGCTCCCCTCGATTGTTCATTATTTCGAAGTAATGGTTCAAGTCAGTGTCTTTAGGCAACTCATTTTTGATTAAGATTACGTTATCGAGCAAATACCTAAAATAGCCCTCGTCAAACTTAGTGGATGAACTAGCAGCCTCTTTTTCCTGAAGCTTCTTCCTAATTCCCCGATAACCGTCGACTAACTCATTATCTAAATCCAATATCTTTTCAAAGTTATCTTCATTCTTGAGCATGCGAAAAATATCTGTTGAACGTTTTCTGCTCTCGAAGCTTAATGTCACATCTAGGTCATTAGCTAATTCAGGATATAGCGACTCATTTTTTAGATAACAAATTAGTAATGAGAGGGTTGTTAGCCTCTGCTGCCCATCAATTACACTAATTACATCATCACTGTCAGAATGAACAACCAAAGAGCCAATGTAATAGTTTTGGTTCCCACCACGACGATAATAATCATACACGTCATCAATCAGGGTATTAATTTCTTTTTCCGTCCAGGCGTACGCGCGTTGATAGATTGGAATACTGTACTCATCTTGAAATATATCACGAATATTGAAATCTGCCATCAACTCTCACCCCCTAGATATTTTTCAGCGATTTTTGCTGATTTAGTTTTCACTTTTTCTCGCTGAGTGTCCTTGAGCTTCTCATCGATTGGAACTTCAAAATGTGAAAGCTGTTTGGTTGAATATGATTCAGCTATATAGTTGAATAAGTTTTTAATCCCGGCATCGCTACTGATGACAAACTTGTTGATGCTCTTTTTCTGAACCTGTTCAAAATAAAAACGCGGATAGTATGCGTAATGGAAGCATACATTTTCTATCATGTCATATTGACAATCTGAAAATTTATCAATGGCATAAAGCATTGATGTCTTGAACAAAGATTGAACGAATCGGAAATACTTCTTATCCTTTGTTTGAGCATACAATGACAGGATAGACTCCTCGTCTGCCTTAGCTTCATCAGAATAGAAGCCATGTTTTTCAAGGATGTTGTTATAAAAATCAACAAATTTAAAGAAATACTCACCATTAATCATAGGTTGATCAATTTGGAATGCATAGTTCATTTCCGGTAGTGCATTAAACTCAATCATCGTTTGATTCTGACGATTGAAGGTATCCACATAATTCTTTGCCATCAAAATCGGCTTAGCCCAATTCAACTCGGAGTTGTTATCCCCTTCACTGACACCTTTAAATAAGTCGATATCATTATTCGAAAAACCCAAGTCCGGTACATTTTTGTTTTTAGACCATTGCTTTATCCTAAAAAGATACTCTGAAAACAACGTATGAATATGTTTAGGCTGGATATTTTCCCACAATTCAACCATTTCAAGTTTTCTTTCTTCTGTTCCTTTTAGCTCACGAAGATGGAAAGCTTTTAATAAGTCAGTTGGGTATAATGCTTTTCCTCGATTATTTGACGAATCAAATAGCTGAAAAGCTTCATCAAGATTGGCTAACTTCAAGACTTGCATGGTACAGTTCGAAAGGAAATAATCCTCAATTATTTCTTTATTTTGGGGGTTCCGTTCAAAATACTCACCAATGGCATTATTGTTATTTACAACATTTTCGATTGTTCTTTGGTGTTCTGGGAGATTAATTGAAGTTAGTTCTTTCCGCTGCTTTTCCGTCAAATATCGAGTTATCAGTAAACTTGTAATAATCCTTTGCTGACCATCAACAATCTCAAGCGCAGTACCGTTATAATGTAAAATAATGGTTCCAATTCGGTATTCAGGATATATAGAAAAGCGTACGACATCATCCAAGAGTTGAATTACGTTTTTAGCTTTCCAAGTATAAGGACGTTGATAATCTGGTATAGTCAAAGGCAACTTAGCGTTGTTGTTGGTTAGTAGCTCTTTTAAGGATGTCACATACGTATTAACTTTATTATCCATCGCAGTGTCCCCTTTCAGTAAATGTATATGCATCTATTTTATCACAAAGGACCGCCTTAACACCCGTCACATCTTAAAAAGCACCCTGCATCTGCAGAATGTTCCATAAAAAAATAAGTTAAATTTCTACAGCAACGCTCACCCCACTCTTGAAATCAACTACAACATTCTTTTCAAAAATGGTTATCTTTTCAATCAGCCTTCGAACTAGAACTTCTCTATACTCAGTGAGGGAATCGTGTCTTTTTACAAAAGCTTCCAGCTCATCAATCCGTTGCTGCATGTTAGCATCAGTGGCTATTTCTTTTGCAACCGTATCTCGCTCATCTCTCTCATTGCTAGGATTTTGCTTGCTAGTTCATCATATCCTTGGCCACCTATTGCCATGCTAATAATTTTAGCTTCAAGCTCTTTCAACTGTCTATCCAAATCAGCCAATCGTTCGGTTAATCCATCAGTTAGGACTGAATTAATGTTGTCCGTTAACTGTTGTAGAAAAGCTTCTCGATCAATCAAGGTTTCATTAATTGCCTTGATAATAGCTTGATGCAAGTCTTTCTCATAGATTGTTCGTCCAGTGCAGTTATCTTCTCGTTTATCCACTATGGACTTGCAGCGCCACACGGTTCCACGATTCTTCCAATGGACTCTGCGATCGACGTTTCCGCAATCACCGCAAACCGTGATTCCAGTTAAAGCATACTTTCCTGAAAAGCACTGTGAATGTTTGTTTTCATCGATTTACGCCGGTCTAGTTCTTGCTGAACCTTCATGAAGATATCACGTGGAATAATCGCCGGATGACTGTTTTCAACATAAGTCGTTCCCATTTTTTGGTAGCGCTAACACCTTCATGGGTAACGGCTTCACCACTGAATTTGTTCTCACCCATTTTCGGCTTTACATAAACTAATTTACGTCCTGACAATAGTTGGATGAACAAAAATCCAGATTTGTATTCAAACTTAATGCCATGCGTTGATGTGGACCGGCGTTCTTTCTCACAAGTCTTTACCACTCTATCGACATCTCACCAGAGTTCCGTAATGTAGTAATTCGAGTCACGCCAAGAATTAACAAGTGGTTGCAACTCATCCTCAGCTAGTCCCATTTCAATAGCTCCCATTGCTTTCAGTGCACCCACTGGCACACCAAACATCTGGCTAGCTGAAACACAATAAATGTCGCCCCCGTTTTTGAATACTTCTTGACGCCATTTTCCCATCTGCTCTTGTAAAGAATAAGACCGAATCAACCCACTCCTTGTCTTTTTTTAGAAAATGTTGTGATAGTCGAACTGAAATTGATTGCCCAGCAGCTTGGCCAACAGATCGTTTATTTCCGCCAATCAAAACATAGACGGCTGGATAATTTGCGAAATCCTGTTCCTTCAAATACGGCAAGTCACTGCGACTCATTGAAACCAAAATTACTGGTTCGCGTTCAAAGTAAGAAAAATTGTCTTTCTGTGTATCTGAAAATATAAAAATCTGCTTCATAACCTTGTCTCCCTTGAAAAACTCGATAATATATTATACCACGTAACCGCTAGCAAAAACATCTAGCCTATCAACTCTACGCCTACATAAACCGTCAACTCAAGGCCTCAAAGCAATTCAGTCAAGTCTATGATCAACCCAAAAAGCATCGTTTTTAAACGAAAAAAGAGCAATCCGCAGAGACCTGCGAACTGCTCAAAACCTTATTATATCAACGTTATACGCGTGTGAGCAGACCGACACACTCAACATGTGTTAAGAGGATAGGATAGCTATCAAATTCATTGTCCCAAGCCCTGTTTATATCAAGGGTCATTTGGGGGAACATATCCAAGCTTGACCATTGTTTGTGGAAACATATCTACTGCGTTTTTGGGGCTATCGGTAGACAGGAACATATCCAGTCTCTCTCTAGAACGTATACCTTACTTTAAAAAGGCAGAATAGCACTTAACCTATGCTATCCTACCTATAATTAAACATTTACAGTTACAAGTGATTTATTGTTTTTAGCCGTTAAATATTTTATAACTATTAAATAACGATAAAAATTGATCGAAACTAATATTGTTTAAATCATATATTCTCGCATGTTTTAAAGCTTTATTAAATTGATTTTTTGTAAACAGTTTTCCATACTCTTTGTTAACCCATTTCATTACAAAAGTTTTATATTTTTCTCTCTCTTTAAATGCCATTTTTGCTGGCTTTCTTTTTAATACAATTAATGTGCTATCCACTTTAGGTTTTGGATGGAAATAATGCCTAGGAATTTTTGCTAATATAGAAATATCTACCTCTGCCATTAACAGCAATGCTAGTGATTTGTTTGTATTTAATAACCTTTTAGCAAAACCATATTCCACTATTAAATAACTTACTGTGGCCGCACTTTCAAAAACAATTTTTCGAATTATATTTGTGCTTATGTTGTAAGGTATACTGCCAAATATTTTATATGGATTGTGGCTAGGAAATGTAAATTTCAGTATATCGTCATTTACTATTTGATAGTTAGGGTAATTTAAGAGCTTATTACGAGTTACCTCACATAATTTAGAATCAATTTCTAGCGCCGTTACAAAATTACATCTTTTTATCAATTCAACAGTAAAATGACCTTTGCCTGCACCTATTTCAAAAATGTTATCTTTTTCATCTAAACTAATGCAATTCATTATTTTTTCTATGTGATATTTTGAAGTAATAAAATTTTGACTATCTTTTATATTTACTTTGTTCATTATAACCTCTCCTTAAAGGTTATAATGAATTCATTTCAACAATTCATTATAACCTTTTATTTTTCGTTTGGTTGATAATAAAGTTTATCAATTACAAAAATTGAGTAAAAACCCATTAGAAAACCTCCTTAAATTCTTTCATCGCTTTTCGAATTCCTGTCATTGGTGCAGGATTAAAATCCATTTCTTCATAAAGCCACTTTTCTAAAATCTTATAGTTCAGTCCGTTTATCGAATCTGCTTTAAGCTCTTATCACTAATTTCATAAATTACATCAGTCACATTTTCGAGTAAGCGTTTGTCATGGGTGATAAACACTATAGTTCCGGCATACTCCTTCATTAGTATTTCCAAAGCCTCTAAGCTTGGTATGTCAAGGAAGTTGCTGGGTTCATCCATTAGTAGGATGTTATATCTACCCATAAGCATTTTAGCTAGCAACAATTTTATAATTTCTCCACCGCTTAAAACAGATAAGCTTTTTCCAATATCGTTCTGTTTGAACCCCATAGATGCTAGCACTGAACGAATTTCTGATATATTGTAATCACAATCCTCCTGCATAAACTCCATGACATTCTGATTACTGTTGTACTTGTAACCATTCTGTGCAAAGTAACCTATTTTCGCCTTAGGTGAAATAGAAATTCCATCTTCATGGTTTAAGATCATTTGGATTAAAGTTGTTTTTCCGGTTCCATTACCACCAGTTAATGCCACTTTTGCTCCTAGAGGAATTTGAAAAGATGCATTTTCAAACAGTGCCTTATCCCCAAATATTTTAGTAATTTCCGTACCGACAATAGGATATGGATTGTGGAGCTCCAATGCTTTACTTTGTCTGAAACGAATCCTGCGAATGTCTTCTGGAGCTTCTACATTTCCTAAGGCCGCAATCCTATGTTCTAGGGATTTAGCGGCATTATGCATCTTTTTTTCCTTACTACCCATTGATTTTTGATGAGCTAAACGCCCTCCGCCTTCAGTACTTTTTTTCTTTGAAGCACCTTTTGCCTTCTGTTCTATTTTACGGGCCTGTTTTCGCTTTTCCTCCGCAGCCTTTTCCAATCGCGCGCGTTCCGAAATGAATTGCTCGTATTCTGTAGCCTGGCCCTTGCGTTCTTCCTCTTTCTGGCAAAGATAATCAGAATAATTTCCCCAATACTCAGTGATTTTGCCATCTTTCAGTTCCCATATTTTATCTACTACCTCATCAAGAAAATAACGGTCATGGCTAATAACTAATAGTGCACCTGTAAAATATTTTAGCTGTCCAATTAGAAAGTCAATTCCTTCACGATCTAAATGGCTCGTAGGTTCATCCGCTAAAATACCATGAACTTGTGCCGATAAAGCCTGTGCTATTTTAAGCCTTGTTTCCTCACCACCGCTCATGGTCTGTATATCTAATTGCTCAATACCGAGCTTGCCTACAAGTGCAAAATCTTTCTCCTTCTGCAAAGTTACTTCATCCAACTGGGGAATATAGGCAAGTTCACCCAGTCGATTCATTTTACATCCTGGGGAAGTTAATTCTCCTAAAAGTACCTTGAGTAACGTGCTTTTTCCTGCACCATTTGCTCCTACTAAACCAATACGGTCATAATCATATACTTCTAAATCATCTATATTTAAAACATCGCGTCCTTTGAATTCCACACGAATGTCTTTTGCATTTAATATCAATTCCATTTTATTTCCTCCTGTCTATAATCGCATGCTTTCATTTGCTTGTACGCAGGGAAAACCCTGCGATTTAGCAGGAAGAATTACATGAAAATATAATACATAAAAATGTCCCTCCTATGAATTTTGTTTTTAAATCTAGGTAATAAAAAAGCCTATCATCGGGGATAGATTCTGCTTTTTTTATTGCCCGCTTATCTTAAACGCATTGAGGCTGTCATAGTTTCGGTTCCTCCTAAATTCTTATTTGTATCATCGTATATTTTAACACAAAAAGATGATATGTTCAATACAAGAATACAATTATAAACAAAACTGTGGAATGCGTCTCATACTCCAATTTCAATGCCTGATTTAAAGCATACTACAAAGTGGTCATCATACACCGTAACATTTTGGATGATCTTCCTTACAAGGGTATCATCATATAGTAAAGTCCGATATTTGTTGGTACGGATAAATTCTATCAGTTCGTTGATCCGCTCATTCTCACCACTTAAGGAGGCATCTTCTACTAAAAGGATCTGTCGCTTGTCTCTCAGCTCATCAATCTCATCTGCTAGGTGTTCATAGTCTTGACCCTTGTTCGCCAGCTTGATAAGTTCTTTTTGCTTTTCCTCCAGTAAGTTGTTAATCTCTGAAATTTGGTATTCTGTCGTTTCACCAATCACAGCATGAATGTTCTCTTCCAGGGTCTTTATCATGTTGTTGCCACCTGCAAGTAGCTTATTAATTGCGGTCATTACAGCACCATAGAGTTCATCTTCTTTTACGGTTCGGTTCTTACAAACTTCAGGACCTTGCTCGATTCTAGTCACACATCGCCAGACAAATTCTTTTCTTCCGTGGATATTCCAATAGACCCGTCTATAAATATCGCCACAATCTCCACAGAAGGTGATGGCACTTAATGCGTACTTACTACTATAAATTCGTTTGTTCTTGCCTTCTCCTGTGTAGATATTGCTTCTTCGATGAATTTCTTCTTGCACCTGCAAAAATAACTCTTTAGGAATAATCGCCTCATGGCTATTTTCAACATAATACTGGGGAAGATGACCTTCATTCTTAACTCGTTTCTTGGTTAGAAAATCTACTGTGACAGTCTTTTGCAGAAGGGCATCTCCGATGTATTTTTCGTTTTGAAGTATCTTCTTAACTGATTCTGGTCGCCATCTTGGTTTTCCCGCTGCTGTTAAAATACCATCCTTTTCAAGACCTCGACCAATACCCACTAGACTCTGACCTTCAAGGTATTCTCGGTAGATGCGTTTGATAATCTCAGCTTCTTCGGGGACAATAATTAAATTTCCATCTTCATCTTTCGTGTAGCCCATAAATCGCTTATGGTTGACCTGCACCTTTCCTTGTTGGTATCGGTACTGTAGCCCAAGCTTAACGTTTTGTGAAAGGCTCTGGCTTTCCTGTTGTGCCAAAGATGCCATAATCGTCAGCAAAACCTCACCTTTTGCATCCATTGTGTTTATGTTCTCTTTTTCAAAATAGACAGATATGTTCTTATCCTTGAGCTGTCTAATATATTGAAGGCAGTCTAGGGTGTTACGTGCAAATCGGCTTATGGATTTTGTAATAACCATATCGATGTTACCGTCCATGCACTCTGCAATCATACGATTAAATTCGTCGCGCTTTTTTGTGTTTGTACCGGAGATACCATCATCTGCAAAGATGCCAGCAAACTCCCACTTAGTATTCTTCTTTATAAACTCTGTATAGTGTGCGACCTGAACCTCATAGCTAGAATTTTGTTCTTCTGTTTCTGTAGAAACACGGCAATAGGCAGCAACACGAAGTTTCTTTATCTTTTCTTTTGCGGCTGTACTTCCTACTCTTTTACGAGCAGGAATAACCATTATATTTTTCTCTGTCACTTTATTCCTCGCTTTCTATCAGACTGTATAAGTATTCTGCTCGTTCAAAAGGATCAACTGGCATCTTATTATCTGCCTTTTTCATTTTGAATCGTTCTTTGGGAGGGGGAGAGGTGAAAGCGGCAAGCTCTACCACTCGTCCTAAATCCTTTGCACGCTTATCTCTAACTTCTTCAGCTTTATCAAATATCTCTTTATCAATAATTGCTGGATACGTATCATTTCCAAGGTAGTTGACGTTTTTCAAAATGCGACCCATCACAGAATGTGTCTTATCAATACCTGCCTGTTCGCCAGCCACTGTAAGGGATAGTCCTGATATGTATTTCTCAAAGAATACCTTTACTTGACCTGCTGCCTTTTCATCGACAGTAACCACTCCATCTTGAATTTTGTATCCATATGGAATATATGCCATTTATCTCACCACCTTTTCTTTCAGGGAGAGACCGCATTTCAAATTGAATGTCAGCTCATCCCTGGAATTTACAATGATGTTCTCTACAAATTCTTCAAATAGTTCTTCCGTGTAGTCACCATTAAAATTATCTGCTGACACGTAATCAATGAGGTCCTTTATCTCGTTTGCTCGCAAAACCCCACTTGTGGAATTTGATACAAGGTTTGTTTTTTCAGTTGAAAGATTTTTCATCTCACTATCTAAAACATTTCGTTCCTGATTAAAAAGAGCTGGCTCAAGGAAACCTTTGGCCATCAGTGTAATAAGGGTGTTGCGTTCTTCCATGAGTTGCTCCATTCGCTTATCAATAGCATCCATTCTTTCACGGTCGCTTTCTTCATCGATTTGGCTAATTGATTTGAAAAGTGGCTCTAGGATTAGTTTGTTACTGAAAGCAAGCTTATTCATCAGGGTTGTAAATGTGGCTTTGATTTCCCCATCTCGTAAGAACAACATGGAGCAACTCTCTTTGTCTTCGATATGACCGATGCAACTCCAAGCAATGTAACTCCTACCAACTGAGTAGTTTGTCTTTCTCCTGAAATTGCGACCACACTCTCCACAGACCATCTTGCCACTTAAAGCATATCGATTAAGATAAACGTTCTTTTTCACGCCCTTACACTTCATCTTGGCTCTTTCATCAATGAGATCTTGTGCCTTAGCAAAGTCTTCTCTACTAATAATTGCTTCATGATTGTCCTTGTAATAGTACTGGTCTTTTTCTCCTGTGTTTGGATGGCGATTGTAGTTACTATCGGTGTAAGTCTTTTGCAGCAAAACATCACCCATATATTTTTCATTTCTAAGCATGTCAATGATCGTGCCTGAACTCCAGTGATTCCCTCGTTTAGCAGGAATCTTATCTTTGTTCAAACCTCTTGCTATGGTACTGCTACCTTTTCCAGATAGGAATTCAGAAAAAATACGTTTGATGATTTCAGCTTCATCTGAAACTATAAACATCTTGCCATCCGTCTTGGAATATCCATACGGTGCAGTACCAACATAACTGCCATTTTGAAATCTCTTTTGAATGGACCATGTTGAGTTTTGTGAAATAGATGCAGACTCTTCTGCAGCAAATCCAGAAAGGATAGAAAGCATCAGTTCACTTTCCATATCACCCGTATTTAGATTCTCTTTTTCAAAATAAATATAAACACCGATATCAATCAGTTTTCTTACTAACTCTAGACAATCTACTGTATTACGAGCAAAGCGGCTGATTGATTTGGTGATAATAAAATCTATCCGACCTTGCTTACAATCTCGTATCATGCGGAGCAGTTCAGTCCGTTTCTCCATCTTGGTGCCGGAGATCCCTTCGTCATAATAAAGACCAGCAAATACCCATTCTGGATTAGACTTAATATAGCGCTCATAGTGTTCACGCTGTGCTTTAAGGCTTTCAAGCTGTTCATCACTATCGGTTGAGACCCTGGCATAGGCGGCAACCCTAAGTTTCGTATTAGGTAGTTGTCCCTGGGGCAGTTCATCTATTTTTGTTATCTTTTTCATCATCTCACCTCGCTTTCGCCCATTACATACATCACTCTAAAAGCTATTAATAGCAAGTTTTTTAGGACATAATCTCGGCTAAACGGGGAGAGAATTTCTGCTTGTTCAAGGCTGATATTTTGTGTAATTCATCCACTGTGATTTTGCCTTCTTTATATAGGTTTGCGACAATACTCTCGGCTATATGAAAGTCATATTCCTTTTGTAATTCTTCCTCTGTCATCTGATCGGTTTTGCCCTTTAACGGACAACCATCTTTTACTTCATAAATGTTCATAGAAAAACACCTCCTACCTAGTAGCCACGGCAGGAGGTGAAATCTGATGATTTCTTTAATCTTTTTGATAAAATTCACATTCATAGCCATCGGCATCAAGGAGCAGCCCTTTTGCCCAAGGTGGCACTTGACTCATCTGTTTACATACTTCAGTAACAGATATTTGAGTATTGGCTTCAACAATGACTTCATCATGGACATGAGCCACAATACGATAAGTACTAAGCATCTTCATTGAATACATTAAAATATCACGGGAGATGGCTTGAACAATATTCTCTACAAACTTAGGACCGTAACTTTCAAGACGCTCCCATTTCTTTGTTCCACCTACTCCTTCATAGGTAACAGACTCACCACCAAACTGATTCTCACCGATTCGAGGTTTTACATAGGCAAGCCGTCTACCTGAGGGAAGAATGATAAAAAGCATGCCACTAAGACAATGAAACTCGATGCCATGGGTTTCTTGTGATTTATTTTCCTTTACGCATTGTTTAGCCGCCCGATCTACATCCCACCAGAACTGTGTGATGTTGGGATTAGACATTCTCCAGGCATTCACAAGCGGTTTTAATTCTTCCTCTTCAAGCCCCATCTCTAATGCACCCATGGCTTTTAGCGCACCAACAGAACCACCATATCCAAGTGCCAATTCAGCAATTTTACCCTTCTGTCTCAAGTGACCGTTCACACCATGCTTTTCAACGGAAACACCAAACATCTGGGAGGCAGATGCGCAGTAGATATCACCACTACTAGCAAATACATCCGTTCGCCATGTCTCACCTGCAAGCCATGAAAGCACACGAGCCTCAATGGCTGAAAAGTCAGCCACAATAAACTTATGACCTTCTTTTGGTACAAAGGCTGTACGAATTAGTTGAGAGAGTGTATCGGGTATATCTTCATAGAGCATTTCCAGTGTTTCAACATCACCATTTCTGACAATAGTGCGCGCCTCTTTTAAGTCTGGCATATGGTTTTGAGGGAGATTTTGCAATTGCACAAGCCTACCGGCAAAGCGGCCGGTTCTGTTGGCTCCATAAAACTGAAACATTCCTCTGGCGCGAGAATCTGCACAAACCGCATTTTCCATTGCTGTATATTTCTTTACCGAAGATTTTGCCAGTTGCTGACGAAGTGAAAGAACTTCATTTAGTTCACCATCTGTTTCCTCAAGTTTCTCAGCGACAGCTTTTTTCCCGAGAGTCTCCATCTCTAGACCGTTATCTGAAAGCCAGCCTTTCATCTGTTGTACGGAGTTTGGGTTTTCGAGATGTGTTATCTGCTGCATGGCGGTTAGTAGTTTTTCATGAGAGATGTCATCCATAGCGATGGCCTGCTTAACAAAATCCATATCAACCTTTATCCCTCGATCGTTGATTTCTTGGTCGAGATGATACTCATCCCAGATTTCCTCTGGCACTGGAAACTTGATCAATCTTTGTTGTATCTGGATTTCTGCCTCCACATCACGCTTGTTATATGCTTTGAACTTTTGCCACTTATCGATTTCATCAGTGGGTAGGTTACGGGTCCTACCACCATTTGTTTTAGTCGGAGTACATGGAACACAAAAGTATCGTATCAGGTCTTTACCCTCCGTCAGCTTTTGCTTCTCAAGTCCTAGCACTGCACCTACACCTTCTAAAGAAAGAGGAAGTCCCATATAGGCAGACCAAACCATGGAACATTTCCATGAGGAAGGATTTAGATAAGTTCCAGTGGGGTAGCCCAAATAACGTGAAAGACAGACTCGCTCAAACTGAGCATTAAATGCCCACTTCGTAATGGTTTCATCGGTTAAGGCATCTAGGATTTCTTTTGGAATCTTTTCTCCATTCATCAAATCGATGACCTTAACTTCATCACCGTCAACCGCATAACCAAACAGCATCACCTCAAAATCATCTGCTTCTACGTAACGATAAACACCACTCTTTTGTAGATTGGTAGATGAATAGGTTTCTATATCAATTTCTAAGTTTTTCATAGCTACCACCTTTCCTAAATGAAAAAGGTGGCAGAGGGAAGACCTCCACCACCGTCAAGTTTATTGTTTCTATTAGGCAAGGAAGTCATCATCGACAAGAGTCGTAAAATCATCTACTGCAGAAGTCTTACCGCCTAGAGGTTCTCCGTCTCTAATTTTTTGAATGTTACCAAGACCACAAGCTACACCTTTATTACCATTTGAGTTGAAGGCATAGAAGTTAAGAGAAACCCTACCATAACAACCGCTGTACACCTCACTACGATCCAGTATCGGCTTAACACTTTTGTCTACAATCTGTGGCGCTGTCTTGCTATTCGCATTGATGAAGTAATGGCCTTTATAAGCCTCATCATCACGCTCTACATCACCATCACGCAGCGGTAGTTTAATGGCTGCCTTGTTTGGTTTCTTACCACCAAACTTTGCGATACCTTCCTCAATGGCAGCATCAACTGCTGCATGGATGGCATTAATGGTTTCCTTGTCATCCTTTGGAATAAGGACGGATACGCTGTACTTTTCTGCACCACCATTAATAGATACAGGCTCCCATCCGTGGAAGTAAGAAAATCTTGAGTTTACACCTGTGATAACTTTTGTTTTGTTTTGCATATTTGCCATAATATTTAATCCTCCATAATTTCGTTAAATTCGTTTTTAGCATCTGCTACGTTCATTGCCGGTCTTTTATCTGAGTTTGGAACAAGAGTCGGCTTACCCGGTGGTTTGTAAATGAGGTCACCGAGGAGTTCCTCAAATTTGGATTTACCCATCAGTTTTTGCATCTCTGTCAGCGGAATAAGGCTCTTTCTGTAAATGTCCTTATATCCACCTGCTACAGCTTTTTCTGCAATGGCTCCTTCATCTTTGTACTTGCGAACCGAGCGACCTTCCACAACTTTAAAGCCGTTCCACTCTTTACCGTGATTGACTGCTGCATCAGTGGCATAGGCTGTTATTTCATTTGCCCACTTGGTAAGGTCGGGAAGAACAAGTAAGATTTCTTCTATTTCTGTGTCCGTCAGTAACGGAGGCAGCTTGAATTCTTTCTCTGCAAGTTTCAGTTTTTCTTCGGCTCTAGCCCTACATTTGTTTGCCGCTTTACAGAAGGTACACCATGGACCGGGGATGTATTCACCCTCACCGTTGAAGGCTTTGTCAGCTCTGGGCTTTAGTTCCTCTTCAGCCCAGTCTTTTAGTTCTTCCACCTGTATTGTCCAGGTGCTGACATTATCTCTTCTAGGCTGAAAGATTGTCATAGACACTTCTTTGATGTCATACAGGTGATCATAGATTCCAAGTGCTCCTAGGGCATACAGTTTCATCTGTGGATTGTCGACTGCATCAACTAGCACACCCAGCCCATACTTAAAGTCTACGATGTGAAGTCTGTCATCTGAAATGATTACACAGTCTCCTGTCCCAAAACCATCTGGAACATAACAAGAGAAGTCAAGACGTTGTTCAATAAGAACGATAGGATCTGTGCAAGACTTTCTTGCAAGTTCCACCTGCTCCATAACAAAGTCCACGTAAGCATCTGCACATTCCTCCATCTCATCAGAGTTATACTCAGAGATAGGTCGCTGACTTCTCATATGAAGTGCCTTTTTTAGTTTGTGTTCACACAGGTCATGAGCCGCTGTGCCTTCTTTTGCTGCCTCACCACTTTGGTCTTCAAACTCCTGTTCAAGTCTTGCAGAGGGTAGGCAGTTGAGCCACCTGTGGGATGAAGATGCAGATAATATTGCATGATTACCCATTCCCAAGCTCCTCCGCATCTTTCAAGATGTCAGCATAATAAGTCTTATCAACAGCACTTAACTTGTCTGCACCATACTTCTGAATGAGTCCTCGCACTTCGGCAGTAAACCCAATCTGGCTCTTTTCAGCAAGTACCATACGCACTTTTTCAAGTGGGATATCTGGCTCTTTTACTGGTTCTTGTTCAGTGGCAGCTTTTGCACCTGGAGCAGGATCTCCTTCTGTCATCGCATCGCAAACTGCCTGTATGCTGTCAGCAAGACTTCGCATATCATTTACCACTTCAAGCAGTAACTTTATTTTGCTCAAGGTCAGTTCCTCCTTTCGTCATTTCACAGATAGAAAGTTCCTCGATGCTATCTCCAGGGATCACAATCGTTACACGCTGTTTACTCCCTAAAAGAAAGCGAAGAATTCGTTCCCTTACGGACACATTACGGTAGGCAACAAGTCCGCCTGTCTGTGGTTTCTTAGAAACACTAATTTTGAGATTGTGTTTCATATCCATCACCTCTTTCCAAAGGGCGATTTATTTGTTGCCCTCTACCTAGTAGCCTCGGGAGGTGATAGAATCTGACGGTTTAGAAAAAAAGAAAGCCTACCAAAGAGAAGTACTCCTTGATAGGCCATGTTTATACTTGTGAACCCATAATATACCGTAATGCTTTCGTATCCATTCCTTCATTTACATAGTTAGTACAGAATGTATGTTTCAAAATGTTTGGAGTGACATCCTGTTTCTAATTTGATAGGAACAGGAAAATATATAGAGGTGGTTTATTATGCGTAAAAAGGAAGATAGATATGATTTTAGAGCCTTTGGTTTAGCCATTAAAGAAGCTCGATTGAAGCAAGGTTTAACTCGTGAACAAGTGGGAGCATTGATTGAAATTGACCCACGTTACTTAACCAATATTGAAAATAAGGGGCAACACCCAAGTATACAAGTTCTTTATGACCTTGTATCATTACTTCATGTGTGCGTTGATGGATTTTTCTTACCTGCCAACGATCTTGTAAAAAGCACCAGACGGTTACAGGTAGAAAAACTTATGGATAACTTCACTGATAGAGAATTAGCACTCATGGAAGCATTAGCTAATGGTATCAATGAATCAAGAAATGTCAAAGACTAGTTAAAGTTCATACATAACAGAAAGAGCCGATAAGATGAGATTGAATTAACCTCAAATTATCGGCTCTGCGTCTTTGCGTCTGGCTCTGTAATCACAGTTACTTTGAACTGCTTTATTTCAATTAAATTTTCTTGTCTGCATTTCGGACAATAGAGGGGGAATTTTTTTAATTCAGTATCTTCCCTTATCTTTAATCGTGTTTTATTTCCACATACAGGACACAATATCCACTTGTAGTTTATAATAACTATCTCCTCCTTTACACTTTAATTCAAATCTTTATTAAAAAATATTTCATCTTATTTAACAAGAAACCATATTTATATAACAACATAAAATACACTAAGTTATTTTATTGAACATATATCGTACTTTATCTATCCGACTATTTGGACGACGGGGCTGGCAAACAGGTTCACCGGTAGTAACATGGTACCCTTTTAACTCTGTTAAACAAACACTACGTCCATTTGTAAAGAAAGTTAAATCACTACGATATTCTTGAATACACCGAGCAGGGATTTCTCCACTAAGAATGACCTCATTATTTTTCAATTGAGTGTCTACGATGTTCGCACAATATTTAGGAGCATCGTTGTATGCTCGTGAAAGATATTCCTGTGGCGCATAAATTTTAAAACTAAGATATGGCTCTAACAATTCTGTTCCAGCTTTTTTTAAGACTTGTTCCAATACAATAGGAGCAAGCATCCGAAAATCTGCTGGGGTACTAACAGGGCTATAGTATAAGCCATACTTAAAACAGATTTTACAGTCCGTCACATTCCAACCATACAATCCTTGTTCACAGCCATAGCGTATCCCCTCCATAACTGCATTTTGAAACGATTGATTTAAGTATCCAAGAGAAACCGAGCTCTCATACTGCATTCCACTTCCCAACGGAAGCGGTGATACAGATAAACCAATGGAAGCCCAGAAAGGATTTGGCGGCACTTCGATGTGAATGGTATATTCTGCATTTTTTAACGGTCTCTCCATATAAATGACTGTAGGCTCTTTTAGTTCTATCTCCACATGATACTTTTCTTGCAACAGTGCACTAATCACTTCCATTTGTACTTTCCCTAAGAAAGAAAGTATAATTTCATGTGTCGTAGAATCCACGTAATATCGTAGAAGCGGATCACTATCTGAGATTTCCAAAAGGGCATCAAGCAACATTTCTCTCTGTTCAGGTTTACTCGGTTCAACAGTTGTTTGTAGTAGAGGGTGCGGATTTTCAATCTTTTTTCTCTGTGGCAATAGTTTTGTATCTCCAAGAACACTATTTAACTTCAAAAACTCATTTTGCAAAATAACAATTTCTCCAGAATAAGCTCTATCAATCTTACATAATTCACCATTTATTGAAGTATACATTTCTGTAACTTTTATTTTTTCTTTTTCTGATACTCTAACCGAATCTCGTAAATGTAGTACTCCACTATAAAGGCGTATATATGCAAGACGTTGTCTTTTTTTTGTATATTCAATTTTGAAAACATTTCCGCAAAGTTCAGACGGACCTCGATGTGTTGATGAATAAAATTTATTAGTAATAACTTCTATAAGGTTATCAATCCCTATATTACTTTTTGCACTTCCATGATAAAGAGGGAACAGAGAACAATTCTGAAATCTTATGCTTTCCTCTTGTTCGAGTTCCAATGCTTCTAATGATTTACCGGACATATATTTCTCTAAAAGGTCATCGTTTCCCTCTATTACCGTATCCCATTGTTCAGATTCGGTAAAGTTCGTCACACACATATTAGGATACAGTTCTACCTTCTGTTTGATTACAATTTCGGCAGAAAGTTTCTCTTTAATATCCTGATAAACCGTTGATAAATCAATTCCATTTTGGTCAATCTTATTGATAAAAAAGATTGTGGGAATCCCCATTTTCCTAAGTGCATGAAATAATATACGAGTTTGTGCTTGTACGCCATCTTTTGCAGAAATCAGTAGAATTGCCCCATCTAAAACTGATAATGAACGATATACTTCTGCTAAGAAATCCATATGTCCTGGCGTGTCTATGATGTTCACCTTCGTATTTTCCCACTGAAAAGAGGTTATTCCTGTCTGAATTGTAATTCCTCTCTGACGTTCTAAAAGCGTATTATCCGTCCTCGTTGTACCTTTGTCCACGCTTCCTAATTCTGTAATCGCTCCACTGTTATATAATAAGCTTTCTGTTAAGGTAGTTTTTCCTGCATCAACATGAGCTAAAACTCCAATATTAATAATTTTCATGTGATTTTCCTCCATTCAAAAACCCAAAAGGGCATAAAAATCCCAGTGATAAATACTTTTATCACTGGGATTTTTATGCATAACCATAGGCATACAAAGCATACAGATATTCTCCGGATACTTTAGAATCACATGATAAAGGTATTCTTAAACTGGGTACAAAAAACTAAGCCCTCCTAAAAAAGGACATCCAATTATTTGTTCCCACTATCAAATTGACAGTTTATTTAAGAATACCTTGCCGCATATTTATTAACTCCTTTTAAATAGATACTTAAATAATAGCACGTAAGAGCATATTTGTAAAGGAATCTCCAATTTTTTATCAAAGAGAGTACGTGATTACAAAATAGCTGTAATAATGTACCAATATTTGTTATTCTATAATCTTCCAATTACTCCCGTTCTTTTCAAGTACCAAATCAAATTGAGATACCTGCGTTGCTTTGGTCTGCTGGTCGATATACTCCACTGTCAGCGATACCGTGACTTGATTATCCTTACGATTGTGAATAGGATTTACCAGTTCTTGAAAGATGTACTCTTTTCCGATTGGTTTTAATATCCCGTCATTCACATAGTAGGAAAGTTCACTGGCTGTCGCTGTAGGATAGAGCTTGAAGAACGTCGTTAAAAACTCATTGATTTCATTGGTTGGGACTAGGAAATAAACCCTAAATAATTAAAACCTGTGAAATCAGTCCATAACAAAGATTGATTTCACAGGTTTTCTTTTTGAGATTAAATAGAATTTTTGAGTTTATTTCTAGTCACTTTCAATATATGCAAAGTGTACAATAAGCATTTTTGATACTTCTTATTTCAAGAGTTCATTGACCCTTTTTTGTACCGAAATGTAGTCATAACCGGCATTTGTAAGTTTGTTTTTTCGATCTTGTCCGTTACCCCAATCGCCACGAATGACTTCCTTTGCGATGGCATCAATAGACTTTTTACTAGATAGCATTTCATTGACCTTTGATTGCACTGCCACATAATCATAGCCTGCATCCGTTAAGCGTTTCTTTCGTTCTTCACCATTACCCCACAACCCTTGAATGACTTCCTTGGCCAGCGTCTCGATCGATTTCTTTTCTGTAGGAGCAGGTGTGCTTTCTTCTTTGGCAAGATGATTTAGCCCTGCACATTGGATAATCGTTTTGTAATCCTTATAGGCATAGTTCATATCCAAATTGCCTGAATAACCATTCAATTTACCTTTGCTTGTGTACTGCCAGATACCATGACGAAGTGTCGGTTCTTTACTCGACCACTGAGCGACCCAGAAATCATAAGGTGCTAGACGATCCAGTTCTGTCAAATCTTGAAACCAAGAACTAGATGCATAGATACCGGCATAATAGCCTGCGTTTTCTATGGTTTCACAAAAGCCTACTAAAGCATCGGTAATGGCTTTCTTGCCACTTGGTCGCTGGTGATAATTATCCTCTGTATCAATAAATACAGGGTAGGAGATGGTCTTGCCTTTGATAATTTCAAGGCATTTCTTCGCTTCTGCTATTCCCTTGGTTTTGGTATTGGCACAGGTGTACCAGTAAACACCGACAGGAATACCTCTCTCGTGAAAGGCTTTGTAGTGTTTTTCAAAGGCATCATCCTTGTGCAAACTCACTCCTGTACCGTGGCCCGTATATCCTGCTCGGAGGATGACAAAATCAACTTCTTTTGCAAGTTGGTCATAGTTTATCTGACTTGGTTTTTGCCACGTGCTGATATCGATTCCTTTAGTTTTCATGATTATTCCTCCTCGTTCTTTTTATGGAGCTGCTTTAATACATCTTTTAGTTTTTCTGGGATAGGTAGTCCAAGGTGAGCTGAATTTTCTAACAGCGAAATTCCCTCATTTGATAAGTAGAAGAAAACAATCGCTGTTCTTAGTACGCTCCCATCACCAATCACATAAACATCTAAAATATTGGCTACACCCACTAAAACAAAAATCAGCACTTTACGGCTGATTCCGATAAATCCCACTTCACTTGATAGGGTCTTATCAGCGATTGCACATAAGACACCTGTTAGATAGTCGATGACTACAAAGACTAGTAGCGCATATAAAAAACCGTCTGCTCCTCCTAAAAACCATCCGAAGAATCCACCGATTGCTGTTATCACAACTTGGATCCAGTTCCATATTTCTTTCATTTAAAATTCCTCCTTTTGATGAAATAAAAAGAACACCTACTTTTGCAGATGTTCCTTTGATTACTCTATTTGTTTTGGTAGCCACTCCCAGAGTCTTAAATCCTCCTGCCCTAGTGACCACATACACATGCCTCGAAGTTTCCACCGATAAGCTGCTTCATTTGCCCAGTACACAAGGCTATCCACATCCTGATAATAAAGAATGGAAAATCCGTCACCATCACCTAAGAAAATACGAGATATCCAGATGTTAATATCCCTTGGAATGATGGTGACACTGTAGTCCTTTCCGCACTGGATGGATGGCATCATATCTGAATGAAAAAAATCATAATCTAGGGAGATGCTTTCGCTTCTTGTGGCTGATTCTTCAAGGTCTACTGTTAAAGTAAACACTTGGAATTCTTCATCCCAAGTGCAGTTACTTCTTGATAGCCGCCCATAAGTTTTAAATGTTCCATCGGGCATAAGCACGTCAAAGCGCTCATAAGGCTCATAGGTCCAGGCATCGCCTAAACGAAGCAACTGGCAATGGACTTTATTATCCGAACGAATACCTGCATAACCCGTTACATCCGAACAAGTGGCTATAAAGCGCAGTGTATTGGATGCAGAGGAATAGACCCGCACTTGATTGCCACGCTTTCGTATTTCTAGGGTATAAAAGCTTGGATTCGATCGAATGTTTGCGGCCGATGTTTTTGAAAAGCTAGTGGCATAACTACCTTTTAAAGTAGAGCCTTCATACAGTTCAATATGCTGGTTATCATAATTAAAGCAACAATAAATCGTTCCAATAAAAACACCCGCCTTGCCACTAAAGGTCTCAGGAAAAATAATCTGCGCCCTTAAATGGATATCTGAAAAATTGTTGTAGTTCCATGCTAACTGCCCCTTACCCTCCAGTTGGGAATAGGGTCTATTCATCGAACTGCTTGTATCTTGCCAAACACTCCATTCGCCTGATAATGTTGTCCAGTAGCTTTGGGGGAGAGGGTTATCATCTCTAAAATCCTCATACCACACAAGGGCAGAATCTGCTTTTCTTCTAAGCATTTCAAGCGTCAACTTAAAACCAGTTGCAGGTCCTACCATATCACCATTTACATCCTTGAAATGTCTAGGAGCAAGGGTATATTCTGCTTCACCAACTGATGGCTCCTCAGAAAATGAAGAACAGACTCTAAATCCATAAAACTGTACACCCTTTGCCCCAAGCGAAATGGTGATGGTGTGTGTTCCTGCAGAAAGGCTCACTCCTTTTTTAAGCACCGCCCAGAAAGTCGTTCTCCAATAAGGCCACCACAGTCTGTTTTCAGAAAAATCTACTTCATTTCCATCAAGGGAGATAAGAATATTATTCTTATCCCAAAATGGAAAGCCTAGCTTTACTGCTACATCATAAGTACCTGCCTGAGCAAGCGTAAAATGATAGGTTGCCGCACCTTCATCCCCCAGTGTTGTGACGCTATTAGAAACAGAAACAACACCAGAATAACTATCCGGCATGGCATCATGATCCACATAAACAGTACCAAAGGCTGTCTTTTGTTGTTTGCCATAAGCCGTCAGATACTGCCTGCCATTGTAGCTTGCAGATAAGAGTGGATAGTTATAGCGAGTAGCATCTTTTCCTTCCATATAATCGTAGACATGAGGTAATGCCCAAGGCACTTTATTATCATCATCCCAATAAGCCACGATGGGGATAAATGGTTGAGGAGGAGCATCGTCTGTGAAATTATAGGCTCCTGTCATCCAGTATTTTGCCGCATAGTAGGTATGAGACGTTCCCCTATAGGCTTTACCTAGGTTTTCTGGTGTGTCATAAATTTGCCAGTTCCAGCCATAAGCAGGCATCCCAAAGAAAATCTTATCGGGATTCATCACTGTAACAGCATAATCATAGATCCCTTCAAGCCAGCTCCTTGGAGATACAGGACCTGGTGCAGAGCCCGACCAAGCCATACCATAACTCATAATAGATGCGGTATCGCAGTAGGGGTCTAGGTCACCATAAACGCACCAATTCTCACCACCTACTGAACCATTGACACTGGTCATTCCCGGCAGGCAAATGTTCATCAGTTTGCTTGAATCATAGGCTTTGATGGTGTTGTAAATATTTTGAAACATGGCGGTTGACTCAGCATGAGTGGAATAGTCATCGCCCCTTTCTAGGTCAATATCAATACCATCGCACCAAGGATACTTTTCCATAATACGAATAAGCTCGGATAGAAACAGTTCCTGAGCACCATTTGTGTTGTCTCTCAATGCTCTGAAAATACTGTTTGCTCCATCATTGGCAATGGTCAGTAACCATTTGATGTGACGATAACGGTTGATGTAGGGGAGCATACTATTGATGGTGACACCACTCTCAACAATTTCACCTGTAGTTCGTACCTTAAAAGAAAAAAGACCGATGGTATCAATTCGATCTCCATATTTCTCTAAAGCTTCATACATTCGTGCATTTCCCATAAAAGTCCATACCATGATTTTCTTGCCTTTTAATCGTTCCATTAGAATGGTTCACCTCCGTCTTGCATTTCCTGCATGGTAAACAGCACCCTTGCAGATTTCCCTTTTTCAAGGGTCACTTTGTGCTTTGAGTCCCAGGCAGCACTGTATTGATAGAACCCCTCTTTGGGTTCGCTTGCTCCGTTTTTGGTACATGCTCGTGTAGATGCTAGGAGCGCCAAATCAACATCTTTTCCAATGGTTCCAGGGAAGGAGACCTGTTGCCCTCCTATACCTTGGCTTAGTTTCACTGTTCCAGCAGACATAGAAAGCTTTGGATAGATATGAATATCAAGTCCTGCAGAGGTTTCACCAACATTAAATAAAATAATGGTTTCCTCTGAACGGACCACACCGTTAAACCAAACAGGATTCTTGATACTGCCATCTTCCTTTAGTTTTTCTAACCTACTTTCTGTATGAGGCGCATAACCATTTAGAACAGGTCCTTCTTGTAACTGGATGTCCGTAAACCAAATCATGCCAGTGCAATCATAGAGGGTAGGTTTTATGCTTACACTCATGACACGTTTATCTTGTTTTTTATTTATGACTTCTGCCAACCTTATAAATTTAACCTTAGCCATCTAACGTCCACCTTATTTCACAGGGATGACCTACCCATCCCGTGACCACTGACCCTGCTTGTAAAAAGAGATCCGTAATATAAAAAGTGCCTGTGCAATTTGTGACACAGACACGGATGGTAATGGATTTTACTTTAGAAGAGTAGCTTTCTGGGAGTATCTTTTCTGATGTTCTTGAAAAATAGGCCACCAATCCACCTCCTTAATACAAATCAATAAACCTTGTTTCTGTCGTCCCATCTTCATATTCAATAACCACTTCAATGCCAACCTGTGAATTGCTACTCAGCTTTTCAAGGTTTTCAGATGCGATTTGTGCCGATAGCGTGTAGCTAGAGCGATTAGCCGGATAGATGGTCTGAGCCATACTCTTTGTCATATTGGATACACCCATTGCCTTAAAGGATGTCGACCCACTTACACCGTTATCACCATCTACTTCAAAGCCTGAGTTAATCCAGTAAGCCATGCCATCATCAGCACGAGAATTTCGCAGCAGATTAAAAGGCACCATTTCACGGATATCATTGTTCGTCACCATACTTGTGCCTTCAAGAGAATCTGCCACGTTATCCCACTGGCTTGCAGAACTACCCAGATTTTTAAGGGTAGTAGATAGTTCTAATACTGTATTCCATGGTTCTTGTAAGTTGTATTCTCTTCGTATAACACGAGTTGTCACCGACAGTCCTAAATCTTTATCTTCTACATGAACATAATCGCCAAGCGACCATGCTTCATGCTCATAACCCGTTAACACCGATAAATCCATTGCGTTTAAAACATAAGAGATGTTTGGTTTTGAATACTGAGCAAGCCTCATCTCGGTATATTCTTTCATCTGATAGGGATTGGTAAAGGAAGAACAATCAAGCGTTGATATTCGAATATCAGACGAATACGTATAGTCCTCCACATATGCCTTTCCTCCATTGATGTCTGCAAAAGTAAGACCCTCGCTACCAATGGCATAGAGCCTTGTCACAAGACTTCTGGTATCAACGACTCTTTTAATGCTCTTCATATTTTTCTTATAAGCAAACAATGCACCGCTATCCGTACCATAGACCGTTAAGAGATGGACCAGCCGATTGGGGCAATCAAAGACAAGGTCTCCACCATGTAAGTCCGCAACCGTGCGAAGGATGGATAGTGCATTCTTTTCTGTACTCGTCCAGGTTCTTTTGGTTCGAACATTGACTGTGCCTACACTCCACTCTGTTCCTTCTAACGCATATGCCATGGACACTTCAGCAGTTTCTGCATCAAATTTATGTTCTTCTTTTCGCACTGAAAAAGTCAGGTCGTAAAACTCTGCTTCAGCATACACTTCAGTCGCTAGATTTCCTTCGCTGTCTTTTGTATCCGTCAAAGTCCTTACTTTATAGATGTCATCAACAATCTGGATTTTCTTTTCGCTATCAATGAATCCCCGCTTGGTATCACGGTAAGGGATCATAAAGGAGAGCGTATCCTCGCCATTGATTTCACTGGTTACTACAATGTTATAAGCATTTTCTAACACAGCCTCCCAAGCCCCATTTGAATCCAGTACGACCGGTCTTGAAAAACCAATCCTCTCATAAGGTGACTTTGGAATGTCATATAGCCTGATATCAATAATTCGAGGGGTCTTACTCGTATCTGCCGTAGTAAGCGTAACCCTAAAACGAATGTATGCCTTATTCGGAGATACCAGTTTTCCATCAAGTGCGATGGCTACCCAGTCACTCCAATGAACTAGGTCATCGCTTGTTGAGGTTTCTATCGGCCCAACTGCAGATACCCCAGAGATATATTCACTGGTAACGGAGACCCGACCTGTGCCAGATAGATTGCACGTTGCCGGAGCCGTATATAGTGTTCCTTCCGTTGGATAGACACCTTCTGTTTCCTTTAAGCTCACCACTCCCGGTACGCTAAGGGCATCAACAGCACCGCCCATATCACCACCGTTAGTCAAAAGAGACCCATTGAAATAATCAATCAAATCATCCGTTGTAAGACTTGAATCCATATCAAAAAACCAGTCATCAAATCTTCCAGCATACCAGTAAGTATCTGCATGCATACCCATAATGATGTCGGCTGTACAATTAGGATTTAAAGTGCCTGTAAAGGAATAGGTCGGGGATACCCAGCTTGCACCACTTGTCTTATCTCCCAGTACAATCCATGCATTTTTATTGTTTGGCTCTATGACCATGCAAATAAAATACACTCCACCATTGATAAGTGAAAAAGGCGGTGTGGTTGTTTGGTCGAGTATAAGAGAACCACTAGCGTTATAAAGCATGATTCTAGGTCTGCCTGCAAAGAGCGAAAGATAAAAGATTGGCTGACCAGGACCATAGCGCGTATTTAATATGGGGCAATAGGTATTTCCCACCGAATAAGTAGTCGGTATCATCCAACCGCCAACAAGTATTCGCTCTCCCATCTCCGAAAAGAAAGTACCATCATTGGCCACTTTAAGGTAGGTTTTTTCTGTAGCGGGATTGTTGATGTTGATTCGGATTTGTCTTCCTTTTTGGCCGCTTTGAAGGCTTGCAGTTGTTCCTAGATAATTGACAAGCTCTATTTTTCTATCTAACCCAGAAGAGTCTGCAAGATAGCCATTTTCATCTACCGATACATCATTGAACCGCCACAGTCCGGATTTTGCATATTCGACTGGGAACTCTCCCGTAAAATCTGTCTGTTTATTTAAAATTGTTTTTAGTGCCACACGATCACCTCCATCTACTACCAGCCTTTATTTCAAGCGCAGTAAATACAGCATTATTTGTTGTTATTGCTAGGGTATTATTGCCTACATTGAGACTTGGAAAATCAATCTCCTCTAGGTAAGGCAAAGCGTTTCTTAAGATTATCCCGTTTTCGTCTTCCACATAAGCCGTCATCTTATCTGTATTAATGACAAGTGTTTCTTCTGCCAAAAGTACAGCATTCACTATTTTCATTTCCAAGCCATTGGTTGTAACAGAAATAGAATTGTTTACACCCGATGTGATGATTCCCTTCAAGCGATACATAGGATTGGATTCAACATTGCCGGTCTGTCTTAAAATCGTGTGATTGCCTTCGCTTTCTATCAAATAGACCTCATCTGTAATGGCATAGGCAAAAGGGTCAGGGCAGAAAAACTTCAAGTTAAAACTTCCTGCAAAACGAATGAGTCGTTCACAGTCCACTTTTTCATTCAGCCTTGCCATGAAATACCTGTCGGGTACATCATCAAAAACAAGTTCTTTTAACCCTTGCATGGGATCAAGCCATGTTGAAAGTTCATCAAGCGTACTCACCAGAGCAGAAAAGCTATGCTTGGGATAGATATTGCAAGCTACATTGATTTCTCGGTAATCAAAATCAGCTCCAAAGTCTGTCACCCCATACTTTCCAGGTACGTTGGTGGTGAAATTTCGCATTCCTCCACAGACCTGCCAGGAAGTGAGCCTGGCTTTTAGTCCCATGCTTTTTGAAGAAATATCGTCATATGAAAAACCCATCGGCACACCTCCTTATGTTGTAGAAAACCGACCCTGAGCACGAGAGCCTGTCTGAATTAAGTTATAAAGTTCCTGAGATACCCTTCTGATATCATCTTCACTTCGTACAATCATCTGCTGTACAGTAACTAGCGACCCACTGACACCACCTAGGGAAGAGGTCGCTGCATTTGAAATCACGCCGCCTACAGAAGTATCCACTGAAAAGTCTGTAGGCAAGGATGTACTCATATCGCTGGCCAGACTGGTCATCACATCGTTGATATCCTCGCTCATCATTTCAGCTGCTTTTACAGCCTCATCACCGTTATCTTGGATAGAACCTGCAAGACCTTTCACAAGCATTTCACCAACCCACCCCATCTGTTTCGATGGTGATTTGATACCGAAGAAATCCTTGATGCCAGTCCAAATGCCACTAATCCAACCACTGACTTTATTCCATAACCAAGAAGCAAGGGATTGAATACCCTGCCATAACCCTTTTACAATGTTGCCACCCACCGTCACGATGGAACCCATGGAGTTTGTAAATGCTCTTACGATGCCACCAATAATCTGAGGCACTGCTTTTACGATCTCTACTACAATGGTTGGTAAATTCTGAATGAGTGCTACAAATAGCTGAACCCCTGCCATAATGATCTTGTCGATGTTTCCAATTAAGGCATTTACAATACTTGAAATGATTTGAGGGATTGCCGCCACAATGGTGGTAATAATGGTCGGTAGATTTTGAATCAGTGCAACAAGTAAGTCGACACCCGCTTGTATGAGTTGTGGAATCGAACTTAAAATCCCATTTAGTATTCCATCAATAATCTGTGGAATCGCCTCAACAATTGCCGTAATAATTTCAGGCAAGGCTGTAACCAGCGATGTTAATAGCTGAATACCTGCATCTATAATCTGAGGAATTGCGCTTATAATAAAATCAACGATTGCCAAAATAATCTTAGGGAGAGCCTCAATTAGTTGCGGGATCGCTTCGAGTAGCCCCTGAGCCAAACCAAGTATTAACTGCAGTGCTGCATCGAGAAGCATAGGTAGATTATCCACCAAACCTTGCACAATCGTAGTAATTGCATTAACTGCCGCAGGAATCAGTTCTGGGAGAGCCTGCCCAAGACCGTCCACTAAAGCTGCTATTAACTGAACGGCTGCATCCACTAGCAGTGGTAAGTTTTCAATCAAGGCATTCACAATCGTAAGGATGGAATCAACCGCTACCGGTATTAAGGTAGGTAATAGGTTCATCAGTGCGTTCAGTACCTGAGTAAATAAATCTGTCACCGTAGCAAGTAGTGTCGGTAACAAATCAGAAACCGCATCCAATAATGCTTCAATTGCTATAGGTAAAGCCTTTACGATATTTTCAATCACTGGAGTAATGTTTTTTACCACCGACTGAAAGGCATCCACCATGTTTTTACTGAGTTGTTCCATATCCGCATCAGCATTTCCAAAACCAACTAAGAGATTTTGTAAAGCAGATTCAAAAGCATTCAAGGACCCTGAAATAGTTTCCTCAGCTTCAAGAGCAGTCGTACCAGCAATACCCATGCTTTCTTGAATGACATGGATGGCAGAAACTACATCGGCATAAGAAGAAACATCATACTCAATACCAGAGATGGCCTCGGCATCAGCAAGGAGTCGCTCCATTTCACTTTTTGTACCGCCATAACCTAGTTTAAGGTTATCCAGCATGGTGTAATTTTGCTTAGCAAAACCCTGATAGGCATTTTGAATGGATTCCATGTCTGTACCCATTTTATTGGCATTGTCAGACATATCAGTAATTGCCATATCCGCATATTTAACGGCTTTTTCAGTATCCCCTCCAAGAGAAGAAATAAGGCTTGCAGAAAAGGAAGTGACGGTTTCCATGTAGTCATTGGCAGAAAGACCTGCCGTCTTATAGGCATTCGATGCATAGTCTTGTAACTGCTGAGAATTCTCTTTAAAAAGCGTATCCACACCACCGACTAATTGTTCGTAGTCAGCATAAGCGGAAATGACTTCCTTACCAAGTTTAACAGCCGCCGCACCTGCTGCAACAGCAACTGCTCCCATGGCAATGCCGATAGATTTTAGAGTTGTACCTAAGCCTTTAAACTTAGATTCAGACTTTTCAGCAGAGTCAGCCGCCTCATCAATCTCTTTTCCCATACCATCGGCACTATCGGTGACATCGTTCATTTCACGGTTCATGTCATCGAGGGCATCTTCGGCATCATCATAATTGGAGTTAGCTTCTTCAAGAGCAGCATTATTGCTACTTAACTCTCGCTCCATATTGTTGAGTGCCGCCTCAGCATTGTTTAGCTGAATCTGCCAGTTCTGTGTTCTTCTATCAGTTTCTCCAAAGGAGGTAGCTGCATTTTCTAGAGCCGACCTCAAGGTATCAATTTTGCTTTTTTGGGTTTCAATCTCTTTATTGAGGACTGAATTTCTGGCGGAAAGTGCCTGGACAGACTTATCGTTTTTATCAAATTCTGAAGCTACCAGTTTCATTTCAGAGCCAAGTACTTTAAAGGAGCGATTGATATCTGTTAATGCCTTCTTAAATTCTTTCTCGCCTTCAAGACCAATCTTCAAACCAAAATTATCTGCCATGCTTTCCACCTCCTTTGTCAGATTCCATCAGGGATGATGTCATCAATAAATATCTCTCTTTTTGGTTTTGCCAGCCCCTGATACTGTTTGTGACACTCCCACAAGTCTAGTAGCAAACCAAACGGCATCAGCCAAAATTCATCCATGGTCAGATGTAATACGCTGATGCCGTAATATAAAAGCCTCGTAAATAACTCTTCGTCACTTACGGGGCTACTGCGTTTTTTTGGCTTTCCTCACTGAGTACATTTCTTTTTGCACCCTTGTAAAGGGCATTCATAATTGCCTCTTTGTACTCTGCCAAATCAATCGGGCTTGTGAGAATTTCTACCTCATCTTCTGTCAGTAATTCCTTCGGAGCATCCTTGTGCTTGATGTTATAGACAAGAGTACTTTGATTGGCCAGTAAGGTAATCAGCCACACAATCTCTGAAAGTGCCATCTCGACATTCTCAGACTTCATTAGCTTATCGCCTAAGTTTTCAAGACCACCATATCGTCCTGCGATTTCCTTTGTTGCTTTTGTAGTAAGTAGTAGCACATATTCATCGCCACCAATACGAATGCTTGCTGTTCGTTCGTTATCCATCGCTTAGCCCTCCGTAACTGTGTAATCCGGTTCATAGACTTCTGTATACCAACTGCTGATAACCGATGCCGGTACATCCTTATCGCCTTCGGTCACTTCCGCTTTCCACGGATGTTTACCGCTTGTATCCGGCTTGTTTCTTCGGAGAACCGTACCTTCAATTGTTGGTGTTGAGAATGTAATACTGTCACCTTTTGTTGCTAGGTTTGTCGCAGGAATACCGAATTTCACTCGATAGAGCCAATAGTATTTATACTTGCCATTGGATTTCTTTGCTCTAAAACCAACAGCCACAGGATCCCCGCCATCTTCACTGTTAGAAACCACAACGTTGTTCTTATCAACCGTGACTCCGGTTAAGGCGGCTGCAGTAGTCGAGCCAATATCATCCACTCCAAGAGAGATAGTGCCATTTTTAAATTCTTTAACGATTTCTGCCGCACCATCATCTGCATAGAGAGTTGCCTCTGCCAGTTCAACAGATAACTCTGCTGAGATTGCTTTTGCCAGCTGAGTGGGTGTGCCATAGATTTCTTCGCCATTTTCATCATCTGTGATGGTCGCATAATAAAGTTTATCCAGACCAATTGTTGCCATTTTTAATTACCTCCTATTTCATAATGTTTGGCTACATCCACGTTGTAGTGGTAATAGCCCGTATCATCTTCAAAGCCGATGTAGCTCCGTGCGGTTATGGTGAAACTGGAAGCCAACAATAACTGCACCACTTGATTTTTTAACGCTGTATAACTGCCTTTGCTATAAATTGAAATCCGTGCCTCTTGAACATCGATGCATGGTAGATTATCCGAATGAAGGTCAAATCTATCGCTCATCGGAACAATCACCATGTACTTTGACGGCGCAGTATCCGAGAACACGCCTGTTTCTATTGGAACATCCAGTGATTCTAAAGCGACTTGTAAGTCTGCTAGAATGCTCATATCTTTTTGACCTCCTCTTCAAAAGTGCTTTTCATTACTGAGATACACTCAGACTTTGATGCACTTTTAGCTGGTTTCAAAAAAGGTTTCGCAGGTTGACCGTGTTTGCCATACTCAAGGATGTTTGCTATTTTTGCGTTACTCTCACCATCAGGCCTTGGTTCAGAAAATCCAATTTTTATATTGTGGTTTCCGTTCCTATCTAGCCTGACTGAAGTGACACCGAGTGCCTTTTCTAATTCACCCGTTGATCGTGATTCATGCTTTGTACCTTTACCGATTACAGCAGAAAGATTGCTCTTCGTTCGTTTGAAAACGACTTCGCCACCTGCTTTTAGCACCTTTTCGGCAACAGGGTCAAAGTCAGATCCAAGCTTTGAAATCTTGAGCAAAAAATCATCGGGCATCTTAATATCAACTTTTGCCAATACTGCTCACCACCTTCTTTGCCAAAACTTCTGTATACATACCTCGACCTTTTACGTTTTCTACCGAGGTAATATCAAAACGCTCTCCATCACACACAATAAAATGTTCTGTCGTGACCTCGACTCCTGGAATCGCACGAAACCTGAATAAATCTGTAGCCTCTGAAAAAGTAGCTAGGTTAGCCCAGCGTTCACTGCCATGACGCCCTTCCCGGTAGACTCGAATCGAAGCAATCACGGTTTCTGATGTTGTCGCAAATCCTTCACTGTCTTTTGTTTTTGTGACTACCTTAATATCAGCAAATCCATTCATTTTTCCGAAACTCACAACCAGTACCTCGCTTTCAATGTTTACACCTTCCAATCCCGATCGAGTCTTAATAGTAGGTTGACCGTTTTCCAAACCTGCTGACCCGCCTGCACATTATCTGCAAAGAAGCCACCTGTACTACCATCTCTGCTTTCATAAAAATGAGAGGAAAGCATAATAATGGCTTGCTCTGTAGTCGGTGGCATAGGATTGTCGCTATAGAAATTTTCTGGTACATGCTGATAACTCTCGGCATAACTGACAGCAGCGGCGATGAACATCTCTAAGAGTTCGTCATCAGCTTCATGCTCTAAAATCAAGTTTGCCTTTACCTTTTGAATCAGTGTCATACCGCTACCATCCTTTCTCTTTTTAATCAGCTTCCATGAGTCCTGCTGTTTGAAGCTTTGAAAGCAATGCATTAAAATCAGCAACTAAACTCGTAATATCTTCTGCCACACTAGGTGCTTGGTTTTCTGCAGGAGTAAAAGAAGAAGGGAGACCTGTTACGGTTGCTCCCTCCTTAATCTCTAACGTTCCTGCGATGACGGTTTTATCTCCGCCTTGTTCGGTGTAGTTTTTTGTGTTGTAATCCATATCGCACCTCCGTTAGGCTTTCTGCTGAAGAACCTTGATTGCTTCAGGTAGTACTAACTTGCCATCCACACGTTCTTTAGCAACAAAACCGACCATGCCATTACCTGCAAACAGCTCACGAAGTTCTGCAAAGGAACGAGAACCACGATCTCCAATGTTGTAGTAAGACAAATCGCCAAAGATAATGGTCTTAGCACCTGCCTCAATGGTAGGCATATAAGCAGATGTATAAACAGGATAGCCAAGTAGTTTATCTGGTTCACCTGCAACAAGGGCCGGTTGCCACATATAGGCACCGTTACCGTCCTTTAGTTTTCTAAGGGCTGCAATGGTCTGGTCATTTAAAATGAACACGGCATTTTTACGGTAAGGACGCTTCAGTGAATACACTAGGTTAATTACTTCGTCAGCAGTAATCGCCGTTGCAGATGCTGTGGTCACACCGACTTCAGCTCCACCACTTGCAGCTAGAATACCCAGTGGTTTTCCTGTACCATTACCATTAATAAAGGCATCTTCTTCGGCATTGGCCAGTGCCTTATAAAACTCCTCAATGATGTAGTTCTCCAGTTGGAAGGCATTGTCATAGAGCAGCTCTTCAGTCACCTTTACAGCTACGTGAAGTTTGTGGGCATCCAGATTGATTTGAGAGAAGGTTGCATCACTAAAGGTCAGTGCCTCGCCCTCATCAATCCATGCAGCTGCAGGTTTTGTAGCTGCAATATTGATTTTTCGCTCACCTGATGTGGTAATTCTGTGACCCAGCTTACGAATGATATTCTCTTCTTCCAGACCATCAATCAATCTGCTGTCGTATTCTTCGGGTACGAGATAGCCACCATCTGCGTCTACCCCTTCTTGTAGGACATTGGATACATTACGGAAGTTTGAGCGAAGGGCTGAAAGCATGGCAGTCTTATAAGAATCAGCTGCTCGGCCGGTCTTAACTTCATCATTATCCACTCGGCCATTCATCGGGTTTTCAATGATTGGCTTGCTGACAGGTTTTTCAAGTTCAGCCTCGATTGCCTCACGTCTTTCCATACGATGGATTTCATTGGTAAGTTCAGTGATCTCATCTTCCATGGTTTTGTAGGTTTTATCATCTTCTGCGGATAATGTGCCATTCTTGGTTTTATGAGTGTCCAAGAACCCATCCATCGTTTCAATAAGCTTTTTGCGTTTATTACGCATTTCTGTAATCGTCATAGTAAAATTCCTCCATTTACATATATTTTTTGATAATCAAAAGACGCTCCTTGAGTTCATCAATTGAGCGCCCTTGGGGTTTGGCAGATTCCTCCGCCTGAATTGGTTTATTCTTTTCTGCCATTTTGTTAAGTAGGTTAGTTGCCACTGCTTTTCTAGAAAACGCATAGGCAGAAAAAGTGGGTTCGGATTGTTTCTCATCCTTTAGCACATCGTCTGCAAAGCCAAGTTCTATGGCTTTGTTGGCATTCATCCAGGTTTCAGCATCCATCAGATGAGATAGTTTGATGCGAGATATTCCAGTCTTAATCTCATAGGCATTGATAATGCTTTCTTTCACCTCATCTAACATCTCAATCGCTCGTTTCATGTCTTCATGATCACCCATCGTGATGGTTGCTGGGTTATGAATCATCATGAGTGCTGTCGGAGCCATTAGTACCTTTGTTCCTGCCATGGCAATGACAGAGGCGGCAGATGCTGCAATCCCATCAATCTTGACGGTTACCTCATCTGGATAATCCATCAACATGGTATAAATCTGACTTGCGGCAATGCAATCTCCACCCGGTGAGTTAATCCATAAGGTGATGGGTCCTTTTCCGCTAAAGAGTTCATTTCTAAACATCTGCGGGGTCACATCATCATCAAACCAGCTTTCTTCAGCGATTGTTCCATAAAGCTCAAGAACTCGTTCTTCTTGTTCGCTTGCTTGGTTCTTCCATCGCCAAAACATCTTGTTCTTCATCCAAGTCTTCCTCCTTTCCATCCTCGTTTGTATTTGCGAATGCACCTGCCTTTGTAAGAGGGAGCATATTACCGTTGACAAGGTACATGTCACCGCCATCCTCTGAAGGGATACGGTCTAGGTTTTCAAGTTCTCGAATATCATTTGCACTCATCCAACCGTTCTGCCTTGCTGTGGCATACCCGCTCATGCGACTAACATAATCCCCTCTAAGCAGACCTTCCACATTGAATCTAAAGAAGTATTTTTTCTTTTCTTCCGGTGTAAAAAGGGTGCGGGCTAGGGTTTGCTCCCAACGCACTACCCAAGGGTCTAAGGTGTATTTCACAAACTCAAGAGATTGTTGCTCAATATTAGAAAAGCTCGACTTCTCAAGGTCGCCTACCATGTGAGGAGGGACTCTGAAAATCCGAGCAATTTCATTTATTTGAAACTTCCTTGTTTCAAGGAATTGTGCTTGTTCTGGTGAAATGGAAATCGGTGTATATTTCATCCCTTCTTCAAGTACAGCTATTTTATTGGAATTGGCACTGCCACCAAATTGTGACTGCCAAGCCTCTCTGACTTTCCCAGGTTCTTTAATCGTTCCCGGATGTTCAAGCACACCACTTGGAGCCGCACCGTTAGCAAAGAACTTGGCTCCATATTCCTCTGTTGCAATGGCTAGACCAATCGCATTTTTAGCCATCGCAATCGGGGAGTAGCCAACCAGTCCATCAAACCCGAGTCCGGGAATATGAAGTACATCGGAGGTACTAAGTTTTACTGTCATACCCTTCGTACTGTTCACATCATCTGCACCTCTGGTATATAAGTAATAGAGCTGCCCACTCTCATCTCGATGAACTGACATCCGATTTGACATCAAGGGGTAGAGTCCTACAACTTCACCTTTTCCATTGCGAATAATCTGCGCATAACAATTCCCCCATAATAAAAGATGAGTCATCAGTGTTTCTCTAAACACAAAGGAACTCATCTCAGGATTCGGTTCATCATGCAAAAGTCGATACAAGGAATGGTCAATTGCTTTTTCCTTGCCACCATCTTCTGTATAACAATAAAGATGCAGAGGAAGCCCTGCTACTGCTTCAGCTAATATTCGAACACAAGAGTATACGGCCGTCATTTGAAGTGCCGACCGCTCGGTCACTGTTTTACCTGCTGTGCTTGAACCCATTAAAAAGGTATAGTTGGAACTCACCGCTCTATCAGTAGGCTTATCTCTTGCCTTAAAAATGGATGATAAAAATCCCAAAATCAATCACCTCCTCATATAAAGAGAATGCCTCGGTTGTCATAAACCGAAGCACTCGTATCGTTGCCACAACGAATCGCTCGATCAAGAGCCATAATCGTTGCCACTGCACCATCAATTTTTTCTGATGATTTTTCCTTGTCTGGCTTGATGTTTCCTGCCGGGTCCGTTCGAACAAAAATGTTATCCATCATCCAACGAAGTACTGGATGCCCACCATGAGCAACCTTTTCCTCTAGCGTTAGTTTCATCAGTTCCTTAGTCGGTGGACTCATATCCTTAAATCCCTGACCAAAGGGGACTACGGTAAAACCCATGCCTTCTAGGTTTTGAACCATTTGTACGGCTCCCCAACGGTCAAAGGCAATCTCACGAATATTGTACTTTTCGCCAAGTTCTTCGATGAACTTCTCAATAAAACCGTAATGGACCACATTGCCTTCCGTTGTTTTAAGCTGTCCTTGCTTTTCCCAGACATCATAGGGAACATGGTCACGGTTGACCCTGGCACTTAGAGTTTCTTCTGGCAGCCAAAAGTAGGGAAGAATGATGTATTTATCATCCTCATCTAGGGGAGGAAACACCAATACAAAGGCTGTTATATCAATGGAGCTAGAAAGGTCTAGTCCGCCATAGCATACCCTTCCAAGTAAATCCTCTTCATTTACGGCAAAGGCGCATTTATCCCATTTATCCATTGGCATCCAGCGAACCGCTTGTTTGACCCACTGATTAAGCCTTAGCTGTCTAAAGGCATTCTCTTCTGCAGGGTTTTGCTTGGCTGATTCACAGGCGGCTTTTACCTTATCAATCCCTACCGTTATGCCAAGGCTTGGATTCGCTTTTTTCCACACCTTTGGACTGGTCCAATCATCGGACTCATCTGCTCCATAAATAACCGGATAAAAGGTTGGATCAATCTTTCTTTTCTCCATGAGGTCTTTGGCTTTCTGATGGGTTTCATAGCAGATTGATTTTGTATCAGAGCCTGCTGTGGTGATCAGAAAATAAAGAGGCTGCGTTCTGGCATCACCAGAACCTTTGGTCATGACATCAAAGAGTTTTCTGTTGGGCTGCGTATGCAGCTCATCAAAAACAACACCATGAATATTAAATCCATGCTTTGAATAGGCCTCTGCTGACAGCACTTGATAAAAACTATTAGTCGGTTGGAAAATGATCCGTTTTGTTGCCGATAAGATTTTGACTCGTTTACTCAGTGCCGGACTCATACGCACCATGTCAGCAGCCACTTCAAAAACAATGGATGCCTGTTGCCTGTCTGCGGCGCAACCATAAACCTCGGCTCTTTCTTCACCATCACCACAAGTAAGCAGTAGTGCGACAGCTGCCGCTAATTCAGATTTCCCCATTTTCTTAGGAATCTCAATATAGGCCGTATTAAATTGCCGATAGCCATCTGGTTTCAGTGTGCCAAAGAGGTCTCTAATAATTTGTTCTTGCCAATCAATCAGTTCAAATGGTTTTCCAGACCATTTCCCTTTGGTATGACTTAAACATTCAATAAAGTTGACCGCATAATCTGCAGCATCTTTATCGTAGATAGAGTCTTTTGCCATAAAAGGTGTCGGTTTATATTTCTTGAGCTTTCTAATTGCGGTCACCTCCCTTCAAAATGATCATAAAAAATACAGCCTTAAGCTGTATGACGAGAGAAAGAGCGTCTGCACGCTCAAACCCCTGTACTATTGAATTATTTATGATTTAATCTTCATCACCGTTTAAAATGAACTTCACATACTTGGCTTTTTCTTCTTCAAGAAAAATGACCAGCTCATAAAATTCCATCTCATCTGCGATTCTTTGGACTGCGTTCACATCAAACATATTGGTAAGGCCTGTATCTCGAATGGCAATAATCTGCTCTTTTATCTTATCTGTCATCGTCAATCCTCCTGCAAAGGTCTTCTCCAAAAACAACGGATAAACTAGACCCTGTGTCCCAAGACACCATGATTGAGCCGATATCATCAACTCCTATTACTGTTCCTTTTGTTCCAATCACTGGTGCTTGAATATCATCCATTCTTAGTAATTCTACTCGGCAGCCTACAGGGTACTTCTCACGAAGATTTTGTAACCGTTCTTTACTAATTATCCTCATTTTTTGCTCCTCCTTTAAATGCCGATGAACCTGTCAGGTTTCTAAGCAGTATTTTTCGCTCATCTTTATAGTCTTTTCCAATAAAGCCAAGGCGGAGTAAAAAGCATCTGAAGGCGTATTTTTCATTTTCTACTTCTTTCTCTTTCACCGTGATGCGTTTCTGATTTATCGCCATCTCTGATAAGGCTGAAATGAAGTGGGTATATGCTTTAATCTCTTCTGGTGTTGGTAACTCTTCAAACCAAGGAAATGAAACTTCATCTTCAGAAATTTCAATCGGCAATTCTTCTACATCAAGTGCATGACGAATTAGTTCTCCTTTTGCCTCAACAAGTGCTTGTAAGTTTTCAAGTGCGCCTTCAGAAAAGTTGCTCCTTGGCATGGAAACTGTAAGGCCAAACTCCTCGCTGTCTGCCGTTTGTCTGCCCTCTGTAGCGCTTATCTCTTCCTCAGCAATAAAACCCTCGCTGGCTAAATGCCTAGCCACACGCTCGATTTCCGTGCGATTTGCCTTGTCGCTGAGTTCAAGGTTTCCATTCTTATCGATGATAAAATCCCCCACCTCATAAGCCATGCTAGGCATTCCTAGATACTTTGCTTTCACACCTGTAATTTTGCTCAGTGTTGTAACTAGCCTTTTTCGGTCTGCTCCTGTTACGTTATATTTAATGACCATGTACAAAACCTCCTTTGTTTTGGTATGTACATATATCACTCTAAACCACTACTATAGCAAGCTATTTCTCGCTTTTTAGGTGTAGAAATGAGACTTAATATTTCACCTCTAATTGTGTAAACCAAACAATGCCCGATAGGACAAAACATACATTGGGCAGGGCTACTCCATTACCCCACATCTTATATTCTGCAGAATCTGAATGAGGGTTTCTAAGCCACTTCTTGATTTGCTTTAGTGTCTTAGGTTTGGTGTAAGCTCCCGTTGCTTTACGAAATGTTTCGAAGATGTCATACCAAATCCGAAGGTCATCCGTCGTTGGGGTCTCTATGCCTAAATCGCTGCACCACCAATCTGGAAAACCTTGCAGTCTTGCACACTCTGTTGGCGTTAATCTTCTCACCGTGTAGTCTATCCCGTCATTATCATTGATAAGTGGCGGATCCTTATAGTCGGTAGCAACCAGTGTATTGGCCAGTTCCTCTTTAGCATCTGTAAAAAACGATGCCTTACTGGATGAATAGGTGGGTGTTGCAACAGCGCTTGGCCCTTGTGCCTTCAGTGTTGAATTAATTCCGTCTTCAGTAATTCCTAGGTTTCTAGCATAGTTTTGACCGCAGTTAAATGACTCTCTATCAATTGCATAGACCACAGCGTGTTTATCTACGGTATTTAAAGTAAAGCTAAGCTCTTCATTCACACCATCACCTTGAGGTCCATTCTTATCTGCCCGTCCTATCATAGAACCTTGTAAACCATACGATTCCACCACTGCAATACCACCTTGATTGCTGTCCGGTGCATTACCTGACGTATCAATCGTTCTTGCCGTATCACTTTCGTAAACATTGGAACGGGCATTTACAGTTCCTTCCGAGGTAAATCGCACATCATAAGTCTTAGAATTCTCCACAACAAATGGTTGGTTGTTGCCTCCTGTTCCATAGGTCGCTGAAATCGTAGGAGCAACATCTATCGGTCCAGTAAAACGTGTATCCTTTCCGTGATTATCAAAAACAGCCGAGTCCATAACACAAGGTGGATGATTTGACTTAGCACGTAGGGTACAAGTAATATCCTCTGTCACATCCATACGATTGCCGCCCTGGTCATTTAAGCAGATTGTGCCTGCCTCTCCAGTGCTGTCTGCAATATAGCTGGTAGCACCTTGCCACGAGCGGATGCTCTCCTTAGAATACCCAGACAAGCCTTCTGACTTAAATAGTATTTCTCCGGCACCCCCACCTGCAAAATCTGCGACAAGGAAGATTCGTTTTCTTCGTTGGGGAACTCCCCAGTATTGAGCGTCAAGCACTCGCCAGGCAAGGGAAAAATGGTCTCCCACAATAGTTCCTGCCTGTTTCCACTTATCAATCTTAGGAACTGATAAGGTTTCATCCTTGATGTGGCAGATGCCTTCAAGGACACATCTGAAATCTTCTCCTTTGTTTGATGAGAAGGCTCCAGGGACGTTTTCCCAGACAATATATCTTGGTTTTTTGCCATCTGTAGCACACCTCATTTCTTTTACAATTCGGATGGCCTCATAAAAAAGACTTGAACGTTTACCATCCAAGCCATCACGCTTACCTGCTATGGATAAATCCTGACAAGGTGAGCCAAAAGTAATAATATCTACCGGTTCTATCTTACTGCCATCCATGTAAGAAATATCGCCGTAATGTTTTATAAAAGGCAGCCTTTTCGTTGTGACCCTAATAGGAAACGGTTCAATCTCCGATGCCCATACTGGGGTAATACCGGAAATTAAACCGCCTAAAGGAAAACCACCTGAACCATCAAAAAGACTGCCAAGGGTTAGATTAACCATCAGCAACCTCCAGTTCATCATAGTTGTAGCTCAGCCCATCCCTTTGGACGCTGACATCAGTAGAAGTTCCGACCTGTTCAATGTAGCGTTTGATAATGACATCGCAAAACTTTTCATCTAATTCTGCCGTGTAGCAAATGCGCTCTGATTGTTCACAAGCAATTAAGGTACTACCACTGCCACCAAAAGGATCTAGCACAATGGTGTTACTCATAGAGGAGTTCAAAATTGGATAGGCGAGAAGAGGGATGGGTTTCATCGTAGGATGATCACCATTTCTCTTTGGCTTATCAAATTCCCAGATGGTGGTTTCTTTCCTGCCCGTATACCACTGATGCTTGCCTTTCTTTTTCCAGCCAAACAGCACAGGTTCGTGCTGCCATTGATAAGGAGAACGCCCCAGTACAAGTGAGTCCTTTTTCCAGATACAACAGCCAGACAAATAAAAACCGGCATCCGAGAAAGCTTTTCTAAAATTAAACCCTTCGGTGTCGGCATGAAATACATAGATGGAGGCATCGTCTGCCAGCACTTCTTCGATATTGATAAAGGCGTCTAAAAGGAATTGATAAAAGGCATCATTTCCCATATGGTCATTTTTGATTTTCCCTGCAGCACCTTCATAATTCACATTGTAGGGAGGGTCTGTTACACACAAGTTTGCCTTCTTTTTATTCATCAGCACATCATAGGTTTCTTCCTTTGTGGAGTCACCACAGATAAGCCTGTGTCTGCCAAGCGTCCAGATGTCACCAAGCTTGCTGATGGCAGGCTTTTTTAGTTCTGTCTCCACATCAAAGTCATCATCGTGGATCCCCTCTTTCAGCGTGTCTTTAAATAAGTCATCTAGTTCTTTAGGGTCAAATCCAGTTAGGGAAACATCAAAATCTACACCTTGTAAATCTGAAATTAAAAGGGCCAATTTATCCTTGTCCCAATCACCGCTGATTTTATTGAGCGCGATGTTGAGTGCTTTTTCTTTTTCTTCGTCCATTTCAATGATGACACATTCAACTTCTGTGATGCCCATATCAATGAGAACTTTTAGTCTTTGATGCCCACCAACAACATGGCTGGTCACCTTATTCCAGATAACCGGCTCTACATAACCAAATTGTTCAATGGATCGTTTTAATTTATCGTATTCTGCATCTCCTGGTTTCAAATCTTTACGAGGATTGTATGTTGCAGGGATGAGGTCTTTTGTGTTCTTCTTTTCAATCAACATATTTGTTTACCGCCTCCCTTAGTTCTGTATAGCAATCTAAAAATTCCCACGAGCTTAATCCATATCTGAAATGGCCGTAAGTAGCTGTATCTGCATAAATAACATCCGTCAGCTTTAGCTTTTCGATAATGGCTGCAGGTCTTAGATTGAATACATCTAGCACTGCACGACAAAGGATACTTTCTTCCACCGTGCCTGTTCCAAAGGTATCAATCTCAAGAGCAACCGGATCTGCTTTTCCAATAGCATAGGAAATCGCAACCTGACATCGCTTAGCAAAGCCACATCGAACAATATTCTTTGCAATCGCCCTAGCCATATAAGCACCACTGCGGTCCACTTTTGTCGGGTCTTTGCCTGAAAACGCACCGCCACCATGAGCGGCGAGTCCACCATAGGTATCAACCATGATTTTTCTTCCCGTAAGCCCTGTATCTGCTGCTGGTCCTCCTTCAACAAATCGTCCACTTGGATTAATAAGGATCTCAGTTTCATCGTCAAATGGATATTTTTCAAAGACAGGCCACAGCACCTGAGCAATGACTTCATTTCTTAAAACATCTAAATCTTTATCTGCACTGTGTTGAACGGAGGCAACGATGGTCTTAATTCGTTTTGGTTTGTCACCTTCATATTCAACGGTCACTTGAGCCTTACCATCTGGGCCAATATCTTTAATGACACCATTCTTCATCACCTTATCTAGCTTTTCGCAAATGGCGTGGGATAAGACTAAGGGGAGAGGTAATTTTTCACTGGTTTCATCGGTGGCATAGCCATAAACGGTGCCTTGGTCACCCGCTCCTAACATGGAATACCATGACGTATCACCCTCACGAGATTCCAAGGCCCTATCTACACCACCTGCGATATCTTTGCTTTGTTGATGGACATAGACAAAGACTAAAAACTTTCTAGGATTGTAGCCCACATCCGTAAGAACACGGCGGACAACACCTCTAATGTCAATTCTCTTTGAGCAGGTAATCTCACCGGCAACAATGATGTGACCTTTAGTTGCCATCACCTCGCAAGCAACACGAGAAGATTTATCTTTTCTTAAACACGCATCTAAAATGCTATCTGAAATAAGATCACATAATTTATCGGGATGACCTTTACAGACACTTTCGCACGTTTTATATTTTTTCATTTTATTTTCCTTTCCGAGCAGATAATAACCGCTCCATCAAATCATCTTGTGGACTTCTTCCACCGAACTCCACAGAGCAGTTTTCCTTCACAATCTGGTAAATCTGATACCAACACTGGTTGACCTGTTTCATGTATTCACGACTCATCGCAACATAAGGTGATGCGATGGCAGCGGAAGTGGTTGGATGCTTGGCAAGAAAGCCATACTCTGAAATGCACTCTTCGCACTGAATCCAACGAGAAACACTCATGGCATACTGCTCGATTAACTGGTTGTTTACTAACATTTCGCAGCTACGATCTTTCAGCCACTTGTAAGTTTCGATATATATATCTTCTGCACAGAGGTCTTTGCCATTTTTCTGAGTAGCCTTTAAATAATCTTTTACAGCTGGCACATCTGCACCTTCTATATCCGTTGGTTCTGGCAGTACCATGGCACCATTTAATCTGCCATCAGCAATTTTATCGGTTAGAGCCTTTGATTTCCTTCCAGCACCAACGCGCTGACCACCTCTTGCTGTACCATCTTTCGCCATGTTTTCACCCCACTTTCCTAAAAGTCTTTAATACCCCCTTTGATTTCTGATTTTTACACGCGAAGCCCCAGGCCGTTGTCCGCCATAAGAGGTCTAGAGATTTGACCTCCCCCTTGGCTCAGTTGCGAATCTGTCGATCACCGATTTCTAAATGAATCTTGTTGTGACAGGATTTACACAAGGACATCAAATTACTTCTATCGTGTGTACCTCCTTGAGAAACAGGGAGGACGTGATGCACTTCATCGGTGGGAGTTAGTCTTCCGTCCTCTTTACACATCTCACACAGGGGATGTTCCTGTGCATACCGGTCTCGGATTCTTTTCCAGGCTCTGCCGTATTTCTTATTAACATCCTTTGACCGTTGGTATTTGTCATAGCGCCTACGCTCTTCTACTCGATGGTCTTCACAGTACTGGCCATCGGTTAAGTTGGGACAGCCTGGTGTACTGCATGGTCGTTTTGGTTTTCTTGGCACCTCATCACCTCGCTTTCTGGGCATAGAAAAAGCCCTGCAGGGCGCATCCCACAAGGCTTGGTAAGTATTCTATCTTGCTGATTATAATGTAACATGGATGCCATAGTGGTATCTTGTTGCAAAGTGTTGCAAAATGTGCAAGTTATATCTGAATTGGATTTTCAGGAAGAACCACATGCCTAAGTGCTGCGTTATGCCACCTATAAACAGTAGTCCTGTCAGCGTTCAGCTCATCACCGATTTGTTCCCAAGTAAAGTTATGAACATAACGGTAACGTAACACCATACGTTCATCGATATCCGTTACTTTATTAATCACATCTCGAATCTCTGCTTTCAGTGCTACAAGATGATCTACCTCATCATTAATCTTGATTTGTAGTTCTTCAATGCGTTCCAGGTATCTGACAAACAAAGCATCGGTATGCCGCTGGTTTTGTATTCTTTCACCCCAGCTAGGGGAGGAAACACTCGTCGATAGCTCCCTTAGCCTTTCCATTTCCTCAATGTTTGATTGGATTCGTTTGTCTAGCCTGTAGGCTTGGTGTAAATATTCTTTTGCTTTCATTGCTCGCTCACCTCCGCTTGTAGCTTTTTGATTAGGACATTCCCATCAACAGAGGTAAGTTCTCTATACCAATCAGAGTGGAAGAACCTCTCCACCTCGTTTTTCATATCTTGTGCCGGTCCATAACGCGGACGTTTCTTTAATTTCTTTAAGGCATCTCTATAATCCTTAACAGCCATCAAAATAATGGCATTGGCTAAATTTTGATAAGGTTCTGTCATCGCATCACCTCTAAATTCGCCTTCACCGCATCAATCAAGGCATCTTGAGTTTTCTCCTTTTTTGTGAGTGCAAGTAGTACGTCTTCATCAATGGTGTTTTTGGTGATGATGTGGTGGACAATAACTGTATTCTTTTGACCCTGTCTATAAAGTCTTGCATTGGTTTGCTGATACAGCTCTAGTGACCAGGTCAGACCAAACCAGATCAGCGTTGAACCGCCGCTTTGAAGATTAAGACCATGACCGGCACTGGCTGGATGAATAACAGCAATGGGTATCTTGCCATCATTCCAATCCTCAATATCCTTTGATGACTGAATTTGTCTGACTGGAAATCGATCTTTAATTCGTTCTAAATCATGCTTATACCAATAAGCAACAAGGACTGGTTTCCCATTTGCTCCTTCAATTAAATCTTCCAAGGCATCTAGCTTTTTGTCATGAATTACATGGGCCTTATTCCCGCTATCGTATACTGCACCATTTGCCATCTGTAGCAGTTTTCCAGAAAGGACTGCCGCATTAACCGCATCAATTTCTTCATCACCTAAGTTAGCCACCATGTCTTCCTTAAAATCTGAATAGACTTTCCATTCTTTTTCACTTAAAGTGACAAGCACTTCATTACTGACATATTCAGGCATGGTGAGATAATCGGTAGATTTCATAGAAATGGTGATGTCTGATATTTGTTTGTAGATTTCCTCTTCAGCACCGGGCAGTGGTTTATAAGAAAATACAATCTGGGCATTTCTCTTATCTGGTGTAAAGTAGGTATTTCGGTAATGGCTGACGTAGCGTCCTAGCCTTTGACCCAAATCAAGAATTCGAAACTCTGCCCATAAATCCATCAATCCATTACTGGAGGGAGTACCGGTAAGACCGACTATTCTTTTTACTGAGGGTCTAACTTTGAGGAGACTCTTAAACCGCTTTGCTCCATAGGATTTAAATGATGATAACTCATCAATGACTACCATATCAAAATGAAAAGGAATACCACTTTTATGAACCAACCAATCCACGTTCTCGCGGTTGATAATGTATAGCGTTGATTGTTTCTTGAGGGCATCGATTCTTTCTTTTTCTGTTCCCACTACCACCGAATAAGAGAGTCCTTTTAAGTGATCCCACTTATTGATTTCGGCAGGCCATGTATCCCTTGCTACTCTTAAAGGCGCAATCACTAACACTTTACATACTAGAAAGCTATCTAAACACAAATCAAAGATGGCAGATAAGGTAATCACACTTTTACCTAAACCCATTTCAAGAAATACTGCCGATATGGGATGGGATAAAATGAATTCAGTGGCATAGCTTTGGTATTCATGTGGCTTGTATTTCACTGAGTATCCCTCCAATCTGTTTAACATCATCCAGGCAATAAACCAAAAAGCCTAATGCCTCTAATTGCTTCTTTCTTTTATTCTGTAAAGGTCGCATCTTTTTTCCTGTTGCCTTACATTCGACAAAGGCGATTCTCCCCATGGGAAGTAATACAATGCGATCGGGCATGCCATCTATTCCAGGACTCACAAATTTCGGTGCCATACCTCCCATGCTTTTTACTGCTGCTACCAGTTTTTGTTCTATATATTTTTCTTGCATAAATGACCTCCAACAATTCATCAGGAACAACAAGCACAACTTTTAACGTTTTTTCCTATACGCGCGCATACATACGCTCACGATGCTTTACTACTACTATTTATTAATTTATTACTAAGTAGTAAAACTCTTGTTCCACTCATTCCAGTAACGCCAAAACATCGGTAATGACTGGGTTTTTAAGAGAACAAGCATAAGGAACAACTAAAGAACAAGGAACGACCTTATTCAATTTTCTCGTAACAACGTTGTCTACCGTAAATGGGAAAATTACTTGTTCCATTCTTGTTCCCTTGGTACTTGTTCCACCCATTAATCTTTTTCATAATGCCTGCAATGGCATAGGAGTCCGCAGGTTTCATGGCGGAGGCATCCCTTCCAAAGCATTCACACCAAATTTCCATATTACAAACAAGCGTACGTTCTACCGTGCCAACACGGGATTCCCCACCAAATTCACTACCGTTTAGGTAGTTTCTTCGCTCGTATAAGGACAGGTCATTCCAATCATCGGGTAAAAGCGTATCGAGGTAAGTGCGAACAAGCCCTTCTCGCTCATCACTCTCCATGGCATCTGCCTGCTCATTCGTTGCCAACTCTACATCACTGCCCTCTAAATAGAGCTTTTCACCTTTGGCATAAAGCACCAAAGTTTCTGCCCAAATCTGCTCTACATCGTATACGGACATCTGCCATGCTTTTCTTTTACCATCACCACTAATACGCACTGGCCAGAATCTTCGGTTACCCGTGATATCTCGCAAGAATCCACTTTCTGCATTGGTAGAACCGACAATGATACATTGACGTGGGTGGCTTTCAACATTCACCCCATAACTGGCACGGTATTTATCATCTGATCTTGAAATAAAGGATTTCACAACCTCCACATCGGTTTTTCGCATGCCGGCTAGTTCGCCCAGTTCTAAAATCCAGTACCCCTGAAGTTTTTCAGGTCCTGCTTTGTCTTTCATATCGGTGAGGGTTAAACTATCGGAAAACCAATCGCCTGCAAGCTTTGCAAAGAAGGTAGACTTACCGATTCCTTGTGGTCCATTTAGAATTAAAACGCTGTCGAATTTCGTACCAGGATGAACAATTCTAGCGACTGCTGCCACCATCATTTTTCTAGTAACGGCTCTGGTATAGGAATTATCTGTTGCATTAAAATAATCAATCAGTAAGGTCTCAACGCGATCGGTTCCATCCCACTCTGGTAGATGATCCAGGTATTCTTTTATAGGATGATAGGATCGCTCTGCTGCGACTGCTAGTATTGCGTCCTTTGTTTTGGTTGGGGAGTAGATGCCATATTTATTAGATAGATAAACTTTAAGAGCTGCATTGTCTGAATCATTCCAGCCACCCTTCATCTGTTCCCAAGGTAGTCCGTCTCTTGCATCGATTCCATCACGGTGCTTATTAAAAGCAATGGATTCTAGTTCTGAATCGTTACGGATGATGAGAACAATATTATCCAAGGTGTCCTTAATCTTTCCTTGCTTATCCAATTCAAGGGCTGTCTGCCAGTTGTCTTCAGTAAAATCGATTGTTGCCTGTTCCATCCGCTCTTTCGTAAACTGTGCTTTTACTGCGTCGTCTTGGATGGCAAATTCACACATGTTGATAAAGGATGGTAGTTTACTTGGAGGTGTGCTTTCTGTCGCTCGATCATCTAAATGACCAAACTTATGAATACGAACGAGATCAAAAGCATTAAGAAGTCTCCCACTTGCAGGATCTGTTGCATGATGGGAGTATGCGAACTTATCATCATAGAGGATAACCCCGGCACTAGAATCAGCCGGGATATAATCATAGCGACCAGTCATTGCTGAAGGCTCGTATGTATCCTTTAAGAACATATCGATTGCACTGCTTACTGAGTAGCTACGGCAAAAAGTACCGATGACACCCTCCTTAGAAAGTGGATCGGCTTGTTCTTTTAATGAGCGATTAATGACTTCTGACTGACGGGAGGATACGGGCCAAGTACTGGTGTCTCGCCAATCATCGTATTTGTTTAGAAATACATCAGGATCTAGGAGAGAGCCATCTTTTTCCTCATACACAAAAATGCCGTTTCTTGAAGTAGACGGCCAATACATTAATCGTTCAGGTTCATAGGTCGTATCATCAAAAAGATCAATACCTATCTCCTTTGCGACCATACGACTAACGGCTGCATACTCTTCCTCTCCCACATCACGGAAGAGAGGAATGATCAGCCTTAGTCTTGGATTTTCTGGAGTATGCTTATGAGTAGAATAGATACAACACTGATAAGGGAAGAAGGTAGAGATTTCTTCCCAGATAGTACTTGTGCCATAATCCATATCAAGGGTGAGCATGGCGCGTGATAGAACATTCCCTTTTTTGCGTCTACCATCTTTTAAGTGACCGCCGACAAAACCCCCGACATCTTTAATGGAATCCTGACCACCTTTTCTCATTTTTCGATATTCTTCTACGGTTTCAGTGGTACGCTGCGTGGTCTTAACTCGGGAGCAGAAGTCCTCCCAGCTGATGTCTGTGTTTTTCCATTTCTTATCCATTCGGCTGTTGCCGTATGCTATCTTCATAGAGACTCTACCTCCTCAAAATCTTTATTAAAGTATCTAACCGGCTGTCTGCGCTTCTTTGCTTTTTCAATTTCAATACTCATACCTCTTGAGATCACATCACCTAGAACCCAGACCTCTTGACATTTGCCCATCAGGATAATATCCATGAAAATAGCGAGGTCACGTTCCTGTTCATTGCTGTCATCCATGAACTGTGGAAATAGAAGGTGTGGAGCAAGCGGGATATTGCCCTTATCTAAAGCAAAACGGCAAAATTCTCGTGTGCGCTTATTGTTGTTTTCAATATCGCCACTAAATGGAGAACAAATATAGACAAGAGGCTTAAAGGCAGCTTTTGCTGCTGCCTTTTCCTCACGGGTGATATTGCTAAGTGCTTTATGAGGAGTTGGGTCATGATATCCCTCTGCATTGAATTTATTGGTTCCCATATCACACCTCCATCTCAATCTGCGGATAAATACCATCCGCCTTTAGCTGTTCATAGATAAAGAGTCTGCCTTTTTGAGTCCACTTGGTATGCACTTTCGTATGTTGGATACCTTTACTATCCTCGTAAATGTGAGTGTTAGTTTTGGTATATCCATTTGGAGCATATTTCTGATAAAGCAACCAGATATCACCTTGCTTAAACTGAATGCCTTTTTCATGAAGGTACTCGTTCATGCGCATGGCACTCCAGCCGTAATCTTTGGCAATCACAGAAATGTTTACTGCATCCCTGCATTTAAGAACCACATCATAATAGGTAGCCTTGGGCTGCATCTCAGCAACTTGCTGCTGACTAATCGCAACAGCTGCCATCAATTCCTTGTTCTTTTCACGCTCCTCTTTCAGTGCAGTAAAAGCAGCAATGGCAAGGTCTGGGTTTGCGATTAAATCATCCGTAGCATAGAGTCCATGTTTGCGAATAGCAGGGAGGACTTCACTAGTCACCCATCGCTTAAACTTCTTAGCATTTGGCATCTTGCTTGAGAGGATGAGACTGTACAGACCAGACTCGTTGATAGCAGTCATCGTTTGATTTCTTCCGATGGCGTCACGAATCGTTACGTCATCCTTGTCCTCTTCATCAACATGGTCAATTAAAGCTTTGCGAGTATTTGCATAACCAAGAATGCTTGCTACATCCTTGCCAACAAAATATGGTTGCCCGCCAATCGTTGTAGTACGTACAGAGCCAAACTCTGCATTTTTGTAAACTTGTAATTCCATTCGAATTACCTCCTTGTGTTTTTTTGGAGGTCTTGACCTCCTACCTAGTAGCCTTGGGAGAAGGTCAAATCTGACGGTTTTTATATTCTTGTTCTAATTTCTTTGTGGCTCGCTTTAATTTCTGAGTAATGTTGTTTTCACTTACACCGATGGAACTGGCATATTCTCGAATCGACATACCGTCAATGCGTACTGCAATAAACATATCTGCCCAATCTTGCTTTTTACCAAGAGCAGTGCGTATCCATTGACAGACAGATTCGTACTCATCTTGGTGATTGCGTTCTATCTCCTGAGAGTTATCAGCGAAAGTATCCATGACATCTATTTCAACTTCATCATCTTTTCGATAAGGTGTCTTAGGATTACCAAGATGCCTATGATATCGACGCCAATGGTTATATTCCTTGTTGTTCATGAGGTCGAACATTTCTTGTAGAGTCTCGCAGCGTTTCACCTCTGCTTTCTTTTCAGGCTTTGCTTCTGCAAGACGTTGCTCATAGTCGATATCCAGCATGACGCTGTAATCTCCATCTGGAATTTCAATTGTGGTGTAGTTTTTGTGACCATTTTTGATGTTGTCTTCATATAAAACTCTAATCTTCATAAAGTATTCCTTTCCGCCTAGGCATTGGGCGGCGGAATACAAAAAGAGCCTGTGGTGAAGATGTCCACAGACTCCGCTTGTCCTAAAAAAGGGCACACGAAATAACGGTGGGTGCATCTTCATTCCAAACACAGTCTTTATCACTGTGTTCTGAACTCTTATGCATCCCGCCGTCCGTATGCGCACTAGGACTTTGAGATTGATTTTGTTGAGCGATAACCGCTCTGGATAGATTTCTCCCTTAGGGAGGATAGGTAGGCTGATTATTCAAATCTGTCTCTACCTATCATTTGTTCTGAAAATTACTTTTTCTTGCTTGGTCTAGTTTGACTTAAAGCACTGCCAGCCACTGACTTGGATTTCTTACTGTAGCGTCCATCACTAAGGATTTTGCTTGCTTTTGATGCAACTCTTTTAGATGTTTGCTTTGAATTACGCTTTGCCATTCCGACACCTCCTTTCATTTTTTGAAGATAAATTCAACTAGAACGATAAAATATTTACATTTGTGAATTTCTCCTCTGGTAATGTGTAATTTCTTGTGATATAATGTAAGCGATATTTTTTACCTACATTTCATACTCAACACCACTCAATTACTAATAAAATTGTATAAAAAAAAGCCCCTCCATTAAGGAAGGACTCGGAGAGGTTCGGAAAGATTCGGAAATATAGTTGGAGGTGCCGGATAATGCGCTTTAGTGAATTTGCGAATATACTTTATAAACATAGTGACACGTCATATAAACCATATGAATTTTTTCTGTCGCTTTTTGACAATATTATGAGAGACCCTCAATCGTCTGAAGAAATAGAACTATCTGCGAAAAATAAATACAATCCATTCGATTCCCTTGCACCGGATTCTTTGGATCGTTTTTTTAAAGGAACTCTCCCATTAAGTAAGAGAAACGTGCAAAAAGTGATTAGTCGAAAAGATACAGATAAATTTGCAAACTACATAAGTAAATTAAACGATCATAATCAGATGGCTATAGAGGAAGAAATCAAAACAGTGATTCCTAATTTCAATTCCGACGAAGTTTTTGGATATGCTTGTGCTGATTTATTTCTTCAAATCCTAGATGACATTTATGAGGGTAGAGAATCTTCTAGCATCAATGTTTCTAATAATTCAACCTCCACTTCTAAATTGACATCTTTACCTCCACAAACTATTTATTATGACGAATCAGATGGAAAATTACATATCGGTACTGTTGAAATATCTATTCCCAAGGAGATTGAGCCTCCACAAGATATTGCTCCTGAAGAAGAAAAATATGTTCATGAGTTGCTTGCGGCTTATGCAGAGGCTATTAAGTCTGGTGATTTGACAAAAGCTGATTTAGACTCGCTACCTACAAAATATAAAAGGAACTTCTCTGATCAACGAATTAATTATTATAGTGCATTGCGTATTGACCGCTTTATTCGAGAATCTATAGATAAAGGCGAAGAACATTCTAAGAAGTGGAAGTCTGAAACACATGATTACATTAAAGATACTTTATGGGATGATTACGATGATGGATACAAAAGGCTGTTAGCCGTTATGAAAAAGGTAGTCGATTGCTCTACCACATCTGTTGTTGATAATATCCAAAATCTAGTAGGCCCAAAAGAAAAGAAAGGAACCTGTCATCTATTGGTAAATGATGGTTGCGTTCGGTGGGTGGATGAAGATGAATGATAAAGTTTTCAATACTGAATTTGAAATATCAATGAGATTACTACTTGTCTTATCATTGTCTAATAATAATAAGTTTACAATTGATAAGCTGGTAACAGCAGATTTTATTTCAAATTACTCAAAAGAATTTGGATTATCAAATAGCAATCTTCATGGTGATAATGAATTTAGTTTTTCTGAATTTTCTGCGAGAAGATCATTATCACAACAAGCTATTAAACAGCTTGTTTTAGAAAACTTGGTTAGGGTTTCTTATTCAAATGATGGCTTTATATATTCTATTACAGAACGTGGACTTGCCTTATGCAGTTCCCTAGCTTCTGATTATGCCAATGAATATAGATTGTATGCACACAAAGCTATTATTTATATGGATTCGAAAAACGAAAACGAACTTCTTAATTTGATTAGTAGAGAAGCGTCTAAATCGTTAAGGAAGGAGTAACCTGTATGGCGTTTTATATTTCTAAAGTCACAGCAACCGGCACAGGGAAGTCCCCTGCTATTGTAACTTTTGATAAAGGATTAAATATCATTTGTGGAGTTTCCGATTCCGGAAAGACCTGCATATTAAAATGCATCCAGTTTGCTATGGGTGTAATTGAAAAGCCTTTTGAAAAAGAACAAACAGGATATGATAGCGTCAGCCTAGATATTAATACCCCAGAAGGCACTATTCATCTCTCTCGGATAGTTGGAAAGAATATAGTAAACGTGGTCAGCCAAATTAACTCAATTGATGGTGGTGACTATGACGTTAAATATAAGAGTAACGGGAATAAAAATCCTGTTTTAAATGAACTTTGGCTTAAATTGATTGGTATTAAAAAACTGCCAATGATAATAAAAAATCAAGATTTTGCTAGACAACGCCTCTCATGGAAAACTCTTATGGGATTGTTTTGGTTAAAAGAACAAGAAATTGAAAATCCAAAATCGGTACTTTTACCTTCATCGCCTACTCAAAATCCTTATTTTTTTGCATCCCTTCTATATCTTCTAACAGGAAATGAATTCCCAAATATGGAGGAACATGACAAGGATGAAATCAGCAAAGCAAAAAAAGATGCTGTTCGCCAATTTGTAAACGGTAGAATTTCTCAGATGTCTAAAAAAAGAGAAGAGCTACAAAAAGCATTATCTGCTTATAGCGATTTAGATGTGGAAAATGAAATGCAAAAGTTGATTGATAATCTCTCTGAAACTGAAGCTGCTATTGCTGCTGCTACAGAAGAAAGTAAGGATTTACTAAGTACTTTACTAGACTTAAAGGAAAAAGAAGCAGAAAACCAAGTTACTTATTCTCACTTTCAATCGCTACGAAGCCAATATACAGCTGATATAAAGAGATTATCATTTATTGTAGATGGAGAGGTACATCTACACTCTGTTGATAAAAATAAAAAATGTCCTTTTTGTGATGGTAATATGCAACCAGCAGAGAGAAAATCATACATTAAAGCATCAAGAGCTGAACTGAATCGCATAATTACGCAATTACAGGGCTTGTCTGAGAGTGAAGAAGATGTCGTTTCATTATTATATGAAGTTCGTGAAAAAATCGATCATCTTGAAAGACAAAGATCGGGGATAGATAAATTAATCGAAACCGAACTTACTCCTCAATCTAATAAACTAAGAGAAGGAATACAACAATATCGCTCATATATACAATTACAACAAGAATCAACTGTATTGCAAAGCGTTTCACAAGAGTGGATTGTTGAATTACAAAAGCAAGAAAGTGATGATTCGGATAACCCAAAATTTAAACCAAAAGAACACTTCCCTGTCGATTTTAATACACGTATAGATGAAATAGCATATTCAATTCTAGTTGACTGCAAATATGAAAATTTGAATACGGCTCATTTCAACATGGGTACGTTTGATTTAGAAATAAATGGCTATGCAAAAGAAGATAGTCATGGTAAGGGTTACTGGGCTTTTATCAATACAATTGTAGGGTTAACTTTTAGAAAGTATTTACACGAAGATGCTGTACATAGACCAGGAATTTTTGTGGTGGATACACCTTTGCTTGGTCTTGATCAAGGCGTTGATGATAATGCACCTACAAGCATGAGAACCGCCCTATTCCAATACTTTATTGACAATCAATCCGAAGGACAAATGATAGTTGTAGAAAACACAAAGGATCTTCCAGATTTAGATTATGAGGCTAGAGATGCTAAGGTAATAGAATTTACACATGGCAAATATGTAAGTAAGTACAAAGAAAGTCGTTATGGTTTTTTACATGATGTATATAGCAATTAGGATGGAAATCCAATAAAGGAGATAGAAATATGCTCAGAATTAGCTACAACAAACTCTGGAAAATGCTAATTGATAAAAATATGAATAAACAAGATTTGAAGAATGCCACCGGTATAAGCTCTGCATCTATAGCAAAGCTTGGTAAAGGCGAGAATATCACTACGGATATTCTGCTTAAAATATGTGAAGCTCTTGATTGTAAACTTGAAGATATAATGGAGACGATAAAAGAATAATATAAGTGTATGGAGGAATTTACGATGATTACTAATATTGAAGAACTATTTCAAATAACTCAAGATAGGCTCGAAGGGCAACACGGAACTATAACAATTAATTTTGCAAATAGAAGCCATGTGTATTCAGGAAATGATGTTATAGGTAATTGCCTGCAGGAATGGTTACCTAATTGGTTTGAACATTTAGGTGTTGATATTAAACCAGGTGATAACACTCAGTCATTTCCAGATTTTGTAGCTAATTTTGAAAATGTTAGCTATGATGTAGAGGTTAAAGCGTGGAATTATAACAATTCACCAGCTTTTGATATAGCAAACTTCTCAAGTTTTTTAGCTACAACTTACGAAAGCCCGGGTAAATTAGATGCTTCCTATTTCATCTTAGGATATAGACCTATGGATGATGGATTCTCACAAGGATTTGTCGTTGAAAAAGTATACCTGAAACACATATGGCAAATTACATCTCCTTCAAGAAATTATCCAATTGGTCTGCAAGTAAAGCGTGGTCAACCATACGCTATGCGTCCATTTAACTTCTCACGTAATGCAAGTGGAAGTTTTGCTGACAGAACTGAATTTATATACGCTGTTAAAAACACTTTTGAGCTTTTCCCGAATGCTGTTATACCGTTTAGTCCAGATGAATGGCTCGACAGAGTACTTTCTTATTAAAAAAAGAAGTGCCACTCTTATTTGAGTGCCACTTCTTTTTTTTCAATATTTTTGCTAGATTCAAGGTATGATTCTAGCAATTTCTCAGATACTGCCTTTATTACGGGAACACAAACAGTATTTCCTAACAAATCAAAAGCTTCACTTTCTTTCAAAAAATTAAGCTTATAATTACTTGGGAAACCAAATAATCTTAATCCCTCATTAATCGTTAAAGAACGTATTCCACCATTAACTGGAACTGCCATTTTGTGAACATCAGTTGCAACGATTGTTGGTGTAACACTATCTGGACAAAGTATTTTAGTGAATTCAAAGGATAGCTTGCCCGTAACAATATTATACCCTTTGTCTAATGTGGCATCAGGCACTCGTCTGTTGTTAATTAATTGTTTTGGATGTTCATAAGTGAGGTATCCCTTCATAACTAAGTCATCTAGCAACGATTGTAACTTAGGGTGAGGATAGAATGAAAAAATCATGTCTGCCGTTAACGGCATCCCGTCCATCCACTTTATTCCAATCTCATCTGCCCATTTCTTATTCCGCCTCTGTTTTAATAACAATTCTAGAAGCTCTTTTTGATCACTAGAAACATCGCCTTTTAAACCAATATCCCAACTATGAATATTGTTATTGCCACCACGTTTGTCTTTTATTGCTTTTCCATATACCTCATCTATTTTGTAGTGAGATAATAGCTTTCTGGTAAATTTTGTATCTATTGGCGGTGTTGATTCGTCTATAACATCCCTTAATACCGATGTCTTCTTACTGAATCCAGACAATTCTTTTACCTTTTGCCCTTTAAGTCCGATAATATAAATTCTATTTCTAGATTGTGCGAGTCCAAAATCTTTGCCATTTAATACTTGAGCTTGGATATTATAGCCCATATCTTCTAGAGTAGTACGTATTATCTTATATGTTCTTCCTTTATCATGGTTAACAAGTCCCTCAACATTTTCTAAAACAAATCCAGTGGGTTTTTTTGATAACAAAATTTTAGCAATATCAAAAAAAAGTGTTCCTCTTGTATCTTGAAAACCTAACCCTAGACCCGCTTGCGAAAAAGCTTGACAAGGAAAGCCTGCTAATAAAAAGTCAAAATTTGGCAAGTTAGATGGATTAATTTTTGTTATATCACATTCAGGATTCTCACCGAAGTTAAATTCGTATGCTTTTATTGCCGCAGGTTTGATATCACTCGAAAAAACACATTTACCTTTTAGCCCTAATTCTTTAAGTGCCTGTTCAAATCCTATGCGAATTCCGCCCAAACCACTGAATAAATCGATAAATGTTACTTCATTTGTGTCTGTTTTAAGTTCTGATTCCAATTTTTCTATCCCCATTTCAAGTAATCTTCTGCACTTTTGCGAGAAACTATTACAATCGGGCAGCGGTAAATTTTCTATAAGTTCTCTATCATTACTATTTAAATATATTGTTACAGGTTGTTTTTTATCTTTATCATTTTTCCTGCCAGATCCCTCTCTATATCCTCCGTGCATAATTACACCTCCATCAGGTGTTTATATTATACAATAAAGGCATTGTTTTTTCAAGTATTAAAAATCCCGACTTGATAACTATTTAGAATAGTAAGCAGTTCAATGTTACGAAGAAACTTTGCCATCAATCTAATCAACTCACCATTATTTTGCCAACCATCTTATCAACTCACCAACTCAATAACCGTATTGGCCGATGACTTTTTAATTTCATCAATCTTTGATAACTTCCCTCAAAGCAAAAAACCGTGATTATCCTTCCGGCTTAGAACCAGACCTCAAACCACGGAAAGCCTTTATTTACTTATCTTATTAAACTCTTACTTCTCAACCCTTGACATCAATACTACCGTCTCAACGTGACTAGTCTGCGGGAACATATCCACTGGCTGGACTTTCACCAATCGATAGCCAAAATCTGCATACCGCTTAACATCTCGGGCAAAACTGGCAGGATTACAAGACACATAAACAATTTTTCTTGGCTGCATCTCCGCTGATGTTTCGATAAAACTCTCCGTTAATCCTTTTCTAGGAGGGTCCACAATCAAAACGTCTGCTTTTACGCCTTCTGCCTGCCATTTTGGTAAAATTTCTTCTGCTGACCCTGTCTCAAAGGTTGCATTTTCAATCCCATTAATCTGCTGATTCTTTTTAGCATCTTTAACTGCCCGAGGAACAATCTCCATACCATAAACATGCTTGACCTTATTTGCAAGAGACAAACCAATCGTTCCGATGCCGCAGTACGCATCAATCACGGTATCGCCGGGCTTTAAATCGGCAAAATCAATCGCCGTCTGATATAATTTTTCTGCCTGTTCTGTGTTCACTTGGAAAAATGATGTCGCAGAAATTTGGTAGGTATTTCCTAGAAGCTGATCGGTGATAAATTCTTTCCCAAATAAATTTCTCGTTTCTTTACCTAAAATAACATTAGTCTTTTCTCCGTTAACATTTTGCATAATAGAAGCTACTTCAGGCAACTCTTCTGTGATGGCTGCCACGATTTTTTCCACTTGAAAAATCTTCGCCACACGCGTCACCAGTACAATCATCATCTCACCAGTATAAAACCCTCTTCTAACGATGATGTGACGGATCAGTCCCGTGTTCTCTTCTTCGTTATAAGGTTTGACTTTAAATCTTCGTAAAATATTTCTAACGGTAATGACGGCTTCATCAATTTCTTTATGTTGGATATAAAAATCTTCAATAGGCACTAAATCATGACTGTTTTTCCGATAAAAACCAGTCGCCAGTTCCCCTTCGACCCGGCGGACTGGAATCTGTGCCTTGTTTCGATAGCGGTATGGTTCAGACATGCCTAGGGTGGGAGCAACTTCGACATCTGTGATCTTCGCAATTTTTTCCAAAACATTCACAACTTGTTGCCGCTTGAATTTTAATTGAGCTTCATAGGTCATATGTTGCAAAGGAGCAATCCCCGTACGGATCAGCTCCTGTTTTAAGTTTTCATTTCGTTCCGTTGATTTTTCAAGATAATTAATAACTTTTCCGAAGCCGAATTTTTTTCGGATTTTTAAAATATGAATCTCAACTTTTTCTGTCGGCAAAGCATTTTCAACAAAGACCGGATAGCCTTCAATCTTCGCCACTCCCAAACCTTCATGGGTCAAATCGACTATATCTGCGATTACCCGGTCATTTTTTTTCACTGGATACATCTGTCACACTCTCTTTCTTTTCCAATCCAAACACAACAAAAGGAATCAGTTCCCTGATTCCTTTAATCTTTTCAGTTAAGAGATTTTCCCATCACCGTCTAAATCTTCACCAGTCAAGCCTTCAACTTCTTTCACAAAGGCTTCCGACACTTCTTGTATTGCTTCGTCCCCTGCGATGGCATCCTCTGAAATCTCATCAAGATTGACAAAAAATTCAATATGCTGAGGCAAAGCTTCAAATGTCATCGGAGCGTCTCCGCCGTATTCACCATCAAGATTGATCATCATACGCACATCATCATCCAGCGCCTCGGCATAAAGCTTAGATGTCTTAGTATACAAGATATTCGGATCATTGACATGCTTCCCGCCATTCATCAAAAGTACGATTAAAGCCAAAATCTCCAAAATATTGGCTGTTTTTACCACAATCAGCGAAAATTTCCCATCGTCTAGTTGGGCATCAGGAGCAATCGTTTCAAAACCGCCGATTGAATTCGTCAGCCCTAAGAAAAACATGGACGCTTTGCCGTTGTACTCTCCGTCATCATACTTTAATTTCATATTGATTGGTTTTACTCTCGGCAGCATCTCCGCACCTTTAACCAAATAGGCCAAATAGCCAAAAACACTTTTCAGTTGGGAAGGAACTTCATAGGTCAGCTCTGTCAAATACCCTCCTGCCCCAATATTAATAAAGTATTGTGTATCAGCTTTTCCGATATCGATCTTTAATGTTTGATTTTTGGCAATGACTTTAGCTGCTTCAATCACATCTGTACGAGGGATTTTTAACGCACGAGCATAATCATTCGTCGTTCCTCCCGGGATGATTCCCATCTTTGGACGGTTTTCAAGGGGAGCAATACCATTGATTACTTGGTTAATCGTTCCATCGCCGCCGGCCGCCACTATCAAATCAAAACCAGCCAATGCTGCACGCCGGGCTTCTTTTTCAGCTGAATCAGGCTCAGGAGTAGTGGCATAAGCACTTGCTTCAAATCCTGCATTTTCCAATATTGTCAGAATATCTGGCAGATTTTTCTTTAGCAGTTCTTTCCCAGATGTAGGATTATAAATTACTCTAGCTTTCATGATATTTCCTCATACATTAGCGCTTTGCTAACTCTTCCATCAATAATTTATTTACCACACCCGGATTGGCTTGACCTTTAGTTGCTTTCATCGTTTGTCCAACTAAAAAGCCCACGGCACGATCTTTACCATTTTTAAAATCTTCTACAGATCGTTGATTGTTGTCTAATATTTCTGTGATGATCGGCAGCAATTGTTTGGGATCAGAAAGTTGGACTAACCCTTTAGCCTCCACCACTTTTTTAGCATCTCCGCCATTTTTTATAAGTTCTAAGAAGACTTTTTTAGCCATCTTGGAGCTGATAGTGCCGTCTTTAATTAACAAGATCATTCCTGCCAGATTATCCGGCGTTAATTTAGTATCATGCAATTCCACAGCATTACTGTTAAGGTAAGCAGACACTTCCCCCATCAGCCAGTTAGAGGCTTGTTTAGGGTCGATTTGATGCCCAATTGTTGCTTCAAAGAAATCAGACATTTCTCTGGTCAGCGTCAGCACCATTGCATCGTACTCAGGCAAGCCCAAATCATTTACATAACGTTCACGGCGAATGGCAGGCATCTCCGGCAAGGTCTGACGGATTTCCTCAATCCACTCAGATGAAATATCGATTGTTGGGATGTCAGGTTCAGGGAAATAGCGGTAGTCGCTGGCCCCCTCTTTGACTCTCATTAAAATCGTTTCACCTGTGACATCATCAAATCTTCTCGTCTCTTGTTGGATAACTCCGCCAGAATATAAAACTTTTCTCTGACGTTTTTCTTCAAACTCCAAGCCCTTTTTTACAAAGTTTAGAGAGTTTAAGTTTTTAAGTTCTGTTTTTGTCCCAAAGGCTTCTTGTCCGTAAGGGCGGATGGAGATATTGGCATCACATCTCATGGAGCCTTCTTCCATTTTGACATCACTGACACCAGAATATTGAATAATCGAACGCACTGTATCCAAATAAGCATAAGCTTCTTCGGCTGAACGAATATCTGGTTCGGACACGATTTCGATCAGCGGTGTACCTTGACGGTTCAAGTCCACATAAGAATGACCGGCATCTCCGTGGATATTTTTCCCGGCATCTTCTTCCAAGTGAACACGCTCGATGCGGATTTTTTTCTTTTTCCCCTCAACTTCGATTTCTACCCATCCATTGGAACCAATCGGATTGTCATTTTGAGAAATCTGGTACGCTTTAGGATTATCCGGATAGAAATAATTTTTCCGGTCAAAATGAGTATGCTGGGAAATCTCACAATTCAGAGCCAATGCGGCTTTGATTCCATATTCCAACGCACCCTTGTTCATCACAGGCAACACACCAGGGTAGCTAAAGTCGATTTCGTTCGTATTCACATTAGGAGCAGCGCCAAAATGTGCCGGGGAACTGGAAAATATTTTAGAGTTGGTTTTTAATTCAACGTGGATTTCCAAGCCGATTACTGTTTCAAAATTCATCTTACCTACCTCCTAGAATTGCTGGTTGTTTTTTATGGAAGTCAGTCGCCTGCTCAAACGCATACGCCGCCCGATACATCGTGGCTTCATCAAAATGTTTTCCTAGCAGCTGCAAACCAATCGGCAATCCTTCCGAAAAACCGCAAGGGATAGACATGCCAGGAAGTCCAGCAAAATTACTTGGCACTGTTAGAACATCAGCCATATACATAGCTACGGGGTCATCAACGATTTCACCAAAACCATAAGCCACAGTCGGCGTTGTAGGTCCGATAATCAAATCATACTCGGAAAAGACTTTATCAAAATCTCTTCTAATCAACGTCCGGGCTTGACTAGCTTTTTTGAAATGAGCATCGTAGGAGCCCTCACTCAAGGAAAATGTCCCCAACATGATTCGGCGTTTCACTTCCGATCCAAACCCTTCTGAACGGGACATCACATAAACATCTTCCAGCGTTTTAGCTTCTGCTGAGCGATACCCGTAGCGGATCCCGTCAAATCTTTGAAGATTGGACGATGCTTCCGCTGAAGAAATAATATAGTAAGCAGCAACACCATATTTGGTGTGAGGCAGGCTAACCTGTTCCACAGTAGCTCCCAAGGCTTCAAAAGTTTTGATAGCTTTTTGAACAGCCTCACAAATATCCGGTGCCACTCCGTCTTTCAAATACTCTTCAGGAACGGCGATTTTCATTCCTTTGATATCCCCATTTAAATTCGCTGTAAAATCAGGGACAGCCAGCTTGGCACTCGTGCTGTCTTTAGGGTCATGACCGCTGATAGCATTAAGGATTAGTGCGTTATCTTTCACCGTCCGTGTAAGCGGCCCAATTTGATCCAAACTGGAAGCAAAAGCCATCAAGCCATAACGGGACACACGTCCATAAGTTGGTTTCATGCCGACAATACCATTAAAAGCTGCCGGCTGACGGATACTTCCGCCAGTATCAGAGCCTATTGATGCCGGGACTTGTCCAGATGCCACTGAAGCTGCGGAACCCCCGGAAGAGCCGCCCGGTACTTTCGTTTGATCCCAAGCGTTTTTAGTTGATTTAAAGTAAGAGTTTTCCGTGGTTCCCCCCATGGCAAATTCATCCATGTTGACTTTCCCCACATTGACTAAACCAGCATCTGATATTTTGTTGATCACTGTTGCATCATAAACAGATACAAAATTTTCCAGCATTTTACTGCCTGCTGTCGTTCTCAAGTCTTTAGTGACAATATTATCCTTCACACTGATTGGGATACCTGCCAGCAGTTTTTCAGATGTCAGTTCTTTTTCATCAATTTCAGCAGCTTTTTTCAAAGCATTTTCTTTGTTCAATGTTAAAAAAGCATCTATTTCTTTTTCAGTCGATGCAATCCTGTCAAAAGTATCTGTTATTAATTCTACAGCACTGATTTCTTTTTTCGTCAACAACTCTTGAAGTTCGTCAACACTTTTTTTATGCAGTTCATTCATTACGCGCCAGCCTCCCCGTTATCCATAATGGCAGGTACTTTGATATAGCCGTCCTCTGTTTCCGGTACTTGTTCCAATAATTTTTCAGTCAGATCAGCTTGGACAGCAATATCCTCTCTTAGCACCGTATGATCATGGGCCACGGTAAATGTTACCGGCACACCTTCCGTATCGACTTCATCCAAAAGTTCGACCATTTGAACAATGTCGACCATTTGACTTGTAAACATTCCAATTTCTTCTTCCGTAATTGCCAGTTTTGACAGATTAGCAACTTTTTTGACTTCTTCAGCATTAATCGGCATTTCGCAAGACTCCTTCTTTCCATTTAGCACAACTTTTCTTCCTCCATAATGGATTGTTCATTGTGCTCGTTCTTTTTTACAATAATCCTCTATAAAATAAATAAGTATTTTTTTGTTCACCTTTTCATTCTATCATACTCTATAAGATATAGTAGTAGGATCAGTCAAAAACTTGAGCGATAACGTCAGTCTCTCCAGCAGGTTTCAGCACTACTGCTGATGTCACTCCCAAATGATTGATTTGAACTTCCACTGCTCCGTCCACATTAAAAATCGAACGTACACTATTCCCCACGAACTGGGTAAAACTCTGCAATTCAGACGTATGGTAATATTTAGCTTCAATGATAATGGTTATTTTCTGCATCTGCTGGTTCCGGTAGTAAGCTTTTCCAGAAAAACCGCTCAAATTAGGGAAAAACCCTTGAACATTTTGTTTGAAATCTTTATATTTCACATTCATGCCATCTTCTGCTGCTGAATTATTTACTCCCTCGTCTACAGGCAAGATGATATATTCCTCATCCACAGCTTGCCAGTCTGCCAGTTTATCCCCGCTGCTGCTGACGACACTGGCAAAATAATTCCCTCCGGCCACATCGTCACTGCTGCTTTGTTTAAATAAACCGAAAATAATTGGGACATCTCCCACACCTTCCAAAGCTCTCAGGCGGGGAAGAATTTTTTCAACTATTTTTTTTCCTGAGTTGATGATGTCATCGTCGCTGATTTCCACTGGGGAGTCTCCGCTGTAGTCCACACTGTTTAGCGCAATTCCGATACTGATTCCCGCAAGTTTTTGAGAATCTTTATCCATAAAATTTTGTTCGATGATTTGTTGTAAAACAATGGGTTTTCCACCATCTGAAGGATTCAACCCTTCCTTGTTTCCTGTGGCTTCTCTGGCCAGCCACTCTTTTAACAGATTCCCTGTTAAAAACTGTCCTTCTTGGAAAAAATATTTATCAGTAGCAAATTGTTCCTTAGATAATTCCAGCAATCCTTTGTCATAATTATTTAGATTATAATTGCTGTTCATACGGCTGGCAGCCATCGTACGGGCGGGACTGGTTTTATACTGCCCTTCGATCATCAGTGCTTGATAGCTGTCACTATTGATTTGCCCGGTAGTTACGGCTTCGCCAGCACCCGTTTTCTCAGGAGTCATCTGCCCGCCGCTGTTTTCTAAATTGCCGCAAGCTGTCAACAGCAATGTGCCGGCTAGAAAAATAAACCATTTAGTTTTTTTCATCCTGTCCACCTCTTTCAAAGGCCTCGATCATTTGAGCTTCAGTCCAAACGGTGACGCCTAACTCCTGTGCTTTGACTAATTTGCTCCCTGCCTCTTCACCTGCGATAACTATATCTGTCTTTTTAGAAACACTTCCTGTCACTTTTCCGCCGAGAGATTCGATTACTTTTTTTGCTTCATTCCGCTTATAAGCCGTCAAACTTCCCGTTAAAACAACAGTCTTTCCTTGAAATTCTGAGTCAATCGAAGCAACTTGAGCACTTGACAGACCTTTATAAGACATGTTGACTCCAGCATCTGCCAGCTCTTTAATCAGCTGTTTGGCTTCTTCTTTTTCAAAGTAAGTTACCAGACTTTCTGCGATTACTGTCCCGAGAGAATCTATCCCAGTCAGTTCTTCCACGGAGGCTGTCATGATTTTATCCATCGTCCCGAATCTTTCCGCTATCAGCTGGGCAACTTTTGCTCCCACGTGGCGGATACCTAGACCGAACAACAATTTTTCTAAAGAATTTTCCTTGCTTTGTTCAATTCCCCGCAACAGATTTCCTGCTGCTTTTTCTTTTATTTTATCCATGGTCAGCAACTGTTCTTCCGTCAAAAGATACAAGTCTGCTACATCGTGAATCAAGTCACGGTCAAAAAGCTGTTCGATTATTTTTGGACCCATACCGTCAATATTCATCGCATTCCGCGAAGCAAAATGTATCACGCCCTCTTTCAACTGTGCAGGACACATAGGATTGATACAACGCAATGCCACTTCCTCTGCCAAGTGGACCAGTTCACTGTCACAAACCGGGCAACGTGTAGGTATTTCATACGGCTGACTATCTTCGCTGCGTTTGCTCGGAATGGAGCGGGTGACTTCCGGGATAATATCTCCAGCTTTATGAACCATCACATAATCGTTCAACCGGATATCTTTTTCCCGGATCAAATCTGCATTGTGCAAACTTGCTCTGGCAACTGTGGTTCCCGCCAAGCGCACAGGTACCATGATTGCTGTCGGCGTAACCACACCGGTCCGTCCTACTGTCCATTCAATCTCTAAAAGCTGTGTTTCAGATTCCTCCGCAGGAAATTTATAAGCGATTGCCCAGCGTGGAGCTTTGACTGTGAACCCAATTTCTTCCTGTGCCGCAAATTCATTGACTTTAATCACGATTCCGTCAATTTCATAAGGCAGCGTAGTGCGCAATTCCTGAAAGTTTTGAATAAACGTCCAAACTTCTTCCATATTTTGGCAGACTTGAGCTTCTTGATTGATGTTGAATCCCAGCTCCTTTAGTTCAAGCAAAACGTCTGATTGTGAAGAAGCTGTCAATTCGCCAAAAGACGCGACACTATAAATAAAACTGCTTAAATTTCGGCTGCTTACTACCCGAGTATCCAGCTGACGTAAACTTCCGGCTGCTGCATTCCTCGGATTGGCAAAAATGTTTTTCCCGGATTCTTCTCTGGATTTATTCAACTGAAGAAAAGACTCCTTGGGCATATAACATTCGCCCCGAACTTCTATCGTGTATGGCCGGGATAATTTTTTAGGAATCGATTTGACCATCTTTAAGTTTTCAGTAATGTTCTCGCCGATAGTACCGTCTCCCCGGGTTGCTCCTTGCACGAACTTGCCATTTTCATAGGTTAAAGAAATCGCCAGCCCATCGATTTTTAATTCGCAAATATAGGAAATCTGATGATTAGTCAACTTTTTGACCCGCTGATCAAATGCATAAAGATCTTCTTTATTGAAAGCATTGCCTAGGCTTAGCATCACATGTTCATGACGGACTTTTTCAAATCCTGCCAACACCTTCCCGCCAACCTGCTGAGTCATAGAATCCTCAGTGATAAAATCAGGATAAGCCGTCTCTAGCTGGACCAGTTCATGATACAGTTGATCGTATTCCTGATCAGTGACTGTGGGCTGATCCAACTCATAGTATTCTTTAGCGTATTGTTTTAGCTGTTTATTTAATTCAGTGATTCTTTCCCTGATATGAGATTCTTCCATAAGATTTATCTTCCTTCTGTTTGATTACTTTTTCGTAATTGGTGCAAATGCAGCCAACAAACGTTTGATACCCTTGGCTGGAAAAGCCACGTCTAACTCCAAATCATTTTGCGTACCGGTAACCTTAATGATGGTGCCTTCACCCCAAACTTTATGGAGCACTTTATCTCCCAACTGCCAGCCAAGCTGTTCGCCGCCCGTCAGTTGTTTTTTAGTGACTGCTTTTCCTTCCGTACGAGGCCGATGATTCGGTCTGACCGCCGAAGATTTGCCAGTCATTTGACTGGTGCCGCTGTAAATAGTTTTCCGGGCAGCACCTTCGATCTCCAATAAATCTTGGTTGATTTCTGAAATAAAACGGGAAGAGGGATTTTCCTGAAAACGTCCGTACAAATTCCGCGACAGACTGTTGGTCAAATAAAGCTTCTCCTCAGCCCGCGTAATCCCCACATAAGCCAAACGTCGCTCTTCTTCCACTGCATCGTCTTCCAACATACTGCGGGAAGAGGGAAAAAGTCCCTCTTCCATTCCGATGATAAAGACCACTGGAAATTCTAAACCTTTGGCTGCATGAAGGGTCATCAAGGTGACTTGTGATTGTCCTTCTTCAAATTCATCAATGTCTGACAATAATGCAAGGTCATTTAAAAAATCCACCAGCTTATTTTCTTCCGGCAGTTCTTCGCCAGCCACATATTCTTTATCGTATTCTTTGGTCACCGTCATAAATTCCTGCAAGTTTTCGATACGTGTCTCTGACTCCAAATTGTTTTGGATAGCCAGACTTTCTGTATAGCCGCTGCGTTTCAGTGTTTCTTCAACTAACTCTGTGATCGTCAAAAATGGAACCATCTTTTGCAGATCCTGTATCATTTGAGCGAATGCAGCCAATTCCTTGGCCGCTTTGCCCGTAATGTTTGCCAAGTCCACATTGGCAGCTGCTTCCAGCAAACTCCAATCATAAAGTGAAGCAAACTCGTACAGTTTGGCAATTGATGCTGCACCGATTCCCCGTTTAGGTTCGTTGACAATCCGTTGGAAACTTAAAGAGTCCTCTGGATTGGCAATCAAACGCAAATAGGCCATAATGTCTTTAATCTCTTTTCGATCGTAGAACTTGTGTCCGCCTACCATTGTGTAGGGAATGTTTGATTTCAGCAACATCTCTTCCAGCACCCGCGACTGTGCATTCGTCCGGTATAAAACTGCAAAGCCGCCATTTGAACGCTGATCTTGGTCTTTAAGTGTCTCGATTTGCTGGACAACGAACAATGCTTCTTCCCGTTCTGTCCTGCCGCGAAAATAAGTAATCTTATCTCCTGCCCGGTTCTCCGTCCACAATTCTTTTTTCTTGCGGTTGTCATTGTTGTTAATCACGTGGTTGGCCGCATCCAAAATCGTTTGAGTAGAGCGATAATTTTGCTCCAATAAGATGACCTTAGCGTCAGGATAATCTTTTTCAAAATCCATGATGTTCTGGATATCCGCACCACGCCAGCCATAAATACTCTGGTCTGCATCCCCCACCACACAAAGATTTCTAAAACGTGCCGCCAGCAAATTAACTAGCGTGTATTGTGCATGATTAGTATCCTGATACTCATCCACATGGATATATTGAAATTTATTCTGATAATAAGACAGAACTTCCGGGTGCTCTCGAAACAAACGGATTGTCAACATGATTAGATCATCAAAGTCCATCGACTGATTCCGTCTCAGCTCTTTTTGATAACGCAGATAGCATTTTGCTACTTGTTCCTGAAAATAATCCCCTTGACGGGCTTCGTAAGTTTCAGCAGTCATCAATTCATTTTTAGCCTGACTGATATGAGATAAAATAGCCCGGTGATCAAATTTTTTGGGATCAAGATTTAGTTCTTTAACGATTCGTTTCATCAAGGTTTGCTGTTCGGAAGGGTCAACGATCGTAAAGTTGCTGTTATAGCCAATAAGATCTACATCCCGGCGTAAGATGCGCACACACATAGCATGAAAAGTAGATACCCAGATTGCTTCACTGTTTTCTTTAACCAGTCGGCTGACACGCTCTCTCATTTCTTTCGCTGCTTTATTCGTAAAGGTAATCGCCAAAATATTCCAGGGATTGACTTCTTTCTCCTCAATTAAATAGGCGATGCGGTGAGTCAGTACCCGCGTTTTTCCGCTCCCTGCACCTGCCATAATCAATAATGGACCGTTGGTTAGCTTTACGGCTTCTTTCTGCCTAGGGTTCATCCCCTTAAGTAAAGAATTAATTTGCGACATACACAACGTCCTTTCTAATTTTGCAATCTCTCCTATTATAACAAAAAACTTTGAAAACTTCTCTAGGAATACGTTTGCTTAGACAATATTTTAAGAAAGAGTAGTGCTCGGGAAATAAAAAAATAACCTTCCAAAGAACTTCGCATTCTGGAAGGTTATTTTCATTTCTAAAAATCAAAGTTGTCCGGGTTAGAGCCAAATCTTTCATTTTTATTCAAGTAATCGATTTTAGTCATATCTTCATCAGACAGTTTAAAATCAAAAATACTGCCATTTTCAATGATTCGGCTCTTATTGACTGACTTGGGAATCGTCACAATATCATGCTGCAAATCCCAACGCAAAATGATTTGTGCAACTGTTTTGCCATGTTTTGCTGCAATGCCTTTCAATACATCATTTTCAAGAACTTTGCCCTGACCTAAAGGACTCCAGGCTTCCACAACGATGCCCTTGTCTTTGCAGTAGTCTCTCAACTCTTTCTGATTCAAATAGGGATGAAGTTCTATCTGATTGACTGAAGGTACTATCTCCCCGTGCGACATCAAATCCTCTAAATGATGCGCATGAAAGTTGCTGACACCGATGGCTTTCACTTTTCCGCTGGCATAAATCTCTTCCATCGCCCGCCAAGTATCATTGTATTTTCCTGCAACCGGCCAGTGAATCAGATACAAGTCGATGTAGTCCAACTGCAAATCCTTTAAACTGTTATCGAATGCCTGCAGCGTAGATTCGTATCCCTGCTCCTCATTCCAAACTTTTGTTGTCACGAATAATTCCTCACGCGGAATACCGCTTTCCCGTATCGCCTTGCCTACCCCTTTTTCGTTGCCATAGACTTTCGCTGTGTCAATGGAACGATAGCCAAATTCCAGGGCCCAAGTTACCGCATTTTCAACTTCTCCCCCCTCTTCAGCTTTCCAAACACCTAGACCTAAACGAGGCATTTCTACCCCATTGTTTAATCGAATTGTTTTTGCAGTGTCCATTAGTCATTACCTCCTTGACTATTATTCTACTATGAAACAGCTTTCTCTGCATGTAAAAAACAAAGACCTCTTCTTATTTAATAATAAAATAAGACAGATCTTTGCTTTTATAAGGAATTAAACAGTTTTTTTCTTTTGATTATTTCCGATAGAGCGCTTCAACGTTTTCCACATGCCATCATCACTGTAAACCAGTGCGGTAGATTTATACAACGTGGCAGAAACTTTCAGAAGCAAAATCACTGAAAGGGTTAAAATCACTAAAGAAATGACGACTTCCATATCCCTCACACCCCCGCTGGCAATTCGCTGAGGCATCGTATAAGAAGATAGAAACGGAATAAATGAAGATACCTTAAACAATACATGGTTGGGTGAATTCATTCCCAAAAATATTGTCAGGAAATAGCCGGCCATTGAAAGATATGAAACAGGTACAACAGCTTTGCTGGCATCTTCCGCTTTGGAAACAAGGGAACCGCTGAAAGCCGCTGCAATCGTATAAATCATGACTCCTAAAAGAAGGAATAACATATTGTAGCCCAGCAGACTTTTCGCTAAGTCTCGCAGAGGAACGACCTCCAAAAATCCTTTTACTAAATCCAAATCCTTCACTAATGGGAAAGCTGCAATAAAAGCAACCACATACGCGATTAACTGGGTGAGTATCACCAGTAAAATCCCCATCATTTTCCCGTAAAAATGTTTTGATGCCTTGGTACTGGATAAAATGATTTCCATGATTCTGGTTCCTTTTTCCGATGCAACTTCTTGGGCAACTATTTGTGAATACAATGTGATGATCATAAACATCGCTACACTGACGAGCATGGAAACCACCATCATCGCCAACTGGTTGCCTTTAGCTTCTGTAATCTTTCCATCATCGACCTTGACTGTTTTTTCACTCAAAGTGGCAGGTGTCAATAATTTTTGCAAATCATCTCCCGACAGATTCAGCTCTTGACTGACAAAACTCATTTGGATGCCGGACAAAATTTGAGTGGTCATCATTTTATCAGTCGTGCCCATTGTCGACGTTCCGATATAGCTTCCAGCTAACTCTTGTGTCTCTTCATCAATATCAATCATCAGGTACCCGCCAATTTTATCATCTTTCAACGCTTGCTCTGCCTTTGATTGAGTGTCAAATTTTTCAACCACAGACAAGTCGCTCTGTTCAATAAAAGCTTGGCGAATCATTTCATTGTCGGAAACCACAGCAATTTCATCTGCTTCTCCCATTTTTGATCCAATGAACCCGGAAAGCGCACCGATTCCTATCAATAACAGCGGGGCCAGCAACATGACTAAAAATGTAACGCTTTTGACGTTCCGCTTATATGTTTCCAGTGCAACGACCCAAAATTTATTCATGATTCTCCCCCACTTTCATCTTGAAAATTTCTTCCAATGTAGGCGGAGTCTGACTGAAAATCGGCATATAGCCCAAATCAGCACCCATTTTGAAAATTTCCTCTCCCACTTTTTCATTGGCCAAGTCAACTTGCAAAATGCCGTCCACACGGCGAACCACACGATTCACTCCCTCTATCTCAGAGATAGTTTCCATAGGCAGCTTGGAATCAATTAATAATTTCGTGCGTTCGAACTGGCGGCGGATGTCGTGGACAGCTCCGTCCAAAACAACTTCACCATCTCTTAACATGATCAAATGATCACATATTTTTTCAACGTTCTCCATATTATGACTTGAGAAAATCACTGAGGATCCCTGTTCTTTCAACGTAAGAATGGCGTCTTTCAGCAGCTCCGCATTTACCGGATCTAACCCGCTGAATGGCTCGTCCAAAATAATCAGCTTAGGACTATGGATCAACGTAGCAATCACTTGTACCTTTTGTTGATTCCCTTTGGACAAAGATTTAATTTTATCACTTTTTTTCCCTTTTACTTGGAATTTTTCCATCCATTGATCAATTAAAGGGGCAATCTCTTTTTTAGTTTTCCCTCTTAATTTTGCGAAGAAGATCAGCTGGTCTTCAATGCTGATTTTAGGATATAGGCCTCTTTCCTCCGGCAAATAACCAATCTCGTCATAATTTTTTTCAGTCAAAGGTGCCCCATTCCATAAAATCTCTCCTGAATCCGGGCTTAGAAAGTCTAGAATCAGACGAAATGTCGTTGATTTCCCTGCACCATTTTGACCAATCAATCCTAAAATCTTTCCGTTTGGTACCGTAAATGAAACATCATCTACGGCTTTCAAAGAACCGAAAGCTTTATTAAGATTCTTTACCTGTAACATGTTCCCCCTCCTTTAATCTCTTATCAAAAATTGTTTGTATCTTTAGTTTTTCGGCAATTTTACATTGTAGAAAATAATGCTCCCAGCATTGACAACAGAGACGATGGTTGCGTGCAACAAACAACTCTGAATGAAATTCCGCGTGGACATTCCCTGAATACTGATAACAATTAAAATCAAAGCAAAGCCGATCATATAACTGCTGAAAGTCAGTTGACTCGCTGCCGACAGCACCCGATTTCCGCGATCTGTCTGACGGTACTGAGGCATGACTTTTAAATAATATAAGATACTCACAAAAATAATAATCCCACAGATTATCTGAACAATAGCATTATTCATTTTTCCCCATCTCTTTCATTATCCCAACAATTTTATTGACTTCAAAATTGTACCACTTATTAATTTAATTGTCATCAGACTTTGGTCTCTCTGCCTCGTTGTGAAAGTGCTCATACACACGTTCAGAGACATTTTTAGGTAATCCGGCGACTTGGAGTTCTTCCAAAGTCGCCTGTTCGATACTTTTAATGGATTTAAAATGTTTTAACAAAGCCCGTTTACGTTTAGGACCTAAGCCTTCGATACCATCCAAACGAGAAGAAAAACTGCTTTTGCTCCGGACTTGGCGGTGGAAAGCAATCGCAAAACGATGGACTTCATCCTGAATCCGCTGCAATAAAAAGAACTCATGGGAATTTCTTTTGAGGGGCACCGTCTCCAAATCAGGACCAAACAATAACTCACTGGTTTTGTGTTTTTCGTTCTTGGCTAAACCGGCAATCGGCAGCTCCAGTCCCAACTGATTTTCCAAAACTTCTCTGGCTGCATCCACTTGGCCTTTCCCCCCGTCAATAATGACCAAATCAGGCAGGGGCAGTTCTTCTTTCAATACACGGGCATAGCGCCGATAGATGACTTCTCTCATGGAAGCATAATCATCTGGACCGGTCACAGTTTTTATTTTATATTTACGGTATTCGTTTTTAGCCGGTTTCCCGTCAATAAAGACGACCATTGCCGAAACAGCACTTGTTCCCATGATATTGGAATTATCGAAAGCCTCGATGCGGATTGGAGCGGGGATATTTAGGGCATTGCCCAACCCTTCCACAGCGCCGATGGTTCTTTCTTCGCGCCGTTCGATCAAGTCAAATTTTTCTGTCAGTGCCACCTTGGCATTTTTATTCGCCAAAGCCACCAACTTTTTCTTTTCCCCTCTTTTTGGTTGAAATACTTTTGTTTTGACCAATGCTTCCACACTAGCCAAATCAATGTCATCAGGAATAAAAAGTTCTTTTGGGATAAAATGCTGATTTTCCAAATAAAATTGACCTATGAATGTCAAAAAATCTTCTTCCGGCTCATTGTAAAAAGGGAACACCGAGACATCGCGTTCGATCAATTTTCCTTGGCGTATAAAGAAAACCTGGACACACATCCAACCTTTATCCACGTGATAGCCAAAGACATCCCGATCAACAAAATCGGCATAGGTCATTTTCTGTTTGACCATGACGGTTTCGATCGCCTTCATCTGATCCCGCAACTCAGCAGCCTTTTCGAATTCCATTTTTTCTGCTGCAGACAGCATTTGCTTTTCCAAATCTTTTTGGATTTCGGTATAGCCCCCATTTAAAAACTGCTTGATTTCCTCCACCATGTCTTTATAAATTTTCGGAGCCACATCCATAACACAAGGCGCCAAACATTGACCTAAATGGTAGTATAAACAGACTTCCTTAGGCAGCACTTTACATTTACGCAATGGATAGAGTTTATCCAATAATTTTTTTGTTTCATTTGCCGCTCTCACGTCAGGATAAGGACCGAAATATAATCCTTTATCCTTTTTAACTTTCCGCGTAATCAACAGACGGGGATATTTTTCATTGGTGATTTTTATAAAAGGATAACTTTTATCATCCTTTAACATGATGTTGTATTTGGGGTCATTTTCTTTTATCAGATTTATTTCTAGTAATAGAGCTTCTATATTGGACTCGGTGACGATATATTCAAAATCGGTTATTTCGCTGACTAGACGTTCCGTTTTCGTGTCATGACTCCCTCTGAAATAAGAACGCACACGATTTTTTAAATTTTTAGCTTTGCCCACGTAAATGATTGTTTGGTATTTATCTTTCATCAAATAGCACCCTGGACTTGAGGGCAGCAAAGCCAGTTTGTTCTCAATCAATTCTCTCATTCTTTTACTCCTTCTCAAACTTCTGCTCTAAGTATACAATAACTGCAGAATTCCTGACACAAAAAAAGCTGCACACTGATCAAGGGTTTAGCAGTGCTGCAACTTTTTATTTCTCACTTATCATTTTCAGTCGAAGGAATCATTGGTCATGTCATAGGTTTCCTCTGTTTCAATGGTCACTTCCCCAGGTGTTTTTTCATTTTTACTAGTGGAGGTGCCCGTTTTATTTTTGCTCACGCTCCCGGAAGTTTCTTCTTTCTGTTCTTCGTAATCTTCACGAATCATCGTTTGTCCCTCAGCCATGCTCTTTTGAACAGCTTTCTGCATTTCCACTGCTAGACTATCTGCTGACTCATGTCCGGATAAAAATGCCAACAAAAGTTGCGTCACTTTTTCTTCCCGTTCTGTCGGATTGATTTCCCATTGAGAGCCTTTCTTTTCAACGGTTAATGAAACTGTTGCAGCTGCTTTGCTTTGACGAATATTATCAATTGCATCAGTCATAGAAGCCACCATACTGTCTCCCAGTTTATAATTATTTGCAGCAATTTCAGGATTATTCAACATCTTTCCCACTAACTCATCTGTCATTACCTGATACGCTTGAATGAAATCCAGTCCTGTCACCGTAAAAAAAACTTCAAATTGACGTTGATTCAATTCTTTTACACTTTTTAATTGAAACTGAGTAGCGGTCATCATTTTTTCGAGCCACTTCTCTACCATGGTCTCTGTCTGCTGGGAAGAAATAACACCGCCAAACTGGTTAATGTCAGTGACAATGTTGCTCACCAGTGTCTTTTTCTGCTGGCCGATTTCTTTAGATAGTGCTTCTCCGTCGGTAAAATTAGCGGTAAACAAATCTTTATCTTCCTCAAAAATCAACTGGTTAACGAACAAAATCCCCGCTTCTTCCGGCTTGACAGCTTCCTTGCAGGAGGTCAGCATAAAAAAAGCAATCAGCGGATAAATGATTAAAAATGCATACTTTTTTATTTTAAGGGTCATCACTAACATCCTATCCTAATCTTGTTTATTAAACTACAGAGAATCGTTTAGTATTGCTCGATTTATGGTTCTACAAAGATATACCCATTATCCTTCAAAACCAACTATTTTTCAATGGATAGTATGTTGTTACCGAATTCTATTATAAATCACTCTAAGGAGAAATACTCTTATGACTTTGTTATTGCTTAACCTTCTGTTTCTGATATTGACTCCCATGTCACTGCCAAAATTGATTCGTCTGGAATTTTCCGAAACTCTGCCTATACAGCCGCTCCCTTTTTTGCGTTCGTTAATTTTTGTCTTTTTCTTTTTAGGGACACTTTTATCCAAAGAAGTTTTTTCACCAGTTATAGTTGTCTTATTGTACGGAAATCTTCTCCTTGCCTACACTGATATTCATTACACTTTATTGTCGCCCACTGTTTTATATGGACAATTTATTTTGATGCTTGGCGTTACGCTGTCATCTCCTGTTGCCACCTCATTTTTCTGGTGGGCACCTGTTTTTTTCTATTTATCTTTTCGTTTATTGGCTTTCATTGTGCCTAACGGTTTTGGTCAAGGCGATATAAAGCTCCTGTGTATCTGGAGCTGTTTTGTTGATTTTATTTCAGTGTGGCAAATCCTCTTTATCGCAACAATCTCGGCACTAATCTATGTTCTTCTGCTGATGGTTTTCGAAAAAGAAGCCGCAGCCCTTCCTTTTGTCCCTTTCCTATACATAGGGTTGGTGTGTGTGGTGGTGTTATGAAGATAAATTTTTTATTCTCCTTTTCCAAGGATAGAAAATTGAATTTATAGAGAGTAAAGCAAGGTAGCCTTATATCAAAATTTCACAGATGCGAACAAAACAAGCTTGTTTGCAATGATAATCAATCGTTGTCATATCAACACTTAAAACAAAACCACCCCGTCAACCTGTCCACTAATTTCTAATGGAGATGGTCAAAAGGATGATCAGTTAGATGGTCAATTCTCATTTACTTGCGGGCGGGATCAAACTTTAATCTACAAATTAATAATCTATATCTGGAAGCCGATTTTTTATATCTTTTATTAATATTGAGAACGTCTTAATTGCCTCATGAAAATCGCTTTTCTCTCCTAATTCAAATTTAGGAGTATTAAATGAGTGGATAATGTTTCTCTTATGTTGAACATTTTCAATAAAGGTATAAAATTCGGAACCTTCCCAAATCTTTGCAGAAAATTGCTTTAATTGTTCTAGTTTCAAATCATTGGGATCAATTAATTTTGTTTCGCCGGAATCATGATTGATGACTCTTCTAGTAATTCCCGTATCCTCACTTTGATAATCTTCATGATAAACTGTATAAAAAAATTTTAACCAACTTTCTACTAAAGAACCTAAAACGGTATTTAATATTATCAGTTTTCCATCACTAATTTCATTATCAGTAATTAAGGTGTATTCGTTAACTAACTCTTCAGTTAACGAAACAATCCAATCTGTTTTTGCTTGACTAAGTATTTCAATTGTTACTGGTGGAGCCTTCAACAAGGCTTCATTTCTCCACTCAATCATTACGAACCTAGTATTTTCCAAAATTTCATTTGCTGTACTCATTGAAACCTCCATCTATGAAAAAGTTTTTCAATTACCAAAGTGCTTTTAATAAAATGTAATTTTTAACATCCAAAGCTATTATCAGAAAAAATAGTGTTGAAATGGTTCATATAGGTTAGAAGATGAAAGATCATCACTTTTTAGATTCCTTAATTAGAAGTTATTAGATTTGTACCAATGATAGTGTCTAAAGAATATTCATAATTTATTCTTTCAAAATTGTCTAATATTTGTTTTCTATCAACATGCAAATTATAAAACGAATTAACTACAATCTCATATTCGGATAAGGAATTGTCTAGAATCTTGATACTAATCTCTTCATTATCTTCTGTTTCCAGACTAATTCTATTATTGTTTAGTTGATAGGATATTAGTTTACCATATACCTTTATCCTTTGAGTCTCTTCCTCCAAAACAACATTTGATAATTCATTTACGATTGAAATGATTTTCTGATTTGTAAAATTATACTTTGTATTTGAGTTTCTCTTTTTATAATTAAAATTGACGTTATTTTTAGCAAGTGAATTGAACCAATCTCTCGATCTAAGAACTGTTCTATTACCAAACTCTTGTTTTAAATCACCGAATCCATTTTCATCAATTCTATTAATCTGATCAAGCAACTTCTCCAGTACATCTAGTTTCTCATCTTCCGAATGTACAAATGACAGTTGATTTGGTTCCTTCTTCAATTGATCTAAGGTTGATAATTTTATGATAAAAGATCCTGCTTCAACTTCTGAAATTGCCAGCTTTGAAATTTCCCTAATATTTTTTGGGATTTTTCCAACTGATGAACCATTTCCCATAATATTATTTATTGCTGAAGTGAAAGTTGATTGTAATCCTTCTGTCATAGAAAACAAAGAGCTTAATTCTATCGCCCCACTTACTAATTCTGTTTCCATCTTAATAATAGGTAAATTAAAGTCTTTTTTTCTTTTCTCAAAATGTTTAATTGTATCATCCACATATTGAGCTGATGTGTAATAAAGCTCCATAAAAGTTTTACTTCTTTCATCACTCAACTTAAAGCACCTCCGTTCATCGTTACTTCAAAAATCCCCTTAGGATTCCTCTCCCTATCAAATGTGAATTGTCCCATCCAATACTTCAAATCTGTGTCAAATCGCTGTTGTAAGTTGCTAACATCATCTTCAGCCATTATTGTAAGATAATCCGATATATTCTGATTAAAAGCATCAACGTCATATATAGGATACAAATCGGAATGGTGACGGCTGTGAGCTTCGTGATGCCATATAGGAAATTCTTCCAAAAATTCATTCGTGATTTTTATCTTTGATGGATGGGGATCTAAAAAAAGCACTCCATCAATATCATTAGGATTGGTTTTGTCAGTACAAAAGCTCCCATCTAGCCATACTTTTGTTATAATTCCACTATACTTTTGCATATAAGAGCTATCAAAAAAACCTAAAAGCCCTTTTAAATTTCTCTGCCTAGTTGTTGAACCGATAATACCATTAATAAAAATATTTTGAAAATTGTTTAAATCAATTTTATGTATTCCTGGAGTATAGTTTCCAAACTGATCAAAACTCACTTTTTTCACCCTTTTTATGTTTTAATACAATCATACCATTATGATTTTTAAAATTAAACTCATTTTGATACAAAAATTATACCAAAAAAGCACCTCAAATGAGATGCTTCTTTTTATAATCTTGACTATTCATAAGTTCTTGCTAAAAGTATTTCTTAACCAGCTCACTGACTTCAACGTTGAAAAAATTAGTTTTGTACTGAATAGTGACATTCAAACCAGAAAAATCATCTTGTGTTAAATAACTTTGAAGTGGTTTCGCTAAATCTTCAGTATCCTCCACCAACTTATCAAAACCTTGATTATAATTCGCTGCCAATTCTTTTATTTTTTCCAACAGCTGTTCAATCTCTTTTAAAGTATCAGCAGCATTATTCTTATAATATTCAGTGAAAATATTTTGCAACGTTTCCTGTTCTATTCTTTTTTTCAAAACTCTGGAATTATTTTTAACCAATGATTCTCGTTCAATCAATAGACTATTATAAAGTTTTTTTACTTCACTCAACTCTCGTTCAGCATCTAACCTACGTTTAATATTCTCTTGAGAATAGATACGGTCTGAACGACTCACTTCTTTCAATTTATTTTAAAAATAAATCATACTTTCCTTCAAATCCCCTAGATTCGTGTCTATCTCTGAAAATTTTTGTCTCCAATCTACAATAATACTTTCTAATTCACCCATTCCACTATTCTTGATTCTTTTACTACTCCATTTATTGCCTATGATTAAATTTGCATCAATCCAACTTAACAAAGAGTATAAACAAAAAAAGAAGCAGCAAAACGTTATACGATTGCTGTCATACCAACGTTTATGCTACTTCTAATAAAAACTTGATGGTCCCTACTGGTCTCGAACCAGCGACCCCTACCTTGTCGAGGTAGTGCTCTCCCAACTGAGCTAAGGAACCCTAAAATATTTTTCCCAAGACCCATCCAACATTCTGAATAGATGCGGTCACCAATTGAGTATAACAAATACCAGTATCAAAATCAATGACCATTTCTCTATCAAGGACTATCATACTCAATTCTTTTCTGAAAATAAAAATCTTACCGAAAATTCGATACTCTCCCATTATATCTTATACGGAATACTTATTTGGCTAGCTAATTATAACGATAAAACTTAAAAATTTGTCGAAAATAAGGTATAATTTAAGTAACAACTATAAGGGAGCGATGACAATGAATAATAAACCTGTAACAAAAGTCTTGATTGATCGTGAAGATCGCCAAAGTTTACTTGAATTTGCCACGACCCTGGAAACCATTGCCAAGAAACTAAAAGAGGATGGTTCCTTTACGATGACGGAAGGAAGCAAAGAAACAGTTATTTCCCCATCAGATCACTTGAAAGTAGAATACTCCTATGAAATAAAGGGAGAAAAACATTCGTTTGAAATTGAATTTGACTGGTACACTGGTGCTAAGGCCCAAAGCGATTTCACTATCAATTAATTTTTTGAGACTCATAGAGAGTCTCTTTTTTAAATGTGTCTTTCAATAAAAATCATCCCATCAAAAAGCCAGACACCCACTTTCAGATGTCTGGCTTGTTTGATTTCTAGACAGTTCAAAACTATTTTACCCCACCATCAAAAACCCTTCAGGATATTTAAAGTAGTCATGAGTGCTTTGACGTTTTTTAATCAGAGAAAAAATAAAGGTGTAGATACCAATTCTACCGATGAACATCAACAGCATGATGACCACCTTGCCTGCAACCGTTAAGTTAGGGGTCAACCCCATGGTCACTCCTACTGTACCAAAAGCGGAAAAAACTTCAAAAACAATATACTCAATACCGAAATTTTCGGGAATCGTTTCTGTTACCGCAAGAATGATGGTTGACACTGCAATCAAAGTCAAAGCCAAAAAGAAAAGGGCGTAACTGGACAAAATCGTATTCTTTTTAATCGTTCTTTCCCTGTATGAAGTATGCTCTTTTCCCAGCAGAATATTTCTGATATTCAAAAACAGTACGGAAAATGTGGATACTTTCAATCCCCCCGCTGTAGAGCCGGAATTTCCTCCGATAAACATCAAAAAAGCAGTCAAGAGCAGAGAAGCCGTGGAAACGTTGGTGTAAGAAATATTATTAAAACCTGCTGTCCGCGGTGTTACCGTCAGAAACAAGATGTTGCTGATTTTTTCTGTCAGAGACAAGCCTTGCTCATGAATGGAGAAGCCTTGCTCAAAAAGAAAGAACAAAACAAAACTGACACCTAAAATAATCATGGATGCACGCAAAGTCAAAGAAGAATGCATTGACAATTTTTTACGTTTGGCAAACTCCAGCAACTCTTTCCACACGACAAAACCCAATCCGCCAGCAAGAATCAATAGGCTCAGTACTACGAGTAAAAAAGGCTCTTTCGTGGCACTTTCCAAACTGTCTCCGAACAAGTCGAAACCGGCATTACAAAAAGCTGATACTGCATGAAAAACACTGTGCCCAATCCCTTTCACAAATCCGTGTTTAGGCACAAAATAAAAGGACAAGAGAGCGGTTCCTATCAACTGAATTGACAGTGAGATTTTCATGGTATACTTTGCAATTTTAAAAACCCCGCTGAACTCTCCTAAGTTCATGTAATCTTTTATCAACATCCTAGTTGAAAAACTTGCTTTTCTCTTACTGGAAAACAAAATCATCAGGGAAATCAGCAGAAAGCTCATCCCGCCTATTTCGATCAGTATCATGATGACCGTCCGCCCAAATAATGTCCAATGTGCCGCCGTGTTAACTGTGGTCAGTCCTGTCACACACGTTGCAGAGGTGGCTACAAAAAGAGCATCCAAAAAATTGGTTGGACCTTTCACGGAAGCGATTGGCAGCGACAGTAAAAACGCCCCGATCAAAATTATCATCAGAAAACTTCCTGTGATAAATTGTGCACTCGATAATCTAAACGAGTGTTTTTTCTTTTGTAAAATCATTGATTCCTCCACAATATATCTAATAACTTCAATTTTTTATTAACCACATCACTATAACAAACAACTAGCTGGGACGCAATCCAATTAAATATTTTCTGCTCATTTTTAAAATCGCTTTTCCCATTATTTTGGTAAAAAACTACGGAGAAGACTCCCCCAAAAATACAGGGACTCTTTTCCGTTGGTCTTAGTTTTCACTAATTTGTACTGCTTCAATCAATAAATAGCTTATTGTTTCATTTTTTTCACTTTGATTAATCGTGTAATGTTGCTTCGTTCTGTTTCTTCCAGTTTATTTCTGATGGTGATAATCGTTTCCTCTAGCTCTGGAATGGTCATATACTCCAAAGCATTAACCCGTCTTCTGGTTTTTTCGATTTCTGTTGCCATCAGCTGACAAGTTTTTTCGACTTCTGCCAATTCCAGCATCAAGGGCAAGATTTTCGTCAATTCTTCAAAAGACTCATCCAACTCCACATTGGAGTTCAGGTATCCATACCTGAACGGCGGAGCAATCAAGTCTTCCTCATAATCAAAATTCATGATAGGAACTTTCACACTCATGATATTTTTCTCAATGACTTCCACGGACATTTCTCCAGTGGAGATTGCCATCAGCTCTTCGATATAAGATTCATTCAGCGTGGCGCTGGCCAGGGCAAAGGAAGAAAACGCTGCGGTCAATTTTTTCTCCATTTCCTCTCGCAATACGGCATTCTTGCGTATCAGTAAAATAAATTGACGCACCAGCTCATCTTGTTTATCTTTTAGTAATTTATGTCCTCTAACAGCGGTCACCAGCTGTTTTTTTAAACGGGAGAGCTCCATTCTCGTTGGATTAACATGTATCGCCATTTTGCATCACGCCTTTTTGTTTAAATAATCATCCAGCATATCATCTTTGATTCGCTTTAATTCCGTCCTAGGCAGCATGCTGAGCAATTCCCAGCCTAAATCCAATGTTTCCTCAATCGAACGATTTATTTGAAACCCTTGATTGATATACTCTTGTTCAAATCTTTCAGCAAACCGGCTGTAAATTTTATCAACTTCTGATAAGGCAGCTTCTCCCAGTACCACTGCCAATTCTTTGGCTTGTTTACCTTGAGCATAAGCAGAAAACAACTGATTCATCGTTGCCGCATGGTCTTCACGGGTTTTCCCTTTGCCTGTTCCTTTATCTTTCAAACGGGATAAAGAAGGCAATACGTCCACAGGGGGTTGAATCCCTCTCTTATAAAGCTCGCGGGACAAAATAATTTGTCCTTCAGTGATGTACCCTGTCAAGTCTGGGATTGGATGAGTTTTATCATCTTCAGGCATTGTCAATATCGGAATCTGTGTGACTGATCCTTGCAAACCGCGAATTCTTCCTGCACGTTCATATAAGTTAGCCAAATCTGTGTAGAGATAACCGGGATACCCCCGGCGGCCCGGTACTTCCCTTCTGGCAGCGGAAATTTCACGCAAAGCTTCACAATAATTAGTCATGTCTGTCATAATCACCAATACGTGCATGCCTTTTTCATAAGCCAAATATTCTGCGGCAGTCAAAGCCATTCTCGGCGTGGCGATTCTTTCGATAGCAGGGTCATCCGCTAAATTCATAAACACAACTGAGCGGTCCAAAGCACCTGTTTCTCTAAAATTCTCTACAAAGAAATCCGCTTCTTCAAAAGTGATACCAATAGCCGCGAAGACGACAGCAAATTCATCATCTGAATTCAAAACAGCCGCCTGTCTGGCAATTTGAGCAGCAAATTCTTTGTGGGGCAAGCCTGAACCGGAAAAAACGGGCAGCTTTTGACCTCGTACGAGAGTGTTCAAATGATCAATAGTAGAAATTCCTGTCTGGATAAACTCATCAGGATAGTCTCTAACGGCAGGATTGATAACTTCCCCATTGATGTTCACTTTTTTCTCCGGCAAAAGCTGGGCTCCTTTATCGATAATACGACCCATACCATCAAAGACACGCCCAAGCATATCTTCTGAAACACCAAGCTCCAAAGGCCTCCCTAAAAATCTCACCTGAGAGTCTCGCAGATTGATATCGCTGGTACCCTCAAAAACTTGTACCATGGCGCGATCGCCATCGATTTCCAGTACTTGCCCTCGTCTGGTTTCTCCATTTTGCAAGCGCACCTCGATTAGTTCCTCATATTTAACTCCTGTTACTTGGTCCACAATCATCAGCGGGCCGACCACTTCACTGATTGTCCGATATTCTTTAATCATCGTGGCTCATCCCTCCTTCAGCAACGATCTCTTTCATCCTGTTCTTCACACTGTTAGTCACTTCGTCTATTTTACTGATTTCTTCTTCCGGCAAATATTTGCTGCGGGCGATTTGATCACGGATGGCAACTGTTCCTTCCATAATTTCGCTCAAATAGGCATTTAAAGAAAGGGCATAGCGGGCTTCACGATAGAACGTCAAAATAAGATTCAGCATCTTATACTGCTTCTCAATAGAAGTAAAAGTATCCACTTCATCAAAAGCATTTTGCTGCAAATAATCTTCCCGAATCGATTTAGCCACTTCTAATACTAAACGGTCTTCATCTGACAAGGAGTCAATCCCCACCAGTCTGACGATTTCCGATAACTCTGCCTCTTCCTGTAAAAGTTTCATTCCTTCAACGACCATTTCAGACCAGTTAGTTTGCAAAAGATTGTCTAAATATTCCCCAGTTTGAGTGGCATACAACGAATAACTGTTTAACCAGTTAATCGAAGGAAAATGCCGTTGCTGGGCAAGTGGGGCATCCAATCCCCAAAATACATTGACGACTCGCAGTGTGTTCTGAGTCACTGGCTCCGAAACATCTCCACCAGACGGAGACACCGCACTGATTGCAGTGATGCTGCCTTGGCGTTCTTCCTGTCCTAACGTAATCACTTGACCGGCACGTTCGTAATATTCAGCCAGCCGACTGCCCAAATAGGCAGGATAGCCTTCGTCTCCCGGCATTTCTTCCAAACGACCGCTCATTTCACGCAGAGCTTCTGCCCAGCGCGAGGTAGAGTCTGCCATGATAGCCACAGAATAACCCATATCACGAAAATATTCGGCGATAGTGATGCCTGTATAAATCGAAGCTTCTCGTGCCGCCACCGGCATATTTGATGTGTTGGCAATCAAAACGGTACGTTCCATCAACGACTCCCCTGTTTGGGGATCAATCAGTTGCGGAAACTCATTTAGTACATCGGTCATCTCATTGCCCCGTTCGCCGCATCCTACATACACGACTAAATCGACATCCGACCATTTGGCGATTTGATGCTGCACCACTGTTTTGCCAGCGCCGAAAGGTCCGGGAACTGCTGCAGCCCCCCCTTTTACGATCGGGAAAAATGTATCGATTACCCGTTGACCAGTAATCATCGGCACTTTGGGATTAAGTTTTTGGGCGACCGGTCGTCGTTTACGCACCGGCCATTTTTGTTTCATGGTAAATTCCCGGTCTCCTGTCGCTGTTTCTAAAACATAGACGACTTCTTCGATCGTAAATTCTCCTGATTCAACCCTTTTGACTTTACCAGATACCCCCACGGGCACCATGATACGGTGAATGATACTTTTAGTTTCCTGAACAGAGCCGATGACGTCCCCTGCTTCGACTTGGTCGCCGACACTAGCTTCAGGGACAAATAACCATTTTTTATCTTCATCTAACGCGGGAATGTTAACTCCCCGAGTCAGAAAATTACTATTGCTTTGGATAGCAAAAGTATCTAAAGGCCGCTGTATGCCGTCAAACATTTGCTCCACCAATCCCGGAGCTAAATCTACCGACAAAGGCAGTCCAGTCGTAACGACCGGTTCGCCTGGTCCGATTCCGGTGGATTCCTCATATACTTGGATAGATGCAACGTCTCCCCGCATCTCGATAATTTCCCCGATGATTCCCGCATCACCCACGTAACACATATTTTGAATACTTGCATCTGACATATTTTTTGCCATTACAAGCGGACCTGATACTTTTGTAATTGTTCCTTGCTGCACAAATTTTCCTCCTTGCCTCTGGGACTTGCTGTCTTTATCATTTTGACATTATTATAAAATATTTTGACCGATGGCCCGCTCAACATTTTCTTTTATCTCTTCCACGCCTATCCCTTGACTGCCGTGCTGACTGGGAATCAAAATAATGGCTGGTGTCAGCTGGCTCTTATACTGTTCGATTGTCTCCCTTACAGAAGCTGCTGCTTCCTCAGTGATGAATATAACACCGTAATCTTTCTCTGCCATTTTTTTGAGTGTTTGTCTGATTTGACTGGCTGACTCTGCATAATAGACTTGAAAATCAAACAGTTTGAATATCATCACAGAATATTTATCGCCAATGACACCAACTTTTCGACTCATACAATCCTCATCCTCTCACGGATTTGATTTTCGGAAAACTTATTGTGCTTTCCAACTAAAATCAAACGCAAATTTTTCCATTCAATCTGTTTGTCATTCATATAAGCCAATAAGGGCAGTGGGCCAAAAGCAGTGGTATCCGATTTGGAATAAAAACCAGTCAGATAATCATCTTTCAAACGGTCCATTCCAGCTACGTCAATGACTTTTTGCTCCGGTGACACTAAAGCAGAAAGGACCTCGCCATATTTCGTCCCCAACAAGTACGCGGTAAATTCTCTCAATGAGCCATCGGCATAAGCCAGCAACTCTTCTTTGGGAATGCTCCCCGAACTAGAAAGAACTGTCGATAAAAATGTCGGTGTATTTTTACGCATGATGCCCCTTGCCAGAGTGTCAAAATTGTTAAAGTCGATAAAAGAAATGACTTCTTCCAGCAAATTTTGATCACCGATATCGTTAGCCAACTCCCGTTGATAGGTCAGATAAAGTCGATCATAGATAATATCGATTCCTTGTAAAATCTTCGACTCCTGAAGGTACTCCGCCACTTCCTGCACCGCCTTCAAAATCGTCGGCGGCAGTTCGTTGGACTTTTTCGTGCGAATCGCACTTTTTAGACTGGAAGCATCATACAAACCATCAGGCAATAACAAATGATCCAAATTACTTCCCGCCACTTCAGCTTTTGTCAAAATTTTTAAATTATGAAAAGTAAAGCGGGAGGAATATACATGGACGATTTTGACTTCCGGCACAATTTGATACAGCCAACTAAACAGTTTCCGTTGTTCTTTCGCGTAGACTTTATCAAAATTTTTCAGCAAGTCTATGGTGGCATAGGGCTCGTAGGCAGAATTTTTCAACAGGTCTATCACTTCTTCCAAACTGTCCGCCTGAATCATCTGTTCAAATTGATCAGTCGTCAACAATTCCGTTTCTTTCAAGCGGATTAGCGGATTGATCTGGTTATAAGCTGTCTCTTTCATCGCCTAATCTCCTTGCTGAAATAATTGCTGCGACACATAAAATCCTTCTTTTTCCTTTAATTCTTCGACTAGAGAAGAGAACAAGAAATTGTATTCGATCTTTCCCTGTCTGACGACGAAGCCCCCTTGTTCACTCACCTGCTCTTCAGACAAATGGTAGACTCGCTCAAGAGAGCGGAACTGTTCCAGCCACTCTGAAGTAATCAATCCTTTTGAATACTCTCCTAAAATAATCTCCGCCTCGCCAGAGACAGGTACTTTAGGTAGAATTCCCTCCATGAATTCCTGAAATTCTGCGTGCTTCCACTGATTCATCCGGTCAGTCAGAGCCTCAAACAATTCATCCAGCAAATCCTGTTTTTTTGTCAATACTCTTTGACGCATCTGAATACGCTGACGTTCCAGCATCAGCTTTGTGTCACGATTGATTTTATTTAAGTTTTTTTGAATTTGTTCGGCTTTGTTTTTTTCCTCTTTTTTCTTTTCCCGTTCGATGTCATTTTTCATCTCTGACAGACGTTCCTGCCGGTACGCCTCCATCTTCGAACGGCTTTCTTTTTCGATTTGTTGAATCATCCGTTCTATTGCTTCCATTTTCATCCCTCCAATGGTTTTCGGTTTTTACTGACATAACCTCTATTTCACATTAGAGACAAGGAAAAAGGAGATAACCAGTCCTAAAATCGCATAAGTTTCGACCATGGCTGAAAAGATAACACCTTTCGTTGCATGTTCAGGCTTTTTGGCCAAAATTTGAATACCGGCAGCCGATACCCGGCCTTGGAAAATCCCGGAAAACAAACCGGTAAAAGCAATCGGTAAAGAAGCAACAAGATAACCCAACCCTTGCACCACAGTCATTGTTCCGCTGCCTAGGTTTGTCATGATGACAAAAGCGATTACGAAACCGTACAATCCCTGAGTCCCCGGAAGCAGCTGCAAAATCAATGCTTGTCCGAATTTTTCAGGCTGTTCCGTTGTCAATGCCGCAGCAGATTCCCCTGCGTAGCCCACTCCTTTGGCTGATCCGATTCCTGAAAAAATTGTTGCTATCGCCATACCTAAGATGGCAAATAAATAACCGCCGTTCTCATTTGTTAAAAAATTCATCATTTTAATAATTCCTCTCCGTTTTACAAATTGTCTTAATCAAATTATTTTTTCTTTTCAATATTGATATATTTTTCTTCTGTTTTCAATGGGTTGAACGCCCGTCCTCCGCCAGTATAAAACTTGCCGAAAAACTCCACATATTGTAGTCTCGCTCCATGAACATAGGCACTTAACAAGGACAGGAAAATATTCAGCCCGTGTAAGACGACCAGCAAAACAATCCCGATGGAAAATTTTGCTGCAGGAGGCATAAACCCGACAATCATGTTAAAGGCTGCAGCGATACTGCCGCCGGAAATTCCCAAGGCCATCAACCGGGTGTAACTGACTAAATCTCCGATATAACCGGTGATGCCATATAGCCCGTACATCCCCTTTGCCAAACCTTTCAACTTCGATTTGGATTGAATGACAGGGACCACAATGATGGAAACTGCCGACAAAATCGCAACAACTGACCCGATAATCACGAAAGCCTGATTGTCCAAGAAAAGCATCCCTGAGACCAGCACGATGATTCCCACCAGCAACCCTTGCCAGGCAAAACTTTCGCTGACGCTGGACAAATATTGTTTACGTTTGATCAGCTGGATGCCGTTGACCAGCAATCCCGTCATGATTTGGATAAAACCAAACACCACTGATAAAATCAAAATTTGGTTCACATCTGTGGTTGTGGACAGCAGCGGTAAAGGCAAGTTGCCTACATTGATGTACTGGAAAATTTCAACACCAAAAAATGAGCCGTAGATAAATCCCCACGCCATAATCGGAAGGGATAGAATCTGGAATAATTTCACGAACCGGTCTCTTTCCTTTGGCAATACTACAAACTTTCTGACAAGGAACGTTGCTAAAAACATCAGTAATCCGTATCCGATATCTGCCGCCATCATCCCGAAAAATGTCAGATAGAAGGGCATCATGATTGGTGTGGGATCAATTTCATCATATCTTGGCAAACTGTACATTTCCGTCAGCATCTCAAACGGTTCGATGACAGGATGGTTTTTTAATTTTGTGGGTACGACCTTCTTTATTTCTTGTGCCGTCGGTTCTTCAAACAAGAGATAAACGTCTTGATCTGCAAATCTACGGTTCAATTCTTCTGACAAATCTTCTTCTTCGCTTTCAGGTATCCACCCTTGCAGGACAAAAAAGTCTTGGGAACGGGCCAATCCTGTTTTAGTCACTTCCCGCTGAATCTTCGCTCTGACAACCTCTTCAGCCAAATAAAGGGACTTCTTCCATTCATAGCACGCACCGATATCTTTTTTGACCGTTTTTTCTTCGGCAATCAGCTGCTTGACCTTTTCCTTCGTTTGCTGATAGGCTTGTTCCGGCAGTACGTCATAGGGATAGAAGTAGCGCTGAAAGCCTGATTTGGAAATAATCTGCTGAACTAGATTTTTTTCATTTTTCAGCACCAATAGTGCATAATACCCATGATGGGGACTGATATATATTTCTTCACAATAAACTTTTTCTAATTTTCTAATTTCACTTAAAAAATCAGCCTGATTCGTCAGATTCAACGAACCTAGGATTAATTCCGTATATGCCATGTCCTCGTAATCTTTGGGCAAGACAGTCAGGTTTTTCCAGCGTGCCAGCAAATTTTCTTCTGCTGACAAACGCTCCCTCTCATCAGCAATCATGTCTAATTTTTCTTTTAATGACAGAATCGTTTCCACATAATCTTCGATTTTTGACGGATCATACTGCTTTTCCAAATCTGCCAAAGTATAAACAGAACGTCTGACATGATTTTTCTGATTGCTGGAAGCAGCATATCTTTCAATAATCAATAAAGATTCCTGAATTTTCCCTAAAATATTTTCATAATTTTTTACATTCAATTTCGACAGTGTTTCTGGTTGAAAAGTTTCTTCTCCTCCAAGCTTGGTCAACACCTCTTCAGAGACTTTTTGAATCTCGACAGCTTGAAGGCCTTGAAGTATTTGAAATATCGCTTCTTCTTTTTCATTATCGGCCACGATGGTCAATTTTTTCATCTTATCAACTGCCATAATCTTGTTTCACCCTTTCAATCAAGTAGGAAAGAACGGTTTCTTTGTTGGTCTCAAATAATTTTTCAAACATGTGAAACTGTGCCTCTTCTTCCTGATGAAGCCTTTGACTGTTATCGGTTATGTCTTGATCTGCTTCTTTTTGTCGTTCTTCTGTCGTTGTCCGAATTTGCTGTAAATTTTCCGACTTTAACTGCTCCAGCTCTTGTTGCATTGACTGAAACTGGTCTTGTATTTCTTTTTTAACAGATTCTTCGTATAACCGGGCTTCCTCTTCGGCTCTTTTAACCCTTTCAATAGCTGTTAACTCCATGTTTTTCCCTCACTTTTCGACAAAAAAGGACACCTGCCCCAAACCAATTGTTCTCCACGCCCTTGAAGAACTGATTCCTTGAAGCAAATGCCCAACCTAGTATTTTATTTAATTATTACTCTATAAATGTTATCAAACTATCACCGAAAATGCAAGATGTTTGGATGATGTTCACTAGCAAATTCCTTAGTGTCAATGCTGGTTTTCTTATGATGACAACCTATTTTTATACTGAAAAATCCTGTCTGAAAAAATCCGCAGGCAGTAAATAATAAATATTTTTATCTCTGTCATTTTTAAGCTTAAGTGCCACTTAACAGGTTATTTCTATTAAATTTTCTTCCGGGTCTTTGATCACTGCTTCATAGTAGCCGTCGCCTGTGGTTCTGGGACCGTTGAGCAACTCAAATTGATCTGCAACAAGAGTCTGAACAAGGACGTCAACGGCTTTTTCATCTTTCAATTTAATGGCAAGATGGGCAAAACCAAAACTATCAGGCTGCAAATCTTGCAATCCCGGTTTGTTCATCAGCTCAAGCCGGCAGCCTGTCTCAAAAGATAAAAAATAAGAAGTAAAGCTGGTTTTTGGATTATGGTATTTTTCCCCCGCTCTTGCTCCAAAATATGTTTCATAAAACTTTTTCATTGCCTCCAAGTCTCTCACCCAGAGACCGATATGTTCAATAATCATCTAAAAACTCTCCTTTCAACTTTTATGTCAAGCATTTTGATTCTTTCCAGTACTAATTCTGACCTTTTAATAGATGAATGGCTGATCCCAATTAAAAACAGCCTATGACTTGGCAAAACAATGCCAGTTCTATAGGCTGAAAACAAGGTTTAGCCAACTGAATGTCACTACCCTTATACTACTACTTTTTAAATGAATTTTTCAAGCACGTGGGCAATCCCGTCACCATTATTGGACAATGTGATCTCATCGGCGATTTCTTTTAATTCTGACGTAGCATTTTCCATTGCAACCCCCACGTCCGCATATTGCAGCAGTGACATATCATTTTGCGCATCTCCAAATGCAATGATTTTATGGTCTCCGATTCCCAGCAACTGGAATACCTTGTCCAGCGATCTAGCTTTGTCGATGCCCTTAGCAGTAAATTCGAAATAAAAATCCGCTGTAAACATACAGTTCAGGGAATCTTTAAATGGCGCCATCATCTGCTGGTAATTTTTTTGCAAATACTCGGGATCTCCGGCAGTCAATATTTTATTGAGCGGAAAGTCTAAAAAATCTTCCAGATCTGCTTTCTCACACAACTTGAAGTTCCCGCCACGGGATTCGTATTGGATGATATTGAATTTTTCACCTTTATAATTAATGTGGCAATCGTAAACATCATTGACATACATATAATCATCTTTATCGATCATCACTTTTACATCAAATTCTTTCATGTGATGCAAAACTGCTTTTCCTTCTTCAACTGTCATTGTTTGGTTAAACAGCACTTCATTCGTTTGACAATCCACTACCCTAGCACCGTTGTAAGATACCAGCAAACCATGATACTTTTCCATCTCCAGCTGTTTTGCATATTTGAGCATGCCCGTGACCGGTCTGCCCGAAGCAAGAATCACCCTGATCCCGTTTTTCTGCGAAGCAATCAAAATATCTTTTGTTTTTTGGGAAATCTCTTTCGCGTCATTCAATAACGTTCCGTCCAAATCTAAAGCAATAGTTTCTATATTCATACAGACATCCGCCCTTTCTGAAATGATTATAGCATTTAATTTTGGCGTAAAGTGTCAAAGGACAGATTTTGAAAAGTTTTACTCAATAAGACGGGACAAACAGTCAAGAATTGAAACTTTCGTCTCAGTTTATTTCAACTCCCGATTTATTTTCTGATAATTCTTCAATTTGAAGGCAAGATTTTCTTTATAATGTTGATTAAAATAGACAGCGTACAAGGTGTCAAAAACATACAAAAGAGAGAGTCTTGTGGAAAATGACGACATTTTATCATAATGGTTTTCTTCAGAAGCCAAATACAATTTATGATTCGCATAGCTGCTCAACGGATTGGATTGGGTGGAGGTAATCAAAACGATTTCGGTCTTGTTGTCCTGCAAAATCCTTACAACTTCCCCAGTGTTCTTTCCCCTGCCCCCATAAGAAACAACGATTGCCAAATGATTTTCATCACTGTTGGCAGCCGACAGCTCCTGTATATACGCTTCTTCAGGGACATTGACCAGAACACCGATTTCTTGCATCTGAAACTTGAAATTCTCAGCAAAAAATAAATTCGCTGATGAAGCATAAATGTCAATGGTCTCAGCTTTCAACATTTTTTTCCCAATAATCACCAGTTCTTCCGGATCGGCAACATTCATCGTTTCGTCCACTGTGTTGCCGTATATTTGACTTAAATTTCCCATGATTTGAAACGAGTTGTCCGATTCTATGATGGGATAATCATAATCAATGGCTTCACTTCCATTTTGGACTTTAAGGCCTGATAACAGTTCGATTTTCAACTCCGCCACACCGCTCAAACCTAACTTATTAATCAAACGATACAGTGTTGCTAGTGAAACAAATGCTGCCTCGGCTATATCTTTGGGGCGGCTGCGAACTATTTTTTCAGGCTCAGATAAAATATAGTCTGCCAAGTGTTTCTCATTGCCCGTTAAATTTTCAAGCGCCAAAAGTTTTGCAAATATCGTCATATTCTAACACCCTTTAGTTAACTTTTATTTTCATCTTATCATACACTGACCCTTGGCAGCGTAAAATTTTTGTGTAGGTAAAAATTCAGGCGAATAAAAAAGTCCTTTCGGTTAGAATAAAGTTGCTACATCAAAAATTTATAGAAAGATTCCCTCAAAAAAGTTTTACTACAGCAATTATGGAGACACTTTGGGACTTTTACTAAGACATGTTTACAAACATGAATAGGATGTCTATAATCAAAGTTAGTTTGTAAAAAAATAACATTTTTTCAGAAATAACACAAAATATAAAGATAATGTTTATCATTTCTCTGGAGGTTTTCATGTTTTCTCTATTACTCGGTGTTATCTATCTTGCTTTTATCAGTCTGGGGCTGCCTGATTCCCTTCTGGGGGCTGCCTGGCCGATTATGAACGTTGAACTAGATGTGCCCATGTCTTACGCTGGCATTGTGACTATGACTATCGCCGGAAGCACAATCATCTCCAGTCTGTTTTCCGACAGGTTAACAAGTAAAATGGGGACAGGATGGCTCACCTGTCTCAGCGTGCTGACAACTGCCGTGGCACTTTGGGGCTTTTCAATTTCCCGCTCTTTTCTTGCTATCTGCCTTTGGGCGGTTCCTTACGGTTTAGGAGCCGGTGCTGTCGACGCCGGTCTCAACAACTATATCGCGTTAAATTATGCGTCCCGCCATATGAACTGGCTCCACTGCTTTTGGGGCGTCGGTGCTTCCATCAGTCCTTATGTCATGAGTTATTTTTTGGTTCGAAACAATAACTGGCACCAAGGCTATCAAGCTATTGCCATTGTTCAATTTATGCTGACAGCTGTCTTGTTTATCAGCCTGCCGCTGTGGAAGCCCAAGGAGACATCTCAAACAGGCACAACTAAAAAGAAACAACCCAAGCCGCAAAAATTTTCTCAAACATTGAGACTAAAGGGACTGCCTTATGCTTTGATTGCTTTGTTTGCCTACTGTGCATTAGAACAAACGACCGGTTTATGGGCAACCAGTTATCTTGTACAAACTCGTCACATTGAGTCGACAACAGCGGCTAAATTTGCTTCTTTATTCTTTTTAGGTATCACCGCGGGCAGATTTTTTTCAGGTTTTATTTCCGACCGCTTAGGTGACAGGAAACTCATCCGCATAGGTATTCTGACCATCTTTTTAGGAGTATCCATGATTATTTTTCCCACATCATACACATTGTTTCCTTTAGTCGGGCTGGTCATCGTTGGGCTAGGCAGCGCTCCAATTTACCCTGCCCTTATGCATGCTTCTCCTGACAACTTCGGTGTAGAAAATTCGCAAGCAGCCATCGGCATTCAAATGGCAAGCGCCTATGTAGGGACCACCTTTATGCCACCGCTTTTCGGACTGATTGCCACACAGATCTCTATCAATCTGTTCCCAATCTATTTAGTTCTTCTAGCAGCAGCGATGATTTATACGACAGAGAAGTTGAATCTTGCTACAAAGTTTGCCAAGAAAAGCCACACGCTCTATTCTTCCTCTCTAAGAGAACAACAAACACTGACAGTAAACGAAATAGAGTCAGACTATTACGAGAAAAAAGACTGATGAAAATAATTTTAAAAAAGAAGCACCGGTACAAGAGGTTTTCTCTCATATCGGTGCTCTTAATCATTTAAAAGTCTGCTTCCCCGTGTCACTGATTCCGGATAAATTCCTGTATACTTTGAACCCCAGCATAGATACTTACGCCATCATTATTTTTTACGACAAGTGTGGGTGCCTGCATGATGTCATACTCTGCCACTAAATCCGCCTGCTCATGGGCATCGACGACTTTATAATCCAGACCTTCTTTTGCTAATATATTTTTTGCCTGAACGCAGTTGGGACAAACTTTAGTGGTGAACAATAACATTGCGTCAGCAGCAGTTAAAACTGTCTCTGTCGAATATATCTGTTCCTGTAAATCTTCACCAGATTTTTCACTTTCTTTGTTTTTTGTTTTTTCTTTTACTAATATATTGCTTGAAAATTTATGCTTATTGGAGCTGTCTAACAAATATTCTTTTCTTTCCTTGAATTCTTGAGACTTCCCCGCATTCCAATTTTTTACCGGTCGATAGTAGCCGGTGATTCGGCTGTAAACTTCTGTCGCTTCCCCGCAAACAGGACAAGAATAAATTTCTCCAGAAAGATAGCCATGCTCTTTACAGACAGAATAAGTAGGCGACATCGTATAATAGGGCAGTTTATAATTTTCAGCAATTTTTTTCACTAAAACTTCGGCAGCTTTCCAATTAGGCAATTTTTCACCCAAGAAGGCATGGAAAACAGTGCCGGAAGTATAAAGTGTCTGCAAATCATCTTGGACGTCAAGTGCCTCAAACAGATCTTCGGTATAACCAACCGGGAGATGAGAACTGTTCGTGTAATAAGGCGTATTGCCATTTTCCGTTGCCGTGATGATTTCTGGATAGTGCTTTTTATCATGTTTCGCCAAACGATAGGAAGTGGATTCGGCTGGAGTGGCTTCTAAATTATACAAATCCCCATAAGTTTCCTGGTAAGTTACCAAACGTTCTCTCATATGGTTCAAAACTTTTTTCGCAAATTTTTGAGTGCTTTCATGGGTCAAATCTCCACTCAACCATGACGCATTCAATCCCACTTCATTCATCCCCACTAAACCGATTGTTGAAAAATGATTCTCAAAGGTTCCCAAATAGTGTTTTGTATAAGGATACAAACCTTCATCAAGAAGTTTGCTGACCACATCCCGTTTGATTTTTAAAGATCTGGCTGAAATATCCATCATGCGGTCCAAATGGCGGTAAAATTCTTCTTCAGTTTGAGAAAGATAAGCAATCCGCGGCAAATTGATCGTAACCACACCAATGGAGCCGGTACTCTCTCCGCTGCCGAAAAAGCCCCCCGACTTTCTGCGGAGTTCACGCAAGTCCAAACGCAAACGACAGCACATGCTGCGCACATCGCTCGGCTCCATATCGCTGTTGATATAATTTGAAAAATAGGGTGTGCCGTATTTTGCGGTCATCTCAAATAATAATCGGTTATTTTCAGTCTCTGACCAATCAAACTCCTTCGTGATAGAGTAAGTTGGAATGGGATATTGGAACCCTCGTCCGTCTGCATCTCCTTCGATCATTATTTCCAGAAAAGCTTTATTGACCATGTCCATTTCAGGTTTGCAATCTCCATAAGTGAACTCCATCTCTTTTCCACCGACGATGGCTTGCTCATCTTTTAAATCAGCCGGAACGGTCCAATCCAGAGTAATGTTGGTGAAAGGCGACTGACTGCCCCAACGGCTAGGAATATTGACTCCATAAATAAAAGATTCGGTACTTTTTTTCACTTGTTCATAGCTGAGATTATCTGCTTTGACAAAAGGAGCCAAATACGTATCAAAGGAAGAAAAAGCTTGCGCTCCCGCCCATTCATTCTGCATAATACCTAGAAAGTTGACCATTTGATTACACAATGATGCTAAATGTTTCGGAGGTTTTGACGTAATTTTCCCCGTTACTCCGCCAAGTCCTTCTTGAATCAATTGTTTCAAAGACCAGCCGGCACAATACCCTGTCAGCATGGATAAGTCATGGATATGGATGTCTCCATCACGGTGGGCATTTCCGATTTCTTCATCGTAGATTTCACTAAGCCAATAATTTGCAGTAATAGCTCCGCTGTTGCTTAAAATCAACCCGCCCACTGAATAAGTGACCGTAGAATTTTCCTTTACCCGCCAATCTGATGCATTAACATAACTGTCCACCAGTTTTTTATAATCCAACATGGTCGCATTGACATTACGAACCTTTTCCCGTTGCTTACGGTATAAAATATAGGCTTTAGAAACGTCAAAAAATCCCGACTCGCTGAGAACTTTTTCCACACTGTCTTGGATTTCTTCCACTGTGATGGTATCTTCTTGAATCTTATCACAAAAATCACTGCAGACTCGCAGTGTCAGAAGTTTCAAAACGCTGGGGTCTGATACTTTTCCAGTTCCTTCAAAGGCTTTTTTCATGGCATTGTTAATTTTAGACGCATCAAAAGCAACTTTTGAACCGTCTCTTTTGATCACTTTGTACATCCTTATCCATCCTTTCAACTATTTAAAAACATTTATCTTAAAAATTTGGCAACACTTAATCAACTCCGCGTAATTCTACTTTTGTTATATATTGCTGCAAATTTTTTTGAAACTCTCTCATCTCTTCGTCACTGCATGGATGAAGTCCCGGTTGAATGGTATTTCCACTGTCTAAAAATTTTTGAAGATAGCAGACAGGACTTCCTGAAAGCCATTCTCCCAGCTGGCGGATATCTTTTTCCTGATGCAGCTCCGCCACTATGGTACAACGAAATTCATAGGAAATAATTCCCTGCTTGAGAAAATCAATACTTTCTCTGATCTTATCAAGGGGCGCCTTCGCTAACCCTATCGTCTCCCCATATCGGTCAGGACTATTTTTGATATCCATCGCCACATAATCTACCAAATTTTTTTCAACTAAAGATTTTAACCGTTCAGGATAACAACCGCACGTGTCCAATTTCACCGATAAGCCAAGTTCTTTACATTGGCGGATAAAATTCTCCAGTTCTTTATGGAGCAAAGGTTCTCCGCCGCTGATACATACCCCGTCCAGCATACTGGAACGTTTCGCTAAATATTGGAGCACCTCATCCGAGGAAATCGTTTTCATTCCCTTCGGCAGAAAAACCAAATCTGCATTGTGACAAAAAGGACAGCGCCATGGACATCCTCCAGTAAATACTGTTGCAGCCACCTTGTCAGGATAATCAAGCAATGTTAACTTTTGCAGTCCATAAAAATTCAAATCAAATCACCGCTTCTTTCATTTGTTTCAACATTTATGCTAATTAAAAAAGCAAATTGTTCCTTGCTTTACTATCATAAAACATCTCAAACAAAAAAACAACTATATATAGCGTTAATTATAAGAATAAACACTATATATAGTTGTGTGTTGTTTTTTATTAAAAGAAAATAAATTTTCCTCAAACATATTTTTAGTCGAAAAATACAATGATTGAGTCCCTAACTACCACTCCACTTCAACCACAAAAGCTTCAAATGGGGAGAGAGAAACTGTGTCCAAAGAATCATACGATTTCTCATAGTTATTGTTCCTATGTCAAGATTTGGGACAAGTTAAAATGAAAGCTTCCTTTACTTAGCTGATGAACGGCCACTTGTTTTTTCGAAAACACCTTTTATAATGTTTTGGAAGATAGCTGGATGGAAGATTTAGTGATTTGATACCAATCCACTCACAATTTTTGTCTGGTACTTCAGGCGGGAGGCTAGATTATCCTTAATCTTACTTAACCATCGAAACTTTCAATAACCTTAGCTTACAGTCTAATAACCTGCTTATATTTGAGATTGAGAATCTTTATACAAATTTTTACAATTTATATAGAGTAACCAGCCAAAAATAGAGGGGGCTACGATATAGCCAAACTGCGGCTTAATAATCATCAAGCTTAACAAACCAATAAACAACACGACATTCAAGATAGAAATATACCATTTTTTTAAAGCAATGAAAAAGGATAGCTTTGCTACATCAACTATACTGTGCTTTGGATTGCGCACCTGAAAGTAAAAACAGGTCAAACATGTGCTTACCACTATAAAGGCCAGCAGGATAAAAGCTGGGATTACTACCTTGCCAACATCCGTCTTTACGAAGAACAGTATATCTATAATTAAAATCACACTTATAGATAAGCAACATCCCCAGTAAATCAAACCCTTCTTCCAAAAATGTTTGGTTACTTTAAAATACTGGCTAATCGGTTGAACGTTTCCGTTTTGATAAAAATAATCTATTGTCCCCACTATCCCTATGATGCCAGCTCCAAAAGGGATAGTGGACAATAGAAACGGAAAAATATTGCGTACATCAATAGCCAAAAATAAAGTGGTTAAAAAAAATGGTATATTTGTCACAGTAAAAAGGACATTTAACATTAAAAAAATATACAGATAATTGAAAATTTTCATATATACATTTTCTTCGTAACTTTGTTTTTTAAACACGGTTATCCCTTCATTCCTGAAGTAGCAATGCCTTCAACAAAATATTTTTGCATGGATAAAAATAAGATGGCCACAGGTAAGATTGAGACCACAGAAGCTGCCATGATCAATGCATATTCTGCATCATAGAGTGACACGAACATCTTCAATCCAAGTTGGATGGTCTTTTTTTCTGTCGTTGTTAAATAGATGAACGGCCCCATATAATCATTCCATGTATTGACAAATGTAATGATCGTCAAACTTGCCAAAGCCGGCTTCGTTAGCGGCAAGATAATCCGTCGATAAATCCCCCATTCACTCAGTCCGTCGATTCTGGCACTTTCACTCAGCTCGTCTGGAATACTGGAATAGTATTGTTTAAGCAAAAAGACACCAAAGGCACTGAAGGCTTGCATCAATACTAAAGATAATAACTTATCTGTCAATCCAAGGCGGCGCATCATAATAAACTGGGGAATCATATATACTTGCCAAGGCACAGCAATGGTTCCAATATAAGCTAAAAACAATGTATCTCTGCCTTTAAAACTTAATTTAGAAAAACCATATGCAGCAAAACTGCTAGTAAACAGCTGAATAAGAGTGATGACGACACTTAAAAATAGAGTATTTTTAAAAAAAGTCAGCAATGGTATAGTTTTCCAGATTTGCGAGTAGTTCTCAAAGTGATATTCTTTAGGTATCCATTGGATAGGGACTGTAAATACTTGGTTATTTAATTTAACAGAGGATGACAACATCCAAATAAAAGGTACCAAGACCAATACAGAAAGAATGGTTAGAAACAGGAAGATAATTATTTGCTTCACTGTCATTTTTTCTTTTCTTTTTGACATTTTTGCTTCCAATTGTCTCTCTCCTTTCTAAGCTCTCTCTTGCTTTTGATTCCATTTAAATTGGAGTACAGTGATACCTAAAACGATTACAAACAGTACAAGAGCGATAGCCGAAGCATATCCAAAATTAAACTTAACAAATGCTTCATTATATATTTGATACACAAGGACGTTGGTTGATCTTCCTGGTCCTCCATCAGTCATCACTTGAATGAGATCAAATACTTTGAAGCTGTTAATAATCAGCATGACCAGCACGAAGAATGTTGTAGGTCTTAGTGAAGGGATGGTTATATTCATAAATTGCTTCCATTTATTTGCTCCGTCCATTGAAGCTGCCTCATATAGTTCACGTGGGATACCTTGTAAACCTGCCAAGTAAAGAATCATATAGTAGCCCATCCCACGCCAAACACTTACAATGACTACGGCGAACAACGCCCAATCAGAACTCGACGTCCAACCTGGCGGATTAGACATAATCAGCTTTAATACTTGGTTAACAGGGCCCATTGTTGGGTGAAAAAGCATATTCCAAACAACTGCTATTGCCACCAATGATGTTACATAGGGAAAGAAAAAGGCCGTTCTAAAGAAACCGATCCCTCGGATCTTATTATTCAACAGTATGGCCAACCCTAATGAACATATTAAAGTTAACGGGACTACTCCTATTGTATACAGAAAAGTGTTTTTCAACGATATCCAAAACGTCTCATCATTCATCATCCGAACAAAGTTTTTAAATCCAATAAATTCTGGTGTATTAAAGGAGTCCCATTTCATAAACGCTAAAATAAATGAAAATAGTACTGGGATCAAAGTAAATATAAAAAAACCAACAAAATTGGGAAAAATAAACGACCATGCAATCAATGTATTACGACGTCTTAATTTATTGGGTGGAGTTCTTTTAATTTCTGCCATATTTTTTGTAGTAAACCTACTACTACCTCCCTTGAAAATAGTTAAGTAGCACTTACATAGATGAGTAAGTGCTACTTAAAGTAACTACTCAATTTCCTGCTTTACACGTTTTTCAATATTGGCGATACCTTTTTCTGGTGTCTGGTCCCCTACCATGATTAATTCATGTTCTTCATTCAAAATTTGATTGATAATTGCTGCATTTTTGCTTGGAAGAAGTTCAAAATCGTTCACATCAGGTTTTAATGTTGCTTTAGATGTCTCATCTTGAGGCATACCATCAAGGTTATATAAAACATCCAGCACGTCATCCGATTGATAGGCAGTTGTCATCCCTACACCCGCAACCGCTTTCGCTCCGCCTGGGCCTGCTGCAAATTCAACAAACTTCCTAGCTAATTCTTTGTTTTCAGAATTTTTGCTTACCCCAAAGCCTGTTGGCCCACCGTAAGTAATAATCTTGTTTGTATCATTTTGAGGTAACGGGAATATGCCCCAATCAACACTTGTATCTCCACTATTGATTGAATTAATTAATTTACCAATATAGAAGCTTCCAATTGGCATCATGGCTGTTTGCTCTGTTTCAAAAACAGAGGAGTAAGTTGTTTTTGTAGTTTTTATTGTTGAATAATCCATTGAAAAACCAGCTTCTTGCATACGCAAAGCACGGTCGTAGTAATCTTTAAAGTAACCGTACTCACCGTCTAAGTTACTGTGCCCAGTTTGGACAGCTGCCGTTGCTTGAATTAGCCCATTCCAAGAGTGCAGGTAAGCCCCATAAACTTTTTTACCATCTTTTTCAGTGGTCAATTTTTCTGCTAGCTTCTCATATTCATCCCAAGTAAGTTTTTCCGGATACTCGATACCGGCGTCATCAAACATTTTTTTGTTATAAAAAACGAAATAGATATCTTTACGGAACGGCATTGCATAATACTTGCCATCTTCTAGTTTATACCCATCCAATGTTCCTTTATAGCTTTCTGGATCCTCTACGGATTTAACACTATCTGTCAAATCTTCTAACTGCCCTTTATTCGCATAGTTAGTGTAGCTGCCCACATCTTTCATGGCTAGTACATCTGTTTTGTCCCCACCGGATAACATTGTTGTGATTTTATTCTCATAATCTTCAGCTGCAATGTCAACTACTTTCACCTTTACATCTGCATTCTCAGCCTCGAATGCTTTGATGATAGCGTCAAATTCCGGATTTGCATCATATCCCCACACAGAGACGGATAGTTCTTTGGATTCTTCAACATCTTTGCTAGATGATGAACTCTTATCGTCTTTTCCCGAATCCCCTGCAGAACATCCCGCTAATACTAAACCAAGTACTGATGCGGCAACTAACATTCTTTTGATTGATTTCTTCATTTTTTTACACTCCTTCAATTATATTTTACCAATATCTATTCCAGCTTTTGGAGAGTCGAGTTAACCCTTCTAAATAGTAGTAATCCCCCCATATCAAGCATTCTTCGACACCTCGATTTATGGGATAACTATACACTCCTTCCTTTAATAAGCCGTTAGACTCTGGATTTTCTATTGTAGTGTAGCTTTTAGATAAATTCTCTAAAATCTGGAAAGCTATGGTCTCATATTTACATTTATTTTGATCTAGCAAAGGTAGGTGACAGGCCAACTCAAGCAAACCACATGCAGCTATTGCCGCTGCAGAAGTATCTCTCGGTTGATTACTGCCTTCTCCAAATACAAGATCCCAATACGATATCAAATCGCTAGGTAATTTTTCAATGAAATAATTTGCTAATCGACTTGAAGTTTCCAAGAAGCTATAATCTCCAGTATAAACATAACTCAGAGCAAAGCCGTAAATTCCCCAAGCCTGACCACGAGCCCAGCAAGAATCATCCGAGTATCCCTGTGCTGTTTTTCCATGAAGCGGCTCTCCTGTCTCAACATCAAAGAAATAAGTATGAAATGTCGTATCATTATCTCTAACTATATATTTTTGAGTTTGCTTTGCATGTCGATAGGCAATGTCTCGATATTTGGATTCTCCTGTTTGATTAGCAACAAAATATAGCAATGGTAAATTCATCAGACAATCGATGATCATTCTTCCGCTTTCCGAAGGATCATCTAAGTTTCCCCAAGCTTGAATAATTCCAGCTTTCTCGCTATATCTTTCTGCCAATAAATCAGCTGCTTCGATTGCCATTTCTAGAGATTTTTTATTTTTATTGACTTTATAATCAGCAACGGCAGACAGACTATAAAGAAAACCGATATCGTGATGTTCTAATTCGATCCTTTGATCAAGCCTTCTTTTAAAAGACATCATTTGAGAATGTATTATCTCATCAAATTGAGAACTCTCAGTTAGTTCTTTAGCCAAAAATAGCATACCTAACCAAAAACTAGACGTCCAGTCCACATTATCTTCTGGTATGTATATCAGATTTTCGCTTGCGGCGGGCGGAACTTTTGTATAAAAATTCAACTGATTTTCTGTTATCTTTTTAATCGAAAAATCAATTTCTTCCTTAACCCAGTATCCTTTTGCCTTACGTTTCCCATTTGTCCTCATTTATCCAAAATCCTTCCAATTTTAATTAATTTCTACTTCATAGCATTTGATTAAACCATAGTATTCACCATAAACGACAACGTTGTCTCCAACAAACAACTCCGTCTCTTGATTATTTATAACATGATATTTGTTTCCGGTCGTTTTAAGAACAAAACGATCACCTAAAACAACTTTCCTCTCTTCACCATCGGTTTCAATAATTTTGCCCGTCAGTCTTATATACTCATTATTAGGTACTTTACCTTCTAAATAATCATTGTCTGAGTAAGTTTTAGCCTTTTCTTTCAGTCCCGTTATGGTCTGTTCGTCGAATAAATCAATATTTTCTTTTTCATTAGATTGACATCCACTGAATACAAAGAAGCATAAAATGATCATGAACACCATCTTATTTTTTACTATAATCACCCCAATACAACCGCTTTCTTTAACTAAAATTTTACCAAATTTTAGAAGTTTGTCAATACCTTTTCTAAGTTTAATTTGTTTTTCATTTCTTAGCTGCTAATCTTATGTCAAAACAGCAATATAAAGCGGACAACAGACAGCGCTTTTATTTGATTTGAAAAGTAATATAATTTTATTCCCTATACCATGATTGTCATATTCTCTGTTGTTTTTATCTAAAATTCGTCTGATCTTATTAATAGATACGCTCTGATGACAACACCTAATTAAATAAGGATCGAATAATGAACAAGCGATGATTGATGAGGCAACATAGAAAATAAAATTGTTGCTCAGAAACTCTATTTAAGAAGCAAATCTTTTACCTTTTGCTTAAATTATATTTACGATTCACAGATTATTTAGTAAAATATAAGGAGTCTTATTATTTATAAAAAATAACTTTTTTTTAATCATTTGAAGGTTGTTACAATTAAGACATTTTCAAGATAGTAATATTTCTCAATTTTTTCCAGAATTAACATCCTTAAAGTATGATTAGTAAAATAATCCTCTTTTATAGTGTTCTTTTTTGATGTTTTACTGCTAATTGAGTTTTTTTTGGTAAAAAATGTTACAATTAATTCAAAGCTATCAGAAAGGGGTGAAATTATGGCAACTATTACTGATATAGCGAAAGCAGCAAATGTTTCTATAGCAACTGTCTCTAGGGTACTAAACTATGATAAGACATTGTCAGTTACTGAAGAAACTAGACGAAAAATTTTTGAAGCTGCGGAAAATTTAAATTATACAAAATATAAAGTTAAAAAGAAAAAGAAAGATCAGGAAGAGTTATCTTTAAGAAAATCTCAATTCTCTAATTTTTTCAGTAAATCTATTGGGATAATCCAATGGAGATCAGATAATGAGGAATTAGACGACCTTTATTATATGTCTATCCGTTTCGGTGTTGAAAATAAAGCAGCAGAATTAGGTTATTCAATTATCAAACTTTCTAAGATTAATGAAGATATTGTCAATTCGTTAGAAGGGATCATAGCGATTGGAAAGTTTGATAAAAACTCTTTGAAAAAGTTTCGGGAGCTTCATACGAACGTATGTGTGATAGGAACAAATTTCCCATTGGAAAATTTTAATTCAGTCAATACTGATTTTTCTCATGCTACTGAATTAGCACTTAATCATTTATTCAGTTTAGGACACACAAAAATCGCTTTTATCGGTGGAGAAGAAAGCGAAAATATGTATGGCTATCGAAAGTTTAAAACTCCTACAATATTGACTTATTTGGATATTATGAAGCATGAAGGTCTTTTTCTGGAAGAATATTTTTTTGTTCAGGATCAACATGATATTGATATACAAATCGGAAAAGAGCTGACTCTTGAGGCGCTAAGGAAATGGAAGGGAAACTTCCCAACCGCTATCCTTGGTTTAAACGATTCTGTCGCAATCTCAATTATCAATACACTTAAAGAACATAACATTCTAGTTCCTGAAGATATAAGTGTCATGGGGATCAATGACATCTCAATTTCTCAATACGTATCCCCTGCTCTTACCACCGTCAAAGCTTTTACAGAAGAAATGGGAGAAATCGGGGTTGAAACTTTACATGAACAAATTAATTCTTCTTCTATTAGTAGACGGATTCTCTTAAATACGGAATTAGTAATTAGAGACTCCACAGCGCCACTTACAGATATCAAAAAATAAGCAACACTGATAGCTATATTAATTTGAAAACATTTGTAATATATGCCTAAAACACCAGATGAGTTTACAGAAAGCTCATCTGGTGTTTTGCAAACCATGAGACAAATAAGTCTATCTTTGCTACAGTTCTATTTAATTGATCACAATTTTATAAATTTGCTTTTTTCATCAAATATAATATTTATTCCTCCTTCAACCATTACTACTTGAGGTCTAGATAAATTATTTTCGTATTTAGAATGAATTTTAGGTTCGCCTCCTACTAAACTTATTAAATAATGTTTGCCTACTTGTAAGTTAGCTTTCGCTGAGGGATGCGCACTTAATTCAAAATACAAATTAGTATTTGGTTCCACAATGGTTAGTTCGCATTTATCATAACCATGAATCGGAAAAATACTACTTACTCCAACATCACTTTTGTAAGAAACTTCACTGGGTGTCTGTATGAATTCTTGATATCGATCAAATGGAATTGAGAAGCCTCCGTCCCTGACTATAAGTTCCCTACCCGAGTCTATCTCGTGAATTCGTATGTGCCACGAAGAATCTAACGGGTACACCCTAGACTTGACTGTAACATCTCTGTATGGATGCCACACAGTTACAGCCTCGTTTTCGGAAACAAATGATTCCGTCACTTTAAATGGTGTGCGATAAAATGAGTCGTCTTCTGAAACAGCTAAGACATTGTCAAAACCTCCTTGTGTGTAAAGCCTTTCACTTTTGCTGACACTAAAACCAAAAACTGTTGAATATACGAGTTTGGCATATTTAGCATCACTGTGTGCTTGATATGATTCCATTCGACCAGCAGGGAACATTTGTAAGTGATTTTTCCCTCTTACCATTAACATATTGGCTTCTTTGATCAATGTGCGATCTCTATCATAAATCGGTTCAATCATTTCAGTTGACCAAATAGGATGATTTTCTGGTGAGGCTAAAAGCAAAAATGTTTTTAAAGCCCAATATGGAGAGCCCGGCGCATTGTATCCTTCTGCCATCACAAGATTTTCATAGTGATAACCTATGGTCAAACGACCTTGTCTTGAAAAAATACGATGCTCAAACCAACGTTCCATATTCTTTCCCACCAGCCATTTAATTTCTCCCCATGGTAGAGCTTCTACATCAGCAAAAACCAAGGCAGACCAAAATGCACTCTGAGCAAAACGATACGTCAAACTGCGTCCAAAAGGAATTGCCTCTCCACGATCATCAAACCATGTTTTAAATGTTTGGGCGAATTCAATTGCTCTATTTTTAAACACTAACACTCTCTCTGGATCATCATCCGCCATAAATTTGCAATATATCAAACTGTAATAATGGATCGCAAAAGAAATATAGTAATCTGTTTGAGAAGGCCGTCCATCGTAATACCAACCATTCCCAATATAAAATGATTCAATTTTCTCTAAATCTTCTTCTACCATTTTCTTATCCCAAAGTTGTCCACTTTTTTTAAACCAAACATTGACTAGTACTCTGAAAAACAACCAATTATTTTGACTGAAAACACGATGATTTACAGTGTTTAACCATTGGTAAAGGTTGTCTTTTTCCTTTTCAGTCAATCCCTCCCACAACCATTCTTTAGTCAGCAATAAAGTAGTAGCTAAGGCTGCCATCTCAACAATAAGTTGATCATAATCTGATGGCTCTCCCCAATAGCTCGGGTGTTCTGGATTTGTTCCTGCAACGATACCTTCTTTAACAAAGCTCACTAATTTCTCGTCTCTTTTTGAAGTAAACAGTGGGCCTAAGCCCCACAATGTTCTTAGAAAACCTTCAGCCTGTCTCGTTCCTTCATTGTAAACAGAACCACTCTCACCGAATTTCAGATGACCAGGAAGATCGGCGTTATAATAGTTTTCAAATGCACCTATAATTTTCTCTAAACCAACTATATAATCATTTTTAGAATTAAATTTTTGTGCCATTTGTTTTCTCCTCTATTTACTTTCATGCTCTTTCATAAATTGAGCTAATTTATTTCTATCTGGTAAAGCCTCATTATCACTGATATGTTGAACTTGCATCGCTCCTATTGCATTCGCTTGTTTTACAATGGTCCTTACATCTAAATCATCCAATTGTCCACTAATAATTCCAACTGCAAAACCGTCACCTGCCCCAACTGTATCAATAACCTTTTCAACAGGATACCCTTTGATATGTTTCCCAAGCTCGTCTGTGGTTTGAACATAGGCGCCTCGGCTCCCATCTTTGATCACAACCATACTTGCCCCTTTGTCCAAGTAAAATTGAGCAATTTCAGAAATTTCTTTTTTTCCTGTCAAGATTTCTCCCTCGGATACACCTGGCAATACAATATCAGAGTAGTCAGCTATTTTATTGAGCACGCTTATCATTTCTTCCTGATTATCCCATAAAGAAGGACGCAGGTTAGGATCAAAAGAAACTATGCACCCTGATTCTTTTGCTTTCTTCACCATTGAAATCATCGCATTTCTTGTATCCTGACTTAATGCTGGAAAAATTCCCGTTACATGTAAAAGTCTGATTTCTGAAAAGTCAATCGTAGATACATCCTGCTCTGACATTGTCGAAGCAGCACTATGTTTCCTATAATAAAGAGTACTTGGGTCACCTTTTGCTACTTTATTTTTGAACATAATCCCAACTCTACCGTCTTTAATGAATTTAATATGTTCTGTATTTAGTTGCTCTTTGTGTAAATAATCAATAATATATTCTCCAAATTCATCTTCGGCAAGTTTAGTTAAATAACTAACCTTATACCCTAAACGGGAAAGCCCTATCCCAACATTTAACTCTGCTCCAGCGATTGCACGTTCAAATTTTACAGTCTGCCCAATAGGTGCTTCTTCTTGCCCAATGAAAAGAATCATGGGTTCTCCCACAAGCATTACATCTGTTTTTTTTGTCACTGTCTTTCCACCTCTTTTATACTTATCCTAATTACCATAAATAAATTTTTAAAAATTACTGTCACTTTATTTTCTCAAATCAATTAGCTATAAATACTAACTTCTAGCATAAAAAACCACACCTAGTACCATGATGATAATTGCTACTACAATTGCTGCCATTCCCGCTAATATACCAAACATTGATGACAAGAAACCTGTGATTATTGGCATCAAAATACCACCCATACCCGCCATTACAAGCAGCCAACCCATAGCCATTGGGTAATCTTTTATATCTCTTCCGGCAATTGTAATAGCTGTAGGATAAATGCCACCCATAGAAAAACCTAAACCTAACACTAAAAACAAAATTATTGAATAGCTAGTGGCAGTCAATAGGAATATATAGAAAAATGCAGTGCTAGCACTAATTAAAGTTAACACATTCCCTTTTGGAAATCTCATGCCGAACAAGGCCATACCTATTCGACCAATTAAAATTCCTATCCACAATACAGATGACAGGACTTGCGCTTCTGTGATTCCCATTATCCCAGCATCCACGAAATATTTCACTAACCAGCCAGTAATAGCAGCTTCCGCACAAACATAAAAAAACAATATCACGCTTGCATTCCAAAATACGCGACTTTTTAAAAATGCTAACCCAGCTGTCTTATCATGTTCATGTTTTTCTTTAGGCGATTCATCTGTAATTTTCATTTGAGAAAACAAAATTATTGAAAGTATGATCAGAAAAATTATGACTATTCCTGATACTTTCCAGCCCTTATCACCAAAAATCTTGCTTGTTAGAATGACTAAAAAAGGTGATAATAAGGCTCCTACAGCAAATAAACTATGAAGTAAATTTAATGCAGAGGGACTACTTCCAGTAATGTCATTGACTGTCTTATTATTAAAATTGGAGATACTCCCTCGACTAATTCCTGTAAAGAAAAATGCCAGCAAAAGCAGCCAAGGTTGTCCTGTTGTGATAATTAATAAAAATCCTAATACAGCAAAACTACTAAGAAACAAAATAGAATTTTTCCTACCTAAATAAACAGGTAATACGCCTGCAATAAAACTAGCAATCAAATTACCCAGCTGATGACTTGAAATCAATGCCCCACTTACGGTATCACTCAACTGATATGATTCACTCAATAAAGGCAGTAATGAACCGAACACCATGGCATATAAGCCATTAACAAAAAATATAAAAAAACTACAGATTAATATGTATCGATCTGTTTTGTTCAAATGACTAAACACGTTTCCTTCGACCTCTCCATCTACATTAATAAAAAAGAATAGCAACCTTTAATAGCTTGCTATTCTCCTTTAATTTTAAATTATTTTGGTTGTTTACCAATTGACGCTAAAATACCGCCATCTACATATAAAACATGCCCGTTGACGAAATTCGAAGCATCAGATGCCAAAAATACTGCCGGTCCTTCTAGATCTTCAGTTCTACCCCAACGTGCCGCTGGAGTTTTATCAATAATAAATTGATTAAAAGGATGACCGTCGACTCTAATAGGTGCGGTTTGAGGAGTCTCTATATATCCCGGTCCAATACCGTTACACTGAATATTATGCTCGCCAAACTCTGCGGCAATGTTTTTTGTCAACATTTTCAATCCGCCTTTTGCAGATGCATAAGCACTTACAGTTTCACGACCTAATTCACTCATCATCGAACAAATATTGATTATTTTCCCATGTCCCTTTTTGATCATCGAAGGTAATACGGCTTTAGCCATGATAAATTGCCCTGTTAAATCTACATCAATTACTTGACGATAATCTTCAGCGGTCATTTCTAACATTGGAATACGTTTTATGATTCCAGCGTTATTAACTAAAATATCAATGACCCCTACTTCTTCTTCAATGCGTGCAATATTTTCTGCAACAGCTTGCTCATCTGTAATGTCAAACACATACCCTTTAGCGTCGATACCTGCCTCTTTATAAGATGCTAAACCTTCTGCAACAGATTCTTCAGCATTACTGTTGAAAACTACTTTTGCACCTGCCTTATGTAAAGACGATGCTATCGCAAAGCCGATGCCATACACTCCACCGGTGACTAAGGCCACTTTACCATCTAGACGAAATGAATCCATATTAAATTCAGACATATTTTTCTCCTTTTCTATTTAAGATCCTTCATATCGATCATATCCATATCTGTATAAGTAATGTTTTCACCACACATTGCCCAAATAAATGTATAATCTGCCGTAGCTACCCCAGTATGAATAGACCAACTTGGTGAGATGGTGGCTTGTTCGTTCCCCATCACTAAATGTTTCGTCTCATCAGGTTTACCCATAAAGTGGAAAACACGAGTATCAGGATCCATATCAAAGTATAAATAAGTTTCCATTCTTCTTTCATGAGTATGAGCCGGCATTGTATTCCAAGATGAGCCTTCTTCCAAGATAGTATAGCCCATTTGTAATTGACAACTTTCACATACATTTGGATGGATGTATTGGAAAATTTTCCGTTCATTTAATGTTTTCGGTTCACCAGTTTCCATAGGTGTAATTTCATCAATACTTATTTTCACATTAGGATAAATTTTATGTGCAGGAACAGACACCACATAAAACTTTGCAGGGTTACCCGCATCGTCTGACTGAAACAACACTTCTTTTGTTTCCTTGCCAATATAGTAACCATCTTGTTTTTTCATCGGCTCTGTTTTTCCGTTAATAGTAATGGAGCCAGGTCCTCCAATATTGATGACTCCCAGTTCACGTCTTTCTAAGAAATAATCAACACCTAACTGTTTATCTAAAACAATTTCAAGTGTTTCTGTCGTAGGGGTCACACCACCAAAAATCATACGGTCATTATGGGTATATGTCAGGGAAATCTCTCCGGGAACAAACACCTTCTCAACTAAAAATTCTTTTCTTAGTTGCTCTGTAGAAAAATGTCTAATCGCGTCAGGACTTTGTGCATACCTTGTTTCAATATTCATTTTTACATCTTCTCCTTTTCCAAATAAGAAATTTTGTTTTCTTAAAAAGAAACACAACTAGATTATACTATTAGATCATTTTATTTTCAAGGGAAAGATTGTCAGATATTTTGTAACTGCTATTCAACGATTCGTTTTAATCAAGAAAAAGCATCTGTAGTATTCAAAGAGCAAATGTTCTCCGAATAAATAGATGCTTTTAGAAATTACTTATTCTTTCCGTACACCAAAAGTTGTGTCAAAGCAGGAAAGGGTGAATCATCTTCTGCTTTAATTAAATCTGAAAAAGTTAGCCATTCAATCTCTTTTTCATGGAAATTAAAGACTTGTTCTTCCATTAATTTCTCTAATTGAACGACCAGTTTACTGCCATCAGAAAATCTGAATGTCCCTTCTGTCCAATAACTGTCGTGAGGATAATCTCCCCGCAAAACTAAACCTATCGAATCAACCAATACAGTTCTGCCAAAATCTACTCTCAGCTCTGCCTTTGGATCTTGATTAATTCCCCAAGACTGAAAAGGATAGCTGCCATGATCATCATTAGCTAAAACACCATCTATGGCATTAATAGCGAAGAACGTACTATCATTTCGTGTCTCTATATTTGCAGTTGCGTGAGGATAAACACCACTGAAATCTTTTTGATCATGTGCATTGAAAGCCAGATTTCTATATGCGGCAATTTCAAATTCTTTGGCATATCGAACAGCTAACGCATGACGAACACCTTTAAAAACATTGGGATTAAATGCTGTATCCTCAGTTTCGGTAATAACATTATAAACCCATTTATTTTCTGGCATGTAGACTAGGCTTTCACTTATAGACCCATCTAGCTTTGCAACTATATAAGCAGGAGCTTTGTCAATCTCAACAACAATTTGGTCTCCCTCATTATATTCACCTTTGTAACCAATTGAAGCAGATCGTTTCCCACTTAGATCAGCTTTTACTTCCCCCTCTTTTGAAATAATAGACAGTTTGATTCCCATCTTACTTTCCCCCCATTTCAGATTCTATTTTTCCCTTCGTTACCTTAATTAAAGAAACCAATTCTTGTACTCTACTGTATGATGCTCTATATTTAGGCATACTTATACTAATTGCCCCGTATTGATTATCACCTAGATCGACAGCCGTACCAATACAAAAGATATCATTTTCCATCTCTTCATCATCAAAAGCTACTCCTTGTTTCTTCACAGCTTCTAATTCTTCTAACAATTTGTCTTCATCAGTAATAGTTTTCCCAGTATGTTTGATGAAGTCAGTTTGATTTATATAGTTTTCTACTGATCTTCGGTCCATTTTTGCTAAAATAGCTTTCCCCATCGCTGAACTGTACAACGGACGAGTTATACCAATTTTAGACGTCATAAAAATAGTTTGATTTTTAGGCTCAAGTTTTTCTAAATACATCACTTCATTTTGATATTGTATACCTAAATGGACCGTCTCATTAACTTCATCATTCAATTGTTTTAAGTGTGGCAATGCTGCCTTTAACAACAATGAATCATTTACATACTTATTAGCATATTTTACTAGTCGCGGCCCTAGCCCATATTCTTTTGTTACATCATCACGAGAAACAATCCCCATCATTAACAATGTGTCTAAAATTTTCAAGGTAGTTGAAGCTGTCATTTGAGTATGCAGAGAAATTTCTGTTAAATTTTTATTTACCTCAGAATCTGCTAAATAATCTAGAATCTTCACACCTCTAATCAAAACTGTACCATACGGTTTTTTTGTCAAAACATCTCCCTCTTTTCTTATTAAGAAATATGACTATCTATATAATAAAACAAAATGCATTCTTGTGCAACTATAGACAAAATATCAGAACTCCTATTGCTTATCTTTTTTTAAAAATTGTTTTTTAGTGACAGATTTTACAAACAAGTTGCCAACTTGAAGCAAAAAATAACGCCATAGCCAAATTTCATGTATTATTGAGGTTCCTAACACCAACAATAAGGGCTCTATAATTTATGGGACTGATGAATCAAAAATTGATTCATCAGTCCCATTTTTTTGTATTAAATAAAAAAACATATAGTTCTTCTGTTACTATTAAAGCGTCTAACCTAAACAGTAAGGAGAACTATATGCTATGACACATGATATCAAAAAATTACTAAGAATTATAGACCCTGATCTAACTATTTTAACTGTTTCTAAAGAAGCCTATCAAGACAGGCAACAACGACATCGGGCCTTTAAGATTGATAGCCACACCAATATTGTAAACAGTATCTCCCTCAATCATTGTGATTTGTTTTTCTTCCGGCTTAATCCTTTGAATAATTGATTCTGGAGAATTAGCTGCCCATTCTGATGCCTGCACTGTTTCACTAAACATTAAGCCACCAAGCAAAAGAGTCCCAAATAATGCTCCTCTAATAACCCAATGCTTTCCGCTCTTCCTCATTCTTGCTCGAAATTTCTTTTCTCCAACGGCAAGAATAGAGTCAAATTTATTCGATTTCAATCATCATCCACTCCTTAATATTTATATCTAACCTATTTTACAACAGCACGTATTCATAATACGGTTATTTTTTTAACGATGCTTACTATATTTTTTAGCAAATTAAGTTAGCCATAGGATCCATGAGCGAAAAAAATATCAAAAAGTATTACATACTTTTCTTAGGCGCTAATATCGTTATTTTTAGACATATTATGCGAGCCAACTTTATCAAATAGGTAATTGTGATTTACAAACTGTGTTTTGATTCTCCTAATCAGTTTCGGAGTATCCAAGCTATAAGTTTTATGTTAGAGGCTTTTGTACTTTTTAGAAATAGTGTTTTTTAGCCATTTCTATTTCCCAAAGTTAATTTTACAATTAACGACTTTAAAAATCCTGAGCTATTATTTGATAATTCTGCATGATATTTCACATAGGTAGCGCATTTGTACAATATTGTTCCTGATTACCGATTCTGGAAAAGCGGTTTAAAAAGCGTGATATCAATATCTCCCATATTTTAAATCAAAATATAAAATAAAATAAAGCAGAAATTCAGCCGTGAAGTTTTGCTAAATTTGTGAAATCTATTAGTATAGAGCATGTTACAGGGGACGCCTTGAACGAAAAAATTGCGCCTAGGGTGATAAGTTTGATTGAAATAAAAGAAGTCAGTAAAGAATTTAAGCAAAAGAAAATAAAAATTCAAGCGCTGAAAGCTATTTCTATGAAAATCAATCGGCATGAATTTTTTGGAATTGTGGGGACCAGCGGTTCAGGAAAATCTACTCTATTAAAGCTGATCAATGGTTTAGACGAGCTCACTGCAGGAGAAATTTTGATTGACGGTGATTCTTTAAATGATGTCGGTAAAAAAGAACGCCGTCAAAAGGTACAAACAATCGGAATGATCTTCCAACAGTTTAATTTATTGCAAAACTTGACGATTGGTCAGAATGTAGGATTACCTTTAAAAGTACAAGGAAAAAAAGAAACTCATAAAATCAAAGAGATGTTGACCTTTGTAGGAATGCTGGAACATATCGACAACTATCCTAGTCAATTAAGCGGCGGACAAAAACAACGGGTGGCGATTGCCCGAGCTTTGACGACAGCACCGACCATTCTACTTTGCGATGAGCCGACTTCTTCATTGGATGAGCACAATGGTCATGAAGTGATGAAACTGCTAAAAAAAACACAAGAAGAATTTGGTACAACGATTGTTTTTGTCAGTCATGAACTGGGATTGATTAAGCAATGGTGCGATCGGGCCGCTATTATGGAAGAAGGCCAGCTTTTAGCTGTTGTGGATGTAACTAAAAATCAGGTAGTCAATTCCGAAACTTCCTACTACCGGAAAGCAATGGACTATTTGGTATGAATAATTATTTATCAATTATGGAAGCCTACCAAGGTGAAATGCTGGTGGCCTTGAGCCAAACACTGGTGATGATTCTGATTTCAATGAGTGCTGCACTGCTGATTGGGCTGCCCATGGGGACCATGTTATTTTTGCAGAGGATTCATTTTTTCCATAGCAAGCCGTTACTGATGTTTAGCCGGCTAAACAATCTTTTCGTAGATATTGTTCGCTCTTTTCCTTTTTTGCTCTTTGTGGTGTTGATTATTCCTTTTACCCGTTTTGTTTTAGGCACCTCTTTCGGAACAATGGCAGCGGCGTTTCCACTATGTTTTGTTGCAACTGCCAATTATGCGCGAATGGCTGAACAAGCTTTATTGGATGTTCCGCGCGAAACACTGGAACTTGCTAAATCATTAGGTGCAACCACTTGGCAATTGATTTTTCATTTTTTGTATGTGGAAGCAAGGTCGAGTTTAGTCTTAGGATTTACAACGGTCACCATTGGGATGGTTTCGTATTCAACTATCATGGGAGTGGTCGGTGGTGGAGGAATTGGCGACTTTGCCATTCGCTACGGTTATCAATCCTATGAGTACGAATTAATGTATACAACGATTGTAGTGATGATTATAAGCGTCATAGTGATTCAAACAACGGGGACGCTTTTAGCTAATCATCTAGATAAACGAAAAATATTTTAAGGAGAATTCAAATGAAAAAATGGTTAGCAGGTCTGGCATTGACAGGGATGGTTTTATTGTTGGGAGCGTGTGGTGCAGCATCTAAAGCTGATAAAAGCACGGATAGCTCCAGCAGTAGCGTAAAAGATGACAAGGTGATCACAGTTGCCTCAGCATTGGATTCTGCTGAAAAAATCCTGAAAATTGCTAATGAGACAGCTGAAAAAGACGGATACACAATCAAAATGGTACGTGTCAACGACAATGTGCAGTACAATACCTTGTTGAACGATAAGGAAGTGGATGCCAATTTCTCCCAACATGAACCTTTCATGAATGATTTTAATAAAGCTCATGATGGAAACTTAGTAATCGCACAAAAAGTTTACGATGCGAAAGTCGGATTTTATTCGAAAGACTACAAAACAATTGAAGAATTGCCGGAAGGAGGCAAAATTGCTATCCCTAATGATGCTTCCAACCAAGGACGTGCTCTGGCGATTTTAGATGATAAAGGGATAATCAAATTAAAAGACGGTGTCGGCTTTAACGCTACAGTGAAAGATATTGTCGAAAATCCTAGCCAATTTGAGTTTGTTGAATTAGATTTATTAAATTTGGCTTCAGCTTATGATGAAAAAGACATCGTGCTGGTCTACAACTATCCTACTTATTTAACGAAAATCGGTCTGACACCGGCAGATGCTATGTTCTTGGAAACACCAAATGACAATCATTTTGCTATTAGTGTCGCAGCGAGAGAAGATAACATTGATTCTGAAAAAATCAAAGTGTTGATCAAATCAATCACTTCCGAACCAGTACGCAAGTTTCTGGTAGAAGAAGAGGGCGTTTCACTAATTCCATCGTTCTAATTTGGTTTTTTAAAGAATGTTATATCCAGCTTAATTGAATAAACGAAACTTTTATAAAGTACTATATCAATGCTTTCTTCATATTTTAAAATTTTATCAAGAATATCTGACAAGATAACTTGTTGGACAGATGAATCTAAAAATGATTTATCTGTCCTTTTAGCATATATTGAAAATCGCCCTTTATTGAGAGGCTTTCAATACGCAAAAAAATATCGTCCAAGTATCTTTTTAAAGATGTTGGTCGATATTCTTTATTTCTAAAAATTTATAGATTTTTAACTTCCTTTTCTTCTTAAATCTTAGACATGATATCTATCGGTTGACTGGCGTTACTGCTCTGTTCAAAAGCACTCAATACTTCAAGGACATGAAAAGTTTGCCGGATATCTGTTCTAAAACGGCTTTTTTCCCCTAAATTTCGAGCCATCTCAACTACTCCTAGACCGCGAGAGTTTTCCTTGTTTTCAAACAACAAGGGCATTTGTTTATAAGAGGACTCATTAGCCGTTAAAAGATAAATCGGACCGTCAAATGTATTAGGATCAGGAAGTCGCAGAGTCCCTTTTGAACCATAGATTGTCATGGCTGACTGTTCTTCTTCGAAACAATCAAATGTAGTAAACAACTCACCTGTAACACCAGAGACAAATTGTAAAATTCCCATATAATAAGTCGGGACCTGCACTTCAATTTTCTTTCCTTTTAAGGGGTCGCTGGTAATCAGCCGCTGAGCAAAAGTCTTTTTGGTAATGGCACTGACAGACGCCACTGAGCCTAAAAGATGAGTTAAAGCACTGACATAATAGGGGCCCATATCCAACATAGGCCCACCCCCTTGTTGATAATAAAATTCAGGTCCGGGATGCCATGATTCATGTCCGCGATTAATCATAGATGCTCTAAATCCAATCGGCTCGCCAATCATCCCTGCATCAATAATTTTTTTACAGGTTTGAATCCCCGCTCCTAAAAACGTGTCCGGTGCACCACCAACAGCCACCTCATGTTTTTGAGCCATCTCAAGCAACTCTTGCCCATCAGATAAAGTAGTAGCTAACGGTTTTTCCGAGTATACAGATTTTCCAGCCAATACGGCCGCTTTTGTGACACCATAATGCTCGTTGGGACGAGTCAAATTTAAAATAATATCCACAGCATCGTCCTGAAATGCTTCGTACATATCTGCATAAATCTTCTTTATATTAAATTTTTTTGCAGCTTGTTCCGCTTTGCTGCGAATCAAATCGCAGAGTCCCACAATTTCTATCTCATCTTGGAATTTTCCTGTCAAATTTTCCAGATAGATCCCGCTGATATCTCCGACTCCTATAAAGGCCACACCTTTTTTCTTCATATCTTTCTCCTATTCCTAATTTTAAATATGGATTTTTTAATACATCTTAGCGTCGTTTTTAAATCGGTCTGCACTCAACTGGTTTTGACGCACGAAGTCTCGACTCTCCCCTGCCCATAACAAACCATTTTTCATCAGTTCAGCAGCCATAGGCGAATGATCAAAAACGTTATCCTGATGCCCCAGAGATTGATAAAATACCCGACCATTGCCCCAGAATTTAGTCCAAGCCACTGGTACGTCTACAGGTTTATTAGATACATGATAATAAGGAACTTCGAGATGAGGAAAACGGGTTGTAGCCAGTACTTCAATAGCGGGATCCACGTGAACATAGTATTGTTCGCTGCAAACCTCAAAATCGGTTAAATTTTCGATAATCGGACTGGAACCATGGCAAATATTCACTTGATAACGAATCCCGTCACCTCCGGGATGTGATACCCACTGACCGCCCGTCATAAACTGCCATTCAGTATCCTGTCGGAAAGAATCACACATCCCACCATGACAACCAGCCAATCCCATACCGTGCCCCACTGCTCGGGAAACATTTTTCGACTGTTGGGAAGTGATTTCCCCCATCGTCCAACAGGGGACTAAAAGATCATGGGAATCCAGCCAATCATAATCTTCCAGACACTCAAGAGTATCTTCGATTTGTACTTGCCAGTTTTCCTCTTTCTCCAACATTTTTTTGAATCGTTGACTGACAAGCGCCGGTTCGTGCCCCTCCCAGCCACCTTGAATAATTAATGCTTTTTTCATAAGATTTCTCCCTTCCATTAAAAATCGACCGCGATAGTTTGTTTTTTTTCAGCAGACAAAAAAGCTGCCTCAATCACTTTAAGAACTTTTAGAGCTTCTGATATTTTCACAATTGCTTCTTCTTCCCCATCCATGACCTTAACAAGGTTACCGTAAAACTTTTCTGCTGAATAAAATTTGGTTTGTTTCATCTGTTTGCTATCTTCTAATTCCGGCAGAGATTGTTCCTGTATAGTTGACTTTGCCCGGGGTGCCATAGTTCGAGTGGGGCCTGCCGCCGTATAAACGATTTCACTTGCCCAAGTTGGAGTATCCCCCTCTACCAAGTGGACGATTTTCCCATCACAATCCCAGTTTTCAATAATAGCTGTTCCCGATTTTCCTGAGAGATGCCATCGGGGAAATGGGATAAAGCAATTGGTCGCCACTTCCAAGACCACACTTAAACCATCAGAAAATTCTAAAAACAACTTTACATTGTCATCGACTTCTTCAGAAAAAACATTTCGGATGTGTGCAGTCACACCTGTCAGCTTTGCCGAAGTCAGCTGTAAAATCTGATCAATCAAATGAACACCCCAGTCATACAACATTCCTCCGCCATTGATTTTAAAATCACGCCAGCCATGCAAGAAAACACTGGAACCGTTGACTCGGCTTTCGATAAAATAGGGCTGCCCAATCAAATTGTCTGACAGAATTTTTTTCACGATTCTAAAATCCGTATCCCAACGTCTATTTTGGTGGATTGTAAAAATTTTATCTGAACACCGGGCCTGCTCTTCAATTTCCAATAAATCTTTAGAGGTCAGTGTCACTGGTTTTTCGCAGACCACATGTTTCCCTGATTTTAAGCCAGCTAGCGCATAAGCTTTGTGTGAATCATTGGGAGTGGCAATTATAATCAAATCGGCTTCACTCGCCAGCACTTCTTCAAAAGAAGCATATATCGTCATTTTTTGCTCAATTTCTTCTCTGACTTCTTTTCTGATATCAAAAGCTCCTATCACGTCGATCAATCCCGTTGCTGACAAAGCGTCATGATGCCACTTTCCCATTCCGCCATATCCGATAATAATCGCTTTTTTCTTCATTGCCTCATCTCCTGTTTACTTTTATACGCCTTGATGATAGCATGATAAAAGCGGATACACTTGCCAAAAGAAGATAAAAAGCAGCCAAATATTGCGCAGGAGGAAATCAAATGACTATTTTTTTTGAACCTGAACAAAAAAAACAACGTGTCTTTTTTTCCAAAAATTTCAGTTTTCCCCCTCATCTCCATCACGAGGTGGAAATTATTTATTGTTTTGCAGGAACTATCACGGTTATCTATGAAAATAAAAAGTGCAGACTTCAGCAAGGTGAAATCGGGGTCTTTTTTTCAAATGTGATTCACGGTTATACTGATGAAACTTGCGGGAAATCGGTCATCTCTATTTTTAACTTGAGAAGAGTGCCAGAATTCAGTCAAATTTTTACCCAGATGATTCCTAAAGAGTTTATTTTTAAAGCGGGAGACCAGCTAAAGAACTTCCATATGATTTTTGATTATTTTCTGATTGAAGCCTCAGCTTCTCAATTGCTGGACAACGCCTACACCCACCTGCTGCTCGCCCTCATAATTGAACAGCTGGATTTGAAACCTCGTACGGTCCAGCCAAATGAACCGTTATTATCTCAAATCATCCAGTATGTATCGGCTCGTTATACCGAACCGCTGACTCTTAAAGAAATCGCTGGTGCAGTTAACTGTAGCGAATATACTGTGTCCCGCGTTTTCTCAGAAAAACTAGGGATTTCTTTTAGAAATTATCTTAATCAACTTCGCGGAGATCACGCTTGCCGACTATTACGGGAAACTGAAGTTCCGATTATTGATGTTGCTTTGGAGGCTGGTTTTACCTCTCTGCGCTCATTCAATCGTTTTTTTGCCGGTTTTTACCACCAAACGCCTAGTACCTACCGCAAAAACTGGCATGAAATCAAAGGTTAACAAACGAGGAATCAATCATTCACTGTAAGGCGACATACTTTATGTTTCGAGCTTCACCCTTTTTTTAGATATCCAACATGTTTTACGTGTTGATTTCAGATTAGTCAAAATTTTGGTGGCAACTTAATTGCCTCGATAGGTGCAGTAATCGAATTAGTTAATAAATCAGCATCAGTTTAAGCAGCTCCCAAGGTCCCGCCTAACAAAAGTTTTCAATGCATAAATAAACACTCTAAAACCTTAGATACATTCAGGTTTTAGAGTGTTTATTTGCGAACGTATATTTATTATCAGCTTGTTTTAATGCTTCTCATTGAAAGTATTCCTTGTTGTTCGATTTTATTAGTAATCAACTCATCATATATTTTCCGGAAGATTCAGCTAGTCATCTTAATAGACCCTAGGATTCTTCAACGGTTATTGTTTCCGGTCCGGCGATGTGGAAAATTTTTCGCTTTATCTCTATCTGGCAGGGTGTTTGAAAATTGTCAATCTGAAGGGTAAAACATTCTTTGGTTAGCGTGATTATCAATTGATTGCCTAAATAGTAAATTTGAGTAGAAAGTTCCTCTAAATAGTTGGGCAGATACGGATAAAAACTAAGATGCTCGACAGAAACTTCAATCCCTAAAAAACCAGTCGTGGCAATTTGCCAGACGCCGCCAAAATTAGCATAGTGGAGTCCGCTGATAGTATTTAACAAGCGGTCTTCCATATCAAAGTATAAGGCTTTAGTGAAAAGTTCTTTAGATTGCTGGTCATCTCCCAAACGAGCCGCCATCAAACCATACCCGCAAATAGAAAGGGAGGAATCGTGAGCCGTGCGTTCTAAATAAAAATTAAAATTATCCTGCTTCTCCTTGAAAGTATAATTTTCTGGTAACAAGTTCATCATTTGGACAATATCTGCTTGTTTTGTAATCTGATAAAGAGACAGTGCCTCATATGGTAATGTTGAATCAACCACCCTTTTTGCGCCGGGTTTCAACAGAGCTATCGGCACTCGCCGCCGGGCTAGATACTTCTCATCTTCCAGATACAACTTTTCTTTCATGTCGTAAGGAATCCAGATGTTTTCAGCCACAGATTCGAAGTTAGCCAATTCTTGAATCGTCAACCCTGTTTTCTCTGTTAATTCTCGAAAACTGACCGGATCGTCGGCTGACAGCCGGCTCAATAACTCAACCGTAACAGAGAGATTTTCAGCAGCCATCGTATTAGTATAGCAATTGTTATTGACAATAACATCATACTCATTAGGGCCTCTGACTGCTAAAATTTCATACCCTTTATTTTCAACACTCAAAGAAACGCGTGATACCCAAAACCTTGACGTTTCAATTAATAATTCTGCCAAAAACTCTTTTAAAGCTGCTTGATCATTTGTTACTCTCATGTATTTATTAATGGCATAAGCAATATCTGCAACAATATGGACGGCGTAATAAGCTCCAACATTTTTCTGAGTTTGCTCCACCCCTTGAGCTGACACTTGCCAAGGAAAAAAAGCACCATCAAATAAATTTCTTTTAGCATGTTTTTTTGCTTCTTGTAATGTATGATAACGAAAATGCAATAATTTTTTTGCTTCTTGAGGAAATTGGTATAAAAAGAACGGAAATTTAAAGATTTCCAAATCCCAAAAAACACATCCTTCATACATCTCACCAGTTAAACCACGCGCGCCTATACTCAATTCGTCAGTGTGACGCGGCGCTGATGAATATAACTGAAATAGATTATACCGCAAAGCTATTTGCATTGAATCATTATTTTTCAACCGGACATCACAATTTTTCCAGACAGCTTGCCACGCGTCTGATTGAGTACACTTTAATGTGGCATAATCTTTGACCCCGTCTAAATACTGGTCAACAGTGTCCAAATAATCTGCTTCTTCAGCATTATTAGTCGAAGCAATTATTCGTTGGAAAATCACTGATTTTTTTGAAGATAAAACAAACGAATATTGATTTGCCGGTGCTAAAGCATCTTTTTCATAAAGGGAAATACACTTATGATCCGCATTAGACAGCCATTCCCTTGATTTTTGCAATAAGCGCAAATTTTGATAATCTCCCTGTAAGTGCAGAAGATTAGGCTGACTTTCGATCAGGCTTAAATGCCGTCGACCAGGCTGTATCGGCCACGGTTCTGTACTTTCCAAATTAAGGTTAGTAACATCACCGTCTAAAAAAGTGGTAAGTTGAAGACTGATGTCATCTGAAGAATCAAAAACAATCTGTTGACCTAAAAGATGGTACTCGGTCAAATGGGCCAATCTTTCAAATTTGATTTTCAATTCTTTACCAGAGCTTAACACCGCTGTATAGCCTCTCTGGTAAAGACCATTCGCCATGTCTAGTCGTTGATAAAAATTTTTAACCTTGCAGTTCGTCTGATCAATCCTTTCCCCGTCAGCAACAATTTCAACCCTTAACACATTTGGGGTATTCAACAACTCAGTAATTAAAGAACCATCATAAGCCTCATGGACACCCTGACCAAAGAGACCAGCTTGGTAAATCCCTCCTAATCTCGTCAGAGGCTCCTGACTTTCTTCATGAAAGCCGCGGCATCCGTAGAAGCCATTGCCAACAGAAAAAACAGCCGCTTTTGATTGTTGCTTATCCGCTTCGTAATTTTTTTCTTCAAAAATAAATGTATTGACCATTGATTAATCATTTCCCTTCTTTTTACAATTTCTAATGGTTATTTAAACTATTAAATGAATAGAGAGATAGCTTGTTAACGATTCGGCAATTAACAAAAACAAAAGCTGCTAATGTAAAAAAAAGAAGCGGCATGAACTTTAAGGTCAGCCAAATACTCCCAGCAAAAAGTGCCATCAATAAAGTCGACCATGGCAAATGACGAAAAGCCAGGTAGAAGCTCCATTTAAGTCTAAAAAAAACATTTGGATCACTTTTTTTCCCGATTTGCGGCAAAAAGTACAACAATAATAAAATTGCCACTGGCAACAATAATAGTAAAATGATGCCGCCAAACTGTGCCCAACTCTGCTGAATGACAGCTAATTTTTTGAGTAATTTAAAATAGAGAACTGTGATTAAAAGCAGGACATTGCCCGGCAGTGTGTTCTTTTTAAACGCTGAAAAAAAATTTTGATAATAACTTTTGACGATACTTAAGTCTCTTTCATGCATGGTTTGTTGGGCAGTGATAAATAATGCAACTACTGCAGCTGGTAAGGTGAAAATCGCTAACGAGCTTACAAAACATAAAAAAGAAAGTAGTAATATATCCCCGATTCGCACCATCAGTTTCCAAAAGAAACTCTCCATTTTGAACATCATATTCCCTCCTGATTATTGAAACTACCTACTATACTGTAATCATAGGATACGTGAGAGCAGCTAATTTATAAATAATCTATTTTGCTATTTGTTATTCTTATTTGCAATCGTTTATGTTAATTGTTTCATGGGGTAAAAAAATATAAATAAAGGACATAAAAACATATGAACAGAAGATTCTGATAAAGGTTATAATGAATAAAAAGGATAAGAAATAAAAAAAACTCTCATTTAGATAAGATTTTCAACATTATATAATGAACTTGTCAAAACGACAGAAAGGGAGAAAAAAAATGAAAAAAAATCTCAAGAAAACCGCTTTATTTTTAGGAGCATTTTCAGCCTTATTGGCTCTAACTGCATGTGGCACAGGTTCTAAAACTTCTGAAACTAAGGAGTCAAAAAATGAAGATGTTGTATTAACTGTTGGTTTTTGGGGGTCATCCGGTGAAGATAAAGCAGTAGAAGCTTCTTTAAAAGATATTTCAAAAAATGTTCCCGGTGTCAAAGAGGTCAAATCAGCTCAATATGCTACAGTCGCGGATTTCTATGAAAAATTACCTGGACAAGTGGCAGCTGGAACAGCACCAGATATTGTCATTGCTACTAATGAACAGCATTTACAACTTATAGAAAATGAGGTATTAATTCCTCTGGACGAGTATGAATTTGATTTATCCGGATATGCCCAAAATGCAATTGAAGCATGGCAATACAACGGAAAACAGTATGGTATTCCAATCACTGCGGCCGCGTCAACCTTTGCAATCAACACCGACATGTGGAAAGAAGCCGGTCTAAAGGAATACCCGACAACTTGGGAGGAAGTTTACGAAGCCTCAAAAGCTTTGACAAAAGACGATGTGGTCGGTTTGACCATTGATATTGGAAATATTTTCCATCCTACTCAGTACATGAATTCTTTCGGAGGCGGCTGGAAAGACGGTACGGAAATTAACTCAAAAGAAAATATCGCCGGCTTAGAGTTTATCTTTAAAATGTTTGATGAAGGTTTGGCAACTACTGCTAAAGACATGGGTATGACTTGGGACGGTGAAGTATTTGCCGGTGAAAGAACAGCTATGTCTACTGGCGGAACGTGGTATATCGGTACTATGCGTGAATCTGCTCCTGATGTGAATTATGACTTTATCGCAATGCCGGGCGGCAACGGCAATAATGGCTCCACATTGCACAGCTATGGTATTTCTGTTACCAGCGGTGCAGTTGATAAAAAACTTGCCGCAAAAGTTGCTTACTACATGTCCAGACAAGAAGCTCAGGAAGAACGTTCTAAAATCATTGGAGACCGCCCTTCCATTGAAGCAGCTTTGCCTGTTTTCCGGGAAGAAAATCCTAAATTAAATGTCATGGATGAATATATCAATCAAGCAACCAGCTTTGGCTATCCTGCAGATCAAGAATTCAAAATCGACTTTACAACAGCACTTGAAGCACATGTCTACGACGGTGATAAAACGAGTGCAGCAGATGTTTTAAATGAATTGGGGAAGAAATATGAGAAAAAAGAGTAACATCACTGGCGCAAGTACTATTGCAAAAGGTTGGCACTCCAAAAAAGAAAAAAGGAAATCCGTGGGAGCAGATGAGAAGAAGGCAGGTCTTCTTCTCATCCTCCCATCAGCTATTTGCTGGATTCTATGGTTCGCTACCCCCTTTGTGCAGGCTTTTATTTTAAGTTTTTACGATTATTCTTATATCAATCCTGATGCAAAAAAATTTATTGGTTTAGGCAACTACGCAGCAATGATCCAAGACCCAAAATTTATCTTGGCATTGAAAAATACGCTGCTGTTCGTCGCTATCACTGTGCCGATTATGACAGTTCTGGCTTTGTTCTTGGCATTATTATTGAATGCTAATTTTAAAGGTCGCGGGTTATTTAGAACTATTTATTTCATTCCTTATACCATTGCCGGAGTGGCTGTTGCTACAGTTTTTATGTACCTGTTTGTTAAGGGCGGCGCTGTACAGCAACTTTTAGTTAATTTAGGTTTTAAAAACGTGACTTGGTATGCTGATACTAAGTTGGCCATGCCATTTTTCGGCATCATGTTCGTCTGGCAATTGGTTGGTTTCTTCATGATTTATTATTTGTCAGGAATGCAAACTATTTCAATCAATGTTTATGAGGCTACAAAAATAGATGGTGCCAACAGCTGGCAAACTTTTCGCTATATCACTTTGCCTCTGCTGAAACCCATCACTTATCTCGTCATCATCTACTCTATCATTCAAGCCTTTCAGGTCTTTGACCAAATTGCCGCTGTAACGACTGCAAATGGCGGTTTAGGGTCGCCTGCCGGGTCTACAAATACGTTACTGACCTACTTCTATCAAAATAGTTTCCGCTACTATAAAGTCGGCTACGGATCTGCCATAGCAGTGGTTTTATTCTTGATTATTTTGGTAGTGTCGCTGATACAAAACAAATTATCAAATGCTGACAGTAACGTCTAAGGAGCAATAAAATGAAAAAAATGAAACGAAGCCTTTTTTATCTCTTGGTGATTGGTCTTGGCTCGATTTTCTTATTACCACTGGTATATGCCATCTACAATTCCTTATTGCCGCTGCATTTAGTGAATAAGTTAGTTTCCCCAAAAAACTTTACTTTGGAAAATTACGTTAACCTGTTCACACAAAACCCTTTTTTTACTTGGTTTAAAAATTCATTGATCGTGGCAGTAATCACACTAGCGTGTCAGCTATTTACAGCCTTGACAGCAGGTTTTGCCCTTGCTAAATTAAAGTTTCCGGGACACAAAGTAGCTTTTATGGTGGTCATGGTCACTCTGATGATTCCTTTTCAGGTATTACTGACACCGCTTTATATTATGATTACAAACATGGGAATGAATGACACGATTGCTTCGCTCATCGTACCTTTTATGTTAAATTCCCTATATGTTTTCATGGCTCGCCAATATTATGTAACAATACCCGATGACCTTTTGGAAGCTGCTCGTATTGATGGTATGGGCTATATTGGTGCTTTTATACGAATCATCTTGCCCCTGTCAAAACCAATCATAGCAACTATCGCTATTTTCAACTTTGTCCAATCATGGAACGCTTATCTAGTGCCGTCGACTTTTGTCACATCCAAAGAAAACTACACATTGATTGTCGGGTTAAATACACTCAAAGATACCTACTTCAACCGTTTGAATCTTACGATGGCTGGTGTTGTCGCTATCACCATACCGATTTTGATCTTTTTCCTCCTTTTACAAAAACAACTGATTCGAGGCATCGCCTCTGAGGGTATCAAAGGCTAACGTAAAAATTGTCCTTTTGATGCTAGTTTATTTAAGACACAGGAACGGCTAACCCAGCCGCTTTTGTGTTTTTCTGATGCTTTAACCAACAAGAATGACAATAATCTGGTAATATGGACTTGTTAGGGGTGTTTACAGTATGAATTTTAAGACGAGAATTACTTTGATAACGTTCACTGCCATCACAATTTTTATTTTATTCAACACGATTATTATTTCGTTTTTTATTTCCAATAAACTAAAAAATAATGCTGAAGAAACGGCTGCTGCTGTTGAAACCCAACATATGCTGACAATCGAACAAATCTTCGATTCCATTGTTACGATGACCCAGAAGCCTATGATTACTCCTCAAATCGTAACAGCATTAGAAACTGACTACGACAATTTACCAGTTGAAGAGGCTCAAAAGAAAAAAAATGAAAACGATAAAATTTTTGACAACTTCTTTTATACAGACATTTATTACAAACATGACTACATCTACGCAGTTACTGTTTTTTCTTTCAACCAGGATGAGGTCTATTACAAACAATTTTCCGGCCGCTCAATTTTACCCCGTGACTACTCGGAAATGCTATGGTATCAAAGTCTCGTAAACAGCGAAGACAGGCATGAACAGGTTTTTCCGCAGCGTCAGCAAGATCTCTTCCGCGGAGATGACCAGCCGATAGTTTCTGTCGGGAGACTGCTGATTAATCCGACTACAAATCAGGAAATGGGCGCTATGCGTATCGATATTTCTGTAAAAATGTTACAAAACGTTTTAACTGCAACTGGGACACCTGACAGTAAAAGTGAATTTTTATTATTAAGTCAAGACCGTCAGCTTTTGGCCTCCTCTTTCCCGTTTGAAAACTGGCACAAAGACTTTGAAAAATCGAAAAAAAATAAAATAACTACCGAGGTCCACTCGGATAAATATGGTTTTATTCTTTACAACTTATTTCCTGAATCAGATATTTATAATTCTGTGTGGCCCGTTATACTAGCCATTTTTTTGCTTTCTCTACTATGTTTAGCAATAGCATTGTTCAGCGTGACAATCACAACGAAACAAATGCTGAAACCCATTGACATGCTCAATCAAAAAATGCAGCAAGTACGCCAAGGAGATTTGACCGTACAAATCCCCGTTCAACACTCTACCAGTGAGTTTGAAGAAGTGGTCCAGTCCTTCAATCTGATGATCATGGATACTCAAAAATTGATTACACTGATGAAGCAAGAAGAAGCCGAGAAACAGCGCCTAGAATATGAAGCCCTGCAATCTCAAATTTCCCAGCATTTTATTTCAAACACCATTTCAACGATTCGCTGGATGGCCTATATGGAGGGAAATGTTTCAGTTGAGAAAGCTTTGGACTCTTTCTACCATCTATTAAATTTTGCTGCCCGCTCTAATAGTGAAACGATTCCTATAGCCGTTGAACTCAAACAAATGCATCATTATTTGGATATTATTTCTTTACGCTACTTCGGTAAATTTGATGTGGTCTTTGATGTGGATGACGAGGTCAAAAATTTTTACACAATCAAATATCTTTTACAAACACTTGTGGAGAATAGTGTTTTCCATGGTCTGGAAAAAAGACCTACCGGAATCTTGATTGAGATTTCCATTAAACTTATCGATGATGATATCCACTACCAAGTAAAAGATAATGGCGTAGGAATAGATTCAGAAACTATCAAAGCTATCCTGAGTGGAAATTATAGGAGCAGTAAGACCAACGGCATCGGGATCGGAAATATAAACCGCCGTATTCAACTGATTTTCGGCCCTTCCTATGGTCTCACTATTGATAGTGTTGTGGAGGAATATACCATCGTTAATGTTAGAATTCCAGCTAAGAGGGTGATAGATGATGAAGATAGTAATAGTTGATGATGAATATTTTGTAAGAATAGGAATTGCTACTGTTACAAGCAAAATTCCCGGTATTAAAATAGTTGGAGAAGCTGAGAACGGCAAAAATGCTGTCGACATTATCTTAGACACCCAGCCTGACCTTGTTTTCTTGGATATCACCATGCCCATTAAAGATGGTCTGACAGTTTTAAAAGAATTACGGCAGAAAAATTTCAATAATAAAATCATCCTTCTTACCAGCCACGATGATTTTGAGCTCAGCAGGAAAGCATTGCGACTAGGCGCTGACGATTATATCCTTAAAAACGAACTCATCGGCGATAAAATGTTGAATTATTTAAAAAAAATCCAAAAAGAAACATCGGAAGAAAAAAAGACTGAAAACTATTCAGCCTCAAGTCATATTAGTGAGACAAACAGTCTTTACAAAGAACGATTTTTGCAAACTCTACTCAGAAGCGGTGGTATCAATGAACAAGATTTCAAATTAGCTCGCGAAGAATATCAGCTGCAGCTATCCACCAGCAATTTTTATATTGTTTTGATTGAATTTGATAACTGGAGAAAAATATTACAGAATTATTCTGAAGCTTCTCTGCAAACTTACTATCAGAAAATCAAAGCCATAACTGAAACTCACTTTTCCCGCCCTTTCGAATATGAAAGTTTTTACAATCGGCAAAATCAATACTCTTTGTTGATTGCTGATCCCTCAGAGCCCAGCGCACTTTCATTCGAAAACAGTCTAAAAGAAAAGTTGATAGCTTTTACTAAACAAATAAAATCATTGTTAAGTATTACCGTTAAACTAGCAGTTTATCGTAATCTTCACCCGCTAGAAGAAATAAATCGAGCCTATGTCACGACCCATCAGCTACTAGATCAGCAGTTTTTTGAACCAGACAAACAATTCTTTTGGAAAGGCGTGCTCAATTCTTATCCATCCAGCGACATGAGTAGGCTGAGACAAAAAACAGCTGATTTGGAAAAGAACCAGCAGCTTTTATCTACAGTTCTAAAAGAATTCTTGCAAGAAAATAACAACAAATTAATTGATGAGAAAGAATTTTTTTCGATTGTTCTCCCGATTGTCAGAGATTTGAATCACGATTCGCTTCGAGGTCAAGTACAATCAGAAGATTTCGAAAATATCAACAGCCTGATCAAAGCTATCAAAGAGATGGAAGAAGAAAGAGCAGCCTTAAATCCAGGTAAACAGTACAGCCACCTGACTAAGCAAGCACTGCTCATTATTCACAAAGAATTTAAACGTCGTGTGACTTTGGAAGAAATTTCCCGAGAGCTGGATGTCAGCCCCAGCTACTTCAGCCGGCTTTTTTCAAATGAAACAGGCATTCCTTTCTCCCAATATCTGACTCAAAAACGGATAGAATATGCCCAGTCATTATTGGTAACCACTAACCTTAAACTGTATGAAATTAGTGAGATGGCAGGCTTTTCTTCCCCGGTCTATTTTAATAATAGTTTCAAAAAAATTCATAAGATGACACCCCAACAGTATCGAAATCAGCACTGATTTCCAATAAATGACTTTAGAGCCAGTGATACTGAAGGAATTGCACTTATTGCTAAAGGCTTTTGGCTTGCTCACAAATCGGTCCCGCACAGCACAATTGTTGCCATATTATCTTGTGAAAAAGTTAAGCATGTTATATATTTTTTATTTGTCAAATTATGTGAGAAAAAACTGCCTTTTAAACACAGCTCAAAAAGATTTCATTAGGTAGTTGATAACTTAATATCTTTCTAAAGATAGGGTCTCTGTTATCACTAACAGAAGGAATAAAATATTAACTAATCTCTGTAAAGTCTGTTGATTTAAATGTGCACTTCCATAACGTAGACCACTATGGAGTGCACATTTAATCTCCTATTGTGAAGGAATCGGTACCGGAATTAGAATTAAGCTCGCTATCATCAAATATAATTGACTAAAAGAAATATTCATCGGATCTTATCACCACACTTTTAAATTTGATAAAATCATTAGTTTAGCAATATAACCAAAATCCGCTCCCACCGGTATATTCTGGTGGGAGCGGATTGAATATAATAATTGTTTTTCCCGAAGGAATATAGAGAGCTGATAATCATCTAAAAGCTAGTTCTTACAATTTATCCAATGTGTATACAATATTGCCGGTTTTTTCTTCTTCTGAATGTATTTTTTCTCGATCTTTCCCTGCGAAACCATCTATCCCGTGAACATGTACAGGAAGTCTGTCATCTATTCCCGCTAATATTTTTTCGCACGTAAGTATATTATTATCCAATAAATTAAGTGCTGATTCAAATAATCCGTGGTTTCTCAAAATCCGTTCATATCTTCCATCGTACTGTTTCAGTTTCTTAAGTGCTGCTAAATGCGTTGAGACAGAAGTACTTTCGGGGAAGCAAATCAATGTATTTTCACCTGATGCATCGCCAAATATAGCAACTTTTTCCTCTGGAATTAAAAATACCATCATGCCATGGGTATGTCCCGGAACGAGCATCATTTCAACCGTTAATCCGCCTAATTCAAAACTCATATCCTCTGACAGTGCCAAATAAGGAGACTGGCGTTGCGGAATCATATGACTAACTTCCCATAATTCAGGAATTGGAAAAGGTGCGCCTTTAATTTCCTGTAGCCGAAAATCCAAATTACAATGCCGGCGTTCTAAATCAAAATCCAGAGGACTGAGATAAACTTCAGAAAATTGTGCGCTACCACCTGCATGATCACAATGCCCATGGGATAAAATCACTTTGTAAGATGTTGTTGCTAAGGAATCAACAAAATTTTTCAAATCTCCACAACCTAGCCCAGTATCTAACAGGACACCCATGTTTTCTCCTTGAACATAGTAACAGCACACTTCAAAAGCTGTTCGAATACGAGTGATATGGTTGGTGATTTTTTCCGCCTTAAAATAATTCATATTTCTTCCTTTCACTTAATTTTACTATTAGTCTCATCCAATTGGAAAAACAACATGGTGACAAAACCTGAAATCAATCCAACAGCTACGGTTACACCTAAAATAATATAATTGTAGGTGCTGCCGCCTACAAAACCCGCAAGACCATAAACACCATTTGAAATATTCAGCACATGGGCCGTTAAATTAAATAATCCGGCAACTAATCCAGTGACAGCGCCTGCGATTATACTTGCTACCAAAGGCGTTTTGTAAGGAACATATAGACCGTATAACAACGGTTCTCCTACACCACCCAAAAACCAGGTAATCACATAACCCATCGTTAAAGATTTCTTTTCTTTCGCTTTAAATTTATAAACACATGCTAGGGCAACGCCCGCACCGGCCCAAGAAGAAGCTAAAATACCGGGCATTAGAAAATTGTCAAAACCCATTGCAGGGAAAGCCGTAAATAAATAAGTGAAAAGTACTGGATGCATACCGGTCATAACGATTACTGCAAATGTTGCACCAACGATAGCTACTGCGAGTGGTCTGGCAAATGTATTTAAAGCAATTAGCCCATTGCCGATATAGGTTCCTAAAAAACCGCCCAAGGGTCCAAAAACGACCAATGTCAAAGGAATCATCACCAACAATGTTCCAAACGGCACTAAAAATACTTTCAATAAATCCGGAGAAATATTTTTCCAAAATTTCTCCACATATTTCATCGCTGCAATGGTCAGAATCATCGGTAGCACTGTGCTTGAATAATTCTGGAGCATAGTCGGAATGCCATAAACTGTAAACTTCACACTTTGTTCTGCCATTTCCATAAAACTAGGATATAAAAGGACGGCACCGAGCAACATACCGATAGGAATGCTTGTATTTAGTTTTCTAGCAGCAGACCAGCCGATAAAAACTGGTAAGAAATAAAAGCCTGCATCTCCGACAAACATAAATAATTGGTGGATATCGCTAGTGTCGGAGACTACATTTAAAAGCGTAGGTCCTATAATCACTGCAATTGTTTTACAAAACGAAGCCACCAGTAATATCGGGATCAGCGGCGTCAAGGAACCTGAAATAAAATCCAAACTATTATTAAATGCTGTCTTCGTTGTCCGCTCACTCGGAGTTTTTGTTTCAGCGGATACTGTTTCTTTTATCGAGACTTTTTCATTTATCACATCATGTAGGCTGCTGACAGTAGGGCCGATAATCAGCTGGTACTGCCCGCCTTTTTTTGTGAGCCCCATCACCCCATCTATTGATTTGACTTTCTCATCATCTGCTTTCTTCTCGTCTTTTAATACAAAGCGCAGTCTTGTCATGCAATGTGACAGACCAGTAATATTTTCTTCACCACCGACGGCTTCGATTACTTTTGTTGCTAATTCTTGATTGTTCATTGTTTTGTACCTCCATCTATTTTATTTGATTAAAATAAAGGTCCAGCCGGCCGAACCGTAACCTCCCAGTACAATTATTTTGATTCCTTCTTGACTACTGCTACTATGATTCGCTCACTGTTGTCAGACGAATGATATGAATCAGCAAAAATAAACGCTCTCCCTCTATTTCTTTCTGATATTTCTTTGTGATAATGGCAATTACTGCTGAAACACATGCCGCTTGTTGGGGATAGCTTTCTATCAATGTTTCCACTAATTGATCGCTTTCATTATATTGCAGGATACCATCTTGCAATATACGCTGTAATAAAAAACGCATATGTAACACGAATCTGGAATAATTCAGTCTATCATTCTCATATTGGATGCTTGGAAATGATTGAGTGACTTCCTTCATGATTTCATTGATTGTATTTGTGATGTCTACGGTCCCCTGAAAATCTAAATCCATTTCAGAATTTACAATGTGGATTGCGATAAAATTAGCTTCATCATCTGGTATTTTACTGTTCATCCGTCGTTTCAAAATTTCAACGGCTTTTACCGCAAGCTGATATTCTTCTGGATAAAGAGCCTGAACGTTCCATAGGAGAGAACTGTCAAAACGAATATCCAGCGAGATTCTTTCTAATAAATTAGAGATATGATCTGTTAGTGTGATATAAATCTTATCATTGATTTTCTTAGTTGCTGATGCTTTAATAATTTCTATGATTTCCTCAGCTACTTCTATCACATCATCTGAGGTTTCTTTGATGATTGTCTGATATTGGTAAATCGTTTCTTTGTTATCTAGTCTGAAAACTTTTTCTACTTTCGTTTCATCTGCTGCCTGTCCAACTTTCTTCCCAAAAGCAATCCCTTTTCCCTTCACAACGATTTCCTCGCCCTTTTCATCAAGAACAATGATTGTATTGTTATTCAACACTCGTTTAATTATCATATTTTTCTCCTACTTTATTTTTAAAATAACATCGTTAATTGTTACCTTTCCATTTGCCGAAAGTGGTTCAACTATTTTTCCATTTGGGTTAGTGATAATAACCATTATGTCAGTGTCATATCCCGTGTCTTTAATACTTTGATAAGCCATATCGACCAAAAATTCTCCCGTTTCAATTTTCTGATTGACTGCCACCTTGCTAGTAAAATAATTTCCCTCTAATTCTACCGTATCCACACCTAAATGGAGCAACAACTCAATCCCTTCTTCCGTCTGCAAACACAGTGCATGTCCTGTAGGAAAAATAGCCGTCACGATACCATCAACCGGAGAAACAATTTGCCTGTCTTCCGGCACAATAGCTATCCCCTCACCCATCATTTTTGATGAAAATACCTCATCATTAACTATTTCAAGTGCTTTCAGTTTACCTTTAACGGGACTAAAAATATTCATCCTCCCAGCTCCTCTCTAAAAAAAACAAAAAAGACCCATTTACACAAAATCTCCTGGATTTTGGTAAACCGGTCATGCTTGGCAACGCCAATAACATTCCTTAATTACGCTTGTAGGATAACACAAATAAATAATAATGTAAACACTTTCCCTGTTAACTTACATATCTTCTTCGTTAGAGAATCTCTTTGATTACTCGTTCAGCATTTTTATAAGCAATTTTTTCAATTTCCTTTGCTGAAAGTCCCTCCTTGGTTAACGCTTCAAATAATGTCGGCATTTTATCTACACTGGAAATTTCTAAATTTCCTGACACACCGTCAAGGTCACTCCCTAATACTACAAACTCTTCTCCGCCAAATCGAATCATCTGTTTTATATGCCTGACCATATCGCTGATTTTTGACTTCTGACTAGTGATATCCGCAGACAAAAACCTTGGGCTAAAATTGATGCCTGCCACACCGCCTTTATTGGCTAGAACACGAATCATATCCTCGGTTAAATTTCTCGGATGGGGCGAAAATCCGCGATAATTCGAATGAGAAGCGATGAACGGTTTCTTGCTCAATTCCGCCACATCATAAAAACCTCCGTCAGAAAGATGGGATACATCAATAATAATTCCCAGTTCATTCATACATAGAATTGCTTCTTTTCCAAAGTCAGTCAATCCTTTACTCATCACCACAGGATCATCAGAGTTGGGATATCCAAAACAATTTTTATAATTCCAAGTCAAAGAAATTAGGCGAATACCTAAATCATAGTACTTTTTTAAATTATCCAAATCCCCTTTAATCGCCCGTCCGTCTTCAAAAGTTAAAAAGCCACTCATCTTTCCAGCAGTTTTATTCGCCTGATAACTTTTATAATCATAGGCAGGAGCAATAATGTCCCCGTGTTGTGTCATTGTATTTTGAAAAATCCTCAATAAAGAATCTATGTAAAAATCATCTTCGAAAGTTTCACTGGTAAGTGCAGTGTCGTGACCAAAGGGTAACATAAATATGGAAAAAAACTGCGCCAATGCACCTCCAGACTTCATTCGTTTCACATCCAGCATATCGTCAGGCAGGTCATAGACCGTCTCTTCCCCACCAGTAAATGCTCTCAGCAAAGTATCACAGTGCATATCTATAAATTCCATTCAAATAATCCTCTCTTTATCAAACATTGATTTAGCAGAATACTTTTTGATAGACTATTAAAATCTTATCATAGTTCTCAATGGAAAGGTGATTTGTTCAAAAATTACTCAAATATGTACAGATTATAAAATTAGGTTGAGTAGTTGAGACAGATTTTTAAATGGTATTATTGCAAAATGCCGTCTCTATTCTTTGGAAACGCCAATTGTAAAATTAAGCTAGACAACTAAAAAAGTCATTTGTGCTACACTCAGAATAGTTCCGACGAAAGAATTATAAGGAGTGCATACAAATGACCTACACCCATCTTACACCAGATGAACTCGTAATGATAGAAGCTTATTTCAAAGTAAATGAATCTGTCGCTAATGTCGCACGTCAATTAAATCGCTCAAGGCAAACCATACACAAGGTTTATCAATGTTTCAAACAAGGTAAAACAGCATTAGATTACTATCAACAATACAAACTAAACAAATCCCGCTGCGGGAGACGTTCGATTATTCTGCCTAAAGAACAAAAAGACTATGTTCAAAAAATGGCGGCTCAAGATTGGCCGCCCGATGTCATTATTGGCCGTTCAGAATGTCCAATGGATTGTTCTGTGCGTACACTTTATCGTATGTTAGAAAAAGGCGTGTTCGATGTGCTTGATCTGCCACTGAAAGGAAAGCGCAAGTCTAATGGGCATCGAGAAAAACGCGGAAAACAAGCGTTTCGTCGGTCAATTCATCAACGAAAAACCGATCATACTAATTACTTAGAAGAATTTGGTCACCTTGAAGGAGATACAATCGTAAGTGTCAAACACAAAAGTGCCGTCATTACACTTGTTGAACGCCTGTCTAAAGGAATCATTGCCCTGAAACCTCAAGGAAGACAAGCGATAGATATTGAAAATAGATTGAATCAATGGTTTGACGCTGTGCCTAAACATTTATCCAAATCAATTACCTTTGATTGTGGCAAAGAATTTTCCAATTGGAAGACCATCAGTAATACCAATGATATTGACATTTACTTTGCCGATCCCGGTACACCTTCACAACGTGGCCTAAATGAAAATTCTAACGGATTGTTACGCAGAGACCGTTTATCTAAAAGTATGGATTTTAATGAAGTGACAGAATCCTTTATTCAATCTGTTGCTTCAAAAAGAAATCATATTCCAAGAAAGTCACTAAATTATCAAACACCACTGGAAGTATTTATGAGCCATGTAGATGAAGATGATTTGTCTAACTTAATTTGACAAATGAAAAAATTAAAGAGGCTGACCCATAAGTCTCAAAAATAGTAAAAAGGGAACCAAAATCAATAAAAAGATTTTGGTTCCCTTATTTTTTTGTTTATTTAAGAGGTTCTTCCGCTGATAGGCAGTTAACTTTCTCAGATTAACCGCCATAAATGCAAAACCTAATTCGTTTCTCACCTTATCTTTACCTCTTACTGAAAATCGAGTGAAGCCTAAATTAGCCTTCAGATTTCCGAAGGCTGGTTCTACGTCTATTTTTCTTTGACCATATAATTTGCCTGTTCGTTCGTCTTTCAGAAGTGTCTGAACGTAAGCTTTAAAATAGTCCCAATTGCCGTTTTTTTGAATCATTCTATTACGACCCGACTTCGCTTTGGTACATTGAGAACGAACTGGGCAGTTTTCACAAGAAAGACATTCGTATATTTTTAATTGTCGTTGGTAGCCATAGTTATCTATACGATTGGCATAACGTTTAAACGGGACCTCACGGTCAATGGGACATAAATAGGTATCTCTTAACTCATCATACCGCCAATTCAAAGGATTAAAACGATTCTTTTTAAAACTTCTCTTTTTCTCTTTGCGGTACATCCCATAGGTTATCAAAGGTGTTTTTTCAAAGCCATCCACAATAGTTTCATAGTTTTCTTCACTACCATAACCGGCATCTGCCACAATATAGTCGGGTAAATCAAAATAGGTATTTTCTATGGTCCGTAAAAAAGGAACTAAAGTTCTCGTATCCGTAGGATTCGGAAAGATGTCATAAGCTAGGACATATTGTTGATTGGTCGCAATTTGGACATTGTAACCTGCTTTTAGTTGCCCATTGCGCATATGATCCTCTTTCATTCTCATAAAAGTGGCATCGTGATCTGTTTTGGAGTAACTATTTCTCTCACCTAAAATAGCTTTTTGACGGACATACCGTGACTGACGTTCTTTAAAATCAGAGAATTGCTTCAAGGCTTGTTTAGGTGCCTTTCGTTGAGAGCGTAGTTGTTTTCGTTTTTTAGCGCAGTCAGAGGTCTCAATTTCTTGAGTCAAATTTTCTACACTTGTTTCTAATGCCGTGATGATTTTTGAAAACTCTTTGTCTGAAAGGTCTTTGTCTTCATCACAAATAGAAGGAATGATGGTTTCCTTCACGAGTTGTTGATAAATCTCTTTTGATTTCTCTGTCAACTTAGCTTCATACTTTTCAATGCTTTTTTTCCAGACAAATGTGTATTTATTGGCATTGGCTTCTAACTTAGTACCGTCAATAAAGATGGCATCTGTTTCGATAAGATTCTGGGAAACCAAAAGGTTTCGGAATTGAATAAAGCATTCTTCTAATAACACTTGCATCTGAGGATGTACACGAAACCGATTAATCGTTCTAAAATTGGGTTGCTGGGATTGTGTCAGCCAGCGAGCGCGAATACTGTCTTTAGCTAGCGCTTCAATTCTTCTGCCAGAAAAAACAGACTGCGTGTAACCGCACAAAATCAACTTCAACATCATTTTAGGATGATAAGAGGTTGCACCCATCTGATGGTCAAAAACCGAGAAGGCTTTTTCTGGCATGCTTTCTACAAGTTCATTGATTGCAAAAGCGATGTCACCCTTTTCCAAATAAATTTCTAAATCTAGTGATAAAGTGACTTGATTCATGTTATAATCTTTGTACATAGATAGCACTCCCTTTTGGTTATGGTTGGTACTTTAATTATACAAGGAAGTGCTATTTTTATCGCTAAAAAAAGGAACAAAATCATAAAAAGATTTCGTTCCTTTTTGCATTGAATGAGGACTTATGGGTCAACCTCAAAATAAAAATAGGCAAACTATTCATCTAGTATACCCTAAAATATCTTTTACTTTTCCTCATAAACCGGGACTTGATGCACAACTTTTTCTGCTAACGGCTGAATCAATGTTCAGATACAACGAACAGCAACCATGAAGCCGAGAGCTAACAAACAAAACGCTAAAATGAGCTGCAAGCCGTCAGAGATGGGAATATTTCATTTGTAGCACCGTACATTTTTAAAATTTTGTTAATTCCAGCTCTGCCTTTTAGTTGCCCCATATCCCTTAAAACACCCCTAGAAGTCAGAATGCTTGTCTGGCTTCTAGGGGTGTTTTCAAGAACAACCTTATTTTTTTATTACAACAATCTAACCAAAACTTTCATCCATTCAAAACTAATTTCAAAGATTACAGGTGCCCTCAATGATTCAAATATCTTATTTTAGTGATTTATATTTATGACTTGCTTCGCTTTCTCCGTGTATTTTTTAATGAACCTTCCTTTTGCATTTGTATAGCCTTCACGATCATGTTCATATTGTTTCCAAAGAGAAAGTTTTAACTCTTCATATTGTTTAGCCACTGCTGAGTAATGGTTCAAATAGTCTCTAAAATATAACTCATCATTATCTCCGATATACCGCAAATGCAGATGATACACTTTTTCGGCAAACCCATTTTCAGTATAACCTTTATTAAAAGACATCCGATTGATACTTTCTGACATAAATAGGTGCCCGTTTGTCTCAAGCACCCCCTTCACAAGCTGTAACTCAACGCTGCGGTCAAACTCTAACAGAATATCAATGATTGGTTTTGCCCAAATATCAGCAATAGCTGTACTCCCAATATGGTGGATACGAACATCGCTAAAATCATCCAAAATTGTCAATAATAATTGCTTTTCTTCCATATACCATTGAACCCATTTATCCTGGTGTTGAGTAAGGATTATTGGGAACAGCTGCCATAGTTCTTCAAAACTCATCTTTGATAGTGGGCCTCCCATGATAAACATCCTTTCTTTGAAATGTTTTTCGCTGTCACCTTAACTATAGCATGAAAATGAATTATGTTTAATAAAACCACTATTTATGATCTGATGTTCGCTTAAATTTCAAGAGGAATTGTTTGATTTTAAAAAAATATTTTGTTCATCTGGTTCTCCAGCCAACATTTTACTTTTAACTTTGATGTCTCTTACTCTATTGATGATTGAGTCTTTTTATACTCATGGTTAAACCTTGATATTTTTTACTAAGTTTTTGACAGTGAGCAACTGTTATTCAATGTTGTTGAAACTGTTTAGAATCAAATATACTCCCATCAAAGTAGATAAATCTAAACTACTTCAATGGGAGTATGTCAATTTTCATTTGAATTACTACTAAAGAATCAAGAACCACACTATTTTCAAGAGATGATCTATTTTTGCAGCTCCTTCAGATAATCCCGTATGCCCTCAATCCCTGAATGTTCATATGTTTTAATAAATTCTGTACCGATGATTGCACCATCTGCACCATTGGCAAGAACCCTTTTCACGTCCTTATCATTCTTAATACCGAAACCCACAAATGCTGGTATAGATGAATGCTCATGAATAAATTTTATTATTTCCACATAATCTTCTGACAGTTGTTCAATTTGTCCCGTTTTACCTTGAGTTGATACCACGTATGCAAAAGGTGAATCTTCTTTTAACCAGCCCGACATTTCCTGCGTCGAACTTTCTGCGGTGAACAAATGCACTGGCCCTTTTAAGTTGCTCTCAGAGGGGGAATCATCCACACAAATCACGCCTTCATAAAGACCATGATCCAACTGATCCAACTGGTAATTTTCTTTTCCTTCTTTATAAGTCATCAAGATTACTTTAAATGAAAATCTTTCCTTTATGATTGTTAAGATTTCTGTTAGTGTTGCCAAAGAAAGAGAGATATTTTTCAAAGCTTCCTGATGTGTTTTCTGAATCAGCTCTCCGTCCAGAAACGGATTGGACACGGGAAGACCGATTTCGACAAATTCTATTTTTTGCTGATCAAGAACTTCTAAAATTTCAAAAAAATCAGACATCGTCGGATAAGCAATAGTTGTAAAAATAGCAAGTCGTTTCATTAAGCACCACCGCCAATAAGCTTAAGCAAGAAACCTAGAACAGGACCGTAAACAGTGTAATCTGTTTCACTTAAAATCCGCATAATCGGTGCATAAGAACCTACGAGGGGCAATAACAGTGCCTGTCCAAAAATTAGCACTAAGCCGTTTACAAAAGACCCGATTAAGGCGCCTCTTCTTCCACCATGTGCATTTCCAAAAATAGCAGTTGCAGCCCCAGTGAAGAATGTTGGAATCAATGCTGGAAAAACGATGACTGGATAACGAATGGCTGCCAGCAGAACCATACCCAAAAGACCCGCAGTTAAACTTGACAAGAACCCTACGATAACAGAAGTAGGATATGCCGGGAAAAGCAATGGTACATCCAGTCCGGGAATTGAATTCGGGATAATTTTATCAGAAATCCCATGGAATGCCGGAATAATTTCAGACAACATCATTCTCACACCTGTCACAATAACAGTTATCCAAACACCAAACTCCACCCCTCTTAAAATTGAAAAGACAAGCAAGTCTTGCCCACCGGTAACATTTTCCATAGTCCATGAAGGATGAGCAATTAAACCTAAAGCTAAAAATAAGATTGTCATAACGATTGTTAAAGCTATGGTCATTTCACGTAAGAAATTTAATTTTTTTGGAATGTTGATTTTTTCCAGATCATTTTCTTTATTCCCTAACATTTTTCCTAACACTGACGCAATCAATAATCCAAACGAGCTTGAATGAGCTAAAGTAAAGCCTTCTGCCCCTTTAACTTCTCCGGTAAACAGTGCCACATAAGCACATGAGAAAGTCATATAAAGTCCGAGTAATAAAGCCCCCACAGCAACGATACCCCAAAATGGCAATGGCGTATTAAATTTTAATAAAGCGGCAATCAATCCTGCGAAGAAAAATGATACATGTGCTGACAAATGAACATATTTGAATCGGGTAAATCTAGCTAACAACAAGTTCATAATAAATCCAAATGCAAAAATTAAGGCCATCTCTGTTCCGATTTCAGCCAAACTTTCTGTCTGTACGGCACCAATATCTGTCGAAATCGTTTCTACATTGAAAATTTTTGCAATCATCGTTTGCAGAGGCAGCAATGCTCCACCAAGAGTTTGACCGCCAATATTGATCATGGTAAAACCAATCATGGTCTTGACAGCACTTGGTAAAATTTTATCCCAAGATTGTTTCTGTGCAAGCATTCCGACGACGACTACAATACCTATAATAAATGCTGCCTGACTTAAATAGTTGTTGATGATATACATGAAAATCCCCATGTGTCTTTCCCCCTTTTTTATAAGCTTCCGATAGCTTCAAGCAACTGTCGTTTCAAATTTTCTTTATCCATCATATTGTCGATTCTGACTATTTTTGCTGTTGATTCCCTCATTGCATCGGCAAAATCCGATGTTGTGATAACAATATCGTACGCATTCGGATTAACCGAACCAATATCAGATGCTTCTACTTCGGCTTCAATGTTTTCAGCATCCAAAATTTGTTGGGAAAATAATCTCATCATCATTGAGCTGCCGACACCTGCTCCGCAAACTGTTACAATCTTTAACATCTTAGTTTCCTCCTTTGATTACATTCATGATATCTTCGGTCTTTGTTGCCGCAAGAATTTTCTTCATCTTCGATTCATCACTTAAAATTTCCACCAGTTCAGATAGGGCTTTCAGATGGGACTGATGATCTACGGCACACAATCCAATCACGATTTTTACCGGGTCATTTTTCGGATGTCCAAAAACAACAGGTTCTTTTAAAGTTACTATGCTCAAACCAATATCCAATGCACCCTTTTCAGGTCTGGCATGGGGCATGGCGATTCCGGGAGCAATCACAATATAAGTACCATTGACTTCAACGTTCTCCAACATGGCATCTATGTAAGATGGACTGGCAAGATGCTTTTGAACTAACAGTTCTCCACTTTTTCTAACCGCCTCTTCCCGTGAAGTTGCCGGAAAATTAGTTTCTATTAAATCTGTATCCAATACTTCAATTAACATAGGCTGATAGACCTCCAATTGATTATTTTTAATTTGCCTAACACCTAACAATTTTGCCAGCTGCTTGTTCAAATTTTTTTGCTGATATGTGTCCAATGGGACAGTTCTCTGAATTGTCTGCATAATATCGGTGATTTCTACTGTTTTCAAAAAAGGTTTTAACGCCTGCCGGATTTTATCCGAATCTTCTCTGGACAGTAACGGTTCGACTTTTAGCGTTTCAGCTGAGGGATGCTGAAAATCAATAGTGGAAATAATCAAATCCACCGAGTTGTCCTCCAGCCATTCATTCGCGTTGCGCCGATTGATTACCCCTAAAATATTTAAGCTAAATGCAGATTCAAGCTTGCTTTTCAAAATGGCTGAGGTGCTGATTCCCTCGCCGCAGACTAAAACGACGTTCGCTTTCCGTTGCAATAAATGATTATTTCTTTCAATAGAAGCAATAAAAAATAAGGTGAAATATGAAAGCTCATGATCGTCAAACTTTATTCCTAATTCTTCTTCGAATAGATTGGCATGTTTTTGAATCAAGCTGTTTAAAGAAACATAATTCTCTAATACGTAGAGGTACATAGGGTTCTCCAGCTGACTATTTGCTAAAACCCGATAGTACGCTGGCCGCAAATGATTGATAATTCCTTGAAATAACAGCGCATCATTAATAAAAGACGGAAAACGATAATCTTGGGACACCTGTTCTATAAATTGATTCACCAACAAATTAAAAGAGACCCAATTTTCAAATAAAACCTCTTTCGCTTGATTGATTACCGGTGATTCGTTAAATATTTCTGCTAAGTGAAGTATCTCAAGTACCGAAACTTCTCTTTCCCAAGAGGCCTCAATAGCTTTTTTTTCATTTAAAAAAGCCTTCTCTTCGTTCCCTAATACATTACTAGCAGCTTTTTTCTCCAAGTTTTTTTCAATCTGCAGACGCCGGTACGATACCCAGAAAGCTAAAATAAGCTTGTCAAACGCGGCATCACTTAATAAAATATCCAATTTTTTACAAATCTTCGTGAGAATCTTCTCTGCATCTTCCAAAATTTGTTTGTCCCTGTTATCTTCACTAAGATTGAAAAACAACGGGTCATCGGTTAAAGTTTGTAAAAGCAGATGGCGGATATTCTTTTCCTGCCCAATCACTCTAAGACCTTTAAACGGTTTAGTCTCCAAAGTAATAGAATAGGCTGACAGTTGCTTTTTAATAGAGCTTAAATCCTTTGTAATCGTATTACGGGAAACTGTCATCTTCTGCGCCAATTCTTCTAGACTGAAAAAATCTGGTGTCAGAAGTATCTCTTCTAAAATCCGCATACGCCGTATTTTAGGATCTGTCACCAATAACACCGGCTCCAGTAAAAGTAATTTTTCAAATTCAAAATTAATATCATCATTAAATGTCAAAATGCCCTTATTGATAATGATTTGCGGCTGACTTGCGGCTTGAAGCAGTTCATTCAATTTTTTTATATCATTATAAATCGTCCGATGACTGACACCGTATTTTTCCGCCAAGTCTGCAATTGACATTTCTTTTCGTTTGATGCAAATGAGGGTAAAAAGCTGAGAAAGTCGACTATCCATTTTGGTACTCCTCCTTTACAAATTTAGTATAGCTTAAAGTCAAATGGGCCACCAAAGCCAAGATATTTCACAAGTAATGAAATAAAAAGGTTTCGTCTTATCATCTCCAGTAACTAAACTCAAATTTATAATATTTAATCTAACATAATTTATTTCTTTGTATAAAAAATACATTTATCAATAAGTAATGATCATTTTTCGTCTTCAAGCTAAGAAAGAAAGCAAATCTTATCAGATAATGATATCTATCCCGATTATTTAGTTTAATTTACACAATCAATCAAGTCCAAAATTTTGTACTAAAGTAATTAAAAATTTTTGTCTTTGTTTTATTTTAGAGAATATGTTTCATTTTTTTATAGTGGAAAACACATCATAGAAAATGCCAGTTCATTTTAAATTTGTCAGGTAAATTGATGAATCGAGATATTCTTTTATCGTTGTTTGAAGTTCTGATACGGGGTATAATTTCATTAATAATCCATTGAAATCATTATTTGAAAGGAGTCATCACGATGAGCAAAACATATGAATTTGATGCTGTGATTATTAAAATTCCTGACAAGGATGCAGCCTATGTAGAAATACCATTTGATGTAAAGGAAATTTTCGGAAAAGGACGTGTTCTTGTTCATGCTACCTTTGACGGTGAGCCATACGATGGGCAAGTCGTTAGGATGGGAACTCCTTGCCATATCATCGGCATCCGGAAAGACATCCGAGCAAAAATAGGCAAACAGCCGGGGGATTTGATACACGTTACTTTACGGGAAAGAGAAACGAAAAAGTAGTCAACTTGTACAAATTTGAAAGTCAAAGGATAATCTCCCTCACATTAGAAAATATCAAACAATCCCAAAAAGTGATGTTTTTAATAAAATAAATGTCGCGGGTTAGTTAAGGATGAAGGATATGGATAAAAACGAACCTATCTACGGTTTGTATGCATTAATTGCAACCACTCCAAAGCCGCTACATAACACAGAAAAAATCACGCGACCAAACATAGAACAAAGTATCGCCTACCAAAAATTAGCAGAAACTTATTTCGAAGATTGAATGATGTTCATAATTACTGTATAGCAAAATACCAGCTTATCTTTTTTCACATACCAGCAAGCAATATAAAAAACTATGTTCCCTTTAGATTCTGAAATGAGAATATCCCACAATAAATAGCCATCCAAAAATGGATGGCTGTTTAGTATTTCATGTATTAGATTATTGCGGCCCTTCTGCTTTTACCGGGTATTTTAAAACAGCTAAGGACAACGCCGTTAAAATCAATGCACTGGATAGAAATCATTTTATCTGCCATTAGAGTCTTAACAAAACAGACCATAATGATAGTTTCAAAGTAAAGTGTTTTAAGCATTTTTTTCTTTTTTACTATCAAGTCCCTGTTTTCCTAGCGGTCTTCATCTAAAAAACCAATAATAAATGTATCAGTGTTCTGGGGTAGATAAACAATCTCAATTTCACCCTTTTTGAGAGTATGCATCTCCGTCAAAGGGATAACTTGTTTAAAATGTTTTCTTTCCACCCCACCTGAATCATTATTAAAACGTATTTTAAAACGTATTTGGGGCTGTTCATTTATGTACGTCCCTGTCTGAGAAAAATCAACAATCTCCCCTCGGGTGGTTTTCCCATAGAGCAGTAGTTTGCCAAAGTCTTCTCTTGATTTCAAAGTGCCCAGTTGGTAGTCTGTTTGAATCGCAGTATCAGCATTAAAGGTTGCTCTTAGTAGTCTTGAAATAAAAATACCAATGACCGGAGCCCAAAACCAAGGCGTAAAAGGAGTTAAAAATCTCCAGCCGTAACCGTCATTTAAAAAGTAGTAAGAAATCAGAAAAAAAGCAATCCCATAGATGATATTAAAAATAAGCCAAAACCACGGCCACGGTCTGAATCTAGTTTCAAAACGGGCAGCTTCTATCGTAAAAGCCGGGTTAAATCCATTTTGGTTTAATTTGAGGTCAATATGTTTCCCTGTTTCATATCTTCTTTCGTGTGGTTTGGAGTCAATCAAATTAATATTAGTTTTTATTTGATTTCCCGCCAGATTAGGAAAAACAACCACCAGACTAGTCGTCGGGTACTCCTCCAAATCATGGGACTCTTGATGCCCAATAATTTCTGCCTGAACAAGTTTACCGTTAGTTTGAACTTTTTGGTGTTTTCTTAGCAATTTTTTTGGGTGAGTGATAAAACCTAAAATTTGTAAACTTTGCACCAACCACAAAACAATGCCGATCAATAGCATAATCGTTGCAACGATAGGAGTTGTTCTAACAACAGGTAGTCCTAGAAAAAACAACGGGAAAATATACATAAAAAAGATGGGTAGAAAAAGCATATTAAAACCTCTCTTTCTGTAGTAAGGTACCCTCTGCATCAAAAGTTAAGTAGTAGCCTTCTCTTGACCCTTGAAGTATTGTTCCAAAGACCAGCTCCCCTTGATTAAGTCGCGTGTAAATATAAGTAATTCCTATTTCATGATTCATGGTATCAAATTCTCTATAGTCTCCCATTTCTTTTAAAATTTCGATGCCAGACTGTATGACTTTGTCAATAGTCTCAAAAGGAATATCAGCAAGGGGAATGGCTTGCGTCATCGGTGCAACCTCGGGACCTATTTTTTCCGGAGTTATTTTCCACTCATTTTCATTAAGGTACATATAACTATCAACATGATTAGGATTCTCTGGATTCACAAGCTTAATGAATAAATAGGTAGGATAGATGTATATATCTCCTTTATGGACGTATAAATCCTCCCTTCCTAAGACTTGATAGAGGTTTTCCCTGATCTGATTAAGTTTTTCGTGATTCAGCAACAGATTATCATCGTTTAACTGGCTAGCTATTTTTTTGATCTCTTCTTCCGATAAATAGCGTTCAATCTCATGTTCATTTAGATACTGCTCCATATTTCTAGAGAAAGTTGTTGAAAATTTAAAACCCATCTTGTCCTCAGCATCACTGACAATATCACTTTTAAAAATCCTTTCATTACTTTCATCTATAAAAATATCTTTTACCTTCTCAAAGAAACTCCTGTTTTTTAGTTCTTCTTCAGCATTGAATTTTCCCGGCTGAGTAGCAAACGTGTCTTCTACTGCTTTTTCTACCGATTTACAAGAAGACATAAAAATCATGGTTGCGAGAATCATCCCCGTAAACATTATTTTTCTCATTTTTTCTCCTTAGAATTGTGACATGCTTTGAAACTATTTGAAGATTGCGACTCCTTGTACCTTATTGAATCTCAAACTGTTATGACAAAAAGATGTCGTTTTTCAAACAAAAAGTGCCAACCTCACGTGCAAAAGTATCTATTCTGTTGTTTTATTCTTATTGATTTTGTAGTCATCCACTCATGAAACTTTCCTTATGAAAACCGCTTGTTAATAAGATTTTCAAAGTAGAAGAGTCGGTTTAGTCCATAAGTAGGATTAAATTTGAAACATCTATTTCTTTAATGATGACGGTGTAAAAAAACTAGTATCATTGAACTGCCTCACCTCCCTTCAAGTTACAGTCTCAGGTCTAATAAAAACAACAATGAAACTTTTGGCGTGTTGCCTGAAACCTGCTCTTGTTAAAAGTATTGGTTGGTCCTTACAATTTACAAAATTTTTTGCTTGAGATAATTCTAAAAAGTCTCTCTTAAACTGTTATTTAGAAATGAATTTATACATTATATTTCAGTTATATGCATTAAGTATAAGATGTCTTCATATCACCGTCAAAATATCTGTCCAACAATAAGATGATTTTTATTTTGTCAATTTTAACCACCGTTCCTTTTCGTAAGCCTTAAACTTCTACCACGCCCTAGGAGCTATAAACACCGTGGTGACAGTTGGAAGTAAGATATATTTTTTGTAAATCATTCCCCAAGAAGCTGCTGTCGTACTTTTGCTAAACTATTGCTCATGACCAAATCCGAACATCTTTTGTGATTGAAATTTGAGACATTTTCTTATAAATCGTGAAAGTCCTGAAAAATAAAAAGACCTTGAAAGATATGGTTCTTTCAGGGTCATAAATTCGTTATATTGTTCTATTTTCTTAACCGGTCGGGTACACTCCCGAAGCATGCTCATAGATTTCAGATACAGGCCGATTGAAATGCAATCAATTCACATGAAGTTCATGGTGAAAATAGTCCTTTAACCTAGCGTGTTCCATTGTTTTGAACCGCATTTAATTATACAAACCTTACTCTTCTGTTTCTTCAATCATCTCTTTTAAAATTTCCCCGACAGGCTCGAGCCAATGCCCTTCAAAAAGCTCTATCATCCCTTGGTCGCATGCTGCTGAAATTTTCGGGTCAATGGGTAATTTCACAAGAACATCTAAATTATGTTTCTCCGCTATTTCTTCGATATGACTCTCCCCAAAAATTTGATAATTTTTGCCGTTATCCGGACATTTAAAGTAAGACATATTTTCAACTAAACCGATAATAGGAACATTCATCATCTCCGCCATTTTGACCGCTTTGGAAACAATCATGGAAACCAGCTCTTGAGGAGAAGTCACAACGATGATTCCATCCACAGGAATGGATTGAAACACTGTCAAAGGAACATCCCCTGTCCCTGGCGGCATATCAATAAACATAAAATCTATTCCTGCCCATACAACATCCGTCCAGAACTGTTTAACCCTACCGGCAATAATCGGTCCACGCCAGACAACCGGGTCAGAAGGGTCTTCCAAAAGTAAATTTACTGACATCGTATCAATCCCTGTTTTCGTTCTGACAGGAAACAGACCAAATTCACTGCCTTTCGCTCTTTCTGTGAGACCAAATGCTTTGGGAATAGACGGCCCTGTGATATCTGCATCAAGGATACCCACGTTGTAACCCATCCGCTTCATCGTCACCGCAAGCATGGAAGTCACAAGAGATTTCCCCACACCCCCTTTTCCGCTCACAACACCTATCACCTTTTTAATACTGCTCATTTCATGGGGATTTTCCGAGAAGTCAACCATGGGATCTCTTCTTTCTGCACAATCTTCTGCGCAACTGCTGCAATTGTCATTACAATTTTCACTCATTCTTTTTTACTCCTTTATATCAGATCAACAATTCTCTACCCTTAAACAAGTAATAATTTTTCTTCCGCACTCAAGACTAAATAAAACTTCACTTATCAGGTATCATACGGCTCTGTAATTCCATTTTCCAGAAAATTTGTCAATCTCTTTTCTGTTTAACATGTTCAATATATCACAATTTATTATAGCACATTTCTCTTGTCAATCCGATAGCATCCATCGGAAAATATCTGTCAGTCAAAGTCAAAAACAGAATTATTCCTAAGAATTATCACATTTAATGAACCGACATGGAAACTGATTACTGGAAAATCAGTCCAGCAGTTTGAATGGTTACACTCAGTTCGATTCAACCACTAAAATAATCCTAATGAAGTGATTTTTTTTGCTGCTTGGATTCTTCATAAATAAAAATAACAGCATCTCGGAAAAAAACATCTATACTTGAAAGTATTATATCTATTTTGCCTGCTGACCTGTCTCACTTTGATTCTTTTAATAGTCATTTTAGTTCAATTATTTGTATGATATAATCAAAGCATTAGTTGTTGGGGGGACATCTGCCATGAAAACCACGATGAAAAAAATTAGCACCGCAGTGAAATATTGTTTGTTTTATCTTTTTTTATTCTCGATTATTTCCTTGACAATCGATATATTTGAACAGAAATATAGCTCAAATTACAGCGATGTAGAAATAACCGATTTTAACCTTTTAGTTTCTTTATTACTAGCCTTTGCCGTTTGCATCGCTATCTCTATCATAAATAAAGTCAAGAAATTGCGTGTACTGGAAGTGCAAATGAATCAAACAGTCCAATCATGGAATCACTATTTGAGTGAAAGAGAACAGCTTTTCACTAAGCTGACAGAGACTTATAATGAAACTTTTCAAAAAAGAGAAAAAACTATCGGATTTATGAGTACTGAAGTAAACACTGTTATCGTGAAAAAAATCCAATCCTATGAAGACATTGATATATTATTGGAAACTTATCCTAGGACAGAAAGAATCGACCAGTTATTGGGGAAGGTAACAGAGAATTCGGAAAATCTTCAGCAAATACAGGAAAATTATCAAGAAACTTCCTTTAATTATACTAATCTTACAAAAAGCTTCATTACCAGAAAATTTTCTAGCGCGAAAGTGGCAAATGAATTTTTTTCGCTCTCATGAGGGAGTGTTGGAAGAAGGCTAGCTATTGAAGGAACTCGTAGCAAAACTAAACTGAATAAGAACTGATCATCAAAAGAGAAGGAGCTTGGCAAGATAAAATTCTGCCCAGCTCCTTCTTTTATACTATTGAACTTAAAAGAAATATGTTTTAAAATTATCAGCTGTTTACTTTGAGTATCAACAAAATATATCATCATTTTAAGATATAGACTGTGACTCCTTCTTAGGAATTATTTTTGTAAAATCAATACTGTATTACTTCTACAAATCATCTTCTTCCAAAGCCTCACTTAGCCGGTCGCTTAACTTTTTGATACCATCATCGACTGTTTTGTCTCCACCTAGCATTGCTTGCAGCTCTTCCACCACAATATTATTTAATTCGCTGCCATTATCCAGCAAAGCAAATTCAAGCGTTCGCTGGTCACTTTCAATATGAAGCCAGTCGTTTACCCATTCATTTTCTTTAACTTCTTCTCCTTCGATAACATTTTTTACAACAGGCGGCATACCATTTGATTCCAAGTATTTAAGCGAGATATCATCTGATAAAATAGTTTTAATCAACTCTCCAGCAGCTTCTACGTTAGCAGACTTTTTAAATACTACTAGCAAATGTCCCCAGTTAGCTGCTTGAGAAGAATCACCTTCACTTTTGACTGGACGTCTCATGACGCCTACTTTATCAGTGTCCATGCCGCTACTTTCTGCCACACCTTTTGCAATGATTGCATCATCATAGAAGGCCATCTTTCCTTCTGAAAACATTTGACGTGCATCAAAACGTGTAATGTTCATTTGGATAAAATTATTATCTACCAATGATTTGTACCAATTAATTGCCTCTTTTCCTGCTTCATTGTTAATACTAACTTTTCCATCTTCTAACAAACTGCCGCCAAATGTCCATAACCAAGGCTGAAAGTCCGTAGACATTGTGCCCTCTTTAGTGGCTACACCATAAGGGATAATTGAATCATCAAGCTCTTTCAGTTTTTTCATGCAGTCTTCAAATTCTTCAATCGTTACCGGTGGCTCATTATAACCCACTTCTTCTAGAAGCTCTTTATTATACACCATCTCCATAGGTGCTGTTGACCACGGCACTGCCAGTTGTGCTCCATCAACTTGTCCGATTTCCAGTGTTTCATCACTGAAATTTTCGGATAAGTAATCTGCACCAACAACTTTCGATACGTCCTCTAAAATCCCCATTTTAGACAAAGCCCCAAACATTGTAATATCCACCTGTGCAACATCCAGCTGTTCAGACCCACTGTTCCGAATGATCAGCTGTTGCTGTGTATCTGCATAAGGCCAGCCTAACCATTCTGCCTTCACATCGCTTTTTTCATTGAACGTATCCACCATGCTTTTGATAATGTCTTTTGTAGCATCCTCTTCGCCAGACCAACCCGCCCATACAATCTTATCACTCGCATCTGTGCTTTTACTTTTTCCATCATCATTATCACCCTTACCACACCCGGCTAGCAAAACACCGGCTAACGATAAACAAAGAAAACCTTTCAACCATTTTCTATCCACAATAATTCCTCCTAAATTATTCTTTAACTGCGCCAGCAGTTAAGCCTGCGATAAAATATTTTTGCAACAAAATGAAAATGATCGTAACTGGAATTGAAACTAAAATTGAAGCTGCCATCATCTCTGACCAATTATTTGTAAACTCTCCTAGATACTTCATAGTTAATCCCGGTGCCAATGTTCTTTTTTCGGCATTTGTTATCAGTGTGATTGAATATAGGAGATCGTTCCAACTCCAAACGAAACCATAAATAGCTGTGGAAATCACACCTGGAATCGATATTGGGAAAATTAGTTTAAAAATGATAGTCAACCAGCCCGCACCGTCTATTTTTGCAGATTCAATCAATGAATCGGGCAGCTGGTCAAAATAAGCTTTTAGTGTCCATGTACCTACTGGCAAAATGAATGCCACATAAGACAAAATCAAAGATAAATAACTTCCATCCAAACCGAGTTTCTGCATGATGATATAAAGGGTCAATAACAAGATTGCCTGAGGAAAAGCTTGTGCCATCATAATCAAAGCCATAAATGACCCTCTGCCGCGGTAATGAAATTTTGAAAAACTAAAACCTGCAAACATTGAGACTAATGTACTAGCAAAGCTACTGATAAAAGAGACAAATAAACTATTACGCATATATCTCAATAACTGAGGATCTGTCACGACCTTTTTCAGATTCTCCAAAGTAAAACTGGTGAAGAACAATGACACATTATAAGTTTGATCACTTGTTTTTAGAGCCGTATTGATTAACCAAAACAACGGGAAAAAAACAAAGAGACCAATCAGTACTGCTGATAATAAGATAAAGAATTTAAAGCCTTTAGTTTTTGTAAACATGTTCTCCCCCCTTTACTTTTTATTAGACGACCTGACATAGAAAAGACTAAAGACAGCCAGTAACACTGCCCAAATAGTTCCTATCGTTGCAGCAATCCCTACCTTATAATTCTCAAATGCCTGTCTGTAAACTAAAATAGAAAGGGTCGTCGTTGAACCCGCCGGTCCCCCAGCAGTTAAAACTTTCGGAATATCAAAATGCTGTAGATTGCCAATAATCCCCAACATCAGCACGATAATCATAATAGGTTTCATCGCAGGTAAGACTACATTACGGAAAACTCTGATGTTTCCTGCTCCGTCCATTCGTGCTGCTTCTATTTGATCCTGAGAGATTCCCTGAAGTCCGCCAGTTAGAAAAGCCATGTACCAGGGCAACATTTGCCAAGAACGGGCAATAATCACAACGATCATAGCAGTAGTTGAGCTTCCAAGCCAATTAATATCTTGTGAGACGATGCCGATTTTTTGCAGCAGTTCATTGACAATGCCATGATTCGTATCAAAAATAAACGACCAGAGAAAACTTATTGACGCTCCGGGAATAATCCAATTGACAAGAGTAACACCTCTCAAAAAACCTGCACCACGAAATTTCAAGTCCAAAATAATCGACCAAATAAAACCTAAGGTAAAAGGTATCATCGTGGAAAACACAACAAAAACCATCGTATTTTTTAGTGCTTGGCGAAAAGTTTCACTTGAAAAAACCTTGACGTAATTTGCTGACCCTACAAACTGACTAACATCATTGACTAAAGTTCGATTCGTAAAACTCATAACAATAGAGTTTAAGAAGGGAAATAAAATGATTGTACAAAATACCACAAACGCGGGCAAGACTAAAATTACACCGACCGCACCATCAGAAAGTTTCGTTTTTTTATGTCGCTTTCCCTTTTCCATATGTCTACTCCTTTCTTTCGTACGCTCGAACCTCGACCAGAGAAAAATAACTGCTACCGTTTGTTTCTAGACAATTGATTCTAAGTTTTCTGGTTTTGATGGTCTCAGATAACTTAATAATGTGATGACGTTTACGGTTTTCACGTATTTTCTTAATTGTCTGCCAATTTTTACCTGTCCAAAAACAAATATCCGCATTTTTAATCAAATCAGGCATTACATCGAAGGGCGTGTAATGATGGTCCAAATTAATTAAATCTTCATTCAAATCATCATTAAAAGTTAATCGAATCTCAGCTATTTCTTTATTTTCTTCCCAGCTTAATTCAATCCAAGACATATCTTTTGCTGGCGCCACCCACATGTTTGGTCCTCCGTAGGGTCTGGAAAGTCCGTTGACAATATTTTTCGGATAATAGGCTGAAGTGTCAGAATCAATCGCAAACACAAAGTTCTTCCTATTAATCGTTTGATTCGTCCAATATAAGAGTGCCGTTTCTCTAACATACTGATGAAGCTCTGGTTGTTTCATTTCACTAACTGGATCGTAAACAAAGCTTAAAACACCATTGTGAGTTTCTTCTGATAAATATAAAGTCAGCTGCTCATTTTTCTTCACCACAAAAAAGATATTACTGAGTTTAGAAAGGTTCTTGTCTATAGCTAATGTGACCCATTTCTTTAGACTTTTATTGACAGATTGATGATAGCTTCCAATTTTTTTTGAAGGAATATAATTTTCTTTTCTGTCAGTTGACCAAATTTCAACTGTCACTTCTGTTTCCTCCATGCAGTCGCATAGTAAACTCAATTCCTTGATGTTACTTGACAAAGGGACTAAAAATGCCACGTCTTTATCAAGCTTATATCTAACTGCATTTTTTTCAGTAATCTCTATCTGATTAATCCAATTTTTTGCTGTCACTTGGGCCTCTCTCGCAATATCAAGCGAATCTTGATTTTCTAACCCAATGATTGCACCGTCTTCTTTCAGCAAACGTTGTTGAAATTCTTCCAAATGATTCCTATAGACTTCTCTCGGGCTACAATTTTTCTCTTTGGTGATTGCACTAGCTACACCGACGGCCTCCCCCATCAACGCACATGTTCCCATAATTCTGATGGCACCTAAACCGATATGACTGGCACTGATGTTTCTGCCTGCCATGAATAAGTTGTCAATATTTTTTGAATAAAGAATGCGATAAGGGACATGGTAATTACCATCAGCTACCGAATGTCTGGCACCGACTCCCTCAGCGTACATTCCCCCGGCTGGATGCAAATCAATTCCCCAACCGCCAAACCCAATCCTGTCTTCAAACAAGGTTTGATTCTCTACGTCCTGTTGTGTATAGACATAGTCTCCCAGCAGCCTGCGTGACTCTCTTTTTCCAGCGATACTTCCGACCCACTCCAACGTTAGATTATCTGCTTCGAATTTCCCCGAGTTTTTAATATAATCCCATATACCGAAGATAACAGCTTGGAGTTCATGCTGAATAGCATCATTGTCATGAATAATATCCATCTCGCCGCCCCACTCAATCCACCAGTAACGGGAACCTGAATCACCGGACTTTATGACACGGTTTTTCAATATAGGAGTCTCTTCAATATTTCTGGCAAAACTTGGTGCAACATACTTCACCGGATGTCCTGCATCTTTCGTAAAGAAAAATATCGTGCTTCCCAGCTTGTGATCTTCAAATTGTTTAGGAGCCAAAGATTCACCATATTCTTTCACACTTTCCGCCCCAATAGTAAAGTCTGCTCCAGCCAAGTAGCCAATCAATCCATCACCTGTACAATCACTAAAAATAGGACTAATAAATTCTATCTTTCTTTCCGCACCCTGCATCCAACCTACAACAGATTCTATCTGATTTTGATTTTTTTTGTTTATCTCAGTAACATCAGTATTCAAAAACAGCTCTATGTTGGTTTCGTTCTTTACTTTCTCCATCAATAATGTATCCCAAATCACTGGATTGCCTTCTTTGTTTCGATATTGGTTTTCGACAAACAGTTCCCCCATGATTCCATTCTCCCGGGAATAACGATTGATGCCATGCTTTGTAGCGCTTGAAACCCATACCCTGATTTCGCTACTGGAATTTCCTCCTAAGACCGGGCGGTTTTGAACAAGTGATACTTTCAACCCTTGTCTCGCTGCCGCAATGGCACTGCAAACTCCTGCTAACCCTCCACCAATAACAGTTAAATCTGCTTTTACTTTCTCAAATATCATGTCATTCATCCTTTTTGCTATTATTCAAACATGTGATATACTAATCATACAATCTTTGATATCGTTTTCAAATATCGTTTTTTTAGCAATATCTATCTTATTTTGACTTTTGGAGGAAAAAATGGATGAGTTTGTGATTCAGCAATATGTTTATTGGGATAAAAAAGAGGAATTCTTATATGAACAAGATACAGAAGCATACTATGTCCTTTATTTTATTATGGATGGTAAATGCTGGTACAAAACTGGAGAGCATCAAGGGTTTGCTTCCAAAGGTAGTATCATCTTGGCACCACCGTTCATTCCCTTTAGCAGAAAGATTATCTCACCTCTCAGTTTTCATTTTTTCCGTTTTTCGGTTTCAACAGGCACTGTGGACTTAACAGCTTTATTAGGAAAACAATCCCTTATTTTAGAATCTCGGATAGCCTCTACCCACAACTTTCTGATTGAATCTGAAATGACAGACAATGAACAAACCTTGGCATTCAGAAATCATTTATTAAAAGACATACTCTACAGTGCTTCAGATTTATATTTCCTAGAAAGCCAGACTAACATACGGAAGCGAGTAAAAGATGATTTAATCTATGAAGCCATGGCCATTCTTACCAATCCTGACTATGACACTTTCGATATCACTGATATCGCCATGGAACTAGGGCTGAATAACTGTTATTTTTCACGTAAATTTAAAAGTTGGACTGGTGTCAGCCCGGTTGATTTCCGCAATAAAGAAAGGATTAAACGGGCCCAAAAAATGCTGATAGAAAGCACTGACTCTATTGAAGAAGTTGCTGAAAAATGCGGTTTTTGCAATGGGTTTTATTTTAATCGTGTATTCAAAAAATACTTAAGTGTTTCTCCTTCTGTTTATCGCAAAACCCACCAGATTTAAGAGTGCCTATAATTTATTGAAATAGTAAAACTTTATCCGTTTGAACAAAGGACACTCGTCTTCCCATCAAACAAATAACTGTCTAAAAAAAATTTATCACAGCATTTCCTAATCCACCTATTTATTTCACTACACAAAAAACCATCGAAGAAAAAAATTCTCCGATGGTTTTTGTGCTGACTAGATTTGATTTATTAACTGCCGCCGTCTGACAGTTCCTTCTAATATCAATACCGCTCCATATAAGTATCAATTTCCCATTGGGTTACTTTCTCCCGGTAGATTGACCATTCTTGCTCCTTGCTTTCTACAAAATTAACATAGATATGCTCACCCAATGCCGACTGGATTACGTCATCTTTTTTCAGTGCTTTAACTGCGTTATGAAGTGTGGAAGGCAAATCAGAAATGCATGCAGCTTTTCGTTCTTCATCGGTCATGCAGTAAATATTTTGATTGACTTCCTCTGGGGGAGTCATTTTTTGGCGAATGCCGTCAAGACCTGCCTCCAGCAGAACTGCCATCGCCAAATAAGGATTTGCCGACGGGTCTACTGACCGCAATTCTAATCTCGTTGAAAGTCCACGAGATGCCGGTATCCGAATCAATGGAGAGCGATTCCGTCCGCTCCATGCCACGTATACAGGTGCTTCATAACCCGGAACGAGACGTTTATAAGAATTTACCAGGGGATTGCACACAGCTGTATAGCCTCTGGCATGGTAAAGAAGTCCTGCTAAAAATTGATAGGCTGTTTCGCTTAACTGCCTTTCCCCATCCTCATCAAAAAAAGCATTTTTTTCATTTTTAAACAAAGACATATTGCAATGCATCCCTGAACCGCTGATTCCAAAAATAGGTTTGGGCATAAATGTGGCGTGCAGACCATGTTTGCGTGCGATAGTTTTGACAACCAACTTGAATGTCTGAATTTCATCACATGCCTTTACAGCTTCTTCATACTTGAAATCAATTTCATGCTGCCCTTCTGCTGTTTCATGGTGGGATGCTTCAATCTCAAAACCTAATTTTTCCAATTCCAATACGATTTCCCGCCGGCAATTTTCCCCTAAATCAGTTGGAGACAAATCAAAGTAACTGCCGCTGTCATTCAAGCTCAAGGTCGGCTTGTTGTCCTCGTCCAATTTAAATAAGAAAAACTCCGGCTCTGCCCCTAAATTGAAAGCTGTAAAACCTAGGGATTCCATATTTTTAAGAATTCTTTTTAAATTTCCCCGCGGATCTCCGGCAAACGGCCGTCCATCCGGCATATAAACATCACAGATCAAACGGGCGACTTTTCCATGTCCCGTCTCCCACGGGAAAATCAGCCATGTATCTAAATCAGGATACAAATACATGTCGCTTTCTTCAATCCTGACAAACCCTTCAATAGAGGAACCATCAAACATCATTTTATTGTCCAAGACCTTATCAAGTTGACTGATTGGTACTTCAACATTCTTAATGATTCCAAGAATATCAGTAAACATCAAGCGTAAAAAATGCACATTTTCTTCTTTTGCCAGTTTCTTAATCACTGTAATCTTTGATTCTGCCTCATTCATACCGTCGCCCTCTTTAAATACTGATTTTCATTCTAGCTGAAAGCATTTTTAAAAACACATAGACCATTCATCATAAAACACTTTTTAAGCCATCCTGTAAATGAATGGAAAAATAATACCATTCATTTAAATATATGTCAATCCCCACCTAATCAACTTGTCAAATTTTAAAAATCTTATTATTTCGGTGTCCTTGAAAACTAGTATATTCATATTGTCTTTGTTATAATCCTATTTATCTGTAAATGAAAGGATGGCGATCTACCATCACACAAAATCGTATGAATCAACTGAAATCAGCTGAAAAAGGTGCTCTTGTAAGCATTGCGGCTTATCTTTTAGTTGCCGGGTGCAAATTGGCAGTCGGCTATTTCGCCAATTCCAGCGCACTGCTCGCAGATGGATTAAATAATACGACAGATATCGTTGCATCATCAGCGGTTTATATCGGACTAATACTTGCCAGACAGCCGGCAGACGATGACCATCGCTATGGCCACTGGAAAGTAGAATCTTTAGCCAGCTTATTGACTTCCATGATCATGCTTTTGGTGGGAGGACAAGTTTTTATTTCAGCAATCAAGAATTTATTTAAAAGCCACACCGTTTCACCTGGACCACTTGCAGCCTACACCGGTCTTTTATCTGCCGTTATCATGTTTGCGGTTTATTGGCACAACCATCAATTGGCCAAGAGAGTCAATAGTCATGCACTAGAAGCCGCAGCAAAAGATAATTTATCAGATGCTCTCACAAGTATCGGGACCGCAGTTGCTGTTTTTGCTGCTTCCTTCAACTTGATCTGGCTTGATAAAATCACGGCAGTCATCATCGGCGTCATCATTATCAAAACCGGCTTAGATATTTTTAGAGAAAGCAGTTTTAATTTGTCCGATGGGTTTTCAACAAATGAGCTAAAAAAATACAAGGAAGAGGTTGCCAAGATTGAAGGCGTAATCGAGGTGAAAAGTTTGCGGGCACGCAGTTATGGTGCCAATATCTTTTTAGATATCACCGTCTTGATGTCCCCCTCCATGACCGTACAAGAAAGCCACAATATCACTGAACAGATTGAACAAATGTTATCCGTCGAATACCAAGTGTTTGATGTGGATGTCCACGTCGAACCTGCCCAGACCAACATAACCACGAGATAAGTTCTCATAATTTGCAAAATGAAAAAGCGGTCCAAACACGTAAAGTTTGGATCGCTTTTTTAATAGAATATTTTACTTCTTCGGTGCACCTATTTTTTCCAAAAACTTGGATATTTTTTCTTCCATATTAGTCACATTTTCATCCGGAGAGTTCCCGGGTAACCGCCATTCCAGGACATCTTTTTTTAAATGGTCCACATCACGAAATTCCACAGCCAAAGTCTCTCTATTTGAAGCAACAATCAGCTCTTTTCCTGCGGTGGAATCTTTGACTGAAAAGCCAGACTCCAGCAGAGCGTCTTCCAAGCCGCTCATTGGTATCGTACCAAGGGAAGCCTTAGGCAAGTAGAAGCGCAAAATCGTCTTTTGTCTCATTGGCTGAAACAGCATTTTTTTGGCTTTGAGGTAATAGGAAATATAGTATAGAAAAGATTCGATTCCCCTATCCAGACTGTACTCAGTATTAAGTATCCAGTATGCCAAGCAGTCATTGTTTACACCCAGCTCAAAAGGAAAGTAGGCTTGAGAGTTTAAATATCCGAAACGGCGGCTCTCTACATAAAAATTTTGTGCATAGTTAAAAATTCTCGTCGTAAAATGTTTGGATTTTGTTTTCTCAACAGGCTGCAAATACTCATTTTGATATTGAATCATCTGCATTTTGTCTCCTGACTGGAGAAAATCTACGTAAGGTTCCGCCAAAACCCCTACACCGTTCGTCCATTCGATTTGTTCAAATCCCAATTGCTTTCTGAATAATTTTTGAAAATGAAGATTTGCTTCTTCACACCAATCAAGTGGCGATTGATACAAGGTTACTCGAATAATTTTATTTTCCAATTCCTTCACTTCATCTACTTGCTGCACATCTAAAAATGCCTGCTTGGGAACCACGTAAAAGTAATTTTCGGAGAACCACATCTTCCAACAAGAGGTCAATGCCAATCCGCGAAACATCAAATCATATCCGGAATATTGACTGCAATCCACCAGCTTAGTGCCTTTATCATCTTTCATGTAGCGGATATTCTCAGGATAGTGTAACTTGAGATCCAATCTTTCCTGAATATCTTCCACATTATGTGCCAAATATTCTTCATAGTCGCGAACGTAAGCATAAGTGCCAAAGCCAATCATCCGCTGCTCAAGATAATCCAGCAAAATATTTTCCAAGTGATGATACAGAGGCACATCGACAAGCAATGATTCGAGGACACGTTGACGTCTTATCAAAATTTCCATCGTAAAATGTTCGTGGGTGATTTTAAATAAATGTTGGCCCTCTTTTTCCTGTACCAACTCTTCCAACTGCTGATTAAAATCATCCTCGCTGATTTCTCTAGCTTTATCTTCAACGACTTTATAGATAGTCCTTGTAGAATTACTTGCGGAGGCCATGATTTTTGACAAAATCAACCAGTCTTTGACTAGATCGGCTAATTCTTTGGAAGAATCAACGGTATTAGATTGAAATACGAGATAGATTTTCTTCACATTTTCTGTCATTTTCATCCCTCCTGCCTTTATTATAACCTAATAAAACATGTTTGACAGTAATATGTACCTCAAATCAGTCTGTAGAATTTTACTTTATTGAATTTTTATGTTTGTTTTTTTAGTCATAGCCTACCCAAAGACAGTCATACGATGGCGAAACTTAATCAAAATATAAGAATAAGCTAAACGATATAACCTTTAACCGTGACATACTATTAAAAAAGTTGCTCTCTAAAAATATCTAATGAAGAACTTAACTCGAATAACGCACATTAAGTTTGACACACAAGAATTGTCTCTTTTGTCCATAGGCTTTGCAAGCTGCAAATTCCTTCGTCTATTAATTTAAAAAACACTATCTCAAACAAGAAAGGGAGAAACAATGAAAAAATTATGTATCATCAACCTTGGGATTGCTGTTGTCATTTCAATCTCATTTGGCTTCATAATCAAACTGGACAACGAATCCAGATTGCCGCAAAATATTGATACAGATTACTTTATGAATTCTTTGCCATGGATTTATCTTTTACTAATCGCCCTAGTATGTCTATTTTTAGTGAACTTGTTTTACTTGTTCAAAAAAATGCCTATTCAACAATCCGGTGAAAATAAAACCTGAAACAGTCCGATTGTTGACTCCTTTTGCTAGAGACAACGTCGATGTGTAGTACTCTACAAAACATTATGGACTTGATATTTTTTTCACTGCTGTTCCTAGCGATAGGAGTCTCAATCACTGAAACAAAAATACTGTGGGTGTCATAATAGGTAGTAATTCCCATCCCCAGCATGGCTTTAATAAAACACAAACCTTTTCTTACAAAAATGTAAGTTTCTCCTTCATTACAGATATGTTACAATTTCGTTACAAAAGAAAGGTTGTGATTATTTTGAAAAAATTTTCCCTCTTGATTTCTCTATGTCTTCTCAGTTTATGCTTTATCTCTGGGTGTTCATCTAAGAAAAAAACAGAAGTTAAAAAAAGGGAGCAGACAATTACCAAGTCAAAGGAAGACAGCACTACAAAATCCAGTCAATCTAATATCAAAGAAAATAGCAAACAATCTGATGAAAATGAGCTTGCTGCAAACGACTCTCCCAACCAAAATAAAAATAACAGCAATAATCCTCACTCTGCTCCAGCTATTACGCAAACGCAGAATGATATTTTAAGTGGCTATTCTCAGGAATATATTGAATACGCAAGAGTCTGGCTTGCCGTCATGGGAGCGGATTATTTCAACTACATAGACGATTCAAATTTCAATTTCAACTTAAATGTGCAAGCGATGCCTGCCGGCTCACCTATAAACAGATTTGATGAGAATAGCGTTACTTATCCAGTTGATACCATACATCTTTCAGGAAATGCTTCTGTACAAGGAGCCGTGGTCTATGCAAGTAATTATAATGGAACAGTGACCCTTTACGACACACCTTCACATTGGCAGTATCCCGAAGAAATTGCCAACGATCCAGCAGCTTTAAAAGCTTTATCACAAGATGTTATTGACAGGGCTAAAATAGTACCTGTTCCTGCCGGCAATCCGGATTCTGTCAAGCGTTTGATGGATACAATTATCATCCATTAAATAATTTACTCCCGATTTTAGGGAGATTTTCTTGTTGGATAATAGAGGATACTATGATTATTTCTGCCTTGCTATACCGTAAGCCGAAAAATATTTAGGCCTTCTCAAGCACCTAGTCAATAAAATCGCACTTGCGGCAGGGATTGTTGTTTTCATTATTCCGTTTGTTTTCATCTGCCTAAAATTTTATAGAGTTCAAACGATACATCCTTCCTGATAAAGTGATATAGTAGACTCAAACAAAACATAGGAGGAAGTCCCATGGCAATTAAATATACCAAAACAGATGAATTAGAGAAAAAACTTTCTGAATTTATCTTAGATGTGGATATTGATCAAGATGAAATTGACCGCAGAAGTAAAATTGCTGAGGAAGAAGCAGCAAAGTTCATCGAATTAGAAAAAAAGGCCAAAGAAAAAAACGGGGAGTAACCCGTTTTTTCTTTTGAGCCATTTTTAGTTTGAGTGCACACTCAGTTTTTCTTTAGCCAGCTGCAGACAACCGATAATCCCGCTATTATTTCCTAAGCCTGTAGGAAGGATGTAGTCGCTTAGCTTGGGATAGCTCACATAACCATTAATCACTTTTTCGAATTCCTGATGAATCAACGGGAATAAGTGTTTTTGCTGCATCACTCCACCACCCAATATTATTGCCTCAGGTGATAGCACAAGGGTATAGTTCATCAATGCTTGGGCGATATAATGAGCTTGCGTATGCCATACCGGATCGTCCTCTGTCAGTGTCTGCCCTTTTTTTCCTGTCCGTTTTTCCAACGCCGGACCAGACACCAGTCCCTCAATACAGTCTTCGTGGTAAGGACAAACTCCTGAAAATGTGTCACCCTCCAAACGTGTCACACGGATATGTCCCATCTCCGGATGACCGAACCCTTGGAGCAATTGACCGTTGATCACACCGCCTCCGCCGACTCCTGTACCGATCGTCAGATAAATACAGCTTTGCTTCCCTTTACCTGCACCGAAAGTCAATTCACCGTATGCCGCCGCATTGACATCGGTCGTCCAGGCAATCGGAACATCGTAACGAGCCTTGAGTGCCCCTAAAAAGTTGAAATTCTGCCATTTGATTTTAGGCGTGGAGGTAATGTAGCCATAGGTGACTGATTGCTCATTGACATCAATCGGCCCAAAAGAACCTACACCCAAACTTTTCAGCTCATACTGATCAAAGAAGTTAAACACTGCTTCCATGGTCACGTCAGGGGTCTCGGTCGGAATACTCACTCTTTCCACAATTTGTAATTCCTCGTCACTGACCGCACAAACAAACTTAGTCCCTCCAGCTTCAATCGCACCAAACATCTATTTTCCTCCTTAATCCTTTATCTTTTTATCATCAATTCAAAATTAGCCGTTATCTTTCAATAAAATACAACTAGCCTGCTTTTTTGAAATCTTTGTGTTATCTCCAGTATACTGGTTTTATCTGAAATATCCTATAGCAAATCTACGTTTCTTTACAGTTCAGGAGAGCAATGCTAAAATTAAGTTATAAGAGATAACAGGAGGCGATCACACATGAAGGAAGCCTATCAACATATTCTAATTGCGTTCGATGGTTCTGAACCATCTGAAAGAGCACTTGAACACAGTCTTTTTTTAGCGGAGTTGACAAATGGTCTGGTAACTGTTGCTCAGGTTTTGAATCCGCTTATCGAATATTATCCGGACGACCCTAAAATTCTTAAAGAAGAACAAGAAGCCTACAGCATTATCCAAAAGAAAATTGAGGGACTGCCAAAAGAAAAAACTGAGATAAATGTCATCAGAGGCAACCCGAAAGATAAGCTCATTGATTTAGCCAAGAAGAAAAAAGTTGACTTGGTCATTATGGGTGCTACCAGCAAGCACGGTATCAAACGCGTTTTTGTCGGGTCCACAACTTCACATGTGATCAATCAGTGTCCTTGCAACGTCCTCGTCATTCGCTAGTCGATAAAAAAATGAAAAGCATGTCCCCTGAGAGAATTTTCCTAGGAGACATGCTTTTTTAATTCAAGAAAATTTATTTTTTTCGTTTCCGGGCCTGTTTGTCCAGTACCGTATGCGCTTTTTTAGAACCCCGCAACAAATCTTTTATGAGTTTTCGCTCCTCGTAGTCACCAAATAAACTATCATAGTCATAATTTTCCGGATAGAGGACTTCACGGGACATAGTCAGAGTGACCCGGTGACGATAGACACTTTGTAGTTGTTCATCGATACTGATGATAACCTTGTCGCTTATCTGATCATCTTCAAAAATCAACCCGTAGGCACTATGCTGTGAAGAATAAACCTTATCTCCCTTATGAAAAATATTTTTATCGGTGTTTTGAAAAATAATTTCCGCCTTATTTTTTTGAGAAAATTCTTTTTTCGCAAAGTCGTAATCCCCCGTCTGCTCATAGACTTGTGCTTTCTTTATCACTTTAGGGGAAAGATGCATTTTTTCAGCAATCCAAAACGCATTACTTGTTCCCACTGCCCCCATCTGCAATTGGTATTTTGGCTGCAGTGTCTCCGGCTCAAACGACATGGCCGCTGTTTCAAAATCAGGATGAAGTTCAGAAAACCGTTTGATTTCACCGTAGTGAGTGGTCGTAATCAAAATGCTCCCTTTGGTGTAGAAATCTTCCATCATGGCAATGGCCAAAGCTGCCCCCTCTTTGGGATCTGTCCCACTGCCGATTTCATCAAGTAGCAGCAAACTGTTCCCCTTTGCTTGGCGGGCAATCATTGCTAGATTTTTCATATGACCCGAGAAGGTGCTTAAAGCATTTTCGATACTTTGCTGGTCGCCGATATCCACAAAAATCTGCTCAAAAATTGCGATTTCTGTCCCTGATGCCGCCTTGATTTGCAGACCGGTCATTGTTTGAAGGGTTAGTAAAGCTACCGTCTTCAATACAACTGTTTTGCCGCCCGCATTAGGGCCCGTGATTGTTAGACCACGGAAATCTTTCCCCACTGCAAGAGTCAGAGGCACCGGATCACGCAGCAATGGATGTTCCGCTTCAAGTAAAACAATTTTCCCTTCCTGATTGAGTCTAGGTGTGATGCCCTGTATCTGACGGCTGTATTTTGCTCTGGCAAAAATCACATCAAACTCTCCAATGATTTCGATGTTTTCTTTGATGACTGACAGGTGCTCCGCAATCAATCCGGTCAAACCGGCTAAAATTTGGTAGACCTCAGCACTTTCAGAAACTTTCAAATCGAAAAGTTTATCGTTTAGTTTTGCAACTGCAGAAGGTTCTATAAAGGCGGTTGTACCCCGTTTAGATTCTTCCACTATGGTGCCGTTCAGTTGATTCTTGTAAGTCGCTTTTATCGGAATCGTAAATCGGTCATGTTTTTTCACAACAATAAACTCTTGGATTTTTTTGCTATGATTAGGGTTCCTTAAAAATTTTTGTAACGTCTTTTCTATCTCCGACTCTGTCTCCTGAATTTTTTTCCTGATTCTTCTTAGTTCGCGGTGATAGTCGGAAGACACTTGGGAACGTTGAATCATTTTATTTATTTCATCTTCAACTTCAGAAAAAGATTGCAACGTTGTGCTATACGCACTAAGGGTGGGAGCAACAGCATGGTGTTGCTTAAAAAAATCTTTTATCCGTCTGCAGCTTCGCAAAAAATCAGCATACTGAACCAATTCTTCTGGATCAAGTATAAAACCTTTGGCGACCTGTTCTGTAAGAAAATCTATATTGGTCAGTCCCATAAAAGGCACGTGCAAATTCCCATCAAGAAGACGTCTGGCTTCTTCCGTTTCTTCTAACCGCATCTGCACCACTTTTATATTTGCACTTGGCTTAAGCTCAGCTATCTTCTTTTTGCCAAACGGGCTCATAGCCAAACCTTTCAACTCTTCGATTATTTTTATAAATTCTGTTTTTTCAATGGTATCTTGATTCATTAGTTTCTCCTTTACATTTCAAATCAAGACACTTTCTCTCAAGTGAACAGTATCAAAAAAAGCAAAAAAGACGGCAGTTTCCCACTGTCGTCTTGTAAACAATCTGAATGATCAGAGGTTGTTTGCAAAAAATAAACATTCTGTGAGAAAGTATCTGTTGACAGGCAAGCCAAATAAACCCAGACTACTCTGCAGTTTTACTTGCCATCATAATTTAGATACTTAGGACACTCACAAAATTCCCTCATTTGCTGTAGATTGATTTGATACTATTCGAAGATAGTGTAGCAGTTTATACAAGAGAAATCAATTCTTGAACTTGATATTTGGTAAATAAAGCCTGTAGATAATAAATATGCAGCTGACCATTTTTGAGTGCTGAATTCAGACCGTTTAAAAAGAGATACAAACAAAAAAACAGTGTCTGCCATCTGTTTATTAAGCAATCAGAGCATAAATTTATGACCGTTAAACAATACAAATAACTAGAAGCCTCCAATTTGCCAACTTGTTACCAGAGCTTCTAGTCATTTAACTTATTCTATTTCACTAAAATCATGATTAATAATTTCCTGCAAAACAAATTCATTGTCAGCGAAATGATACTTAAAAATCGAACAATTTTGGATTTTTCTTTGACGCTTGACCTCACTGTAATCTTCCCAAACTCTATAAAACTGCGCAATAGCTGCCCCATGAGAAACAATGATAATATTTTCCCCATTAGAGTTTGTGACTATGTTCATGATTGCTTTGCTGATTCGACCACGAAAGTCAAATTCATCCTCCCCTCCAAACTGTACAAAAAAATCTCGGTAAGGCAAAGGCGGATTCAAATGTTCACCCTCTGCCTCAAGTCTGCCGAAATTCCATTCTCGAAGGTCCTTCACTCGAGTGTAAGGGGTATCAGTTATCAACTCCAAAGTGTCAACAGCTCTTTCCGAAGTTGAGCAATATGCATCATCAAAAACCATACCTAATTCTTCTATATGTTTTTTGGCTATTATTGCTTGTTGCTTTCCCAATTCAGTCAGAGGTGAATCACAAAATCCTTGTATTTTTTTTTGCTGGTTGAAAAGCGTCTGACCATGCCGAATTAAATAGATTGTTTTCATAGAATACCTCCTAAACATTTCTTACCAGTGAAGCTATCATCTCTACAGCTTCTGGAGTTTGATGATCGAAAAATGAGCTTTTATTTGTATCCAGCAATTTGATTTTTGCCATATCTTCACTGGATAATGAGAAATCAAATATATTAATATTTTCAATCATTCGTTCTTTATTGACCGTTTTTGCAAGCGGTACAATGTTTCTTTGTACCAACCACCGAAGAATGACTTGAGCTGCGGTCTTATTATATTTATGACCTATTTCATGTAGGGCTTTGCTGTTAAAAATACCGTGTTGTCCTTCTGCAAATGGAGCCCACCCTTGTACTTGAACACCGTGGTTTTCATTAATGGTAAGCGCCTTGTCCTGCTGATAAAAAGGGTTGATTTCAATTTGATTCACCGCAGGAACCACTTCACCAAACAAACTGATATCCACAAGCCTATCCGGATAGAAATTACTCACTCCGATCGCTTTGATTAATCCTTTTTTGTACAATTCAACCATTGCTTGGTAAGCACCATAATAGTCCCCCATAGGCTGATGAATAAGCACCAAATCTAAATAGTCTAAGTGCATTGTCTCCAAAGATTTTAAAATCGAGGACTTCGCCTTTTCAAAACCAGTATTACTAATCCAAACTTTAGTGGTAATGAATAGCTCTTCTCTAGGAGTGTCGGATTTTAAAACAGCATCTCCTACAGCTTTTTCATTGCCATAAGCCTGCGCAGTATCGATTAGACGATAACCCGTGTTGATTGCCTCAAGTACCGCATTCACACACTGATTATGATCAGTTATTTGGTAAACACCAAATCCTACAGAAGGCATCTCAATACCATTATTCAAAATTATTTTTTTCATGTCATATTCCCTCCTTGATGATTTTGAAATTTCATCTATAATGAAAACTATACGACACGGGTGTAACTACCGGTCAAGGAGAAAAAGAAAAAATATCACTTCAGAGAGGAAAAAACATGAATAGTTTGAAAACAATGAAGCAAGTTTGCGAGCAGACTGGTCTGACATACGATACTCTTAAATATTATTGTAAGGAAGGGCTAGTCCCGAATCATAAAAGAGATCATAACAATCATAGAAAATTTGATGATAAAGATATAAATTGGATAAATGGACTCATATGTTTGAGAGAATGTGGGATGACCATCAAAGACATGAAAAAATATATGCAACTATGTATTGACGGAATGGATACAATTCCCCAGCGCCAAAAGATGCTGGAAAAAACTGAAAAAAACTTAAAAGAGAATTTAAAAAAGATACAAGCATCTATGGAGTATATTGAAAATAAACAAAAATATTACCAAGCCATTAAAGATGGTGCCATAGAGTATTCTAGCAATTTAAGTTAAGGGGTTTAAGTTAAGGGGTTTAATTAAAACTTTAATCATAAGTCGTATCCTGAAAAAATTCCCTCTCTCAAAATTAAAAAAAACACCCCTGAAATAATTTCAGGAGTGCTTATCAATTATTTTGCTTTTGTTACTCTTAGAAAAGCAGGGAAAGAGAAAATATTAATCGTCCGTTGTGCCACATAAAAGGCAATATAATAATCGACCATACTGTGGATTAACCCGCCCACACCTAGAATCAACATCATGTTAATCAGATAAGCGGTCGTGTATTCGGCATTGGGAATGCTTTTTGTCATAAACAAGGCAAAAACTACTGCCATCTCTACGATAGAGTGCAAAGCACCGATACCAAAGTTAAATAATGTATTTTTCTTCCTGCTTGATAAAATTTCCGGACGCTGCTGTAATAAATAAGCGCCAAAGACAGCAAAGATGATATGAGAAAAAGCCCGTAAAGCAATCGTAAAAGGAGCCGTCATCATAAATCCAACTCCAGTACCGATAGCCACAGCCACCGCAGCTCCCGGAGAAATAAACATCGATAAAAAGATCGGAACGTGACTGGCAAGGGTGAAGGACACTGGCGGAACCATGATTTTAATAGGCATAACCATCGGGATAATAACCCCCAAGGCAACTAATACGGCAGAATAAGTCAACTTCTTTACATTACTAAACTCAAACATCTTGCTCCTCCTCATTTCTTTTTAACACTTAGTATATCACTTCACAGAGTTAAAATCACGTAAAAGAATTAAAAAATAAAAAATTTATCAGACAGAATATTGTTACGACACAATTTATGTTTCTGCAAACACGTTCTCTAGGTCAGTTAACATTGAATGTTATTACCAAATTGAATGTTAGATATCTTTCAAATAAATTTTATTCAATAGTGTTTCATTATTTTTAATATTTCTACAATTCTGTCTTGTCTAATTTATTAAAAATCGAATTTTGGGCAAAGAATGACTTCCCTAGAATTTTTAGCCCCATTGTTTACTTCTTTGCCCAAAGCTATAGCATTCAAAAATGTCCTTAACATGCAGGAATCAAGTGTTCAAAGTAAAGTTCGATTCTTTCAAACTCACTAAATTCGCTGAGTACTTGAAAGAGTATTTCCCACATTTTTGGCTTCAGCTCCAATAAATAGATAAGGAAATAGACTTTGATTGTGATTGAAAAATTAAACTCACCAACACTTAGTCCGAATTGCTCACTATATTTTTCATAAAATTTATGACCACTTCGATGAACAACGAATACGTTGGTTGACAATTGATTCATGCTGATTATATACACATTGTCTTTTCCGCCTTTCCATTACTATTGCATACTTCATTTTTGGATGATTAACCATTTCCAAATGAAATTATTTACACCAGCATTTATGTAACAGACACAGTTCAGCACGCTAAATCTATTGGATTAGCTGAATCAAAAAGAAAAATAACTCTTCGAGATTCCCCGAAGAGTTATTGACGCGTTTAGTTCATGATGTTTTGTTTTATCCATTTATCATACTCTTTTTTCATTCGAAATAATGCTTCAGCCAGTACTTTTCTAGGCATACCTATACTCAATCTGATGAATTTATTTCCATCTTTAACAAAATAACTTCCCTTGACAACAGAAATATGACAATTCTGGAAAAACAAATCTTTCTGTTCATCTGTTTTTAGTAACTCATCCACATTTATCCATGACAAGAATGATGATTCTGGTTTCATAACCTTAAAAAGAGGCATTTCCTGCTCAATGAATTTAGATAAATAGTGATGATTTTCTTCTACGTAAGCAACCATCTCTTTCAACCATTCACCGCATTCATCATATGCTGCAACAATAGCAGGGATAGCAAAGACATTGGGAGAAGTGATTTGATTTCTTTTCAATTGTTTAGAAAATTTCTCTAATAGATACTCATTTCTTATAACGACATACGATGTCTTCAACCCCCCAAGATTAAAAGCTTTATTTGGCGAAAAGCACATAATTAGATTTTCATTCGTTTTGGAAAATTCCCACATTGATGTAAATGTGTAGCCATCAAAAACATATTCTCGATGGATTTCATCTGATACTAAAATGACATCATATTTGATACACAACTCGTTGAGTAGGAATAACTCTTCTCTAGTCCAGACACGTCCTGAAGGATTTTGAGGATTGCATAGAATAAAAATTTTCACATCATTATCTTTCATATCTTGTTCCATCCGAGAAAAGTCCATCTCATATCTGCCATCTTTTTCAACTAAGGATGAAAAAACAGGTACTCTACAATTATTCTCTACAGCTTCACAAAAAGGGTCATATGCTGGCGTGTGAAACATGATTTTATCACCTACTTCAGTAAAGCATTGTACGATATTGTGTAAGGTAGATACTGTGCCATATGTTAAGGTAATCCACTCTTCTTTAAAATCACATTGAAAATTATTTTTGTTCCACTTCTTTACCGCTTCATAAAATTCCGAAGAAGTATAGGTATAACTATAATCAGGTATGGAAGCACGGATTGTCAAAGCCTGCTGAATTGGTTTTGCTACTGGAAAATCAATATCTGCCAAATCCATTGCAATAGCATCTGAATCTTTTATACCAAATTTCTGATTCAAAACCGCTGATGACCATTTTCTTGCATTACCTTTTCTTCTATCAAATATCTCATCAAAATTGAAATCCATTTTATATCTCCTTTAACTACAACAGCATTTCTATTCCTGTTTTGACCGTTTGTACTTGGGCGCCAATAATAACTTGTATATTGTGTGCGTCAAGTTCTACAACACCCAATGCCCCAGCTTTTTTTAAAGTGTTTTTATCTACTAAACTAATATCTTCAATATTTAACCGTAACCGAGTCACACAATTATCGAGTGTTTTTATATTTTCCTTACCGCCTAATGCTTCTAAAATAATTGCCGGATCATACAAACCATCTCCTTTAGTAAACACTTTAAGATTCACATTACCATCTTCATCTATTTCGTCTTGTCCCGCTGCTTCTCTCCCTGGCGTCTTGATATCATGCTTTTGAATATACCATTTGAAAACAAAATAATATATCATAAACCAAGCAATTCCAATCGGTATCAGGAGATACCACTTCGTGTAATTCCCTTGCATAACACCGAATATAATCCAATCAATAATGCCACCATCCGTATTACCAATAACCACACCGGCTAACGACACTACCATCATTGCCACACCTGACATCAATGCATGAAATATATATAGTTGTGGTGCAACAAATAAAAATAGAAACTCAATAGGTTCAGATATCCCTGTGACCAACGAAACTAATATCCCTGAAATTAATAACCCTTTGATTGCCTTTCTATTCTCAGGTCGTGCTGTCATATAGATGGCAATCGCAACAGCGGGCAACCCGAACATGAATGTCGGCATAAAACCTTGAGATAAAAAAGCAGTAGCTTTAGCACTAATCGGCTCTCCTGCATTGAGTTGTGCATAGAAAATATTCAGAGCTCCTGAAACTTTATCACCATTCACAAATTCTGTTCCCCCAGCGTCGGTAAACCTGACCATTGCTAATAAAATATGGTGCATGCCAAAAGGTTTTAAAGCTAAGACACCTATACCATACAAGAAAGGTCCAAAAATACCAGCCTGTTGAATCAAGTTACCTAAAGCAGTAATTGCGTTACCAAAAATCGGCCAAATGAACGGCAATAGTAATCCTACTAAAAATAATACGATTGCAGAAATAATCGGTACAAATCTAATTCCACCGAAAAAAGAGAAAGCATCTGGCATAACCATATCTTGATATTTTTCATGAAGAACATGCGTCACAAGACCTGCAATAATCCCTCCTAAAATTCCCATTTCAATTGTCTGAATGCCGAGCATCATTCCTTGCCCTGCTGTCCTCAAATTTTCTGCATCAGCTAATTGATTAGTCACTGTCAACATAAAATTGATGCCCATGTTCATAAGCATATACCCGACAAACCCTGAGTAGGCAGCAACACCTTTATTGCGCTTACTCAATCCCAGTGGTATCGCCATAGCAAATAAAACAGGCAAATAACTAAACGCAAAACCTCCGAGTGTTGACATCGAATTGAAAAAATGCTGTAGCATTTCATTTCCCAACCAAGGAATCTTGTCAATCATTGCCTGAGAAGTGAGAGAGCTCCCTAATCCTAACAAAATTCCCAAAAAAGCCAGTAACGATACAGGAAACATGAACGTCTTACCTAATTCTTGAAAAAATCCGAACAGTCTTGTTTTTAATGAAGTTGATTTTTGATTTTCCATTTTTTTCCTCCTAAATAAAATAAAAAAACTAAAATTAAACTGAAATCAGCTTAATTTTAGTTTTTGCCTACTTAAAGTAACACACTAAGAATTAATTAGTCTGCCCAGATGAAGATTAAGATAGTACTCTTCATCTTTGCCTATTTTTTTATGATATACGTTGTAGATATATGTGCTGATTTCCCCAACCACAGCATACTGCTCAATTACAGGTTTAGCAGCTTTCGACTCATCGGAATCTACCCTTTTCCATTCCTTTCTTTGCAATCTTAATAATAAATATTTTAAATGGGTAACAAATCTTGAATACTCAATAATATTTTTTTTGAAAGTCATCTGATAATAATCTTCGATTATATTAACTATCTCATCAATTGTTTTTGGCAGCTTTTCTATAAATTCGTCATTGTTATCAATTGATGAATTCACAATATGCAACGCAATATAACCAGCTTCATCAATAGGTAATTTAATGCCTGTTTCTTTATAAATGTATGCTAAAGATTCTTGACCAATCTTATATTGTTTAGGATAAAGCAACTGGATTTCATTCATGAATATATTCGGAGTAATTTTTCCTTCTTTGCAGCGAGAAATACTAAAGTTTATATGGTCCGCCAATAATATATAACTTGTTTTATTTAATTCTGTTTTCAACTCGGACTCGGCGATGTCAATGATGTCCTTCGATAACCTAAAATAGCAATCATCTAATTCATAAATAGCTTTATTTACATTTAACGCAGAATCGACAACATACTTTTTTTCAATTCTCGTTTCATCTACTTTATCACCCGCTTTTTTATTAAAGCCAATCCCTCTCCCCAATAAAATCATTTCTGTCGTATTGTCAGATGCAATTACAGTACTGTTGTTTAGAACCTTTTCAACTTTCATGTTTAATCACCCCCAAAAAATAAAAAACCTAAACACATGAAATGTGTTTAGGTAATGCTCTTGTAATCAGATAACACCCTAAATAATCAAAAAGTATTCGCTTTCTACAACACATTATACCACAAAAATATAAAAAGAGAATATCTTTTAACATTTTCTTTTCTGAGTCCTCAATTAAATTATTTAGAATGATCAAGTTAGCTAGAAGCTTGCCTTTTTTGCTAAACAACTTATTTTTCACCATTTCTTCCTAATTTTACAATTCAGGAAATGTAATATTTAATAGTGTCTGAAACGCTGATACCTTCGCTCCGTAAGTTCTTCTGAGGATAACGTCCGCAAGTGCGAAAGTTTAGCAAGTAATTGTTTTTTCAACAGTCCATTGATTTGTTCTTGAGGAATTTTTCTGCCATTTTTTTCTTCAGGAATGATGTCATCAATCACCTTCAACTTTTTCAAATCATAAGATGTCAGTTTCATGATTTCTGCTGCTTCGGCAGATTTACTGCTGTCTTTCCATAAGATGGAAGAAAAACCTTCCGGCGAAAGGATGGAGTAGATACTGTATTCCAACATCAAGATATCATCCGCCACTGCCAGAGCAATCGCTCCGCCGCTGCCTCCTTCACCTGTAAAAACGGAAAGAATCGGCACTTTGATATCACTCATCTCATATAAATTCCGGGCGATTGTTTCGCCTTCTCCCCGTTCTTCTGCTTCGATACCGCAAAAAGCCCCAGGAGTGTTAATGAATGTAATAATCGGACGGCCAAATTTCTCTGCCTGTTTCATTAGACGTAATGATTTTCGATACCCTTCCGGATGGGGAGAGCCGAAATTTCGGCGGATGTTCTCCTGCAAGTCTCTTCCTTTTTGGATTGCGATCACAGTGACAGGTTGACCATCCAAAAATGCCACACCGCCCACAACGGCCTGGTCATCTCCATAGTAGCGGTCGCCGTGAAATTCCATAAAATCATCAAAAATCGTTTCGATATACTCTAAAGGAGTGAACCGCTTAGGATGGCGAGCCAGTGCTACGAGTTCATTCGCTGTTTTTGTTTTATTCATCAGCCAGCCTCCCCGCCGCAGGATTATGCACCTTCAGCAAAAAGCCGAGGGATGTTTTCAATTCTTCCCGGGCAACTATTTTATCCACAAATCCTTTTTCTAATAGATGCTCCGCTTTTTGAAAAGATTCCGGCAGTTTTTGTTTGATTGTTTGTTCAATCACCCGGCGGCCGGCAAAACCGATAGTTGCATGAGGTTCAGCTAAAATAATATCTCCCTGCATGGCAAAACTTGCAGTAACACCGCCAGTTGTGGGATCAGTCAATACCACGATATACAATAACCCAGCTTCGTGATGTCGTTTCACCGCAGCAGAAATTTTTCCCATCTGCATCAATGAGAGGATTCCCTCCTGCATTCGTGCTCCGCCAGATGCTGTAAAAATAATCACAGGTAATGATGAGACAGTCGCCCGTTCAAAAGCCCGGGTGATTTTTTCTCCCACGACCATCCCCATGCTTCCCATGATAAACTGGCTGTCCATGACCCCAATCACCGCTTCATGACGTTCGATGGTACCTTTGCCTGTGACAATCGCTTCATGCAAACCAGTTTTTTCGCGTACAGCAGCAATTTTTTGTTCATAACCAGGAAAATCAATCGGATTTTCACTGAGGATATCTGTATCCCATTCTGCAAAGGTCCCCTCATCTACAATCAGTTTTAGCCGTTCCTTGGCGCTTAATCGAAAACAGTAACCACAATTCGTACAGGTTTTATTTTCGGACATGTCCTTAGTGTAAATGATTTTTTTACACTTGGGACATTTTTCCCACAAATCATCAGGGACTTGCGGTCTGACGGTTTTTTCCGATGTTGACATTTGACGTTTAGGATTGATGCGAATATATTTTTTCTTTTTAAATAGAGCCATATCGCCCCTCCTTCACTAGTCTAGTTCAGGTTCCCAATTAGGTAAAAATTTTTCTTGTAAAAAAGCTGTATCGTACTGGCCTTTGACAAAACTTTCGTCTGTGATCAAATCCATTTGAAATTCTTGGTTCGTCACGATGCCATCAGTCACCAGCTCGACCAAGGCACGTTCCATTTTGCCGATAGCCGCTTCACGGGAGTCCCCGTAAACGATGACTTTGGCAATCATTGAGTCATAGTATGGAGGAATCGTATAACCGCTGTACACGGCACTGTCCACTCTTAACCCCATGCCTCCGCTAGGCAATAATAGATTTTCAATCGTACCCGGACAAGGGGCAAAGTTGAATCTTGGATCCTCTGCATTAATCCTACATTCGATCGCATGACCTTTTAACTGGACATCCTCTTGTGTGAAAGACAAGGGCTGTCCGTAAGCAATCCGCAACTGTTCCCGGACAATATCTATGCCCGTCACCATTTCTGTTACGGGATGCTCTACTTGAATCCGTGTATTCATCTCCATAAAATAAAACTGTTGTTTTTCATCCATCAAAAACTCGATAGTCCCGGCATTTTCATACTTGACGGCAGTAGCCGCCCGGACGGCTGCGTCACCGATATCAGAACGCAACTGATCGGTTAGACCTACCGCCGGGGATTCTTCCAGCACTTTTTGATTATTCCGTTGTAAAGAGCAATCCCTCTCACCTAGATGAATCACATTGCCCTGATTGTCCCCCAAAATTTGAACTTCAATATGTCTGGCAGGATAAATGATTTTTTCAATATACATCTCTCCGTTGCCGAACGCTGCCAGAGCTTCTTGTTGTGCAGATTGAAACTGCTGAGGAAGTTTTTCAGCCGATTCGATTTTGCGGATGCCTTTTCCACCTCCACCGGCTGCTGCTTTCAGCATCACGGGAAAACCAATCCGTTTAGCCACTTCAAGAGCCTCTTCGACAGTTTCCAACGCACCATCGCTTCCGGGAATTACCGGCACTCCTGCTTTGATCATCAAACGGCGGGCATTGATTTTATTTCCCATCTCCCGAATGATTCCGGCACTTGGCCCGATAAATTTAATTTGGCATTCTTCACACATTTCTGCAAAAGTACTGTTTTCTGCTAAAAAACCGAAACCAGGATGGATTGCTTCGGCTCCAGTCACAATGGCTGCACTGATAACGCTTTGCATATCCAAATAAGATTCTGCCGCTTTAGCCGGACCGATGCAAATAGCTTCATCGGCCAGTTCTTTATGCAGTGCATCGCGGTCCGCTTCTGAATAAACAGCTACCGTTTCAATACCCAGTTCCCGGCATGCACGGATTATCCGGACCGCAATTTCACCTCGATTAGCAATCAATACTTTATTAAACATAGGCTACTTCGCTCCAATAATGAATGTCATCAATGCTGAGCAGACAACTTTTCCTTCTACAGAAGCTGTTGCTTTGCCCACACCGATGTTCCCTTTACGCTTAATAATTTCCATTTCCATTCTCAGTACATCCCCCGGGACAACTTTCTGACGGAATTTGACTTTGTCAATCCCTCCCAGATAGCCTGTTTGTCCCTCGAATTCTTCGCTCTTGAGCAACGGAATCGAGCCTGTCTGTGCCAAAGCTTCAAGAATCAAGACTCCCGGCATCACCGGCTCTCCCGGAAAGTGTCCCGGGAAGAAATGTTCATTGTAAGTCACATTTTTGATAGCAACCACGTGTTTGCCCGGTACCAGTTCCAACACCCGGTCGACCATCATGATTGGATAACGATTTGGAATAATTTCCATTATTTCTTGTACATTTAATTGCATTGATTTTCCCTCCTAAACAATTTGAAACAAAGGCTGCCCATACTCGACAACTTCTTCATTTTCAACCAATACTGCTTCTATAATGCCATCTGTATCGCTGGTAATTTCATTCATCAGCTTCATGGCTTCAACGATGCATAAGACATCGCCTTTTTTCACCTTATCCCCTGCCGATTTGAATACCGGCTCTCCCGGTGCAGGGCTCAAGTAAGTCACTCCCACTAAGGGCGAATTGATCGTCTTTCCTTTGAGCGGTTGTGCTTCGGGAGCTGATACTGCTTCCTGCTCCTTGATAACTACTGGCTGTTCCGCAACAGCCGGCTGAATCTCTGGTGCCGGTTGAGTCACTGCCAACTCCTCTTTTGCTGGTCTTGCTGTCTCAACTTTATCTTTACTGATAAACAAATGAAAATCTTTCTTTGACAGATCCAGCACTCTGACAGTAGAGGCATCAAACTGTTTTAAGATCTCTTGTAGTTCAGAAAATTCCACCTGTTACTCACCTTCCCACTTCTTCATGCACAAAACAGCATTATGTCCGCCAAAGCCCAGCGAATTACTCAAGGTATACTTGACTAATCTCGCTTTACCGACTTTTGGTACATAATCCAAATCACAATCGTCACTGACATTTTCAAGACCAATCGTTGGCGGAATAAAATCTTCCTGCAAAGCACCCACACAGGCGATTGCCTCTACAGCACCAGCTGCTCCCAACAAATGTCCTGTCATACTTTTCGTACTTGAAATTGCCACGTTATAAGCCGCATCTCCCAAAGCATATTTGATGGCAGTGGTTTCCGCTCCGTCATTGGTTGGGGTGCCCGTGCCATGAGCATTAATATAATCTATTTCTTCCGGACTGACGCCCGCTTCTTCCATAGCATTTATCATACAAATCCCAGCACCGGAACCATCAGGATTCGGACTAGTCATATGATAAGCATCACTGTTGGCACCATATCCCACGACTTCTGCCAGAATATTAGCACCGCGAGCCAACGCGTGTTCCAACTCTTCTAATACTAAGACTGCTCCGCCTTCTCCCATGACAAATCCTCCTCTGTCTTTGTCAAAAGGAATGGATGCACGGTCAGGGTCTTCTGCTGCCGTTAAAGCTGTTAATGCAGCAAAGCCGGAAATACCTATTTCACAAACCGTGGCTTCTGCTCCGCCAGCAAGTATCACATCAGAATAGCCGTGCTTAATGGAACGGAAAGCATCTCCGATAGCATTCGTAGAAGAAGCGCAAGCGGTGACCACACATGTGCAAATCCCTTTGGCTCCCGTGGCAATGGATATATTTCCAGCAGCCATATTCCCAATAGCCATGGGAACGAAAAACGGGGCAACCCTTTTAGGTCCGCGTTCATGCATTTTGATAACCTGTTCCTGAATGGTGGTCATGCCGCCGATTCCTGAACTGACGATTACTCCTGTACGGTGGGGATCTGCATTTTCGCCGATTTTCAATCCAGCATCTTCAACTGCCTGTTTCGCCGCTGCAACACCATAAACTGAAAACAAGTCCATCCGTTTTGTTTGTTTTTTTGCCATGTACAGAGTCGGATCGAAGTCCTTGACTTCTGCAGCAACTGTGATGCCAGTATCGGCGGCATCAAACTTCTTGATTGGTGCAATGCCGTTTTTCCCTGCTTTAAGTCCTTCCCAAAACTCTTTTGCCGTGTTTCCCAACGGGGTCACAGCTCCTTGCCCGGTTATAACTACTCGCCTCATTTTGTTCCCTCCTTAACCATTCATGACCATGCCGCCGTCAACATTCAGCACTTGTCCGGTAATATATTTATTCGTTGCTAAAAATACCGCTGCATTGGCAACATCATCTACTGAACCAAATTTTTTCAGCGGTATCTGTGTTTTTGATGCTTCTTTGACTTTGTCGCTCAACACATCTGTCATATCTGATTCGATAAAACCGGGAGCGATCGCATTACAGGTAATTCCTCTTGAAGCCAACTCCCGCGCAACTGATTTTGTCAATCCGACCACGCCAGCTTTACTTGCTGCATAGTTAGCTTGACCGGCGTTGCCGACTAAACCGACGACACTGGCTAAATTGATGATTGTTCCGCTCTTTTGTTTCAGCATGACTGCCGAAACCTGTTGGATTGTATGGAAGGTCCCTTTTAAATTCACATTGATGACAGAATCAAAATCTTCCTCAGACATACGCATCAGCAATTTATCATTGGTCACACCTGCATTATTTATAAGAACATCAATAGACCCGAATTTTTCCCGAGTGTCAGCAATCAATCGTTTAGCATCTTCGAAATTCTGAACATCTCCCTGAATGTAGTGAGACTTGACGCCTAATTGGTCAAAGGGAACCAGCAAAGTGTCATCCAGCTCTTTTCGTCCGTTTAAGACGATATTGGCACCAAGTTTTGCAAATGCCAAAGCGATGCCCAACCCGATCCCTCTCGTACTTCCTGTTACAATTACCGTTTTATTTTTCAATTGACATCCTCCTAACCTAAATTAAATGAGGTCAACGCCTTTTCTAATGTGTTGACGTCTTCGATATTTTCGACCTTGACTGTACGATCGATTTTTTTCACGAATCCTTTCAAAGCTCTTCCCGGTCCTAATTCCAAAAATGTGTCCACGCCATTATCAATCATTGTTTTGACACAATCTTCCCAGTAAACAGGAGACTTCACCTGTTGAACCAATGTAGGAATGATGTCATCTTTGGATGGGATAATCTCACCGGTCAAATTAGTCACAACTGGCAGAGCCATCTCCCGAATCGTTACCTCTGCTAAAGCAGTCGACAATTTCTCAGCTGCCGGTGCCAGTAAATTAGTATGGAACGGTCCGCTCACATTCAGGCGAATGATTCTGCTGCGCTTGTGTCCTTCTAGTAACTGCTCAGCTTTTTCTACGGCTGCCACCTCGCCAGAAATAACAATCTGATTGGGCATATTGTAATTTGCCGGAACCACAACTCCTGAAGCACTGGCTGCCAGACAAGCTTCTTCCACTGCTTCACGGGGAATATTCATCACGGCAGACATCGCGCCCTGACCACGGGGAACGGCCTCAGTCATCCAACGTCCGCGCTTTTGAACCAGCTGGACTGTTTCTGAAAAATCAAAAGCACCGCTAGCTACCAATGCAGAGTACTCTCCAAGGCTTAATCCTGAAACGATTTGGGGAGTCACTCCCAGTTCAGCCAATACCCTATGGAGACCAACACTCATAGTTAAAACAGCCGGCTGAGTAAATTCAGTTTCATTTAATTGCGAGTGTTCATCGAAGCTTAAAGCCTTCATGTCCCAACCCAGGGCATCTGAAGCTTCTTCAAGAGTTTGATCGTAGATTGGGTAAACTTCAGAAAGTTCTTTGCCCATTCCGTGATATTGCGCCCCTTGTCCACTAAAAATAAATCCAATTGTCATAACTAACTCCTCTTAACAAAAGTCTTGCAAAAATTTTGAGATTTTTTGAATGTTCCACCGGCTTTATTTTAGCCAGCGTTCCGCTCTAGCTTTGATGACTTCTTGACATTCTGTTACCAGTTCTTGAATGATATCTTCACATGTCTGATTTTCTTTGGAAACCAAGCCGGCGATTTGTCCAGACATCATGGAGCTGTTTTTAGTATCTCCGTCAACCACAGCCCGTTTTAAAGCACCTTTGCCCAAATCTTCCAGCAAATCCCAATTAGGTTCAGCTTTTCCAGCCTCGATACGTTCTAATTTGTTATATTCCCGGGTAAGTTTGTTTCTCAAACCCCGTACAGGGTGCCCTGTAGCTAAACCGGTTACGTCAGTGCTCAAATCATTGGCCTTGAGAACAAATTTTTTGAAGTTTTCATGGGCAGTACATTCCTTTGAAATCAAAAAGCGTGTGCCTAATTGTACTCCTTCGACTCCCAGCATCAAAGCAGCTGCCATACCTCGGCCGTCACCCACACCGCCAGCAGCGATGACCGGAATGTTTACAGCGTCTACTACTTGGGGAACTAATGCCATTGTCGTAGTTTTCCCGATATGTCCGCCGCCTTCCATTCCTTCAGCTACGACAGCATCTGCACCGTCGCTTTCCATTCTCTTTGCCAAAGCTACGGATGCTACCACAGGGATAACAACAATATCTGCTGCTTTAAATTTTTTCATATATTTTCCAGGGGAGCCAGCACCAGTGGTCACCACTTTCACCCGTTCCTCACAAACTAAATCCACTATGTCATCCACATGGGGGGACATCAGCATGATGTTGACCCCAAACGGCTTGTCTGTCAGCTTTTTTGCCAAATCAATTTGTTCTTTTACAATGTGTTTAGGTGCATGTCCAGATGCTATGATGCCTAAACCACCCGCATTAGAAACTGCACTTGCCAAATTGGCTTCTGCTACCCACGCCATTGCTCCCTGAATAATAGGGTATTCGATATCTAACATCTGACATATTTTTGAATGATTCATTCTTTCACCTTCTCTGATTTGTTTTTTCACTTAATTAAAAAAGCTTAGAAGCTCGGCTTCTAAGCAACTTCTTTGGCAGGTTCCTTATTTAGCTAACTCACCGTCAACGAATTTTACTAAATCTTCCACAGTGTTCAAGCCTTCGTCCGTTTCAATTTTCACGTCAAACTCATCTTCGATATCATTGATGATTTGGAATAAATCTAAGCTGTCAGCTTCCAATTCTTCCCGGAAGTTAGTAGTTAATTGAACTTCTTCCTCTTCTTTTCCTAGTTGGTCCACAATGATTTCTTGAATTTTTGCAAAAGTTGCCATTTTATATTCCTCCATAATGTTTTTTATTTTTATTTATTAACGACTTTTACAGCTACAATGACAAGAGGATACTCCCCCATGTCAAGCCACCGCCAAAACCGGTTAACACGATTTTTTGCTGACTTCCTAATTGCAAGGTGCCTTCTTCGATACACTCATTTAAAAGTATTGGAATACTTGCTGCCGATGTATTTGCATAGGAAGCGATGTTGCTTAAAAACTTTTCTCTTGCTATGTTGGATTTTTTTGCTACTGCATCCAAAATCCTGACATTCGCCTGATGTGCCAAAACATAGTCGATGGTCTCATCAGAAAAATGATTTCGCTCAACGATTGTCCGGATATTGGCCGAGACATTTCTCAAAGAAAAATCAAAAATGCTGCGTCCGTCCATTTGAAGAGCTGTTGAAACTTTTTTTTCCGCCTGATAAAAGGGGCTGGTATTATGTAAATACGAATTCGTCAAGCTCATGCCCCGGGTCCCGTCAGACTGTAGGTATTCGTCTATAAATTGCGAAGGACCGTCTTTACTTTCCAGTAAAACGCCCCCGGCACCGTCTCCGAACAGAACAGCTGTGGAACGATCCTCCCAGTCCAACACTTTTGACATCGTTTCGCCGGCAATGACCATTCCGGTCTGATACTTTCCGCTTGAAATCAATTTTTCTCCCATGGACAGCGCATAGATAAATCCGGAACAGGCTGCGCTGATATCAAAAGCCAGAGCATTGGATGCACCCAAATTTCCTTGAACTAAACAAGCAGTGGAAGGAGCGCTGTAATCCGGCGTCATGGTTGCCACGATGATAAAATCGATGTCAGAAATATTTTTACCGCTTTTTAAAATTAATGATTTCCCTACTTCGGTACATAAGTCAGAGGTGTTTTGGTTTACTACCACCCGACGATTTTTTATGCCTGTACGACTGTAAATCCAGTCATCACTTGTCTCCATCATCTCCGCCAGTTCTGTATTAGCAACTACTCTGGAGGGAAGATAGGAGGCGGTGTGCGTGATACGTGTTTCGTTCATACTAGTTCCTCAAAACTTTCCTACTGATAACTTCCTTTTAGAAATTCGTGCAAATTCCTTAATCCTTTGATAACAGCTTTTTTTTCAGCTTCATCCATGTCTGTCAATGCAGCTTCTACCATTTTTTTATGAAAATGCTGGTGCACACGGTAGAATAACCGCCCCCGGTTGGTCAATTTCAACCGGACAACTCGACGATCGTCTTTGCTTCGAATTCTTTCTACATAACCTTTTTTTACTAGATTATTGATTGCAACGGTCAACGTGCCTACTGTAATAGAAAGTCTCTTGGCCACTTCACTGGAGGTCCGCTCATTGTGAAGACCAATGGCTTCTATAGTATGCATTTCTTTGATCGAAATATCTTGAAATTCACTTTTTTTTAATTCAGACTCTTCAATGGTCAAAATGTCATTGAAGACTGCAATCAAATAAGAGTTGATAAGTTCTAAATTTGCCTCCACGGATAAAACCTCACTCGGTAATGATTTGATTATCAAATAATTTGACTATCAAACTATTCGATAGACAAAGTATATACATAAAAAAATATTAATGCAACTACTTTCTGAAAATTATTCATTAAAAAAGTCTGAAACGTTACAATAGCAACATTTCAGACAAAGCATTTTTAGTGTATTTTTAGTTGAAAGCTGACAATTTCTTCTACACAAGGACTGATAATATCTATTTGATTTCTGTCAGATTTTCAAATTTATGTCCTGATAAAAATTTTATTTGTCAAATTAAGTTAGGATAACGACTTAAAATTATTAGTCATGATGAACAACTCCCTCTTGTTTTGCTAGAACAACTTTCATACTAATGAGTTGTCGGCCGAAATCAAGGTATGATACGATAATGATTCAAGGAACTCCTGATAATATTCATCGTGAAAGTGTTGAAGTGCTGACAATGTGACTTTAGAAATTTATCATTATTGCTGCAAGATGAAATGAAATGCTTTCTACATTATTTCAGTCTCTTTTCACAATCCCAAAAAAGAAAATATGAATGAATTCTGCTATCGGCAAGTCATTATGTGAGTTGATATTCTCATCTACATACGCAGACAAGGCTCTCAAAAAATGAAGGGAAATATTTTTTGGCGGTATCTCATCATTAAGTTGCCCCGATAAGCTTGAAAAAAAAGTTTCAAAAGGAGCAAAATAATTTTCATGCCAAAGGATAAAAACCTGTTTCCTGATATCCTCCGGCAGTTCATTCTCCATATCTGTCATCATTAATGAAAAGTTCATTGGATGCCTCTCTATCAGAAATTCAGACATTTTGAGCAAGATTATTTCTTCGGATAGCCCGCTGTCTAATAGTTGATAAAGTTGACTGCCAATTTCGTTTGCAAATTTTTTCAACACTTGAATATAGATTTGTTCTTTATTTTCAAAATGATAATAAATAGCTGGTTGTGTGATATTCAATTCTTTTGCAATTTGTCTCGTTGACGTAGCAAGGTATCCTTGTTTCATAAACAACTCTGTAGCAAGTTCAATAATTTTATCCTTCATGGATTCCATAGATAACTCCCCATTTCACATAAAAAGTAAGTACGAGATATTTTTGATAAAAAAATTATATCACAAAACTTATCGCTTGATAAGTTTAAGACTATTTGATATTATCTGTTTATAAAATTTAAGTGTTTATTTTTTTTTTAAGATGAAACTTATCATCTGATAAGTCGAAGGAGGGAAAAACCCTATTTTTTTAGGGGATAATATGTATCTAGCAATAAAAGAAGTGAAAAAAGAAAAACTGCGATTTTTCATGGTTATCATGGTCACAGTGTTGATTGCATACCTAGTCTATTTTTTAACAGGACTTGCTTATGGATTGGCCAACGCTAATACTACTGCGGTTAACTACTGGGATAATCGCAGCATCATTTTAGAAAAATCAGCGAACGATAATATTTATGCTTCTTCCATAGATGAGGACGTTCTAAAAAAAGCCGGCATAACAGAGGGTGAAAAAATCAATTTAGCAACCACTGTTGTGACTGTTAATAAACAAAAATCAAAACAATATGACCTTGTTCTGATGGGTGTTGAACAGCCTGATTCCAATGTAATGTCCCCTCTTATTGAAGGAAGAGAAGTTGAAAGTGAAAACGAGATTGTTTTATCCCGCACTTTTAAAGACATCGCTGGAGTTAAATTAAATGACCAACTTAAAATCAGTAGTACTGGAAGAGAATTTAAAATCGTCGGCTTCACTGAAAAATCGGAATATAATACTCAACCTGTGGGATATGTAAATTTGGAAATGGCATCACAAGCCATGATGATTTACTCAACCGGTGATGATGAAGTAGATGCGACCACCACATCCACACCTAATATGCCAAACCGAGTTTCAGCAGTCGTTACTAACAAAAAGATTTCCAAGACCAAACTTGAAGAGAATAATTTACAGTATTTATCAAATGAAGAATTTATTAATGCGATCCCCGGTTATCAGGCCCAACTGTTGACATTCGGGTTGATGATTGTGTCATTAATCATTATTGCTGCTGTGATCATCGGGATATTCATGTATATCTTGACGATGCAGAAAAAAGGGATTTTTGCCATTCTTAAAGTTCAGGGAATCAGCAACAAGTTCATCAGTCATTCTGTTGTCTTTCAGTCCATTCTTGTCAGCGGAATCGGTGTAGTCATAGGACTGATTCTAACGTTAGTGACAGCCTACTTTATACCTGCCACGGTTCCAATCGAAATCAACTGGATGCTGATGGGAATCATCACTGCACTGTTTGTGGTTTGTTCTCTTATAGGCAGTATTTTCTCAGCCAGAAGTGTGCTTAAAATCGATCCGCTGGAAGCATTATAGGAGGAATAAAAATGAATGTCATAGAATTAACTGAAGTAACAAAATCTTTTAATGTTGCCGGTAAAGAGGTCAACATATTAAAATCAACTGATTTAGTGATTCGGCAAGGGGAATTTGCCGCAATCGTTGGTCCAAGCGGTTCTGGCAAGTCCACATTGCTTACAATTATGGGGGCATTGCAAAAACCGACAGCAGGTACGATTAAAATCAATCATAAAGAGCTGAATGGAATGAATAGCGAAGAATTATCTGATGTTAGATTTTCAGATATTGGCTTTGTTTTACAAGCTTCCAATTTGGTTCCATTCCTGACCATCAAGGAACAATTTGAGTTAAAGTACAAATATAGTGGTGAAAAAACTAATCCTGAACGAATCAGCCAAATCATGGAAGAACTGGATATTTCTCATTTGCAAAAAAAATATCCTGAAGACATTTCTGGCGGAGAGAGACAACGGGCAGCAATTGGGCTGGCACTGCTGCGCGAACCCAAAATTATTTTAGCTGATGAGCCAACTGCCAGTTTAGATACGGAACGGGCGTTTGAAGCCATCGATATCTTCAAACGGATATCTGAGAAAATGGAAACAACTGTCATCATGGTAACTCATGATCAGCGCATGCTGAAAAAATGTGACAGAGTGTTAGAGATGAAAGATGGCGTATTGACGGAAGTGGATACAAAATAATCAAGCCATAACAGCTTTTTAATTAAAATTGTCAACAAGTACTGATAGTAAACCTAAACTATCCTAACTCTCCAAAAAAAGAGCAGGATAGTTTTTTTTCTGCCACTTTAAACAAAGTTTTTTTAAAATTTCCACCACACGAAAACAGTCTTCTTCTGAAAGACGTGCGTAATTGATTCGCATACTTTGTTTGTCCTTACCTAGTAAAAAACTGGGCATCACCAGCAACTCTGTCTCCAATAAAGACTTCCAGTCGCTGACTGACAACGTCGGCTGTAAAAACGTCAACCAAAGATAGTAGCCCCCTTCAGGCGTGTAGAAAGAAAACTCTTCGGTCAGCTCTTTTTTCATTAATGCTACCAGCAAATCTTTTCTTTTTTCCAACACATCTTTCAAATGATGCAGCTGAGGGGTAAAAGACTGGTCTTGCAAGCCGAAAGTTGCCAACATTTGCGGGAAAATACTCAAAGAAAATTCCCATCGTTCCCTGACCTTGATCATCTGTTCCAAGACACGCTTTGGGGCATTGACCCAGCCAATCTGAATGGTAGATCCTAATATTTTAGTTAACGAGCCGATATAAATAACATTTTCTTCCGATAATTCTTTCAAACGGGGAACGGGCTTAGTTTTAGAAAATTTCAAAAAGCCGAACACGTCATCTTCGACTATGGCAACTTGATATTTTTTACATAGCTCAATCAATTCTTTTCTACGTTCCAGTGTCAGACTAGTACCTGTGGGATTCTGATAAGAGGGATTAACAAACAGCATCTTCACCGGAAATTGTTGAAATTTTTTCTCCAAAATGTTTAGCTGAATCCCTTCGCGGTCCACAGGAATCCCCACCGTTTTAATGCCTGCATTGCTGAAAACTGGCAGCGAATAAAAAAATGAAGGTGTTTCGATCGCCACCATATCATCTTTTTTCAAGAGAGCATGAATAATGTAAAAGATGGCTTGCTGCGCCCCTTCAGTAATCAAGATTTCATCCAAGTCCATCTTGTACGAAAATTCCTGCGTCATCAAATGTTGCAATGATTTTCTCAGCTCAATATATCCAAGTTTTTCTTGATGCAGATCTTCTTCCAAAATATCCCGCCAGTTCATACTTGGAATTTTCAACTCTGGAATCAATTCGATAGGCAGCTCAGAGGAATAGCCGTCAATAACATGATGGTTTTTCTCTGCCAGCCGGGAGTAGATTTCCTCTCTGAAAGTTCCTTCTGTACTTAACGTTTCTTTTTGCAGATAATGGCGCCAGTTGATTCCTTCAAACATTTGGATATCCCATTCCCCGTCATTGATTATTGTCCCGCTTCCCCGCTTACGAATGATAACACCTCTGGAAGCTAATTCATCAAAAGCTCTGACAATAGTCGAGCGGTTCACATTTAATATTTTGGCAAGCTCTCTTTCTGAAGGCAGTTTTTCACCAGGTAAAAGTTCTCCTGTGGTCGCTTTGGATTCTATGAGCTGTACAATTTGCTGGTATAAAGGCTGATGGTTTTTATGATCTATCTTCCACATGCACTATCTCCTCCTAAAGTGGATGGGTCCAATATACTCTAATTGGATGTTTTATTCAACCTTTAGCTTTTGTATGATGAATGTAACAGAAAAAAGGGGGATATATGCATGATCAAGAAAACTTTAACCATAGCCGGTTCAGATTCAAGCGGCGGTGCCGGCATCCAAGCAGATTTAAAAACTTTTCAAGAATTCGGAACTTTCGGTTTTTGTGCGATTACCAGCGTGGTCACCATGGACCCAGATGATAATTGGTCACACCATGTCACACCTATGGAACCGGCACTCGTAGAACAGCAATTAAAAACAATTTTTTCCGGCGAACCGATTGACGGTCTAAAAACAGGTATGTTGGGAGCTATTGAAACGATTGAAATAGCGGCTGAGTACATAAAAAAATATAACGTCAAACAGGTGGTCATCGATCCAGTGATGGCTTGTAAAGGTTCTGATGAATTGCTCCAACCTGAAAATGTCGAAACCATGAAAAAATTATTGCTGCCTTTAGCAACAATCGCCACGCCAAACTTGCTGGAAGCAAAATTCTTGGCAGAAGTACCCACAATCACTTCATTGGATGACATGAAGGAAGCGGCGAAAAAGATTATGGACTTGGGTCCGAAAACCGTAGTCATCAAAGGCGGCAAGGCACTGGGAACAGATAAAGCCATTGATTTATTTTATGACGGCAAAGAATTTACTGTTTTTTCTGACGATAAAATTCAAACTCACAATAATCACGGTGCCGGCTGTACTTTTGCCGCTGCTATCACTGCCGGTCTCGTTAAAGGACTGAGCACAGAAAAAGCAGTGCAGCAAGCTAAAGAATTTGTGACAGAAGCAATTAAAAATGGCATAGATATTTTCCCATATGTGGGTCACATTTGGCACGGTGCGTATAACCACGCCGAGAAAAGAATAATTGACGACAACTAACAGTCATTGAGGAGCATGAGATGATTAAGAAAACACTGACAATCGCTGGTTCTGACGCTGGAGGCGGTGCTGGCATCCAAGCGGATTTAAAAACTTTTCAGGAGTTTGGCACCTTTGGCATCAGTGCCATCACCAGCATATTGACCGTAGACCCGACAAATAAAAAGCATCATATTTTTTCCATACCGGATGATGTTGTGGCGCAAGAATTACAAACAGCTTTTTCGGGAGGAGCTTTGGACGCCGTAAAAATCGGCTTGCTTGGCAGTTTTGAAATGATCGAGTTGATAGAAAAACAATTAAAAAAAGAGAAACAAACAAATATTGTCGTTGATCCGGTAATGGCTGTCAAAAGCAGGAAAAAACTTTTGCATTCTGATATGTTGAAGGAGATGGTGGAACGCCTTTTTCCTATGGCAACAGTTGTGACACCAAACCTTGCTGAAGCTGCGATTCTGGCACAGATGCCAGCTATCGAAACAATCGAGGAGATGACAGAGGCGGCAATCAAAATCAAACAGCTGGGGCCAGAATATGTGGTCATCAAAGGCGGCTCCCGTATCCCGGGAGACAGAGCCGTTGATTTGCTTTATGATGGGAAAGACTTTCATTTTTTTAAAGAAGAAAAAATCGAAACTCTGACTAATCATGGTGCCGGTTGCGCCTTCGCAGGGGCCATCACTGCCAACCTTGCTAAAGGAATGACAATCAAGCAAAATATTCAAGTGTCCAAAAATTACATCACTGCCGCCATCAAAAACGGCATTTTTCTTAATCCTTATACTGGATATATCTGGCATGGCGCCCTTCGCTATTCCGAAAAACTTTAACAGAGGAGTTGTTAATATGCAAACTAAAAAAATAGATCTCCGGGACATTGTTTCGATCGGCATTTTTGCCGCTTTGGTGACCATTGCCACCACAATCAGAATTCCTCTACCGGCGTTAGTAGGGACACCCTTTGTCCATTTTGGCAGCAGCGTCTTTATCTTGTCTGTCTTACTGCTGGGTTACTGGCAAGGAGCTCTTGCTGGCGGCATCGGTTTCGCTCTTTTTGATGTCCTCAATGGATTTGCCATTGAAGCGCCATACTTTATTCTTGAATGTTTTATCGTAGGAGGAGCAATTTACAGTTCCTTTAAAATTTTTAAACATCAGCAAAATAAGTTTATCAAACTTTTTGTTCCTGCCTTTGTTGGAGGAATCGCTAAACTAATCATGACTTTTTTCAAAAATCTGGTCATGTCTCTATATTTGGGAAGTTCTTTGGGAGTAGCAGTCACTAATAGTATCAGCACTCTATACATCACTTTACTTAATGCTATTGCCGCTATCATTATTGTCCTAATTGCTTATTATCCATTGAAAAAAATACTAGCTGCTTCAATTTTTAAAAATAAATAAAAAATACTGATTTAGCGGACCTCGTTCAACACTCACCAGCTAAATCAGTATTTTTTATTTATACGATTCCAAAATACCACCCAAAATTGCAACAATAGGGAAGATAATCCAAGCAATCCCAAAGCCGCCAAACATAAACCCCAAATAAAGAAAACAACTAAAGCAATAGGCCCTAAAACTGCATCAATCTTTTGAACCAGCAGGGATTTTTTTAATTCCGTTTTTGTGGGCTGTTTTGTCAGTCCTTTTTCCAACAGGAGTGTGTATGTCCCTTGGATAACGCCTGCGTAAATGAACAGAAAGACACCTATAGAAGCAATGAAGAACATCACCGCAAGCATTCTCTCTTCGTAGGGCGCGCCATCATTATTAATAACTGAAGTAACCATGAACGGAATCACTGAAAGGATACACAAAACAACTCCTAGAGTAATACTTACGATAAACGTTTTTTCAAATGCCTGTTTCTGTTTTTCCACTTTCCGGCGAATGGCTCCAGTCATCACAAAAGGTTTCTCTAGATATTCAAATTTACTATTTTGAAAGCCTCCAAGGATAAACAAAGCCACACCTATAGCTGCCATCAAAAAGAAACTGATAAAACCTAGACCTTCATTCATATTTGCATTACTCGCAAAAAACATCCCCACACCGACACAACAGGCCATCACTCCTAAACCGACTTTCAATCCTACCCCTCTTTTTGCTGCCATGATTTTTTCCACTTCGACAGAATCAATCGTTGGCAAGGCTTCGTCTGTCGTCATCTCCTGCTCTTCCCCGATATTAAACTCTTCAAGGACTTCTTCAATATTGCCGAATTCAGAAATCACCTGACCGATAGCAGCGTTCTCTGACATGCCTTCCTCGCGAAGTTCCTCGAATTTATCTTCCATATTGGCAAGAATATCAGCCTTTAGCTGTAATATTTCCGGTATTTCCGGTAAATTGATAAACATTGTTTCAACATAATTTTTGATAGTATCCATGCTAGTTTCCTCCTAAAAAAATCTTGACAACCTCTTGGGTAATCTCCCATTCTTCTCGCTTTTCAATCAGAAATTCCAAACCTTTGGCGGTGATTTTATAATACGTTCTTTTTTTTCCAAAAGTTTCATCCCCTGGATAAGAAGTAATCAAACCGTTTTTTTGCAATCTGGCAAAAGCAGAATATAATGTGGTCTCTTTGATAATATACTTGCCCTTTGACATCTCCCTGATTTTTTTCGAAATCTCATAGCCGTAAGAATCCCCATCCGTCAGAATCGATAAAATAATGGGGTCATTGTACCCTCTAATCATTTCACTGCTAATCATACTGTCACCTCGTTTTACTACGACCATCATACTACGTCTATCGTAGTAGTTAGAGTTTAGCATTTTTACTACGATGAATCAAGTAATTTGATAAAAATCCGTCTCAGGTACTAGAATGATATTTTAAAAAATAATTTTCGTCAATGATACTATTGACTGGAAAATAAAAAAGCACAGACTTTTAATTAAGTCCATGCTTTTTAACAATGATTAAATTGTATCTCCGTTAAAGATAGAATTTTTTACGATAACATAATCCACTTTCCGTATGGCTTCTAAGTCCCGGCCGCCGGCATAGGAAATAGATGATTGAAGATCTTGCTGCATCTCAACTAGAGTGTCAGCCAAAGAACCTTTGTGGTGAACCCAAATTTTCTTTCCTTCAACATTTTTCTTTTCGCCTTTTTGGAATTCTGACGCGCTGCCAAAATACTCTTTGTAAACTACGCCGTCTTCTACTTTTGTTTCTCCCGGTGATTCCTCATGACCGGCAAATAAAGAACCTATCATGACCATACTGGCACCGAAACGAATGGATTTAGCCACGTCCCCTGGAGTACGAATGCCTCCATCCGCAATAATCGGCTTTCTTGCCGCCTTGCTGCAACGTCTGACTGCCGCCAGCTGCCAACCCCCTGTGCCGAAGCCTGTTTTGATTTTAGTGATGCAGACTTTTCCCGGACCGATGCCGACTTTTGTTGCGTCCGCTCCAGCATTTTCCAACTCTCTCACAGCTTCAGGTGTGCCCACATTTCCGGCAATCACAAATGTTTCCGGTAAATATTCCTTTATATGTTTGATCATGTTGATTACCGCATCTGAGTGTCCATGAGCGATATCAATCGTAATAAACTCTGGAAGCAATTTTTTGTCAGCTAATTCTCTGACGAAATCATATTCGTAATCTTTGACTCCCACACTGATGGAAGCAATCAAACCTTTACTATGCATTCTTTCAATAAAAGGTATCCGCTTGTCCTCTTCAAAACGGTGCATAATGTAAAAATAACCGTTTTGTGCCAGCCATTCCGCAATTTTTTCATCAATAATTGTTTGCATATTTGCCGGTACCACAGGCATTTTAAAAGAGTGTTTCCCTAAAGTAACACTTGTATCGCACTCTGAGCGACTTTTGACAACACATTTGTTTGGAACCAATTGAATATCTTCATAATCGAAAATTTTCATATTGGAAACCTCCCTTGATCATAATTTAGGAAAAACCGAACATTGTTATTTTTCAAGAGCAACAACCGTAATCTTCCTCAATTAATTTACACTATTTGAATAAGTAAATCAAGGGGCAGAGCTTACAATACTCTAAATAGACTGACTAAAGAAAAAATGATGTTTTTATAGTGAATAATTTTACAAAACGACTCGACCGTGGTATCATCTATAAAAAAAGAAGATGTCTTATGACATTTTTTGAGTTGTCACACGAGAGGAGCGCACTATGGAAGCGGACAAAATTATGATCGGTGAAACTTATCGCTGTAAAAGCCCACTTTTAAAAGAACATTTTGTTGCGAAGGTTGAAAAAATGTATGATTTGTCAGCACTGGTCGAGGTGAATAGTTTTGAAGTAAAAGATGCTGATAAAGTAGAAGATTTAAATGGACGTTTAGTTGTCCCATTTTACTGTATAGATAAAATCTAAAAAATAAAAAACGCTGAATCCAGCGTTTTTTTTATTTCTTACAGACGAAAAACCAGCGTGCTGTCTGTTCGTCAGGTTTCGTATCGGAAAAGTCCCCGTAAATGCTGATGTGACTAAAGTTAGCATTTTCCAGCAGTGTATAATAGTTTTCCAGTGAATAGGTTCTTTCTTTATGCAGTTCGTCAAACCTTAGAAATTTGTCGTCCTCTCTGACGAAAAATGTCAAGAAATGCTCCACACTGTCTTTTTTTTCGCCGGGATAGCTGTCCCACAAAAAGGCAAAATCTTCTGTTTGATAATGGTAAGAGTAATCGAGAAATCCCTGGTTGATCTGATAGACGGAATGCACATCAAACATAAACACGCCCCCGTCTTCTAACGCTGAATAAACGGTATCAAACACTTGTTGGACAGATTGGCGGTTGGGCATATAGCACAGAGAATCTGAAAAACAAGTGACGGCTTCATAAGTACCTACTTCAGACAGATCCAACATGTCCCCCTGAACAAATTGCACCTCTACCTCTTCAACAGCCGCCCTGCTGCTGGCCACCATAAGCATTTCTTCAGATAAATCCAGTGCTGTAACATCAAAACCTTCCCGTGCAAACGCACAGGCTAACGCGCCTGTCCCGCACGCCAACTCTAACAGCCTCTTGGTTTCAGGAGCAAAATGGCGTTTCGCAAACGCCAGCCAAGAAGTGTATAAACTTTCATCCATGACTTCATCATAGATGAAAGCAAAATTTTCATAAGTCATTTTAAGACACCCATCTAGTGATTGAAACGGATGGCGCATCGGACCACAGTTTTTCTAGATTGTAAAATCCTCTTTCATCTCCGTGGAACACATGGACGATCACATCGCCAAGGTCTGCCAAGACCCATTTGCCCATCTCTCTGCCTTCCACTCTGCCCACATCTACGCCGGCCTTTTGGGCTGCTTCGATTACACCATCAGTGATGGCTCCGACTTGTTTTTCACTGTTCCCATGACAAATGATGAAATAATCTGCTAGTACTGAAATCTCACGAACGTCCAGTACTAATAAATCTTCTGCCCTTTTGTCATCAGCAGCTTTAACAATCAATTCTAATAATTTTTCACTGTTGATAATAAATCCCTCCTTGAATGGTTCGATTGTCGAATATCTTTATGTCTTTTTTATCTTAAATCAGTTTGCTACCCAAGCGTTATAGGTCTCAATGGTTTTTGGGTATATCTTAACTTCTTTTTCAATCAAAAATTGTAACGTGTGCTTCGTTTCAAAGGCAACAGCGGATGCCAAGTTTTCAAACGCCAGTCGTCTGGCTGCGGCAACACCGGGGAAATCCCGTCCTTCTTCGATAAAATCCGCCACGTAAATGATTTGTGCCAAAAGGGACATTTCCTTTGCTCCCGTCGTATGCAGGCGGACAGCCTGTAAAATATCTTCATCAGATATCCCCAGCTCCTGCTCGATAAAATCTGCACCAATGATGCCGTGCCAGATTTCATTACCGTAACTTTTCAGTTCCTGAGAAAATTTCCCCTCATCAATTAGGCTGATAAAAACTTCATCGGGACGCTCCTTTGCATAATCGTGAACCAGAGCCGCCACGCTTGTTTTTTCCAAGTCTTCGCCGTAGCGCTCAGCCAGTTGTAAAGAAGCTTTTTCTACCCGGAGGACATGAGCAAATCTTTTTGTACTCATACTAGCGGAGATTTTTTCCACCAGTTGCTCACGAGTGCCGGCAAAGTATTTTTTACTATAAAGAATCATTTAGATATAAGCCTTCCTTCTTTATATATTGTAACACTTTTTCCGGAAGCATAAAATTCACACTGCACCCGTCTTTAATCCGTTTGCGAATCAGGCTGGAGCTGATGCTTGTTTCGGGGATTTCTACCCAGATGACAGGGTAAGGTGTCTCTACCTGATAATGGGGCCGTTTTATGCCGACAAATTTAACCAGCGACACCAGCTCATCGATTCGGTGCCAATTAGGCAGATCTTCCACCATATCGCCGCCGATGATAAAATAATACTCTACGTCAGGATTCTTTTCTTTAAGTGCCTTCATTGTATCATAAGTATAGCTTTTACCTTCCCGTTGAAGCTCGATTTTTTCAATACCGATATAAGGATAATTTTCTACTGCCAACTCTACCATTTTCACCCGGTGATGACTGCTGATGGTCATCTTGGCCGCCTGATGAGGGGGTATATTGCTGGGCATTAAATAAACTTCGTCCAAACCAAGTTGATGATAGACCTGATCGGCCATCAACAAATGAGTGTAATGAACCGGATTAAAATTGCCTCCAAGAATCCCCACACGCTTTTTTTTAATGATTTCTTCCACACTGACCACCACGTCAGTAACAGGATTAAAAAATGTTTGTACCTTTTTACCAACCACGCTCTTCACCCCGAATTATTTCATAGTTTTAACCATAGTGGAAAAATGTTGAAATTTTTCTTTTGATGACGGTTTATACAATACTAATACGCGGCCGATGATTTGAACGACATGACAATCAACTTTTTCTTCCAAAATCGCTGCTGCATCTTCCGCTACCTCATCCGTATTTTGTAATAGACTGACTTTTATTAATTCACGTTTCTCCAATGCCTCGCCGATTTGAGTCATCATCGCTTCATTTAAACCGCCCTTGCCGATTTGAAAAATCGGATTCAGATGGTGTGCCTGACTGCGTAAAAAACGTTTTTGCTTGCCTTTTAATTCCACTTAAAAAACCTCTTTTCTTAAATCAATGCTTTGCGTATGACGACTTCTACCCCTTCAGGTGCATAAGCTGCAATCACTGCTTTTTCTTGGACAGAAATCCAACCTAAACCGGAAAATACAATATCTGTATTTTTATCAACAGAAAATTCGCGGCGGGTAAGTTTAGGAAACTCCCCGACTTCATTTTGTTGCGGCGGACTCAACAAGCCCCCCACATGTTTTTTATAAAATTCATCTGCGCCATGAGCCTTTGTCCGGTGCACAGCCAATTCATTTGAAACATACACAGTCAAAGAGTTTTTCTCACCTTGAAGATAGTCCACTCTTGCCAGACCGCCTAAAAATAGTGTCTGTCCCGCATTCAGCTGATAAGTCTTAGGCTTGATTTCTTTGGAGGGACTGGTGATTTTCAAATCTTTTTTGCCAAGATAGTGAGCCATTTGATGTTGATGGATGATCCCCGGTGTATCGATCAAGAAATGTCCGTCATCCAAAGGTATCTCGATTTTATCCAGCGTCGTTCCGGGAAATTGGGAAGTAGTGATGACTTCCTGCAGACCGGCCGTTGCTTTGATGATGCCGTTAATAATCGTAGACTTGCCCACATTGGTCACACCTACCACATAGACATCTTTCCCGCGGCGATATTTTTCTATAATTTCCATCAGCATTTCCATGTCAGATGTTTTTTTACCGCTGAGCAGCACCACATCCACCGGTCTCAGCCCTGCCTCATGGGCACGCTCGCGCATCCACTGTGTCAATTTTCCTCGTTTCAATGACTTAGGCAGAATATCGACTTTATTCCCCACCAGCAGTACCGGATTATTTCCCACGAAACGATGCAAGCCGGGAATCAAACTGCCGTTGAAATCGAAAATATCAACTACATTCACGATCAAGGCATCCGTTTCAGAAATCGAATGCAGCAATCTCAAAAAATCGTCATCTGTTAAACTGATATCTTGTATATCATTATAGTGTCTTAAACGAAAACATCTTTGACAGTAAACTTCTCCTGTCTCTAAACCTTTTTCTAATGCCGACTTTGGCGTGTATCCTAACTTGTCCTTATCTGTCGTCTGGATAGTTGCCCCGCAGCCGATACATTTCAGTTGTTCATTCATTCCAAGTCACCTTTCCAAACCATTTCAGGATGTTTTTTCAGCAAATATTTCATGACGATTTTCTCCATCGCGCGATTGAGCTTTGTTTTCCAAGAATCAGTATTGACGATTGGTTTTACTAAAATGGAGCGGACACCTGCTGCATTAGCTGCCCGGATATCTGTCATGAGCTGATCTCCCACCATGACCACCTGCCCGGCCTCCATCCCTAACTTGTCGACTCCCCGGCGAATCCCCAAAGACAGAGGTTTCAAAGCACCGTGAATAAAATCCAAGTTGATTTTTTCGACCGCCTTTGACACTCTTGCCCGGTTATTGTTGGAAACGACAATCACTGGAATCCCGGCTTCATCCATTTGATCCATCCAATCATGAAACTCCTTTGTTCCCTTGGGATTATTCCAGGCAATCAATGTATTGTCCAAATCGGTTAAAATCCCTTTGATATTATGTTTTTTTAATTGATCAGGCGTTAACTGGTAAATCGCCTCAATCATCCATGTAGGTTTATATTTTGAAAACATATAGACTCCTTTCATCCATCTATCCTCACGGGACTGTTCTCATTTTCTAAAGTGGTTTGAATTGCACCCATCTAATTAATGAAATACAGCAATCTACAACAATCTGCTGTCCCGGATGAATGGTCTTCTAATAACAAAAACAGGCGTACTGTAATGGTACCCCCTTAGGCTCTTTATATTATAGCGTAAATTTCATTTATTTTCACTAAATAGTCTTTCTTTTTTTAATCCTGAATTTTTAACCAAAGTTGATGGAAAGATAACGGGGGACGAACGGTTATGGAGTAAAAAGATTATCTTACAAAGTAGTATTGAAAAAAGTAAACAAGTTGGCAGTTGATTTTTATCTGGAATTTCTCATTCGTGCAGCAATCAGATTTTTAAAATTTTTAGAAGACTTTTAATGTACGGAAAACCTTCTTTTTTTCTTGTTCTATCACCTTTGTTGAAAAAAAACCGTCTAATCGCTTCTCAGAAGATTAGATGGCAAGTTTGTGTCGAAGCATGTATCTTTTTTAACGGTTGTATATTTTCTCAGATTTAATTTCATTATAGTTCTAGAATTTGTCATCATGATGGTGCTTCTTTATTTCATGTTCAATATCTTTTTTTGAATTTTTTCACTTACCAAAATATTGATATTCAGAGTGCTATTGAATCAAAAGATTGAATGTATAGACTTCCTCTAAAACATAGTCATCTTCATTCTTATCAAACAAAGCCAGCTGCCAAACATGATCTCCTATTTTAAAATACTTTGGATTCTCGATTCGAGACCAGCTATTTAAGAAGTGTTTTTCAGCCCCAGCAGCGGGTTCATTATAAACCTCTTGTTTCTCACCATCTACATAAAATACAATCCATTTGTCACTGGGAAGGCTTCTAAAACATAAAAACGCTGATTCTATCGTAAAATGTGAAAATTTATTTTCTATTTCTACATCCTCGCCCTCTACCCAAGCTTCAGCATCTTCTAAAGAAATAAAAGCTGCAATCTTTTCCGAATTTTCTTCCCCCTCTATATGAATCTCCTCAGGGATGTCAGAAAAAACAGCTCCTATTTTCGTCCCCTGACTTTCCTTAGATTGACTAGAATCTATGGTGATGTCTTCTTGGGGTTTCTTTTTTTCAGCACCACATCCCCCGATCAAAAATGCCATAGCAACAAACACTAAAAAATATAACATTTTTTTCATAACCAACACTCCTTACACCCTCATTAATTTTTTAATCATTCCAATTCTGTCAATTTACCCTATAGTCAACTCCCTTCTTTTTGAATTCTCTACTATCTATCTGCTATTTGTTTTAAGTATTCCACCGGCAAGCTATCAATCAATTAATGTGGATAAAGACTTTCGAATTGACCAACTACAGACTCTTATTGAAAAATTTTCATTTTGGAGCTTCTAGATAAAACCATCCCGCAATGAACAATACCTGCAAACCCAATTAACTCTTCTTAGTAAGTGAATTCACTGCAACTTTTACTGGATTTAAACATAATTCCGGATTACTCTTAGCGATTACAGAAAATAGCAAAGACGTATCCGCAGAAAAAACGCTTTCATTTATACCACCTGTTTTCGTCAAAGCCTTTTATTTGAAAGCAGACAGACATTTTTTTCTTATACATATTATATATAATGATAAGTTATCTCCATTTTAAAATCAATATCATGTCTGTAAAATAAAAAATTTCAAATTCACTCAAAAATAAAAGCAACTCGTCTTTGAAAACGATACATTTCACAGAAAAATGCTCTTAAAGAGCTCCTCATTCATGATGTCTTAGTTATCTTTCGGCCTTATCACATTCATTTTCAAAATAATGATTATAAAACATTCGAAAATTGTAGTGAAATAGAAAGGCTCTCATCTAACAAATCTATGTCTGCATTGTTTATACACACACTTTAATAAACTACTATTTTTAAAAAAGGTCCGCCTGCTTCCCTGGCAGTAGTTATTCAAAAACATCTCTTAATTACGAAACAAAAAACGGCTGTCCGCAGTATTTTAACTGCTGAACAACCGCCTTTCCCCTTTTTTTGAATAAATCCTACTCCCCCATTGGAGTCAACACGCGGGAAAGAAAATTTCTGCTCCGTTCTGTTTTAGGAGAAGTAAACATTTCTTCCGGACGCCCTTCCTCAACGATAATACCTTCGTCCATAAAAATGACACGATCAGCCACATCTTTGGCAAATCCCATCTCGTGAGTTACGACGACCATGGACATGCCCTCTTCTGCCACAGACTTCATCACCTGCAATACCTCTCCTACCAACTCAGGGTCCAAGGCGCTGGTCGGCTCATCAAACAGCAAAATCTCCGGGTCCATCGCAAGTGCGCGGGCAATCGCTACACGTTGAAGTTGTCCTCCTGAAAGCTGACTTGGTTTTGCATGTTTTTTATCCCCCAAACCGACTCGTTCAAGCAATGCTTCCCCTTTTGCCATTGCTTCCTCTTTTTTCATTTTTTTCACATATAAGGGACCTTCGACGACATTTTCCAAAGCTGTCATGTGACTGAAAATATTAAACCTTTGAAAAACCATGCCTGCTTGCATCCGCAACTCGTGAAGTTTATTTTCTTCTACACGTTGACCTTTAAAAAAAACTTCTCCTTTTTCAAAAGTTTCCAAATGATTGATACAGCGCAATAACGTACTTTTACCAGAACCAGAAGGACCGAGAATGACCACCCGCTCTTTTTTCTCCATGGAAAAACTGATACCTTTGAGTACGGTGTTGTCACCAAAACTTTTATGGATATTTTTTAATTCAAGTATCGGAACAGTCATACTAACCCAACCTCCTTTGCAGCCAATTTGATAAAATCATACATAGAGAAGTCATGATTAAGTATAGAGCTGCGACAGTGATATAAACAGGAAAATAGTTAAAAGATGAATTTGCAATGACTTGACCTTCACGAGTCAATTCTGCAACAGTAATCACTGATAAAATTGAAGAATTTTTTATCGCTGAAATAAATTGATTCACCATAGGCAGCATACATTGCTTAGCTGCCTGAGGAGCAACGATTCGACGCATTTCCGTCCAGTATCTCATTCCCAGTGCACGGGCTGCCTCTCTTTCACCGTTGTCCACCCCGTGGATCCCGGAGCGGACAATTTCTGCAATGTATGAACCATTGTTTAAAGTCATCCCTAAAATCCCTGCAACAAAAGGTGTCATGATGATATTAAATTGGGACAAACCAAAATAAATGATAAATAATTGAACCATTAGAGGAGTCCCGCGAAAAACCCAAATGTAGAACCATGAGATACCTGATAAGACTTTATAATTTGAATCTCTCATCAACGCAATAAAAATCCCCAGTAACAATCCCAGCACTAATGAGAAAAAACTATATTCAAGGGTTAAAAGAGACCCGTTCAGTAAATTCGGCAGCCTGCTGATCACAATTTCCATAAATTATTTCTCCTTCAAAAAGTCCAGTACATACACATGAAATCTCTTAAAAATGATTGAGAATCCCAATGTGTTTTTATAGAACTTTACTCAATCCATTTTTTATATAATTTTTCATAAGTACCATCTTTTTTATACTCCTTAATCAAGTCATTGATGACTGTCATCAAATCCACATTTTCTTTTTTTACAGCTACCGAAAGATTTGCTTGGGTGAATGGTTCGGTGATGATTTCCTGATCTGGAAAAGTTTTGTTCAACTCCATCTGATTCAATAAATCATTGACAACCACATCTACTCTCCCTGCCTGCAAATCCATTGCATGCCCCACTGTTTCGTCATAACCCTTGGGGACAAATTTAATCTTATGTTCTTCCATGGCCTCCAATGCCACTTTTTCAGAAGTACCTCCTACTTTGTAACCTACTACTAAAGAATCACAATCTGCCAAAGAAGTGATATTTTTTGGGTTTCCCTTAGGTGCAACGAGCACCATACCTGTGCTCATGTAGGAATCAGACATCAAAACTTGCTCCCGCCGTTTCGGTGTGTCATACATTGCCGCAATCGCAATATCATAATCCCCTTTCTGAACTGAGGGAACGATGCTTTTAAAATCCATATCAGTTACTTCCAAATCAACTTCGAGTTTGTCGGCAATTAATTGAGCAAAATCAACATCAAAGCCGATAATTTCATTTGTCTTCTCGTCACGGAATTCAAAAGGTACATACGTTCCAGTAGCCAGCGTGAGCACTCCTCTTTTTTTTATCGCCTCCACTGCTGATGACGCTTCTTCCGATGAAGAATCCTCTTTTTTTGAATCTTTAGAAGCCCCGCTTTCACCGCAACCGCTCAGTAAAAAAAGCAGCATCAGTAAAAAACAGCTCACAAAAACAAACCTTATCTTTCCCATTTATTCCCCTCCTATTTAATTTCTGATGAGTTTAACATTCCTAAAATATTTTCGAAACCTTCTAATACATAATCCCCCGATTATTAAAACGTTTATATCTCCATTGACTTCCGTCATTAAAAATAATGAAAACGCTTTAATAACTCACATGTTAACAATCGGCTTTTAGTAAGTCAAGAAGAAAATAAAAAAATTTTTAGTGATAATTATTTTTATTGCGTATATTATACTCCCAATCCCCTTAAGAAACGCTTTACAAAAAAATTAAAGATAAAAAAATGTCACAAATTGTTAAATATTGAATTTTAAAAATTATCTTTAAATGAAAATATCTAAAAATTCATTATTGGCAAAATTTTGGATGTGAGCCTGAACTTCTTCCATTTATAATTCAAAATCATATTTTCCAAAAAAATCAGCCCCCAAAAAGTTAAGTCAATAATCTAACTTTTTGGGGGCTTCTAACTTTTATTTATTTAGATTTTAAAAATGAAACTACCATTTAAAGCACGCTCAAATTGTATTTTCGACCTAAGAAATCAAAAACAGGCTACAAATGACCTACAAACAGCTTGCCAAAAATAAAATCACAATGATAAAATCATGCTTTTATTAAACTATCTTTCTCGGCATATAAATAAAACCGCTATCCAAGTGATAGGTTTAATTATTGCCTTTTCCTATCAGTAATAAAATTTGTCATTGTCGAGTTCATAATTTTTCTTAAAAACATTAAAATTTTTACTACGCTAACAAATATCCTAATCTTCCAATCCCAGATACCCTTCGATCAATTCCCACGCAGTTTCTTTTCCGTGCTTGGTTTCCGAAGAAAATAAAATAAATTTATCTTCTTTCTGAAAATTCAAACCTTTCTTCACTAAAGCTTCCTGCTTGTTCCACTTCCCGCGCGGAATCTTATCCATTTTCGTAGCGACCACGATTGTTGGCAGGCCATAATAGTTTAAAAATTCATACATTTGCTGGTCTTCTTTACTTGGGGCATGTCTGCCATCCACTACGATAATCGCGGCTCGAAGATTTTCCCGTTGAGTAAAATAGGTTTCTAACATGGGACCCCACTTGGCTTTTTCTGCTTTCGAAACTTTGGCGTAGCCATAACCGGGCACGTCCACAAAGTAGAACTTGTTTTCTATCAAATAAAAATTTAAGGTTTGGGTCTTCCCGGGTTTGCTTGACGTACGGGCTAAATTTTTTCGATTGATTAACGTATTGATAAAAGATGATTTTCCTACATTGGAGCGCCCTGCTAAAGCAATTTCCGGCAAGCCGTCCTCAGGATACTGACTTGGCGACACAGCGCTGATGATAAACTCTGCTTGATTGACATTCATATTCGACACCTCTTCAATTTCAATATGGTAACACAAATCAAACCAGCTGCCTAGTAAAAGATAGTAAACCAAATTTCTAAGCCTTCCCATAAAAAAAGTGCGATTTTCCATCGCACTTTTATCTCTATCCTACTTTTTTGCCGTTTTCTAAAATCAACATCGGATTGCTCTTATTTTCCACAGTTTCTTTTGTCACGATAACTTTCTTAATATCATCTCTATGAGGGATTTCAAACATGATATCCATCATCACCGTTTCAATAATCGAGCGCAACCCCCGCGCACCTGTGTTTCTTTCGATTGCCTGATTGGCTATAGCCTTCAGCGCATCCTCTTGAACTTCCAATACTGTGTCATCCAATTCCAATAATTTTTTATATTGTTTGATCAAAGCATTCTTCGGTTCTGTCAAGATACGGACCAAATCATTTTCAGTCAGTTTTTCCAGAGCGGCTGTCACCGGCAAACGGCCGATGAATTCCGGTATCAAACCGAACTTCAACAAATCTTCCGGGATAATTGCCTGCATCATGCTCTGGTCTTCATCAATTTTAGTTGAAGTTTTACCAAAGCCGATGATTTTTTCACCTAGACGTTCTTTTACAATCGTATCGATGCCATCAAAAGCACCACCGACGATAAATAAAATATTCGTCGTATCGATTTGAATGAACTCTTGTTGCGGATGTTTCCGTCCTCCTTGAGGGGGAACACTGGCCACAGTACCTTCTAAAATTTTCAGCAAAGCCTGTTGGACGCCCTCACCTGAAACATCACGAGTGATAGAAACATTTTCGCTTTTACGTGCAATCTTATCAATTTCATCGATATAGATAATCCCTTTTTCTGCCCGTTCCACATTGAAATCTGCAGCTTGAAGCAATTTCAGCAAGATGTTTTCTACATCTTCCCCGACATAGCCTGCTTCGGTCAGACTAGTTGCGTCCGCAATGGCAAACGGCACATTCAATGTCCGTGCCAGCGTTTGAGCAAGAAAAGTCTTCCCTGACCCTGTGGGACCAATCAAGCAAATATTACTTTTTTGCAACTCCACTTCATCTTCTTCATGAGCTTCCATATTGCTGACCCGTTTATAATGATTGTAAACCGCCACGGATAAGACTTTTTTGGCTCTTTCCTGACCGATTACATATTCGTCTAGAACAGATAAAATCTCATTCGGTTTAGGCACATCCAGGAACTCCTGAGCCGCCGTTTCATGGAACTCTTCATCTATAATATCTTTGCATAATTCGATACATTCATTACAAATATAGACTCCGGGACCAGCTACGATTTTACGTACTTCGTCTTGAGACTTGCCGCAAAATGAGCAACGTACTGTACCGTTACCATCCATTGAATCATCATACATTTTTTCTGGCCTCCCTTTTCCTTACATTTTCTGAAACAAGTTTATCACAAATGGTCCAATAAAGATACTAAACACATCCAAACAAGAAAAGAGCAAAGGAGACCCCCTCTACTCTTTCTCGCATAAACATATCCGACTAAACTTCTTTTGCTGTATCAGTGATTGTACTTAAAGCTTTTTTCAACGTGATATCATGCTTCAGCATATCTTCCGACAAAGCATTGCGGACAGCTTCCACTTCCATGCCGTAGCTCTCAGCCAAGCTGGAAATTTCTTCATTGATGTCTTCTTCAGTGACTTCGAAATCTTCTGCCGCAGCAATCGCCTCCACAACTAAGCTGGTTTTCACACGCTTGTCAGCATCTACTTCATACTGTTGGTGCAAGTCTGCTTCAGTCGTACCAGTAATTTGGTAATAGACTTCTGGAGAGATTCCTTGACGTTTCATGTTTGCAAAAAATTCATCCATTGCACGATGCACTTCATCATGAACCATGACTTCAGGCAACTCGACAACTTCTGCATTAGCTACCGCTTGTTCGATTGCAAGCTCTTCTACTTTATCTTTGGCAGCTTTTTCTTTTGCTTCTTCCAAATTCTTACGGATTTTTTCTTTATATTCTGCAAATGTTTCAACTTCTTCATCTGCATCTTTCGCAAAATCATCATCCAGTTCCGGCAATTCTTTTGCCTTGACTTCATGGACGATTACTTCAAAGACTGCATCGGCACCAGCCAAGTCTTCTGAATGATATTCTTCCGGGAATGTAACCTTCACTTCCATTTGATCGCCAGCTTTTGCTCCTACCAGCTGATCTTCAAAACCAGGGATGAATGAATTAGAACCTAACTCTAGGGAATGGTTTTCAGCTGTGCCGCCATCAAATGCTACACCATCTTTCATTCCTTTATAGTCAATGACCACAGTGTCGCCAAGAACTGCTTCCTCGTCTTCTTTCAAGACAAGCTCAGCTAAGGATTCACGTGTTTTTTCAATCGCTTCATCTACTTCTGCTTCTGTCACTTCTCGGTCTTGTTTTTCGACTGTCAGATCTTTATAGTCGCCTAGTTTAACTTCCGGTTTTACTGTCACTTCGGCTGTAATCACCCAAGCACCTTGGCCGTCCATTTTTTCCACGTCGATTTTCGGTTGAGAAACCGGATCGATTCCTGCTTCTTCGATGGCTGCTTCATAAGCTTTTGGCAGTAAAACATTCAAAGTGTCTTCATACAGTGCAGCTTCACCATACATACGATTAAACACAGTGCGTGAGATTTTTCCTTTACGGAACCCCGGTACACTTAGATTTTTTTTCACTTTATTAAATGTTCTTGTCAATTCTGGTTGAATCACATCTTGAGCGATTTCAAATGTTAAGACACCATCATTTGTGCCTTTTTTTTCCCATTTGGCTGTCATTTATCTATTCCCTCCACTATCAATATAGTCATTTACATACTTTACAATAGTACTACAAATGCCGGTAAATGTAAATGAAATAAGAAGTATATTCCCTTATCCCCCGGCAAAACTTTCGTCCAAAGATTTTTTTAATTTTTCCAATAACAGGTTTTCTGCTTGTCTTTCGCTTTTCGGCAGCCAGTCTAAAGACACCGCCAAAATCTCTTGATAAGGTGCCAAACAAGCTTGTACCCAACGCTCTTCATTTTTTATCCAGCGGTCGGCAAACGGGTATAAACAATTAAAGTACAATTGCTGTTCCCGCAACAATTGAGCCAGCTGCTCGTCCGCCGTTTCCGTCAACAATGATTTCATAAACTTTATCACTTTGAGAAACATTTGCTGTTCTCGTGCCAGTGGCAGTGTTGAGGGTACAACTTGGTATTGCTTGCCTTCAAAGTCAAGTATCTGCACTTCTTGATCAACTTTCAGATAAACTAATTTTTCTAAAAGCAAGGTCCGCAACAGCAATGGATAGCGGGTATCCGCCAAGATTTTTTTAGTTAATCGCAGATAATCCGCCAATGGCAGAGTCTCCAGTTCCGTTAAAAACCGATTGAGCTCATAAGTTTTCGGCTGTATGCTGCTCAACTCTTCGATTTTATCAGCCAGCTGGCGGCTTTGATAAGCTGAGAGAAAACCTTCAATTTCTTCTACCCGCTGTTCGAAGGCCGAGATTTTTTCATTATCTTTTAAATAATGTGCTGCAAGCATACGGCAAGTGATTAATTGCTGAGCCCCCAACAATAATTCCAGATAGATGTTAAGCAGTCGGCCATCCAGCAGATAATCTTGACGTTTTTCATTGGCGATTCCCAGGGCTTCTTGGTAACGGTTCTCTTGAGTCAGAGCCTTCACCAGCCATTCATTAGCCGCTAAACTATCTTTTTCATCATAAGCCACCTCAAAATGACTGATGGCTTCCGACGTTTTTCCGTCCTGTAAAAAACTTTTCCCTAAACGCAAGTGTCCTTCAAAGTTTTGCGGAAAATCCAGCAAGTCCTTACTCATTTTTATGCCTCTAAACCTTGATAAGCTTTGATGATATTGATACTGACCACACTGGTATCTGAAAACATATCGCCAATGTGTTGTTTCTTAGGCGAAAAAGCAGCCACCAGATAACCAAGCATAAAGAGCCCTTTTTGCAGGATGATTCGGCAAACCCCCTCACGGATAAGTACCGTTGTCCAGCTTAATTTTTCTTCATTGAAACAAACAACTTTTAAACCAAAAATCATTTTCCCGATAGTCTGTCCATTGGTAAACTTTGTCATGAGGATAAAATACCCTAAATAACAAACCAGTGCCCCCACAAGATACAATCGGCTGTCAGCAGACAAAGCCAAAATTTTTCCGAGAAAAACAGTCCTTATGCACAAAATCATCAATAGATCCACTAAAAAAGCGAAGAATCGTATCCAAAAGCCGGCATAAAAATAATTTGGAAACTGGTAATAGTTATTTGATTTTTGGGGCTTTTTACCTAGCAGCGAAAAATGTTCCGGTGTATCATCTGTCTCCTGAAAATCAAAAGATGTTTTCTGTTTTTTCGACTTTTCGTTCATAGCATCATCTGTGAATTCGGCACGGCTGTTTTCTTCTCCGGTATCTTTTTCCGGAATTTCCTGCCAATCATCTGAATGATTATTCATCCTACTCACCTCCATAAAGATACATCATTTGAGGTGCGTCTGCCGTCTCCATTTGTTGCAAGAGCTCGGCTTGAGTCGTCGCTTTTTTGCTTTGCAACACATCTTGCTTCGTAAAAATATTTAGAAAAGGAAAGTTTTTAGAGAAATATCCTTTGTCCAACTCATATTCAAACACTTGTGCATCTTGCAGTTGGTAATCTTCTTGGAGTGCTGTCAGAGCCTCCTCCGGAAAACCAATCTCGTCTATGAGCCCATTTTCCAAAGCTTGAGAACCGTCATAAATTCTGCCGTCAGCAATCTCACGGACGATTTTTTCGTCCATCCCGCGGCCGTCAGAAACGATTTTTACAAAGCGGTCATAAGAATTATTAATCATTGATTGAAGCACTTCCCGGTCTTTCTCTGTCCATTTGCGTGTAGATGACCCCACATCTTTCATCTCACCGCTTTTGACAGTGGTGTCTTCTACGCCCAATTCATCCAAGAAATCCGCGAAGTTCAACCCAGACATAATCACACCGATCGAGCCAGTCATTGTCTCTTCCGTTGCAAAAATCTTGTCGGCACTGGCAGAAACATAGTAGCCTCCGCTGGCAGCCATACTCTTCATCGACACATAAAGTGGTATTTTACGCTCTGTTTGGATTTCTTTAATTAAACGAGCGATTTCCGCACTTTCATAGACACCTCCACCAGGTGAGTTCACTTCCAAGAAAACAGCCGACACATTTTGATCATTGTAAATCTCATTCAACGATTGAATAAAGAAATCATGATCATAGGATGCTTCACTAAAGATACTGCCAGACCCTTGAGAAGTGATTGCTCCGTCGATTGTCAATTTTGCGATTTTTTTACTGCTATTTCCTTCTTGAATAACATTTTCTACTAATCCATTCTGGGACAGCAGTGCTTCCAGATTTTGATCCTGTTTTTTTTGCCGACTTGGCATGCTGATTGTAAAAATAACTATTGCAGCCGCAATAGCAATGGCTACCCATCTTTTAGTGTTCATTTTTTCTCTCCCTTATAAATGATAAAGACCCAAGAGTTATCTTGAGTCCTTGTTTTCTATACATCTAACAAATCAAAAATTTCTATAGCAACAAAGTCAATGTCATCGAATTGGTAAATTTTTTGAGTGTCCGACTCAGTCAGTTCAAAGGTCTCAGTCGCTGCATCATAAGTGACTAAACACTTTTCAACGCCGTCTTTTTCAAATCGGCGCACTTGCACCTCATTATCTGTAGCTTCAGTCATAGCATCCAATCGTTTAAGTATGGCAACTAATTTTGAATTTTTCATTGGATCTGCCTCCTTTAGTTTCACTTCCTGTTACATTGTATCAAAAAGTGTTGACTGTTGCACCGATAATAGAAAATTTAATCTAAATTTCATCTTATTTTGTACTTGCCGGTTTCCCGTCTGCCCACCACAATTTGATTAGGGCTTGGGTCCCATCATTTTCCCAACCTTTGTCTGCTAATTTTTGGTACAGCTCTTTAGCTTTCTCAGTGGACGGTAGCGAAATCTCCATTCTTTCAGCTTCCTCAAGCGCAATTTTCAAATCCTTGACAAAATGTTTCACAAAAAAGCCGGGACTGTAATCTTCTTTTAAAATTCTCGGTGCATAATTAGCCAAGGACCAGTTTGCTGCACTTCCTCCACCCACAGTTGCAATGATTTTTTCCAACTCCAAACCTGCCCTGTCAGCATAAACCAATAACTCTGTCATACCGGTCATTGTCCCGGCAATCATGATTTGATTGGCCATCTTGGCATGCTGGCCTTTTCCTGCCGTGCCCTGATGATTAATAGTATTTCCAAAAACTTGAAAAAGCGGATATGTTTTTTCATAGGCCGATAAATCACCGCCGACCATAATTGTCAGCGTACCGTTCTTAGCTCCCAAATCTCCACCGGAAACCGGTGCATCCAAGCTGTCCGCCCCTAACTCTTTTGCAGAATGATAAATCTTCTCCGCTAAGGTCGGTGTGCTGGTAGTCATATCCACCAATATTTTATTTTTAACTTCTCCGCTAAAAACCCCTTGGTCACCGTAGTAGATTTCTTCCACATCGGCTGGATAACCTACCATGGAAAAAATTACATCGCTTTGATCTACAACATCCTTAGGCGTTTCCTGCCAAATCGCCCCTTCTTTTTGTAATTCTACGGTTTTAGCTTTCGTTCGATTGTATACATTCACTGAATACTCAGCATTGAGCAAGTGTTTCACGATTGCTGCTCCCATGACACCTGTTCCAATAAATCCCACTCTTTTAGTCACTGGCTCGGCCTCCCTAAATTTTCCTTTATTATATCATATAAAAAAACAGACATCATTCACTGCTGTCTCAAATCCGATCATGCAGAGAATCATATCTGTCATTTATTTTCATCCTTTGACCGCTTTACAAAAAAACTTTTAGGCGCCATAATCTTCAACTGGTGAGGCAAACTGATACTCGCTTTAATCTCAACCATAAGCAGATGGTATTTTTTAGCTATTTCATAAAAGCCCAACACATTTTCAGCAAAGCGCTCGCTGGATATTTCTATTATTTTGGCCTCATAAGTCTCCCGACGAAGGGGCTGCTGTTCACTGCAAAAATGAATCAATGCTTCTGGAAAGTCCTGATCCTCCCTGAAAGTCCTTCCCAACTCATCTGAAGATAATAATTGCTTTAAATAATCGTTCTCTTTTGCTACAACTTTTGTACCGGCGGCTAAAGCCTCAATGAAAGTCAACCCCTGAGATTCAGAAGAAGAAGCTGAAACAAAAAAGTCTGCCGTCTGATAAAAATCTCTCACTTTATCATTGGGGACTTCCCCAATGAATTTGACTGCGTGGTCCAGAGAAAGTGCTGCAACCAACTCTTCCAGCTTTTCCTTATACGGACCATTCCCCACGACCATCAATTTTGTTTCCGGCATCACTTCCAAAATTTTGGGCAGTCCCTTGATGATTCCTTGAATATTTTTCTCATAAGAAATCCGGCTCAGAGATAACAGCAACAAATCATTTTCGCCCATACTGATTTGCGCCCTGACATCAGTCTCAGGCAATAAAGTTTCTTTAGCATAAAACTTATTTACCTCGATGCCGGTGGGAATTACTCTTAAAGGTGCTCTGACGCCATATTCTTGCATTTTTTTAACGACTCGCTGACTTGGACAGATGATGCCGCTCAGCCCCCGTGAAAAAGCCAGCGTAGCTTGTTTCACATGACTGGGTCTTATCAGCTTCCCTTTGGCGATGTAGTGCAGGTATTCTTCATACATCGTATGATAAGTGTGCACGACCGGTATATTCAATTTTTTCCCGATATACTTCCCTAACCATCCTACGCCGAACTCCGTGTGTGTATGTATGATATCCAAATGATGGTGTTTCACCCACTCATAAGCATCACTCATACCGCTGATTAAAATGCGGCGTTCTTTAAATGAAATAAAGGGTATACTGGGCAATCGGACAATCATTGGATCTTCATCTATTGCTTGAGGATCCGTCGTCGTAAAGATAATTACTTCGTGTCCCAATTTCTCAAGTTCAATTTTTAAAGTTTTAATAGAAGTCGCCACACCACTCACTTGGGGAAAGTAAGTGTCTGTAAACAAGCCTATTTTCATGAATTCTCCTCCAAATCAACTCAACCCTAACTAACATTGATGTGCTGTTTTAGAGTTTTCCGAGATTATTTTTTCTTCCAACACAGATGTGTATATTTTTTTCAACTCTTCCCCGATTTTTTTCATGCTCCTGTTTTCTACTATTTCATAGGCGGCATGACACAAATCCGGCTTTTCCCCTTCTACGATTTGCTGTAAAAGTTCAGCAAACTCCTCATTATTGTTGCCCATATAACAATTAACGTCCTTCTCCAACCAGCCTTCATAGACCGGTATTTCCCGTACTAATAATTTTTGATGACTGGCGATTGCTTCCAAAACCACAATCCCCTCCGTCTCCTCATAAGATGGGAAAAAGAACAGGTCACTGCCTGAATAGGCGCCTTCGATAATTTCTCCTCTGATGTAGCCTGGAAACTCAACATTTTCCGGGTGATCCTCTTTGACAATTTTACGGATGTGGGCCGGTATCGACATCAAGGGTACATGTCCAAACCAGATAAAGCGGTATTCCGGAAATAATTTTGCGATGTCGATAAAATCTATAATTCCTTTTCGTTCGAAGAACAATCCCACACAAATGATTATTTTTTCCCCATCTTTGATATTAAAATAATTGCGAAAAGCTGTTTCTTTTTCCTCGCTTTTTTTGTACCTGTCCAAATCAATGCCATTAGAAACCGCTGAAATAGGAACTGTCAGGCCATAACTTTTTAAAAGTTCTTTGGAATAATCTGTCGGTGTTACCAAATGATCTGCTTGAGAATATAAACTGATCAAATATTTTTTTACCAATGGCGACAATTGATTGGAACCAACAAACGAGTTCCTGAAGTCTTCCTCTGTCGAATGGGCGTGATAAACGATTTTTTTTCCTGCTTTTTTGGCTTTCTGCACCATTGACCTGCTCTTCAATCCATAAGTATTGATATGTATCACATCATAATCAGTGCAATGATGGTCTGTCGTATAGTCGACACCGACTGCCGACAATGCTTTTTTTTGATGTTCCAAAGCCCGGCCGATGCCTGATTTCCCCAGTGCCTTCTCCCCTTCAAAGTATAACAGTACTTTCATAACACTTCTCCCGTCTACCAAATATTTTTTAAATTGAAACTATTTGGTTGTTAATTCCACTATAGCATAAAAAATCAATTCTAAAATCAAACTATAGTCTGAGAGTTGATACATAAAAATTATATCATACTCCTGTAGATTCTTACCATAAAGTCTACATGGCATCGAAAGAACAGTAATTAGCTGTTATTTGAAAAAGACAAACGTTGATATCACAACGTTCGTCTTAGCTATAAAAGTTATTTATACCGGCATTTTTTATAAACCGCCAGATATAATCCGAGTACGATAACCACATGTATCAGCAGGATAAATATCCTTACTAAAAAAACGAGGATGATTAGAATTGATGATATCATTTAACGAAGAGCAAAAAAAAATCAACATAGCAGGAACTGACAAACCACTGACAGCACTCCAGTTTGAAAAAAACAAAAAAACTACCTAAGCAACTCGCTCAGGTAGTTTTCTGACTTCGTTAATCTATTCGGTCTTAATCAACATTAGTTGACAACAAACCAATAAATTTTATTTTACGTATTCTTGCACTAGAGCAACAACTTCATCAGCAGTGTCACAATCATTGATCGCTTTATCAGCTAATTCAGCCATTTTGCTTGTGTCAAGACGTTTCATCAAGCTGCGTGTTTTCAATATGCTTGTGGCACTCATGGAGAACTCATCTAAACCTAGTCCCATCAATAATGGCACAGCTGTTTGATCTCCAGCCATCTCCCCGCACATACCGGCCCATTTGCCTTCTGCATGAGCAGAGTCAATGACATGTTTCAACAAACGCAGAATTGACGGGTTGTATGGTTGATACAAATAAGATACCCGTTCATTCATACGGTCTGCTGCCATTGTGTATTGGATAAGGTCGTTCGTCCCCACACTGAAAAAGTCAACTTCTTTAGCAAATTTATCAGCAATAACTGCCGCTGCTGGAATTTCGATCATGATACCCACTTGAATATCATCAGCCACTGCGACACCTTCGTCGATCAGTTTAGCTTTTTCTTCTCCCAAAATTGCTTTTGCACTGCGGAACTCCACTAAAGTTGCTACCATCGGGAACATGATGCGCAATTTTCCATAAACAGATGCTCTTAGTAAAGCACGCAACTGTGTTCTGAAAATATCATCTTCCACCAATGAAATCCGAAGCGCACGGTAACCTAGAAACGGGTTCATTTCGTGAGGCAATGGCAAGTAAGGCAATTCTTTATCCCCGCCAATATCCATCGTACGAACAACTACTGGTTTGCCGTTCATTCCTTCAAGCACTGCTTTATAGGCTTCAAACTGCGCATCTTCTGTTGGAAGTTCAGAAGAATCCATATAAAGAAATTCTGTCCGGTATAATCCGACACCTTCAGCACCGTTGTTGTTGACACCTTCTAAGTCTTTTGGCGTTCCGATGTTTGCAGCCAATTCTAAATGTTTGCCGTCTGCAGTAACTGTTGCTGCATCCTTCAATTTATCCCATTCAGCTTTTAGCTTTGCAAACTCTTCGCCGGTTTTCTTAACTTTTGCAATTTCATCTTCTGCAGGATGAACGATTACTTCTCCAGCTATGCCGTCCACAGCGAGCATGTCGCCGTCTTTTACCATCTTGGTAATCGACTTAGTCCCAACAATTGCCGGGATTTCTAAAGAACGGGCCATGATTGCCGAGTGAGAAGTTCTACCGCCGATGTTTGTGACAAATGCTTTAACGTATCGACGATCCAACTGAGCAGTATCACTCGGAGTCAGGTCGTGTGCAATCACAACGACTTCCTCATTAATCATCGAAGGGTTAGGCAATTTGACATTCAACAAGTGACTCAACACCCGTTTCGTCACGTCTTTGATATCCGCTGCACGTTCCTGCATGTAAGGATTGTCTTCCATTGCTTCAAACATGCCGATAAACATGTCTGTCACTTCTTTTAATGCAGACTCTGCGTTCACTTTGTTATCTGTGATATTGGACTCGATCGCACCTGTCATTTCAGGGTCGGAAAGAACCATTAAGTGAGCGTCAAAGACTTGAGCTTCTGCTTCTCCAAGAGTTTCAGCAGCTTTGTCACGAATTTTTTGAATTTCTTCTGTAGACGTTGCCAAAGCTTGTTCCAAACGAGCGATTTCTCCCTGGGAGTCCTCCACTATGCGTTTGTCAAAGGAAAGATCAGGTTCTATCAGTAAATACGCCTTTGCAATTGCAACGCCGTCGCTAGCAGCAATTCCTTTTAGCATCTCTGACATTATTCTGATAATCCTTCCTTCTTCATTGTATCGACAATACCAGCCATAGCTTCTGCTTCGTCAGCACCTTCAACAGAAATCGTTACGTCAGCTCCTTGACCAACGCCCAAGGACATTACTCCCATGATTGATTTCAAGTTAACTGATTTGCCTTTATACTCCAGATTGATATCTGAATTAAATTTGCTAGCAGTCTGTACTAGTAAAGTAGCTGGGCGAGCATGAATCCCTGTGTCTGCAATGATGTGAAAATCTTTTTTTTCCATAATTGATCCGTCTCCTTTAGATGAAGATATTTTTTTATTTTAGGGCTTATTTTTAAAAACGAGAAACATCGTGATACGAAAAAAAAAGCCCCCTCATTTGTTTAGATTACCATCTTTTATGCTTACTTACAACTTTTTTATTTATTTATCGATAGTTTCACCCGTTTTTGCACATTTGATATCTAACTTCTCCGCCCAACCCTGCTTCCCCCTCTATTTTTTTCCTTTCAGGGTGTGCCAGATAAGCATCGCGAAAAAGCATAAATTCTTCTTTTGATACGATTAATTCTGTGATTTCCCCCGTAATCAGCTGATTAATTTTCAGCGTATATGGATTTTCGAGCATTCCCACTCACCTTGCCTTAGCTATTATTTTTTCAACAATTAAAATGCCTATTTCTTGAAAGTTTACTATTTAATGATATAATACTATTAAAGGTCAGACAAGGTCAATATCCTGTTTGGCTATTCATTTTGAAGGATGTGAAAAAGAATGCTTTGTCAAAACTGTAAACAAAACGAAGCTACAATCCATTTTACTGTTTATAATGGTCATGAAACGCAAAAAGTTTACCTTTGCCAGAACTGCTACCGCGAATTGAACGCCAAATATAGAGGAACCATGAATCCAAATATGTCGAAAGATCCTTACGGGTTCAGTTCCATCGAGGATTGGTACCGCTCATTGTCTCAACAAGGGCAATCACCAAACCAGTTCGGACAGACCCCTCCTACTCAAAGCGGGCGCGGAGGTATGCCCCCACAAGGTCCCGGTCAGCAAAGAGGAGGTTCTTTGTTGGAAGAATACGGTGTGAATCTCACTGAGGAAGCAAGACAAGGCCGGATCGATCCTGTCATCGGAAGAGATAGCGAAATTACACGGGTCATTGAAATATTGAATAGAAGAACAAAGAATAATCCTGTTTTGATTGGAGAGGCCGGTGTAGGAAAAACTGCTGTAGTAGAAGGTCTCGCTCAAAAAATCGTCAATGGGGAAGTTCCGCAAAAACTTTTAGATAAGGAAGTCATCCAGCTGGACGTTGTTTCCCTTGTTCAAGGCACCGGCATTCGAGGTCAATTTGAAGAACGGATGCAAAAGCTCATGACAGAAGTTCAATCCAACAAGAAAATCATCTTGTTCATTGACGAAGTCCACGAAATCGTGGGAGCCGGCAGTGCTGGCGACGGAAGTATGGATGCAGGAAATATTTTGAAACCAGCATTGGCCCGTGGGGAATTACAAATGGTCAGCGCCACTACTCTGAACGAATACCGGGTCATTGAAAAAGATGCTGCTCTGGAACGCCGGCTGCAGCCTGTTCAAGTTGATGAACCCACACAGGAAGAAACCCTCGCCATTTTGAGAGGGATTCAAAAACGTTACGAAGACTATCATCATGTGACTTATACTGATGAAGCCATCGAAAGTGCAGTTTCTCTGTCCAGCCGTTATATTCAGGACCGCTTCTTGCCGGACAAAGCCATCGACTTGCTGGATGAGTCTGGTTCCAAGAAAAACTTGACGATTCAAGCTGTTGATCCTGAATTGTTGGAAACACGTTTAAAAAATGCGATTGAACAAAAAGAAATTGCTTCTAACGAAGAAGATTATGAAAAAGCGGCTTACTACCGTGACCAAATCGCCACTTTAGAAAAATTGAAAGACAATCAGGTCGCAGATAAAGACATGCCGGTGGTCACTGAAAAAGACATGGAAGCAATCGTTGAACAAAAAACTGGAATCCCAGTTGGAGATTTGAAAGCCAAGGAACAAAATCAATTGAAATACTTGGCTGACGAATTGCAAAAGAAGGTCATTGGCCAAGATGAAGCCATTGATAAAGTTGCCAAAGCAATCCGACGCAATCGGATTGGATTAAATAAGAAAAACCGCCCGATCGGGTCATTCTTATTTGTCGGACCAACAGGTGTAGGGAAAACGGAATTGGCAAGACAGTTGGCTTTTGAAATGTTTGGTTCCAGCGAAACAATGATTCGTTTGGATATGAGTGAATACATGGAAAAACACAGCGTCTCCAAACTGATAGGCTCCCCTCCCGGTTATGTAGGATACGAAGAGGCCGGACAGTTGACCGAAAAGGTGCGGCGCTCTCCATATAGTCTGGTTCTGCTGGACGAAATTGAAAAAGCTCACCCGGACGTGATGCATATGTTCCTGCAAATTCTCGAAGACGGACGTCTGACAGATGCTCAGGGTCGGACAGTCAGCTTCAAGGATACTCTAGTCATCATGACCAGTAATGCAGGTACAGGTACTACTGAGGCTAATGTGGGATTCGGTGCGATCCGAGAAGGAACGACTCAATCAGTGTTAGGACAATTAAGTAATTACTTCAAACCTGAATTTTTAAACCGTTTCGACGGAATCGTTGAATTCAAGCCGCTATCAAAAGAAAACTTGCTGAAAATCGTCGACTTGATGATAAATGAAGTCAATGAAATGCTGGAAGACCAAAAATTACATATCGAGGTGCCGGCAAATGTGAAAGAAAAGCTGGTTGATCTGGGATACAACCCTGAAATGGGGGCACGTCCACTTCGCCGTGTCATCCAAGAACAACTGGAAGATAATTTGGCCAGCTTCTATCTCGATCATCCGGGAACAACGGATTTTGAAGCTTACCTTGATGAAAATGGAACAATTAAAGTTCATGCGAAAGTAGCAGAAAAAATGGAAATGAAAGAGACTCAATCCTAGGATTGAGTCTTTTTTTGTCTCTCAAAAGAATAACAGTTTAAGTAAGCTGTTTCGAAAATAAACTGAATACTTAGCAAGATGGGACTTCCGCTGAAATAAACGGCGTTGTAAAACGAAAGTCTTTTTAGATACACTTACACTTTCTGTTTCATTTTTTTTAAAAAAGAGGTACAATTAAGGTAATAAATTATGCTCTGATGGGAGGTAAGAAGATGAAACTAATCGATGTCACCAACAGTTATCCCCAACTTGTCACCAGTCAACTGGAAAATACTGACAGTCATCTGGTAAGAGTTTATACTGTTGGAAAAACCAACGTAATATATAGTGAGGCGCCCACCCATAATGAAATTGTCATCCAAAATAAAAACCGCAAAGTCAAAGACAGTGAAATCACTTTTGTTTTAGACAAATTGCTCCCGAAACACCAAGGCATTTCCCAGTTGGATCACATTCGAACGAATCATCTCGTTGAGATTTCCATTCCTGTGGGGTCGGAAAGTTAACCTGCACTTATTCAAAGACTGAACCCAGTGAAAACATGACAACTTGTTCTCTAAAAAACAGTAAGCAAACATGAATTGTCTGCTCTGCTTGTTTGGGGAGCAATTGTTTACGTTACACATAATCACTGTTATCAGTCTTATTTTTTGATTTATTACTTCTTTCTTGTTTACATGAAACAAGATTTTTTTATTGCTCAAAAAAAACTTCCTGTACCGCATGGCTGACGGCAATCTTCACATGCTCGTAAGTCAATCCTCCCTGCACATACAAACGATACGGCGGACGAATTGGTCCATCCGAAGTCAATTCCAAGCTGCCTCCTTGAATAAAGGTGCCCGCAGCCATGATCACATCATCTTCGTATCCAGGCATATAAGCGGGGATTGGAGACACGTGTGCATCCACAGGAGAATATTTTTGAATAGCTTGGCAAAATTTCACCATTTTTTCTTGGTCTTCCAACTCGATCATCTGAATTAAGTCCGTCCGCTCATCAGACCATTTGGGAGTAGAATGGACATCGAACTCTTCCAGCAGGGCAGCAGTGAATATTGCTCCTTGAATAGCCTGACTGACTGCATGAGGGGCCAAGAAAAAGCCTTGGAACATCTCATGACCGCTATAGATCATCGCACCTGCTTCTTTCCCCACACCGGGTGTGGTCAGCCGATAAGCACATTTTTCGATCAGCTCTTTACGCCCCACGATGTAACCGCCAGTTTTGGCAATACCGCCCCCAGGATTTTTTATCAATGAGCCGGCCATCAAATCAACCCCTACCTCAGTTGGTTCAATAGTTTCCGCAAATTCACCGTAACAATTATCAACAAATATGATTGCTTTGGGAAAATGCCGATTGACAAAATCAACCATCTCCCGAATTTCTTCCACAGTGAATGAAGGTCGCTGATCGTAGCCCCGTGAACGCTGGATAGCCACGACTTTAGTCTTCTCAGAAACTGTTTCCAACACTCCGTCAAAGTCGACACTTCCGTTTTCCTTCAAATCCACCTCATTATAAGATATATCATATTCCTTGAAGGAACCGATACCGTCCCCGTTGATACCGATGACTTCAAGTAATGTGTCATAAGGGGTGCCGGTGATATACACCAACTCATCCCCTGGGCGCAACACTCCAAACAGGGCCGTAGCAATCGCGTGGGTGCCTGAAATGATTTGCGGCCTCACGATGCCGTCTTCTGCACCGAAAACATCGGCATACACAGCTTCTAAAACATCCCTTCCCATATCGTCATAACCATAACCAGTTGACATGGCAAAATGACTTTCTGAAACTTGATGACGTCTGAAGGCGGCTAACACTTTGGCCTGATTAGTCAAGGCGATTTCCTGAATCTCTTTTCTTTTCTCCTCTATTTTTTTTTCAGCCAATACTATTTTTTGGCGTAGTTCATCATTTAAAGATTGATTCCAACTCATTGATTATCTCCGATCCATTTAGAATGTTTTGGCGCATAGCCAGTGACCCGATACACTTCTTTCTGCTCATCAAACATTTGTGAAGTGACCAGGGTATGTTTGCCTAATTCATGAATTTTTTTCCCATCCTCCGGGCCAAAGGTTAATTGATACGGTGAAAATATTTTTTTCACTTCTTCAATGATGGCCTGCTCCAATACTTTTTCACTGTCCGGTTCAAGAGCTGACAGCTGACAATTTGGAAAAAGGGTAGGGGCAAATTCGTGGGAAGCGACCAAATCCATTTTATTATACACGGTCAGCACAGGAATGGTTTCCATCTCCAACTCCTGCAGCAGAGACATCACCGTTTTTTCCTGAAGATGCCGGTCAGCCGAACTGGCATCCACCACATGAAGCAGCAAATCCATGACGCGGCTTTCTTCAAGGGTCGACTGAAAAGCCTCGATTAGCTGGGTAGGCAGATCCTGAATAAAACCTACCGTATCGGTCAAAGTAACTTCCATCGTCTGATTGATTTTCCAGCGCTTGGTCAATGGATCCAACGTGGCAAACAGCTCATCTTGGGAATAAGCTTCTGCATCAGTCAAGTTATTTAAAATTGTTGATTTACCGGCATTAGTATAACCAATCAATCCGATTTGAAAAACGTTAGCTGATTGACGTTTTTGCCGGCTGCGCTCCCGGTGAGCGGTCACTTCTTTTAAATCACGTTTGATTCCAGTGATTTTCCGTCGAATATGGCGCCGGTCCGTTTCCAACTGAGTTTCTCCGGGACCCCGTGTACCGATCCCGCCGCCTAGCCGTGAAAGTTCCAGCCCTTTTCCTACCAGACGAGGCAGTATATAATTCAGTTGTGCCAACTCCACCTGTAGTTGCCCTTCCTTTGAGCGGGCTCTCATAGCAAAAATATCTAAAATCAACTGTACTCTGTCAATGACTCGCAAATCAAGTTTTTCTTGAATCGTGATGCCTTGCCTTGGTGTTAATTCTTGATTAAACACCACTAAATCTACTTCATGGGCATCCACTAATTGTTTTAATTCAGCCATTTTACCTTGCCCGATGATTGTTCTCGAATCTACTTTAGGCCGTTTTTGAACAAGTTCAGCCACCACTTCTCCACGGGCCGTCTCCACTAAATTTTTTAATTCCTGCATGGATTCATGGAAAAATTCAAAATTTTCAGGAGTTTCAACACCAACCACTAAAACTCTTTCTTTCATCTTCTCTTCTCCTTTTATTTCAGCCAGTTTGCCAATGCTTCTTCCAGTTCCGTTATTTTTTCAGGCTCTTGTACTAAATCCCGCCATGAGACATTCATCCTGTTTCTGAACCACGTCAGTTGTCTTTTAGCATAGCGGCGCGAATTTTGTTTTACCTGGCTTACTGCTTCATCCAATGAAATCTCCCCGGAAAAATAAGGGAAAAATTCTTTATAGCCAATTCCTTGTGCTGACTGGGCATTCGGAGTTTCAAATACCATTCGAGCCTCCTCCAACAGCCCCGCTTTCATCATCAGCTCCACCCGATGATTAATACGCTCATAGAGCAGCTCTCTTTCCGTGGTCAAACCAATCAGCTTCACATCGTACAATGAAGCGGATAAATCAGTGATTTCTCTTTGCTGCTTTATGATACTCTTTCCAGTGGTTTCCATGATTTCTATTCCCCGGATGACCCGCCTGAGATTATTAGGGTGAATGCTTTCGGCTGCCGCCGGGTCGATTTGTTTCAAATATTCCCAGACAAATTCTTTGCCCTTGGCTTCCGATATTTGTTCCCATTGACGGCGGATGATCTGCTTTTCTTTTGTAATGTTTTCTTGTCCCCCCAACGTAAAATCAAACAAGAGCGCCTGAATATACAATCCTGTTCCGCCTACGATGATTGGCAGGTGCCCCCGTTCTCCGATTTCTTGAATGTACTTTCGGGCAGCTTTTTGAAAATCTCCTGCCGAATAACGGTCTGTCATTTCGATTTCATCCAGCAGAAAATGGGGAACTCCCTGCTGCTCCTCTTTCGTTGCCTTGGCTGTTCCGATATTCAGCCCCTTGTACACTTGCATGGAGTCTCCGCTGATAATTTCACCTTGGAATTTTTTCGCCAAGTCAACACTTAAAGCCGTCTTGCCCACAGCTGTTGGTCCCACAATTACAACGATTTTTTGTTTAGCTGCCATATATTTTTTGCCACTCTTTTCTCACATTCAGTGCCTTTTCAGGGTAATCAGTGTGGATAGCAGTCAATTTTTTATCAAAACAGACAATCATCTGCTCCTTTTTATTGATCGTCCACGGGCGCAAAGCTTTGGGAAAGTCAGACATATTTTGGGACTGCTTTTCAATCCAAGTATATTTTGGATGAAGACCGCTGATGATCGGACTGTAAACGCCCAGCTGAATCAGTTCTTCCTCGGCAAATAAGATTAATGCCTTGGGGATTTCAGGGGAAATCAAAGCCAGTTTCTCCAAAGACGGAAAATAAAAACTCGAATATAGGAAGGTGAAAGACCAAGGACGACTCATCATCCAATCGTTGACCTTTTGTTCTATGTTTTCATATTGAATCACATCAGTTTTAATTTCGATGTTCAATGTGCCGCAATAGTTTTTTTCCTGCAAAAATAAAGTAACCTCTTCCAAAGTAGGTATTTGAGTACCGGCAAATTTTCCAGAAAACCAGCTTCCCCCATCCAATTTTTTTATTTGTGCCAACGTCAGGTCAGCTATTCGGCCTTTGCCGTCTGTTGTCCGGTTCACTTTTTCATCATGAATTACAATCAGATGCCCGTCCCTCGACAGATGGACATCTAATTCGATGCCCTCTGCCCCACAATCGACAGCTGCTTCAAAGGCAGGTAATGTGTTTTCCGGATGTGTGGCCTTGCTTCCCCGGTGGGCAAAAATTTTTGTTTTTGTTTCTGTCATCTTTATCCTCATCCCTTTAAAGAATCATTTTCCAGCCACTTTTGATACGCTTTGAATCGTCCGTCCATAAGTTCTTTGACTTTTTGGTAATTGAGCTCATTGTAAATGACCCCTTGATAAATTTTTTCAAAGCCTTTGACATGCTCTAGCTGGGGCAAAACCTTTTCATAATCTTCCAAATAATTTCCGTTCTCCCGGGAAAATGTTTCTTTTTCCAAGTAGTAGGCATTGGCAAATCTAGCCCCTTCTGAAGTAAAATCTTCTTCCAGCAAGGTGCCGTCAAAAAAAACTGTTAGAAGTTCAAAAACATCTAAAGTGTTTTGTTTCACTTTATTTTGAATGTCAGGATACTCCTCTTGCAATTCGGTCCCCGAGAAGCCATTTTCTATCATCCACCGCAGGAAAAAAGCAATGTGTACTCCGCCCTGTTCATTGGCCAGCTCCCGCGGAAAATCCGGCACCTCGTAATGCCATGCTGATTGATCGATTGTCATGACGCTCTCCTTTTTTTGTGCTTGTCTTATCTCTTTTTTTAAAGCCTGTTCGTCCAGACTACCCTATCTATTATATGACGAAACAGCAATAAATTCACCTTTCTATTTTTTTTGTTTTAATGATAGGCTGACACTGGATTTTATAAAGCAAATATCGGATAATGTAAACATAGGAAAGGATGATGACCGATGAAAAAATTTACTTCTGGATTTTTTGCTGGAACATTTTTTACCTTGGCAGCAGTTGCTGGTGTCGCCTTTGGTGTAAAGAAGGCAATTATTGAGCCTATCGAAGAAAAGGAACACATGATTGAAGACAATCGTAAAAAAGCGATGCGCAAAAGCTACGCAAGATAATGAAACAAAAAACTCCTATTCCTTATCAGAAGGATAGGGGTTTTTTGATTTAAGAATGACTTAATAAATGATTTAAGAGTTAATTTAGCCTTATCCGTTATAGTGGAAATATAGAAAAGGAGGCGGACAAACAGTGACAGAAATACTATCCGTTAGAAATCTTTCAAAGAAGTACCACCAGCAGTCGGCTTTGACTAATATAAATTTAACCATCAGGCAGGGAGAGATTTACGGTTTGATCGGAAGAAACGGGGCAGGAAAAACCACCCTGTTAAAAGCGATCACCTCACTCACCAGTCCTACTGAAGGAGATGTGCAGCTCTTTGGCTCGCAAAATCATCGTGAACATATTCGTAATCTTGATCGGACCGGCAGTGTCATTGAAGCCCCTGTGGCCTTTGACAGCTTAACAGCTGAACAAAATCTGCGTTACTATTGTAAATTAAGAGGTATTTTAGAAAACGGGGACATCGAAAAAATCTTGGAGATGGTTGATTTGACCGATACAGGCAATAAAAAATTCAAGAATTTTTCGCTGGGGATGAAACAAAAATTAGGGATCGCCATTGCCTTGATTGGTCAGCCGGATTTACTGATTTTAGATGAGCCTATCAACGGATTGGACCCCATTGCCATCATTGATTTCCGGAAAATCATCCAGCGTCTGAATCAAGAGTTGGGCATAACGATGATTATTTCCAGCCATATTTTATCTGAACTTTATCATGTGGCAACCACATTCGGGATCATTCATAAGGGACGTCTAGTCAAAGAACTGACGAAAAAAGAATTTGAAACGATTTGCGATGAAAATATCCATATCAAGGTAGACGATACAGAAAAAGCCAGCTTTTTATTGATGAAAGCCGATAGCAGTGCCAATTTTAAAATCGTTGACCAGCAAACTATCAAGATTTATGATTTTAACGGGAATATTCCGGCCATTAATAAGATGTTGGTAGAAAATGATGTGGCCGTTTGTGAATTATATGAAGACAGGATGGAGCTGGAAACTTATTTTACAAAATTAATCAGCACCAGCCGGTTATAGGAGGAGATGTAAACATGATCAATACCATCAGAGCAGATTTTTATCGCTTGTTTCATACAAAAGGTTTCTGGATTTCTCAAGTCTTGCTCATTTTATTCATTATTACTTCTGTAGCAGGGCATGCCGCAGGGGGCATATCAATCAATAACGAATTTTCTGAAAGTATCGCTAAGGTCAACGAACTCCAATGGACGGGAATTGAAAGTTTTCAAACTATGGGCAGCCAGGTTAGCATCAGTATCTATATGATGATCCCTTTATTTGTCATCATCGTCGGCAGGGATTTCTCTTACAACACCCTTAAAAACAATTTAACTGTTGGAATCTCTCGTACGAAATATTTTTTCTCGAAATATATCACCCTTATGAGCGTTTTATTTGTTCAGATGCTTTATTATTACGGATTTTCTTTTCTGACAAGCAGTCTCCTTAACGGTCTCGGCGACGGTTGGACAAAGGACTTCATCATTCACACCAGTAGAAGCATCGGTTTTCAATTCCTTTTACTACTGGCAATTTTCACACTGGGAATCACGATGATTTACATCACATCCAGCGCAATCACAGCTATTATCCTTGTGATCACACTTCCGATTTTAATCAATGTGCTCCAAGTTACTTTTACAAAAATCAGCTGGCTGAAATATATTGATTTCAGTTCAGCCATGACCATGGGAATCTTCCAAGGGACGTCGGATAGTTTCTATATCAAAACTTCCTATGCTGCTTTAATCTTTATTGTTTCCCTCTGCGCCTTATCTTTGGTGATTTTCAAACAAAAAGAAATCTAACCATCGCAAGGGCTTTTCGAAAAAAAATCACCCATCGGAGGTCTAAAATGAATTGGTTTTTTCTCCCATTTGTTGTCATCGGATTATTTGGCAGTTTGATGCTGTTCACACCGAATACCCCATGGAACGACATCACCTGTTTTTTTAGGAAAGAGAAGAAAAAATATCTTCGCTTCAGCAATCAGTTTTGGGGAAAGTTCTGGTTTTTAGTCGCAATTTTTTCCGCAGCTATGACTGTTATTGCTTACGTAATGAAGTGGCAGCCTTCCCCAAAATGGTTCTTCTTCTATCTTGCCTTAGTCATCGCTGGGCAGTTGATATTGGAAATAAAATGGCGTAAAGCTGACAAAAAGAAATAAAAGAACCTGCTAACGGCAATTGTGCTGTAGCCCCTCCCATTTGATCTAGCTCTTGGGGGCGCTACAGTCGTTAGCAGGCTATTTTTAGTAATGGTTACTCTTTTGGAGAGGGTCCTTTTAGGGGGAGACGAACACTTAGTAAAAAAGTGTGCCCTTTACAAGTCAGAGCTACTTCTCCCCCCAAGTCTTTGGTCAGCTCTTGAATAATAAACAACCCCAGCCCGGCATTCTTTTTTTCTCTCGCCAGATCTTCTGTGTAAAATCTATCAAATAAACGTTGGGGAGACAAAATCTCCTGTGGCATTTGATTTTCTGCATGAATAATCAGCCAATTTTCTGCCTCTGTCAACAGGACTTCTCCTTTTTCTACCCCGTGTTCCAGCATATTTCCCATCATATTTTGAAAAATCCTCTTCAAATGGTCTTCTACCGTTATCGCTTTTAATCCAGAGGCTATTTGCACAGACAATTCCATCTCCTTTTCTAAAAAAGATGGATGGAATTTCAAGAGTTCCGACTGGATCAAACGGCTGACATCAAGCTCTGCGAATGTCAATGTCTCCTGTGTTTGTTTTTCTATCAGCCGATTGTATGTCAGTAAATTTTCCACTCTTTCCTCCACTGCGAATAAATTCCGGGATACTTTATCCAGAATCTCCCGGGAATCTTCCACTGAAAGGGTGTCCAGATGTTCTCTCAGATGTTGAGTGTAGCCATGGGCAACCGTTAACGGCGTACGCACATCATGGGCAATATTATGGATTGCCTGATCAAATTGGCGCTGCGTTTGTCTGGATAGTTGCCGAGTTGTCTTTTCTTTGCGGATGATCCGATTAATCATCAATGTTAACCGGACAAAAAGCGGGTACCGCCCGCTTAATTTAACTTCCTGATTCGTTTCACTGTCCCCAATCGCTTCCAGTTGTCTGACAATTGAAGCCATCGTCCACAGAAAACGTCCAAGCAAAAAAATCAAGAGGAAAAATATTACTGAGATAAAAATATACCACATAGAAACCCCTCCTTTACTTAGCCAGTTTCACGCCGATCCCCCAAATTGTCTCAATATACTCTTGAGTGGCGTCAAGAAGCTGAATTTTCTTCCTTAAGTTGCTTAGATGGACATTCAACGTATTTTCATCACCGAAATACGGTTCTTCCCAAACCAACTCATATAAATCCGCCTTTGTAAACACCCTCTCCGGATAGCGTCCCAGTATTTCCAGCAGTACAAATTCTTTTTTTGTCAAGGGAACCTCCTGCTGCTCCCGGGTGATTTTAAATAAATCCTTGTCCAGTTTGATTTCTTTGATCTTCATGTCCTCTGCCGGCAGACAGGCATGGGCAGGTTTATTTCTCAACTGTACAGCGATTCGTGCCATTAATTCTCCCCTATCAAAAGGCTTGGTGATATAATCATCGGCCCCTTGCTTCAAACACTCAACCACCAGTTGTTTGTCTGATAGAGCCGTCAGCATGATTACTGGAGTTGGGGAAAATTCTCTGATTTCCCTCAGCACTTCCTGACCATTTTTTCCTGGCAACATAATATCCAGGAGAATCAAAGCAAAAGATTGTGTTTGAAGTTGTAACAGAGCTTCCGTACCGGAGTATGAAAGGACGACCTGATAGCTCTCTTGTAATATTTTTTCCAGCATCTCGCTGACTTCCAAATCGTCTTCTACAATCAGTATTTTCTCCATCTCATCGACTCCTTTTTATATAACCCATCATACCAGATTTTATCCCCAAATATAAAAAAACCCTCATGAAAACATGAGGGATGAATGCGTTAGACAATTTTAGTTTTTAGTTACGTTTGCCGCTTGAGGTCCGCGATCGCTGTCTTCAACATCAAAACTTACGGATTGACCTTCTTCCAAAGTTTTAAAACCGTCTCCTTCAATAGCTGAGAAATGCACGAAAACATCATCGCCCTCTTCCCGCTGGATAAATCCAAATCCTTTTTCTGCATTGAACCATTTTACTGTACCTTGTTCCATCTTGTGTTTCCTCCTTGTGTTGATACACACATATACTTGTAACTCGTTGCGGCCATCTTTAGCAGTGCTTTGTTTCAAACTATACAACTAAAATAATCCCCACAAAATTACAATAACATCATACATGAAGACGCTAACAAATGCAACCAAGAACCCTGCCGTTTTTAAATAATCCCCTCTTCCCGCAAACTGATGTAGGATTCATGACCGACGATCAGATGGTCTAAAAGTTCGATGCCAATCAATTCGCCGCATTCAACAATCCGTTTGGTAAACTCGATATCATTTTGAGACATTTTTGGGTTTCCCGAAGGATGATTATGCACTAGAATAAACCTTGCAGCTGCATATTTAACCGCACTGCGGTAGATTTCTCTGGGATGGGCAATACTTTGATTCAGAGAGCCGATGAATAAAACCTCTTTTTTTATCATTTCATTTTTAGTATTCAGATAAATACCTATCAAGTGTTCCTGCTGCAAGTCTTTCAGCTCATCAATCATCGTCTTCCCCAATAAAGCGCTGGAGACCACCTGCCCCAACTTTATCTGATTGGCTTGAGCGATACGTACCCCCAGCTCAAACATCGCCGCCAACTCGATCGACTTGACTTTTCCAATCCCTGATATGCTTTGAAGCTCTTCCAAACTGGCCTTTTTCAAATCATACAGGCTCTCGAAGTGATGCAGTACTTCTGATGCCAGCCGCATCACATTTTTCCCATGGGAACCTGTACGCAAAACGATCGCCAGTAATTCTTGTTCTGACAATGCCCCTCCCCCGTACAACAACAATCGTTCTCTTGGCAAGCTGGATGGCGGCACTTCTCTGATTAAAGCAGTCCGTCCCTTTACCCTTTCCATAATTCCCCTTCTTTCAAATCATCTTGCTATTAATATTCGAAGAAGGGTGATTAATCCACGAATAAAAAAGCCTCGGTATTTTCTTACCAAAGGCTTCAGCAATATTATTTTACAATATACGGATGGGCGTCAAACAGGCTGTCGACAATCACTTTTGCTTTTGATGCCATCTCAGAGTTTGGTGCGATCAAATCAGGAATCACGATCACATCTACCTTAGCTTCATGAGAAGCTCTAACACCATTTAGCGAATCCTCCAGCATTAAACACTTTTCCGGTTCAAGACTCAACAACTCTGTTGCCTTAACAACGATTTCCGGATCCGGCTTAGCTCTTTCAACTTCATTAGCTGATACAATGCCGGAAAAATAATGGTCGATATTGGCTTTTTCTGTCAACAATTCAATAAATTCCCTTAAATTGCTTGATGCGATCACGCTGGGGATTTGATGTTGCTTAAGCAGCTCCAGCGTCTCTATTGCCCCTGGTTTCAACGGGGTTTTGCCGCTTTGGAACATTTCTCTTACTAGTGTACGCCCTGCTTGGAAAAAATCATCTAAGGTTTTACTAGGCAAATGAGAGAAATCATTGCGAATAGCGGCAAATACCTCTTCATCCGAAATACCGATAAAATTCATCATATACGGTTTATCCAAACCATGCAAACCAAAATCCGGTGCCAATGTCACATTTACATCAAGATACACCTGCTCAGTATCAAACAACAACCCGTCCATATCAAAAATAACACCTTGATAATTTGTCAATCATTCGTCTCCTTTACAAAATATTTCCTTACATTTGAAATAAAATACAACGACCCTGTGATAATCAAAAGCGTGTTTTCATCCAGTTGTTTTTTTAAACTGTCCACTCCCGCCCGCCATTCTTTGAATATGTGATCTTCAGGTATACCCAGTTGACGGTAAGTCGCCAGATCAACTGCTCTCGGGTAATCAAAGGTGGTCACATAAAAATTACCTTTGCTGGCACTGCTGATTTTCTTCATCATAGGCTGGATATCTTTTGTATTGATGGCGGAAAATAATGATATTATTTTCTTGTCCCCATAATATGCGGCAAGATTGTCAACCATCGCAGCCACTGCCGGCTCATTATGGGCACCGTCAATGATAATCAACGGTTGTTCCTGAACGATTTCCATCCGCCCCGGCCAGCGCACTTGTTTTAAAGCTTGCTGCACACGGTTCTCAGATGGTGTGAAACCAAATTGAGGAGCCAGCAGGAAAAAAGTTTCAATAGCGGTGCTGGCATTGTCAAATTGATGATAACCTATCAGCGGTATCTGCAAATTTTCCAAAACTTTTCCATTTGTTCTAAAAGTAAGACTTTGGCCCTCTTTGTCACTTTTATCATACACAAACTGTTCACCCAATACAAATAATGGGCTCCGGTTCTCATTGCTCACTTTTTTGATTACTTCTAACGCCTTCGGAGGTACTTTACCTAGAACAACGGGCTTATTTTTTTTAATGATTCCTGCTTTTTGATAGGCAATTTCCTCGATGGTGTCTCCCAAAATATCCATATGATCCAGACCAATCGTTGTGATTACTGACACTAAAGGATCGACCACATTGGTACTGTCCAGCAATCCCCCTAGACCGACTTCGACAATTGCCAAATCCACTTGTTCTTGTTTAAAATAATCAAACATCATCGCTGTGATGATTTCAAATTCAGTGATGCCCGCTAAGTCGCTGTGCTGATCCAGTTCAGCGACTAAGGGTTGGATTTTTTCAACATACTTCACTAAATCCTCATCGGAAATCGGAAGTTCATTGATGCTCATTCTTTCATTAAATTTAACTAAAAATGGAGAAGTGAATGTCCCCACTTTCAAGCCATATTCTTGAAACAAACTTCTAAGGAAGGCCACCGTTGACCCTTTGCCGTTTGTCCCCCCCACATGGATGATTGCCAACTCATGATGAGGATTTCCCAGGCGCTCCAGTAAGGCGTCTATTCTGATCAATCCAGGCCTCGAGCCAAATTTTAAACGGCTGTGAATCCAAGAAAGTGCTTCTTCATAAGTCATGCTCGCTCATCATTCCTATCTCAAACTTTTTTTAACTGATTAAGACGGTCTTTCACAGTCTGTTGCTTGGCTAAATAATCCGCCTCTTTTGCCCGTTCAGCCTCGACAATTTCAGCCGGAGCATTGGAAACAAAACGTTCATTTTTCAGCTTCCCTTGGACTCTTGCTACTTCTTTTGTCCACTTGTCCAACTCTTTTTCTAACCGGGCAATCTCATCTTCGATATTGATCAAGTCTGCCAAAGGAAGGAAAATTTCTCCTCCTGTGATAACTGCACTCATGGCCAGTTCAGGCGCTTGAATCTCTGCGCTGATTTCCAATGTTTCAGGATGACAAAAACGCTTGATATAATCCACATTATCCGCTAAAAATTCGCGAATCGTTTCATCTGTGGTTCTGATCAGCAAGGTAATTTCTTTCGACATCGGCGCATTTACTTCGGCACGGATATTTCTGACTGAACGAATTAACTCTTTTAAAACTTCCATCCCCTCAGCAGCCGGTTCATCATCATCTGCCGGGACTACTTCCGGGTAAGGGGCTACAACGATAGACTCTCCTTGATGGGGCAGAGATGTCCAGATTTCTTCGGTGACAAAAGGCATGATCGGATGAAGGAGTTTTAAAATTTTGTCCAGCACATAAGCCAGCAAACTCCGTGTCAGATGCTTTTGTTCCTCATTGTCGCCATAGAGCACTTCCTTGCTCATCTCTATATACCAATCACAAAAATCATCCCAAATAAAATTATACAAATGACGGCCTGCTTCGCCGAACTCAAACTTGTCGAACAAACGATTGACATTTGCCACAGTGTCGTTCAAACGGGTTAAAATCCAACGGTCGGCAACGCTCCGCTGACCTTCCAGAGAAATCTCCTCATAGGTCAATCCTTCCAAGTTCATGATTACAAAACGGCTGGCGTTCCAAATTTTATTGATAAAATTCCATGATGCATCCATTTTTTCATGACTGAAACGGATATCTTGCCCCGGTGAAGAGCCCGTTGCCAAGAACCAGCGTAATGCGTCAGCACCGTATTTTTCAATAACATCCATAGGGTCTATGCCATTGCCTAATGATTTACTCATTTTACGGCCATCCTCTGCCCGAATCAAGCCATGCAGCAACACATTGTCAAATGGTCGGCGGTCAGTGAATTCCAAACTTTGGAAAATCATCCGGCTGACCCAAAAGAAAATAATATCATAGCCGGTGACCAAGGTGGACGTAGGGAAATACCGTTCAAAGTCAGGAGACGTTTCATCCGGCCAGCCCATGGTAGAAAAAGGCCACAATGCCGAACTGAACCAAGTATCCAGCACATCTTCATCCTGTATCCAATTGTCAAGGTCCGCCGGTGCAGTCTCTCCTACATAGACTTCTCCAGTTTCTTTATGATACCAAGCAGGGATTTGATGTCCCCACCACAATTGACGGGAAATGACCCAGTCATGAACATTTTCCATCCATTGGATAAATGTCCCGTTAAAACGGGGCGGATAAAATTCGACCTTATTTTCAGTCGATTGGTTGCGGATTGCTTTCTCTGCTAAATCAGCCATTTTGACAAACCACTGGGTAGACAAACGGGGTTCCACCATCACACCGGTCCGTTCTGAATGCCCCACACTGTGGAACATTTTTTCAATCCTTTTCAGACGACCAGCCGCTTCCAAATCTTTGACGATTTGTTTTCGTGCAGCAAAACGGTCCATCCCATCATAAGGCGGATAAAAATCATTCATCGTCCCATCATCATTCATCACATTTACCCGAGGCAGCTGATGGCGATTGCCTACCTCAAAGTCATTTGGGTCATGGGCCGGCGTGATTTTCACGACACCAGTCCCAAATTCCATATCCACATAATCATCTGCCACCACAGGAATTTCTTTTTCCACCAAAGGCAGTATTACATTTTTGCCAATCAAATGCTGGTAACGTTCGTCTTTAGGGTGAACAGCCACTGCCGTATCCCCTAACATCGTTTCTGGACGAGTCGTAGCAATTTCTACAGTTTCTCCACTGCCGTCAGCCAGCAGATATGTCATGTAGTAAAAAGCCCCTTCCACATCTTTGTGAATGACTTCTATGTCAGAGAGAGCAGTTTTCGCCTGCGGATCCCAGTTGATGATGTACTCACCGCGATAAATCAACCCTTTTTTATATAGCTCCACAAACACTTTTTTGACCGCTGCAGACAGTCCTTCATCCAAAGTGAAACGTTCCCGGTCATAATCTAGGGACAATCCTAACTTCGCCCACTGTTCACGGATATGAGAAGCATATTCTTCTTTCCATTCCCAAGTTTTTTCCAAAAACTTTTCCCGTCCCAACTCATAACGGTTGAGACCTTCTTCACGCAGTTTTTCTTCCACTTTCGCTTGAGTAGCAATCCCTGCGTGGTCCATCCCTGGAAGCCACAGAGTATCGTAGCCTTGCATCCGCTTATGACGGATAATAATATCTTGTAAAGTGGTATCCCAGGCGTGGCCTAAGTGTAATTTCCCGGTAACATTTGGCGGGGGGATTACAATGGAATAAGGCTCAGCGTCAGGATTCCCACTGGGACGAAACACCTTGTCAGCCAGCCATCTGTCATATTTTCCTTGTTCTACTTTTTGCGGATCAAATTTTGTTGATAGATTTTGCTCTTCTGTCATTATCTTTTTCCTTCCTCCTAAAACTGACTTTATGAACAATAACTTCCTTGATTCAATGGGAAGTATTTTTACAGAGTTTACTTGTTAAAAAAAAATAAACCCTAGAACACATCATGTGTCCTAGGGCGAATAATCGCGGTACCACCTATTTTTACCGTAAAAACATACGGCTTCTCTCAGTGTCATAACGTTCACTAAACGAAATAGTCTACTGTTTCATCCAAAAAGGTTCAACTACTCAACTTCCAAGCTACTTTCACAAAGCAAAACTTGAAAATCTTTCAGCGGACGATTTTCTCTCTGACAAGTTTGACCTTTGCTACTCCTCTTGTTCACAGTCTTTTTACAAGTGTACAATGAAAATTGTCCCTCGTCAAATAGTTGTTAAACTAATTTTTTCAATTCAGCCAATGCTGAGTTGTAATCAGGTTCATCTGTCAATTCAGGGACAATCTGCCGGTAAACGATCGTGCCATCTTTATCAATCACAAAAACTGACCGTGCCAAAAGTCCTAAAGACTCGATCAGCACACCATACTCTCTGCCAAAGGTAAACTCAGTATCATGGAGCATCTCCATATCAACACCTTCTGCTGCACACCAGTTAGCTTGTTCTTCTTTCGTGTTTTTCGAGATTGTCACAAATGTGGCACCTTTGATGTCAGCTGCTTCTTGATTAAAACGTTTGGTCTGAATACTGCACACACTGGTATCAATATCAGGGACGATGTTCAGTAAGACTGGTGTGGCCAATAACTGACTTAACGAAACCGCCTGATCCTCTAAATTATCAAGTGTAAAATCTGGTGCCTTATCACCAACATTTCTCTCTGTCCCAACTAATGTTAAAATATCTTCACCTTTTGTTACGTTCATGGTCTTTGTCTCCTTCCATTATTTCCTTCATTATAACTAAATAAAAAAAAAGGAACAAAGATACTGCCTATAAACCAGAAACGCAAAAAAGCAGCTTTTCAGCGACAAATTACTGCACTGTTACCAAAAAGCTGAATTTTATTTCTAGTTAAAAACTGATTTGTTTACTGGACGTAAAGTTTTCATCAAAATAGATCAATGTCTGAAGCTCAGTAGTCAAATCGATATACTGTACTTTGACATTATCGGGCACACGAATCCTTCCCGGAGCAAAATTTAGGATTGCTGTGACACCAGCTGCGATGACTTTATCTGCCACAGTTTGCGAAAATTTGCTTGGAACAGTCAAAATTGCCGTTGTCACCCCTTCTTTTTTTATCCGCTCTTCTAAGCAGGACATATCTTCAACTGTGATATTTTTGATTTTTTCTCCTACAACCTCCGGATCTGTATCAAAAGCACAAACAATATTCAAATGATCATTGTTTTTGAAATTGTAGCGCCCTAAAGCTTTGCCTAAATTTCCTACGCCTACCAGAGCGATTCTCTTTTCTACTTCGGTGTTTAAGATATGACTGAATACTTCGATTAAAAAGCTAACGTCATAGCCATAGCCACTTCTTCCCAATTCTCCAAAATGTGAAAAATCTCTTCGGATTGTTGCAGAAGGGATTTGAATCATTTTGCTGAAATCTTTTGACTTGATTCTTTCTACACCTGACTCTTCAAGTGTTTTCAAATAACGATAGTACATCGGAATTCTTCTGGCAGTTGCGTTTGGTATTGGACACCCTTTTTTTTCCATTTTCGCCACCCCTTGTTAACTTTTTCACATCTAGTGTATCATTGAACACGCTTTTTTTCAATGTGTTTGTGAAAATGAAAGTATGACAACTGGAAAATAAAACTTACTTTCCAGTTGTCATTCAAAAGGATGGTTTATAACAAATCTTCAAACTCTTGGTGTCCGGCAGACAGGAAATGGTCGTTGGTTTGAATTTTTTCAAACGTCATTCCATCAAGTGCCCTTTGGATTAACCCTTCCACATCCAGTCGTTTTTCATACTCAAAAACTTTCTCCAGTTTTGGTTTAGTTTTAGGTTGAGGCGGGGCAAAAATCGTGCAGCAATCCTCAAAAGGCAATACTGCCAAATCAAAAGTATCAATAGTTTCTGCCAATTCGATGATTTCAAGCTTGTCCATAGTGACAACTGGCCGAATGACAGGTGTGGTAGTTACCTCATTAATGGCTGTCATACTTTCCAAAGTTTGTGAAGCCACCTGTCCCAATGATTCTCCGTTGATAATCGCCAATCCGCCTCTTTTTTCCCGTATCTCATCTGTCAGACGCATCATGAACCGGCGGGTGATCGTCATCAGATAACCGCTTGGTACCTTTTCTTTGATGGTTTCCTGAATTTCAGTAAAAGGCACAGTCATAAACTGAATACCGCCAACATAAGGTGTCAACTTTACTGTTAGTTCTTTAGCTTTATTCAGTGCTTGTTCGCTAGTATAGGGCGGACTGTAAAAATGCACCGCCTCGATCTCTACTCCCCGTTTCATTGCCAAATATCCGGCTACGGGCGAATCAATACCGCCTGACAGCATCAACATCCCCCGGCCGCTGGAACCCACCGGCAGTCCGCCGGCACCCTGTATGGTTGCGACTGAAAGATAAGCGGCATCATGTCGGATTTCGACACGCAATTCGATATCCGGCTGTCTCATTTTCACTTCGATTTCCGGAATCGCACAAATCACCGCATGGCCGATTTCCCGGTTCAGTCCGATAGTATCCAGCTCAAAAGCACGATCAGCCCTTTTGGCATTGACTTTAAAACTTTTCCCCGGCTCATATTCTGAAGCCACTAATTCTGCAGCCGCCTGATAGATTTTTTCCAATTGTTTCTCAACTTTGACTACTGGTGAAAATGTCTGAATACCGAAAATCGGTCTCAGTTTTTCAATAATCACCAGACTGGGTTCTTCATTTAAAATCAAATACATCCGGTCTCTTTGTGCATGGATTTTGACCTTGGGATGTGCTTGTAAAGCTGAACGAATATTTTTTGCCAGCTGTTGGATGAACAGTTTTATATTTTTTCCTTTGGTTGATAATTCGCCATACCGAATCATGATCTCCGAATACTCTAACATCTTTGTCTCCTATCTAGAAATTTTGGCAAATTTCTCATAAATATGTCTGAATGCCACCAAAAACTGCTCAAGTTCGCTCATAGTGGAGTGGCTGCTGAAACTGACACGCACAGCTGTGGTACCAATCTCACCCGGCACTCCCATGGCGTGAAGGGTGCTGCCTGTCACATGACTTCGGCTGGAGCAAGCACTGGTGGTAGAAATCAAAATATTTTTCTCCTCAAAGGCATGAACCAAAACCTCTCCTTTGATGCCTTTGATGCCGAAACAAACGATATGAGGAGCATACTGGTCTGTATAGTCAGTAAATAACGACACATTGTCAAAGGTTTTTAACGCTTCAATCAAGTAAGTTTGTAATTGGCGCTGCTGCTGACACTTGATAACGTCGTCGGTCAACTGCAGACGAACGGCTTTAGCCATGGCCGTTATCCCGGGTACATTTTCAGTGCCGCTGCGTCCGCCAAATTCCTGTCCGCCCCCGTTAAGCAGAGGGGCTAATTTTCTTCCACGCCGCCAAAAGAGAAAACCTACGCCCTTTGGTCCATGAAATTTATGAGAAGAAAAAGTGGCAAAATCGATGCGCTCTGTCAGCCAGTCAGTCAAAGGCAATTTTCCTAAACCCTGAACCGCATCCACATGATAGTGAATATTGGGATAACTTTCCAATAACTTGCTGATTTCTTTTATGGGTTGGATAGCTCCTACTTCATTATTGACCAGCATGGTGGAAATTAAAATTGTTTCCGGCCGGATCATCTCTGCCAACGCTTCGACTTTTATCCTACCCTTTTGGTCCACAGGCGCTCTGCTAATTTCAAAACCTAGCGTTTCCAGCTGCTCCGCCGCTTTTCCGACCGCAGAATGCTCAACGTCGGAAATGATAAGGTGTTTGCCAAAAGGATGTTTTTCAATCGCCGTCCCCTTAACAACCCAATTATTGCCTTCCGTGCCTCCGCTGGTAAAATAAATTTCACCAGCTTCCACGCCGAGCAACTGGGCGATCTGACCGCGAGCTTGCTGCAAAAGGCGGTTGGCTTGTGTCCCCAAAAAATGTAAGCTGGAAGGATTTCCGATGATTCGTTTGGTTGTCTGGAGGTACGTCTCCAAAACACCGGCATCCACAACTGTGGTTGCACTATTATCAAAATAGATCATTTAAACACACCGCTTTCTAAAATTCCTATTTATTATAAAGTGATTCCCCTGTAATATCAAACAAAACAAATAAGCAGAAGCGCTCATTTATCAGCCTCTTTGCCCTTCAACACTAGCTGAGTTTCTAGGCAAATACCGTTTTTCATGAGGTCTGCTCAGATTCAAAGGATTAAAAAAGCTGAGGATGTTTCCCTCAGCTTCTGATATTACATGTCATCTTTCGCCCGGAAGTAGTAGGACTCGATACGTTTAAATGCCCCCGGTTCCACTTGTTCCAAAGCAACTCCGATTTCATCAAGTGCATCTTGATAGCGATAGTCTTCGGAGAATAAAATCATACTCTTCTCAATCGCTCTTTCCACCAGCTCATGGGAATGACGGTAACGGTTTGCATATTGCAGCATCTGTTCAGTCAATGCCGCGCTGTCGATCAGCTCTTGTGTTTTTTCTTCCAGCAAGGCCAAATCCTCGTTGCACAACGTGACCAGCTTCTCGATATAATCCATATCAATGCGAATGCGGTTCAGCTCCCTGACCAACTCTTCCACTCGGTCAGATGCCACAAAGAAAAACTCTAAGTAATCCTGAGGAATTCCCGGCAAACGTTGCTTGTCCACTTGACGTTTTAATGTCTTCAGTTCAAATTCGTAACCCTCGATTTTGGAAGCTGCTTCCTTTTCGCCTTTACGCAAATCTTTAAGGGAAGTGCTGATCTGAACTTGTTGATTTTCCATTTCTTTCAGTATCTCAAATCCGTCACGCAAGCTCTTTTCGGCTTCACTGTAGACCACATCTTTTTTCTTGATCTGTTCATCCAGCTGAGTGATGGCCCGTCCCAATTCTTCAAGCTGTGTCTGAAAGCCGCGGGCACGGCCCAACTCGTTATTGTTCAACGTATAGCTTTGAGAAGTGTGATCCAACTCGATTAGCAGCTGACGGTTATTTTTCTCCACATGTTCCACGTAGTCGCGAACTGTTTTGACATTTGCATTGACGTAATCTCTTGCCTTGATTTCGATCTCCATTACCTCATAGAGTTCTTCGATACGTTCCTCAATGATCGTGTTGCCATTTTGCACATCGAGGACTTCGCACCTTTGCAAAGCGTTTGCCACGTCTTTTATCCGAACATTGACTTTTCGGATATCTTCGGAAAGATCGCCAGCAGAAAACTTATAGTGATCTTTGACCATTCGCTGATAGCCTTCTTCGATCTCTTTCATCTGAGCCGGGTATTCTTTGTCGATTTGCTCAAATAATGGCGGGACCGCCAAAATGATTTGTTCCAATTCATAGGTATGATTTTCCGCCTGCTGCAAAACACTGCTGGCTTCCATCGGATCTCCTGCGGTATTCAGGGCTACGAATTGGGTGAATTCATTTTCTATCTTCGTGACTTGCTTGCGGATCTCGTCAATTGCAGGACCAAATGTTTTCGCTTCTTCCTTGACCTGTTGTGCGATTTCTTCGTACTTATCCAGAGCTTCCTGCACTGCCAGAGAATTACGTTCTTCGCTGGTTTTTAATTCTCTTAAGCCTTCCCGGATTTCTTCGACTTCCTGCTCCATCTTATCCATAGTTTCATAGGCATCCTGGACCACGTCCTTGACTTTGATGAAACGGAAAGTTTCATTCAGATTTTCCACTTCGAAAATCTTGCTTTCCAACTCTGCGAACGAGGCTGTAGAAATATCCGTCCAACGCTGATTCCATTCGCGGAAAGTATTTTGACTTTGCCCGACCAGATGCATTTTTTTGATTTCTTCGATTTCTTCAAACACCGGCAGATCGAATAAAGCAATCTTTCGCTCTTCCAGTTTATCTAATTTTTCTTCATTTTTTCGTTTTAGCAAAACTGCTACGATATAAAAAATAGCAACCACGACAATAATGGCGACAAACACTATTAAAATTGTATTGATGTTGGCTTTCATGCATTTTCCTCCGTGTAGGTTCTTCCCTGTAAAAATAATTTATTAACTATCCATTTATTTACGTTAAATAATCCGTATAAAAACAGTTACCTGTAATTTTCATCTATCTTCGATTGTAACATATTTTTATTAGGCAATCACCATTTATCTTATTTAAATTTCACTTATTACCACTTGATAATTCTACCACAAAAACATTTAAGATTTAAGAGTGAATGTCAATTTAACACAATTCTTAACTTTAGTTGGGTATCTCACTTTGTTGCCGCAAAACAGCTCTGATTTTTTCTTCCGGACCGTAATTTTTTTCCCAACTTTCAGGTTTCAACACTTTGCCTGTTTCAGGATGATAGTGAACCTGTCCATCGGGAAATAATTTTCCCATGTTCGCCTGATGGACTATTTTGTGAAGCGGACGGGGGTCCACCCCCATCAAGACAAAACTGCCGTAGGTAAAATACAATAAGTCAAGCAGGGCATCAATCTGATGGATCAGCTGATTTTCTTCTCCTCGATACTCTTCCTTATTCGGATGGTTCTTTTTTATTTTCGTTACAGCTTGATCAATATCCTGATGCATTTGTCTCACCAACTGGTCAAATGCTTCACTCTCTCCCTGGGCAGAAGCATATAAGAACTCCACCAGCTCCTCTACTTTAAATCCTGCTCTATCACTGGCCTCTTTACAATCTAATCTTTTAGGTCTGACATTTTCAGTCGGGTGAAAAATCTTATGAAATTCAGTTGCATAAATAAAGCCGTCATCAGCCACAAACTATTCTCCTTTCAATAAACCAAAATACTTTAATGCATAGACGATACCATCGTCATCGTTACTTTTTGTGACAAAATCAGCCGCCTCTTTGACACTCTGCTCCCCGTTTGCCATTGCAATCCCAATACCGGACCCTTGAAGCATTTCAATATCGTTGGTACTGTCGCCAAAGACCATGACCTCTTCCAAAGAAAACTGATGGTACTTTGCCACTTGACTAATCCCAGCAAGTTTATTCCCGCCTTTTGGAAGGATATCTACACTTAAAGCATTTGACCGTGTTACATGATGATCAGGAAAACATTGGACCAGTCGCTCAGTTTCACTGTCGTCAGCCAACATGACACATTGATAAATCGGTTGGACGGGCAGTTTGATTACGTCCAGTTCGTATACGGGAGTCTTTTTTATCTGCTCCCTCACCCATTCTTTCACTGCTTTCTGATTAGAATGCCCAAATTTTGAAAATATCTTTTTGAGCAGAAAAAATGCTGGCTGTTGGGAAAATTTAAGCAGCCGATCCCCTTCAAATCGATTCCGGCCACCCAGCAGTATTTTCCGGTTTTCTTTCTTAGCAAATAAAACTAGCTGAAAGACAGCTTCCCTTGTAAACGGGCGGGCAAAATAGACCCGTTCGTCAGAAAAGGCATACTGTCCATTGTAAGCCACAAGCACGTCGACCTTCAGCCCTTTTATTAAGTGGGCTATTTTAATAGGACTGCGACCTGTAGCGATTCCGCAAAAAATTCCTTGTGCTCTCAATTCATCAATTGCTGCTCTGCTGGAAGCCGACATACTGCCATCGCTTGTCAAAAGCGTGCCATCAAGATCAAAAAAGACCGCTTTAATCATCTCAACACCCTCTATTTTTAAAAATTTTCATTTATCAAATCAGTTAGAATAAACCCATTTGTTCTGGATTTAAATCATCATAGGTAATTCCTAATATTTCCTTTAACCGCAAACAATTTTTTGCCGCATGGCCACCGGAATTATTATTGAAAATCACTACGACTTTTCGTGCGCTTGCCTCTAAATCTTTTAAATTTTTCCCAAGCAGCAGCAATTCTTCATCTGTATAGTCATACAATGTACGAACCTTCCGCCAATCTTGGGTTTTATCCTGCCACCCCACTGTGTTGCGTCCATGCAGCCGCACCAAGACAAACTCCGGATTAGTCACAACAGGAAGAAAGGGCACCGAGTAGTTAGGCACTTGCGGTTCATCGACGATTGTTAAATGGAATTGATGTTCCTTCATGAAATTCACCATAGACGTATAGTACCGGTTGGAATACCATGAATGATGACGAAATTCCACCGCCAATGGCAATCCGGCAAAAATCCTTCTTAACCTTTTTAAATAAGTGATATTCTCCTGAGTACAATCAAAATATGGAGGAAATTGACATAAAATCCCGGCAAGTTTATTGCTTGTCACTAAGGGCTGGATACTCTCAAAATAAAGCTGGTACATTTCTTTTTCAGACTTGAAAACCTCTGACCACTCTTTATGTAAAGTCATACACTGATGTGCTTTGATTACAAATTGAAAGCCGGCAGGGGTATCATCCACCCATCCTTGTACCACTTCTTTGCCTTTGATACCATAAAAAAAGGTATCCAACTCTACAACCGGTAATTTTGATGCATACAAAGGCAGTGTCACCTTTTTTTCCGCTGTTAATGTCTGATGTTCAGACCATGTAGTCAATCCTAATAACATAAAAATTCCTCCTGCCTCTCTAGTTTACACAATCCGCCCCGGCTTGGCAAAAAGATGGGAAAAAATTTTTCCCATCCAATAACAACCCTGTGATATGATAGAAACACACGATCAAAAAGGAAGAATGGACATGAAAAAAATTTTAGTTTTGCATACAGGCGGGACTATCGCAATGTCTGAAGACAGTGCCACCGGTGCCGTTTCAGTCACACAAATAAATCCTTTGCTGCAGCAGTCGCTGGTGCTGAATACAGAGACTCATTTGCAAATAGAGGATATTTTGCATTTGCCTTCACCGCACATCACACCGGAACACATGCTCATGCTTAAAAACAGGATTCTCAAAAGCATTGAAGAAGGCTATGACGGGGTAGTAATCACTCATGGCACGGACACACTGGAGGAGACTGCCTATTTTCTAGACATCACTATCGGTAAAAAAATACCGATCATTGTGACCGGCGCTATGAGATCCAGTAATGAATTAGGGTCTGACGGTTTGTCAAACTATCAGTCAGCCATCCGGGTCGCATCCTGTGAGGAAGCACAAGGCAAGGGAACACTCGTCGTGATGAACGATGAGATACATACCGCCAGATATGTTACCAAAACACACGCTACCAACGTGGCAACATTTCAATCACCTACCTTTGGACCTGTAGGACTGGTGACAAAGCATGCCATTCGTTTCTACCAGCAATTATTAACCCAAAATAATTTAGATGTCCATGCAGTGGATGGCGTAATTCCGATCATGAAAGCTTATGCCGGAATGGGAGACAGCCTAAATCTTCTCGCCAGTCAATCAATCAACGGTCTGGTCCTTGAAGCACTTGGCGCAGGAAATCTCCCGCCGAAAACGTTACCTGCGCTTGATAAACTGTTGGCAAATAAATTACCCATTGTTTTAGTTTCAAGGTGTTTCAACGGCGTTGCTGAAGGGGTCTATGATTATGAAGGGGGCGGCAGACAGTTAAAGCAAAAAGGCATCATCTTTTGCGACAGCTTAAACAGTCAAAAGGCGCGTATCAAACTATTGGTTGCCTTGAATGCCGGACTCTCACATTCAGAACTGGAACGCTTCATGATGAATCAAAGTTGAAGGTAGTTTTTCCTTGAGTGGCAGCTTACTTTTTGATTTTTGCATTCTTTTTGAAACAATACAAAAAACATCTGTACCTTTCAACTAACGGCGAATACTAGACAAACAGCAATTCTGAGTTCAGCTCAATTAAAAAAGACAAGCAAAAAGCCCTTAATCTAAAAACGATTAAGGGCATCCGACTCTTTTATAAAAATTCGACTTCAACAGTTTCTGTCAAAATATCTGTATAACTGTAGGACACTCGGTCACAGGAGTTCTCATCGGCGTCTAAGTCCACAATAAACACAGCCGGATAAGTCTCTGTCAAGACTCCGCAATGTTCTGTTTGGCGCTTTCTCCCCGTTTGCGCAGTCAACATAATTCTGCTTCCTACTCTTGCTTCCATTTTTTGCTTGATTTTAGACAAAGATTCTGGCATCCAATTCACTCCTTACCGAAAAAGTATACCATAAAATTCACAAAAGCTCAAATTTTAACACAGTTTATTTTCCTTTGCAACTATTTTATGAGTAAATTAAATTATTTAAATAATTTTCTTATAATAGCACATTTTTCCCGCTATAAAATTAAGAAAAATCAACAATTCATATGTTCTCTAAGTTTGCGTTTAACCCGGTCCAAGGCATTTCTAACCTTCCCCAATGAACAATTCAGCTCTTTAGAAATTTTTTCTTTGCTCTTTCCCTCAACATAGTGACGGAATGCCAATCTTTCAAAATCTGAAAGCTGTGAATCAAAGGTTTGCAATTGATCCCGTATCAAAACATAATCAAGGGCGACGAGTGCATCATTATCTTCCCGGACTAAGAAAAAGTCGCCGCCTTGCGCAATTTTCCCTTCCAGCGAAATAGCTTGCACATCTATTTTCCTTTTCAAAGCATTTTGTCTGCGAATAACACTGAAAATATGGCGCTGAAAATTCATTTTAAAAAAATACCCGAAAGAAAGACCTTTATCCAAATCATAAGATTTTATCGAATTGTAGCAAACGATTTGCCCTTCCTGCAGCCAGTCATCGTGATCGTAGCCTCTTAAGTAATACTCCTTTTGCAATTTAAAGATGATCGGCTGATATTTTTTAAAAATCTGCTCGAAAGCGTCTATATTCCCATGTTTCGCAGCTATGATTAATTCCCGATCTTTGTTCTTCATACTCCACCCCCAAAAGTAAGGAACCGCTTCCCGTTTTTCATCAATCATAGCACAATCATATTATAAATAACATATATTTATTGAAATGAATTAAAATTATTTACTATTCATGCGGAACTACATTTAAATTAAATAACTTTTATATGCGTAATAAATAATTGCATTAAATGATTATTTTTTGCAATATGGTATAATAAATCAGAGAAGATTATAGAAAGGGGGCCTCCCATGGCAACCAAAGATATTAATGACTATCTGCAGCAGAGCATCCGAGGCAAACCTGAATTACTGTCCGACGAGAAAAAACAGTATCTAGGCATCTTTCGTGAAAGAATTTTTCTAGTCATGACCGGAAAAGACATGAAAAACAGGAACTATCAGTTATTTTTTAAACAACTGCTCAAAAACAATCCCGGCGGTCAAATCAAAATAAGTGTTCACATTGATTCTTCGGTAAGAATGACTTATATTTCAATTGCACAAAATTTTAAGATTCCATTTACCCTTGTGGATACAGACCATGAAAACACTTCTGCTTCCATCGGGTTAGTCTATCATTTTGATACAGCCGTCAATGAGCCTGTAATCGAAATCGAAAAAAAATATCATCTGATGAAAGACTAAAAATGTTTCACAAAAAGATTTTTAGAGTAATACCACGGCACCCCAAAACAATATTGTTTTTGAGGTGCTTTTTTTAGCCAATTCTTATGATTACAATGGTAAAACAATATTATGAAAAGTTTTCGGCGCCAAGTTAGTCATAGTGATCCCCAATAATCTCACTTGAAAAATTTCATCTCCGCTCATCATACTTTGCCAAATATTGAAGGCATGAAAATATATTTCCTCTTCTGTATCTATAAATTCATCCAAAGTTTTCCTCTTGGTTTTAGTTTCATAGTCGGTCGACCTTACCTTCAAAACAACTGTCTGACCATGCTTTTGATTTTTAGTTAAAGATTTCGCAACATCACGGGCTAATTCTCTAAGATGAAAAATAACTTTAGCTTCATCCCGGACAGGTTCCCGGTAAGTCTGTTCCCGGCCGATAGATTTTCGCTCCCGGTTGGGATTGACAGGTGACAAATGTACTCCCCGAACCTTTCGATACAGTGAGTAACCCATCTTGCCAAAATGATAAATTAGATCCATCTCATTCCACTGATACAGGTCCTCTCCAGTATAAATCCCCAGTTGATGCATCTTAGGGACAGTTTTTTTCCCCACACCGTAAAAATCTTCTATAGGTAATTTCTTTAAGAAATCAATGGCTTCTTCCGGCAAAATCACTGTTTGCCCAGCTGGTTTATCAAAATCAGAAGCCAATTTTGCTAAAAATTTATTGTAACTAACCCCCGCAGAACAAGTCAAGTCCAGTTCTTTCCATATATCCTGCTGAATCATGCTCGCAATTTTTATGGCGCTGGTTGATTTTATTTTGTTATTTGTCACATCCAAATAAGCCTCATCCAATGACAAAGGCTCAATCATATCTGTGTATCTTTTAAATATTTTTCTGATTTCAGCAGAAACCTTTCTATAATAGTCCATCCGACCGGGGATAAAATTTGCGGAAGGACAAAGTTCGTAAGCTTCTCTTGCACTCATAGCAGAATGAATGCCAAACTTGCGGGCCTCATAGTTCGCAGTCGTCACTACCCCTTTGCCGCCAGTATCTTTAGGATGTTTAGCAATAACTAGAGGCTTCCCCCGCAGTTCCGGATTATCCCGCTCCTCTACAGAAGCATAAAAAGCATCCATATCGATATGAATAATTTTTCTTGAAAAATCATTTTGCAGAGGAATCTCAAAAAAGCCGGACATTTTCTCTCCCCACCCTTCCTATTACTCCATTTTACAAAAGTATATCACGAACATACATTCCCTTGCAAATGATGGTTTTTACGATTATAATGCAAACGTATAATATTTTTGTTTGTTAATTAGCAAACGTAAATGTTTTCGTTCCTGTTTAATATTTTCTATTTATATAATACGTACAAATGGATGCCAAAAAAGTCAGAAGGTTTAATATAAAACGAAATTTTCAAATAATTGAAAAGGAGTGCTTAAAAAATGACACAGCAACTTTTAGACCAAATCAAAACAATCAGTGATGGATACAGCAAAAACAATGGAAACTATCTTTGCAGCTACTGTGATTCCATTTTCAACGAAAAAAAAATATACCCTTCTGAAGGCGAATTGCTCACCGCAAAAGGAGCGATTGAAAGACATCTATTAACAAAACATCAAGGGAATTTTTTAGCTCTTATGGAAAAAGGACACAAAACACTGGGACTCACTGACATTCAATTACAGATACTTTATTGTTTCCATCAAAATATTTCTGACAAAGACATCGCAGAAAAATTCAATATCACACCTGCAACGGTCAGAAATCACCGCTTCAAACTGAATGAAAAAAAGAATCAGGCAATTCATTTACTAGGCTTGATGACTATCATGAATAAAAACTTGGAGGAAGAAAAGTTGGGTATCCAAACATTTGATCAGCGCTTCAATATTTCAAAACAAGAAAGAGAAAAGGCATTACAAACCTTCATCAATCCTGAGAGCAAACGAATCACAACTATGCCGCGAAAAGAAAAAACAAAAATCATCTTGCTTCAATATATTATGGGATTTTTACCCAATGAAACTTACTCGGAACAGGAAATTAACCTCTTTCTAAAAAATCACGTTGATGACTTTGTAAGTGTGAGACGCTACTTAATCGACTACGGTTTTCTCGCCAGAACGAAAGACGGTAAAACCTACTGGAAAATATAAAAAACTGACGGAAATCAGACACAATATCTGATTTCCGTCAGTTTTTTTCAACTCTGCTGATTTATCGTCATGACCCGTACGGGAATCGAACCCGTGTTACCGCCGTGAAAGGGCGGTGTCTTAACCGCTTGACCAACGGGCCTAAACTACGGAGAAGGAGGGATTTGAACCCTCGCGCCGCTTTCGCGACCTACACCCTTAGCAGGGGCGCCTCTTCAGCCTCTTGAGTACTTCCCCAAAAACAAAATGGGCCTAAATGGACTCGAACCATCGACCTCACGCTTATCAGGCGTGCGCTCTAACCAGCTGAGCTATAGGCCCCAAAAAAACAAAAAGCGGGTGACGAGAATCGAACTCGCGACAACAGCTTGGAAGGCTGTAGTTTTACCACTAAACTACACCCGCAAAATAGTGGATGGCTCAGGACAGAATCGAACTGCCGACACACGGAGCTTCAATCCGTTGCTCTACCAACTGAGCTACTGAGCCAGTGAACGGTTCCGACGGGAATCGAACCCGCGATCTCCTGCGTGACAGGCAGGCATGTTAACCCCTACACCACGGAACCTTGATATAATTGCGGGAGTAGGATTCGAACCTACGACCTTCGGGTTATGAGCCCGACGAGCTGCCAGCTGCTCCATCCCGCGCTAATGTTATTAAAGGAGGATAAGGGATTCGAACCCCTGCACGCTTTTACACGCCTGACGGTTTTCAAGACCGTTCCCTTCAGCCAGACTTGGGTAATCCTCCATTTTATTACTAATGACCCGTACGGGAATCGAACCCGTGTTACCGCCGTGAAAGGGCGGTGTCTTAACCGCTTGACCAACGGGCCAGACTTACAGTATGAAAATCAGTGGGCCTAAATGGACTCGAACCATCGACCTCACGCTTATCAGGCGTGCGCTCTAACCAGCTGAGCTATAGGCCCCAAAAAACAAAAAGCGGGTGACGAGAATCGAACTCGCGACAACAGCTTGGAAGGCTGTAGTTTTACCACTAAACTACACCCGCGTAGTTTAATGTGCCCAACGGTTCCGACGGGAATCGAACCCGCGATCTCCTGCGTGACAGGCAGGCATGTTAACCCCTACACCACGGAACCTTGATTCAATTGCGGGAGTAGGATTCGAACCTACGACCTTCGGGTTATGAGCCCGACGAGCTGCCAGCTGCTCCATCCCGCGCTAATGTTATTAAAGGAGGATAAGGGATTCGAACCCCTGCACGCTTTTACACGCCTGACGGTTTTCAAGACCGTTCCCTTCAGCCAGACTTGGGTAATCCTCCGAAATATGATTATGGACCTTGTAGGACTCGAACCTACGACCTAACGGTTATGAGCCGTTTGCTCTAACCAACTGAGCTAAAGGTCCAAATACACCAAGTAGCATAATTAAAAATCGCGGCGAAGGGGATCGAACCCCCGACCTCCCGGGTATGAACCGGACGCTCTAGCCAGCTGAGCTACACCGCGTTATTAAAAAACAAATCGGGAAGACAGGATTCGAACCTGCGACCCCTTGGTCCCAAACCAAGTGCTCTACCAAGCTGAGCTACTTCCCGTACTATTTCAAACGCACCCAAGAGGAGTCGAACCCCTAACCTTCTGATCCGTAGTCAGACACTCTATCCAGTTGAGCTATGGGTGCATATCACTATCAATTACTGCTATGCCGAGGACCGGAATCGAACCGGTACGGTAAAAACTTACCGCAGGATTTTAAGTCCTGTGCGTCTGCCAGTTCCGCCACCCCGGCTGGTCGTCATTCTTTCTTGAAATAAAGCGGAAAACGGGGTTCGAACCCGCGACCCCCACCTTGGCAAGGTGGTGTTCTACCACTGAACTATTTCCGCAAGATACTATGCCGGCTAAAGGACTTGAACCCTCGACCCTCTGATTACAAATCAGATGCTCTACCAACTGAGCTAAGCCGGCTCCTTTTTTCCTAATATGCGGGTGAAGGGACTTGAACCCCCACGCCGTTAAGCGCTAGATCCTAAATCTAGTGCGTCTGCCAATTCCGCCACACCCGCTCGTAGGTTAATGACCCGTACTGGAATCGAACCAGTGACCCTTTGATTAAAAGTCAAATGCTCTACCGACTGAGCTAACGAGTCTTATGAAATGGAGGTTAACGGGATCGAACCGCTGACCCCCTGCTTGTAAGGCAGGTGCTCTCCCAGCTGAGCTAAACCTCCAATATGTTTAAAAAAGCGTGGCAGCGTCCTACTCTCACAAAGGGAAACCCTTCACTACCATCGGCGCTAAGAAGCTTAACTGCTGTGTTCGATATGGAAACAGGTGTATCCTTCCCGCTATCGCCACCACACTTTTTCTCAGAGTGATTCTTCCTTCACTCAAAACTGGATCGAAACATCATTCATTCACTTCCCGAAAACTTTGGTTAAGTCCTCGACCGATTAGTACTGGTCCGCTGAATCTATTGCTACACTTACACTCCCAGCCTATCTACCTGATCGTCTCTCAGGGGTCTTACTTTCTTAAAGAAATGGGAAATCTCATCTTGAGGGGGGCTTCACGCTTAGATGCTTTCAGCGTTTATCCCGTCCACACGTAGCTACCCAGCGATGCTCCTGGCGGAACAACTGGTACACCA
>NZ_CM178746.1:2410000-2833116 GCF_058683555.1 Vagococcus sp. QWL-13
AGTTCTCTGCGTCTATCCCTTATGACCTATGTATTCAGTCATAAGTAGCATCCAATCAAAGATGCTGGGTTGCCCCATTCGGAAATCTCTGGCTCATAGCTTACGTACAGCTCCCCAAAGCTTATCGGAGTTAGTCCCGTCCTTCATCGACTTCTAGTGCCAAGGCATCCACCGTGCGCCCTTGTTCACTTAACCTTCATGCTAACCCTAGGGGTTAGTCTTTTGACTTCCGCTGATGAGCGATCATCAACTCCATCAATCCTTCTTTTTAGCGTTTGAACGTTGTTTTAAAACTCTTTTCAACGCGGTGTTCTCGGTTTGTTTCTTTGAATGTGTTTCTTATCCAGTTTTCAATGAACGAAGTTGACAACTGTCGTTGCCAATGGAGCCTAGCGGGATCGAACCGCTGGCCTCCTGCGTGCAAGGCAGGCGCTCTCCCAGCTGAGCTAAGGCCCCATAATAGAAAAAAATAAAGCTTTGAGAGTAGACCTCTCAAAACTGAACAATGTTTAAGACGTGTGTAGTTTCCGCAGCCAGAACAATGTCTGGCTCTTATTCCTTAGAAAGGAGGTGATCCAGCCGCACCTTCCGATACGGCTACCTTGTTACGACTTCACCCCAATCATCTATCCCACCTTAGGCGGCTGGCTCCCGAAGGTTACCTCACCGACTTTGGGTGTTACAAACTCTCGTGGTGTGACGGGCGGTGTGTACAAGGCCCGGGAACGTATTCACCGCGGCGTTCTGATCCGCGATTACTAGCGATTCCGGCTTCATGCAGGCGAGTTGCAGCCTGCAATCCGAACTGAGAACAGTTTTAAGAGATTAGCTAAACCTCGCGGTCTCGCAACTCATTGTACTGTCCATTGTAGCACGTGTGTAGCCCAGGTCATAAGGGGCATGATGATTTGACGTCATCCCCACCTTCCTCCGGTTTGTCACCGGCAGTCTCGCTAGAGTGCCCAACTGAATGATGGCAACTAACAATAAGGGTTGCGCTCGTTGCGGGACTTAACCCAACATCTCACGACACGAGCTGACGACAACCATGCACCACCTGTCTCTTTGTCCCCGAAGGGAAAGCTCTGTCTCCAGAGTGGTCAAAGGATGTCAAGACCTGGTAAGGTTCTTCGCGTTGCTTCGAATTAAACCACATGCTCCACCGCTTGTGCGGGCCCCCGTCAATTCCTTTGAGTTTCAGCCTTGCGGCCGTACTCCCCAGGCGGAGTGCTTAATGCGTTTACTGCAGCACTGAAGGGCGGAAACCCTCCAACACTTAGCACTCATCGTTTACGGCGTGGACTACCAGGGTATCTAATCCTGTTTGCTCCCCACGCTTTCGAGCCTCAGCGTCAGTTACAGACCAGAGAGTCGCCTTCGCCACTGGTGTTCCTCCATATATCTACGCATTTCACCGCTACACATGGAATTCCACTCTCCTCTTCTGCACTCAAGTTCCCCAGTTTCCAATGACCTTCCCCGGTTGAGCCGGGGGCTTTCACATCAGACTTAAGGAACCGCCTGCGCTCGCTTTACGCCCAATAAATCCGGACAACGCTTGCCACCTACGTATTACCGCGGCTGCTGGCACGTAGTTAGCCGTGGCTTTCTGGTTAGATACCGTCAGGGCGGGAATAGTTACCCTCCCGCTGATTCTTCTCTAACAACAGAGTTTTACGATCCGAAAACCTTCTTCACTCACGCGGCGTTGCTCGGTCAGACTTGCGTCCATTGCCGAAGATTCCCTACTGCTGCCTCCCGTAGGAGTCTGGGCCGTGTCTCAGTCCCAGTGTGGCCGATCACCCTCTCAGGTCGGCTATGCATCATGGCCTTGGTGAGCCCTTACCCCACCAACTAGCTAATGCAGCGCGGGTCTATCCATCAGTGACACCCGAAAGCGTCTTTCATCCGATGACCATGCGGTCACTGGAATTATGCGGTATTAGCACCTGTTTCCAAGTGTTATCCCCCTCTGATGGGCAAGTTACCCACGTGTTACTCACCCGTCCGCCACTCTTTTTCTTTCGATGGAGCAAGCTCCGGTGAAAGAAAAAGCGTTCGACTTGCATGTATTAGGCACGCCGCCAGCGTTCGTCCTGAGCCAGGATCAAACTCTCAATAAAAGTATGATTACATCTTGCGATGTTTAGCTCATTAAATATTTTGCTAGCGAATTGACTTCACTAAATTTAGTATGGTTTTACTAGAAGTAAAACCCCCTACACATTTGGTTCGTCTTATTCATTGTTCAGTTTTCAAAGGTCTACGTGACAGCTTCAAAAGCTGTCGGTTGCCTTGTTGGGACAACTTCTAAATATTAGCATCATTAGTTGAGTATGTCAACTATTTTTGTTAACTTTTTTAAAAGTTTTTTTGCACACTTTTTAACGAGACAACTTTTACAGTCTATCATGGCCTCGTTTGTTTGTCAAACTATTTTTTAAATAAAAAAAGCTTTTCAACACAAGACAAAATCGTCCTAGGGACTCTTATTACTATATCAAGTCCTGTGTTAAAAAGCAACTATTTTATTCATTTTACCTCATGGTCGGAAACAGCAAAACATCCCGGATAGAATGTGAATCCGTCAGGAGCATGACCAATCTGTCAATTCCGATTCCTAAACCGCCTGTTGGAGGCATGCCATATTCTAAAGCTTCGATAAAGTCTTCATCAATATCATTTGCTTCAACGTTTCCTAACTCTTTTTCTTTTACTTGGGCTTCAAAACGTTCCCGCTGATCAATGGGGTCATTTAGTTCCGTAAAGGCATTCCCGTACTCATGTCCAGCGATAAAGAATTCAAATCTGTCGGTAAAGCGGTCATCTTCTGCATTCTTTTTCGCTAAAGGCGAAATCGATACAGGGTGCCCGTAAACAAATGTAGGCTGAATCAAACGATCTTCAACAAATTCTTCAAAGAATTCACTGACGATATGACCAAAATCCATATGCTCTTCAATTTTCACATGATGTTTTTTCGCAAGCTGACGGGCTTGCTCATCTGTCATCGGCTGCCAAAAATCCACGCCAGTCACTTCTTTGACAGCATCTACCATGTGGACCCTTTTCCACGGTCCAGTTAAATCAATCGTATGCTCACCGTAAGTCACTTGCAAAGTCCCCAATACACTTTGGGCGACATGAGTCACGATGCCTTCCGTCAAATCCATCACATCGTTAAAATCAGCGTAAGCTGTATAAACTTCCAACATTGTAAACTCGGGATTATGGGTTGTATCGATGCCTTCATTTCGGAAAACCCGTCCGATTTCATAAACCTTCTCCATTCCACCGACGATAAGTCGTTTTAAATGAAGTTCCAAAGCAATCCGCAAATATAATTCAATATCCAAGGCATTATGATGGGTTGTAAAAGGTCGTGCTGCTGCCCCTCCTGCCATATTATGCAGTGTTGGGGTTTCAACTTCTAAATAGCCATTTTGATTGAGATAATTGCGAATTTCTGAAACGATTTTACTTCGAGTCACAAAATTATCAAAGCTGTCACGATTGCTGATTAAATCGAGATACCTTTGACGGTAACGCTGCTCTATATTGGTCAAGCCATGGTATTTATCCGGCAAGGGACGCAAGGCTTTCGTCAAAAATGTCAGCGATGAGGGTTTAACAGTCAATTCACCCGTGTTGGTTCTCATCACTTCTCCTGTTACACCTAAAAAGTCGCCCAAGTCCGCCTGTTTGAACAATTCATATTCTTCTTCGGACAAGGCATCCTTCCTCACATAAATTTGAATCTGGCCTTCCCGGTCCTGAAGGTGAGCAAAACCGACTTTTCCTTTGCCCCGCTTGGTCATCATTCTCCCTGCGATTGTAGCTGTCACATTTTTATCAGCAATTTCTTCCTTAGTCAAGTCTCCATAAGTATCATGAAGCTCTTTTGAATTGTGGGTTCGTTCGAAACGTCCGCCAAATGGATCTAGCCCAGATTCTGTCAACTTTTTTAACTTGTCTCTTCTTACAAGCAGCTGATCATTCATTTCCTGTTGCTCTGTCAACTGATTTCTCCTCCATCTCATTTATTCATACTCTATAATGACACACCAAATCAAAGAAAGGCAAGGTAATTTTTTATTTTCCTTACATTCGTTTCAATGCAATTGCTTCCGCCTGTTCAGCAAAATCTTCTAATATCTCGATCATCTTATCAGGATCCGTGGTTTGGTTAACAGCCACCTTGGCTTTAGCCGAACGGGGAATTCCCTTCAAATAGTAGGCAGCATGTTGGCGGAACTCTCTTGTTGCCAATTCCGCACCTTTTAATTGTACCAATCTTTCAAAATGAACCCTTGCGGTCGTGATTTTTTCTCTCGGACCCGGCTCAGGCAAAAGTTCTCCCGTCCGCAAATAATGTTCTGTCCGATAAATCATCCACGGGTTGCCTAAAGCCGCCCGGCCAATCATCACGCCTTCACATCCCACTTCTTCCAGCATCCGTTTGGCATCTTCCGGTGTACGGACATCACCATTTCCCATCAGCGGAACAGATAACGCATCATTAACTTGGCGTAAAATATCCCAGTTTGCTTTGCCCTCATACATCTGAACCCGAGTTCTTCCATGCATGGCAATAGCACTGGCGCCGGCTTTTTCCGCTGCAAGAGCATTTTCAACGGCAAAGAGATGTGCCTCATCCCAGCCAATCCGCATCTTGACAGTCACCGGAAGTTTTACCGCTGAAGAAACTGCCTCCACCATCTCATAAACTTTATCCGGATCAAGCAGCCACCTGGCTCCGGCCTCGGCTTTGATAACTTTGTTCACAGGACACCCCATGTTGATATCAATAATATCTGCTGAAGTATTTGCCTCAACAAATTGTGCTGCTTCCACCAACGTTTCCTTCTGACCGCCAAATACTTGGATACTGATGGGATGTTCTCCTTCTTCGATATGGAGCATCTCCAAAGTTTTTTTATTCTTAAAATGAATGCCTTTGTCGCTAATCATCTCACAGACGACCAGACCCGCACCGAACTCTTTCACCGTTAAACGAAAAGCGCTGTTACTGATGCCAGCCATCGGTGCCACTACCACACGGTTGGAAATTTCTACATCTCCTATTTTCCACACGGCTGACTCCCCCTTAGTTTGAATTTTCCGTTTCTTGAATCAACTTTTGCAAATCTTCTTCATTAAAGTAATATTTATTGCCGCAAAAATGACAAGAGGTTTCTGCTCCGTGATCTTCTTCAAGCATTGCCAACAATTCTGCTTTGCCTAACGCAAGCAATCCGGCAGAAAAACGTTCTTTCGAACAATCACATTTAAATTGAACGGGCAAAGTATCTAAAATCTGAAGATTTTCTTTTCCCAGTAAATACTCCAGCATTTGTTCAGGCTTTTCCCCCTGCTCAATCAACGACGAAATCGCCGACATTGCTCCTAACCGTTTTTCTATTTCCTCAATAGTTTCTTCTTCCGCTCCCGGCATCACTTGAATCATAAATCCGCCGGCTGCTTTCACAGTGTGATCCCGGTTGACCAGCACGCTTAAACCTACAGCAGAAGGAACTTGCTCAGAGTTTGCTAAATAATAAGTAAAATCTTCTGCTACTTCCCCTGAGACTAGCGGGACTTGCCCGATAAAAGGCTCTTTCATCCCTAAATCTTTAATGACGGACAGACTCCCGTTTGTTCCTACTACTCCGCGAACGTCGATTTTCCCCTGTTCATTCTGAGGAAGACTGAGGTTGGGATTATCAATATATCCTTTGACCTCTCCTCGACCGTTGCTGTCTACCATGATCGTGCCGCCGGGACCGTCTCCCTTGATTTTTACCGTCAGGCGGTCATCGCCTTTCAATGTAGCTCCAAGCAGCAAACTTCCTACCATGGTTCGGCCTAACGCTGCCGTCGAGCTGTTGGCAGAATCATGGCGGCGCTGTGCTTCGGAAATCGTTTCAGTGGCTACTACTGCGTAAGCTCTTATTTCCCCATTAAAAGCCAAAGCTTTGACTAAATAATCCTTCATTTTTTGTCACCCTCTTCTTCTTCTTTGACAACAAAAGTGGGTCGCATACCGCAACCCACTTCCTATCATAACTTATTCGTTATCATTTTCCGTACTGCTTTGCTCACTCTCTGGATGATGCACTTCATATTCTGCTTGTTTTTGAGCTTCTTTCTTTTCTAAAGCTTTTTTTGCTTCTTCAAAAGATCTTGCTTTTTCACTTGGAAATTCATCATCACCATTGGAAGGCATTTCCCCTGTTTCAAATAAAGATTTGATTTGACGGGCATCCAGCGTTTCGTATTCCAAAAGCATTCTAGCGATCAATTCATGTTTTTCACGGTTTTCTTCGATAATTTCCCGTGCCTTCGCATGAGCACGGTTCAGTATATCCCGGACTTCTTCATCGATTTCAAATGCGATTTGTTCAGAGTAAGCTTTTGTCTGACCATAATCACGTCCGATGAATACTTGATGGTTCCCCTCATATTGAACAGTTCCCAGACGGTCACTCATCCCATACTCGGTTACCATGCTTCGCGCCAATCCAGTAGCTTGTTCAAAGTCGTTGCTTGCCCCAGTGGATTTCACACCGAAGAATACTTCCTCAGCTGTACGTCCGCCAAGGAGACCGACGATTTGCTCGAACATTTCTTCCTTGGTCATCAAGAAACGATCCTCTTTCGGCAAGGCGATCATATAACCGCCGGCACGTCCCCGAGGCACGATCGTTACTTTGTGAACCGTTCTGGCATCACTCAAGACTAAGCCGACAATCGTATGTCCTGCTTCATGATAAGCTACCAGTTCCCGTTCTTTCTTGCTGATAACACGGTCTTTCTTAGCCGGTCCAGCGATGACGCGATCCTGTGCTTCATCAATATCTGAAGCGTCGATTTTTTTCTTGTTCCGTCTGGCCGCTACTAATGCCGCTTCATTCAAGACGTTTTCTAAATCAGCACCAGCAAAACCTGGTGTCTGCTGCGCCACGACTTTCAAATCCACGTCAGCTGCCAACGGTTTGTTTTTAGCATGAACTTTAAGTATTGCTTCACGTCCCCGTACATCGGGCCGTCCTACTAAAATCTGACGGTCGAAACGACCGGGTCTCAGCAATGCCGGATCTAAAACATCTGAACGGTTAGTCGCTGCGATAACGATGATGCCTTCATTTCCGCTGAAACCATCCATCTCAACTAGCAACTGATTCAGTGTTTGTTCCCGCTCGTCATGTCCGCCGCCCATACCTGCGCCACGTTGACGACCAACAGCATCAATCTCGTCGATAAAGATAATTGACGGTGCGTTTTTCTTAGCATTTTCAAACAAATCACGTACACGACTGGCTCCCACACCTACGAACATTTCCACAAATTCAGAACCTGAAATTGAATAAAACGGAACGCCGGCTTCACCTGCAACTGCTTTTGCAAGGAGAGTTTTACCAGTCCCCGGTGGTCCTTCCAGAAGAACACCGGCCGGTATCCTTGCACCTAGCTCCACAAAACGGCGCGGATCTTTCAAAAATTCCACAACTTCGACTAATTCCTGTTTTTCTTCTTCCGCTCCTGCCACATCTGAAAAGCGGACTTTAGCTGCTTTTTTATCAGCTTCCTTGGCTTTGGACTTGCCGAAATTCATCACACCCCGGCCACCGCCGCCTTGCTGCCCCTGTCCCATCATCATGTAAACCATGAAGACCAAGAAAATGATAGGTACAACACTAATAAGAAAAGTCAATAACATACCATTATTGCTTTGTTCATGGATTTTTACTTGCGTTCCGTTTTCTTTAGCTATCTTGGTAACGTCTGAAATCGACGTATCATTCGATAAAACAGTAGTCGTAAAACGATCTGTTTCTAAATTCGATTCGCCAAGAATCCTCATGCCCTGATCTTCAACTTTTTGCTTTTCAGTGTATACACCATTGATAATGTATGCACCGTTTCCAGGTTTGATATCCATTTCTTTGATTTTTCCGTCAGACAGTTTTTCACTGAACACGGAATAAGGGATTTCTGTTCCTGTATTCTTATCATCATTAAAGAACCACATGACTAGCAATCCGACAGCTAGCAAAAGCACGATGTAATACAGCGAACCTTTTGGTCTGCCACCCTTTTTCTGATTCATATAGAGCCTCCCTCTAATTTTTCACTCATCACTCTATTATTTTAACACAAATTCAAAAAATCGTTAGCATTATGCTTCGTATATTTCAGGCTTTAATACACCGACGAAAGGCAAGTGCCGATAATTCTCTTTGTAATCTAAGCCAAACCCTACCACAAACTCATTTGGTATCTTAAAACCGTAATAATCCGGCTCTATTTCAACGACTCTGCCTTCCGGTTTGTCTAGTAATGTGACGATTTTTACTGAGTTTGCCTGACGATATTTAAACAGCTCCACTAAATATTTCAACGTCTGCCCGCTGTCAACGATATCTTCAACAATCAGCACGTCCCTGCCGGCCACATTTGTATCTAAATCTTTGATTATTTTAACTTCTCCCGACGAAACTAAAGCTTCGCCGTAACTGGAAACGTCCATAAAATCCATTTCCAATTGTGTGTCGATGGCTCTGACTAAATCGGCCATAAAGGGCACAGCACCTTTTAAAACACCTACAACCAGCGGAGTTTTTCCAAGGTAATCTTCATTTATTTTTTTTCCTAGTTCTCTTGTTTTAGCTTCGATTTCTTCTTTATTAACTAGTACTTCCTTGATATCTTTTTTCAACATCTACTTCTCCTTCTAAACCATCTGTTGTTTTGTAATAAATCAACCTGTAAGGTATTTTATCAGTTTCACTAGGAATACTCAAATAACTTTTTCTAAAACCGACGATCCAAAGAATATCGCCATTGCCGTCTGCGACCAGAGGTATCTTCCCCCTAGTGTGTGCCGGAATTTTTTCATCGATAAAATAGCGCGATACTTTTTTGCTTTGACCAGATTTGTTAAAAATAAACCGGTCCCCCTCTTGAATACTCCGAACGAAGATGGGCAAGCGGTCTGCAGAAATGTCGATTTGGTCTAATACTGATAAATCATCTCCAGCTTCTGTTTTTTTTCTCAACAGCAAAAAACGGTTGTCAGCCACTTTTACTGGGTGGTTTAATACCAATGTCTGGGTTTCTATTTTCTGCGGCACTTCTTGTGTCAAAATCAACCGGTCGTAGCTCTTGATGACCATCCAGCCACCAGACAAATGCAATTCTTTGCTTTCCGGTTTAATAATCATCTCTAGCAGATTTTGGATTTGGTTAAAATGGACGTCAACACCGTGGTCCACCACATGCTCCTCTAAAAATTTCACCAGCAGATGATAGCGGACAGCTTCACTTTCCTTCAATAATAAAGGAAGGTCCATCGTCGCCATCCCGTCTTGAGAAAAAACTAGTGTCTCATACTTAGGTGCGAGATACTCCTCCACAAGGTCAGTATTATAAGCCAATTGTGTGACTAAATTGTGAATTTGCCGCAAATAATTAGTGTTTTCTTGTCTGAAAAACGGAATCATCTGCCGGCGGATCCGGTTTCTTAAATAAGCATCAGAGAAATTACTCTCATCCTGCCAATAGACTAATTGTTTTTCTTTGGCGTACGCTTCCATGTCCTCTCGGGAAAAACGCAGCAAGGGACGGACGATTTTATGTTTTTGCCGATAACTGATTTCTCTAATCCCCACTAAATTTTTCAGTAACGTACCGCGGATCAGTTTTATCATGATGGTCTCCGTCTGATCGTCCCCATGATGGGCAGTGACCAGCACATCAAATCCCTGAGCGGACATGAGACGAAAGAAAAAAGCATAACGGGCTTCCCGTGCCCGGGCTTCTATATTATGCCGGCTTGCTGATGAAGTTAACCATTTTTCTGAAAAAAAAGGAATCCCTGCTTTTTGGCAATACTTTTTTAATTCTGTTTCCTCTGTATCTGATACGGAGCGCAGCCGGTGATTAAAATGAGCCACAGCAAATAAAGGCTGCATGGTTTCCGGCAGTCTTCTAAATAAATCCAGCAACACCATTGAATCCAATCCGCCAGACACAGCCAACAGCACTTCTGACTCTTTCCCCCAAAACTTACGCCGGTTTATGTCTTGTATGAAGCTTTCCAACATTTTTTTATCACATCCTTCGACTGCCTGTACAAAAAAGAAAAAAGGATAAGTCTCCTTATCCCTAAACTATTTTCTCATTAATTACGACGTCCTCCGCGTCCTCCGCGTTTACCTTCTGTGTTACGTTTTAAGGACAATAAACGATCTTCACTTTCTTTCATGAAATCACTCATCAGATCATCAAAACTTTGCTTCTTTTGCGAAGATTGCACGGTCGGCTTGCGATATTCTTTCCGAGGCGCACGAGGGCGTTCCTCACGTTTCGGTGCAGCGTCATCTTGCAAGCGTCTGATGGACAACCCTATCTTTCCATCGTCGCCGACACTCATCACTTTGACTTCTACAGTATCACCTACTGTGAGCACATCGTTGATGTCTTTGACATAACTATTGGACACTTCGCTGATGTGTACCAATCCAGTTTTACCTTCCCCTAAATCAATAAACGCTCCAAAATGCGTGATGCCCGACACCTTACCCGATAGCTTCCCGCCTACTTCAATTGACATAAAAAAAATGTTCCTCCTTCAATTCTCTACCTTAATATATTTATATTTTTTAATTATCAGTTGCTGATTTTGTTTCCTGATTCCCCTGATCCAGCTTCGGAATATTATAGACTGTCTCACCGTCACGAGAATAGTAAAATTTTTGACGGGCCAGCTTGGCCAAATATTCATCATCATTCAATAAGTCCACTTCTTCGCTGAGTGCAGCTTTTTGCTCCAACAGTGCATCCCGTTCTGTGATTGAAACAGTATACTCCTCTTCCAAGCGTCGCATCTGCTGAACGTTACGGAAAATATTTACGCCCAAAAAAGAAATCATCACTGCTGTCACAATAAACACCACTGCCAGACGACGTCTTCTGTAGACAATCTTTTTTTGCATCGCGCTGAACTTGCGGCGTTGTTCTTTAGTATAATGAGTGTCTATTTCTGACACATTGTTCGTTCTTTGCTGATCCGTTTTATTTTCCATCTAATTAAATACCCCGCTCTAACAGTTATGACTTAGACCCATTATAACAACAAGCGTTGCTCTTGTCTAATCTAAATTCCATCATTCTGCTGTTGTTTCCCGAATCACTTCATACATCTTGGCAGCATCTTCTTTTTTCGTTGATTCATGCAGTGCCAGGACCTCCACTACTAACGTTTTATTGCCGAACAATATGGACAACTGATCCCCTACCGCTACTTTGCTGGAGGATTTTGCAACTTGACCGTTGATAGTGATACGACCTTTATCGGCAACTTCTTTTGCAACGGTACGTCTCTTGATTAAACGCGAGACCTTTAAAAATTTATCCAATCTCATTGATTTCACCTTCTTTAACTTAAAATCAGCAAATTTATTGCCAAAGGGCAGCATTTTCCATTCATCTCGGTCAAAAAGCCCGGTAACGATGATACTGAAAAGGAAAACCGCAAGACCTGTCAAGGCTCCTGAAAGGGAAAACAATAAGTTTATCCCGCGAGAATCATTTCCAAACGTCAGTAAATGCCAGAACCGGCGATAAATCTGAATGCTTATACACATCATACTTAAGGCAAACAATAATTGCCACAAATATCCGCTTTTTTTACTGACTTCCTTATAATACAAAGACCGGTATAGCAATCCAAACGTCAAGGACAGACCAATTAATGTAGAAAGACTTGCCCCAACCGTGCCCAAAAGATAGGTCAAGGGAAAACTGAGTATCCCTTTCCCCAGCCCCCCGAAAAAAAAGGCTGTCAGTAAAAGTCTATAGGAGTGACTCGTCTGCCCGATGATTTGAAGCACTTGAATCACGCTGAGAAGAAAAACTACTCCCATAAATAAACTGATGGCGATATTTTCTTTTCCATCGCCAAACAGTCCACGGTTCAATTCCGGCAAGAGCATACTCAAACCGACCGTCGCGGCACTGCCGATGACTACTACCACTTTCATCAAACGCCGAAAAGTTGTCTGATAACTCACGGTGTCCTTCTTTTCACGGAGCAAAGTCAACCGGGGCAAATGGGAGGTCGCAAAGGCCGAACTAATCACAAGACCAACTTGCGCCAAAGGTTGCCCCCGGTCATAGGCCCCTTTGATCGTTTTTGCTAAAGTTTCTTCCATCCCGCCAGACACTAGTCCATTTTTCAAGACAAAGGAATCCACCAGTTGAAAAAGAACCAGCAATGCACTATAAGCACAAATGATTCCCCCTTCAACAAGAAACCTGCGGAAGAGATCAGCAGGCAGCCTTTTTTTCTCACTCCTTGAAGAAAGCCAGTCATGAATCCCTGTGGATTTTCCGTAGAAAAATAAAATAATCACGGCTGCACCTGCACCAAATAAAGCACCAGAAGAGGCCAGCACACCTGTCTGATAAATTCCCAGCAGTCCCTTTTGAAATAAGACGGCAGAAAGAATAATGATTGCAACACGAACTACTTGCTCTAAAAGCTGAGAAAAAGCTGTGGGTTCCAGCTTCAATTCCCCTTGAAAAAAACCGCGGTAGACCGCAAGAGGCGGAACAAATAAAAATAAAACTGCGGAAACTTTAATCAAGGGAGCCAGTTGCGAATCTCCCATCAAATAAGCCAGTAAACTTGAACCAAAGAAAAATACGGTGAACAGCAGCACTGACAACAACAGAACATACTGCTGAACCCGATGTAAAACCGCCTGTTTTTTTTCGTAAGTCTGCTGCTCGGCAATCACCTTTGATATAAACATGGGCAAACCGTTCAAAGATAATGTCAAGGCAATCCCATATATAGGGTAGACTTGCTGAAAGATGTAAAATCCTTCGTCCCCCACGATGTTTTGGAACGGGACACGATAAACAGCACTGAGTATTTTTACGATTAGAGAAGTAGCTGCCAAAAAATAAGTCCCTCGTATCAACATTTGATGATTATTTTTCGACATTTGAACACCCCATCTGCTCAAGCACTTAATTGTTCCCTTACTCTCTGCTCCCGTATGGCTTCTACAAAGTTTCCTACCTCATGGAGAATCTGCTCCACCGGCATATTTTTCGGAATCATCAATGTGATTGCCATCTTTCCATCTTCTAACCCCATATCAGATTTCAAATGGGTGGCACTTAATGCTTTGAATAGTTGCTCAATTGAATATGCCTTGGTCCCCGCTTTACTTAAAAGCAGTTTTACTTGCCTGTTATCCCGGCGGATAGATTCAAGCAACGCACGATCTCCATTCATCTTCAAACGGCCGACTTCCAGCAGATACGCAACTTCTTGCGGGAATTCACCAAAACGGTCCAGCAAATCCCCTTCCAGCTCATCGTACATTTCGCGATTTTCCAACTGGCGCACACGTTTGTAGATTTCTATTTTCTGACGTTCGTCCTGTATATAGTCTGTCGGCAAATACGCGTCAATGCCAAAATCAATTTCAACAGAAGTTTTGAACTCTGATGGTTCTTTCCCCTGTTTTCGGGCGACAGCTTCTGACAACATTTGAGAATACATATCAAATCCAACTGAATCGATAAAGCCGTGCTGTTGCGCACCGAGAAGATTTCCGGCACCTCTGATTGACAAGTCCCGCATGGCGATTTTAAAACCGGAACCTAACTCAGTAAAATCTTTGATGGCCTGCAATCTTTTTTCACTTACCTCACTCAAAATCTTCTGAGGAGCATACATGAAATAAGCGTAAGCCACCCGGTTGCTCCGCCCGACTCTTCCCCGCAGCTGATAAAGTTGTGACAATCCCATGTGGTCCGCATTTTCAACAAACAACGTATTGACATTGGGGATGTCCACACCAGTTTCTATAATCGTCGTGGTCACCAAGACATCGTAGGCACCGCTGATGAAATCCATCAGTACATTTTCCAGCTGAATTTCAGACATTTGCCCGTGAGCGAAAGCCATTCTGGCATTTGGCACCAAATCTTGCAGCTCCATCACTTTTTGGTCGATGGTATCCACCCGGTTATGCAAGTAAAAAACTTGTCCCCCGCGGGCAATTTCCCGTTCGATACCGTCACGAATCGCTCCGGCATTCTCCTCCATCACATAAGTTTGAACAGGATACCTGTTAGAAGGCGGCGTCTCGATGACAGATAAATCACGGACACCCAGCATAGACATGTGCAGCGTCCGCGGAATGGGGGTCGCTGTCAAAGTCAAAACATCCACATCTTTACGTAGCTGTTTTAAACGTTCTTTATGTTTCACACCAAACCGCTGCTCTTCATCGATAATCAGCAGTCCCAAATCTTGAAAAACCACATCCTGAGACAAAATACGGTGTGTGCCGACTACCAAGTCCACTTGACCTTTGCGAATGGCTTCCAATGTTTCAGTTTGTTGTTTTTTCGTCCTGAAACGACTCAACAAATCCACAGAAACAGGATACTCGCGAAAACGGTCTAGCATAGTCTCGTAATGCTGTTGAGCCAGCACTGTCGTCGGCACCAAAAAAGCTACTTGTTTGCTGTCTTTGATTGCCTTGAAAGCTGCTCTGAGAGCAACTTCCGTCTTCCCGTAACCTGCATCACCTACTAAAAGACGATCCATGGGTTTTTCTTTTTCCATGTCCCGTTTGATTTCTTGTACGCTACGCAACTGATCTTCCGTTTCCGAATAAGGAAAGGCATCTTCAAATTCTTTTTGATAACTGTCATCAGGAGAAAAAGCGTAACCTTTTTCCGCCTCGCGGGCAGCATACAGCTGAATCAAATCGTCAGCGATGTCTTCTATCTTCCCTGAGACCCTTTTTTTCGTCTTAGTCCACTCACTGCCGCCAAGCTTATTGATTCTAGGGGTTTTTGATTCGGATGCAACATATTTTTGAATCAAATTTAGTTGCGTCACCGGAATAAATAATTTGTCATTATTCTGGTAAAGGATGGTCATGTAGTCTTGATGCACACCATCCATCTCCAAGGTTTCCATACCAATGTACTTGCCGATCCCATGATTGACGTGGACGACATAGTCTCCGGGTTTCAACTCATTATAACTTTTTAACCGCTCCGCATTGGAAAGGGTCTGAGTTCTGGCACGTTTTCGTTTGGTGGTTTGCAGCAGCTCTTTTTCAGTCACTACGACCAGTTTTTCTTCAACCAGTTCAAAACCGTTCTGCAATGTTCCTAAACGGATCTGGGTTTTCCCTGCTAATAATTCGCCTTCATACTGGCTCACTACCGCCACGTGATAATCTTCCAGCATCTCGGACATTTTACGGCCTTTTTCTTCATCAGAAACCAGCAAAACAACAGTTTCTTTCTTTTTATGCCAGCTGGCGATTTCTTCTTTCAGCAAAGGTATCTGCCCGAAAAATTGCTGCATCGAGCGGCATTGAAAATGATATATTTTTTGAAACTTTAAATTTCCCATCCCCTTTTGAAAAAGAGAAAAAAAGGATTGAGACAAAGGTGTTTCCTTAACGATGGTACGGATATCCCGCCCAAATTTTTGCTCCGGAACCATTCGCAGTTCTTGCAGCTTCAATGTGACCCACTCGGCTTCTTCCAGCAGCAGTTCTCTTTCCACTTCAAGAACTCGGGCGTAATCATCTATAATGATGACGTCTTGTTCTGTCAGATAGGATTGGATACCAAGTTTTTCTTGGTAGACTAAATCCAAATAATAACGTACCTCTTCGGTGGGATTTCCCTGCTCCCATTCGTCTGCCAGCTGGTGAAAGTAAGTTTCTATCAGCTCCCGGTCCGTTTCATCCTTGATACCGCCCACGTAAGAGGACAATGCCTGCCTTAATTTAAGAGCTCCTTGTACCAAATCTTCTTTAGAAGGCAGGATGTCTGTAGCAGGTGTCAAAATAAAAGACTCAATATTTTGGATGGAACGCTGTGTTTCCACATCAAAAGTTCTTAGAGAATCTACTTCGTCATCAAACAAATCAATACGGTAAGGGTACTCGCTGGTCAGAGGATAGACATCGATGATGCCCCCGCGGACACTGAATTCACCCGGTTTGCCGATCATCGTTTCTCTCTTATAACCCATCAATACTAAATCACTTAGAAAACTCTCAATATTTATAATACTGCCGATTGCAATTTCCTTTTCATAGGACCGCCAAGTTTCAGGTGCCGGCAAATATTTACGATAGCCTGCTGTCGGAACCAGCAAGATACCTGTACGATTGCTTGCCAAAAAAGACAACGCCGCAATCTTATCTGCCATGGCTTCCGGGGAAGAAAAACTCATTTCCACCGATGTTGCTTCGTCAACAGGAAAGCTGAAAATTTCCTCATCTGGTACCACATTGCGCAAATCTTCAAGCAAATGGTTCATTTGATACAAATTCGGGACGACGATGACCAACTTGTTGCCTTTTGAATGATATAAACTTGCCATCGCCAACATTTTCGCTGAATTCGTCAATCCCACCACCAACTGATGAGAATTGTTTTCTGTTCCCTTTATCCATGATTGAATTTTTTCTGTTTGTAACATTTTCTCCACAAAAACCATTATCTTCACCTAAATCTTTCCGTTAAAGCGGCTCATCGTTTTAACAAAATCATTTTCTTTTATCCAGTCTTCACAGGCGTCTGCCGCTGTCTTTACTGAAAGAAGCATTTCTTCGTGAGCTTCTTTTGGAAAAGGGCTCAACACGTGACTTACCACATCTTGCCCCGGAAAAGGGCGGTCTATACCAACACGGATTCGATTGAAATTTTGAGTCCCAAAATGCTGGATCAGACTTTTAATCCCGTTATGACCTCCCGCACCGCCTTTTTGTCGCAGCCGGATTTTTCCGACTGGCAAGTCCATGTCATCATAAATTACTAACACATCTTCTAAGGGCACTTGATAGTAATCCATCAACGGACGAACTGAACGACCCGTTAAATTCATAAAAGTTTGAGGTTTGACCAGCAATATCTTCTCTCCAGCAGAAAAAAACTCTGAGATTTCTGCTTCAAACTGGTGTTTTTTCCATGTGGTATTTTCGCGAAATGATAATTCGTCTACGGTGATAAAGCCGATATTATGTTTTGTTGCCATATATTTTCTGCCCGGATTGCCCAAGCCTACGATTAATTTCATTTATTTCCCTTTCGTCTTCCGTTCATTTAAAAAACAAGTTAAACAACACAAAATAGCCGAGCAACTTGCATTGCCCAGTCCTATCTGTTAGTATAACATAGATTATGGGAAAAAATATTAAAAAAGATTATATATTGCTTTTTTTAAGCGTAAAGGATTCACTTTTATTTCAATTATGTTACAATATGCTTAAATTTTATTAAACGGGGGACAAAATGAATAAGAAAACCATTTTGCTGGCTGTCGCCGGTCTTTTGATTGCGATACTCGCATTTGTTTATATTAAACAATATTCTTTTTACAAAAGTCATTTCTTGCCAAAAACAGTTGCCAATGGCATAAATATCAGTGATATGACCGCTGAACAAGCAAATGCTAAATTAGTGGAAAAAGCAGAGCAAAATCAGGTTGTGATTACAGACAATGGTGCCGTCTGGAAGGAAATCTCAACTAAAGAAGCAGGCGTGCAGTACAATTATCTGAAAGAGCTAAAAAATCTACTGAAAAAACAATCCCGCGGGACTTGGTTTTTAGCAACTTTTTCAAATAAAAAAAGCACTTTGGAAAGTACTGCGATTGATGATGAGGCTTTGAAAGTAACTATTGATAGTCTGACACAGGAACTGGAAGCTTTCAATAATGAACGTACACCGACCAAGAATGCTTCGATCGAGAAAACTGACAACGGCTTCGAAATCGTTCCTGAAGTTCAAGGGAATGCTTTTGATGTGAATAAAGTAATCACAGACTTTGAAAAAATACTTCGTCAAGGGAAACCAACCCTTGAGTTGGAAAATTATACGAAAGTGCCGACAGTCAAGAGCGATAACGCTGAATTGAAAAGCAATTTAGAAGCTGTGCAAAAAATAGCCCATCAAAGCGTTGCCTATGTCATCAACGGTCAAAGAATCGAAGTGCCGATAAATACAGTCGCCTCTTGGATCAATTATGACAGCGAAACCCAAGACATCGGACTTAATGATGAGAATATGCGCAATTTTGTGGCTGAACTAGGCAACCAATATAACACCAGTACTAATGCTTCTGCTTTCAATAGTACCCGCAGAGGACAAGTTTCTGTCCCGGCCGGTACATACAGCTGGACGATTTCCACCGATCAGGAGACAGAAGCCTTAAAAGAAGATTTTCTGGCAGGAGACGGCGTAGAACGTTCTCCAGCCTATCAAGGAAGTGCTTCACCGGGATCGGCATTGATTGGCAATACTTATGTTGAAATAGATTTGCAAAATCAGCACATGTACTATTATGAAGCAGGCGCTCTGAAACTGGAAACTGACATTGTCACTGGAAAACCTTCAACCCCTACTCCGACAGGTGTCTTTTATGTCTGGAACAAATCTCAGAACGAAACGTTGAGAGGCACCAATGATGACGGAAGCAAATACGCTGAACCTGTCAGCTACTGGATGCCGATTGACTGGACCGGTGTTGGTATCCACGATTCCCCGTGGCAGCCGGCTTACGGCGGACAATTATGGCAATCGATCGGATCCCACGGTTGTATCAATACACCGCCCGGAGTGATGCCTCAATTTTATTCAATGGTTGGCGTTGGAACTCCTGTAATTGTATTTTAAAACAAGATTATTTTTCAAAAGCAGGTCGCACATCAAAAAGATGTGACAGACCTGCTTTTTTTATTTTTGCAAATCATTCTCCTTCTTTTACCAACTAAATTTTCTCTCATATTTTTAATTTTCACCCTCTTATTATCCCCAAAAATCTGTTGATAACTGACTTGTTTTCATGAAAATATCATTGTGAAAACACTCAACCTCATAGACTACACCTTTTATCCACATTGTGAATAAAACACCAATACTTGTGTTTTAAAATAAATTAAACACAATATATGGTGTGTTTGAGTTGACTTTTTTTCTATAGACAGTATACTATTAATTATCAAAAAGTTTTTGGAGGTAAGCAGCAATGAACAAAATTACTCTTTATACAAAAAATAATTGTCCCCAATGCAAGATGACAAAAAGATTCTTGAATGACAAACATCTTTCCTATAATGAGATCAATATAGATGCCCAACCGCAATACATTGACTGGTTGAAGGAACAAGGTCACCGTACGGTCCCTGTCTTAACTACTGAAAGCTTAGGCACAATCGTAGGTTTCCGTCCGGATAAATTGCGTACGCTGGCAGTCTAATATGAAAATCGTATACTTTTCCTTAACAGGACAAACCAGACGTTTTGTTAAAAAGCTGGGACTTCCTGCTTACGAAATAAATTCAGGAAACCCTTTTTATGAATTAAATGAACCTTACATTTTAGTCGTTCCTACTTATGATGCTGACGTAACAGAGGTAGTGAACGATTTTATTGAGTACGAAACCAATCGGGAAAATCTTTTGGGAGTGGCTGGCGGAGGCAATCGCAATTTTGCTGACCTTTTTATTTTTACCGCTAAACATATCGCCCGGGATTACAATATTCCGTTGCTTTTCGAATTCGAATTTAATGGTACGAAAGAAGATGTGGAAAATTTTAGGAAAGTAGTGAATAACATTGAGTCTGAAAGAGTTAAATGATGTGTCTTATTTTAAATTGAATAATGAGATTAATCGTCCCGTCGACGGGCAAATCCCTCTGCATAAAGACAAAGAAGCTTTAAATGCCTTTTTTAAGGAAAATGTGGAACCAAACACAATGACGTTCCCCACAGTGGAGGAAAAAATCAATTATCTGATTGAACAGGATTACCTTGAAGAAGCCTTTATCCAGAAATATTCCATGACATTTATTTCATCTTTGTTTGAATATTTGAAGGGCCAAAAATTTACTTTCAAATCCTTCATGGCTGCTTATAAATTTTATTCCCAATACGCATTAAAGAACAATGAAGGAACTCTTTATCTGGAAAGTTTCGAAGACCGTGTGGCATTCAATGCTTTATACTTTGCTGACGGAGATGAAAAATTAGCCATGAAACTGGCGGAGGAAATGATTAACCAACGTTATCAGCCTGCCACTCCCTCTTTCCTAAATGCCGGCCGCAAACGCCGGGGAGAATTAGTTTCTTGTTTCCTTTTGCAAGTGACTGATGATATGAACAGTATCGGACGCTCCATCAATAGTGCTTTGCAGCTTTCCCGAATCGGAGGAGGCGTGGGAATTTCTTTATCCAACTTGCGTGAAGCCGGTGCACCAATCAAAGGCTACGAAGGCGCAGCCAGCGGTGTCGTTCCTGTAATGAAACTGTTTGAAGACAGCTTTAGTTACAGCAATCAGCTGGGACAACGCCAAGGTGCAGGAGTAGTGTATCTTGACGTATTCCATCCCGATATCGAAATGTTCCTGTCCACCAAGAAAGAAAATGCCGATGAAAAAATCCGCGTGAAGACTCTTTCCTTAGGTTTGACGATTCCGGACAAATTTTATGAACTGGCACGCAACAACGAGGACATGTACCTGTTCAGCCCTTACAGTGTGGAAAGAGAATACGGCATGCCCTTCTCCTATCTTGATATCACCGAAAAGTATGACGAACTAGTAGCCAATCCAAAGATTCGCAAAACTAAGATTCGTGCCCGTGATTTAGAAAATGAAATCAGCAAGTTGCAGCAAGAATCAGGCTATCCATATATCATCAACATTGATGAAGCTAACCGGCAGAACCCGATCGACGGCAAGATTATCATGAGTAATTTGTGCTCGGAAATTCTTCAAGTCCAAACGCCTTCTGTTATCAACGACCGACAAGAGTATGAAGTCCTCGGCACAGATATCAGTTGTAATTTAGGTTCAACGAATATTCCCAACTTGATGACCAGTCCTGATTTCGGCGAATCTGTCCGTGCCATGACGCGAGCTTTGACCTATATCACAGACTCATCTGAGATTGATGTGGTGCCTTCTATCCAAAACGGCAACTCATTAAACCATACGATTGGTTTGGGTGCCATGGGTCTGCACACATTTTTCGCTAAACATCAAATGGCTTACGGTTCAGCGGAGTCCATCGAATTTACAGACGTCTATTTCAGTTTGCTGAATTATTGGACATTGGTAGAAAGCAATCTGATTGCGAAAGAACGGGGAGTTAGTTTCAGTAATTTTGAAAATTCTGCTTATGCAGACGGCACTTATTTCGACCGTTACATTGACCAGCCAGTAACACCTCATTCTGAGAAAATCAAAGAAATTTTTAAGGGCATTTTCATTCCCTCTGCGGAAGATTGGTCCGCCTTGCGCGATAACATCCAGGCAGACGGTCTATACCATCAAAACCGATTGGCGGTTGCGCCAAATGGCTCGATTTCCTATATCAATGACACCAGTGCAAGTATCCATCCGATCACTCGGCTGATTGAGGAACGTCAAGAAAAGAAAATCGGAAAAATCTATTACCCAGCTCCGAATTTAAGTAATGAAACACTGCCTTACTACACCTCTGCGTATGACATGGATATGCGTCAAGTGATAGATGTTTATGCAGCTGCACAAAAGCATGTGGATCAAGGCATGAGCTTAACTCTCTTCATGCGCTCTGAGATTCCAGAAGGTTTATACGAGTGGAAAACAGAGACCAGCAAACAAACCACACGTGATTTGACCATATTGCGTCATTATGCCTTCAATCAAGGGATAAAATCTATTTATTACGTGCGGACGTTTACAGAAGATGAAGAGGAAATCGGCAGCAATCAATGTGAAAGCTGTGTTATTTAAGAAGGGAGCTTGAAACAAAGTGAGCACGAATAAAACCTATTATGAAGCGATAAACTGGAACGCTGTTGAAGATATGATCGATAAATCCACTTGGGAAAAGCTGACAGAACAATTTTGGCTGGATACCCGTATTCCCCTGTCTAATGATTTAGATGACTGGCGCACACTTTCCGAGTTGGAAAAAACAACGGTGGGTTATGTTTTTGGCGGATTGACCTTGCTGGACACTGTACAATCTGAAAGTGGGATAGAAGCAATCCGACGCGACTGCCGAACCCCCCATGAAGAAGCAGTACTGAATAATATCCAATTTATGGAATCTGTCCATGCGAAAAGTTATTCTTCTATCTTCAGCACGCTAAACACAAAAGCTGAGATTGATGATATTTTCGAATGGACCAACACCAATGAATTTTTGCAAAAGAAAGCTAAAATCATCAATGAGATTTACTTAAACGGCACAGCATTGGAGAAAAAAGTAGCCAGTGTTTTATTGGAAACATTTTTGTTCTATTCCGGTTTTTACACCCCGCTATATTATTTGGGAAATAACAAACTGGCAAACGTGGCAGAAATCATCAAGCTGATTATCCGTGATGAGTCTGTCCACGGCACCTACATCGGTTACAAATTCCAGTTGGGCTATAATGAACTTTCTGAGGAAGAACAGCAAGCAATGGAAGACTGGGTTTACAATTTGATGTATGACCTCTATGAGAATGAGGAACACTACACAGAGTTATTGTACGATGAGCTGGGATGGACGGAGGAAGTGAAGGTCTTCCTGCGCTATAATGCGAATAAAGCGCTGATGAACTTAGGATTCGACCCTCTGTTTCCAGATACTGCAAATGACGTGAACCCGATTGTGATGAACGGTATCTCTACCGGTACAAGCAACCACGACTTTTTCTCTCAAGTGGGAAATGGTTACCTTCTGGGAACCGTTGAAGCTATGTCCGATGATGATTACTTGATTGGTATTAAATAATCCAACAAAAAAAGCAGTACATCCTAAACGTTAACCTTTTTTCGGAGCAGAAGATTCTGCTCCGATTTTTTATTTCCCGCCAGTCAAAAAAATCACTAATTTTGTTTTTTGTGATATCTATGAAGTTAAGATAAATCCCTTTTAAAATTTCAGCGTAAACCAGCAAATAAGTATTAATTTTTCTAGTTGTTTATAAAAAAACATTTGCGTCAGTCTTCTCACTAACATATATCGTTATTATACAAGAAGGCAGCTGGCATGCTATAATGTTCGTATAGTATTTCTCCGATACTTTGACAATAAGTCTCTGTAAGAGGCAAGTAAATAACCATTGTTTGCAGTCTCGTCCACCAGATTAAAGAGTCTGTTGCGAATTTCATCAGCTCGTTGATTTTACCTGCTGCTATTGATGATATACATAGAAGAAATAAGATGGTGCAAAGGGAATGTTAACCGAAACTGGCATGAATAATTTGGTAAATCAGGGTTGAATTAAAATAGGGAGGGTAATAAAAATGGCGGTAAAAGATTTTCTTGGTTTTTTTAGGACACCTAAAGCAGATGAAAAACTTGATGTTGATTATTTGGTGTTTTTTGATGTCCAGCGTCCGGATATCAAAAAATATGAAAAATTAAAGGTTTTAGGAGACTGGGTTCCCTACGGTGACACAGGTTACAGAATCTGGTGTGCTTTACCGAAAGAAAAATTTGAGGAAATGATTGTTGAAGAGACCGGTATTTCTGCTGAAAAATTCACCGTCATACGTGGGGCAGAATTTGCAGGGATGTAATTTTTAAGATAATTTATATCGTACTATTAAAATGAAAACAGGGGAAAATTATCCTATTAGTTTTGATGCAACAAGGTATCATATAACAAAACAAATTAAATAAACAGCACCTTTGGTTGTGTTCATTCACTTGAATTCAACCAAAGGGGCTATTTTTTTACTCAAAGCTATTAAAGAAGAATATGCCAATGCACTGAAACAGATTTAAATTTTTTATGATTTTTTTAACTTTTCATTCAGCTTTTTATAAACATTTTCTCGAAACCACCACTCCGTTGAAGCAGCAACCGCATCATCTAGAGCAAACCATTTCACTCCGCTATTTTCATCCGGTTTAACAAACAAAGATGCCTTTTCATCTGCCTCTATCAAATAAGTCAGATTCAAATGCAAGTGGGAAGACACATAGTTTCCATGTTTCATATGGCCGTCCACTGTCAATACTTCAAGAGAAAAAATATCTTCAGATACTGGTTGATTTTGTTGAAGTCCGCTCTCTTCACTGACTTCCCGCAGGGCAACTTTCAACAGATTTTCTTCCCCGTCTGCATGTCCCCCCAGCCATGACCATGAATCATAGAGATTATGGTAGGCCATCAAAACTTTGTCTCTGTTTTGATTGACTACCCAAGCAGAAGCGGTCATATGTGCCAGCAGATTTTCCCTTAAAAAAATATTAGGGTATCGTTCAAGGCAGGATATGATTAAACGTTTATCTCCCGCTTCCTGCTCATTGAAAGGGACATAATTATTGAGCTGCTCTTTCAGGCTCACAGTAACAACCTCTTTTCCGTAATTAGTTTAATTGTGAACCAGTCCGTCATCACATGATGAGCCTTTCTCACATTTTTTTGACTAGGCAGCCAAGTTTTTGCCAGTCCTGTTCGAGCGTACTTTCTAAAGTCGAATTATAAAAAACAGCAGCAGGATGAAACAAAGGGAAAATCAGAAATGTTGCTTCACTATATTCATAGCCTGTTTTCTCCTGATTTAACTGCAAAATTTTGCTTTCCATAATTTCTCCGCGGACATCAGTAATCTTGTACTTTCCTCCCAGAAGCCTCTTCAGTCCGATGTTGCCCATAGGTACAAGAATTTTAGGCCGGATAGACTGTATTTCATAATCCAGCAGCGGTGCATGGGCCAATACCTCTTGTTGGGTCGGAGCACGATTAGGACGGGTTTCTTTTAAAGTACCCGTCTTTTTATCCATTGACATCAGGATTTTATAGGGACGGCTTCTAACAGCACTGGTGATATAAATATCATCTCTTTTCAATCCGGCTGATTGGAGCCAGCTATCCAATTTTTTCCCCGAACGGCCGGTAAAAGGAATTTTTGTTTGTACCTCAACTTTTCCGGGTGCTTCGCCCACCAGCATCACTTTAGCATGAGTCGAACCGCGACCAGATAAAAATCCCGTCAGAGCCATGCCTTGGGACCTTTCTAAAACTTCATCTACTAATTTTTTAGGGTATTCCATCTTGCTCACCTGTAAAGTTTATTGGCTCCTTGTTCACACAATGGTCAACACATCGTCCAGACGGGTAATATGATACGTAGGCGTAATCTCATGGTTGCCCTCTGCCTGCTTTTCTGTATACCAGCATGTGTCGATCCCCGCCTGATTGCCTCCTTTGATATCAGCAGACAGTGAGTCCCCCATCATCAGAACTTTAGACGTATCTTTTTCTTCGATGCGGTCAAACACATGTTGAAAAAATTCTTTTGCCGGCTTTTGATAGCCCACTTCTTCAGAAATAAACAACTGATTGAAATAATGTCCTATCTTGGCTTTTTTGATTCTCCGGTATTGTGTCACCGCCACGCCATTAGTCACCATATGAAGATGAATCTTTTTTTCTTTCAATCTGTCTAAAGTTTTCAGCGCCTTGGGCATAAAGAATATCTTTTCTGATAAATGATGCCTGAATCTTTGATCCATCTCATGACCGTCCACTTTTTTTCCGCACAGTTGAAAAATATAAACAAAGCGTTCTGACAAGACGTGCTCACGCTGATAAATCCCTTTTTCCAATCCTTCCCAAAGTTCTTTGTTTTTTTCATGGTAATGTTGGAAAAGTTCCTGCTGCCACGGAACATTTTCTTCTTCAAATATTTTTTTCAGCGCATATTCTTCCGCCTGATCAAAACTCAATATTGTATTGTCCAAATCCATTAAGACTGTAGAATAATTCATCGATTAGCTCCTTGATTAAAAAAATCCGTCCAAATAAATTGGACGGTCGTTTGTTGACTCGTTTGATTAAAAGTAGAACTTCACTTGCTCCAAAGCATTCCGATCCATGATCAAATCCCCATGCTCTGCCAGTATCTCCGGTGTGACCTTACTCAAATGACTATATTCAAGCACTTGGGCAATATCTTCTTTCACTTGATTTTCTGACGTTTCTTCCAAGAAGAAAACACTATGTAAAAAGTAGACGCCGTCCATTCTATAAAGATGTGTCTGCATATTATTAAACTTGCTCATCTTAGCCAATTCAATTAAATCCTCGAAGTCTTCAAAAACAACTACATAATCAATTGTCGGTGAGTCTAGCTGATTAATCAGTTCGTCTTCTCTAGGCACTTGTTCCACAGGTGTCCCTTCGACCATTTGTCTTCTCACGAATTCGCTAAGAGATTCTTGATCGACAATATCAGGCATGTCTGCTGTCTCGCCGTTGTCACCCATAAGAGCATTTTTACTAATAAACAGTTCCAATCCATTCCGGTTAGGCAAGACTTGAAACGTCACGGCATCGGTCTCCTGAAACTGTTCATCAATATCGACCTCTTCCAGAATACTGTAAAAAAAGTTCTCTATTTGTTTATGGTTTCCCAACAGATCCAAAAAAGTGATCCCGCGCTCTTCCAAATCAGCATTTTCTATCAACACCCTGATTGTATTCTCATTGATGCGTTCCATTTCCATTTGACTACACCTCTCTTCTAACCTAATTATACTACAAATCTGCTCATTAAACACATTGTAGCTTAATTCATCTAAAAGTAAAGAAAAAAAACCTCGTCCTAAAGACGAGGTTCGTCATTCCTAAAGTCCTGCCATTAATTGTGCATGACGCAATTCTAAAGCACGTACCTCTCTCGGTAAGAACCTTCTAATTTCATCTTCATTGAAACCAACTTGAAGTCGTTTTTCATCAATCATAATCGGTCGTCGTAACAGTCCCGGGTTTTTTTGCACAAGTTTCAGCAACTCATCAAGAGGCAAGTCATCCAAATCCATATCTAATTTTTGGAAAACTTTCGAGCGAGTCGAAATGATCTCTTCTGTGCCATCTTCTGTCATGCGTAAAATTTCCTTCAGTTCAGAAATATCCAGGGGTTCCGAAAAAATGTTACGTTCTTTAAACGGAATTTCTTGTTCTACTAACCAAGCACGAGCTTTTCGACAAGATGTACAACTAGGAGATGTGTAAAGTGTTAACATAAAATCACTCCTTTTCGTGATCTCCATGACATTCCCAACAGTGATATGGATATAACATATCACATAGTAATTATACCGTAATTAGTCCCTAAATTCCAGTTGATTCGGCAATTTAATGTGATTTATATTGAAATTTTAATAAAAACCCCCACTTAATAAACATTAAGAAAGCCGGTAACTGAAATTTTTTTTGATTTTTCTTTTTAGAAATAATCCAGTATAATGGAGATTAGGAATGACAGAAAGGAACATTTTAGATGAAAACAATTTTTTCCGGAATACAGCCCAGCGGCATCCCTACGATTGGGAACTATATCGGCGCCCTTCAGCAATTTACCCAACTCCAGCAGGATTACAACTGCTACTTTTGTATTGTTGATGAACACGCCATCACAGTGCCCCAAGAACGCTTGGCCTTGCGACAACAAATTTTAAAACTGGCTGCACTCTATCTGGCAGTCGGGATCGACCCTAAAAAATCGGCAATTTTTATCCAGTCTGAAGTTTCAGCCCATGCGGAAGCTGCCTGGATTGTTCAATGCAATACTTATATCGGCGAATTGGAGAGAATGACACAATTCAAAGATAAATCCCAGACCAACGAAAAAAGCGGCGTTCCGGTCGGCTTGCTGACTTATCCGCCTTTAATGGTGGCAGACATCATTTTATACAACACTGATCTGGTTCCTGTAGGAGAAGACCAAAAACAGCACTTGGAGTTGACCAGAGATTTCGTTGACCGTTTTAATAATCGCTATGCTGAAAAAAATCAAAGCATCTTGGTTAAACCTGAGGTACACATTCCCAAACAAGGGGCGCGTATCATGAGTTTGACAGAACCTACGAAGAAGATGAGCAAATCTGATAAAAATGCCAAAGCATACATTTCCATGATGGACGGCCCAGATGTAATTCGTAAAAAAATCCGTTCTGCCGTGACTGACTCCAGCGGCATCATCGAATACGATGTAGAAAATAAGCCAGGCATTTCCAACTTGCTGACAATTTACGGCGCTTTTTCCGGCAAAACGATTCCGGAGCTGGTGGCTCAATATGAAGGCAGCGGATACGGAGACTTTAAAAATGATTTGGCCGAAGCAATCGTAGCGGTCCTTGAGCCGATTCAAAAACGTCAAGCCGAAATATTAAATTCTGAAGAATTAAATCAGATTCTTGATGAGGGTGCAGAAAAAGCGAGAATCGTTGCAAATAAGACCTTGCAAAAAATGAAAAATGCTGTCGGTCTCGGACGCAAACCTCGACGTTAAGCATGTTGATTAAAAATTTCATCAGTAAGTGTTATAGTAAAGACAATGAATTATTGGAGGGACCAAGCTATGTCAGAAAAAGATATGAAAGAAATGGACAATCTATTTGCAGAAAAACTGTTGAAGTCTCGTACGATTTTTATCAGCGGCGGGATCGATCAGGACTTGGCAAAGGATGTTTCAACTAAGTTATTACTTTTAGAAGCCGCCGGCGATGAGCCGATTACGATTTTCCTAAATAGTCAGGGCGGTCATGTGGAAGCTGGCGATACCATTCATGATATGATTAAATTTGTAAAACCGGAAGTTAAAATCATCGGTACCGGCTGGGTGGCAAGTGCCGGCATCACGATTTATTTGGCAGCAAAACCGGAAAACCGCTACAGCTTGCCAAACACCCGTTACATGATTCACCAGCCAGCAGGCGGAGTTCAGGGACAAAGTACTGAAATCCAAATCGAAGCAAAAGAAATCGTTAAAATGCGCGAACGTATCAATCGTTTGATTGCTGATGCAACAGGACAGTCTTATGAAAAAGTTGCCCTAGATACAGACCGCAACTTCTGGATGTCTGTCGATGAAGCAAAAGAATACGGTATCGTCACACATCTGATTGAAAGCCGTGAAGATTTAAACTAATCACATGAAAAAACCTCCTGACGACAAAATCGTCAGGAGGTTTTTGCGTAAATGTAATCTTAATATAAAAGTTCCAGCAGTTCCTCAGCTGATATGTTGCCGAAATATTTTTTAATATCCACTTTTCCGACCCATTCTTTTAGAGCTTCTTTATTGTATTGAGTGCCTATCAGCATCTCCTCAACATCAGAAATTTCTCCAAGACCAAAGAAATCACCGTAGATTCTGGCTTCATGGATTTTCCCTTCCGCAACATTCAAGCGCACCTCAATGGAGCCGATTGGAAATCTTTGACGTTTGACAATATCAAACTCAGGGGATTTCCCGAAGTTCCAGTCCCAGTTGCGATAGTAATTATTTGAAATCTCATTGATTTTTTCCCAGTCTTCTTCTGTTAAGTGATAAGTATTGACTTGGTCTTCTGAATCAACGCCAAAAATTCTCAACAAAATATCCTGACGAAAAGCTTTTGTAGACAGATTCTGGTACTCGTCATTCAAATATGGTTTGATGTTGGTCACACGGGAGCGAATGGACTTGATACCTTTCGACTCAATTTTATCCTTGCGTACTTTCAACGCATTGACGACTTCATTGACATCACTGTCAAACATGATTGTTCCATGAGCAAACATCCGGCCATTTGTGGCATACATGGCGTTTCCTGAAAACTTCTTATCATCAATCACTAAATCATTCCGGCCTTTCAACTGTGCCCCAGTGACGCCCATCGAATGCAGTGCTTCAATAATCGGACGTGTCACCTTTTCAAAATTTCTGAAAGAAGAACCGTCATCAGGCATGATAAAACTGAAGTTCAAGTTGCCGAAATCATGATAAACTGCGCCGCCCCCGCTGAGACGGCGAACCACATGGATATTATTCTGCTCAACATAATCCAAATTGATTTCCTCAATTGTATTTTGATTGCGTCCGATGATAATCGACGGCTCATTGATATAGAATAGTAAAATCGGTTCATCTGCCTGTTTTTCCTGCAATAAATACTGTTCAATCGCTAGGTTGATTCTTGGGTCATTGTTTTCATTTGGTACGAATAACATATCATCTCTCCTATTTCTTCACATATTTCTTATAAAATTATTTTCAAGCCCGCTTCTGCCAAACAAACATCGACTCCTGGACCCGCTGCTTCTTCTGCTTGCCTTTTTAAAAGGGACAAATAAACCTCTTGCTGCAGATGACTTAACAGCACTTTGGGGATATTGCCGTTTTTTGCCATCTCGCCCACTTCCTTTGCCGTAAAATGTACCGGATTGTCCTCCTTGCCATTTAAAAAATAACTGTCGGCAATCAGCAGGTCCGTTCTTTTAACGAAATCAGCAAAAATTTCCAAGTAGCCGGAATCTGCGGTGTAGACAAAATTTTTACCGGTTGATTTTTCCGTAATCCTCATGGCAAAACATGGCACCGGATGTCGTGTTCTCAAAAATTCAACGGTAAAAGGACCGATATCAATCGGTGTATGCTCGTAGTAGGGAATGCCTTTACTCACTTTCGGCATGGTTAGGGCACTGAAATAAAACTCATGTTCTGTATGACCATAAATTGGCAACTCAAAATGCCCCTCCGACTGATTTAATTGGCGGTAATATTGCAGTACGCCCAAATCAGCAATATGATCATGGTGATAATGAGAAATAATCACAGCATCCAAATTCAAAGGTTCAATTGTTTCCCTTAGCATGTTAAATGTTCCGCTTCCTGCATCAATCAACAGCGAAAAACTTGCCGATGTCAGTAAGTAGCTGGAGGTGCCTTCTTTATTCCATGGATACGCACCCCAAAAACCAAGAACAGTGATTTCCATTGACAATCTCCTCCCATCACATTATTTACTTTACCTCTTTTTGTCTTTGATGGCTAATAATTAAACCTGAAAAATATGTTCAGTAAGATATAATATTTATCGCCCCTGTCACCTTCGAGACGCAAAAAGAAGCGTCTGCTTTTCCCTATTTTTTTACATACAATTTTGTATAAACCTGTACAAAAAGAAGCGAGAGAACTCTCCCGCTTCCAAATAGAATCCAAAACATATTTATTCGAAGGAACGAATTTTTTTCACGGTTTTGCTGTCCAGCCGTTTGACCACTTCTGTGACTAATGCAACCGTATTGATATAATCGTCCTCGTGTATGATAGACGTGTGGGAATGCAAGTACCTTGTTGCCACAGTGATTGCTATGGCTGGGATACCATCACGGGTGATGTGCTGTGTACCAGCATCTGTTCCGCCCCCCGCAATCACTTCCAACTGATAAGGAATTTCCATTTCTTCTGCGACATCTATAACGAAATCTCGCAATTTTTTGTGAGGAATCATCGAAGCGTCATAAATTAAAATTTGGGGACCTTTCCCCAGCTCAGACATTGACTCCTTCGCTGTCATCCCGGGAGTATCTCCTGCCGTACCGGTATCCAGAGCTATGGCAATATCCGGATTTGCCAAGTAGGTGCTAGTCCGTGAACCGCGCAAGCCAACTTCTTCTTGAACATTGCTTCCTGCGAATAAAATGTTCGAGTGTCCCTCTTTGGCTAAGTTTTCTAATACTTTTAAAGAAACCGCCGTACCGATGCGATTATCCCATGCTTTTGCCAACATAAATTTAGTACCGTTCATGCGGCGGTATTCTGTATAAGGTGTGACCATATCTCCAGGACGAATACCCCATTCTTTCACTTCTTCGACATCAGCTGCACCTATATCGATAAACATATCGCTGATTTCATACGGTTTTTTCCGAGCTTCTGCTGTCAAGACATGGGGCGGTTTACAACCAATAACACCGTGGAATATTTTTCCCGCACCGGTTTTAATTTCCACTTGTTGCGCCAGCATGACTTGACTCCACCATCCGCCTAGAGTTTGAAATTTCAAGAACCCTTTTTCAGTGATCTGTGTGACCATAAATCCTACTTCATCCATGTGCCCCATAATCATGACTTTCGGACCTTCTTTATCACCGGTGTGACGTGCCATGATTCCGCCTAAACCGTCAAACATCAGCTTATCTGCATAAGGTGCGGCATATTTTTTAAATACTTCCCGTACCTCTTCCTCATTGCCCGGGACTCCTCTGGCGGTAGTTAGTTCCTTTAACATCGTTTCTTCATTTGTTTCCATCGCTGTTACCCCCTAATCATTTCTTACAATCACCAGTATAACACTGATTGGATGATAGAGAGATTATCTTTGCTTTAAAATTTTTTAATGTCGGACAGCTCATAAAATGTTACAATAACATACAAAGTATTCTGAAAGAAGAGGGAACGAAATGTCTAAATTCAAATCTTTCAAAGCACGATTGATTTTAAGCGGCTTTGCTATCCTTCTGATAATTTTGGCTGTGATATTAAAAGGAGTGATGGTCTCCGCTCCTGCCCAACCGGTCATCGAGCCTGCCAATCCAAAAATAGCCGAGGATAATCCAGTTCTTGAAAAAACCGCACCTTCTGCCAAAGTTGCAGAAATCGACAGTCAGTCTGTCATTTTATCAGCTAACAAAGAAACACTTGAAGAATATAACGGCGAGAGCACAAAAAACTTTTCAGTAGATGAGTCTTTTTCTTCCAACGGACTGAATATCTCTATTAAAAATATAACATTAGCAACACTTTCCAAGCAAAACATGGAAGAGATGGGATTGTTTGGCGATGGGTTGCTTGATGTGACGTTCAAAGTTAAAAATGAAAGTCAAACTGATATTCAGATTTATCCCTCGCTTTTAAAATTTTCCATTGATGACGAAAGCTATCCGGTGAATGCCAATCCGGCTATCAGGGACGGTAATATCGCTGCCGGAGAAACAGCTGAAGGCAGTGTGGTCGCACAAATCTATTCTCTTTCATCTCCTGATGAGGTGAAGGAATTCAGTTTTAACTGGAAAACGACCAAAAATAAAATCAGCCATTCTTCTGAAGTTGTTATTATTTTGGAATAATTAAAAACACTTGAAATCTACAGATTTTCTGTGATTTCAAGTGTTTTTTTAAATCAATGCTGATTTTTTTATTTGTTCATAGGTATCTTCTGCATCCACACACTTTTCCCAAAGGACCACTTGTCGCTCTTCCAGTGACTTTTTCACATCAATAATCCGTTGGTTACTGCTGCCGCGGAATTGCAGCTTTAAATCTTTTTTGGCCAGCTCAAAACGGCCGTCCACTAATATATCTACTTCATGAAGCAACGACAACTTATCCTCAGTCTCCAGTAAAAGTTCTTCAAATGTGTAACCTGTCCACGCCCAAATATCTTTGCTGTCGCCGAATGTGTCGCGCATACGCCGCACTAATGACAAACAGACTTTCGTGTTTAAAAACGGTTCCCCTCCAAGCAATGTCATACCTTGAACATAATTTTGCGACAAATCTGCAATGATTTGATCTTCAACTTCTTTGGTATATAACTGACCATAACGAAAACTTTGAATGGCCTTATTATAACAACCTTCGCAGGCGAACAAACAGCCGCTCACATAAAGGCTGCATCGCACGCCTTCCCCGTCAACAAAATTAAAAGCTTTGTAATCGGCATAGTAATCTTGGCTGTAGTCCGCGGAATCCCATTCTTTTGGCTGCGGATTTCTCATCGACTCACCTCCGCCAACTTGTTTAAATCTTTATACAATAATTATCTTATTTCATATGTTTGACACGGGAAGAAATTTCTTTGTGTCTTCCATGAACCATTGGTCTGGCTTGTGGATTGCCTAAATAACCGCAAGTTCTTTTCACCACATCACAGGTTTTTGGATTTGTGTTGCCGCAATTTGGACACTCAAATCCTCTTTCTGTCGGAGTGAAGTCACCTTCATAATCACACTCATAACAGTGATCGATCGGTGTGTTGGTCCCCAGATAACCGACCTTGTCGTAAGCATAATCCCATACTGCCTCTAAAGCTCTTGGGTTTTGTTGCAGCATAGGGTATTCACAGTAATGGATGAAGCCCCCTGAACAATACTCCGGGTAATCTTTCTCAAAATCAATTTTTTCAAATGGCGTTGGATTTTTACGCACATCATAATGGAAACTATTCGTATAATAATCCTTGTCCGTGATGTTTTCTATGACACCAAATTTTTCAGTATCCAACCGACAGAAACGGTCTGTCAAACTTTCGCTTGGCGTACAGTAAACACTGAAATGGTAACCATACTCATTGCCCCAATCGTCAGCATGACGCTTCAAATAGCGCATGATGTCCAATGTGAACTCTTTAGCTTCAGAATCATTTTCCCAATTCCCGCCATAAAAACTTGCTGCCACTTCATACAAGCCGATATAGCCCATAGAAATCGTCGCACGTTTATTTTTAAATAACTCATTCACATCATCATTTTTCCCTAAACGTTTGCCGAAAGCTCCGTACATATATAGGATTGGTGCATTTTCCGGCTGAGCCTGACGGCATCTCTCAATACGATACAATAAAGCATCGCGCAAAATTTCAAGTCTTTCATCTAGCACAGACCAGAATTTTTTCTTGTCGCCCGCAGCTTCCAAGGCGATTCTAGGCAAGTTCAAAGTAACTACCCCAAGATTCATCCGACCTGAAGTCACATCTTGTCCGCTGTCATCTTTCCAGCCTTGCAAGAAAGAGCGGCAGCCCATCGGTACTTTAAAACTTCCGGTCAATTCAACGATTTTATCGTAGTTTAAAACATCCGGATACATCCGTTTCGTAGCACATTCCAAAGCTAGTTCTTTAATGTCGTAGTTAGGATCGCCGGGGTTCAAATTCAAACCATCCTTGATCGTGAAGATTAATTTAGGGAAAATCGCTGTGCGTTTTTCTTTACCCAACCCTTGAATACGAATCTTGAAAATCGATTTTTGAATTTCCCGAGCGAACCAATCAGTTCCTAAACCAAACCCTAGAGAAGTAAATGGCGTTTGACCATTCGATGTAAACAATGTATTGATTTCGTATTCTAAACTCTGCATGGAGTCATAAATATCTTTAGCTGTTTTAGCTTTAGCGTATTCGTCGTGTTTACTTTCATCTTCGATCCACTGCTTGGCATCATTCATATGTTTGTCGTAATTCTTTTTAGCAAATGGCGCCAGCAGTTCATCAATTCTGTCAGCTGAACAGCCGCCATATTGGCTTGATGCTACGTTAGCAATGATTTGAGAAATTTGAGCTGCTGCCGTCTGGATGGATTTTGACGGTTCAACATCTGCATTCCCAATTTTAAATCCGCTATTCAGCATGCCTTCAAAATCGATCAGGCAGCAATTCGTCATCGGTGTATACGGATGATAATCTAAATCATGGTAATGAATGTCGCCTTTTTGGTGGGCATTTGCCACGTGAGATGGCAGCATTTGCAAACCGATAGACTTGCCGACAATTCCTGCAGTCAAATCTCTTTGCGTGTTAAACACGTTGCTGTCTTTATTGGCATTTTCATTCACCAGTGTGTGATCTTTATTAATCAACTTGCCAATGGTAAAATTGATATCCGTTGCTTTTCGTCTGGAAAAGTCACGAGCCGTACGATAATTGATGTACTCTTCTGCTAAATCGTACTCTCTTTGATCCAGCAACGTTTGCTCCACAATATTTTGAATTTCATAAATTTTAATATCCACTTGGAAACGAGAAGCGATTTCCTGATCCACCAGCATGACGATTTCGCGGATTCTTTCCTCCACAAAAGGACGCAGCTCTCCATGGATTTTTTTATCAGCTTTAAGCAAAGCCTCATAAATTTTTTCATCATCAAAATCAACTGAACGACCGTCTCGTTTCACTACTTTAATTTTATGAAGCATGTTGTGCATCTTTAGAAGTTCATTATCTTTATGTACAATATTTAGCATCTCTACCACCCTTTCACTCATAATATTCTATCGTACACGCAAAGAAAATGCAACTATATATTGCGTTAAAATACACTTATTTTAAATAAGAAACACAATATATAGGGGGTATCGCGAATTAGCTTTGAACGGTGGAAAGCCTATCTTACAGGTTATATTCAACGCTAAAAAAAACAAAAAACAAAGTAAATAATGGCATAATAAAACATTTTCTGCTCCAATATTTTATCTAGCTGATAACTTTCTGTCATTCAATCCTTTTTATTGCGAGCTGGTTTTCTCCGGCAAACTGCTATACGAATGCTGATGCCCATAAATAAACTCATAGTTTTCACCACAGATTTTCTGCTTTCAGAATATTTTATTGACGATATTGACAAAAACGCTCCTAAGATATCAGATGTTGTTCCGATATTTTAGGAGCAGTCTATTAATAAAAATTTCCGTAATTTTTTAGCATAAACTGAGCTGGTCGTGACGTTTCAATCATCATTTTTATCGACAGGTGATAAGAGACTAGGTCAAAGCGACATCACGTTTATTAAATAGAAAAAGTGTTGCAGCTTGAATCAAGATAATGTAAACCATAATCCCGATTACCGTTGCCGGAATACTTAAATTCCCACCGGCATAGTAACTGGCATCAATCACCTGATTGTTCAATCCCAGCAGATTAAAAATAATCCATTTCAGCCAGTCGTACTTCTCGATCATCGCCGGCAAGACTTGACCGAGGATACTTCCTGAGAATAAAATCCCCATCCCCACGCCCACAGCCAGAGCTTGAGAGCGAATCACTGCTGAGAAGAAAAAAGCTATCGTGATGTATAAAAGCATCAAAAGAAAATTACTGGCAAACAATTGTCCCGCTACAGTCAAGGCTGTTTTTGCCCCTGTCGTGACAGACAAAGGGACATTCAGTGATTGGCTCGGCAAAATAAAGGAACATAGGAACGCTGAAACTGCCATAACAATAGAAGAAAGGATGCTGTAAATAATCGTCACGAAATACTTTGACCAGAGGATTTGCATCCTTGTATAAGGGCGTATCAGCAGTAATTTTATCGTCCCTCCAGTAAATTCTGCAGCGATAATCATACTAGCAACGATAACAGAAAAAAGTGTCGGCAAGACATAAATTTGACCGAAAAGACTGAAGAAAATTGCGCTGGTTTCTCCTTCATACGGATTGGGAGGATCTATGCTGCGATCGTAGTAAACTTGATAATAATCCAATTTCTTTTGCGTTGCTTTTAACAATTCTTTTTCATTTACTTTAGGATTATCCTGATAATTTTTCAATCTTCTGCTCAGTAAATCAACTGTTTCAGCTAAAGTCAATGACACTTCCACTACTTCACCATCGCCGATATCCTCTGCTCGCCAATACTCTTCATCAGTCATCAAAGTACCATCAGGTTTCTTATATGCAGTCATTCCACCTTTGAATTCGACGACGTCAGCCTGTTTGTAATAATTCTTCAAGGACTCATTGCTTTTCGCAAACATGAAGGCCATCGCAAACATACATAGAACTAAAACAATTTGCATGCCCCAGCTTGACTTACGGCTGAACAACTTGATCAATTCATTTTTTATCAATCCCATCATCGTCTCTTCCCTCCATTCGTCAGCTCAAGGAAACGTTCTTCAAGGGAAGCAGTCTTGGCAAAGACAGCATAAATTCCCACATGATGGACGACCAGCGCTTCTATTACTTGCGGTACCTGCTGTTCTGCAACAACCACTTCTATGCCATTTTTGTCCAAACTTTTTGATTCTAGTGAGAAAGACTGGAAAACTGCAGCAGCAGCGGCTTCATCTGATACTTTAAAGACATATTTCGAATGAGCTTCTTCTTCCACTTCACTTATCTTCTCAATGTGAGTCAATTCCCCTTTATCAATAATGGCAAAACGATCGGTAATCTGTTGCACTTCACTTAACAAGTGACTGGAAATCAATACCGAAGTGCCTTGGGCGGAAAGTTCCCGGATAATCTCGCGAAACTCTGCCATCCCTTGTGGATCCAAGCCATTGGTAGGCTCATCTAAAATCATTATCGATGGTTGATGAAGCAGCGCTTGAGCCAACCCTAGACGCTGTCTCATACCCAATGAATAAATTTTGACTTTCTGATGAATCGCCTCGGATAGTTTCACACGGGTGACGATTTCTTTGATCCAGTCATCAGAAATATCTCTGCGGCTCATCCGGGCAAATTGCTGTAAATTTTCCCAGCCTGACAAGTGCATGTAAAATTCCGGATTTTCGATGATGGCTCCGATCTCGCTGATAGTCCCTTTAAAATCTTCGCTGACATCTTTTCCATTGATCAGTACTTTTCCAGAACTTCTGCTGATCAAGCTTACAATAGCACGGATGATCGTTGTTTTCCCTGCACCGTTAGGGCCCAAGAGACCAAAGACCTCCCCTTGAAACACTTCAAAATTAATACTGCGAAGGATTTTTTTCTTCCCTACCTGTTTAGATAAATTTTTAACTTGTAAAACGGTCTTCGCCATTTAACCCCTCCTCGAAATATGATTCGTCCTTCTCATGTCAGCAAAAAGTGATATTGAGCTGTCGGTATATTCCTTAGTATACGTTAAAAAAATCTTAGAGGTATCCACCTTAAGTCCTAATCTGTTTGTCCTAAGCAGAAAAAACTACCTTTAGCAGACGTTTTTTTTAATTTTTCTTGTATGATTTTTGGCGATGTGTCAGCTAAGCAACGCACTATATGAACACCGGAACATTTTTTTCTTTAGATTGTCACGATTTTATAGTTGTTGGTTCATACTTTTTTCACATTCAAAAGTTATGATAGGGTCATACCAATCAAACAACCCTAACATTTTTTCATTATTTACTCCTCCAAAGTAAATAAATCTCCTTTTCCTCCGACAAACATCGGAGGATTTTTTTGCAAAAAATTTCTCCTTTTCAGCCAAAAAGTGTTATAATCATAGACAGATTTATTTTGCCGACTTAGCTCAGATGGTAGAGCATCTGATTCGTAATCAGGGGGTCACAGGTTCGATTCCTGTAGCCGGCACTGGACAACAAATCCGACATTTTCCCAGCAGGAGCCAGCCTGTGTCGAAAATGTCGGATTTGCTTTATTTTTCCCGCTTTGGACGATAATGGGAACTACCATAAAGTCCTATCTCCTTAGAAGACTTTGATATTTTAAAAAAATACGCTATATTGCAGAGCTTTTTAAGATTACAGGTAAAAAATAAAAAAAGAAAACTCACAACTAGCAATCACAAACACAGCCAATAGCAAAAAAAAGCTCCTCCCGGTAATGGGAGGAGCCTTCATCATTGTAGATATATCAACGTTTATTCAGCAATTGCTGCTTTAGCTTGGTCAACAAGTGTAGTAAATGCAGTTGCATCATTTACCGCTAGGTCAGCCAACATTTTGCGGTTGATGTCGATACCCGCAACTTTCAATCCATGCATTAATTTAGAGTAGCTCATACCGTTCATACGAGCAGCTGCATTGATACGTGCAATCCATAATTTACGGAAATCACGTTTTTTCTGGCGACGATCTCTATACGCATAGCTGTATGATTTCATCACTTGTTCTTTTGCTGTTTTATATAATGTATGTTTAGAGCCGTAGTAGCCTTTAGCTAACTTCAGCACTTTTTTTCGACGTTGACGGGTTACAGATCCACCTTTAACACGTGCCATTTTTAATTCCTCCTCAAGTTTTCGTTTCTTCTACATATTATTTTTTCATGTAAGTCAATTGTTGGCGAATACGTTTGAAATCACCTGCAGATACCATTCTTGGTCTACGCAATTGACGGCGTTGTTTCTTAGTTTTACCATGGAAACGGTGACTTGTGAATGCACGATATCTTTTTAATCCGCCACCACCTGTACGTTTAACACGTTTAGCAAGTCCGCGGTGAGTTTTCATTTTTGGCATTTTATTTCCTCCTCAAAATCTAATCATTACTTCTCTGTTTTTGGTGCTAACATCAAAAACATGCTTCTGCCTTCCATTTTAGGTCTAACTTCAACATCAGCAATATCTTTGATTTCTTCTGCAAAGCGTGACAAGACATCATGACCAATTTGCTTATGCGTAATGGCACGACCTCTGAAGCGGATAGATGCTTTCACTTTGTCTCCACTTTCCAAAAACTTCCGTGCATGGCGCAATTTAGTATTAAAATCATTTTCCTCTATGGTCGGACTGAGTCTAACTTCCTTAACATTAATTACTTTTTGCTTCTTGCGAGCCTCACGAGCTTTCTTTTGCTGCTCATAACGATATTTCCCGTAGTCCATAATACGAGCTACTGGCGGTTTGGCATTAGGAGAAACAAGCACCACATCCAGATTCGCAGCTTCTGCTATCCGAAGAGCTTCTGCTTTGCTTTTCACACCCAACTGTTCGCCGTCTTGAGAAATAAGTCGCAACTCACGTGCACGAATACCGTCGTTTACCATCATATCTTTTGCTATGGTCATTCACCTCTCTATATTTTTCAGAGAAAAAATGCAGAAAAAAAGAGTTCTTTTCACAAAGAACCCGCAAATTGCCCTTAAACAGAATTTTCATCGTCTGCATAAGAAGTTTATCTAGCCCAGTGATACTATCAACTAAGGCGAGAAGCGGGAGCTTCTGCTTGATTTCTCGACCTTCCAATAATACCAACTATTACTCTAATTGTCAACAAAAATATATATCACCTTAAAATTTATCAATACAACAAAACAGCTTGAAGAAAAATAGCTCCAAGCTGTTCCTGTTCTTATTGGGAAAGTCCTTCTGAAATCTTATCAATATTCCATGTCATCATATCAATATAATTATCTCCCATGGTGCCCTCTTTTGCCAAAGAGTCGGTAAAAATCGTTTCAAATATTGCCACGCCCGTTTCACGGGAGACAGCTTCCATCGTTTTTGGAGACACACTTGTCTCAACAAACAGTGCAGGGATATCATTATCTTTAACGATTTTTGTGATTTTGCCAATCTGATCTGGTGAACCTTGGGTATCGGTGTTGATTTCCCAAATGTATTCCGCTTTTAATCCATATTCTTTTGCAAAATATTTAAACGCTCCTTCACTAGTGACCAATACTTTTTTATTTTCAGGTATTGCCGACAATTTTTCATGAGCTGTTTGATTAAGCTTTTCCAATTTCTCCACATAGGCTTCCTTATTACTGAGATAAGTATCTTTATTTTTTTCATCTATTTTGATTAAAGAGGCTGTGATATTTTCCACGTACTGGATACCATTTTTCAACGATAGCCAAGCGTGGGGATCTTCTTGAGTCTCTTGACCTTTTTCTGACAAGTACTCCGGAGCAATACCCTCGGACACTTGAAAGCTCACCTCTTCTTTGCGCCCGTTCTTAATCAACTTATCAAACCAGCCTTTGCCGGTTTCTAAATTTAAGCCATTGTAAAAAATCACATCAGCTTTTTCGATGGCCAATGTATCCTGCGGAGTAGGCTCATAACCATGGGGGTCTGTGCCTCGCGGAACAATGCTGGTCACACTAACCTTGTCTCCACCTACCTGTTCCACCATATCAGCAATCACTGAATAGCTGGCGACAACATTCAGTAGATCAGATTCAGTCCCTGCATTTTTTGATTCATTCTGCTTCCCTGCGCAACTAGTCAAAATAAATAGACTAGCGAAAGACAACAGACAAATAACTAATTTTTTTCTCATCCAATCACCTTCTTTCCTTGTTTGAAAAAGCCATTCTTAGGTGACAACACAAAGGAAACAACAAAAATCGCTGCGCCAATCAGCACGATTGCCGCGCTGGTAGGAACATTATAATAAAAGCTCAGCAGAACGCCTCCTATGCCACTAATCACTCCCAGCAAAGAAGCTCCGACGATCATGTGGTTCAAATGTTTGGACCATAAGTAGGCAGTTGCTGCCGGAGTGACCAGTAATGCTACCACTAAGACGATACCCACTTGAGACAAAGCAGACACCGTAAAAATCGTCAATAAAAACATCAGCAGATAATGATAAAAATTTGTATTCATTCCGTAAGTTTTGGCAACTACCGGGTCAAAAGAAGTCACAAAAAAACCTTTATAAAAAATTGTGACAATTACCAGAACAATCACGAGAATGACCAAAGATTGTAAAATTTCATTGGGTGTCACAGCTAAAATATTGCCAAACAAAATATGATTCAAATCCGTCCCGCTCTCAGCTTTTGTAATCAAAACAACTCCAAGAGCAAAAAAACTGCTCAGGATGATACCGATGGACGCATCTGTTTTAATTTTACTTTTTTTGGTGATAAATTCTATCATCCCTGCCGCAAGCAAGCCAAAAAAAGTGGCCCCGAACAACATATTGATACCCAGCATATAGGAAACTGCCACTCCGGGCAAGACAGCATGGGATAAGGCATCTCCCATCAGCGATAATCTTCTCAACACGATAAAACTTCCAAGAATGCCGGATGTGATTCCCAAAATAATTGAGGCCAACAATGCCGTCAACATACTTACAGGCATATTAAAATAATCTGCCACACTAAACAGCCACTCCATGTTTCCCCTCCTTTGCAAATAATACATCTCCGAACTGCTGTCCGTATGCTTTTTGAATATTGTTAATATTAAATGTTTTTTTCGTTTCTCCCGCACTGATGATTCTCTTATTTACAATCAGCAGATAATCAAAATAATGTTTTACCTTGTTCAAATCGTGGTGGACCGTCAAAATAGTTTTACCGTTCTTAACCAACTCGTCTAACACCTCATGGATCAACCGTTCGCTGAGCATGTCGATTCCGGCAAAAGGTTCATCCAAAAATAAAAAGTCCCCCTGCTGGGCCAACGCTCTCGCAATAAAAACTCTTTGCAACTGTCCGCCGGAAAGAGCATCGATTTGACGACCGGCTAAATCTTCCAAGGATAGTTTCTTTAAACACTCTAGTGCTATCTTTTTTTCTTTTTCCCCCGGTCGTTTAAAAAAAGATAAAGTAGGAAAGGTACCTGTCAACACCGTTTCATAGACAGTAATCGGAAAAGTCAAATCAACGTCGCTGCGTTGGGGAACATAGGCGATTTTTTTTTGAAACTTTTCAATGGACTGTCCATCAATCAAAACTTCCCCATGACTTTTTGCAACGACTGACAGCATTGCTTTCAACAGGGTCGATTTCCCCGCACCATTTGGACCGATAATTCCTGTTGATTGATGCAGCGGAATAGAAACATTGAGATTATCAAAAACATTGTTTCCAAAATATGCCACATTCAAATCCTTTACTTCGATCATGTTATCCCTTCTTTCTATTTTCAATTGTACACCGCAATTATTTTTTAGGCAAGCCTAAAAAATAAAATCGTTTGTTTTTTCAACAAAAAAAAAGAGGAGATAATTTCTCCTCTGCCTTTAACTCGATGATTTATTTTGCTTTCCACTTGTCAGGACTCCACATGATACCGTCAATTTCTCCGTGCAATATTTCGATACGAGCATATTGCTCAGTAATTAGTTTTCCTAATTCTTGCATCAAAGCTTTTTCTTGATAACTTGCCGCTTCTGATGTCAATATTTTCAGTTCTTCTTCAAACCAGTTATTTTGTTCCATATATTCAAACCTCTAATCCAGTGCATCACGCATTGTTTTTAAATTTTCTATTTCTTCCTGATTGTCATAAAGCAAGTCAATAAGATGTGTGAAACGTTGCTTCTGTACAGGATCTGATTTTTCTTCGGACAGTTTTCCCAATTGGCGGATAAACCAGTTTGTCCGCTCGTTTAAAGATTCGTTTGGCAATGTCAATAATTGTCGATAACGGACAAGCAATGCTTTTTTTTCATGTTCAGTGTGATAATTAAATTGATGAATGTTTAAAGCCGGCAAATAATTCCAGCTGAATTTATTCGCAATCATCTGAAAGGGACGTAATAATTCATCCATAGTCACCTTTTCCCTGCCGCCAGCTCGAAACTCCCTTTCATGTATCCCAGCCAAGACGACCAAACCAAACTCTTTTCCTTTCCACATATCCATCATGCTTTCGTCCAGCACTACATCCTGCCAATGCTTCAACATTGCCGGAGAGCTGTACCAGTACAATGGAAATTGAAAGATGATCCGCTGGTGTTGATTGATGTAGAAACGTTCCTCTGCTCCATTGATTTTTCCCTCTGGATAAATAGTTTCCAAATGACGTACAGTAATATTTTCTTGATCTGCCACTGCCTCAAGCAAAAATTGCTGGGACTGTGAACTGGCAATTTCCGGATGGGAAATAATGATTAATGTTTTCAATGGTTCACCTGCTTATCATAAACACCAGCTTTTGGCGGCTGGTAAGTTGTAATAAAGTGATAAATTTCCTCCAGTGAATCGGAAAACAATATCGTCCGGCGATTTTCCTCATCCAAAAATCCTTCAGCAGTCATCGTATCGAAAAAGTTTTCCAACTTGTCGTAGTATCCGTCCACATTAAAAAAAACAGAAGGTTTCTGATGGAGACCAATACGACTCAAGGAAACTGCTTCGGTGATTTCTTCCAATGTCCCAAGTCCACCGGGCATTGCTAAAAAGACATCCGCCAAGTCCATCATCTTTTTCTTTCTCTGAGCCATGTCGTCAACGATATATAGTTGTGTCAAATTTTCTTGTACCAACTCTTTGTCTTTTAAAAAATCAGGCATAACACCAAAAACTTCACGCCCGTTTTTCAAAAGACGCGTAGAAAGTATACCCATCAAACCAATCTTGCTCCCGCCGTATACCAAATCATAGCGGTGTCGGGTCATCCACTCTGCTAGTTCTAAGGCTTTTTTTCCATAAACAGGACTATCCCCCACAGTCGAACCGCAGTAAACAGCGATACGTTTAATCATATTAAAACTCCTTTTTGTATGAAATTCGTTTAAGTTGTCATCTTTTCGATAAATGTATCATCGTCTTTTTAATGAAGGATGACCACCTTCTATGCTACCATCTTTTGGATATTTTTTTCTAAAAATTGCTCATGATTTTTTTCAGGGCAGTGGACAGCTTTCGAAAAACCAGAATTAAAAACGGGCTAAAAATTGTTAAACAAATCAACTGTCATTAGGATGTGCTGTGCAACTTGTGGCACTGATAAAAAAACTTAAAAAAGGTTATTTTTGTGTTTATTTAATTCGGAAAACCAGTTAGAAAATGGTTCGAGACCGAACCAGCAGTCCTACTTTATTATCAACTCCGTTTAGTATGTACATAATTCTTAAACTATTTTGAATTTTTCTACTTTTATTTCAATTACCTTACCACTGGTGATACTATTATCATATAAAGAAGGAGATAACTGTGCCCATCACAGATATAAATAACTTGATGACTAATACTCTTTGTGCATGTTTAGGGTACTTTATTTATAAATTGTTTTAAAAAAGTGATGTATAAAATTTAAAAATATAATTGATTTAAACAGAGAGGAAGTGACACCAATGAATAATGTGGATAAAACTTTTTATAGTCTAACGGCTAAAATTCATTATGCAAGCTGCTATAATAAATCGTCGCTTATGCAAAGTTATTTTTATTTACTGAAAGAATTTGATATTAGTCTAGGTTTTCATTTTACATGGAAAGACCACAAAGTAGTTTCGGACGAAATAGACTTGAAGATAAGTAAAAGAATCTCCTCGGAAAAATTTGATTTAGATGATATTGCTATCAATAATGATATCGAAAAAACAATAGATATGTTAAACAAGTTAAATTTATATAGACCAACAGAGTTGTCTAAAGATAAATATTTCGAACTATTGTCAAGTTTAGTCTACCTTAATAAAAATGAAAATATAAATTCAGACTCTTTTTTATCCCACAATGATGAAAAACAAATTGAATATTGCAGGAATATACTCAAAGAGTATGTCTATCCCTATATGAAATGATAAAAAAGCAACATTATCAGAGGCCGACTTTACGATTAACAACGATCCAGGGCTTTATATGCCGCTCGCTTAGAACAAACATATTTGATTACTAATTAAATATCAAAACTGAAGATTTTTGCGTCAAGGGAAGCCAACTGGCCACAAAAACAAAATGAAATCGTCTACAATGGTTTTGTATCTTTATTTTTTAATTAGTTATTGTATAATAAACGGAGGAAATTGAATAGGAGAGAATGATTAATGGAAGAAAAGAGGGAAGATTGGTCCCGTCTGTCTGATAGAAACCGACCTAGAAGACAGAAAGAAACTCGTTCAACGGGACGATGGCTATTATTTATTATTTTTCTTTTAATTTTAAATAGTCTAGGAGTTGGCTATCTGATTTACCGGCAAGAAACATTTGAGAAAAAAGTGAACACACAGCTAAAGAAAGACCAAACCAAAACGAACGAAGCTGCTAATGATGCCCCTGAGCAAGTGATGGCGGCAGAGACTTCTGCAGCGGAGCAAAGCACTACCTATCAGTCTGCTTCACCTGAAGTCCACGTGGTACAGCCCGGCGAAAGTTTGACCATTATTTCTGCCATGTATCAGATCGGCATTGATGAATTGATGGAATTGAACGGTTTGAGCAGTAATGTTCTTTCCGCCGGACAAACACTGGTCATCAAGTAAACACCTTTAGATGAACCGTGAAAAAAATCAAGTCTTGAAGTCTGTTAACATCAACAGATTCCAAGACTTTTTTATTTTTATCTGACTCAGCCCTTTTAATCTTTGACAATTTCAGAAATGGGATAACGTAAACATAATAACGCCCTACTCAACAGATAGCAACAGAAGTCACAAGAAAAATATTTCTTATTGTACTCAGTACCTAATAAAAAATAGTCCTCTGGTCCAATGTATTTTTTCTCTATCTGGTATACTATTCTAAAGAAATTAATTTATAAAGGTGGCAATATCAATGAAAAAAGTAATTGTTGTGATAGGAATTTTGGTCTTGGGCGTCGTCGGCTGGAAAGGCTGGGAATACTATCAGTCAACTTATGTAGGGAAAGACTACTATGGAGTTATCGAAGCTCCTCTGCCGGAAGAAACGACCATCGTCAATAACAACGGCGAATCATTGGGACAAGGATATGAATATAATGTCAATGCTTTTGATAAAAATGGCAACAACCGCGAGATAACTTTTGATATCATCGTTTCCGGTCAAAATGCAAACGGGTCTCCCTACGAAGCTGGAACAGTTTTCAAATTCAACGCAAGTGACAAACGGATCATAGGGAAAAAAGTGATTTCCATGGATGAAGTGCCGGAAAAAGTCCAACCTATGCTCAAATAAACTAAGAAAGGCTGAACTGTCAAAAGTTTGGCTTTTTTCTGTCTTCTTCTGATTTTAAGCAAGCTGACAATCGAAGCGAAAAATAAACCGGCGTTTTTTAATTGGTAAGGGTTTACATTTTTTTCGACATGTGCTAAAATCTAGTCAAACGTAATTAGAGATTGTTACTGCTATGCAGGCAAAACCCTAATTGATAGATATAAAATACTAAGCTTTCGGATAGGTTTGTCCGAAGGTCCATGTGTTTTGTTTCCATCAATTAGGGTTTTTATTTTTAAATTAGGGGGAATAGAGAATGGAAAATCAAAAACTGGCAAGAAATATTTTACAACTTGTCGGCGGCAAACAAAATGTCAAAAGTGTGATTCATTGTGCAACTAGGATGAGGTTTAAACTAAAAGATGATACAAAGGCCAAGACAGACAACCTGAAGTCCCTTGACGGAGTCATAGAAGTTGTGCAAAGTGGCGGACAATACCAAATCGTTATCGGCAGTCAGGTAAAAGATGTCTACAATGCCTTGATCGAAGAAGGACACTTTGAAGAAGAAGGCAGTGACACAGAAAAAAGTGAAGAAAATCTCTTGAGTCGAATCATTGACATCATTTCTGGTATCTTCCTTCCTTTCGTTGGTATAATGGCAGGTGCAGGGGTATTGAAAGGTTTTCTGGCATTGGCTGTTACCTTAAACTGGCTCAGTCCTGAATCAGGCACTTATCGAATCCTTTTTATTGCAGCAGATGCCTTTTTCCAATATTTGCCGTTTCCAATCGCGGTCACCGCTGGACGAAAATTCAAAGTAGACCCTTTTATTTCTGTAGCAATCGCAGCTTCTCTGCTTCACCCGGACTTAACTGCGGGTGCCCTTAATTTTATTGGAATCGATGTTGTACTGCCTCCAATCGGATACTTTTCTTCCGTACTGCCGATTATTCTAGCGGTAGCCGTCCAAATCCCGGTAGAAAGATTCTTTAAGAAATTCGTACCAAGTTTCTTACAAACGGTCGTCACACCTTTGCTGACCCTGACGGTGATGGTTCCGTTAAGTCTTGTTCTCATTGGTCCTATTGGAACCATTGCTGGTAATTCCCTAGGGAAAGGTTATATGGCAATTACTGAATTAAGTCCACTGATTGCTGGTCTAGTAATCGGAGCTTTATGGCAAGTATTAGTGATTTTCGGAATGCACTGGGGACTTGTGCCGGTAACGATTAATAATTTAGCTACACTTCAATTCGATACATTCACACCGCTTATTTTACCGCCGGTTATTGCTCAAGGGGGAGCGGCATTGGCCGTCATGTTGAAAACAAAGGATAAGAAAAAGAAACAATTGGCAGGCTCCGGTGCTCTGACTGCTCTATTTGGTATCACCGAACCTACCATCTACGGGGTCACATTGCCCCAGAAAAAACCATTTATCGCTGGTTGTATCGGCGGTGCCATAGGCGGCGGGCTGATGGGAGTGATGGGTGTCAAGGCCTTCAGTCAAGTCATGCCGAGTATCTTAGTCCTTCCGGCATTCATCAGTACAGTTGACGGCGTTCAGTCAAGTCTCATGTGGGCTGTCATCAGCGTCCTTGTTGCCTTTGTATCGGCCTTTGTCTTAACATTGATTATGGATATTGGCAGTACTGAAACGGTTAACACAGCTGTTGAAGAACAGGTCACATTAAAAAATGGGGAAAAAGAAATTTTGGTCAGTCCTATGACTGGAAAAGTTACACCTTTATCGGATGTGGAAGATGCAGTTTTTGCTTCCGAAGCAATGGGAAAAGGGCTCGCCATACTGCCAGAAATAGGGGAATTAAAAGCTCCAGCAGCAGGCGTGATCACAACTGTTTTCCCTACAGGACACGCTATCGGAATGACAACAGATTTGGGGGCAGAAATTTTAATGCACATCGGTATTGATACGGTTGAATTAGAAGGACAAGGATTTGAAAAACATGTTGAACAAGGTGATACGGTAGTTAAAGGACAACTGCTGGTAACTTTCGATATTGCTCTTTTGGAAAAACAAGGAAAAGGGCTGACTTCTCCGATAGTGATCACCAACAGTTCAGACTATCTGGATGTGTTGGCATTCAATCAAACGGAACTGGTCGTCGGTGAAGACTGTCTAACCCTCATTAAATGACTTTTTAAACTGACAAGGAGGAATAATAACAATGATTATAAAAAAAATACTGAATAACAATGTTGTTATTTCTACAAACGATCAGAACGAGGAGATTGTGGTCATGGGCAGAGGGATTGCTTTTCAAAAAAGTAAAGGAGATGAAATCAATAATGATTTTGTCGAAAAGGTATTCACACTGGCCTTTGATGACATTGATAAACTTGATTTGTTGGACTTGGTCAGTATTTTCAATCCTGAAGAAATCACTTTGTCAAAAAAGATTATCCAAATGGCCGAGGAAGATCTTGCAGAAACATTTTCTGATCAAATATACATTACCCTGACCGATCACCTCCATTACGCAATGGAACGGCAGCAACAAGGAATCGTACTGACAAACCCGCTTTTATATGACATCAGACGCTTTTATCCTGATGAATTTGAGGTTGCCAAAAAAGCGTTGGTCCTTATCAACGAGGAATTAGGCGTTGATTTCCCGAAAGACGAAGCCGGATTCCTAGCGTTGCATTTCGTCAGCAGCAGTTCTGCACAGGAAAATATCAATCTCACCATGGAAAGCACGGAAATAATCAGAGACATATTAAATGTTATTAGCCGGTTTTTCGGTATATTATTCAATGAAAAAAGCTTGAGCTACACAAGAATGGTCACACACATCCAGTTTTTTGTCAGACGTATCTTAACAGAAGCTTCTTTCGAAGAAGAGGATGAATTTTTATTGGAACTAGTCAAAGCCAAGTATCCTAAAGCTTACCAGTGCAGTCTGCGGATAAGAGATTATTTAAAACAGGCAAGAAAAATTGACGTTCAAGATGCTGAACTGATTTACCTGATTATCCATATCAATCGTGTCATTATGTCCGAAAATGAAAGAAGCTAACATAGAAAAAAAGAGGGTATCCATACAGCGTAACGTTTGGATACCCTCCTATATTATGAAATTTATAATTGCTACTTTACGCTACCTTTATCCTTTAACCTCACTAAAAATTCTACAAACCTTGATTTCAAGGCACAAAAAGAGGCACATGGTGACAACTGCGTAGTGCTGCTTCCTTCCAGACCTGACACGCTTGGCAATCTCACCATTGCCCTTAATCATTCTAACCCATTTTAAATAAAAAAGCTAGTCTTTTTGTATTGACCAGATAGTCAGGCCAATCATCTGCTTTTTTCGTGTTTTAATTTTCACCGTGCCATTGCCGGTTTTTCTCAAAAGCCGCTGCAGCCTCAACGGCTTGAGCAACGATCTCCTCTGGATAACCTAACCGCTCCAACAGAGCGATAGCATTTCGTGTTTTAGAGGGTCCTTGATGCAGGCGATAGTCAAAGGTGATATCTCCTTCTTCTGTAATCACTTCACGAAAATGAATATTGTGACATCTCTCCCCCAAAATTTCCGTCAGCTCAATATCATGGGTCGCCACATAACCCAGACAATCTTGTCGGGTCAGCCATTCTACGATGTGTGAAGAAGAGGCAATCCGTTCGATGGTATTGGTTCCTTTAAGAATTTCATCTACGAACGCATAGCAAAAGTGGCCGTCTTCGATTACACGGATAATACGTCTCACCGATTTTATTTCAGAAATAAAATAGCTCTCTCCTTTAAAGATGTCATCTTTGATTGCCATCGACGTATAAACTTCACCGGGATACATCTGCCATCTCTCAGCACAGGCTATCCCAAAGGTTTGGGATAAAATAGCATTGATGGCCACACTTTTGACATAGGTAGATTTCCCTGATGCATTTGAACCTGTCACCAAATTAAATTGGTCAAGAGAGACATCGTTGGCTATAGGGTCAGTCAACATCGGATGATACACACCTTGCCCTTGAATTTTTTTATCGCTGATAAATTCACTCTCACAATAAAAGGGTAGTAACTTCTGAAAGTTTGCTACCGCAATAGCAGCATCCACAGCTCCCAACAACTCTACTAAGGCCGCTGCTTCTTGGCGGTTTCTTTTGATTTTATCTACCACGATATTATAAGAAATAAACGGCACCATAAACATGGCATTCAAATATTCAAAAAATATTTCTGCATCGCTGTTGCCTTTCACTCGAAAGGAAAACCCCACCTTGCGGGCAACACTAAACAGCTTGGCATACTCTGTCGCTTCTTGTTGAAAAGGAAAGTTGATTTTTTTCATTTTCTCCGGAGTAGACAAAGCATTGACCAGATAACTCATCACGATTAATTCCGTTTCCAGTTTGCCTTTATTATAATAATAAACCCCTAAATTCACACACATGAGTACCAGCACAAGTGTGCCGAAAGCCGGTTTAAAAGTAATCAAAAAAAGAAACAGTGATATCAATGTTGCCCCACCCGCTAGATAAAAAGGCCAGGTATGTTTAATAAATGACAATTCATCGTCATACAAATACTTCCAGACATGATTTTCGTTTTTCTTTCCTACTCTGGCTAGCACGAACTGCATCTTTTCCCGCTCCTCCTGATGGTCATAGAAAAAATCAACCAGCTGGCGGAACTCTTTTTGTTCCTTTTGACGATAGTCATTTTGGCGCAGTTTTGAGTAGAGCCATTCAGCACCTATACTGGAGCGGGTAGCGTTAAGCATCTTAAACAAACGGGAAAGGTCCAAGTCATACCAAGTCGTATCATCAAGCAATGCTGTCTGATTTTTCTTTTGAACATGGAGTCCCCATACTTCATATAAACTATTTTCATCATCAACAGTCAAGGCAGATGGTCTCGGAACTTTCCCCCAATCACGTTTTATTTTTTCTTTCAACCTCTGCTGATCTCGCCAGCTTAGAAATAAGATAAAACCAATCAGTCCTACAGCAAGAATTGCCAACATTATTTTTTCGTCCATCTACTCCGCTCCTTTTTTTCTCAGCTTCTTTGACTGTCTCAGTGTTTTAAAAAAATCCTGCAGCAGCTGGCGGCACTCTTCCTCCAACACACCTTTTTCTACATACGCCCGATGATTCAAGCGCTGGTCCGTCAGCAAATGATACAGGCTCTCCACCGCCCCGCCTTTTGGATCTGTGGCGCCATAATAAACTTCATCGACCCGGGATAAAACTAATGCCCCGCTGCACATGATGCATGGTTCCAATGTGACGAACAGCTGACAGTCTTCTAAACGCCAGCTGCCCACAACGTTGCAAGCCTCCTGAATCGCCAGTATTTCAGCATGAGTGACGGCGTTTTGTGTGGTCTCTCTCAGGTTATGGCCCCGTCCGACAATTTTTTTATTGCGGACCACCACCGCTCCGATTGGTACTTCTCCTTTTTCTTGCGCTAAATCTGCTTCTCGCAAAGCCTCTCTCATGAAAAGTTTTTTCTCTTCATCGGTAAATGAACTTGTCATTTTCATTTTCTAATCCACCGATCCAAACTTATCAAAAGGCCATAAGCGCCAATTCATAATCCTGAAAGACCAGTCCTTTTTGACCAGACCAATCCTTCGGCTGTCAGTTGAGTTCCGGCGGTTGTCTCCCAAAACAAAATAGTGATTTTCCGGAATGACATACAGCTGTCCCGCATCGCCGTAATAAAAATCAGCTGTCAGCTGTTCACCCATTTTCAGTTCCGCTTTCGGCAAGTCCAAATAAGGTTCGTCAACAGGTTGTCCGTTGATGAACAACTGATCGTTTTGATAGTAGATCGTTTCACCGGGTAACCCCACCACCCGTTTGATGTAATCGTCCTTTGCCCCTTCAGTATGAAAAGTCACGATATCGAACCGTTCCACCTCTCCCACATAGGAAGTGGCAACGAAATCTTTATCTTCTAATGCGGGCATCATTGAAGCTCCTGAAACCCTTACCGGACGGAAAAATAAAAACTGGATGGTGATTGTAAGTGTTAAACATCCTATGAAAAATAAGGTGTCTGAAAGTGTCCACCATTTTCTGTGTTCCTGTTTAGAGGTCTCCTGTCTTGCATCCATGTTTTGACACACCCTTTTCCTTTGAAATTTCAATCCCCAGCACTTCCTGCCAGTACGAGAAATCTCGTATCAGCAATTTTTCCAGAATGCTGCTGAGACTATGTAGATAATTTTCGTATATTTTTTATCTGCGGTACCAATCTGTCATTGATATTGCTGTTCATTTATTCCTATAGTTTACTATACTTCAGTTCACAGAACAATTGAACCAAGGTATTTTAGGGCCTTCTTCTGGTGAATTGCTGAAATTTTTTAATCATAATATGTTAAAATGAACGTAATGACTTTTTCATGGTGAAAGGTGAACAAATATGGATATCGCATTTTTAAAAAAGACCTACCCTAATAGTTTTTCTACACCTCATAAGCCCGACCAAACTTATTTTGCTATCAAGACGGCTAATGATTATTTAGCTATCCCCAATGCCGAACTAAGTGAAACGGAAATCAAACTATTGGCTGCGATTAAACGGGAGTACTTTGAACAAGAGACAGAATCTCCCGAAAACAGTTGGCATCATTACTTGTTTTTTGAAGGAACACTGCCTGTCGAAAAAGGAAATTTTAGAAGTATCCAATTTTTCTTGAATTCGGAAAGTAAAGAAGATAACAAAGAGTGGCTTTCAGCTTTTGAAAATATGTTCAATCAGCCTGTATCAAGTTTTTTTGTTTCTTCCTCATTTGGGGTCCTAATAGAAAAAGAGGATAAAAACCACTACTCTTTGGAGGAAATCGAGGGAATCTTAAAAACTCTGGAAAATGATTTCGGTATTAAAGGAAAGGTATTCGTTGGTGTTTTTCTGCCTCTGGATGACTCGTTTAGGAAACTTTTTCAAGAACAGATGACGATATTTCAGTCTGAACAGCATCAAATAAAATATAATCAAGCTGTTCAAATTGCAGAACTCTCCCTGTCCTATTTAACAAAAACAACCTTTCAAAACAGTGATTTGATGACCTATTTTGCTGAAAAAATCGCATTGGAACCCGAGATGTCCAAAATCATCGAAGCACTTTGGCACAATCAGGGAAATATCAGCTCTGCCGCCAAAGAATTGTTTATGCACCGCAACACGTTGCGTTACCGTATCGAAAAATTCCATGAACAAACGTCTCTTTCCTTAAAGTCCATGGATGATCTGGTTTTAGCCTATTTATTTGTCCAACATAAAAAATAATCCGTTTCACGTCAATAAAAAAGGAGTGGTTCAGATGAAGTATCATGACCAGCATTTGCACACATATTTTTCCTTTGATGCAGAGGAAACATTTGAAAATTATTTAAAATATCAGCCGGAGTATTTTGTCAGCACAGAACATTTGGATTTGAAAAATCCTGCGGAACATTTCCAAGACAGTATTCCGGACTATGAATCGTACACAAAAAAAATTGCGGAACTGGAAAACTCTTATCCCACAAAATTTTTAAAAGGAATCGAACTGGGTATCGTACCGGGACAAGAGCAGGAGATAGCGGACTATTTGTCTACAAGACCTTACGACCTGAAACTGTTGAGTATCCACCAAAATGGCGTGTTTGATTACATGGATGAGCTTGTCTTGACTAAAGACAAGGTTGCAGTGACTACTGAGTATTTTGAAGCTATGGAAAGGGTACTGACAAATTTCCATCAGGCCGATATCTTAGCTCATTTTGACTACGGTGTCCGCCGTTTTGATTTCACCGTTCCAGAATTTGCTGAACATTTTGAGAAACAGTTGTCAGCAGTCTTTAAAAAAGTCATTGAACGTGAGATGGTATTGGAGCTAAACGCCAAAAGCTTTGTCAACTATCAAAAAGAAAGTCTCTATGATTATGCGATTGCCCTTTACCAAGACTTGGGCGGCAAATATTTCAGTTTAGGCTCCGATGCCCACCGAGCAGCTGACTATCAGCTTGCTTTCGCGGAAATGTCTGCCAAACTAAAAGAGCATGATGTCAAATCCCTTACTCTGTTTACTGGAGATGAGCGGGTGCAGCTCCCTTTATAAAAGAAAAACTCTCGTGCAAGCAGTCCCTGCCGCACGAGAGTTTTTTATAAAATGGAAAAATTATCCAAAAAACGGACAAACATTTTTTTGACTTCTTCTTTCAGCTCTTCGATGGTCAATCCTTCAATCTGAATATTTTTTTTACGTTCATCTACTTTTTCCAGGACTTTGATTAGGGTTTCAATTTCTTGAGGTGACAAAGAATCGACAATTTTAATGAAATTTGGATTATTATCCAGATTTTCGGCAACAAATTGTTTTAATTCTTTCTTCTTTAGACGTTGTGTCAGTTGTCTATAAACTTTTTTAGATGAAACGACTGCAATCCCCGCACTGACTGCCGCAGCAATCCCAATCCCGATTATCACCTTTGTAGAAGTGGAAGTACAAGGCGATTTCTTCATTCCTCTCAACTCCTCTTTCTTTAAACGACTCATTCTCTGCTGAAAATACCCGTCTGCAAAATATCAACTCAATCCCGACGATTGCCAAAAAGTAACACTAACCGGTAAAACTGAAGTGCTGTTGCCAAAGTGCTGGCAACATAAGTCAACGCCGCCGCTGTCAATACTTTTTTGACCACGGCAAGTTCTTCCTCTGATAATAAACTGTCCGCCCTTAAAATTTGAATCGCCCGGTTGGAGGCATTGAACTCCACTGGCAAAGTAATGATTTGAAACAAAAGAACCAAGCCAAAACATATAATACCGATTTGAATCAAGCGGCTGCCAGATAAAATAATCCCCAGCAGTATCAGCGGAAACGACAAGCTGGCACCGATATTGGCCACTGGTACGATAGCATTTCTCAAGGCCAACGGAAAATACTGTGTGTCATGCTGAACAGCGTGGCCACACTCATGGGCGGCTACACCAATCGCAGCGACAGAGCGGGAAGGTCCTACAGTCTCTGATAAGTTCAATGTTTTTGCTCTGGGATTATAATTATCTGTCAGCGAACCCCTGATTCTCTGAACAGATACATCATGGATATCAGCCCTGTTCAAGATTCGGCGAGCCACATCGTCTCCTGTCAAACCTTTACGATTATTGACGGAGCTGTACTTTTGGAATGTAGCATTGACATAGCCTGATGCTGCCATGGAGAGGACTGCACCAATAATGACTAAAATATAAGTCGGATCGAAATAAAATGGAACCATCTTTTTTCCCCCCTTCTTTTCTTATGATATACCTTAATTATACCGTGTCACAAAAGATATTCACACTATTTGCACCAAGATTTTTTGGAAACTATTTATTTTAAACAAGAACAAAAACAACAGTTCATACGTTTTTTTACCACACTGGTAGAAACGGCCTTACTTCATCCAAATTCTTTTAAAAATTATTACCTTGTTATGAAAGAAATGCTTTCTGATTAAACAGATATTTCAATCAAATGCCTCCTGCAAAAGAATGGATGATTTTCTATCGAAAGGAATGAGACCATATGCGAAAGTTGCTAGATAATTCAACTAGGCGCAGATTGGCGATTTTAGAACAGCTCAATGATAGTTCCAGCTGGATAAGTTCCGGTGATTTAGCTAAAAAGAACAATGCCTCGCTGCGGACAATCAATAGTGATGTCCAATTTTTAAAAGAAAACTGGTATCCGAATATTATTATCGAGACCTCTAAAAAAAATGGCGTCCGCATGAGCACCCCGCCCAGCAGTCATGCTCAAATCATTTATCAGGACATCGTCAAACATTCTGAAGCCTTTACGCTGCTGGAAAAAATATTTTTTGACCCCACAGTCAATCTGGAAGACTGGGAAGAGCGTGTATATATCAGCCAGTCCTCTCTGCACCGACTTGCCGGACAAATCAACCGGGCGATAAAAAAATATGACTTGGCACTTAATAAAAAACCACTGCATATTACTAATACCCGTGAAATCCATGTGCGCTATTTTTTTACAAGTTATTTCAATGAAATATATTTTATCCATTCTTGGCCCTTTGACTTTGACCGTCAAAAAATCATCGCATTGGCCGAGACTATCTTTAATCATCTGTTTGAGCCCTCCAGAGGACACCACGATGATATGCTCTCGATTTATTTAGTCTATCTCATTAGTGTCTCCTTAACCCGATATCAACAAGGTTTTTTCGTCGATCCAAAGGAATGGGATTACATTTCTGAAGAAGACACTGATATTATTTTAGGCGATAACAGTGAGCTGAAAGCAGTCGCAGATGAGTTGGGTTTGGAGATAAATGAGAGGTTAATCAAAGATTTGATGAGCTCAATTTATTTCTTTAAGACAAACTCCATCCCTCCAAAAAAAAGACGACAAGTGAAAGAACAGATTCATCTGTTTACGGAACGATTTCAGAAAACTCTTTTTTTAGAGATGGATGCAGACAGTCGAGAATTAGTGGAAAAAATATTGACTCTTATTTTTATGCACCATCAGGAATACCCTTATAAAGATCCGATTATTTTTGATAAGTTTCGTTTCAATGCCGTAGTCATCGCCAATAGTTATCCCAACTATGCGAAACTGCTTGAATATTCTCTAAAAGTTCTGGAAAAGGAAACGGACTTCCCCTGGTATTCCCTGTATTTTAGCGATATATTGTATTGGATCATGGTAAAGTGGCACAATTTGCCGATTATTTTGGAAAGAAAGCGGACCACGGCGACGGTTCTCGTATTGACAGACCATGGCAGCGACCATAGTGTCATGCTGGCAAGTCTTTTAGAGAAAAATTTCGGACAGAAAGCTCACGTCGTTCCATACACCCAATCTATTTTGACCCTAGATTCCCTTAATGAGGAAACGTTCGCAGACTATGATCTTTTAGTGACCAATTTCATCAGCAGCACCTTGCCGAAACATAAGATGGTTGTGGTCAATACGTTTCCCACGGATCAAGACTGGGGGAAAATCAGGATCGCCATCAATAAACTCAATCAGGGACCGAAAAAAATCGTCACTTATATTGAGAAACTTTTTCTTGATTTGGAAAGGCAAGAGATACTATGAAGGTTTCAATGCTCGTTAACACTATCATCAATAACTTGGCTATCATGACCAGCTCGTTCTTGCTGGGATATTTTTTCACCGTGCGAAGCATGTTAAAAAATACCAGTGATCCTACTTCGCCGATGGAAAGTTATCGTTTAAATAGAAAACAAGAAACTATCATCGGCCTCAGCTATGGCGTGTTTAGTTTCTTGTTGTCACTTAATCGGATTCAGTTGGATTCTTGGCATCGGATTGACGCACGTTATATTTTCATTTACCTTGTTGTTTTTTATGTGTCGTTTTATTCCGGCTGTGTTTCCTCTGTCGTCTTGGTGCTTTCCAAATCATTGCAATACTATTTGACAGGTGTTCCTTTTTTTTCTATCGAATTTATCAACAATGTAATCTTCACATCCATTGTTTTAGTAATTTCTTACTATTTTTCTAGAAAAAAAGACCATATCTGGAAGAAACTTTTTTGCTTTTTGATTTTATTTTTTATTTTGAGAACACTGTTGCTTAGAATTTATTTTCCAGACTTGTTTGAACGCAATATCGGCTGGCAGCTTGTATTTTATTACTCCGTCATGAGTCTGCTCTTGATTACCACTATGTATCTGATTGAGATGTCATTAAAAACCATCATGTCAATCAATGTGTTTCGGATTTCATCAATGAGTGATCCCTTGACGAAATTATTCAATCGGCAGGCGCTGGACAACTATCTCGAATTTTTATCGTTGAGCCGAAAAGCGCCGGATAACACTCCTATCTCCATTACCACCATAGATCTGGACTCATTCAAAAGAATCAACGATCAGTTCGGTCATTCTGCCGGGGATGCGGCTCTTAATCACTTTGCCAAACTATTAAAAAGTGATGTTTTTGGTTCCGCCAATATTTATCGCTTTGGTGGTGACGAATTTATGATTATCCACCACTACTCGCCCAAACAAGTGGAATGGGAATTGAAAAATTTTTTAGCTCTGGTTCAAAATACTCCTTGGCATTATGAAGAGCATACAATGCCAATCAGATTGTCGATAGGAACTATCCATACGCGAATAACCAGAGACTTTAAGCCTTCAGAAGCGGTCAAACAATCTGACACCGCACTTTATCAGGCTAAAAAACAATACGAAAATTCTTTAGTAATCTATCATAACTAAAAAAAACAAGGGGGAATTGCCCCCTTGTTTTATTTTTGGTCTTGAGTATATTTATAAGCTGTCCCAAGAGAGATATTACACTCTTCAGCAATTTGACGTAAAGTATACTTGTTATTATTGTACAAAAACTGGATCCGTTCCACGGTTTCCTGAGAGATCTTTGGCCGTCCGCCAATGCGCCCTTTCCGTCTTGCCACTTCTAATCCGCGGGATGTTCTTTCCCGAATAATAATTTTTTCCATCATAGCAAACCGACGAATGATTCCTGCCAACTCTTTGTCGCTCAAATCAACCATCTCTTCTGACTTTTCTATTACAACTAATTCTGCCCCTCTGTTTTCCAGCTCATGAAGAAGATCTGCCAGTTGAATAATTGATTTGCCAATCGAAACTAAATGCAACACGACTAATCGGTCGTCCGTGCCTAATTTTTCTACCAGAATTTCTAGTCCTTGATGAATTTTTCCTGTTTCTTCCACTTCTTGTTCCAAAACAATTTCATCCACGCCGTACGCTTTCAAGCTGGTTAATTGTGCATCCAAGTATTCCTTATCTGCCAATGAATACGCATAACCATATGTTGTCATAAGTGCACCCCTTTAAAATATTTTTTCGTATATTAAACGATACTTTTTTCATACTACAAGTATATAAAACCTACTTATGAAAATCATTTCAAAGATTGCATGTACATGTGAAAAAAACGAAAAAAGGTAGGATAACTAAACTCTTACTGGAAGTTGACGGACTTGAACCCAAAGATTGATAAAAATCACTTCACAAATCAGCTCAATCTGTTAAGATAAAAAAATTATATCCGAGAAAAATTAGTTGAATTACTTACTTTTTTTCTGTATTATAAATCTATCAAAAGATAAGTGAGGTTTTTTTATGTCTAACATTTTAGTAGTAAAAGCTCACCCTTTAACAGGGAAAGAGTCAAAATCTGTGGCAGTAGCAGATGAATTTTTAAAGCAATATCGCCAACAAAATCCCGGGGACAATATCGAAATCCTCGATTTGTTTGCTTCATATATTCCTGAAATCGATAAAGATCTGCTCAGCGCTATGTACGCATTAGGGGGCGGTTCTTCTTTTGAAAGCCTATCTGCGGAACAACAAAAAGCAATGGGCAGATATGATGAATTAATGGCTCAATTTTTAGCAGCCGATAAAGTCATCATCATCAATGCTCTTTGGAATTTAGGTGTCCCTGGTCGATTAAAATCATGGATCGATTCCATTACTGTTGCAGGAAAAACATTTAAATACACCGAAAACGGGCCTGTCGGATTGTTGGATAATAAAAAAGTGCTTCATATCCAGTCAGGCGGCGGACATTATGACGGCAGCGATTTTTCTGCCCAATACGTCAAAGCGATGTTTAATTTCGTCGGTATTACCGATCACCAGCGCCTTGCCATCGAAGGAATTGACTACGCTCCAGATAAAAAAGAAGAAATCATGGCTTCTGCATTCGAGCAAGCCGGAATACTAGCGGCAACTTTTTAACAATTAAAATCATCTCATGGCATCAGCAGACACAGCTGATTTCATGAGGTGATTTTTTAAATTCCTATCATTCCAGCCATTTTCCCACGAATAATGTTCGGTTATTCGCTTAATTCTCTTTATTTTATTAAAAAATGTTTATTATTTTCTGTTTTTGGTATAAGATACTACTAACGTCAAAGGAGGATAAATCATGAAAGCAATTTTAACAGTGGTAGGACAAGACAAAGTGGGAATCGTGGCAGAGGTCAGCAATAAATTAGCGACACTGTCCATCAATATTTTAGATATTTCCCAAACTATTATGGGAAAAAACTTCACGATGATGATGATGCTCGAGCTGGAATCAGCAGATGCCGACTTCGTCACAATAAAAAATCAGATGACCGAGCTGGGCAATCAACTGGGATTAACTATCCATGTCCAACGTGAAGACATTTTTAACACCATGCATAAATTATAAATCAGGAGGCTCTTGAACATTGGAAACTGCACAAATTTTGGAAACAATCCGCATGATCGAAGAAGAAAAACTGGATATCCGAACGATCACGATGGGAATTTCTCTCCTTGACTGCATCGACAGCGACGGTGAGAAAGCCAGAAAAAAAATCTACGATAAAATTACCCGACTGGCAAAAGATCTCGTAAAAGTCGGCGAAGACATTGAAACGGAATACGGTATCCCGATTATCAACAAACGAATTTCTGTCACACCGATTGCACTGGTGGCAGCCGCAACAAAGGATAAAGATTATGTCGCCTTTGCCAAAACACTGGATCAAGCGGCTAAAGACGTAGGTGTCAACTTTATCGGCGGTTTCTCTGCCTTGGTGCAAAAAGGTTATCAGTATGGGGATGAAATTTTAATCAATTCTATCCCGCAAGCTCTCGCAGAAACAGAGCGGGTCTGCGCATCGGTCAATATCGGCTCGACACGCACCGGTATCAACATGGATGCGGTCCGTCATATGGGATACGTTGTTACTGAAACTGCAAAAAAATCTGATTTGGGATGTGCCAAACTAGTGGTCTTTGCTAACGCAGTAGAAGACAATCCTTTTATGGCTGGCGCCTTCCATGGTGTGGGTGAAGCAGACTGCATCATCAATGTGGGGGTCAGCGGCCCCGGCGTTGTGAAACGGGCACTTGAAAAAGTAAAAGGCGAGCCATTTGATGTGGTCGCTGAAACAATCAAGAAAACTGCGTTTAAAATCACACGTATGGGACAACTGGTTGGTCAGGTGGCCTCTGAAAGACTGAACGTTCATTTCGGTATTGTAGATTTATCTTTGGCGCCGACACCGGCAGTAGGCGATTCGATGGCACATATTCTTGAAGAAATGGGATTGGAATCAGTGGGGACTCACGGAACAACAGCAGCCCTTGCTTTGCTGAACGACGCAGTCAAAAAAGGCGGCGTGATGGCTTGCGGACATGTGGGCGGACTGTCAGGAGCCTTCATCCCCGTCTCTGAGGACAAAGGTATGATTGATGCGGTAGAAAAAGGAGCCTTAAACTTAGAAAAGCTTGAAGCCATGACCGCTATTTGCTCGGTGGGCTTGGATATGATTGCAATACCAGGAGACACGCCGTCAGAAACAGTTGCCGCAATCATCGCTGATGAAGCAGCAATTGGTGTGGTCAATAATAAAACCACTGCCGTCCGCATTATCCCGGCACAGGGAAAACAGGTCGGTGAGATGGTTTCATTCGGCGGTCTGTTAGGCTATGCACCAGTGATGCCGGTCAACAAGTATGCTTCTACTGATTTTATTTTACGAGGCGGACGAATCCCGGCACCTATCCATTCATTTAAAAATTAATTCACACAAAACCCCCAGCCGAATCATCAGCTGGGGGTTTAACTGTCTCTAGTATGCAATTAAATCATTTTAATCTTAATGGCTCTACTCGACGACTATTGTTCAGTATCTATCGTCTCTTGTGTTTCCTCATCGTATAAGCCTGAATGTTCTTTATACCACTCAAAAATATGAGTCACGATAACTTTGATTGTCGCATATCCGGGCACTCCGAGAATCACTCCCACGACACCAAATAAATTTCCGGCGGTAAGCAGTACAAAAATAATTGTCACTGGATGAACTTTCAGCTGACTGCCAAGAACTAGCGGCGAAACAAACCGTCCTTCAATAAACTGTTCCAAAGAAAAAACTATCAATACTTTGACTAACATGAACGGACTGGTGACGATACCCAACATCACAGCCGGGATCATGGCTAAAAAAGACCCTAGATAAGGAATCAAATTTAAAAATCCTGCCAAAACCCCTAAAGTAACACCGAATTCCAGATTAATAGCTTTGAAGCCGATCATAAACATAATAGCCACAATTAAAGCAACGGTTAATTGCCCTCTGATGTACTGTGATACTTGCGTGTTGATGTCTGCTAAAACTTCCATTATCGGCTTTCTCACCTTGACAGGTAAAAATTTTTCGATATATGGCCCTAAAGATCTCCCGTCCTTCAACAGATAGAATAAAATAATCGGTCCCGTTGCTACTGTCAAGAAAATCGTGGTGACTGCACCGATTACACTTCCGATTCCGCGAAAAGCATTTTTTGAGAACCCTTCAAACATGGAACCAATAGAATCCATAAAGTTGCTGCTGACCTGTTCGATTTGTGCCGCATACTCTTCCAAAAAGCGATGATTCAACAATTCATCCCATTTCCCTTGAATCGTCTGCCAGTAACCCGGCCAGTTTGCCAAAAAGCTGGCTGTTTGCCGCTGAATTTCAGGAACCAGTATAACGATACCCCAGACGATCAAGGCGATGATTGCAATAAAAATCACCGAAATGCTCCACACTCTGGAGATGTCTCTCTCTTCTAACTTATCCACCAGCGGATTGAGCAGGTAAAATAAAATGCCGGCAAAAATTACTGGCGAACCAATAATCCCGACAAATTGAAGAACTGGAGTAAATAAATGGGAGACCTTGGTGAAAAGTAAAATAATCAATAAAATCAACAGGACGACCAGCAGTCCTGTAACTACCTGATTGTTGAGAAATAATTTCCAAAACCAGGAGTGCTTTGTCCTTTTATCTTTCTCTTCCATCCTATCACTACCCTTCAGATTGAAATGTGATAATCGTTCCTATATTTATTTCAGGAACCTCTGAAGGCAAAAGGTAGATCGAATTAGGCAGGTGATGCTCATTGGTCGGCAAATGGAAAACAATTGTCACATGGCCCAGATCTTTCAGCGAACTATTTGCCATCTCGCAGACTTCCTCCACTTGATACTCTTGTTCCCCGAATAATATTTTATCCCCTTTTTTAATATTAAAGGGCTGATTTTTATCCAACTCTTCGTGAATCACCGCTACTTTTCTAATTTCCTCTGTAGCTGTCTGATTAAACAAAATCAACATCGGCTCATTAGCCGTCACTGCATGTTTCCCGATTTCAGTAATTTTTATTTGTTTCATCCATCCAACCTCTTTCTAAATTTCTCTATCCGTATTGTACCATATCCGCGCATTAAAAAATGAAAAGTTGCATAATCCAGCCACAAGATTTATAACTTTCAACTCCGAAAAACACTATGCTATAATAAGAAAAAGAAAGGATGGATCCCATGGAAGAAAAAATTCTATTAGGAACATACACCAAACGAGAAAGTAAGGGAATTTATCAAGCCACTTTAGATACAGAAAAAAAAGCCTTAACAGAAGTGGCTTTTGTCTTGGCAGAAGGTTCCCCGACTTATTTGGGCACGAGCAGCGATGATTTCCTCTACACTGTGAGCAAAGAGGACACAACTGGCGGTATGGCTGCTTACAAGAAAACGGCAGACGGCTCTTACGAACTGATCAACAAAGTGATGGACGAAGGGGCTCCCCCTTGCTATGTAGGTATTGATAACCAAAGACAGCTCGTCTACGGAGCAAATTATCACAAAGGTACTTTGCAAGTTTACAAAAAAAATCAAGATGGCAGTCTTGCCTTGGTCGACAACGTCCAGCATCTCGGGCATGGTCCCCACGAAAACCAGAAAAGTGCACACGCCCATTACGCCGACTTGACACCAGATGGCCGATTGGTCGCCTGTGATTTAGGAACTGACGGTATTTATGTGTACGATGTCAGTGATGAAGGAAAACTAACGGAAGTTTCTGTTTTTCAAACAGCAGCGGGTACCGGCCCTCGTCATATTGTTTTCCATCCTTCCGGCAACACGGCCTATATCATAGGAGAATTAAACAATACTGTCATCTCCGTTTCCTATGACCGCAGCACCGGTGCATTCACTTATCTGCAAACTGTATCAATCCTACCGGAAGATTTTACGGCATTCAGCGGTGCGGGGGCAATACGTATTTCCCGCGACGGAAAATTTGTTTACGCCTCAAACAGAGGGCACAATTCTATTGCGGTGATTGCCTTAGATGATACTGGACAAACGATGACTGTGGTGCAAATCATCTCATCTGAAGGAGATTTCCCACGGGATTTTGCATTGAACAGCACCGATGAGCTGGTAGTCGTGGCACATCAGGAATCAGACAATCTCACGCTATTCGAAAGAAACCACGCGACAGGGGAACTGACCCTTCTGCAAAAGGATGTTTTCGCTCCTGAAGCGGTATGTACATATTTCTTATAAACTACACTCTTAAAGAAAGAGACTGTCAAATACAATCATCAAATCAAAAATCGCATGACCTCGACCCACTGTCGAATGTCATGCGATTTTATTTATTTAAAACTTTCAGTCAGCAACACTTCTATGTCACTAAATGTTTATGCTTTATTTGTAGAACCAAACCATTCAATACGTTGTTTCACTAAGTCAACAACAGCTTGTGTGCCAGGTGCTAGTAATTTACGAGGGTCAAATCCTTTGCCTTCTAAATCTTTGCCTTCTTCGATGTATTTACGAGTAGCAGCAGCAAACACTTCTTGACACTCAGTGTTTACGTTGATTTTAGAAACGCCTAAGGAAATCGCTTTTTGAACTTGGTCCAACGGGATACCTGAACCGCCATGCAGTACAAGAGGGATACCGTCTGTAATATCAGCAATTTTCTCCAATGTTTCAAAACTTAAGCCAGCCCAATTTTCAGGGTAGGCACCATGGATATTGCCGATACCAGCTGCCAGAAAATCAATCCCAGTGTCAGCCATTTGTTTACATTCGTTTGGATCAGCTAATTCGCCTGAACCAATCACGCCATCTTCTTCCCCGCCGATGCTTCCAACTTCACATTCCACGGAAACACCTTTAGCATGTGCTTTAGCAACAACGTCTTTAGCCTGTTCGATATTTTGGTCGAACGGTAAATGTGATCCATCATACATCACTGATGTATAACCTAATTCAATACATTTTAGAGCATCTTCGTATTCCCCATGGTCCAAATGCAGTGCTACTGGAACAGTGATTCCCATTGATTCAATTAAATCTTGCACTAAGTGTACACACACTTGGTAGCCGCCCATATATTTCGCTGCACCCATCGACGTTTGAATCATGACAGGAGCGTTTGCTTCTTGAGCTCCTTGCAAAATAGCTTTGGTCCACTCTAAGTTGTTTGTGTTAAAAGCCCCTACTGCGTATTTTCCCTCACGTGCTTTTTTCAACATCTCTGCTGCTGATACTAATGCCATTACTAAATTCCTCCTAAATGGAAATGATTTGGTCAAGTACTTTAGACTTAACTGACACTACTATTTTATCAGAAAAGTCCATTTAATACTACTCTTATTAAAATTAACTCAGTATTTTCAGATAATAAATGAAAAAAATTACAAAAGCTGCTTTTGAATATTCATCCCATCAAAAAAGAGCTTGTCTCCCCTAACAAGCTCTTAAAAGGTTTAGCATCAGTACAGATTAGTATAATCCGATACCTTGCTCTCCTGTATCAATATAGATATTTTTCATCTGAGAGTACGCGTCAATCATCGATTTGTATGTCTCCCGTCCGATACCTGATTTTTTCACGCCGCCAAATGGAGCGCCTGCCGGGATTTGATTATAAGTATTGACCCAGATGCGTCCTGTTTCCATCTCACGGCTGACTTTCAACGCTTTGTTTATATCATTGGTCCAAACCCCTCCGCCTAGACCGAATTCGGAATCATTGGCTAAAGCGATGACCTCATCAATGTCTTTAAATTTGATGACCACCGCCACCGGACCGAATATTTCTTCACGGCTGACACACATATCATTATTGGTTTGTGTCAATAAAGTCGGCTCCATGAAGCAGCCTTGAGCCAAGTCTTCACCGCCAGCTTTTTTCCCTCCGGTCAGAACGGATGCCCCTTCTTTTTTACCGATCTCCACATATTCAAGGATTTTATCAAGCTGCCCTTGATTGATTTGACTGCCCATTTGAGTCTCTTTTTCCCAAGGCAACCCTACTTTGATTTTCTCAAAAGCTTCTTTCAAATCCCCAACAAATTTATCATAAATGCCTTCCTGTACGAAAATTCTTGAACCCGCACAACACACTTGTCCCTGATTAAATAAAATCCCCATCTGTGCCCCTTCAAGTGCTTTTTCATAAGGCATATCATCAAAGAAAATATTTGCAGACTTTCCGCCTAGTTCCAGTGTTGCCGGAATCAGACGTTCTGCTGCAGCTTTAGCGACTGTGTAGCCGACTTCAGTAGAACCAGTGAAAGCCAGTTTTTGAATATTCTCATGGGCCAAAATATAACTTCCTGTTGTGCGTCCGCGACCGGTCACCACATTCAGCACACCCTTCGGCAGTATATCTTTCAGCAAACGAGCTAACTCAAGCACACTTAGTGAGGTAGTAGATGAAGGGTTGAGGATGATCGTATTCCCTGTCGCCAAAGCTGGAGCAATTTTCCATGCGGCCATTAGAAACGGAAAATTCCATGGAATGATTTGCCCAACTACTCCGATTGGTTCTCTCAAAACAATACTTAACGTGTTCTCATCAAAAGTCTGTGCAGATCCTTCTTCGCTGCGGATGACGCCTGCAAAATATCTGAAATGATCGGCTGCAAGCGGGATATCCACTGCCATCGTTTCTCTGATTGGTTTCCCGTTGTCCAGAGTTTCCACCATTGCCAGATGTTCAAGATTTTCGTCAATAATATCAGCAATTTTCAGCAATAAAGTGGAACGTTCCAAAATACTGCTTTTCTTCCAAGTTTTGAAAGCCTCTTGTGCCACTTTCACCGCATTATCGACATCTTCCTCAGTAGCATCTGTGAATTCAGCTAATTTTTCCCCGTTAGCCGGATTCACAGCTTCAATGAATGCAGCCTGACTATCTTCTAAAAATCCCCCATTAACAAATAATCCATACTGTTTCTTTAATTTAGTCTTCATAAATTAAACATCCCTTTCTTATCTGTTACAACCAACTATAAAAGCGTTTACAAATAAAGTCAAGGGAAATCTGATTTTTTTTTTGTGAAGAATATTTTTTTTTAGCAAACGAAGTCTTTACTTGAGTTTGGGAAGAACCATTCTTTTTATTTTTAAAAACTTTACAAACACGAAAAACCGACCAGGATTCCCTGATCGGTCATTCAAATCTATTCTTGTTCTGCTTCTGCCCATTTCTTCCTTTTAGCCACACGTTCTCGCTCGCCTTTGTCCAGCAATTGCTTACGGAGACGGATACTCTCAGGTGTCACTTCACAATACTCGTCATCATTTAAGAATTGCAATGACTCTTCTAAGGTCAAAATTTTCGGTTTCTTGATGACCGCCGTCTGATCCTTAGTTGCAGAACGGACATTAGTCATTTGTTTTGCTTTTGTAATATTGACGGTCAAATCGTTCTCACGACTATTTTCGCCAACAATCATCCCAGCATAAACTTCTGTGCCGGGTTCGACAAAAACAGTTCCCCGTTCTTCTACACTCATGATACTATAGGTGGTCGCTTTGCCGTTATCAACAGAAACTAACGCACCGTTGCGCCGTCCACCTAGAGCTGTCTGTATCTTAGGCAGGTACTGATCAAATGTGTGATTGATAATACCATACCCGCGAGTCATCGACATAAATTCAGTTGTGTAGCCAATCAATCCTCTTGCTGGAACAAGGAAAATCAAGCGGACTTGACCGTTCCCGGAATTGATCATATCGAGCATCTCACCTTTACGTTGTCCTAAAGATTCAATGATGCTCCCCATATATTCTTCCGGAGTATCAATTTGTACTCTTTCAAACGGTTCGCACTTGACCCCTTCCACTTCTTTTTCGATAACTTTAGGACGGGAGACTTGCAGTTCATAGCCTTCACGACGCATGTTTTCGATTAAGATGGACAGATGCAACTCCCCACGGCCTGACACAATCCAAGCATCAGGAGAGTCAGTATTTTCAACTCGCAGAGAGACGTCTGTCTGCAACTGGCTCATCAAACGTTCTTCAATTTTTCTCGAAGTAACAAATTTACCTTCCCGACCGGCGAATGGAGAATTATTCACCAAGAATGTCATTTGCAGTGTAGGTTCATCAATAAAAAGAGTTGGCAAACCTTCCTGATGATCGACAGGGGTAATGGTTTCTCCCACAAAAATGTCTTCCATACCGGAAACAGCAATCAAATCTCCTGCTTTGGCTTCTTTGATTTCCACTTTTTCCAAACCTAAGAAACCAAATATTTTAGTCACGCGGAAGTTTTTAGCAGTACCGTCAAGCTTCAACAAGGATACCTGATCTCCTACTCTGATTGTGCCGCGAAAAACTCGACCGATACCGATTCGCCCCACGTATTCATTGTAGTCCAACAAAGATACTTGAAACTGCAACGGTTCATCACTATTATCAACCGGTGCCGGAATATGGGCAATAATCTGATCATAAATCGGATCCATTGTCTCTTTTTGATCGGCAGGATCGTCTGACAAACTAGAAGTCCCGTTAACAGCAGAGGTATAAATCACCGGAAATTCCAACTGATCATCATCGGCCCCCAGCTCAATAAACAACTCCAGCACTTCGTCTACTACTTCTGCTGGACGTGCAGAAGGTTTGTCTATTTTATTAACAACCACGATTGGTGTCAATCTTTGTTCTAATGCTTTTTTCAGCACAAACCGGGTTTGAGGCATAGTGCCTTCATAAGCATCGACCACAAGAAGCACCCCGTCGACCATTTTCATAATACGTTCAACTTCTCCGCCAAAATCCGAGTGCCCAGGCGTGTCCATAATATTGATTCTAGTATCATGATAGCGAATCGCCGTATTTTTTGCTAAAATCGTAATGCCCCGCTCTCGTTCGATAGCATCTGAATCCATGACCCGATCTTGTATTTCTATACGTTCATCCAGCGTGTGGGACTGGCGTAACAGTTCATTTACCAACGATGTTTTTCCGTGGTCAACGTGGGCAATGATTGCCACATTTCTAATATCATTTCTTGTCTTCACTTTATTTCTCCTAACTAACCTCATAAACTATCTACAAAAATTAACCGACTAACCATTATAACAATAAACACAGCAACAATACAACCAAAAACTTTCAGAAAATCAAGGTGTGACAAGATTTTTAATATCTTTATATGTTTGTAAACCGGCAACTAATACAGGTGATTGAGCTCTCAAATCCAAGGCTTTGCCGTCCAGACTTTCCACCTTGAGTCCGAGAGTTTCCGCCAAAATTTTCCCCGGAGCGTAATCCCACGGCTGCAGGAAAGACAGATAACCATTTTCTTTGCCAAGAATCACTTCCTTGAAGGCAATCCCCGCACATCCGGTCATCCTTACTGCTAAGGCTTGTGCCGCAATATCTTTTGTACCAAAACTGTTGGCCACAAACATATTCGTGTTCACATTGATAATCCCATCCGACAAAGATTGTTTTTTGACTGTAGTGATTTTTCGGTCGTTGATATGAACACCGATAGAATGACCACCCCACAGCAGCTCGTCCCGCATGACTTCATAAATGAATCCCAGACGACCGATTCCATTTTCATAAACCGCCAGCATGATACAAAAATGATCTTGTTGTTTAACAAAATTCAATGTGCCGTCAATGGGATCAATCACCCAAACCCGTCCGGAAAAATCCTTTACTGGTTCACTGATGCCTTCTTCGCCTAAAATTTTTTCATCAGGATAAAACTGCTGAATCTTTTGGACAAAAAAAGCTTCCACTTCCTTATCCACATTTGTCACCACATCTGCTGCACTGGTTTTTTGTTCCACAATAAGGGGAGATCTTAACCTTTCCTTGATCAGTGCACTTGCTTCATAAATCCATCCTTTAACATTTTCTACCATCTCCAATGTCATCTTAAGCCCTCCTTCACATTTTGATTTTCCCAGTGTCCTTCTGTTTGGCTGCTTGGATGACACGATATAAGGAATAACCTGAGACCTTTTCAAACTCCCGTCCCAATATTTTTTCTTCGCCAATGCTAGGTACAACTTCTTTAAATTTATGATAAGCCGCTTTCACCAGCTCCACATCCACTCCATCTTCATACGCTTCTTCCACTTTCGTCCAAAGATTCATGACTGTCACCAGCTCTTCATGAGACCACTGGTCATTAAGCGGATAATAATATTTCTCCATTTTCTGCTCCTTTCATTCCCTTTATCAAACACCTGCAACTCAGAAGAATCGCAGAACATAGACCGAATAATCTGTTTAATTTTTCCCGTTTATTTTTGGTTCTCTATCAGGAAAATGAATAATAAACTTCGTGCCGATTTCTTTTTCACTTTCAACTTGTATTTCTCCATGATGAAGTTTTACCAACTGCTGGACAATAGAAAGACCCAAACCAGATTCTCCGAAGGCTGTATTTTTTCTGGAAGCATCTACTTTATAATATCGTTCCCAAATATTGTTCAGCTCTTCCTCTGACATGCCCATCCCGGTGTCCTCAATCGTCACAATGGTTTCTTTGTATCCTTTTTCCAATGTCAACGTAATCAAACCGTCTTTGGTAAACTGAATAGCATTTTGAGTGATGTTAAATAAAATTTGAATAAAACGGTCATAATCGGCATAAACGAAAACATCTTCCGCACTGACCAATTTTAACGTGTTCCCCGCTTCTTCAGCTTTTTGAGTTAATTGCGTCACAAGTCCACGAGCTGCTTCCGTTGCGTTGAACCTTTGAATGACCATGCTGATTTGATTGTTCAATATTTTTTCGTAATCCAAATTCTCATTCACTAGGCGAATCAACCGGTTGGTTTCTTTTCGCATCAGCTCAATGGATTTTTCTTCCTGATCCTCCGGTATTGCCTTGTAGGCGATGCCTTCCAGCAAGCCGTTGATCGTAGTTAAAGGTGTGCGCATCTCATGGGCAGCATCTGCCATGAATTGACGACGGCGTTCCTCTTGTCTCTGGATTTCTTCTTCGTATTGTTTTAATGCTTCAGCCATTTTATTAAAATCTTCAGCCAATTCATCAAGCTCATCGTTGCCTTTTGTTTCGATGGTCACATCGAAGTTCCCATGGGAGATTTCCTTGGTAGCTTTTTTCATCCGATTGATTCGGTTGACTTGAAATTGTGCCAAGACATAGCTGAACACTAAGGCAACCAAGCTGGAAATCAAAAACCCTCTAAATAAGTTTTCCGTGATGGCATCGGTATTTTCCTTCACCACACTGACCGGCTGGGAAACGGCAAGCACTCCGATAAATTCTTTATACGTTGGGTACTCTGCCAGACTTGTAATCAACGGGTAAAAAATAACCGCATACTCCTGCTCTTTATTATTAAACGTTTGTGACTTGGTTCCGGACAAACTTTTACCGCTTTTTAGTTTTTTCCAGTCTCCTTTCGAGAGGAAATCTTCTGAAATCTTGTAGCCGGCACTGTCTGGCGGGTAGACCAGTTTCTTGTCCGGCTGAAAAACCATAATCGTGACCCCTTGATCTGTCAAAAAATTTTCCAATGTGTAAATATTGGCAAGCAGCTTGTCAGGGGACAAATCACTAGTTTTCACGATACTCTCCGCGTACGAAAGCATCTGGTCATAATGATTGTTGAGTATGGTCTGTTTGGTTAAAGAGCTAAACGACAAGCCCACAACGACCATGATAGTCAAAATGATTGCCCAAAAAGCAATCATCTGCTGAAATAAGTATTTCATTTGATTTCTACTCCCGAGTCATCAAATTTATAGCCGATTCCCCAAACTGTTTGAATCACTTGGGGACCAACTTTTTCAATTTTCTGACGCAGCTTTTTGATATGAGCATCCACGGTCCGTTCATCACCGAAATATTGATAATCCCAGACTAATTCCAGTAATTTTTCCCGGGAAAAGACTTGACGGGGTTTTTTTGCCAGTGTGTAAAGCAAATCAAATTCTTTTGGTGTCAATCCCTCAATCAACCGCTCATCAATGTAAGCTTCGCGTGTTTTGGTGTTCATTTTGAAGTGTTTGGTCTCAACATCAAATGAGGACGTCTCATCCGAGCTGCCTTGCCCCTCTTCTCCTACAAGTTCGGCACGACGGTGCAGAGCTTTCATTCTGGCAATCAGAGTCAGCGGACTAAATGGTTTGGTCACATAATCATCTGCGCCCAGCTCTAATCCGATGACTTGATCGCTTTCAGAGTCTCTAGCAGTCAGCATGATGATCGGCACGACACTGGATACTTTGCGTATCTCCCGGCAGACCGTCACGCCGTCCATGGTCGGCAGATTCAAATCCAAGGTGATCATATCCCAAGCTTCAGGCTCTGCCAGAAAAGCATCCAATCCTTCTTTGCCGTCATATTTAAACGTCGGATCCCAATTTTCATTTAAAAAAAACATCTGCATCATTTCTGAAACTGATTCATTGTCTTCAATCATTAATATTTTCAACATGCTCACAACCTTTATTCTGCTTATTGTCCTTATACACTCCAATTATACTATAAGATTTTAGTAAACTCTAAATCTTCACACTATTTTCATGAAAGAGTTGGAAAGTAGCTCCGTACTCATTCTTATTGAAAATATCCCTGTCAATCCACTCTCAAAAAGAAAAAAATCTGCCAATCAGAAAAGACTTCTTTCCGATTGACAGGTCTTGTGATCATCTTCTATCTAGTTTACGTATCCGTTAAATATTTTAATAAATCGTTGATTTTCATAACTATCGTTACTCTTGAAATCAAACAACCATTTGCCGTCTTTTTTCTTCATCACTAGAAATTGATCGTCTCTAGGTTCACCAATGTCTGCTTGTGCATAGACTTCATCGAACTTATTAAACGCATACTCTTCTGCTTTGGTGGGATCATAATCATTGTTAGCATTATATTCTTTTTTAATCTCATAAAAATCAGACGAAACCACATCACTGTTGATTCCTTTGAAATCAATTTTGACCATGGCCACGTCTCCGTAATATGTCTCTAATGACACAGTTAATTCGCCACGCTCGGCTTGCTGTTTAACATATTCAGCGTAAGCTTCATCCAACTCTTCATTACTCGGACGATAGTTGTAAAATATAAAATCTTTGATGTTATTGTTAAATTCCCTTTTTATGATATCAGTAACTTCCTGTTGATCCGTTCCGATCAATTCCTCATAGTCTTCGTTTTCTTTTTGATAAAATGCAGATTCAATAAATATTTTTGCTGCATCTTCAGCTTTTTCCATCTCTTTTTTAGTTTTTTCATAATTGCTAGGATCTAAGTCAACTTCAAGCACTTCATCCTTCTCAACTCCATTTAAAGACACACTTAATGTGTATTTCTTATCTTTTTCAATTTCAAACGGAACTAGACCAGTCTTTGATTTGTCGGCAGATAGTTCCCCTTCAATGATTTTCACATCGCTGCTGTAATCTAGATTAAAGGGTTCAATCACTGCATCGTCGCCTTTCTCAGTCAAACTGAATTGTCCCGAATAAAGATACAAGCTTTCTGACAATTTATTGGTTACCTTTAAATCCACCATTAAATAGTCATGATTTTCATCCGATTCTGCCGGCTTAAAGAAATAGGCATCCTCAACCGATACTTCTCCGGTTTTGCCCTTGCTTTTCCCTTTTCCATCACTGTTTCCGCTACCACAACCCACCAACGTCAATAACCCTATCAAACTTATAAGCGCCAGTCTTTTTTTCATTTTTTTCCTCCTTTATAATTAAACTGTATCATTCACATCTTTCAAATCGTCTATATCTATTTCTTTTTCTTCATCGCCAGTATGTTCTTCAACAGCTTTTTCTACAAAAAATCCCGTAATCAAATCACTGAACTGTTTGTCATTAATCACAAAGCCAGCATCATTGAGTGTTAACTTTAATTGAAAAATTTCTTCTCCCTTAGTTACAGGTATAGCCAAACTGTCCCGTTCAAAAGCTAGCCAATACAAATAATAATTAATATATTGACTGAATTTCTGTACCTCGCTGTCGTGAGTTTTACCCTCTAACAATTCTTCCAGTCCAACCGTTTCACGAATCAAGGTCAATGTAGTCACGATATCTTTATTGGCAATCCCTTTGGAAGTAAATGAAACGATTGCTTCTTTCCCTTTGATTTTTACCCCTTCGATTTTAAAGTCTTTTATTTCCGGGATAATATTATAAATTTGTGTCAACTTAAAATTTTCCAGTACATCTGCCGGCAGCAGTTTGGTTCTGGAATTATGAACAAGCATCCAGTCTTCTTCCGGTTCATATTCCGTCACCTTTTCAGTAACGAATGTATCAATAACGTCTTCCACAAAATAATCATATTTTTTCTTGCCAACAGACTTGAAGCTATAGGTATCTCTTTTTATGACAGCGTTCAAAACTTTTTCTGCAGCTGCAAGTGCTTCTTTTTCTAAATCTTTTTCCTTTTCGGATGTTGAAGATGATGTTTTCTTTTCGACTTTTTGGGACACTGACTCTGATGTTTTCTTTTCAGCATCTTTTCTACTAGAATAACAGCCCGTTAATGAACAACAAACAACCAAAATCCCTAACATTTTGATAAAATTCATATTTGCCTCCTTTTTTGCAAGAAATCCCTCAGATTATCAGATTACTAGTTTCGTTTTGTAAAGTCAACATATCATAGGCATTTTGTTGGCTTTCCTTCCCTATTCAAGTGTTTTTTTACTTAGCTCTCAAATATTCGCTAAATTCTTCTAGCTGCCACGATTCAACTCATCAACTTTTTATCATTTCTTGTAAAATAACTATGATGACAAAAAAACAAATTATCAAAGCCGACAAAAATTATTTGTCAAAGGATCCTTTGTTCCACAGCTTAAAACAATTGCACTAAACATATAGAAGATTGGCCAAAGTTACCTATATATGTGAAACACTAGTTTGTAGAAATATTATCTGGTATGATAGTCAATGACTATTTTATCTCAAGAGGAGAATTTGAATGAACACAGTTAAAGCTTTAGCTTTTTTTGATCTTGACGGGACCTTATTGGACAATCGCTCTCAAATAACACCTGAAATCGTCACTGCTTTATCACAAATGAAAAAAAACGGGGTCATCCCTGTGATTGCTACTGGACGCACAAATACAGAAATCCAAGCTTTTCTAGACAAAACGATTATTTCTTCCAGCATCACTATGAACGGACAATATGCAATGGTGGAAAATCATGAGGTGGTCAATGATAAAATACCTGTGGAAACCACCCACAAACTTTTCTTGCAAACACAAGAATTAGGACAGGAGCTTGGCTTTTATACCCACCAAGGAATAAAAATCTCTGCTCAAACCAAGATGGTGGAAAAATGTTATCAATACATTCATCAGCCAGTCCCACCGGTCAATTCAGAGGATATTTTACAAACCAGCTATAATATGCTTTTAGTGATCGGCGATGAACACGATGCACTCTATCACGAAGCCTTTCCTGAGCTGACTTTTTACCGCAACGGGCCCTATTCCATCGATACAGTCACTAAAAATAAGTCGAAAGGCAGTGCTGTTAAAGAAATCCTTGACTATCTGGGCGGAAAAAATATTCCTACGTTTGGTTTTGGTGACGGCCCCAATGACATAGAACTGTTACAAGCATGCGATTATAAAATCGCCATGGGGAATGGCATTGACCAACTGAAAGAAATGGCCACATACATTACCGCAAAAAATACCGAAGGCGGCATCGTTCAAGCTTTAAAGCATTATGATTTGATCTGATAAATTCAAAGCCCCGATTTTTTATTTTTACTCTTTTTGTGATATAATAATCAAGGATAGAAATTAGGGGGCGTTCTGGATTCGACAGGCATAGTTTGAGCTTGAGTTGCGTTCTGTAGGTTACGTCTACATTAAAACGTTACAGTTAAATATAACTGCAAACAATAATAACAACAATTTCGCTTTAGCTGCCTAAAAACAGTTAGCGAAGATCCTTCCGGCATCACCCATGTGCTCGGGTCAGGGTCTCAAACTCAGTGGGTTACGTTACTTGACTTCCGTCTGCAGTCAGTAAAAGAGACCATCAGACTAGCATAATAAAACGCCTGACTTGCGGCAGTTTATTGTGCGAATCTTCAATAGCATGTCTATGAGCGTAGAAACTTAGGTGGCGATATGTTTGGACAGGGGTTCAATTCCCCTCGCCTCCATCAAAAAAACTTGCTGAAAACATTGTATTGACGGTGTTTTGGTAAGTTTTTTCTTTTTTGAGGCTTAAAAAAAACTGAACCATAAGTCTCAAAAACAGTAAAAAGGAACAAAATCATAAAAAGATTTCGTTCCTTTTTTATTGAATGAAGACTTACGGGTCAGCTTCTTTTGCATTCTTAATCGTTAAAATTTTCAACTTTAGATTTAATGGTTATTTTAGCAAACTCACGATACTTTGAATTTGCAGAATAATACTATTTCCTACTATTCCTTCTTTTGAAATAAGTAGACCCGCTGATTATTGCCTGCAAACATCCAAATTAATGATCTAACCCTTGGTAATCAAAATATTCGAAATCACCGTATATATTATCCTTTTTATCCATATCATGAACAGCAATCCCAACAAAATTTCCCGTAAAACCGCCTGATAAATATCTGATATCTTGTGTATCCAGTACCTGTTTCCATGATTCCATCTCTGTTTCCTTGTATTCAAATTGTACTTGTATTCCAGATGCCTTGACTCTTAACCAAGTTTTTTCTTTGTCTAAAGGAATTATGTCTTCATACAAATAATATTCCCCATTCTCACTCTTTATCAACCTGAGAGTCTTCCCAAGTTTCTCATCATAAGTCACATAAATATATAAGTAATTCAAATCATTCAGATACAACATTAATCCTGCCATTTGATTATATGTTTCCGGTGAAAACTCCACTGCGGTTTCAGCTATAAAATAAAAATCTTTTTGACGAATAGCCAACAAATGCTGTTCAAAGAGCGATTGTATCGACTCTCCCGAATGAATACGCAAAAATCCCGGTCGGCTTTTAAAATCACACCAATCTTCTGTAGGCATAATACGTAAGGCATTCCATTCCTTTTGTAAGCCTCTATTAAAGTTATCATAAAAATTGGTACTTATTTGTTGTTTAATAGGTTCTTTCGTCATGATTCTTGTTTCGTGAGAAGGTCCATTGCCACCATCTTTTAATTTGAGCCAGCCATCTGATGTCCAAAAAACTTCTTGAATAGCTGTTTCTCGACCTAAAACTGCATATTTTCCATCAATCGGCCGAGTACAAAGATATACCATAAACCAATCGTTGTCTTTTGTTTGTACCAAGCTGCCATGTCCTGAACATTGAAGGACAGAATCAGGCTTATCGCTAGCAGTTAACATCGGATAATCAGGATCCAATTCATAAGGGCCCGTTATGGAACGAGATCGGCAAATCGTTACAGAGTGATCAGAACCTGTTCCCCCTTCAGCTGTCACTAAATAATACCAGCCTTGATGCTTATAGATATGGGGTGCCTCTGTTTTAGCCAATTCGGTCCCATCAAATATTTTATACACTTCTCCTATTAATTCATTATTCACTTTATCAAACTCTTGAAGTACAATACCTGCTGATTTGTTTCCTGTTTGAAGTCTGTAATCCCATATTTCTGCTAGCAGCCAAGAACGCCCATCTTCATCATGAAAAAGTGAAGGATCGAAGCCGCAGCTCGTCAAATAAATAGGGTCTGACCATGGCCCTCTAATATCCGCAGACTTCATCAAATAATTATGACAATCTTTGAACGGTCGGCGAGTTGATTTTACATCAGTATATAGTAAATAAAATTCTCCATTAAAATAACTGATTTGCGGTGCCCAAATACTACCATTTAAGGGGTTCCCTCTCAAATCAACTTGGTCTGTCAATATATCCGTACAATGTTCCCAATTGACAAGATTTTTGGACTGATAAACCCTTACCCCAGGCAACCACTCAAAAGATGACACAATAATATAGTATACATCTCCAACCCTTAATATATTAGGGTCCGGATTAAATCCTCTCAAAATAGGATTAGTAATCTTTGTCTCAAACACCTATTTTCACCTCTTTGTTAAGATAATTTCGATAAACCATGTATCCACTCGCAACAAAAAACAAAAATGCCAAAGGATAAGCAATCAGTTGTGTCCCCAATAACAAAACAACTCCGGTCAAAGCATAAAGGATTGCAGCTGCGGTCAAAAATTTGTCTCTCAAGGAAAAAATGAGTGCTAATGTTAGTAATAAAAGTGATATAAACAGTGATATACCGAAATAACCAGTTAACTGGCGCATCATTTCAAATGTTTCTCGCATTGAATTTCCTGTTATTCTAGCCATATCAGCACCAATGCTTTTTTCAAATTCTGGAAAAGTCAATTGATAAAACGTGACGGATATTCCACCAAAGAAAATAAGTGATAAGACGCCACCAGTTATCCCAAAAATCATATCCCATTTATGTTTCATTTTTATCCACCTCTATAATTTATCCATTGCTCTCTTCTTGGTATGTTTTTATAGTAATTTTCAGTTTCTAAATAAACTACCGTTTTCCTGTTCTCTTTATTTTCCCAATCATTCCAGCCGCTTTCAGTAATATGTTTGCCCATCCAGCATTTTTCAAAATGAGTCTTGGCATATGGACGCCACGGTCGACCTAAGTAGACCGCATTTACATCTTTTTCAGCGCTTAAATAACAACCATAAAAATATAGACCTTTTTCTTGTTGCATAGGTGTCGAAGCTGCCGTAATATAACCTCCACCTGAACCATCACGACGACTGCGTAATTCACAATTGAAAAAACTGGCTTCAGCTCCTCCAAATATAAAATCTATGCTACCTTCTATTAAACAATCATGATACGCTTGTACACAGTATTCAAAATTTTGCTTTAATTGAGGTGTCAAAAATTTGCTGCCATCTTTTTGATATTTAGGAAGAGGGCCCACACAAAGAGTATCCTGATAACCAGACAAGGTACAATTTCTAACTTCAATTTGATGACCATGATTGAATAATGCCACTGCTTGTCCTACTAACTTCCCTGGTCCAGCATTGTTACGAATAACCAAATTTTTTAAGAGCACCTGTTTGCCTTCTAAAAAAAATGTTGCGGTCCTAAAAGTTGTCAAAAACCTGCCCTGTTCATCTCGTTGTTTGGCATACTTATCTCCAATGATCTCGACTTGTCCAAGACCGATGATTGTTACATTGGACAAATAACAGTGAACATTTTCATTATAAATTCCGGATAAAATAAATATCTTCTTAGGCATATCTTCTGGAAGTTTCTCTAAATATTCTAATCCAGATTGAATCGTTTCAAAGTCACAGTACCATTCTTTTCCAATAATAATCTCACTTTTCTTCACAACGACTATGCTCCTCTAAAAAATTAAGCCAGTGATAACGCATCTCGGCTGTTTCAAAATGTCCGCCGGTCAAGCTTAAACCGGAAAAACTGGTTGCAGCGCCAGCTAACTTATATTGCTCGCGTAAAAATCCGTTCAACATTAAGACTCCTGAATTTAGACTCATCGTATCGCGTCTGCCACTCAGACTCATGCGTGCACGTGGAATAATTAATTCTTGAATCTCTTTGGTGCTAAAGTGTTTTAGTAATGAAGGGACATAATAATAGTAGCCGTGATGATCCAATCTTCTTGCTTCCATTAATGTCTCTAAATTAACTTGCGCACACAAATCAACACATACTTTGATACGCTCGTCTAGTGCTGCTAACCACCAACTAATTAAACCGCCCATAGACATACCGATCGTGACCAAAGAGGATAGATCCATGTCATTACGACTCTCCAAATAGTCTATTAGACCGATACAATCATACAACCGCATGCCCCACAGCGTTCTTCCTGTCAGCAAAAATTCTTTGAAAAGCTCGCTTTCCTGAACTCCCGCCCGTTCCTCGAATCCCCAAGCATCGATTGCCCAAACAGCGAAACCTCTCTCAGTCAGCTCTTTGGCAAAACTTTTATTAAAAAGATAAGCTGCACCATCAACTAATTCACTCTTCCCAACTTCAAAATCTCCTCCGTGGGAGTGTTGATATAAAACAACGGGATACGGTTTTTTTGATTTTTGAAGTGGGAGACAACAAATGGCAGGCACTGTTTCTATCCCGTTAATCGTCAGCATGTATCGTTCAAGTCGAAAATTATCAATCTGCTCTGTTGAAATTATTGTTCCTTCTAATACACCTGGACAAGAACGTTCTCCTAAAAGAGAAAATAATTTACTTCTCATTGTAATTGATCAGCTCTTCTTTTTTTTCTGTATTATAAGAACGGCACTCAGAAAATTCTATGGACTCTGTATGTTCTAGTGAAAAAGCGGCACCTTTGTGATTTTCGATCGAAACATGATCAAACACAATATCCTTAGAAAAACCGATAAAAAATCCCCGCTGACTCATGTCTTCTATACCCGTCATCATCGCAGGCTTACCTGGAATAGCGTCTTGAGCCATAGAAATATCCACTTGACTAAAGGAAATGTCGCTTGCATAAAGTTCCGCTAAACCATAAATAAAACCAGCGGATGCATGAACATTCCGAGCGGTAACATTCATAAAATGGATCCGTCGAAAACTAGGTGTGCGGTCATCAATTGGATAAGGTGTCTTATCCCAAACGTAAGGTTCTTTCCCTCGAGGACCACAGAAATAATATAAATTAATGATGAATGGACACATGACATTATCCATCACAATATTACTAACACGAATATCTTCTACGATACCTCCACGACCTCGCCGTGACTTCAAACGAATACCGCGATCCGTATCCTGGAAAACACAGTTAGAAATCACTACGTTACGAACACTGCCACTCATTTCACTACCAATAACAACTCCACCATGTCCATGAACCATTGTGCAATTAGTGATGGCTATATTTTCGCAAGACACTCGTTCTGGTGTCCCTTCTGTTCCGGCTTTTATTGCAATGCAGTCATCTCCCACATCGATATGACAGTTGCTGATCCGGACATTTTTACATGATTCCGGATTTATGCCATCCGTGTTCGGAGAATCTGCTGGATTCAGTATCGCCACGTTATCGACTGTTACATTTTCACAGAGAATTGGATTAATCGTCCAACTAGGTGAGTCAAACAAGCGAATATCACGGATCGTGATTCTTTGACACTCGTGAAAGCTGATCAGCTTAGGACGTGGGTAGGCTAATTTCTCGCTATCATTTCGGAAAATGTGCCACCATTTAGCTCCGTGGCCATTTATAATACCAAAGCCGGTTACAGCAATATTCTCTGCGTTTTCTGCATAAAGGCAAGACGCGTAAACTTTGCGATGCACTCCTTCCCATCGCGAAGAAACGACTGGATAATCCTTTTGATCATCCGAAAAGTTCAATATAGCACCAGATAAAAGATGCAGTTCAACATTGCTTTTCAAAAACAGGGCACCAGTCAAATAGTCTCCTGCTGGTATAACAACTCTGCCACCACCATTTTCGTGGGCTTTATCGATCACCTCTTGCAATTCTTTTGTTTGAATATTTTTGTTTCTCTTTACTCCATAATCAGTAACTAAATAATCCATCTTTACACCTCTAATATTCCTTCCGCTTCAATTAAAGCTTGTAAAAAGGCTCCTAATCCTTTTTGATCATTACATATAATTGGCTCACTTATATAATAGGTATAAGAACCATCTCTCTTTTCTGCTCCGCCAAGCCCTGCTACTTGACATGTTTTGTTCAAGTTTACCCAGCCTGAATCCGTAAGCAAGACAAATTCGTCTAACAATCCTTTATATGACTTCTCCATTTGATTCAACCATTTTTCTTTATCTAAAACACCTAAACGAATGCCCTTAGCCATCGCATAAACAAACATGCTGCTGCCAGACGCTTCTAAATAATTACCTTTTCGGTTTGGTTGATTGGTTACTTGATACCACGTTCCGCTTTCAGGGTCCTGATATTTCAGTAAACCTTCCAATGTTTCGTTAATAACTTCTCTCAGCACTGTTAATTCTGTCTCCGTATCTTTCAAGAGTTCATAGGTATCAACGGCTGCCATCAAGTACCACCCTATTGATCGGCTCCAAAAATTATGTGAATGTCCTGTCTCAGGATCGGCCCAGGGCTGAACTTTCTTTTCATCATAGGCATGGATCAACAAATTTGTTTCAGGATCAAACAATCTCTTATAGCTAATAGCAAATTGATGGACAACATCATCATACATTGCTGGTTCCCCAAAGTTTAGAGCATATTCCGCATAAAATGGTGCACCCATATACAATCCATCCAACCAAATTTGATGTGGATAAATGTTCTTATGCCAAAAAACTCCTTCGGTTGTACGCGGATGATTTTTTATCTGAGAATATAATAAATCCGCTGCTTTTTTATATTTTGCTTCTCCGGTTTCTTGATACAGTACAAAAAGTAATTTCCCTGTATTTATATTATCAATATTATAAGATTCTAAATTATAGCGGTCGATTTCCCCATCATCCTGCACAAAACAATCCATGTTTTTTTTAATAAAATTGAAATATTTTTCTTCTTTTGTTTTTTCCCATAAAAGTTGAAATCCTTTTAAGATAACACCATAATCGTAAGTCCACTTACCGTTATAACCTTTATCTTGGGAAAGTATCGGCGTTCGTTCCATAATAGAAGACGCTGTTTTTTCTGACCAATTCTGTTGATTTAGCATATAAACTCTCCTTTTGTTTTTAAAAGCCTGACTAATCATTTTCAATTAGCCAGGCTTCTTCGTTGACAGTTAAAACATCATCCATAAAAATAATTATTTGGCTTTTTTATAAGCTTCTTCATATTCAGCTTTGATTTTCTCTCCGCCTTGAGCATTCCATTCTTTCACTGCTTTTTTAAAGCCAGCCTCATCTGTTTGTCCCATAATATATTGAACTGTCGCGTCAACAATCAATTTTTCAATTTCTGTACCAACTTCATTATTTGTCGCTGAGTCTAATGGGATAGTTGGATTTAATACAGCAAATTTTTCGTTTTCTTTTACCAACTCATTGGCTTCTTGTTTTTTTGGATCCGCATCAATAAGTTGATAAGCAACTTCACTTGGTCTAGAACTTGCAAATGGCTGAACATCTTGTTGCCACAAATCATTATCGATAATATTGAATACGCCATTTTCATCTAACTCATAGTGTGTTCCTTCGATTCCGCCAGTCATAGCGTAGTACATTTCTTCATCAATCAAGTTATCCACAAATTGCAATAATTGTTTTAAATGTTCTTCATCTTTTACTACAGACTTAGGAAATGCAAGCAAGCCGCCTACACCACTACCTTCAGACCACACATGGAAATCACCGCCATCTTTCGCTGCAATTTTATTCACAGGAACTAATTCCATGTCGTCCTGAATGCCTTTTGCCAAGTTTTTCAAGTTTTTGATATCGATCATACCAGTATATATACCTGTTTTTCCTTGTGCGAATTGCTGCTGTTGATCAGTTTTTTGAGTAACCGCAAAATCTTGTGCCAGATAACCATTTTTATACAAATCTCTAGAAAAATTCAGTGCCTTCATATATTCTTCTGTTTCAAATTCAGGAATAAATTTTCCTGCCTCGTCTACCTTCCAACCATTTGGTGCACCAAAATAAGTAGTAAATAATTTAAAACTCGTATATTTAATATCTGTTGGGGCACGGTCTCCAAAACCTACTGTGTCATCTTTACCGTTTCCATCTGGATCATTTTCGGTAAACTGTTTTGCAACTTCATATAATTCATCCATTGTCGTCGGAACTTCTAAGCCCAAATTATCTAGCCAATCTTTACGAATAACTAGGCCTGGACGAGCTAAGTCTTTCTGGAAAGGAACACCGTAAAGTTTCCCCTCAACACTTGCTGCTTCAATTCTATCTTCTGAAATTTCACTTAAATTCTTATAATCTTTTAAATAGTCTGATACTTCCCAGAACATACCGCTTTTCAGAGCATTTCTAACTGAGGAATTTTGCATAATTGTTATCGTCACAATATCGGCTAATTCATCAGATGCTAACGCTGTAGTTAAACGTTCTTCCTTAGAGGCATCTGGAATCCAATTGAACGTTAGTTTAGTATTTGTATAATCCTCAATTTTTGAGTGCACCACATCGGTTGGTGGAGAAGCAGTGTGCAATATGTTCATCCAAGTAATCTCTAGAGGTCCGTCCCCATCCTTACTTGCATCAGCTTTTTTATCTCCACCACACCCTGATAAGAGCATTAATCCAACTAGCCCTACACTAGCCATTTTTAAAAACATTCTTCTTTTCATTAAATTTCTCCTTTACTATTTGATAATTTGTTTTATATTCTGCATCTTCTGACTCTTCAAGCTCTATTCGACAAAACACTTGATTTGCTGTCCATGTCAAACAGAATATCAGAAAACTAGAGCCAAAAAATGTCAAAATTCCCGGAAAAAAACTAATGGCTAAAAAGTAGAGAATTCCTAAAATGGTAAACAGCACTAATGTGTACTGTAAATAAGAAAAACCAAACAGAAAAGCCATTTTGATTTTAAAGAAAAATCCTTGCCATTCATAGTGAGCTAATATTGGAAATATAAATGCAAGAGAAATTAAATACACAGCACAAACAATATACACTACCACACGAAAATACCAGTTTTGTATATAAAGTAGATCTATAGTGATGACATAACCTACAATAATATAAAACCAACTGACCAACATTGATTCAATGAAGGCTTCTTTTAAAAAAAACATATAACTTCTTGTTATCGAAAAGCTCGCTTCTGATCTCTGCCACTTTCTAATAACAGAAGTTACCGCATAAGTGGCCGGACCAATTGTCACTAGCCCTAAGCCCAAAAGAGTCGTCAATAACCATAAAAAATTTAAATAGGCTAGCTGTAGAACTTTTAGTAATACTCTGTTTAATTTCTCTGCCCTTAGTAACACTGGTTATCCTCCTCTGGTTTAATAAACCCCGTCTTCTCCCATTCTTTTTGCGAGTTTATTGGCTCCAATTACCATGACCAAGCCGACCACTCCCTTAAACATTCCCATTGCAGTACTAAAACTTAGTTGCCCCTGTTTCAATCCAGCAGAATAAATATAAGTATCAAAAATCTCTGCTACATTACGGTTTAACGAATTTAACAACAAATACATGTGCTCGAATCCTAAATCCAGAGTACTGCCAATTTTCAAAATCAACAATGTAATAATTACAGGCCGAATCGCCGGAAGCGTCACATGCCAAGTTTTTCTTAATCGATTTGCTCCATCCATATCAGCTGCTTCATATAACTGGGTATCAACTGCAGTAATTGCAGAGAGATAAATAATCGTTGACCAGCCTAACTCCCGCCATATAACCTGTCCGATATAAACTATTCTTGTCCAATCAGGTGACGTTAAAAAACTTATTTTTTCTTTTCCAATGGAAGCTAAAAACTCGTTGATGACACCACCATCTACATTCAAGAAAACATAGGTGATTGAAACAATGATAACCCATGACATGAAATGAGGAATATAAATTAATGTTTGAACACCTGTTTTTAAATATTTGTTTTTTACTTCATTCAGCATTAACGATAGTATGATAGGTAAGGGGAAAAACACAAATATATTTAGAGCAAATAAAACTAACGTGTTTCTTAATAATGTGAAAAAAGTCGGTTCTGTAAACAAACGTATAAAATGCTTCAGACCTACCCACGGACTTCCAAAAATCCCTAGATATGGTTGATAATCTTGAAAGGCTATAACTAATCCTCCCATTGGTAAATATTTAAAAATAATAAAGTATAACATTCCTGGTAAAATCATCAAATAAAGCAACTTGTTCTGGCGAATCCCAGCGATGATTTTCTTTTTCCTTTTTATTTTTTCTGTCTTCATTAACTTCTTTGAAATGTCATAGACCTTGGACGAAGTCTCCTCCATAGCTTTTCCTCCTTTAAATTAAGTGATGACTCTTCCGCAACAACTTGCCTTTATGATACCTAATCCTAATAGGTTACGTATATGGTCATTTATCCTTCTGCAAAGTAAACCCTTTCATATTAAGGTTTGTGATAATTAAAACAAAAGAAAAGATACTCTTTTAAACAAATGATTATCGGAAATTTTTCTCTCTAAAAAAAAAATTACTTCTATATAATTTTGAACCTAATATAGTCAATAGATGATTATAGACGTAACGAAAAGCACATGCTACATTGGAAATACAAGAACGTACAATCTAAAAGGAGGAAAAAAATGAAAAAAGTAACAGTGAAAAATAATTGGGGTTCAAAGACATTTAATATTATGAACAATACTTTATTAATACTGATTGCATTAATTTGTATCGTTCCCTTTATCAACATTATTGCCACTTCGTTTGCCACTACACAAGAAGTCGTCTCAAAAAAATTTATTTTATTTCCAACAACATTTTCTCTTGATGCTTACCGCTATATCCTATCAACTCCTACTCTTTTCAAAGCAATGGGTGTATCTATAGGTGTTACAGGTATAGGAACCTTAGTCAGCATGATCATTACTTCATTGATGGCATATGGTCTTTCTCGTAAGTATCTATATGGTCGCAATATTTTTAATTTTATTGTGGTCTTTTCCATGCTGTTTAGTGGTGGTATGATTCCAACTTTTCTAGTCGTAAAATCACTTGGATTGATCAATTCTTACTGGTCTATGATTTTGCCAGTTTGTGTAAACGCAATGAATATGATTATCATGCGTAACTTTTTCCAAGCATTACCAGACAGTCTGGAAGAATCAGCAAAAATGGATGGCTGCACAGATATTGGGGTTTTCCTAAAAATAATGCTTCCCCTTGCTCTACCATCTATTGCAACTATTTCTTTATTCTATGCCGTGACTTATTGGAATACATATATGAATGCTATTTTATATATTAACGATTCTGCTAAATGGCCTATTCAGGTTCTGTTGCGTCAAATCGTTATTGTTTCAAGTGGAATGCAAGCAGAAAATAGCGTAGTAGACATCATTCCTCCTGCTCAAACAATTAAAATGGCCGTTATTGTCATTGCAACTGTACCAATGCTTATCGCTTACCCATTCGTTCAAAAATATTTTGTAAAAGGGGCATTAGTTGGTTCAGTCAAAGGGTAACATTTTAAAAGCAGTCTTCTCTAAATTAATGAGAGGACTGCTTTTTCTATACCAATAATCGATTTTTTTCAATATATCTTTGAATAGAGTTGATCAATAACCTTGGATATTTCGTCGATTGCAAATCAACAAAATGCTATGAGACAAGCAAAACTGCTCCTATTTTCTCAACAAATAGAAAAGCAGCAAAAATACTCTTAAGACTACAGGTCAAGAGAGTTATTAAACATTTTCAGCCTTTAGACAAGTTGTTTCACTCCATGTCACTTAAAATACCTAATAGTTCCACACACCACTCGAACAAACAATGAAAGTCTGCAAAAGTTTTACTATCCGATCGATCATTCATGCCTCTAATTTCTCTCCCTATAAACACTATTTCCAATTTCTAAATTTTTATTCTTTTTGCGGTATTCACCCGGTGTGATTGACATCTTCTTCTTAAAAAATCTAATGAAATTTTGAGGGTTTTTATACTGTAATTTTTCAGCAATTTCTTTAACCGTCATATCCGTTTCTTTCAGCCATTTTTTTGCAATTGATAGGCGGTAATTTTGTATATAATCACCTAAATTTTCCCCGCTCTCTTTTTTAAATACGCTGCTAAGATAATTCGGATTATAATGAAGTTTTTCCGCAATGTTTTCTAATGATAGATCTTGATCAAATTCTGTCTGTATGAGGTGTATAATACTATCAGAAATAGATTTAAATTCTAATTCTGCCCTTTCTTGAGGATTGTTACTAATCGGTTCTATTAATTTTTTTAGTAATACTTCTTTGATTTCTTTCGCATTATAGCTAGTCAAGACCTTCAAATAGACTTGTTTGACATCTTCAAAATCCTTGGCATCAGCTCCCATTAAGAGTCCTAACTGAACTAATTCATTGATTAATCTCGTAAAAGAAACTTCTAATCCGGTCATATTTTGATTCAAACGAAAAATTTCATCAACTAAACGATTCAGGTGCCGATTCGTTTCCTCACTTCCAGAACGTATGGCATCGAACAACTGATTTTGCCGCTCTAAAGGATACTTAATAAGAGTTTTTTTACTTGATGAAGGAACTATGTCTTTATAAAAGATAATTGAATTTGGTCCCGTATTATGACGATAGTAAACAGCTTCTTTAGCAAAATCTAACGCTTTTTTACTTTCTAGCAAATCAAAAAAGTTGGCGCTGATTCCTGCACTAATAGATAGTTTTAAATATTTTTCAACACCTGCTTGAACCTCTTCAAAATAGCGCGTGACCTTTTTACTCGCTTCAGTGTCTTCTTTCTCCATAACAAAAACTGTTGCCTGCATCTCATCATTCAAAACTATCGGTAACATGCGTTTCTCTTCAGGAACTATTTCAGAAACAATATTATTAATAGCTAACAATAGTAATTCTCGCTCTCCTCCATGCTGCTCGTCTAAATCATCTATTTGAATAATTCCAATGTAAAATCGCTTATCCTCGAAATGGTAGCCAAATTGAGACAATCTTTGATTGACTTCATTTTTCATTACGCTATTTCTGAATAAACTTAAAATAAAAAGTGTCTCCAATTGTGGTTTTTGTGAGATTAGACTTGCACTTAAATATTCATTTTGATTGACTAAAGTCGTAACAGAGTAGGCCACCATGTCTAACTCGTCACCCTTAAAACCTTGTGGCAAAAAATTTAAATCTTGTTGAAGCTGTCGTATTGGTGCCATAAATCTTTTCGCGAAAAAATAAGCAATGACTCCAATGAAAATGATTAGCACTCCCGAAGCACTAATAAGTCCCAAACGTAAATAGCGAGTAGCATGCACTGTCCCTTCACTATTCAGGGTCATGGCATAAACCCAATTATTATAATCAGATTTTAAAAATATCATTTTAGATTGACTATTTTCTTCTATGACTAGTGGGTCTCTTTCTAATTTCTTATCATACTCTGCTACTACCTCTGGTGATATTTTATTTTTTTCATTTTCAAAAAGGACTTCGTGTTGGCCAAAAATGGAAATATAATCACCACTTTGATTATCAATCAATTTTTTTAGACTCTGCTGGCTGATCTGAGCACGTCCTATAGCACATTTCTCTTTTGAAAACATTGGTAAAGAGATAGTCATTTCAATATTATCCTCTTCACGTGACCAAAACAAACTTGTCTCAGCACGAGAATATTTATCTTTGAGAAGATCAATTTGTCCATCAGAAAGTTGAATCAAAGAGCCCTTGATAATTCCCCACCCTCCAGCCAGACTAATCAAATCGTAAGTGCTTTCATCCATAACCATCATTTCAATATATTTAAGTTCCGTATTGATATCCCGATAAACTTCAAAATCTGCTGAAGTCAAACGATTGCTGAATATCTCATTAAAAGAGCTGGTCGAACCGTATGCAGTAAAAGCATATTCAATCGTTCTGACTTTCTTTTCGACATTATTTTTGACTTGCTGTAAATATTCAGCTTTGTTTGAAATGTAATTTGCTTCAATTGAGTCAAATGTATTTCGATAAATATATAGACTAAACCCAGTCACTAACACAACTCCGAGTACAAAAAAAGGAACAAATATTTTATAAAACATTGAATGTTTTTTCACACTTCCACCCCTCCAGTGCTTTTGATCCACGATCTAACCAAGAGAAAATTTATCATAATAAATGCATACACCCATTCATTAGAATAGCATAACAAATCATAAAAACCAACTACTCATCCCAATAATGTTAGCGTGTGCATTTATTATATCGCATAGCAATTGACATTTAAAGCATTTTATAATAGAATTTTGTTAACGTTAACAAAATTATAACAAGAACTAAAAGGAGTCGTTCCATATGGTGACTATTAAAGACATCGCTAAACTAGCTGGTGTCTCGCATACAACTGTTTCTCGCGCTCTAAATCATAGTCCTCTGATTAAATTAGAGACTCGAGAAAAAATTCTAGCTCTTGCAGAGAGCTTAAACTATAGCCCAAATATCAACGCTAAGAGTTTAGTGTATCAAAGAAATTTTATTATTGGTCTTTTTTTTTCAAGCTTAGAACAAGGAACAAGTTCTAGTTTTCTAATCGAAGCCATAAAAGGAATTCATGAAATTTTGGATGAAAACTATACATTAGCAGTTAAAGGAATCGATGAGATAAAAAACCCTGAGCAGACAAATTTCCAAAGGTTCGATGGCATCATTATTATGAGCCAAAGCACTGGAGATGAAGTTTTTATCCAATCCATAAAAAGCAAAAAAATCCCATTAGTCGTTTTAAATCGACAATTGAATGATAAGGAAATTGTCAATGTTATCACCAATGAATCAGAAAGTGTTGCCAAAATGATCGATTATGCCATTACACAGGGACATAGAAAAATCGGCTATATTGGTGGCATGTCGACATTTCATTCCGCAGATGAACGGAAAAAGGGATTGATTCGCAGTTTAGAACAACATCAAATACCTGTTCATGAAGAGTTCTTATATACCGGAGACTATAGTCCTGAAAGCGGCTATCATGAAATGAAAAAAATACTGGCAATGAAAGAATTGCCTACTCTGGTTTTTTGCGGTAATGATGATATGGCTATCGGAGCAATGAAAGCTATCCGTGAAAAAAAACTCCATATCCCAATGGACATATCTTTAATTGGTTTTGATGACATTTCGTTTGTCAATTATTTAGATCCGCCATTAACAACTATCCATAAACCTATCCGTGAAATCAGCCGTAAAGGACTTGAGTTGCTTCTGCAACTTATTGACAATGAAAAAAATGAATCATCAGTTAAAGAAGTTGTTATCGAATCATCTTTGGTTATACGATCATCAGTAAGAAATATTACAGAAACTTAAGAGGTTTCTGTTTTATATAAAAATGTTCACGTGTGCATAAGCGTGTTGAAAGGAATTTAATCATGAAAAAACTTACAAATCAACTACTCAATCAAAGAACTCCCCAGCCGATAAAAGTACTTCAATTTGGCGAAGGCAATTTTATGCGTGCTTTTGTAGATTGGCAAATACAACAGATGAATAAGCAAGGTTTCTTTAATGGAAACGTTGCGGTAGTACAACCAATTCGGCAAGGCCTTAGTAAAATGCTCAACGAACAAGATAACCTTTACACGGTTCTTCTTGAAGGCATTCTCAACGGTGAAGTGGTAGAGTCAAGTGAAATCATCACGGTCATTGACGAAACAGTAGATCCTTACGAAAATTGGGAACGTTACTTAGAACTTGCAGCTATCCCTGAACTCGAAGTCATTGTCTCAAACACTACTGAAGCAGGTATACAGTACCATGAGGAAGGCAGATTGACAGATCGTCCCCCACAAAGTTTTCCTGCTAAATTGACGGTTTTTCTTTACAAAAGATTTCAAAGTGGACAAAAAGGACTAACTATTATCCCTTGTGAATTAATTGATCGTAATGGTGAAAAACTTAAAGAAATTATTGAAACATATGCAAGCGATTGGCAGTTAGGGAAAAAGTTCCAGACTTGGTTACTAAATGAAAATATTTTTTGCTGTAGCTTAGTCGATCGAATCGTCCCAGGCTATCCTCGTGAAACGGCAAAAGAATTACAAGAAAAACTAGGATATGAAGATAACCTAATGGTAAAGGCAGAGCCGTTTATGCTTTGGGTCATAGAAGGACCTGAATCTGTCAAGGGAACTTTCCCACTTGCTCAAGCCGGTCTAAACGTTATTGTGACTGACGATATGACACCCTATCGCGAGCGAAAAGTTCATTTGCTCAATGGTCCCCATACTGCAATGGTTCCACTAGGTTTATTAGCAAATATAGAAACAGTTGAAGATATCATGAAAGATCTTGATTTTCGTCCCTTTATCGATTGTTTGATGGAAGATGAATTAATCCCGACGTTAGAATTACCTCAGAATGAATTGAAAATATACGCCGACCAAATCAAAGAGCGTTTTTTAAATCCTTTCGTTCATCATGAATTATCTTCTATTGCGTTAAACAGTGTCTCAAAGTTTAAAACAAGATTACTACCTGCATTTGTTAAGTTTATCGATAATAAGAAAATGTTGCCACCTTATATCACAGCTTCATTGTCAGGATTAATTCTCAGTTATCGCGGCGATAAAATAACTCCACAAGATGAAGCTGAAATTTTAACAATATTTGCTGATGCTTGGAAAAATCCCGACAGCGCTGTCGAAAAAATACTTTCAAATCAACAATTATGGGAACAAGATTTAACTTCAATCGAGGGGTTAGTAGATAAGGTAGTAGAAATGATTGAAACAATTGAAACAAAAGGTTCTCGGACCTTGATTCAAAAAATTAACCAAGGAGTTTAAAAACATGAATGAATCTCATACAAAAGTAAGCTATACAAAATTAAATCCAAGAGACAATGTGGCAGTTGCTCTAAAAGAAATACCTGCAGAAACCGTGCTTGAAATCGATGGAGAGGCTTTGACAATCCAAGAACTTATTCCCCGTGGGCACAAGTTTTCTTTGATAGCTTTAGATGAAAATGAAGATGTTATCAAGTATGGTTATCCGATTGGTCACACCACTACTTCTGTCCCAAAAGGACATTGGCTTCATACACATAATGTTAAAACTAATTTAGACGGAGAGTTGGCCTATACGTATGATCCTGATATTCATCAAGTCATGTATGAAAATCGTCATCTGACTTTCAAAGGCTATAAGAGAAAAAATGGGAAATCCGGGATTCGTAATGATCTGTTTATTGTCCCAACAGTTGGCTGTGTGAACGGCATGGCTGAAATCATGATCAAAAAGTTTAAAGAAAAACACCCTGATTTAGGCGGCTTCGACAATATTACCATTTTAAAACATCCTTATGGTTGCTCCCAGTTGGGTAATGACCACAGCAACACACGAGAAATCTTAATTGATGCGGTACAACATCCTAATGCTGGCGGTGTTCTTGTTTTTGGCTTAGGTTGTGAAAATAATACGGTAAAAGAGTTTGAAGAAAAAATGGGTAATTACGATTCAGAACGGGTCAAGTTTTTAGTAGCGCAAGAAGTCTACAATGAAGTGGAGCAAGGCTTGCTTCTATTAGACGAGCTTTATGAGGCTGCAAAAAATGATCAAAGAGAAGATATTCCCCTTTCAGAATTAAATGTTGGTTTAAAATGTGGTGGCTCTGATGGTTTTTCCGGCATTACTGCCAATCCTTTGTTAGGCGCCTTTTCTGATTTTCTGATTTCACAAGGAGGCTCAACGATTCTTACAGAAGTACCCGAAATGTTTGGGGCTGAACAAATGTTGATGTCACGTGCTGAAAACGAAGAAGTATTTGAAGACATTGTCCATCTAATAAACGACTTTAAACATTATTTTCTATCTTTTGGAGAACCTGTTTATGAAAATCCTTCTCCTGGAAACAAGGACGGTGGGATTACAACACTCGAAGATAAGTCCTTAGGATGTACTCAAAAGGCCGGAACAGCTGTCGTTGTCGATGTCCTAAAATATGGCGAGAAATTGCGTAAGAAAGGACTAAGTCTACTGCAAGCACCAGGGAATGACTTAGTTGCCTCTTCTGCACTCGCTTCATCTGATTGTCAACTCGTCCTCTTCACAACTGGAAGAGGTACTCCATTTGGTTCTTATGTTCCTACACTAAAAGTTGCCACTAACAATGATATCTTCCAGCGGAAAACACATTGGATGGATTTCAATGCTGGCCGTCTATTAAACGACTCAATGGAAAATGTTTTAGAAGAATTTATCCAAAAAATCATTTCAGTTGCCAGCGGTGAAACTACTCGCAACGAAGATAATGAGGTCCGAGAGTTAGCCATTTTTAAAACTGGAGTTACTTTATAAGAAGTATAAGAACTGTTTTTTTAGGCTCTTTTCATTACAATGAAACTTAGAAAGAAGGAAAAAAATGTTTTTAAACAATGATTTTTTATTATCAACTGACTGTGCAAAGAAGCTTTATCATAACCACGCTGCTAAAATGCCAATTATTGACTATCACTGCCATCTAGATCCAAAAGAAATTTATGAGAACAAAAACTTTAAAAACATCACTGAAGCATGGCTTGGAGGAGATCACTACAAATGGCGTTTGATGCGCGCTTGCGGTGTTCCAGAAGAACAGATTACAGGCACAGCATCTGACTACGAGAAATTTCTCGCTTGGTGTCAGACGGTTCCTAAAATAATTGGAAACCCCCTCTACGCTTGGACGCATTTAGAATTGAAACGATTTTTTGATGTAGGTCTCATGGTCAATGAACAAAATGCACCAACAATCTGGAAAATAGTTAATGAAAAATTAGGCAACCAAAGCTTTTCCCGTCGTGAGATCATCAAAAATTCACAGGTTAAAGTTATTTGTACAACGGATGATCCAAGCGATGACCTTGCGTATCATCAGCAACTAGCCAATGAGGAAACAGCTTTTAAAGTATTACCAACCTTTAGGCCTGACAAAGCACTAAATATCGACAAAGACGGGTTTACAGAATGGATACAACAGTTAGCAGCTTCTGTTGATAGACCAATCACCACATACAAGGAACTGATAGAGAGCCTGAAAAATCGCATAGACTTCTTTCATAAGATGGGATGCCGTTTGTCTGATCACGCACTGGATGTCTTGACCTATACGGAAGCTGATGAGTCCATGCTTGAAGCTGTTTTCCAAAAGGGGTTACGTAAAGAAACTTTGAATGAAGAGGAAATCTCAGCTTACCGGACAGAAACTCTGGTTCGACTTATTCAAAGTTATCACGAACATCATTGGACGATGCAGCTACATATCCACGCTTATCGAAATTGTAATCAAAAAATGTTTCAAAAGTTAGGACCTGACACAGGCTACGATAGTACAAATGATCTATCCATCACAATTCCTTTACAAAAGTTATTGGATCGCTGTGAAAGTACCGATCAACTGCCAAAAACCATCCTATACTCTTTAAATCCAAATGATTTTCCTGTTCTAGTCACCCTGATGGGATGTTATCAAAAAGATGTGCCAGGAAAACTCCAACTTGGATCAGGCTGGTGGTACAATGATACTCGTTCCTGCATGCGTTCTCAACTAACTTACTTTGCTGACGGTAGTTGTTTATCCAACTTCGTAGGTATGTTGACAGATTCACGTAGTTTTCTTTCTTACACCCGACATGAATACTTTAGACGTGTCTTGTGTGAATTTATTGGCGAAATGGTGGAACGGGGCGAGGCACCTGCTGATGAAAAAATACTCGGAGAAATGGTCGAAAACATCAGCTATAACAACGCAGCTGAGTATTTTGGTTTTTAGACTGTAGGAGCAAAAATAAAATGAATTCATTTTCTGAAACAACTTTATCCCATTACTGGCTTGACGAAACCCCAAGACCCTACGTATTGATTTGTCCAGGTGGTGGTTATGAAACTTTATCATTAGAAAAAGAAGGCACGGCTATTAGCCATTGGATGCAGCAGCAAGGATATCATGCTGGCATCCTCTCTTACCAAATAAAAAACAAACGCCCCGATACGTTTTTAGAGAACATCAAGGTCATTCTTAAAGAACTGCAACACCACCCTAACATCAGTTCACTTATATTGATTGGATTTTCTGCTGGTGGTCATGTCGCTGGACTAATCGCCAGCGAATGGCCAAGATGGTTTGAGGGTATTATCCTCTGCTATCCCGTAGTTTCCCTTGTAGAAGACTGGGCACATCAAGGCAGTAAAAAGAACTTTTTACAAAACATGGAGGAAAAAGCATCTGAATATTCAGTGGAGAAAAGAATTACTCCCGACTTTCCTCCTAGCTTTATTTGGCACACTGTAGCTGACCAGTCCGTTCCAGTAATGAACAGTCTAACATTAGCCAAGTCATTGAATGATCAGGGGATTTCATTTGAGTTGCATCTTTTTCCAGACGGCCGTCATGGTTTAGGCATTTTGCCAGAAAATAAACACACTTTACAATGGAAAAATTTAGCAGAAAACTGGTTAAATAGACTAATAGAAGGAGCAAGTAATGGCTAAACTCACAATTCACATTGCTGGTGATTCAACAGCCGCAATTAAACAGAATGATAAACGGCCCGAAACTGGATGGGGGGAAAAAATAACTGACCTTTTTACTGATGACATAGCTATTGTTAATCATGCTGTCAATGGACGCAGCACTAAATCCTTCATTGCTGAAGGTCGCCTAACAGTCATTGATAAACAACTCCAAGCTGGTGACTACTTCTTTATTCAGTTTGGACATAATGACCAAAAGATAGAAGAGGAAAGAGGAACGCAGCCTTTTAGAGACTATCAACAGTATCTCCAATCATTTTGTCAAGTTGCTCATGATAAAAATGCTTTTCCTGTTCTGTTAACTTCTGTCACTCGCCGTGACTATCTGAGTAATGGTGGCCTAAATCCACATACTCTAGGAGACTATCCGAAAGCTATGATTGATTTTGCCAATAAAAACAACTTACCTTTACTGGATATTTTTAGTGCTTCACAATACTATTTTAACAAATTAAGTAAAAGGGAAACTAAGAACGCCTATCTCCATCTATCAGCTGGGACCCATCCTAATTATCCGGATGGAGTGAAAGATAATACTCACTTTAGCGATTTAGGAGCTCAGATGGTTGCTACACTTATCTGTAAAGAAATCGAAAAAAGTTCGTTACCTCTTAAAAAATTTTTGAAAGGATAATCAGCTATGCTGCCACTTAATCTTGGAATCCGTGCTCATGATATTCAAGCTAAAAATCGTGAAGAGCTCGTTTCCAAATTATCTCATTATCAATTAACTCATGTACAATTTGCTGTGAAAAAATCGTTCCCAGAAGCTGCTCCAAGTTTACAAAGTATCTCTACAGGTACGGCAAGTTTTTTTGGAGACTACTTTCAAAACAATCAGATCAAGCTTTCTGTTTTAGGATGTTATGTCAATATTTCCAGTCTTGATGAATCCATCAGACAAAAAGCGATTGCCGATTTTAAACATCATTTAGACTTGGCAAAAGACTTTCACGCTGCTTTAGTTGGGACAGAAACTGGAAGTGTCGGGCAAGGATACACTAAAAAGAATTTTACAGAAGAAGCTTATCAAATTGCGCGTGACTCCGTTATTGAATTAGTCACTCATGCCGAACACCTAGGTGTCACAGTCGGCATTGAAGCGGGTTTAAACCACCCTCTTTATACATCTGAGCTTGCTCGAAGACTAATCCATGAAGTCGCTTCGCCAAATCTAAAAATCATCTTAGATTGTGCGAATTTGATGAGACCAGACAATTATCAAGAACTTGACCGGGTCATTGCTCAAGCTTTTGAAGATTTACATGGCCATATCAGTTGTCTTCATCTGAAGGATTTTGTTGTCGAAGATGGAAAGATTAAAATCGTTCCGGTCGGTACTGGCCTGATGGACTATACTCGTATCTTGACTTATTTAAAGAAAGAACGACCGCTAATGTTTGCAAGTTTAGAGGCTACTCCAGAGACATATGTAGAATCAGCTACCAAACTGGTGAGAACGATGTATGAACAAATCTAAAAAAGCGGTTGTCTGAAAACATTCTAAATAAATTAAAGCAACAGGCTTACGGGATTTATCTCCAGTCTGTTGCTTTTTCTTTATATTATTACTACCCCACACTAAGACACATTCCTTAAGCAAAAAATGCATGAATAAGCTAACTTTAATAAAATAAACCAAAAGATCCTCCAGTCAGCTTGTATCGTGATAAAAGTTCCACTAGCCACTGTCGAGTCAAAACCTAATGTATTGTATTCATAACCATGTGACACACTCGCTAGCCACCTCTTCGCTTTTCAGTGGAGATCTTTTCTCCTAAGCATATTTTTGTAAAAAAAACATTGTATCGTAAATGGACTGCTAATTGACCGTGCTTCTTTTGTAGCATCTCTTCACTAATTACGAGTCTAACCGCCCATTATCTCGTCTATATCTTCAACGTCAATCACTTTGCATCCTCTATCAATCAGCGCTTGAGCAAATAACCCGCTTCCGCTGATTAAATTTCCATTGAAACTACCGTCATATATTTGATTGACGCCACAGGTAGGACTTCTTGATTGTAAAATCGCTAAGTCAAAATCATCCACATTGATTTTAGACAGCGCAATATCTACTGCTTCTTGAAATTTTAAATGCACATCTTCCCCGTTGGCATTTACCATGCGCCCATTTAATATCTCGGCAGAAGGACGGGGAGTTCCCAAGCTGCCCAATATTTCAAGACAAATTTTAATCATCTCTTTATCTTTTAAAAAACCGATGATCTTTTCGTTTTTATTATTCCCTCCATTATACTTGCAATTTTATCCCATAATGCATGCGCTGACCAATACTTTCATTTTTATTCCTTTCAGTCCTTCTTTCTTAATAACTTGCTCTATAATTATAATTTTTGAACTATCTTTTTCCGACTGGATTTACATCATTATAGCAAAGATTAAATAGAGAGTGACAATATTGTCCCCATCAGACTATCTATGCAATGATCATCATAAAGAGCATGAGATAATACCATTTTTTTGTCTGACTATAAAAAAGAAGGGCGGAATCATTTCCCCTCTCCTCTAAAAACAAGAGTTTTTCTGCTCTATTTCAAATCAGCTTTTTTGATATATTCCTCAACTCTTTATCATTCTTCCCTATCCTCTGTTATTTCCAGTCTTTCACCCAGTGCTTGCGTATTTTTGTAAGAGAATAAGGCATTATCTATCAGTCCGGCTTTCATGATGCTTTTCTCAAGAGTAGTTGCATCAATCGGCTCTTCGTATTTCTTTGTATCTTCAATGATTCGCTGATTCCACTCTGCTATATCTTCCTTCAATGCCTTTTCTTCGCTTTCAGACACACTATAAGTTCTCAAGTACGATGTGATAGGACTATATGTTCCAATTCCATAATCCTCCGCCAGAACATAACCCAACCGTCTATAATCAAAATTCCCTCTTGCAAAATAGCCTTCCTTCAAAATTTCTGAATACTGCCCTTCAAATAAGTGGGATTTCAATATTTCAATTTGTTTCGGCACATTTACTTGAACAGCTGTCACTAATTTGATAAAATCCTCATTCGATAATTCCTCTGTCACCAAACTCACCACATACTCTGTATAGGTTGAATAGCCAATTCCTTCCGGCTTTAATCCATCATTCAATATATTTAAATGGTTATTCATATCGATAGCATTAAAACTATTTTCTTTTGAAAGTTTTTCTTTATCTAAACTTGAAGAAATTTTGTCTAAGCGTTTCTCTTCTTTTTCTACATACCCTTTCGGCGTTGCCAACAGATAAATTTTGTGATTCTCATAAACATTATTTAATAGTTGTTCCATCCTGTCGCTTTCAGCTAAAAATTGTCCATTCTCCCCTTCTCGGATAAACTGTTGGATTTTCCTTTCAGCAATATCTTTGAAATTGATTGTATAGTCGCAACTGTCTTGTTCATTTAAAGCTAACTTCACCAACTCACGTGCTTGCGAATCGTAAATATAATAGTCCATTTTTTGACGTTTGTTTTTATTTAAGAATTCATCAATTTCAAAAGTTAACGTCACAGTCCCATCCATTTTTACTTCTGTATTATGAAAGTCGGAAAATGAAAATGGCTGTATGCCAACCGTTTCCTTTAAGGTTAGTTCCCTTTTTTGTTCCTTGCGGTAAAGGCCATAGCCAATTCCACCCCCAAAAATAATTAATACAATTATCACACTTATTACTATTTTCACGCGCTTGCTTATTTCCATTTTATCTACCCTTTCTTAACTTTTTCCAAGATATAAACTCAAGTTTTTCAGCACAAAAAGAAGACCACCTTATCAACACCAAAAAAATTGATACAATCGTCTTTCAATGAAGGATAATTGTATTTTCCTATCAGTCAAAACTTGAATTTGTTTTCGAATACACAATCCCTTACATTATCAAATAATAACGCTTGGAAATAAATTAATCAAGAAATTTTTAGGAATTAGTCTTTGTTTTCAGCAATACGATTGACTGATTTTCAATATATGAATCATTTTTAAACAATGAGGCCCGATGCCAGTCTGCTTTCCTGATATAACAATAAAATATTTTTTTCGTGGCTTTTTTGCTAATCTGACTAAACATTTTTAGTTTCAGCAAAGCTTCTTTAGTTTTAAGAATTACCAGCCATTCCTGCTCATAGAAGCAACACTATAAAAATATAGTTCATCTATTTTAAATTTTTTGATAAAAAAAATGATATTTTGCGTATTTTAATTATGTGATGAGCAAAAGCAAAGTACTACAAACACCCTCAAAATCGCCAACTATATGTTATGATCACTTCAACAAAGCTCATCACATCTAAGCTTGATCCAGTTGTCAGGCTTTTACCACTCAGAATGAGTGGTTTTTTTATTTGAATGCTCTATAATTTTTATGATAAATCTTATCACATTTTTAAACTTTGATTATTAATAACCTTTTATTTGAATAATCTTTTGCTTACTTACAGGCCTGAACTCTACCATTTCCCCAAATCCTAAACAACGCCTATCAAATAGAACATTCACCACGGTCAAAACCACCTTTGTTTGTACTGTTCAAAATATTTTTTTCAAACGTAATTTATCAGTAAAAAACCCCGACACTAAGCACTTTTCTAGCACCTGAAAAAAATTACTGTACCTATAACCATTCCAGTGACTTTATATTTTATCTTCTCTTCGCCAATCAAAAGTTAATCGTCACCAAAAACGTTGAATTAGCAAACAGAGTCCGTTAAACTTAGGATAAGCTGAAATCGCTATCTCATTTGTTTTAATATCTTCTCTGTACGATTACAGCCGTTTTTTTCTAGTAATCAGTTTTGGAAACAGCTCAGACTTTTTCCAAATATTTTAAATCACCAAAACATACTGGGAGTGATCAAATGAAACGTAGAGAAAGAGAAAGTACAATAGGAAATAAAAACGAAGTGGTAAAAATTGCCATAATAACAATTTTAGGTATCATATTAGTTATGTTAAGTTGGTTCGCAATGGCAATGGGGCAAGAAAACACTGGAAACAACAAAAGTACGGCGTCGCAAAAAAATCAAAAAGACGTCGGCAAAGTTACCGGAAAAAACGGCGAACAAACCGCAACTATTATGGCCAGCGGAGATATGCTGTATCACGATGTCGTTTATGGTGGTGCTTTTGACGGTGAAAATTTTAACTTTACAAATAATTATAAACACATCACGCCTCTCATCTCCTCTGCCGATCTAGCACTGGGAGATTTCGAAGGTACGATAAATCCAAACCGGGAACTGGCCGGATATCCTGTTTTCAACGCACCTGAAGTGGTGGTGGAAAGTATTAAAAATGCCGGTTACGATGCAATCACTCTGGCACATAATCATATCTTAGACACAGGAATCGAAGGGCTTATCTATACTGCCAACGCATTTAAAAAGGAAGGACTGGACGTGTTCGGTGTCAACGTGTCTGAGAAGGATGATATTCTGGTAAAAAATGTCAACGGCATTAAAATCGCACTTTTAGGATATAGTTATGGGTTTAACGGCATCGAAGCAACAATCAGCAAATCTGACTACGATACGTATTTAAAAGATTTAAATATGGAAAAAATTCAAAAAGAAATCGAACAGGCAGAAAAAATCGCAGATATTACTGTTGTGATGCCCCAGTCGGGCGTAGAATACAGCTTGACTCCTTCTGAAGAACAGCAAGAGATTTATCGAAAAATGATTGATTTTGGTGCGGATATTATTTTTGGCGGGCATCCCCATGTGGCACAGCCGACTGAGATTATTGAAAAAGACGGTGAGAAAAAATTCATTCTCTATTCCATGGGAAATCTTCTCTCCAATCAACGGTTCGAAACATTAGAAAATTACTGGACTGAACGCGGTGTGATTATGGAGGTAGAAGTAACGAAGAAAAATAAAAAAACTGTGTTGAGCAATATCAAAGCCCATCCGACTTGGGTATCGAGAGAACCTACTGGCGGGATGACTTTCAATGGTTATCCAGCATATGATTATCAGGTATTGCTTGCTGAAGACTACCTGAAAGACGGGAAACAGGCTGACAGTGTCCCAGAAGAAAAACGCCAACGCATCGAAACTGCTTACCATGAAATGATGGATTTATTGGATCTAAAATGGTGAGGACTGGTTTCAAAAATTATTGCATCACAAACACAACTATACATATTTTCGGACACTCACTGAGACGTGTCCGAATTTTTTTAACTATTTTTTCTGTTCTTTTTCGTTATTTGAGAACAATAATCGTTGTCATATAAGGCTTTTCCCTTCCTTTTCCCTAAAATATGTCCTACTATGAAGGTAACAAACAAGGAGGTGTCTTTAAAATGACATTTGATTATTCTGATCGCGGCAAGCAGCCAGTTGTTGAAGATATTGAAGGCATGACTTTGGCAAATGAAAACTTCCGGACGACTATCTGGACGGGGGACAAATTACAAGTAACGGTGATGACCATTCAACCTGGAGACGATATCGGCTTGGAAATCCACCACGGGATAGACCAATTTTTGAGAATCGAGCAAGGTAACGGTGTTTGTAAAATGGGACCTGCCGAAAACAATTTGACCTTTGAGTCTCCTGTCAAAGCAGATGATGCAATTTTTGTTCCCGCGGACACATGGCATAATGTAGAGAACACAGGAACTGAACCTCTAAAATTATATACCATCTATGCCGGACCAGACCACATTGCTGGAACAGTTCACAAAACACACGATGATGCACGAAATGATCCTAATGAACAGTAGAAAGTATTAACCAAGACATGAAATCTTTTTGATTTCATGTTTTTTGTTATTTGTGATGGTTTTATTATGTCCTAGCAGCGAAAACTATTCTATTACTACAAAAAAACGACCGCGCAAAACGGGTCGTTTAAAATCTCATCAATTTTTTGAAGCCTCTACAAATATGAAAGTCTGGTATTTTTTTAAATAAAAATTTTATCAATAAAGTAAACGTTACAGATCCTTCTATCCTTGACCATAGTAAGCATCTTTACCATGCTTCCGTAAATAATGTTTATCCAATAAATAATTAGGTATCGGACGTATCTTTGGGTTTATCAGCTCTGTATAAAGGGCCATCCGAGCTACTTCTTCTAAAATCATACTGTTTTCCACAGCCTTATTGGGGTTGTTCCCCCAAGTGAATGGGCCGTGTCCATTTACGACTACCCCAGGAACTGCTTCCACATCAATATTATTTCCCATAAATGTTTCAACAATGACGTTTCCAGTTTCCTCTTCGTAGGCGCGGTCAACTTCTTCTTTTGTCAAATGCCTGGTGAGGGGAACGTTTCCGTAAAATGTATCCGCATGTGTTGTTCCATAGGCGGGAATCTCCCGTCCTGCTTGGGCCCACATCACTGCGTGGCTAGAGTGGGTGTGTACGATTGACTGAATCGTCTCAAATTTTTCATACAATACTAGATGAGTAGCTAAATCAGAGGACGGATTAAGACTATCTTTTTCAAGCTTTTTCCCTTTTAAGTCCGTCAAAACCATATCTTCAGCCCTCATCCTGTCATAAGGCACCCCGCTGGGTTTTATGGCTACCACACCAAATTCACGATTAATCTCGCTCACATTTCCCCAAGTCAACATGACTAAGCCGGAGCTTGGTAACAATAAGTTAGCTTCAAAAACTCGTTGTTTCATCTCTTTAATCACTGCATCATTGTTTTCCAAAATAACCGGCCTCCTTAAAAATAGGTAGAAGGAACTCTTTTGCTTCTCTTATATCTGCTTCTGGATACTCACTATTTTCAGTCCACATTTCGATTAAGAATGGTCCGCTAAAGCCTAAGCGTTTGAGTGTCTTCAAACAACCTAAAAAGTCTACATGCCCTTCTCCAAAAGGAACTTCCTTGAATTTTCCAGGAAAGGTTTCTGTTACAGGTAGTGTATCTTTGATGTGAACCGCACTAATATCTCCTACCCCTAGTTCTAACTCATACCCGGGATTATTTTCCGGCCAAGCAGATAGATTGCCTAAATCAGGATAGACTTGCAAATAAGGAGAAGCAATCTGCTCTTTGATTTGTTTGAATTTAGTGATTGAGTTTAGGAAAGGGTCATCCATGATTTCAATGGATAAGATGACTCCTTTTTGTGAAGCAAGTGCCACACCTCTCTTGATTCCCTCGATAAAAAGTTCCCTTGAAAGCAGACTTTTCTCTTCATAATAAACATCATAACCTGCGAGCTGGATGATACGGACACCCAAATCTACAGCCAACTGAATGGCCTTATCCATAATTTCATCGGCTTTTTGACGTTTTAAGGGATCAGATGAACCTAAAGGATACCGTCTATGACCGCTCAAACAAATGGATTGGATCGTTACACCTGTTTCAAACATTGCTTCGACTAGTTCCAAACGCTCCGCTTTATTCCAATCTAATCTAGCCAAACGATCATCAGACTCGTCAATCGACATTTCGACAAAGTCAAATCCGAGAGTTTTGGCTAATTTTAAACGTTCAGGCCAAGTAATGGATTTAGGCAATGCCTTTTCATAGATACCTAGGCTCGTCATGACTATTCACCCCAAATTCGCACAATCTCTTGTTTGAAAGCTAGAGCGGCTTCCTTTGGATCAGGTGCATCAGTGATTCCTCTACCTGTAATAAATGTATAGACATCGATACCGGCAAATAATTTCAATGTGTCAACATTCAAACCGCCAGTCACTGATACATTAAAGCCCATCTCGATCAGTTTTTTTACTTTAGCCAAATCTTTTTCTCCCCAAGTTTCACCAGAAAAAAGTGCATCTCTGCTTTGATGGTAAATCGCTTGTTTGATACCTATCTTTTTCCATTCTTCAGCTTGTTCAAACGTCCAATCGCCATACAATTCCACTTGGAGCTCTTTCACTTCTTTTTTTGCAGCTTCCATTGTTGGAATCGTCGCGCAACAAATAACTGTCATCCAATCAGCACCGGCATCTGCAACGTTTTTCGCTACTGTTTTTCCTGCATCGGCACATTTAGTATCCGCCACAATTGTCTTTTCAGGGAACATGCTGCGAATACAGCTGATTGCCCGTTTCCCTTCTTGCAGACAAAGAATCGTTCCCACTTCAATAATGTCAACCACATCTCCGACTTTGATAACGTCAGATAAAGCGTGTTCTAAATCATTATGGTCTAACGCAATTTGTAAATTTGGTTTAGTCATTTAATCTCTCTCCACTATTTTTTTCTTGACTTATATAGGTCCGTTTCAGCAAATTTTTCTCCAATTTCTTTGTGAGACATCACATTCTTGATGCCAACCACTGTAACACCTTGCTTTTTTGCTTGTTCAAACATATTCAAGAAGTTCATCGGCGTAAAAATAACGTCATACTGACTCGCAGAACTTTTTCCTTCTGAAATTGAGCAATGATGTATTTTGGTAATAGGTATATTCAAATCTTTCATCGCTCTTTCTGCACTTCTCATCATCATCAAACTTGTTCCTGAACCGTTCGCACACGAAATTAATATTCTCATTTTTTTCCTCCTTGATTTTATGCTTTACGCTTTGCTTTTTTGATACTCATCATAGTCTTCTACAATTTGGAAGTATCCCTCAGGGTTCTTACGATACTGAAGCTGAGGAATCACCAACAATATGACAACGACCACAGCAATTCCCACATAACCTAAAACTTTCATTATGATGGTGAACCCCGGCCAAACAGTTGCCCAGTCGAACATTCCTAAGTAGCCTCCATATTTAGACAAGCCAATCCATGAAGCAAATATTGCTGAACCTAGTATTTGAATCATCCCAGACAGGAACGGAAACAAACATGCCGCTTTAAAGCCCCCGCGGTTATTTGCAAAAACAGCAATAACTGCATTGTCAAAAAATAGCGGGATGAATCCTGCGATAACAATCGTAGGAGACTTCATTAGAATCAAAAGACCGATCATCAAAAACTGTCCTAGGGCACCAAATAAAAATCCAATAGTCACTGCGTTTGGTGAACCAAAACCGAATGTCGCAGCCACATCAATTCCTGGTACAGCGCCAGGCAGGATAGTATTAGAAATTCCCTGGAATGACTGGGTCAGCTCATCAACAAATGTCCTGACACCTAACTGTAAAATTGCCAGATACACTGCAAAATTTAGTGAGGTTGTCATAATGTAGAACAAGAAGCTTTGTCCTTCCGCCATAAACTCTGCTGCAATAAGATAGTCCTGTCCCAATACCAATAAAATAATACCGAAGAAGAAAATCATCAGAAGAGAAGTGGCAACCATATTCTCGTTGAATATTGAAAGGAATCCTGGCAACTCCATGTCTTCCAATCTCTTATCCGCTTTTTCTGACTTGCCTTTCTTTTGATCACGTTTCTTCATAAATTCTGCTAATTTCGCAAAAATATAAATACCGAACATCTGCTGGTGTGCAACCGCAAAACCGGCACCTTCAGTCAAATCTTGCGTCACATCAACCGTCAAGTTGGAACCCACAGCCCAATAACAGCCCAATACTAATCCCATAACGGCTAAAACTTCGATTCTGCCTAAATCAGGGAAACAAAATAGTAAAATCCAAAAAGCAGTCGCCGCTTGCTGCACTTGTACATTACCTGTTGTGAAAACAGCTCTAAGCTTCGTATATTTCTGGAAACGTACGAGTAAAATATTCATGATAAATGCGATCAATAGTAAAATCATCACGTCTCCGAATGTTCGACCAAAAGTCTCCATCAAACCGGCATCTACAGCATTTTGACCGAAGTAAGGGTCTGTCACCATCGCATCCAAATTGAAGCGTTCTTTCAATCCCACTAATATCGGTCTAAAATTATTTACCAGTCCTCCTGAACCAACGCTCAAAATAAAATAACCAACAGTTGCTTTTAAAAAACCTGCGAGGCATTCATGAAACGGCCTTTTCAATAAAATATAACCAATCAATACAATAAATCCAATCAAATATGCCGGCTGGGTTAAAATATTTTTTGCAAAATATTCCCAAATGCCTAGTAGAAAATCTCCCATCTTCTTCCTCCTTATTGTGAGTTGTATTCTTCCATCACAAGCTTATAATCTTCAATATTATTGGTCTTCACTAATTTTTCTATCAGCCCCTCTTCCATCAACATCTCAGATAAATTTTGAATGTTTTCCATATGTTCTTCGGGATTTTTTGCGGCTAGCGTAAAAAACAGTGTTGCGACTTTTTCACTATCTGACGGATCAAAAACAACGGGGTTTTTCATTTTTGTAAATGAAATTGCTGTATCAAACACTCCTTCACTTTCACCTGAAGAATGAGGGATTGCCACTTCAGGAACAATCACGATATAAGGACCATACTCGTTAACACAACGAATGATTTCATCCACATATCTCTGATCGATCATCTTTTTTTCCATTAAAATCTGACAACTTTCTTCGATAGCTTCCTCCCAATCAGTGATTGTTTTATCGGAGTACCTTATCAAGTCGTTATCATAAAAGTATTTCAGCATATTGCTATTCTCTCCTTATAAGAATGATGGGAATGGTGTATCATTTTCATCAATAAATGCATCATCAAAGCCCCGATAATAATTGAACTCCAAATCATCTTTATTGGTTGGATAAGTGAACTTTCCGCCAACTTGCCAAATGTAAGGTTTGAAGTCATACTTCAGACGGTCTTTCTTCATCTCCCACAAAGCGGTGATTTCCTTTGGATCTGCCATAAAGTTGGACCAAATATCATAGTGAACAGGAATGACTACTTTTGAGTTCAAGGACTCTGCCATTCTCAGCAAATCAACAGATGTCAGTTTATCTGTGATACCTCTTGGATTTTCTCCAAATGCTCCCAGACAAACATCAATGTCATAGTTATTACCATGTTCAGCAAATTTGTTACAATAGTGGGAGTCTCCCGCATGATAAATATTTCCACCTGTAGTTGAAAACAGATAATTTACAGCAATTTTATCCATATCTTGAGGCATTTTTCCTTTAAGTATCTCTTCTGAATCATTTGAAGTGACCAACGCTGTCCGGTCAAAAGCTTCTAAAGCTGTCACCTCGACTCCTTTTACTTTGACAGAATCACCAGGTTTGACTACGATTGTTTTTTCTTCGGAAATACCCCAGCCAATCCATGTATTAACAACTTCTTGAGGACCGATAAATTTCGCTTCAGGACAATTGTTGTTCACCGCAGCAGCAGTATGTATGTCTAAATGGTCCGAATGGATGTGGGTGACAACCAATGCGTCTACATTTTTGATTTCAAATGGATCAATAACGAAAGGCTGTGTCCTTAAGTTTGGCTGCATTTTGCGTACCCCGCTCATCCTCATCATCTGATGCCCTTTTTTCATCATCCCATCTCCGTGAGTACGTTTACCTGTTCCGCACCACAAGTCGCATAGAATGTTGGTATTTTCGTGTGATTTGATCCAAATACCTGTACAGCCCAGCCACCACATAGCGACAGTGCCTTCTTCTACTTCTGTCGACTCAATTTCTTCATTTAACCATGTTCCCCACTCCGGGAATACAGAATTAACCCAATCTTGTTTGGTAATATCATTTACTTTTTGTCCCATTTACCTTACCTCCGCTTCTTTATTCAACATCATGATACCATTGAAAAAATCAGATGAAAACACTTTTATATGATTTTTTGGCTTTTATATGATTTTTCAAAGTTTTTTCAGCGCTTTTATGATATTATAATTAATAATAAATCATATATTGGAGGTGTCTTCTGATGAAAAACTCAGTAAAAAATATAAATAAGCGCCAAAATGATATTTTACTCTTGTTGCAAAAACACGAACAACTCACCACTCAACAACTTGCGGATAAAACAAATACTTCGTTAAGCACTATCAGAAGAGATTTGATTATTTTAGAGGAAAAGAATGAAATTATTAGAAACCATGGCTACTGTCTCTATAACTATAAGAACAAAGAAAATTTCGATGAAACCGGCCCTTTACTTATTAAAAATGAAATTGCACGGGCAGCTGCGGCATTTATCAATCACTACGACACAGTCTTTGTCAATACAAGTTCAACTGCTTTAAAAACACTGGATTACACTGTTTCGGATAATATAACGGTGGTATCTAACAACTTGAAAATGTCCAATAGCAAACATCGTAAAAATTCCAATTACATCCTAACTGGCGGAGAGATGCGTTTTCCAAAAGAAGCTTTGGTAGGAGACATCGCTGTCGATACTATTTCCTCTATTCATGCCGATACTTGTATCATCGGTTGCAGCGGTGTAGATTTAGAAAACGGGGTCACAACTAAGGTTTTTAACGAGGCGAAAATCAATGAGCTCATGATCAATAGAACAACCCGCAATCGAGTATTAGTTGCCGATCATAGAAAAATTGGTCGAACTTCAAAATTTAAAATTGCTGATCTTTCCAGTTTCAACTACTTGGTCACTGATACACACAGCTCTCAAAATATTTTAAAAAAATTTGAAAAAACAGGAATAGAAATTATTCAAATTGAAATCAATTAACACAAAAAAACTGTCAACAAATGGCGTTGGCAGATGTTTTCGAATTGAGCATAGTTTTGTAAAAAAGCTCCTCTGACAAAAAATCTCACTAGATGTCTTTTTAAAAGCATTTATACTTAAACGAATAATCAAGGAGAAAGACATACCAAATTTATCCGCAGTTAAAAGGAAAGCGATTATACTATATAAACATGACAAAAAACTCTCCATCAGCCACGTAAGAACGATTCTTGTGTATAAAAGCATTTTATATGTCAAGAGGATTTTCACTTTTTTTTACTTAAAGACTTTCATTTTTGGTTTATTTATTGTACAGTTAAGTTGGAAACAAAAAAATTGAATTCGAGGAAGATAAACATGAAAAAAAAACTCACTACACTTGTTATGTTCTGTTTGGCGTTCACATTTTTTCTTTCAACTGCAGCAAATGCATCTGCTGAAGAATTAGGGATTAGAGGGATTGGAATGAGTTCTCCAGACCCAGAAAATGGCAAAGCTGTTTTTGAAGCATTAATCGGTGTCAATGTCACAACAAATGAATTGAATTATATACCAATTAAAGATGTCAATGTAAAAGTCTATGATGACATCGGCTCTAGAGTTATAGAAGATTATGCGAATGAAACTCCTATTTTTGAAGGTAAAACTACAGCACCTTATATATTTGATCAAAGTGCAGAACTCGGTGTTGATAAGTACAGAAACTTCAGAGTTGAGATTGATGGGTTTGTAAATAAAGATCGAGATTTGTTTTTTGTAGCAAATCAAGAAGGATATGAAATGAGAGGAAGTCAAGGATTTATTACCCCTGTTAAAAAGTATACTGTTGTTTATACTGATGGAGTCGATGGGGAAGTACTTTTCACTGATCAAACTTATCCTGATTTGTTTTTAAATTCTAACACTCCTCAATTTGTTGGCGACCCTAGTCGTGAAGGTTTTACATTCTCTGGTTGGGAACCTGAAATAGCAGAAAAAGTTACAGAGAATGTTACTTATCAAGCCACATGGACTTCTATTATTAACAAATTTACAGCAACATTTAATAGTAACGGTGGAACTCATGTTGCTCCACAAACAGTTGATGAAGGAGAATCGTTCACTAAACCAGCTAATCCCTCATTATCAGGTTATACATTCGAAGGATGGTTTATTGATGAAGAACTTTCGATCCTATATGATTTCCAAACTCCCGCTAACCAAAATATTACTTTATACGCCAAATGGAAAAAGCTTCCTGAAGAAGTTAAAATCGGGAAAGTTGAAATCAAATATCAAGATGAAAACGGTGAAGAAATTCACGCCCCATATTCTGTTACAGGAGATGTCGGAGATAACTTCAATCTCAATCAAAAATATCTTCTTGAAATCCCAAATTATCAATACGTAAAAACAATTGGAACTCCAGAAGGTAAATTTATTGAAAAAACACAAGAAGTTATCTACGTTTACAAATATGTAGAAAAAAATACATCAGACGATTCTAGTAAGCTCGTTAAGCCGAGCAAACCTGCTAAAAAACCGGTAAAAAAATCCTTGCCAAAAACTGGTGAACAGCAAACTATTGTACCCCTGCTATTAGGAACAATTTTAATATTCGTTGCAAGCGTCATTTATTATATCAAACGAAAAACAGCATAATTTTAAAGACTAACCTGCCTCGCGCAAGAACTGCACCCCAAAAGTTGAACTGACTCTTCAATTTTATGGGGGTGCTTTTTATATGATAATAAATCCACCCCATAAACCTATTAAAACGATATCTACTTTAGTAGAACACATTGGATTTTAAGTTACTGTCAGTCAATTTGTTCATCCGTCAATATCTCTAAAAAAAAAAGGCTGTAACCCGTCTGGTACAAGGGTTACAGCGATCATCAAAAAAAATCTATTTTGTTTCTCTATGTAAAGTTACTTTACGTTGTCTTGGGCAATATTTTTTTACCTCTAGACGATCAGGATTGTTGCGTTTATTTTTATTAGATAAATAATTACGCTCTTTACATTCAGTACATTCTAAAGTAATGTGTACACGCATCGTGTTCCCTCCAAACTTATCTTAAACTATGAGTCTTGTTCTTTCTCACACTCAGTAATCATACCATGATTTTTTTTGATTTTCCAGCTTTTTCGCAAATTTTGTTAAGTAGTTCTACTTTACAAAAAATTAGTGAGTCAAGCGATAATACGCATTGAAAATTTCTTTAGTGATTGCTACATTATACCCACTTCTATCATCTTTCAAATGAGGCAGCATCACGGCCACCGCTATTTCAGGATGGGCGTCCGTATTATAGGCAACCATCGTACTGTTGATCAATTCCACGTCCCCCACTGCTGTTTCAGCTGTTCCTGTTTTGGCGGAAATCGTATATGCGGCTCCTTGCAGCCCTGCACCAGTTCGCCGACCATCAGTACCGTTGACGACATTATAAAATCCATCTTGGACTACTTCCAAATATTTTTTCTCCGCCACTTCATTTAAAACAGTCGGAGCAAATAATTCCTCCACATTACCCAAATCACCAGATTTATCATTGTCATAAATACCTTTGACGATTCGCGGGGCTATCCTATTCCCGCCGTTAGCAATCGTTGATACGTATTGCGCCATCTGCATCGGTGTATAAGTATCAAAGTTTCCAAAGGACAGATCCAGCAAGTGGCCCATTCTCCCAGCAATCAAGCCATTTTCATCATAATGTGTCGTTGGCGAATACCCTGTGGCTTCACCCGGCAAATCAATACCGGTTTGTGTTCCCAGTCCATAATCACGGTAAGTTATTCTCAATGTTTCAAATAAATCAGTCCGGTCAGGCAGCACTAGATTAGGTTTGTACTCCACACCCATCATAGACAAAACGATTTTCATCATGTAAACGTTCGAGGACACCGTCAGTGCCTCCACGGTATTTAACGGAACTGCTCTGGCATAAGCAGGCGGATTGAACAGAGACGACTTGATTGTTCCACCTTGAAAATACAGCGGTTCATCCACTAAAACACCATTGTTCTGCAAAATATTATTTTCATAACCAGCCATTACTGTGGCGCCTTTAATGGAGGAACCGGGAACAAAAGCCTTATTGATTGTACCAAGGACATCCTCTCTGATTTCGCCGGTCTCAGTGTCCCGTTCGAACCCTGCCATCGCAAGAACTTCCCCTGTTTCCGGATTCATGGCTACGGCATACGCTCCTTCAGAATATTCAGCTTTCCCTGCACTGACCATTCCCTGGTAGCTGCTTTTCAAAATATCCTCTACTGTCTTTTGAAAATCTAAATCAATCGTCAGCACCAGATTTTTCCCTTTTTCACCTTCATAGACTTGTTCTTGACTTTCTATCTCATTATTTTTATTCAAATTTACAGTAGAACGGGATTTTGTGCCTCTCAAGACTGATTCGTATTGCTGCTCCAAATAACTGCGTCCCACCCGGTCATTCATCGCATAACCTTTTGACAGGTAGGTCTCCAAAGATTCTTCAGGAATCCCCTGTTTAGCAGAAGTCACTGTTCCAAGAATACTGCGCAGCGAATCCCCCTGCGGATATTCCCGTTCCCAGTCGAAACCTGTTGACAGACCGGGAAGATCAGCCATATGCTCACCGACAACTGCAATTTCTTCCTTCGTCACATTTTCATTTTTTATAAATACAGGCTGCAAAGCGTACGCACCGTTGATACGGGTAAAAATCGTGGCAACCGCAAGCGTGGACTGTTCGAAATCTATTTCGTCATCTGTTACTTTACTTACATACGTACTGTATTCTTCTGAAACAGACATTTTCTTAGCTTTTTCTTCTGCAGTCAGACGTTTCTTTGCTTCTTCCAAATTAGCTTCATCGGCCAGCCAAAAATCTTTTTTGTCTCTCTCCGTCAACTTGTCCGGCTGAACAGAAATAATCTCTGCTATCTTATGGGAAACTTCTAAAAGGTCGCTCGTGGCCGCTGTTTTGCTTTTCGTATATAGTATCGCCTGATTCGCTTTATTGCTCACCAATACTGTTCCTTTGGCATCGTAAATCATTCCTCTTGGTGCCTGACCCTCTACAATATTGATTTGTCCCGACTGGATCCGTGCTTCAAAAAAATCTTTATTGACAATCTGCAAATATGCCAACTGAATAATCAGTGCCACAAATAAAGCAAAGACAATAAAAAACAAAAAATTCAAACGAAAAGGAATATGGGATTTTTTCACAGCCGATTGACTGCTCTTTATTTTGTTTAATAAATTTTTCATGCTGCGTTTGTTTCCTTTCCTCTTCCATCTTATCTTCTCCATTTTACATAATGCATTCAAAAAAAAAAAGGGATTTAATGCAATTAATGACATTCTTAATAATCATATCAAAAAAGAACCGGATTGCTCCAGTTCTATCGTTTTTATTCTGACCGACTGTAAGAACCCACATCAGACAATATTTGGTCAAGGAATGCACCTATCGACATTGTTGTAGTCTCTTTACTGTTATAGCGTCGAACATTGACTGTCTGTTCTTCCAATTCCCGATCTCCCACCACCAGCTGGTAGGGAATTTTGTGGGTCTGAGATTCCCGAATCTTGTAGCCCATCTTCTCATTGCGGTCATCCACTTCAAAACGCAGTCCTTGAGAAGTTAATTTCTCTTTAATCTCATAGGCAAAATCCCCATGCAATGTCGGGTTCACTGGAATAATCGTTCCTTGGACAGGTGCCAGCCAAGTTGGGAAAGCACCTTTGTGAACTTCTGTCAAATGTGCCACAAATCGTTCCATCGTAGAAACAATGCCTCGGTGGATGACTACTGGACGATGAGTATTTTCTCCATCTTCGCCCACATAAGTCAACTCAAAACGTTCCGGCAGCAAAAAGTCCAACTGAACTGTCGATAATGTTTCTTCAATACCCAAGGCTGTTTTCACTTGCACATCCAGCTTAGGACCGTAAAATGCTGCTTCACCTTCAGCCTCTTTATAATCCAATCCCATTTCATCTACAGCTTCTTTGATCATCTTTTGGGCAGTTTCCCACATCTCGTCATCATCAAAATATTTATCCTTGTTTTCCGGATCACGGTAGCTCAAACGGAAACTGTATTCAGTGATATTAAAGTCTTTATACACAGCCACCATCAATTCAATCGTCCGTTTAAATTCTTCTTTGATTTGGTCAGGCCGGACAAAGGTATGCCCATCATTAAGTGTCATCTCCCTCACACGCTGAAGTCCCGACAAAGCTCCTGATTTTTCATAGCGGTGCATCATCCCCAACTCGGCGATACGGATCGGCAATTCCCGATAGCTGTGAACATCATTTTTGTAAACCATCATGTGGTGCGGACAATTCATCGGACGCAACACCAGCATTTCTCCATCGCCCATGTCCATCGGCGGAAACATATCATCATGGTAATGATCCCAGTGACCTGATGTTTTGTATAAATCCACATTAGCCAGCACAGGAGTGTAAACATGTTGATAACCTAAACTGATTTCCTTGTCTGTAATATATCTTTCGATTACCCGGCGGATAGTGGCACCTTTCGGCAACCAGAACGGCAGACCGGAACCTACTTCAGGACTGACCATAAATAAATCCAACTCTTTTCCGAGTTTACGGTGGTCACGCTCTTTTGCTTCTTCGCGCATTTTAAGATATTCTTTTAATTCTTTCTTATCGAAAAAGGCTGTACCGTACACCCGCTGCATCATTTGATTGTTTGAATCGCCCCGCCAGTACGCTCCGGCAACAGATAATAGTTTGAACACTTGTATCCGTCCAGTGCTCGGCACGTGGATACCCCGGCACAAATCAACAAAGTCTCCTTGGTCATAGACAGTGATTACTTCATCTTCCGGCAAATCGTTGATCAATTCAATTTTGTATGGATCATCTTGAAATAATTCTAAGGCTTCTTCACGAGAAACTTCTTTGCGCACGATGGGATTGTTTTCTTTGACGATTTCCATCATTTTTTCTTCGATTTTTGGTAAATCTTCTTCTGAGATAGGTGAATCACCATTATCAGTATCGTAGTAAAAACCGTTATCAATAGCAGGTCCCACCCCGAAATGAATCTCAGGATAAATGCGCCGAATGGCATTTGCCATCAAATGGGCCGCAGAGTGACGCAAAATCCCAAGAGCATCTTCATGGTCCGGCGTGACAATCTCAAGAGCACCGTCTTCTTCTAAAGGGCGAACCAAATCTACCAGTTCTCCATTAAATTTTCCTGCCAAAGCTTTTTTCGCTAGACTTTTGCTGATACTCCCAGCAACTTCAAATGTAGTAGCTCCTGACTCATATTCACGGACAGCGCCATCTGGAAATGTGATTTTTATTTTTGACATGTTTTTTCCTCCATCTTCCCTGATTAAATAAAAAGATAAAAAAAGCCCCAATGTTTCTGACTTATTTGTCAAAAACATCAGGACGAAGTTATTCGTGGTTCCACCTAATTTTAGAATGCAATATTCTCTCACAAGCGATAACGGTGCGACCGACTTAGCTTTCCGCTAAATTCTCAAAAGTGGTCATCCTTCGCGCAATACTGGAAAAATTTCAGCCGCGTTTTTCCTCTCTGGCAGTACGCATTCAAATTCAGGTGTCTTTATCCAATCATCTATCAGGTTTGTTGATGAAATAGTATCACAATTCTTTTTTTTTCGCAAGTTGTGGCGGGAAAGTAAGTGCTAAAAATTGGCATTGAGTAATTCGTTCCACATATATTCACTTTGCTTTATTCTTTGTCAAAATAGCACTGATACAATCGAGAAACCTCAAAGCTAAATGCCTTGAGGTTTCTTTATTTATATTTTATTTTTGACTATCTTTTTTATCTTCTTTAGGAATCATCGCTTTGCGAGAAGCATTGACACGTCCTTGGGCATCTATTTCAGTGACTTTGACTAGAATTTCATCTCCCAATTTTAATACATCTTCCACTCTTCTCACACGTTCGTGAGCCAACTGGGAAATATGTACCAAAGCGTCTTTTCCTTTAATCAAGTTTACAAATGCACCGAATTTTTCGATGCGGACAACTTTTCCTAAGTAAACTTGTCCAACTTCCACTTCTTTCACCAAGTCTTCGATGATTTCGATTGCTTTGCGAATCATTGCAGCATCGGCAGAAGCAATACTCACATTTCCTTCTTGATCGATATCAATCTTAACACCAGTTTCGTCAATAATACTATTGATAGTGTCTCCGCCTTTACCAATAACGTCTTTGATTTTCTCCGGCTTGATTTGAATCATTTCGATCTTAGGTGCGTATTGACTCAACTCTTCACGTGGTTCTGCAATAGTTCCAGTAATCACATCAAGAATTTCCATACGGGCTTTTTTCGCTTGGGCAAGGGCTTCAGTCAAAATCTGTTCGGTGATTCCTTCGATTTTGATATCCATTTGTAAAGCAGTAATTCCTTTTTCAGTTCCGGCAACTTTAAAGTCCATGTCACCCAGGTGATCTTCCAACCCTTGAATGTCAGTTAAGACTGTATAGTCTTCACCTTCCATGACTAATCCCATAGCGATTCCTGCCACAGGTGCTTTGATTGGAACACCAGCATCCATTAAAGCTAGGATTCCCCCACAAATACTTGCTTGGGAAGATGAACCGTTTGATTCCAACACTTCAGAAACGATTCTGATTGTATATGGGAAATCTTCTTCACTAGGTATGACTTGTGCCATTGCACGCTCTCCCAAAGCACCATGACCAATTTCACGACGGCCGGGTCCCCGGGCAGGCCCAGTTGAGCCAACTGAAAATTGCGGGAAATTATAATGATGAATGAATCTCTTGCTTTCTTCAATTCCCAGTCCATCAATGATTTGATGTTCCCCTAATGGCGCCAAAGTGACAGCTGACATCGCTTGTGTTTGTCCACGGGTAAATAATCCTGAGCCGTGTACACGAGGAAGCAAACCGACTTCTGCTGCCAATGGACGAATCTCATCAATTTTACGGCCGTCAGGACGAATCTTTTCCTTCGTAATCAAACGACGGACTTCATCTTTCTCTAAATCGTCAGCGATTTGGGCAACTTCTTTCATCTTTTTCGCAGCTTCACTATCGTCAGCAAATTTCTCTTCGTAAAATGTTTTGATTTCAGCTTTGACTGCATCAATATTTACTTCACGCTCTAATTTTTCTTCTGTTTGGATGGCTTCAGTCATCCGTGAATGATAGGCTTCATGAATTTCAGCACGCAACTCTTCAGAAACTTGCAGCAACTGAATCTCCATTTTTTCTTTACCCACTGCCGCAACGATTTCTTCTTGGAAAGCAATCATTTCTTTAATTGCCTCGTGTCCAAAAAGCAATGCACCCAGCATGTCTTCTTCGGAAACTTCTTTTGCTCCGCTTTCCACCATGTTGATGGCTTCTTTAGTTCCTGCCACACTCAAGTCAATGTCTGAGAGTTCTGCTTGAGCTGGTGTCGGGTTCAAAATATATTCACCATCAATCCGTCCCACATTTACCCCAGCGATTGGGCCGTTGAATGGGATATCAGAAATACACAATGCCAAAGATGACCCCAGCATTGCTGACATTTCCGGTGTGCACTCTTGTTCCACACTCATCACGATATTAGTAATTTGTACATCATTACGAAAACCGTCTGCAAACATCGGGCGAATCGGACGGTCGATCAGTCGTGCTGTCAATGTGGCATTTTCACTTGGACGACCTTCACGTTTAATAAAACCGCCGGGAACTTTTCCGACTGCGTACATTTTTTCTTCATAATTGACTGTTAGCGGAAAGAAATCTACATCTTTTGGCTCTCTTGAAGCAACTGCAGCAGTTAAGACTACGGTATCACCATAACGAATCAACACTGCTCCATTTGCCTGTTTGGCTAATTGCCCCACTTCTACTGAAAGAGGACGTCCTCCCCAAGTGGTGGAAAATACTTTTTTTTCTGACATTCTTTTTGCTCCTTTGTATTTGAAAAGAATGATGGTCTACTAGACAAATGTCAATATTTTTTATACAAAACTATTCACATTTGTATAGTAGAAGAACACAACATCTTTTCGATTTTGATAGTTTTCAATACTAAAAGAAAGCGAGATTCATAAAGAACCCCACTTTCCTTAAGTTTTTGCAAAAATTAACGACGTAAGCCTAATTTTTGGATCAACTCACGGTAACGTTGTACATCGTTGTTACGCAAGTAAGCAAGCAAGTTACGACGATGACCAACTTTTCTCATTAGTCCACGGTAAGAATGATGATCTTTTTTGTGAACTTGCGCGTGCTCATTCAGATGATTGATTTCAGCTGTTAAAACTGCAATCTGAACTTCTGGAGAACCAGTGTCTCCTTCATGACGAGCGTATTCAGCAATGATTTCATTTTTTCTTTCTTTGGATATTGCCATTGACTCCACCTCTTTCTTCTTTAGTCATCCGATAACTGAGTAACACGTTGGTGAATCGTCTAACCAAGTCATGGACGGTACAATTCGTACAGTAATACTTTACATGATGGCAGGCTTAAAAGCAAGAAGAAACCACAGATTTGCCTCTAAGTAATAGAGAATAGCACTCGTGAGCACTAGAAAAATATTCTGACGAAAACTCAATAATTTTTTATTGCAAAATCATCTCACTTTTTTTCAGTCTATGGTAAAATGAAGAATTGAAAGGGAGTATTTTTAGATGATCACAATGGAAGATATTATTAGGGAAGGACACCCTACTTTACGAAAAATTGCTGAAGAGGTTACGTTTCCTCTATCAGATGAAGACAGACAATTAGCAAAAGATATGATGGAATTTTTAAAAAACAGTCAAGATCCCCAGTTGGCTGAAGAATATGACTTGCGTGGCGGAGTGGGACTGGCTGCCCCTCAACTGGATGTCTCGAAAAAAATCATCGCTGTACGTATTCCAAATCCGGCATTTGATTCAGAGGACCCGGAAAATACCGAAGCGCCGACTTTATTTTCTGACGTACTGGTCAATCCGAAAATCATCAGCCATTCCGTTCAATTAGCAGGATTGGAAGATGGGGAGGGCTGTTTATCCGTCGACCGCCCTGTTGAAGGTGTGGTCGTCAGAAATTTGCGGATCACTATCACCTACTACACCGTTGATGGCGTGCTTCAAAAGAAAAAATTTAAAGGGTATGAGGCAATCGTGGTCCAGCACGAAATAGACCATCTTAACGGCATTATGTTTTTCGACCGCATTGACGAACAAGACCCATTTGCACTGCAAAAAGAAATTACTTTGCTGTAAAATAAATTTTTTGAAAAAATGTTTACAGCAAAACTGCTCCTCTCAGCCATGAGCTATCATGACCGGGAGGAGCAGTTTAATTTTTCTGAGCCTTTAAATCAATTCTAATTCTTTCAACGCCCTATAAATACCATCGTCATCATTACTTTTAGTGACCATATCGGCAAACTCTTTAACCTTACCGGAAGCATTGTCCATAGCAATCCCTATCCCAGCTTCCTGCAGCATTTCAATATCATTTTCGCCATCGCCGAATGTGATGATATTTTCTGTTTTAATCCCATTTCTCTCTGCCAGCACTTGAATCGTCTTTGCTTTAGAGCTTGAAGCAGGGATGGCATCTGCACCGAAATCTCCCCAGCGGGTCAACCGCACCCTGTCAAGATTTTTTTCGAATTTCTTTTGCTGTTCAACAGTTATATAGATGGTGGCTTGAAAGATCCTATCTTGCTCCACATCTACCCCGTGTGCCAGTTCGGCACCGTACATTTCCTTCAGCCGTGCTGTTAATTCAGGGTCAAGGAGCTTGCGATTGCTTTTAATCCCTTCAATTGAATGATAGATAGCGTCTAGCTGCCACTCATTGCAAAGATTCATCAGCTCCACCAAATCAGATTTCGACAAAGGGTTTTCATAGGACAGCTGATGATCAACAAAAGCGTATCCCCCATTGCACAAAGCATAGTGATGGATGCCCGATTCTTCAATAACGCCTCTGCTGGTTGACAGACTTCTTCCTGTGGCAATCATTACAAAATGACCGTCAGCCTGCAACTGGCGAATCAGCTTCTTACTACGCGCTGTCACTTGCCGCTGATCATTTAACAATGTGCCGTCCAAATCAAACGCAATTAATTTTTTTGTCATTGCTTCCCTCTTTCATGATAAATACTTGCTTCCTTCCCGAATGGCCAAATTGCTCAAGTCATACTTTGAGAGGAATAAACGTACCCATTCCGGATCAGTTTTGCTGTACTGGCGAAGCGACCAGCCAATAGCTTTTTGGATGAAAAATTCCTCTGTTCTCAAATCTTTTAAAATACTTTTTTCCAAATAATCAGTTTTGGTGTTTTCGCGAAACATCAACTGCAAATTAATAGCTACGCGTCTCATCCAAAAATTTTCACTCTGGTAAAACAAATCAAAAACTTCCTCAAAACAACTCATATTTTGCTGTGTCCAGAGACCAAAAAATTTTCGCCAAGCATCCACACTGTCCCACCATGCTTTCTCAGTAACATATTCACTGAGCTGCATGACTTCGCTCAGAGTCAGCTTCTTAACATTGGCAATCGCTATATCGATTGCTATGTACTGATACTCCCGCTCTTTTTTTCCATAATAATCAGCAATCAGCGCCATAACATCGTCAACAGACAGATGTTTGCTTTCTTTGATCAATTCTTTGGACAGCAGTCTTCTTTCTTGAGCAGGAACACCGCAAAAAGGAAATTTGTTTTTCATGTACTTCGCCATTTCCATTTGTTTTTCAGGATGAACAGGTAACGAGATAATCAAATGCTTCAATCTCATCAGCTCCTTTTAAGAAAACCAAAAAATCGTAGCCAGCTCCATGGATATCGGTGCAAAAATAACTGTGGCGATTCCTGCCAACCCGATTGCCAACCCTGACATGGCTCCTTGAACTTCTCCCATCTCCATCGCTGTACTTGTCCCGATGGCATGAGAAGTGGTCCCCAAGGCCAACCCTTGGGCAATAGGATCTGTGATAGAAAACAACTGCAAAAACGGTATCGCCATCAAAGGGGCAAAAACGCCTGTGATAATCACCGCCAGCACTGTAATAGCTGCCACACCGCCCATTTGTGTGGACAAGTCTATGGCAATAGCGGTAGTGACCGACTTTGGCGCAAGAGACGCCGCCAAAACTTTATCCAATTTAAACAATGCCGCCAATCCTAGAACCATAATAATATTTAACAGTGAACCTACTCCAATACCCACCATGATGGATAATGAATGCTTTTTTATCAAATGCAGAGAACGATAAAGAGGGATTGCCAGCGCCACCGTTGCCGGAGCAATAAACATATCCACATACTTGGCTCCCACGAAATAGTCTTCGTATGAAATATTAAACACACTTAAAAGGAGGATGATAGTCACAATCGAAAAAGCTAAAGGGTTTAGCCATTTTAATTTTCTCGTCCTTTCTATCCATCTAAAAAGGAGAAAGACTGCCAGTGTTAATACAAACCCAAACATCGGGTCACTCGTCAATTGTTGTGGCATGTTCGACATCCTCCTTTGTGATATTTACTTTGGAAACTTCTTTCTTCATTTTCAGCCATTGAGACACTCTCCCCACAACAAACAGGGACACAACAAAGGTCACAAGTAAAATCAGCAGCAATTTTAACAAACTGCCCTTGACTAAATCAAAATGAAGCATCAGCCCCACTCCTGCCGGTAAAAAGAAAATACTCAAAATCTCTAATAAGTAATCCCCCACCAGTGCTACCTGCTTCTCTTTCACCAAACCGGAGGCCAAAGCTGCCAATAAAAAAATCATTCCCAGAACGCTCCCGGGAATTGGCAAATGAAAGATTACCTGTAAACTTTTTCCTAAGAAAGTAAATGCTAAAATTATCAATAATTCACGTAAAATTTTCATAAAAACCCACCTTCAAAATAATTATAGCATAAACAAAGGCAGACAACGAAATTAATATTGGGTAATAATTGACTTTACATTAAAAAATGAGGTATACTAATAGGCGTGTAAAATAATGCAGCTAGAAAATATGTAAGCTCGTAAACAGTTTGTCGCCTTTTGTGGGTTCAATTGTGTAACCGCGGCTGCAAAGGTGAAGATTGAAGGATGAACTGAACGAATACAAAGTTTTCAATCGATTATTTTACTCCAAACACATTATATTGGAGGAATTTTAAATGTCACGTTATACTGGACCAAGCTGGAAAGTTTCCCGCCGTTTAGGCATTTCACTTTCTGGAACTGGTAAAGAATTAGCACGTCGTCCATACGCACCTGGTCAGCACGGACCAAACAGCCGTGGAAAAAAATCTGAATACGGGATGCAGATGACGGAAAAACAAAAACTACGTCATATGTACGGTATGAATGAGCGTCAATTTGTTAACACATTTATCAAAGCTGGCAAACTTAAAGAAGGTAAACACGGGGTTAACTTCATGATTATGTTGGAACAACGTTTGGATAATGTTGTTTATCAACTAGGTTTGGCAACTACTCGTCGTCAAGCTCGTCAATTGGTCAACCATGGTCACATCTTAGTTGACGGCAAACGCGTAGATATCCCATCTTACCAAGTGGAAGTTGGACAAGTAATTTCTGTGAAAGAAAAATCTCAAAACCTAACAGTTATTAAGGAAGCAGTCGAGTCTTCACTTGGCCGCCCTGCATATGTTAGTTTCGATGATGAAAAACTTGAAGGAAGCCTAACTCGCTTACCTGAACGTGAAGAACTTTCCCAAGAAATCGATGAGTCATTCATCGTTGAGTTCTACAACAAAAAACTTTAAGATCGCACTAAAAGCACTTAAATCCTTTTTGATAAGGGTTAAGTGCTTTTCTGTTTGTTCAACCAATTTATGCGGAAAAATAATTTAAAGAAGAAGCAATTATTTCCACCTATTATAGAAGTTCTTGCCTTTCGCACAAAAAAGGTTCTAACACCTCGTGATAATCCAAGCGTTAGAACCTTCCATTTAATCGAAACCAATTTTTTCTTTAAAAAAGAAGAAATTTTCAAGGCTTTTTAATCCAAAATGGAGTGATGCTATTTGTTTATTAAGTCTGTGTAGAATTCAAATGCCTCTCTATCAGTAAATCCTTCATGAACAATTTTCGCGATACTTTTTGCCATAGCACTAGGATTGTTACTTTGGAAAATATTTCTTCCCATATCTAATCCAGCGGCTCCTTCAGAAATAGCATTATACGCTAATTTCAAGGCATCTTCCTCGGCTAACTTCTTCCCTCCTGCTACAACAATCGGTACTGGACATGCTGAAACAACTTCAGAGAAATTATCGCAATAATATGATTTTACTATATTAGCGCCTAGCTCAGCGACTATTCTGGTAGCCAATTTAAAGAAACGGTCCGTTCTTTCCATTTCTTTACCTACAGCAACCACCGCCATGGTAGGAATACTGTATCGCAAACCTAAATTAACAGTATCGGACAAATTTTTCAAACTGGATAATTGTCCATCTGCACCTATGAAGGTCTGTACCGCCATACAATCCGCATTCATTCTAATCGCATCATCAATATCAACCGCATTTGTTTCAAAACTTAAATCATCCTGCAGCATTGAAGAACCCGAAGTCGTCCTCAAAGCGATACCTTTATTCGTCGCCGGATTAACGCTTGTCCTCAAAGCACCTCTAGTCCCCATCAAAACATCCACATCATCAATTACCTCAGGGATAATAATGTCTAGCCTTTCCAAACCTGCTGTTGATCCCATGAAATAACCATGATCAAAAGCAAACATAACTGTTTTTCCACTCTCAGGATTAAAAATATTTGTTAACCTTTTTTTCATCCCCCAATCAAGGTGAGCGGCCCCTTTCACATGAAAATCTCCACCAACATCAACTTTTTTATCTAAATGATAATTTTTAGCCACTTTCAATCCATCTAAATCTGCCATCCTATGCGCCTCCTATTTTCTTAAAAATCATAATCATCCACATTATCAATAGTAAAAACTGTTCTTTCAGGCAACACTACCACACCTGAATCTTTCATATCTTTTGCATCTGGATTCAATACACTGTTGTTTAGCACCTCTACTTCACCAATGCCAGGGATTTCAATAATATCACCAACTTTCACTTCATTTCCAGAAGCTAAGTAATTAGCCAAATATACTGCCATCGCTCCTTGAACTTTGACATCCCACAATCCCCACCGGTCAATCACTCCAGCTTCAGCATAGTCTTTTATAGAATTAGGTGAAGCAAAACCAGTTATCGTCACATCGTCTTTAGTTAAATCATTATTTTGGGCCGCTTGAAGCTGTCCAGGAAGAGCAGTTGAATCATTGGCAATTATCAAGTCTATGTCTTTATGCGCTGAAAGAATCGCTTCACCGACAGTTATAGCTTTTTCTGCGTTCTGCTCACTATAATAATTATCCGAAGCAACATTTTCCCAATTCGGATACTTTTCGCTAATGTATTCTTCACCTGCTTTTTGCCAAGAATTTTGATCTGCTACAGTTGATTGAGAATAATGCCAAACATATTTGATTGTATCTTTTTCAGGATCTTTTCCTCTATTTTTTAATCCATCTACTCCCATTTCGACTAGCATTTCACCTAGTTGTTCAGGGGTTCCTTGAGATATCATCAATGTACGGGCATCTTCTGAAACGTCTGAATCCCAGGTTGTTACTGCTAAACCTGCTTCTTTAGCTTGTTTCAACACATCATCCAACCCCGTAGCATCAACAGCAGAAACCGAAAGAGCATCCGCCCCCTGTTGAATAGCATTATTAATAATCGTCACTTGGTTAGCAACTGATGCTTCCGGATTCCCATCATATTTCACCGTAAACCCATTTTCTTTCGCCATTTCTTGAGCCCCATCATTACCTGATTCAAAGAATGCATTTCCTGACAACTTAGGAACAAAAACTACCAAATTATCCTTCGAATCTTTTTCACCGTTAGCTTCCTTTTTGCTTTCGCCACCAGATCCCCCAGCGCATCCTGCTAATAAGACTAAAGATAAAAACATTAAACCTACACCAAATTTTCGTTTCATATCATTTCTCCTTCTTTCTTATTATTTTATTAATTACTTTTCTGGCAATACCTCCGTCAATAAAAGAACGCAATATCAGCGAAACAATCAAAAGTATTCCCACGGGTATATCCAAATACTGTGTATTGACACCCGACATTGACAGACCAAATCTCATTATCCCAATTACTACTGAAGCTAATGCAGTTCCTAAAACATTCCCCTTTCCCCCAGTATTTAAAGTTCCTCCTAAAACAACTGCTGTAATAATGGGCAGGGTCAACTCTTTCCCAAAATCAGCTTTAGCCGTTCCCAAGTATCCAGTCAAAACAATTCCTGCAATAGCTGCACTAATACCTGATATAACATATGTACTCATAATAATCCTATTAGATTTTATCCCAGAATACTCGGCAGCATTACGATTGACCCCAATTAAAAATATTTTTCTGCCAAATTGGGTTCTATGAAGAAGAACGTAACAAATTAATATTAAAGCAATGAATATTAAAACTTGATTTGGAATCCCCAATAGATTCCCTCTAAAGAGCTCAGTGAATTCTTGCGGAAAACCACTGATCCCCTTGTAAGACTCAACCGAACTAACGCTAGTGATTGCTAAGGCTATACCAGAAAACAGGAATGAGCCTCCTAGTGTAATAACCATTGGCTGGACATCTGTATTCGCTATCAAAAAACCACTGAACAGTCCGCTACTAGCACCTATCAATAAACCAAGCAAACACGCGATCCAAATGCTTAAGCCTACTTCTTGCCATAAAAGTCCTATACAAATAGAGGTTAAACCCACGACCGATCCCGCTTGAATGTCTATTCCTCCAGTAATCATGACAAAAGTAACTGCCAAAGAAATAATACATATAGGCATAAAGTCATTAATACTTCCCAGAAAGACAACTGGATTTAGAAACCGCGGATTTAAAGCGCCAAATACGACTATCTCAGCAGATAAAAGCATCAGTAAAAAGTATTCCCACCTCCATTTCAGGCGAAATTTTTTCGTTTTTTTTACTGAAGAAACTTTATCACCATTAACCATTTCCACCACGTTCCCTCCAATCAATCATTTCGCGCAGCTAATCTAGATTGTCGTAATTTTTCGTTTGACCGCTGATTCATTACCGCCCCAAAAACAACAATTACAATCAGAATAAATCCTGTGATTGTGTTATCAAATGTGGACGGAAATCCTAAGAAAACTAAGACCCGACTGATGGATGCCATTAGAATCGATCCGGTCACGGCTCCCCAGACACTACCAACACCGCCATTTAGATTGATCCCACCAATGACACAAGCTGCTATTGCTGTCATTTCATATCCTAAACCTGCAGTCGGTGTTATAAAACCTACACGACTTGCATACATTATTCCCGCCATTGAAGCAAAAACACTACAAATCAAAAAGCTTAGCAATTTGGTTTTTACAATTGATATCCCAATCAACCTAGCACCATCTTCATTATCTCCCACTGCTTTAAAAGTTTTTCCGAAAGCAGTCTTAATTGTGATAATAAAAATTACAAGTGCGAAAAACAGGACAAGACTATAGAAAAGTGAAAATGTATTAAAAACATTTTTTTGAGCAAGAGTTTTGAACTCCAGCGGCAAATTTTCAATCCATTTCCCGCCTGTATACACATAAATCAATCCTCTAACTATTCCATTAGTTCCCAGTGTCATTATGATAGAAGGTATTTTGAAATACAGAACCCCTAGTGCGTTTATAGCACCGACTACGATACCAAAGATAAAAGTTGCAAGTATCACAATAAAAAGCGAATGCCCTTGCACTATTAAATTACCTGCCAGAGCAGCTGAAAAACCTAATGTGGCCCCAATAGAAACATCAATTTCCCCAACAAACAGAACGAATGCCATGCCTAAAGCTACCAAGGCATAAACAACACTGCCATTTATTGTTTGAAAAATATTTTTCATTGATAGAAAATCCGGATTTTGCAGTCCCACCATTAAAAAAACTAAAACGATGATACCTAAAGACATAAATTCCCTTGACTTTAAGATTTTCTTCATCTAAATTGCCTCCTCAAGTACTCCGAATGAAGCACTCATTAAATTATCCGGAGTGATATCAGCTCCCAATAGTTCCTGATTAATACGCCCAGAATGCATTGTCAACGCCCGGTCAGACAATTGAACTATTTCTTCCATATCTGAAGAAATCAATAATATCGCAACTCCTTGTTCTTTTAACTTGTAGATAATCCTATAGACATCTTCACGGGCACCCGCATCGACTCCTCTAGTAGGCTCATCCAAAATCAATATCTTAGGTATCGAAGCCAATGCTTTGGCGATAACAATTTTTTGTTGGTTTCCTCCCGAAAGATTGCCAATTTCTTGATCAATGCCCGTGGATTTAATCCCAAAAGATTCTTTATAATCCTTGTAGAGAAGCTCATCATAATGACGATTCACAAAAATTCTTCCCATTGAGTTTAAAGAAGCTGATGAAATATTCATTCCTATGTCACTTATTTTAAAAATTCCATTTTTAAAACGGTCTTCCGGAACATAATTTAGGCCCGATTTGATTACTGCACTGGTTGATAGTCCCGTGATGTCCTTATTTGCGACAAATACTTTCCCACTTTTAACCTTGTCTCGACCAAAAACCGTCTCTGCCAATTCAGTCCTGCCAGCTCCTACAATTCCAGCTAACCCAAGGATTTCACCTTCTCGAACTGTGATACTAACATCACTAAACCCATTGCCATACAAATTTTCTATTCTTAGAACATCTTTTCCATCTGTTGCCACTTCTGATTCTTTCTTGTTGTAAGAATTAAGTTCAGTATCATCAGGCAACAAGCCTTGAATCAGCATTTCGCTAGTAAACTCAGATACATCACCTTCTATAGTAATTTGACCGTTTCTCATTATGGCAACTTTGGTCGAAATTTCAAAAACTTCATTCAATCTATGAGTGATATATATGATGCCGACTTTTTTTTCTTTTAAACTTTCTATGATTTCAAACAGTGATTGAATTTCATTGAAAGTTAAAGAACTGGTAGGTTCATCTAGTATTAGTACTTTAGAGTCTCTTATAAGTCCTTTTATTATTTCAATCAACTGCTGCTCTGCTATTGATAAGGTTGAAGCTTGTCGTTGGATATCAATTTCCCATCCTAATTCTTTAATCAGTTCATCCAGTTTCTTCCTATTAGCATTTTTTTTACCTTTCAAACCCATTAACACATTTTCTTCTATAGTCATGTTAGAAAATAGCATCGGTTCTTGGGGAACTAAATAGATACCGTTCGAAAGGGCTGTAGCAGGTGTATGTTTTTCTATCGTTGTGCCCCTAACACATACGTCCCCTTTGTCACATCTGTAAATTCCCATAATTATTTTCATAAGTGTGCTTTTCCCAGCTCCGTTCCCTCCCACAATGGATAAAACTTCTCCCGGAAAAAGCTGCATATTGACATTTCTTAATACATGATTATCCCCAAAAGATTTAGTAATCGAACGACAATCCAACAATGGTTCTTTTTCCATTTCCAATCCTCCTTTTAAAACTTTAGTTATAGTTATAAACATTTGTATAAAATTTACAGAAAAAAATATTTGTCCGCTTGTCATTTTAAGCGCTTTCTCACCTATAAATAGATCATACACCCGGAAATTGAATGTGTCAACAAAAAAATATTAGCGTTTAGTTGAAAAAAGGATAAACAATTGTTATAATAGGTATACATAAGTAACGAAAAGGAGGGCCCTATGATTAACAATAAAACAGAATCTGTTTATAGAAGAGCTTTACTCACTAAAGTTGTTTGGATGTATTACATAGAAGGAATGACACAAAAAAGTATAGCAGAAGAAATCGGAACAACACGTTTAAAAGTCATAAAAATGCTAGAAGAAGCTCGAAAAAAAAATTTAATTCAATTTAAAATCCCTGTAATCGATAGAGAAAAAATTGAAATTGAACAATCATTATCAAAAACTTTCAATCTTAAAGATGTTTTCATAGTTCCAACAAACGGACAAGAAGATATCAATGATTCTATTGCACAAGCAGCCGCAATGTATATCAACGATCTAATCGAAGATGATGCTTTTATTAATATGGGATATGGCGACACACTAGGAAAAGTTCTAAATCACCTCGCTAATATTTCTAAAAAAACTCTGTCCATCATATCCATGACCGGAGGAGTCGCCCCATATCTACCAAATAATACTTCTCATATTTTTAATGCTCAATTATATTTGTTGCCGGCCCCATTGTTAATGAGCTCTGCAGAAACTGCTCGAAATATTTTGCTTGAAAATCCAGTAAAAGAAATATTTGAAATGACGAACCTTGCTAATATCAGTGTAGTTGGAATCGGTGGAATGAATGAAGAGGCAACCGTTCTCAAGTCAAACATCCTCAGTAAAAATGATTTCATAAAATTAAAAATGAAAGGAGCAGTAGGAGACATTTTGATGCATTTCTTCGATGAAAATGGCAATCTCATAGAATCAGAAATTGAAGATAAACTTGTTTCAACCAGCTTAAAAAAACTAAAAGAGTTTGACAATGTAATCGCCGTTGCGGCTGGTCTTGAAAAAATCGGTGCGATTAGATCTGCTTTAAAAGGCGGATGTGTTAATACATTAATTACTGATGATACAACTGCAAGACAACTTATTAAGGAGGTATAAAAATGAATAATAATAAATTACTTCTCGCTCTTGATGGTGGAACGGGAAGTTTTAGGGCCGTAGCATTTGATTTAAAAGGTCGTCAAATTGCTATTTCTCAAAAAGAATGGACCCACCCTTCCGATCAACGTTATCCAGGAAGTATTGATTTCGACTGTAAAAAAAATTGGGAAATTATTTCTAGTTGTATAAAAAATCTGTTCTCTAACAATCCTATCTCTCCCAGCAATATAGTTGCAATAAGTACCACTTCAATGAGAGAAGGTTTTGTTGTCTATGACGATGTTGGAAATGAGTTAATGGCTTTCTCTAACGTAGACGCCAGAAGCAAACAAGAAGCCGAGGCACTAAAGAAAACACGTCCTCATCTAGAAAGTGAATTTTATCAAATCACTGGCGAATCCTTCGCATTAAGTGCTGTCCCAAGGTTGCTCTGGCTAATGAATAATAAACCTGAATTTTATAAAAAAATGAACAAAATCAATATGCTGAATGATTGGATTGCCTTTAAACTAACAGGGAAACTGACTACTGAACCCAGCAACGCATCTACTACCGGATTGTTTAGTCTGAAAAAAAGAGACTGGGATCACGATTTAGCTAAAAAGATTGGGCTAAAAGAAACCATTTTTCCTGAGGTTATTGAAAGTGGTCAAGTAATTGGAAGCGTTTCAGAATATGCGGCTGAACTTACTAATCTATTACCAGGGACTCCGGTTGTGGCGGGTGGCGGAGATGCTCAGCTTGGGTGTATCGGAATAGGAGCAACGACCCCTGGTGATGCAGCTCTGTTCGGTGGCAGTTTTTGGCAACTGGAATACAATATCCCCGAACCCAAAATAGACCCGTCTCAAAAGCTGAGAATAAATTGCCATGCTGAAAGAAATATTTGGCAATATGAGTCGCTTGCCTGGAATCCCGGACTCGCAATGAGATGGTACAGAGATGCTTTTTGTCAAAGCGAGAAGGAAAGAGCAGTGACTGAAAATAAAAATGTCTATTCAATCCTTGATGAAAGTATTCAGGATATACCCGCTGGCTGTCATGGGATGTTTGCATTGTTCTCGAACGAAATGGATTTTCTAAACTTGAAACATGCTGCACCAACGTTTACAAATTTCAAGTTAGACTCTGAAAAATTTAATAAGTTTACATTTTATAAATCAATAATGGAAAGCGCAGGAATTGTAACTCTAGGGCACTGGTCTCATGTAACCGCTCTGACGAATCACAAACCTGCAGAATTAGTTTTTGCTGGTGGAGCATCCAATAATCCAAACTGGTGTCAAATTATAGCAGATATTCTTGGTGTAACTGTTAAAACACCACTGGTCAAAGAGGCAACAGCCTTAGGTGCGGCGTTCTTAGCGGGACTTGGAGTTGGTATCTATGATAGCTTAGAAGACACTGCACCTCTAATCCAGTGGGACAAATCGTACCAACCAAATTTAGAGAATCACAAAATATACCAACAAATGTATAGTACCTGGAAAACAATCTACGATACCCAACTAACACTTAGTGATGACGGGTTGACAGAACATATGTGGATTGCCCCAGGAGTCAAATAAGGAGGATAATTATGTTTGTTATTGATGAAAAAGAAAAAGAATACCGTTTCGGTGACAGCGGGCCAAAATATTTAATGAAGGGTCCTCGGTCAAATTTTGCCGTTGTCAGATTTAATCCCGGGCAAGATTTCCCGGCACATTATCATGAAATCATGGAGGAAAATTTTTACATTATCGAAGGAAAAATTGATATCTATGTAGATACAAAAAAGGTAACTTTAAGCAAGGGACAGTTTATACATATTGCACCAAAAGAAGTCCACTACGTTAAAAATAGTTTTGATAAACCTATCACGATGATTTCAACCCTTGCACCTTATCAAGAAGTTGATAAAATCGAAGTTCCAGACTTCGTTCCTCAAGATCTCTGATTTTTACAAATGAATCGGTGGGAATGTTAACTTTTTAAAATATCGAAATAAAGAAGCAGCTGGCGTGAGTGTTTAGCAGCAACACTCATTGCCAGCTGTTTTCATTTGTTTCTTTCTCTCTAAAAAGCACCTTATCCTGCTGAATAATTTCCCCAACAATTTTTCATTTCTCGCAATTAACACCATTGATATTGAGATACCAACATGTCAAAGAACTTGTACATTAAAAAAATCAGCAAATTCTATCAAATGCTTAACGAGTTTGATACAATGTTATCAATAAAAAGGATATTATTTAATTAAGGGGAAACAGATGAACGTTGGAAAAATTCTTAAAAAAAAAAGATTAGAGATAAATCTCACTCAAGAAGAAGTTGCTGCCAGTCTTTTCGTCTCCAGGCAAACCATTTCAAATTGGGAAAACGAGAAAACTTTGCCGGATATTGAAAGTTTGATTCGTTTGGCTGAATTTTACCACATCTCTTTGGATAAATTATTGTTAAAAGGTTCAGATGTTGTGGAAAATATTAAGAAACAGGAAAAAAATGCCGACTTAAAACGACTCATGAAATTGATTGCCCTATCAAAAATGATAAATATTTTTCTCTTAGGGGTTTGGATTACTATGCTGGCCACTAGCCGATTAGACATGGAAGTGCTCCTTCCGCTGCTGATTATCACGGTAGTAAACTTTGTATTTTCTCTAACCCCTTCAACGCCCAAGCACCTTGACTGAGACATATACTTGCGTCTCTTCTTTTCATTAAAAATCAACAGTACAACCCAACATACGAAAGGGGGAATAATCATGTATGGTCCTGAAATTTTTGGATTATTGTTTTCAATTCCAATAAATTTTATCATCTCTGCCACACTGTTAGACAAAGGTATCGGTTTGTTTAAAGAAGATCAAATAATGTTAAGCGGCTTATACCTTTTGGCTTTCATCATATTTGCTTCATGGATCGTTTATTCCACTAGAAAATTCTGGGAAACTTACGAACAAAGCCTAAAAAAATAAAGGCGCCAGCGCACTTTCAAGTGCACTGACGTCTTTTTTTATTCTGCTGTGTATCTTAACTTGCCATCTAAATAAGTTGCTTCCAATTCCATGTCAGGAGTTAAAACGATGAAATCAGCGTCTCTCCCTGCTGCGATTTGTCCGCATTTATCATCAATATCACAGCTGACAGCCGGGATTAACGTTGCCATCATCACCGCTTGTTCCGGCGTAGCAATGCCCCAATCCACAACATTTTTCAGACCTTCTTTTAATTTCAGAATGCTGCCTGCCAAACTGCCTTCTTTCAAACGGGCAGTTCCCTCTGCAACCACTACTGGAAACTCTCCTAGCATATAATTACCGTCGGGCATGCCGCCTGCCATCATACAGTCAGTGATTAAGGCCACGTGATCATGACCGCGATTATTTACCAAAACATCCACAGCTTTCGGATGGACATGATGACCGTCACAAATCACTTCTGCATAAACATCATGCAATGTCATCGCCGCGCCGACCATCCCAGGCTCACGATGGTGCAGACCGCTCATTCCGTTATAGGCGTGAACGAACACACTTGCTCCGCTCTCCACCGCTTTTTGGGCTTCTGCCAATGTGGCATCACTGTGTCCCAAGGCGACCACTACACCTTGATTTGTCACTTCACGCACAAACTCCGACACACCTTCCCGTTCAGGTGCCAATGCGATTTTCTTGATTAATCCTCCCGAAGCTTCTTGCCACTCATTAAAAATTTCCAGACTTGGGTCAGAAAAATATGCCGGGTTTTGAGCCCCTTTGTATTTTTCTGTGAAGAAAGGACCTTCGAAGTAGATGCCTTGAATTTTGGCTCCCTCTACTTCCTGATACGTTTCACCAATTGTTTTCGCCACTTTAGTCAGCAATTCTCTAGAAGAAGTCAGTGTTGTCGGAAGAAAAGATGTCACTCCGCAAGACAACAAATCTTCAGACATTACTTTCAATCCTTCAGCATCATTGTCCATCACATCATGATTTTTGTAGCCATGAATATGCGTGTCCACTAAACCGGGTGCTATCCATTTGCCGGTATAGTCAATCACTTCTGCTCCGTCTGGGATATCTTTCACGATAGAACCAAAAACACCGTCTTCAATTTCCAGATAAGCAGATGTCACTGTACCACTTTTCAAAAAGAACTTGTCAGCGTAAACATAAGATTTCATTCAAAATCCTTCTTTCTTTTATTTGCTACTTCCAAATTACCGTTTTCTGTCAAAAAAGTCAAGAATGGTGTAGACCATTAAAATTAATTTACTTTAAAGTCAAGAAGTTTATCGTTAGTTTCAATCTCGCTTATTTTTTCAGCCAATTCGACGAAATAAATCGCATCGTCCAATTTGCCCACATCTTCTAAAATCATACCTTTTAAATACAGCAGTTCGCGTAATAAGTACAGACTCATCTTTTTGCGGCACCAGGAAATCCCCACATTGACCATATCAGCTGCTTCACGATATTTTTCTCTTTCGATTTTTACCAAGGCAGTCACATAAAATATCCGGATGATTTCCGGCCGAAAATTGACACGCCGGCTCGTAAAAAACAGATGAAGACTTTTATCAAAAAAATAATCGGATTTTTCCAAATCCCCTAGGGCATAATAGATATACCCCAGCCCGTTCAATATGATCAGTTCCATATCTGTGGGGGCAGAAGAATTTTTTTGATAGCTTTGACTCAAGGCCTGTCTAAAACATTCCAGTGCTTCCTCAAATTCTTTGTACAGATGGATATGCACTTGCCCTTGATAATACAAGAATAGCTGACGTTCCAGTCCTGTCAGCTTGCCTTCTATTTTCTTGATCTCATCACAAGTTTCTTTTAACTTTTCGTATTGCATGGTTTTGAAAAAATAATTCATCATCCCCAGCCATTTTTTTGTATCCATCATCTGGCATTCGTACAAGTACATCACTTCATCCACCGTCACAAATAGACGGTCACAGAGCTGCTTCATCAAAAACAGATCCGGGACTTCGTTTTCCTCTTCGATCTTTGTCAACCTTTCGAAAGAACAAATTCCTTCCGATAGCCTTTCTTTACTCATAGATTTTTCTAATCTGATTTTCTTCAAGAAGCTTCCAAAGCTTTTCATAGCCATCCCTCAGTTCATAACAAATATTTTTGCCATCAACTAACTGTCAAACGTTCATTTTTGTGGTGTTTTTTATTTAATGAACAAATTATCTCACATTGTAAAAGCAAAATAAAGAATAATTTTGATGATTTTTCACTAATTTGAATTTTTAAACAAAAATACTCACTGTTTCTACAAAAATAAAAACAGTGAGTGTTAAAAAGTTATTTTTGCCGGTAATGCTGGAGAAATTCTGCCAAACTGTCCGTAGTTTGTTTTAATTCCTCTACACGGGGCAGATAAACGATGCGGAAATGATCTGGGCTCTGCCAATTAAAACCGCCGCCGTGAACCAAAAGTATTTTATATTTGTGAAGAAAATCCAGCACGAACTGTTCATCGTTCACGATATTGAATTTATCCACATCTATTTTGGGAAAGATATAAAATGCTGCTTTAGGTTTCACTGCACTCAATCCCGGGATAGCATTGATAGCTTGATAAATAAACTCCCTTTGTTCATAAATCCTTCCTCCCGGCAAGAGTAGTTTATCCACACTTTGATACCCGCCCAATGCGGTCTGAATGATTTGCTGGGATAAAACATTGGAGCACAGACGCATGGAAGCCAGCATATTCAAGCCTTCAATGTAGCCTGCCGCCTTGGACTTGTCTCCGCTCAATACCATCCAGCCGGAGCGGAAGCCCGCCACTCGATGAGATTTTGACAGTCCGTTAAAAGTTATCACAAAAACATCCGGAGCAATGCTTGCCACAGGCGTATGAGTCAGTCCATCCATCACCAGACGGTCATAAATTTCATCAGCAAATAAAATCAGTTGATGCTCGCGGGCCAAATCCACAAAAGATGTTAAAATTTCCCGCGGGTAAAGTGCTCCTGTAGGATTATTAGGGTTGATGATGACGATCCCTTTAGTTCTTGGCGTGATTTTACTTTTAATATCTTCCATATCCGGATACCATTCCGCCTGTTCATCACAAATATAATGAACCGGTGTCCCTCCCGCCAAAGAAACAGAAGCTGTCCATAACGGATAGTCAGGCATGGGAACCAGCACTTCATCGCCTTTGTCCAGCAGTCCCTGCATACTCATGGTAATCAGCTCGCTCACACCATTACCAGTGTAGATGTCGTTGATCGTCACGTTATGAAATCCTTTAAGCTGACACTCTTGTTCGATTGCTTTTCTGGCAGCAAATATCCCCTTGGCATCAGAATAACCCTCAGAACTGCGGGCGTTTAAAATCAGATCGCGGATAATCTCATCTGGAGCGTGAAAATCAAAAGCTGCCGGGTTCCCGGTGTTCAATTTTAAAATTTTCACACCAGCTTCAATCATTTTTTCTGCTTCTTCGAGAACTGGTCCACGGACATCATAACTGACGCCGTTTAATTTCGTTGACTTATCGAATTGTTTCATTGTCATCTTCCTTTAATCAAGTCATAAATAATTAATATATACCTACCATTATAAAGAAAGTAAAAGTTATTTGTCCATCTGATTTTTTATAATTTTATTTGTTGGATATAAAAAATCCTCACAAGAATTTCAACTTCTCCCTGTGAGGATTAAAAAATATCTTAAGTTATCCATCAACCTTTTTCGATTTTTCTGGCAGGGTCCAGTCGTTTTTCAACCACGCCCAGCACTAAATCCACCGCCATGGCCATGAATGCAGTCGGCAATGCCCCGACCAAAATCAGAGACGTGCCGTCAGTTGCATTCGTACCGCGGGTGATGATGTCTCCCAGTCCGCCAGCCCCTACAAAGGAACCAATGGCTGTGATACCGATGGCCACAACTAACGCATTTCGTATGCCCCCCATGATAACTGAAATGGACAAAGGCAGCTCCACTTGCATGAGTAATTCAAAACGGGTCATTCCCATTCCTTTTCCAACATCTAATATGTCTTCATCCACCTGTATCATTCCAGTGTATGTATTGGAAATAATCGGCAGCAGGGAGTACAAGAAGACCGTCACGATTACCGTGTTCACTCCCAGTCCCAAACCCAGCATCAAAATTGACAACATGGCTAGAGACGGCACTGTTTGAATCACGTTGGCAACACCAATAATCCATTTGGCTAGTTTTCTTTTTCGGGCAATCAAAATCCCTAAAGGTATCCCGATAATTGCCGCAAAAACAACACCGTAGAGGGAAATCAAAAAATGACGCCAAAATTGAGCTAAAACATAACTGCCGTTTTGACTGAAATAGTAAAAGAATTGTTGGATTACATTCATATCACTCATTTTAGAAATTCCCCTTTCTCACCAAAATATTGATGCTCTCTCAAAAAATTGACCGCAACAGTTTCCGGTTCCAGCAGTTGGTCATCTACTTGATAATTCAGCTGCTGCATCGTTTCTGTGTCGATGGCTCCGCTCAATGCTTCCAAAATTTTATCCAGCCCGGCTATTTCTTCCAACAGGTCATAGCCTACTACAATCGAAGCATCATAGGGCGGGAAGAAATGGCGGTCGTCTTCCAAGGTGACCAGCTCATAACTAGCAATCCGGCCGTCTGTTGAATAACCTAGAACTACATCCATTTTCCCGGCATTGACCGCATCGTAAACCAACCCGATCTGCATCGGATAGACTCTGCCAAAATCAAAACCATATTCATCAACAAATCCTCGGTAGCCATCCCCTTTACGGTCCAGCCAAGAAGTGTCCACGCCAGCTGTTAATTCCCCGGCAACTGCTTCTAAATCACTGATTTTCTCCAGTTGATATTTTTCAGCCGTTTCTTTGGTCACCATAAAGGCATAAGTGTTAGCAAAGCCGTAAGAAGGATACCATTTTTGATTAAATTGTTCTTTAAATTCTTTTTGGACGATCTCCAAAGCTTTTTCAGGCTCTTTTTCAGGCTCTAATTTTAAAGCACCGGTCAAATCTGTCCCTGTATAACGGACAGCGGAAATGCTCACATCTCCTCTTAACATCGCCTGATGGACAACTGTAGACGTCCCTAAATTATTCACTAAATTAATTTGTAATTCTTCGTGATGGTATTCAATCATCTTTTTAACAATATTTGCTAAAATTTGTGATTCTGAAGAAGATAAACTGGCAACAGAAATTGTATTCTTACTGTTTCCGCTTGGTAGTCCCGGCAAATTACAGCTGACCAACACCATTGATAAACCGATCATGGTCAGTGCATAGAGTAATTTTTTTATTTTTTTCAAATTACTCCCCTCCTTCGCTGATTGGTGCCACTTTTTCTTCCACTTTCGAAAAAATAAAATCTGTGAGCAATGCCATCAATGTCACAGGAATCGTACCACCAACGATTAATTCAGGCAGATAATTATTCAGTCCGCTAAAGATAAAATCACCCAGTCCCCCGGCACCAATATATGAAGCAAGGGTCGCCCAGGCGATTACATAAACAGAAGACAATTTTACTCCCGCCATAATCGTCGGCATTGCCATGGGGATTTCCACTTTTATCACCGATTGCATGGTCGTCATTCCCATCCCTTTGGCTGCATCAACCAGATTCTCATCCACGTTTGCCATGCCGATATAAGTGTTTCGTAAAATGGGCAGCAGCGAATAAATAAATAATGCCATCACCGCCGGAATCTTACCTACACCTAAAAAGGGAACCATTAACGCTAAAAATGCTAGAGAAGGAATTGTCTGCAGCAAGCCAGTAAGACCGACCACGACCCCGGCAATTTTTTGTGTCCGGGACAGCAGGATGCCTAAAGGGACTGCGACTAATACACCTAAGATCAATGAGGTTGCAGAGATCATCAAATGTTCACCTGTTTTGACCACTAAATCTTGTCCATAGTCCAATAAAAAACGTTCCATCTCACTCAGCCTCCTTAGTGACGGCTCCAGATAATCTTTCAGGAATGTTTTCTTCTATCGCATCTACAATTTGTTCTTCGTCCCCCCAAACGACATCATAAACGACATCAACTAGACTTGCCCGGGTGACGATGCCTACCAGCCGTTTATTTTTATCCACTACCGGCACATATTTTAATCCCCGCTTCAAAATTCTTCTAACAGTGTCTCTAAGTTTCGAATCCTTTTGCACGAAAAATACATCGGTCTGCAAAATATCGCCAACACTGGTCGCAACTTTCCGGCGGCTGTTAAGAGTTTCAAAATCAATAAACCCTTTCAGTACACCTGTCCCATCGACAACGAGCAAAGTGTCTACCCGTTTTTCCCTCATCAAACGAATCGCCTCTGATAACGATTTTTCCGGTGTGATAGAAATTGCCGTGCCCAACATAATCTGCTCTACGGTCGTATCATCCTGTTTCGCTTGAATCAGTCGTTCTTCCCCAATAAGGTTTTCAACAAATTCATTGGCAGGATTGCGTAAAATTTCATCAGGGGTATCAAATTGAATCATTTTCCCCTCATTCATAATCAAAATACGGCTGGCCAGCTTTAAAGCCTCATCCATGTCGTGGGTAACAAATACGATCGTTTTCCCCGTTTGTTCCTGAAGCTCCTTGACCAGATCCTGTAAAGATTCCCGTGTGATAGGGTCCAGAGCACCAAAAGGCTCGTCCATCAGCATGATATCCTGATCGGCTGCCAATGCACGGGCAACGCCAATTCTCTGCTGTTGTCCGCCAGATAGCTGTCCCGGGTAACGATCCAGCATTTCTCTAGGCAGTGATACCAAATCGATCATCTTTTCTGCAATCCGATTTCTTTCTTCCTCAGGCCATTTCAACAACTTAGGAACCATTACAATATTCTCCCGTATAGTCATATGAGGCATCAGACCGATACTTTGAATTACATAACCCAGTTTTCGCCTAAGCTGGACAGGGTCCTCTTTTTGAATATTTTGTCCATTGATCAAAATTTCCCCTTTGGTCGGCTCGATCATTCGATTGATCATCCGCATGGTGGTGGTTTTACCACTGCCGCTTGTGCCGATAAAACAAATAAACTCTCCTTTGTCAATGGTCAAAGTAATATCATCGACGGCGACTTTTCCACCTCTAAATATCTTAGAAACATTCTTAAATTCAATCACTTTTTCAACTCTCCTTTGGATAGAATTCAGCTTTCCCTATTCCACCTTCTCATAAAAGAGTTTTTTTTGCAAATGAGGTCTCTTCAAAAAACAGGAATTTAAAAAAGCTGAAAACGATTTAACGCTCAGCTTTTAAGACAAATATTTATTATTTTTTCCAAGTGATGGAACCCTCTGCACATTTTGTTTCTCCCACCATGATTACGTGCTCGGTTACCTTCGTTCCGCCAAAAGAAGGCTCAAATGTCCCTGCCCACCGGCTGATGACAGTCTCTCCATAATTGATTTCTTTAATAAAGCGGATCAATACTTTTTCCGGTTCCCGGCTCATCAAAAAATCAAGGGATAAACTATCTGTCATCCAATCCAAATATCTGGAATTATTTACATGCCCGTTAGTGTCGATGTCGGAAAAACGTACCCGGTAGTCCCGTTTTTCAAAAGAAGCCATCTCCCCGATTTTTTCGCCCCGCTTGATTGTTTTGATTTTTTCACTTTCATAAGGTGCAATCAATTCTTCCGGTACACTGACCATTTTTCTAGTCTCGATGTTCATCAGTACAAATGTGGACTCGATTTCTATCAGTTCATTCCCGTCACTGTCATGAAGCCAAAAATTACGGTAGCAGAAATACTTGTTGTGTTCTCTTGCTTCAGTGGTGACAGTTACCAGTTCGTCAGTTTTCGGCAGTCGCGTGATGTTTATGTCATGTTGCGTGATTACCCACGTCAAACCCAAACTATTGACGTATCCTGTCCCTCTACCCAGTGCCTCGCTTTGGGCCTCGGATGTTTTAATGACGATATTCAACAACATAGGCAGTGTCAATTTCCCTGTGGCATCACATTCATAAAATTGAATCCTATGTTTTTCACTAAATTTCATAAAGTTCACCTGTTTCCTTTTTATCTCTATTATACCTATAAAAAAATATTTTGCAGAAACTTTTCATTTTTCAAATTATACTTTCTATACTTTTCTATGTTAAAATGAAAATGAAAGAAAGGTGATTTGAGTGACTCCGAATAAAGAAGACTATTTAAAACTAATCTATGAACTTGGGGGATACCAGAAAAGAATCAGCAACAAAGCTATCGTCTCCGGTTTAAATGTCTCTGCGGCTTCTGTCAGCGAAATGGTGGCAAAGCTGGAAAAAGACAAGGTTGTAACCCACACCCCCTATCAAGGTGTCCAGTTAACTGACAGCGGCATGAAATATGCCAGCTCCCTTATCCGGAAACATCGCTTGTGGGAAGTTTTTCTGGTAGAACATCTTAATTACTCATGGAATGAAGTCCATGCTGAAGCAGAACAGCTGGAACATACCACCTCTGATGAGCTGACCAATCGCTTGGAAGAATTTTTAAACTTTCCAACGGCTTGCCCTCACGGTGGGATTATCCCAAGAACAGAGGAGTTTGTGGTGGAGCCAAGTCAAACACCATTGATTGAATGTCAAGCAGGGCAGACAATCCAAATCAAACGGGTCATCGATGAAATCGAGTTGCTGGATTATTTAGCCAATATCGGTTTGACCGTTGAAGATATCGTGTCGGTGGAAGAAATCGGCGCTTACGACGGACCCATTCTTTTAAAAAATGAAGCAGACAAAACATTTATCGTGAGTCGGAAAGCGGCTCATAATATATTTATCGAAATCATCGACTAAATTCTCTTTCATAGAGGATTTTTTAGTTGATATCTACCTAGAAACCTTGTTCTTGCTTTGACTATTGGAAAACAGTAGAATATGAAGAGAAGAAAAATGTTCACACAAGTATGACTAACTGGAGGGGATTCTTCCCATGAACAAAGAACAAATAGCACTGTTTACAATTTTTGGCGGTACGGGTGATTTGGCACAACGCAAATTATACCCTTCTCTATTTCGGCTATACCGCAAAGGATTTTTAAAAAATAAATTCGCTGTTATCGGAACAGCACGACGGGAATGGACTGACGACTATTATCGTGAAGTCATCATCAAGTCGATCAATGCTTTAGACCCGACTGAGGAAGAAGCTGCGGCATTTTCCTCGCATTTTTATTATCAGGCACATAATGTGATGGACAGCGGTCACTACCACAATCTAAAAGAACTGGCAGACACCTTGGATGAAAAATATCAACTTGAAGGGAACCGGCTTTTCTATCTAGCCATGGCGCCAAACTTTTTTGGCACAATCGTCGACCACCTGAAATCAGAAGAAATAATCAATACTAGCGGCTACAGCCGGTTGATTATCGAGAAACCTTTTGGCTCAAGTTTTGAATCAGCCCAGCAGCTTAACGAACAGATTCGTGCTGTCTTTAACGAAGAACAAATTTTCAGGATCGATCATTATTTGGGCAAAGAAATGATTCAAAATATTTCCGCCGTCCGTTTTGGTAATTATATTTTTGAGTCTCTATGGAACAATCACTACATTGACAATATCCAAGTGACCCTTGCAGAAGATTTAGGAGTTGAAGATCGGGGCGGCTATTACGATAAGAGTGGTGCTTTGAAAGACATGATTCAAAATCATATCCTGCAAGTCGTCGCCCTGCTGGCAATGGAAGTCCCTAATACTTTTTCTGAAAAGACTATTCGGGAAGAAAAAATCAAAGCCTTGAAAGCTATCCGGATTTATTCTGAAAAAGAAGCTCTGGAAAACTTTGTCCGCGGACAATACGTTGCAAATACTTTTAACGGCAAGGATATTATCTCTTACCGGGAAGAAAAAAATGTCGCACCTGATTCAAACACTGAAACATTTGTGGCAGGAAAACTGGTCATTGATAACTTCCGCTGGAAAGGAGTCCCTTTCTATATCCGCACGGGGAAACAGCTGACAACTAAAGCTGCACGGATCAATGTCGTGTTCAAGCCTTCCCCTGTCAATATTTTTAATCCTGAAGATGTGTGCAAAACATTGCCGCAAAATATTTTAACCATTTATATTCAGCCCACAGAAGGTTTTTCCTTAACTTTGAACGGAAAAGAAGTGGGACCGGGCTTCCATTTGGATCCGGTCAAACTAGATTACCGCAACACAGCAGAAATCATTGAAAACAGTCCGGAAGCCTACGAAAAATTAATGCTGGATGCGCTAAAAGGTGATGCTACCAACTTTACCCACTGGGATGAAGTTTCTCAATCATGGCATATCGTTGATGTGATCCGGCAAGCATGGGATAAAGAGGAAACGGATATCCCTACTTATAAAGCCGGGACCATGGGGCCAGAAGAAGCATTTGATTTAATCAAGCGCGACAACTACGATTGGGTCTGGAAACCAGATGAATGGTACCGGGAAAGAGATTTACTCAAATAAAAAAGCTTGTCACGAAAATTCGTGACGAGCTTTTTTACTTAACCAATTGGTAAATGGCGTCGGCATATATTTCTGCCGCTTTCAGCAAATCATCGACCGCCATGAATTCATTTGCCTGATGCATCGTATCAATGCTGTCAGGGAACATGGCACCATAAGCAACTCCGCGCTCTAATAAACGGCCAAAGGTACCGCCGCCTATGACTTGCCCGTGACCTTTCAAGCCGGTATGTGCTTCGTACACAGATAAAAGTGTTTTGACAAGTTCATCTTCTTCCGGTACATAGTGAGGCCCTTTGCCCCCGCCTTCCACTTCAACACTGAATTCTGTCCCAGCAAGTTTCCCGCTGATAATCTCGTTGATTTTTTCTGTTGTTATCCCCTTTGGATAGCGCATGTTTAAAAGAATATAATTATTTTTAGCATCATTTGCTGCTTCAAACTCAAAAACACCTGCATTCAGAGTCAAATCACCCATAATTTCGTCGCTGAAAGCAACACCCAGCTTTTTACCCTCTGTGTCATCATGGATAAGTTCAGCGATTACTTCCAGATAAGTTTTAGCATTGCCGTCAAAGTCATAACGGCTCAAGAAGTTTGCCAAATGTGTGCCACCATTGATGCCTGCGGCGGGGCTGGCTCCGTGTGCGGATTTTCCTTTGATAAAAACAGTCACCTTGGAGTCTTCAATAGTCACATTCCCTGAAATTTTATTCTCAGCTACATAAGCCTTCAAATCTTTTTCAATGGCTTTTAAAGTCTCCGCCTTTTTGATTTCAAGCACAGCAGTACCGGATTCTGGAACCATGTTCGGACGCAAACCTGAGTTGAAACTAATTAACTTAACGGGACCCTCATTCGTTCCGCCGATCTTCAATGCTACGGACACATTTCCTTTTTCACCATTGATGATTGGAAATTCTGCATCAGGAGCGAAACCAAAATCTGGCGTTTCCTCCACTTCCAGATAACGGTCCATACATTGCCAGCCGCTTTCCTCATCCGTTCCTATGATAAAACGAATTTTTTTCGATAAGGGCAAGTTTAATTCCTTGATGATTTTGATAGCATAGTAAGCCGCAATGCTTGGCCCTTTGTCATCACTGGAACCCCGCGCATAAATCCGGCCGTTTTTGATAACCGGTTCAAAAGGATCTGTTTCCCAACCGGTTCCTGCCGGGACCACGTCCACGTGCCCGAAGATGCCTAATGTTTCATCTCCTTCGCCGTATTCGATGTGTCCTGCGATATTTTCAACATTTTTTGTAGTGAAGCCATCCCGTTCGCCCAAAGCCAAAAATTTTAACAGCGCATCCCTTGGACCGGGACCGACTGGTGCATCTTGTGCGGTTTTATCATCTTCACGCACACTGGGAATCCGCAGCAATTCAAATAAATCCGACAACAGCTCTTCTTTTCTATCTGCTACTTCCTTTTTCCAATCAATTGTTGTCATAAAACTAACCACTCCTTCTAATGCTCTCACAATTTTAAAAAATTTATCAAAGTCTACATACCCGGGTCATAAAAATTCCCCAAAATCGTTACGTTGTCTGAAATACTCACAAACGCATGAGGGTCTGCTTCTTTCATTATGCAGACAAAAACCGACATTTCATAGCGGGTAATCACAGTAAATAAAACTTCCTGTGCCTCACGGTCATACGCCCCTTCAGCTCCATGAATAATCGTGATGCCTCTGCGCAATTTGCTTTGCATGGCTTTAATCACTTTATCCGAATGCCGGGTAATAATCATCACCTGCATCTTTTTCTGTTTCGTGTAGACCTCATCCATCACTTTTCCGCTGATGAAAAAACTCAAAATACTATAAAAAGCATATTGCCAACCGAATAAAAAACCTGCTGTCAGTGCGATTGCTGCGTTAAAAATAATTGCCACAGAACCAACTGTTCTCCCAGTCATCTTGCGGATCGACAAAGTGATAATGTCCAAGCCGCCGGAAGAAATACCGTTTTTCAACGCAAATCCTACGCCAAACCCGTTCACCGCTCCGCCAAAAAGGGCACACAACAACGGATCCGTGGTCAGTGGCGTAATAGGGACCACTGCTAAAGAAATAGATGTCAATGTAACGGTAATCAGCGTAAAAACCGTAAATTTACGGCTGATTTTCAGCCATGCAAGAATAAATAACGGGAGATTCAACAAGTAATACAAAACTGAAAACGGTAATTGAACGTGTAAAAATCTTTCCAGTAATGTCTCAACAATTTGGACAAATCCTGTCAGTCCGCTGGCATAGATATTTCCCGGTCGCCAAAAAATATTCAGAGCCACTGACGCAATCAATGCATACAAAACCGCTACACCTGTCTTTTGGACATATTCCTGTTGAGGAATCTTCAGTCTTTCGCGTTTTTCCATTGGTCTCTCTCTCTTTTTTTAATATCCATGCCAATTATAGTCTCTTCTTACTCATAATAAAAGAATAAATGACAGCAAGAGGCCCACTCTCTTATTTTTTTAATGATTCTATTATTTTCAAATGAAGGTCCGTCAGCTGTCCTTCTGAAACTTTTCCTGGCGCGTTGTTCATCGGGTCCATGGCACGGCCATTTTTAGGGAAGGCAATCACTTCACGAATGTTGTCTTCTTTTGCCAGCAACATCGCCAAGCGGTCAAGCCCCAAGGCAATTCCGCCGTGTGGAGGAAAACCGAATTCTAAAGCATCCAGCAAAAAGCCGAATTGGCTGACAGCCTCTTCCTTGCTGAACCCTACAACTTCCAAAACTTTTTCCTGCAGCTCCCGCTGGAAAATTCTTGAAGAACCTCCGCCTAACTCATAGCCGTTCAAGACGACATCGTATGCTTCTGCATGGACTTTTTCCGGCGCCGTCTCCAGCAGTGGGATATCTTGTTTTTGCGGACTGGTAAAAGGATGGTGGGCTGCAACATAACGCCCCTCTTCCTCATCATACTCCAATAACGGCCAGTCAACGACCCAAAGGAAGTTGAAGAGTTTGCCGTCAATTAATTCTAGTGCCTTGCCCAGCTTCAAACGCAGCGCACCCAGGGATGCTGCCACCACATCAGCAGTATCGGCAACAAATAAAATCAAATCACCGCTTTGTGCCCCCACATGTGCGGTCAATTCGTCTTTCACCACAGATAAAAACTTGGCGATAGGCCCGTTCAGACCATCCTCGGTCACTTTCACCCAAGCAAGTCCTTTCGCACCATATTGTGACAACTCTTTGCCCAAATTATCCAAATCTTTTCTTGAATATTTATCCGCCGCTTGAGGCGCAACGATGGCCTTTACCTGACCGCCGTTTTCTATCGCAGACTGAAAAACTTTGAACTCTGTCTCTTTTACCACTGGTGCTACATCTATCAAGGTCATGTCGAAACGTGTATCAGGTTTATCTGAGCCATACTTGTCCATGGCTTCTTGATAAGTCAATCTAGGAAACGGTGTAGGAATCGACACATCCAAGACTTCCTTCATCACTTTTGCCAGCATATTTTCTGTCAACGTTTGAATCTCTTCTGGAGTCAAAAAGCTCGTTTCGATATCGATTTGTGTAAATTCCGGCTGACGGTCGCCGCGCAAATCCTCATCACGGAAACAACGGGCAATTTGATAATAGCGGTCAAACCCTGCTCCCATTAATAACTGCTTTCTTAACTGAGGAGATTGGGGCAAAGCATAAAAATGTCCTTCTTGTACCCGCGAAGGAACCAAATAGTCTCTGGCACCTTCGGGAGTGGACTTGTCTAAATAAGGTGTTTCAATTTCTAAAAAATCTTCGCCATTTAAAAAACTTCTGACTGATTGAGTGATTTGATGTCTAACTTTTAAATTTTCAAACATTTTTGGACGACGCAAATCTATATAACGATATTTTAAACGGATTTCATTATTGACCTGTCCCTCATCTTCAATTGGAAACGGAGGTGTTTTCGCTTTATTTAAAATCACTACGGAGCGGGCAGAAATTTCTATTTCTCCGGTAGCCATTTTTTTATTGACTGCCTGACTTTCTCGAGCCAGCACCTCACCGGTGATTTCCAACACATATTCAGAGCGGCAAGTATTAGCCGCCTCCCAAGAACTTTCCGCGATTTCAGGACTTACTACCACCTGAACGATGCCTTCCCGGTCTCTTAAATCAATAAAAATCAAACCGCCCAAGTCCCGGCGTTTCTGCACCCATCCTTTCAAAGTCACTAGCTCGCCTAACTGTTCACGAGATACTCTCCCGCAGTACATGCTTCTTTTTGTCATTCCCTGTCATCCTTTTCTCCCAATCAACTCTTAGTTGGTTATTTTCTGATAAATACTGGCAAAATCTTGATAAATGTCCGTCCACGAGACTGTCACTTCCTTGGAGGAAGCCATATTTTTTACTCTGGCCACTTGTTGTTCGATCTCTTCCGTCCCTAAAGTCACAACGACTTTCGCTTTTAAACGATTGGCGGTTTTAAACTGTGCTTTAGCACCCCGGTTCATATAATCCCGTTCTGCTGAAAAACCTGCGTAGCGAAGAGCTTGAACCATTTTGAACGTTTCCAGGTTTGTTTCTTCTCCCAAGCCGACCACATAAACGTCGATCCCTTCTTCCAACGGCAGTGCATCTCCCTCGGCTTCGATTGCCAGCAACGTCCGTTCAATCCCCAGTCCAAAACCAACACCTGGGGTTTCCGGTCCGCCGATTTCTTCTACTAACCCGCTGTATCGGCCGCCGCCGCCCAAGGCTACCCTTTCACCAAAAACTTTGGCTTCACTCATGATTTCAAAAATCGTGTCATTATAATAATCTAGACCGCGGACCATCCGGTGGTCTATCTCAAAAGGGACATCCAAATAATCAAGCAAAGCCTTCACTGTATCAAAATGTTTTTGCGACTTCTCCGAAAGAAAATCTAAAATTGAAGGCGCATTGGCTACGATGTCTTTGTCTTGCCGATCCTTGCTGTCTAAAATTCTTAAAGGGTTTTTTTCAAAACGATTTTTCGAATCTTGGCTCAACTCGTCATAGTGAGGCGTCAAATAATCTATCAGGCCTTGTCTGTATTTTTGACGGCTTTCTTTGTCCCCCAAAGAATTGATGACCAACTTCAGCTCTTTGATTCCCAATGTCTGGTAAAAATCAAGGGCCATCAACATCACCTCAACATCTGTTGCCGGATTTTCACCGCCGAACACTTCCACCCCAACTTGATGGAATTGACGCAGCCGTCCTGCTTTAGGACGCTCATAGCGGAACATAGGCCCGATATAGTAGGCTTTGTACGGCTTGGGAAACTCTGGACCGAATAACTTGTTTTCCACGAATGCCCGGACCACTGGCGCTGTCCCCTCTGGTCTCAAAGTAACGTGCCGGTCTCCTTTATCATAAAACTCGTACATTTCTTTAGAAACGATGTCTGTGGTGTCCCCTACACTGCGGGCGATGACTTCATAATGTTCAAACATCGGTGTGCGGATTTCTTTGAATTGATATTTTTTAAAAATTTCTCGGGCTGTATTTTCAACAAACTGCCATTTTTCCACTTCGCCCGGTAAAATATCTGCCGTTCCCCTAGGTCTCTGATACTTCATCTCTGTATATCCTCCTTTAAATTTTAAAACAAAAAAAGTCCTTGTTGCATTAACAAGGACGAATGATTTCACACGTGGTACCACCTGATTTGAAAGAGACTCTCTTTCCACTTTAATCGATTAACGCCTCGAACGCGAAACAGCTTTGCACTGTTTATCTCCAGAGTGTCTTTCACTTTTTTTGCGGAAACTATTTTCAGCCATGATAGTTTTCTCTGCGCCGGCAAGAATAAAAGCTACTTTCTCTATCTAAGATTTAAGGTATTATACCTTAAACTACTAAAGAACAGCTTATTTGTCAAGGGGAGAAAATAAAAGTTGAAAAATTTTAAAAGAATACCGCCAAAAGTCCCCCTGTATATGCCGCCCTGATTTTTTCTGTTATAATAGATAAAAGTTCTATGGATACGGAGGTTAATTGTGAAAAAAAAGGCCTATCATCAACAAAAGAAAAAATTATTATTCATTAATATAATCATTATATGTATCGTCATCCTTGCTTTTTTTAGTTTGAACGGCAAAGAATTTGTTACCGTCAAGGCGATGGCCATGAATGTCCGGATAGGGCCGGGAGTGGAACATGACGTGGTTACCCAAGTAAAAAAAGGGGATAAACTGGAAATTCTAAAAGAAAAAGGTCAGTGGTATTTAGTTAAACTTGATGACGCCTCAGAAGGCTGGATTGCCAGCTGGCTGGTTTCAGAAGATGCTACCAGCCCCTCGACCAGTATCAAAGCGTATGTCAATACTGCCGATACAAAACTTCGCAAGGAAGCCAGTACGGAGAGCAAAGCACTGGACGAACTCAAAAAAAACACTGAAGTCACCATCACTTCTGAAAAAAACGGCTGGTCCCACGTTGAAGTGAAATCAAAAACCGGTTGGATTTATTCAGAACTACTGACACCAGCAACTACTGAAGAACTGGCAATCGAATCTCAGAAACTGGATAAAGTTTATGCCCGGCAAGACGGCACCAAAATACGTGACCAAGCAGACATTGAGGGAAACATCATTGAAGAAATTAATTTTGGAGAAAGCCTCACCTATGTTGCTTCTGATGGAGACTGGTATCAAGTGGAAACATCTGATGGCAGTACCGGTTATGTGGCTAATTGGGTGGTCAGCTCCAACGAACCCCAAACTGGAAACGAAAAAATCACTTCTATCGCAGAAGCCACGATTATGATCGATGCGGGACATGGCGGGGAAGATTCGGGTTCGGAAAGTGCCAACGGGATGATTTATGAAAAAGTCGTTACTTTAGCCACCGCCCGTTTTGTACAGCAAGAACTAAAAAAATACGGCGCAAATGTGATTTTGACGAGAGATGAAGATGTGTTCATTCCTTTGGCAGAAATCGCCGAAAAGAGCAACCGGGCAAAAGCTGATGTGTTTATCAGTGTTCATTATGACTCTACCGAAGAACTGAATACCGCCAGCGGGACAACGACTTACTACTATGATGAAAGTAATCTTGCCCTGGCAAACACCGTGAATAAACATTTGGCTTCCGATCTGCCAATTGAAAATCGGGGCGTTGAATTTGGCGACTATCAGGTGCTGAGAGATAATGAACGGCCCGCCTTGCTGCTGGAGCTTGGCTACATGAACTCTTACAACGACGTTTCCCATTTTAAGACAAAGACGTATCAAAAAAAAGTTGCCAAAGCTATCACCAATGCTCTAGTGGAATATTTCCAATAAGATTTCAAATATTTTCATCAAATTGAACTAGATCAGCAAAAAACCTTCCGTTGCGGTTAACTCAACAGAAGGTTTTTTATTATTTTTTTTCAGTGTCGATCACGATCGTTACAGGTCCGTCATTTACTAAACTGACCGCCATTTCTGCCGCAAATTTCCCTTTGCCGACGTTGATGCCCTCTTGCTCGATCTGGGCATTGAAATATTCGTAGAGATCGTTGGCTTTATCAGGCATTTCCGCTTCCGTGAAGCTTGGACGGTTGCCCTTTTTTGTATTGGCCAGCAATGTGAACTGGGAAATCGACAAAATTTCTCCGCCGACCTGCTGAATATTTAAATTCATCTTGCCTTCATCATCCTCAAAAATACGCAGATTGATTATTTTGCGGACAAGATAGTCTGCTTCGGCTTTGGTGTCTCCTTGTTTGACACCCACAAGGACAACAAATCCTTTGCCGATTGATGAAATTTCTTCTCCTGCCACTGAAACACTGGCGGATGTCACCCGCTGAATCACTGCTTTCACAATTTTTCCCCCGCTTGTTAGCCGTTCATCCGCCGCACACTATACACATCTGGAATCATCTTTATTTTGTCAACGATTCTCTCCAAATGAGCAAGGTTTTGAATGCTGATACGCAGATGGATGTTGGCTGTTTTATTTTTCCCTTGTTTGGCATCCACATTTATCAAGTTTTTAGTCATGCTATTGACAACTTGGAGGATGTCGTTCAGGAGACCGTTGCGATTATAACCGAAAATTTCCAAATCGGCATTATATTCTTTCGTGCTGACCGCTGCGGTATCTTCCCACTCCACTTCGATTAAACGCTCATCCGCCGCATCATTATTTACGATATTGGGACAGTCTTTACGATGGATAGAAACGCCGCGGCCTTTCGTGATATAACCTACAATTTCATCTCCCGGCAGCGGATTGCAGCAGCGGCTGATTCGAACCAGTAGATTTTCGACCCCTTGAATGACTACACCGCCTTCATGACGGATTTTCATTCGTTCCGGTTCTTTTTTCGCCGGCTGCTTCAACATTTCTTCTACTTGCTCTTGTTGTTTCTGCTCTTCCCGTTTGCGCCGGGCCTCTTCAGTCAACCGATTTGCCATAGTCAAAGCAGTGACTTCGTTATTGCCTACCGCCGCATACAAATCATCTTCTGTTTTGTAGTGGTAACGTTCCATGACATGGGCCATGGCGGCTTTATTCAAAAAGTCTTTAGGCAAAAAGTCATTTTGAAGCAATTGTTTTTCAATGCTGTCTTTGCCTTTTGCCACGTTGGCTTCTCTGTCCTGATTTTTAAAGAAGCGCCGGATTTTATTACGGGCACTGGAAGTTGCGACTAAATTAATCCAGTCACGGCTCGGACCAAAGGAATTGGCAGATGTCAAAACTTCGATGATATCGCCGTTCTTCAGTTTATAATCCAGGGGCACCATTTTTCCGTTTACTTTTGCCCCTGTCGCCTTATTTCCCACTTCCGTATGGATATTATAAGCAAAATCCAATGGACCGGAACCTTGAGGCAATTCAGAAACGTCTCCCTTAGGTGTAAAAACATACACCTTGTCGCTGAAAATATCTCCCTTGACCCCTTCCATAAAGTCAAAGGCGTCGTTGCTTTCATCTTGCAGTTCGATAAGTTCTCTGAACCAGCTCAGTTGGCGGGTCTCAGCATTTTCTTCTACCTTTTCAGTTCTTCCTTCTTTATATGCCCAATGTGCGGCTACCCCGAATTCAGCTACTTCATGCATTTCATGTGTCCTGATCTGAATCTCTACAGGATTTCCCTTAGGTCCAATGACCGTAGTATGCAGCGATTGATACATATTTGCTTTCGGCATGGCGATATAATCTTTGAAGCGTCCAGGCATCGGTTTCCACTTCGTGTGAATGGCTCCCAAAACCGCATAACAATCTTTAATCGTATCCACCAATACACGGATAGCCAATAAATCGTAAATTTCTTCAAACTCTTTTTTCTGATCTTTCATTTTTCGGTAGATAGAGTAGATATGTTTTGGCCGGCCGTAAATCTGAGCATAGATTTCCAGCTCTTCCGTTGCTTCCTTGATATTTGTTACAGTTTCCTCAATGTAAGCTTCTCTTTCATCCCGTTTGGAATTCATCAAATGAACGATTCGATAATACTGCTGGGGATTCAAGTAACGCAAGGCTGTATCCTCTAATTCCCACTTGATCCGGCTGATCCCTAGCCGATGAGCCAGCGGTGCGTAAATTTCCAAAGTTTCTTTTGCGATTCTGCGTTGTTTGTCTGCCCGCAAGTGCTTCAACGTCCGCATATTATGCAGTCGGTCTGCCAGTTTCACCATGATGACCCGCAAATCTTTGGACATGGCCATCAACATTTTACGGTGGTTTTCAGCAAGCTGTTCCTCATGGGATTTATACTTGATTTTACCTAGTTTCGTCACGCCATCCACCAACATGGACACCGTTTCCCCAAACTCTTCGGTCAATTCTTCCAGCGTCACATCCGTATCTTCTACCACATCGTGCAAAAATCCTGTGGCGATCGTATAGGGATCCATTTTAAGTTCTGCAAGAATTCCTGCAACCTGAATAGGATGAATGAAATATTCTTCCCCCGACTGTCTGACTTGTCCTACATGCGCCTCTGCCGCGAAAACACACGCTTTTTTCACAAAAGATACATGCTCAGGACTCATATAATTGGAAACAATTTTGATGACGTCATCAGCACTTAAATTTTGATCTTTTGACATGTGTTTCACTCCCTGATCCTTCTTAATTTTAAAAAAGCACACACATAAAGGTGTGCTTTTCCATGAAGTTATTACTTAATTATAACGATTTTTATGACTTTTTTCAACGATTCGCTTTGTCCTGCCTGTAAAGCAAACACGTCTTGATATCTTTTGTTCAATTTAACATTTCTAACTGGAAACTGACGGCACTCAGGGCATAAAACGGAGCCGTCTCCGTCCGCAGAATCCTTGGACCGAGACTGCAGACTTTTCCGCCTGCTTGACTTAACATCTCCACCTCATCTGGAGTCAGTCCGCCTTCAGGACCGAAGACGAATGCCAGTCTCTCCCCGGTCTGAACTTGCTGCAAAGTCTGGGTCAGCTGCCTGTGCTCCCCTTTTTTTGCCGTTTCTTCATAGGCTATGAGAATATGATCGAAGGATGCCAACTCGTTTAGTAATTCTTTTTGACTTTCTAAAAGCCGCACCGTAGGGAACGTCGTCCGATGGGATTGCTCCGCAGCTTCTTTGGCAATTTTATTTAAACGTTGTTCACGATTGATTCGTTTTTTTTCATTCCATTTTACCACAGATGTCTTGCTGGGAAAACCAAAGATTTGATTGGCTCCAAGCTCTGTGCTTTTCTGAGTAATCAGCTCCAGCTTGTCTCCTTTAGGAAAGCCGCAAAACAGACTGACATGTGCCGGCAGTTCCGTTTCGGATGCCACTGCCCTTACTTCTTTCAACAAAGCCAGCTCCTCGGCAATAGCAGTAATTTCTGCAATGATGGTATGTTTTTGATTGAATACCAGATAAACTTGTTCTGCCACTTTCATTCGCATCACCCGAATCATGTGATGAAAAATCTCCCCGGTGATTTCGATTGAAGAGCGGTCATGTTCTTCATAATTCGTTGGGATAAAATATCGCTGCATGTGTTACTCTCCATCCTGCTCAGGTTTTTCAAAAACTAAGGCCAACCAGCCTTGCTGTTCATACTTCTGCAGTAATTCAAATCCTTGGGCATACATCTCCTCAAGAATCTCCCCTTCTTTATCCAGAATGATTCCTGAGACTATCAGTTTGCCTCCTTCTGTCAAAAGATGCCATGCATCCTCAATCATCCGGAGAATAATGTGGGGCAAAATATTGGCGACGATCACGTCTGCTTTGATTGTGATGTTTTCTAACAAGTCATTGGCAGAAACAGAAACTTCTGCTGCCACAGGGTTCAAATCCAAATTGCCCTTTGCAGCTGCCACCGCAACATCATCTAAATCAAAGGCGTGAACTTCTTTTGCACCAAAATGTTTAGCGGCAATACTCAAAATACCCGAACCTGTCCCCACGTCCAAAACACGTTCTCCGCCCCTGAGTGTCATTTCCAACGCTTGTAAACTCAACAGTGTTGTCGGATGAGTTCCGGTACCGAAAGCCATTCCCGGATCCATCACAATAACTCTTTCATCCTCGTGTTTAGGTGTATAGGTCTCCCATTCTGGTACAATGGTCAGAAAACGGCTGACCGGCACCGGATGATAATATTTTTTCCATGAGGTTGCCCAATCTTTTTCTGCTACTTCACTTGTTGTAACTTCGCCGGCCCCGATGTTAAGACCAAATTCCGGCAGTTTAGCAATTTGTGCTTTGATGTGGGGTAAAATCTCAGGAAGAAAAACCGTCTCAGGAAAGTATGCACTCACATTGGCACCTTCACGAATATGATGAATCTCATGCTTATCAATGTACTCCCCTAATTTATCTCCTGAGTAGGCTGCCAAATCCGCTGCGTCCTCAATTGCTACACCACTTGCGCCTGCTTCCATCAATATATTCGAAACAGCCTCTACTGCTTCACTTTCTGTTTGTACTTTTACTTCTGTCCAATTCATGTTCTCGACCGCCTTATTTTAATATCTTGGGTAAGAATAATACATCTGACCGTTTTTCCGTTTTGTATGCTCGTCCACCAGCGATTGAAAAACTTCTGACTCCCAATACAGCTCAAATGATTCTTTCGTCTCATCTTGTAAAAAATCCATCAGTTCTTCTTCGCCTGTTTCAAGGACTTGGAACAGATAGCTGGCGATTCCTTCAATCTCTCCCTGTGTCAGCCCTTTTTTCCCTTCATAAGGCAGCGCAGCCAAGTAATCTTGCTTATCATTTTCGTCTACATTATCTCCTTGAGGATAAAGCAATACAGCATCTTCGAATTCTATAACTTCTTCTGCTGACTCTACGCCATCCAAATCCTCTACTTTAAGACTTTGGCTATTGTGAGCATACAATACCACAATGATTTCTATCCTGTGGGTCTTTCGGTCCCAATCAATAGCAAAATCATAGTCTTTTAATTTTTTTTCAAGTTGTTCGTCTAAATATTCCAACATATTCTTTTTCTTCATTATGATTTCCTCGCTTGTCTAAACTTCTGTTCCCATCATACAAGAAATTCTGTCTACTTCCAATACCTAATGAAAAGATTCGGGTATTTTAGCGGCTCCCAGTTTTTAATCTTCTTCTGCTTTCCAAAAAGTAATCCGGGTTTGTCAAAATAGCAGCAAAAACAGCAAAACAAGAATGTACGTTTGTGTTATAATAATAAAAAACAAGGAGGGAGCTTATGAACAAGCCTTTAGCGTATCGGATGCGTCCTAAAAATTTAGATGAAGTGGTTGGTCAGCAGCACCTTGTCGGCGAAGGCAAAATCATTCGACGAATGGTCGAAGCAAAAATGCTGTCTTCCATGATTTTATACGGTCCTCCCGGGACTGGAAAAACCAGTATCGCCAGTGCGATTGCCGGTTCTACCAGATATGCTTTTCGAATGCTGAACGCAGCCACAGATACAAAAAAAGATTTACAAATCGTGGCAGAAGAAGCAAAAATGAGCGGTTCAGTCATTCTAATGCTAGATGAGGTCCATCGTCTGGATAAAACAAAACAAGATTTTTTGCTGCCTTACTTGGAAAACGGCAAAATCATTTTAATCGGGGCCACCACGGAAAACCCCTATATCAGTATCAGCCCTGCCATACGCAGCAGAACTCAAATTTTCGAAGTCAAACCTTTACAAGAAAAAGATATCAAGCGGGCAGTGGAACTTGCTCTCTCAGATAAAGAAAGAGGATTGGGCAGTAAAAAAGTTGTTTTGGATGAGCTGGCACTGCTTCATTTGACCCGTGCAACAAACGGCGATTTGCGCAGTGCGCTAAACGGACTGGAGCTGGCAGTCAAATCCACGCAACCGACGAAAGATGCTGCCATTCATTTGACCCTTGAAATCATTGAAGAATGTATCCAGAAAAAAGCCATGGTTCATGACAAAAAAGGCGATGCCCACTACGATGTTATCTCCGCACTGCAAAAATCCATTCGGGGCAGTGATGTCAATGCTGCCATGCATTACCTGGCAAGACTAGTGGAAGCTGGCGATATGCTGATTATTTGCCGGCGTCTGATGGTCATTGCCTATGAAGATGTGGGATTAGCCAATCCCCAAGCAGCGGCACGGACTGTCAGTGCAGTACAGGCGGCAGAAAAACTGGGATTTCCTGAAGCAAAAATCCCGCTGGCCCAGGCAGTGGTAGATCTTTGTTTATCGCCAAAATCTAATTCCGCCTATTTGGCTATTGATGCGGCGTTAGCTGATATCCGCAAAGGACTGATCGGTGAAGTCCCTGACCATCTGAAAGACAATCATTACCGCGGGGCAAAAGACTTGGGAAGAGGCATAGGTTACCGCTATCCCCACGATGCTCCAGACGGTTGGGTCCCCCAGCAATATCTGCCGGACGGTTTAAAAAATAAAAAATATTATCAGCCTAAAGCCACCGGAAAATATGAGCAAGCTTTGGGCAATCGCTATAAGCAGTTGGAAGAACGCCAAAAATAAAATCTATCCATCAAAAATTCACGGTAGCAAACTATCCCGCCAGTACAACAAAAGCCAAAAGCTGCAGCAACAAGAAAAACTTGGCACTTAAACTAATAAAAAACGTTGAGAATTACTTTTTAAGTATTCTCAACGTTTTTGGTTTTTAACTTGATTTTTGATTTAAAACTTTGATAAATCACTGCCGTCTATAGCCAGCCGTTATTCGCTTTTATATAAATTTTCTTCATAATTTCTGTTGTTAAGATATAGCTGATAACAATACCTACAAGCCATGGCCAATAATTAGCCGGCAAAGATAAGAAGTCGAAATATTGGTTGAGAGAGGTCCCTACAATCAATAAGCCTGTCCCGCAAGCCAGCACACTGGCAATGGTCAATGCCATGCTGGCACGACTTTGGATGAAAGATAATTTTGACGTTCTTAAAATATGTACGACAAAAATTTGCGTGAAAAGTCCCACTACAAACCAGCCTGCCTGAAACAGTCCTTGCTGAGCCACCGTATTGGCTCCAAACACTGTCCACATCAAAGCAAATGTCAGGACATCGAAAATACTGCTGACAGGACCCAGAATCAACATAAAGCGTACGAGACTTTTTAGATTCCAAGTAATCGGCTTCTCCAGCTCCACTTCGTCAACATGATCCCAGGGTGTGGTCAGCTGCGCCAAATCATATACTAAATTTTGGACCAGCAGCTGAAGAGAAAGCATTGGTAGAAACGGCAGAAAGATACTGGCAATCAATATGGAAAAAACATTCCCAAAGTTGGAACTGATGGTGATTCTGATATATTTCATCATATTGCTGAAAACTTTTCGTCCTTCAATGGCCCCTTCAGCTAACACTGTCAAACTTTTTTGAAGCAGGATGATGGAACTGGCATCCTTAGTAATATCGGCCGCTGTATCTACCGAAATCCCCACATCAGCTTTTCGCAAGGCGGGGGCATCATTGATACCATCTCCCATAAAGCCTACTGTATGTCCGTTTTCTTGAAGGGACTGGATGATTCGGGATTTCTGCATCGGTGATAATTTGGCAAAAAGATTGATTTCTGAAACTTTTTCTTTCAGCTGGGCATCAGACATTTCTTCAATTTCGGCTCCATTGAGATAACCATCAACTGTAATACCCACTTCTTCGCAGACGGTTTTTGCTACGATGGCATTATCACCTGTCAAAACTTTTACATTTACGCCGTGATCATGAAAGGAGCTGATAGCAGGACCGGCACTTTTTTTAGCCGGATCAAGGAAACCCACAAAACCTTTTAAAATCATGTCCGACTCGTCAGCTACTGTATAAACTGGAGATTTGTGGACATTTTTCTGATATGCCACAGCGATGGCACGCATCCCTCTCTGATTCATGTTATAGCTGACTTCCCGCATGCCTTGTTGCAGCTGTTCTGTCACCGGCACAACTTTTCCGCCGATTTCCACATGTGTGTAAACATCTTCCATCTCTTCTAAAGCACCCTTGGTCACCATCAAGTGTTCATTGTCCTTTTCCACGATGACGCTTAATCGCCGACGGGAAAAATCAAAGGGCAGCTCGTCCACTTTTGTAAAACCATTATCTTCTTTTTTGGTGCGGTTTTTATTATAATATGAAATCACTGCATGGTCGATCAAGTTTTTCCAACCTGTTTGGTAATAGGAATTCACATAGGCCGCATCCAGAACAGAGTCATCCACTATCCCTTCCGGATTCACATACTCTACCAGGACAACTTTGTCTTCAGTAATGGTCCCCGTTTTGTCTGTGCACAGAACATCCATGCCTCCTAAATTTTGGATGGCGTTTAATTCTTTTACGATGATTTCTTTCTTCGATAACGCCAGCGCCCCTTTAGCCAGGTTGCTTGTCACAATCATTGGGAGCATTTCAGGAGTCAATCCCACCGCCACAGCAATCGCAAAAAAGAATGCTTGGCTCCAGTCTCCTTTTGATATCCCATTCAACAATAAGACCACGATAAAAAACACTGCCACTAAACGCAGCAACAATTTGCTTACTTGCGTGATGCCTTTTTCGAAAGCAGAACTGCCTCTTGTAGACGAAGCTGTCTTCGCAATATCTCCAAAGAAAGTGTTGCCTCCTGTCTGCATGATCAGCACGATTCCCTCACCGCTCAGCACGTCTGTCCCCATAAATACTAAGTCAGACATTTCCAAAACAGTCTGGTTTGCTTGGATCGCGGCACGGTCTGTTTCATCGACCAGTGTGTGCTTTTCCACCGGCAATGATTCCCCGGTCATGGAAGATTGGTTGACGAACAAGTCATTGGCCCAGATGAGTTTGCCGTCTGCCGGAATCATGTCTCCGGTCGCTAAACGGACGATATCCCCCGGTACTACCTCGTCCATTGGAATTTCAAATGTTTCTCCTTCACGGGTGACTGCACAAGTGTTTTCAATCATCTCTTTCAATTCAAAACTGGCTTTTTGCGCCCGGACATCTTGGACAAATTGAATAAACACGCTGGCAAAAATCATGATTCCCATAATAATGACTGCGTCGTAATCCTTTGTTAATGCCGAAATTATTAATAATAATACCAAAACATAGACGAATGGATCTTTTGTGGCATTCACAAACAATTTCCAATGAGGGATCGGCTGCTCTGAAGCGACGATATTAGGCCCATATTCTTCCAATCGAGTGGCGGCATCTGTTTTTGACAGACCGTTTTCGCTGGAACGGAAGATCATCATCAATTCCCGTTTGCTTAATTTCACAAGTTTGTGAAAGTCATATTGACTGGCTACTTTTTTATTGAGTGCAAGTTTTTTCATGCTTGTTGTTTCTAGATTTTTATTCATTCTCGTTTTCCTCCTTAAATTCGCAGGAAAACAATTCTCTGCCTCCCTATTCTTTTCCACAGGATAAGCACAAAATTGCTTCCTGCTTCCTTCGTTCATCTGGGTTTTCTTTGTTGACGCATTGAGAATACATTTAACCATCTCCTTAAAAAATTTCTAAATAAAAATGCACCCTCGAAATTGAGAGTGCATGCAAAAAATCATTAACAAGTAACCTCAAAGTCGAGCTTTAGCACTACATGGCTTAGAAGTCATTACTTCAGCTACATTAGGAAGAGCCTTCATTCGACAATTCCAGTTGACCCATTGGCGTCTCTCGACATTTTTGGGCAGCAGCGTGTTTCCATACAGGAGCCTCACCTAACAGATTTTTATTTAACTTTCTTAATCATTGTACATGAAAAAAGGGCATTAATCAACTTCGGCAAAAAATCCCCTGTTTTGGTTCATAATCATTCCCATTTTATTGCTCATTTTTTTTTTCTATGCTAGTATATGACTAGGGGTAGTCTGTGATGTTCGCGCCACTCCATTTCAGTGTTGACCGAACATATTAGTATTATTTAGGGATTCAAAATGTTCAAAAGGAAAACAAGCCTTTTCACTTGGTAGTTTGAGAGTTGAGCTATGAAACCCACCTGCTTACTAGCGGGTTCAATACTACGGGGTGACTAACGGCATCGACGGATTTCCTTCTTTTTAAAAAATCAAAGCAATTTGCCTGCGCAAGTTGCTTTTTATTCTATATGTCACAATTTCAGAAGGGGCTATCATGATTCGACTACTGACCGGCATTTTGATGGTTGTATTGTTCCTTGTTGCTTTAATACTGAACAAACACCACCAAAAAATCAGCCACGTGCTGGGAAATGGAAAAACAGATGAGCAGATTTCAAAGGCTTTCAAGGGGTTTATCAATTGGTGCTTCGCCCTTAGCCTTGCAGGTTTAATATGTCTTTATCTCAATCAAAAAACCGCCACTCTTGTCTATCTTGTGCTGATCATGTCTGTATCAGCTTTTTACAGTCTTAAAATTTCAAAAAATATACATCAATCGTAAAATTTTGAATTGAGGTGTTGGTTATGAAACAAAAGTATCAAAGGATTCTGGTTGCAGTGGACGGCTCTGAGACGGCAGAATTAGCTTTGTCTAAAGCTATTCAAATCTCTAAACAAAACAGCGGAAAACTAGTGGTGGCCCACGTGATTGATACTAGGGCTTTTCAAAATATTTCCTCTTATGATGATGATATGGCAGATCGAGCTGCTGTCATGGCACAGCAAACACTGGACGAATACTTGCAGCTCGCAAAAGAACGTGGCGTCAAAGAGGTCGAAGGAGTAATTGAGTTCGGTTCAGTGAAAAAACTACTTGCACACGAATTGCCCGAAAAATATCATATTGATTTGATTCTGTTGGGAGCAACGGGGCTGAATTTAGTTGAACGCTTCCTGTTAGGGTCAGTGTCCCAATACGTCGTCAGACACACTGCTTGCGACGTGTTGATTGTTAAAGATAAAGATATCCAATTGAAGAAACCACCTGCCGAGTAACTTTGGCAGGTGGTTTTTGATTTCTAAAAAATTCACAATTCTAAAGATAGGTTCCAAGAGTTGTCAACACTTCTTAAGTAATTTTTAATCAGAAGTGTTATTATTCAAAAAGTATTTTCCATAGAGAGTTTTGATTGTTTTACACTTTCAAAACATTGCTAGTTATATTCTCTCTATCATCGAGGTATAGGTTCTAATCCTACCGTCCACTTACATTTTTGAGAGTTCCTTAAACTTATTGTAGCAACGTCTAAAGCAATTTTGTAACTCTCATTTCTTTTTTTACTCTAGTTTCGACTATGGATAAATTGAAATGCGCTCAAACCAGCTGAAAAATATGTTTCCAAGACGCCTTCAACCTCTACGCGCTGTTAATGAGCTGCTTACCTTATACTACCATTAAAAACATTAAATATAAGCGCTCTTTAGCTTTTTCCATGATAAAGATTATTATTTTATTGAATTAATCAGATTTACCGCTTCGCCAATTTTTTCGTTTTTTGTTTCCTCTAAAACTATGTAACAATATGGTTTAAAAGAATTTACAATTTCCAAGATTTCTTTATAAGGGATAATCCCATCACCTAATGAAACTGGGATCACTTTATCTTCTTTGATAATAAAATCTTTTAAGTGTAAACAAACAATCTTATTTCCAAATGTTTCAAAAGCTTCTCTTACAATTGATATAATCTCAGTGTGAGTGTCTGCTGTAATTAAGTTAGTCGGATCATAAATTATTCCTAGAAACTCAGAATCTATGGCTTGAACTAATTGATGAATCCGCTGGTTTGAATACAGAGGGTGATTCAGACCACCCTCAATACCTACAAGCGTCCCAACTTTTTCTCCTGTTAAGACTAGACGTCGAATAACACCGACCATGTCTTCAAAGGTTTCATTTGTAAAATTTTCTTCACTGTACCCCATCTCTGGCAAAACCGATCCGGTTTCACTGGCAACCATGGATGCTTGAAAAAACCTGGCATGAAACAAATAATTCTCAAATTTCTGCAAAACTTTTTCTCTGATTCTAGCATCAGGATGAATTAAATTAGAATAGCAGCTGAGCAAAGCTATTTGGACCCCTTCTCTTGCCATCTCTTGTTTGAAATAGGTCCCTAACCCTGGATTCATTGAAGACACACTACTCAGATTAGGAAAAGACACATTCAGAGCCAGCTGTAAATTTTTAACACCATATTTTTCTGTCTTATGAGCAAGTTCTGTTGGCGTCTTTACATTTGATATATCGTGTCCGCGAACCGCCAAATTAAACATTTCTACCACCTCTTAATTTTCAAAAAAATCTTCTCTAATAGGACAAAAAACATCCAAAAGTAAACCTGGCAATGACAAAGGAATACAACCATGTTCCAAATTACTTTCAATTAACAATGAATCCCCTTTTGAAACCTGATATTCCTTACCATCAATTACAAATAAAAAACTGCCTTCCAAGACATATGTAACTTGGCTGTGGTAATGTTGATGAAATCCATAATCATCTGTCGATTGTTCAAATTTGACCTTAGTCATAAGCATCTCTGAATTATAAACGCCAATAGCTCTACTCGAAAAACTATTGATTTTTTTGAAGTCATCATCCCTGCTTATTATTCTCTTATCCATATGTACTCCGATCTGATAAATATAATTTAAATGTTCGAATTTCAAACGGTTTAAATTCTGCAGTAATAATCCCTTCTGAGGATAAATAGCTAAATTTTTCATCTGTTATATTTTCTAACAAGCTGACAGTTTCAACCGAACTCACTTGTTGATTAACACGTATATTGCACGACGTTGTCTTTCCAAAGGATTCATAGCATCTGATAATATATGCATCGTCCTCATAGGCCATTTTTATTGATTCACAAATAACATTTTTTTCAGATAAGTCAATTAACAATAGGTCCTCAACAACCCTTGGGCTTTCTTCTGTCCTCTGGCCAAAAATTAATGGCACATTGAGTGCGTATGCTTCTTTGTAGACTCTTGATTGTTCAACGGTTCCTTCATGAGGGTACAGACTATAAGTAAACTCTTGAATGCGCTTGTCAATATCTTTTGCTGGATTTTGCGGACTTCTAAGAAGTGTCAAGCTCAGTTGATTTTCCCTTGCCGAGTAACCATACTTACAATTATTCAAGAGTGCAATACCGCACGTTTTCTCCGATAGGTCTGCCCATTTATGTGCACAAACTTCAAATCGTGCATCATCCCAAGAAGTGTTCACATAAGAAGGACGTTCTACATTACCAAACTGAATATCATATGTAGCTTTTGGCATAATCAGGTTAGTTGCAAAATTTATTTTAAGACATTTTTGTCTCTCCTGCCAATCAACAATCGTTTTAAAATCAATTCTTTTAGTGTGTTCATATAAAGTAATAGTTTGAAAAACGGTTGAATTTCTTAACGTTCGCGAATAACTAATTTCTAATTTGTGTTTTGATTCTACAATATCCTCAATTTGTCCCTTATTTCCTATATTTATTTGTTGAGATAACGATTCTTGATCTAAATTCCATGCATCATACTCTTTAGGCATGTCGTTAAACAATTGGAATTGATTGAATGCTCCTTGTCCTTCTGTCAAATTTCTTTGCAAAGCTTTATCGTAAAACTCTCTTATCTCACCACTATCATGTAATATAAACCGGTAATGTTTTGTTTCGATTTTATACGAACACTCCGTTATTTTTTCTACAACATTACTATCCGCTATATTAAGCCCCTTAATATTTTTTTTCTTCTCCTTTGAGGATGACAGTTTGATTTTTTTAAAGCCAAAAGCTGGAATATTCTCTATCAGATAATCATTTTCCTCATCACTTACCACTTCATTTCGCAAATATGAAGTTGGGTTTCCTACCCAAATATCTTCCTCTGATACTTGCGAAAAACTTGAAATATCTTTGAGGCCTAAATCCGCTAACTTATCAGAAATCAGCTCTTGACACATAATAATTGCACTCTGATAACGTTCAATTGCCTCGTCATGAACTTGCTGAATCGAAGTACCTGGCAAGATGTCGTGAAAATGGTTAATTAACACCTTCTTCCAAGCCTTTTCCAAAATCATTGGATAGTCTGCAGCCTCTTCCTCTTGATAAAAATGCGCAATGACATTTATCCATTCCGTGATTAACAACAAATTTTCCGTTTCGCGGTTCATCCTTTTTAATAATCCATCAGTTGTATAGGTACCTCGATGAGTCTCAAGATATAACTCTCCTCGCCATTTAGGAACTTTTTTCCCCTGGATATTTTTCTCTAAATGGTTAAAAAAAAGTTGTGGCGAAGAGTGTTCAATCCTTGGCATATTTGGCAATTGGTGTTGGAATACTTTACTGTATTCTAACATTTCTTCTGTTGGACCGCCTCCGCCATCGCCAAAACCATATATTTGTAGCACTTCTTTACTTAGTTCTTTATTTTTAAACCTGGTCCATGTCCCTTTGACCTGTGATGCATTTAAACGTCCATTGTAAGTTGTACCAACCGACTGGTCTTCTGAATAGTCAGATGTAGTTAAAAAATAGCTAAGAACTTTGGAACCATCGATGCCTTCCCAGAAGAAGATATCGTTTGGCATTTTATTTGTTTCGTTCCAATCCATTTTAGAAGTGAAGAAATAATCAAGTTCCGCTTTCTTGATTATTTGTGGCAATGAGGCACTAAAACCAAAACAGTCAGGTAACCATAGTATTCTTGTTTCTTTATTGAAGTTTTCAGAAAAGAACTTCTTGCCATAATATATTTGACGAATAAGGGACTCACCGCTAGGAAGATTAATGTCACTCTCAACATACATTCCTCCCTCAATAAACCAGCGTTCCTGCTCAATGAGTCCTTTAATTTGTTCATAAGAATTTTGGTCCTGTTCGTGTAAAAACTCATAAAGTAATGGTGTACTAGACATAAATGTCATTTCAGGGTAGATATTTAACAAATATAGCGCATTAGAAAAACTACGAACTACTTTTTCTTTAGTTTGCTCAATTGTCCACAACCAACTTAAATCAATATGGGTGTGTCCAATAACATGCTCAACAATCGGCGAATCAGCCACTTCATCTTGATAGAGCAGCCACTTATCAATTTTCTCCAAACATTCTTGATATTTTTTGGGGGAGTCATAATCCCCTTCAACAATAGATAAAATCCGTTCAAAAAAACCTTGATAGATGACTCTTGTGGGAGACTCCTTCTGACAAAGTTGATAACTTTCATAAATTGCCTTCAGTCGATAGAAAAGCTGGAACACACAAGTGTTTTGATAACCAAACCATACTTCTATGAAGATATCTGGTTTTTCAGTATTTGTGTAAACATTTAAAGTAATTTCCTCACTATTTTTTGGGGGAAGGAGAAAATAGCTGTGATTCATATCCAATGAACGAATTATTTTTTGATTATGACTGACGATGAATTGAGGATTGTTTGTATTCCAGATATCTGTATCTGTTGTTTTTACCCAAACACAGGGTTTTAAACCTTCATTCATATCATCTGTTACCGAATCGGGATATGGGAATACAATCTGATAGTGGCTATCTATTCCCCCCAACCCTTTATTTAAGTCGCTTTTTTCACCATTGATAACTTTATTCCAATCAAAATAGCCAGCTTTTTCGATTTTGAAATCTTTAATCCTTCTTTTTTTTTGAAATATCTCCTGTTTTAATTTAGCTAAGAGCAGTTCGATAGCTGTCATTCCAAACTCCTTTTCTTAATAGAACAATTTGAGGATAATTTACAGTACAGTCTCTAAGTTTTGCACATTTCTCCAATACTTTTTAAAATAAATATTATTATTCTCGGTTATTACTAGAACTTTAAGCCGAAAAAATTCTCTTAAAACGAACGAAAGTCTCACTTTTCTCTCATAGCTTCCGTAACATACTTATCATATTGTCCTAAAGCAAATAAACACATTGCTTGGCCATACGCCATTGGTTTTACAATGATATTTTTATAGTCATCTCTTGCTGAACTGATTGCTGTACCAGCAGAAACCCCGTGTAGTGTACCATGCTCATCTATGTAAGAAACTAAAGATTGAATACTCTTTTCAGCTAACAAGCCATATTGACTTTTCTTTAAATATCCTTCTCGCAAGCCAAGATAAATCCCGGCAAGTATTCCTGCTGAACCAGAGGTTTCAATATATGAGCTCTTATCATCTAAAATGGTATGCCAAAGATTAGTTTCGTCATCTCGTAATTGCATCAACCGTTCAATTTGATTCTGATAAACAACCAACAAATATTCTTTTTCTTCGTTAGCTAGATGATCTTCCATAATCTTACAAAAAAGAGGAATTCCCATTGCCAACCAACTATTTCCACGGCACCAAAAAATAGCACCAAAATTAGAACGTTTAGAAAAATCCCAGCCATGATAAAACAAATTTGTTTCTCTATCCAGAAGATATTTCACATGTAAGAGCACTTGATAAATCGCCTCTTCGATCCATTCTTCTCTTTTATACTTTACACCCATTTGTCCTAAAAAGAGAATAGTCATAAAAATTGTATCTGCCCAAATTTGCTCATCGTTTTTGACTAAGTCTGCTTTAGTTGCTCCAGTTGTGTTGTGCTGAATTCCATTTTCTTCTGTACGATCAAAACGATAAAAAATATCCTCCGCCCATTGCAAACTCAGTTCTTCATATTGTGGATAGTTCATTATCGTCAACAAAGGACAAACAGTATTGACATTTGAAATTGGCAGTCCTTTTCGGATCTCATTTTCCGCCCAATTGATTATATATTCATCGTACTTACGAGAAATATTAAATAAGCCGAATAAACCAACTCCTTGTGGCCAATCCCAATAATTCATTCCAAAATCCCGAGCAAAAAAACCGATTTTCTCTTGTTCTTTTTTTGAAAGTCCTTCAAATTCAGTACTGTCTATCTCTTCCAGAGTTGTTAATTTATCAATAACTTTCTCTATCGTTGCTGTCACTTCTATTGCCATGATACCCTTCTCCTGTTTTCCTTATAGTCATCCTTTATCTCCCGATGCTGTTTCACTGCCAACAATATACTTCTGCAAAAACATAAACAAAATCGTAACTGGAACAATTGAAATAACTGATGCTGCTAAAATAGAATTCCAGTCAACACCATTGAAACCGATGAAGTTTTTAATGGCGATTTGAATCGTATATTTTCTCTGTTCTGACAATACTAACAACGGTAAGATATAATCGTTCCATCGCCACATAAAACTGAACAATGTCAATGTGATTGTTGTTGATTTTGCCAATGGCAGCATGATTTTTCCAAAAATATAAAATTCAGAAGCACCATCCATTCTCGCTGCTTCCACAAAAGATAACGGTAAAGACATAAAATATTGTCTATACATAAAAATCCCTGTAGTAGTTGTTACAACCGGAAGTATAACCCCCCAGATATTGTTGTATAATCCTAAAAAACTGATAACTGTAAATTGTGAAATTGTTAAAGTCTCCCCTGGGATTAACGTACCTAACAAAAAGACTGCAAAGACTAAATTCGTATACCTGATATTCCCGCGATATATGGCTAAAGCATACCCGCACATCGCACTAATTGCTAAAGTTATCATTGTTCCTACAACCGCTAAGAACAGACTATTATAGATGTATTGTAAAAAACCACCTTTTAACACTCTGATATAGTGATCTAACGAAAAATCCTTCGGAAACAATGATAGTGGGTATGAGAAGAGCTCACTTGAAGGTTTAAAAGAACTGAATATTAACCAAATAATTGGAAAAACAATTAAAAAACCACAAACCAAGCTTAGCACGGTCAAGAGTATGCTTGTTCTTTCTTTTTTCATCTATATCTCTCCTCCCTCATTAACTTTAAACTGTACAAATGCGATGATTGCAAAGATTATCATAATAACAACTGAAATCGCGGTTGCATAGCCATATTCTGACTGATTAAATCCTTTATCAAAGATATATTGTATAACAAAAGTAGTACTTGTTCCCGGACCACCTTGCGTAATACCTTGAATTAGAGCATATTCCTTTAGAAGGTTAACCGTACTTAATAACGTCACTAAGAAAGTAGTTGGCGCCAACATGGGTACTGTGATTCTTAAAAATCTTTGAAGACTTGTTGCCCCATCTATGTCAGCAGCTTCATACATGTCTTTGTTTATGTTATTTATAGCCCCAATATAAATAATCATGTAAAATCCTGTAGAAGCCCATGTACTAGCCACGCTGATAATGAATGTCGCTAAAAGAGAGTGGCTGCCCCATTCTACGGCTTTCCCTCCAAATTGCTGGATAATAAAATTAATCAGACCGTATTCTTGTGAAAACATCCAATTAATCGTAATACCGACGACTAATGAGGATAACAATACTGGAACATAAATTGCGGTCCTAGAAATCGTTTTAAACTTAACTCTGGGAGAAGTTAATAAAGCCGCCAATAATAAGGGAATAATCACTTTAAAGGGAATATTAACTATGGCATAGATCATTGTTTTAACTAATGCTGTATAAAAACGATCATCAGATAACACTCGAACATAGTTAGAGAGACCAATAAAATCCATTGTCTTCCAACCATCATAATTTGTTAAAGACAAAAACATATTTAAAAATAAGGGGATTAAGAAAAAAATTGTAAACAAAATACCACTGGGCATAATAAACATCCAAAAAGCCTTTGTCATACGTCCCTTTCCAGCTTTTTTGTTTTGTTTTTCTTGTTTATCAATCACTTTTACTAATTTTGATGTTGATATATTATCTTCCAAGTGGTCCACTTCCTTTCAATCAAGAAAGAGCATAGGAAACTATTGCTATGCTCTTTCCTAAAATTATTCATTATTTTTTAATTTGCCATTCTGATTTTTGACTTAAATCCTCAGCAAAAGAATTGAGTGCTTCTTCAACTGTTAGTTCACCACTTACTGCTTGTTTTAGATAGTCGCGATACTCGTTATCCAGATAATTTCTCCAACCTGATTCTTCATCCACTAAAAAGGTGTCTGTGACATGCTCCATCTCAGTCTGCATAACAGCGTAGTCGGCTGCCACTTTTTCATCACTGTTCTCGACCGAAACCCCATCAATAAATGATAAACCTTTATCATTTGCCAAATATTCTTTATAATTATCTTCTTTATAGAACCAGTTTAGAAAATCGATAGCTAATTCCGAATTAGCCGAAGACTTGGGAACAGCTATCCCACTGCCGCCTGCAATTGAAGCCTGCCCACTTTTACCAGCTGGGGAAGGCATAACAGCATATTCAAAACTACTTATATCATTATAAAATTGCTCATAATTCCAAGAACCAGACAGGTAAATACCTATATCACCATTTTTAAAATAATCGGCAGGATTATCACTAGAACCACCTGTCCAAATCACCTTTGGCATAACACCCGAATTATTCAAATCAACAAATTCCTGTAATGTATCAATATTTTCCTGGCTATTGATAGATATTTCAAATGAATCTCCTGCTTTTTCAGTCATTGAGCCACCATTCGCATACATTAAAGTATCATAACGTGCCCGAGAAAAATCACTGGCAAAACCATATTTAACCGCACCAGAATCCTGTAATTCTGATGCATATTTGTACATTTCTTCAACTGTCCAAGGATTTTCTGCTGTCGGCGGAGTTATCCCGGCCTTCTCAAAGGCATCAGCATTATAAAAGTAGCATGTCACTGTATATTGGTTTGGAGCAGCCAAATCTGATTCACTTGAAAAATCCTGACTAATAATCTGAAGAGCTGTCTCATTAAAAATAGATGTATCAATTTTTTCAGATAAATCGATAAATTCATCAGGGTACAAACGTGTCAATCTCGTCGTTGCTACCAAATCAGGAACGTCATTGTTTTTTACCATCAAAGGGAATTTAGTCAATTGATCGTCGTATGGAATGACTATCGTCTCTACTTTATTCCCAGTTTCTTCAGCCCACGAATTAAATGCAATATTCAAAGCATTTGTATCCGATGGCTCCTCTGAAAGTAAGATTTTCAAAGTCTTCTTACCGTCACCTCCCGCCCCTTTGTTGGAGCCGCCTCCACAAGCAGCAAGTATCATCACTGCTATCAAACTGAGTGTTAATCCTAAAAATTTTTTCATCCTTCTCTCTCCTCCTGATAAAAAATAGTATAGTCTTGTTCATAAAGAACAGTGTTCCCGTTTAATTTCAAAGAGTCAGCAATAAACTCAAACTCTCCATGTTCGAAATCTGTATACATGACTGTATCTTTGTCAAAGTTAATATTTTTTGATTTAAAATTCTTAATAAAAGTTTTAAAATCTTTTGATTCATCCTTTGAAGAAAGCTTTACAACAACATACTGATCCTCTCCAATTGCCCGAATTTCTCTTCCATAAACAGCACTTTCAAAAACTCGGACCAATGGATTCGAGAAGAAAATACCACAATAGCTCTCCGCTTTCCGAATAAAAATACAATTTTTTTCTTCAACGATTTCATCTAAGTTCCAAAACGGTAAATATAAATGAATAAATTTGTAATCAGATTCCGATAACCGGTAATGAGCAAATAAAGTGTTTTCATATTGACGAATCATTGGTATGACACCATTACCTGCCCAATAGCTAGGTCGGTTCCCCCCACTAAACTCTGCTTCTCCCGGATTATTCAACCAAAGAATTGCACCCTCGCCTAAGGATATATTCATCATATGCTGCTGATGCCCCTGTTGATATGGCTTATAGTTAATAGCGGATGCCAAAGAATATTGCTTGTTTTTATACAAATAAGTATATGCGCGGTTCTCTCCTTGTAGATATTCTGCTTTGATTGCCTTATTTGATTCTAAGCAAAGTAAACTTTCATATTCTGACGGCGGCTCATAGTCTGATATAGCAAATAAGGCAGAAGCCCTTAACGAGTTATTAAAATACCCATTTCCCCAAGCAATTTGAATTACATTTGAGATTTCACCAAGTTGCATTGCTTTCAGATTATGCTCATACACGCGACCAAAAGTCGTAGTCATAGTTCCGCCATGATAATTTAAAGCGATGAGCTTAAATGTGTAATCTAAAGCTTTTTTTGCTAATTGCTTTATAGAATTATCTGGTGCAGAAATAAATAAAGTAAAAAAACCAATAAAATCGATTGGAAAATATGTCGTAGAATTCCATTCAGAAAACCCTACTTGGAAGAACGTAGCAAACCATTCCTTTAATCTCTGCTTTCCAATCTCATATTGCTGTTTTCCAGAACGTCCTGAAACTGAAAATTTCTCTTCCCCATATAAATAACCTGCTAAATATTGGGAAACATGAAATAATAGCGCATGGTTTTCACTGAAATACCACATGACGTCATTCCCGGGTTCATCAATCCAATAACGAAAACCGAGCGAGAGCGACTTCATTTGTTGATGAAATTTTTCTGGAAAATTCTCAGCATAGCGAGTATAAATACCAAGTAAGGGAGCCAAAACAAAATCAGCACAATCGCCTTTCTCTTCAATCAGTTTGAAGGCACTTAGATACTCTTGATAAATATCAGCCGTCCCAATTTTATTTAGAAAGACATTAACTAAAGCAACATTGATATCCTCCAACTCAAGGTTTGAAAAATAATCTAGAGCGGCTAATTTTCTTTCTACAATCTGCTCTTCTGTCACTAAACTTGAAAAATATTCTTGATTATAAATCGATCCTGTTAGCGTCCGTGAAAGCCAGTATCCATCACTTAGTTCAATCCCTAATTCAAAACGGGTTAAACCAGCAGTAGGTATATCCGAAACAGAACCTATCACAATAAATTCCTGTTCCTTTTTTATTTGAACATATATATCTTCAACATCAAAATCAGTGATATTGCCATCCTGAGTACCATCATCAACTAATGAAAGTCTTGGGTTTATTCTGATTCTCAAAGGAATCTTCTTTAGCTTCGGCGGATTGCAAAATTTTAATCTGATATCACCTTTTTGGAAAAAATCTTTTTCTAGATAAGCATCGTAAAGCAATTCTTCTGCTGCTTGATACTCTTCAATATTTACGTCAGTTTCAATAAACCCCCTGATTTCCTGAGTATTGTCGTTGATTAATTCAAAGTAAAAACTTACATCTCTTTCGGCTAAATCTTCAAAATAAATAATAATTTCGTTAGTTCCTTGCTGAAGATGTAATGAGAACAAAGCTTCAGAACCGTGGTTTCTCGTGTAGGGAGAAAATGTAAATTCAAGATGCTGATTTGTCCAAATTTTTAAAGCCCCACAGGTTCGAATACGAAAATTATAGACACCAGCCTCATCAACTTCAAAAAATGTTTTCCCATAAGTTGAGATTTTATGGGGCGTTGAAATAAAAGTGGAGCTGTCTACTCGATCCCTTTCAAATGGTGTATAAATTGTTGAATATCCATCTTCTTGCAGTGATATTTTAGAGAGATCGTTATTTTCTAAAAATTCTTTTCTAACCGGATATTCTACTTCATAATAATCTTCAACACGGGTAACCTCGTTCTCCATAGTCGCGTTAGGAGCACTGATTGCTGTCAATTCGACAGGTCGCAGCATAAACCTCGTAAATTTTTCTTTAACTCCTACACTATATGTCAGCTTGTTGCTCAAAATTACTACCTCCTCAATTTAACTTCTTTGTAATGCATATTGCTTTGGTGAGACTCCTGAAATTTTTTTGAATTTTTTTATAAAAGTGGAATCATCACTGTAACCTACCTTAGCTGCTACAACTTTTATTGGATAACCTTGTTTCAATAATTTTCTTGATTCAATAAAACGAACATAGCTGATATATTCATTGGGAGTCATTCCTAAATGAGAACGAAACAAACGTATCAAAGTAGACTTACTTATAAACAACATATTTACCAGGTCGTCTAATTTTATATTCTGATCATAATTTCCTTTAATATAATCCAAGACTATTTTTAAATCCTTTGATTTATCAGATAGAATTCGCTTTTCAAATTGGTTTCCTCGACTATAATAATCATGTAATAACAATATGATTTCCAATAATTTTTGTTTGATTTTCAGCTGTCGAATATTGATATTTTTTTTGTTTTGAAAACTGACAAGTTCGTTTAGAAGATTGATCATATGAATTCGGTCATTAGCTTCTAGTTGCACAACATTTTCAAAACCATCATATCTTTTCGTAAATATGCTGTATAACTCTGGATACTCTAAGAAAGCAAATTCTAGGTATTGCGGCTTAAACAAAATGTAATATCTTTCGTAAACAATCCCCTCATCTACAACTACACGATGAATTTCCTGAGAATTAAATAATGCTATAGAACCCAAATTACCAATATATTTCCGTTCATCAACAAAATAATGGGTATTATTATTTAAGGTGAAGTGGATCTCATAGCCATCATGAAAGTGAGGCCTGTCCATCTTATGATCAGTACGCCTCTTATACTCTATAAAAAAATCTTTCTCAATCAGAACTTTGTCAATTTCGGCAGAATAAACCATCATTTTCCTCCTTCATAACACCTTGTTACTGATCACGCTTTAATTATAGCCAAAACATTCAATATAAAGTTGGCAATTCTTTTAAAAAAGTTGTCAAAAATCGTCAATAAAAGCGCTTACTAATCGGTGTTTATTCAATATAATTATGTTAACTTCACTAAACAGTTCCTTGAATACACATTTTTACAATTCAAGTAAAGTTATATCTAATAGTTGACCTATTAACTAAATAAATTTGCAGCAAACCCAACTAATACGAATGCGTTTTCTTTGGTTGGTTTTATCAAATCAAGCTGGTATGACTGCACTTATCAACAAAAATCATGAGGTTCCATTTTGATGGGGGAATGCTTAAATGGATAAAAAGATGAGCAAATTTGGGAAGCATAAACATGAAGAGAAAATCTTATTCAAAAGAATAAAAAATCAAGCGGTGTTACATTCTAAATGGAGATATCCTCCACAAAAAATCCTTTGTTAGCTGTTTCAATCCACTCACTCTAAACAGAGTGAGACGACCATCAACACAAACAACAGGTGTTGCAAGCAATATTTCAATCCACTCACTCTAAACAGAGTGAGACTAACGATTTGGTCGGTAGTTATATTGTCAAGCCGATTTCAATCCACTCACTCTAAACAGAGTGAGACCCGATACAAGGCGGGTGGGTCCTAACTGTCAGAACGATTTCAATCCACTCACTCTAAACAGAGTGAGACTTTATTGACGAGCATAAAAAATATATGTGGGACGAATTTCAATCCACTCACTCTAAACAGAGTGAGACACGACATGGGGTAACGATTCGTTAGGTCGTCGCCAAATTTCAATCCACTCACTCTAAACAGAGTGAGACTGTATAAGCTAGATATTTCCGTTCTCTGTCCGCAAAATTTCAATCCACTCACTCTAAACAGAGTGAGACATGGCTACAAAATTATACGGTAGCGGAATTTTAAAATTTCAATCCACTCACTCTAAACAGAGTGAGACAAAGGTTTTGACGACTACACGCTTGATTTACAAGGATTTCAATCCACTCACTCTAAACAGAGTGAGACCGATACTCTTTCAATCCGTTCTTCCCAGTCATGAGATTTCAATCCACTCACTCTAAACAGAGTGAGACTGTTTTTAGTAAGGTATAATAAACTGATTTTGAAATTTCAATCCACTCACTCTAAACAGAGTGAGACTGTATAAGCTAGATATTTCCGTTCTCTGTCCGCAAAATTTCAATCCACTCACTCTAAACAGAGTGAGACATCAACGAGAAACTACATTGAGAGAGGTGAAAAAATATTTCAATCCACTCACTCTAAACAGAGTGAGACGGAAGACGAACACACTAAAGACGTGACGCTTGGAATTTCAATCCACTCACTCTAAACAGAGTGAGACCCACTCTCAAATAGCAGAGTAGCGTGTGTGTGCCGATTTCAATCCACTCACTCTAAACAGAGTGAGACGGAAGACGAACACACTAAAGACGTGACGCTTGGAATTTCAATCCACTCACTCTAAACAGAGTGAGACAATTTATTCAGACTTATGCCAAATAACGAATTAGAATTTCAATCCACTCACTCTAAACAGAGTGAGACATCTGTTAATCTCCATGTACCACCTAAATCATCAAATATTTCAATCCACTCACTCTAAACAGAGTGAGACTTTTAAAATTGTTGTTGAGACACATCATTTATACTATATTTCAATCCACTCACTCTAAACAGAGTGAGACTTTTCTGTCTTCCCATCATTTGTGCGAATGTATATTTCAATCCACTCACTCTAAACAGAGTGAGACATGGATATTAGATAATGTGGATATTAATATTTTGATTTCAATCCACTCACTCTAAACAGAGTGAGACCTGACGGAACATTCAACACTGACGTTAAAAGTTTTATTTCAATCCACTCACTCTAAACAGAGTGAGACTAGACTTATTTCAACTTTTATACAATATTTGATTATTTCAATCCACTCACTCTAAACAGAGTGAGACACCGCTTATTCTTTCCGATTGCAATATCCCAGAAAATTTCAATCCACTCACTCTAAACAGAGTGAGACGCGAAGCAATGGATTTACTGGTTAAAGGGATTGAAATTTCAATCCACTCACTCTAAACAGAGTGAGACGGGATAGTTTTTTAGAAGGTGCTCATAGGGTTTTAATTTCAATCCACTCACTCTAAACAGAGTGAGACATGGATATTAGATAATGTGGATATTAATATTTTGATTTCAATCCACTCACTCTAAACAGAGTGAGACGTTCTTGACAGACGTTCCTTTCGAAAAGCTGAATATTTCAATCCACTCACTCTAAACAGAGTGAGACGTCGCAACTTTTCCATTTCCTGTGGATGTTGGAATATTTCAATCCACTCACTCTAAACAGAGTGAGACTTTTAAAATTGTTGTTGAGACACATCATTTATACTATATTTCAATCCACTCACTCTAAACAGAGTGAGACTAAACTAGTACCGTTTGCTGTATAACTGGCCAGCGATTTCAATCCACTCACTCTAAACAGAGTGAGACGTTAAGAAATTTAGCGAATTAGACGATGCCACGAAATTTCAATCCACTCACTCTAAACAGAGTGAGACTGCTTGATGGATGGGCGTTGCTGTCTGTGTGGTGTATTTCAATCCACTCACTCTAAACAGAGTGAGACAAACGCAGCTGTAAAAGGCTTAGCAAACGTCATATTTCAATCCACTCACTCTAAACAGAGTGAGACGGAAACACCGCAATTTCTTTTTGATGAGTTAAATATTTCAATCCACTCACTCTAAACAGAGTGAGACTGGGAAACACCGCAATTTCTTTTTGATGAGTTAAATATTTCAATCCACTCACTCTAAACAGAGTGAGACGTTGCCGTTTTAATGCCGAGTATGGGCCGTAATCATTTCAATCCACTCACTCTAAACAGAGTGAGACCATTAAGCATACCTCTTACTCAAACTCAATCGATAATTTCAATCCACTCACTCTAAACAGAGTGAGACATCAAAAACAACGCCACACTGGAAGACTTGGACATTTCAATCCACTCACTCTAAACAGAGTGAGACACTCATCAGCTCAATATCTGTGTGGCTACCATCAATATTTCAATCCACTCACTCTAAACAGAGTGAGACATCACCTTATGAAAGGTGGTGTTAAAATGACTGAGATTTCAATCCACTCACTCTAAACAGAGTGAGACGAACCTGTATCCAACCCATCTGCCTCTATTCCAAGTATTTCAATCCACTCACTCTAAACAGAGTGAGACCGATTTCTAGATCCTCCAAATTTGTATCTATAAGAATTTCAATCCACTCACTCTAAACAGAGTGAGACTCTCAGCGTACCGAATTTGATGTAGTTGGAAGTAGATTTCAATCCACTCACTCTAAACAGAGTGAGACGCTATCCATAAAATCTAACCGTCGTTTTAATGTTATATTTCAATCCACTCACTCTAAACAGAGTGAGACACTTTCAGCAGAATTATAAATATCAATCTCTTGAATTTCAATCCACTCACTCTAAACAGAGTGAGACCGCCTATATGGCGGATGTTGTTATCAATCAAGAGGATTTCAATCCACTCACTCTAAACAGAGTGAGACTTTAGATAATGATGACGTAGCACTGGTTGCAGAATTTCAATCCACTCACTCTAAACAGAGTGAGACTTTCTTTCCTTTTGCAATTTCTTCCGCTATTTCCGATTTCAATCCACTCACTCTAAACAGAGTGAGACCCTCGTAAACGGATGTAAGACATCTTTCCCCTCCGATTTCAATCCACTCACTCTAAACAGAGTGAGACCCAATTTCTTTAATCTTTCATTAATATCTTCATTATTTCAATCCACTCACTCTAAACAGAGTGAGACATCTATTCATTATCTGGCAATAATGGAGTAGATATTTCAATCCACTCACTCTAAACAGAGTGAGACCGGAGCCGATTCCACTTTATAAAGTTAAAACTGATATTTCAATCCACTCACTCTAAACAGAGTGAGACAATTTAAAGAAATAGTCTTTGTTTTCGCCTTTTGATTTCAATCCACTCACTCTAAACAGAGTGAGACCCTTTAACTGCATCAGTAGCTGTTTTAGCAGGTCCTATTTCAATCCACTCACTCTAAACAGAGTGAGACATTTTTTCTCTAATCCAACGGGCTATCTTAGCTATTTCAATCCACTCACTCTAAACAGAGTGAGACTTTTAGGAGTAATGTTGTGGTACTCCCCATGTCTCTATTTCAATCCACTCACTCTAAACAGAGTGAGACAATTCAAACCGTTTAACGTAAGTTGTAACTCATTTCCATTTCAATCCACTCACTCTAAACAGAGTGAGACAACCTCCACTACTCAACAGCAGTGGAGGAAAATAAATTTCAATCCACTCACTCTAAACAGAGTGAGACCGGATGGCGCCTTAAAATAGCAATCAAGCGACAAGGATTTCAATCCACTCACTCTAAACAGAGTGAGACGATAGCCAAAGAAATATCCCCGTTCCCAAAAATATATTTCAATCCACTCACTCTAAACAGAGTGAGACGCGTTCCACCATCACTTTCTTATTCCAATCAAGTGATTTCAATCCACTCACTCTAAACAGAGTGAGACGCTAAAATTGCTTTTGACCATGAGAAACGTCTCCAATTTCAATCCACTCACTCTAAACAGAGTGAGACAATAACGAAATTATCAATATAGTAATTGAAAGACATTTCAATCCACTCACTCTAAACAGAGTGAGACATTTTTGATCCTTGTCACGTTGTGCTAAATGCGGATTTCAATCCACTCACTCTAAACAGAGTGAGACTGTCACAATAAAATATATCCACTGGATCTCCAGGATTTCAATCCACTCACTCTAAACAGAGTGAGACCCGAGTACATCACAAAGAACTTAAACAAAGATTTTAATATTTCAATCCACTCACTCTAAACAGAGTGAGACCTCTTGCAGATATAGAAGCAGCATCAGAACTAAAAGAATTTCAATCCACTCACTCTAAACAGAGTGAGACCACAGGGGCACACCAAGCATTTACGAGGTTTATATTTCAATCCACTCACTCTAAACAGAGTGAGACGCTGACCAGTGTATCTGATTTAAAAGTTTTGATTATTTCAATCCACTCACTCTAAACAGAGTGAGACACGCGGTAAATCAAGCATGACATCTCTCCCCTGTGATTTCAATCCACTCACTCTAAACAGAGTGAGACACCAACCACTACTTAATTTTGAGGATGTCCAAGCGATTTCAATCCACTCACTCTAAACAGAGTGAGACCTTCCCGGTAATTAAACTTGATAAATTCACAATTATGATTTCAATCCACTCACTCTAAACAGAGTGAGACCAAAAGAATCTTTTGGTGATGTCCATGAAATATTAATTTCAATCCACTCACTCTAAACAGAGTGAGACTGTTTTAGTCCACTTTTCTTTGTTATACTTAACTAATTTCAATCCACTCACTCTAAACAGAGTGAGACGGTCGTTATTTTTGTGATTGTAGCGGTGGCACATGATTTCAATCCACTCACTCTAAACAGAGTGAGACATCCTGCATCAGTTCATACACGTCTGATGATTCCAATTTCAATCCACTCACTCTAAACAGAGTGAGACCAACCATACAAGTGTTTTTGTTACACCGCCGAAAAATTTCAATCCACTCACTCTAAACAGAGTGAGACGAGGAAACCATCATCAGAATTGGTTTGATGACTAAATTTCAATCCACTCACTCTAAACAGAGTGAGACCACCTATATATATTCAAACGCCCGTAGCATTGTTATTTCAATCCACTCACTCTAAACAGAGTGAGACCTGTTATCATCTTCCGTTTAATTCCAATATCAATAGATTTCAATCCACTCACTCTAAACAGAGTGAGACGACTCTGTACTAGATAGTCAAACTGTTATTAATTCTATTTCAATCCACTCACTCTAAACAGAGTGAGACTTCAAGATATGAAAAGTAATCTTAGTAAGTCCGATATTTCAATCCACTCACTCTAAACAGAGTGAGACCCCACATTGATACCACTACTCACCAAAAGGTTGTATTTCAATCCACTCACTCTAAACAGAGTGAGACTTCTAGTATTTTCAACATTTGCGTATTAGTTTTATATTTCAATCCACTCACTCTAAACAGAGTGAGACCACTGCTCCCCTTCCAAATCACCCATCTCTTCTGAGATTTCAATCCACTCACTCTAAACAGAGTGAGACAGTATTAAATCAAAGAGTTATTCTTCATCTAAAAAAATTTCAATCCACTCACTCTAAACAGAGTGAGACTTGCCACGTTTTTAACCGTTCCTCCAATTATTTATTTCAATCCACTCACTCTAAACAGAGTGAGACTCAGTATGGACTTTCCATCTTTATCATGGGTTGATTTCAATCCACTCACTCTAAACAGAGTGAGACATTTCAACTTTAGGATTCGGTGATTAAGTCCTCTATTTCAATCCACTCACTCTAAACAGAGTGAGACGTCTTCTTGTTCTCTGACATCCAATCCCTCACTAGATTTCAATCCACTCACTCTAAACAGAGTGAGACTATCAATGAGATAGACAACCGTATCAAAATAGGGATTTCAATCCACTCACTCTAAACAGAGTGAGACCCTGCTCCAACCAATTCTGCTAGGATCGTACTGACTATTTCAATCCACTCACTCTAAACAGAGTGAGACTCTAAGGTTGTTTGTATCCGATTATTAAACAAACATTTCAATCCACTCACTCTAAACAGAGTGAGACAAAAACGACCTTGGATGTATACGCTCATATAACAGAATTTCAATCCACTCACTCTAAACAGAGTGAGACCGCAGATATATAATTGTGAAGTGTTTTTTAGTTATATTTCAATCCACTCACTCTAAACAGAGTGAGACAAGTTCCAATTGATACCCTGTTTTCTGATACAGTATTTCAATCCACTCACTCTAAACAGAGTGAGACAAATGTATAATTATTCTAGACCATGAATAAGGTATTTCAATCCACTCACTCTAAACAGAGTGAGACTCACTGGCATTATGTATCGTCACTGTTTCTTCTATTTCAATCCACTCACTCTAAACAGAGTGAGACTCTGATATTGCCATCTATTTCCTCCTTTCTTCTGAATTTCAATCCACTCACTCTAAACAGAGTGAGACAATAAAACAAAAATGTAAGGTCGGTTATCATCTTTTATTTCAATCCACTCACTCTAAACAGAGTGAGACTGTTTGTAAGCAATTCATTTACAGCATACGAAATAAATTTCAATCCACTCACTCTAAACAGAGTGAGACTCTCGTGTTTCTTTATCGACTTCACTAGAGTCTTTTATTTCAATCCACTCACTCTAAACAGAGTGAGACTTTGATAACAGATCTGCTAGTATTAGCCATTTTTAATTTCAATCCACTCACTCTAAACAGAGTGAGACAATTTGGAGTAACGGAAATGTAAATTGGCTCGGAGATTTCAATCCACTCACTCTAAACAGAGTGAGACTCGATGTCTTTGCAACCGGTGGAACTATTGAGGCTATATTTCAATCCACTCACTCTAAACAGAGTGAGACATGATAAAGCTAAAAAGGCGTTATTGGAAAAGCTATTTCAATCCACTCACTCTAAACAGAGTGAGACTTTATTAGGTGTTGCTAAAATACTTGGCATTGTCATTTCAATCCACTCACTCTAAACAGAGTGAGACATGAGGAGCAACTTTAATCGGTTGCTCTTTTTATTTATTTCAATCCACTCACTCTAAACAGAGTGAGACTGCTTTGTAGTCAGACAAACGGCCACCCATCACAATTTCAATCCACTCACTCTAAACAGAGTGAGACAGTTGAGATTTGGACATATCAGAAGTCGGTTATCAATTTCAATCCACTCACTCTAAACAGAGTGAGACTAGAAGTAATTAAACATCAGGGTTTATCTAAAGGGATTTCAATCCACTCACTCTAAACAGAGTGAGACTGTAACACCGAATGGGAGGATCTGACAATTGATATTTCAATCCACTCACTCTAAACAGAGTGAGACTTTAACGATTTCCCCACCGGCTTGCGATGGGGGATTTCAATCCACTCACTCTAAACAGAGTGAGACCTCCAAATTGGGGGGCAGTGATAGGCAGTCAAGATTTCAATCCACTCACTCTAAACAGAGTGAGACAAACCGGACTGTGGAAATATGAATAAGTTGTTAATTTCAATCCACTCACTCTAAACAGAGTGAGACAGCGTGAAGAATATGGCAAGTTAACAACTAAGCTTATTTCAATCCACTCACTCTAAACAGAGTGAGACAGGAGAATATCCGTTTATTGTCAAAAAGATGGAGAATTTCAATCCACTCACTCTAAACAGAGTGAGACGTTATCATCAAACACCATCTTATAAATAATTTGATATTTCAATCCACTCACTCTAAACAGAGTGAGACACGTTACGATGGGCGGTGTGTAAATGTTTAAGAATTTCAATCCACTCACTCTAAACAGAGTGAGACCTCTTGGCAACTCAACCCCCCCTCTCATGTGCGATTTCAATCCACTCACTCTAAACAGAGTGAGACAAGAAGCGGTAGAAATAGAATTATAGGAGGCAAATTTCAATCCACTCACTCTAAACAGAGTGAGACAGTATCAAGTTTATCAAACTGATATCACTGGTGAGATTTCAATCCACTCACTCTAAACAGAGTGAGACCAATATTTGGCATCACCAGCGATAACGAGGACGATTTCAATCCACTCACTCTAAACAGAGTGAGACGCCCTGACCGAACGAAGTGAGCAGTTGCTAGACTATTTCAATCCACTCACTCTAAACAGAGTGAGACAAATAAATGTGCTTGCACACCATCTGTTTTTTCATATTTCAATCCACTCACTCTAAACAGAGTGAGACTGAAATCACTGATTTAAGAATTGATCAAAAAAATATTTCAATCCACTCACTCTAAACAGAGTGAGACATTTTTATTACGCCATTTTGCTTTAAAATCAAAATTTCAATCCACTCACTCTAAACAGAGTGAGACTAAGGTTTTCAGGTTTTGTCTACTTTTTCATAAATATTTCAATCCACTCACTCTAAACAGAGTGAGACTGCGAAAATCCAAACTTATCATACACATTTACTTAATAAGCCTTAATTCTCGCCGCTTTTCTCTTAAAAAATAATAATTCAATGAGAGAAAAGGTAAATATTACTATTTACAGCTAAATTTTTGGTGCGAATCCTCCTATAAAAACATGTGAACTTAGCATTCGCACTCAGAACATTAATGTTCCTTCCACATTAAAAGAATCCTTAATACCAAAATGTTCAATTTTATTGCGGTAATTTTTTCCCAAAATATAAAAACGCAGACTATCTTTCTCCTCATCAATGATTTCTCTTAAATCGATTTTTAATTGTGCCAAAGTAGCTCCGTCGCAGACACACTCAAAAACGGAATTTTGTACTCTTTGCCCATGATCCAGACACTTCTTTGCGACTTTTCTCAATCTTTTAACACCGCCATCAGAGCTAGTTGCCACATCATAAGTGATTAACACAAACATTTCCTCTCACCTACTTCCACAAAAACGGTGGGTATTCATCCAAATCGCCACGAATATATCTGGCCAATAATAAAGCCTGCACATATGGGACAAGCCCCCAACTGATTTTTTCTCCTAAAAAAGGATGCTGAATTTTCTGTTGTTTCTTTTCCTGCCAAGCATTGATGAAAATTTTCCGGGTGTCATCGTTCATGATTACCGCCCCATTTTCTTTTAGAAGGAACCCTTTACCATTCACAACTCTTTTGTTGATTAAAGTCAATACAAAACGATCAGCATAAACTGCCCGGAGTTCTTCAATCATATCCAACGCCAATGACGCTCTTCCCGGCCTATCTCTGTGCAAAAAGCCGACATAAGCATCCAATCCAACAGCTTCAATGGCAGAAGCCATATCATTTGTAAGCAAAGTATATGCAAAAGACAACATAGCATTCACATTATCCAGCGGAGGACGTCGGTTGCGGCCGTAAAAATAAAAATCATTTTTTTGCTGTAAAATCATATCATCAAAGATTAGGTTATACCTTGAGGCAGATTGCCCTTCAAACCCGCGCAAACTTTCTAAATCTTCAGTTTCACGAATAAACTGTAAATTTTCGAATAAATCTGAACTGACTTCTTTAAACTTAGACACATCTACCCGCAGTTCATGATCCCGCGTGGTCCGCTCTATCACCCACCGCTGATTATAAACTTTTCCTGTTATAAAATTGCGTGCAATCAAGGAACTGGCGGTCTCATCATCTGAGAGACGATATTGCTTTTTTCTTAAAACCACATTGCCCTTACTCTCACCGACCACTCGTGCCCGAAATTTTCCGGTAGTTGATAAAAAAACGATGGAAATATTACGTTGTGCGCAAGCATACATTAACGCAGGGCTGGCTCCCGCATAACCTAACGTCACCACCTGTTCCAAATTATGAAGGGGGACTCGACCTAAAACTTCATCCTCTTTGTTTACCAAAATATTGGCACCTTCCAACGAAAGATAGGCTTTAGGCGTTGTCACAAACAATGTATTCAGCAATGCTCTCATTTTTTCAATGCCCCCTCAATATAACTTTTGACTGATTGTTTATTCATCAAAACCGGCAGACATTCATCTTTCAGCGAACAATTCAAACAAAATTTCCCAGTTTTGACTTTAGGTGTATAACGCCGTAGATAGTATTGATGCATCTCCGCTAGAATTTTTTTCAGCTGTTCACGATGTTCCTGGGTAAAACAAATTTTCTCACGATGTTTGGTTTCGTTATAGTAAACAAAGCCTTCTGTAATTTCACAAACCAGCATTTCCTCCAGACACATCGCCTGTGCCAGTAACTGCATCATATCAGAGGTATCCCATTTCGGCTTGCCCCGTTTATACTCCACCGGACAGACCCGGTAAGTTTCTGGAGAATTTTTTAAAGTAATACCATTTGGATCCCGCACAAATTCCACAACATCACAAATCCCAGTGATACCGAGGGAATAAGACTGCACCGGCATCCCGCGAACGATTAGCTTCTCTCTTCGCTTTTCCCTTATAAAAGGCTGGTCAACTTTTTTATGCAAGTCTTGACCTTCCACCGTCAGCACATTTTCTGTCCATTGCTGTTCAATGTGGATCAAGGCCCATTGTCTCCGGCAAAAAACAAAATGCTGGATACCGGAAATCATCAAAAAATCATCTTCACTATAGACCATCAATAATCTCGACTGCCAACCCTGGCAATTCTTGGACTTCGATAGTAAAGTCCTCAATAGATTTCGGATTAGTGATGCCCTCTTTCAAATCGATTTCAACAGAACGATGAACTTTCGCTGACGAGTATTGCCCCATTTTCGAAGAATGCTCCCACCAATAGACTTTATTCACTTCCATTGAACCATCAGGTCGAGCAGAGGAACTGTCATTTTCAAATAGACTGATTAGCGCTTCTTTGATTAATTGGCTGTCTTCCACCGTAAAGCCGGTCTTTTCGGCTAGCTGAACATTGATACTGCCGCTAAATGTATACAAGCCATAGTCAACAAAATGTTTCATCCCCATCGTATCAGAACCTTTTTTATCTCCTGTCACCGAGTTTACACTTTTAGTAATTTGCATACTATTGATATCGATTTGATTCACGCTAGTTGCGGTCCTGATGGAAACTGGTCCCCGGACACCTACCGACAAATCGATTCCTTTAAAAGCAAAGACTTGCCCGAAAGCCCGAACGTCGATCCAAGTTTTTGCAGCCGCTTTAGCGTAAGCATCAGCATCTTTGGCTTTATCTTTAGCAATTTTATTTAATTCTTCCACGCTGTCCGCACGGTCTTTTAAACTTTTAAACCCGTCGTCCGTCCGATCATTGGATTGTACAAAAATCGCCTGCCCTAAATCTTGCAGTCTATTGCGGATTTTTCGTTTCAAACACACATCTGAAACTTCGCCGAATCCCGCAAAATTTTGTCGTGGTCTGTTGCCATTCAACGGATCTCCGTTAGGATTGGCATTTGTTACAGAAAAAACAACTTTAAAATCAATTTTGTGATCTAGTACGCTCATTAGTCTTGCTCCTCTGTCTTTTTATTTTTTGTATAAATATCCTGACGTTGGCTGTAATAGCCAATCAGGTACTTGCCGTTTAACATCTTATCGTTAAAATCATCGTCATCGAACCGTTGCGCTATTTCATCTAAAATCTTTTCATAATAAACGCTTTTGCCCCCTAATCTAGCCTGATAAGGCAGCAGGTTTTCTTGAATGATTTTCCATGTGCTCATTGGATGCTGACTAAATGCTGTCATATAACGTTTAGCATTGGTCGTTCGACTTTCGTTTTGACTAGCCAGCGCACTTCTTTCTAAAACATCTGCCACTGCTAACATCCGGCCGAATAAGTAATTCCGGTCTGTACTTTCCTTGTTTAACGCCATGTCTATTGCCTCCCCATTTCTTTGTTGAAAATATTTCCGCACCATACTGCAAGTGATTGTCAGCGTCCGTTCCCATTCCCATTCTTCCATTCCTTGCGGCTTGGACGAGCGATTGACAAGTAGTTGGACGATATCTCTAGGAACTGGTCTACCTTCTACGATGGACGGTAATAATCGGGACATAGTATTTTTGATAATCTCATCGCTTGCCTGCGAACCATAAGCAGCTTTTGCTATGTCTCGATTCGTGGGTGCCCCATAGTAAAAAGTCATTTCCTTATTCTCATTACGCCGGTAAGCGTGACGCCAACTGCAGGATTCATGCCAGTGTTTAATCCGCTCCAAATATAAATCTGCTTCAAAATTCTGATAGTAAACAATAGACATTCTGCCAGGGGTTGCTGCATCTAAAACCAAAATCGATACCCGTTCATCAGTGTCTAAATTATGCTGATATCCATCTATAGCTTGTCTGAATTGTTTAGCAAACACACTATGGGTGTCATCTGTAACTTCTTTTTGAGTCACCGGTTCAATATTAAATTGATCCAGCAGTGAGTCCATAGGGTCAGGTATCTCTACAGTTTTTTTCCCCCATGTTAAAAATACCCGGCCATCAATTGTTTGTGCCTGTTTGGTAATTAGCCACTTCAATGCATTGTGGGCTTTTTGCGATGTATCATACCCTACGGTTGCCACCTGATCCTTTGATGAAAAACGTCCTCTAAACGTATAACCTGAGCTGTCATTCCCTGAAATTATTTTTGCCATATCGCCCCCATAACGGATTTTAGAGGCATGCTTATCTGTGAGCGGCTGGCTTATTCCAGTAATGTAGCACAATCCGGACTCCTCTATTTTGTCTTGATAAAAATTGACAAAGGATTGGAACATCTGCGGGTCTTCCCAAGCTTTCAGCGTTTGATACTCCAAATCAAAAATACTGAAACGTACAAATGCACTGAACTGGTCACCTGCTAAAACTTTAAAAATTTCGGGTTTTTCCTTGCCTTCCACCTGATGTTCTTTGGTCCATTTAGGTATCAGCTCTCCGTTTTTTTCATGTAAAACACCTTGATCTATCAAGTCTTTAATCAAGTGTCCTTCTTGCAGATATTTATAAATCGCATGAATCGTCCGATTGTCCTTATCATATTCGCACCACTCTTTTAATTGAGCCAAATAGGTCTGATAAGGCGTTGAATTTTTTCTTATCTTGCCTCCATACTCCGCAAAATCTCCTGCCACATACATCAACTTGTCATGCAGCGGATGAGGCACAGGACCACTAGATCGAGTCGAAGAATCAATCGTGCAAGGGATAATCGTATTTCCCTGCTCTTTAGGAATCACTTCCGCTGCGATAAAATTCCCCTGAAAATCTAAATTCACCTCAATCTGTGCAGTCTGATACACATGACTCACGGGCAGCAAAGCATAGTCAGTACCAAATCTGCTTTTCTTGACTTTGCCGGCCTGATCGCTATTTTCTTCATAAGTTTCGTATAAATCAAGCATCCACCCCATTGACTCACCCTCTTTCAATTTCTTTATGATACAGTTCATCAACAGACTCAAAAGATGTGGGAGAAAATTCTTTTGCGCTCATTTTTTTCAAGGATCTTTCAATCGGGCATTCGTCTGGAGAGATAAAAGAAATGTATCCTTTATCCATCACCGGTTGCCACAGTCTTGCCTTCAACTCATCTTCACCTGTTTCGCTGGGATACCCAAAGCTGTGGAAGACAGTTCCAAAGTGAAGTTCTCCAATATAGTCATCATAAAACCCTTGTCCTGATCCAAATTCGCAAGGCTCTACATAGGCTTGGCATTCCCTAGTACCTAAAAAGATGTCTCGCCGCCCCCCCGCTTTCAAGGAACGTTTTAAAATTTCGTAATGCTTGTGTTCATTGTGATCCTGTTTCAAGTCTGGACGATAAGGATTGAAAATAAAATGAGCTTTCACTTGGTACTTCACATCTCTGAGATAGCTGTAAATCGCCAGATTGGGTTTAGAATTATCTGTATAATCCATGGGACGAATTCCCTTTGATTCCATTTGAATCGGATTCATGACTCTCAGCTCATCTACTACCATCAAAATACTGGGCTTCCAGTATATGGATTCTACAATACCCTTCAAAGCTTGATATGTAGGTATTTGATAAGAATTTTTCTCCCCGCCCATCCGCGTGATTGGATCAGTGAATAAAGCATAATCCCCAGTCAACTCAAAACTGATTTGATTTCTGATCTTTGTCAAACTTTTTCCTCCTTTATACTCAAATTATCCAAGAAAATATGTGAGATGAGTTATGGAGGAATAATAATTTTCAATTTCCTCCACAACCACTCTAATGACTAACATTTATTTTCTTTTGGATTAATATTTTTAACACATTTAATTACATCTTCCTTAAAGACTATTTAACGCCTGCTCAACAACGCGACCAATTTGCGACAACGATGACACGAAATTAACAAACCTTCCTCTCTGTAAAATTTTAATTCTAAAAGCATAACTTTCTGGTTCAATTAATTGATAGCCACTGTCTTGACCGTTCCTTTCAGATAAGTAGTTGTCATCAAGGACGATAACAACTCGTGGGATGCTATACTTTTTGGCTAAATCGTACTCATACTCCGTATAGCTGATTCCTGTTTTTTTATCGATGCTCCCATATCTTGAACCAATTATAATCAGTACCATGTCCACTTGTTTCAACTCATTTTCAATAAGCCGTGTAATCTCCAAATCTTCAGAGACTTTCCACTCCAGATTGATTGGGAGATGACCTCTTTTTATAATTGCCAGCATCGCCTGCTCTCTTTCTTCTTTTAGATCGAAAGTTGAGCTCAGTAAAATCCTCTTGATTTCGTTCAAAGATTGTTTCACACCCCTATACAATATCCAACTTTCTAAATAAATATAGTCATCTTCCTACCAACTCTAAACTAATTTCGAGTAAATGGAACGCTGATTCAAGTATCCCATAAATCTCGTATTAATTCAAGCTATAAAATAAGAAGTAGTACAATTAACCTTGTTCTTTTTTTTAACAGATTAATATGTTAAAATTTAAACTGGTCTCTTCAAAATAATGAAGAGTGGATTGAAATGAGTATATGGAAAATATCGTTTTAGCAGACCAACCAGTTAATCAATCGTTCTGATTGACTGGTTGGTTTTTTCCTATTAAATGCTTAGCATTCCCATTTTGCCGTCTCCCTCAAGGTTGACCCCATAAACTTTGTCATAAGCCCTTTCCGACAAATAATAACCATCTCCCTTATAAAGAGGAAGTAACAATCCATTCTGACTTAAAACTCTAATCTCTTGGTCAAAAAGATTAACGCTATACTGCTGGGCTCTCTTTAACAACTTTGTCAACTCTGATACTTCGGGGTCACTATTCAGCAAGGCGATGATGTCATCCCCTTCCTCATCATAAGGCACGAGTACGGATGTTGTTTGATTGTCAATCACTCTAAAATACTTGCCGATTGTTTTCATGCTTGAAGTTAAAAACAGCGGATAGTTTATGCCTTTATCCTGCAGCAAGGCACTTCTTAAAAATTTGTTTGGACCTAATAAATCAAACAGGTTAGCTTCGATTTCATTGATAAAATAATTAGTGTCTGTTTGAAACTCTGCATAATATTCTTGAAAATACCGTTTCATTACAGCAGGTCCCAGCAAATCAAAGGTTTCTGTTCCTCCTTCTTTTTCCTGAATATTTTTCAATGTGCTGAATAATTTCTTAGTAATTGCTGCCCCACGTTTGATTTCCAGTAGTTTATCCGTATTCTCTAATTCATGGCTGACATTGATGACATAAACTTCTTTGATTGGTTCACTGCCGTGACGATTGCAGCGTCCGGCGGCTTGTGCGATTGAGTCCAATCCCGCCAAAGACCGGATCACATGATCAAAACTGATGTCCACACCCGCCTCAATCAATTGACTGCTGATACAGATGACGGGCTGATTATTTTTCATAAGCTCAATCATTTTTTCCAGTTGTTTTTTGCGGTGTTTAGGACACATACTGGTGCTCAAATGATAAACTGCTGCATTTGATGTGTTTTCTGAAACCAACTGTTTGTATACTTCTCTGACCGCTTTCTTTGTATTTAGGACCACTAACAGACTTTTGGCATTTATCATTATTTTTTGAGAAAATTCGACTATATCAGCTTGTCCCCAAGCTGTATTCTGAGTTTTGTCAACAACCTGAACGCGCTTAAATGCTTCCACTACTTTGGGCAGTTGTTGAACGATTTCAGATTTCTCCGCCAGCTCTAAACCATTCGTCACATAATCCAATGCCGGTTGAGTAGCGGTACAAAGCAGCAAACTTGTCCGCCCATAATTTTTTAAAAAATTAACCGATTCATTAAATAATGATAAACATTTAATCGGTACTGCCTGCACTTCATCAAAAATTATCGTTGCATTGGCTAAATTATGCAGCCGCCTCACATTTCGGGTCCCCCTACTGTAAAAAATATTCAGGTATTGAACCATTGTGGTTAAAATAATCGGCACATCCCAGTTATCTTTGGCCAACTTTAAATTAAAATGATCCTCCTGAAAATTCGACTCAAATTCTTGGAAGGAAAAATCATCTTCAATCACATTGGAATGATGTTCCAAGAGATACTTATCTCCAATAATGTCTCGAATGACTTGGGCATTTTGTTCAATTATTGTCGTAAACGGCACGACGTAAATAATACGCTCTTTCTTATATTTTTTGGCATGCTGTAAAGCATAACGCAGGCTCGCTAAAGTCTTTCCCCCGCCGGTCGGAATCGACAGCTGATAAATCCCTGAAGGTCTGGACGCAAACTCAAGCGCTTGTTGCGACATTTTTTGACGCAGTACATTTATCCGGCTTTGTTTTGCAGTGTTTTGTTCAAAACTGGATAAAAGATGTTCTAATGCAGTTAGAGAATCTGAAAAGAACCGGCTTCGATCCCAGGTTTGATCTTCTGTATCCTCTTCAAAAAGTCGGGTATTCGTTCGATCTGCATCAATTAAGCAACTAAAAAGATACTTCGTCAGTAAATCAATATCCCGTAAAAAACTTGCGGCATCCCGCCCGTGGGTTTTACTTTCATTGATGAAATTATGCAATTCTTCCATTGCCTTGGCACAGTAATTCTGTAATTCTTTTTCAGATAAAACCTCGCTCAAAAAGCGTTCCTTGGCTTTTTCAAATTCGGGAAGTTCCTTCTCGTACACCCGCCGATAGTAAGGAGTTTCCAAACTTACCGGGGAGATATAATCGTTCAGTCCGCCGTGATGGGATATAATTACATTGCCAATGATTTCAGCAAGCATTTTTTCTGTGGGAGAGTTGCTGAGAAACTCCGATAAAAGTCTTCCTCCAGCAGTGGAGTGGTCCACAGTCCCCCTTTTGGACAAATCATCTGGATGTGCCACTGCATCCCTTAAATACTCTTGAAATTCATCACTATATTTGCCGCAATCATGTAACACACCTGCCAATCCTGCTAAATGCCCCACCCCCAACTTGCTTCCTGATTCTTCAGATAGCGCTTTCACTTCTAACAAATGATTTCTCACAAGTTGAGCTGCACCATCTTTTCTTCTGATATGTGCCATATATCTCATCTATATACCGCCTTTGTCTATTTTGTTATCTAAAACCAATGATAGCATAGTTCCGCTGCAGTATAAATGCTATCATTGATGTAATATCATACTTTTTAGCTAATGAAAAATTTTGTCAGCCACTACCGTTGTTTATGGTTATTTATCATAGGGTATTGCCCATATTATATAAAAACGAACAATAGTTTTATTACGCAGATTGGAAATTTAAACCAATAAAAAACTGTCGTACTTGTGCTGTGCTCTAAAATCATATCTTTAGAACACGACATATAACGACAGTTTAAAATTTTTTGTTATGTTTTCAATCTTTTTCTATTCAGAAATTCCTTATTGTTCAAACTATTTATTTTCTCCGATAATCATCAACTCTTTTGGAAAATGATTCAAATTTTCATAGCCATTTTCTGTAGCTACAACCAAGTCTTCGATTCTGACGCCCACTTCACCTGGCAAATATATCCCCGGTTCAATCGAAAAAATCATGCCCGCTTCCACCGTCGAGGTATTAGCTGCTGAAACATCTCCTACTTCATGGCACTCCAATCCGATAAAGTGCCCAGTACGGTGAGTAAAGTATTCTCCATAACCTTTTTCCGTAATATAATCACGAGCTGCTGCATCAATGTCGCAAAATCTAACACCCGGTTTGACTGCTTCGATGGCCCGGCGGTTAGCCTCTAAAACAATATTATAAATTTCCCGATGACGTTCGGAAACAGACTGGTAGAAAACCGTGCGCGTCATATCGGAACAGTAATCATTTTTTACCCCGCCAATATCTAAAATAATACTATCTCCATCAGATACCACACTATCATCTGTCAGATGATGTGGGTCAGCTCCATTAGCCCCGTATGCAACGATAGGATCAAAAGATACACCTGAATTCCCCAACTCTCGATAAATCCCTGTCAGTCTGTCAGTCATTTCAAGTTCCGTTAATTTTTCCGGTATCAAGTTAATCAAACGGCTCATTGCTTCATCGTTATCCTTGGAGGCTTCACGCATCAAATCAATTTCCTCTGCCGACTTACGTGCTCTCACGGCATCAGTGATTTCAGAACCAAGTGTGATTTCTCCGATTTCTTTTTTCATCACTTTCATCAGCGCAATCAGAAAATGGGCCGGCCAAACTTTATCCACGGCAATCGCTTCAGTCTCATCTAAATAATCAGATAGGATCTTAATACCATCATCTGTGTCGTCCAAGTAAACGATTGAAATACCCAAATCTTTTTTAACGGTGAAAAGTTTATTTAAAAACAACACGTGCTCTCCGTTTGCCCTCAACATCAAAACCAGCAGACGTTCCCCTGGATGAATCCATTCTCCCGTAAGATAAAATATCGTTGTGGGGTCAGAAACCAGCAGCTGACTCACCTTTTTTTCAGTCATTCTAGTCAAAATATTTTGTAATCTTTCTTGATTCAACGTAATGCCCCCTTATTTTTTTAGCTAATATCAGTTTATCATACTGCCTATTTTATAGGATAGTTTAACTTTTCAAGTCACAGTGTTGTCATCAGAAAAAGTTTGAAAGTCAACACTGCTGGTCCTTGAAGTCTTCAGTTTCAAATATCTTTTTCCTGTAATAAACAAAGCCGACCAAACTAACTGTAAAGCAAATACCAATAAAGACAGACACACTGACAGGATTACTGATAATCCCCCCAAAAACGATGATCATGCTGCCTAAAATACCTAAAATAGGAGACAGCAGTCCTTTAAAGATACTTTTAACTTCTTTTTTCAAATACATCTGAATGATTTTTATATACAATATAGGATAGCAAATATAGCCAAAAATAATCGCAATCTCACTGATATCTCCGCCGGGAATCAGATTCATCTTCTGAGTTAAATAATGAATCAGCATCCAAAACACAGAAAAAAACAGTGAGATATAAAAGGAATTTTTAGATAATTTTTTTCTCATGTCTACTTTGCTCACTTCTTCGGCAAAAGGAATCATATTTTTCGTTGCCAGAGCTTGGGGCATTCTCAAATTGCCGATTGTCAGTCCATTGGTCACTCCCAAAACAGAAATGACTACAAAGGATAAAATGATGGGTCCGCCCTGTTCTCCCAATAATAATTTGCCCACATCATAGATGGCTTGGTCTCCGACTTGCAAAATATAATCCGAGCCGAGAATCCGATTGATTCCTAAAAAGTAAAGGACGTACACAGACAAGACCACAGTTGGTCCGATAATCAATGCTAGTGGCATGTTGCGTTTAGGATTTTTTATCTCGTTTGTGATACTGGTGGCAACAGGCCAGCCGTCATAAGAAAAGGCCGTCGGTGCCAGTGCAGCAAGCCACAGCCAGCCTGATGAGTTAGTTGCAACTGATGAACCGCTTACTTCCAACACCACATCTGGCTGCCAAAACATTCCTAATAGCGCCACCCCCACTAAAGGAACCAATTTAACATAGGTAGTGATGATTTGAAAATTCCCGCCTAGTCTCAAAGATAAATAATTCATGCCATAAATAATGAATAAATAAATTGTTCCTACCAAAATTTGTTTTTCAAGGGAGGGGGCAATGCCAAACATCATCAATGTATAAATACCAGCAGCCCACGACACAACTACATTGATGGAAGGTATGTATAGAAACGTCTGAAACCAGCCAAATGCACTGGCTATCTCAGGAGAAATAAAATCTTCAAAGTAACCGACCAGACCGCCGTTTTTCTCTGTCCTCACAGACAATTCAGTCAAGCTCAAACTGCCAAAAATAATACTAAAGGCACCTAAACATAACACGATAACACCTAGAGTAACATTTCCTCCCGTATAGCGCAAAATGTCATCTGCCTTGAAAAAAATTCCTGAACCAATACAGATGCCTACTATCATGGTGACAGCAGTCATCAATCCATAATGATGTTCTTTGTTTTCCATTCAATTCTCCAAATTCTATTTTTAGTCATGAAAATTATAACACACCTTTCCAGATTTTCTTCAAGCAATTAAAAGTAATCTTGTTACTGCAACAAAAAAGAAGCAAGGACGCATACATCAACTTGCTTCTTCTCTAATTACTGAAAAAATGGATTATGACTCTTTTCAAATCCAATGGTGCTCGGTCCCCGATGTCCGGGATAGATTTTGTAATCTTCCGGCAAAGTAAACAGTTGCTGGCGGATACCATGAATCAATACACGGCTGTCTCCAGTAGGCAAATCACTGCGCCCCACACTGCCGGCAAACAGTGCATCTCCTGTTACCGCAAAACGTGCCTCATGAAACACAAAACTGACGCCCCCATGAGAGTGTCCAGGTGTATGACGTACTTCAAAGGTCATTCCGCCTAGAGTATACTCCTTCATCTCAAACTCAAACTCCGCAGGTTCGCAAACAATCATATCCATGGGACGCAGTCCTGAGAGATTGAGATTCGGGTCTGTCAGCCACCCCTGCTCGGACGGATGGACATACACTGGAATATCATAAGCATTGCGAATCTCTTCTAATGCTCCGATGTGATCGTAATGGGTGTGAGTCAATAAGATTGCCACAGGTTTACGGTTTAGATCGGCAATGATTTCTTGAATCTTTCCCCCATCTTCCCCCGGGTCGACAATCAAAAGATTGGATTCATTATAAATAAAGTAACAGTTGGCTTCCACTGGTCCCGTGACCAGCTGTTTGATTTCTATCATTCACTTGCTCCTTCAAAAATATTATATAGTTAAGTATAACGAATAAATCAAACCATGCCAACCGTAAACAACTAAGCGTAATGATGAATCACATCCCGTAAAAAATCCGCCGCGCCATCAGATGACCGCTCTTCATAATACTTGGTAAACTCCGGCGACGCCACATACATCTGCGCCACACCTTTGTGGTTCTCTACGGAATATTTGCCCCAGGCCTGCGTGATCCATGCTTTATGCAGTTGGAAAATTTTCTTTGCTTCCGTAGATGGAATCTTGATTGCCTGATGTCCAGCCAGCAGCTGGAGCATCTCTTTTTCTGTCTCTTGAAACTCTCGATAATCTTCCTCTGACATTTTTGAAAATTGGAGATTAGCGGCTTCCACCTGTTCTTCCCCATATTTTTCACGAATTTCTTTTCCGTATTTCATTTCATTAGTTTCCAATTGCTCTTTCTTGAATGCTTCAAATTTTTGTTTATCAGACATACTGATTACTCCTTCTTTTTCCATAATTGATTGGTCGGCTAAATCAAGCAGATGGTCTAGTCGTTCCCGCTTTTTAAGCAATGCCTCGCGATGTTGTCTGAGCAAAGACAGATAGTCCTCTTTTTGATTTAACAATGAATGGATTTGTTTCAACGGCATCTCCAGTTCCCGTAAAAAAAGTATATGCTGCAGCTTTTCCACTTCTTCTTTCCCATAAATACGGTAACCTGAAGGACTGATTTTCTTTGGCGGCAATAACCCCACTTCGTCATAATAACGTAGCGTACGAGTCGTCACTCCGGTCAATTGCCCAAATTCTTTAATCCTATATTCCACTGATTTCAATCCTTTCATTTTCCAACCTGCTTAAACTATAAAGGATAACGTAACGTGAATGTCAACAAAAAAAGCAAAAAAAGAGAAACAAATATTTGTTTCTCTTTTAAGCATCCCTATGTCACTTCTTACCTAATTCCTCAATAAGCGCCGCTGTTTCCTCAATGGAACGGTTATCCACATGAATCACTGTTGCATTTAACTTTTTATAAACATCTTCTGCATACAGTACTTCTTCACTGATTCTTTCAATACAAGCATACTGGGAATCAGAATTCAGACCTAAAAATTCCAGACGAGACTTTCTGATTTCAACAAGCTTTTCCGGATTCGCTGTCAATCCGATTAATTTTTCTGACGGTACGTCCAGCAACTCCTGAGGCAAAGGCATCTCCGGAATCAAAGGTAAATTAGAGACCCGATAAGATTTATTCGCCAAATACATGCTCAACGGTGTCTTGGAAGTCCGCGACACACCCAAAATCACAAAGTCGGACTGCAAAAATCCCCGAGGATCTTTTCCATCATCATATTTAATCGCAAATTCGATTGCCGCCACACGATCAAAATATTCCTTGTCCAATTTATGCAATGCCCCTGGTTGTTCCAACGCGGTCACACCAGATTTTCTTTGAATCATTTCTGTCAACGGAGACATGTAATCTACATACTCCAATCCCGTCCGAGCTGAAAATTCTTGAAGCACGGTAACCAAATGACTATTCACCAACGTTGCAACAACAATGGCTTTCTCCTGTAAAGCGTCCTTCAATATCACTTTCAACTCGTCTTCATCCGTCACAAAAGGGTAACGTTTAAATTCTGAGTCGGCCACACTTGGAAACTGGGCCATTACTGCTGATATCACTTTTTGAGCTGTCTCCCCTACAGAATCAGATATAATAAATAACGTAATTTTCTTCATTCTCTATACCTCTTTATTTTTTTCTATTTGAAGCCCAGCCTCAATGAAATGAGTGAGCAATTTGCTTTTAGAAATCTTGCCGACAACTTTTTGCGCATCGGCTGTTTCTACCACCGGCAATGAATCAATTTCCTGATGTACGATCAGGTAACCAGCGTCCACTACTCTTTCTTCCGGAGTCACTGTGATGATATTAGGCGTGCGGGTCATGATGATAGCCACGGGCGAAGTATCAATATTCGGATTATTCATTGTTGCACGAAGTAAATCTTTTCGTGATAGCAATCCAACAAAATTGTCATCATCATCAATCACATACAAACTGCCTGCATCGTGTAAAAACAAAGCCGTCACTGCATCTTGTATAGTTGTCGTCTGTTTTATCAGTATCGGGGGGACCATGATATCGCCAATTTTTTTATGATACAGCTCCTCAAATAATAAAGGCTCAATTGTTTGTCCGGAATAAATATAGCCCACTTTAGGCCGGGCATCTAAGATTCCCGTCATTGTCAATAAAGATAAATCACTCCTCAGAGTAGGTTTTGTCAACCCTAACCTTTTAGCAATATTGTCTCCACTGATCGGCTCATTTTCACGGACGATTTTGATTATTTCTTTTTGTCTTGTTGTTAGTTCCATTCTCATTACCTCGTCCTATTCATATTAATTTTATTATATATGACGTTCTAATAAAACACAACACAACTTAATAGGCAGATTGAAATTCTAATAAAATCCTAACATTTCCCTTTGATTCATTAAAATACCTTGTTTATCTCCTGTAGATTCAAGTTGTGCATGCCAGCATCAAAGATAAAATTTCTCGTATCTTCCTAGATTTATACTCGCGGCTGTGTCGCTCCTCATTGTCTAAATTTGCTTTGTCAGTTTTCTCTGAATTTACGGATAAAAAAATCACGGGACATCTATGAAACTTAAAAATGTCCCGCGATTTTTTCCTGTGCCATGATTAAATTATTTTAAGATAGCTGCCTGCCCCACTGCTAAACGGGCAATCGGTACACGATAAGGCGAGCATGACACATAATGCAAACCTAATTTTTGGAAGAATGCAATCGAAGACGGATCTCCGCCAACTTCACCGCACACTCCGATTTTCAAATCAGGTTTTGTTTGTCGTCCACGTTCAACAGCAATCTCAATCAGTTGTCCAACCCCTTCAACATCCAATTTTTGGAAAGGATCTGCCGGGAGCAGTTTCTTTTGCTGATAGGTGGTAATAAATTTGCCGGCATCATCCCGTGAATAACCGTAAGTCAATTGTGTCAAGTCATTGGTGCCAAAACTGAAGAATTCAGCTTCCTCGGCTAATTGATCCGCAATAAAACATGCCCGTGGAATCTCGATCATCGTTCCTATCGTGTAGTCAACAGGAATATTTTCTTCAGCGATGATTTTGTCAGCCACTTCAATCAATAACTCTTTTAGAATAGTCAGCTCGTTTTTCACTCCGACTAATGGAATCATGATTTCAGGTGCCACTTTTATTCCTTTTTTGACTAAGCCGCAAGCACTTTTGATGATTGCTTCCACTTGCATCTCATAGATTTCCGGGAAGGTCACGCCTAAGCGGCATCCGCGATGCCCCAACATTGGGTTGGTCTCGATCAAACTGCTGACCCTTTTCTCCAGAAAAGCCTCAGTCAATCCCAACTCTCCAGCTAATTGTCTGATTTCTTCTTTTCCATGAGGTAAAAACTCATGTAGAGGAGGATCCAGCAGACGGATAACAATATCTTTTTCTTGTGTGATGTTGAAAATGTTTGTAAAATCTTCAATTTGAATTTCCAGTAATTTTTTCAAAGGCGCTTGCCGCTGACTGCTGCTTCCAGCCAAAATCAAACGACGCATTTCCATCAGACGGTTACCTTCAAAGAACATGTGCTCCGTACGCGTCAATCCTACACCTTGAGCACCAAATGCAAAGGCGGTTTCTAAATCTTTCGGTGTTTCAGCATTGACCCGGACTTTCAAATCCGCAACTTCATCGGCCCAAGACATTACTTTTTTAAAGACGGAACTCTCCTCTGTTTTTTCCATCTCCAATTTCCCTAAAAATACTTTCCCCTGACTGCCGTCAACTGAAATATAGTCTCCTTCTTCAACAATTCCCCCGTCAAAAATAATCGAACGGGCAGCTTCGTTGACTGTTAGGTTCGTACAAGCGACTACACAGCAGATTCCCATCCCCCGGGCAACGACTGCCGCATGAGAGGTCATACCGCCGCAGCTGGTAACGACTGCGTTACTGACTGACATGCCTTCCACGTCTTCAGGAGATGTTTCCTGTCTGACTAAAATCACCTCATCGCCAGCTTCCACATACTTTTTCGCCTGAACCGCATCAAAAACTACCCGACCGGTAGCCGCCCCTGGGCTGGCAGGCAAGCCTGTAGACACCACTTGAGCTGTTTCTATGACTTCCTTAGAAAAAACAGGATGAAGAAGCTGGTCAATCATTTCAGGTTTCAGATGCATAAGAGCCTGTTCCTTGGTAATTACGCCTTCTTCTTTTAAATCATGAGCGATTTGAAAAGCTGCCCGAGCAGTCCTCTTTCCGCTCCGGGTTTGTAAAACGAATAATTGCTCGTCTTCAATAGTAAACTCTATATCTTGCATATCTTGATAATGATTTTCCAGTAAATTAGCGATTCTCATAAATTCCTCATAGACTTTAGGCATTTTTTCAGCCAACGTATCAATCGTCTCTGGTGTCCTGATGCCGGCGACAACATCTTCGCCTTGCGCATTGATGAGATATTCTCCAAAAATATGATTGTCCCCTGTTGCTGGATTTCTGGTAAACGCCACACCCGTACCGCTTGTTTCACCGCTGTTGCCAAAAACCATTGCTTGGATGTTCACCGCTGTTCCCAAGTCATCTGCAATTCCATGAAGACGACGATAGACTTGTGCCCGATGATTATTCCAAGAATGAAAAACTGCTTCCACCGCCATGAACAACTGGTCGGCAGGATTTTGCGGGAATTCTTTTTTAACTGCTTCCAAATAAATTTCTTTAAAAACTTTGACTATCTCTTTTAAATCTTCTGCAGTTAACCCATTATCAGAAGGATAATTATTTTTTTCTTTCACATGGGTCAAATATTGTTCGAAACGTTGACTCTCGATTCCGAAAACCACCTCACCAAACATCTGCAATAAACGTCGGTAGCAGTCATAAGCGAAGCGTTCATTCTGAGTCTGTTTTGCTAAAGCTTCTACAGTCTTGTCATTCAATCCCAAGTTTAAGATCGTATCCATCATCCCCGGCATGGAAAACACTGATCCGCTTCGCACCGATACCAACAAAGGTTTTTCAGCGTCATCAAATTTTTTACCGCTGGAAGATTCTATTTGTTTTAAAGCAGTCAAAATCTGCTCCTTTAATTCCTCTCCCAAACTGTGATCATGAGCTAAATACGCCATACATGCTTCCGTAGTAATGGTAAATCCTCCCGGAACTGGCAGTCCCAGTTTTACCATTTCCGCTAAGTTTGCCCCTTTTCCGCCTAACAACGGTTTCATTCCAGCATTTCCCTCAGAAAACTGATATACCTTTTTATCCAAATTCATCGCCGCCTTTATTTAAGATGTATTAAACCTGCTCTTATACTATATAATACGTCTTATATAAAATCAATAGGTGTTTTATATATTTGTTAAATAAATTTATAAAATTTAAATATATCAGGTAGGTTGGCAAAATAATTTTCACGCAAAAAAGGGAATCTTTCCCATTAATCTGCAATTCACCGACAAAAAAATCCCTGTCAACGTTCATACGTCAACAGGGAAACAAAAATAAAAATTATTCTTCTACTTCTTTTTCTGTGATTACTTCTGGTTCTGCTACCACTTCGTCATCAGCAGGCTCTTCTTCGACAGCCATTTCTACCACTGAAGCAACTTGCTCTTCAGGATCAGTGATGATTGTGAAATCAGCATGTTTCGGAATATCAGCCACTGAAATAGATGAACCGATTGTCATGTCTTCCACATTCACTTCAATACTTTCAGGCAATTTGTCTGGTGTTGCTGAAACTGTTGCAGCATACAACGTTTGAGTCAACACGCCGCCTTCTTTAACACCGACTGGCATACCTACTAGAACGATTTCAGCTTCAACTTCTTGTTCTTCGCTCATATCAACAGCCAAGAACTCTGCGTGAACCCATTCGTTAGTAAATGTGTCTGTTTGTGTTCTGTGAAGCAATGTCGGGATTTTTTCTCCGTTCAGCTCTACATAGTAAACAGCGTTCACACCGTTTTCTCTAAGTGCCTTTGATAAGGCTGGTCCGTCAACGGAGATTGCTGTGTTCTCCATTTTATTCCCATAAACTACTCCGGGAACTCTTCCAGCTGTTCTTAATTGTTTGCGGATAGAACGCGGACGCAATGCTCTTTCCTCTGCATGTAATACTACTGCCATTTCTTGTTTCCTCCTTGGTCATATAAAATAAGCTTCAATGGTCATTGTTTGACAGGAATATCCTGAAACTGATGTCCACTAAAGCTTCACCTATAGTTATAGAGAGTTCCTCCTCAAAAAAGATGGAGGCCAGTGTTTCCACTTAAACAAAAATATTTTTAAAATCATTCTTGTTTGCTCATCATGATGACTTAAAAGCGACAGATTATTTCTACTCCCTTTTAAGCAACCACACTATAGTATAAGCTTATAGCCACCATCTTACGATAATCTCGCAGCAATGTCAAATGCCCAAACCTTTTACTGATACACCGCGCGAGCGCCGCCGATTAATTTTGGCCTTGAGCCTAGGGCAGTGACATGGGCTTCACCTAGAAATTTTTCTTTTGGCCGGATCGGTACCGCCACATGCTTGATATGCATCCCTATGGCCGTATCTCCAATGTCTATGCCGGCTTTTGCTACAATATGTTCCACTTCGACGGGATCATTAAATAATTTGAACGCCGCCACGGAACAGGAACCGCCAGCATGGACAGCCGGGATTACCGCTACCTCTTCAAATTTTTCGGCTTCCATGACCGACCGTTCCACTACAAGGGCCCGATTGATGTGTTCGCACCCCTGGACAGCAAAATGAATTCGATAGTTTTGCAAAACTTCCAGCATGGCTTTGACGATTACTTCTCCCACCTCTAAGCTGGAATTTTTCCCGATGACGCCGCCAATAACTTCACTGCTGCTGCACCCCAGCACTAGTAACTCTTCTGCCTTGATATTTGATTTTTCAATCACATCTTCCGTCAAAAACTTGACGTCACGACTCAGCTTGTCTAAATCAACTGTGTTTTTCATTTTTAAAGTCTCCTTCTTTATTTTTACTAAATATTACCCTTGATGCATCAGCTTAAAAACAACCGGAACCAAACCCTATATTTTTAGTCATAACAGCGTTTCGGAAATAAGCCCTCCCCAAAGCAGATGTTGCCCTGAAATCTTATGGATGACGTTCGCAACGGTATCTTAGAACTTATGATTGACAGACAAAAATCAAACTCCCATGGAAAGCAAACCATCTCTCACGTTATTTTCAAATCAGCAAATATCATCTGCATCTCTTGTTTCCACATTAACATTCTCTGCCACACTCTTTTTAAATTCAGCAATAACTCGGACTCTTTCTGCTTTAAGGGTAACATAAACAGTGATCCTTTTCATGAATTTCCTCCTGTGTTTATTTCTATCCTTGAAATCAAAATCTGTTGTCGTACAATAAGAGGTAGCTTTAATTTTTGGGGGAAGAAAACATGTTTCGATTATTGAAATATTCAAAAAAATATAAAAAAGAAATTTTATTAGGACCATTTTTCAAATTACTGGAAGCCATCTTTGAATTAGTCTTGCCCTTATACATGGCAAAATTAATCGACCAAGGGATTCGCCAAAACAATCTCACTTATGTTTGGCAAACAGCAGGAAAAATGTTTTTGATGTCTTGTATCGGTTTAGCCTGTGTCATGATTTGCCAGTATTATGCTTCGATCGCTTCCCAAGGATTTGGGACCGAATTACGCCGAGTAGTATTCAAAAAGATTAATCAGTTTGCCCATGCCGAATTAGATTTTTTTGGCACGGATACGCTGGTTACACGAATCACAAATGACGTCAATCAACTACAACTTGCTTTGGCTATGCTGATTCGACTGGTCATAAGAGCACCTTTCTTAAGTATCGGCTCCGTGATTATGGCATTCTACATCCATTCCGGCATCGCAATTATTTTCGCCGTCGTGCTGCCCATTTTCTTTTTTATTTTGGTCTTCTTGATCAAGCGCACAGTCCCTCTGTTCCGCAAAGTCCAGAAAAAAATGGATCAGCTGACCCGGAATATCCAAGAAAATCTGGCAGGTATCCGCGTGATCCGCGCCTTCGTCAGAGAGAAGGCACAGTCAGAAAAAATCAATCACACCAGTGAGTCCTTAGCAAAAAATAGTTTGAAAGCTGCTAATCTCTCTACTTTGCTCAATCCCCTGACGATTCTCATCATGAATTTCGCCACTATTCTTCTGCTGTATATCAGCGGAGATGCTGTGAATATCGGTTCTCTCAATCAAGGGGAAGTCGTCGCTCTCGTCAATTACTTGATGCAGATGCTGCTGGCACTTATTATCGTATCAAATTTGGTCGTAATCTTTACCCGTGCCGCTACCTCAGCTCACCGAATCAATGAGCTCTTAGAGACAAAAGAAACGCTGACCGACTTTTCCGGAACGCACGTGCAGAAGGCAGACCATGCAAGCGAAGATAAAATCATCTTTCAAAATGTCTCATTCAAATATCCTCGGCAAAATGGCTGGACATTGGAAAATATCACTTTCGAATGGGGCAAAGGACAAACTTTGGGTGTTATCGGACCGACCGGCAGCGGCAAGTCTTCACTTATTCAATTGCTTCTCAGATTTTATGATCACACAGAAGGAGATATTTGTCTTTTTGGCAAAAAAATCGCAGATTATCCTGTTTCTGAATTAAGAGGAAAAATAAGGCTGGTACCGCAAAAAGATGTGTTGATTTCAGGAACCATCCTCAGTAATCTCCAATGGGGAAAACATGATGCCACAGAGGAAGAAGCTTGGCAAGCTTTAAAAATCGCTCAGGCGGAAGAGTTTGTCAAAGAATTGAAAGAAGGTTTGAATAGCCCGGTAGTTGAAGGCGGGGAAAATTTTTCAGGAGGGCAAAAACAGCGTCTAGCCATCGCCCGTGCAGTAGTCAATCGGCCTGACGTATTGATTTTGGACGACTCTCTAAGCGCTTTGGATTACCGTACTGATCTGGCCTTGAGAAAACAGTTAAAAACTGAACTGCCTCAGACCACAAGTCTGATTGTTTCTCAAAGAATCAGTTCCATCCGACAAGCAGATCATATTTTAGTGCTTGATAATGGCAAAATCGCCGGACAAGGCACCCATCGCGAACTGATACAAACATGTACCGCCTATCAAAAAATTGCGGCGTCTCAAGAAAATCAATCGACGGAGGTGAAGTAAATGAACAACCAGTGGACTCTTAAAAAATTTTCCCTTTACTTGCTTCCGTATAAATGGCTGTTACTTTCTGCTTTTTTATTCGGCATCATCGGTGGGGGAAGTTCTGTTCTGATGACCTACTTGACAGGAAAATCTATTGACCACATGCTTGGAAAAAACCATGTGCTGTTTACGGAACTCTATCATGTGCTAGCTTATTTTGCACTAGCTATTTTATCAGCTTCATTGACCCAATGGCTGATCCAAAGAATTGCCAATCACATCAGTTATCAAGTTGTGGATAAGATACGAAAGGACACCTTTGATAAACTCAATCATTTGCCTATTCGTTTTTTCGACAGCCAATCCATTGGGGACATCACCAGCCGTTTTACCAATGACTTAGACTATGTGGCTGAAGCAATGATTTCGATTTTTAATAATTTATTTTCCGGCATGACCATCGTGATTATTTCGCTGATTACTATGCTGAAATTGAACGTTTCCCTGACACTTGTGGTTTTGCTGACGACTCCTTTTATGTTTTTAGTCACATGGATCATCGCTCAAACCAGTCAGAAAAGATTTTTAGAACAACAGGAAATCGTGGGGAATATTTCAAACTATGTGACTGAAATCGTGGGAAATCAAAAACTGGTCAAAGCATTTCAATACGAGCAAGTGAGCATGAATGAATTTGACAGACGAAACGAGGAACTTTACAACGTAGGTCAAAAAGCACAATTTGTTTCGTCTCTGACAAACCCCTTGTCACGGTTCATTGACCATCTTGCTTATCTTTCCATCGGATTTGTTGGAGGCTACTTGATTTTGAGCGGCCACCCATCCTTAACTGTGGGGATTTTGAGCAGTTTTATTATTTACTCCAGTCAGTTTACCAAACCATTCATTGAACTATCGGGTATCACGCCACAGATTCAATCCGCCTTGGCTGGTCTGACAAGAGTTTTCAGAATTATGACTCAAAAAAATGAACCAGATGACAGTCATCTGCCTAGTGTCCCGGAAAAAATTAATGGAGAAATCGAGTTTCGCCATGTTGACTTCTCTTATCGAAAAAAACAGCCACTCATTCAAAACTTTTCTTTAAAAGTTGCGCCAGGCGAAACAATAGCCATTGTTGGAAAAACCGGCGCTGGAAAGTCTACTTTAGTAAATCTATTGATGAGGTTTTACGACATCGACGGAGGAGATATTTTATTAGATGGTTGTCCTATTGACCACTATCGGAGGGAATCAGTGCGTCGTTCCTTTGGTATGGTTTTGCAGGATACTTGGTTATTTGACGGGACCATCAGGGAAAATTTAACTTTCGGCAACACCGAAGCCACAGAAGAACAAATCATAAGTGCAGCAAAATCAGCTAAGATTGACCGCTTCATCGAAAATTTACCACAAAAATATGATACCCTTATAGGAAATAACGGCATCAGTATTTCTGAGGGACAGCGGCAATTGTTGACAATCGCTCGGACCATGATTGCTAATCCGCCTATGTTGATTTTAGATGAAGCCACAAGTTCAGTGGATTCACTGACAGAGCTCTCCATTCAAGAAGCTTTTTTAAAAATGATGATTGGAAAAACCAGTTTTGTTATCGCACACAGACTCTCAACTATTAAAGAAGCTGATCGAATCTTAGTGATGAGTGACGGTCAAGTGGTGGAAATCGGTACTCATGAGGATTTATTATTAGACAAAAACGGCTATTACTATCAACTCTACCATGCACAATTTGCTGAAGTCTAAACTTGAAAATTTAAAAAAAGCAACGCATCAGATGTTATTTAGGCTCTATAATTTATGGGACTGATGAATCAAAAATTGATTCATCAATCCCATTTTTTTGTATTAAATAAAAAAACATATAGTTCTTCTGTTACTATTAAAGCGTCTAACCTAAACAGTAAGGAGAACTATATGCTATGACACATGATATCAAAAAACTACTAAGAATTATAGACCCTGATCTAACTATTTTAGCTGTTTCTAAAGAAGCCTACCAAGACAAGCAAACACTGATTATTGAAGCTGATTATTTACCCGCTCCTAAAGTTTGCCAAGTATGCGGTTCAAGTCCTATGGACCATGAGGGGAAGTATAGGGTCGTTAAAAATGGGACTAAATCTTCTATGATTCGGTTGGAGGACTATCATCATATGCCCACCGTGATGAAGTTAAAAAAGCAGAAGTATTTTTGTCGCAATTGTCACTCATACACCACCGCTAGTCCTTACTTTGTTAAAGAAAATTGTTTTATTTCAGAGCACATCAAGTTTAAAATTTTAGATCTTTTAAAGGAGAAAATCTCGTATACCCTCATTGCCAAACTCTGTCATGTGTCTATCACGACAGTGATCAGACTTCTTCGAAGTCTAGAAGCCTACGTGCCTAACAGCCAAGTAAAAGCTGCTTTACCCACTGTCCTAATGGTTGATGAATTCCGGTCTCATGCGACGCGGGAAGATAAGATGACGTTTATTTGTGCCGATGGTGACTCTGGGAAACTTGTGGATATTTTACCGAGTCGACAACACAACAAGTTAGAAAAGCACTTTAACCGTTATCCTCAAGAAGCATTAAATCAAGTAGACTTTCTCGTCACAGACATGAATGCGGCTTATTTTAAGCTAACGAAAACCTGTTTCAAACAAGCTAAAATCGTCATTGATCGTTTTCATATTGTTAAACATATCAATACTGCGTTTAATGACTTCAGAGTGAAGGAAGTCAAGCGATTAAGGAAACAAGGGCACCTCTATGAAGCCCAAAAAATCAAAACTAACTGGAAATTGCTATTAAAGGATTATCAAAACATTGATTGGACCAATTATCGTAGTTGGCGAAGCTTTAGATCTCCTAAATATCCTCTCCTCACGGAGGGAATGGTGATTGACCGACTGCTCTCTTACTCGCAAAGGCTTCACGATACCTATCACTGTTTTCACAACTTGTTGAACGCTTTTAGGAGCAAAGATGTCGCCTTATTTTTCAAACACTTGGAAGACTTGCCGGAACATCTTGATAAAGAGTTTAAACAGAAAGTACAAAATCTATTAAAGTATGAAGTAGGCATCACTAATGCTCTTATTTACCCGTATTCCAATGGTAAATTGGAAGCCAAGAATACCCATATTAAAACACTAAAGCGAGTGTCCTACGGCTTTAAATCATTTCGTAACATGAGAATCAGAATTTTTATGATGAATGGTTTAATACAAATAAAATAACGGAAAAAGGAACCAAGCAGAAGTGTTCACTTCTACTTAGTTCCAAACTAATTTTTACTCATCAGTCCTATTTGACAAAGAGCCGTTATTTATCAAACATCTGATGCGTTGCTTTTGTCGTCCTATTTAACTAAAAACGCCTATTTCTTAATAATCAACCCACCCGTTTTCATTCTTCTTATTCCAGCGGGGTATAAGGATTTTCAACGACTAAAACTTGACCTTTAATCAGCACACTATTTTCCAAATCATTCCACTCAACGAGTTCCTTGACGGGAATCTCTGTTTGTTCGGCGATTGACAAAAGGGTGTCTCCGTCTTTGACCCGGTATGTTTTTGCTCCCTCAGCATGGGGACTGCTTAATTTGACGACCTTGTCATTGGAGAAACTGGTAGGCAATGCACGTGTCATAGAATAAGCCACTTGACGAGCCTTCAGCAAAGCCAATTCCTGCTGGCGCTTTCTTTCATCTTTATCGTTCAGCTTTTCTTTTTTGCTGTCCGCTCTGTTTTTTTCAACAGAATCATCCGTTTTCCCTTCCTGGATTCTTTCCCGACTAACAACGATCCATTCATCTTCTGCTAGGTCTCTTTGAACTTCGATGTCATTTAATTCTTTAAGTTTACTTATGGTCGTTCCGTATAACTTCGAAATATCCCACAGCGTTTCATCACCCTTAATTTTATGGCGTGTGACACGTATTTTTCTGACTATTTTTTGTGCATTATCATATTTTTGGAGATTATATGCAGAGATCAAACCGTTTAATTTTTGATTATACAGCGTGTCTGTCGCATATCTGCCTGTTAAAAAAGCAGTCGCTTCTTTATAAGAATCTGCATTACTCTTACGCACACCTGAATAAAAACTGGTATTCAACAGCTTGGCATAGTCTTCCAAGGATTCTTTGTAAGACGGGTATTTTCTAAAAGTAGCTTTTATCGTAAACATAGCACCTTTGCCGTTATCTTCAAGTGTTGACATTTCAACACCCCTGCCTCTAAACGTTCCTTTGATACCAAAGAGATTGTGATTGGGCGGCTGTGCCAAGGCACTATTCCCTGAAGCACTCTCCAATATTGCCTGAGCAATCATCACTGATGCATATAAGTCGTATTCATCAGCTATAACCATAGCTTCTTTACCTATTTCTTGAATAAATGACTGGGTTGTCTGATTTTTTCCGAAAGTAATGACGCCTTCTTTATCAATAGATTTGCCGTTATCTTTCTCTCCTTTTCTCTCACCAGTATCTGAAGCAGATGTTCCTTTCCCGCTCACATCAGTGCTTTGACTAGTACTGCCACCAGTAGTTGAACTGGAACTGGTACCTGAATCAGAGCTGTCCGTGTTGGAGCTGCTGGAGTCCTCTGTACTGCCGGGGTCGCCAGAGCTCTCAGAACTGCCGGTATCACTGCTCGAATTCCCCGTATCCTCTGTCTCTTCAGGCTCAGTTTCAATATCAGAAGAAGGTTCAGTGCTTGGTTCTGATATCTCCTCCGAATCCTGGGGCAGGGCTTCCTCTGATGTTTCCCCTTGTCCGTCTGGGATATTATTTTCTGTTGCTCCGCCACCGTCGGCCAGCACCTGAGTATCTGACTCCGAGAGAGTATTCTCTGCAGCAAGCACAACAGAGCCGACAGCTGGTACCACTGATGAAAACAAGAGAGTCCCTACTCCCAAACATGTATAAATGCATTTAAAACATAAGTTCTTCTTTTTTTGCCCCACGAGTCATCCTCCTCACTTGTACTAAAAGTACCGATTTGCTTCCATTAAATTTTTTAAACTTACTGATAAATTATCTAGCAGCGTTAACGATTTATTTCTTTGATTTTCCCTTAGTGTCTTCCACGACCGCTTCATTAAGACAACGTTTACAAACACCTCTAACTTGTTCTTCTTATTTTAAAAACTGTGTGTCAATTACCGGCACCCAAAAAATAACGTACCTGAAAAAAATTAAAACTAATCTGTCCGCTGACTATTCTTTCCTGCCCAATCTCGTCGTAATAAGATACGCCATAACAAGCATTTCTATCGTTAAATGAACATCGATTTCTTACAAAAGATGATCAAAAACAAAAGGAATATTATCCCCACCATTATTAAATCAGTGCATGATAAAATACTATCTTATAGTACATATTATAACACAGTCTATTGGTTAAAGTAATGTATCTTTAAAAATACGGTCTCCAAAAAAACGACCATTCAACAAGACGATTTCGATTAAATGTTATGATATTCTTTATAAACTTCTTGTTTTTTTATCCCCCTAAGTTTCGCCACTTCCTTAATTGCCTCTTTTGAACTCATGTTATGCTTCTCCTCCAGCAATTCCACATGGGCTTTGATACTCAAAGCCTCCATCATCGCTAAAGAGTCCTCATTTTTTTCTAGAACATTCCCGCCGATCAAAAGACAGCACTCCCCTTTGAACTCCTCTTGTTCCGCCAATTCCAGCAATTCTGATAATGTCCCCCGGATATATTCTTCGTGAATCTTAGTCAGCTCCCGGCATAAAACCACCGGGTGATCTTGAGGATAAATATCTGACATGTTTTTCAATGTGTTTTTGATCCGGTAAGGAGATTCATAAACAATCAACGTTTCTTCTCGAGCGGCCAGCTCTTTTAAATATTTTTTTTGTTCTGCTTTCTTTCTCGGCAGAAAACCAATAAAGGTAAACTTCTCCGCTGAAAGACCGGACGCAATCAGCGCAGTCACTCCAGCTGTTGCTCCAGGCAAGGAAATCACCGGAATATTTTGATGGATACAGGCTTGAACCAACTCATTTCCCGGATCGCTGATAGATGGCATGCCGGCATCGCTGACTTGGGCGATGGACTCGCCATTTTCCAATTTCTTTAAAAATTCTGGAATTCTTTTTTGGGTGTTGTGTTCATGAAAGCTGACCTGATTCGTTGAGATGTCGAAATAATTTAGAAGTTTCTGCGTGTTTCTCGTGTCCTCACTGGCAATCCAATCCACTTCTTTCAAGACCTTCAATGCCCGGAAACTGATGTCCTCCAAATTACCGATGGGCGTGGGAACTAAATACAATATCCCTTTCGCTGAGTGATCCTTGTAGCTTTTTTGACGATTCAATGACTTCTCCTCACTTTACCTAATCATGATTAAAAAAGTTGAGATAAATAACAATTTATCTCAACTCTATTTTCTTTCTCCATAAATAACATCTAAACAAAAGGCACACTCTTCATCGTTTTCTCTACGCGTGCCGTAATATATGTTGCAGACATGAAACCCTTCTTCATAGATATTCTCTAAATTCATACGAGATTTTGATAGTCCGTGTTTTTCATCTGTCAGTTCGACTTGTTCTCGTTCCAACTGAAGTAATCGCTCACGAAGATGCTTATTTTCCATTTCTAAACGGACATTTTCTTCAATAATGATATCCAAAGATGTTTTCATTTCACTCAAGCGCAACATCATCTGTTTAAGATCATTTTCAAAATTTGAAAACTCGTCATGCAGCATTCGTTTATCCATCAAGATCTTCCTTTGGTTTTAAGTACTTTTATTTCATCATGGTCAAAATTTATCGCGATTTCCTGGTGAAACAACCTGACTTTTACTATGCGGTCCAATAAGTTCAGTCCCACAACTTTGCCCTTGCCTTCAGGTGTCTCTACTTCATCACCAAAATCCGGCAACTCTCTTTTCGCTTCTTCATATAAATCATTTTCGTATTTCAAACAGCACATCAGCCGGCCGCAAAGTCCCGAAATTTTTGTCTGGTTCAATGATAGATTCTGATCCTTAGCCATCTTGATCGAGACAGGCATAAAATCACCTAAAAAAGTGGAACAGCATAGCTGACGGCCGCAAGGACCGATCCCCCCTAAAATTTTCGCTTCATCTCTTACACCAATCTGCCTGAGTTCGATCCGAGTCTTGAAAACAGAAGCCAAATCACGAACCAGCTCGCGAAAATCAACCCGTCCTCCGGCAGTAAATTGAAAAACCATCTTTGCCCGGTCGAAAGAATACTCCACATGGACCAATTTCATTTCCAGTCCGTGCTCCTCGATTTTTTTTCTTGTGATACCGAAAGCATCTTTAGCATCTTGAACGTTTGATTCCTCTTGGTGCAAGTCCCTTTCAGTTGCCACGCGAATCACCGGCTTCAGACCTTCCGGCAAATCCTCTTTTGCTATCTCTTTACTTGGAATTGCCACGTAAGCCAACTGTTTGCTTTGCTCCGTTTCCACTAAGATTCGCTGATTGAACTGATAATCACTATTTTTTTGAGCTAAAAAATAGTAAATTTGTCCGGCTGGTTTAAATCTCAATCCGACTACTCTCGCCATTTATCTTCACCTCATTTACCTACGATTTTAATCACCAATTGCTCTAACGTGGCTTGAAAGGCAACGTTAGCGTGCCATTTCCCTTGGCAAGACAAAACTGCCGCCAAAGCTTCTGACAATTCCTCCTTATGCCACTTCTCAATCCCCTTAAATGGCTGTGTGTCAGAATCCGTCAATAGCTGATGAAAATAAGCAATCAGCAGATCATACAACATTTCCTGCTGCTTTTTATCTTTACATATTTTTACCAATGACTGTTGAACAAAGACAAATGCATAAAGATCTTTCTTGACCAGATACTGCACCCATTTGTCCATGGACTCTTTTAATTCATTAAACCATTGATCTTGATACAATGTCAAAGCTCTGTCTAAATCATTGGTTAATTCCGACAGTAACTTTGCCATCAGGGGCGGAACCCCTTCTTCTGTCAGTGAATTCTGCAATACCACTGCTGAAAAGGGAGTAAAATGCAGAATTTGACATCTCGACTGAATAGTGGGCAAAATTTGTTCTTTGTTTTCCGTAAGAAAAACAATTTGCAACTGCCCTGTAGGCTCCTCAATAAATTTTAATAAACTGTTGGCAGACTGGGGAGTCATTTTCTCCGCCTGTTCCACCAGCAAAAACTGCTTGGATTGTTCTAACCCGCTCTTCCCTAAATAGGTTTTAACTGCCGCGACTTGATCAATTTTGATACTCTGACCGTCCGGCTGTAAAAAATGAACGTCCGGATGTTCCTCTGCCAGTATCCTCTGACAATTGCGGCAATGACCGCAAGCCAGCGGGCCATTCTGACAAAAGTATGATTGTGCCAGCCATTTTGCCATCTCTTTTTTTCCGGTCCCTTTTTCCCCTTCAAATAGAAGGGCATGAACCAGCTGCTTTTTTTCGATACTCTTTTTGAGCATTTCCCAAATTCTTGGTTGTTTTTCTTGAATAGACATGATCAGTAACGATGAAAACTTTCTACCGGCATGACAAAGACCGTCGCCCCGCCTACTTGCACTTCGATAGGACGTCCCATGTACGAGTCGATGGATGTATCCAGATTGATCGGCGCAGTCAAGTATTGTTCTCTAGACTCGCAGGTATCCTTGATAATCATCAGCACTTCATCTACCCGTTCGTCCTCAATCCCCACAATAAACGTCGTGTTCCCTGATTTGAGAAAACCGCCTGTGGTTGACAGCTTTGTTGCCCTGACATTTGCATCGATAAATTTATTGGACAACCTTTGACTATCCTTATCTTGAACAATGGCTAATATCAGCTTCATCGTCATTCCGCCTTTCTATTATAAATGAAACTTATCTGCATATCTTTGTTGCAGCACCTGATAACAGGCTGTTACTACCTGATCCAACTCTTTACGGGCATTGATCGTCACGATTCTCTCGGGAAACTGCTCAGCTAATTTTAAGTATTCGTGCTGTACTCTTTGGTGGAACACTGTACTTTCCTGATCCAAACGATCTAATTCCGCCCGTGTACGTCCTTTCTGGATTCTCTGCAAGCCTGTTTCCGCATCGACATCCAGATACAATGTCAAATCAGGCGTCAACCCTTCTGTCGCAAATTGATTGATTGACGCCACGGCATCAACTCCGATTTTGCGTCCTGCTCCCTGATAAGCAAGAGAGCTGTCAACAAAACGGTCGCACAAAACAAATTTATTTTTTTCAAGGGCAGGCAATATTTTCTCGATTAGATGTTGTCGTCTGGCAGCCGCATACAGCAGTGCTTCCGTCCGCTCATCCATCTCCATATTCTTTGGATCTAAAATAATTTGGCGAATTTTTTCGGCGATCGGTATGCCCCCCGGCTCTCGCGTGACGACCAAGTCCACTTGAAGATTTTTCTTCAACAAACGCTCCAACTTTCTAATGACACTGGTTTTCCCTGCGCCATCCGGTCCTTCAACTGTTACAAACACACCTGTCAAAATATTTCCGCTCCTTTTTCTTCACGATTTCATTTCTGCTGTTTCAAATAATAAATCGCCAAGAATAGAAGTTTCCTCAGCTCATTTATTCCTTTATTTTACTTGATTACTCCGATTATGTCCACGGAATTCACATCTCCCGGCGGCCTTCCACTGCCTTTAAAAGGGTGATCTCATCTGCGTATTCGATATCACTGCCCACAGACAAACCATGGGCAAGTCGTGTCACTTTGATTCCTGCCGGTTTGATTAATCTGGATAGATACATGGCCGTTGCTTCACCTTCAGTTGTTGCATTTGTCGCAATGATGACCTCTTTTATTTCATCATTACGCAGCCGCTGAATCAATGATGTGATGTTGATGTCGTCCGGTCCGGTGCCGTCCATAGGGGAGATCACACCGTGCAGCACATGGTATTGCCCCTTGTATTCACGCATTTTTTCCATGGAGATAACATCCTTAGGCTCCTCCACTACCAGCACTTGACTTTTATCCCTTGAAGTATCCTGACAAATCGTACAAGTCTCACTTTCGGCAATGTTACCGCAAACCACACAAAAATGCAGGTCTCTTTTGACGCTGATCAAAGCTTTAGCAAATTCATTCACGTCTTCTTCCCGCATGTCCAGTGTAAAAAAAGCCAGTCTTGCTGCGGTCTTAGCACCTATCCCCGGTAATTTCATATAGCTTTCTATTAATTTTGCAATCGGTGCTGGATAATACATATTGATCCTCTTTTCATTAAAAATTTGGCACATCTTAAAAAAACAGGAAGTTCCCCTCCTGCTCTTTTAGCACTAGAATCCCGGCAGCCCTTTAGTATATTGCCCCATGGTTGCTTCAGTTTCATCTGCGATTTGTGTCAAGGCATGATTGACTGCTGTCAGCACCAAATCCTGTAACATCTCCGGGTCATCCGGGTCAATAACTTCTGGTTGAATGCTTAAATCCAGCATCTCTCTTTTGCCGTTAAAAACAACTTTCACCAAATCATTGGCTGCTGAGCCGGTGAATTCTTTTTTTTCTAAAGCTGCTTGAGCGGCTTCCATTTCTTTTTGCATTTTCTGAACTTGCTTCATCATTCCTTGCATGTTTCCCATTCCGCGCATCATTTTTTAACATCTTCCTCTCACTATTTTCCAGCCGATGTTTGAACGAACCCGTCATTCAAACATCATATTTTTTATTTAACCCTTTAGTCGTTCACGATTTCGACTATATCACTGCCGAAGAATTCCAAGGCTTTATCCACGACTTGTTTTTCCTGATCTTCTTGAAGCAACTCTGCTTCATCCTGTATCTCTGAGTTCGTTTGACCAGTCCCTTGGTCATCCATCGGATTAGCTTGTAAAAACTCCCGGCGCAGCACACTCCACGAATCTTTAGGAACAAAGACCACATTCAACTCCAGTTGGAGCAGGCGTTGAATGCTATCTCCAATCACTGTCTTAAGCTCCATATCATCGTCTGCCCGCTGACAAATTATTTCGTAATCAAATGCAATGACGACCCCTTTTTCACTGGCAGCCACAGGTTGACTTGCCTTGAGCATGGCACGATGCGTGACAGACAAAAACTGCAGCAGCTCCGCCCAAACATCTTGTGTCAAACGCAGGTGCTCTCTCGTTGCTTCACGGAGAATTTGATAAACTTGCTCTTTCGGCAAACGGTACTGGGTCACAGGACGGCTTTGAGTGGGACTGTTGACCGGCTGCGGCTTGACTTCACTGTTGATACTTGAAGACTGCCATTCCTTGATTTCATTCTTTAACATAGCAATTTGTTGCTGCAACTCAGTAATTTCCTGACTGGTTACGGCCGAGTGCCCCTCATTATTTTTTGAGGCAGTGCTGTCATTGGCCAGTTTCACCGTAACTATTTCCAAATAAATCGCTGTATGAGTAGACATTTTCAGTTGACGCTGAGTATCACTCAACAAGTCTATGTAGCGGTAAATTTTTTCAGCAGACAATTCTTGAGACAAGGTTTTAAAATTATCGCTCAAGAATCCCCGTTCGGTTAAAAGAAATTGTGGCGCCTGCTGGTAAATCAGCAGGTCACGGCAGTAAAACAGGACATCTTCGATAAACCGGCTGCTTTCTTTACCTTCCGTCAAAATAGCCTGTACTGTTTGAAGGGCATCTTCCACACTGCCCTCCGCACACAATGATATATACTGATCCAACATTTCCGTGGTCAGGCTCCCGGTCACTTGCAAGGCATCTTGGTCAGTCAATTCCCCGTTGCTGAAAGACAACGCTTGGTCCAGCAGACTTAAAGCATCCCGCATTCCCCCTTCAGCTGCTCTGCCGATAATATATAAACTTTGGTCTTGAAAGGCAATACCCATCTCTGACAATATATGTCGTAAATGCTGAACAATGTCCTCTGTGGTGATACGTTTAAAATCAAAACGTTGTGTGCGGGAAATGATTGTCGGAGGAATTTTATGAGGCTCTGTCGTAGCCAAAATAAATAAAACATTTTTGGGCGGTTCTTCCAGTGTTTTCAACAAAGCATTAAAAGCACCCGTAGACAGCATGTGGACCTCATCTATGATATAAACTTTATACGTTGCCTGAGTAGGGGCATACTTCACTTTTTCACGAAGGTCGCGGATCTCGTCAACGCCGTTATTACTTGCCGCATCAATTTCTATCACATCATTCAGACGGCCTTCAGTGATTTCCCGGCAAATATCACACTCGTTGCAAGGCTCCCCATCTGTTTGATTGGGACAGTTGATTGCTTTGGCAAAAATTTTGGCAGCACTCGTTTTTCCGGTGCCTCTCGGTCCGGTAAAAAGATAAGCATGAGAGGTTTTATGCTGAGATAGGGCATTTTTCAGTGTTTGTGTCACCATCTGCTGCCCGACGAGATCTGAAAACCTCTGGGAGCGCCACACACGATACAATGCTTGATAAGCCATGATTTCCTCTCCTGTACATTCATTTTGATTTTTTTACAGCTGTTCTCAAACTTTTTCGAGACGCAACTATAAATTTTCCTCTCATTATTATACGTGATAATTTAACAAAAAACCACCTTAAGACGTATTCAATAGATTTTTACGATATGGTACAATGAATGCATAAAATAACGAATGGAGTGACGACTATGGGTATTATTAAAGCCGCTACAAGTTCTGTTTCCGGTGCTTTGGCCGATCAATGGCTTGAGATTATTGAACCCGATCGACTTACCAGTAAAACACTAATCACCAAAGGGGTACAAATCGTCCGCAACCGTAGAAATGGTTCCAACACTAAACGAACGGATGGGGTGATTACAGACGGTTCTGTTATCCATGTTTATCCGAATACAATGATGCTGCTGATCGACGGAGGAAAAATCATCGATTTCACAGCGGAAGAAGGCTACTATACAGTAAAAAATGACACTGCCCCTTCCATGTTTCAAGGGGATTTGCGTGCGTCCATTGCTGAATCCTTCAGCCGTTTTAAATATGGCGGCACCACTCCTAAAAACCAGCAGGTCGTTTACATCAACCTGCAAGAAATCACTGACATAAAATTTGGCACTCGAGCACCTCTAAATTATTTTGACAATTTTTATAACGCCGAATTATTTTTGCGTGCCCACGGAAGCTATTCCATCAAAATCACTGATCCAGTTCTTTTTTACGGAGAAGTTGCTTCGAAAGGCAGTGTACATTTAGAGACTGATGATTTACCGCAACAATTTTTGGATGAATTTTTAACAGCCTTACAAACATCCATCGCTAAAATGTCAGTCGCCGGTGTCCAGATTAGTCATCTGGTTGCCAAATCCCAAGAGTTAAGCCGGTATATGAGCGATGCTTTGGATGATGAGTGGCGCGACCGCCGCGGCATTGAAGTTGTTTCCGCAGCTGTGGCCAGTATTTCTTATGACGATGACTCTAAGCAGCTCATCCAAATGCGTAATAAAGGTGCTATGCTCAGCGATGCCTCGATTCGTGAAGGATTCGTTCAAGGCTCTGTGGCCAGCGGAATCGAAAAGGCAGGCGCCAATCCCAGCGGCAGCGGTACAGCTTTTATGGGAATGAGTATGGGAATGGGTGCTGCCGGCAACTTTATGGGTGAAGCTTCCAAAACTAATAGGGAACAAGCGGCGGCTCAAGCTAAACAGCAATCAGCTGCCGGAGATACTTGGATTTGTCCAAACGACGGCACAGAAAACACGGGCAAGTTTTGCTCAGAATGCGGGGAAGCCAAACCGGCAACCCAAGACAAAGGGATTCAAATGAGGTGCAGCGAATGTCAAAATATTATTACTATCCACGGTTCGATGCCCAAATTCTGTCCAGAATGCGGCAAACCTTTTTCGGGGACTGCCCTCTGATTCACAAATCCAGGAAATAGCTGCCGTTCCATAAAGGAGCAAACTATTAAAAATCAAGGAGGGATGGCATGAGCGACGTATTAACACATAAGTGTCCAAATTGCGGCGGTCCTTTATTATTTGATCCAGCCAAACAACTTTTTCATTGCGAGTATTGTCTGAGTGAATTCAGCGAAGAAGCACTCACGTCACTACTGACAGCCAAATCCGAAACGGCCTCTGAAGAAGTTGACTCGTCAGCTGATTTCGATGAACAAGTATTAGATCAGGTCGACAGCGAAGAAGAGAGCACAACTTTGGAACTTTTCAGTTGTCCCAGCTGCGGAGCGGAAATCGTCACGGATGAAACCACTGCGGCAACTTTTTGCTATTACTGTCACAATCCTGTGGTTTTGTCTGGAAGAGTGAGCGGCGATTTCCTCCCCGAGGCCATCCTGCCTTTTGCAGTAGATCGTAAAAAAGCGGTGGAGCAATTTCTTGCATGGGGCCGAAAAAAGAAATTCGTTCCTAAAGATTTTTTTAATGATGCCCAAATAGAAAAAATCACCGGTGTTTATTTCCCTTACTGGCTGATCGATGGTGAACTGTCTGCCTCTTATCGGGCAAGAGGAACGACTATCCGCGTCTGGCGCGCAGGTGATTATGAAATGACTGAAACTAAATATTTCAATATTGCCCGGGAAGGAACGATGAATTTTAAAAATTTCATTAAGAATGCCTTGAGAAAAAATCAAACACTGGCGATGATTCAATCTGTCCAGCCTTTTAATTTGCTGCAGACGAAAAAATTCTCGTCTAAATATCTCTCGGGCTTCCAAGCCGACAAACGGGATTTAAATTATAAAGATTTGCAGGAGGAAGTCCGCAGCGAACTCAAAAATTACGGTCATTCCCTGCTCAAGGATACCGTCAATGGTTATACGCAAATTTTTCAGGAGCATACGGATTTTCATACTATCAAAGAAACGCCCCAATACGTTTTGCTCCCTGTGTGGGTGCTGACTTATCGCGGCCAGGGAAACAACGATCAAGATCAGCTCTATTATTATGCGATGAATGGAGAATCAGGAAAAACTAGTGGGCGGCTGCCAGTAGATAAAAAGAAAGTCAGCCTTTTCGCAACTGCTATTTTTGCCGTTGTGCTCGTTCTTGCACTGATCGGAGGGTATCTTATATGAAACGTTTGACCTTCTTGCTGCTCAGCGTGCTTGGTTTTTTCTTGTTTCCATTGAGTAATCCGATTGCTTTAGCGAATAAACAGATAATCGTCGATAATGCCGGTCTTTTCAGTGAAGAGGAAGCCCTGTCCCTAGAACAAATGCTTCGTGAATTTATTGATGACACAAAGATGGATGCAGTAATCCTGACCACAAATAGTACGGATGGTCAGGCAATCGAATACTATGCTGCCGATTTTTATGACTATAATGATTACGGCATCGGGGAACACAAAGACGGGTTTATTTTTATTATTGATATGGGAGAACGGCAATTTGATATTGTAACTACAGGTAAAACCATGGCACTTTTATCAGATGGGAGAGCCAGTTCTGTTCTTGATGCAGCCGAAGACAACATGAGAAACGGCGACTTCCCGGGTGCGGTCAGAAGTGCGGTCGATTCTGTGAAAAGTTATGTCGCACAAGGGATGCCAAGCGGGCATACTTACGATAAAGAGGCCGGAAAATTAAAAAAAGTGAAACGTATCAGTCCCCTGGAAGCTGTGATTGCATTTATTACTGCGGTAGCTTCTGCCGGCATTGCCGTGGCAACAATTGCTTCAAGATATCGTCTTAAAAAAAGCAGTTACTCCTATCCATATCGTGAACAGGGAACTTTAAATTTAGCGGTGAAAAAAGATGATTTATTTGATGTTCGCATCACACGCCGGCACATTCCCCGTCCTTCCAATAACAACAAAAGCGGTGGAGGCGGGGGCTCGTTTACCTCAAGCAGCGGACGTTCCCATGGCAGCGGCGGCGGACGTAGTTTCTGATTTGCTAGTCCAATAATTTTAGAGCATAATAAAAAAGTCGGAAGCAGTTGCAACATGCTCCGGCTTTTTTTAATAAACCTGTGACCCGACCAAGTATTTACGCTGCAAAGAAAAATTTGAATGCAAACGTTCCTCACTTTAGTGTACATAAAATGCAATCTCTGTTTTAAATAAACTTTTTATCCCACAATATCTTCGTTTTGAAGGGACTTTATTTGAATTAGCTATAAGTTTGAGCTAAGCTATACATAAGAGCTTTACACTAACAATTAACTCAATCATTTTATACCTAAACTCTATAAACTGATCCAATATTGAGGGACTGTTGTGTAAAGTTCTTTTTGTGTTGAATTCATTAAAAGTACGTCACAAATAGAACAAACCAACTAAAATGATGGACGTATTCAATCAGCAGTTATAAAACTTCTGCTTTATTGATCAGTCAGCACCTTCAAAATTTCCTCAGGGGAAGCCACGATGACTGTTGCTCCCGCCTGCTCCAATTCATCACGGGAACCAAAACCATACAATACACCGATGCTCTCCAATCCATTTTTCTTTGCACCTAGGATATCATATTCTCTATCGCCGATCATCACCGCAGCTTCCTTCGCAATGGAGGGGAAATGTTTGAGAGCGTAGTGAATCACCTCTGCTTTGTTAGAGCGGGTGCCGTCCATGTTACTGCCGAACACTCCGGTAAAATATTTTTCCAACTTGAAATGCTCCATGATTTGTTTCGCATATTTTTCAGGTTTTGAAGTGGCAATCCCAAGTGTCAGCCCCTTTTCTACTAATCCTTGGAGGACTTCAGTCATACCCGAATAAAGATAATTTTCAAAAATCCCTTTCACTGAGTAGTATTCACGGTAAAACTTGACCGCTTCATCGCTTTTTTCAGCAGACAAAAAATAATGCTTCTGGAAGGATTCTTTCAAAGGCGGTCCGATAAATTTTTTCAACTGTTCATCAGGCAAGGGCACCAAATCCATCTTAACTAATGAATACCTTATGGCAGCGATGATTCCTTCTTCCGGATCAGTCACTGTTCCATCCAAATCAAACAGCACCAGCTTTTTATTTTTCATTTTACCAACTCTCCTCAATCATCTGATTTTAATTTAACTTCTCACTTCCCAATAAGCATACTCTCAAAAGATAGCTGTCAACCAACTTTTTTATTTTATATTCTGAATCGCGTTTAGGAAATGATTTTATTTAACACAAATTTCTACTAATGCTCCTAAAATCATCACAATAAATTCACATCTTGAAGATATAGTATAAGCATACCAATAAACAACCCTAACAAAACTTTTCATTATTTACTCCTCCAAAGTAAATAAAATCTCCTTTAGCCCTTGGCGTAAAAGCCGGGGCTTTTTTTGTCGGTAGTTTTAAGGGGATAATCAATAAAAACACATAACTTTCAGCCATGTGTTTGATCAATATTTTTTCATATTCACTTCGTATTCAAAAATTTTATTTTTAATTTTCATATCGTCAGAGAAGCCGTAGCCGCAATATACCAAGTCGTTCACAAGTAATTCTTTTTCGGTTGCCTGCCTTTCCATCAGTATCACCGCAAAGCCATCATAGTAAGTCATCCTTAAATACCCTTTTGGAGAAGTACTGTTTCTGGAAATATAAAAATATCCAAACAAAGCTGTTTTCATACTCTTCCTCCTTTTTCCTCTTCCTATGATACCTTTCATTATACCAAAGTATTAATAAATTGACGATGAATGAGTTCCTTTTGTCCACATTTCTCTCTATTATTTAATCCATTTCTTGTATAATATTTTTTATCTTTTTCATATAGCAAATTATTTCTGTTTGATATGTGAGCGACTTAGGGATTTTCACCTTTACAAAAAGAACAAATGTTCGTATAATTGTGATGAAGACCTTTTTAATCGGGAGGGATAAGAGATGAAAAAAAATTTAGTCGGCACATTTGAAAAAGTCAGATTTATCGGCAAATATCCCAATGTTATGATCCGCTTTACACTCATAACTGATGAAGGCAATGTCAACTGTATCGCAACTAGAGAAATTGCCAATAGGCTTATGATGATGACGGAAAAAAAGCAACTCGCTGTTTACGGTCATTACAATACTAAAGGTCAATTGATTATTGAAAAGATGATGATTAGAAACCCGAGCAGCTTCGCTCTTGCCTACATGTCGAAAAATAGAAAGTACGTTTAACAGAATCTGGCTGTGCTAGATGTTTTAAAAAACACTTTGCAATAAATCAGACATTTTTTGAAAAAACAAAGCCTCTGTCAGATTTCCACATCTTCTGAAATACAGTTATCCCGTCTTCCAAATCAACAGACTTTGAAAAAGCGTTCCTATTTTTTGTAAACGCTTCTTTGTGATACAATAATAGACAAAGGAGGCGCTTAAAATGACTGTAGAATATAAAAAAATACTTGTTGCATTTGATGCTTCAGAACAATCCAAAGTTGCTGTGGAACATGCCAAATTATTGTCCCAACTAAATAATGGTCACGTCACTATCCTGCAAGTTCTCGAACCAATCATTGATTACTTGGCTCCTGACTCATACGTGATAAGCGAACTCACCAAATCTCAAAAAGAAATACAGAAGAATTTAAAACGGACGCTGGAAAATAATTATGTTTCTCCAGAGGACCCCAACATTGATGTGATGGTTTTGATAGATACGCCGAAAGATGCTATCGTCAAATTTGCCAGAGAAAATAATTTTGACATCATCGTGATGGGTGCTACTGGAAAACACGGCATCAACAAGCTGTTGATGGGGTCCACTGCCTCTTACGTGGTAAATCATGCTCCGTGTACTGTTCTAACTGTGAAATAATTTTTTTTCACTCGTATATACTATTACACTGCTCAAAAAACAGCTGGTTTACAAAGCTGGTATTTTGAGCAGTTTTTTTACAAAAAAATGTGCTTGGAAAATAAATTCCAAGCACATTTTAAACTTATCTCAGTCCACATTCGATAGAATTACAAACGTTCGTTTAATTCTTTCGCCAAATCTTCAAAGCCTGGTTTGCCTAGTAGAGCAAACATGTTTTTCTTGTAAGCTTCCACTCCTGGCTGATCAAACGGATTTACCCCATTCATATAACCCGAGATACCGCAGGCGATTTCAAAGAAATACATCAAGTAGCCTAAAGTAAAGGCATTTTGTTCCGGAATTGTGATTACAAAATTCGGAACATCTCCATCTGTATGAGCCAGTAAAGTTCCTTCAAATGCTTTGGTGTTGACAAAATCCACATCTTTCCCTTGCAAATAACCCAAACCGTCCAAATCTTTTTCTGTGATCGGAATATTGATATTATGACGAGGTTTGTCTAATTTAATCACAGTTTCAAAAATATTGCGGCGACCTTCTTGAATGTATTGTCCCAGTGAGTGCAAGTCTGTGGAGAAATTAGCACTGGAAGGATAGATACCTTTTTGATCTTTTCCTTCTGACTCGCCGAATAATTGTTTCCACCATTCTGAGAAATATTGCAGACTTGGCTCATAGTTAATCAAAAGCTCTGTCACTTTTCCTTTACGATATAAAATATTACGCAAGGCAGCATATTGATAGGCAGCATTTTCTTCCAACTTGTCGCTGGAGAAATCCTTACGGGCTTGATTAGCCCCTTCCATCAGCTCTAAAATATCAGCACCGCTGGCAGCAATCGGAAGCAAGCCCACCGCTGTCAACACTGAAAAACGTCCGCCCACATCATCAGGAATCACGAAAGTTTCCCAACCTTCTTCATCAGCTTCGACCTTCACTGCCCCTTTAGCCTTATCTGTGGTAGCATAAATACGTTTGTTGGCTTCTTCACGGCCATATTTTTTTATCAGCATTTCTTTAAAAATTCTAAATGCAATCGCAGGCTCGGTAGTTGTACCAGATTTTGAAATCACGTTGACTGAAAAATCACGGTCTCCGATGATATGGATCAAATCTGTCAAATAAGAAGAACTGATGCTGTTCCCGGCAAAGAAAATTTGAGGAGCTTTTCTCTCGCCTTTGTCCAGCAAGTTATAAAATGAATGATGTAAAAAGTCCAGTGCTGCTTTTGCCCCTAAGTAAGAACCGCCGATCCCGATAACGATCAAAACTTCTGAATCAGATTGAATTTTTTCTGCTGCCTTTTGAATCCGGGCAAATTCCTCTTTGTCATAATTTTCCGGCAAATCGATCCAGCCTAAAAAGTCACTGCCTGCCCCTGTACCTTCACGCAGCTCTCTATGTGCAGCTGACACTTGATTTTGCATATACCCCAACTCGTGCTCGACAATAAATGTACCTTCCACTTTTGAATAATCAAATTGAATATGTGCCATTTTTTTCCTCCTAAATTTAATGGTTCAGCAACCATGATTTTTAAGGTCATTTTTTACAAAAAGTATCAACTGTCCTTAAAAGTTCAACACTTCCTTTATACTATATACTTTACGTTCTTTTCACTCTTTTTTCAAGTGAACACTGCAAATTTAACTGTTTTTCAGAAGAATAAAAAAAGGCCTAGTCACACTAGACCAATCCTTGGATAAGCATCGCATCCGCTACCTTGGCAAAGCCGGCGATATTCGCACCGACCACTAAATTTCCCGCCTTGCCGTAGGTGATTGCTGTATCTCGGCAAGTGATATAAATATCTTCCATAATTTTTTCAAGCTTCTTGTCGACTTTTTCAAAAGTCCACGGCAATCTTTGCGAATTCTGAGCCATTTCCAGCGCTGAAACGGCTACACCGCCCGCATTGGCTGCCTTGGCAGGGCAAAAGAAAACACCGTGCTCTTGAAAAATTTTGACAGCTTTGAGTGTTGAGGGCATATTTGCCCCCTCAGCCACTACTTTCACCCCATTAGCAATGATATTTTTAGCAAGAGACTCATCGATTTCATTTTGGGTGGCGCAAGGCAAGGCAATTTCATAACTTTCTTTTAATGACCAGACAGACTCATCGGGAAAGTATTTTGCATTGGGCACTCGGTCTGCATATTCTGATATACGGCCTCTCTTGATCTCTTTGATTTCTTTCAGCAATGCAACATCGATGCCTTGATCGTCATAAATAAATCCATTGGAGTCACTGCAGGTGACAGCAGTCGCACCCAACTGATGTACTTTTTCGATGGCATAAGTTGCAACGTTGCCACTTCCTGAGACCGCCACTTTTTTACCTGCCAAACTTTCCCCGTGATCTTTCAATAAATTTTGCACGAAATAGACCAAGCCGTACCCGGTGGCTTCGGTCCGGCCCAAGCTTCCCCAGATAGTCAAAGGTTTACCAGTTAATGTGCCGCTGCTGTATTGCTGTATCCTTTTATACTGTCCAAAAAGATAGCCGATTTCCCGACCGCCGACGCCGATATCTCCAGCAGGCACGTCGGTATCTGGACCAATATAATTTTGGAGTTCCAGCATAAAACTTTGACAAAAACGCATGATCTCACCGTCGGATTTTCCTTTTGGATTAAAATTACTGCCGCCTTTTCCTCCGCCGATAGGCAAACCTGTCAAACTATTTTTAAAGACTTGTTCAAAAGCCAAAAATTTCATGATACTTTCATTAACTGTCGGATGCAGACGCAAGCCACCTTTATAAGGACCTAATGCCGAATTGAATTGAACCCGATAGCCACGATTGACTTGCCATTTACCCTGATCATCCTGCCACGGGACACGAAATTTAATCACACGTTCAGCCTGCATCAACAATTCTAAAATACTGTTTTCTTCAATTTGCAGATGCTGCTCCACATACATTTCAATGCTGGGCAAAAACTCATCCACTGCTTGCAGATATTCTGATTGGTAGGGATTTTCACGTTGAATTCTTTCTCTGATGTTTTTTAAATACTCATTTTTTAACATTTTCATCCCTCTTTCGTTATTTTTTAATAGTATAATCTATTTGTGAAAAAAAATAAATTCATTTTTTTCCTTTTTGAGCTATGGTACACTATTTTTAGAATTGGAGGTTGTCAAATGTCAATAGATGTGATTGTTGTGGGTGCAGGAACCAGCGGTATGATGGCAGCCATCTCTGCTGCCGCTCATGGCGCTGAAGTTTTGCTGGTGGAAAAAAATAACCGGTTAGGAAAAAAATTATTGCTGACAGGCGGTGGCCGATGTAATGTCACAAACAACCGTTCATCAGATGAAATTATCCGTTATATTCCGGGCAATGGAAAATTTTTATACAGTGCTTTTTCTCAATTCGATAATTTTGACATTATTCGTTTTTTTGAAGAGCGTCAGATTCCATTAAAAGAGGAGGATCACGGACGGATGTTTCCCGTCAGCAATCGTTCAAAAACAATTGTTGAAGCTTTGCAACGGGAACTTGAAGTCTTGAATGTCAAACTTCTGACTAATAGTCCTGTCAAAAAGTTGTTGAAAAATGAACACAAGGTTTTGGGCGTCCGATTAGAAAACGGGAAAGAATTTATTGCACCGTGCACTATCATCGCAACAGGAGGAAAGTCCTATCCATACACTGGGTCAACTGGTATTGGTTACACTTTGGCTAAAAGTGTTGGTCACAAGATTACTCCCTTATTTGCCACTGAGTCCCCGATTAAGCTGAAAGATTCTTTTGTTAAAAACAAACAACTACAAGGTCTGTCTCTTCAAAACATCTGTTTGTCAGTAATAAATTCTGCCAATAAGACTGTGGTCAGCCATCAAATGGATGTTTTGTTCACTCATTTCGGTATCTCCGGCCCCGCAGCCTTGCGATGCAGCATGTTCGTCAATCGGGAACTTGAAAAAAATAAACAAGTCACACTTAGATTAGACGGGATGCCCCAAACATCTGCTGGGGAACTTGAAACACTTTTAAGCCGCACGCAAGAGCTGTCTGGTAATAAATCAATTAAAAATGCATTGAAAGGACTGCTTCCTGATCGTTATCTGACCTTTTTATTACAGCAAGCTGGCATTGAGCTAACCATGCCCATTAAGCAGATGGAACAGAAACAAATGGAAGATTTTATTAATCAAATCAAAGCTTTCGAAATGACTGCTGTGGGCACCTATCCCATAGAAAAATCCTTTGTGACCGGAGGAGGCGTTCATTTGAAAGAAATTGACCCCCGCACTTTGAAAAGTAAACTAATCGACGGTCTTTTCTTTGCAGGAGAATTGCTTGATGTCAACGGCTACACAGGAGGATATAATATCACTGCTGCATTTGTGACAGGATATGTTGCAGGAAAACACGGGGCAGAGACTGCTATTTTCTATTAGAGCAAGCATAGTCAAATCGGTTAACTTCATCTGAATTACCTAGAGAAAATTTCAGGTCTTTTCTTGGTACAATCTTTCCATCTAAAATAAAGTTGCTCTGAAAAACAACTGTCTCAGATAGATACGTTTTTTTACAACTCCTCTGCTATACTAGTAAGAGATGTAAAAAACTTAGGAGAAATAGCAATGAAAAAACCTGTGTTACCGAAACTGCCTATAAACTTGATAGCTGAATCTTCCTTTTATATAGAAGAAGGGGAACTTTATGAACACCTACTAATCGAAAATCAGCTCTGCAACGATAATGATACTGCCCATGTGATTTTAAAAAATTCAAAGTTGAGCAAAGTTTCCCTCACTAATAGTGCTTTGCATCACTTTGAAATGAAAAATGTTGTTTGTGACCACTGCGACTTTTCCAATACGGAATTTCTCTACGGCTCTTTTCACCAAGTCCATTTTAAGAACACTAAACTCACCGGAGTTAATTTCGCTGAAAGTTATTTTCAAGACTGTACGTTTGAAGATTGCCTGTTAGATTTTTCTTCTTTCAACTATTCTAAATTTAAAATCGTTTCTTTCCTGGATTGTTCCATTAAAGAGAGCGAATTTTCTGAATTGGATTGGAAACATTTAACTTTGGAAAGATGCTTGATAGACAATACTAACTGGTTCCATACGGCTTTAAAGGGTCTCAACCTTGCTTCTTGCAACTTTGAAAAAATCGCCTTTAGTCAGGAGAAAATCGGCGGATTGATTGTCAACCAAGAACAAGCCATTCTCATCACCTTGGCATTGGGGATTGTTTTGGAGGATGAATGAAATTGGGAAAACGTAAAAAAAATCGAAAAAATTATTTTTCGAGTTAGTCTGGCAAGAATTAAATTAGAAGATGTTAATTTAGTAAGGTTATTCATTAAAAAAAATCAAAACCAGAAGAGATACATCTAGGATGCTGAAAATTTTTTATATCAGTGTTTTTGATTTTTTTGTAACGAACGACTTAAAAAAATCGCATCATTTGTGGTACATCTCTGTACACCACAAACAAGTGCGATTTTTTATAATCTAACCTTCCTAAAGAACCTAGTCTAAAAAACAAACAAATTATTTTTACATTTCCAGATATTTGAAACCTTTGCATTCAATTTCTTCAAGCATATTTATATTGAATCTTGTCTCCACAATCAATTCAACCAATAAAAGTCATGCTTTATTAAGACAACTCTGCAAACTTCCAACAATTGTCATCATTTTGCAGATGGAACATCTGACCATTTCTCATTTGAATTTTTTCAACTGAAAAGTTTTCATGATCCAGTAAGGTGTCCAGCATACACAAAATAGTATTAGCATGTGATACTATCAATACATTTCTCCAATCATTGGCAGATACACGGTCTTTTATCATATTCAAAGCATCTTTAATTCTTGCAGAAAACTCTTCATAGTTTTCTGCTAATCCATTTATGTCATACTTTTTTGTTGCATCTATAAAATCTGAGAGAGAACGATTTGATAAGAACTCTTCGTAATTATCAAATCCTTCAAAATTCACAATTTTTTTTCTGGTTTTCTGAAGATTGTCCCCTTCGAACGTTCCTAGAAATCTTTCTCTCAGCAACTTAGTATAAAAAACATCTTTTTTATCTACCTGACAATATTTTAAAATAATTTCCGCAGTTTGTTTGGCTCTTCCCAGATCACTGCATATCACAGCATCAACTACTCCTAGATTACAATCACGATAAATTTTTTCTAGCTCATTTATTCCCTCCTGAGTCAAATCAGAATCAATCCATCCCTGATTTTTACCCAGTCTATTGAGAAGAGTTTCACCGTGCCGAACTATGAATAAATTTAACATATTAATCTAAGACTTTACTTGCTTTTAATTTTTCTAGAATCTCATCTTTTGACAGCAAATTTTTCAAGCCAATAATTGTAGCACGGTTTTGGGCATTTCCAAAATTATGTTCTAGTGCTGTTGAGACAAATATAATATCAGCGTTCCCGCCTTGGTTTTTTGCATCTCCCACACTCATATGATCAACTTTAGCTGGTATATTCAATTCCCTGAAAACTTCTTCAATCTTCATTTTTACCATTAAGCTAGATCCCATACCATTGCCGCATGCTGCGATTACTTTTAACATGTTAAAGCCCTCCTAAATATTTTTTTGTCTGTTACGATCTTGAATTTGCGGAATTAATAGTAAAAGTAAAATCAACACTACGGTTCCTATTATCCCGCCATACTTCATTACGATCATGTATCCAGGGATAACTGTTACCCAGTCAAAGTTGGCCATTACACCACCAGATAGACCAGATAAGATATAAGCAACAGCTCCAAGTGATACTTGTAAAATACCTGAAATAAATGGTAACACCATTGTCGCTCTAACGCCACCATAATGATTGGCATAAACACCGATACCTGCATTGTCAAAAAACATTGGAATAAATCCTGGGATTAAAAAGACTGGGGAACCGGTTATTAGCAAACCAATGACTCCAATCAATTGACCTAGCGCCCCTGCCATGAAGCCTAATAAAGTGGCATTTGGATGACCAAAACCATAGATAGTTGCAATGTCTACTGCAGGAACAGATCCTTTCAATATTTTTTGTGAAATACCTTGAAAAGATTCTACTAATTCAGCTACAAACATTCTGACACCACTTAAAATAATCGACAGATAAACAGCGAATTTAGCAGTGGTTAAATAAATATAGATAGGGAAAAATAACTCTGTTTCAAAATAACTTGAACCAATAACTCCCATGATTCCGCCAAAGAAAAGACTCATTAGAATAGTAGTGGCCACGATATTATCATTAAACATTTCCAGCCACTTTGGAAATTTTAATTCTTCAATAGACTTATCATTTTCCCCACTTATTTTAGGTGCTATTTTACTTGCTAACCATAGTCCTAACATCTGTTGATGCCCGATAGCAAACTCAGCCCCACCTGTGACCTCATTAGTAATATCCAATGTAAGATTTGAAAATACTGACCAATATACACCGATTAAAACTCCAGCAATTAAAACATTCAACCAATCAGATGCACCTAGGTTATGATATACCATCCATAACAAAATAGCGCTCTGAACAAACATAACATGACCTGTCACTTGCAATGACCTAATTTTGGTATACTTAGAAAAAGCAACTAAAACAATATTGACGGCAAAGCCGATCAATAGCGTGTAACCTACATATGCAACATTCTTCCCGAGAGCTTCAGTTGCTGAAGAAAGCGGCACATAAGAATCCATAACAGCTCCGTCAATATTAAAGCGGTCTTGCAATGCCTTTAAAATTGGGGCAAAAGTACTAACTAACCCTCCCGTACCTGCTTGCAAAATCATGAAGCCGACAGAAGCTTTTATGAAACCGGTTATTGCATCTGTAACACCTCTTTTTAGAGCAATGTAACCAATGAAAACAATAATTCCCATCAGAAAGGGAGCTTGACCTAATATTTGATTGATAAAAATATCTAAAAACTTATCCATAGTGTTCTTTTGCTCCTAACCATTAATTTGAATGTATTCAAAGATATCCTCTGGTGAATCCATCTTTAAAATTTCATTTACATTTTTTTCATCCGACAAAAAGGTTGCCAGTGCTTGAATCATCGAAATATGGGAATCCCCATCTTTGGCAGAAAAAGCAAAAAATAGACGCGCTTTTCTATCTTCATCAAATACAACTTCCTCAGATAGCTTCAACAAAGAAATCCCCACCTCTGTTTTTTCAAAATATTGCGTATGGGGCAATGCTATTTCCGGTGCAATAAAAATATAAGGTCCAATTTCTTTAATATTTTCAATAATTTTACTCTTATAGTCCGCAGGAACAACACCTTTATTCTCTAAAATTCCTACCGATTCATTGACAGCAGCTTCCCATGAAGTAACTTTTTCTTTAACAAGTATGCTGTCCTTTGTCAAAAGCTTTTTAAACATTTTTTACCTCTCTTCTATAAAAAATTTGATATTTTGGCACGCTTTTAAATTTATTGACCATAAGTTGCATTATAAACTTCATAACCTCTTTTAACAGTTCTTTCGCTCAACGGTGCTATTTCTTTTCTACACATCGCATAATGTACTGACTGAGCAGTTTCTTCTAGTACTATAGAATATTTTAAAGCTTTTTTATAATCTTCACCAATCGTAAAGACACCATGATTTCTAATTAAAATTGCGGTAGAATCACCAATCTTTTCAACTATTTCTTTTCCTATCTCTTCTTCTCCTATAGTAGCAAAATCAGATACAGGAATAGTAGCTCCAAAAACTGCCGCAGAAGTTGTTGTATAAATTTCTAACGGCTCTCCCGTGATTGCAAAACTGGTGGCATAGGGAGAATGAGTATGAACCATGCCATTGATATCTTTTCTGTGTTTATAAACGTAAAGATGGGAGGCTGTATCAACAGAAGGTTTTAAATCTCCGTCAATAATATTGCCATCTAAATCAACCACAACGATACTTTCCGGTGTTAAGTCATCGAATAAAACACCACTTGGTTTAATTACCACATATCCTGTCTCCGCATCGCGAGCGCTTACATTGCCGCTAGTCCATAAAACTAAATTATTGTTTTGCAATTCTTTATTGGCTTGACAAACTTCTTCTCTTAACTTTTGCAATAACACTTTTCTCACCTCATTAAAAAACACTTGTGTTTTCGAGCTAACCAAAAACACAAGTGTTTTGATTTTTATTTATTTGATTTTAACCACTCTAATGCACCTTCAACAATCTTTAAACTGTCCGCAGAATCATCATTCCACATTTCTACCCCAAAGTAACCATCGTACCCATTTTCATCAAGATGTTTAAAAATTGTTTTGAAATCAACGATTCCTTGTCCAAATGGAATCCTTCTATATTCCCCTATTTTCGCTTCTTTTAAATGTAAGCCTATAAGATGAGGTAATCCCACTTCTAGCTGTTTTACTACATTTAAATCATTAGCCGCAAAATTCCCTACATCTAGAAACATCTTTAAATATGGATTATTTACTTTCCCTATAACAAATAAAATGTCCTTAACATTAATCAAATTCCGATCCATATTTTCAATGCCTAGCAGTATGCCTCTTTCTGAAGCTAAAGTAACACACTCTTGCAAAGTTTTAATAAACAGTTCAAGAGAACCATCCTCTGTATTATCCATTGAACTATAATAGCCAGCCAGTTGTATTGTCCGGATATTCATCCTATCTGCAAAAATGATTGCTTTCTTTAAGTAATCTATCCCTTTTTTTCTAATCGCTTCATTACGGCTTCCTAACGGGTAGTCTCTATGAATGCTTAAAACCATATTAAAAATCGGCATTGATGTTTTTTCACACACATCCAGCAAAAATTGGATCTCTTGTTTCGTCCAATTTAATCTACCTTTTTTTTCATTGTCTATGGATATTTCCCAGTAATCATAACCAGCATTTTTAGCAAACGATAACGATTTCTCTAAATTGTCAAACAACAATGCTTTTTCATAGATACCATATTTCGCCATATTTAGTCTCCAAACCATTTAGCTATTTCATCTTGATATTTTTTAGCTTCTTTTCCGGGGTTATCAGCATGTGAAATAGCTCTTCCAATGATAAAGCCATAAACTGGAACATTATGGAAACGTTCAATCTCAGTCAAGCCTATGCCGCCAGTAACATAAACTTTAAAACCTAAATCAGTCAGTCTCCTGATTTCACGAAAATGTGAATCTGTCCAACTATCGTGAGAGTCTGTGATTTCACTGCCACGATGAAAAATAATATGTTCTAATCCCAATTCCAACCAATAGTTAAGCTGTTTCTCATCATAAGATGTGTTGACTTCAATCATAATATTTCTATTAGGATTCTTTTTCTTTTCTGCAACGACTGCTTCAAAAGTTTCTTTTGAAGCATCGCTGATAATCGTTACAAAATCTGCACCCGCACCATAAGTCATGCTTGCAAGCTTACCACCTGCTTTGATAATCCGAATATCTGCCAACAATTGTGTCTCAGGAGCCAATGCTCTGATTTTTCTAACACTTTCAAGCCCAGAATCAATTACCAAGATTGTTCCAACTTCAATGATGTCAACGATATTTTTTGTTTGTTCTGAAATTTCCAAAGCTTTGCTAAAGTCTGTTAAATCTAAAGCTAATTGTAAACAAGGTTTCACCATTTCAGCCGCTCCTATTTAATCATTTGATACAAACGTGCCGGATTGTGAATCATAAATTTATCGATAACATCTTGGCTGATTCCTTCGTCCAGCAAACGTGGAATGAAGCGTTGTTTGATCCAATTAAATCCAGGTCCGCCGCCATAGACTGTATGGTGAGATCTTCTTCCCATATCATTTGAAAGCATGATTTGGTCCTCAAACCCGTCCGCAATCAATTGTTTTAATAAATCAACACGCATTTGATCTGGATAATATTTAGCTTTATGAGGTCCGTCAAAAATTAGATTTGCACCTTTTTCTAGTAGACGGCGGTGGTACCATAAATCTGGGAATCTATCTACATGTGCCAAAATCATACGACTCAAATCAAAGTTTTCTTCTTCTAGAATCTCTAAAATTTCAATTCCCATTGTCCCTGTACTTGTATGTGAATGGAATACAGTCCCTGTTTCAGTTGCTACGCGGGCACCTGCTCTCATTACTTTTTCTTCATTAGGAGTAATATGCATGTATGAAGCCCCACATTTTACCCAACCTGCTTTGATGCTGGTTCCGTCCATTCCTTTTGTTACATCGTTATACATCATTTCTGCGATGTCATCGATTGTCAAAAGATCTTCCTTAGCAGTCATGCCGCTATCTTGGTTCATATAACCAGTACATGCAACTACATGGACGCCTGTTTCTTTTGATGCAACATACATACCGGGAACATTTCTTCCCCAAGATTCTGGTGTTGCTTCAATAATTGCTTGCCCACCAATTTCTTTATATTCATTTAACATTTGAATTGCTTTTGGTAAGCTATCTAAAACGTGATCCGGTTCATCTTTTTCTCCCCCACCTTGAGGATTTGTCAAGATGTGTTCATGAGCCATTGTGAACCCTAATTCTTTTGCATCAATGTCGCCTAATACTGTCCTAATTTTGCCTTGTGTCATTTTAATTGCTCCCTTTCATTTGATTATTTATAAATTAACATACTTCAAAATGATTATCAAGACTTTTTTTACTTTTATAAACACTATTTACATTTGTAAAAAAATGTTGAAAAAATTTTTTTATGTGATAAAATAAATAAGTAAATAAACACTTTTGGGGAGGTTCAAATTTGTATAATCGAGAAGACTTATTAGTAAAGATTGCTATCATGTACTATCAAGAAGGTCGTACTCAAACGTATATTTCACAGAAACTCGGAATTTCCAGACCAACTATTGCAACATTGCTTAACGAAGCCTTAGAAAAAAAAATTGTTGAAATTAACATTAATCATCCTAATAAACATTTGTATGATATGCAAGAAAAAATTAGAAATTATTTTAATTTGGAAACATTATTGGTTTCAGCTGGAAATGGAAAAAAAGAAGTCGGTAAATTAGCTGCAGATTTTCTTGAATCTATCCTCCCAGAAATTAAGAGTATGGGGATTGGATGGGGAACAACAATTTCAGAAGCAGTTAATTCGGTAAAATTTTTACAGTTTCCAGAGCTAGAAATTATCCCTTTAATCGGCGGAGTTGGTTCTTCAAATAATAAGATACACTCTAATCACTTGGCATCTGAATTAGCCAAAAAATTAAATGCCCATGCAGAACAGCTTTATGCACCTGCAGTTGCAGATACAAAAGAAACAAAAGAACTATTTTGTAGTAATGATCTGGTCGCACGTGTATTAAATAAAGGAAAGACCATTGATTTAGCTTTATTCGGTATGGGGAATCCTTTTGAAAATTCAAACTATAAAAATTTAGGTTATTTATCCGAAGACGAATTGAAGATGCTTGAAGAGCAATATGTTGTTGGAGATATTTTGACATCATTTTTTGATAGTTCCTTTAACCAGATTCAAACTCAAATTTCAGATAGGATGATTGGACTTGAGCTGTCAGATCTTAAAAACATTAAAAATGTTGCTCTCATTGCAGCCGGAAATGAAAAACAGGAAGCCTTGTTAGCAACTTTAAACAACAGCAATTTAATTAATCATCTAATTATTGACCATGAACTAGCTTCTTTATGTATTGATTTTATTGATAGTGAGACATCATCTGAATCTGAAGTTGAGTAGTACATTCTGCAACCCAAACTATGGGTTGTTTTTTTTATCGCTAAGAAAAAAATCTATTCTATAATCCCTCTTTACAAATTTTACTATTGGAAATATACTTTACAATAGTAAAAAAATGCTTGATATTAGATTCTGATAATGATACTATACAAACATCAAGGACAGAAGGAGATATTTTATGACTATTGACTATGATTCAAAAGAATACCTAGAAAAAGTTGACGCTTGGTGGAGAGCGGCTAATTACATTTCGGTAGGACAAACTTTCATGAAGGGAAATCCTTTGTTAAGAGAACCCCTTACAGCTGAACATGTAAAAAGAAGACCTGTAGGCCATTGGGGGACAATCCCTGGGGGTAATTTTGTTTATGCCCACCTGAACAGACTGATTAATAAATATGATTTAAATATGTTTTTTATAGTTGGTCCAGGACATGCCGGTCCTGTTATGAATACAAATTCCTATTTGGATGGCTCTTACACTGAACTTTATCCAGAAATTACTCAAGATATTGAGGGCTTGACTAAATTTTTCCATCAATTTTCATTTCCTGGCGGCGTCGGCTCGCATGCTGCCCCTGAAACACCAGGTTCCATCCACGAAGGAGGAGAATTAGGGTATTCGTTATCCCATGCAGCTGGTGCAATATTGGATAATCCTAATTTAATTACAGTACCGTTTATTGGGGATGGAGAATCCGAAACCGGTCCGTTAGCTACAAGCTGGTTCGCAAATGTGTTTATCAATCCTGTCAATGATGGGGCAGTATTGCCTGTCGTTCATCTCAATGGAGCTAAAATTTCAAATCCAACAATTTTAGCTAGAAAAACCGATGAAGAATTACGTAGCTACTATTCTGGAATGGGTTGGGAAGCCGTCTTTATTGAAGGCGATGATCCAAAAAAAATGCATGAATTAGCTGCTGAAAAATTTGATTATGCTATTGAGAAAATTAAATCTATCCAGAAAGAAGCACGTAACAAAACAGCTGAAGAGGCAACAATGGGACATTGGCCTGTCATTTTACTGCGTACACCTAAAGGATGGACTGGTCCCAAAGAGTTTGATGGTAAGAAAATTGAAGGAAGCTTTAGATCTCATCAGATTCCAATCCCAGTCACTCAATATGCTATGGATGATTCTAAAGTCTTAGAAGAATGGTTAAAATCTTATCGACCTGAGGAACTCTTCACTCCTGAAGGAAGATTAGTACAAGAAATTCAGGATATTGCTCCCTCTCATAATAAGCTAATGGCGCTAAACCCCGTAACCAACGGAAATCCCAATGTTAGCGAACTAAATGTGCCTGACTGGAAAAAGTTCGCAATTGATTTTGATACGCCAGGTGAGATTGAAGCACAAGATATGATAGAATTTGGAAATTATGCGGCGGAAATTGTTAGAAAAAATCCTGATAATTTTAGAGTTTTCGGTCCAGACGAGACTGCTTCAAACCGCTTACAAAAAATATTTGAATCTACGACTAGACAATGGTTAGAACCTATCAATTCAGAGTTCGATGAATTTCTTTCACCTGCTGGACGTGTAATCGATAGTCAGTTGTCCGAACATCAAGCCCAAGGTTTGCTGGAAGGTTATGTTTTAACTGGACGTTACGGACTATACACAAGCTATGAATCCTTCGTTAGAGTTACTGATTCCATGCTGACCCAACACTTTAAGTGGTTAAAAAAATCCAAGGCTATTTCATGGAGAAAGCCTATCAATTCATTAAATATTATTGCAACATCTACTGTTTTTCAACAAGATCACAATGGATATACCCATCAAGATCCAGGTATTCTAACACACTTGGCTGAAAAATCACCTGAGTTTATTAGAGAGTACTTGCCTGCCGATACGAATACTTTACAGGCCGTCATGAATAAGGTCTTCAAATCAGAAAATATGATTAACTTAGTAGTTGCCTCAAAACACTTAAGACCACAATTCTATTCTAAAGATGAGGCCGAAGAATTAGTTGACAAAGGTTTTAAAATTATTGATTGGGCCTCAAATGTTTCTAAAGAAGAAGAACCCGATATTGTCTTTGCGGCTTCTGGAACAGAACCTAATTTGGAATCATTAGCAACGATTTCTATCCTAAACAAGGCTTTCCCTAATTTAAAAATTCGCTTTGTTAACGTTGTAGATTTGTTGAAATTACGTCACCCAAGTGTGGATCCAAGAGGCATTTCAGATAAAGAATTTAATGAGATATTCACAAAAAACAAACCCATTTTCTTTGCTTTCCATGGCTATGAGGGCTTAATCAGAGATATTTTTTTCAAGCGCGAAAACAGAAATTTACATATTCATGGTTATCGAGAAGAAGGTGCGATTACGACACCATTTGATATGAGAGTATATAGTAAAATGGATCGTTTCCACATGGCTAAGCTAGCTGCTGAGGAGGTTTTAGGTGACTCTTCAAAAGAATTTACATCTGAGATGGATAGTATTTTAGAATATCATCATAAATACATTAGAGAGCACGGGACAGATATCCCTGAAATTGAAAATTGGAAGTGGGAGAATTTAAAATAGTTCTGGGCACATTATAAGCTAGTAACAATCAATCCGCCCTTTTTAACTTCATGTCCTAATCCTCAAGATAATGGATGATACCTTCGCGCTCTTTGCCAAATTGAATTAATAAGTATTAAGAAGATGACCCAAAAGTCCTAAAATAAGAAAAATCCCATGAAATCAGTTTATTAAAATAGTGATTTCATGGGATTTCTATTTTGTCGGTAATTTTAATTTAAAATGTGGTTGTTAGGTCAGCCTGATTGAGTGAAACTCCTCAGAGTTTCTATTCAACATCTTTTTGTTATAATCATCGAATGCTCCTTACTTTCATTATTCAGGGTGAACGAGTGTAACAAGCTCATGCAAGTTTGACAAAAGTCAATACAAAAAACTCCCCTCAATTACCAATAGTGACTGTATCCACTATTAGTACATTGAAAGGAGTTTTTTCTTATCGCTAAAATTATTTCATCCCTGCATACTTCCCTTAGTTTACCTTTGAATCAGTTTATGCTTGTCTGATTGGAATTATTAATAAAAGCAGGTATGAACGTGACTTTTTTTAACCGCCAAGGGCTACTGGGAACAAAGCCCCAAAAATCATTGCTCCGATGATAGCTCCACCAGCGATTGGTTTTTTCCAAATATAGAAACCTAATGCACCAATAAGCGCGCCAATCCCGATTGGAATAGAAGCTGCACCGGCACTCAGAACTATCAATGGCCCTAAGAAACGTCCCGTTTGATTCCCTGCACCCATCATGATGTCTGCACCAAATGTCGCACTTGTTTGACCGATAGTGAATTTACGAATCAAAACGATGATACCACCGATGATAACTCCTAAAACTGTACCAGTCAGCAAAGCAAGCACGAAATTATTCATCGGAGCCGTGATATTCAGTGTATATAGAATAGCCGGAATTCCAATACCGATACCAGTTAGAATAGAACCGCCAATATCCAAAATACCTACCAATGATCCCTCAAGAACACGTGCAAACAGAAAACTTGCACCAAAAGCTGCAGCTGGTCCGAAGCCGTCTCCTTCTAATCCTGCTTTTAACATTGCTACAATCGACACTTCATTAAATGCTCCCACACCGTGTGCGATATACATATGGGTTCCTGCAAAAACTGCCGCTGACATAATACCTACAATAAAAGGAAATGCCCAGTCAGCTAACCAGAAACTATTATCTTTTATTTCAATTGATTGTTTTTCCATTATCCCTATTCTCCTATTCTACTATAAATATATTATGCAAATTCTCTAACCATTTCGGTATGGTCAACTTAAAGCTTTCCAGCATATTCAAGTCGAAGCCACGGAAGAACGCACTGAACACGAATAATAGAATAACTGCCACCATGATACTCTTGGTAATTCTATTCCAACCGATTTCATCAACACCTTTACCCACCAAAATCCCCAATACAACACCTGGAACTGCATTACCCATGATGAGCTGAGCTAAACCGCCAAACAAAGTGCCCCAAAATCCTGAACGACGTCCTGCATCAATAGCTGCCAGCCAAAACAGAACCGGCATGACTGTATTAACTAAAATGTTTGCTGCTGGTACTAAAACTACTTGAGCCACTACCTGCAATGATTCTGGGATAGCTGCTGCTGTTGTATTCAAAAACGGTACAACGAGTGCTCCAATGACAGCACCGACAATCCCCATTTTTTTAGGATTATGGATCGTTTGTGTTACATCTTTATTCTTCGCCACCAGAACAGCCGCCGCCCAGTTTGGAATCACACGGTGTTCAATATCCTGCGTAAAAGCTCCTGCTCCTACAACTGAAGCCCAAGCGTTGAAGAAGAAACCAAGCCCAAATGAAAAGTGTGCCGCTGCATCCCCTTCACAAGCATTCATCTCTCCAAGAGTACGAAACGCTCCCAAACCTTGTGCTTTCGGTACGTGAAACATTCTTGCTGCTCCTACGCCAGCTGAAAATCCTAATAAAGCGCCAATAATTACTGACTTAAATAATATCGCTAACATTTATTGTCTCCTCATTCCTTTAGTTATGATTGCCTCAAGAGATTTTTAAGAAGCCCGTGAGATTTTTGGATTTCCGTTGTGAACATTACCTCTTCCAACGAAATATCGCTGATCTTGACTGTTACTTCAAGTGTTACCTCATAAGTTATCTTCTCTCTGGGGAAAAAAAGAAACATGAAACGTTCTGTTTCTTTTTTTTCTTTGGCACTAGTAATATTAATATCCACTGGTTCGATTCGCAATAAAACATCTTCACTGTTTTTTAAGACCTGTTTTTGGATGTCGGCTAAAGCAGCGGCAAAGGCGGCTTTTTTATTGTCGCCTTTGCCATGGACTGTTACAACCTTCGTTTTTTCTCTAATGCTCCCCATCTCTTTTATCTCCTTTTATTACTGATGCTTTTTGATGTATGCTTCTGTTAGACGTTTACCCAATTCTTCCTGGTCCATAAAACCAAAGCCAAGAACTATCTTTCCATCATTGATTGCTGTAACGCCCTCTTCAATCGAACGCATACCGTGACGCTCTGGGTAGCCGTATTTTGTTGCTGCTGTCAACGCACCAGCACCGCCGCTGCCGCAAAATGAAATGCCTAAATCTGCATTTTCTTGTTGCATTACATCACCTAAACGCATATCTGCTCCCATGCCAGGCACTACAATTGCTTCTCCGCCAGCTGCTTCGACGCCCTTTGCTACATTTTGTCCTTTACCCATACGATCTGCAATAACTACTTTTACCATGATTTTCTCTCCTTGTATTAATTATTTTTTGGTGTTTCAAAATGAATCGATAAAACATATTTTTCATCCATAGACAAGTTGCCTAATTGATTGACAATTTCTTCTGAAATGTTTAGAGCTTCATCTGAAACTTCAGAAAACATTTCCGCCTCCACCTCAGGAATTCTTTCTCCTGAAACAGAACGCTTGATCATTTCATTTAAATGATTGACCAATACTGTTTGTTGGATATCTGTTTGTTCTAAACCGTATTTTTTGAACCATTGATGACTTAGCGATAACAGCGAGATAAGGTCCTCCTTATGCTGGCTGCCATCAATAATTTCCTGTGCTTTTTCTACAATAATCACACTTTTTTCTCCCTTCTGGTATATTGCAAGAGAGCGATAATTTCTGAAAGATTCACAGCTAAATCCTGTTCTGAAAAAACTTGTTCCATCTTCATCACAGTTGCTTCCTCTCTGTGTATAATACTCTTATCCACACTTCGCTCATCTATATATTGCTGATTATATTCCACACGATGTACTAGCAAAAGCACGTGAAGCAAGAAAGAATCCATATATTCTTCTTTCAGCTTCTCAGCTAATTCTTCTTTTAGACGCTCGTACACCATATAGCCTTTAATGATAGTTTCCTTCGTTGCCTCTTCCACTGTCTGTTGATCGTAATCGTTTTTCCTGTCGAATCGGTTAAAATCCAGCGGCTTTCTAGTGCTGTGAAGCTTTAACTCTGCCACTTTTTCCCGGATCGTTTTTATATCTTCCTTCGAGGGTAACGGATTGACCTTGACCCATGGCAGATCGACGTTTTCAATGGGAAAGATGCTAATAATCAAATCAGGATTTTTTTTCTCGACTTCTTCTCTCAGATTTAATATGGAAACAAACGCAACCACTTCTACATCTGTGACTTCATCTCTGATTTTTTGCTGTAATAAGCTTGTGACGCCTAACCCGGTAGAACAGACATAAACTACTTTTATGGTTTCTTTTACTTGGCGTCTTTCAATTGATACCAGAAAATGAAGGGCCAGATATGAAATAAAGGAATCGTTGACGATAGACACATCATCTTTGATGACTTCTCTGGCGGTGTCTGTAATGGCATTGAATAATTTTTCATGTTTTGACTTGATGTCCATCACAAAAGGATTATATTCGTTTACATAAACATGTTTTTTTGCCAGCCGCAAAGAAAGATGAGCGAATAAGTTATTGTAAAGCAATACATCCTCATAAAAAGGATAATCTATTTTTTCGCCTACATGTTGGATTAAACGCTGGGTGATGCTTTGAATGTTGTAGCTGTCATCTTCCCCAGAAACATCACTATAAATAAAGTCAAATTCACTCTCTAGAACCGGTAGATCGTAACCATCAAAAGTCACTTTCACCAAAAGATAAGGGATATCCCGTTGTAATTCTACTTCCTTCTTTGCTGACAACAGTTTATAACTGCCTAACGTTTTGTTTTTTAACAATCTGAAAACGGCAATCGTTGTCCGAATCGTAATCGACAAAATTTCGCTATAATTAAACTTTTCAATCTGCTCTTGACTTAACAAGCCCGCCATGTGTTCCAGTGTTTTTAAATACACTTTTTGAAACTCCGCATTGAAACCGATATAGATGCTATCTTCTTCCAGTGATACACTGCCTTGCACTAGACGATTCATAATGTTGTAAATATCGTATTCAGAAATTTCTTTTTGAATCAGATGTTCCATCAACAGACGAACGTCCAATTCTTTCCCTAAAATTCTAACCCCCTTGCGGCTCTTTCGCTCCAGAAACAAATTATGTTTTGCCAGAAGCTGTTCCGAACGATCGAGATCATGAAGCACGGTGTTTTGAGAAACTTGCAAATAGTGGCTTAATTTTTCACTTGTCGTATAACCATCTTCAGACAACATGGCGAAAATTAATTGGTAAATCCTTTTTTCCTGGGAGGTTGAGATTTCTTCTTTGTCCAACTTTAATAACTCATTTTTTAGCAATAAGCGCTGAGAATCTGACAGATCCAGCCACACGCCTTTGCCCCGTTTAGATAATAAATTGATTTGCTGGTCTTTCAACCAGTAACGGATATTGTCCAAATCGTACTTTACCGTTCTGACACTGATATTAAAGCGTTTGGCCAATTCCGCTGAAGTTACCGTGTCGTGAATGGTCAGCATATGCAACAAAATATTTTTTTCTCTTTTAGACAGCTGTATCTTCATAAAAGTTCTCTCCTCATCCGTATATCTAATATAAGACATAAAGTGCACTTGTTCAATACAAAAAAATTGCACTTATCGTTAGTGCATAAAGTATCACATTATTAAACAAAAATAAAGTTTCTTGTTGCTTTTTCATTTTTTATTATTTTAAAAAATTTTTCTGCACGAAGATTTCTTCCGAAAACTTATACAAAGCCTATGCTTTAGCACTTTTGCAAGAAAAATAAAAAAAAAGCTCACTAGCTTTTCCCTAAAACAATCATCAACTTAGTGCAAAATGTAAAGAAAATAAACCGATCAAGTGCAAATCATTGTGTTGATATTTTCTAAACAGCTATTTTTGAACATATCATTATAATCTTTTGTCGCTATGGATGGAAAATCATCAACATCATAACGGTAATTATAAAAAGTTATGTTAGGGGTTGCAAATCGACGACTGATCTTAATTACTAAGATTATTCGTATCAGCGTTTATTCAAAAAGCCGATGCCTGAAACAGAGATTGTGGATTACCTGCTTGACCTTACTTTGAAAGCAACCTATCAGCTAGAGTTCCTATCAAGAGCTGGTTTATTACGCTCAGACGAATGATTTTAGCGGATTCAAACTTAGTCTACAAACAATTCCCTCTATATGAAAACCTCAGTCAAAACACTTAAGAAACATCTAAGGATAATTGAAAATACCTTCAATTATCCTTTTCCTAATGGTTCTTTGGAAGTAAAATCAAAGTCATTAAACGAACTGCTTATGGCTATCGCAGCTTTTGGCACTTCAAGCATCGCATTCTTGCAGCTTTAAACCAACAAACCAAAAAGACAACTCCACTTGTCTAAGCAAAGTTGTCTAAGTTTGTTATTTAAAGTCAACTAAATTCTAGCCATCCACGTCATTTGACGAAGAGCCCTATTTTTTACTTTTTTAATGCTTCTACATCTCTGGCAATCATAACTTCTTCATCTGTTGGAATCAAGAAAACTTTGACTTTAGAATCAGCAGTAGAAATTTCACGCTCAACACCTTTAACATTGTTTTTCTCGTCGTCGATTTCGCAGCCGAACCAAGAAATACCATTGATGATATTGCGACGGGTAACAGGTGCATTTTCACCAATACCGGCAGTAAAGACAATCGCATCCACACCATTCATCAAAGCCACATAGCTGCCGATATACTTTTGAACACGGTTATCAAAAATCTTCAATGCAGTTTCTGAATCTTCAGTACCAGCCGCCTCAACTTCACGCATGTCGCTTGAAACACCTGACAAGCCCAGTAAACCAGATTTTTTATTCAAAATATCGACCATGTCTTTAATATCTGTCAATCCTTCTTTTTCCATGATATACGGCAATAAAGAAGCATCGATGTCACCAGAACGAGTCCCCATAGTCACCCCTGCAAGCGGTGTGAAGCCCATGGAAGTATCCACAGATTTTCCGCCTTCAACAGCAGTGATAGACGCGCCATTTCCTAAATGACATGAAATGATTTTTAACTCTTCGAGAGGTTTGCCCATCAATTCAGCTGCACGCTCAGCAACGTAACGGTGGCTTGTACCGTGCGCACCATATTTACGTGCTTTATACTTTTCGTAATAAGCCATTGGAATACTATACAAATAGTTTTCCTTCGGCATTGTTGTATGGAATGACGTGTCAAAAACAGCTACATTGATTGCGTGAGGCAACACCTTTTGGAAAACACGAATCACTGTTGCTTCAGCAGGATTATGCAATGGTGCAAATTCTGCCAGCTCGTCAATCATTGCGATCGCACGGTCGTCAATTACAGCAGATTCCTTGAAAAATTCTCCTCCGGCAACGACACGGTGTCCCACACCAGTGATTTCGTCAAAAGATTGAATGATTTGCAGTTCTGTCAATTTTTCCAACAACATATTAACAGCGAACTCATGATCATTGATATCCAGTATGTCGTTAAACTTTTCTCCTTCGCCATACTTCACTGTAAAAATAGAATCCTTCAAACCAATTCTTTCTACTACTCCTTTTGCGATGACTGTTTCTTCCGGCATCTCAAATAATTGCCATTTCAAACTAGAACTCCCCGCATTAATTGCAATTGTTTTTGACATAATAAACTCCTTCTATATATTATTTACTTGCCACACTTTAAATTTTTCAAAGAAACTCTGGATACCCTGAGGATCTTTCATTGACGGAATATTGGCAAGTAGGACTTCCTTTGCTTGTTGACTTTTCTCCCCGCGGTTTTGAACAATGATGATGACCTTGCGGGAACTTTCGGATTGGAAAAGTGTTTTCGGCAATTCCAAAACTGCTTGTAAATAAACTTTTTTCTGAAACCACTGTTTCAAAGCGCCACCTTGACTCGTACTCAAAAAATTCTCCGGAAGAAGAAAAATACCAAATCCGTCGGAGGTCACGTAGTTCATGGCTTGCTCCATCAATAAGTGATGGGCGTAGGTATGTTCATGCTCCACTCCCACAAGAAACTCCTTGGCCCGTACATCATCGGGATAAAACCCCACAGGCAGATCACTGACCGTTACATTTGCAGGCGGCAAAAGCAGATTTTGCAAGCTGTCCTGCAAATAAAAAGCGACTTCCTGATTTAACAATCCGCTGTTGACAGAAGCAATCGACAGCAGCAGTTCATCTACCTCAACACCTGCGCCGGTAATATTGAAATTTTCTTGTTTCAAATACAAAAGAACTGTGAACAACAAATTCCCCGTCCCCACCGTCAAATCGTGAAGAACGAGCGGTTCATTTTTTTTGGCAGTCAATAACTGCCCGGCCAAATAACCTATCAAAAATCCGAGAGAATCTGGTGTCAGCTGATGATTAGGCTGCATTGGTTCTTTTTTCAACCCGCTCAGCAGGACCAATTGAATCACCCGCCGCATTTCATCAGGAGTTAGTTGTAATTCCGCAAAATGACGATAGTTTATCTCCAACTCTGAAACCGTCACAGCTTTGGGAAGACCATCTACAACCCGCACCTTGTTCCCCTCAAGAATATTTTCTCCCGTTTCTATATAAGCTTCGAAAAAAGAACATTCAAGGGCATTCCCCATGGAGAGGACACATTTTTCCAGCAATTTAAATCCTTTTTCTATTTTTTCATGGGACACTGTGCTATCGGTTCCTTTCCTTGTCAAAAGCGACGATTACCTTCTCATTCTAACGAAAAAAGAGTGTGTATTCAAGCCTTTCTGAATGAAATCACCTGAATCACTCTCTTTTTTTGATTTTATTAATTAAAAAACTGATACGAACCTGTCAAAGTTTTACGCAACAAATCTTTTTCTGTTATTAAACGAATAACGAGTATCTTTACACCGGTCATCACCACTGCTGTGACGAGACGTGTCGGCAAGTAAAGCAGAACTGTCTTTGAGCCAAGTGTCATGTAGAGCCACAAGGTGTTTAAACTTGTTTCCACTATCGTGGCTAAAACACTGGCGATGACCGCCCTGTGCCAGCTTATTTTCTTCCCGTAAAAGAAGACGCCATAGATAGTCCCCATCAAGGCCGCAGTTAAAGTAAACCCCGGAAAAAACTGACCCACAGGATGAATGAAAAAGCCAAACAGATTAGCCAGCCCTGCCCCGACCCCCGCCAAAAAAGGGCCGAAGATCATTCCCATGATAACCACCGGAATGAAGCCGAAACTGATTTTAAAAAACTCTGTCTGAACGGAAATAAAACGTGAAATCACAATTTCCAGTGCTATCAATACTCCCATCAAAACAATTTCTCTTGCTCCCAGCTTTTTTTTCATAAAAAATGCCACTCCTTTCTAGAGCAGCCGCACAAACATAAATATGCAGCGAACGCGAAAATGAAACCGCGGATTTCTCCTTCGTCTTCCAGGCAACATTCCATCCCGGAAACACTTAACGCTTCACTTTCTACTCTGATTTATTTTACTCTCTCATTTTATCACATTCATAAGAAATTAACATTTAATTGAGCCTTTAAATTTCTGAAAGCTTTTTCGTCACTTTGACAATTTATGCGCATTTTCTTGTGCAAGATTACCTTGAACCAAAAGACCGCTTTCATTTACAATAGGGTTAACTCAAGAAAGGAAGCGTGAGAAAATGGTTGATATAGCTTTAAATCACATTCACAAAAAATATGACGGCAATGATAATTATTCAGTGACTGACTTTAATTTAAATATTAAGGATCGTGAATTTATTGTTTTTGTAGGTCCTTCCGGTTGCGGAAAGTCCACAACTCTAAGAATGGTGGCAGGTCTGGAAGATATTACAGAAGGCGAACTGTGGATTGGAGACACGATGATGAACGACGTGGCACCAAAAGACCGCGACATCGCCATGGTGTTCCAGAATTACGCATTATATCCGCATATGACGGTTTTTGACAACATGGCTTTCGGATTAAAACTGCGTAAGTATCCAAAAGACGAAATTGAACAACGTGTGAACGATGCAGCTGAAATCCTTGGTTTGACAGAATATTTAAAGAGAAAACCAGCAGCTTTGTCAGGTGGACAACGTCAGCGTGTGGCACTGGGGCGGGCAATCGTGCGTGATGCAAAAGTTTTCTTGATGGATGAGCCTCTATCAAACTTGGATGCCAAACTTCGTGTAGCCATGCGTGCTGAAATCGCAAAACTGCACCAAAGATTGGAAACCACAACTATTTACGTTACCCATGACCAAACAGAAGCAATGACAATGGCTGACCGGATCGTTATCATGAAAGACGGCTTTATCCAACAAATCGGCTCGCCAAAAGAAGTTTACGACACGCCGAATAATGTGTTCGTAGCAGGATTTATCGGTTCTCCGGCAATGAACTTCTTCAACAGCCGCATTGAAAATGGTCGTGTTATCAGCGATGATGGACTGAATCTGGCTATCCCTGAAGGAAAATATAAATTACTGAAAGAAAAAGGCTATGAAGGAAAAGAAGTCTTCTTTGGTATCAGACCTGAAGATATTCATACTGAGCCGATTGCTTTGGAAACTTATCCAGAAGCAACAGTCGTATCAAAAGTGGTTGTAGCTGAATTACTTGGAGCAGAAACCATGCTCTATACAACAGTTGGCGAAACAGAATTCATCTCTAAAGTAGATGCACGTTCTATTTACCAACCTGGTCAAGATGTGAAATTAGGATTCAACCTAAACAAAGCTCATTTCTTTGACAAAGAAACAGAAGAAGTAATTCGTTAATTCCCCCTAAAAAAGGGAGAAGGTATCTAAGATGCCTTCTCCCTTTTTGCTATTCACTTTTTTCTGCCAGCTGATCTGACAATGCAGCAAACTCCTGAATACTCAATGTCTCTCCCCGGCGCTGAGGATCGATAGCGCAAAACGTCAGAGCCTCTCTTAACCATTCTTTAGTACTGTCATCTTTTCCATAGTAACTGATTAAATTATTCCATAGCGTCTTGCGGCGTTGCTGGAAAGCAGCCTTGATTAAAGCAAAAAATCGAGTTTCATCCTTGACTGTGACTAGAGGATGCTCTCTTTTGGTCAACTGCAAAATGGCCGAATCCACATTAGGTTGTGGCACAAAAGCTGTTTTGGGAACAATAAAAGAAATTTCCGCCTCCATAAAATACTGCACAGCAATCGTCAACGTCCCATAAGCTTTTGTTCCCGGTTTGGCTACAATCCTCTCCGCCACTTCCTTTTGCATCATAAGCGTCATTCCCTCGATAGCTAAAGAAGATGACAATAGATGCATCATGATAGGTGTGGTCACATAGTAAGGCAAATTAGCCACAACTTTCAGCGGCAATGTCTCATGGAAAACTTCCTTCGTCATCTTTTCGATATCTGCTTCCAACACATCTTGATTGACCACCGTCACATTAGGATAGGGTGCCATCGTTTCAGCTAAAATTTCTATCAAGCGCTGATCGATTTCAAAGGCCAGCACCTGATTGGCACTTTTAGCAAGGAATTCCGTCAGAGAACCCATCCCTGGACCGATTTCGATCACATTTGTTTGATTATTTAATTGTGCCGCTTTTACAATGTTGCGCAAAATATTCAAATCGGTCAAGAAATTTTGTCCCAAACTCTTTTTGAAGGAAAAACCGTATTTTTTAAGCAATTCTTTTGTTCTAGCGGGTGTGGCGATTTCTTTAGTCATTTTGCTCCCCTTCTATTTCTTCCATCGCATCTGTCAGCATCTCTTCGGTGATTCGAAATACTTTTAGACGTTTCATCAATTGTTTGCTGTTAGTATAACCAATCCGCAATATTTCCCCTAATTTTTCTCGCTTTTCTTTGCTGTTGGCTCCGCCGATCAATCCATAGGTCATCAGCAAACCACGATCGATTTCTTCCCAGCCCTCATCATGATAGGGCGTCACCACATTTTTCAAAGCATCAATGATGGCTTCGTCACTGGCATGTTCCACCCCGAGACTTGCCCCTCTTTTTTTGGGTGACGCTTTCCTTCTCGCCAAAAAAGCGTGTTTGGCATTTGGTACATGTTCAGTGATGATTTTCCTTATTTTTTCTCCTGAAAAATCAGGGTCGGTAAAAACGATCACGCCCCGAACTTCTTGTGCATGGACGATTTGTTCCAGTATCTCCTCGTTGATTGCCGAACCAATCGTTTCGATCGTGTCGGCTTCCACCACTTCTTGAATTCTTCGAGTATCTTCTTTGCCTTCAACGACAATTATTTCCTGAATTTTCAGCTTTTCTTCTTTATCTAACATCCTCATCACCAATCCTGAATAAACGATAGGCATTTTGGCGTGTGACTTTTGCAATCGTCTCAGCCGTTTCTCCCCTTAATTGCGCAATTTTCTCTACGACAAATCGCGTATAGGCGGGTTCATTTCTCTTGCCTCTGTAAGGTGTCGGCGCAAGATAAGGGGCATCTGTTTCAACCAGCAGCCAGTCCAAAGGCACTTGTTTCGCCGCCTCCTGCAATTCCAGTGCTTTTTTAAAAGTGACCACACCGCTGAATGAAATATGCAAACCTAAGTCTAAAAATCGTTTCATCCATTCTGTATCCCCGCTGAAGCTGTGCATAATCCCGCCAGTCAAATGCACTCTCTCTTCTTTCAAGATGCGGTAAGTGTCCTCTAGAGCATCACGCATATGGACGCTGAACGGCAAATGAAGTTCCCGAGAGATTGCCAGCTGCCGACGGAAAATTTTTTCCTGAACGTCTTTCGGATCAGTCATCCAGTGATAATCTAAACCTATTTCTCCCAAAGCTACCACTCGAGAAGTCAGCAAGTCTTCCTGCAATTTTCTTTCGATTGCCGGCGTATAATTGCCGGCTTCTGTGGGATGCCAGCCGATAATGCTGTAAATCATGTCATATTCTTGACTCAGTGCCAGACTTTTTTTTATTGTTGGTGTGTCAAATCCCACCACTGCCATTTCTTTGACACCGGCTTCTTCCGCCCGCTCAAGCACCTCTGGAAGATCCTCCTCAAATTGGGGAACATTCAAATGGGTATGTGTGTCGAATATCATATTTTCCCTCCTGTAACTTTCCCATGACTTTGACAAAAGAGAAGACGATTGAAGAGAATCTTCAACCGTCCGTCATTTCAAGCAATTTCCGAGCCATTGGGAATGGTCTTCGCGACTTCGATGATCTTCAGTTTACCGTCATATTCAGCCGATAAAATCATGCCTTGGCTGACCAGTCCGCGAATTTTTCTTGGGGCCAGATTAGCCACGATGGCTACCTTTTTCCCAATCAAATCTTCAGGGTCTGGATAAAACTCTGCCACCCCGGAAAGTATTTGCCGATGCCCTTTATCCCCTGCATCCAAACGGAATTTCAGCAGTTTGTCAGCACCTTTTACTTTCTGGCAATCAATGATTTCTGCCACTTTTAATTCCATGGCTTCAAAATTTTCAAATTTAAGCGGCAGCTCTTTTGAAGATACCAGTTCTATTTCTTCCGGATTCCACAAAATCGTTTCATCTGCAGGCTTTTCATTCATCTTTTGCTTGATGTAAGCCACTTCTTCTTCCACATCCAAACGGGGGAAAATCGGCTGCCCTTTGCTGATGACCTTTGTATCCTCCGGGAATTCTCCAAAGCGGATATTTTCCATATCGATTTCAGTCTGTTCCAAACCTAGTTGTTTAAAAATTTTCGCCGGTGTCCGAGTCAGAATAGGCTGTAATAAAATTGCAGTAATCCGCAAAGATTCAGCTAGATGGACCATAACACTGTCCAATTCTTTTTTGCGCTCGTCATCTTTGGCAAGCACCCATGGTTCCGTCTCATCAATATATTTGTTCGCACGAGAAATCAGCGTCCAAACTTCTTGCAACGCTAAACTGAATTCCATATTTTCCATAGCCTTATGATAGCGGCCAATCACATTTGCAGCTGTAGTCGACAGCTCGCTGTCGAAATCTGTCACAAGAGAAGCATATCTCGGAACGACCCCGTCACAATATTTATTAATCATGGCCACTGTACGATTCAAAAGATTGCCCAAATCGTTGGCTAAGTCATAATTCACGCGGGAAACAAAATCCTCTGGTGTAAAGATACTGTCATTGCTGTACGGCATGGAACGAAGCAGATAATAACGCAAAGCATCCAAGCCGTAGCGATCCACCAACATATCCGGATAGACCACATTGCCTCTTGATTTAGACATTTTTCCGTCTTTCATTACGATCCAGCCGTGGGCGTAGATTTTTTCAGGCAAAGGCAAGTCCAAAGCCATCAGCATAATCGGCCAATAAATCGTGTGAAAACGTACGATTTCTTTTGCGATGACATGCACATTAGCCGGCCAATATTTTTGAAATTTTTCGTCATGATCCGTGTCATAACCCAGGGCTGAAATATAATTAATCAGAGCGTCAATCCAGACATAAATCACATGTTTAGGATTGCTCGGCACCTCGACTCCCCAACTGAACGTTGTCCGCGTCAAAGCCAAATCTTCCAGCCCCGGCTTAATGAAATTATTCAGCATTTCATTTTTACGCGATTCCGGTTGAATAAACTCAGGATGGGTGGCATAATGCTCAATCAACCGGCCGGCATACTTGGACATTTTGAAGAAATAGCATTCTTCTTTTACTAATTCTACTTCATGACCGCTTGGCGCCAAACCGCCGATAACCTTTCCATCGTCATCACGGAAAACTTTCATCAACTGTTTTTCCGTAAAATATTCTTCATCAGAGACTGAATACCAGCCTTCATACTCGCCAAGGTAAATATCCCCTTGAGCCAGCAATCGTTCAAATATTTTTTGGACCACTTCCTTATGCTGCGGGTCCGTCGTTCTGACGAAATAATCGTAACTGATGTCCAGACGTTTCCACAGTTGCTGGACACCGACTGCCATCCCGTCAACATATTCTTGGGGACTAACATTCATTTCTTTCGCTTTTTGTTCTATTTTTTGTCCGTGTTCATCCAAACCTGTTAAATAAAATACATCATACCCTGTCAAACGCTTATAACGAGCCATTGCGTCACAGACAAGTGTCGTATAGGAGCTGCCTATATGTAATTTCCCGCTCGGATAATAAATTGGTGTTGTGATATAAAAAGGCTTTTTATCCGCCATTTAGTCTCCTCCTCAAAAGTCACATTCTATTGTAAAAATGTTCAGTTTGCTTTATAGTATAACATATTCTTTTAGAAACTTCTCAAAAAAATCGAGCACGAAAACAAAAATAGTTTGTTTTTTGGCGATAAAACGCAGATTATTTGAAAATGGACTTGTTTGCGAGTAAAATACTCGTACTGAACATAACTCAAAATGTTACGGAGGAAACGAGATGTCAAAAACTATTATAGGAATTGCAGGCAATAAGCAGGCATCAGGCAGTGGAGAATTTTTCGGAACGACCACCGCCTACACACCAGAAGGATTTGTTCACGGTGTCAATCATGTGGGCGGCCTGCCTTTCATTTTACCAATCGGAAAACCTGAACTGGCGGAAGCCTATGTCAGTCAAATAGATAAACTCTTACTTGCTGGGGGCCAAGATGTGTCGCCCCAACTGTATCATGAGGAACCCCATCTTTTAATCAAACAAACAGATTTGGACAGAGATTTGTTTGAGAAGGCACTGATAGAAGCAGCGGTCGCCCAAGAAAAACCTATTTTTGCCGTGTGCCGCGGCATGCAGCTGTTAAATGTCGTTTTCGGCGGCAGTCTTTACCAAGATTTGTCCTTGTTTCCCGAGTGGCAAATCAACCATTTGCAAATCCAGACACACCCGATCTACCCTTCCCATTCCGTCACCGTCAAAGAAAACAGTACTTTAGCCGGGCTTATCGGAACAGAAGCGATGGTGAATTCTTATCACCATCAAGGGATTAAAAAATTAGCTCCCGGGTTCGAGGCAGTCGCTCACAGTAAGGACCACTTAATCGAAGGAATCGAGGCGGTCGATAAACCAATCATGGCTGTACAGTGGCATCCGGAACTATCCTTTCATGCTAATGAAAAAGACCTTAGTCTCTTTGACTATTTTGTCAATCATTTATAAACAAGCTATTTGGAACTACTCAAGCACTCCGCCCTTAGAAGAAACAAAAAAATCATCTTGCCAGTCTAGGTCTATCTTAGAGAGTCGCTGATTCATTCTTAAAGTAGTTATAGCTAAAAAGAATAAAAAATCATGCTTATCTTTTGTCCCACTAAAGCTGACATTTAAAGAGAAGGACTTCCCGCAAAGGGGGTTCTTCTCTTTAACTTTGAGTTTTTTTTAGATTTTTCCTATAATTGATGTGAAGCGTCAAGAAAGGATGAGGAACGAATGAAAGTAAGTTGGCACGGCCACTCCGTAGTAAAAATCATCACTTCTGATGAAAAAGTCATCTTGATCGATCCTTTTATAACTGGTAATAGCTTATGTGATTTAAAGGCAGAAACTGAACAGGCAGACTTCATTTTATTGACCCATGCCCACAACGACCACGTGGGGGACACGTTGAGCATCGCAAAAAAAACTGGCGCTCTAGTGATAGCCAATGTGGAATTAGCAGATTTTCTCGAATCTCACGGCTTAAACACTCACGGCTTACAGCCTGGCGGAAGTTATATTTTCCCATTTGGCAAGGTGACCATGACACCGGCCATCCATAGCTCAAGCTACACCGATGCTGACGGGATAAATCATCCTTTGGGAATTGCCACCGGCTTAGTAATTAATCTTGAAGGAAAAACCATTTATCATGCTGGAGACACGGCACTTTTTTCAGATATGCAGCTAATCGGCAACAAATTTTCCATTGATCTAGCTTTCGTTCCTATTGGGGATAATTTTACCATGGGACCAGAAGATGCTGTTCAGGCAGTCAATTGGTTGAAACCTCAAAGGGCGGTACCGATTCATTACAATACCTTCCCCTTAATTAAACAAGACCCGCAAATATTTGTGAATGAGTTGGGGGATGTGGGGATAGTGCCAAAAATCGGCGAATCACTTCCCTTATAACTTAAGAAAAAAATCGGTAAATCAGTATAAAATGTAAAGAAATCCCTCGCTATCAGTAAGCTTTTCCAAAGACTGCTGATAGCGGGGGATAAATTATAGATGAATCTATACAAATTTTCATTATTCCTTTTTGTGAAACATTATTTTTGATTCCTTTGTATTTAAAACTGCCACCAATTTTATCTGATGAGGCTCAACTTTATAGGTCACTTTTCCCTGATTGAATTCAATGGTTCCTTCTCCCTCCATCTCATTGGCTTCAATCCATTGGACAGACATTTCCTTTAAAATTTTCATCTGATAAAACTTTTTAGTTTGAATCATCATGGACTGCTGATGGAAGAATTGGCGATAAATCATTTGAAACACAAGCAAATACATCGAAAAAAGTACAATGACTGACAGCAAGATTCCACCGGTATATGACTTATGGGTCTTGCTTTTTTTCGAGGCAGATCCTGCCTTGTTTCCTCTCACCATTCAACAACTCCACCTTTATTTCTATCATACCTGTTTCAACTTCCTTGAACTGAACTTTCTTCACCTGAAGCAGTAGGGGATGGTGCCCTAGGTTTGTTGATTTTCTAACCATTTGACCTTTATAGTAATGTTCGATTTTTGTGCGTTCAGTTTTGTTTTCCGGTTTCTCCTCAATGAGTTTCAAATAGTCTTCCCCTACTTCAACTAAAGTCAAGTTTGATAGTTCATTGCTCAGCTGGTTTAAAAACAAGTGCCACTCCATATGTTTTTGGGTAGCATCATCCTCAGTTATCTGCTCAAGTCCCTTTAGCAGTCCTGTGAAAAAGGAACAGGTCAATAAGAGCACCAGCAATGCTACCAAAGCTTCCAACAAGGTGAACCCTTGAAAATGTCGTCTATTCATAAATTTTAACACTTGCCAAAGTCTTCTGATGTTCATCAACAATCGCAACACCTGTCAATCTGCCCCGCTGCTCCTCTGCTCTCAAAAAAATGGTCCCCTCTTCAACGACAATACTTCTTTGCTCTATTTTTTTTGTGACATTAAACTCCTCTGTCATTTCCAACAAATACCGGTAATAATCTACCTGATGCTGCAATCGGGCTTCTTCTTTTTTCATAAACAGCAGTAATGGCACTAAGTTCATCACCAGCCAAAGCAAAACAGCAAATGCTGTAATACTTTCTAACAAGATGTATCCTTTATAGTTTTTGAATTTCTTTGACAAGCTTGCCACTTCCCAACTGAATTTTATAAATAACCAGCTCTTTTGCCGCTGTATTAGAAAAATTAAAAGTCTTCATGTCTTTGGTGTTGCTGCTGGTATCCTTGATTTGGATTGAAAACTCAGCCAATGTATTCACTTCTGGAGGGATGGACAAAGAAACCCACTGCTGTTCGGCCGCCAAATCTCGGTAAATAAAAGCAATTTCTTTTTTCTTCCCCCATACATAAATCGTACAGGGCATGGAACTTGTCACTGCCGATAATTGGGTCCGGTGATAATAAGCTTCAAATTCGCTGAAAAAGTAAGCGGCAGTCATTTTTTCCCGCCACCGGTGAAAAGACAGATAGGGCAGACCTAACATGACGGATACAACTAACAGTACCAGCAATGACTCAATAAGGGTGAAACCTCTATAGCGTCTCATTCTGCTTGAAGCTTAATTTCGCTTTTTTGCGCCTTGTCCGATTGGTCTTGCGTTAAATACTTCTTAGCCACTAAATTTTCATAGGTGAGTCCACCTTCCTCATCATTCATCAAAAATAATTCAACTTGGGATTGCACTACCTTCGTCAATGCCTCATTTCCTTGTTTAGTTATCTTTTCTCTTTGAGACGCCAGATTGGGGATAAAAATCAAGATTAACGTTGCAATGACAAATAGAACTATCAACATTTCAATCAAAGTAAAACCTGAATAACTTTTCTTTTTATCACAATATGTATTAAACAGTTTCATATTAACCCCTCCATACTTTGATAAATCGGCAGCAGCAAAGCACTATAGACAGCAATTATCAGCAATGCAATCACCAAGAAAATGATTGGTTGGAGCCACTGAGTCCCTTTTTCAATCTTCTGCAGTAAGTCTTCCCATAATTTTGTTCCGTAAATCATCAATTCTTCCCCCAGTCTTCCTTTAGCTTCTCCTTGCATGATGATTTTGCCGAAACCTGGAAGGAAAAATGTCCAACTGTTAATCTGTGTCACAATCAATTCACCCGACTCCAATTTGTTCTGCAAGACTTCGCCAATTTCTTGCATAAACAATGTATTCCCCTCTTCTGTCATAATCACCAAAACTTGGCGCAGCTCAATGCCCTGACTCAGCAATTTTCCCCACTCATAGGCAAAAAAAGATGTATAATAATACTGTAAAAAAACTTTCACTAATGGAAAATGCATATAAAATGTTAATTTTTTTATTTGAGAGTTCTTTCTCAGCAACATTTTTGTTGATAAACCCGCTAAACACAGCACTACCGCAACTCCCAAAGTCACATAAGGAATATTTTGAATAAACCAAATACCTAAATTATCATCACCGGTCGTCTGCGGCATTTGCGGTAAAAGGAGCCAATTCATGCCCATAATCATACTGAATAAAAAGCACATCAAAATCAGCGGATAGGTCAAAATTTTATACAAACTTTGCTTTTGTCTTTCCTTGTCTTTCATCTGTGCTGCCACTCGAGAAAAAGTGCTGATCAAATCTCCATGTTTCTCCCCCAAATTGATTTGAGCAACATACTTGTCAGAAAACCCCAGTTGCTGAAAGCCCAGATAAATCGCATGACCGCCCAAAAACAACCGCTCCATTTCCATCAGTGAGACTGCTTCTTTCGGATAAATCAGTGTCATGAAGCGCAAACTTTCTTGAAAAGTAAAACCATTCTTCAATAAATCTGCCAAAAGAGCAACCACAGTCAGCTGAAATTTTTCAGACATTTTTTTCGGCATTTTAGAAGCGGTACTGGTCATAGGTCTGACTGCTGATATACCCAAGAGCCCACGTTTTCCGAAGTTTCTTTTGAAAGTCCTCTTTCTTTTTTTGCGTCTTGACAAGCAACCGGCCCCCTTCATAGTAAAAAACATCAAATAAAACCGCACTTTTTTGATTCGGACAGTACACAGAACATTTCCCCTCGCAATAAGGACATTTAACCGGCAATATTTTTTGGTAGATCACTCCTTTCAAACACTGCTTTAAATCTTCTTGATTGACTCCCAACTCCAGCAATCGAAAAAGGACACTGTGCTTATCAATCCCATGAATCGTCGAAAAAATACGATGCCCGGTCAAAGCACCTCTGACTACAGCCTGTGCAGTCTGTTGATCCCTGATTTCTCCTACAATCATCAAATCAGGACGGTGTCGCAAGCAAACCTGCACTAAGTCATCATAAGTCAGTTCGATTTTTTCATTCGTCTGGAGTTGTAAAAATTCGGGACACTCTATCTCTACCGGATCTTCAATAGTGATGACCTGTTTTTGAACACTGGCAAAATCTCGAGCTAAAGAGTACATAGTGGTAGATTTCCCCGATCCTGTGGCTCCCGCAAACAAAAACAACCCGCTTCCGGCAAGACTCTTTTTAAGTTTTTCGTATTCTTTTGGGAAAAATAAATGAAAAGCCGATTCTTCCAAAAGATCATGGAGAAAACGAATAACTAATGTTTCTTGATAACGGTAGTTGGCAACAGCCGACAAACGCATCCTCCGTTTGCGCCCCTCAGCGGTCACAAAACTGGCGGAGCCGATTTGAATCCGTCTCTTTTCTCCTACATCCATATTTGCAGAATATTTCAGATACAAAATCAACTTCTCAGCGAAAGCTGCTGTTACATACTCATAGACACTTTTTTGCTGATGAACACGAAAAGCCAACTCATAGCGCTCAGCAGCAGGAAATATATACAGATCACTTGCATTCAATCGAAAAGCTTTTTCCCATAACCGATTCACATAATCTTTCATAGTTTATTACCTCTTCATCCTAAATTTATGGAAGAAAGATGAAATCCCGCTAAATTTTTGCCTTAAAATAAAAAAATAAGCTTTGTTTGATGGCGTAATAACCATAAAACAAAGCTTATTATCAAATTAATTTTAAAAAGCTGCCGAAGTAAATACTTCCGAGATATCGTCATCATCTTCTAATGCGTCAATCAAGTTTATCAATTTCTCTTTTGCGTCCTCGGCTAATTCTATTTCTGTTTGGGCGACCATGGTCAACTCAGCTTGTGCCAAAGTATATTCAGCAGCCAATGCATCCCGCACCTCATTGAAATCTTCTGCTTCACAGTAAATCTCGAAAACTTCTTCAGAGGTTTCCAGATCCTCTCCACCGGCTTCCAAAACACTCATCAGCATCGTTTCTTCATCCACATCCAAACCATCACGTTCAATGGCGATATACCCTTTGCGATCGAACATGTAACTTACCGAACCTGTTTCGCCTAATGAACCGCCATTTTTATTAAAGGCTACCCGTACATTCGTTGCTGTCCGGTTACGGTTATCCGTCAGAGCGTACACCAGCACTGCTGCACCATCTGGTCCGTAGCCTTCATAGGTTACTTCATCATAATGCTCTCCCTCACCAGAAGAAGTTGCTTTTTTTATGGCACGATTCACATTGTCATTCGGCATATTGGCAGACTTGGCTTTATCTAAAACTAGTCTTAAAGACGGATTAGAAGTTGGGTCAGGTCCACCACTTTTTGCTGCCATGTATATTTCTCGAGATAATTTTTGGAAAATTTTGCCGCGCTTTGCATCTTGCGCAGATTTTCTTCCCTTGATGTTATTCCACTTGGAATGTCCTGCCATTCTCTCCACCCGCTTTCTTTATTATTTAAACCGTTACTATCATAGCAAATTTCGTTTTCAGAAGCAAAAATTGTTTTACTTTTTCTTGCGCCACTGCCTGATTAAGGAAAACAACAGACACAAAACGATTCCTGTCAAAGCTCCTATGCTGTCCAGCAACACATCTTCGAACATGGGGGTCCTTCCGCCGGTCACCATCTGATGAAACTCATCCAGTCCTGCATAGCCGGTAGCAGCCAGCCAACTGACAACACCGGGGAGAAAAGTCGCCTTCATTTTGATCTGCAACCCTAAAAACCACAGACTGCCTAAAATGAAATAACTCAGGAAATGTGCACCTTTCCTGAGAAAAAATTCCACAAATTGAAAATATCCGTTTTTTTCGATACTGACCACACTTCCCCCGTAGGTGATTTGCCAGCCAGACAAAGTCTCTTTAAAAGGTTGATTCTTTAATAGTTTTTCCAGCAAACCGATTTGCGACTGTTCTTCATAGGTCTGAGAAGAACTGATAAATAAAATCCCCATCACCACAAATGCAAGGATAATATATAAATTACCATTTTTAACTGCTTTTTTAATCACCGCTACCACCTCTCCATCAATTATCCTACACGAGTACCCTTGAGGATTCAATGCTTATCAAAAAATAATAGCCGATCTAAGTTTTTTTGAAAAAAATAGCCTATAATGGAAATGTAACTATTTGAATTAGGAGTGATACGATGAACTATTCTTTAACTTGGGACTTAGAATCAATTTTCCCAGGCGGGACGGAATCCCCTCAACTTGCAGCTAGACTTGATAAGCTGGAAAGTCAAATCAATGACCTTGCAGGTACCCTCAAAAAATGGCAGCCTTCTGAAGATGTGCCAAACTTCAGCGGTCTTGGGTCTATATTAGATTCAGTTGAAAAAATTGAAAATGGGTTTGCCCAAACCGGCAGTTTTATCACGGCTGTGCAGTCAGCTGATATTCACAATAAAAAAGCCAACGCCTTGTTGGGTACTTTACAAAATTATGCCGCAAACTATCAAAACGTTTATAACGACTTGATGAAAAAACTGACGGCCTTATCTCCAGAGGAATGGAACCAATTGGAAAACACTCCTTTGGCTGGCCGGCAAGGTGTTTTATTCAATCTGAAAGAGTTGCGTGAAAAAGGCAAACAGCTGCTGACTGAAAAGGAAGAACACATCATTAATCAGTTGGCTATTGACGGTTTCAACGCTTGGAGCTTGCATTATGACACCATTGTTGCCAGTGTGGAAATTGAGTACGACGGCGAGAAACTTTCTGCCGGCCAAGCATTTAACCGCATGACAGGCGACCCGAACCCTGCCGTTCGAAAAGAATTATTTGACCTATGGGAGGAAAATTGGGCAGATAAAGCTCCCTTGTTCGCAGACACTTTAAATCACCTGCAAGGTTTCCGGCTGATGAATTATCAGCTGCACGGTATCGAAGACTATCTGGAAACTCCGCTAAAATACAACCGCATGAAAAAAGAAACCTTAAATGCTATGTGGCAGACAATCTCGGCAAACAAACAAACCTTCGTTGATTTTTTAACTAGAAAAGCACAACTGTTTGGGAAAGAAAAGATGGCTTGGCAAGATCAGGATGCCCCGGTCATTCTAGGCGATTTGAAAGAAACACGCTACACTTTTGATGAAGCAGCAGACTTTATTATCGGAAATTTTGAGAAATTCAGCCCGAAAATGGCTCAGTTTGCACAAGAAGCTTTTGAAAAAAGCTGGATTGAAGCGGAAGACCGCCCTGGGAAAAGACCCGGCGGTTACTGCACAGGTCTGCCTGAAACTGAAGAATCCCGTATCTTTATGACTTACAACGAGTCAGTCAATGAAGTCGCTACCTTGGCTCATGAGCTGGGACACGCCTTTCACAGCCATGTCATGTGGGATCTCCCGGGCATCAGCCAACATTACGCCATGAATGTAGCAGAAACTGCCAGTACCTTTGCTGAACTGATCGTAGCTGATGCAGCCTTAAAACAGGCTGAGACGGACACTGAAAAAATAAATCTCTTGGACAGCAAGATGCAAAATGCTATTGCGATGTTTATGAATATTCATGCCCGTTTCATTTTTGAAAATAATTTCCATGAAGCAAGAAAAGAAAAAGTATTGTCTGATGAAGAAATCACTGAATTAATGTTGACCGCTCAAAAGGAAGCCTATCAGGATTCCCTTGAGACATATCATCCTCATTTCTGGGCAAGCAAACTTCATTTTTATATTGACGATGTGCCGTTTTATAATTTCCCTTACACATTTGGCTATCTATTTAGTATGGGCATCTATGCTTTTGCTAAAAAAGCCGAGGGAAATTTTGAAGAAAACTATATTTCTTTGTTGCGGGACACCGCTTCGATGAGTACCGAAGAGCTGGCTAAAAAACATTTGGGAGTGGACTTGACCCAAGCAGAGTTTTGGCAGGCTGGTATTGATATTGTTAAACGGGACGTTGAGGAATTTATGACTTTAACTGAAACTTACATTCAATAAGAACCTAAACTTTCAAAAAGTTTCCACAAAAAAAGAACTCTCCGATAAAGAGAGTTCTTTTGATTTTTTGAATTATAGTACACGGACTGCAAAGCTTGGAGCATACCAAGCAAAGTTGCTGTAGCATACTGTTTGTCCTGGTGCTGGTGCATGGATATAACCTGACCCGCCCGTTGAGATTGCTACGTGAGTAGAACCTCCCGGAGGTCCCCAAAACAGTAAATCTCCCGCTTGTACTTGAGATAAGGAAATCCTTACTCCTGCACTTTCTTGTGGCACTGTCCATCCGCCGATTGATTTTCCTGCCGCTACACTAAACACATAACCAGTGAAGCCTGAACAGTCAAATGAATCTGGTCCTTTTGCTCCCCATACATATGGCTTGCCAACATGTTTCGCTGCTTCTGCCAATATGGCGCCTGCATTCACTGACGTTCCTGGTGCTGGTTCTGTTGGTGTCGGATCTGGTACCACAGGGCTTGGCGCGGGATTTTGTGCTCCGCCTCCGCTTCCACTTCCGGGACCAGGATTGACGACATTATTTCCGCTTGGCTGTTGCGTATTTCCAGCTGTCTCTGGTGCTGGTTGAGCAGCCTGTTGTTGTGCTGCTGCTTGTTGCGCTTCCTCCACTTGACGAGCCTGTTCTGCAAGTGCTCTTTCAGCCGCTTCTTTTTCAGCTAACAATTCAGATTTTTTACCTTCTTCAGATGTTTTCTCTGCTTCAATGGTACTTACCAAAATCGTCTGCTGGTATTCTTGCTCAATCAGAACACCTTTTTGCTGTTCCAATTCAGCTGCATTTTCTTCAATTGTTGCCAATTTAGTTTCTGCATCAGCTGCTTTATCTTCAACTGCTGCTTTGTCTTTTTCCTGTTCTTTCAGCAAATCATTGTTTGCTGCAACTAATCTGGCTGTTGCCGCTACACGTGTGACTGCATCGGAAATCGTTTCTGCAGATAATACAGCTTCCAAGTAATTTGAAGAAGCTTCTCCTGTCTGAACCGCACGAGCCTGTTCTTTGATCTTTTGGTCACGCTTTTCAATTTTGACTGTCAAAGCCGCAATATCTTCTTTGAGAGTTACCAACTCATCATTCAAGGCTGCTTGCTCCATCTGTAATTTTTCTGCTTTGCTGCGGATACTATCCATATTGGCTCTTAATGTTGCTAGCTGAGCCTCTGCTGCTGCTGCCTGATTAGCCAACTCGTTGATTTTTTTATCTGAGGCTTCAATTTTATTATTTACTTCATCAGCACTAACTGTTGCAGGTATCGTCACACTTCCAAGTGCTAGACCACTTACCAATAAAACCGATAAAATTCTCTTCTTCACAGTGTCATTCCTCCGAATTTTTGTTTAGTCCATCTTGATTTATATTCATTTAACAAATAGCATAATTGTTTCATCGACTATTAGAAATTCTAACACACTATCATGACAATGGCATAATAGAAATATTACAATAACATTTCATACTCGGTGGCTTTTTTCTGATATTTTTTTTATCGGATAAGCTAAGAGAATAAATATGGTCATGTTCATCAGCAGGGTCGGCCCCAACTGAGTGGAAATAAATCCTAAAAGATTTCCTTCAATCAAATTAAAGATGACTTGTATAAAATAAGCACTACCGTCCATGATGGTAATAAAAATCACCAAACTCAAAAGCAAGGTAGGTATAGTCGGCTCGATGTACTCAAAAACTAAATAAACCAGTAAAACTGTTAAAGGCAAAGAAACGGTGTTAATACCTAAAATACTGTAGTAATAAGTATCAAAGACCAGTCCGAGGACGATGGACGTGACCACCATGTAGGTTTTCGAATAAAACAAACTCCCCAAAATCAAGCCCAGCAGCATAAAATGACTGATAAAAAAAAGTTCTCCTCCTGTGAACAGTCTTAAAATATTACTGATCTGACTATCCATCAGCATAGCAAGCAGCACTAAAATCGGGAGCAGAATCTTCATCACTTCTCTTTTTTTCTGCATCACTGGCCACTTCCCACTACACGTTTTACCACGGTGACCACTGAAATATCATACAAAGAGGAGGCAGGAGACACATACACTTCCTGTTCCAGCCCAAAACTCGTCGGTTCAACCTTTGTTACCGTGCCTACCATCAGTCCTTTGGGCGAGCTTGTCCCCAAGCCTGAAGTCAGCACCTTGTCTCCTTTTTTTACACCTTTGACAGACGTAAGTTGTTTAACTACCAACGCACTTTCTTCTTCCGAGTAACTTGACATCAAACCAAACACTGACTCTTCCCCTTCAGGAGTAATCATCACTGGGAAATGGTTAGAATTTTGATTCGTTGACGTCAACAACTCAACTTTGGCGGATGTGTCATTCACTACGATGACCCGCCCGATCAGACCGCTGCTTCCCATCACGGGCATATTTACTTCGATGCCATCCCGCTGTCCCCGGTCGATGATTAAAATATCCTGCCAATCATCTGGCGAACGGGTAATCACATTAGCAACGATTTTTTCGTTGGTAGTCAATGTTGCTTGCAGTGCTAACTGGTCTCTTAATTCTTTATTTTCTTTTTGTAAAATTTCATTTTCACTTTGCATGGAAGCATAGGCATCCAGCCGTTCTTTCAGCTGAACATTTTCCTCATAAGTCCCTAAGAGATTACTGACTGACTGGACACTTCTTTCGATCGCACGGACCGGATATGATAAGCCTTGATCGACAGTTGCCACCAAATCGCTGATGACTGACTGGACAGGGCCAGAAGAATCTTCATTATCTCTTTGCATCACACTTAAACTAACTAAAAATATGATAATGATTGCCAAAATAATGGCAATAATAATCTTTTTGCTTGAATTAAATTTTTTCACATTTCCACCCCGAGTCCTAGTCCCTATCTATCTAATCTAGCAAACAATCTCTATCATTCTAACATGATTTTTTTTCCTTTTCTACTGACGGCAGAGAAAATTAACAAACTTTAAACAATCCGCTGAAATCAAAAAAACACACAAGTTAACAGATAACTTGCGTGTTTAAATGTGTCTGATTATTCACCATGATAAGCTTTGACGATAATCTCTTTCAGTTCGCTAATCAACGGCTCTTTAGGGTTTGCTGTAGTACATTGGTCAAGGTAAGCCAGCTCTGCCAACTCGTCGGCTTGTGCTGCCAATTGAGCTTCCGTTACATTTTGCGCTTTAAAGCTCATATCGATACCAACAGACTGACCAAGCTCTGTCACAGCAGTTGCTAATGATTCTACCAACTCTTCCACTGTATTTCCTTTAAGACCCAAGTATCTTGCAATCTCAGCATAGTCCTCATGTGCTCTAAAGTAATCATATTTAGGGAACATCGCATGCTTAGAAGGATCTTTTGCATTATAACGGATCACGTGCGGCAACAGAATAGCATTTGTTCTGCCATGCGGGATATGGAAAGCAGCACCGCATTTGTGAGCGATAGAGTGACAAATACCTAGAAACGCATTGGCAAATGCCATACCAGCTAAAGCTGAAGCGTTATGCATTTTCTCACGGTTTTCCTCATTAGGACGCAGGCAAGAATCTTGCAGGCTTTCAAAGACTAATTTGATTGCTTGTAAACTCAAACCGCGGGTATAGTCAGATGACATCACTGAAACATAAGATTCGATGGCGTGAGTCAAAACGTCCATTCCTGTGTCGGCAGTAACTGATTGAGGCACTGAATAGACAAACTGCGGATCAATAATCGCAACATCAGGTGTCAATGCATAATCTGCCAACGGATATTTTACCCCAGTTTCACTGTCTGTAATAACAGCGAAAGGTGTCACTTCAGAACCTGTTCCAGAAGTCGTAGGGATACAAACAAAGGTTGCTTTTGATGCCTCAGGAATCTTGTAAGTTCTCTTACGGATATCCAAGAATTTTTGTTTAGCACCAAAGAATTCTACATCTGGATTTTCAAAGAACATCCACATACCTTTAGCAGCATCCATCGGCGACCCGCCCCCTAGAGCGATGATGGTATCCGGATTGAACGCACGCATTTGTTCAGTCCCTCTGTTCACCGTGTTGGTTGAAGGATCAGGCTCAACGTCAGAGAACACTTCAACAGTCACACGGTTGTCACGTCGGTTCAATGCATCTATGACCCGGTCCACATAACCGAATTTGACCATACCTTCGTCACAGACGATAAACACACGCTCAACGTCTTTCATTTTTTCAAGGTAGTTTAAAGAATTTTTTTCAAAATATATTTTTGATGGAAGTTTGAACCATTGCATATTATTTCTTCTCTTTGCGATTGTTTTTGTATTGATCAAGTTAACAGCTGAAACGTTTTTGGATACTGAGTTCTTACCGTATGAACCACATCCAAGAGTTAAAGAAGGAAGCATTTCGTTATAGATATCTCCGATACCGCCTTGAGCTGCTGGAGAGTTTACCAACACACGGCAAGCTTTCATTTTCAAACCAAATTTGATTTGCAAATCATCATCTTGTGTATGGATGACTGCAGTGTGTCCCAAACCAAATTCTTGCATGTTCTCGCACAGTTCAAAGGCATGCTCTCTGTTGTCAGCCTTGACCATAGCCAATACTGGAGAAAGTTTTTCCAATGATAATGGATAATCGATTCCTGTACCATCTAATTCTGCCACCAGCATTTTAGTGCCTTCAGGTACGTCTATCCCAGCCATTTCTGCGATTTTTGTTGCAGCCATTCCTACGATTGCAGGGTTTACTGCTGCTTTTGATTCATTCATCACAGTGTCTTCCAATTTACCCAGCTCATTAGGTTTTACAAAATAAACTTGGTGAGAAGCAAATTCTGCTTTGACTTCATCGTAGATTTCTTTATCTACAATCACGCCTTGTTCAGAAGCACAAATCATCCCATTGTCAAAAGTTTTTGATACGATTACGTCATTTACTGCACGTTTGATGCGTGCTGTTTTTTCTATATAGACAGGTGTGTTTCCTGGTCCCACACCTAAAGCTGGTTTTCCAGTTGAATAAGCCGATTTGACCATTCCTGCACCACCTGTTGCCAGAACGATTGCCACGCCTGGGTGGTTCATTAAACCATTAGTTGCATCTAAAGACGGGTGCTCGATCCACTGTACACAATCTTCAGGAGCTCCTGCTTTGATTGCAGCGTCTCTTACGATGCGGGCAGCTTCTACCGAACATTTCTGAGCACTTGGGTGGAAGGCAAAAATAATCGGATTTCTAGTTTTCAATGAAATCAAAGATTTAAAAATCGTTGTAGATGTTGGGTTGGTTGTCGGTGTCACACCACAAACAACTCCTACCGGTGATGCGATTTCTACGATGGCATGCTGCTCATCTTCACGTATCACACCAACAGTTTTATCATATTTGATGTTGTTCCAAATTGATTCGGAAGCATACATGTTTTTGATTGCTTTATCTTCATAAACACCGCGTCCCGTTTCTTCAACCGCCATTTTCGCTAGAGGCATATGGGCATCTAAAGCTGCCATTGCCATTTGGTGAACGATGTGGTCCACTTTTTCCTGATCAAAATCTTCCATCGCCTCCAATGCGACGTTACCTTTTTTAACCAGTTTGTCGATCATTTCCTCTACGGATTCTTCATGTTTATTTTCAAGTGTTACTGTGACAGCAACATTACCTTCAGTTACTACTTCAGTTCCGCTGACTTGCTCAATCTTTATATCTTTTTTCTTACCCATGTCAGACCCTCCATTTGTTTGTTAAGTATTTCACAATTAGAACTATACACGATTTTCTTTTAAAAGTAAACCATTTTTGTGAAATTTTTAACAAGAAACCGTTTTTATTTTGAAATCAACGAAAAAAGCTGTTGTATCAACCTTTTCAGATGGTCGAAACAACAGCTTGCAGGCAAGAAAAATCATTATAATAAGTCTTGGATATCTCCAAAATCAAATGAATCAACATTTTTAACTTGCGCTTTTAATTGTTGATAGTCAAAAAAATCATTGATCACAATATTTTTTATGTCATTTTTGTACTCGGCTACGGTTTTATCCGGCGAAAGTTTCCACCGTTTTTCAATTAAGTAATCCCACATTTCTGTTTCCACAACATTGGAATAGCCGGCACGATGGAATTCTTTTAATTTTCTCTTAAGAGAACGGCGCAGCAAAAATGCTTGACGCCACTTTAACTTGTTTGTCATATTTATTTCCTTAATATACTTCTAGATAATTCTTGGTGTCCTACTGCTGATTATCTTCTTCTGAAGTTTTTTCGTCTTCAGATGTTTCAGTCTCTTCATCAGTAATCATCTGCTCTGCTTCTGTTACAGCGGTCGACGGAACTACCTGCTGGATAGCTGAACGGTTATACTCCAAGTAAATACCTTCACAATCAAGCAACACCGTTTTTCTGCCTTCACCTTCTCTAATCTCTGCAATCACACCGTGCAAACCGCCGATCGTGATAACACTATCGCCTGCTTTTAAATTATCAAGTAATTGTTGACGTTGGCTCTGTTGTTTCTTCTGTGTACGAGACATGAAGAACCACATCACTACAAGAGCTACAATCAAAGGAATAAAGGTTCCTAATCCTCCCATATCCTCACCTCATTTTTTATTTGTTTGACTAATAATAACTTTATCAAATTTCACTTAAAACTACTAGCATTATCTTTTATGCTGCTAAAAATTCTTCGGATTCTTTTCATTAAAGCCGTATTCTTCAAAAAACGATTCTCTAAACTCGAGCAAGTTGTCATCTAGGATGGCTTGACGTACTTGTTTCATCACATTCAGCAAAAAGTACAGGTTATGATAAGAAGTCAAGCGCAGGCCAAAGGTTTCATCACATTTAATCAAATGACGCACGTAAGCCCGTGTATAGTTGCGGCAAGTGTAACAATCGCATTTTTCATCAATCGGTCTGAAGTCACGAGTATATTGGGCATTTTTGACCACCAGTCGTCCCTGGCTGGTCATACATGTGCCGTTGCGCGCAATTCTTGTAGGCAGGACACAGTCAAACATATCCACACCTCGAATAGCTCCGTCAATCAATGAATCGGCTGTCCCGACTCCCATTAAATAACGAGGTTTATTCTCCGGGATGACAGGATTCAACCATTCCAGGGCTTCATTCATTTCCGCTTTTGTTTCCCCTACCGACAGACCCCCGATTGAATAGCCGGGAAAATCTAAACTGATTAGGTCCCGTGCACTTTGGAGACGCAAATCTTTATAACCGGCACCCTGAATAATCCCAAACAGTCCCTGACGTTCCGGATTGGCATGGGCTTTCAAGCCGCGTTCTGCCCAGCGTGTCGTCCGCTCAATTGATTTCTTCACGTAATCATGACTTTCGTAAAATGGTGCGCATTCATCAAAACTCATGATGATGTCCGAGCCCAGCTGATTTTGAATTTGAATCGCTTTTTCAGGAGAAAGAAACATTTTAGAGCCGTTTAAGTGATTTTTGAAATGGACGCCTTTTTCCTCTATATTACGCATATCCGCCAAAGACCAGACTTGGAAGCCTCCTGAATCAGTCAAAATCCCCCGGTCCCAATTCATAAACTTATGAAGACCGCCTGCTTCCGCCACGATATCTTCTCCCGGACGCAGCCAGAGATGATAGGTGTTGCTTAAAATTATTCCCGCGCCCATCTCTTTTAATTCTTCCGGTGCCATCGTTTTCACTGTGGCAAGAGTCCCCACTGGCATAAACATCGGTGTAGGAAAGGTTCCATGGGGAGTGATGATTTCTCCCAATCGAGCGCCTGTATGTTTTTCTTTTTTGATTAGCCGATAACGAATGGCCGGTTCTGTCATATCGTATTCCTACTTTCATTTGATAAAAATTACATCCTAGTAATGATACTCTGATTTAACTCAATGTGCAAGTTTTCAAAATAAGAGCATTTAAGTTGAAAACGCTCTCTTTGTATGGTTAAATGTAGACATAAGGAAGAAAGCAGTACAGAAAGTGAATTTCTCGAAAGGTTTTAGCGAAGTAACTAAACAAAGATGTGTAAAAAATGTATGAAATTCTCCAACCATTAGAAAACATGTAAAGTTTCAGTGTCAAAAGAAGTTTAATGTTCAGATGTTTCATGTGTTGCAAGTTAGTTTGATGAAGATTGTATGTTAAGCAACTCTTGTTTAATTAAGAAATTCAAAGAAAAAAGATGTAAATGTTCGCACTTTGCATGAGTTCTATTCCTAAACTTTCTGTTTTCTTCCGTGAACAAGAAATGCCCGGCTAATCGAGAAGCCGGGCATTTTTTATTTTGTCACTTAATAAACATGGCATCGCCGAAACTGAAAAACCGATACTCTGCTGAAACAGCATGCTTATAAGCTGAAAGCACCTGTTCCCGTCCGGCAAAAGCACTGACCAGCATGACCAGTGTGGATTTGGGCAGATGAAAATTTGTCACAAAAGCATCAACCACTTTAAACTCGTAACCCGGTGTGATAAAAATATCAGTCCAGCCGCTATCCCCTCGAATCTTGCCGGAAAACTTCGAGCCAATCGTTTCCAAAGTCCGGATGCTTGTCGTCCCAACAGCAATAATCCTGCCGCCTTGTTGCTTCACGTCATTCAATACTGCTGCCGCCTCATCTGTCAGCTGATAAAATTCACTGTGCATATGATGTTCGCTGATGTCCGTCACACTCACCGGACGAAACGTCCCCAACCCTACATGTAAGGTCAAATAGACTAGCTTGACTCCTTTTTTTTCTATTTTTTTTAGAAGTTCTTCAGTAAAATGCAAACCTGCTGTCGGTGCGGCTGCGGAGCCATTTTCTTTAGCATAAACTGTCTGATAGCGGTTAGGGTCCTCTAATCGCGTTTTGATGTAGGGAGGCAGCGGCATTTCCCCTAGAGATTCAAGAATTTCCAGAAAAACCCCCTCATACTGAAAATCAATAATCCGTCCCCCATGCTCCAATTCTTCAACCACTGTTGCTTGTAAACGACCATCGCCAAAAGAAATAACTGTGCCGACTTTTGCACGTTTAGCCGGCTTGATCAGTGTTTCCCAACGGTCTCCTTCGATATTTTTCAACAGCAATACTTCCAACTGCCCGCCTGTCGCCGGCTTTGTACCAAAAATTCTAGCTGGCAGCACCCGTGTGTCATTCATCACTAAAGCGTCTCCCGAGTCAAGTTGGTCGATGATATCGGTAAAATGTTTATCACATATTTTTCCTGTTCTGTGATCAAGCATCAGCAAACGTGAAGCTTCACGGTTTTCCAAAGGGGTTTGGGCAATCAGCTCCTCCGGTAAATTAAAATCAAAATCATCCGTTGTATATGTCTTCATTATATGTCCCTCTATTTCTTCCATTAGTTCACTTCGCTATTCTATCATTAAAATCAGAAAAAGTGATAATAATTAATATAAAAAAAGCCCTCTGCTCAAAGAGGACTTCTATTCTTGATACCGGTAGCCTAGATGAGCATATGCTCGCGGAGTTGCCACGCGCCCGCGGGGTGTCCGTTGGATAAAACCTTTTTGGATGAGATAAGGTTCATACATATCCTCAACAGTTTCTGTTTCTTCGCTGATGTTGACTGAAAGAGTACTTAAGCCAACTGGTCCGCCGCCGTATAACTCAATCATCGTTTTTAAAATTTTCTGATCCACATAGTCCAAGCCTTCTTGATCCACCTGTAAAATCGTCAGAGCCTTATCGGCAATTCTTTGATCGACCACGCCATCGCTTTCCACTTGTGCCACATCTCTCACTCTTCGGAGCAAGCGATTAGCAATCCGCGGTGTCCCTCTTGAACGTCTGGCAAGTTCAAAGGCGCCTTCTTCAAGAATTTCTGTTTCAAAAATATCGGCTGAACGCAGGACGATTTCCTGCAAGTCGGCAATTTCGTAATATTCCATATGAGAGACGATGCCAAAACGATCCCGCAGTGGTGCAGAAAGCATTCCCGCACGAGTGGTAGCCCCGACCAAAGTAAATGGGGGCAGTTCAAAATGAACGGGATGAGCTCCCGGACCTTGTCCTACCATAATATCGACATAATAATCTTCCATCGCAGAATACAACATTTCCTCTACGATACGGGGCAGACGATGGATCTCATCAATAAATAAAACATCCCCCGGCTCCAGTTCATTTAACAATGCCACTAAGTCTCCCGGCCGTTCGATTGCCGGTCCGCTGGTCGTTCGAATCTGAACGTCCATCTCGTTGGCAATCACCATTGCCAGTGTTGTTTTCCCTAATCCGGGCGGACCAAATAAAAGTACATGATCCAACGCTTCCTGCCGATTCTTAGCCGCTTGGATGTAAATAGAAAGTTCTTCCTTTACTTTATCCTGACCGATATATTGAGACAGCCGTTGGGGACGTAGTGATTTCTCTTCAAATTCTGCTGCCAGTTCCTCAGGAGATACTAAACGTTCTTCTGTCATGATTTTCCCTCACTATTTTTTCATCAGTAAACTTAATCCTTGCCTCAAATAAGCATCAGTGGACGTTAAACTTTCGACTGCCAGTTCTTTTTCAATACGCTTCAATTCTCTTCGACTGTATCCCAGTGCAGACAAAGCTTCCATTGCTTCATCAAAATACAGATTATCAGAACTTGCCGCCACCACCTCTAGTTTTTCTGGTGCATCTTTCAGCTCTCCGATAATCAAATCATCCAGCTTGCCTTTTAAATCCAAAATCATCTGCTGGGATGTCTTTTTCCCAACACCTGGAAACTTTGTCAAATACTTGACATCCTCCGACTCCACAGCATTAACTAGGCCCACGTGGTCTTCTCCGGCCATGATTGCCAAAGCACTTTTAGGACCAATCCCCGAAACACTGATCAATTTAATAAATAATTGCTTTTCCTCAAAAGTTGAAAATCCATATAACAAAATGGCATCTTCTCTCACGGCTTGATAAACAAAAACTTTTATTTCCTCTTTTTGCCGTGCGGCATAACGAAAAGGATTAGCCACAGCCAACTGGTAGCCCACACCTGATGTTTCCAACACGATATAATAAGGACTGATAAATGTTACGTAACCTTTTAAATATTCATACACACAGTTGCACCTCCGATTAAAAACATGCGTTCGCTTTTTTGATTGTACCATATTTCTGCCCAAATGAAAAAATCAGTCATTTAAATGCCTATCGTCAGGATTTTTTAAGGATGAGTAACACGCCTATAATTATCACGGCAATAATTAATAAAAATATCGGCAGAGGCAGCAGCAAATATAAAAGCAGCACTGTTCCTGCCAACGCTAAAATAACTCCCACACCTTTGCCCAGGACTTGGGGTTTGACTTTTCTTCCCTTGATAGTTTTAGGCAATAAGAAAAGAAACTTCCCAAAGAATAAAAACAATCCGAGAACGATTAGTAAAACAGCTATTACAGAAAATACTTTCCGCAAAATGGTTATTTCTGACCCGGAAAAAACCGAAGACAAATACATAGATTTATCCAGAGTCACTTCTTCCTCACCGATAGTCTCCATGATTACATCCATCAGGCGAGAAGAACTTGAAGTCTTCCTGTCCAAAGCGGGAGTCCAGACCATAATCCCCAACGAACCCGTCTCTATCGACCGCAATGTTTTTTCTTTTACAGTGGATTTATTGTTGAAATAGAATATTTCCCCGTCAATGGTCACTTCGTCTGCCATTGGTACCTCTGCTGATTTATGGACAAGCTCCCGGTAAGAATAAACAGCTCCGCTTTCAGATTTTCCGTAAAATGGAATTCCTGCGACTAGTTTCCCCAGATAGTCCCCGCCCAAAAGTTCGTTCCAATAGAGCAGATTTTGCTCATGGAGAGCCAATGGGGAATGCTGGGGGTAGCCCTCGATTTGCGCATCGTAGGACATAATATTGATCCAGTCCGCTTCCTTCAAGCCAGCAGGTAAAAAATGCTGGCCCCAGTGTCCGCTTGGTCGTCCGTTTGCCGCAACGCCTGAAGGGACAGTGATGGACAAGGCAGCTGAATCCCCCAACTTTTTATTTAATTTTTTGATAAATGCGGCAAATTGTTCCGCTTGGTCTTCAGCCGGGTATTCCCAATCAATATCCACACTATCGACTTCGAATTTCTCAACAAAGCTTAGAATTTCATCAATGAATTTTTCTCGGTTGTCCGGTTTAGTAGCTTCTGAAAAATTATCGCTCAGCCCCCAGCCGCCGATACTCACACCTACTCTGACATTAGAACTGTGGGCTTCCTTGACTAAACTGCGCAACTGCTCCTCACTGCCGCTTTCAGAAAACGACAACGTCCCGTCCTTCTCGGGAATCAGTGAAAAATAATTTACATCGGTAAACATATCCAAATCGACAGTATCCTCAAGTCTGCTCAAGTCATAATCGGGCAAATAACCAATCAGGCGAAAACTTTCTGCCTGCACTGCACTTGCTGGCAACAAAAAAAAGACAATAGCCGTCATCACTGCAAGTAAGCAGAAATAAAGCCTATGTCGAATAGTCTTTCCCATAAATAATATCCTTTCTAAACAAGGTTTTATTTATTATAACAAACCCTCGTCCCTTGTGCACATTTCCCTGCCTGCTTTTCACTTCCTTCATGAGCATAAAAATAGTCCCGTACTGTTTTCTAACAGAATTTTTACTCCCTTTAACCGACAAATTCAAATAATCTCTAAAGAAAATTATTACGGGTTTCAAAATCTGTCAAAGTTTTGTATGATAAGTAACATAATCTTTTTAGGTTATTCGTTGCCTTTTTTCAGCTGTTGAAGCTGTCGTGTTTTTTAAAGGTGACTCTAAAAACACTTTACGTTTTCGTATCGGACTTAATATCATGAAAGAGGAGCGCAATATGACAAACGCAATGAAGGATTGGATTTTAAGATTTATCAAGGGAATGTTCATCGGTTCCGGTTTTATTTTACCAGGAGTCAGCGGCGGGGCTTTGGCGGCTATTTTTGGAATTTACGAACGAATCATCACATTTTTAGCCCATATCACCCGGAACTTTAAAGAAAATGTGTTGTTTTTTATTCCTGTAGGTCTTGGCGGACTGTTCGGCATGTTTATTTTATCATTTGGTGTGAGTTTTGCTTTAGGAAATTATCAAACCATCGTTTTATGGTTTTTTGTAGGCTGTATCCTCGGTACCGCTCCTGCTTTGTGGAAAGAAGCGGGGAAAAACGGCAGACAAAATCGTGATATAATCATCATGGCTGTCAGCTTGGTGGCTGCGGTTATCTTTTTGTATGTCCTTGAAGATTCCATCGGCGGAAAATTAACGCCGAGCTTTTTAAACTGGGTGCTTTCCGGAGCACTGATAGCACTTGGGGTCATCGTGCCAGGCTTGAGCCCTTCCAACTTTTTGGCTTTCTTTGGACTATACAAACCAATGTCAGACGGTATCAAAACGTTAGATTTCAGTGTGCTGCTTCCCTTGGCACTTGGCGGAATTATCTGTCTGCTGAGTTTATCTAAAATCATGGATGCTATTTTCCAACGGGCCTATCCGCAAATGTTCCACTTCATTTTAGGTGTGGTATTTGCTTCGACTATCATGATTATCCCTGCCAATTTCAGTGTGGACTACGCTGGATTCGGTTTCCTGCAGTATCTCTGGTGCGTCATCAGTTGTGTCGGCGGGATTGCCTTGGGTAAATGGATGAGCCGGCTGGAGGAGACGTATAAATAGCCAAACTTGAGATAAAAATCAAAAACACGGTAAACCACCTACTCATAGTGGTCTATCGTGTTTTTTAAAATTAATCTTGAAATTTCCCAAAAGGCTTCAGCTCTCCTGCCTAATACCCCGAGATATTAGTTTTTTCTCCTGAAACAATGGCAACTCCGGCACTGGCTCCGATTCTAGCAGCACCTGCTGCAACCATTTCTTCTACGTCTTCTTTCGAGTGGATTCCGCCGGAGGCTTTGATCTGTGCTCGATTACCCACTGTTTCCTTCATCAGTTTGACGTCTGCGGCTGTTGCCCCTCCTGTGGAAAATCCTGTAGACGTTTTGACAAAATCTGCACCTGCTTCCACAGCTAATTCGCAGGCTTTTACTTTCTCTTCATCAGTAAGCAGTGCTGTTTCTATAATCACTTTGACTAGCGCCTTGTCTTTAGCCGCATTGACTACTGATTGGATATCCTTCAACACTGTTTCGTACTGGCCGCCTTTCAAAGCGCCAATGTTGATGACCATGTCCACTTCATCTGCACCATTTGCGATAGCTTGAGTAGTTTCAAACGCTTTGGTTTCAGCAGTTGTCGCGCCTAAAGGAAACCCTATCACCGTGCACACCTTGACCTGACTGCCTTTTAATTTATCCGCAGCCAATGCCACCCAAGTTGGATTGATACAGACGGAAAAAAATCCATATTCTTTGGCTTCAGAAATCAAAGTTAAAATATCTTCTTCTGTAGTTTCTGCTTTCAATGCCGTATGGTCGATCAATTTTGCTAAATCCATTACTATTCCCTCTTCCTGTTTCTTAATAGTTTAAGTATAGCTTGAGATAGAACAAATGTAAAATATATCATGAACGTTATTTCTGTAACCCTGTTTATTTTAGTAATTCTTCCGCCGTTTGATAATCTGTTACCAAAACATTGGCATAATTCCCGGACAAAGCTCCTTTGATTGCCTGAACTTTATGCTTTCCCCCGGCCACAAGTAGTGAAATTTCTTTTTTCTTTAATTCATCCAGCTCAATCCCCACAGTTCGATTATTGATGTCGTGATTGGCAACCTCTCCCTGCGCATCGAAAAATCTGGAGCAAATATCTCCCACTGCAGTTCGTTGGATTTGTTTTCTTTCCTCTTCGTCCAAATAGCCCAAACGAAACAACAGTGCCTCATCTCTAACTGTCCCCACGGTAAAAATAGCGATATTCGCTTTTTTCCCTAATGATACTAAACGCTGGATGTGACGGTCTTGTTCCAGCATTTTTTTCACTTCTTTATCATCGAAAATAACCGGCAGAGGCAAAGGCAAACCTATCGTTTGAAACCTTTGTGCAAACAAAGACAATGCTTCATAGGCATAAATATCCACTTGGGCATGTGTCATGCTGCCTTTTAATTGCACCACCTGAACATTTTCCACTGTTTGTGGTTTGATTTTCTTGGCAACCTCATACAGTGTGGTCCCCCAGCTGATGCCGATAATATCCCCGCTTTTTACCTGTCCGTCAATATAGCGGGCAGCCTCCGTGCTGATTTGGTCTACGATGAGCGCATCGTTTTGACTTGCGGTCTGTGCCACGATCGCCTCCTTTAATCCAAACTTTTCTTTCAGCCTCTCGGATAAAATTTCCGCCCCTGTAAAAGGATTTGTAATCGTAATCTGAACAAAGCCTTTATCTTTCGCATGCTTTAACAAACGGGAAACCGTCGGCCGGGAAATTTCAAGTTCATCAGCGATTTCCTGTTGATTATATTCCAGCTGATAGTACAATCGTGCGGCCTCTATGCTTAACTGATCTTTTTGACTATCCATCTACCCACGACCTTTCTTTCTCTATTATCCCTAATCCCCTGCCATTCCACAACCACAAAAAAAGACCGACACATAGCCTAATATGTCAGTCTCCATTGATTTAATTGCTTAAAACTACCGCCGTGCCGCTGCAAGTAACCATCAGCATGCCATTATCTGACCCTAAAACTTCATAATCCATCTTAGTTCCGATAACCGCATCGGCACCCAGATTTTCAGCCCGTCTGCCCATTTCAGCTAACGCCTCTTCTCTGGCTTGCAGCAATTCATTTTCGTAACCTTTGGAACGTCCTCCAAACATATTCCGTAAGCCGGCTCCCATGTCTTTGAACATATTGATTCCTGTAATAACTTCTCCAAAAACGATGCCGTGGTAGGATTGAATTTCTTTGCCGACGATATCATTAGTTGTTGTAATAATCATGTTTATGTTCTCCTTTTTTATTAATTATTTACAGTATACACTATTTTTCTCCATTGACTATACAACCTGAGGCTGAAAATAAAAAGCATATTTCTTTACTTACATTTTACAAGTGAAGTATACTGAAAACTAGCTTAATTAAAGGAGAGAACACAACAATGACAAATTTTATTAATACTTTAAAAAAGAGACGTTCCATCTACACGATTGGCAGAGAAACTGATTTATCAGAAAAGGAAATCGAAACATTGATCCGCCAAGCTGTAAAGGAAAGTCCTTCTGCTTTTAACTCACAAACATCACGTGTCCTTATTTTGTTCGGCGAGGCACACGAAAAACTATGGAACATCGTAGAAAAAACATTGAAACCTTTAACACCGCCTGAAGCATTTCCCAACACTCAGGCAAAACTGGCAGGCTTTGCTGCCGGTGCCGGTACGGTCTTGTTCTTTGAAGACCAAGACGTGGTAAAATCTTTGCAAGAACAATTCGCTTTATATGCAGACAACTTCCCTGTTTGGGCAGAACACTCTACAGGTATTGCCCAGCATTCTGTTTGGGTCGCATTGAGCGAAAGCAATATCGGTGCAAGTCTGCAACATTATAATCCAATTATCGATCAGGAAGTGGCTGAAACATGGAGCCTTCCAGCATCTTGGAAACTGACAGGACAAATGCCTTTCGGCTCTATCGAAGCTCCTGCTGGCGAAAAAGAATATATGGACGATGACGCCCGTTTTATGACCTTCAGCTAAAATTTTAACAGACAAAAAGAACGCGTAAAATTCACGCGTTCTTTTTTTTTCGCTATCAATGTTGCTTTTGAAAGTTTGACTCATCAGTTGCTCAGTGTACACTGTCCGGACTTAATAGCGGTCAATCATCAAAATCTATTTCCAGTACTTTCCCGGTCTTGCTGTCTAATGTCACTTTTGATTCAGAATGTCCTGCTCGCACTTTGACTTCCCAGAAAGTGATTCCGTCGTCTCGTTCCAGTGACCATTCCACAGCCTTCCCATCGCCCACTGCGGCTACTGCAAGTTCCCCGGCTTTTTCAATGGACAAGACACCTGTCAGATCCAGCGCTTCTTCTCGTCTTTCTACACCATGGCGTTCGTCTTCGTCCAGTTGTTCCTGTTCCTTCTTACTTATCTCGCCTGTGACGGCATGGACATGGAGTTCATACTCCATATCATCGTCTACCCCTTGGATTTCATAATAATAGTGCCCACGGTTTACTTCTAACTCGATAGAAGTAACATCGCTGTCAGGAAAAGCAGACCGATATTTTGCCACTGCATCATCCAAAGTCAGCTTTATTTGATCCTGCTCTTCTTCCACAGGTACTGCAGCTCCATCGTCATCCTTTTTTTGTTCAGTTTCTTCCGTTGACTTTTCCGTAGACACTTCCGTCGTTTCACTTGCAGTCGATAGTTCCTTGTCGTTTGTTTGTTCAGTCTTTTTCGGAGCACACCCAGTCAGCATAAGACAAAAACCTAGACAACCAATCACCAACATCTTTTTCATCCTTTTCCCTCCCTGCTTTATTATCTCCATTATATCAAACTGCCGGATAAAGAAAATAAATGTCCCTTAAGAGAAAAAGGCCTTTCAGCCTATGAGGAATTTTGATTCAAAAGTCGAACATCCTTTAACAAAAATTTGTTCAATCATGGACTGAACATGTACAAAAACACCGTGACTATCTGTCATTTCATTTGTCACCTGGATATAATGAAAACAGCTAGGCTTTATTCTGATTTAAATACTGGGAGATGATAATTTCAAAATGATTTAAAGTATCCCCAAAGAAAAACTGGGGCTTTGATACGGCGACAGAAAAAGGGCTGAACGTGTTGCTGGAAAAAGTCAGTGTGGATGTTTTGGCCAGGGAAGACATTTGACTGCCGGTAAAAGAGATGCAGCTGATATTTTTCGAGAGACATTTTTTGGCCATAGAGACGAGTTCTTTTTCTTCCCCTGAATGGGAAATAAAAATAGGCAAGAACTTTACTGGCGACTGGAGCTGAAAAACTTGCGAATGACTGGTAACGATACTGGGTATACCGTTTACATTAAACACTTCATTCATGTAGCGTGCCAAATGAAGGGAGAACCCGCTGCCGATCAGTGCCACTATTTTTTCGCCCCGCTCATCCAACAGCTTGCAAAACAAGTTGATTTTCTCTTCTGAGAGGCTGGTATACGTTTCATCCTGAAGGTTGCCGTGTTTCATTTGGAAAATCAATTCGCTAAACCCTGAAAGCTGTAATTTCTTAGCTAAATTGATGACGGTTGAAGGCGACGTGTAACATGCTTGAGCCGTTTTTCTGACATTGATTTTATCTAAATTCTCTTTTTGATCTTTTAAATAGTTTAAAATATTAGCTTCAGTATCCGTTAAATGATAGAGCTGAATCAAATAATTAAAATTCATTTTAGTCACCCTCCTTGCTTTTCTTATCATACATTTTTTTAAGGCAGGTGACAATATTTCTGGAAAGGAAGTTACACGAATGTTGTTAGATACAATTGATTTAAAACTGATTGAACAACTGTCCAATGCACCCGGCGTGTCCGGTTTTGAAGAAGAAGCGGTCGCCGCAGCCAAAAAATTTGCCGAGAATTTTGCTGACACTTCTGTAGACAGTTTGCAAAACCTATACATACGACCAAAAAAAATAGATCCTAAGAAGCTGACGATCTTGTTAGATGCCCACAGTGATGAAGTAGGGTTTATCGTCCAAGCCATCCGCCCTAACGGCATGCTTGATTTCCTCCCTGTCGGAGGCTGGGTTGCACACTCCGTCCCTGCCCACTTAGTCAATATCCGAAATGATGAGGGAATTTATGTTTCTGGTATCGTTGCTTCCAAGCCCCCTCACTTTATGAGTGAACAGGAAAAGAAACAGCCTTTGCAAATGGATCAGCTGGTCATTGATGTGGGATGTACCTCGGCAGATGAAGTCCGGGAAAAATTAAAAATTTCTATCGGTGCTCCTGTCGTTCCTGACGTGACTTTTAAGTTTGACGAAAAAATGAAACTGCTTAGAGGAAAGGCTTTTGATTGCCGCATTGGTTGTGCAACTCTGCTGGAAACCATGGAACATTTATATCAAAATGATGAGGAGAAATTCAATATTCAAGGCATTATTTCCAGTCAGGAGGAAGTTGGATTGCGTGGTATCAAAGCTGCCATGGCATCCATAACAGCAGATTTGGCCATTGTTTTCGAAGGCTGTCCCGCCGATGATTCATTTACTCCCGACTATCTGATTCAATCCGGGATTCGCCGGGGTCCCATGTTAAGAAATTTTGACGTGTCCATGATCACCAATCCGAGATTTCAAAAATTTGCTGTCGATGTGGCGAAAAAACATCAGCTGCCCATGCAGCAAGCGGTGCGAAAAGGCGGCGGAACTAACGGTGCGGTCATCAATTTGATGGAACGGGGCATTCCTACCATCGTCATCGGTATTCCTGTCAGATACGCCCACACCCATTACGGTTATGTCGCTTTGGAAGATGCTGTCGCAGCCAAAAAACTGGCACTAAAAATCATACAGGAGCTGACTCCTGAAATTATTCAATCATTTTAACCCATAGGAGGAGTAAACAATGAAGAAAAAAAATATTTTAAGTTTGGTGGTTTTAAGCTTGGCTTTCCTCGTCGCCGGCTGCAGCACTTCCGGCGATAAGAAAACTGATAAAGGCTCTGAAACTGGCAATGATGCACAAGTATTAAAAGTTTTAGAAAATGCTGAACTGCCTACCATGGACCTGTCACAAGCAACAGATGTGGTAAGTTTTTCGGCAATCAGCCAAGTGATGGAAGGTCTTTATGAATTCAGCGATGACAGCACGGCCCAGCCTGCTTTGGCAACAGAAGTCGTTGAACCGACCAACGACGGCAAAACCTATACGTTCACGTTAAGAGAAGATGCTAAATGGAGCAATGGAGATCCAGTGACCGCCCACGATTTCGTTTTTTCATGGCAGCGGACAGTCGACCCGGAAACCGGCGGACAATATGCGTATTTGTTTGACGGCTTTGAAAACTTTGAAGCCATCCAGTCAGGCGAAAAAGAACCTAGCGAGTTAGGCGTTAAGGCATTGGATGATTATACTTTAGAAGTCAATCTCTCCCATCCAATTCCCTATCTGGATTCCATATTGGCAAAACCTTTTATGTATCCGTTGAATCAAAAATTCGTGGAAGAAAAGGGCGGTAGCTACGGCATGGACAGCGACAATGTTTTATACAACGGTCCCTTTACACTGGCTGAGTGGGACGGCACCAGTATCACATGGAAATATATTAAAAATGAACATTACCGTGATGCGGACAACGTTGCATTGGATGAAATCGAGGTTCAAGTCAGCAAAGAGGACAATACCAATGCTAACCTGTTCCATGCAGGAGATGTGGATGTGGCACAAATCAAAGGAGAATTTGTTGAGCAAGAGCTGGATAATCCTGAACTTGTTACCCGCCTTTATCCTTCCACCACCTATTTGCAGTATAATTTGACAAATGAGCTCTTTAAAAATAAAAATATCCGTCAAGCTATCAATCATCTCATTGATTCAAAACAAATCACAGACAATATTTTGAAAGACGGTTCTCTGCCAATCTATGCTTTTGTTCCGAAAGGTATCGTCAACCAAGAAACCAGTGCTGACTTTTCAGAAGATTCTGGAGAAATGATGAAGAATGATATCAAAAAAGCAAAAGAACTGTGGAAAAAAGGAAAAGAAGAATTAGGAAAAGACACTTTTGAAGTCCTGTTGACCACCTCCGACACCGATTCATCCAAAAAAGTGTCAGAATACATCCAAGCAGTGCTGACCGAAAATCTTGAAGGTTTAACAGTAAATATCGCAAACGTGCCCTTTAAAAACCGGCTGGATGCCCAAAGCTCAGGCGATTTTGATGTGGTACTGGCAGGCTGGGCAGCGACTTTCAATGACCCCATTGATTTCCTTCAGCTGGTCCAAAGTGAAAACGGCATGAACTACGGCAAGTTTGTCAACGAAGCATTCGACGCCCTGTTGGAAGACGCCTCTGTCACTTATGCCACTGACAACGACAAACGCTGGGAAACACTGTTGCAAGCTCAAGAACTGTTTATGGACGAAGCTCCGATGACACCTGTGTTTCAAGGCTCGGAAACCTTCTTGGTAAAAGACTATGTCAAAGGATTAAAATACCGTGCGTTAGGCAGTCCTTACTACAAGAACGTCAGCATCGAACCGTAAAATAAAAAAGAAGCTCGAAATGTAGTGCACCCCATAAGTTAGACCAAAAATCTAACTTTTAGGAGGTCAGTACAAAACGAGCTTCTTTTTTTACAATAATTTTATCTTTTTCAATTCTTTTATGGTGCTTTAACAATTCAACTGTTGGACTACATCGAACCCTTGAAAACATCAGCATTCTTGATAAAGTAATCCGCTCCCGAATAGATAGTAAAAATCAGACACGCATATAATAAGATAGAGGCCACCGGAATACCCAGACCTTCAAACGGCACATTGTTGATCAATAAGAAAATAATTGCTAACATCTGGGTCGCTGTTTTGACTTTTCCCGGCCAAGCGGCTGCCATGACTTCTCCGCCTTCCACCAGCAACAAACGCAATCCCGTAACTGCTAACTCGCGGCAGACAATAATCGCCACTACCCATGCCGGTGCTTTTCCCTGCTCGACCAACATAATAAAAGCGGTCATCACCAGCATTTTATCAGCCAGGGGGTCTGCAAATTTTCCGAAATTCGTGACCAGATTTTGCGACCGGGCAATATAGCCGTCTAGCCAGTCGGTAATACTTGCAACAGCGAATACGACCATGGCAACAAATTGGTCCACGCCCACTGATATCCCGCCGATTGTCCATACTCCCCAATCAAAAGAAAATGATGTCAGAACGATAAACACGGGAATCATCAAAATTCTTAATACAGTTAATTTATTAGGTAAATTGATTTTTTTCACACCCTTTCACTTCTCTTATATTTTAAGTAATTTGTTTTGGAATGTCTACTAAGGCCTTCATATTATTCTGCGTAGGAAATCGTCAAGTTCAAATTACGTTTCACTACGTTCGTATTATTCTGATTAAAATCTACCTTCTGCCCGTTGATGTGAAGGATCACATTGTTTGATGCCCCCAAAACGATTGTGGCATTGGCAATATTATCCGGCAAAACAGTCTCAGTTTTTCCGCCTGCAGTCAACGTATGATCGAAGGTGTACTGACCATTGATTAGTACTCCCAACCAGCAATTGCCGTTGATTCCCTCAAAGGATACCTTGACCGGGTTTTCCGCATTTTTGATTGTGATTTGAGACTCATTTCCAACCTCGCTGTCAATGGTGATGATTTGTTTCTCTGGTTCAGATGATTCCTCTGTTTCCACCGTGGTGGACTCTTCAGTCTCGGTCGTTTCCTTATCATTGGTGGAAGTATCAATCGTGCCTTCCACCACCACCGTTTTATTTTTATCAATCAATTGTTTTTCTGAATTTTCCCGCAGCGTCAAATAAACGACCACACCGATAATCAACAAAGAAACAAACGTCAAAATAATTTTCGGCACTAGTGATTTTGGCGCCTCTTTAACAGAACCGTGTCGTTTCCTATTCAACTCAATCCGGGAGCCGCCAAGCTCTTCCTCCTGCCTGCTTCGAGTAGGAGCGATACCGTCATAGACATCCACCATATAGTCCCCGTCAAGTCCCACAGCTTGGGAATATTGGCGGATAAAGTTTCTGGCATAGTAAGACCCCGGCAGCAAATCAAATCTATTATCTTCCAAAGCGTGTAAATATCTTTTTTGGATTTTAGTCGTTCGTTGAAGTTCATCTATGGTCAAGCCTTTTGTTAAGCGTGCTTTTTTTAGTGTTTCCCCGATTGTTTCCACTTACTCACCTATATTTCTTTTTCTTTCTAAACTTTCCAGCCTCCAGTGACCGGAATGATAGTTCCTGTGATATACCTTGCATGTTCTCCTAACAAAAAATGAACCACTGCGGCAATTTCATCTGCCTCAGCCATTCGATTGGCCGGAATTTCTGATAAAAGCTGCCGAGTTTCCTCCTCCGTCCAATGATGATTCATATGAGTCCTGACTGCACCCGGGGCAATGGCATTCACAGTGATGTCCAAGGATGCCGATTCTTGCCCGTATGCTTTCACAAAAGCATGCTGCGCCCCTTTGAGCGTACTATACAAAACTTCCATGGCACTTCCGGAAATGCCGTACACAGAGCCAATAAAAACGATGCTCCCTTTATTGCGGGCTAATTTTTTTTGGACTTTTTGACAAATCAGCATGGGCGTTTTTACCATCATCTGCCACAGCTGGTCCATCTCCCAAGATGTGGTATCTGTCAGCAGTTTGTAGATGGTTTGTCCGCTGGCTACAATCACAGCGTCCACTTCGAAAAGCTGCGCTGTAAAAGATTCAATCTTCTTTTCATCGGTCATGTCCAATTGCAGACTGAAAAAATCTTGTTCAGGGTATTTTTTTCCCAGGTCTTCGATTAGTTTTTTTACTCTCGTTTCATTTTGATGATAGTGGCAATATAAGGACCAGCCATTTTCCGCCAAAAGACGGGCACAGGCCTGTCCGATATCCCCACTTGCACCTAAAATCAGGGCAAATTTCATCATGCTTCATCCTTGTCAGGGTAGACAAAAAACTCTACCATGTGATCTTCGATAATAAAATGGTCGATAAACATACGGATATCTTTCATTTCGATACTGTCGATGACATCCGTCATATCAAACAATGTTGCCGACCCGAACTGATCCTTGCTGAACTGGTTAGCGATATATTCCAGTGAATTCAAAGACTGTAAATGATTGCCTGTCATCCGTTTCTTCAACAACTGCAAGCGTTCTTCGCTGATTTCGCTGCTGTCATGAGCGGTCAGTAAAATTTCTTTGATTCCTTCGGTCAGCTTTTTAGGATCCGCTGTGTCTCCACCGATATCCGCAAAGTAAAACTCCCGGTCAAGAATAAATTCATAATCAAAGCTGTCATCAATCAATCCCTCATTATACATCGACAAATAAGTTTCTGACGTAGGCCCTATCAGCAACTGGAAAAACAATGAGGCTGCCGTGCGATAGCGAAGCAGTTCAAAACCATTCTCCGGCAAAGGGGCAAGCCCTTTGATGCCTATGTAGCCTTTCGGACGACTGACCGGCAGACTCAAACTGGAAGTTTTCACCAAATCAGCCGGTGATTCTTGCGGGAATTTCCGCGAGATTTCCTGGGGCGGAGCAAAAGTTTTCTGCTCTTGATTACTGCGGATCAAAGACATCATCTCTTCAGGGTCCAGATTGCCAACCACAAAAAGATTCATATTGCTCGGGTGGTAAAACGTACGGTAGCAGGTGTATAAATCTTCCGCTGTGATTTGGGCAATACTCTCGATAGTCCCGGCGATATCAATATGCAAAGGATGTTTCGGATACATCCCTTGAAGCAGTCCGAAAAAAGTCCGCCAATTGGGGTCGTCATTATACATTTGGATTTCTTGCCCGATGATGCCTTTCTCTTTCTCCACCGTTGCTTCGGTGAAGTAAGGAGACTGGACAAAATCCAGCAATGTGGTTAAATTTTCTTCAATCTGGTCTGTTGACGAAAACAGGTAGCTGGTTTTCGTAAAGCTCGTAAAGGCGTTAGCAGATGCCCCTTGCCTGCCAAAGACTTGAAAGACATCCCCTGCCTCTTTTTCAAACATTTTATGTTCCAAAAAATGTGCGATGCCGTCAGGAACTTTTACAAATTCTTTTTCTCCCAAAGGAATGAATTCTTCATCAATCGAACCGTAGTCAGTGGTAAACAAGGCATAAGTTTTATGAAAATCCGGTTTGGGAAGTAAAGAAATCCGCAGACCATTCGAAAGGGTTTCAGTATACAAAACTTCACCCAAACGTGAGTATTCTTTTTTTTCCATTCTACCCATTCCCCTCCATAAAATAAATTGCCTGCAGACGGACATTTTTTGCTGCTTCTTGCACGTCTGCCAACGTAACATTTTCTAAATTCCCAAGCCATTCCCGGTCTGTCAAGTCCGACTGCGGGAATTTTAATTTCAAATACTCAGCTTCTAAAATTGCATTCGGATTATCTTGCGACAGTAAGTAATGATTTTTCAACATTGCCTTGGTCTGCAGCATGACCTCCTCGGAAACTTGCCCGTCTATGACAGCTTGGCGTTGTTCCTCAATCAAGCGGATCACCTTTTCCCGGTTCTGACTGTCGATTCCTGTTTGAACCGTCATCATCCCGCGAAACGTATCCAGTGAACTGGACGCATAATAAGCCATGCTTTCTTTTTCACGAACATTGGCAAAAAGTTTTGAGTGGGGGAAACCGCCAAACAAACCATTAAAAACTTGCATAGCAAAGTAATCCTCATCATGGAAATAAACTCCTGTATGATAACCCATGTTCAGTTTCCCTTGATTCACCGGCAAAATTTCTTTCTTTTCAAACACTTCATCGTGGGGAGACTGATAGTACATCAAGCTATTTTCTGCTGATACCCGTTTTCCCCAAGTAAATGATGCCAACGATGCAGCAACATCCTCTGCGGCTACGTCACCCAGCACCATCACATCAATGGTATCTTCCCTCAGCATCTGCGAATAATACGCCGCCAGCTCTTCACTGGTGATGGCAGCAACATCTTCTGTTTTCCCAAAACCGGGAGTTTTCTGAGCCTCTGACTCGCTAAAATACAGCTCCTGCAAACTCAGAGCTGCGTGACTTTGCTTATCGTCGTACACAGAGTCGATGTAGGACTGCAAATTATATTTTTCTCTTTCAAAAGTCGCCAAATCAAACTGGCCGTCTTTAATATTGGGAGATAACAAAACTTCGTTTAAAAACATCATGCCGTCTTCCAACAGAGCGGTCTCGTTGGGCAAATATTTCGGGTTCACGATGGACAGCGTCAGATTCAGTTGATGGATGTTCCCTTTTTTGTTAGAAGCAACATTGAAACGGGCACCGTACATTTCTGATAATTTTTTACTTATTGCGGTGCTTGTGGGGTAATTCCGGCTGTTTGTTTCTAACATATTGCTCAATAACGTTCGTAAGCTTGCCTTCTCACGGGTCAATTCAGAGGCAAATCGAATCATAATCTGAATCGTCTTGTATTTTTTTGTAGGAATCACATGTAGTTTAATATTTTCGGCTAAAACCAAACTCATTGACATGCCTGCCTTTCTAAATCCATCTTAATAATAGTTAATTTCATTGTGCGATACAATGAAATAATCCTTAATTTAAAAAATTTTATCATTTGATTTTGTTGCGATGCTATTCACTAATCATATCATAAAAAAAGAGGAGACTAAACAAATTACACGCTAAAACAAATAAGTATTTTCAGCATATTTTGAGCATTTCAAGAGACTCATCCCCTTCTTTTCTCTATAATTAAAAATTGAAGCGGAGATATTTCACTTCCAAGAGCACAAAGTGTTATAGTATTATATTGTTATGGGTTCATGTGTTTAAATTTATCAAATGAAGGAGCGAATAGTTTATGTTAAAAGAGTTTAAGGAATTTATCATCCGGGGAAATGCTTTTGATTTGGCAATCGGTATCCTCATCGGCGGAGCTTTTAATTCTGTTGTTTCCGCCATCGTCGACGGTATTCTCGGTCCCCTTGTCGCATGGTTTATCATGCTGATTACCGGCAACCCGGAAGGAAAAATCGATGGTTTGACAATTACTCTAGCCAAAGGTGCCTCCCTTGATTTCGGGATGATTATTTCAGCAATTATTTCATTTTTAATTACAATGCTGGTATTATTTTTTATTGTTAAAGGTGTAAATAAAGCACGCAGTATGGGAGCTAAAGCGGAAGAGGAAGAAGCCGAGGAAAGCGGACCGACTCAAGAGGACTATCTGAAAGAAATCGTGGAGCTGCTGAAGAAAAAGAACTGATTTTCATTCGCTCTGTGTTAAAAACAAGGAAACAAATAACAGATAAAAGAAAAACACCTCTGAAACTTTTACATTGGTTTCAGAGGTGTTTTGTATTCGAAAGTCATCAAAAAATTTCTTGATTCAGCTGTTACATACGTTTTGATTCAAACAGCGGACTGACCGGTTTGTTCTCATGGATACGTTTGATGGCATCACCAATCAGATTACCCACGCTGACTTCTTCAATCTTGCCGATCCGTCTTTCATCAGGCAATAAAATAGAATCCGTCACAATCACTTTTTCTATCGCTGACTGTTCCAGTCTTTCAATTGCCGGACCTGACAGCACCGGATGAGTGCAGCAGCAAATCACTTCAGTCGCGCCTTCATCTTTTAAGGCTTGCGCTGCCAATGTGATTGTCCCGGCAGTATCAATCATATCATCAATGATGATACATCTCTGTCCTTTGACATTTCCGATAATATTCATTACTTCAGCAACATTGGCTTTCGGTCTTCGTTTATCAATAATCGCAATTGGAGCTTTTAAAAATTCTGCTAACTTGCGGGCACGTGTCACACCTCCATGATCAGGAGAAACAACGACCACATCGCCCCCTTCATATCCCCGTTCGATAAAGTAATCAGCCAGCAGCGGTGCTGCCATCAGGTGATCCACCGGGATATTGAAAAATCCTTGAATTTGTGCTGCATGCAGATCCAACGTTAAGATGCGATCTGCCCCCGCCGTCGTCAGCATGTCGGCAAATAGTTTTGCTGTGATTGGCTCGCGAGAACGTGCTTTCCGGTCCTGTCTTGCATAACCATAGTACGGCAGCACTACGTTGATTGTTTTAGCGCTTGCCCTTTTCAGTGCATCCATCATGATCAGGAGTTCCATAATATTGTCATTCACTGGATAAGAAGTCGACTGGATCAGATAAACATGATCACCACGTATACTTTCTTCAATGTTGATTTGGATTTCACCGTCGCTGAATTGACTCACAGACGATTTTCCTAAGCTTACACCCACTGCATTTGCGATTTTTTGAGCCAAAGGTTTATTCGAGTTCAGTGCGAAAATTTTTAACTTTGGATCAAAGTAATGATTTGTCATGAGGACCTCCGCTTTCTTTAATTTAACTTTTAGTCTTTAAATACCATATTAAATATTAGACACTTTCCGCCATAAAATCAAGAGTTTCCTTAAAAATCTTGAGAATAAGGTAATTTTTTAGCGTAGCCGATCTTGTTTTCCTGACGGGAACGGGCAATCCCCAGAGAATCGTTCGGAACATCATCAGTAATCGTTGAACCCGCAGCTAGAAACGCATTTTCTCCTACCGTTACAGGTGAAATGATGTTCACATTGCACCCGATGAATGCGTGATCCCCTATCACTGAACGGTGTTTGTTTTTGCCGTCAAAGTTGACAAAGACTGTCCCGCAGCCCACATTGATATTTTTTCCTAAATCAGCATCTCCTACATAAGTCAAATGCCCCACTTTAGTATCCTCACCTAAAGTGGAATTTTTGATTTCCACAAAATTTCCCACATGGGCCTTTTCACCCACTGTCGAATTCGGACGGATATGGGCATAAGGTCCCACATCTGCACCGGATTTTATCTCCGACTGTTCAATCATGGATGAGATAACGTTGACTTCATCATGTATCCTGCTGTCAACGATCTCACTGTTGGCACCAATCAGACAATTCGAACCAATCACAGTGTTTCCTTTCAACATGACCCCCGGTTCGATGAGTGTGTCGTTGCCGATTTCCACATCAATATCGATATAAGCAGCTGCACCATCCACGAAACTCACACCATTTACCATGTGTTTTTCATTGATCCGTTTACGCATAGTTGCTGTTGCTTCGGCCAGCGCTTGGCGGTTATTGATACCGATCGACTCAGAATAATCATCCATTTGATAAGCTTCGACCACTTCGCCTTGGGACTGTAAAATACCGATTACGTCCGGCAAATAATATTCTTGCTGTTCATTGCGGTTATCGACTTTTTCCAAGGACGCAAACAACGCCTGATTATCAAAACAAAAAGTACCTGTATTGATTTCATCTACCAGTTTTTCTTCTGCACCGGCATCTTTTTCTTCCACAATTTTTAAAACCTGTCCTGAAGTGTCCTCACGGATGATTCGCCCGTAACTAAAAGGGTCTGGCGCCTTGACGGATAAAACAGTAGCCTTGGCTCCGCTGTTCTCATGGTGTTCAAAGAGTGCCTTCAGCGTTTCCTGCCGCAACAAAGGTGTGTCCCCGCAGATGACCAGTGTGGTCCCTTCCTTGTCAGCCAAAATATCTTTCGTTTGAAGCACTGCATGCCCCGTCCCCAGCTGTTCTTCCTGCAAAACATACTTGGTGCGTCCACCCAGATTTTTCTGCACTTCTTCTGCACCGAAACCAACCACTGTTACTACTTCATCCGGTGAAAGGCTCTCCACCTGAGTCAGGACATGGTCGACCATGGTCCGGCCGGCGATTTCATGGAGCACCTTGTACTTTTTCGACTTCATCCTAGAACCTTGACCGGCTGCCAAAATAATTGTATATCTCTTTCCCATCCTTGATTCTCCTTTTATTGTTCATCTTCAAAATATGTTCCAGGTCTGACACTGATTGTCCGGGTATGTGTGTCCACAGCATCCACGCACAGCAGAGAATGATAATTATCGATCGCCCGGCGGCCAGTAAAACGAGATTCGGCAAAAACGCAAATCCCTGCCAGTTCCGCTTCAAACTCTTCGATAAGTCCTTTCATACCGTTGACAGTGCCGCCCCCTTTCATAAAATCATCCACTACCAGAACTCTCGCCCCTCGCGCAAGACTCCGTTTAGACAATTCCATTTTTTCAATTCTTTCAGAAGACCCTGACACATAGTTCACACTAACAGTGGAACCTTCAGTGATTTTCGAGTCTCTTCGGACGATCACAAAAGGCACATTCAAATTATAGGCAACTGCCTGAGCAATCGGGACCCCTTTTGTGGCCACGGTCATGACTGCGGTCACATTTTTATTGGAAAATTTTGAAGCAATGATACGTCCCACTTTTCTTAAAATATCCGGGTTGCCTAACATATCGGATAAATAAACATAGCCTCCCGGCAACAGACGATTGCTTTCAGATAATTTTTGGCACAAATCATCCACTATTTCCAATGCTTTGGCTTCAGACATTTTAGGAATATACCGCACACCGCCGGCCGCACCAGGCAATGTTTCTAAAAAGCCTAAGTCTCTTTGGGCAAAGGTTCTTTTGACAATAGAAAGATCCTCACTGATGGATGATTTTGCTGAACCGTATTTCTTTGAAAAATAGGTGAGCGAAATCAGCGTGTGAGGATGTTCCAACAGATAGTAGGTGATATCTATCAAGCGTTCGCTTCTACGAATTTTCATCCCTATCTCCTCTTTTCATTAGTTTCCTAGATAATTATAGTTGGTTGCTATTAAATTTACTAGTTTTTTATTTTTCTTTCTCATTATATCAAAAAAAGGAAAAGAATGTTCGTCTTTTCCTTTAGTTTGATTTTTTTATATAACGGGACTTTAGTGATTTCACGATACCTGTCAGCAAAAATATACCGATAAAGATCAATGTAATCGTAGCGCCCGCAGGTGTATCCAGTTGATAGGAGGCAATCAGCCCGCTAGTCATGCCCAGCAAACCGATTCCTACACTAATAAGAATGACTTGATTGAAGCCTTTGCCTATCCGCATGGAAATTGCAGCCGGCAGTACCATGATAGCCGAAATCAGCAACGCTCCCGCAATCGGGATCATAATCGTGATGGCAGTTCCTGTCAGCACGTTAAACAGAATCGACATCAGCCTCACCGGCAAGCCGTCCACGTGGGCGGTGTCTTCATCGAAAGTCAAGACATACATAGGACGGCGGAATAAAAGATATAGCAAAACTAAAAAGACCATCATCAAACCTAGAATGATGACTTGATCGCGATTGATGGTCACGATCGAGCCGAATAAGTACTCGTTGATTTTCATCCCTTTGCTGCCTTGATTGAACTTCATCAAAACTAACGCCAAGGCCAAGCCTCCTGACATTAAAATAGCCGTGCTGATTTCAGAATAAGTGCTGTAAATCGTCCGCAAATATTCTAAAATAAAAGCTGCTGCGATAACCACCAATAATGTGGTCACCGTTGGATTGATGTTCACCAGAAAACCTAAAGCCACTCCCGCCAAAGAAACATGGGACAGGGTGTCTGCCAAAAGAGATTGGCGGCGAATCACCAGAAAAACACCCAGCAATGGCGCAATCACAGCCATAAAACAAGAAGCAATCAGTGCCCGGATCATGAACTCATATGAAAACATCGCCATTGGGAATCCTCCTTCCTGATTAGACGGATATGCCGGTCAGCATATTGTTTGATATCCTCATGGTCATGGGTGATCATCAAAATCCCTTTTCCGTGATCATGGGCATTGTGTCTTAACAACTCATAAAAATCTCCGCGGGAAGTTTCATCCATCCCAGTGGTCGGTTCATCTAAAACAAAGAGATCAGGGTCCGTAGCAAAAACTCTCGCCAAAGAAATCCTCTGTTTTTGACCGCCGGAAAGCTCCCCGATTTTCTTTTGGCGCATCTCCCACATATTCACTGAAAGCAATGCTTTTTTCACATGGTCATGGTCTTTTTTTGTCAAAGGTTTAAACCAGCGATTTCTCGGAAATCTGCCTGACTCTACTAATTCTAAAACCGTACTGGGAAATCCCGCATTATAAGAAGAAATTTGCTGAGGGATGTAGCCGATACTTAATGGTTTTCCTTCCGTGTTATGGGTTGCGATCGTTGCTTTCCCCGCAGCCGGCTTTAACAAGCCTAATGTATTTTTTATTAACGTGGATTTAGCGGCCCCGTTTTCTCCAGTCAAGATGACAAATTCTCCTGCATCCACATGGTAGGAAACGTCTTCCAGCACCGGTTCATCTCCATAATAAAATGTTAAATTTTCTACCTTGATGTAATTCAAGTCGATCCTCCTTCAGACAAAGCGTAACGATTACGTTTTAACTATGAAATCTTATCACTTTGCTATCAAAGAGTCAACTAAATAATGCCAAATAAAAAGACACAGGAAAAATTGCTGTCAAAAAAACTATTAGACCAGTAAGACAAAAAATAATGTGTCTGATTTTTCGATTTCAGCATCGTTAATCTGATTTGATGAAAAAATAAAAAGACAACGTGGCGAAATGCCGTTGTCTTTTGGATTGTTCAATTACTTAGCATATTCAACTGCTCGTGTTTCTCTTACAACTGTTACTTTGATATGCCCCGGATATTCAAGCTCATCTTCAATCCGTTTGCGGATGTCGCGGACAAGCATGGTTGCCTGATCATCGGAAATTTCTTCAGGTTTGACCATGATCCGGACTTCCCGTCCTGCCTGAACAGCAAAACTGTAATCTACGCCCTTAAAGTCGTTGGCGATCCCTTCCAAACGTTCCAGACGTTTGATGTAGTTTTCCAAGGACTCGCTGCGGGCTCCAGGTCTTGCAGCAGACAGTGCATCAGCCGCTGCCACTAATACTGAGATGACAGACGTTGCTTCTGTGTCTCCGTGGTGAGAGGCGATGGCGTTGATAACTACCGCCGGCTCTTTATATTTTTTCGCAAGCTCTGTTCCTACTTCAACGTGTGAACCTTCCACTTCCCGGTCTATTGCTTTACCGATATCATGTAAAAATCCTGCTCGCTTGGCAAGATCCACGTCTTCGCCTAATTCGCCTGCCAGCACTCCTGTCAGTTTGGCAACTTCGATAGAGTGGTTTAAAACATTTTGACCGTAACTTGTTCTGAAACGCATCCTTCCCATGATTTTGATTAGATCTGGATGCAAGGTGTGAATGCCCACTTCAAAGGCTGCATTCTCACCGTATTCGCGGATACGTTCGTCCATTTCTTTTCTGGCTTTGTCCACCATTTCCTCAATACGGGCAGGGTGGATACGTCCATCTTGGATCAACTTTTCCAAAGCCATCCGGGCGATTTCACGTCGGATTGGATCGAATCCCGAAAGAACTACTGCTTCTGGAGTATCGTCAATAATTAAATCAATACCAGTCAACGTTTCCAGCGTTCGGATGTTGCGTCCTTCCCGACCGATGATCCGGCCCTTCATCTCATCATTTGGCAAGGTGACCACAGAAACTGTAGATTCTGACACTTGATCCGCCGCACACCGCTGCATTGCCAATGACAGCATGTTTTTTGCGATGCGGTCTGATTCTTCTTTGACCTGACGTTCGTTTTCTTTCACCATGACCGCCAGTTCATGTCCTAACTCTTCTTTTGTTTCAGTGACGATCATATTGCGCGCCTCGTCTCTTGACAAGGAGGCAACTTGTTCTAATTTCAGCTTTTGCTGATCGATCAATTCTGTTACTTCTCGTTCTCGTTCACCAATCAATTGTTTTCTAGAATCGAGTTTTTCTTCTTTTTCTTCCAGTGAATTTTCTCGTTTAACAAGCGCTTCATCTTTGCGATCGATGTTAGTTTCCCGCTGAAGTAAACGATTTTCTTGGACTTTAACTTCGTTTCTGCGCTCTTTCAACTCACTTTCAATTTCTAGACGATACCTCTGATTCTCTTCTTTGGCTTCCAACAATGCTTCTTTTTTTAACGTTTCCGATTCACGCTTTGCTTCTTCCAAAATTCCTTCAGCAGAGTTTTTAGCTCCGTCAATCGCTTTTTCATGACGCGATTTTGCAACGAAAAAACCTGCCAAAAGGCCTACAATCAAACCGATGATACCGAGGATGATAGAAATTGCTTCCATCTTATGACACCTCCGTAAAATCTTTAGTTATGTGCTTTCTTTTGACAAAAAGAATTATTATTATCACATGCGTGTTTGCATTAGTGTATAAAGTTACACACTCTTAATTTTAATCTTTATAGCGGGAAGTGTCAATCTTAATAATTGTCGCTCACCAGCAAATACAGAGGAAACCCGTCATACCAGTATCTTAAATCGGAAACTGAAAATCTATATAAAAATCCTGATGCCATTATACAAATTAATCAATAACACGAGAAAAATCACCCACTGGAAAACTTTGCCGACTTTTTCTTCCGAGAAAGTACCGCTCAATTTAGCTCCCAGCCAGCCCCCGAGGACAGCAGCCGGGATGATGAACAGCAACATCCTCAAATCATAGGACTGAAATCCGGTGGTTGTTCCGATCGTCACCAGTTTTGCCAATTGTGAAAAGAAAATAGTGATGATAGAATACACCGTTGCTTCCTTGATTGGCAGATAGAAACACATCATCAATAATGCTACGTTAATCGGTCCGCCGCCGATACCTAACAAGCTAGCCAGAAAGCCTAAAGTAAATCCCACAAGCACATACCAGTGATTTTTTCGCAAATCAATGTGCCAAGAATTGTTTTTTGAGTAAAAATAGGCAAACAATAAGGTAATGATGGTTAAGATGATTTGAATCAGCATGACCATCTCGCTGTTTAATCGTGTCATCAGCTGTTCAAAAACGATGTTCCCGACCGAACCCCCAGCGACAGCACCGACAGAAATCAATAGGGCCAGAAGCCACTGGATGGTTATCTTGTTTTTCATTTGTCGCAACGTGGAAACGATGGACATGGTGAACACCGCCACACTGGAATAAAACGAAATCGCCGCCACCTGATGGGCGCCGATAAAATCCAGAACTGGTTTGATGATGACACCTCCGCCCATACCGGAAATAGCGCCCGCAGTGTTAGCTAATATTATCACTAAAAAATAGATGATTCCCGTCCAAATCATTTGACGACCTTCTCTCTTGCTTCATTGATAGTTTCAATTTGCGGCACGAATTTTTTCAGAAACGTTTGGTAGCCGCAAAAATCTTCTTGTTTGTTTACATACATGGCATCCTTCATTCGTTTGCACCCTCCACGGCACATGTTCAAGAAAGGACATTTTTGACAGAACTCTGATAGGTCCCGCTTCTCGCAGAGGAACATTTTCGACACATCTTGTTCAAACAATTCCTTTAGACTTTTTTCCTGAATATAACCTAAGCGATACGTATCCAACACATAAAAATCGCAAGGATAGACACTGCCGTCTGCCTCGATCACGTACTGAATCTGACAGTTCCCTAATATACCGCAGGCAGTCAGCTGCCCGGCCACAAGTAGATTAAAGACATCGTCAAACAGTTTGACACTGCGATACGTCCCTTGCTTGAACTCGTCCAGCCACAGCTGAAATATCTGCTGATAAAATGACGCAAAACGTTTAGGGGTCAGTGCGTAGCGGCTCCTTTTTTCTGCATTGAAATCATCTAGACAGGGAATGAATTGAACGTAGTCGATGTTTTCATTTTGAAGAAAACGGTAGACTTTTTTAGGCTCTGCTGCCAGCTGGTTCGTCAACACACATAAAACATTGTAGTCAATCTCATAATCATCCAGCATTTTTTTAGTCGCAAGGACTCGCTGGGACGTTCCTCTTCCCCTGGCATCAAGGCGGTACAAATCATGGAACATCGCCGGACCGTCAATGGAAAGCCCCACTAAAAACTGATACTCTTTAAACAGACGGCACCATCTCTCATTGACAACGATACCATTTGTCTGGATAGCGTAATGGACTTCCACATCAACAGTTTCTAAATAGTCGTCAACTAATCCGGTTAAATGCCGGTAATAATTTAAACCAGCCAGCGTAGGTTCTCCCCCTTGAAAAGCAAGAGTCAGCTGATCCCCGTTTTCTAAATCAGAAAATATCTGTGCAATCATCTTTTCTGTGGTTTCTTTGGTCATTCTGCCATAAGATTCGACTTCCCTCAATGATGTTACATCCGCATAAAAACAATATTGACAACGTATATTACATAATCCTGAAGCCGGCTTGATCAAAACTGACACGTGCTTCACGGCAATCATCCCTTTCTCTTAATCTCATGCCCTCTAGCTTTTTCCATATCATTTTTTTATGTTTTCCGCCTAGAGCATTTCGTCTCCTCCATAGGACACACTTAATCCGGACACACTTAATCCTTATTTTCTCACGGCCTGACCAATATAGCCACAGAATTCAAGGCAAACGTCTCCCTTTTCCCAAAAATAACACTCCAATCGGTATGAATAGCTCTGATATTTTTATCTGTGACATTCGTTGCAAAAGGATTATCAGAGCGGAGCAGCCGGATTTGTTGATTCTTTTGTCACGGCGGGTCCGCTTTGACTTTTCACACTATGCCTTGGTTTTACTGGAGCAAAATATCACGAATGTCTTGTTCTGTCAGCTGACTGGCAGAAGTGCCAAGAATATTTTCAAACAAATCCTTTTTGTCTTCTTGAAGCTGGACCATTTTTTCTTCGATTGTTCCTTCTGCAATCAAGCGCCAGACTTCTACTTCTTTCTTTTGCCCGAGACGATGGGCCCGGCTGGCCGCCTGATCTTCTACCGCCGGGTTCCACCACAAATCATATAAAATAACAGTGTCGGCTCCTGTCAAGTTCAAGCCGGTTCCGCCAGCTTTTAAGGAAATCAAAAAGACATCTTTGCTGCCCTGATTAAACTCGTCCACCATCTGTTGACGAAGGGCAATCGGGGTGCTGCCCCGCAAATAGAAGGTGCCCACCTGCATCTCTGCCAGCATTTCTTCAATAATCGACAACATACTGGTGAATTGTGAAAACAGCAAAATCCGGCGGTTGTTCGCCAAAGCAGATCGAATCAGTTCTTTTAATTGTTCCAACTTTCCGGCCCCGCCACGATAATCAGGTAGAAACAATGCCGGAGAACAACAAATTTGGCGCAAGCGGGTCAAACCTGCCAAAATACTCATGCGGTTTTTTTGAAAATCTTGCCCGTCCATCCCGCTTAAAGAATGCTGCATCTCTTGAAGTTGTGCCAGATATATCTTTTTTTGCTCCTTGGTCAGCTCGCTGCGTATAAGGGTTTCGATCTTATCGGGCAACTCCGTCAAGACCCCTTTCTTTTCCCTTCGCAAGACGAAAGGCTGAATCCATTTATTGATTTCTTCAGTGGAAAACTTTTGAAATTTTTTAAATGACGGCAAAAATCCCGGCATGATTAGATGAAAAATAGCCCAAATTTCTTCCAGACGATTTTCGATTGGCGTGCCGCTTAAAGCAAATCTCTGTTTAGCTGAAACTTTTTTGATTGCTTGAAATGTTTTGGTGGCTGAATTTTTCACCATCTGGGCCTCATCCAAAATCAGCGTATGAAACACATGATTATGGTACTGTTCCATGTCTTGGCGGAACGTTGCGTAGGAAGTAATCAGCACATCTGTTTCTCCATTTTCGGCAATCAATTCTTTTCTTTTATCAACACTGCCGCTGATAACCGCGGTCGTTAATTCTGGAGCAAATTTCTCTACTTCATATTTCCAATTCAAAATAAGACTGGCAGGAGCAATCACTATTGACTGGGACAAACTGCCCTTTTCTTTGGCATCTTGCAGATAAGTAATCATCTGGAGAGTTTTACCGAGACCCATCTCATCCGCCAAAATTCCGCCAAATCCATAACCGCCCATCATTTTCAGCCAGCGGAAGCCGGTGACCTGATAGGGTCGTAAGACGGCGTTGACTTTTTTCGGCAAGGCATCGTCCAGTTCTTCAGGGGAAGTCAACTCCCCCACCATCCGCTCGAAATCCTCGCTGAACTGGGCCTCTTTCACCGAAGCAAATTGATTTTTCAACAGAATACTTTGATAGTTGGGCAGCCGAACACTCCCCTTGTGGAACGTTAACTCTTCTGGAATTGTCTGGAGACTTTTGGTTATTTCCCGATATTCCTCGGTTTCCAGCGAGATAATCTGCCCGCTTTTCAGCTGGTGGAAGGTTTTCCCCGCATAAATACTGCGGATCATTTCGTCAACTTCCTCTTCGCCGATATCAGACACATCAAAATGAATATCCAGCCAAGAGTTGGCGGCATCGATTCGGATTTTAGGCCGGGACTTCAATCCATCTAAATAAAGTTCCTGCAAACTGTCAGCTAAAGTCACCTCTGCCAGTTGACGCAATCGGGGCAGTTCCTTTACAAAGAACGCATATAATGCTTCCCCTTCCGGCAACATCTTGTAAAAAATCCCTTCTGAAAAAGCATAGGATAACTCTTTCATCCTCTGAAGGACAGTCTCCTCTTCGCCGATTCTCCGGGTAACCAGCTCTTGACAGGTGACTTCCCCCAATAGCATTGCCGGCAGGATCACGTGTCCATACTTGAACTTGACCTCCCCTTCCACACGTCCATCCTTCAAAGAAAGATGGATCGATGTTTCCAGCGGTTCCTCTACCAATTGTTCAAACAAGTCTTCCGACAGCTCTATCTCCCCGGTTTCCTTGAACACAGGATATAAAATATTGAAAAAGTCAGCCACAGCTTCGTCCAAAAAAGTCAACATGGGCCGGGGCATTCTTTTTTTCGTTTCATAGACCAACTGAAACTGATAGACAGCCTCAAAGGGCAATTCAAAAAAATAACCTTCCTCAAAAAACCAATGGTATTCAGGGTAATAGTCTTCATACTGGTCTTCGATAAAAACTTGCAGTTTGTGACGGTCTCCCAATAGACGAAAGCGGTAAGGCTTCTTATCGGCGCAAAAACCGCGCAATTTTTTCCTTTTCCCGTCGATCATCACCGATACCTGCTGCACCTTTCTTTCACTAAAGAACAGCTCTTTCATCAGTCTCTTTGGCAAGGAAATATTTTTGCTCCAAAGGTTGTTTTTCGCTGAAGTCTCCTGCAAAGACAGCTGATGATCATAGGCATCTGACAAAGTCACTAAGCAAGAATAGTCTTCCGGGTCAAAATTTTCCTTTCCCAGAGAATAATCCGCCTGTGCCGTCTGATACATCCCTTGTTCTTTAAATGCCCGGAAAAACTCCTGCAAGTCTCTGACCACGTACAGACGGCCGGTTTCGTAACCTAAACGCAATCCTACCGATAAAACTTTGGCAGGATAGTAGCCTCGGGTGATTTCCTGTCCTTGAATCACAAATTCTATTTGCAATCGTTCCTCTAAGCTTGCTGTTTGCTGCATCATCACAAAATCCACCGCTTGATGCAGCAGCATTTCTTCATGGGTCGGCCCATGATGAACAATTCTGTCCTGCTGTTTATCCGGTATATTGAGATGAGCAGAGGCCGGAGAAATCACACGACTGTACCCCGCCTCTCTTAATGCCAGCTCGACTGCCACGGTGTGTTTGCAGTAACCCCGGTCTTTGAAGTAAGGACAGTTACAGTAGTCGTCTTCTTTTGGCGTACCGTCCAATTCCACATAGTACACTTGACTGCCCACCACTCTGGCCAGCCACTTGACTCGTTTTTTATCCTGACTAATCTCAACGACCCGACCTTCCGACGCATACTTTCTGCCCCGTTCAATAATTCTGTCTGGTATTGACCATTTCATCTTATTTCCTCATTCCTCTGATAGCTGGTAAGTAATGCGGCTTCGTCCTGTTCCCTGAGTCAAAACTTGGATTTGTTGCGGGATACGCTGTTTCAATTCCCGCACATGGCTGATAATGCCAATCATCCGTCCTTGGCTTTCCACTGTTTCAAAGGCGTCCATTGCGGTTTCCAAAGCTTCTTCATCCAATGAACCAAACCCTTCATCAATGAACATCGCCTCCACGCTGATTCCTCCCGCTTGGGCTTGAACCACTTCCCCTAAAGAAAGGGACAATGACAAGGCAGCGATAAAACTTTCTCCCCCTGACAAAGTATTCACACTCCGGGCAGCTCCCACATTGTCATCGTAGACATTCAGCTCCAGTCCCGTCTGACTTTTGTAAGAACCTTGTTCCTCTTTTAATTCAAAACTGTAACGGTTATTTGTCAGCTCCATCAGTTTCTGATTTGCCACCCGTAAGATCTCCGCAAAGTAAACTTGTAAAACATACCGCTCCAAACTCATCTTCAGCGGACCGTCTCCATTAGCCACCTCTGACAGTTGATTCAATTCAGCCAGTTTTTCCCATTCCCTCTGCAATGCAGTATAACGGTCGCTCATTTCCTGATGGATGCGCTGATTTTGAGTGACCCGCTGGACCAAAGCCAAACGCTCCGACTCCAATTGCTCGATTTTTTGTTCTAATTCTGCTTGCTGTACCAAAGTCTGTTCGATATCAGGAACCGTTTGATCTGCCAGTTTCTTTTCTACTTCTTCCAACTGTATCTTCAATCGCTGAAGCCCATCATAAAACTCTTTGATAGTTTCTTCGTACGCTTCGATTTTTCCGATGTGTTGTAATTCTTCTGTCAATTCTGCTAAATCGTGGACATAAGAGCTGGCAGCGATTCGTTCTTCCAGCTGTTTTTGCCGAATCGACACCTCTGCCCCAGTCTCCTTCAACTGTTGTTGGACATGGGCCAAAGAATTTGTTGCCAGCAAGTCCTTCTCATCTACACCCTTTAGTTGTTCTTCATAGATTTTCACTGACTCCTGCCACTCTTCAACCGCACTTCGGCAAGTTGCTAACAGCAGCTGAATGTTTTCCTGCTGCCATTTTTCAGGGATTTGCTGGCTGATTTGGTTTATTTTTGCCGTTAAAGTGGTCTGCTGTTTTTCTTCCTGAGCCCACTTTTTTTCGATAGCTCTTTGCTCGTCCACTAAGCTCTGCATCTTTATTTTCAGCTCTTCTTGAGCCGACTTCATCTCTTCCAACGCCGCAATCGTTTCAGTCACTGTCTCCTTGTGACGGGTCAGTTCTTTTAGTTCTTTTCGGATGATTTTCAGCATGTCCGCGGATTGTTTCCCGTCTAGTCCCATCAACCAGTCAGCTGATAAAGACTCTTTCAAACGCAGTAGTTCTTCCTCTACTGCTTTTTGCGAAAGACCGAGACTGTGTGTGGCATCTTGTATCTTTTCATTTAAATAGCGTTCTTCCTCCGCCAGCTGGACGTTGGTCTGCTGTTGGCTTTCCCGCTGTTCTTCCAGGTCTGCTAAATACTCCTCCGCCTCTTTGATAGCCTCAGCAGTCCACTCCCGTTCTCCATGGGGGCTGGGATGTTCCTGACTGCCGCAAACAGGACAGGGCTCTCCCGGCAGCAAGTCAACGCTGAGTCTGGCGATCAGCAATTTTGCCACCTTATCCTTTTGCTTCCGGTAGTCTTCTTCCAGCACTTCCAATTTCTTTTTCTGTTCCACCAAAAGAAGGAGAACCTTTTCTTGCCGAACATGCAATCCATATTGTTCTTCCTCTTTCTTTTGCTGCTCTGACAAATCTTTCAGCAGTACCGTCATCGACTGCATTTGTTTTTCCAACCCGCTGAGCTGGCGTAAAAGCCGGGGCTCTTCTTGGATTTTTTCCTGATTACCCTCATATTTCTCTTGGATATTTTTGATTTGAGCACAAATTTCCTCTTGTGATACCTGTGTTTTTTTTATTCCCTGACAAAGATCAGCTAACTCTTTGTCGAATTGTTCTTTTTGTTCAAAGAGAGGCAGCAGGGTTTCCATATTGGTGATTTCTTGCTGTTTCTCTTTGATACGTTCTTCTTCTTGCCCCAGTGCATCCAGCGTCTGTTTGATTGTTTTGCGTTCTCTTTGCCACTTTTCTTTGGCTTTCTGATGTTCCTCATACTTTTTTTGAAGCTTCTCTATTTGCTGCTGATCCTCCTGCAGTTGAAGCAGAGGATGTTGATTCTTTTCAACCCAGTGCCATTTTGCTACTTGATGTTCCTTTGACAAAATCAGCTCTTTTTCTTCCTGATGACGGGCAAGTTTTTCTGTCAGCACTTGCTGCTGATCAAAAGCTTCTAACAGCTGCTGCTGTTGATGAATAGTCTTATCCAACACTTTTTTTTCAGCCTTTATCTGCTGTTCCTGCTGTTTAAATGTTTCTGCCTGTGACTGGTAGTCTGCATTTTGTGCCAAAATCAGTGCCAGCCGACTGGCCATATCCGTCGTTTCCTGCTTCTTCAACCCATAAACGTCATCAAACACCACTTGGTCATACAATAAATTCAGCCCATGCTGCTCGTCATTTAGTTTTTTTTCAAAGGTTTTTTTACGTTCTTTCAACCGGAGAGACAGGTCGCTGTAAATTTGAGTGCCGAAAAGTTTGCGCAAAACTATTTCTTTGTCATTGCTGTTGGCATTCAAGAACTTGCGGAATTCCCCTTGGGGCAACAAAATAATTTGGGTAAATTGCTGTACTGTCAAATGAAGCAGTTCTTCAATCAACCTTTTCACTTCTGTTGCCTTTTTCTCTTGGCGGAGTTCACCGCCGGCCTCATCATAAATTGTCAGCAAAACTTTTGCTGGACGAGCGGTCATACCGTCTCCCACTTTTTTCTTCAACAGTTGTTCAGGTTCCCGTACGATTTCATAGCGTTTTCCTTGATGGTCAAACACAAAGGTAACCGCTGTTTTTTCTTCTCCGTCGGCAAAGTTAGAGCGCATTTCTTTCCCTTGACGAATGCCTCCGGTAGTTTCCCCGTAGAGGGCATAGCACATAGCATCAAAAATTGTTGTTTTTCCCGCTCCCGTCTTCCCTGCGATTAGAAATAGGGGGTACTCTTGAAACTGGGAAAAATCTACTTCTTCCTGCTTAAAAGGACCAAAATTCTCCATTATCAAACGAACCGGCTTCATCTTCCCACTCCTTAACTTTCTTTTTGCAATGCTGTATATTCTTCTTCCAGCCATTTTTTTTGCTGTACGGTCAAAGGCTGTTCCACAGCTGTCTCGAAAAAATCAGCAAATAAGGACACAGGGTCTTTCTTTTGCAAATCTGAGGATGCCATGACTGTCAGCTCTTGGGAAGTCCTTCCGTGAGCTCTTTCCAGCTGAATGATTCGGGGATAAACCGACCTGAGCTGGTTCATCACATTGGGAATGACTTCTTTGTTGGTCAAACGGATACCGATATAATCTTCCCGGTCGATATCACAATAAAAAGCCGGAGTCATCAGCGTATCAAAACTTTCCTCCAGCACTTTCACATCCCGCAAAGGTGTCACCGGAAAAAACTCAATCTGGGGGCTGTTGTCTGAGAGCTCAACGACCCAAACCCCTTTTTCTTGTCCTGCTTCTGACAAAGAATACTTCAGCAGAGAACCGCTGTACCGGGCTTTATCGCTGCGCAACGCATGGCGGTGGTGCAGATGTCCTAACGCCACATAATCAAAATTTTCCAATGAAGAAAGCGGCACTGCATCCAGTCCTCCCACTGTGACTTTTGTCTCAGAGTCCGTAGTAGTGCTTCCTGCTATGAAAAAATGGGAAACCAGCACCTGTTGTTTATCAGGATCAAATCTTTTCTCCATTTCTGCCACAGTCGCCGACACCGCCTGCTGGATTGTCTTCAATGACTCATCTTCAAAATATTTTCTGGCGGCAAACGGTTCAAAATAAGGCAACAAAAAAAACTGGACATTGTCTATTTCCACTGGTTCAAGAGCCTGTTCCAGTCTCGTGTGCAAATGAAACTGCAAGGTCTCATACCACGGCCCCCCTGTTTCCAGCCGGATACTGCTGTCGTGGTTGCCTGAAACAGCCAACACAGGATATTTTTTTTCAATATTCATTTCCCGCATCATCCCGTTGAACACTTCCACTGCCTCTACCGAAGGAACAGACCGATCATAAAGATCCCCTGCAATGACAATCCCATCCACCTGCTCCTTTTCGGCGATTACCATCAGCTGACGAAAGACATCTTGCTGTTCTTCAAGCAAATCATAGCCATTTAATTTTTTACCGATATGCCAGTCGCCCGTATGTAAAAATTTCATCGACATCTCTCCGTTCCGTAAAAAGCATCATCCTTCATTATACCAAATTTCAGCTTGTTTTTCCCGGACTGTTCAGAGAAATTTCAACTATCCCGTCACGTACGATTCCTTAAAACATTCTAAGCCTGTTTGTTTTTCAGAGCAGATACTGCTCCTGTTTTCCTTTTATCTATAACCTCCCTTTAGATAAGTTCATTTTTCTAACATTTGTCCAAAATTTCTTTATTTTTAATCATTTTGGTATACAATGAGTCTTAGAGGTATAAAAACCAAAATTGTTACTGAAACTCTTCATTCAAGTTCCCGTTTGAGAATCTAACCTAAAAAGTCACTGCTAGAACAAATTTTGCAGGTTTTTTGAAGCGCATCAGAAAAAACTCAGAGCAAAGCATCAGCTGCCAAATGAGAACTCTATGGTTTTTTCCGTTGAAATAAAACAACTCGAGGTGTCAAATGATTAATTTTTTAAATGAAGTCACACTTTTATTTTTATTTTACGCCATCATCGGCTGGCTTTGGGAAACAGTCTACTGCTCCATCAAAGCGAAAAAATTCGTCTACCGGGGCTTTCTGGTCGGTCCTTATTGCCCGATTTACGGTTTTGGTGTTTTATCCGTTCTTTATTTTATTGCCCCGTATCAAAATAATCTGGTCTTGCTTTATTCGCTTTCGGTAGTGGCTGTCACTGTGCTGGAATACTTCACCAGCTACATACTAGAAAAACTTTTCCATGCCACATGGTGGGATTACACAGATGTCCCGCTGAATCTTCACGGCCGGGTGGCACTTCCAGTCTCTCTATTTTGGGGAACAGGCTGCCTGTTGATTGTCAAAGTTATTCATCCGGAAGTTATGAAACTAACTAACTTTACTTTGGCCCATACAGGAAACCATCTCTATCTGGTAATCGCCCTCCTCTTTGCCGTTGACTCGATCTACACCGTGGTCAATATGATTAACTTCAATAAAGTCAGCATGGAGTGGGACAAAGCCATCGATAACAGCCGACAGCAATTTGAAAAACGAAAATTACTGCTGGAAGCTTCACTGGAGAAGAATTTGGAGTCGATCAAATCTGACTATGTGGAATGGCGGGAAGAATTCGATGAGCGTGCTAAAAAACTGCCGAAATTAAATTTTAACCATCGCCGGTACTTAAGGAACTTTAAACATTTTCGCATGAAAAATATCGAAAACCAGGCCTATATCAAACAATATTTAGTAGAAAAATACAAAGAGAGAAAGCACAAATAGGCTTTCTCTCTTTTTCTGTCTTGATTCAGTTCAACAGCTGTTATAACACTCTTACAAAAAATCCCAGTTAATACATTTTCCTGCGAGTGTAGTAAAAAGCACTCGAAAGCATAACTACCACACCCAACCCTAGCATAAACAGGAATTCTGTGCCGTTTTCACCCAAAGCAGGGATTTTAGCCGGCTTTGATGTCTTACCAGATGAAACTTTTTCTGGTTCAGGAGTTTCCAGCTTTGGCGGAACCAGTACGTTGACAAAGGAACCCGCCTCAACGACTTGCGGCCTGCCTTCCCAACTGTCAGGAATTTCAAATGTTAACGGACGGGAATTTAATTTAAATCCGACCGGCGCCTCCTGTTCAACGAAAGCATAACTTCCCGGCGCAAGATTTTCTACGATGATTTCTCCCTGTTCATCAGAAATCAATCCGCTAATAAACACTTTGTCTGTGAGAACTCCGAATTTATTGATCTCATACAGATTGAACCGTGCACCTGCCAGCGCTTGACCCAACTCATCCTTTTTGACCAGTCGAGCCGAGCCCTGATAATTGATAAAAGTTTGTTCCAAAATGATTTTCTCCGGTTCTCCTTCCGCCCTTTCAGGAACAGTAAACATCAAGAGTTCCGTATTTCTTACATAGCCCGCGGGTGCTTTGGTCTCCACGAAAGCGTAATGCCCCGGTGCCAAGCCTGTCACCGTGATTTCTCCCGATTCATCGGTGATTAAATCAGTCGCGACAGCCTCATTAATTATTCCACCCGACTCATCCACTTTGTAAACGTTGAAATGAGCATTTGCCAACGGCTGGTCAAATTCAGTGGTTTTTCTCATGCTGACTTCGCTTTGATAGTTGATAAAGTTGTCATCGGCCACCACCAGCTGCGGCGCTCCTTCCGCCTCGTTTGGAATAACAAACGGTATCGGCGTATCATTTATCAAGTAACCTGCCGGAGCTGCAGTTTCAATAAACTGATAATTGCCCGGTGGCAACCCCTCAACATCGACTTCTCCATTGTCATTGGATATCACATCCGTTTGGAGTATGTTCCCCTCTTCATCAGCAACACTAAAGACCGCTCCTGCTAAAGGTTCACCGTTGATATCATTTTTGATTAAACGTGCGACCCCTTGGTAATTGATTTTCTCTCCTGCATCGACGACTTCCGGTTTGCCTGCCTCTTCAGCCTTGATTTCAAAAGCAACTGGAGTGTCATCCAATAGATAGCCTGCGGGTGCCTTGGTTTCCACGAAAGCGTAATGCCCCGGTGCCAAGCCTTCAACGAAAATCAATCCTTCTTCTGTAGGAAGCAGTTCTTCATACCCGGAAACAACATTCCCTTCAACATCTACCAGTTCGAATTCGGCACCCGTCAGCGGTTGCCCAGCTTCATCTACTTTGGTCAGCTGAGCAGTTCCCTGATAATTAATTAAAGCTTTTCCTATGTCGACTCGCACAGGTCGATCTAGTTGTTTAGCTGCTATGGTGAATGGTACCAAATCAGTATTTAGAATAAAGCCTGCGGGCGCTTGGATTTCCTGAAGATAGTAATCTCCGGGAGCCAAGTCCTCCACCACCACACGACCGGCTTCATCAGAGACCAGTTCAGGGGTATCTTCGACCACTTCCATATCCCCTTTCAGAAGTCTGAAAACAGCACCGGCCAGCGGATTGCCGTCTTCATCGGTTTTCAGCAATTCGGCGGAGCCCCGATAGTTGACAAAGTTTTTATCAATCCTAACCGTTTGAGGTGTGGAAGAAGCTTTTTCCGGAATGGTGAAGGAATATTTAGCCGTATTGATGATATAACCGGTCGGAGCCTCAATCTCTTCGAAATAATAATTACCCGGCGCCAACCCTGAAGCTGATACGACTCCCAGTTCATCTGAAATCAGGCTCTCATAACCTGGGACAGGCACTTCCTTCCCGTCCAACAGGCGGAATACAGCATTTTCTAAGGGCTTGCCTTCATCATCTGCTTTCAGCAGTTCGGCAGTTCCCTGATAATTGATAAAACCTTCAGCGACCATCACGATTTCCGGCTGTCCTTCTGCTTCTTTCGGAATAACAAACTGAACCTGTGTCGTATTCACCAGATAGCCGGCAGGTGCTTTCGTCTCTTCGAAGAAATAGGTGCCCGGCTTCAAATTATCAGCTTTAACAACTCCCGACTCGTCTGACAACAATCCCGTTTGGACAATTTCCCCGTCCTCAGTCACAATTTTAAATTCCGCCCCGGCCAACGGTTCAGATTTAGTATTTTGTTTGACCCATTTAACAGACCCTTGATAATTGACAAAAGGTTCTGCGATTTTGACGATTTCGGGTTCACCCTCGTGTCGGTCTTTGATTTCAAATGTCACCTTGGCTATGTTACGCAAATAATCCTCCGGTGCTTTTGTTTCCTCGAAAGTATACTCCCCGGGAGCCAAGCCGGCAACACGAATCAGTCCCTTATCGTCTGTGACCAACTTTTCATGACCGGAAACAACTTTGCCGTCTTTGTCCAGCAGCCTGAATTCCGCCCCAGCCAAAGGTTCCCCTTGACTAGTAGTTTTCTTGAGTTCTGCCGCTCCTTGATAGTTAATCAAAGACTCCTTCAATTCGATGACAACAGGTTTGCCTTTGGCGGCAGTCGGTACAGAAAACTTTACAGTTTGTTCGTTGATAAGATAACCGGCGGGAGCCGCTACCTCTTCAAAGACGTACTCCCCCGGTGCCAAACCTTGGGCAGTCACCACTCCTTGAGAGTCTGATGTGAGCTTTTCCAGTCCCGCAACAGGTTTTCCTTCCCCGTCCATCACTCTGAAAACCGCTCCTGCCAGTCCTATACCTGCCGAGGAAACTTTCTTCATTTTGACAGTTCCCTGATAGTTAATAAGTTCCGCCCGCTGGGTTTGAACAACTCCATCTCCGCGGTCGGTAAGTGTAAATTCTACTGGTTCAGTATTCAGTAAGTAGCCGGCAGGTGCTTTTGTTTCAGTCAAACGGTAGCTGCCCGGCAATAGTTTCTCAATGACCAGCTGACCGTTTGCACCGGTGACCAAACGTTCCTCCGAACGAATTTCCTGCCAGTCATCTTCAACTTTCTGCTCCAGTTTGAATTCAGCGTCCTTTAACAGCACGCCCTTTTCATTTTTCTTTGTCAGTATCATTTTCGTCGGTTCATTGGTAATTTCCTGAAGAGGATACTGTGCTGCTCCCTCCTCTTTTCTAACTTCGATAACTTTTCCTTTCGCTAATTCCTCGCTGACTGAATAGCCCTCTACAGCTTCCGTTTCGATTAACAAATACTTGCCTACGCGTAAATTGCCTATCTTCCACAACCCCTCTGATCCAATAGCACCTTCGCGAATCAGTTGGGTTTTTTTATTGGTCTGACTATCCATCCACCACAATTCAAACTTCGTCCCGACCAGCAGTTTTTTATCACCGTCTATTTTCTTTATCGCCAGTGAGCCCTTTGAGCCTTCTCCGCTGCCGTCAGAGTATACATATCTCACATCTTTTTTCGTTTCACTTGTAACCGAAGTCTTGTTTTGCCCTTCCAGCTTGACATTATTCGAGACATTCCCATTTATTGTCGCCAAGACTAAGGTGCGATACTGAATGTAATAAGGTTCAGTGATTTCCTTTTTAAAGAAGATAGAAAGTTTCTGATGATTATTTTCAACATCTATCTGCTCAACAGTAATCGTATAGTCTTCTCCCAGTTGAAGAACATCACTCTCGTTGACCGTCACTTCTCCATTTTGATTCACTTTGGTTCCTTTGACGACGATTGACTGTTCGTCAAACAGCTGCCCTGGCGAAGGTTCATCAATAACAACAACATTGGCAATTTTAGATTGTGAACGGTTGATGTAAAAACTCCAGTTCACATAGTCCGGGTCTCTCATATCCTGTTTTCCTTCTTTGGCTACCAGTTCTCCGCTGTGTCTCGGTGTCACAGATGCATCCAAATAATGTGTGATTTCGTTATTCGTAAATTTAGCTTTATTTTCATAAGTCTTGTTTGTTCTGCCGATGACCGTCTCTGCCAAACTGGTTTTAAAAATAAGGATGTATGCTTTTGTACTGCCTTGAGGTAATTGAATCGATAAGGTGTGCCCGTTTTTTTCCGTGGCGTGTTCAATAGCCAAAATTTCTGTCACATCGGCACCTCTGGTTAACTTGCCGTCTTTGCCCACGACAGCTTCAAATACTTGAGTTTTTTCCGGCAGATACTTTTGATCCCCTAAGATAGGATCCACGATGGTCCCGTCCTTCAACTCTTGCTGATTATAGTTGACCGACACTTCCCAGGTGATTTCCTTGGTCACTGCGTTATAAGAACTACCTTTTGTCCCGTTTTTGATAAATGGCGTTATCGGTGTAAAGTCCTTCTTTTGATGATTTTTATGCTCTCCGCCGTCGCTATCCGTCCATGAGCTGGTCGCCTGATTAATAAAAATTATTTCACTCTTGTCCCCCTTGTCTATAACACTGGTATCAAACTCGGTCGTATAAATGATTTGAAATTTATGATTCGTCCCCTCTTTCAAACCGCCTAGAAAGGCGACCCCAAAACCATCAGCTGTGGGAACCAGTTGATAATCTGTGTCACGTACCAAATATTTTTTATCGGTCTTATCGTAAATTTTAAATGTCTGTTCGATTAAACTCAGCCCGGGTGAAAAAGTGTCGTTCAACTGCCAATTTTTCATCAGATAGCCTGCGTCATTGACATCTATCTTCCAAGTCAACTGTTTTTGGTGATAATCAACACTGGCTTGGTCATAATATTTTCTTAAGTTCTGCTGTTCTGCCTGTCCTTTGCTGCCAGCTTCTTTTCCTCCCGAGTTGATCGAATTGCTGATTTCTTCAGTATCGTCCACAAAACCAGTCACTTCCGTCTGATAGTCGATTTTAACGGCTCCGCTGACCTCTTTAAGGAAAACGATTTCAAATTCATTCGGCTTAGACGAGTCTTGGTCCAATCGATAGTCCGTACCAAGCTGAAGTTTTCCCTGTTGTTGCGGATTTCCGTTACCGTCAAAGGTTACTGCAAACAATTCTAAAGTCTCCGGCAGCAGTTTTTGGTTGGCACTCATCGTATCCACCAGGGTAGTATTTGCCGGATATGTCATTTCCCGGTAGTTATATTCCACCGACCACTTATAGCGTTGATTTTCCCCCATAGCAACTGGGTCTTTCTTTGTTAACAACGGCTTGTAGTAGGCTGTTACCGTCGCACTGGCGGGGACAGGCGGCAAATCGCCGCTTGCCAGTTTGGCTTCATTAAAAAATCTCACTCCCGCTGCAGCGTCATCTTTGACTGTTTCTTCTATGTTCGTCTCATAGATGAGGCGAAAAGCCTGACTGGTTTCAGCGTAGTCTCCCCGGAAAGTAATCACATCCCCCTGCACGTCGTAGTCGACACCTTTAACAAGAGGAACTTCTGAAACACCCGATATTTCACCATTTAAATCAATAGTTAGCGGGAAAATTTTTACATCAGCCAAAGTCGTCCCTTCTGGCAAAGGATCTGTGACTGTTGGATGTTTCAATAAATTCATCCCGTGATTGATGTCTACTTCCCAAAATATTTTTTCAGGATTCAACGTTCTGTCAAAACGTCCTCTTTTGGCGATAGACTTGGAAGTTTTTGGCCGAACATTGACATTTACAGTTAAAATATCTTCTTTGTAAGGAAAGGTTATCTCCGTTTCCCCTGTTTCATTGTCTTGCCTGATACCATTTTTGTAGTTGAATGTTCCCTTCACATCGTGCTCTTCTTCCACTTTCTTGCTGAAAGTAAAGCGAACAGTGCCATCCTCAAATATTTCATAAGCACCATACTCCCCCAGTCCTTTAGGAAAATACACCGGGCTGGCAGTCAGTATTTCAGGCAACTTCAACTCAAAATAATCTCCTTCACGCATCTGGACGAGAATTTCTTCCGGAAGCGACCACGTCGTTCTTAATTCAATTTCTGAATCCTTCGTAACATCGACTGTTCCGCCAGGAGCAGCAGAAACGCCGTCTACCAAAATAGCCACACTGTCGATGATTGTGGTGATATCCTCTGTGAAAAGTGTTCGGATATCCACAGGGTTTCTGTCTGATACTGATACGGAATCTTCTGATTCTAAGGTTTCTGCCGCCTCTTTGACAGCGGATATATTTCCGACCGAAAGAATGTCAGAATCAATCAAATCATCCGCTTCCGGTACTGCTTTGATTTCTTCCTCTTGATGGATAATTTCTAAACCGGATGAAATAACATCACCCGTCGAACTAATGACTGAAATACTGGCAGGCTGACTGTCGCTGTGGTCGACTACATTCAATATCAATGTAAAACTTCCAGCGGTGTTTTTGTCAGCGGTAATTTCCAGCGTACCGTTATTGATAAAATAACTTAATCCCCCTGAACCAAAACTCTCTTGATAGCTGACAATATTAAACGGTGCTGAGGTGTGCAACTTGAAATTCGTGCTTTCTTCCCCAGTATGTCTGATTTCAGCAGAAAGTGTGAGAGTGGCTCTATTGTCTTCTTGCTGCAAGACAGCCAAATCATTTAAAGCAAGCACCGGCGGCTCGCCGGACGTTGACTCCTGTCCTTCTCCATAAACAATTGCCGGTGACACGATGGATTGTATCAGTAATGCCAGCAGCATCACCAAGGAAAATAATTTTTGCCGATTGAACTGTTTTTTTCTGTTTGTGCCCATGGTACTCCCTCCCAATTTGAATACTTCTTCACACAAAATAATCAACAATATTTGTACTAATCCTGCCAGAAAGTCGAAATTAAAATAACGATGTTTTAAATAATGTTATTCAAATTAATCCTAAAAAACCATTCATAAATTACACATCTATATGAATTTTTTCTATTATCTATTCAAATATATTTATTTTGGTCTTAATAAAATTTTTGTGATTAAAAATAACAATGCTTCTCTTGTTTTATTGACAAATAAATTAATATGAAGAAAAATTTAGCAACCTTTTTTAGTAAAAAGATGCAAATAATGAAATGAAAAATGTGCCGTTATTTAAAGTTGGAAACAAAAACTGGATACTGAAAAATTGCAACAGATGGAAAACTATTGCTGATTGGGGTTAAAAATTGATAATCAGCGGGTAAAAACAGGAGTTTATCGACAGTCTTTTTAAACTAATTGAGTGGTTTGGGGAAATTTTTAAAATTTTTTGATACCTTTGATACCAAGAAAGCTTCTGGCAGAAATTTAAGGTCAACACGAAAACAAAAAACCGAAAAGAATTTCTTCTTTTCGGCTTGTTAGTTCAATCACAGAAACACTTGTCAATTTAATCTTGCTAAACTCGGTACACAGACATCCACCTCAGTCTCCAGCATATCTTCTCTTATTATTTAACACATCTTGCCAATGTTTCTTTGATGCTGGCAACCACATCATGTTCTTTGATGCCCAACACTGGCATTGTCTCTGCCGGGTCCAAATAAAGATCTTCAAATTGCAATCTTCCGCTGACAGCCATATGGATGCCGTGCTCTTTTCCTGCGGCTTCGGTTTGAGCATCAATAGCTTCAAAAGCCGGCAGCATTTGTTCAAGGGCAACGACGGGTACTTGGGTTTTACCTGTTTGCCCAAGAGCTTCCACAATCAATTCATAGAACTGTTGGAATTTCATATTCAATCCGGAGATAGCATACGTTCCGCGATGTTCACCCTTTTCCATTGCACCAACAGCAGCTTCTGCCACTTGTTCGGCTGTGACCATGGCTGTCCCGCCAGACGGACTTGGAAAAACTTCTTGTCCTCGGACACGGTCCACGAACATCGTCCACAACGGTTCTCTCCCCGGCATCGTTCCAAAAATATAAGGCAGGCGCAAGGAACAGACTTTCATTGCTCCTTCGCCCTCAGCAAAAGCCAGTTGCTCTTGCAGCAAACGTGTATTAGGGTAAGCTTGACTCCGTAAATGATATTCCGGAAGCCTTTCGGCAAATTCAGCAAAATAAGAACCAAAGACGACAAAATTTTTGACTCCTGCCTGTTTTGCCAATCTGGCCAAACGCTGGGTTGGCAAAACGTTCGCTTCGTAAAAGAATTTTACTGCCGGTTTGTCCGGCACTGTCCGCTCGTCCGCTCCCGCCGCATAAATAAATCCTTCACAATCATCCAGCAAGGTCAAAATCTCATCATCTGTCAGAGCGTTGATATCCCCAAGCTGACATTCAACACCTTCCGGCAGTAAATCTTTCGCAGGCATCGGAGGCAGTGACATAGTTTTCACTTGATAGCCTCTGCTTAATAATTCTTTAGTAGTATAGTAGCCTAAAAATCCTGTGCCGCCTAAAATAAATACTTTTGACATGTTTGTTCCTCCTATTGTGCTTGTTTTCACAATTATTATAAACTTTTATTTCGACTTACATCTATCATAAAAAGACTTTTCACACACTTTTTGCTAAAATTAGATTAGAGGTGAACCAAAATGGATAATTTTCCTTATATCAGCAGCGACTATTTTTCAGAAAAATTCAAACCTAAAGAACTCCATTTGATAAAAGAAACAATGACTAAAAGCAGTCATAAAGTTTTTCGGGATGAAATAGAGTTTATTTATATACTGACAGGCACTTGCCGCATCGAAATCAACGACTTGAGTACCGTTGTGTCCGCTGGCGACTTCATCCAGCTGATGCCCTACCACGTCCACCGCTTTTTATTGAAACCGGATGAACAAATTCAATTTTACCGTATCAGATTTTCCATCGGTTTATTATTACTTGTCAGTACCAATCAGAAAAACTATCTGCGGTCGATACAAAAGATAGACAACGCCATTCCCATAGTTTCGTTGAAGGAACGCTACCGCAAGCAAATCGAGTTTTTATGTGCCGAGCTGGACGAAGAATTCAAACAAACAGCTGGCAACCACGAACCGTTGAATCTGGCGCTCATTTCATTTATCTCCTATATTTACAGCCGTCATCAAAATGAACTGGACAAAAAACCCGTTGCAGACAATCTAAGTTGGATTATTTTAGAATATTTGCATCTCCATCATCAGGAACCTCTGACTCCCGACACATTGGCGAAAGCTCTGGGAGTCGACAGTCAAGAGGTAAAAAGTCATCTTAAATCACTGACCGGTATGAGTTTTAAACAAATACTCAATCAAGTAAGAATCCGCAATGCAGCAGCGTTGACCCAATTCCACGAACTTTCATTGAATCAAATCGCACAAATCAGCGGATTTCACTCGGAAGCAAATTTTTACAAAACGTTTAAAAATCTGCAAGGTGTCACTCCGCAAGAATACCGTCTCAGTGGTATGTCTGCCGGTAATGTTTCTGCCGACATCTGGGAACTTGCTTGTTATTTGCTGGAAAATTGTCGTCAGCCGTTGACCATTGCTACTGTTGCCAACGATTTGCATTTTACCGAGAAAAAGATTCAAACATTGCTGAAAGAACAGTTTCAGACTACATTCAAAAGCTTTCTCAATACGTTGCGTGTGCACATTGGCAAAAATTTGCTGACAACATTGGATAAAAGTATCAATGAGGTTGCTCTGTTAGTGGGTTTTCAGGATACCTTGAGCTTCTCGCGTAATTTTCAGCGTGTTTACGGTGCACCCCCAAGAGACTATTTGAAGCAAAATCAACGGGAAAATAATATTCATCTCCGCCAGTAGGCAAATTGAAATACTAAGCCTGTTTGGTTTAACCCAACACAAAGAAACTGAAATGTCCTGTTGAAAATACAAGACACCTTAGGGGCAAATCAACTAAGCAAAAATCATTTGCAGAGCCGGAAACTGTAGATGTTATATTTTTCCAGCTTTTTACTTTTCCATTGACATACACATAGTTGCCAATGGAAAAGCTATTTTACGTTCAGTACCCTCGATGTCAAATCAACTATTCTAGATTCTTCACTTAATCAAGTCCATAATCAGGGCAAGAGATGTTTAAAACGATAAACAAATCGGGAGAAATAGGAATCATATTTAAAGGGGGAGAGTTAATGTTTTATAAAATCATGTCTGTTTTCAGTGTTATCCTTTCAATCATACAATTTTACACTACGGTTAAAGCTTATCGCTTTATCAAAACTGAGGGAGGCCAAAATACATCACCATTTATTTTATATGCCCTCTGGTTTTCCTTGGTGCTGGCAGTTATGTTTTTGACTGTCGGCATCAGCGGTATCAAAACATATTTTTTTCATTAAATGGACTCACACGGCGATAAATATCTACACTCTCGATACAAATAAAAAAGACCGCCAGCGGTCTTTTTTGTCGGACTCGTTCTATTTCATTTTGACAAATCATCTCTCAAATCTTCTAAGTGCTTCATTTCTTCCATACTCCACGGAATATTGCGTGAGTATTGGGCATAGCGGTTAGCAATCACTTCTTTTCTGATACTATCTTTGGTCTCTTCCACATCTTTATATAGCTCATAAGCGGACTTGCGCAAAGCTCCCTTGGAAAAAATCAGCCATTGTTCAGCTAAATCACTGGTGGCGACAGTCACTTGTGTCCGCAAGTCGATTAATCCTCCGGCTTCCCGCTCAATATAAGTATCTGCCGTTTCATCTGTCTTTGTAAAGACAACGGTCAGCTGATACTGTTCGTATTCTTGCTGGATACCGGGAACGAATTGTGCATCAAAAACCACAATGATTTTTATCCCCCGAAATTTAGCGTAGTTGGACAGCTCAAACAGCAGTTTATCCCGGGCATCACCTAGTTTATCTTGATTTTTCAATCGAACCAACTCCGGCCAGGCACCAATCATATTGTAGCCGTCCACCATTAATATTTGACGTTTCAGCATTTTATTCACGCCCTTTACCTCTGACGCTTCCGAAATACTTCGTACATCATGATGCCGGCGGCTACACTGGCATTTAAGCTTTGAACATGCCCCGTCATGGGGATGGTCAGCATTTCGTCAACTTCTTTTTTTAATCCGGGAGAAATGCCCTTTCCCTCATTGCCGATAATCAACGCGATAGCTCCGGCAACGTTCCACTCCCGATAATCTGTGCCTGCCATATCTGTGCCGAAAATCCAAAAGTTTTTATCCTTCAACTGACGCACGGCCTGAGACAAATTAGTCGCGCGGGCCACTGGGATATGCTCAACTGCACCGGTGGAAGTCTTTGAGACGATTGACGTGATACCTACCGCCCGGTGTTTAGGAATAATCACACCGTCCACTCCTGCCGCATCAGCCGTCCGCAAAATCGAACCGAAGTTATGGGGATCTTCGATGCCATCCAAAATCAAAAAGAAAGGCGTCTCCGAAGTAACAGAGTTTAACAGTTCTTCCACACTCAAATAGCTGAAAGGTGTCACACCTAGGACTACTCCCTGATGATTGCCCCGGTCGGTCAAATGGTCCAATTTATTTTTAGGCACGAATTGGACAGGGACTGACAGTTTTTGTGCCAGTTGTTTAACCTCGTCTATCCGCCGGCCTTTGATATCTTCTTGCACAAATAATTTATTGCCGCGCTTTGCTTGGAGTGCTTCGCTGACCCCGTAAAAACCGATGGCAAAGTCCTCTCCCGCTGCAACATCCGGTGTTTCTTGAGACTTCACAACTGTTTTTTCTTTTTTTAGTTTATTCGGCTTCCGGCGGGGGGATTGTCCGCTATGGCGTTTTGTCATGTTCCTTCCTCCTTATCACTGGCAGAACGATTGTCTTGATTCTTTAAAACAAAATCCTCTCCGCCATCTCTTATCTGCACACACCAAGTCATCAACTCTTGAAGTCTTTCAGTTTCTCCGTTTAAATGAAGATAGCCCATCACCGCTTCAAATCCTGTTGAAATACGGTACGTTTTGACCTCCACATTTTTAGCAGTGGTGTGGCTTTTAGCATTGCGCCCGCGACGGTAAATCTCTTTTTCTCTCTCATTCAGCAAGTCCTTTGCCAGCAGTTCATGCATCAATTCGGCCTGAGCGTTTGCCGAAACATACTTTGTGGCTTTCTGGTGAAGCATATTCGGCCGCGTGTTCCCTTGGCGAATAAGATACTCACGGACGAATAATTCATAAACAGCGTCGCCCATGTAAGCTAAAGCTAAGCCATTCAACAAGCCAAAATCTTGTTTCTCTCTCATTTCGTTCGTCTCCATCTGACACCTTGTGCCGTATCTTCTAATATGATGCCCTGAGCTTTCAGCAAATCACGAATCTCATCACTGCGGGAAAAATCTTTGTTTGCTCTGGCTGTCTTACGTTCCTCAATCAACTGCTCGACATCTTCATCCAGCAGCTCTTGCGTTTTCAAAGTGACGCCAAAAATATAAAGCCACTTTTCCAATTTCTCAACCGCCAGTTCCAAGACTTCCCGGGAGACTTCGGCTTTTTCGATATAGTGATTGAGCCACTTAACCAATTCGTACACCACTGTGATGCCGTTAGCAGCGTTGAAATCATCGTCCATTGCTGTGACAAACTCTTCTTCTAATCTGGTCAGCTCTGCTTCTCCATCAGCATCAGCCATACTCTCAGCTTGTTTCAGACGAAACTGGGCATTACGGTAAGCTGTCTGGATACGCTGCAAATTATTTTCCGCATCCGCCAACGTTTCTTCATTGAAAGGGATTGGCCGGCGATACTGCGTAGTTGCTAAAGCAAAACGCAAAGTCATGGCATCAACTTTTTGCAAGAGTTCATGGGCAGTCACAAAATTTCCTAGGGACTTGCTCATCTTCTCGTCTTCCGTGCCTACCGTCACAAAACCGTTATGCATCCAGTAGTTGGCAAAAGGTTTGCCGGAACGGGCTTCTGATTGGGCGATTTCATTTTCGTGGTGAGGAAACTGCAAATCTTCCCCGCCTCCATGAATATCAATAGTCTCTCCCAAATGATGATTAGCCATAACCGAGCATTCAATGTGCCACCCCGGACGTCCTTTGCCCCAAGGAGATTCCCATGAAATTTCATCTTCTTTGGCCGTTTTCCACAAGGCAAAATCGATAGGGTCTTCCTTTTTATCTTGTTCCTGTCCGGTGCGTTGGCTGGCACCTATTTCCAGTTCATCTATGGACTGGTGGCTCAATTTTCCGTAATCTTTAAACTTTCTCGTGCGGTAGTAAACATCTCCACCGGACTCATAGGCATATCCTTTGTCTATCAGTTCTTCGATAAACTGGATGATTGCACCGATATGGTCCACCACTTGCGGATGCAGGCATGCCGGCTTAACGTTCAGTGCCCCGGTGTCTTCTTTGAAGGCTTTAATATATTTTTGAGCCAAAGCTTGGGGAGTGGTGCCCTCTTCTTTGGCCGAACGAATGATTTTATCATCCACATCTGTAAAGTTAGAAACATAGTTCACTTGATAACCTCGGTACTCAAAATATTTCCGAATGGTATCAAACGCGATGGTACTGCGGGCATTGCCGATATGGATATAATTATAAACTGTGGGCCCGCACACATACATTCTTACCTTGCCTTCTTCAATAGGGACAAAAGTTTCCTTTTCCCGGGTCAATGTATTATAGATTTGAATCATTTTATTCCTCCTGTATTTTGCTCCCATAACCTACTCTATCATACTGTCATCTTTTACCCTTATGCCGTTCAATCTTACCACTTTCGCAGGCAACCCCACTGCTGTCGCATTGTCCGGGATGGATTTCAAAACGACAGATGAGGCGCCTATCTTGCTGTTTTTACCAATCGTGATTGGCCCTAAAATTTGCGCATGGGCAGAAATATAGGCACCATCCAGCAAAGTAGGATGTCTTTTTCCTTTATCTTTCCCTGTTCCTCCAAGCGTTACACCGTGAAACAAAACCACATCGTTGCCGACTTTGGCTGTTTCACCGATAACAAGCCCCATACCATGGTCAATGAAAACGCGCCGGCCGATCTGTGCCGCCGGATGAATTTCTATGCCGGTTAAAAACCGGCTGAAAGTTGCCAACATTCTAGCAACTAATTTCAATTTATGCCGATAGAGAAAATGTGTCAAATGATGCAACCATAATGCGTGCAAACCGGGATAAGTCAAGATTATTTCCAGTGCATATCTGGCCGCCGGATCATGTTTTTTTACCGTTAGAATATCTTCTTTTAGTCGATTCAAAATTCTCCCCTCACATTCATTAAGTAAAATTTTGTCATAAAAAAACGCCTTTTGCATAAGTATTGACTCATACAAAAGACGTTTGGCACGTGGTTCCACTTTTATTTGCAAAAATCAAACTTGCTGATTTCTGCCTTGTTCGTCCGTTAACGTGGACTGATTTCCGTAAACAGCTACTCTTTGAACACTGTCAGTTTCGCCGTTTCCACTACAAGGGGCATTTCAATCGTCTGTCAGGTCTATTTTCACCAGCCATAGACTCGCTGTACTAAACAAAACAATTTACTTCTTCTTGTCTGCGTGTTTATTTATTGATAACTTTATTCAAATGGTCGATCGTTTTTTCTTTTCCTAAAAGAAGGATGGTGTCCCCTAATTCAGGTCCATGAGTTTGTCCGGAAACTGCCACCCGAATCGGCATGAATAAATTCTTGCCCTTGGCGCCAGTGGACTTCTGAACATTTTTAATCGCTTGTTTGATTGACGGAACATCGAAGGCCTCCAACTGACTGATTTCTTCTTTGAACGCCGCCAGCACTGTCGGTACTGTATCTCCCGCTAATACTTTTTGGGCCCCTTCGTCCAACACCGGATAGTCCTCAAAGAACATCTCTGTCAGTGCGACGATTTCACCGGCAAAACTCATTTGCGGCTGATACAACTCTACAAGTTTTTTCACCCATGTCTGTTGGTCTTCTGTCAATTCTTCCGGCAAACGTCCAGCATCCACAAAAAACGGAACACACATAGCCGTTAATTTATCTAAATCTAACTCTTTGATGTATTGATTATTAATCCATTCCAACTTTTTGGCATCAAAGGCTGCAGGAGATTTGCTCAAACGTTTGGCATCAAACCGCTCGATCAGCTCCTCTTTAGAAAAAATCTCTTCTTCTCCGCCCGGCGACCAGCCCAGCAAGGCAATAAAATTGAACATGGCTTCTGGTAAATAGCCAAGGTCACGGTACTGCTCAATAAATTGCAGGATACCGCCGTCACGTTTGCTCAACTTCTTCCCAGTGTCGCTATTGACAATCAAAGTCATATGCCCAAAGACTGGAGGCTCCCAGCCGAAAGCATTATACACCATGATTTGTTTTGGTGTATTGGCAATATGGTCATCTCCCCGCAAGACATGAGAAATTTGCATCAAATGATCGTCCACCGCAACTGCAAAGTTGTACGTCGGCATTTTATCCCGTTTCAAGATAACAAAGTCTCCACCCACACTATCAGACTCGAAGGTGATTTTTCCTTTGACTAAGTCATCAAAAGAGATTTCTTCCCCTCTCGGCACGCGGAAACGCACAACGAAGTTTCTTCCTTCAGCTTCTTTCTGTGCTTGTTCTTCTGGAGTCAAGTGAGCACAAGTCCCGCCGTATCTTGGCATCTCGCCCCGACGATGTTGAGCTTCTTTCTGTTCTTCCAATTCTTCTTCCGTACAATAACATTTATAGGCCAGATTGCTGGCTAACAACTGATCAATCAGCGGCAAATAAATATCGCTTCGTTCTGATTGGCGGTAAGGGCCAAATGCTCCCGGCTTGTCAGGCGATTCCTCCCAATCGATGTTTAACCATTTCAAGTTATCAAGCTGGCTTGCTTCCCCGCCTTCGATATTACGCTTCATGTCCGTATCTTCTATCCGGATGATGAAGTCGCCGCCTAGATTTTTTGCATATAAATAATTAAATAATGCGGTACGCGCATTGCCGATATGTAAATGACCTGTCGGACTTGGTGCATAACGCACACGAACTTTTTTTCCCATACCTGTTATTCCTTTCTTCAAATGCTGTTCATCTATTTTCATAAGGAGAACGTCATTCTCCCATTACTTGTTCTTTTCATTAAGACCGTGCTGAGCATGAGCCGGCTTGGCAAAAATCATTCTGCCCGCTGCCGTCTGCAAGGCACTGGTTACGATCACGTCGATCTCTTTGTTCATATAATGCTGACCGTCTTCCACCACAATCATGGTGCCGTCATCTAAGTAAGCCACTCCTTGCTGACGCTCGGTGCCATCTTTCACAACCAACACCCGCATGGTTTCCCCTGGTATCACTACGGGTTTCACGGCATTAGCCAACGCATTGATATTTAAGACCGGTACATTTTGAAACTCGGAAACCTTATTTAAATTATAATCATTTGTTACCAAAACACCATCTAACAGCTTGGCCAGACGAATCAATTTGCTGTCTACTTCTGTGATTTCTTCAAAGTCGCCGTCATACATTTCCACCTGAACGCTTTCTTCTTTCTGTAAAGCATTCAAAATATCCAGTCCCCGTCGTCCTCTGACCCGCTTTACGCTGTCGCCGGAGTCGGCAATATACTGCAATTCATAAAGCACGAAATTAGGAATCAATAGTGTGCCTTCGATAAAACCGGTTTTGGCGATATCATAAATCCGACCGTCTATAATTACGCTTGTATCCAAAATTTTGTATTGGCGAAAAGTTTCATCTGCTTTCCGCTCAAGGACATCCTCAGCGTTGCGACGGTTTTTCGGCATAAATAACCTGCGCCAATCATCCATTTTAGTCGTTCCTACTCTAAAACCTAGAAATCCCAAAGATAAAAGAATAATTGCAGGTACAACATCACGAATAACGGGAATATCTATGTTGTAAAGCGGAACAGAAATCAATACTCCAAGCAGTAGTCCGACAATCGCACCAAGGGCTCCAAACAACAGATACTGAGAGCTTTTCTTGCTGATTGCATCCTCCAATTTTTTTAAACTGCTGACAAATTTATTGCCGGTCAGCATTGCAATAATCAGAAAAACCGATCCGCCAATCACACCATTGACAATATAGTTGTTGATAATCTGATTGTTAGTCAAGTCTATCAGTACCCATAATTGCGGTAATGCGGCAATACCGATACTGGCACCTATTAAAACCAAAATAATGGTATAAATTCTTTTCATAGTTTGCCTCCTCTCTTTAATTAAACACGCGATTCAGAACATCGCTAATCGTTGCTACACCGACCACTTCGATTCCTTTGGGCGGTTTCCATCCATGAAGGTTGTTTTTGGGTATATATACTTTTTTAAAGCCTAATTTCTCTGCCTCTTTCACACGTTGTTCGATGCGGTTGACGCGGCGGATTTCACCAGTCAGACCTATCTCTCCGACAAAGCACTCAGAGACTTGGGTGCCCTGATCCTTATAACTGGAAGCGATACTGACTGCAATAGCCAAATCAATCGCTGGTTCATCCAGCTTGACCCCGCCTGCTGCTTTGAGATAGGCGTCTTGATTTTGCAGCAGCAACCCTGCCCGCTTCTCCAGTACTGCCATAATCAAAGCTACCCGGTTATAATCTAGACCTGTTGCTGTTCGTCTTGCATTGCCAAACAAAGTAGGAGTTACCAAGGCTTGCACTTCTGCCAAAATCGGCCGGCTACCTTCCATGGAAACAACGATGGCTGAACCAGTCGCTCCTTCCAGTCGTTCCTCTAAAAAAACTTCTGAAGGATTGAGGACTTCTGCCAGTCCGCTTTCTTTCATTTCAAAAATACCAATTTCATTTGTAGAACCGAAACGATTTTTTACTGCCCGCAAAATCCTAAACGTGTGATGACGGTCCCCTTCAAAATAAAGCACCGTATCCACCATATGTTCCAGCATTCTCGGACCTGCCAAAGCGCCTTCTTTCGTCACATGACCAACGATAAAAATCGCAATGTGATTGGTTTTGGCAATTTGCATCAATTCAGCAGTAGTTTCCCGCACTTGACTCACACTTCCAGAAGCACTGGTGATTTCCGGCTGAATCATCGTTTGAATCGAGTCAATGATTACATAATCAGGACGCAATTCTTCAATCGTTTTCCGGATCAAAGACATGTCGGTCTCTGCATAGACAAAAAAGTCATTCCCTGCGCTGCCCAAACGCTCTGCACGCATTTTTATTTGTTCTGCACTTTCTTCCCCGGAAACGTACAAAACTTGCCCTTTTGTCAAATTCAGTTGTTGTGACACTTGCAGCAGCAAGGTAGATTTTCCGATACCCGGATCTCCCCCAATCAAAACCAGTGATCCCGGGACCACACCGCCGCCTAACACCCGATTCAATTCACCCATCCGGGTTTTTACACGGGGTTCCTTACTCGTTGTCACATCACTTAATTTCTTTGGTTGGGCTTGTTTGCCGCTTAAACTGACACGGTTGCGGTGATCCTCTGTTTCCTGAGATTTCACTTCTACCATTTCATTCCACTTGCCGCAATTAGGACATCTTCCCAGATACTTCGGCGAAATATAACCGCACGCTTGACATTCAAAATGTGTTTTTACTTTTTTTGCCATAGCTTCTCCTTCAATCATGACCATTCAGTTCATTTTAACATAAAAAGCGGTATTTTAAATGAATTTAAATAGATAACTTCTTTAAAAAAGGATTAAGTTCCTTAGTTCTCTCCGGAAGAACCAAACCCGCCGACTCTCTCTCCAGTAGCCTTATCCTGATCTGCTTTTAAAAAGGGCAGAAAAATTCCTTGACCGATACGATCACCTTTGCTGATTTTTTTATCTACTAGACCAAAATTTAAAAATTGAAACATGATATGTCCTTCATTGTCCGGATTATCGTAGTAATCACTGTCGATAACCCCCACACCGTTAGCCAGCCAGAGATAATTTTTCAATGGATTGCTGGAACGGTTAGTCAACTGCAAATATTCGTCAGCGCCCATGTAAGACTTGATTCCTGTCGGCACCAATGTGGGTTTCACTTCTTTTTGCGATTCCTCGTTTACCGATAGAGTTTCTTTCTTTAAAACAGCTTTTAAAACCGTTGCGATGCCTTGTTTCCAAATACTTGGTATCACAACGTCTTCCGCCGCTTCAAAATCATAACCTGCCGCACCATATGTGGCCCTTGCCGGCAAGTTTACTTTTCCAATATAGTCTGTAATGACTTCAAATCCTCTAGTTTTCATTTTTTTACCTCTTCCTATCGCTCTTAACAATACACTAGTATACCATTATCTGGGAATGGATTGTAGAGGAAAGCGTGAGAATAACGAGTGACTTTTTAAACTGCTGAATCAATACACTTTTAAAAACACATAAGAAAAGTTTACTTATATAGTTTACAAGTAAGTATACTTTTTCCGATATTGTTGCGGAGTCATCCCCATTTCTCGTTTAAAACATGCTGAAAAATAACTACTTGATTTAAAACCACATGATACAGCGATATCAATAATAGCTAATTTAGTCGTCTTCAAAAACAAAGTTGCCTTGCTGACCCGATACTTCATCAGATATTTGGTAAAAGTACAACCAAAATGTTTTTTGAAAATCCGGCTAAAATGTTCAATGGATATGTTAAGCTTTTGGGAAATATCCTTTAACTTTATGTCATCTTGATAATTTTCCCGAATATATTTGATTATTAACTCTTTCCTATAGTCTAAAACCTGCTCTTTAAAAACTGATCGCGAAAAAATTTTATCCGCTGATTGAAACATATAATGAAAAAGGTGGAACAAGTTCCCACGAATCAAAAATTCCGATTCAGAATGATGGGTTGAATACACCTCAATGGTTTGATACAAGATATCTTGTATCTTTTTTCCTATGTCATTGTCTAAATTTATTATTTCGGCAGTTGACATCAGAGAATGATTAAAAATGGATTCTTTTAAATTTTTTTGTCCTATCAAATCTGCTGAAAAAACTAAAGAATAAACACTTTTATCTCCGTCTTTATGATTACGAACAGAATGAATCGCCTGTGAGGGCAAATAAACGAGTGTTTGATTACCTACAACAAATTGGCTGTCGTTGATATAGATTGTTACATTGCCTTTTTCTACGTATAAGAATTCCATCTCTTCATGCCAATGGCTGTTGATAATCAGTTGTCTATTATCCAAAATTTTCAATTTATATATTGAAAAATGAAAAAAATCTTCCCCATGAAAAGCCACTTCTTTTAAATACATTTTTTTCATTCAAAACACCTCATATCAATATCCTTATTTTTTTTAATCAATATTCTTATATCAGCATCAAAAATGACAGCTTATTATTAGGTCAGAATAGCTGCTATTTAAAACGTACAGGAGGTAAAAATTTTGCATAATTTTTCAGATTGGTTATCAAACGGTTTACTCAACAAAGTGACAAGGATAAGTGAAAATAAGTATCTCGTCGCACTTAGAGACGGTATGGTGATTACTGTTCCATTTACAATATTGGGTAGTATTTTTTTAATCTTCAACAATCTTCCCTTTAGTTGGTGGAACGATTTTATCTCACCGGTCAGTTCTGTTTTTAATCCTATCGTGAGCGTTACATTCGGTATGCTTTCTCTGATTGTTTTACTTGGGATCAGCTATCAAATGACACGGCTAAACAATATTGATGTAGTTAGCGGAATGGTCATTTCTGCTGTTTCCTTTATTTTGGTGATGCTTAACAACAACTTTGAGGTTGATGTTTCAAACTTTGGCTCAGGCGGGATGTTTACTGCTATCATCGTTGCACTTTTCTCAGGTGAACTGTTAACATTTTTCTACAGAAAAAACTGGACAATAAAATTACCTGAAAGCGTCCCTCCAGCTGTTATGAGATCTTTTTCTGCGCTTATCCCTGGTGCCTTAACCGTTCTGTTTTTTTGGCTGATCAGAATTGTTTTCAGCATCAACATAAATGACCTTATCACCAGTCTCTTTGCACCTTTAGTGACAAGTGTCGATTCGCTTGGCGGGATTTTGTTTGTCAGTTTTTTAATGTGTGCTCTATGGACCCTTGGAATCCATGGAAACAATGTTGTGGGAAGTGTGACTTCTCCAATATTTCTAACCTTTTTGACAAGCAATATCGAAGCAGTCACTAACGGAAGTGCTCCTCAACACATTGCAGCTGACGGCTTCCTTCTTTTCGGGATGAACCTTGGCGGAACTGGAGCTATTATCGGTTTGGCTTTTTGTATGTTATTTGCTAAAAGCAAACAATACAAAACTCTTGGGAAAATCTCATTTTTCCCTTCAGTGTTTGGAATCAGTGAACCAATTATGTTCGGAATCCCAGTCGTATTAAACCCTATTCTAGCAATCCCTTTTATAGGTATTCCTCTGATTTTACAAGGCATTACCTATTTCTTGATCAACTTTGGCATCATTGGTCATGTTGTTGCAGCAGCACCTTGGACAACTCCACCGATTATCGCAGGTTTCCTTATCACTGGCGGCGATTGGCGTGCAGCTCTATGGCAAGGGATTGAAGTGATTATCGCTATTGCTTTATACTATCCATTTTTCAAAAAAGTAGATAATCAGGCTTTAAAGAATGAGGCTACTGTTGAGGTTAACTAGACTAGGAGGAAAAACACATGGAACATAGACAGCTAGACAACTTCCCGAAAAACTTTCTCTGGGGTTCTGCTTCAGCTGCTTACCAGGTGGAAGGCGCTTGGCAGGAAGACGGCAAAGGAGTGTCTGTTTGGGATGACTTCGTCAGAATCCCTGGAAAGACTTTTAAAGAAACAACAGGAGATGTCGCAGTAGATCACTATCACCGCTTCAAAGAAGACATTGCTTTGATGAAAGAACAAGGGTTGAAAGCCTATCGTTTTTCAGTAGCTTGGACACGTATTTTCCCAGAAGGAAAAGGTAAAATTAATCAAGCTGGCTTGCAATTTTATATTAATCTCGTAGATGAGTTAATAAGCAACGGTATAGAACCAGTACTGACAATCTATCATTGGGACCTTCCGAAAGCTCTCCAAGAAGAATACGGCGGTTGGGAATCAAGGCAAATCATTAAAGATTTCACACGCTATGCAGCTGTTCTTTTTGAAACCTTTCGAGGAAAAGTCCACTACTGGGTTAGCTTAAATGAACAAAACATTTTCATACAACACGGTTATTTATTGGGTTCACATCCACCAGCAGTACAAAACATGAAGAGGATGTATCAAGCGAACCACCATGCCAATCTTGCGAATGCCTCCACCATTCATTTGTTTCATGAGTTGAAAATGCCCGGAAAAATCGGCCCCAGTTTTGCTTACGGTCCAAACTACTCTTTTAATTGCGACCCCAGCAATGTACTTGCAGCTGAAAACGCAGAAGAATTAGAAGCAAATTTTTGGATGGATGTGTATGTTAACGGCGAATATCCGTTGGTCGCTTGGAAATATCTGGAAGACAACGATCTAACACCAGACACTTTGCCTGAAGACACTCAACTATTAAAATCTGGAAAGCCTGATTTTATGGGTATGAACTACTACCAAACAAACACTATGAATTTTAATTCTCTAGACGGTGTTTCTGTCGGAAAACAAAATACGACGGGTGAAAAAGGAACTTCAGAAGAATCTGGTCGGCCCGGTGTTTACAAACGAGTAGAAAACCCTTTTGTCGAAAAGACTAATTGGGACTGGGAAATTGATCCCACTGGTCTCCGGATAGGCATGCGCAGAATCGCAAGCCGTTACAGATTACCCATATTAATTACTGAAAACGGCCTAGGTGAATATGATACTCTAACAGAAACTGGAGCAGTCCACGATGACTACCGTATTAATTATCTAAGACAGCATATTCAGGCCATTAAAGAAGCTATCAGTGACGGCATTACTGTTTTAGGTTACTGCACATGGTCATACACCGATTTATTAAGCTGGTTAAACGGTTATCAAAAACGCTATGGTTTTGTCTATGTTGATCAAGACGAGTCACAGCAGGGAACCCTAAAACGCTACAAGAAAGACAGCTACTACTGGTATCAAGATGTTATAAAAAATAACGGCAAAAAACTTTAACATAATTAAGAGTGTTGTATAGAGCATACAACACTCTTAATTTATTTAGTCACTTTGACGTTGTACTGATGTAATGATAAACTGCACCGACTAAATTTGCATCGTTTCTAAAAACACATGGTTTAATATCGTAAGTCATCTGAGTGACTTTTTTTTCTGACATCATCTTGGTTAACTGATTTTTGAGTTGTTCCAACCAATATTCGTCAGCAGAAATTCCTCCGCCTATCACAACCAGACCCGGATCAAAAGCCACAAGTAAATTTGAAATTCCAATCGCTGTATTCCATGTAAATTTTTCAAACAGTTTGTTGGCTAGTAAGTCATGTTCTCTCACAAGTTGCATCATTTCTTCACCTGACACTTGTTTTCCCGTCATCTGGTTATATTTTTTGACAGTCTTAACCCAACTGCCTACCTCACTCCAAGTGGCGGTATCATTTAAGGTCATATAGCCAAATTCGCCACCAAAAAAATTTTTCCCTTTATAAAGTTGTCCATCAAATATGATTGAACCTCCAACACCACTTCCAATCACAACGAATAAAGCAGAAGTACTATCCTTGGCGGCACCTAGCCAAACCTCAGCAAGAGCAGCACAATTGGCATCATTTTCCATCGTGACGGGAACACAGAATAAATCGGATAATTCATCAATAATGGGGAAATTGTGAATATAAGCAACGGCACTTACTCCTTGGATTTGCCCTATTTTTTCGTTTACGAGTCCTGGCGCGCTGAATGCAACTCCTTCAATTTCCCCATTGTCCTGACTGTTTTCAAAAACATTTAACAGCTCCTGCTTCATGCCTACCCAATCACTTGGCAAGGCAAAGCTTCCTTTAGACTCAAGACCATTCCCATTCCATAAAGCGTGTTTAACTGCGCTCCCGCCTATATCAAAAGCTAGTATCATATCTTCAATCTCCCTTACTCTGATAGACCCACTAATTGATGTGAGAGATCCTTCGTACCTGAATAAACCATTTTATAAACATCGAAATATTTTCTATATTTTGTTATATGGTCATGATTAGGACAAAACTCCTGATCATACGTAACGAAGGTCCCCACACAATCCTCAACATTAATGAACCATTCCAATCCCATCGCAGCAATCATTGCTGCCCCGAGCCCTGGACCTTGCTCAACCTTTAACGAACGAACTTTGGTTTCAAAGATATCAGCCTGAATCTGCATCCAAACGCTACTTTTAGCTCCGCCCCCAACGGAAATTATCTCTTCAAATTTTTTACCAGTATTATCCATCATTATTTGCTGACTTTCTTTCAAAGAAAAAGTAATTCCTTCAATAACGGCTCTGGCGAAATCTGAAAATTGATGAGAAGCATCGACTCCCACAAAACTCCCTCTTATTTTACCGTCAATATAAGGAGTTCGCTCTCCCATAATAAACGGTGCGAAAAGCAAACCATTCGCTCCCGCTACGCTCTTAGCAGCCTCTTCAAGTATTTCTTCAAACGTCCGCTCTCCTGCGAATGTCTCCTTAAACCATGACAAGCTTTGCCCAGCTGCTAAAGTGACTCCCATAGAGTAGTAACTCTGCGGCAGAACATGATTAAAGAAATGCAGTTTGCCGTGGTAATTTTTTTCTTCTACTCCTTCATAGGAAAGAAAGACTCCCGAAGTGCCAATACTGCACATAGCCCTGTCTTCAGCTATTATTCCTGCACCAAATGCAGCACAAGCATTATCTGCTCCGCCAGCAAAAACTTTCACAGATTTTTTAAAGCCAAGTTTTTCTAATAACGTCTGCTTGACAATTCCGATTTCATCAAATGAATTTTTCAATTCCGGCAGCTGATTTTTAGTAATATTAAATTCTGATAAAATGTCCGAGTCCCAATCTTTCTTCACTACGTTCAACATCAATGTCCCGGCAGCATCAGAATACTCGGTGCATCGCTTCTCTGTGAGATAATAAGCCAAATAATCTTTCGGTAAAAGAATGGTCGCTGTTTTTCCCCATATTTCAGGTTCGTTTTCCATTACCCATAAAATTTTAGGTAAAGTAAAACCTTCTAGTGCTATGTTTTTGGTTTTACCAAGCAGGGAAGCTCCCAATCTTCGGGAAATCTCCTCACACTGTTTCATCGTTCTAACATCATTCCACAAGATCGCGTCTCTCAAGACCTCCCCCTTTTGGTCGAGAAGAACTAGACTGTGCATCTGACCTGAAATACTGAGCCCTTCCAAGTTCTCTTTTAAGTCAGGAATTTTCTCTATTAAGTCTTCCATCACCGTCTCTAGGGCAGCTATCCAGTCCTTTGGCTTTTGCTCACTATATCCTTTTTGCGGGTGATAAAGCCTGTAATCACTGGATGATTGTAAAAGCACCTGTCCAGTCTTATCCACCACTAATCCTTTAAGAGAACTGGTACCTAAATCTATTCCTAAAACGTAACTCATAATTTCTATCCTCTTTTCTAAATGAAAAGCTGAAACAGCTCCGTTTCAGCTTTTGTTCATATTCAAATAACTGTTATTTGAGCGCTATCGCCTAAAATAGTTTCAGTAACAACTTGACTTCCTTTATGAATCACTATTGTGTTTTGACCTTCTATGCCTTCCACGCTCGCCTTATAGTTGTCGTCTTCTCTTGTTACCATAACTTTACCGACAACATTTCCCTGACAATCCACCAGCTCCTGCTCGTGTTTCCCATTGTCCAGCTGGTAGCAATGTATTTCCACATCTTTGTTGTAATCATACAGTACGCTGCTGTGCTCTGATCCGCTCATCACTAAGATACTATTTTCTTTCACCCACACAGGCAGACTCAAATAATCATGCTTTTCTTCTAACCAAGCACCATTTTCTTTGACTTGTTTAAACTCACCATTTAGTAAATGAGTCCAATCCCCTTCAGGTAAATAATATGAAACATCTCCTGTTTCTGAAAGTATCGGAGCAACCATGACGCTGTCTCCCAAGAAATATTGTTTGTCTACAAAATAACTATTTTTATCAGATATGTATTCTAAGAACAGTGGACGCATCATTGGAACACCTGTATTGGCAGTATACACTGCTTGCTGATAAAGGTACGGCATTAATTTGACTTTTAACTTTGTGAATTCCCGTGTCACACTGACAGCTTCTTCATCATAATTCCAAGGTACCCGGTATTCAATATTTCCATGATAACGACTATGGGTTGATAGTAAACCAAATTGTGTCCAACGTTTATAAATATCAGCCGAAGCATTTTCTTCGAACCCGCCTATATCGTGGCTCCAATACCCAAAACCGGAAAGAAGGAATGAAAGACCACCACGGATGGTTTCTGCCATAGACACATATTCTGAAAGATTATCTCCTCCCCAATGAACTGGAAATTTTTGTGAGCCAACGGTGCCAGATCGGGCAAATAAAACTGCTTCATTTTTTCCTCTTTTTTCTTCAAGCAATTCAAAGACCACTTTATTATATAAATAACTGTAATAATTATGGGCTCTCTTCGGGTCCGAGCCATCAAAATAAACCGCATCTGTTGGAATCCGTTCGCCAAAATCTGTCTTAAAGGCATCCACTCCCATATCCAAAAGACGGGACAGATGACCGCGATACCATTCAACAGCTTCCGGATTGGTGAAATCGACAATTCCTTGGCCTGCTTGCCACATATCCCACTGCCAAACAGAGCCATCTTCCCTCTTTAAGAAGTACCCTTTGCCTTCTCCTTCTTGGTATAAAGGTGATTTTTGTCCAATGTAAGGGTTAATCCATAAACTTACCTTGATACCTTTATCATGAATTCTTTTAATCATTCCCTCCGGATCTGGAAACAACTCTTCATTCCAGGTAAAGTTCGTCCACTCAAATTCCTTCATCCAAAAGCAGTCAAAATGAAAAACTTCCAACGGAATATTGCGCTCAATCATGCCATCGATAAACTTCATGACCGTTTCTTCACTATAATCCGTAGTAAAAGAAGTTGATAGCCACAAACCAAAAGACCATGCTGGAGGTAGTGAAGGTTTGCCTGTCAGACTGGTATAATTTTCCAAGACATCTTTTGGAGTATCACCATAAATGATAATATATTCTAATTCTTCCCCTTCCACACTAAATTGTGCTCGAGACACATTTTCTGATGCAATTTCGTAAGAAACCTCCCCAGGATGATTGACAAATACTCCATAGCCATTGCTACTTAGATAAAAAGGAATATTTTTATAGGCTTGCTCACTTCCTGTTCCACCATCTTTATTCCAAATGTCCACTGTCTGTCCATTTTTGATAAACGGTGTGAACCTTTCACCCAACCCATAAATCAACTCATCTACACCAAGGCTTAATTGTTCACGCATATAGTGGGTGCCATCTTTCAAGGTGATTTCTCCTTGAGCACCAAATTTAGAGGATGTCAACACCTGATTTTTCGCAGAAAATTCCAACTGAAATTTTTCATTTAATTTAGCTGAAACTTTTAAACTCCCTGATTGTAAAGATAACTCTTCATTCTCATGAGCCACAATAACTTTAGTATCTTGCTGATTCAACTGAAAATCAGGTCCTTTATTTTTCCCTTGATGATGCACGATACGAACAGAAATCATATTTTCTCCAGGACTGCTGAGAGTAATTGTGCTCATCCCTAAATTAAGCGTGTCTCCCCTTCTTATGATTTTTTTATAAGGGGCATATAGCACCAAAGAATCGTCTCTCTTATCAAAAGTATAGATCTCTTTAGGCGAGTGAACCGTAACACCGTCTTTTACCATCCAATATCCATCTGTGAATTTCATAAAAACCTCCTTATTTTACAGCGCCATCTGAAATGCCTTTTACAACATGTTTTTGCAATGCAACAAATAGTATAATAATAGGAACAATCACAACCACTAGAGCCGCTAAAGCTAAGTGCCATTGTTTATTAAATTCTCCGAAGAAATAAAACATTTTTAACGGAATAGTATATAATCCCTCTTTATTTACACTCAATGAAGGCAGCAAATAGTCATTCCAAAACCATAATGAATCTAAAACAATAATTGTTACCGTTGTCGGCTTCAATAATGGGAAAATAACCGTCCAATAAATCTTAAATGTCGAAGCACCATCAATAACAGCGGCTTCATCTAAAGATCTAGGAATCCCTCTCAGTGCTCCATAATACATAAACGTAGCCATACTAGTTGCCAGTCCGATATACATAATCACAAGACCAGCCCGATTCAGCATATTTACTTTCCCAAAAATTGATACTAGTGGAATCATTATCCCTTGAAACGGAACTAACAAGCCTATCGCAATAAAAAAATACAACCCCGAGCTAAGCTTACTTTTATTTCTTGATAAACCATATGCTGCCATTGATGAAACGATTACAACGAAAAATAGTGAGAAGACCGTAATCAAGATAGAGTTAAGCGCCGTGTTTTTAAAATCTAACTTATCCAACGCTGTAATATAATTGTTAAACTCAAGACCATCGGGCAGTCCCAAAGTATCCTGAAATATTTGCGATTTCGTTTTAAAGGAATTCATCACAATCAAGTAAAATGGATATATCCACAAACATGAGAAAAGAATTCCAACTAAAACAGCACCAGTCTTCTTCAATTTCCTTTTATTCTTCATTACGCATCACTCTCTTTTCTTCTCGTAACCGAAATCTGGATTATTGAAATTATCACTATAATCAATAAAAAAATCATAGCTTTGGCTTGAGCATACCCCATATTCCTCATAGAGAACGCTTCATTATAGATGTTCATGGCCGTCATCTGGGTCGAATTATACGGTCCACCGGCCGTTAATGCTAAATTCTGATCATACATCTTAAAAGCATTGGAAAGTGTCAAAAAAAGAGTTACTGTAAAGGCCGGCATAATCATTGGCAGTTTCACTTGGAAAAACTTTTGGATTGCTGAAGCTCCATCTATTTCTGCAGCTTCAATAATTTCACTAGGTATATTATTTAGATAAGATATGTAAATCAACATCATATACCCACTCATTTGCCACACAAATAAGATTACTAATCCCCAAAAACCTGTTTGAGGTGTATTTAACCAATTGTTAAAACCAGCAATACCGGTGATGTCAGCAATACTTGTAAAAACCTTATTAAAAATAAACTGCCAAATGAAACCTAAAATAATCCCTCCGATTAGGTTTGGCATAAAAAATACGGTACGGAAAAGAGTACTCCATCTCCCAAGCTTTTGAGTTACCAACACTGCCAAACTTAGGGCTACAACATTTATCAAAACAATACTGACTACCGAAAACTTAGCCGTAAAAATCAAGCTGTTAATAAATGTTTCATCTTTAAAGACTTTCATATAATTCTCAACACCTAAGAACACACCTACTGTATTTCCATTCCAATCCGTGAGTGAGTAATACCCCCCTATAAATAAAGGAATAAACAATACAGCCATAAGTGCCAGCAAAGCAGGAAGCAGTAATAACCAAAAGGATTTCGATTTATTAGTTAACACAATTAATCCCCTCTCTTTCAAATACAGATGGGAGATTCACTCCCATCTGTATTTTTCTCTACTTGGATCGTTCTGTATTCCAAGTGTCTATTAGCTTCTTACTTAACTCTTCCCATGTAGAATTTTTAGCTGCATAGGATTGAACCTCTACACCAATAATATTTTGACCGTAACCATCAGGATAAGAATTATGTACCCAAGGAACAGTCTTTCCATCGCTCAAATATTGGTAAATCTCTTTAGATAGCGGATCCTTGATATCCTCACTTGCAAAATTCGTATAGGCCGGGATGAAATCAAAATCTTCTACTATCGACGTCATTGCCTCTTCGTTTGTATACATCCAGTTAATAAATTCTATAGATGCTTCAATCTCTTTTTCATTTTTATTGCTGTTTACACACCAGTACCAAGCAGGGCCAGCAACGATTTTACCTTCAGTTTCAGATTCAACGTACATTGGCACAATTCCCAATTTTTCCTTTGCAAAAGCTTCATCTAAGCTGTTTAATGTAGGAACAATCCAGTTTCCCTGGTGAATAACTGCTACTTGATTGCCAGCGAACATTTCTTCTACAGAAGTAGAATAATCCATTGATTCCAAAGGTTTGGCATTATACTTGATTGCTAAGTCGATATTTTCTTGCATTTGATCTGAATATTCTAATTTTAATTCTTTTGCTGAATAAGTCTCTAGTAAACTATTGTTGAATTCTGGCGCAATAAAGTTTGAGCTGAATTGACTTGTTACCCAAGTTTCTCCACCACTAAAACCAAACACTCCTTTTAACCCAAGATCATCTTTCTTAGAATCCAGTGTTTCTACTGCAGATTTAAAGTCAGCAAAGGATTCGATACCTTCTATCGGAACACCAGCTTCTTCAAAAATTTCCTTATTGACCAACCAACCATAACCCTCAATATTCATCGGAAGACCAACGACCTTTTCATCATAGGTGCCGCCTTCTAAAGTTCCTTCAATCGCAGATTTAGCTAAGTCAGTGTCGGATAGGTCATATAAGGTATGACTCCATGTCTGGGCGTCTGATAATCCTCCCAACATAAATACTGCTGGCTCATCTCCAGAAGAAAACTTCGCTTGTAAAGCTGCTGTTGCATCTGTTCCGCCTCCAACTGTTGTCATATTGATATCAATATCTGGATGAGCTTCTTCAAACATCTCAACCAAATTGTCCATCTGCTCCGCTGTTTCTGTTTTGATGTTAAAAACTTCAACAGTCGTTTTTTCTGAGCTTCCCTTTTTCGAATCTGAACTAGAACACGCTGTCAGACCAACTGCACCCAATAAAACTAATGAAGAAATCAACAACTTTTTTTTCATTTTTATACCTCATTTCTTTTATTTAAAATAGTTAAACTAAATAATCATTCAACAAAGACTTCACATACTCCAAATGACTGGACTCCAATTTCGGGTCATCATGTTTCAACGCATACGCAGTTAAACTTTCCAAATCTTCAGAATCCGCTAATATCTTAGCTCCGATTCCCTCTTTAAAGCTGGCATAGCGTTTGTCTTTCAAATCATCAAAGAAACGCTCTTCTTTTAATTTTGCCGCTGCTTTCAAACCGCGGGCAAAGGTATCCATCCCGGCAATGTGAGCCAACAACAAATCGTCCATTTCAAATGACGAACGGCGGACTTTAGAATCAAAATTGATACCTCCTGGAGCAATCCCGCCATTTTCTAAAATTTCATACATCGCCAAAGCGGCATCATAAATATTAGTTGGAAACTCATCTGTGTCCCAGCCAAGCAGCATATCCCCTTGGTTGGCATCAATCGACCCTAACGCATCATTGATACGGGCCACATGAAGTTCATGCTCAAAGGTATGCCCTGCCAGAGTGGCATGGTTCGCCTCTAAATTCAGCTTGAAATCTCCTTCTAACCCATATTTCTGAATAAAAGCTAACGTTGTGGCCGCATCGAAGTCATACTGATGTTTTGAGGGCTCTTTTGGTTTTGGTTCCAATAAAAACTGCGGTTTGTGACCAATCTTTTCACCATAAGCAATCGCCATTTTAAACAGACGGGCAATATTGTCCTGCTCGAATTTCATGTCCGTATTCAGAAGAGACTCATACCCTTCACGACCGCCCCAAAAAACATAGTTTTTTCCATCAAGCTTTTTACTCAAATCCAAACCTTTTTTAACTTGAGCTGCGGCATACGCATACACTTCTGCATTGTTAGTTGAAGCCGCCCCATTATTAAAACGAGGATGAGAAAACATATTGGCCGTGTTCCACAACAATTTTATCCCGGTCGCAGCCATCTTTTCTTTGATCAAGTCGGTGATCTCATCTAAATTAGCAAAAAATTCTTCTAAAGAATTACCGGCAGGTGCGATATCAATGTCATGGAAACAGAAATATTCTACACCTAATTTTTCAAGGATTTCAAAAAAAGCATCCACACGGTTCTTAGCCGTTTCCATTGGATCCGCAGTCTCCCAAGTACGAATATTGACAGGGTCGCCAAATGGATCCGTGCCGTCTTGTGTCATTGTGTGCCAGTAAGCCAGCGCAAAGGGCAGGTGTTCCCGCATGGTCTTACCTAGAACCACCTCTTCAGGATTGAAATGACGAAAAGCAAATGGGTTGGCAGTTTTCGTCCCCTCATACTTAATTTTGTCTACATTTGGAAAATAACTCACTTTGACTCCTCCATCCTCTTGATTTTAGTTGGTTAGTAAGATAAACTTACTTACAGATAAAGAATACTACGAGGGTTTGTTTTTGTCAACCGCTTACAGTATAATTTTTTTCAAGGAGTGATGATATGATTACAAGCAAATACACGATTAGAGAACGCAATGAAGCAATTATCCTACAAAAAATTATTGATGAAAATATTATTTCGCGAGCTAATTTGGCAATGATTACCAATTTAAATAAAGCTTCTGTCTCAGCTATCACGAAAAAATTGATGGAAGAAGAGTTGATTATGGAAGTTGGTGTTGGCAACGCAAGCAGTCAAGGCGGCCGCAAGCCCGTTCTTCTTACTTTTAACAGACGTTCATCGCTGGTCATTGCGCTGGATATCGGTACTAATTACATTGAAGGAGTTTTGTCTTTCATTGATGGAACCTTTATTGAAAAGATTAAAAAACGGAAGATAGCTATTGATGAGCAGACAGTCACAACACATATCCACGAAATTATCAGTGAACTCTCTGAATACACTCCTGAAACTAGGCATGGAGTCGTAGGAATGACCGTTGCGATTCACGGGATTGTCGTCAATAATGATATCATTTATACTCCTAACTACCCTTTGGATCATATCGAGCTTTTTGATGAATTATCAAATTCGTACGATTTTCCTATCTTTTTAGAAAATGAAGCAAATTTGGCTGCTTTAGGAGAATATAGCTTTTCATCCAAATTCAATAGTCTGGTCAGTATCAGTATCCATGGAGGAATCGGTGCCGGAATCGTGGAGAATGGTCTTTTAAGAAATGGAAAACACGGAAAGGCAGGGGAAATCGGTCATAGCATCCTGTTCCCGGGAGGAAAAAAGTGTCCTTGCGGCAATCAAGGTTGTCTGGAACGATACGCATCACATCGGGCCTTGTATGACCAAATTGAAACGGCTTTAGATGTGCATAATATCAACTCAGACCGAGTCAAAGAATACTACGACGAAGGAAACGAGCTTGTCAAAGTTATTCTCATAGAAAATGCAGACTATCTAAGTATCGGTATCAATAACCTTTCTTCTTTGTATGATCCGGAAATTGTAGTCATCAACAGTTCGGTCTATCAAAAAATTCCTGAACTCATTGATTATTTAAATAAACATTTAGTGAGCCGGTTTACAAGGGACGTGATTGTTATGAACAGTCCGCTGCAGTCTAGCGCAACACTTTTGGGCGCCGTTACTAAATCCGCACAGAATTTCCTTAATATTCAAAATTTAAAGTTCATTGACTGATTTTCAAAATACTCCCAGAATCTAAAACAGAGGAAAATTGACTTTAGGCTGCTGACGGCTCTATCAATACCAGACATTGCGAGAGGGTGCTTCTCTATCCGCCGTTATTAACGCTATCCAACGATTTTTAAATTTCAAACAACTGTTGGTAATGTTGGAAATGGTTCATAAACATTAAAAATTATCTCTCCAAATGCTTTTCCCCAATTAAAATGTCAGCTTCTCTAAATTAAAAACAAAAAACTCCTTTGAACGAGGCATCCCGTTCAAAGGAGTTTTTACATCATCACTTAATAAAACTTGTATCATTCCACACATCTAAAACAAATCCGTTACCGTTATTAAGAATAGTGGAGACACTGGTGTTTTTCAAAGGTTTATCTTTTCTGACATCTGAGAGCGGCACACCCGTTAAAGTCTTGAGTATCGTTTGCAAAGTCAAACCATGGGAAACGATTAAAATTTTATCTTCCGGATGAGAGATACTATAATTCTCAAACACAGCTTTCGTACGCTCAATCAATTGATAAAATGATTCTCCCTGATATTCGGCAGGATTGTACTTATGCGGATAATGTACTAGATTTTGGAATTGTTCCAGATGGGAAAAATCTTTCTCAGGCAGTCCTTCCCATATGCCAAATTCCATCTCCCGCAAATCGTCCACAGTTGTGATAGCCAGTGATTTCGTGTGCTGTTCTAAAATCAGACGGGCGGTATCTTGTGCTCGTCCTTGTGGGCTGACCAATACTTCGGAAAATGGCACTTCTCTTAAAAACTTTCCGGCTTTTCTAGCCCCTTCCCGACCTTCAGGCAGCAGCGGCGAGTCCACAATCCCTCCTTGAAAAAATTTCCGTTGATTATATTCGGTCATTCCATGTCTGACACAGTAAAATGTTGTCATTAAAAAAATCCTCCTTGATTATTCTCACCTTTATTATACGTGAGTCCCGTCAAAAAGTCATATTAACTGCCAAAACAACGCTTTTACCAAACACTCTCCTACCAAATGATTCAACACTATTCTTGTTTTTCTGGAATAATATAAGGAGTGATTTCTTCGGTCACTCCTATGGAAGAAGCTCGAATGAAAGGCAGCTTTTCTAATTTTTTCAAATGTTCGTTTGCCCCCGTGACCATTAGACCAAGGATTTCTACTTCATCAAATTTTTTTTCGTAGTCTTTTTTGAGAAAAACATCATATTTTTTAACAAAGTTTCCAATCATTTTTTCATTTTGCCCGCTGTTATAGTCGTTTAAATTTTTCAGAAAGTCTTGGAATGATGCGGTCAGGTTTTTTGTTTCCCGGTTATACGCTTGAAACCCGAAAACTTCTGCTGCTTGGGGACCTGAACCTTCGTCCAAAGCATCATCCGATAACAGATACAGCCAAACCACATTCACATCACTGGGGAGCTGTTGATTGATTTCTGACCAGCGATAGGGCCGGTCAAAAGAAAGGGCGACTTCGCTGACTTTTTGATCATCGCCAGACATTTTTTGCAAATCTTGGGGAAGTTTTACGGTATAGTCTTCTGAAAAGTCATCGTAATAATTTTTTATGTTCGGATGATAAAATTGTGCCAAAGGCTGTTTCGTCTGGCGGTTATAAAAATAAAGATTGTCTTTAGTTATATGAAAACCGCCATACATTTCATTGTAGTCAACTTTTGCACCTAGCATCGTGTAGTGATTGGTCAATGTGTCCCAGGGAACGATATAACCTGCGATATTTTTTGAACGGTTGGAAACCACAGAACCGCCAGTCGGCGAACTGTTGACTAACACTTGGGAATCAATCCTGACATTAGGTTCTGCAACAGCGTTATGTAAAAAAAGAAAATCGTTCAGTTCGTTGGAATGTTTCGCAGATAATTTATTGCACAAAAAGTAACTTGCCGGAAATAAAATCATCACAGTCAACACTGAAATCACAATCATTTTGACTGACTGCCGGCGTTTTGCCTTACTCAAAGCTTTGGTCAAATCGGTGTTTTTTTGTTTATCCATCATAAGTGCTCCTTTTCTTTTAATTGTTTTCTGGCACGGGCAAGTTTTTGCTTCACAGAGTTGCTTTTTATCATTAGAAGCCTGCTGATTTCTTCATAACTCAACTCATAATAGTATTTTAAAAGCAAAATTTCTTGATACTCCGGTTTAAGTTTGGATATTCGATACAGAAAAGATTCTCTCGTGAAAAATTCTTCCAGTCCATCCTTGCGTTCTATTAAGCCCATCTCTTCCAAAGGGGTGGGGTCATGGAATTTCGTCCTCCTTTTAAAATCGATGAATTCATTGAGAGCCACACGGAAGAACCAAGGGCGAAGGGTGTCTTGGTTGAGAACGTCCAGTGCGACCAGCGTTTTGTAAAATGTGTTTTGAACCACATCTTCGGCTTCGTGATAAGAGGCGCCTTTTCTTATCAAAAAGTCTGACACATCTTTTCCCAGATTCAATAAAAAAGAATCCAGCAATTCTTCACTTTTCATGGTCAACCCCCTTCACTTAATACAACGAACCAGCTAAAAGAAAAGTATACAGTAAATTCAAACTTTTTAAACACCTATATTATTTGAAATGCTTCTGTTATATCTGAAAAAATTAAAAAAGCAAGCCCTCATTCAAGGCGTAAAACCTTTTGATTGAGAACTTGCACGTTTTATTTATAATTTTTGAATCATTTTCATCGCTTTTTTTATATTTTCTTCTTGGACAACCGGGTCTTCTGCCGGCTGTTCAAAACAGTTGCGGATATTTTCAGAGGCCACGATTCCCATGATGCTGTCGATACTTGATCTGACAGCAGACAGCTGTGTCAGAATCGCTTCACATTCTTTTTCCTCTGCCATCATTTTCTGAATACCGCGCATTTGACCTTCCGCTCTTTTTAGGCGATTCATGATTCTTTCATCACACTTCATCTTATCACCGCTTTATTTTGTCTCTTGGGGACGTACAACTTTGTAAAGACCGAAAGAACCGTCTAGATTAGCAGCTTTGAAGCCTTTTTGTTTTAATACTCTTTCAGCCATGTAGCTGCGTTGCCCGCTGGCACAACTGATAATATATTCCTTTTCCGGATTTAATTCATGGAGACGTTCCCGTAAATTATTCAAGGGAATGTGTAGACACTGTTCGAACACGCCGGACAACAGCTCTCCTTGATTACGAACGTCAAGCAGTATAGCGCCTTGAGCCAATCTGTCAGGCAATTCGTGCCACTGAACCAAATCGGTCAGTCCCTCAATAACATTCAAGCCGGCATAACCCAGCATATTGACAGGGTCTTTAGCTGCTCCGAACGGCGGAGCGTAGGTGAATTCCAATTCTGGCAGATCTTCTACTGTCAGATTCCCTTTGATTGCCGTTGCCAAAATATCGATCCGTTTGTCTACACCTTTTTCACCGACACCTTGGGCACCATAAATTTTACCAGTCTTAGGATCGAAGATTAATTTCAATACTACTTGTGTTGCCCCAGGGTAATAACCGGCGTGGTCATTGCCGCTGACGTGAACTACGGCATAAGGCAATCCTGCTAATTTGACTTGTCTTTCAGACATTCCCGTGGAAGCTGCTGACAAGTTAAAGACGCGAACGATAGCTGTGCCGATACTGCCTTTATTTGTACGTTTCATTCCTGAAATAATATCTGCCACTTGCCGGCCTTGCCGGTTTGCAGGAGAAGCTAACGAAATAAGTGCATCTTCACCACTAATCTGTTGTTTCACTACGATAGCATCCCCTACCGCGTAGACATCTTTCGCACTTGTCTGGTATGAGTCATCAACAAGGATTGCTCCGCGCAGTCCCAGTGCGATATCTGCTTTTTTAGCCAGAGCTGTTTCAGGGGCCACTCCTACGGACAGAATAATCATGTCCGTTGCCAACTTCTCCCCATTTTCAAGCACAACAGTTTTCCCTTGGTCAAGAAATTCTGTTGCCGACTGATTTAGAATGACTTCTACACCGTTTTGACGTAATTCCTTTTCCACGTAGGCAGACATCTCTTCATCCAGCGGCGGCAACACATGAGGTGCTTTTTCTATCAGTGTGACTTCGATACCTTTTTCGACTAAATTTTCCACCATTTCCAGTCCGATGAAGCCGGCACCGATAACTGCCGCTTTTTTCGGCTGATGCTTGTCGATAAATGCCATCACTGCGTCCAGATTAGGAACATTGCGCAAGACGAAGACATTTTCAGCCGCTTCGATGCCTGCGATAGGCGGGACAAAAGGGCTGGCTCCGGGAGATAAAATCAATTTATCGTAACTTTCCCAGTATTCCTTTTCTCCTACTTTTATCTTCACCTGTTTTTTCTCTGTATCTAAATCCACAGCTTCGCTATTTACCCGCACATCTAAATTAAAACGTCCTTTTAGACTTTCAGGAGTATGCAGCAGCAGTGCTTCCCGCTCTTTTATTTCCCCTGACACATGATAGGGCAGACCACAGTTGGCAAAAGAAACATAAGGACCTTTGTCCAACACAATGATTTCAGCCGTTTCATTCAAACGACGCAAACGAGTGGCTGCTGACATACCGCCAGCCACCCCACCTACAATAATTACCTTCATCCTACTGCAATCCTCCTTTGACAGGTCCGCGCCATGAATTCATGCCGCCTTTAACACTATAGGCGTCATATCCTTGACGCTTCAACTCTTTAACAGCTGATTTGCTGCTCATGCCGGAATAGCAGACAACATAGACAGCTTCTTTTTTTGAAAGTTTCATTTTGTTCAACTTATCCATTGTCACATTTTTTGCTCCGGGAATATGACCGTTGACGTAGGCATCCTTTTGTCTGATGTCCAAAATCGTCGGCCTCTCAGATAGTTTTTCTGTCAGCTCATTGCCGCTGACAGAAGGGGTTTTATCGAATAGAAACATAGCTTTCTCCTCACTCTTACAGTTAATTTGACAAAGCTAATCATATACCCCCTCGGGTATGCAGTCAACGATTATGCCTGCTTTTTCAAAATTTCCAATTCAACATTAGTCAATCGCCGGTAATCCCCCGGTTTGAGTGCTTTATCCAAAAGCAGCCCGCCCATGGATTCCCTGTGGAGAGTCAGAACTTTTTTGCCGACAGCAGCAAACATTTTTTTTACTTGATGAAACTTCCCTTCAACGATAGTTAAAGAAACAGCAGATTGATTTTGGCTTTGGTCGACCGTTTCGACCACCAGCTCGCTGGGCTGCACCTGTTCATTACCGTCTATTTCGAATCCCTGAGCGAATAATGCAATGTCTTCCTTTGTGACTATCCCCTCTACAAGCGCCAAATAACGCTTGGGAACCTTTTTCTTTGGAGACAGCAGCTCATGGGCAAGGGGACCGTCGTTTGTCAGGAGCAGCAAGCCGGTTGTGTCTTTATCCAGCCTGCCTACTGGAAATAAGTCCGGCCGGATGTCTGGTTGGCTGATAAGATCCAAAACCGTTCGATGCCGCCCGTCTTCCGTTGCCGAAATCACGCCCTTGGGTTTATGCAGCAGATAATAAACATATTTTTCATACACTACGGGTTCCCCATCTAAGAGCACCAAATCTTTTTCCGTATCTACAAGTTGTCCTCCATTTCTTACCACGAGGCCATTGACCAATACCGCTTTTTTCTTCAATAATTGCTTGACCTCTTTACGACTGCCGTGGCCCAAATGGCTCAACATTTTATCCAAACGCAACTTCATTTTCTCGACCCTTTCTAAAAATAAAGAACACCTATAAATATAGATGTTCTTATCAGACTTATTTTATATTTAGCCGCTTCCGCAGTCCCAACATTTTGCTTCCCAGCAACTTGTCAGCCAGACGGAGTTTCAGCGACAGGTAGCCGTATATCACAGCACCTACCACACCAACCACCAGCACAATGACTAAGGACTGAGCTTTGCTTGCCGGCGAAAGAAACTGGTACAATACTTGCCGCACGATAAAAGCCCCAACCAGCATGATAATCGTCAAAATTGCCATCAGCAATGTACGTCTTGCTGTAAAGCCCACATTGAAATGGGTCAGCCGGTGAATTTCCCTGGCAGTCAAAAAACCGGAAACTAAAAATGCAAGGGCAGATGACAGCAGCGGTCCATAGACCTCAAACAAATAAATCATCGGGACTTGTAAAACTATTTTAATGACAAACCCGACAATCAGGAAATGAATGGCCCGTTTGTTGCCGTAAAGTCCCTGCAAGGTGGTGGATACTAGAATATAAAACCCTAAGACAATCCCCACATAACAGGCCTGACGCAACAAAGAAGCACCTAATCGGTCATAGCTGTAAAACAGTGTATTCAACGGCTCTGACAATAAAATCATACCAAACGTGGCAGGAATCATCACGAAAAAGAACAGTTGAAAATTGTCACTGACTTGTTTAGCCAACCCTTTGTAGTTCTTCATAGTGAACGACTCGGTAATCAAAGGCAAACTGGTCACCGCTAAAGAAGTGGCAATCGAAATAGTAATCATGGTCAGTTTATCTGGGTTGCCGCTAAACAGTGTGAACAGTTCTTCTACCTGCGTCTCATTAAAGTTTGTAAAAGCGTGGATCAGCGGTTCAAAAGTAAACTGGTCGAAAATTTTTACGATTGTGATAGCCGACCCTATGATGATAAACGGAATAGCTTCACGGACGATTTCTTTCAGCAGCTCATTGGGCGAAACTTCCAGTCGATTCACACTGGAGGCTTCAAGTGCCGCAAACTTCGGCATCTGCTTTTGGTAAAACCATACCAGCAAGCCCAAAGCCGCCAAAGCACCGATAAAGGCAGCGAAGGTTGAGTGAGTAACAGCTGTCACATAATCTTCTTCTAGCACTTTCATAATGACAAACGTGGCGGTCAGCATATAAAATACACGAGCTATCTGTTCCACGATTTGGGAAACCGCGGATGGCATCATGTTGTGATTTCCTTGGAAAAAGCCTCTAAAAGCACTCATAATCGGGAAAATCAAAACTGCCGTACTCAATGCCCTCATGGTCGGAATCAGATTTTTATTCCCGGCCGCTAAAATCGGGGCGCCAAAAAACATCACGCCAGCACACGCCAAACCGAATATCCCCATCAACATCAATGCCCGTTTAAATAACTGTTTACTCACTTTATATTCATTCAAAGAATTGTAGTGAGAAATTTGTTTTGCGATGGCCCCGGGGATCCCCGCAGTAGAAATCATTAAAAACAAAGCATAAATATTGTAACCCTTGGTAAAAAGGTTGTTTGCTAATTTAGCATTTTCACCCATCCATAAATACCAAGGAATAATGTATACTGCCCCCAATAATCTCGAAGCAAAACTTCCCACAGACATCCAGATGGACCCGCGAATCATTTTGGACTTAGATTCTTGGTTAATTTGCTCAAAATCTCTCGTTTGAGTTTCCATGTGTCCTACCCAACTTTCTACTTGCTATCTATACTCTCCCTATTGTAAGGCTTATTTTTTGCGAATGCAATCCTTTGTTAAATTAATCCCCAGGCTAAAATCAGATGAAAATACGGTCCGGAAATCTTTGTAAAAAAAACAGAAAAAGGATACACTGTTACTGGATAATTACCGGCACGGGATGGTGTTCCGCCTTGCTCAGGTAATTAAAATATTTGAAAAGGATGGAACCTATGTATGGAAAAAACTATTGATTTAACTGCTCAACTGACAACGATCCCTTCCCCCACAGGAAATACTCTGACAATCATCCAATGGATAAAAAAACAGTTAGAATCCCTTGGCTATAACCCCGTTATCAATCGTAAAGGCAGCCTGATCCTCACCGTACCAGGGGAGGATACGAGTCAGTCACGCTTTGTCACTGCCCACGTAGATACACTAGGGGCCATGGTGCGAAATATCAAGGAAAACGGTAGAATCAAAATGGATTTGATCGGCGGTTTCCGCTACAACTCGATTGAAGGAGAATATTGCACCGTCCACACCCAAGACGGCAACTCCTTTACCGGAACGATTTTGATGCATCAGACCAGTGTCCATGTGTACAAAGACGCAGGCACAGCAGAACGCAATCAAGACAATATGGAGATCCGTTTGGATGAAAAAGTAAAAACGGCGGATGATACCCGTGCTTTAGGGATTAACGTGGGCGATTTTATCAGCTTTGAACCCCGTACTGTAATCACACCGGCTGGATTTATTAAATCTCGCCATTTGGACGATAAAGTCAGTGTGGCGATTTTATTAAAGTTTTTAGAAGAAATGACTGCCTCAAATAAAAAGTTGCCCTATACTACCCACTTTTTTATTTCTAATAACGAAGAAATCGGCTACGGAGGGAACTCTAACATTCCTGAAAACGTCGTAGAATACCTTGCCGTAGATATGGGTGCAATCGGCGATGATCAGCAAACAGATGAATACAGTGTCTCCATTTGTGTCAAAGACGCCAGTGGTCCTTATCATTTAGGATTGCGGCAGCATTTGGTCCATTTATGCGGGCAGGAGAACATTCCCTATCAACTAGACATTTACCCTTATTACGGCAGCGATGCTTCTGCCGCTATGAGAGCCGGGGCAGATGTGAAACACGGATTGATCGGTGCAGGAATCGACGCCAGTCATGCTTTTGAGCGGACCCACGAGGATTCTATCAAAGCAGCGGAAGCACTGGTTTCAGCTTATTTATACAGTCCTATGAGTTCAGATGTTGACTGATTACAAATCACCATATTTCTTGGTACATTCAGACAACAAATTAAAGCTGTAATCAGCCATATCAACCAAAAGACCAGCGAGCAAATATCTCGCTGGTCTTTTGGTTGTTGTATTCATAATCTCAAATTAAATGATACGAATTCTTGAAGTGATTATTCAGCAACGACTGCCCCTGTTTCTTTAGCTAATTCATTTTGGTCGTAAATCTTAACAAACGGATAGTAGCAAATGACTGAAACAATAATCAAGACGACGTTCAAAACAGCTGCCCGCCAGTCTCCACCTGTGGCTAAAAACGCACCGATCGGTCCCGGCAGAGTCCAAGGCGCGGTCACTGTTACCGGACTGACCAAACCGGCTTTTGTCACAAACCATGCAATAATCGCTGTGACTACTGGTGTGCCGATAAACGGAATCATAATGATCGGGTTTAAAACAACTGGTACCCCAAAAATAACCGGCTCATTGATATTGAAGATGGATGGCATGATAACTGCCTTTCCTAATTTAGAACCGTATTCAGATTTAGCAGTAAATGCTAACAAAATAGCTAGACCAATCGTACAGCCGGAACCCCCAATCCAAATGAACCATTGGAAGAATGGTTCTGCTGCGATATGAGGCAAAGCTTCTCCTGCTGCTTGAGCTGTAGTATTAGCTTCTAGCAATTGCAGCCAAACCGGACGGGCTAAAGAACCTACGATAGATACGCCGTGAATACCAAACACCCAGAAGAAAGTAATCATAAAGATCAGCAACAAGACACTTGGTAAAGAGTCTGCCGCACTGACTAACGGCGACACGACTTTTGCAACGGCTGAATGCCAGTCGAAGCCAAGGAAATAAGTAATTGAGCCCATACCTAAGATAACGATCAACGTAGGCGTCAGAGATTCAAAAGAACGAGCCACTGCCGGCGGTACTTGTTCAGGCATGGTGATCTTAAATTTCGACTTGTCAGTTATACGGTAAATTTCAACTGCCAGAATCGAAGTAATGATACCCACAAACATCCCGCCTCCGCCTAAATTAGCCATAGGCAGTACGAAGCCCACTGTTCCAGCCGCCTCCAAAGCTTCTGCCGGAATGTTAACAGGAATGAACGTCAATAGAAAAGCAATCGTGGCTAAAATACCGCCCGATACCACATCAAGATTATAAGTTTTAGCTAAACTTGCTCCGATCCCAAACGTGGCATATAAAGACATGATGTACATCGTCATACGATAAGGTAATAAAATCGTCGCTGCATTAGCTGTCAGAAACTCAGAAATTCCCCAATTTGCCGGAAGCGGCGGGAAAGCCAAAATCAGGAAGAAAGAACCAATGATGATCAACGGCAATGCTGCAATAATCCCGTCTCGAATCGCTCGCAAGTGTCTTTGGTTAGCCAGCTTATCCATCGGTCCGGATAATTTTGAATCAACAAAGTTTGTAAATTTTTCTAACATTTTTCCACCCCTAACTAGTAAGTCTCCTTACTAAAATATAAATCCCTGATACAACCAAAAATATGAAAGTATCTCCAAAATGAAAAAACAAATGCTTAAAATCACCCAAAAACGTTTACAAATACCTGTATCAGTTTCAATAAAACATTGACCATAAGCAATAGCCGCGGAAATAAGTGCCGGAAGAAAAATCATGACGGCGATACGGGTATCCCATTGTAGTTCATAAAAAAAATAAGGGAAAATAATACCGCCGAACAGTCCCGCTAATAAAATCAGCAAAGAACTCTTGACTGAAAAACCTGGGATTGCCCGTTTTTTTTCATTTGTCAACATTTCTTTAGTGTCACCCCCTCGCATAATTTCTATCACTCTTACTTGATCCCCATCCCATAAAAGTCTATGCTGTGCAAGGCCGCTTTAAATATTTTTTTTAAAAGAGACCTTAACTACATTATAACCTTTTAAAATTAAATTTCAACATAATTCTTTTAAAAAGAAATTTTATTTCATTAGAGGGTGAATATTCCTTAAATCTAAAACTTAAATTGAAATTTTATTTCAAAAGTGGTAAAATCAGTTTATGTTAAAGGAAAACTGGCTCTCGAAAAAAATGGTACTCATTACCTCCCAACGAGACTGACGCTGAATCTCTTTTAACTTTTACTGACAGAACAGCACCCCTTTTGTTGTCCATTAATAATATTGAGCGATACACTGTGCCGAAGGAGCAGTTTACAATGACCCCCCTTCAAATAAAAAATATAAGAGGATGAGAATATGTTAGAGAATCTGACGACAGAAAAGAGAAATGAAGAAACTACTGGATTAGACAAACTGACCATACTTGAAACCGTAGAAAAAATGAATCAAGAAGACATGAAAGCCGTTAAAGCCATCAGCAAAGAAGCAAAAGCCATCACTGCCCTGATCGAACAAGTTGTCCACAGTTTGAAAAACGGCGGCCGGTTATTTTACTTTGGTGCCGGGACAAGCGGACGCCTAGGTATTCTTGATGCAGCCGAATGTGTCCCTACCTTTAATACAGACCCCGAGTTTGTCCAAGGAATCATCGCAGGAGGCGAGTCCGCCATGACTGTTGCGGTGGAAGGCGCAGAAGATTCTGCTACTTTAGCTGCGGAAGATTTCAAAGAACGTGGTCTGACATCAAAGGATATCGTCATCGGTATCAGCGCCAGCGGCAGGACTCCCTATGTGATTGGCGGATTAAAATATGCCAACGACATCGGGGCAACGACCGCTTCGATTTCTTGCAACGAATCATCCGAAATCAGCCAATTCGCTTCCTATCCGGTCGAAGTGTCTGCCGGACCGGAAATTTTGACTGGCTCTACTCGTCTAAAAGCGGGCACGATGCAAAAATTGATTTTGAACATGATTTCCACAATCAGCATGGTACATTTAGGTAAAGTTTATGAAAATCTGATGATTGACGTGAAACCGACCAACGAAAAACTCGTTGAGCGGGCAAAAAATATCATCACTGAAGCTACCGGTGTTTCAAAAGAAGAAGCCGCTTTTTATTTTGAGGATTCTGACCAACAGGTGAAACTGGCTATCACCCGGATTTTGACCGACACTTCCAAAGAAGAAGCACAAAGACTGCTGGATAAGAATGACGGATTTATCAGAAAAGCGATAGAAATGGCTAAATAAAGGATGATAAGCATGAAATATGTCATTGGTGTCGATTGCGGCGGAACAAAAACAGAGGCTTCCGCCTACGGAATCGAAGATGGAATATTATTACAGACCACTACTACAGGTTTCGGAAATTTAATAGTGGATTATGCAAAAGCGGCGGCGAATATCAGACAAGCAGTAGAGACATTATTGCAAGCACTAGGCGAAGAAAATTGCCAAAGAATCGTCATGGGAATCGCCGGTATCGACAGCGGCGGATTCAAGGAAAAAATGGCAGAAGAATTTTCTGATTTGCCGGGGAGTCCGGTATTTCTTAATGATGCACAGCTAGCACTGTATGCCATCCTAAAAGGCCGCGACGGTATCGTTGTTACCGCAGGAACCGGATCGATTATGTTAGGTCTTTCGGACGGCGCTTGGTACCGGTCCGGCGGTTGGGGTCATATTCTTGGAGATGAGGGAAGCGGGTTCGATATTGCTAAAAAGGCAATCCAGCATGTCCTAAATGAATACGATACCGGGGAAGAAACCAGTGCTTTTTCGAAAGAAATATTGACTTTCTTTAAAGCTGACGACGTTTTTTCTCTGGCTAAAAAAGTCTATCAAGTGGACAAAGGTGAAATCGCCGCTGCCGCACAACACATTGGAGCTTTGACGGCGGATTATTCCCAAGCGCAAAACATCTTGCAATCAGCCGGCGAAACGCTGGCAAAAAAAGTCCTTCAGCTGATCGGAAAATCTCCTCTTATCGGCAAACCAGCAGATATCGGTCTAAATGGAAGTGTCATTCAAAAAAATGAACTGGTGCTCAAGTCATTCACTCATTACTTGGACAATTGTCAGTTAACCTATGACTTGCATAAAAAAGAAGTATCCAGTGCTAAGGGTGCTTACTATCTTTATAAGGGAGAACATACATTATGAGAAGATTTGGGATTTCAGTTTATCCGAACCACAGTTCCGTCGAAGACATCAAAGAATACATGGATCTAGCTGCAAAATATGGTTTTTCAAGAGTTTTCACCTGTCTTTTGTCAGTTGACAAAGAAGATAAGAAGCAAATCGTTGCAGATTTTTCTGAAACCATTGACCATGCCAAGGCATTGGGCATGGAAGTGGTCGCCGACATCAGTCCGAAAGTGTTTGATGAACTGGGAATCAGTTACAATGACTTATCTTTCTTCAAAGAAATCGGCGCAAATGGTATCCGCTTAGACATGGGGTTTACTGGCAATGAAGAATCCATCATGACCTTCAATCCCCAAGAGTTGGCGATTGAGCTGAATATCAGCTCCGGCACACGGTATCTGGAAAATATTTTGAGCTATCAGGCCAATGCGAACAAATTACAAGGGTGCCACAACTTCTACCCTCACCGTTATACCGGACTAAATTATGAGCATTTTATCGAAACTACAACTGTTTATAAAAAGCATGGAATTTCAACAGCCGCTTTTGTTAATTCTCCTACTGCAACGATCGGTCCTTGGCCAGTGGAAGAGGGGCTGTGCACACTGGAAATGCACAGGGAATGGCCGATTACTACTCAGGCCAAACATCTCTGGGCGACAGACTTGATTGATGATGTCATTATTGCCAATGCTTTTGCATCGGAAGAAGAGCTGAAAGCCTTAAGTGAAATCAATCCTTATAAAATCACTCTGGATTGCGTCTTGCGTGACGATGTGCCGGAACTAGAGCGTAAAATCGTGTTGGAAGAGTTCCACTTCAACCGGGGCGATATTTCTGACTACGTTATCCGCTCAACCCAAAGCCGGGTCAAATATAAAGGACATGAATTCAAAACATTTAATACGGAAGACATGGAAATAGGCGACATTTTAATCGAGTCTTCATTGTATGCCCACTACGCCGGAGAATTGCAGATTGCCCTGCTTCCAATGGAGAATTCCGGCAAAACGAATGTGGTGGGACACATCACCAAAGACGATCAAGTGCTTTTGCCTTACATCAAACCTTGGCAAAAGTTTGCCTTTCATCAAGTAAGGGAGTAAAATAAATGAGTCAAACTATAAGTTATGCGGCAGGGATTATGTCGGGGACGTCTCTGGATGGCATCGATGTGGCTATCGTTAAAATCGATAGCTCTGTGCCGGAACATCCCGCCTATGAACTGACCGCTTTTGAAAGCTTTCCCTTTGAGGAAGAAACCAAGAAACGAATCATGGCCGCACTTTCTATTGACACTTCCAACGTGGCATTGATTTGCAGTCTAAATTTTGAACTGGGAAAATTATTCGGCGAAGCAGTTGTGGCGACTTGCGAAAAAAATGATTTTTCTTCTGAAAATCTAGTTTTCGTTGCTTCTCATGGCCAAACTATTTACCATCATCCGCAAAAAGATGGTCTGCTGGAACCTTCCACATTGCAAATCGGCGAGTCCAGTGTGATTGCAGAAATTGTAAAAACAGATGTGGTCTCCGACTTCAGATACCGGGATATGGCGGTGGGGGGACAAGGTGCCCCCATCGTGCCATATTCAGAATACATTTTATACCGCAGCAGCCATGTTCAGCGGATCTTGCAAAATATCGGCGGCATCTCCAACGCCACTATTATTCCCAAGAACGGAAGGCTGGAAAATATGCTGGCCTTCGATACCGGCCCCGGCAATATGATTATTGATGAACTGTGCCGGCACTTCTACCAGCAATCCTATGATGCAAACGGCTCTTATGCCAAACAAGGCAGTATCCATAAGGAGTTGCTGGAAGAGTTTATGAGCCATCCTTTCATGGCGAAAAAAGCTCCTAAGACCACCGGCAGAGAAGAGTTCGGCAAAGAATATGTCCACTCTCTGCTGGCTGAGTATCAAATGCCTGCAAACGACTGGATCAGAACTGCCACGCTGTTCACTGCCAAAGCTATTGCAGATGGGGTACGTCCTTATGTGGATAAGACAGGCAGCGAACTGATTATCGGCGGTGGCGGAAGCTATAATTCCGAACTGGTGAAAATGATCAAGGCTGAATTACCGGAAGCCCGCGTGATGACCCAAGAAGAAATCGGCCTCTCCTCAGACGCTAAAGAGGCAGTGGCGATGGTGATTTTAGGTCACCGGACCATGGCACATTTGCCAAGCAATGTCCCAAGCGCTACCGGAGCTGCAAAAGAAGTCATTCTAGGCAAGATAACCTACTACTAACAACAGAAAGCAGGGATTGAATGAAAAGTAAGCATGTCCATTATCGTGTGAAAAGTATCTATGACGACTTGACACGGTCTGAGCGTAAAATCGCTCAGCTTGTTTTAAACGAGCCGGAAAAAGTGATGAAAATGACCGCCAGCGAATTGGCCAAAGCTTCTGATACCAGCCCTGCATCTGTGATTCGTTTTTGCAAATCTATTGGCATCCCCAGTTTTCCTGATTTAAAACTGCAGTTGTCGGCGGAAAAAGATGCTCCTGTCGTTCAGCAGTACACGGATATTTCCCCGGACGAGTCGCCGGAAGATATCAAAAATAAACTGCTGGGAAATGCTTATCAGGCGATGAAAGAAACGATCCAGCTTGTAGATGATGATACTTTGGCTTCGGCTGTCCAGTTGATTTCAGCAGCGTCTTTCATCTATGTTTACGGCATCGGTTCTTCCTACTTGGTCGCTGAAAATATCGCACAAAAATTCAATCGGATCGGCAAAGTATGTATCTGCCAACCGGATGTCCATTTGCTGATTGCCAGCTTGACATCCGCACCGGAAGGGACCCTGTTCATCGGTGTGTCCAACTCCGGAGAAACCAGTGAAGTGCTGACACTGAATGATATTGCCAAAAGCAAACAGTTGCGCACCATCTCCATCACACAGTTTGGCGCCAACTCACTCAGCAAGCAGGCAGATTTTTCCTTACAGACGGTGAAATCAAAAGAAGCCGAGTTGAGAAGTGCTGCCACCAGCTCGCTAACGGCTCAATTCATTTTGACTGACCTGCTGTTCCTGACCTATGTTTTGAAAAACTACGACGAAAATATGGATAATATCCGGGTTTCACGGGAATTAGTAGATCAGTATAAACGGCGGGCGATTAGAAAAAATGTTAAGTCCAAACAAAAAGACGACAAATAAAACAAGGCGTGAAAATCACTAAAATGATTTTCACGCCCATATTTTTGAAACAGTTAGTTTTTATTGGAACGATTTTCGTAACTAGACCGGTATGCAGGGAAAATAAATAATTTATCCCCCTTCATCCCAACTTGCTTACCTGATTACCATCACATTACAAGGCGCATGGGTCACCACGTAGGAAGTCGTAGACCCCACCAATGCCCGTTGAATGGCTCCTTTTCCTGTGGCACCGACTAAAATCAGATCGATATCACGTTCTTCCGGAATGATGTGTGCAAGATATTCTTTCGGATTGCCGATTTCCACTATCGGAACCGTATCATCTACTCCCCGCTTACTGGCATCATCAATTTTCTTTAATAAGTTCATTTCAATTTTTTTCTTTTCTTCAATCAACAATTTTGAAAAAGCATAGGCACTTGTCGTAAGTTCCACATCATTGACAATCGCAGCGATAAAAAGCTTAGCATCGTTCCTCTTGGCAATGGAAATCGCTTCTTGAAAGGCTTTTTCCGATTTTTCCGATCCGTCGATTGCAACTAAAATACGCTTATAAGTATCAACCATTGTAAACGCCTCCTTCAACTATAAGTATAGCACCGATATCTAAAAAAAACATTTCTCAAACTGTTCATCCGCAAAATTTTATAAAGAGCAAGAACGGAAACTCTCAGCCAAATCAAGCCTGTAAGTCTCAAACGAAATTTGCTGCTGATCTACGGACAAAGGCGGAACAAAAAGGAGAAGACAAACTTTTCACCTAATCATCTGTTAGTCTTTGTCAAACGCCCGACTATTCGTTATAATGTTTAAAGAAGGGATGATTAATACACATCCTGATGAAAAATGATAAAGTATCGCCCTTAAAAGGAGGCTATCACATGAAAAAAATCCGCTATGGCATTTTAAGTGCCGCTCAAATCGTTCCCCGTTTCGTGAAAGGTGTCCAGCAAAGTCAGCTGGGAGAAGTCGCAGCTATCGCTTCCCGGACTCCGGGCAAAGCCGAGTCAATGGCTGAAGAACTGGACATCCCAAAAGTCTATGACGATTATGAAAAACTTTGCCAGTCTTCTGACATTGATATCGTCTATATCCCGATCTATAATAAAGGACACTATCAAGCAGCCAAGTTGGCACTGTCCCATGATAAACACGTCCTTCTCGAAAAACCTTTTACGCTAAAGACGTCCGAAGCGGAAGATTTATTTCGCCTGGCTGAAGAAAAGGATCTATTTTTGATGGAAGCACAAAAATCCGTTTTTCTGCCGTTAACCCAAAAAGTAAAAAAAGCGTTGCAGGAAAATGTCATCGGAGAGATAAAGTGGCTGCAATCCGTGACCACCTATCCCAGCGTCGACCATATCAAATGGTTTTATTCCCTAGAAGCCGGGGGCGGTGTCCTGCATGGTTCCGGCAGTTACCCCCTTCAATATATGCAGTATCTTTTGGATCTGCCTGTCCAAAACTATCAAGGGATGGCAGTGGCCAACCCTGGTGAAACAGATAGCATGTGCACTCTTTCCTTGCAGTTTGATCGAGGCATCCTAGGTAATATTTTTCTAGGTGTCAACTTGGATATCCCAAGCAGATTGACTGTTCACGGTACCAAAGGCAAAATCGATGTCCCAACTTTCTGGCGGAGCAAAGAAGCTACCATCACTTACACAGATGGTACTCAAGAAAAAATTTCAGCAGACTACGACAGCGAATTTGTTTTTGAAGTCGACCACGTGAACGACTGTCTCAGCAAGGGCTGGACGAATAGTCCCGTAATGACCAAGAAGCTGACCGTAGATACTGTGGGATTAGTTGAAGACCTGTACTCTCAGTGGATACCAGAAAATTAGACTAACTAAAATTCAACAAAGCTGAGCTGTAAGTACTTTTAAATTTTATAATCGTGAAGTTTTAAAATGAACCCCCATGAAATCACTGTTTTAAGAAAGTGGTTCCATGGGGGTTTCTCTGTTCATTACTTTAGGAGCAGTCTCTCCTTATATGACAAATAGCCAAGCGGCACAACTAGCAGTCACTTATGAATTTTGTTCTGCTTCTTTTTGCCATTCAAGAATGGCTTTGGCTGTTGCAGCTGCATCCAAATTAATAAACGACTGATCGTAATTTTTCTTGCGATAACTGTACCGGGGATCATAGTAAGACGTCAACAAGGTTTTTATGACCGTCTCCGTTTCCCCCACCTGCAACTGGGACTGCAGCTGATTCACCCGGTTCTCATTAATCACTTTTTTTAATTTGCCTAGTGCGTCCATCAGCTCGGGCAACTCCGCCTGATCAACATAATCCCGGCGAATCTGTGCTACCCGGTGCTCCAAAGATGCATGAATAAAAATTTTTCTCCCTTGCTGGATAGACCCTGCTAAACTTGAAGGCATCACCACTTTACCAATCCGCCTGCTTTCTCCTTCAGTGAAGACCGTCTCTCCTTGTTCCCATTTCCGGCTGGCTTCAAACAATAAACTTTCGAACATTTTTTGAGAATGGGGTTCAGACAACCCCACACTTCCCAGCAATGATCCTCTGTGATTGGCACATCCTTCTATATCCAAAATTTTCGCTCCCTGTGAAGATAGTTCCTGTAAGATTTCTGTTTTTCCGCTGCCTGAAAGTCCGTAAAGAGTGACAAATTTTGCTTTGGCTAACTGTCCATCCAATTGCCGAACAATATAATGACGATAAGCTTTGTAACCGCCGCTGATTCGGCTGACAGGCAGACCCAGCGATTTTAGCAAAGAAAAAATCGTCCCCGAACGCATCCCTCCCCGGCTGCAAAAAATAACCAGCTCATCGTATACCGCTAGCAGCTGCTGATAACGGTCGAACATCTCCGGAAGATGTTTTGAAGTATAGGACACGCCATATTGTTTCGCTTCATTGATTTGTCCGTTTGTATATAACTCCCCGACTTTTTTCCGCGCTTCATTGTCCAGTACAGGTACATTGACTGCCCCCGGTATGGTAGATAATTGAAATTCTCCGGGACTGCGGACATCTACAAATCCGATTCTCTTTTTTTCACTTGCTTTCAATACTTCTTCGTACGTTACTGTGGGTTTCATGATTCATCACTTTCTAATGCTTTAAAATTTTCATTACTCCTTTCTATCATACGCTCATTTTAGAGAAATTTCTCTAGTAAAGTTTTAGAAAGAAGATAAATGATACATTCTAAATCAAAATGCCCCAAACAAACTTTTTCCCTACTTAATATTTCATAAATCCAGTTGACAACCCCCCCATTTTATTTACCCTGTAGTCTTGTTTTCCCATTCATCATTTCCCTTAAACAAAATCCGTTTAATTGTTATTTAAATTATAGTAAAGGTTAGATTTTAACTTCTTTTTATTTTTTATTAAAATAAAACCATTAATAGATAAGCAAATACAAGATATCTAATTACTGTTATTTATATACATCTGAATCATTTTAGATGGCCAACATTATTTATGATGCCAAAATAAATATAAAAAAATACAGCAACTAAATACATCCTTTTTTAGGACTTTATTTTCTTTTTTGTGTTGTCAAGTGCATTAAATTCACTAATTCGTATTTTATGTTTTTAAAGTTTAGCAGATAAATTCGTTAAGCATATCTATCCCCTTTTATATAAATCTAAACAAACAAAAGTCACTAAAGGTGTATCATAAATAAATATAAGTTTTTAAGTTATTTTATGTTCATTTTACATATCGTTTGACTTAATTTAAATCCCTTTATATAATCCAATAAAGCAAAAAGAAATATCCGTTTTGAAGTTATTTAATTTTGGCTTTCCCGGCTATTTGTGCGGATAGATTGCAAAAAAATTTTAAAGCTTTCCCGAAAATGACAAGGCTTTCAAACGAAGCGAATCTATCTTCTCCAATAGGGCTGGTATCTGAAAAAAATTAATTACACAACTCTAACTGGATTAGTTTTCAGCATAATTTTAACGAACGCTTAAACCTCAGAAGAAATCAGCAGCATTCTTACGACACAAAATACTTTCAAGGGAAAACCAAAATGCCGCTAGAAGTCATTAATAGCCACTTCTCAACCAAGTACATCCGATTTACTTTTTCAAAATCACAAAACGACCCCTCGCTGTTTTACAGATTTTACAATGCGATTCCTGTCACAGCACTTATAAAAAATCATTTTGCTACTTAAATGCCCATCATTATTTCTCAACATTCAGCTCCATGAACAAAGCTTTCTTGTTACTATCGCTCATTTGGTTAAGTATCTGTACTTAAACCGCTGACCTTTTGACGATTTTATATAGTTGACCGACTCATACGGTAATGAAATGCCAAAAGGGGGCGATACGCCGCAAAAGATCATTAATAGTATATTTTTTGTAATGTTGAAATCGTTTTTATACACAAGGAGGTTCTAATGGTGAAAAGAAAAATATTGAAAAAAATGACGGATGATAGCAAGAAAAACCGAGGATCCAAACAGCTTGCCTTTCTTTCAAGGGGGTTAATGGTGGGCTTATTACTCGCAAATGCAGGGACAGCAGCTGCTGAAACACTGACTAGCGAAAATGACGCACCTAATGTAACCGCTGCCGAAACAGTTCCCTTTGAACCAAGTCAAGAGGCACCAATAGAAACGCCAACTACTGAAACCGAAATACCGGAAACAGCAGTCTCTGAGACATCAACTGCCGAGGCTGTGACCACAATAATTGAAAATGAAAGTGAAAATGAAACCGCTACAGCAGAAACGACGGAAGCAGACCTGGCAGAAACTGTTACTTCGACTACCGAGCAGCAGGAAAACATTGAAAGCACAGAAAACCAGCCAGATGAAAGTACTGATGATACGACCGTCACAGATTCCAATGTCAACTTTGAAAAATCCGAAGGGATAAAGGTCGGCAACGGTTGGGGAAATGTGGAAGAAGCAAAAGGTTTGCCAAAGCACACATCAAACGGCCAAGGCGCTCAAACGGAAATGTTCAGTGGGGAAGATTGGAGTATCACCCTCAAAGTTCAAGAGAATAAAGATTGGGCGATTGTTGGCGAAGGAAATGTACCTGCTGGAACCTTCACTCTCTTCGTTCAAGAGGGAAATGGCAACAACACGGTGATTCTAAAATATACTATTACCGTGGTGAAAGCCGAAGACGGCTCAAACATTATCATCCTAAACAGCGGACTAGGAAGTGACTCCATCAACGAAATCAGATGGGGAGAATTTGTTGCTGAGCCTGTTGATCCTGTGGACCCTGTTGATCCGGTCGATCCGGTCGATCCGGTCGATCCCGTTGACCCTGTCGACCCTGTTGACCCTGTCGACCCTGTTGACCCTGTCGACCCTGTTGACCCTGTCGACCCTGTCGACCCAGTTGATCCCGTTGAGCCAACAGACCAGCCAGATCCGGTAAAACCAAAACCAGAGGCTCCTGCTCCAGACGCTAAACCAACACCTATTGTTAAACATAAAAAAACTACCAAACCTGTAGTCAAAAAACTGCCGCAGACTGGGGAAACTGCAACCATTGCTTATTCAGCTATAGGCGGATTAATGAGCGCTGCCGCAGGATTATCTCTATGGAAATCTAAGACAAACCGGAGAAGAAAACACTAAAAAACTGCCTTAAAATGATACAGAGCAGAATTTTTTAAAAAAGTTTATTCTAATAGGCGAATGACACAGACGTCATTATTATTGCTGAAACGGAAATTTTAAAAATGGTTGCGGCTGTGAGAACGGTGCTTTTCACCTTGCTCACAGCCCTTCTCTGTAAATCCCCTTTATCTTAATAAGAAATGAGATAGTTTATGCGATTTTCCAGTGCAAGTATGGAGCAAAGAACATCCTAATGCCTCTGTTTTTTTATTTGAAGCAAGCATCTCAAAATGTTATCCAGCACAAAAAAATAAGACACAGACCTTGATAAAAGGCTTATGTCTTATTTTTAATAAAGTTTTAACCGAACAAATTACTGAAAAAACTGGTGATTTTATTCCAAAGATTGCTTAAAAAGCCTTTAGTTTCTTCACTGGTCAATTTTTCTTTGGCATTATCTAGAAAATCTTTGCCATTTTTCATAATATCGTCTTTCAGCTCTCCTAATTGAGCCTGAAGATTTTCATTGTCAATGGAAGGGGAGTTCCGGAAAGCAACCATAGTATCCACGATTTTATCTTGTTGTTCAGGTGTCACAATCTCTGACAATCCTTGATTTTGAAGTTCAACTTGAACGATTTGTGTGATTTCCTGTCTCACTTCCGGTTCGCTCAGCTGATCCAGCTTTTCATTGATTTTTTGTAATTCCAATTTAATATCAGCCATTGCTACAGCCAGATTTTCGTCTGAAAAATTTTCGGCATTTTCATTGGCTTGAGTGATTTCCGCTGTTACAGCACTTTCTTTCTGAGCAACATCTCGACTGGCGGCACGTTCCTGTTTTTCCGCTTCGCTCGCCGCCGGGTCCACTTCGTCATATATTTTGTAAATCCCAGCCAAAGCACCGCTGCCATCCATCACACGGACACTGGCGATTCTGATGTCTGCATCATAAATTCCTGAAGTAATGGCCGCATTCCGGTAATTGGCTTCCGTCCGTGCTGTAATATTCTGGGGTGTGACTATTTCAACGTTGACGCCCGAATTATCTTTGGTCCGAACAATGTGAGCACTGCTGTATGCTAATGACGCACTGGTGAATTCTGGAACATCTGTCACATATCTCACAAGATCATCGCCATTTACAGTAAATTCATTGAAAGAATCTTTTTCCTTTACACCCAAGAGCTCCAATGTTTTAAGACGTTCATCATTAGTCAGACCGTTGCCCAAAGCCACACTGGGAACATCCCAGCCTTCATTTTTTGCTTTTATCTGACTGTCGGCTGCTGATGCGACACTGGTATTAAGCATCAAACCTGCCGTTAACACTCCGCTTATTAAAAGGTTTTTCATAAATTTCATAATATCCCTCCTGAAGTGATTATACAACATGATGGAAGCATAGCTATCAGTCCTTAGTACTATTTAAGATAATTCTAAGATTTTCTTATGAAATTGTTTGACGCATGTTATAACCAAACTATCTACTTGGGAAATAAAAACACCACAATCAAACTCCATATATGATTGTGGTGTATAACTAGCAAAAAAATTCAAATTCACATATCAGCTATTTATTGTCAGCTCTTAAATAAATCAGGCGACTATTAAAATCACCTGGCATGTCTCTTTGCCAGTACTCATTATCCCTGCCAATATAATTTTCTCCGAAGAGCAATCCTACAGACATCAACTCATCGCCATAATGAATCCCTTTCCCTGATACATCATACTGATAATTTTCATTTAGTCCCGTCAGCTTCAAACGATAGTATTTAGGATTAGGTCTGCTAAGAATTTGATAATAACCAACCAGCGCTTCCTGCTGATTCTTAGAAACTACCATCCATGCCACTTCGTTTGAGTCGAACGGACTCAGCAAACGATAGAATTTCCCTGAATGAATGAGCTTTTGATGTTTTTTAAACTGCTGGACTTGCTGAGAGATGATTTCCTTATCCTCATCAGTACATTGAGTGATATCCAATTCATAGCCAAAGGTCCCAAAATAGGCTACTTCTCCACGCATTTTCAAAGAAGTCATCCGTGCAACCTGATGATTAGGTACTGCTGACACATGGGACCCGATGGATGATAGCGGATATACCATTGAAGCACCGTATTGGATTTTCAGTCTTTCCACCGCATCTGTATCATCACTTGCCCATGTTTGAGGGGCATAGTACAGCAACGCTGGATCAAAGCGCCCGCCGCCGCCTGCGCATGACTCAATTAACATATCTGGATATTTATCTAATAAACGCTCGTACAACTCATAGACCCCTAAAATATAACGATGACTGATTTCCCCTTGTCTGTCACTTTCCCAAACAGTCGAGAATGCTTCAGAAATATAGCGATTCATATCCCATTTTATGTAATCTATTTGGCACGAAGAAATAACTGCATCCATTTGCTCAAAAATGTTTTCGACAACAAGTGGATTGCTGAAGTCTAGAACATATTGGTTGCGTCCATGTGAAATATTTTTCTTTGGATGTCCTAATATCCAACCAGGATGACGAGCATACAAATCGGTATCTTTGGAAACCATCTCCGGCTCAAACCAAAGACCAAAAGACAACCCAAGTTCATGGATCCTAGCACTTAAACGACCCAGTCCACCTGGTAATTTCCGTTTGTCCACCGTCCAATCCCCTAAAGAGCCGTTGTCACTGTCACGTTTTCCAAACCATCCGTCGTCCAGCACTAGCAGATCGGCACCAACGGCCTTTGCTTCTTTTGCGATTTCTAGAATTTTATCCTCATCAAAATCAAAATAGGTTGCTTCCCAGTTGTTAATGAGTACCGGACGCGACTGTTCGCGCCAACGCTCATTAATCAGATGTTGACGATAAAACTCATGAAATGATTGACTCATCCCATTTAAACCATTTTCTGAATAAGTCATCACCACTTCAGGACTCGTCAATTTTTCGTTTGGAGCCAATTTCCACGAGAACTGAAACGGATTAATCCCCATTGTAACTCGAGCGACATCATAACTATCCAGTTCGACTTGTGCTAAAAAATTGCCACTGTAAACTAAACTGAACCCATAGACATTCCCATGTTCTTCAGTAGTTTCCGGCATGCATAGTGCCAGAAACGGATTGTTAATATGACTGCTGGCTCCTCTGGTACTTGCAACGGACTGCACTCCCTGATGCAGCGCTTGTCTATTGACATGGGTTTCTCTTGCCCAAGCACCATTCAGTGTCACCATCTCAAAACTTTCATTAGGTAAATCTAAAGAAAGACTTAAAAAACGTTTCAACTGGACAGGTATCTGACCAGTATTTTTTATTTTTACCCATCTTGTGATGATAGGCAGATTTTTATAAACAGCATACATCAAATACAATTCGATATCAGAATATCTATCTTTTAGATGCACTTGCAGAATTTCCACATCGTCATCATTGCCAAAGCTGGCAGGTTGACCCTTGACCCTCTCTTTGCCACAACTGATCGTGTGACCTTGATAGTCAAAAGCTGAGATTGTATCTCCCTCAGGATACGTCAATTCGATAGCCGGATAACGAAAATCTGTTGTCCCAAACACTGGATATTCTTGTTTGATATGTTCTAAAGAACTTGTTTGACTCCCTTCTGACAAATTATTGGATGGTCTGACTTCTCTTTCGATTAAATGGGAAAAGTCTGAACGGTGCTTGATTGCCTTCCCAAAATAAAGTTGCTCTAGGCACTTTGTCTGATCGTCTATCCTGAAAATGTAACTAATCAATCCGTTAGACAGATGAAACTCCTTATTATCAGTAACATTTATCATCAATTCACCTCATACATTTAGCAATTCTATAACTGACACTATTAATTTTTATACTCGTGAACAATCACTGTTTCATAAGGCTGGACAACCGTCTCCTCCATCAACAGTTGATTCGTCAACACGTTCTCACTGCCGACAAAATCTTTCGGTATCACCTGGTTTTGTTTCCCAAAGTTCATGATGAAAACAAATCTCTGATCATCGTCTTCGCGGATCGATACCTCAAGCTCTGTTGCATCTGAAACAACTGAAGACAATCCTATTTCAGCAGTGATTTCTTGCAGCATCTTATAAAGTGTTTCTTTCTCCAGCTGCGAACCAACATACCAGGCATGACCATGACCAAACTTGTTTTTAGTTATTGCAGGCGTTTGCTCATAAAAATTACTTGTATAAACAGCCAGACTTTCCGCACCTTCAAGATGCATCAAGTCACATAGCAGACCACACGTTCCAGTCTCGCCGTCATTAAATTCCAGACTATTGGTTTGTTCGGGGGCAAGAGCATCGATTTCCTCTACCCAAACACCAACCAATTGTCTAAGCGGTCCGGGATAGCCGCCAAGATGTACATTGTCACTCTCGTTAACGATACCGCTCATAAAAGTAGTGATAAAATGACCGCCAGCAGAAACGTAGCTCTCTAATTTTTCTTTCAAACCTTCCTTGACTAAGTACAAGACAGGAGCAACTACTAGATCATACTTTGAAAAATCACTGTCAGGAGAAATCATATCTACCGAAATATTTTGATCATAAAAGAACTGATAATATTGGTGGATTTGGTCTACATATTTTAGATTTTTGCTTGGACCGATAGTGAACTCCAATGCCCAATAATTGTCCCAATCAAACATGACCGCAACCTTGCTCTTTTTCTCCATACCCAAAATCGGTTTAAGTTTAGGCAGTTGCTCACCTAATGCGGCAACTTCACGAAACACACGTGTATGCTCATGTCCCACGTGTTCGATCACTGCCCCATGAAACTTTTCACAGGCACCGACAGAACGTCTCAGCTGGAAAAACTGGATCGTGTCTGCCCCATGTGCGATTGTTTGATAGCTCTGAGTGGTCATCTGTCCCGGCTTTTTGAGCGAATTAAACGGCTGCCAATTTTGCTGTGAAGGTGTCTGTTCCATCAGCATGAATGACTGTCCGTCTTTCAGCCCCCGCATCAAATCATGGCTCATCGCTACAAAACTCCATGGTGTATTATAGCTTGGATAATTGTCCCAAGAAACAATATCCAGTTCTTTGGCCCACTTGAAATAATCCAGTCCTTTAAAAGTTCCCATCAAGTTAGTTGTGCATGGAGTATCAGGATCATACTGTTTGATAATATCCCTTTCCATTTTATAATTTTCTAAAAGACTGTCTGACATGAAACGACAGTAGTCTAAAGAAATACCTGTAAAGGAGGCTGCTTCTGAATGAATACCATCTCCTAGAAGGTTAGGCACGACAATTTCATCAAAACTGTATAATTTATGTCCCCAAAATTCCATGTTCCAAGCTTTATTCACAGCTTCAATTGTCCCGTATTTTTCTTTTACCCAGACACGAAAAGCCTTTTGGCAGTTTTCACAATAGCATTCGCCGCCATATTCGTTGTTGATATGCCAGCACACAATATTATTATGGTCTTTATATCGCTGTGCCAAGAGCTCCACCATTTTTTTAGCATATTTCTGATAGACTAAACTATTGGGACAAGCATTATGGCGGTGGCTGAATTTGTGACGTCGTCCTTCAAAATCAACTCTTCCTACTTCTGGGTAGCGCATAAATAGCCATGCGGGCAAAGCTGCTGTTGATGTTCCCAAAACAATCTGTGAGTCTTCTCGTAATAACCGCTCAATAATCTCATCAAGCTCTCTAAAATCATACTCATTTTCTGAAGGCTGATTTTGTGCCCATGAAAAAACATTAATCGTTGTCGAGTTGATATTTGCCAACCGAAACATGCGCATATCTTCTTCCCATACTTCTCGCTCCCACTGATTCGGATTGTAATCTCCACCATATAAAAATTCATTAAACATTTTCTTCACTCATTGTCTTCCCTTCCCTATGACATCACTTTGATTCTAAACACGATGGGCATATTAGGCTGTCTGTTTTTTCGTTGGAAATCAATATATATTGATAAACCGTTGTCCTCCTGCGAATAAGTCACAGGTCCTTCTCCCAACAATTCAACTTCCTGAACATGACGATGAAACGTCAAGTTGTTCTGATCCGAAGTTTTTCCCAGTGCTGGTAGAAGATACTCCTCACGCTCGGTATCACCTAAAACAAAACCATACACATAGCTGCCTTTAGTCGTATAGCGGATATCTTGACTGGTATAAGCTCGCTGATAATCTTCTTGAAACTGCCCTTCCCTTAGTTCCGTAGGGCCTTCTCCGCTTATTCGCCAAGGTTTACTGTCATAAATACCCTCACCATTTCTTTCAAGCCAGTTGCCGATTTCCAAAAGTATTTCCTTATCTTTTGCGGGAATCGTCCCATCTTTTTTTGGCCCAATGTTTAACAGCAAATTGCCATTTTTCGATACGGCTTCTATCAAGTCGTTGATTATTTCATGACTTTCTTTATAATCCAGTGTCTCTGTATAACACCAAGAATTCCTAGCAACCGCTGAGTCTGTTTGCCAATAAAAAGGTTTTGGTTCTTTGAATAAACCTCTCTCTACTTCTGGAATCCCGCTGCCAAAAGCTAATGCGTCGTGTTTATAGCAAATAGCTACTTCTTTTCCCCAAACAGCTGCCATATTATAATAATAAGCTACGACTTTTTTCAGAGCTGTGGCAAATGCCTGATGTTGAATCCACCAGTCAAAATAGACAATCTCCGGCTGATAATCTTTTATTAATTCACAGGTGCGCAGCAGCCAGTCTGTTACAAATTCATCGTCAGGCTCCGGTCGACTATCTAACATCTGATGATCACTTTCAGGCATTGCCGGCCAATACATGCTGTTACGGTCGTCAGCTTCCCGTGACACATCGCTGGCAAAGTTCCTGCCATTGCCAAAAAACCACCAATGCTCTGCCCGATGAGAAGAAGCGCCAAAATGAAGACCATGATTTTCAGCTGCTTCTTGCAGCTCTTTTAAAACGTCTCTTTTGGGACCCATGTTTCTTGCATTAAATTGGGAAAGTCCGCTACTGTACATTTGGAAGCCGTCATGATGTTCTGCCACCGGAACAACATACTGTGCACCTGCTTTTCTAAACAATTCTAGCCACTGGTCGGCATCAAAATTTTCTGCTTTAAATAAAGGAATGAAATCCTGAAAACCAAAAGTGTCCTGATCACCGTATGTTTTCCGATGATGTTCATACTCCGGATATCCTTCGATGTACATATTTCGTGCATACCACTCATTGCGATAAGCTGGCACACTATATAATCCCCAATGAATGAAAATACCGAACTTACTTTGTTTAAACCATCCCGGTACATCAAAATGACTTAAAGACTCCCAGGTATCCTTAAACGTCCCTTTGGAGATAGTTTCCTCAATTTCATTTAACGTTATCATAGCCATTGTTTCTCCTTATGATTTAATCCAACTGATAGCTGAACTTTTGTGCGACTGCCACTTTAGTACGATCATGAATGGCTCTTGATGAACTGCCAACACAAACCTCATAATCTTTACTGTGGACAACAAATCGATCTCCTTCAAATCTTGCAAAACTAGCATCCGGCAGGACGATTTCTACTTCTTCTGTGTCGCCGGCAGGAACAAACACTTTACTAAAGCCTTTCAACTCTTTATATTTTTTCCCGTCTGTTTCAGTTTCCACGTATAATTGGACTATTTCATGACCATCTATTTCTCCTGTGTTCGAAACGGCAACTCTTATCAGAGTGTCTGATGAGTCGGCCAACCTGTCTACAGCTGATATTTTTTGTTCGAATCTCGTGTAGGTTAAGCCGTGACCAAATGGAAACAGCGGTTCGATATCAAATGCATCTTGATGACGATAGCCAACAAATACACCTTCTTTATAAGAGACTTTTTCATCTCCCGGGAACTCCCCGATACTGTGAGCAGAACAATCTGACAGGTTGCGGTAAAAAGTGACAGGTAACTTTCCGGAAGGTGCTACTTTACCAAACAAAATATCCGCTAGCGCTTGACCGCCACGTGAACCAGCATACCAAGACCAGACCACCGCTTTAGCCTCGTCGATCCAGGGCATCGTCACTGCCGAACCGCCCACAAATGTTAAAATCGTTTCAGGTTTGACTGCTAATAAAGCTTGAATCAATTCGTTTTGACCATCTGGCAATTCTAAACTTTCTCTATCATTTCCTTCAGTATCATGATTATGATCTAAACCGCCCACAAATATGACAATATCTGCTTCTTTTGCTTTTTCAACCGCTTCATCTATCAATCGGCGATCCGTTTCTTGTACCGTTTTCTGTTGGACCATTGAAAAGCCTTCTTCGGTACTTTTCTCTTGCCAACTAGTATCAAAAGGATTGACCATCTCAGATGCTTCATAACCTTTGACAAATTCAACAGTACTATTGCCACCGGCAGACATGGTAATACCTAGCAGCGGTGTGATTTCAAACAACGCTTTGATTTCCGCACTGCCGCCACCAGTCGAATGGACTCTATCAGCATTGGCTCCTACGACTAAAATCTTTTTCCCGACAGAATCTTTGATTGGTAAAACTGCTTCTTCATTTTTCAAAAGAACAACTGATTCCTGTGCAATTTTTAAAATCGAATCCTGAGTCGCAATCTGATTGTATTTGCCTGATTTTCTTTTTTGACCAGGAAGCATTTTCAATTTTTCCATCATTCTCAAAATATGCCTTACTTTTTTGTCTAGCTCTTTCTCAGCAAGCTCACCGGTTTCTATTGCATGTTTCAGTGGTTCTGCCAGAAAATAATCGTCAAAATTATTCGTCACACTCATCTCAATGTCAAGTTCGCTGAGCAAAGATCTCTCTGTGTCATGAACACCACCCCAGTCTGAAACTATCATGCCTTCAAAACCCCATTGCTTTCTTAAAATATCATTCAACAAATAATTACTTTCACAGCAATACTCACCGCGATACCGGTTATAAGCCCCCATAATAGACATCGCCTTGGCTCTTTTTACGACCTGATAGAATCCTGGCAAATAAATTTCCCATAGTGCCTGATTCCCTACTTCGACTTCTACTTCCAACCGCCGCGTCTCCTGATTATTTAACGCAAAATGTTTAACAGAAGCCGCTACATCGTTTCTTTGAATCCCTTTTACTAGAGGCACTGCCATCGCACCAGTTAAATACGGGTCTTCACTAATATACTCAAAGTTTCGTCCACATAAAGGCGACCGAACGATATTGATCCCCGGTGCCAAAACCACATCTTTACCTCTCCCCCTAAATTCTTCGCCCAAATGTTCGCCGAATTGTTCAGCTAAAGAGGGGTTCCAAGTTGCTGCCAAACAACTATTGCTAGGAAAATAAGTCACATAATCATAGGATAAGTCTACTGGCAGCCACTGATCCTGAAGATGATCTTTACGCACGCCCATAGGACCATCAGCAAATTTTACTGGGGGAATCCCCAGCCTCTGGACACCCTTCGTTTGAAACAACCCGTCCCCATGCACCATACCGATTTTTTCTTCTAATGTTAACTCTTGTAGTATCTTTTCTATCATCGTCATATTTTCCCTCCATGTTATGCCTGTTATAAAGAAAAGCGTGACAAATGTTTCTGTCACGCTTTTTGTCAAACAGACTACACTGATTAGCTTTTATCTAATGATTTGTTCCGTATTTGTGAGTTTGACTAATGTTCCTTCGTCACACACTTCACCGCTTGCTAGCTGTTTATTACGGAAAACAACACTGACTTCATCTAGTCCCATAGTCTGCACACGATAGCTCTCATCTGACAGTTTCTCAATGCTGATTGATCCAACAGTCTGGCCTAGCTGATCGGTCACTTCAGCAGCCGCCTTTCCGTCAATCTCAAAAGCATGAACGACTAGCTGTTTAGCATAATCATAAACTGCTCCTTCCGAGTCTTGACCTGTAACGATCAAGCTATTAGGTTTCGCTAGTAAAGGCATCGTCAAATAACCATACTCTTTTTGATACCATTTACCGCCTTCATGGCTTTCGTTGGTCAAAAAGTTAGTCCATCTGCCTTCAGGGACATAGAACTCTGCAACTCCTTTATCATTGAAGATGGGGGCAACTAACAGATTTTCACCAAACATATACTGTTGATCCAAATGGTGGCAATTTCTGTCTTCTGGGAATTCCAACACCATTGCTCTCATCATCGGAAGCCCGTGATCCACTGCCACTTGTGCCTGTTTCATGATATATGGCATCAAAGAAAGCTTTAGTTTCGTAAATTTCCGAGTGACATCGACCGCTTCTTCACCATAAAGCCATGGTACTTTATATTCCCAACTGCCATGATAGCGACTGTGAGAAGAGAGTAATCCAAATTGAGTCCAGCGCTTATACAAATCTGGTGTACAGCCGGCTTCAAATCCGCCGATATCATGGGACCAGAAGCCAAAGCCGCTCATACCGAATGACAAACCTGCCCGCAGCGATTCAGCCATCGATGGATAATCTGATGTACAGTCTCCGCCCCAATGAACAGGGAACTTCTGTGAACCAGTCGTAGCAGACCTGGCAAACAAGACCGCTTCGTGTTCGCCCCGTTCTTCTTTCAGTAAGTCGAACACTACTTGATTGTATAAATAAGCATAATAATTGTGCATGCTTTCTGGTGATGACCCGTCATAATACACGCAATCTGTTGGTATACGTTCGCCAAAGTCTGTTTTAAAACTGTCAACACCCATATCAAGCAATGTTTTCAGTTTGCGGCGATACCAGTCCACTGCTGCCGGATTAGTAAAATCAACGATGGCCAAGCCTGCCTGCCACTTGTCCCACTGCCAGACATCTCCATTAGGACGTTTCAGGAAGTAACCGTTCGCCATCCCTTCATCAAACAAAGGAGATTTTTGCCCAACATAAGGATTGATCCATATGGATATTTTCAACCCTTTATCTTTCAAACGTTTCAGCATTTTTTCCGGTTCTGGGAAAGTACGTTCATCCCATGTGAAGTTACACCACTCAAACTCTCTCATCCACAAACAATCAAAGTGGAAAACTTCCAGCGGGATATCCCGTTCAATCATGCCATCTACAAATTTATTAACTGTTTCCTCATCGTAATCTGTTAAAAACGAGGTGCTCAACCATAAACCAAAAGACCATGCGGGTGGCAAGCCGGGCTTGCCAGTCAACGTCGTATATAGTGTCAGCACATCCTTCATATCATCTCCTGCCAGAAAGAAATATTCCATGGATTCGCCTGGTTGACTGAACTGGACTTTAGAAACCTTTTCACTGCCGACTTCAAAACTAACTTTCTCTGGTGTATTGACAAAAATACCATAACCTTTATTACTAATATAAAACGGAATGTTTTTATAGGCTTGTTCAGTACCTGTCCCACCGTCTTCGTTCCAAATATCCACTGTCTGTCCATTCTTAATGAAAGCTGAAAATCTTTCTCCCAAGCCATAGATATATTCGCCCACACCGATAGATAATTGTTCAGATACGTGGATTTGATCAATATCATCTTTAATATATGCCTTGCTTCTAGGACCACTCTCTGTCAAGACTTTACCGTCTCTCTTATAGACCATGGACAGCTGCTCACCTTTGGTTATCTCAACGGAAGATTTCCCGCTAGAAAAAGTATACTTGTCATCGTCTTCAGCAATTGTCACATGCGGCTGTTGGTTATTAATCTCAAAGGCCGCTTTTTTCTGTGCAGAACCTTTATGATGATACATTTTGACAGAAATTATATCTGCTAAAGGAGATGTGATCTCAATAGTGAACATACCCCCGTCTAGAGAATGTCCTTTATGCCCTGTAAATTTAAACGGTGCATATAAGTACAAAGTGTCTTCTGTGTAGCACACATCATAAACATGCGCTGCATAATCCACAGAAAAACCGTCTTTGAGTAACCAACCGCCATCTGAATATTTCATAGTATTACCTGCCTCTTCTCACTGTCATTATTTATTTTTTGAAATCACCACTCCACAGTTTGATCCGGTCCTGTGTTAATTGGGTCATTTCTGCATTTGCTTTCTCAATACCCATTTTTTCAAGTTCATCTTGCATCTCTTCCCAGATTTTATCAAAATCTTGCGGAGTTGCTAAAATCGCTTTAGTTATCGCTTGTGTGACATAATCATCTGCCTTGGCTTGAATAATACTGGCATCACTTTCTGACGGAAGCACATATTCATATGCTTTCCCGTGAGCCGATGTTCCTAATTCTTCCGGTTTAGGGAATAAATCAACCCATAGTTCAGCATCATATTCAGCTAACACTTCTTTTTCAGCAGCTGTAAAATCATTGATGACTTGTTCTTTTGTATCTCTTGAAATACTCTGTCCAGTTGAATCAACCGCTGCTGTTCCCCATTGCGGGAACGGCCAGCCGTAAGCACCAATTCCTGTTTTAGTTTGATAGTTTGTATCTGTTTGAGATGCCTTCAAATCTTCTGGCTTCGCCACTCGTTTGCCGTCTGTCACATCATAGTTGACACCTTCTACACCCCAGTTGGTCAGAATTTGTGCTTCTTCAGATGCCATCCAGTTCAAAAACTCAAAAGCCTTGTCTTGATGTTCACTGGTGGATGAAATAGAAATCCCCGTCGTTCCGGTAAATCCGTAGTCCTTTACCCCTTGAGAAAGAAGACTGTCATTCAATGTCACTGGCAGAGGTGCATACAATCTCCAGTCTTTGCCGTCCGCTTTCAAATTTTTGACAGCGTCTTGGTAGTTCCAGTCTTGATCAGCAATCCCTAACACTCTGCCTGAAGAGAGTTTAGCAATATAAGTATCTTCTTTTTGTGTAAATGATTCTGGATCCAGAAGTCCCTTAGCATTCATATTATTCAGCCATTTAAAGTATTCTTTAAATTCTGGCAGTTGGAATTTGTAAACTGTCTCCCCAGTTTTTTCGTCCACTGCCCACTGACCGTCATCTTGTAATCCTGCAGCAAATCCAGCAGGGTTTCCTACAGTAATCAGCCAACGCCAATCTGACCCCAGCAAAGACAAGCCCAATGTTTTTTGTCCATCAATTTCAGGATACTTCTCTTTATAAGCTGTAATAGCTTTTTCAAAATCATCAAGTGTTCTGATATCAGGATACCCAAGTTCCTTTAACACATCTAACTGTATTGAAAAAGTACCACTTGTTTTATAATAGGCATTTTCCACACCGCCAGTTCCCAGATGATAAATTTGAGGATCAGACAGACTGTTTCGCAATCGGTCAAGTTGATCACCATATAGTTTTTTAATGTTATCTCCTTTTTCTTCAATCATTTCGTCCAGCGGGATTACTGCATTCGCGTCAATCAGTTTATTCAAATCCCCCTTACCGAAAATCATGTCAGGATAGTCACCGCTCGCTATCATCAATGGAATCGCCTGTTCATCCCCGCCTACCGGATGTGAAATTTCAAGCTTGATTCCTGTTTTCTTTGTGATTTCCTCGGCAACCGGATTATCAAAGTCATCATCCTTCTGCAAGTCCTTACTAAAAAACGTCAGTGTTGTGACATCCCCGTCTCCGCCCTTAGCTTTTTGATTTGAACCGCATGCTCCTAAGGTCAGAATAGCACCTGTCAAAAGCAAGGCACCATACATTTTTTTCTTTTTCAATTGTTTTTCCCCCTAATCATTTATATTTTTAATTTTTTACTGCTCCTAAAGTTAAACCTGAAACAAAATGCTTTTGTAAGAATGGATACACTACAACAATTGGCACTGTAGCAATAATCGTAATTGCCATCTTGATTGATTCTGGTGTTGTCTTGGCTTTGTTCATTAGTTCCATGCTACTTGTCGCTGACTGACCGCCAGCAGAAACTTGTGCAGAGGCATTATCCAAAATCTTCATCAATTCATATTGCAACGTGGTTAAATTATTATTGGTTTTAGCATATAGATACGTATCAAACCAGCTGTTCCATTGACCGACAGCTATAAACAATGCCACCGTTGCAATAACCGGTTTGCAAAGAGGTAATATAATTCTAAAAAAAATCGTTAAGTCATTTGCCCCATCGATTTTAGCGGACTCTTCCAGAGCGTCGGGCAGCCCCTCAATAAAAGAACGGATAACAATGACGTTGTATGCACTGAGAAGCATTGGTAATATATAAACTGCAAAATTATTAATTAACCCCAACCCTCGAATAACCAGATAAGTTGGTATTAGCCCACCGCTGACATACATTGTCAGTATCAGTAAAGTCGTTGCCTGCTTTCGAAACATAAAATCTTTGCGGCTGATGACATAAGCATACACACAACTGCTAAAGACACCCGCCAGCGTACCAATAACGGTTCTTAGCACCGAGTTGCTGAACGCCCTTAACAACTGACTATTGCCTGAAAAAATTTCTTTATAGTTTACCAATGTTAACTTTCTCGGAAAGATAGTCAAACCACCTTTGGCTGTATCTGTAGCATCATTCAGAGATGTTGCCAGCACATTTAAAAAAGGATACAGGGTAATAATAATGACTCCTAACATAAAGACAGCAATAAGAACATCCATAGATGTAAAATCTCTTTTTTTCCTTACTTTCATAATAGCTTCCCCCTATATCAGCTGGCCTTCTCCAGTTTTTTTAGCAATCTGATTAAACACAAAAATCAGAATAACACTGATGACAGATTTAAAAATACCAATTGCAGTACCAAAAGAGTATCTAAACATACCTATTCCATAGTCTAAAGCATATTTATCAATTACCAACGCTTTGCCTTGAACAATATTATTCCCCAACAACATTTGCTTCTCAAAACCGATATTTATCAAATTACCAATACTCATAATTAACAAAACCATAATGACTGGCCTGATTGACGGTAGTGTAATGCTCCACATTTGTCTCAGTCTAGAAGCTCCATCCACTTTAGCTGCTTCATACATTTCTTGATCAACCGAAGCCATTGCCGCAAAATAAATAATGGCATTCCAGCCCATCTCTTTCCAGACGTCAGCTGCTGTTACAATCCCCCAAAACTTCCCAGGATCGCTCATAAAATTGATTGGCGTATCAATCACATTTAAAAACATCAACAGGTTGTTAACAACACCGGATTGAGAAAGAGAAGTAGTGACAATGTTGGCGACGATTACCCATGAAACGAAGTGCGGCAAATAGGAAATTGTTTGTGTTAGTTTTTTGAATTTGGTGAATCTTAACTCATTTAGAAATAACGCAAAGGTGATTGAGCTCAGGAATCCAAAAATCAGACCTAAAATCCCCATGCCGAACGTGTTTTTTAGAGCGGTATAGAATTGCGGCTCATTGAATAGTTCTTTAAAATATTTTAGTCCTACCCATTCTTGTCCAAAAATCAACCCGTTTCCAGGTTTATAATTTTGAAACGCCATTAACCATCCCATCAGCGGTGCATAACAAAAAACTAATAACCAGATAATAAACGGAGCAACCATCAAAATCAGGATTTTCTGATTTTTTAATTCTCTCCATGTTATTCTCTTTTTGACTTTCCTTCTGCTTTCGTTTTCAGAAATTGGTTCTGCTGGATATTCCATTGTACTCGCCTCCACTTATTCTCTCGTTGCTCTACTATAATTTTACAGAAAGCGGATACAATAAGTCTTCCTACTTTTTAGTGCTAAGTATCATAAAAAGTAGATACTTTACATGGAAAAACCTTTTTCTACCCCAAATCCTCCATTTCTAAATACAAAAAGAGGCTCAGCCATAAGTCTCAAAAATAATCAATGAGGATTTATGGGCTAACCTCTTTTTAACTAATCACCAGCTATTTTTTGTATTTCATGCAACATGTCTTCCAACTGCTGTTTGGACACTGAATAAAACTCTTTATTCTCAAGCTCGCACAAATATGTGTCCTTTTCACCAGTGTCATAAAAAACCAGTGTGCGTGTCTGGGTTTCTCCTTCATCAATAAAAGTATAGGTTATTTTTAGCGAAAGAGCAGCCTCTTTCAGCGTTTCTTTCGATGGAAATATTTCTTCTAAAGGTGCAAGCACTGCAATGTACTGATACATTTTTCTAAACACATCTTCATTGACTTCTTGCTCATTCAAATAAAAAGTTGAAGCGCTAGCTGATGATGTCACCTCATGTTCTAATAATATTTGAAAGTTTTTCCCTTCAGTTTGCTGGATATCAATGGTTGTTACAGCATCCAACGGTAGTATATATAGAAAACGGTCTACCAACTGTAAGCCTTCTTTTACGAAGACTGAAGCCAGATTTTTAGGTACTTCAAAGATATCACTCTCATGCTCAATAAAATAGCTTTGAGCCGCTTCACTATACGCAACAATTGAAAACTGCCTGTTGTCGCCGTCATGATACTCAAATGTGACATTTACCGGCATAAACTTCTCACTTCCTTCAGGGATTGAATTAATTTTCTGGCTAGGCAGCAATACCGCGTTTGTCAAAATCTGTTCCATCGTATAGTATTCCACAGAACGCGGCGACTTAAAGTAATTATGCAAATACCAGCCGCTAATAAAGGGTGTTGTCTCAACATCCGATAAAGTGCCTTTATCCTTTGTCATAAAGTATGTTTTAGTATCTGTAGAAAAACTTACCTTGCTTAGTTCTTCCTCTGCTTCAGCAAATAACGGCTCCCCGATAAAATATATTGGCGATAAGTCCGACATAGCATCAAAATTAGCAAGCCTGTAGGAGTCCTGTCCTATTACGCCATAATACGCATCTTTTTCTTTATAAAATGAAACTGACTCTTTTGACGTGATAATTTTAAACAATTCTGTACCTTGGTCCAATTTAAATGTATTATCCGCCTTGCCTGCAGTTTTTAGCAGTTTAGTAATTTTATCATTAACTTGTTCCTGATCAATTAATGTTTCTCCGCCGGCTTTCAACCCCCAGTTCGCTTGATTTAACTCAAATTCTGCCAACTGTCCTTCTTTTTCCAACGTAAACTGTTCAATTTCTTCAAAAGAGAACAAATACTCTTTTGAGTTCTCACTGGCCGTTGTTGACTGACCAGCTTGGTTGTCTTTTGGGGTACAGCCTGTCCAACACACACACAACAAGCTGTACATCATCACATATACTGCTTTTTTCACTGTTTCCCTCCCAATTCTCTCGTCAAAACATAAAATATTTTTTGACTGGATTTTACTAACAACCATGCAAACAAACCAAAAATAAACAAGAAGCTAAGCGATGGTGCATACCAAAAGCCAATAATCAAACAGGCAATACAGCTGAAGATTTTCACACTCTTCGAAAAATGAAATACCATGGTATAGACACCCAACTTTAATACTTCTTTTATAGACATAGCGTATTTGGCAGTTAATATCATGATAAGTAAATAATAAGTGACAAAAAAAGGCAACAACAGCACGTATATCCCCAGCAGCAGCCAAGATGCTTCAGTAATGGCATGTAGTATATCTACCAGCAGAATCATAGTTCCTGAAAAAAACACAACACCGAACAGGAAGGACTGCCTCCAATTATCTTTTACTGCTGAAAAAAAATCATGCAACAGATTTACGCTCTTATCTCTTTCAAAAATCAGCATCGTTCCCAAAAGTCCTTGAAATCCGAGTGATGTAGGTATCAAAGCAACACAATAAATCATAATATTGCTAATTGATATCTGCGTATTAAAAAACAAAAGTAAAAAAGGCAACAAGAACAAGATAAAACAACAATTGCTTAGAAATACCACTGTAATCAACTGTAAATACTGATAAATCGGCCGCTCAATAATAGTCTTATTTGACATGTTACTAATCCTTTTCTATGTTTTTTCGGTATACCTTCGGACTCATATGTGTATGTGCCTTAAATTTTTTATGAAAATAATCCAAAGTAGTGTAACCAACATTATCTGCAATTTCATAAATCAAATAATTCGTTTCTTTTAGCATACGTTTAGCTTCTTCTATCCTAACCTGATCCAAATACTGCCCATAAGAAACAGACATTTCTTTTTTAAATTTTTTTCCCAGATAGGAACTGTTATAACCGAAGATCTCTCCTAGTTTTTGCAATGTCAAACTGTCAGAAAAATTTTTTTTGGTATATTTAATCATTTGCTGAATCACATCACTGCAGTCGTCCAATTCTCTTTGAATCAGCCGCAGCAGCTTGTCAATGAAAATAAAAACATGTTCGATTGCCAAGCTTAATTTTTTAACTCCCATGATGTTTTCTATCACTTCAAATCGCATAATTTCTGGTACTTCTGCCATAGATGCTTGAATCACTTCTTCCAACACAGATAAACAAAAATTACACAATTCTATCTTAATTTCATTTTCTTGCAAACTAGATTGCTGGTAATATTTTTGTAGCGCAAGATTCGACTTTTGAAACGGTTGATGCTCTTTATCGGCAACTGCTTTTCTGATATCCGAAAAAATCTCTTGGGAGGTATTGTGGCAGTCTTCCTTAATTACTAACAATTCCTCGGCAAGCTTTTCCCACGACAAATATTTAACATCATCAAATAAAAAACGATACCGGTCATTTTTTTTCATCTGGTCGTATACTTCAGGCAACTGGTCTTGGTAATTAATCAACCGGGACAGCTGAAAAGATGTCATACTTATCCGATGCTTTTCTAACAAATCATTCATTTCCTGCATTTTGCTTTCTCCATACCCCTGAAGTAAATTAGAGAAGATGACATAATAATCATTACCATATCTAAAATGAATGTCCTCCGGCTCAATAAGTGTTTTAATAACCTCTCCAAAATAATTACGGCTGCTATTATTTTTTTCTTCTGCTATCATTTCTAATAATTGAAGTTTAGGTTGCAACTTAATGTGGCTAAAACTACCTTCCTCTTTTTTATGAACAATCCATTCTTTCAAGGCACGCGAACGCTGTATCTTCTGATAATCAAGATTTGCTTTTTTGAGCTCTTTTTTCTTTTTCTTAGTTTCACTTATTTTTTTTATCGCATCGATCAACTCTTCCTCTTCAATCGGTTTAAGCAAATAGGAAGCTATCCCCTGATGAATTGCCTCCTTAGCATAGTCAAACTCTGAATAGCCTGAAACCAAAATATAGTCAGAGTCATTTGAAAAATGTTTTGCTTTTTGTATCATCTCCAAGCCTGTTAAATAAGGCATTTTAATATCTGAAATAACAATATCTGGTAAATGCTGTTTGATTTTTTCCAATCCTTCATACGCATCTTGAGCAAATCCGATTATCCGACAATCCAGAGCTTCCCAATCAATCAAATATTTAAGTCCTTCTCTAATATTCGGCTCGTCATCAACGATTAAGACTTTCATCATTATTCTCACCCTTAATTTTTGGTAACTTAATCAAAATTCTAGTCCCAACATCTTCGATACTTTTTACTTGAATCCCAAACTCCTTGCCATAATATAAACCGATACGCTGTTGAGAGTTCATCAACCCTATACGTTTACTTTTCACATCGGCAAGCTGTGTCCTTAATTTCGTCAGTTTTTCTTCCCTCATTCCTACGCCATCATCTATGATTTCAATTTCAAGCGTGTCGGATTCTCGGATGTTAAACTGTAAATGTCCCCCATTAGGATTCAGCTCAATACCGTGAACAAAAGCATTTTCAACAATCGGCTGGAGAACCATCGGCAATATCTGATACTTGCTGGTGTCCACCCCATCCACATAAATGTCATACGTAATCCTGTCGCCAAAACGTAAGTGCTGAATTTTCAAATAGAGTTCCACAAACTCCAGTTCTTTGTCTAGGCTAGTTAAGATATTTTCTTTCTGATAAGCCTGTCTCATCAATTTACTGAAAAGCTTGATAATGTCTGCAACTTCTCTATCCTGATTTTTCAATGCTTTCATACGAATCATTTCTAAAGTGTTGTATAAAAAATGGGGATTCAGCTGAGATGATAACCTTTTTAACTCCGACTCTTTTTGCAGCAGTTGTAGTTCATGCCATTTTTTTTCATGAGCAATATTTTCATCCATCAACTTTTCGAGACTGACTATCGTCCGTTTCAACTCTTCGTACACATCTTTAATCTCATCATTGCCCCCAATCGTTTCCTTAATGGAAAAATCTCCATGGGACACACTGAACATCGCCGACTTCAGTTGTTGTATACGCCAGTTGAATGACTGTAAAAATGCCGACAAAAGGGCAAAAGACACTGCAACTATACAAATCACAATCATCAAACCTTTATGCAGGACTTGCTTAACTTCACTTTTTATGGTCAGGCTGTCACCCAGTGTCACCAATGAAAAATCAGTCGTCCACGTATCATTGACTTCTACATCATTCTTCATGATGAAATACGTCTTATTCCCAATTGTTTCCTCAAATAGGGATTCGGATTTAACATCCGACGCTTTGGCTAAAAAAATTTTTTCGTATGATTCCGGCAATGTTTGTATGTGTCTGCCAACATATACAGGCTGAGTATCAAGAAAAACGATGGATGATGTCAAATCGTTGCTTAAAAAACTCCTAATAACATCCGCATCAGGGATGATAATCAACGTACCCACCCACTGCCCTTTTTCAAAGTGCCCCCTCACTAATGACAATTGTTCATAGTGTGTCACCGGGTCTTTAAGAACCTGCCAAAAATATGCAATCTGATTATTTTTTGATTTTTGAAACCAGTCGCTATGCTCTATCTCTTCGTTTAAATTTATAATATTCGAATTTGTCACGATACTGGAATTATCCACAACGTAACGGATATTTCCAATAGACTTATCCTGCATAATATATTCTTCAAACAACCGGAACTGTTGATAAGCCAAGTACACATCATAGACACTAGCGTAGTTTTTAGAGATAAATGCTATCAATTCATCATTGCTCACGATACTTTCTGATTTATTTACCATAGCGATTAATGTGTCTGATACTGAGTTCCGCACTTCTATTGCCTGAATTCTAATGTCCTTTTGCTTGTTTTCCATTAAAATAGTGTTCATATTTATGAACAAAAAGATTCCTGCAAACAACAACGGTATAATCGTGACCACAATAAAAATCATCAGTAATTGTTTTTTGACAGAGTTCTTCACTTTCTCTCCTCTTCTCTAACTAACCATAAATAAATACCGAGCCCATAACCCCTACTTTTAAATCTCTAGGTACTTTTTGCTCAGGGATTGTGACGGTAACCGAATCTTTGTGTTTCAAAAGCGGCACCTTCTGTTGAAACTCCCCGATTGAAACGTAACAAAACGTATCAGCAAAAGTTTTGTAGCGAATACATATCTCCGTTTCTTCATGACAGATAGCATCAAAAAATATAATCCAGCTATCTTTCTCCATAAGCATACCAGGCCGTCCATTTTCCTGCTCATATACCACTTGATGGTACTCATCGTGTCTCAAAAAAGACATACTAGTTGTAATTTCTCTGTTTACTCTATTTTTTCCTGATAAATGTATCTTTTTCCATAATAAGTCATCTTGAGCATTCTTTCCAATGCTTAGTTTGACATTGACCTCTGGCAGCTGGTAGTCTTGATAAACCACATCCCAGTATGTCATCGAGTTCGTATGAATGGGTATCACAATTTCTTTTTCAGAATATGGCTCAATGACTTCTTTGGTGAATCCTACTAATTTTTTTCGCGGAAGTTCTAATTTGCCATTATTTTCAAAACTAGCATAACATTGAACTGTTTCTTTTATGCTTTTCTCTGTGGGATTTTTTACTTTTACACGGACTTGATATTCTTTATCTTCCTCCCAAATGTGACTGTCCACTACCATCTCTGTGTAAATAGTATTACCATACGACAAACCATAACCGAAAGGATATAACACATTGTCTGATAAATAATGGTATGTTCGCGGATTTTTTCTTATGTTATACTCCCTGATATCTGGAAGCAAGGTATTGTCTTTGATCCATGTCTGAGATAGCTTGCCTGAGGGGTTAATTTTTCCATACAAGATATCTTCCAATGTATCCCCCAATGCTTGGGACCCGTGATTAGCATACACAATCGAAGATGCTTTCAGCACAATATCGGACATTTCATAAGGATAGCTAGAAACTAGAACTAGAACAACATTGTGATGATGTGTGATTAAACTAGTTAACAAATCCAATTGCCGCTTAGGAAACTGCATTGATGTACGGTCTTCACATTCTCTGCCGTTGAGCATCGGGTGATTCCCCATCACCATCACGACTTGACTCTCCTTGTCAATTTCCTTAACCTTTTTCAACTCCAGATCTTCTTGCCATTTTACAGTTACTGGTTTGTTATCATCTTTTTTATCACGCCTCAGCAAACAACCGTTACTAATGACTAACTCTCTGCCACGCCAATCAGCCAACTGATTTTGAGTAATATCAAAACATTCTTTAACGAACCAGTCAAACACTTCATGCTTATTTAACATAATTTGACCATCATCATTGGAACAGAGATAACGTTTTGTTACAGAATCTCTCAATAAATAGGCGTCTTCCCCCCAATCTTCCGCCAGCCATTTTGTCGCTTCTTCTTCTTTGTTTGTCTTTGTTACTTCACCGTCTCTCACCATAATATGCTGACTACCGTTAGTTAAAATCAGCTGTTGATTTCCTTCAATATATTCCGACAAGTTGCCGCTTTCTTTTAAACGTGAAACTAGCGTGCTTTGTCTGGATGGAATACCACCATACCAGTCTCTTAACTGTGAATTGCCTAGCATCCCAACAACTGTGACCTGTTGATTGTACAGAGGGAGTACACCCTCATTTTTCAACAATACAACACTTTCATCTGTAATTTTTTTGACAATAGCATGATGTGTATCGCTTCCTAACAATTCGAAAGGATAACTGTCATAAGGAGTTTCCACAACAAAATGTCCCAATCTCGATCTGACAGTCAAAATATTTGTTACCGCTGTGTTTAAATCTGCTTCTGTTATCAGGCCTTTATCAAGTGCTGTTTTCACCGCTGTTTCTACTAAATCTTTATCATCTACAAAGCAATCTATTCCTTGTTGCAAACCATCGGCAACCGCCGAAGCATAGTCTTTATGATAACCATAATCTTCAATATTTAATGACAATGCCCCACCGTCGCTGACGACAAACCCATCCATGCCCCACTTTTTTTTGACGATTTTTTTAACATCAGGATTTTGCATTCCCGGATAGCCGTTGATGCCATTATAAGCTGTCATCATCGACTGTGCTTTTGCCTTCACGAAAGCGGATTCAAATGCTTTTAAATAATATTCATATTTACTGCGTTCATCGATGCTGTTGGAGCTGTTTTCTCTTAGATACTCATTATTATTGCCATAAAAGTGCTTCGGTGCCGCAGCAACCTGAACAAACTGATCATCTTGCCCCTGCATACCGATAATAAATTGACTGCTCAATACACCAGCCAAATAGGGATCCTCGCCATAACTTTCTTCATTTCTTCCCCATCTTGGGTCTCTTGCCATATCAATTGTAGGTGCCCACGGTGTTAACCAACTTTTTTTCCCAGACTGATTATAAAGAATTCTGGACTCGACACCTATAACCTGACCAACTTCCATTAATAATGTCTCATTCCATGTTTGTGACAAGCCTATCGGCAATGGAAAGCTTGAAGTTCTAATATTGCCACGATCCACAACTCCATGGGCTGCTTCTCCACCAATATGATATTCCGGAATTCCTAACCTCTCGATGGCACTTTGATGAGTGGACATTAACGTGGTTTTCTCTTCCAATGTCAACTGATTTGTCAATTTACTTGCTATCCTTCGATGATCCATTTAAATCCCTCCTATTTTCAATACTAACAGAAAAAAGAAAGACGACTAATGGATTTATTAGTGCAAAGTGTCATAAAAATTCGACATCCTTGTTCAAAAACAATGTAAACATTACCTATAAGTACATGTAAGGAATAGAAAAAGCATAATAATTTGAGCTGATTTATCAAGCCAGTTCAAAATACGGGCCTATAAATCGAATTAATACTATGACTAAAAATAAAAAAGCGAGATTCAAGAACAAACAAACTGCTCCGGCTCTACAATTTAAGATGTTAGCGGGAGCTCCGCTATTTTTCTCTCGGTATTTTTTTGTGAAATGTGCATAAAAAGATGTCCAAATTGATAAAATTAAGTCAGTAAAACAGAATTATCAAGAAGAGATATCACCACAAACAATCATATCAAAAAATTAATTAGTTTAACAAATAACAAGGGGAAAGAAGTCTATCTAGTCGCTGAATAAGAGGAAATCATTAATCAAATTAAAAAGGAATTTGAAAAGTGACAAAAACAGTAGCCTAGAGTTTCCAAACTTTCCCTGAATCCTGCGACACTAATTTAATCATTTCTCCCCTTTCAGTAAGTAAAGCTTTATTAAAACAACCATTCCAAATCTCCTTTCCCCTTTATCTTATTACCGCCATTTGCCATTTATTTATGCTATCTCCTCACTTTAACTAAAAAAAATTTGACAAGACTCCTTTCATCAGCTAATATGATTCTTAATCAACTTTAAAACGCTATGAAAAGAAGAGTACAAATTTACTGCTTTCAAAGAGAGCTCCTGTTGGTGAGATGGAGTAAGGCCAGTGGTTTGGAAGATGGTCTTTGAGCAAGTTGTCTGCGAGTCACAAAATAAGCGGACAACGGGCTGCCCGTTACAGCATGCTGGTATCGAATCGCTAGATTCTGTATCATAGAGGTTTGGTTTGTAAAAATCAAACAAATTAAGGTGGTAACACGAAGCTATGCTCTCGTCCTTTTACAGGACGAGGGCTTTTTTGTTTACTGCCAAATAAAAACTAGGAGGAGATTGTATGAAGTTAAGGAAAAAAGTAGTTTTAGCCATTTTAAGCGGTGTAATAGTGACGACACTGGCTGCTTGTGGTACACAAAGCAAGGAAGCAAAGGATGAGGGCAACGCCAAGTCTGCTGAAGAAAAAGTCATCGGAGTAGCACCAGGACCTTACGGCGATATGGTAACAAAAGTGATATCACCTTTACTGGAAGAAAAAAATTCCGGCTATACACTGACAACTAAACTATTTAATGATTATGTGCAGCCAAACAAAGCTTTGGATGCGGGGCAAATCGACGGAAATCTTTTCCAGCATACTGCCTACCTGGAACAATTCGCAACAGATAATGATCTAGATTTAACGGCATTGCAAATAGTCCCTACACTGGGCATGGGAATCTACTCCAAGCAAATCGACAGCTTGGAAGATCTGAAAGATGGGGACATCGTTTCAATTCCTAACGATGCTTCTAATCTGGCACGGGCTTTGCTGTTGCTGGAAGCCAATCAACTAATTACCCTGAAAGAAGACGTGAATGTGGCCAAGGCTACCGTGAATGATATTGCGGAAAACCCTAAAAATATAGAGTTCAAAACTTTGGAAGCCGCTCAACTAGTACGTTCTCAAGACACTGTGACCGCAGCTTTAGTTCCCGGAAACTTTTCATGGGCAGCGAAATTAGATCCCGCAGACGCTTTAGCACTGGAAGATTTAGCAGAAAATTATAAAAATGTCTTTGTTGTCACAACAGAAGCTGCAGATTCTGATTTTGCTCAAGCAGTAAAAGAAGTGTTGGAAAGCCAAGAGTTCAAGGATGCCATTGCAGAATCTTCGTTTAAAGACTTCAGTAAGCCGGAATTTTGGAATGAATAATAGAAAACGATTAATGGAGGAAATTTTATGAGCAGTATCGAAGTAAAAAATCTATCCGTTGATTTCCAAACACCAAAGCAGACAATTTCTGCTGTAAAAAAGGTTTCTTTTAAGGTGGAAGCAGGCGAAATTTTTGGCATCGTCGGTTTGAGCGGCGCCGGAAAAAGCACTCTCATCCGAACATTTAATTTGCTGCAGCAGCCTACAGAAGGTCAAATCTTGATTGACGGAAAAGAAATCACCGGTTTAAAAGGAGTAGAGCTTCGAAAAGTCAGGCAAAAAATCGGCATGATTTTCCAGCACTTTAACCTGATTGAAAACCGGACTATTTTTCAGAACATTGAGTTTTCTTTAAAAGCCAGCGGCTATCCGAAAGAAAAACGCCAAGAGCAAATTGATGAGCTGTTGAGTTTAGTCGATTTGAGAGACAAAAAGGACGCTTACCCGAATAATTTATCCGGTGGGCAAAAACAGCGGGTTGGTATTGCAAGAGCACTGGCAAATAATCCTGAGATTTTACTTTGTGATGAGGCCACAAGTGCTTTGGATGTGGAAACTACTGAAGAAATTTTGAAGATTCTCGAGAAAATCAATCGTGAAATGGGGCTGACCATTGTATTCATCACCCATGAACTAGAAGTAGCAAAACGGCTGTTTCATCGAATGGCTGTAATGGAAAATGGTCTCATTGTAGAATCAGGAAAAACATTTGACATTTTCGCAAATCCGCAAAAGGAAATCACCCGCAAACTGGTCGGACGATTTTTCAATTTAGCTATCCCGGAAGAAATCGAACCCACTTTGGCCGATGGGAAACTTCTGGAACTGCGCTATCAGGGCGGCCACACGCTTGACCCTTTGATTTCAGAAGTTTCTAAAACCTATGATGTGTTTATCAGCATCATCCATGGAAAAATCGAATACATTCGAAATGATGTGATAGGTATTTTGCTCGTCTATGTCACTGGTTCAGAAAATCAATTGGAGCAAGCTGTTCAACAATTAGAACAAAATGTATACAGTTTAAGAGATTTAAGGCAATAGGAGGTGTTTTTATGGAAGAAACAATTGAAATTTTGCAACAATATCTTCTAAGTTCTTTAGTAGATACATTTTATATGGTTTCTGTTGCAACAGTTATCGGAGTTTTATTTGGCACCATCATCGGCTTAGGATTATTTTTGACGAATCACGAATACTTTTACAAACAGCCACTCATCAATCAAATTTCCGGCTTTATTGTCAATGCCATCCGCTCATTGCCTTTCTTAATCCTATTGGTAGTCTTGCTAGTTCCGATTACTTGGTTGATCAAGGACCCGTACACACCAACTGGTGGAGCGATTGCTCTATCTATTGCAGCAATCCCTTTCTACGCACGGATTGCAGAGGGAGCATTTTCAGAGGTGAACGCAGGGGTCATTGAAGCCGCCGTAGCTGCTGGCGGAAATACCGCCCTGATTGTCAAAGATGTGCTGATTCCAGAAAGTCTGCCGGCACTGATTCGTGGTGTTGTGTTGACAATCATCAGTCTGTTAGGTTATTCAGCAATGGTAGGGACAATTGGCGCCGGCGGGATAGGCGATTTAGCGATTCAGTTTGGGTATAACCGCTATGAGACGGGAGTCTTGATTGCCGTTATTGTTATCCTTGTGATAATCGTCCAGCTTATTCAGTGGGCTGGGGACCGGTTAGCGAATCATTTTGTGAAATAGTAATTTTCTAGTGAGATTATTGTTAAAAGACACTAAAGTAAACTATTGCTAGATTTTTATTGAAATAATATATGCTTAAAAAGACACTTTCCAAATTTTGGAAAATGTCTTTTTGATGATTTGTTGATGAATCTGCTTTGACTAACAAAGCTTCCAACAGTGATTCTCGTATCTTGTAATCTCGAAGGAAAATCGTGATTAACATTTTAAGTATTGGGAACTCTCACGAGCTTCCTTCTCATTTGATTAAACAAAAACGGTTTTATCACATTTTTAAAAAAGAAAACATTGGTATATCAACATTCCACTGGTCATATTATTATTCAGCAATTCATAGAAGCTCATCTATCATTACCCAACTTAACAAATTAATTGAATGAAGATAATAATATGATTCAAAAAATCATTCTCTTATATCTGCGGTATTTTTTTGGAATACCCATGTAATCCCATCAGAAAAATTGCCTGTTTTCTCAATTCCCATTAATTCTAAATCCGCATAAAAACCACCTTTAGTTATGCCAAATCCCAATTCACTTTTATTAAAAACTTCAACTGGTGTGGTTGATAGTTGATGACTTTCTTGACGTCCATCTTCATATACACTTGTAATGACCAACTTTTCAAACTCACTTGTTTGACTAATCGCAGCAGTAGCCGTAAACCCCAGATTATTTCCACTGTAATCAATAACTGTACAACCTACTATTTTTCTAGGAAATACAATTTTATTTGACAGTGGTTGTTCCCCAAAATCTAAAAAATCATCTACTGTAAATGTTGTATCTCCTGCCACTACTGAAGAATTAACAGTTGTAGTCTCCGCCTCTACTTTTGTAATACCTAGATTCATCAACATTATGACTAAACCAACTGTAAAAATTATTTTTTTCATTTTTAATCCCTTCTCATACATTTACAGTATATAAGGAAGCAACCTCCTCATTCTTTAATAATAAGAGGAGGTTAGCATTATCGAATTATTCTGCTACTTCGCCAGTAGCTTTTTGGAAAGACCATGTAATAGTTTCTGAATAATTACTAATCTCTTGTACTCCTGATAACTCTAAATCAGCAGTAAAAACGTTTGGATTTTCACCAAATGCTAACGAAGCAGCGTTAATAACTTCTGAAGCAACTGGTGAGAGTTGAACTCCTTGAATAGCTAGTTTCGCATGTTCATTTGAAGCAGTAATAGCTACATTTACAGTATATCCTTTATCATTACCACTATAATCAACCACATTATAATTAATTGATTTTTGAGGGAAAACAATTTTTTCTGCTAAAGACTGTTCACCAAAATCAAGTGTTTGGTCTACAGTAAATGTTGTCTCTCCAGCAGTAACATTTGCATTAACATCAGTTGTTGATGCTTCAACAGTATGACCATAGCCACCCATCACTAATCCACCACTTAACACCGCACCTATCATTATTTTTTTCATTGTTCCTACACTTCCTATTCTAATATTTTGTTTTGTACCTTAGGTTCTAAATGCCATACTAAGGTTGTATTATAAAATCCAGCTTTAACTGAATTTGATAAACTGATATTGGTTTGCAAACTAATTTTTTCTTTTTTGTTTTTACTTTCATAAACAGTTGAAAAATCGCTCGTTATTAATTGGTTTTCTACTGTTAAATGAAAATAGTTTTTTTGTTTATCATAATCTGTGGTTGAAACTAACAATTTCCAGCCATCGTTACTACCCGAAAAATCTCTAATAGTCAAAACCAATTGTCCTATACCAATAGTGGAACCTGCTTCTGATAACTTTACCGAGCGATTAACTATATCGGTTTCAACTAGCAGCGCCATTTCTCCTGCCACAATCTGTGCACTCACGTTTGTTTCATTTCTTTCGGCATACCCCAAAGAAGGGAACGTAAGTAACCCTATCCCCATTAGTAACAAACCTCTGTATATTTTTCTTCTTTTTCTAATGCACAAAATCAGAAAAATGATTATCACCCCAGCAACGCTAAAATAATTTTTCCTTTCTCCCATTTGAGGTAATTTTTTTTCAAGATGTTGTATATTAGCATTCTGACCCTTGTTTTCTATATCAACACTATCGTCTATCACTTCAATATTAACTAAAGAGGTCGCTGCTGAAACATTTGAAGGAAATATGAAACTTATCCAGGCAACTGTTAAAATTAATAATAAAAACATCTTTTTTATCACTATTCAGAAACCTCCTTAGTTGAAGGAGAAAGGAGCCATTCAATAACACCACTGTCTACTCGAGGTTCTTGTACAGCACCGTACTCAACTATTATTCCCGTTTGTGCATCCCAACTTTCATTAATAATTGTCTTTTCCTTATCACCCAAACTAACATATATAGGAATCAAATCTGATATAGCTTTTTTATTCATTAATAAACATTGGGAATAGTCCTCGTTAGATGTTTCTATTAGTTTAGCGTATAGTTCCCATGGTCCCTTAACTTTTCTTCCATCATCCACTATTATAGGTTGATCACTAGGCCAAGATAGAGTTGTATTGGGATCTCCCAGTTTATACGAACCAAAGTTGATATTGCTAGGAACGTTCAAGCTTAAGCTATTCCCAACTACTTTTAAGTTCATGGTGATTTCTCTTGTTGATCCTGCTTTCCACGGTAATGCCACACTAAATGTTACTTGATAATTTCCAGGTGGCGAAACTAACACACCATCTTTGACTTCTAAATTGGAATTTTTTAGATGTAATGATTCATTAAAATCAACTGGTGCCCCTTTTTCATCAGTAATCTTTACCAAGTCATTGTAATCAAAAGCCTCTCCTGTATAGAGTGTCACTTCGTCTTCTGAATACTTGCTTTCAATCCACGTACCATCTACTTTGACATCTGTTGTAGTTTCAATGGTCTCTTCTTCTTCTAGGTCATTGATATATGTGTATGTGTACTTGACTGGATATACACCAGGTACTTCCAAATTAACATCTCCTGTTACCTTCAATAAACCTACTTTTATAGCTTCATTTGCCTCGTAGCTCATCCCTTTTTCATCAACAAATTGAGTGACTCCTTGTCCAGGCTTCCACGGATCCTCTTCTTCAACATGCCCTGATAATCCCGTATGAAGATTATCTGAAGATAATACTCCTAAACTTTGTTGCTTTATCCAACCCGAAAAATCATACCTAAGTGGTGTAGCAGTTTGCCTTGTTTCACTTAATAAGTGGTATTTATTTTTAAGTTTGACATCAGTACTACCCAATAGACCATTATATTTATATGTCGAAGAATCATAAAAATCATACTGTGACTGCAACCCATAAAGACTAAACATCAAGTTTGAATAGTTGCCCCCATTTCGTTCTGCTTCTCTTTTTAATGTAATAGTATACTTAGGTAGTCTGCTTGTATCATTTGTCTTTCTCGTTTGAATATTTATGCTTATCTGACCATCATCACTATAAAAAGTTTTATTCGTTTGAAATTTACCTGATGCCATTGCCCATGCATATCCTAACCAAAAATCACCTGATGCCGTCACTCCGGTACCATTATTACCATCATTATATGGAGGTTTGTTAGTAAATTCATAAACAACTATATCTCCAACATTATTTCCTAAAACTTGTCTTCCACGCGTGAGAATATTAGGATAGGTTCCATCCAAACTCCTCTTCCACATATATTTTACTGAACCAACATTTCCCCACTTTCTATCTTCATCGTATTCTCTAAAAATTGGGAACCATACAGCCATATTATTAAAATCTGATTTGTTCAATGCTTCAGTCTCAGAATATAGTTTTTCATCAACACCTGCATAGGTTTTCGTAGGAACAGAAAAAAATGAAATTAATAGCAATCCTGCAACAAAATAGAGTTTTTTTTTCATAGATCCTCTCTCCTTTTTTGTTTTTTAGAGAGCTGCCAGAATATTGTTAATAGCAAAGCTAAAATTATCAAACTCACTATTATCATCCAACTGTTACGTTTCTCTTTTTTCACTACGTTTATTTTTTTTGAATCTTTATCTGTCACGGTAAATGATTGATTAAACTCCCAAGTTCCAGCATTTTTATGAGTCATGACTAAATTAAGTGTATACTCTCCCGGTTTATACTCTTCACTTAACGGTATTTGATAATCAAAAATCGTCTCCGGAGTTACATCAAATACAACATTTCTTTTTTCTACCATCTCTTTATTTTTATTAAATACTTTTGAATCGAAACTAACTTTATTTAACAAGTTGGGACCTAAATTTCTAATAGGAACATTTAACACCATGGTATTAGTCAATGATTCCTCCAAGTTCAACTTGCCAAACTCAATTATCGGAACTGGTCGTTCATCGATATTCCCTCTTAACACGATTGGAATATTGTAAACAACAACATTGCTAATGCCGCTATTTTTTTGTGTGTTATCGGTATTCTCAGAAATATTAATCCCTCCCATTAATATTCCATTAAAATCATCACTTGAGAAAGCTACCATCCCTTCAATTACTTTACTTTCATTTGCTTTAAGATTAACTGTTTGTGGAAAACTTACTTGTTTTTTAATCTTAAATTTCGTAGGCAATTCTGAATCGTTATTGTTGCTATAATCAATTATCTGATTTACATTCGTTTCTGCTTTAGTTACTAAAATATTATATGATTTTTCTTCATTGGTTTTATTGGAGATTCTTACCCCTATCTGCTCTTCCTTTCCTGGCTGCCACTTTATATCAAAAAAACCTTCCACATCATTTGTTTGATTTTTAGATAATATCGGAGTCACACTATAGGTTCCGGATGGAGTAGTCTCATCTGCTAGTACTGACTGGGAAAAGGAAAAAATACAAACTACAATTAGCATAGTTAATAATCGTTTTTTCATCATATATAATCACCTTTTTATAGAATATATTTAATACTATCATTTTTATAAAAGAAAACATTTCTTGTTATTCGTATTTTCAAACAAAAAAAAACATGTTTTACACGTAGAACGCATGTTTTTTAAGGTGCTTTTAATAGATTTAATGATTTTTGTCTAAAAGGGCTAAATTTCACACAAATTTTATTCCTTTTTTTTGTTTTTTTATGTATATTAAAGACATATTTTTTTTTTTTATATCTTTATAATGTAGAAAGAAGAAATAAAATGGAGGATTAAATTATTATGTATGAAATACTAGAAAGAAAAGATCATGAGAAATATAAATTGCTCATCCATATAAATAATTCAGAATATGATGATTTTCTATTAGAAGAACTTTCGCACCAACTCAATATGTCCGAATTAAAATTAGCATTACTGATTGATGAGATTTTGCATGAAGTTGATAATCCGGATCTATTGATTAGAAGGAATAGTAAAGAGATTTCTAAAGGAATTAATTTTTCCACAGAACCTTTCCTCAATTTTTATTTAACCAAAAGCATCAAATTTAAATTGGCAAAAGATTTATTCTACAATAAATATATTTCATTAAGAAAATATTCGATTAACAATAATATTAGTTTTACAACTATTTCACGAATGTGGCGAGAGCTAAAAGACATACTTTTAAAATTTGATATTCATATTTTAAAACGTAATAAACAGTTTGTATTAGCGGGACCAGAAGAAAAAATCAGATACTTTTTTTTTGTTTTATTCAAACATAGCGGTGAACAAACTTTTTTAACACTCGATATTTGCCATCTAGACTTCGTCTACGAATCTAATGTCGTCTCACCTTCACAGATGAAATTAGATAATCTTGCGTTAATTTTAAACATTTCAATTATCAGAGCAAAATATAAATGCTTTATAAAAAAAGAACCTGATTATTTTTATTCAGCGAATAAATTAAATAATCCAACGTCATTTTTTAATATTTTGGAAAAATTCTATGATAAGTCCATCTCGGAAGAAAACTTAACAAAAGAACTGACTTTCTTATACTTTTTTATTAATACATGGACTATCACAGGAAAAAGAGTCACATCGGGTTCCAATTCCTATCTAACTACTGAGTTAACGAAAACAATAGATTTTAAAGTTTGTAATGATTTGATTATTGAAATAATTAATACATTTCACTTACATTTAAACCCAGATGACTATTTTTATTTGATAATAAACCTTATGAGCTTAAAAAATAAACAACGTATATTTGGCTCTCTTATAGATTTACACGGAAACATTTATAATACGAATAACTATAAAAAATTCATCTCGGAACTTCCCGACGATGTAATAAATCAAACTCATATCTCAAGTGAACAACTTTACATCATTTTTTGTCCTTTATTGATTGATAACTACTACTCAATCAAACTTCTTATTTTAAGTAGTTATGGTTTCGAAGAAAAAAAATATATAGAAAAAAAACTAGCCGCTTTGTTGCCATATAATGTTGAAGTTGTTGAGTTCATCAATCAAAAACCTGACTTAATTATCACAGATTATTTTTACAATAATAATCATGCGCCTGTATATTATCTAAATCCTTATCCCAAAAACTACGAATTCGAAAAATTAGCTAGATATATTGCAGAAAAAAAATTATATAAAAACAACTCAATTGACACGCTAGTATAATACTTTTCAAGTAGAAAATTGAATATTCTGTCAATTCAAACGCCATTTAGATATCTAGCTATTTTGTAATTACCTTCTAAGCTGATTTCTACGAAAAGATGTGATAAGACCTTGCAATCTGCATTTTTTTGCTTAGTTATATTAAAAAATATCAGTATCTTTTTTACCACTACAACGAAAAAAAGACACTTTCCAAATTTTGGAAAGTGTCTTTGAACCGTTGATATAACAACGATTAACGTTTTGAAAAGGGGCAGTTAGTAATTTGATACTTCTCTATCCGTAAGAATCCCTTTATATCAACGTTTAGTAGTTCTGGAACTGGTCTAAGACTGGTAGAAAAGGATAGAAATTGATTACAGTTGAACCAATTTGAACCAAAATTTCTGGATGTCAGTTGAATACAAAGTTTTCTAAAACTAGTATTTTATTTCGAAATTTCATTTGTCAAATTAAGCTGGGCGAATGAAAAAGATAAAAAAGTCAAGCAGAGTACCACCTATTCTTGAATTTTGACGAAACATTTTTGATGCGTTTTGAGTCCAACGTTTATTAGCGCTCGCCTTCACAGGCGACTTCGCAGTTCTGAAAATAATCAGCAAAAGCGAACGTAAAAACAATTCCAGTTTTTCAGCCAAAACATAATCAAATACTGCAAGTTGCAAAACCATTTATACTTTTACAACCTAGTATTTTTTTGTATAAACTAAAATTTTCTAAAAAAAATCTTCAAAATCATCCATCATCTCCAAAGTGTCCAGTCCTTCTTCTCTTCCTTCTGAAATAAACTCTTTAACCTCCTTGAGCTGAGCTTGATCGATAACCCCAGCCACAGATAAAAACGTATAGAATTTTTTCAAAGCACTGCCCGAACTTTTGACTTCAGAAGCACTTGCCCACAAAGCTTTCCTTGGGAAAAAATCGGCCAAAAAACTTTTCGTATCAGAAAAATCAGTGGTGGAGGTGTGCAGTCCATAATACAACAAATAATCATCAATGAAAAACTGGACATTTCCCAGATGTTTTCGCACAACCTTATCACTAAGTCCTAGTCCATCCTTCAAATAGCGTTGAAACCCTTCAAGTACAAGCTGGTTATTTTGCATAATTTCTTCAGCAATTTTTTCATAGTCCTCGAACCAATCACAGCTTTCATATTTTTCCCAATGACTAAAGTCCTTCCAAGACTGAGTGGCCGTATGCTGTATTTTATCTTTTAGCTGGTCAATATCCGCTTCACTAACAGGATGAATGACGAGTTCTCCTTCAAATACTTGGAGGATAGCTTCTTGAGGAGAGGCATAAGCAATAGTGCTGATTGGGACTTCTAATAGCCGATTTATCAGTTCCTTTTGAACGATTGCGGGATCTTTGATCGTTGTCCCCTGAGCCATACGGATAAACATATTGGTAACAGAAATAAGCGAACGGTCGAACCCTTTACTGACCTGAATTTCTCCAGCCAATTCAAAATATCGCTTGATTTTTTGAGATGACACCCCTGCCTGCTTAAACACTTCACGGATTCCCTCAAGGATATAAACTGCCAATTCTTTTTTATTTTTGGCATTGATATCCGCTAAAACAACTGGAGCTAACGTCAGTCCGTTGACCAACACCAAAATTTTCTTGCGATGGTCATTATAATAATTAGCTTCCCACGAAAAAAATAGATTACGTTGAGAAAACAACTTCGCCAAAGGTATGTTTTCCGCCTTTGGTAATGCTGAAAAAAGCGGCTGCGTTTTTTTAGTAGGATTTATAATCATATTTTCCCTCTCCCTATCAAGGCTTTCTAATCTAGATTATATCTCAAAGACCATCTGAAGAGAATAGGTAGCTCGTAATCCCATGTTTCAATTTTTTTTATTGAGCTTCAGCCATGAAATTTCGTTCATGACCGCTTAATAGCTACTGAGCATTTTGGTGCTTACTCATCAGTCCTATTTGAGAAAAAATAAAAAAATATCTAAAAAGACACTTCCCAAATTTTGGAAAGTGTCTTGACTTGTTGATTTTTTACCAAGGCTACTCTGCTCAGCAAAGCTTCCACCAGTGATTCTCGTATCTCGTAATCTCGAAGAAAAATCGTGATTAACGTTTTGAAAATTGTGAACTCTTACGAGCTTTTTTCTTACCTGGTTTTTTACGCTCAACCATACGTGAGTCACGTGTCAGCAAACCAGCTTGTTTTAATGGTGCACGGAAGTCAGGATCAACTTCAAGCAATGCACGAGCGATTCCGTGACGAGTAGCGCCTGCTTGTCCAGCATAGCCTCCGCCATGTACGTTGACTAATACGTCATACGCACCTTTTGTTGCAGTTGCAGCGAATGGTTGGTTAACCACTTCACGCAAGTCAGCATGTGGAATATATTCTTCAATATCTTTATCGTTCATAGTGATTTTTCCAGTTCCTGGTACTAAACGCACGCGAGCAACTGATCTTTTACGACGGCCTGTGCCGAAATATTGTACTTTAGCCAATGAATTTCCCTCCTTAAATTAGGTTTGTAATGTCTAAGACTTCTGGTTGCTGTGCTGCGTGTGGATGTTCCGCTCCACCGTACACATGCAATTTAGACAGCTGCTGGCGTCCCAAAGTATTTTTAGGAAGCATCCCTTTGATTGATGTTTCAATTAAGCGACGAGAATTTTTATCTCTCAATTCACCAGCTGAGATAGACTTCAAACCACCTGGGAAACCTGTATGATGGTGATACATCTTATCACTTGCTTTGTTACCTGTTAATTTAACCTTGTCAGCGTTGATAACAATGACAAAATCACCTGTATCCACATGAGGAGTGAATGTTGGTTTATTTTTACCACGCAGAACAGAAGCAACGATTGTTGAAAGACGACCCATTGGGACATCTGTTGCGTCTACTACGTACCATTTACGTTCTACTTCGCCAGTTTTGGCCATATATGTTGTACGCACTTTTTTTCCTCCAATTTTCATCTAAATGTTTGACAAACACAATAAGTTTCCGGGGCTCATCGTGGGGCAAACAATACCATTAACCATAATACCCCTTAAACGGCATAAAGTCAATGTTTTTTCACCCTTTGCCAATTATTTTTTATCATATCTCACTTCCATTAAATACAAGCCTTCCGGATGAGCTGTCGGGCCCACGAACTTTTTATCACCTGTTTCTAGGGCCTTTCGGATCGTATCCGCCGGCAATCTCCCTTGCCCCACTTTCAGCAAGGTGCCCACTAGGATACGGACCATTTTATACAAAAAACCTGTACCCCTAAAAACAAAGAGCAGCTCCTGATTCTTCTCGTCTAATGTCACCGACGCTTCAATAATCGTCCGCACACGATTCTCCACTGAACTTCCGGCAGCACAAAATGCAGTAAAGTCATGAGTTCCTACCACATCAGCAATCCCTTGTTGCATTAACTCTACATCCAGTGCCCTTGTGTAGGGATAAAACGCAGCATAGCGCCGCTTGAACGGCACCCGCGAACGAGCTATATCCAACCGATATTGATAAGTTTTTTCTGTTGCATCGTAGCGGGCATGGAAATCATCTGTCGTTTTTTCCAATGAGCGGACTGCAATATCACTAGGCGTCTGTGTATCTAGAGCATGACGTAATTTTTCCGGCTCCCTCTCCTGCGGCAAATCAAAATGAATCACTTGGCCCCACGCATGGACACCGGCATCTGTCCTTCCGGAAGCATGGATAGTCACTTTTTGACCGCTATTGAGTTTCTGCAATGTCTTCTCCAATGCCGCTTGGACCGTATATCCGTTTTCTTGTGTCTGAAAACCGCTGTAATTCGTCCCGTCGTAAGCAATCACTGCCTTATACCTGACCATCTTTTCCCTCTTTTCACATAAAAAAAGCGCATCTATCAAAAGCTTCCTGCCTCGAAACGTCCAACCATGTTTTCACGTTTAAGAGCAGCTTGCAATAGATCGCTTCTTATCTAATTTCTTGCCCATAACAAAGCAACAGTCAACAACCCGTAGGATAAAATACACAAAGTGTCTTTCAAACGCCACTTTAATTGGCGGTACTTGGTCCGTCCTTCGCCCCCTTGATATCCGCGGGCTTCCATAGCCGTCGCCAATTCCTCTGCCCGGTTGAAGCTGCTGACAAACAGCGGAATCAACAGCGGAACAATGGCGCGCATCTTATCCATCAAATTCCCTTCGCCAAAATCCACCCCACGGGCACGCTGGGCATTCATGATTTTTTCTGTCTCGTCCATCAAAGTTGGGACGAAACGTAAAGCAATCGACAGCATCAAAGAAATTTCATGTGCAGGAAATTTCACTGCCTTGAGAGGACGCAACAGAGATTCTATGGCATCCGACAAAGACAACGGCGGTGTGGTCAACGTCAGCAAGGTAGACATAAAAATAATCAGCACGAACCGGCAAAAAATATAAAAAGCATTCAACACACCGGCCTCGGTGATGGAAATAATCCCCCAACTCCAGTAGACCTGTCCCCCTTGAGTAAAGAACAACTGTAAAATCACAGTAAATAAAATCAGCCAAATCAAAGGACGAACCCCTTTGAGAAAGAATGAGAGATTGACTTTTGATAGCAGAATGGCAAAAATGGTGAACGCCCCCATCACTGCAAAAGAAGGCATATTATTACATAAAAATATAATACCGATAAAGTAAAAGCTGCTGACCAGTTTGGCCCGCGGATCCATCCGGTGAACAATCGAATCTCCGGGGATATAACGACCAAGGATTAACTTATTCATCATTTCGAATCACCTGCTTCATACTTTTTCAAGGCATCTACCAATTCTTCTGTCGTCAACGGCATTTGGTCAAATACCATTCCTTTACTGCGTAACTTATTTGCAAAACGGGTCGCTTTAGGCACCCCCAATTGTTTTTCTTCCAGCCACTGGATATCAGAAAAAACATCCCGAGGTGCTCCTTGTTTGATAACCTGCCCCTTCGCCAACACTATGACATAGTCAGCATAATCAGCCACGTCATCCATCATATGGGTCACTAGGACCACTGTCATGCCCCGGTCCTTATGCAACCGGTCGAACATCTCCAGCATCTCTTGCCGTCCTTGCGGGTCCAACCCGGCTGTGGGTTCATCCAGTACAAGAACCGACGGCTGCATCGCCAATACACCGGCAATAGCCACGCGGCGCATCTGCCCGCCGGAGAGTTCAAAAGGCGAACGCTCCAGATAACTTTCATCCAAACCAACTAAACCAAGCACGTCTCTGACGATTTTTTCAATTTCCTCTTCGGAGCGCCCAAAATTTTTCGGACCAAAGCCAATATCTTTTGCCACTGTTTCTTCAAACAGCTGTGCCTCAGGAAACTGAAAAACAATGCCGACTTTTTGGCGGATATCTTTCAAGTTTTTATTACTGGTTTCAGGAGTGATGACCCGATCTCCGATTCTTACGATGCCTTCCGTAGGCTTGACCAATGCATTCAAATGTTGCAGCAACGTAGATTTCCCACTGCCTGTGTGCCCCACAATCGCTGTGTAAGAGCCGGATTTTATCGTAAGATCGATATCCGTCAAAGCCCGCTGCTGAAAAGGAGTGTTTGGCTGATAAATAAATCCTACTTTTTCAAACTGGATGTCCATAGCCAATCAATCATCCTTTCTTCTGACATATATTCTTCAGGTATTTTTAAACCTTGTTTGTCCATCTCGATTTTTAATTTTTCCGGAAAGGGCAAGTCCAGCCCCATTTCAACCAGCACTTCACCTGAAGAAAATATTTCTTCCGGCAGTCCCTCACGATAAACTTCTCCCTGACGTATCACTAAGACGCGAGTCGCATTAGCTGCTTCGTCAATATCATGGGTAATCGAAATCACTGTTAATTTTTTTTCTTCACGCAATTTTTGAATCGTGGAAATCACTTCCAGACGTCCCTTCGGATCCAGCATGCTCGTTGCCTCGTCCAAAATAATCACGTCCGGGCTCAGTGCCACCACACCGGCAATCGCCACCCGCTGTTTTTGTCCGCCAGACAAGCGGACAGGTTCTTTATCATAAAAATCCCACATACGCACTTGTTCAAGCGACTCTTTGACGATTTTCAACATCTCGTCTCTAGGGACTCCCTGATTTTCCAAACCAAAAGCCACATCGTCTTCCACTGTTGCGCCCACAAACTGGTTGTCGGGATTTTGAAATACCATACCGATTTTACGGCGGATTTCCCAAACATTTTCTTCATTCATGAGCATTCCTGCGACTTCCACAGTACCCTCTTGAGGGACAAGCAAGCCGTTAATCGTCTTTGCTAACGTTGATTTCCCGGAACCGTTGTGACCGATGATTGCCAGCCACTCCCCTGGATAGACATCCAAGTTGATATTTTTCAATGCCGGCCGACCGCCATCTTGTTGATAAGTATAACTAACGTTTTCTAGCTTTATTATTGGTTTCATATTAGCCTCACAATTTATAAAAATTCCTGTCTCCTATTATATACTAAAAAATGGTAAAAAAAAGAAGCTACACCTTGTTAGCTTAACATAAATTCATTATCTAACATCACACCATTAACAGTAACAAAAATCAAGGAAAAATTCAACGAAATAAACGATTCGACAGCAGAGTAAAACAGTTTAAGACAACATTGTTCTAAAATAACTCCTTACCCACTTTGAAAATTAGTTTTTTCTTAGTGAGTCCAAATCGCAAACACTCTTTAACCACCCGGCTAAATTTTAAAAATAACGACAAAAAAACACTTCATATGATGAGCGCTGCCTCTCCAACCCCTGAAAGGAAGTCGGAGAGTAGCCACCACGAGCTAGACTAGGAAATGAAAACAAGCTTCATTCCAACATCATAACACTCTAAATAAATCATCAATAAAGTGATGGTATAGTTTTTTTATTAGACAAGTTCTAAAATAACCATTTGAGCGGCATCACCGCGGCGTGGTTCAGTTTTTAAAATGCGTGTATATCCGCCGTTACGCTCAGCATAACGAGGAGCGATATCGTTGAACAGTTTTTGTAAAGCTGTTTCAATGACGATTTCTTCATTCTCTTCTCTAACGTCAGCAATCTCATTTCTTACAAATGCTGCCGCACGACGACGAGCATGCAAATCTCCACGCTTACCTAAAGTGATCATCTTTTCCGCTGTAGAACGTACTTCTTTCGCACGCGCTTCAGTCGTTACGATTTTTTCATTGATAATCAAGTCTGTAGTCAAATCTCGCAACATTGCTTTACGCTGACTGCCTGTACGACCTAATTTACGATAACTCATGTTAATTCCCTCCTTTATCTATAAAAGGTTTAGTCTCCTCTATTCTAAAACGAAGTTATTTTTGAAATAGCGGTCTGTTTATTTAAAATTTTTAATCATCTTGACGCAGGGCCAATTCCAATTCACTTAGTTTGAATTTGACTTCATCCAATGATTTCCGTCCCAAATTACGGACTTTGATCATTTCTGCCTCAGACTTGTTGGTCAATTCCTGAACAGTATTGATTCCTGCTCTCTTCAAGCAGTTATATGAACGAACGGAAAGATCCAACTCTTCGATAGTCATTTCGAGCATTTTCTCTTTTTGAGTTTCTTCTTTTTCAACCATGATTTCCGCATTTTTTGCTTCATCAGTCAGGTTGACAAAGATGTCCAGATGCTCGGTCAATATTTTGGCAGCCAAACTAATGGATTCTTGCGGCATGATGGAACCATCTGTCCACACTTCCAAAGTCAGTTTGTCAAAATCATCACGACGTCCAACACGTGTATTTTCCACTTGATAATTCACTCGGCGAACCGGTGTGTAAATCGAATCAACTGGCAAAACACCTATCGGCATATCTTCATGTTTATTGTCATCAGCTTGCACATAACCGCGACCAGGTTTTACAACCAGTCGGGCATGCAAAGATGCGCCTTCTGCAACATTGCAGATATATAAATCTTTATTCAAAATTTCAACATCACTGTCTACAATGATATCACCCGCAGTGACGATTGCAGGTCCAGTAACATCTATTTCAAGGGATTTTTCTTCTTCACTGTAGAGCTTCATTGCCAAACCTTTAATGTTCAAAATGATTTGTGTCACATCTTCTTTTACACCTTTTACAGTGGAAAATTCATGAAGAACACCATCAATCTGCAAGCTGGTAATCGCAGCCCCCGGTAGTGAAGAAAGTAAAATACGACGAAGAGAATTACCTAACGTAGTCCCATAACCTCTTTCAAGCGGTTCAATGACGAACTTGCCATAATCTCTATCCTCATCAATTTTTGTGATCCGTGGTTTTTCAAATTCAATCATTCTTATCTATACCCCTTTCAAAACGAAAAGTGTCACGTTCAATGACGCATTTAAGCTTAAACTCAAAATGAAAGACGCGCATTAAACACGACGGCGTTTTGGAGGGCGGCATCCATTATGAGGCACTGGAGTGACATCACGAATTGCTGTCACTTCTAAACCTGTTGCTTGTAATGAACGAATTGCAGCTTCACGACCTGAACCAGGGCCTTTAACTGTCACATCAACAGTTTTCAAACCATGTTCCATAGCAGTTTTAGCCGCTGCCTCAGCTGCCATTTGGGCTGCAAATGGCGTTGATTTTTTACTGCCTTTGAAACCTAGAGCACCTGCAGACGACCATGAAATGGCATTTCCATGAACATCTGTTATCATCACGATCGAGTTGTTAAAAGTTGAATGAATATGAGCAATCCCAGATTCGATATTCTTTTTCACACGACGTTTCTTGCTAACTTTTTTTGCTACCATGAAGTTCTAACCTCCTTCACAACTGATTTATTTTTTCTTGCCAGCGATAGCACGAGCTGGGCCTTTACGAGTACGTGCATTATTTTTTGTGTTTTGTCCACGAGTAGGCAACCCACGACGATGACGGATACCACGGTATGAACCGATTTCCATCAAACGTTTGATGTTCAAGTTCACTTCACGGCGCAAATCACCTTCGATTTTTAGTTTATCTACTTCTGCACGGATTTTATCTAATTGATCATTGGTTAATTCCCGGACACGGATGTCCTCTGAAACTCCAGCATCAGCCAACACTTTTTGAGCAGTGTTTTTACCGATACCGAAAATATATGTAAGTGAAATAACCACGCGTTTATCACGAGGAATATCTACTCCTGCAATACGAGCCATTTATGCTACACCTCCTATTATCCTTGGCGTTGTTTATGTTTTGGATTTTCGCAAATAACCATAACCCGACCTTTGCGGCGAATTACTTTGCATTTTTCACAAATTGGTTTTACTGATGGTCTTACTTTCATGATTATACCTCCTTGATTTTACGGAGTGCACTATTTAAAGCGGTAGGTGATACGGCCTCGTGTCAAATCATATGGAGACAATTCGACGGTCACCCGGTCTCCTGGAAGAATTCGAATGTAATGCATTCTGATTTTCCCGGACACGTGAGCTAACACTTCATGGCCATTTTCCAATTCTACTTTAAACATCGCATTCGGCAAAGTATCAACAACTGTTCCTTCAATTTCAATCACATCTTCTTTTGCCATTCTGAGTACCTCCTTATTACTTGTTTGTCATCATCGTACGATAAAAACCGCTCCGGCACTCTGGCCTTGATTTATAACGCCTCAACCCACCAATTATAACATAAAGTCACTTTATTTAAAAGTGGACTCGCAGGGCATTTAACGACATAAACATGTGTTAAAAACAGAGCCACAAGTATAACAGTTACTTTCTTGGCTTGAAGTTTTAAAGACTGTTGATGATTTTTTGCACATCTTTGAATACAGCCTCTATCTCGCGATTTCCGTCGATTGTATGGAGAAGACCTTTTTCTTTATAGTATTCTACGATTGGGGCACTGTCTCTGACATTGACAGCCAAACGATTTTTAACAATCTCCGGCTTGTCATCCTCCCGCTGATAGAAATCGTGGCCGCCGCAACGGTCACATGTCCCTTCAACTTTTGGCGGATGATTCAATTTGTGATAAGTCGCTCCGCAATCTCTACAAATAAAACGACCAGCTAAACGGTCTATTAAGATACTTTCTTCCACATGGATGTTGATGACAGCATCGATTTTTTTGCCTAAGTCTGACATTATTTCTTCTAAAGCATTACTTTGGTCAATAGTCCGTGGAAATCCGTCCAGCAAAAAGCCTTTATCAGTATCTTTTTGATTAAGACGTTCTTTCACAATACCATTGGTCACATCGTCTGGAACAAGCTCGCCTTTGTCGATATAAGACTTGGCTTCCACACCTAGAGCTGTTTGATTTTTTATTGCTTCACGAAACATATCTCCAGTCGAAATCTGCGGAATGTGATAGGCATCGATGATTCTTTCTGCCTGTGTGCCTTTTCCAGCGCCTGGTAAACCCATTATAATGAGATTCATATCGGTTTATCCTCCTAGCAAGTTCGAGAGTAGTGCTGAGGTCATTTGCCCCAACACATGCTCTTACTCAGCGATGAAGCCTGTGTACTGACGCTTCATCAGTAAGCCTTCTAATTGTTTTGCAGTTTCCAAGGCTACACCTATCGCAATTAACAAACTTGTGCCTCCCAAACCAATAGCTGTCGGCAGTTTGAAAAGATTTTGTGCGACAATCGGCAAAATGGCCACTGCTGTCAGGAATAATGAACCTGCCACACTCAAATGCATCAATACAGTTGAGAGATAGTCTTCAGTTCCTTTTCCTGGACGTACACTCGGAATATAGCTTCCTTGTTTTTGTAAATTTTCTGCTACCTTTTCAGGATTGACCTGAACAAAAGCATAGAAAAAGGTGAACGCTATGATTAGGACGGCATACAAAGTGCCTCCCAAAAGTGTTGAATAATCAAAAATTTCTTTTAATACTTGGTACCAGCCGGCTGCACTGTGATTTTTTGCAACAAACTGCAAAATTTGGCCTGGCGTCGTAATAATCGAGCTGGCAAAAATCACCGGGATAACTCCCGCTGCATTCACTTTCAATGGCAAATAACTGCTTTGAGGAGCACCTGCCACTCGTTTGGTATACTGAATCGGTATTTTACGTTCCGCTTGGTTAAAATACGTGACAAACGTAATAATAGCAAACACCGCAATCAGCAATACAAGGGTAAAAATCGCAGATTTCCACAGATCTTCAGATCCGATGTTGATAAATCTATCTTCCACCAGAGTCATAATCCCTGAAGGCAATCTGGAAATGATTCCGGCAAAGATAATCATGGAGACACCATTGCCGATGCCTTTTTCTGAAATTTGCTCTCCCAACCAAGTCAAAAGCATGGTTCCTGAGGTTAAAATAATTCCAATGGTGACATAAGTTTTCACACCTGTGTCATACAGGAAACTCTGGCCTGCGAATTGATTAAATCCGGTTGTTAACGCAATGGACTGGATAAAGCCCATTGCCAACGTTAAATAACGTGTAGCCTGATTTAATTTCCGGCGACCGACTTCTCCCTGTTTGGACCACTCAACAAATTTCGGCACGATATCCATCTGCAATAGTTGAATCACGATGGATGAGGTAATGTAAGGCGAAACTCCCATAGCAAATAATGAGAAGTTTTGCATGGCACTACCGCTTACCGTGTTAATCATGCTGAACAGCGGGTTCTCACTAAGTTCTGCTAATGCTTTTACATTGACTCCAGGAACGGATATATGAGCTCCTAAACGAAAAGCGAACAAGATAAAAAGCGTAAATAAAATGCGATTACGGATATCTTTTACTTTGAACGCATCTTTCAATAGTCTAAACATTAGATCACCTCGATTGAACCGCCAGCTGATTCAATAGCTTCTTGAGCACTTTTAGAAAATTTAGCAGCTTTGACTGTTAATTTCTTAGTTAATGCTCCGTTAGCTAAAACTTTGATCCCTGCTTTTTCGTCTTTAATAATGCCAGACTCAACAAGCAATGCTGGTGTTACTTCTGTACCGTTTTCGAATTTTTCTAACACGTCCAAGTTGACCACAGCATACTCTTTGCGGTTGATATTGGTGAATCCGCGTTTCGGCAATCTTTGGAATAATGGTGTTTGCCCACCTTCAAAGCCTAAGCGTACACCACCGCCTGAGCGAGATTTTTGTCCTTTTTGTCCTCTACCGGATGTTTTACCATTTCCGGATGATGTTCCGCGTCCAACCCGATTACGCACATGTCTTGATCCTTCTGTGGGTTGTAACTCATTAAGCTTCATACTATCGGCACCTCCTCTTTATTAGTTTCATTAGTTGTCTTAAACTTCTTCAACGTCCACTAAATGTGATACAGTATTGATCATCCCTTGAATCGCTTGATTGTCCGGTTTGACAACAAAACTGTTCAGTTTGCCTAAGCCCAATGCTTTGACTGTATCTTTTTGGTTTTGAGGACGTCCGATAACGCTGCGTTTTAATGTAATTTTTACTTGAGACATTACATAGTCCTCCTTTTATCCTAAAATTTCTTCTACAGTTTTGCCGCGAAGTTCAGCTACCTCTTCAGCACGTTTCAAGCGAGACAGACCTTCCATCGTCGCACGAATAACGTTGATCGGTGTGTTGCATCCCAACGACTTGCTAGTCACATCAGCAATACCTGCAAGCTCCAAGACCGCACGAACTGGTCCCCCAGCGGCAACTCCTGAACCCGCAACTGCTGGTTTGATCAATGTACGTCCACCACTGTAAACGCCAATGACTTCATGAGGAATGGTTGAACCTACCATTGGTACTTCAATTAGATTTTTCTTTGCATTTTCAATTGCTTTACGAATCGCTTCCGGTACTTCTTGTGCTTTCCCTGTACCGAAACCAACGTGTCCATTTCTGTCACCCACTACCACTAAAGCAGCGAAACGCAGACGACGGCCGCCCTTGACAACTTTAGTGACACGGTTGATAGCAACAACACGGTCTTCTAGTTCAAATCCTTTTGGATCGATATAAGCCATGAATGGTATTCCTCCTTTTCTTAAAATTCTAGTCCGTTTTCGCGTGCTGCATCAGCCAATGCTGCCACACGGCCATGGTAAAGGTAACCCCCACGGTCAAAGACTACTTTTGTATACCCTTTGTCAACTGCACGTTTTGCTACTAATGCACCAACTGCTGCAGCTTGTTCAGTTTTGTTTCCACCTGAAATTTCTTTATCTAAGGTAGAGGCACTTGCTAGCGTCACACCCGCTACGTCATCAATCAATTGAGCGTAGATGTTTGTATTTGAACGAAATACATTTAAGCGTGGGCACTCAGCAGTACCAGAAAGATTTTTACGTACGCGTTTATGTCTTTTCTGACGCGTTGTGTTTTTATCTGGTTTTGAAATCACAATTGTCACCTCATAATTAATTTAGTCGTAAGTATGAATTACTTACCTGTCTTACCTTCTTTACGTCTTACGTATTCGCCAACGTAGCGGATTCCTTTGCCTTTATACGGCTCTGGCGGACGTACACCGCGGATGTTTGCTGCTAATTCTCCAACATGCTCTTTGTTCGCACCTTTTATAATCACTTGTGTGTTTGTTGGCACCTCAATCGTAATTCCTTCAGGTGATTCGAACTCAACTGGATGAGAATAGCCGACATTAAGCACAAGTTTTTTACCTTGCATTTGGGCACGGTATCCGACCCCGATCAGCTCAAGTTGTTTTTCAAACCCTTTGCTTACACCAGTGATCATGTTATCCAAATTAGAACGCATTGTCCCATGCAATGAACGACTTTCTTTTTCATCGTTTTCACGTGTCAACGTTACTTCATTTTCTTCAATCTTAATGGCAATGTTTGATACAAATTCACGAGTCAATTCTCCATTAGGACCTTTTACAGTCACTTCTTCCCCATTCTGTGTGACAGTCACGCCAGCAGGGATAATAATTGGTTTCTTACCAATACGGCTCACTCAAGACACCTCCTTATACTTTCTTGCAATTACCAAACGTAAGCTAATACTTCTCCGCCGACATTGCGCTCTCTAGCTTCTTTGTCTGTGATGACACCTTCAGAAGTAGAAATAATCGCTATGCCAAGTCCATTTAAAACTTTTGGCACTTCTTCAGCTTTTACGTAGGCTCTAAGTCCCGGTTTAGAAATACGTTTTAAGTTTGTGATAACACGTTCGTCATTACGGCCGTATTTCATGAAAACCCGAATGATGCCTTGCTTATCATCTTCAATATATTCAACATCGCGGATAAATCCTTCATTTTTAAGGATATTGGCGATATCATGTTTAATTTTTGATGCAGGTACTTCTAACATTTCATGTTTTACCATGTTTGCATTACGAATGCGTGTTAGAAAATCTGCAATTGGATCTGTCATGACCATTGAATTATGTACCTCCTTCTCTACTTGTAGCTCCGGTATCCGCTATTCCTTCGAATGTTTTTCTTAGAATAGAGATCCTTCACTTAGGATTAAGTTTACCAGCTTGCTTTCTTCACGCCGGGAATTTGTCCCTTATGGGCAAGTTCGCGGAAGCAAATACGGCAAAGTTTAAATTTACGATAAACTGAATGTGGACGACCACAACGTTCACAGCGTGTATATTCCTGTGTGGAGAATTTCGCCGGACGTTTGTTTTTAGCAATCATTGATTTTTTGGCCACGTAGTTCGCCTCCTTTAATTATTTTTGGAATGGCATTCCAAGTAACGACAACAGTTCACGTGATTCTTCATCAGTGTTAGCGGTGGTTACAATCACAATATCCATTCCACGTACTTTATCGACTAAATCGTAATCGACTTCTGGGAATATTAATTGTTCTTTAACACCCAGAGTGTAGTTTCCACGACCATCAAATGATTTTTTGCTGGCACCATGGAAATCTCGTACACGCGGCAAGGAAACATTGACTAGTTTATCCAAGAATTCGTACATTCTTTCTCCGCGTAAAGTTACTTTACAGCCGATCGGCATTCCTTCACGCAATCTGAAACCGGCAATTGATTTTCTTGCTTTTGTGATTACAGGTTTTTGTCCTGAGATCAGTGTGAGTTCTTCCACTGCTTTATCTAAATTCTTCGCGTTAGCGACAGCATCACCTACACCCATGTTGATCACGATTTTCTCAACTTTCGGTGCTTGCATAACAGATTTATAATTAAATTTCTCCATTAAAGACGGAGTAACTTCATTAATGTATTTTTCTTTCAGGCGGTTCATTTTCCGTTGGTCCCTCCTTTCAATACTTTTACTTATCTAAAACTTCACCAGTTTTTTTAGACACACGAACTTTTTTCCCGTCAACCACTTTATGACCAACTCTTGTTGGTTCACCTGTTGATGGATCGATGACCATCACATTGGATGCATGGATAGAGCTCTCAGTTTCAACGATGCCTCCCTGAGGAGCAGCAGCGCTTGGCTTCTGGTGCTTCTTCACCACATTGACCCCTTCAACGATGACACGGTTATTTTTAGGGAATACAGTTAATACGATGCCTTCTTTGTCCTTATCTTTTCCAGTAAGAACTTTGACTTTATCGCCTTTTTTTACGAACATTTTGTCTCGCACCTCCTTTGGATAGCTATAAATTATAATACTTCTGGTGCTAATGAAATGATTTTCATGAAGTTACTATCACGTAATTCACGAGCAACCGGTCCAAAGATACGAGTACCACGCGGACTCTTATCATCCCGGATAATCACACACGCATTTTCATCAAATTTGATATATGAACCGTCCGGACGACGAGCTCCTGATTTTGTCCTTACAATAACTGCTTTGACAATATCACCTTTTTTAACAACTCCGCCTGGCGTTGCTTGTTTAACCGAAGCAACAATCACATCGCCTATGTTTGCATTGTTACGCCCGGAACCGCCCAGTACTTTAATTGCTAAGACTTCTCTTGCACCTGAGTTGTCAGCCACTTTTAAACGACTTTCTGTTTGGATCACTATAGTATCCTCCTTTCAGATTTCAACTTACAATCTATAGGAAAATCTCGCTTAGATGATAACTGCTTCTTCTACAACCTCTAACAAACGAAAACGTTTAGTAGCGGATAATGGACGAGTTTCCATAATTTTCACGATATCGCCTGTTTTAGCAACATTATTTTCATCGTGTGCTTTGTATTTCTTAGAATATTTTACTCGTTTACCATAAACTTTATGTGTCTTTCTTGTTTCAACAACAACTGTAATGGTTTTGTCCATTTTGTCTGAAATAACACGTCCTTGGTAAACTTTACGCTCATTTCTTTCAGTCATACGTATGGCCTCCTTCCATTATTACTTTTCTTGTGCTCGCAAAACTGTTTTGATGCGTGCAATCGATTGACGTACTTTCTTAATACGTGACGTATCTTCAAGTTGACCTGTAGCCAGCTGGAATCTCAAGTTGAACAGTTCTTCTTTAAATTCCTTTTCTTTTTCAAGCATTTCGGCAGTGGTTAGTTCTTTGATTTCATTAACTTTCATTCGATTCACCACCCATTTCTTCACGTTTTACAAATTTGCTTCTTACCGGCAGTTTATGTGCAGCTAGACGCAATGCTTCACGAGCAGTCGCTTCATCGACACCGGCAACTTCAAACATGATTTTCCCACGTTTAACAGGTGCTACCCAACCTTCAGGTGCCCCTTTACCAGAACCCATACGAACTCCGATGGCTTTGGCTGTATAAGATTTATGAGGGAAAATTTTGATCCATACTTTCCCGCCACGTTTCATATAACGAGTCATCGCAATACGAGCCGCTTCAATTTGTCTGTTTGTAATCCATTGAGAATCTAAAGCCTGCAAACCGTACTCACCAAAAGAAACATCTTTGCCGCCTTTGGCTTCGCCGCGCATTTTGCCTCTAAACTCACGACGGTATTTTACACGTTTAGGTACTAACATGTTTATTTCCCTCCTTTCTCAGTGTTTTTCGCTTCTGGAAGGATTTCTCCGCGATAAATCCACACTTTAACTCCTAGTTTTCCGTATGTTGTATCTGCTTCTTCCCATGCATAGTCAATGTCTGCACGCAAGGTATGAAGTGGCACTGTTCCTTCTGAATAGCCTTCTGATCTTGCAATGTCTGCTCCGTTCAAACGTCCAGAGACCAATGTTTTGATTCCTTGAGCACCGGCTCTCATGGTCCGTTGGATTGCTTGTTTTTGAGCACGGCGGAAAGCCACACGATTTTCCAGTTGACGTGCGATTCCTTCACCGACTAGTTTAGCATCCAAATCAGGTTTTTTGATTTCTATAATATTGATATGCACTCTTTTACCAGTTAGCGCATTTAACTTTTTACGTAATTTTTCAACCTCTGATCCGCCTTTACCAATGACCATACCTGGTTTAGCTGTATGGATCGACACGTTCACGCGGTTAGCGGCACGTTCGATTTCAACCGTTGAAACTGCGGCATCAGCAAGGTTCTCCGCAATATACTTGCGAATTCTCAAGTCTTCATGTAAGTATTCAGCATACTCTTTTTCAGCATACCATTTTGCATCCCAGTCGCGGATGATCCCGACACGCAGACCCGTTGGATTTACTTTTTGACCCACTGATTGTCCCTCCTTATTTCTCAGTCACTACTACTGTAATATGACTTGTTCTTTTGTTGATTGGTGAAGCTGATCCTTTGGCACGTGGACGGAAACGTTTCATCGTTGGTCCTTCGTTCACAAACGCTTCAGATACAACCAAATTTTCAACATCTAAATCATAATTGTTTTCTGCATTCGCTACTGCTGACATCAATACTTTTTCGATCAATGTCGCTGCTTTATTTGGCGTGTATTTCAAAATTGAAATTGCTTCCGCCACACTTTTACCTCTAATCAAGTCGATTACTAAGCGTGCTTTACGAGGTGAAGTGCGAACTGTATTAGCAGTTGCTCTTGCTGAAGTGATTTGTTCAGTCATCTGCAATTCCTCCCCTCAATAATTAACGACCTGTTTTTTTGTCATCACCTGAGTGACCACGGAATGTTCTAGTTGGTGCAAATTCACCTAATTTGTGCCCAACCATATCTTCTTGAATATATACAGGAACATGCTTTCTGCCATCATATACTGCAATAGTATAACCTACAAAATTTGGGAAAATTGTAGAACGGCGAGACCATGTCTTGATTACTTTTTTCTTTGATAAATCTTTTTGCTCCAATACTTTCTTCATTAGATGATCGTCACAAAAAGGACCTTTCTTCAAACTGCGACCCATGGTGAACCTCCTCTCAAAATTCGCGATTGATTAAATCATTTTATTTCGTTTTACGACGACGAACGATTAATTTATCATTTTTGGATTTCTTACGAGTCTTGTAACCTAATGTCGGTTTGCCCCAAGGTGTCATTGGTGAAGGCATACCGATTGGAGCCTTACCTTCCCCACCACCGTGTGGGTGATCATTAGGGTTCATGACACTACCACGCACTGTTGGGCGTTTTCTCAACCAACGACTGCGTCCGGCTTTACCAATATTGATCAATTCATGCTGTTCGTTTCCTACTGCACCGATAGTTGCACGGCAAGTTCCCAAAATCATGCGGACTTCCCCTGAGTTCAATCGAACTAAAACGTATTTGCCCTCTTTACCTAACACTTGTGCTTTGGTCCCGGCAGAACGGATCAATTGTCCGCCTTTTCCTGGTTTCATTTCAATGTTGTGCACCACTGTACCCACTGGAATGTTTTCAAGCGGCAGTGTGTTGCCCAATTTTATGTCTGCTTCCGGTCCGGAAACAACTTTATCTCCAACTTGCAAACCTTTTGGTGCTAAGATATAACCTTTCACACCGTCTTCGTAGTGAATCAACGCGATGTTTGCTGTTCTGTTTGGATCGTATTCGATTGTTTTAACCGTTGCTACGATATTGTCTTTGTTACGTTTGAAATCGATCAAACGATATTGACGTTTATGTCCACCACCGTGGTGACGTACAGTAATACGTCCCATGTTATTGCGACCAGCATTGTTTTTTGATGATTGCAATAAAGATTTTTCCGGTTTAGTTGTTGTAATTTCAGAAAAATCTAGGGATGTCATATTACGACGGCCATTCGTGGTTGGTTTATACTTTTTAATCGCCACGTATATTCCCTCCTACTTTAAAAATTAGCAGCTTACTTGAGGTTATTCACCATCAAATAATTGAATTTCTTTTGAATCTTCTGTTAGAGTCACGATTGCTTTACGACGTTTGTTTGTATATCCGGCGTAACGACCCATGCGTTTTAATTTTGGTTTGACATTCATAATGTTGACACTTTTCACTTTCACATCAAACGCTGCTTCAACCGCTTGTTTCACTAATGTTTTATTGGCACGAGTATCTACGTCGAACGTATATTTTTTCTCGTCCATTGCCAACATAGAAGCTTCAGTGATTACTGGTTTTTTAATGACATCAAATAATTCCATTATGCAAGCACCTCCTCTAATTGAGTAAGGGCAGCTTGAGTCATCAGCATTTTGTCGTTGGATACAACATCCAAGACACTGACATTTCCAGCTGATACGATAGAAACATTTGGCAGATTACGAGCAGATAGTGCAGCGAAATCATTGCCTTCTTCCAAGACTAACAACACTTTTGTTGTTACTTCTAAGTTAGATAAGACCTCTTTGAAGTCTTTTGTTTTAGGTGCATCAAATGTCAATGCATCTACTACTACCAGATTATTTTGAGCAACTTTCTCAGATAAAACTGAACGAATTGCTAATCGACGAACTTTTCTAGGAAGCTTGTAGCCGTATGAACGTGGTGTTGGTCCGAAAACAATGCCTCCTCCACGCCATTGTGGTGAACGGATGGACCCTTGACGGGCACGGCCTGTTCCTTTTTGACGCCAAGGCTTGCGACCACCGCCGCGAACCGCACTGCGATTTTTCACTGCATGTGTTCCTTGTCTTAGAGAAGCACGTTGCATAATAATTGCATCATATACGACACTTTCATTTGGTTCGATACCAAAAATGGAGTCATTCAATTCCACTTCACCATTTTTTGTACCATCTTGTTTGAATAATGCTACAGTTGTCATTCCTTAGTTCCTCCTCTCTTCGACAATTATTTAGCAGTTCTTGCTGACTGCTGAATTTGAACTAACGATTTTTTAGAGCCTGGCACATTACCTTTGATCAAGATAACATTTTTTTCAGGATCCACACGCACAACTTCCAAGTTTTGGATAGTCACACGGTCGCCACCCATTTGGCCGGCTAATTTTTTATTTTTAAATACGCGATTCGGATCGACTGGACCCATTGACCCAGGACGACGATGGTAGCGGGAACCGTGGCTCATTGGCCCACGTGCTTGACCATGGCGTTTGATAACCCCTTGGTATCCTTTACCCTTCGTTGTACCTGTTACGTTTACGATGTCACCAGCTTGGAAAACATCTACCGTTACTTCCTGTCCTACTTCGTATTCTCCCAGCTCAACATCTTTAAACTCTCTAATGAAGCGCTTAGGAGTTGCTTTTGCTTTAGCAACATGACCTTTCGCAGGTTTGTTCGCTAAAATTTCACGTTTGTCTTGAAAACCAAGTTGCACAGCTTCGTAACCGTCCGTTTCGTTTGTTTTAACTTGTAAAACAACGTTTGGCGCAGCTTCGATTACTGTAACTGGAATTAATTCGCCGATGTCTGTAAAAATTTGCGTCATACCTACTTTTGTTCCTAAGATTCCTTTGGTCATGAGTACACCTCCATCATCTTAATTTTTTTATAATTTAATCTCAATATTTACACCGCTTGGCAGGTCAAGCTTCATTAAAGCATCCACTGTCTTTGGTGTAGGGTTCACAATGTCGATTAGACGTTTGTGAGTTCGCATTTCAAACTGCTCGCGTGAATCTTTGTATTTATGCGTTGCACGAATCACTGTATACACTGAACGTTCCGTTGGCAATGGAATCGGACCTGAGATGTCAGCTCCTGTTCTTTTTGCCGTTTCTACAATTTTCTCTGCAGACTGATCTAAAATACGATGTTCATACGCTTTTAAACGAATACGAATTTTTTGCTTTGCCATTTTTTTCCCTCCTTCGCCTATTTTAAAAATTAGACATAGCTCCACGAAAATATCCGCCACGACCTTCCATGGCAACTCTTCCGGGCGTGTCGCAACCTTTCGTTTCCCAGCCTGATAGGTTTTCTCCTGAGCCCCTATCCGTGATGTGTTTGTCTGAACACAGCACCCTTGAAATTATACACAATACAAAGGGCGATTGCAAGCTTTTTTCATCTTAAAACCAGTATTTTCCGTCTTAATTGCAATGTTTTCAAGATATTTTTTTGCTCGTTTCAAATGAAAACATTTTCTCATGAAAATCAGGTGATTTAAAAACTTTCTATATGATGAACCAGCAATTTATTTAACTCGTTTCGATAGTTGCCTTTGATTTCATCTCCAGCCACCCGACTTGACGAAGTGCCGATAAAAAAAGGTGCAAGCATCATTTTCATGTTGTTTGCACCTTTTATATTTTACAACTTACAAAATCTAATGTCTGTGATTTTTAGTCAGACGTTACATTAAGCAATGATAGTCGTAACAACGCCAGATCCTACTGTACGTCCGCCTTCACGAATTGAGAAACGAGTTCCTTCTTCGATAGCGATCGGGTGGATCAATTCGACGTCAATTGTTACGTTATCACCAGGCATAACCATTTCAGTGCCTTCTGGCAACTCGATAACACCTGTAACGTCAGTTGTACGGAAGTAGAATTGTGGACGGTAGTTTCCAAAGAATGGAGTATGACGTCCGCCTTCTTCTTTGCTCAATACGTAAACTTCAGCGTTAAATTTAGTATGTGGTGTGATTGTTCCTGGTTTTGCCAAGACTTGTCCACGTTGGATGTCGTCACGGGATACGCCACGAAGCAATGCTCCGATGTTGTCTCCTGCTTCTGCATAATCCAATAATTTACGGAACATTTCAACACCTGTAACAGTTGTTTTGCTTGTTTCTTCAGCAATACCGATGATTTCAACTTCGTCACCGACTTTTACAGATCCACGCTCAACACGTCCTGTAGCAACTGTTCCACGACCTGTGATTGAGAACACGTCCTCAACAGGCATCATGAATGGTTTGTCAGTGTCACGTTCTGGTGTTGGGATGTAAGCATCAACAGCTTCCATCAAGTCCAAGATTTTTTGTTCGTAGTCAGCGTCGCCTTCTAAAGCTTTTAGAGCTGAACCTGCAATGATTGGTGTATCATCTCCTGGGAAATCATACTCAGACAGCAAGTCACGAACTTCCATTTCAACTAATTCTAACAACTCTTCGTCGTCAACCATATCCATTTTGTTCAAGAACACAACGATGTATGGTACACCAACGTTACGAGACAATAGGATGTGCTCGCGAGTTTGCGGCATTGGGCCGTCTGCAGCTGAAACAACAAGGATTGCTCCGTCCATTTGAGCAGCACCTGTAATCATGTTCTTAACGTAGTCCGCGTGTCCTGGGCAGTCAACGTGAGCATAGTGACGATTAGCAGTTTCATACTCGATATGGGAAGTACTGATTGTAATTCCACGTTCTTTTTCTTCTGGAGCGTTGTCGATTTCATCGTAACCTTTAGCTTCTCCACCTAAAGATTTAGATAATACAGTTGCGATAGCAGCTGATAATGTTGTTTTACCATGGTCAACGTGTCCGATTGTACCAATATTTACGTGTGGTTTAGAACGGTCAAATTTTTCTTTAGCCATTTTAAAATAATCCTCCTAGAAAATATAATTAATATTTTTGATAAATCTCCCGGCCTGATACCGGGATTTTAATCTCACTGTTAGTTTACATGATTTTCTACAAAATGAACAGTCTTAATGTCTATTCAGCAGAACCGCCATGTTTCTTGATGATTTCTTCCTGAATAGATTTCGGAACGTCTTCATAGTGGTCAAATACCATTGTAAAGACACCGCGTCCTTGTGTTGCTGAACGCAATGTTGTTGCGTATCCGAACATTTCAGATAGAGGCACCATTGCCTTAACTACTTGAGTGCCACCGGTGCGGGCTTCCATGCCCTCAACCCGTCCGCGACGAGCAGTGACATGTCCCATGATATCTCCTAGATAGTCTTCCGGGATCACAACTTCTACAGCCATGATCGGCTCCAGGATTACAGGGTTTGCTTTTTTAGAAGCTGCACGCAATGCCATAGAGGCAGCGACACGGAAAGCCGTCTCACTTGAGTCTACATCATGGTAAGAACCATCATATAATTTGGCTTTGATATCCACTAACGGATAGCCGGCCAATATACCGTTCTCCATTGCTGCTTCAAGTCCAGCTTCAACCGCCGGGATATATTCTCGAGGAACAACTCCTCCGACAATCGCGTTCTCAAATTCAAATCCGGCACCTTCTTCATTCGGTGTGAATTCGACCCAAACGTGTCCATATTGACCTTTACCACCAGACTGACGGATAAATTTACCTTCAGCTTGTGTAAGAGGGGCTCTAAATGTTTCACGGTAGGATACTTGAGGCGCTCCGACGTTAGCTTCAACTTTAAATTCACGACGCATCCGGTCTACAAGAACATCTAAGTGAAGTTCTCCCATTCCGGCAATAATCGTTTCCCCTGTTTCGGCATTAGTTGATGCACGGAACGTTGGGTCTTCTTCTGAAAGTTTTTGTAACGCGATACCCATCTTATCTTGGTCAGCTTTCGATTTTGGTTCGATCGCAACTTCGATAACCGGCTCAGGAAACTCCATAGATTCAAGGATGATAGGATGTTTCTCATCACACAATGAATCTCCAGTTGTTGTATCTTTCAATCCAACAGCTGCAGCGATATCTCCAGCGTAAACTTCAGTGATTTCTTTACGTGTGTTGGCGTGCATCTGCAAGATACGTCCCACACGTTCGCGCTTGCCTTTTGTGGCATTCTTTACGTACGAACCGGATTCCAATACACCGGAGTATACGCGGAAGAATGTCAAACGTCCAACAAACGGGTCAGTCATGACCTTAAATGCTAAAGCAGAAAATGGCGCTTCATCAGAAGATTCACGCTCTTCTTCTGCTTCTGTATCAGGATTGATTCCTGTGATAGCTGCAATATCGATTGGTGCAGGCAAGTAATCAATAGCACCGTCCAACAGCAGCTGGACACCTTTGTTTTTGAAGGCTGTTCCGCAGAACACAGGGAAAAAGTCAACTGCGATAGTTGCACGACGAATCGCCGCTTTCAACTCATCTTTAGAAATGTCTTCCCCTTCTAAATACTTCATCATCAAATCTTCATCAGTTTCAGCCACAGCTTCCACTAATTTTTCGCGCCATTCTTGAGCTTGTTCTTCATACTCAGCCGGAATCGCACCGATTGTATTTTCTGTTCCCAAGTCATTTCCGTACATGGTTGCTTCCATCTCGATCAAGTCGATGATGCCGACAAAATCGTCTTCTGCACCAATCGGCAATTGAACGGGATGAGCATTTGCTTGCAAACGGTCATGTAATGTACTTACTGAGTACAAGAAGTCTGCGCCGACCTTATCCATTTTGTTGATGAATACGATACGGGGCACACCATAAGTGGTCGCCTGACGCCAAACAGTTTCTGTTTGCGGTTCAACACCTGACTGAGCATCCAATACCGTTACTGCACCGTCCAACACGCGCAGAGAGCGCTCCACTTCAACTGTAAAGTCTACGTGTCCCGGTGTGTCGATAATATTTATACGATGCCCTTTCCATTGAGCGGTAGTAGCAGCAGACGTGATTGTAATTCCACGCTCTTGCTCCTGCTCCATCCAGTCCATTTGAGAAGCTCCATCATGAGTCTCCCCAATCTTATGGATTTTACCAGTATAGTACAAAATACGTTCGGTCGTCGTTGTCTTACCGGCATCGATGTGGGCCATAATACCAATGTTACGAGTTTTTTCCAACGAAAATTCTCTAGGCATTCTAAATTTCTCCTCTCTTAATTTAACTACTGCTTTTTCTAGCTCTGCTGTTTTTTACAGCAGGCTTTTCGCAAATAAAATGAAAAG